>NC_014151.1:0-2400000 GCF_000092865.1 Cellulomonas flavigena DSM 20109 | reverse complement strand
TCGTTGGGGACGACGCGCTCGCCACGGACGCCGCCGAGGCCGAGGATCCGGGTGTGCGCCGGCCCCGTGGCCTGCGTGAGGGTCGGACGGGTCACGACTGGCTCTCCTGGGGGGTGAGGACGGCGCCGGCGTGCCGCCGGACGAGGTCGCGGGCGGCGTCGAGGTCGGCGGGGGACTTCAGCGCGAGGGTCTCGACGCCGGGCAGGGTGCGACGCGCCAGGCCCGTGAGGACGCCACCGGGGGCCACCTCCAGCAGCGCCGTGACGCCCAGGTCGGCCAGTGCGGCCTGGCACAGGTCCCAGCGCACCGGTCGGGCGACCTGGGCGACGATCCGGGCCAGCGCGTCGGCGCCGTCGGCGACGGCCCGGCCGTCGGCGTTGCCCAGGAGCGTGACGACGGGGTCCCGGGGCGTGAGCGTCGCGGCTGCGGCGGCGAGCTCGTCGACGGCCGGGGCCATGTAGCGCGTGTGGAACGCACCGGCGACCTGCAGCGCGATGACGCGTGCCCGCGCCGGCGGCTCGGCGGACAGCGCCGCGAGCGCGTCGAGCGCACCCGCCGCGACGACCTGGCCGCCGCCGTTGACGTTGGCCGGGACGAGGTCGAGGACCTCGAGGCGGGCCAGCACCTCGTCCGGGTCGCCGCCGAGGACGGCGCTCATGCCCGTGGGGGCCGACGCCGCGGCGCGGGCCATCGCGGTGCCACGGACCGCGACGAGCGCCAGCGCCTCGTCGTCGGTGAGGACACCCGCCGCTGCGGCGGCCGCGAGCTCGCCGACGGAGTGGCCGGCGACGACGTCGAACGCCCGGGGCGCGACGCTCGCGAGGTCCGTGGCAGCGTCGGCGCCGAGCAGCGCACGCAGGCTCGCCAGCGCGGTGGCCACGAGCAGGGGCTGGGCGACCGCCGTGTCGCGGATCGTCTCGGCGTCGGACGTCGTGCCGTGCGCGAGCAGGTCCGACCCGACGACCTCGCTCGCGCGGCGCAGTGCGTCGGCGAAGCCGTCGACCTCGGTCCACGGGGTGAGCATGCCGGGGGACTGGGCACCCTGGCCGGGGCAGGCGACGACGAGCACCCGACAACCATGCCGCCCGGGTGCGCGTCGTCCTGCTCACGGCTCGCACCAACCTCGTCACCCAGTGTTGTCGAACCTGTACAACATGAGCGCGACGGAGCGGGTGCGGGCCCTCGACGTCGTCAGCCGTCGACGGCGTCCAGGCGTCCCACCGCCAGCGCGATCTGCAGGACGTACGACTCGCGCGCGTCGAGCGGGTCCCACCCCGTGACGTCGCACACGCGCCGCAGCCGGTACCGCACCGTGTTGGGGTGCACGTACAGCGTGCGGGCGGCGGCCTCGAGCGAGCGGCCCGCGCCGAGGTACGCCGAGAGCGTGTCGAGCAACGAGCCCTGGCTGGCCGCCAGCGGGGCGTAGGCGCGTTCGACGAGCGCACGGCGCGCGTCCGGGTCGCCGACGAGCACGCGCTCGGGCAGCAGGTCGTCGGCGTGCACGGGGCGTGGCGCCTGCTCCCAGCCGGGTGCCGCGAGCAGACCGGACAGCGCCGCGCGTGCGGAGCGGGTCGCCTCGGCGAGCCCCGCGGCGGTCGGGCCGACCACGACCGGCCCGGGGCCGAACCGCGGCAGCAGGGTCATCGCCGCCGCGCGCAGGTCGCCCTCACCGCCGAGGAAGACGACCAGGCGGTCGCCGAGGATCCCGACCAGGGCGTCGTCGGCGGCCCGGCGGGTGGCGCGCCGCAGGTCGGCGGCCCGTACCTCGTCCATGTGGGCGCCGGCGCGCCCCACCACCACGAGCGTCGACCCGCGCCCGCTCCACCCGAGGGCCGAGACGCGCGAGCGGAGAGCGTCGTCGACGTCGCCGCGCACGAGCGCGTCGACCACGAGCGCCTCCAGGCGCGCGTCCCACGCGCCGCGCACCTCGGCGGCCCGTGCGTAGACCTCGGCGGCGGAGAACGCGACCTCGCGGGAGTAGCGCAGCACGGCCTCGCGCAGCTCGCGCTCGGCACCCGGCGCGGCGAGGCGGTCGGAGTGGGTCTCGACGACGTCGACGACGACGCGGACGAGCTGGAGCGTGTGCTGCAACGAGATCGAGCGCGTCAGCTCCGGCGGCGCGGCGGCGAAGATCTCCCCGACGCCGTGGGGCGGGCGCGTCGGGTCGGCGTACCACGTGACGAACGCCGTGATGCCCGCCTGCGCGACGAGGTTGACCCACGAGCGGTCCTCGGCCGGCAGCGCGCGGTACCACTCGAGGTCCTCGTCGAGCCGCCGCATCGCGGCGGCCGCGAGCAGGCCCGTGCCGTCGCGCACGCGCCGCTGGGTCTCGCTCTGGTCGCCCGTCGCCGCGGTGCCGGGCGTGCGGGTGGCCGGGCGGCGTGCCGTGCGCGCCGGCGTCCTGGGAGGCGTCGCCATCCGGCGAGCATAGAGGCACGTTGTGGGGAGCCCACAAACCCGCGCGACCGCACGAACGGGGCGAAGCGCTTCCGGACAGGTGCGCGCGGGACGAAGCGGATAGGGTCGCGACATGGCTCTTCTGCCCCGCCTGCGCCAGCTGATGCGGCGACCCACCTCGGCCTCCAAGGTCGGGGCGCGTCGCCCGACGACGGCCACCCGGCGCGGCGACACCCTCCACGAGGCTGAGCGACGACCCCAACAACGAGCGCGCGTTCCTGGCGCTCGCGGAGATCGTCCGTCGGCGCGCCGCCGAGCAGGTCCCGGAGGAGGACCCGCTGACGGCGCCCAACGTCGAGCACGAGCGGCAGCACGCCGCCGACCTGGCCGTCTGGTCCCTCGGCGAGGAGCTCGCCGGCAACCCGCGTGCCTGGTACCCGCTCATCGAGGTCGCACGCCTGTCCGTGCGGGACGACCACGAGGGCACGATCCGCCGGCTCACGACCGCGGCCGAGCGCGACTCGTCGGGCCAGGCCCTCGTGCAGGGCCTGGCCCTGCTGTGCGAGGCCGGCCAGCCCGTCGAGGCGCTCAACCTCGGTGTGGGCCACTGGCGCCCGCGCGAGCACGTGCCGGAGGTCGCCCGCGAGCTCGTGCGGGCGGCGATCGCGGCGGAACGCCCGCTGGAGGCCAGGCAGCACCTCGCGTCGCTCGACCTCTACCCGGACCAGGCGGCCGTCGCGCACCTCAAGGACGAGCTCACGCTCGAGATCGCGCAGGCGCAGCAGTCGATCCCCGGCACCTGAGCCGGCGCGGCCGACCGCGTCGCAACCCCGCCCTCACGCACGACGCCCCCCGACCGCCTCGGCGGCCGGGGGGCGTCGCGGCGTCAGCGGCGGCTCAGGAGTCGCCGCCGGTGTTGCCGGACGTGCCGGCCGTGACGTCGTGCAGGCGGTAGCGCTCGATCGCCTGAGCCGGGAGCGAGGCGTCGACCTTGCCCTCGAGGACGAGCTGCTGCAGCACGCGCACCACGGTCGACGGCCCGTCGATCTTGAAGTGGCGCCGAGCGGCGGCGCGCGTGTCGGAGAACCCGAACCCGTCGGCACCCAGGGTCGCGTAGCGGCCCGGGATCCACGCCCGCACCTGGTCGGGCACGAGGTGGTCGTAGTCCGTCGTCGCGACGAACGGCCCCTCGGCCCCCTGGAGCTTGGCCGTGAGGTACGGCGTGCGGGGCGCGTCGCCCGGGTGCAGGAACGCGTGCTGCTCGGCCGCCAGCGCCTCGCGGCGCAGCTCGTTCCAGCTCGTCACCGACCACACCGCGGCGCGCACGCCCCAGTCCTCGGCCAGCAGCTGCTGGGCCTCGAGCGCCCACGGCACCGCCACGCCCGACGCGAGGATCTGGGCACGCGGCCCGTCGCCCTCGGCCGGCGCGAGGAGGTGGATGCCCTTGAGGATGCCCTCGACGTCGACGTCCTGCGGCTCGGCCGGCTGGACCATCGGCTCGTTGTAGACGGTGAGGTAGTAGATGACGTCCTTGTCGCGGCCGTCCTGCCGGTCGCCGAACATCCGCTCGATGCCGTCGCGCACGATGTGCCGGATCTCGTACCCGTACGCCGGGTCGTAGTGCACGACGTGCGACATGGTGCCGGCCAGCAGCGGCGAGTGACCGTCGGCATGCTGCAGACCCTCGCCGGTGAGCGTCGTGCGACCGGCCGTGGCTCCGATGAGGAAGCCCCGCGCCATCTGGTCGCCCGCGGCCCAGAACTGGTCGCCCGTGCGCTGGAAGCCGAACATCGAGTAGTAGAAGTAGAACGGGATCAGCGGCTCGCCGTGCGTCGCGTAGGACGTGCCCACCGCCTGGAACGCGGCCGCGGACCCGGCCTCGTTGATGCCGGTGTGCATGATCTGGCCGGCCTCGGACTCCTTGTAGCTCAGCATGAGCTCGCGGTCCACGGCCATGTAGTTCTGCCCGTTGGTGTTGAAGATCTTCGCGCTCGGGAAGATCGAGTCCAGGCCGAAGGTGCGCGCCTCGTCGGGGATGATCGGCACGAGGCGGTGGCCGAACTCCTTGTCCTTCACGAGGTCCTTGAACAGGCGCACGAGCGCCATCGTGGAGGCGACCTCCTGCGAGCCCGAGCCCTTGGCGAGCCCCTCGTACGCCTTGTCACCGGGCAGCGAGAGCTTGGTGTGCTCGGTGCGCCGCTCGGGGACGAAGCCACCGAGCTGGCGGCGACGCTCGAGCATGTACTGGATGGCCTCGTCCTGCGGGCCGGGGTGGAAGTACGGCGGCAGGTAGGGGTTCGCCTCGAGCTGGTCGTCCTCGATCGGGATGTGCAGCGAGTCGCGCAGCGTCTTGAGCTCGTCGATCTTGAGCTTCTTCATCTGGTGCGTCGCGTTGCGCCCCGCGAAGCCCGAGCCCAGGCCGTAGCCCTTGATCGTGTGGGCGAGGATCACGGTCGGCTGACCGGTGTGCTCACGTGCGGACTTGTACGCCGCGTAGAGCTTGCGGTAGTCGTGTCCGCCGCGCTTGAGCGCCCAGATCTCGTCGTCCGTCATCTTCTCGACGAGCTGCTTGGTGCGCGGGTCACGGCCGAAGAAGTGCTCCCGGATGAACGCGCCGTTCTCCGCGCGGTACGTCTGGAAGTCGCCGTCGGGCGTGGTGTTCATGAGGTGGACCAGCGCGCGGTCCTTGTCGGCGTTGAGCAGGACGTCCCACTCGCGGCCCCAGATGACCTTGATGACGTTCCAGCCGGCGCCACGGAACTGCGCCTCGAGCTCCTGGATGATCTTGCCGTTGCCGCGGACCGGCCCGTCGAGGCGCTGCAGGTTGCAGTTGACGACGAACGTCAGGTTGTCCAGGCCCTGCTGGGCGGCGTGCTGGAGCATGCCGCGCGACTCCGGCTCGTCCATCTCGCCGTCACCGAGGAACGCCCACACGTCCTGCTGGCTCGTGTCCTTGATCCCGCGGTTGTGCAGGTACTTGTTGGTCCACGCCTGGTAGATCGCGGACGCCGGGCCCAGGCCCATCGACACCGTGGGGAACTCCCACAGGTCGGGCGCCAGGCGCGGGTGCGGGTAGGACGGCAGGCCGCCGCCGGGGTGCGACAGCTCCTGGCGGAACCCGTCGAGCTGGTGCTCGCTCAGGCGACCCTCGAGGAACGCGCGGGCGTACACGCCGGGGGAGGCGTGGCCCTGGAAGTAGACCTGGTCGCCGCCGCCCGGGTGGTCCTTGCCGCGGAAGAAGTGGTTCAGGCCCACCTCGGTGAGGGTCGCGACCGACGCGTACGACGAGATGTGCCCGCCCACGGCGACGCCCGGGCGCTGCGCGCGCGTCACCATGACGGCCGCGTTCCAGCGGATCCACGAGCGGTAGCGGCGCTCCATGACCTCGTCGCCGGGGAAGTACGGCTCGTTGTGGACCGCGATCGTGTTGACGTACGGCGTGTTGAGCGAGGCGGGGATCGCGACGTTCCGCTCCCGTGCGTGCCGCAGCAGGCTCATGAGCACGTAGCGGGCACGCGGGCCGCCCTTGTCCTCGATGAGCCCGTCGAGGGACTCGACCCACTCCCCGGTCTCCTCCGGGTCGATGTCGGGGACCTGGCTGAGCAGGCCGCCGATGAGCGGGCCCGTCTCGTCGATGGAAGCCACCGGTGCTCCTTCGCGTCTCGTGCGCGCCCGGCGCCTCGGTCGGGCGCCACGGCACACTCCAGTGCCTGCAGCCGGCCGCCGGCGCACGGGTGCGCGCGGGGAGTCGGTTGCGGGTAGTCGCACCATTCTCGGTCCGTCCGGCCCTGAAAGTCACACCAGCGACCCCTGGGTGGACAGTGACGTCCGTGACACGCCCACCGAACCGCGCCTTGCCAGGGCCCGGGTGCCTGCGGTGGGCTAACGTGTGGCGACATCGACAGGTGGGCCCGCGGACGTGCGGCGCACCGCGGGAGAAGGGAACGGGCCGACGTGTCATCGACCGCGGACGACGCCGCGACGCAGGCGGTAGCCCGCCTCGGCTTCACAGCCGGGCAGGTGATCCAGGAGCTGAACTACGACGACGACGTCGACGAGGCGGTTCGGCAGGGCATCGAGGCCGCCACCGGCACCGAGCTCGTGGACGAGGAGTACGACGACGTCACCGACGGTGCCGTCATCTGGTTCCGCGAGGACGACGGCGACCTCACCGACGCTCTCGTCGACGCCACGAGCGTGCTCGAGGACTCGGGCCCGATCTGGGTGTTCACGCCGAAGTCGGGACGCCCCGGCCACGTGTCGCACTCCGACATCGAGGAGGCGGCGACCACGTCAGGTCTGCACGCCATGACGACGTTCGCGATCGGCCCGGACTGGTCGGCCACGCGCCTGGCGACCCGCGGCCGCGGGAAGTGACCCCACCGGCGCCCGGCTCGCCGGCGCCCGACCTGACGCTGCCCGACACGCACGGCACGCCCGTCACGCTGTCGGGCCTGCGCGGCACGCCGGTCGCGATCGTGTTCGTGCCCTTCGCGTTCTCGGGCACGTGCACGGGGGAGCTGTGCGAGCTGCGGGACAACATCGCGGCGTTCGACGAGGCCGGCGTCCGGCTGCTCGTCGTCTCGTGCGACCCGATGTTCGCCCTGCGTGCGTGGGCCGAGCAGGAGGGCTACACGTTCGACCTGCTGTCGGACTTCTGGCCGCACGGTGCTGCCGCCCGCGCGTACGGCGTGCTCGACGAGACCAGCGGGCACGCGCTGCGCGGGTCCTTCCTCGTCGACGCCGACGGGGTCGTGCGCTGGAGCGTCGTGAACCCGCGCGGCCAGGCGCGCCCGCTCGCGGCGTACCGCCAGGCCCTGGCGGCGCTCACCGCCTGAGGGCGGGGTGCCGGCGCGTGCAGCGCGGGGTGGGTGGGCCCGGCCGGTCTCGAACCGGCGACCTCCGCGGTGTAAGCGCGGCGCTCTGACCAACTGAGCTACAGGCCCCTGCGGTCGGTCAGCCTACCGGCGCGCGGGAGGCGCGGCGGCATCCGGGGCGGTGCCCGCCGTAGGCTGCGGGGCGTGCGAGCCACCGTCATCCACGGCCCCCGCGACGTGCGCGTCGAGCAGGTGCCGGACCCCGTGATCCACCGCCCCACCGATGCCGTCGTTCGGGTCGTCGCGACGTGCGTGTGCGGTTCCGACCTGTGGGGGTACCGCGGCGTGCGGGCCCCGGGCGAGCCGCACCGGATCGGCCACGAGTTCGTCGGCGTGGTCGAGGAGGTCGGGGTCGAGGTGCGGCGCGTGCACGTCGGGGACTTCGTCGTCGCGCCGTTCTCGATCAGCGACAACACGTGCGTGCACTGCCGCCACGGTGTGCACACGTCGTGCGAGCGCGCCGCCTGGTGGGGGTCGCCGGACCACGAGGGGATCTCGTCGGACGCCGCGCAGGGCGAGTACGTGCGCGTCCCGCTCGCCGACGGCACGCTCGTCGTGACGCCTGAGCACCCGGACGCCGCCCTGCTGCCGCACGTCCTCACGCTCACCGACGTGCTCGGCACGGGCCACCACGCGGCGCTGTCCGCGGGCGTGCACGCCGGGTCCACCGTGGCGGTCGTCGGTGACGGTGCCGTCGGGCTCTGCGGCGTCATCGCCGCCCGCCGGCTGGGGGCCGAGAGGATCGTCGCGTTCTCCCGCCACCCGGCGCGCCAGGCGCTCGCCCGGCGCTTCGGCGCGACCGACGTCGTCGCCGAGCGCGGTGACGACGGTGCGGCCGCCGTGCACGACCTGCTCGACGGCGTCGGGCCCGACGCCGTGCTCGAGTGCGTCGGCACCAAGGAGTCGATGGACCAGGCCCTCGCGACCGTGCGTCCCGGCGGGCGCGTGGGGTTCGTGGGCGTCCCCGCCGGCGGCCCCGAGCTGCGGGTGCAGACGATGTTCAGCTCGAACAAGGGTGTCGTCGGTGGGGTGGCGCCGGTGCGCGGGTACATCGAGGGCCTCCTGCCGGACGTGTGGGCCGGGACGATCGAGCCGGGGCTGGTGTTCGACGGCACGTTCGGCCTCGACGACATCGCCGACGCCTACCGTGCGATGGACGAGCGCACGGTGACGAAGGCGTTCGTGCTGCCGTGACCGCCACCCTCGCCGACGTCGTCGCGGCACTCGAGCGCCGGTACCCGCCGCGCACCGCGGAGTCCTGGGACCGCGTCGGGCTCGCCGTCGGCGACCCGGCGGCCCCGGTGCGGCGCGTGCTGCTCGCCGTCGACCCGGTCGCCACGGTCGTCGACGAGGCCGAGGAGTGGGACGCGGACCTGCTGGTCACGCACCACCCGCTGCTGCTGCGCGGCGTGCACTCGGTGGCCGCGACCACGTCCAAGGGGGCGCTCGTGCACCGGCTCGTGCGGGCCGGGTGCGGCCTGTACACCGCGCACACCAACGCCGACTCGGCGCACGGCGGGGTCGCCGAGGCGCTCGCCGACGCGATCGGTCTGACGGCCACCACGCCGTTGGTCGCCGCCGACGCGCCCCCGCTCGACAAGCACGTCGTCATGGTCCCGGCCGCCGACGCGGACCGTCTGGTGGATGCGCTCGCGGCCGTCGGTGCCGGGCACGTCGGCGCCTACGAGCGCTGCGCATGGACGACGACCGGGGAGGGGACGTTCACACCGCTGCCCGGGTCGACCCCGGCGGTCGGCGCGGTCGGGACGCGTGAGACGGTCGCCGAGGCGCGCGTCGAGATGGTCGCCCCGCGGCACCTGCGTGCCCGGGTCGTCGCGGCCCTGCGTGTCGCGCACCCCTACGAGGAGCCCGCGTTCGACGTCCTGGAGCTCGCGTCGCTGCCCGGAGACACGGGCCTGGGACGCGTCGGGACGCTGCCCGCGGCGCTCCGGCTGCGCGACTTCGCCGTCGCCGTCGCGCGCGCCGTGCCCGCCACGGCGCAGGGGGTGCGGTACGCCGGTGACCCGGACATGCCCGTGCGGCGCGTCGCGGTGCTCGGCGGGTCGGGCGACTCGTTGTTCGACGCCGTGCGCGCGGCCGACGTCGACGCGTACGTCACCGCCGACCTGCGTCACCATCCCGCCTCGGAGCAGCAGGAGCACGCGCTGTTCGCGGCCGCCGGGGGACCGCCGCGACCTGCGCTGGTGGACCTCGCACACTCCGCGTCGGAGTGGCTGTGGCTGCCACGCGCCGCGGACGCGCTGCGCGCGGACCTGGCGGCCGCGGGCACTACGGTGGAGACCCGCGTCAGCACGCGCCGCACCGACCCGTGGACGGGTCACGTGCCGCAGACGTCCCCTCCGGAAGGAACCACGTGACGAGCGCTCCCGCCGCCGACCAGCGCCGACTCCTCGACGTCCAGGAGCTCGACACCCGCCTCGCCCAGCTCGCGCACAAGCGGCGCTCGCTGCCGGCGCTCGCGCGGCTCGTCGAGCTCGACGCGCGGCTCGCCGACCTCGACGCCGCGCTCGTCACGTCGCGCACCGCGGCGTCCGACCTGCGCACCGAGCTCGCCAAGGCCGAGGCCGACGTCGAGCAGGTACGCGCCCGTGCCCGCCGCGACCAGCAGCGGCTCGACGCCGGCCAGGTGGGTGCCAAGGACGCGCAGGCGCTGACGAGCGAGCTCGCGAGCCTCGCCACCCGCCAGTCGCACCTGGAGGACGTCGAGCTCGAGGTGATGGAGCGGCTCGAGGCGCACGAGGCCGCGCTGCACGACCTCGAGCAGGCCCAGGGCGCGCTCGTGGCCGACCGGGACGCGGTCGTCGCCGAGCGCGACGCCGGGTACGCCGAGGTCGACGCCGAGGCGGACCGCGTGCGCGCCGAGCGCGAGCACGCTGCCGACGGGCTCGACGTCGGGCTCGTCGCGCTGTACGAGCGGCTGCGAGGACAGCTCGGCGGCAGCGGTGCCGCGGCGCTGCGCGGCAACCGCTGCGAGGGCTGCCGGCTCGAGCTCAACCCGCTCGATCTCGAGGCCATCCGTGCGCGTCCCGCCGACGCCGTCGTGCGGTGCGAGGAGTGCGGTCGGATCCTCGTCCGGCTCACCGACTGAGCCGTCCGTGACGTCGGACCGGCCGCACGCCGCGCGGCCGGGTGGACCGACGGTGCACGACGGGTCGAGACTGCGGGGGTGACCAGCACCTCGACCCCTGACGCCACCGACCACGCTCCCCGCCCCGCCTCGTCCCCTGCGGAGCCGCTCACGGACGTTCCCGTCGACCCGGCAGGCGCCGGGGGTGCGCAGGGTCGCCGTCGCCGCCGCGTGGCTGTGCCCTCCGGCTCGTCGCCGCGGTTCGACGACGAGGAGCCGGTGACCGTCGTCCTGGTCCGGCACGGGCAGACGGCGATGACCGTGTCGCGCGGCTACTCGGGGTCCTCGGAGCCGGGGCCCTCGCTCGACGAGCACGGGCGTCGGCAGGCGGCCGCGGCCGCCACGCTCGTGGAGCGCGTCGGGCGTGACCTGTGGGGCGATGTCGAGTACCCGTCGGAGGTCGTCGCGTCGCCGATGGTGCGCACGCAGGAGACGGCAGGGGTCGTCGCGGCGCGTCTCGGCCTGCCCGTGCGGGTGGACGCCGCGTTCCAGGAGGCCGACTTCGGGCAGTGGCAGGGGCTCACGGCCGACGAGATCGAGGACCGCTGGCCGGGCGCGCTCGAGCCGTGGCACACGTCAGGACGCGTGCGTCCGCCCGACGGGGAGTCGATCGCGGACGTCGGGGACCGGCTGCGCCGCGGTCTGGACAGCCTGCGGGACGGCGGGCCGCGCACGGTGGTCGTGGTGTCCCACGCCGTCGCGATCCGGGCGGCGCTCGGCGTGACGATGGGCGCGGACCCGGGCACGTGGAGCCAGCTGCGCGTCGCGCCGGCGTCGGTGAGCATCGTGCGGCTGTTCGCGGACCGCCGCGACGAGATCGCGGTGGCCGGAGCGCCCAGCGAGGGCTGGTGAGGGGTCCGGCTCGTGACGGCGTGCGGCGGTCGGGGCGCCGGGCGTCCTGGTCGCTCCACGCTCACGCGCGTGGGACCGGTCAGGCGACGACGAGGGAGAGGGTGCGGGGGCCGCGACGGGGGGCCGGAGCCAGCTCCACCGCGAGCAGCGACTCGCCCACCAGGGCGCTCGCGGCGTGCGCGAGCTCGTCCGCGTCGTGCGGCTCACGGCCCCGCCGCGTCACGAGGTGCCGCGTGAGGACGCCGCGTGCGTGCTTGGCGTGGTGCGACACCACCGAGCGGCGGCCGTCGACCTCGCGCAGCACGCGCACGTCCACCCAGTCGGCAGCGGCCGGGGGCGCCCACGCGGCCCGGTAGGTCGCCGACCGGCAGTCGACGACCAGGCGCCCGTCCGCGTCGGCCGCGAGCTCGACGCCCAGCGGCCCGCGCCACGCGGCGGCGAGTGGTCCGATGCCGGGCAGGTGGGTGCCCATCGACAGGCGGTAGGCGGGCACGGCGTCGTCGACCCCCAGCACGCCCCACAGCGCCGAGACGACCCGCACGCTCGCGACCGCCCGGGCGCGCGCGGCCGGCGTCAGCGTGTCGAGACCCGCCGCGCCGTACAGCACGCCCGTGTAGACCGTCGACGCACGCGCGGCGGGCGCGGTGCGCAGACCGACGTTGCGCGCGACCTCGTCGGCGAGCCCGCGCGAGACGCCGAGCACGTCGCACGCGTCGGGGCGTGCGCTCGCGGCGACCAGCGCGTCGAGGACCTTCTCCCGGACCGGCGTCAGACCGGCGTGCGACAGCGCGGCCAGGTCGAGCGGGGGAGCGGTCGCGGGTGCGGGCGTCTTGCCCTCGGAGGGCGGTAGCAGCACGAGCACCGCACGAGGGTACGGCGTGCTCCGCGAGCACGTCGGACGGGCGGCTCCTCCGCACCTGCACGCAGGGCCGCGTCGACGGACGGAGAACGTTGAAAAAGATCGTCGCGGGAGTCGGCACGTCGGCTCTGGCCGACTGCTTGGATGTTCGGCGTCAGCAGTCGTGCTGACGTACCGATCACGGTGGGGGGCAATGATGCGATGGTTCACGCGCGTCCGCGCGTCAAGGGTTCGTCGAGCCTTGTCGGCGTTGGTGGTCGTGGTGCTCGGTGCGGGGCTCGTCGTCGGACTCGCACCGGCGGCGGGAGCCGAGGCCGGGACGAGCCGGCTCCGCGTGGGCGAGCGTCTGTCGGCCGGTCAGTGGCTGGCCTCGCCTGGCGGCAACCTCCGGCTCGAGATGCAGCACGACGGCAACCTGGTGCTGTACGCCCCGGGCGGGAACCCTCGATGGCACACCCACACCGACGGGAACGCGGGCGCCTGGCTCACGATGCAGTCGGACGGCAACCTCGTGCTGTACTCGGCCGACAACCGCGCGCTGTGGAACTCGCAGACGCCCGGGTCGGGCGGCTCCTTCGTCCAGGTGCAGGACGACGGCAACGTGGTCGTCTACACCGCGCAGCCGAGAGCCGTGTGGCAGTCGGGCACGACGTACCACCCGTCCCGGATCACCACGGGCCAGACGCTGCCGGCGGGTCAACGACTCCAGTCGCCGAACGGGGCGTACGAGGCGGTGATGCAGTCCGACGGCAACTTCGTGCTGTACGGGCCCACCGGGTGGATGTGGCAGTCCGGCACGAGCGGCACGGGCGCGACTCGGCTCGCGGTCCAGACCGACGGCAACCTGGTGCTCTACGACGCCGCGGGACGGTGGACGTGGCAGTCCGGGACAGCGGGACGCGGGGCGGGGTTCCTCCAGGTGCAGGACGACGGCAACCTGGTCATGTACGACGCGGCGTCGCGGTGGACGTGGCAGTCGTACACGTACCCCGGCTACCAGCCGCCGACCGTGCCCCGCGCCACGCCCGGAGAGGTCGCGGTGGCCTTCGCGACGCAGCAGATCGGCAAGCCGTACGTGTGGGGCGCAACGGGGCCGAACGCGTACGACTGCTCGGGCCTGACGCTGAAGGCGTGGGCGGCCGCCGGCGTGGCGATCCCTCGCACCTCCGCCGGGCAGTACGCAGGGCTGCCCAGGGTGCCGCGCAGCCAGGCGCGCCCCGGGGACATCGTCGCGTGGGCGAGCGGTGGCCAGATCTCCCACGTCGCGATCTACGTGGGGGACAACAAGATCATCGAAGCCGCGAACCGCACGACGGGCGTCCGGCTCGGGACGATCTGGGGCACACCTCAGCCGTACGTGCTGCGACCCGCCGGCTGAGGGCACGACCGCGCTCCTCAGCTCGGCGCGGGCTGCGCCGAGAGGCACAGCAGACGGCGCACGCCGTGTCGACGACCAGGCCGACACGGCGTGCGCCGAGAGCCCGCCCGCAGCAGCACGCCCACCGCACCGCGGTACGGTGCGAGGTCCGGGGTGCGGCGGCACGGAGGGTGTGGGACGTGGCACAGGTCAAGGTCTACGGACGGCGCTCGGTCTGGGCGACGCGACGCACGGAGGTGTCCGACGCGGTGCACGCCGCGCTCGTCGCTGCGTGGGGGCTGCCGGCGGACAAGCGGTTCCACCGGTTCCTCCTGCTCGACGACGAGGACCTCGTCGCACCGCGCTCGCCGGAGTACCTCGTGGTGGAGGTCGTGTGCTTCACCGGCCGCAGCTCCGCGGCCGTCCGGGCACTGATCGCGGCGTTCTTCGACGACGTCGCACCCGCGCTGGGGCTTGCCGCGGACGAGCTCGAGGTCGTGGTCCTCGAGAGCCCGCCGACGCACTGGGGGATCCGCGGGGTCGCGGGCGACGAGCTGACACTGTCCTACCGCGTCGACGTCTGACCCGGCACGATGGCCGCATGACGCGCGCCCCGCGACCCCAGGTCGTCGTCCGCCCTGCTGTCCACCCGGATGCCGAGGCGATCGCGGCCGTGCACCACGGGTCGTGGGTGGAGACGTACTCCGACCTCCTGCCCGGCTCGCACTGGGAGACGGACACGCTCGAGCGTCGCACCGAGCGCTGGCGCCGGGGCCTGGAGTCCGGCGTGCCGGCGACGGTCGTCGAGGCCGACGGGCGCGTCGTCGGGCTCGCGCTCGCGGGTGACGCGATCACGGTCGGCCCGCACGCGCCGGTGCGCGAGCGTCACCTGTTCATGCTCTACGTGCTGGCGTCCCACCACGGCACGGGCGTCGGCCAGGCGCTCCTCGACGCGGTCGTCCCGCCGGGGGCGCCCGCACAGCTGTGGGTCGCCGAGGTGAACCCCCGCGCCCGGCGGTTCTACGAGCGCAACGGCTTCGTCGCGGACGGCGCACGCCACGTCGACGAGGGGTCGGGCATCGCGGAGGTCCGCCTCGTGCGCTGACGGGGGGTCGCTCGGCCACGCGTGAGGACGCTAGGCTGACGCCGCGGATGAGTCAGCCAGGCGGCCGCGTCGGGACCTCCGGGTCCTGCCGAGGAACGTCCGGGCTCCGTAGGGCAGGGTGGTGGGTAACGCCCACCCGGGGTGACCCGCGGGACAGTGCCACAGAGAACAGACCGCCACGTCGGACCGGTCCGCCGGGCCGGCGGGGTAAGGGTGAAACGGTGGTGCAAGAGACCACCAGCGCACCGGGTGACCGGTGCGGCTAGGTAAACCCCACCCGGAGCAAGGCCAGACAGGGAGCGTTCGAGGGTTGCCCGCCCGAGCTCCCGGGTAGGCCGCTGGAGGCGTGCGGCAACGTACGTCGTAGATGGATGGTCGCCACCCGTGCGCCGGGCAACCGCGCACGGGGACAGAACCCGGCGTACCGGCTGGCTCATCCGCTTTCATAAGAAGCGAGTGGGCATCCGATGCGAACTCAACCGCGCAGCGAGCAATTGCGGCGGTTCGGATGGCAGCGGCAACCAAGAGACCCTGATCCCGCCGAAAGCGCCGTGGCGTCGGCATCTTGGTTTCAAAGCAGAAGGTCTGGGGCAATATGGACGCTGCCTCTTGCGCCTATGGCCGGCAAGCGGTGTGCGCCAACTAGAAAATGCGCACGTTGAAATGCTTGGCGACACGCAAGAGTTCTGGATCGTCCTGCCTGAATTCATTGCCGGAGTCGAGGCACACAACACCGTCGCCGGATGCGTCCTCGGCGACGCCATCGTCGACTTTGCGCAGCCAGACGGCCCAGTTCGTCCCGTAACCTAGTTTGGACTCCCACTGGACGCCGAGCGGGAGCGAACCGTCGAACAAGACGAGTTCCCGCAAGTAAAGCGCAATCGTGGCAGTTGCCCGCCTCGCTCCTCCGAGAACGAGTCCGCGATCAATCGGCTGGGATATGCCGACCTGCGCAAGCCTCAACTTCACGGCGTCGTTGAGGACCGCAAGCGTGTCCGGGTGCTCGACATCGACCCACCATCCGTTGCCAGGAAGCTTCAAGGAGTAGATGAGCCGCGCGTCACGCCAAGAGCTAGGCACGCAACCGATTTTCATACTGCAGATTGCCTCGAGTTCTTCCTCGACTGCATTGAGGTACTGCTGGCCCTCGACTCCGGGGAAGTTGCTCGACATTTCAGCAATATGAGCATGATCAATAGATTGCCGGTGGTGTTGAAGAACCTCAGCAAACGCGGCTTCACGATTTGCAGCCGCGTAGAGCGTCCGCCCCGGCGTATCCCAGCGCGACCAAGCAGGATTCTCACCCCAGGGCACAACCACGTCATCTCCCTGCGGGTTGTACTCCACCCAGCCAGATGGCGTCACGCTCCGTTCGAAGACGTGCAATGGCCCCCGCGACGTGACCGCGATGCGGTACGCGCAGGGGCCGTTGGAGCGCACGAGCGACAGCCCGGTCTGCTGGCATGTCAAACGCCCCGAATGTTCCATCATCCGGCCCAATCGTCGGTGATGACAGCATTCGCGGCGCGCACGACTTCTCGGTGGCGCCCTTCGCGAACTGCCTGTATTGGCGTGTCGAAATCCAACAGGGGGTTGGATGCTAGAAACCAGGACCGCGCCACGTGCTCGTTCTCTGCCGACACGATTTGCTGCTGAACCGTGTAGCCAAAGCGCAGGTTCTGTTCGAACCGTGGGCCGATCTGACCGCTGTCAGGTTTCGCCCAGCGAGTGGCTGCCTTGGTATCCTTCGCGCCCGCCAGTGTCGAGACAAGCGTCGGGCCAAGCAGTGCATTTAGTCGACGCACCAGCTCATGCATCGACATTCGCGTCGTTTCCGCGTGTGCCTCGGTCCAGGTGGTGACAGGCATGTGTTGTCCTCCTTTCGAGGAGCGTCATGAGCCTAGCTCTGATCGTGGGCGCACTCCTCCGATCCCACCCGGAACCCACCCGGATGCGTGCCTCCATCTTGCACGGTGTGTACGGTATGCGCACCTTTTTCACCCCATCGTGGCTCATGGCAGAGCCAGCCGCCCCGGCGCGGGGCGTCTCTGGGTGCGCGACTATGTCAGCGTCCCGCGCTCACGCTCGCGATTGGGTGGCATGCATCGCGTTCAGATGCTGGCGCCTGCGCCCGGGCGCCCGGCAGCCGCACCGCGAACGTCGCGCCCTCGCCCGGGCTGCTGACGACGCGCAGCGTGCCGCCGTGGCTCGTCACGACCTCGCGCAGCAGTGCCAGGCCGAGGCCGAAGCGCCGTCGGTCGTCGCCCTCGCCGCGGTGGAAGCGGTCGAAGATGCGGTCCGCGTCCGCCGGGTCGAAGCCGATCCCGGTGTCGGTCACGACGACCTCGACGGCACGGCCCTGGTCGGTGGCGCTCGCGCTCACGGCGACGTGGCCACCGCTGGGTGTGTGCGACAGGGCGTTGGACAGCAGCTCGGCGACCACGCGCCGCAGCGCCGACTCGACGCCCCGCACACGCGGCAGCCCCTCGTCGGCGAGCGCGGTCACCCGCACGCCCTGGGCGGCGGCGCGCGCGGCGTCCACCGCGACGGCGTTCTCGACGAGCGCGGCGACATCGACGTCGGTGCTGTCGGGCCGCTCGGCGGCGGTGCCCGGTGCCGCGGCCATGCGTGCGGACAGCAGCAGCTCGTCGACGATCTCGCCGAGCCGGCGGGTGGTCTCCACGAGGCGGTCGAGGTCGCGGGCCTGCGCGTGGTCCTCGGTGCCGCGGGCGCGTCGGCGCAGGAGCTGGGCGCGGGCGTGGACCTGGGCGATGGGGGTCCGCAGCTCGTGGCTCGCGTCGGCGACGAACCGCCGCTGCCGCTGCAGCGCCTCGGCGAGCGGCGCGACCGCGCGGCGGCCGACGACGACGCCGCTGACCACCGCGGCGAGCAGGCCGGCGCCGGCGGCGACGCCGAACGCGACGAGCAGGTGCCGGCGGTCGGCGAGCTGGAAGCGCGCGTCGAACACGGCCTGCACGACCTCGTCGCCGCGCACGGCGGTGCGGACGTGGTAGACCGTGCCGTCCTGCGCGACCGTCGTCTCCTGAGGGACACCCGTGGCCGCGACCTGCGTGATCGCGTCGCGGAGGGGGAAACCGTCGGGCGGCACGGTGACGCCCGTGTCGACCGAGGTCCCGTCGGAGGTGAAGATCCAGCTGCACGCCGGCGGCCCCGCGATCGTGCCGTGCTCGACGCCCCAGGCGAGCTCGCCCGCGATCTGCCGCTCCTGGCTGTGCAGCAGCAGACCGTACGAGATCGCGCCCGCGAGCCCGAGGAGGGCCGCGATGACGAGGCCGACGAGCGACCCGATGCGCAGCCGTGCGCGGCGGACCACCCGCTCCTCGGGCGTGGGGTTCACAGCGAGCCCAGCCGGTACCCGGTGCCGTGCACGGTCGCGACCGCCTCGCGCCCGAGCTTGCGCCGCAGGTAGTACACGTACGTGTCGACGATCGACGCGGCCTCGGTGTCGGCGAAGACGGTGCGGCGCAGCTCACGCCGTGTGTGCACGGCGCGCGGGTTCTCGGCGAGCGCGCGCAGGAGGGCGTGCTCGCGCGCCGACAGCTCGACGCGCGACCCGTCGGACTGCACGACCTCGCGTGTGACGAGGTCGAGCATGCAGTCGTCCCCGAGCGTGAGGTGCGTGTCAGCCTCGTCGACGCGGCGGCACAGGGCCCGGATGCGCGCGCTGAGCTCGTCGAGCTCGAACGGCTTGGCGAGGTAGTCGTCGGCCCCGGCGTCGAGACCGGCGACACGGTCGGCGACGGTGCCGAGGGCCGTGAGCACCAGTGCACGGGCACTGACGGCGCGCGAGCGCAGCCGCACGAGCATGTCGAGCCCGTCGACGGCGGGCAGGCGCCGGTCGACCACGAGCACGTCGTACGGACGGGTCAGGCCCAGGTGGAGGCCGCGCTGGCCGTCGCGGGCCTGGTCGACGACGTATCCCTCGTCGGTGAGGACCTCGGTGAGCGTGTCGTTGAGCTCACGGTCGTCCTCGACCACGAGGAGCCGGTGCGGTCGTCCAGGCATGTCCTGACTGTGGCACACCTGGTGTGACTTGAGTAACACCTTCGCGGTCACGATGTCGCTCGAACCGGTTCGGACGGGATCCGGGCGGCGTCGTCGTCGGCGCGGTCCGGCAGCGGGTGCCGGCGCTCGACCCAGGACAGCAGCGGGCTCGTCATGACGGTGGTGACGAGCGCGACGAGGACGAGGACGGTGAACAGGGACGGCCCGACCAGACCGGCCTCGAGCCCGATGTTGAGGGCGATGAGCTGCATGAGCCCGCGGGCGTTCATCAGGGAGGCGACGCGCAGCGCGACACCCTGCGGCTCGCCCCGGCGCCGCGCGGCGACCCAGCACGCGCCGAACTTCCCCGCGATCGCGAGCAGCACCGCCGCGGCGGCGAACACCAGCACGGCCGGGTCGGTGAAGAGCCCGAACTGCGTGTTCAGGCCCGAGTACGTGAAGAACATCGGCACCAGCACCCCCGTGACGGGGGTGAGCGAGCCGACGACCCGGTCGGCGGCCGGCACGCGCGGTACCGCGAGCCCGAGCGCGAACGCGCCGAACACGGCGTACAGCCCGATCTCGTCGGTGAACCACGCGGCGGCGAAGAGGATCGCGACCGTGCCGAGCAGGCGGCTGTGGTCGTCGGCGCGCGCCGAGGCCATGAGCCGCGCCACCCCGGGGCGCGCCACGAACCGGATCAGCGCGACGAACACCAGTGCCCCGACCACCGTCACGAGCGCCGGGCCCGCGCTGCCGGACGCCACCGCCAGCACGACCGCGAGCAGCACCCACGCGACGACGTCGTCGACGGCGCCGCTCGCGAGCGCGATCGCGCCGTGCCGGGTGCCGGCCTGGCCGCGCTCCGTGATGATCCGCGCGAGCATGGGGAACGCGGTGATGGCCAGCGCGACGCCCACGAAGGCGGCGACGACGCCGACGGGCACGCCCGGCGGTGCGAGGGGCACGTGGCCGGCGGCGACGAGCACGAGCCCCACGCCCAGGACGAGCGGCCCCGTGACACCCGCGAGCGACACGACCGCAGCGGTGCCCGCCAGGCCGTCCGACCGCGCCGTGAACGCGTACCCGGCGTGGAACATCAGCAGCACCAGGCCGATCTGCCCGACGACGAACAGGACGGGCCGCAGATCGGACGGGAACAGCGACTCCTGCCAGGACGGCAGGACGAGCCCGAGCAGCGAGGGCCCCAGGAGCACGCCGGCGACCATCTCGCCGACGACCGGGGGCTGCCCGACGCGTCCCAGCAGCCACGACACGCCACGGCAGACCAGCAGGATGACGACGACCGCGAGGAAGAAGCGCGGTGCGAGCTCGACAGGACTCATGCGCGGGCCTCCGAGAAGTAGGTGCTGCACGGCTTGAGGCGGCGGGCCTCGAGCACCATGACGGTGCCGAGGGCGAGCTGGGTGAGGGAGCGGCCGACGTCCGACCACCGGTCGCCCAGGCGCAGGGCGGCCACGCGCGCGCGGGACGGCGAGGGTGCGCCGACGGGCGTGAGGAACGCCGGCCCACGGTTGGGCATCGAGCGCGTGTGCGCGCCGGTCGGCGTCACGTCGTACCGGCGCAGGACCTCGCGCAGCACCGCGCGCAGCATCACCGGGGCCGACCCGCGGGCGGGGCACGCCCGGTTGGCCGTGACCCCGAACGGCACGAAGTGCGCGTCGTGGTGACGCAGCGTCCGCCAGCGCTCGGGGTCGAACACGTCGTCGCCCGCCGCACCGGTGCGCTGGTACGCGAGGTAGTTGAACAGCAGCACCGACCCGGAGGGCAGCGTGACGTCCCCGACCTCGATGGGGGCCGACGTGATCCGGTGCGCGACGCCGAACAGCGGGTGCACGCGCAGCGTCTCGTCGACGACCCGGTCGAGCGCGTCGTCGTCGTCGACCAGCGACCGGGCGGGAGGGTACGCGCCGGCGCACAGCAGCACGTGCGCGGCCGCCTCGGACATCTGCACGACGGCGGTGTTGAAGAACGCGCCCTGCAGGTACCAGGCCGTCTCCTGGGCGGTGAAGGGCGGCGGCAGCACGACGGGGCACGTGCCGTCCTCGACGCGTGCGCGCAGGTAGCGCGTGAGACGCGCGCGGCGGTCCATGTGCCGCAGCCCCGTGCACTTCAGGGCGGTGACGACGTCGTCGGCGTTGCCCACGACCAGGGCACGGGCCGCGGGCGGGCACGGCTCGTCGAACACCAGCTCGTGGTAGACCTCGGCCCACACCGGCATGAGCAGGTCGCGCAGGCGCACGTGGCTGGGGCGGTCGGCCGGCAGAGCGTCGAGCGCCCGGCGGACCGCCGCGGTGGCGAGCTCGTCGCTGCGCGCGTGCCGCACGGCCAGCACCTGGCGTGTGGTGCGGGCCACGGTCCGGTAGCGCTCACCGGGCTCGAGGTGCTCCTGGTGCATGTGCGCGCCCGGTGCGAGCCAGTACCAGAACAGGTCGGACAGCCCGGCCCCGGCGCTGCGGCCGTCGGCCGCGGGGTGCGCGTAGACGTCCTCGAAGTGCTCGGCACCGACCAGCGGCCCGGGGACGGAGACGCCCTCGGTGCCGTTGACGGCGGCGAACACCCGTTCGCGCAGCCGCACGACCGTGGGCGGCAGCCAGCGCGGCAGCGTCCACACCGCGGCGGCCACGAGGGCCCCGGCCGCGACCGCGAGCACGGCCCCGCTCACGGAGTCACCACCAGGTCCGGGGTGAGATCGCCGGGACGGCGCGCGCCGACGAGCGTGAGCGCGTGCGCGAGCTCGTCGGCGAGGTCGCCCAGCACGGCCCGGACGCCCGCGGCGCCGCCCAGGGCCAGGCCCCACAGCACGGGCCGCCCGACCATCACGGCGTCGGCGCCCAGGGCGAGCGCGACGAGCGCGTCGGTGCCGCTGCGCACGCCGCCGTCGAGCAGCACCGGCACGCGCCCGGCGACCGCGTCGACCACGCCCGGCAGCGCGTCGAGCGTGCTCACGGCGCCGTCGAGCTGCCGACCGCCGTGGTTGGACACGATGACCCCGTCGACGCCGTGCCCGACGGCGAGCCGTGCGTCGGCGGGGTGCAGCACGCCCTTGACGAGCACGGGCAGCGACGTCGTCGCGCGCAACCACGCTACGTCGTCCCAGGTGAGGTCGGCGTCGACGACGAGGTCGCGCACGCGCCAGTCCGCGTCGCGCATGTTCTCGCAGACCATCCCCTCGGGGAGGGCGCGGAAGCCGTGCGCGAGGTCACGCGTGTGGCGCCCGCGGACGGGGGAGTCGGCCGTCACGACGAGCGCGCGGCAGCCCGCGTCCTGCGCCCGCGCGACGACCGCGGCGGTGAACCCGCGGTCGGGCTGCAGGTACAGCCCGAACCACAGCGGCACGCCGACGTCGGCCACGTGCTCGACCGCGACCGTGGCCATCATGCTCAGCGTCATCAGGCCGCCCGCGGCGGCGACACCGACGGCCGTGGCCACCTCGCCGTCGGGGTGCGCCAGGCGGTGGAACGCGGTCGGCGCGACCACGACCGGTGCCGCGAGCTCGGCGCCCAGCAGCGTCGTCGACAGGTCGGGCGCCCCCGCGCCGCGCAGCACGCGCGGCAGCAGACGGCGGCGCGCGAACGCCGCCTCGTTGTCGGCGAGCGTCCGTTCGGCGCCCGCGCCGCCGGCGAGGAAGTCGAAGTGCACCGGGTCGAGCACGTCGCGCGCCCGCCGCTCGGCCTCCCGTGCGCGGGACACGTCAGCGCCCCGCGAGCGCGCGGGCGACGAAGTCCACGAGCGGCCCGACGTGCACGTCGGGCCGGTCCCAGCGGTTCTCGAGGTTCTCCGCGAGATGGTGCGTCGCGAGGTGCTCGCCGTGCCGGTGGTGCCGCACGACCGGGTGCAGGTACGCCGCGTCGTGCGCCTGCCCGGGCGCGTCCTGCATGACCCGGTGCTGCGTGACGTCGAACGGGTCGACCTTGTCGTGGTCCGGCCCGTACTCGAGCGTGACGACGAACGCGTCGTCGTCGTGCCCGAGCGGCGCCAGGCCGACGCGGCGGTGGTACTCCACGGGCACCTCCTCGTGGTACCGCGCGACGTCGCCGGTGACGGTGACGACGTCCGCGAGGACGCCGAACTGCTGCCACAGCGCCGACGTGCGGTTGACGCGCGCGACCACCGCCGCCGCGACGGCCTCGGGTGCCGGGTCCAGCGGCGTGCTGGGCCACGGCTCGCCGGCACGCCGCTCGAGGATCCGGTGCAGGGCGCGCGCGCCGTACCGGAAGCCGTGCACGAACCCGTTGGTCGAGCGCCGGAAGTCGCGCTGCTGCGTGAGGGTCCCGGCGAAGAACAGCCCGGGCTGGTCGACGGACTCCCACTCGTCGGTCTGCTCGGGGAACCGCCCGCCGATGGTCAGCGCGGGCCGGCAGGTCTCGTCGAACACCGAGGCGTCGAACGCGAACCCGGTGCACGCGAGCACCCGGTCGTAGTGCAGCACCCGCGTCTCGTCGGCACGCGTGAACCAGAACGTGACCGCCAGGCGGTCACCGTCGCGCTCGATGCGCTCGACCCGGCCGTCGAGCACCGCGTTGCCGGACTTGAGCTGGTAGGTGTCGAGGAAGTTGTTGTTCACCGCGCGCAGGTGCCCCACGTAGTGCGTGCGCCACGCGAGGTGCACCGGTTCGGGCCCGGCGACGTGGATCGCGGTCGTGGTCTCCATGAGGGCGTCGGCCGTCTCGAACGCGGAGTTGCCCTTGCCGACGACCAGCACGCGCTGGTCGAGGTAGTCGGCGGGGTCGACGGACATCACGTCGTACCCCTCGGCGAGCTCGAACCCCGGGATCGCGGGCCGGTGCGGCAGGCTGACACCGGTGGCGACGACGACCGTGCGCGCGGTCAGCGTGTCGGAGCCGACCTGCACCTCGAACGCGTCGTCGGTGCGGCGCGACACCCGCGTGACCGGCGCGCCGTACCGGACCCGCACCTTGGACCGCTCGGCGAAGTCGGCCAGGTACTGCACCATGACGTCGGCGTCGGGGAAGTACCGGTCGGTGTAGCGCGTGAACCGCAGGTCGGGGTCGTCGCTCAGCAGCGAGTTCCAGTCGTGCCGCAGGTTGACCTCGGGATCGTCGCTGCCGGTGCGGGGCTTGTTGATCGAGATCAGGCGCCGGTGCCGCGGGTAGCGCGCGAAGAAGGAGCCGGGGGAGTCGGCGCGGTCGACGACGAGGTAGTCGCGGCGGCCGTCGGCCTCCAACAGTGCGCCGAGCTGCAGCCCGGCCGGGCCGGCCCCGATGACGAGGTGGTCGAGGGTCACGGGAGGTCCTCCGGTTCGGTGCGCAGCAGGACGTGCGCCGCGCGGCGCACGTCCTGCTCGAGCGGGCGGTCGGGGTCGACGGGTCGGACGGCGGTGGCCAGGGCGTCGAGGAGTGCGGCGGACGGGGGTGCCGTGGGCCGGCGGGCGCCGACGTGCGCGGCCTGCCGCAGGCCCAGCGCGAGCGACCCGACGAGCAGGTGGAGGACCCCCGCGCCGTCGAGCGAGCGCAGCGCCGCCGGCGTGCCGAACGGCACGACGTCCTGCGTGTGCAGGTTGGTCGGCAGGGACTGCATGCTCGCGGGCGTGGCCGTGCGGCGGAGCTCGGCGACCAGCGCAGTGGACGCGAGCTGGACGCCCTGCACGCCGTGCTGCCGCCCCGGGCCGGCGGCGAGCATGGGCGGCAGGCCGCCGTTGCGCGCGGGGTCGACGAGCAGGTCGAGCTGGCGCTCGGCGAGGTTGCCGAGCTGCGCGGTCACGAGCGCGAGCAGGTCCGCGGCGAACGCGGCGGGCTGACCGAAGAAGTTGCCGCCGTGCACGACCTTGTCGGCCTGCGGGAACAGCAGGGGGTTGTCGCTGACGCCCGCGAGGTCGGCGGTGACGACCTCGTCGACGTACCGCAGCGCGTCGTGGGCCGCCCCGAGGAGCTGCGGCGCGCACCGCAGCGAGTAGGGCTCCTGCAGCGGGCGGGTGCCCGCAGGCACGACCCCGGCGAGCAGGTCGCGCATCCGGGTGCCGACGACCACGGCGCCCCGGTGGCCGTACCGGGCCAGCAGGTCGGCGTCCGTGAGCTGTGGGTCGCACCCCAGCAGGTCGAGCAGCAGGCACGTCAGCCGGGTCTGCGCGTCGAGGGACCGCCGGACGCCGTCCAGCGCCAGGGCGAGGGCGGCCGTGGTCAACGACGTGCCGTTGACCAGCGCGAGCGCGTCCCGGCCGTCGAGCTCGAGGGGTGCCAGCCCGGCGACGTGCAGGGCCTCGCGCGCCGGCAGCCGCCGCCCGTCGACGTCGGCCGCGCCGTGCCCGCGCAGGGCCCCGGCGACCGCCGCGAGCGGTACCAGGTCGCCGCTCGCCCCGACCGACCCCCACCGTGGCACGACGGGTGCGAACGTCGTGGCGAGCATCGCCGCGAGCGCGTCGAGCACGTGCGGCGCGACGCCCGAGACGCCCTGCGCGAGCGAGCCCAGTCGGACGAGCGCCGTCGCGCGCACCACGGCGGGGTCGAGCGGCGGTCCCTGCCCGGCGCCGAGGTGGGCCAGCGTGTTGTCGGCCTGGTCGCGTGCGTCGGCGCGGCCGGCGAACCCGACGAGGGCACCGAAGCCCGTCGTGCTGCCGTACACCTCGCGGTCCCGCAGTGCGACGTCGAGGAACGCCCGCGCCGCGTCGGTGCGCCCGCGTGCCTCGGGCGGTACGACGACGTCGACCGGACCCGCGGCCGCCACCAGGTGGTGGGGGCGGAGGGGAGCGGCGAGGTCGACGCGGTACGTCGGCGCGGCACGGACGGTCACGGTGCCGACGCTAGGAGGACGATCTCAGAGCAGTGTGAGATGCGTCACCTAGCGTCACGGCCATGACGCACGACTACGTGATCATCGGTGCCGGCCCCGCAGGTCTCCAGCTCGCGTCGTTCCTCGCGCGCGACGGTGTGGACCACGTCGTGCTGGAGGCGGGTCCCGCGCCCGGCACGTCGTTCACCCGGTACCCGCGGCACCGGCAGCTCATCTCGATCAACAAGGTCGGCTCGGACCGCGAGGACCCCGAGCGCCGGCTGCGGGCCGACTGGAACTCACTGCTGAGCGACGACCCCACGCTGCTGTTCCGGCACTGGTCGACCCGCTACTTCCCGCACGCGGACGACATGGTGAGCTACCTCGGCGTCTTCGCCGCCCGCACCGGCGTGCACGTGCGGTACGGCGCGCGCGTGACCCGCGTGGCCCGCGACGCGGGCGAGTTCGTCGTGAGCGCCGGCGCGGACACCTTCCGCGCGCGGCGCGTCGTCCTCGCCACGGGCGTCCCGCTGCCGTACGTGCCGGACATCGAGGGCGTCGAGCTCGCGGAGCAGTACCCGACCGTGTCCGTGGACCCGCAGGACTTCGTCGACCAGCGCGTGCTCGTCATCGGCAAGGGCAACTCCGCGTTCGAGACCGCCGACGCCCTGCTCGAGACCGCTGCCGTGATCCACGTCGCCGGGCCCCGCTCGGTGACGCTGGCGTGGCAGACGCACTACGTCGGCCACCTGCGCGCCGTGAACAACAACTTCCTCGACACCTACCAGCTCAAGTCCGGCAACGCCGTCCTCGACGGCGACGTCGTGCGCGTCGAGCGGCGCGACGACGGCGGGTACCGCGTGCTGTTCCGCTACGCGCGCACCGACGAGCGCCTGCGCGAGCTGCGCTACGACCGCGTGATCCTCGCGACGGGCTTCCGGTGCGACGCGTCGGTCTTCGACGACACCGCCCGCCCCAGCCTCGCGATCCACGACAGGTTCCTCGCCCTGACCTCCGCGTACGAGTCGGTCGACGTCCCCGGGCTGTACGTCGCGGGGACGCTCACCCAGCAGCGCGACTTCAAGCGTTCGACGAACGGGTTCATCCACGGCTTCCGGTACAGCGCGCGCGCCCTGCACCGCATCCTGCGCGCGCGCTACCACGACGAGCCCTGGCCGACCCGCGAGCTGGCCGCGACGCCCGAGGCGGTCGCCGGGGCGATCGTCGCCCGCATCAACGTGTCGTCCGGGCTCTGGCAGCAGTTCGCCGTGCTCGGAGACGTCGTCGTCGCCGGGCCGGGCGGGGCGCGGTACCTCGAGGAGGTGCCCGTGGCGTACCTCGACGACGGCGGGCTGGGTGACGCGGGGCGCGACGTCGACGCATTCGTCGTGACGCTCGAGTACGGCCCGGACCACGACCAGGTCGACCCGTTCGACGTCAGTGCGCCGCGCATCCCCGAGAACGACCCGGGCGCGGCGCACGACGCCGCCTACCTGCACCCGGTCGTGCGGCTGCACCGCGGGGCGCGCGTCGTCGACGAGCTGCACCTCGCCGAGAACCTCGAGAACGAGTGGGACCTGCCCGACGTGCACGTCGCCCCGCTCGTCGCGTTCCTCGCGCGGCACCTCGCGCCCGTCGCGGAGCCCGTCGGTGCGTGACGTCGTGTGGCCCCAGCCCGTGCTCGACCTGCTCACACGCGACCCGGAGCGTCCGGTGTTCGAGGACGGCGACCGCGTCGTGCGCGCGGGCGAGGCGAGCGCCGCCGTCGCACGCATCGCCGCGGGACTGCGGGCTGCGGGCGCCGGGCCCGGGACGGGGGTCGCGCTCGACCTCGGCGTCTCGGCCGAGGCGCTGGCCGCGACCCTCGCGGCGTTCGCGGTCGGCGCGCGGGTCTGCGGGCTGCCGCCCGCGCTGCCCCCCACGCAGCGCGACGACCTGCTGGCCCGGGCGGACGTCGCCCTCGTCGTCGACGACGCGTTCCTCGCCGAGCTGCTCGCCACGCCCGCGGACGGGCCCGTCGTCGCGGCGGGACGCCCCGGTGACGTCGCGCGCGTCACGTGGACCAGCGGCACCAGCGGGCGGCCCAAGGGCTGCGTCCAGACGTACGCCGCGATGACCGCGGCCTGGGCGCCCTCCCCGGACCGCTGGCCGCCCGCGGTCGCCGCGCTCGCGCCACGGCTCGCGCGCTACCTCGTCGTCGGGCCGCTCAGCCACCAGGTCGTGCTCGAGTACGCCGTGCTCACCCTGGCGGCCGGCGGCGTCCTGGTCGCCGCCCGGCCGCCGGGGTTCCCCGAGGCGATCACCCGGCACCGCGCGAGCGCCAGCGTCATCACGGTCGGCCGCCTGCACCAGCTCGTGCGTGCGCAGCTCGAGCGGCCGACGGACCTGTCGACGCTCCGCGCGCTGCTCGTGTCGGGCTCGCCGCTCGAGCCCGCGCGCCTCGCCGAGGCGCTCGACGTGCTGGGTCCCGTGGTGTTCCACGGCTACGGCCAGACGGAGGCGGGCATGATCGCGATGGCCACGCCCGACGAGATGCTCGCCGACCCCGCCGTGACGGCGTCGGTCGGCCGCGCGCCCGACGTCGTGGACGTGCAGGTGCGCGACGGCGAGCTGTGGGTGCGCACGCCCGCGCAGGCGTCCGGCTACTGGGGCGACCCGCAGGAGACGGCCGAGGTGTTCGTCGACGGCTGGGTCCGCACGCGGGACCTCGGGGACGTCGACGACCGCGGGTACGTGCACCTGCGCGGCCGGGCGCGCGACGTCGTCATCGTCGACGCGCAGCTCGTGCACGCCGGGCCCGTGGAGCGCGTGCTCGCGGACGACCCGGCGGTGGCCGAGGCCTACGTGGTCGCGCGTCCGGACGACGTCACGGGGGAGGCCGTGCACGCGTTCGTCGTGCCGGCGCACGGGGCCGAGCCCGACACCGCGGCGCTGTGCGCGCGTGTCGCGGACCGGCTGGGGCCGCTCGCCGTCCCCAGCAGCGTGACCCTCGTCGACGAGGTCCCGCTGGCGCCGAGCGGCAAGCCCGACAAGGCCGCGCTCGTCGCGCGTGCCACGGTGTGACGCGCGACGGCGCCGGCGCGCGGTGGCGACCCTGCCACCCGCGCGCCGGCGTGCGGCGTCAGCGCGTCGAGCGCGGGCGGAACCGCTGGACCATGGGGCAGTCGAACGGGTCGCGCGCGGCCAGGCCGACGCGGTTGAGGTACTGCACCACCAGCGCGTAGGACCGCACCAGGGACGTCTCGGTGTACGGCATGCCGACCCGCGCGCAGTGCTCGCGCACCATGCGCCGGGCGCGCGCCAGGTGCGGGCGCGGCATGCTCGGGAACAGGTGGTGCTCGATCTGCGCGTCCAGACCACCCATGAGCTGCGTGACGAACCGGCCCCCGCCGATGTTGCGCGACGTCAGGACCTGCTTGGACAGGAAGTCGAGGCGGCTGTCGGCCGGGATGATCGCCATGCCCTTGTGGTTGGGTGCGAACGACGCGCCCATGTAGACGCCGAAGACGGCGAGCTGCACGGCGAGGAACGCGGCGGCCATGCCGAGCGGCAGCGCCCACAGCACGAGGGCGACGTAGATGCCGAGGCGGGCCGTGAGGATGACGAGCTCGAGCGTGCGGGCCCGCGACGGTGCGGACGCGATCAGGCTCTTGAACGCCAGGACGTGCAGGTTGAGGCCCTCGAGGGCGAGCAGGGGGAAGAACAGCCAGCCCTGGCGCCGCGTGATCGCCGCCAGGAAGCCCTTCTGCTTCGCGGCGTCCTCCTCGAGGAAGGAGATCGTGTCCCACTCGATGTCCGGGTCCTTGCCGACGCGGTTGGGGTTCGCGTGGTGCCGCGTGTGCTTGGTCATCCACCAGGAGTGGCTGATGCCGACGACGCCGTTGGCCAGCACGCGTCCGAGGCGGTCGTTGGCCGGGCCCGTCAGCAGCACCTGGCGGTGCGACGCCTCGTGGGCGACGAACGCGAACTGCGTGAGCACCAGGCCGAGGCCGGCGGCGACGAGCAGCTGCCACCACGAGTGGCCGAGCAGCACGAACGCCGTCACGAGGCCGGCGAGCACCGCGGTCAGCCCGGCGAGCAGCGAGAAGTAGAAGCCGGGGGTGCGGTCGAGGAGACCTGCCTCACGCACCTGGGCGGACAGCTCGTGATAGCTGCCGGTAGCGGCCGCCTGACGGGGACGCGTCGGGGCGGGGGGTGCAGGTACGGGTGCAAGAGCCACATGACCTCCAGGGCTCGGAACGACTTCCCAGCCGTGGGGGTGGAGCGGGTGCTCGTGGTACGGATGCGCTTACCCTACGGCACCGTAGGTTTGTTGTCCCCGGGAGCGAGCGGGTGACGTCCTGGGCGCTCGTCCGGGCCCGGGGGAGCAGCGTCACCCTCGCGGACGATGTCCATCCGCTGCCGCTCGACCTCGGCGACGAGGTGCTGGCGGTTCGGCTGGAAGATCTCCACGAGCTCCCCGAGGAAGCCGCCGCCCGCCGCGCCCTCGCCGGGCTCGCGGCCCGACCTCACCGTCAGCCGCACACCGTCGAACCAGCCGTGCGCGACCGCGCGGTCGAGCAGCACGACCACGAGCGCGACGGCGCCGACCGCCGCGAGCGCCACGCCCCACCCGGGCACGTCAGCGGCTGCCGCCGGCCGCGAGGCGCGCGGCGCCGACGATCCCGGCGGCGTTGCGCAGCCCTGCGGGCACGATGGGCGTGCGCAGGTCGAGCAGCGGCAGGAACTGCGCGTGCTTCTTGCTCACGCCCCCGCCGACGACGATCAGGTCGGGCCAGAACAGGTCCTCGACGACCGAGAAGTACCGCTGCAGGCGCTGCGCCCACTGCTCGAACGACAGGTCCTCGCGGTCGCGGGCCGCGTCGGACGCGCGGGACTCCGCGTCGTGCCCGTCGATCTCCAGGTGGCCCAGCTCGGTGTTGGGCACGAGCTGCCCGTCGACGACGAGCGCCGACCCGATGCCCGTGCCCAGGGTCACGACGAGCACCACGCCCTGCACGTCCTTCGCGGCGCCGTACGCGACCTCGGCGTACCCCGCGGCGTCGGCGTCGTTGACCGCCACCACGCGCCGGCCCGTGGCCCCGCCGATCGTCGCGGCGACGTCCGTGCCGATCCACGCGTCGTCGACGTTCGCTGCCGACTGTGCGACGCCGTGCCGGATCACCGCGGGGAACGTCACCCCGATCGGCAGCTCGCGCGGCAGGTCGAACGAGTCGACGACCTGCGCGACCGTGCGCGCCACCGCGTCCGGCGTGGCCGGCTGCGGCGTGGGGATCCGCACGCGCTCGCCCGCGAACTCCCCGGTCGCCAGGTCGACCGGAGCGCCCTTGATGCCGGACCCGCCGATGTCGACGCCGAACGCGGTGCCGGCCTCCGTGCTCCTGTGCCTCGCGTCCTTGCTCATGGCAGCGTGAGCACCTCCGCCCCTGTCTCGGTGACGAGCAGCGTGTGCTCGAACTGCGCCGACCGGCTGCGGTCGGCCGTGACGACCGTCCACCCGTCGTCCCACATCTCCCACTCGTGGGTCCCCAGGTCGAGCATCGGCTCGATCGTGAACACCATGCCGGGCTCGATGACGGTCGCGTGCTCGGGCGCCGCGTCGTAGTGCGGCACGACCAGACCCGTGTGGAACGCCGGGCCGACTCCGTGGCCCGTGAAGTCGCGCACCACCCCGTAGCCGAAGCGGGCCGCGTACTTCTCGATCACGCGGCCGATGACGTTGATCTCACGGCCCGGTCGCACCGCGGTGATGGCGCGCTCCAGTGCCTCCTGCGTGCGCTCGACGAGCAGTCGCGACTCCTCGTCGACGTCGCCGGCGAGGAACGTGGCGTTGTTGTCGCCGTGCATGCCACCGACGTACGCGGTGACGTCGATGTTGACGATGTCGCCGTCCTCGATCACCGTCGAGTCGGGGATGCCGTGGCAGATCACCTCGTTGACCGACGTGCACAGCGACTTGGGGAAGCCGCGGTAGCCCAGCGTCGAGGGGTACGCGCCGTGGTCGCACAGGAACTCGTGCCCGATCGCGTCGAGCTCGTCGGTCGTCACGCCGGGCGCCACGTGCCGGCCGACCTCCTGCAGGGCCTGCGCGGCGAGGCGCGCGGCGACGCGGACACGGGCGATCTCGTCCTCGGTCAGCACGTCCGAGCCGCGCCACGGCGCGGGCATCGGCTTGTCGACGTACTCGGGGCGGGCGATGTGGGCGGGCACCGGACGCCGCGGGCTGACCTGCCCGGGGACGAGCGCGGTGCGCGACGAGTGGACCGGCGGCATGCCTGGCAGTCTACGTAGCGGCGGGCCCGTACGGCCCGCCGGGACGAGAGGAGCCGAGGTGACCGAGTACTTCTACAACACCCGGACCCACCAGGTGGAGGAGGGGCGCAGCAGCGACTGGTCGCAGCTCATGGGGCCCTACGCCACGCGTGGGGAGGCCGAGCGCGCACTCGAGAAGGCACGTGCCCGCAACGACGCGTGGGACGCGCAGGACGAGGACCGATGAGGAACCGGTGCCCGGCCGCCGGAGGCGGTCGGGCACCGGTTCCTCACGCGTCGAAGGTGTGCGACGACTCGGGGAAGGTGCCCGAGCGGACCTCGTCGACGTAGTCCTTGGCGGCCGAGCTCAGCGCGGCCCCGACCTCGCCGAACCGCTTGGCGAACCGTGGTGACCAGTCACCCATGCCGGCCATGTCGACCCACACCAGTACCTGGCCGTCGCACTGCGCGCCGGCGCCGATGCCGATGGTCGGCACCCGCACGACCTCGGTGACCCGCGCAGCGACGGGTGCCGGCACCATCTCCAGGACGATCGCGACGGCACCGGCCTCGGTCACGGCGAGCGCGTCCTCGCTGATCTGCTCCGCGGCATGGCCGCGGCCCTGCACGCGCGGCCCGCCGAGCGCGTTCTCGGACTGCGGCGTGTACCCGAGGTGCGCGACGACCGGGATCCCGGCCTGCGTGAGGGCGCGGATCTGCGGCACCGAGCGCTGCCCGCCCTCGAGCTTCACGGCGGAGACACCCGTCTCCTTCATGACGCGGACGCCGCTCGCCAGCGCCTGCTCGGGCCCGGCCTCGTACGTGCCGAACGGCAGGTCGGCGACGACGAACGCGCGGCGCGCCGCGCCCGCGACAGCGCGGGCGGCCACGACGATCTCGTCGAGCGTCACGGGCAGCGTCGTGCGGTACCCGTGCATGGTGTTCCCGATGGAGTCGCCCACGAGCAGCATGTCCACGCCCGCGTCGTCGAAGATGCGGGCCGTCACCGCGTCGTACGCCGTGAGCATGGTCAGCCGTTCGCCGCGCTCCTTGGCGGCCTGCAGGTGGTGCACGCGCACGCGGCGGGGCGTCGGGGCGTCACTGGTCGACATGCCACGAGACTAGCCACGCCCCGCGCCGCGCGGCCCTGTGAGGACCGGCACACCGCCGTCCCGTCGGCCACCTGTGCGACGTGCACCCCGCAGGCGTCGTTCATCAGGCAGGATGTACGCCATGGACAGGCAGCAGGAGTTCGTCCTCCGGACCGTCGAGGAGCGGGACATCCGCTTCATCCGTCTGTGGTTCACGGACGTGCTGGGCATGCTCAAGTCGGTCGCCGTCGCGCCCGCCGAGCTCGAGCAGGCGTTCAGCGAGGGCATCGGGTTCGACGGCAGCGCGATCGAGGGCCTCACGCGCGTGTACGAGGCCGACATGATCGCCAAGCCGGACCCCTCGACCTTCCAGATCCTGCCGTGGCGCGGTGAGCGGCACGGCACCGCGCGGATGTTCTGCGACCTGCTGACGCCCGACGGGCAGCCGTCGCTCGCGGACTCGCGGTACGTGCTCAAGCGTGCGCTGGACCGTGCGAGCGACCGCGGCTTCACCTTCTACACGCACCCCGAGGTCGAGTTCTACCTCTTCGACGCGCCTGCGGACCCGACGCGCCCGCTCGTGCCCGTCGACCAGGGCGGCTACTTCGACCACGTGCCGCGCGGCACCGCGCACGACTTCCGGCGCGCGGCCATCACGATGCTCGAGTCCATGGGCATCTCGGTGGAGTTCTCGCACCACGAGGCCGGGCCGGGGCAGAACGAGATCGACCTGCGCTACGCCGACGCCCTGACGACGGCGGACAACATCATGACGTTCCGCACGGTCGTCAAGGAGGTCGCGCTCGAGCAGGGCGTGTTCGCCTCCTTCATGCCCAAGCCGCTGGCGGACCAGCCGGGCTCGGGCATGCACACGCACGTGTCGCTCTTCGAGGGTGACCGCAACGCGTTCCACGAGCCCGGTGCGCCGCTCGAGCTGTCGAAGGTCGCGCGTTCCTTCATCGCCGGTCTGCTGCGCCACGCGGCCGAGATCACCGCGGTGACGAACCAGTTCGTCAACTCCTACAAGCGGCTGTGGGGCGGCGCCGAGGCGCCGAGCTTCATCTGCTGGGGCCACAACAACCGTTCCGCGCTCGTGCGCGTGCCGATGTACAAGCCCGGAAAGGGCAACTCGAGCCGCGTCGAGTACCGCGCCGTGGACTCCGCGACCAACCCCTACCTCGCCTTCGCGGTCCTGCTCGCCGCCGGGCTCAAGGGCATCGAGGAGGAGTACGAGCTGCCCGAGGGCGCTGACGACGACGTGTGGGAGCTCACCGACGCGGAGCGCAAGGCGCTCGGCATCGAGCCGCTGCCGACGTCGCTGCAGGGCGCGATCGAGGTCATGGAGCGCTCCGAGCTTGTCGCCGAGACACTCGGGGAGCACGTCTTCGACTACTTCCTGCGCAACAAGCGGCAGGAGTGGGCCGAGTACCGCGCGCAGGTCACGCCGTACGAGCTGCAGCGGTTCCTGCCGCTGATCTGATGTCGACGTCGACGGGCCGGGGGTCCTCCCTCGCGGCACGGCTGACGCGCGTGGGCGTCGCCGACGTGCCGCGGGCCGAGCGGCTGCTCGGCGACGCGGCGCTGCTGGCCGTCGACCCCGACGTCGTCGAGCACGTGGTCGGAGACCTGGCCGAGGTCGGCGACCCCGACGAGGCTCTGCTCGCGCTCGCCAAGGTGGCCGGTGCCGTGCAGCACGACCAGGAGTCGGCCGGGGTGCTGCGGGACCTGCTCACCGAGCCGGGCCCGGGCCGCGCGCGCCTCCTCGCGGTCAGCGGCGCGTCGCTCGCCCTGGGGAACGCGTTGGCCGCGCACCCGCAGAACCTGCGCGTCGTCGCCGACCCCACGCCTGGTACGGGCGTGCCCGCCGGGGACGTGCGTGCCGAGCTGCTGCGCGCCGTCGGCGCCGACCCCGACGCCGACGTGCCCGTCGCCGGGCTCGGCGGCACCGCGGGCGTCGACGCGATGCGCCGTGCCTACCGCACGCGACTGCTGCGCATCGCGGCCACCGACCTCACGGCGAGCGACCCGCTGAGCCGCCTGCCCGGCGTCGGTGCCGCCCTCGCCGACCTCGCCGCCGCCGCGCTCGAGGCGTCCCTCGCACTCGCCCGTGCGGAGCTCGAGGACCACGGTCGTGACGTGCGCCTCGCCGTCATCGGCATGGGCAAGACCGGCGGGCGCGAGCTGAACTACGTGTCCGACGTCGACGTGGTGTACGTGGCCGAGCCGGTCGAGGGCGCCGACGAGGACGAGGCGATGCGGGCCGGCGCGCGCCTCGCGGCGGGACTGGCGCGTGCGTGCTCGGCGCCGGCGGGAGAACCGGCGCTGTGGCCGGTCGACGCGGCACTGCGTCCCGAGGGCAAGGACGGGCCGCTCGTGCGGACGGTGGCCAGCCACCGCGCGTACTACGAGCGCTGGGCGAAGACCTGGGAGTTCCAGGCGCTGCTCAAGGCCCGGCCGCTCGCGGGGGACCCCGAGCTGGGTCGCGCCTACGTCGAGACCGTCAGCCCGTTCGTCTGGTCGGCGGTGCAGCGCGAGAACTTCGTCGAGGACTCGCAGGCGATGCGCCGGCGCGTCGAGGCCCACGTGCCGCGTGCCGAGGCCGACCGGCAGCTCAAGCTGGGCGTCGGCGGGCTGCGCGACGTCGAGTTCACGGTGCAGCTCCTGCAGCTCGTGCACGGGCGCGCCGACGAGGCCATCCGCAGCCCCAGCACGCTGACCGCCCTCGCGGCGCTGGCCGCCGGGGGGTACGTCGGGCGGGAGCACGCGGCGCAGCTGGCGGTCTGCTACCGGTGGATGCGGATGATGGAGCACCGCATCCAGCTGCACCGCCTGCAGCGCACTCACCTGGTGCCGACCGCCGAGGCCGATCTGCGGCGCCTGTCCCGCACGATGGGCATGCGCGTCGAGGGGCCGGACGGCCTGCGCGAGCGGTGGCGCACGACGCGGCGCGACGTGCGGCGCCTGCACGAGGAGCTCTTCTACCGCCCGCTGCTGCCGGCGACCGCACGTCTGTCGACGGAGGAGGCGAGCCTCGCGCCCGAGGCCCAGCGTGCCCGCCTCGCGGCGATCGGGTACCGGGACCCGGCCGGCGCGACGCGCCACATCGCGGCCCTCACCGACGGCGTCTCGCGCCGCGCGTCGATCCAGCGCCAGCTCCTGCCCGTCATGCTCGGCTGGTTCGCGGACGGCGCCGACCCCGACGGCGGCCTGCTCGCCTTCCGGCGGCTGTCCGACCAGCTCGGAACCACGCACTGGTACCTCAAGCTGCTGCGCGACTCGGGCACGGCGGCGCAGCGGCTCGCCCAGGTGCTCTCGACGTCGCGGTACGCGGCCGACGCGCTGTCCCGCTCGCCGGAGTCGGTCCGCTGGCTGGACGACGACGCGGACCTCGCACCGCGCTCGGCGGAGCGGCTCACGGCGGAGGCGGACGCGGTGCTGCGCCGCGCCGACGAGCCCGTCGCCGCCGTCACCGCGCTGCGCGCCCTGCGTCGCCGGGAGCTCGCACGCACCGCCGTGGCGGACGTGCTGGGCGTGACGACGGGGGTCCGCGCCGCGCAGAGCCTGACGATCACCGCCGACGCCGTGCTCGCCGGCACGCTGCGGGTCGCCGAGGCCGAGGCGCGCGCCGCGGCAGGTCTCGAGGCGAACCCGACGCGCATGCTCGTCGTCGCGATGGGGCGCCTCGGCGGCCGGGAGATGGGCTACTCGTCGGACGCCGACGTGCTGTTCGTCCACGATCCGCTGCCGGGCGCGGACGGCAAGGTCGCGCAGGACTTCGCCGTGGCGGTCGCGTCCCAGGTGCGCCAGCTCCTCGGCAGCGTGGGCCCCGAGCCGACGCTCAGCGTGGACGCGGACCTGCGGCCCGAGGGACGCAACGGCCCGCTCGCGCGGTCGTTCGACGCGCACGTCGAGTACTACCAGCGCTGGTCGTCGCCGTGGGAGAGCCAGGCGCTGCTGCGCGCACGGCCCGTGGCGGGCGACGTCGAGGTGGGGGAGCGGTTCGTCGCGCTGATCGAGCCGCTGCGGTACCCGGGGGGTGGGGTCGAGGCCTCGGTCGAGCGCGAGATCCGGCGCATCAAGGCGCGCGTGGAGGCGGAACGGCTGCCGCGCGGCGTCGATCCCAGCCGGCACCTCAAGCTCGGGCGCGGCGGCATCAGCGACGTCGAGTGGACGGCGCAACTGCTGCAGCTGCAGCACGCGCACGAGGTGCCGGGCCTGCGCACGACGTCGACGCTCGACGCGCTCGACGCCGCACGGGACGCGGGCCTGCTCGACGAGGCCGACGCCACCGTGCTGCGCGAGGCGTGGGAGCTGGCGTCGCGTGTGCGGGACGCCAACGTGCTGTGGACGGGCCGCGCCGAAGGTGCCCACGCCGACGTACTGCCGCACGACCGCGCGGCGCTCGCCGGCGTGGCGCGGGTGCTGGGGCACCCCTCCGGCTCCGGCGCGATGCTCGAGGAGACGTACCTGCGCTCGGCACGCCGCGCGCGGGCCGTCGTCGAGCGCGTCTTCTACGGCTGACGCGGGTCCTGCTCAGCCGCCGCGCCGCGCCGTGAGATCGTCCACCGTGACGACGAGCGACGACGGGCTCGCCGACCCGCCGAGGTAGGTGCTGAGCCCGATGGAGCCGGCGGTCTGCAGGCCGGCGGTCGCGTCGGTGACGGACACCCGCCAGGTACTCGGCTCGGCGGTCCCTGCCTTCCAGACCTTGACGCGCACGGTGGTCGGCGAGACGCCGAGCGCCTGCGCGCGGACGTGCAGCCGGTCGTTCGTCGCGAAGGTCAGGCCACTGACGGTGGCCGCCGCGAGCGTCGTGCCCGAGCGCTGCACCTGCGCCTGGACGGACCCCGTGCCGCTGACGACCGCGCGCCCGGTGTAGGAGGCGCTGCCCACCCGGCGGGCCGCGACCGCGGCGTACAGGCTGCCGGCGGTCGGTCGAGCGAAGCCGAACGTGGCCCGGACGTCGTTGTCGCGCGAGGACACGCCGGTGAGGGTGGCGGTGCGGGTCGTGCCGGCGGGCGTGCGGAGACGGGCCGTCGTCCCGTCGGTGGAGAAGTCGGCTGCGGACCCCGCGGTCGTCCACACCCCGCCGACGTCGGCCGTCCCCAGTCCGCCCGCGGTGGTGCGTGCGAACCGGTCGGTCGCGAGCCAGCCCTCGAGCTGCGCGACCTCGAGCGCTGCAAGCCCGAACGCGCCGACGCAGTAGCCGATGGACGACGTGGTGCTGGGGTCGCCGGGCGCCTCGCCCACCGACTGGCAGCCCGAGAGGAAGCCCGACGGCTGGAGCGCGATCGTCGTGAGGCCGCGCCACGCCTCGAGCACGACGGGCAGGTACGTGGGTGCGTCGAGCAGGCCGGTGCGGATGCCGTAGGCCATCGCGTACGTGAACAGTGCTGTCGCGCTCGTCTCGGGCGCGGGGTGCAGCGCGGGGCTGAGCAGGCTCGAGCGCCACATGCCGTCGGTGCCCTGGAGCTGTGCCACGCGCGCCGACATCCGCTGCAGCATGGACCGGTACTCGGGGGCCTGGGGGTCGGTCGCCGGGAGCGCCATGAGCGTGCGGGCCATCGCCGCCATGACCCAGCCGTTGCCGCGGGCCCAGAACACCTTGTGGCCCAGCGCGTCGCGTCGCGGCACGTACATGCAGTCGCGCCACCACAGGTCCTCGGAGGCGTCGAACAGGCCGGTGTTCGTGCACCCCGACCGCCAGGTGGTGGCGCCGCGGTACTTGAGGAAGTCGTAGAGCTGGGCGTGCTTGGCCGCGTAGGCCGCGTTCCCGGTGCGCGCGGCCCAGCGTGGCCACAGCGGCAGGCCCATGAACATCGCGTCGACCCACCAGTACTGCTCCGGCGGCAGGGAGAGGTCGGCGGCCATGAGCCGGTCGGACGGGCCGAGGTCGACGGGCAGCCCGGCGGCCGCGGCGTCCTGGAACACCTGGATCGCAGCGCGGCTGTCCGGGTTGGACGTGGGGCTCGCGGGGGCGTCAGCCGTCCAGGCGTTGCGCTCACCCCAGGCCGTCAGCCACTGCCGGTACGTCGCGTCGCCGGTCTCGCGGTACAGGCCCTCGACGGCCATGAAGTACGGCGCCCAGCGCCACCCCGCGTTGGCTGTGGCGCCCGTGCTGGCGCCGTCGCCCGCGACGTAGAAGTGGTCGATCGCGAGGCGGGCGGACTGCAGCACCGCGGCCCGCGTGGGCACCGAGGGTACCGCTGCGGCGGCGGAGCCGGTGGGGGCCGCGGCGAGCGCCGCGACGAGGGTGACGGTGACGGCGGCGACGGCCGTCCTGACCTGGTGCACGGTGCCCCCCGGGAGCGGATGTGGGTCGAGCTCCCTCGACGCTATGCCCGTCACGAACCTGGGCACAACGCCCGTCGGGGCGCGCGCGGCGGCGAGCACGGACGGCAGCACCGCGGACCTCGCCGTGACGAGAACCTGCTCGTCGGGATGCGGCCGACCCGGTAGCCGGTCGGCGCGGCTCTCCTGCCACTGGCGGCAGGCTCGCCCGCGAGCGGGCGTCGGGTGCGCGCCGCGGAGCGTCGGCCCCTCACACCGCGCCGGCGTGCTCCAGCCGGACCACCACGGACTTGCTCGTCGGGGTCTGCGACCGGTCCGCGGTGGAGTCGAGCGGCACCAGCACGTTCGTCTCCGGGAAGTACGCGGCCGCGCAGCCCTTCGCGGTGTCGTAGGCGACGACCCGGAACCCCGGTGCACGGCGCTCGACGCCGTCGGTGAACTCCGAGACCAGGTCGACGACGTCACCGTCGGCGGTGCCGAGCTCGGCGAGGTCGTTCGGGTTGACCAGCACCACCCTCCGGCCGCCGCGGATGCCGCGGTAACGGTCATCCGGACCGTAGACCGTGGTGTTGTACTGGTCGTGCGACCGCAGGGTCTGCAGCAGGAGCCGACCCGGCGGCACCGTCGGCCACCACAACGGCGTCCGCGTGAAGTGCGCCCGCTCGCTCGCTGTCGCGAACCGGCGCTCCTCGTGGGGTGCGTGGGGGAGCCGGAACCCGCCGGGTTCGTCGATGCGGCGCTCGTAGTCGACGAACCCCGGGACGACCGCCTCGATGTGCCGGCGGATGACGCGGTAGTCGTCCTCCGCAGCCTGCCAGTCGACCTGCGGCGTGCCCGGTCGTGGCCGGCCCTGCTCGTCGTGGAAGAGTGCGCGGGCCAGGCGGCAGACGATGGCGACCTCGGACAGCAGGTCGTCGGCGGGCGGGCGCAGGTTGCCCGACGATGCGTGCACCATCGACATCGAGTCCTCGACCGTGACCCGCTGGCGGCCGGTGGCCTGCACGTCGAGATCGGCGCGGCCGAGCGTCGGCAGGATCAGAGCCGTGCGCCCCGGTGCCAGGTGCGAGTGGTTGAGCTTCGTGCTGACCTGCACCGTCATCGCGCACGAGCGCAGTGCCGCCTCGGTGACAGCCGTGTCCGGTGCGGCCTTGAGGAAGTTGCCGCCCATGCCGAGGAAGAACCGCACCCGTCCGTCGCGCATCGCACGGATCGTGTCGACGGTGTCGTGCCCCGGGGCTCGCGGCGGCGTGAACGCGAACTCCTGGCCCAGCCGGTGGAGGAACGTCTCCGGCATCTTCTCGTAGATGCCCATCGTGCGGTCGCCCTGCACGTTCGAGTGCCCGCGCACCGGCAGCAGGCCCGCCCCGGGGCGCCCGAGGTTGCCCTGCAGCAGCACGAGGTTGACGATCTCCTGGATCGTGGCCACCGAGTGCTTGTGCTGGGTCAGGCCCATGGCCCAGGCCACGACGGTGCGGTCGGAGGCCAGCAGCAGCTCGCCGACCTCGCGGATCGCCGACTCCGCCAGGCCCGTCGCAGCCTCGACGTCCGTCCACGGCGTCGCGCGCAGCCCGTCGAGGTACTCGTCGAGGCCCACGGTGTGTCGGTCGAGGAACGCGTGGTCGAGCACCGACGCCATGCCGAGCGTCCGGCGTCCGGCGTCCTCGGCCTCGAGGAGGAACTTGCCCAGCCCCTGGAAGACGCCGAGGTCGCCGCCGAGCCGCACCTGCAGGTGCACGTCCGCGATCCGCGTGCCGCGCCCGACGACGCCGTGCACGGTCTGCGGGTTGCGGTAGTGCGTGAGCCCCGCCTCCGGCAGCGGGTTGATCGCGACGATCTTCGCGCCCTGCTGCTTGGCGCGCTCGAGCGACGTGAGCATGCGCGGGTGGTTGGTCCCCGGGTTCTGCCCGGCGACGAGGATGAGCTTCGCGGTCTCGACGTCGTGCAGCGTCACCGAGCCCTTGCCGATGCCGATGGTCGAGACCAGCGCCTCGCCCGACGACTCGTGGCACATGTTCGAGCAGTCGGGCAGGTTGTTGGTGCCCAGACCACGCACCATCAGCTGGTAGAGGAACGCCGCCTCGTTCGACGTGCGGCCCGACGTGTAGAACGCCGCCTCGTCGGGGCTGTCGAGGCCGCGCAGCTCGGCCGCGATGCGCGCGAACGCGTCGTCCCACGCGATCGGACGGTAGTGGGCGTCGCCGTCCTCGCGGATCATCGGCGTCGTGAGCCGACCCTGCCGGTTGAGCCAGTGGTCGTCGCGCGCGTACAGCTCGTCGATCGTGTGCTCGGCGAACAGCTCGGGCCGCACGCGCTTGCGTGTCGCCTCCGACGCCAGCGCCTTGGCGCCGTTCTCGCAGAACTCCGCGTGGCTGCGGTCCGGTGCGCCCGGGTCCGGCCACGCGCAGCTCATGCAGTCGAACCCGCCCGCTTGGTTCATGCGGGCCAGGCCCTGCACCGTGCGCAGCGGGCCGAGCTCGCGCAGCGTGTGCCGCATCGCCGACGCCACCCCGGGGATCCCGGCGGACGTGCGCTTCGGGCGGCCCACCTCGAGGTCCGCGTGGTCGAGGTCGTCGGGCGGCGTCGGTGCCATACCGCCCATGCTAGGTCGGCCCGCCGAGGCCGCCCGGGTGCTGCGCCGCAGCATGCCGGCAGGAGAGGCTGTGCCCATGCGGGTGACCAGACGACGACGTGTGCAGCGGATGGGCGCCTCCGGGCTCGTCCGGGACCGCGCCGACCTCCTCGCCGGCGAGGAGCCGCTCGAGATCCGCGTGCACGGGCAGCCCTTCACGGTGACGATGCGCACGCCCGGTGACGACGTCGACCTGGTCACCGGGTTCCTCGTGAGCGAGGGCGTGGTGCGCTCGTCGCAGGACCTGCGCTCGATCGCGCGCCGCGGCGGGGTGACGCCCGCCGGGGAGCCGGACGACAACGTCGTCGACGTCCGGCTCGCCGTGGGTGTCGCACCCCCCGCGCGGGAGCTCCACCGCCACGTCTACACGTCGAGCAGCTGCGGCGTGTGCGGCACGTCGTCGATCGAGGCCGTCCGCAAGGTCAGCGCGCACGACCCGCGCACCGACGACGTCGCCGTGCGGGTCCACCACCTCCTCGCTCTGCCCGGCCGGCTGCGCGAGCGCCAGACGACGTTCGACCGCACCGGCGGCGTGCACGCCGCAGGGTTGTTCCTGCCCGCTGCCGAGGGTGAACCGCGACTGGCCTGCCTGCGTGAGGACGTCGGCCGGCACAACGCCGTCGACAAGGTGGTCGGGTGGGCCGTGCGCGCAGGTCTGCTCCCGCTGCGCGGCGCGGTGCTCCAGCTCTCCGGCCGTGTGTCCTTCGAGCTCGTGCAGAAGGCCGCGATGGCGGGCGTCCCCGTGGTCTCGGCCGTCTCGGCGCCGTCCGCGCTCGCGGTGGAGCTGGGGGAGGAGCTCGGCGTCACCGTGATCGGGTTCAACCGGGGCGACACCCTCAACGTGTACAGCCACGCGCACCGCATCCACCCGGCCCCGGGGCGGGTGCCGTGAGCCGCGCGGGGGACGCGGGGGGCCACGCGGTCGCCGACGCGACCTGCGCCTGGCTGACGACGTTGCGGCGCGACGGGTCACCGCACGTCACGCCGATCTGGTTCCTGCTCGACGAGCACACCTTCTGGATCGCGAGCTCGACCGTGAACGTCAAGGTCGCGAACATGCTGCGGGATCCGCGCGTCGCGCTCGCCGTCGACGGCACGGGCGGGCGTCCCGTCGTCGCGCAGGGACGCGCGCACGTGCACCACGACATCGAGGCGTACCCGTCCCTCCTGGCGCGCTTCGCGACGAAGTACGGCGGGTGGGACGCCACCGACGAGACGCAGGACGGGCCGCGCGTCCTGGTCGAGGTGCGGGTGGACCGGTGGCTCCTGCGCCCGCCCGCGCGCGGGTGAGTCGGGCGACGCTCGCGGACGGCCGGTGAGCGTCCCGTACGGAGGTCGGTACGGTGACACCCCCGATCCCGTGGGAGCCTCGATGTCGTCATCTGCTCGTCCCGCCCGCCGGTCCCTGCAGGCTCACGTCGTCGTCGCGGTCGTCGCCGTGGTCGTCGTGCTCGCGTGGAGCCGCATGATGCCGGACCTCCTCGACCGACGGCCGTCCTACGTGGCCCCGTTCTCCGCCGCGGAGCTGCGGGAACGTCCCGACATCGCCGACGTCGTTCCCGGGCACGCCGCGGCGGCACGCGCGGCGATGGACGCGATCGGCGAGCACACCGGGCTGTCGTGGAACCGCGCGGACGCGCAGGCGTTCACGCACCAGCGCGACGGCAAGGACGAGCAGGTCGTCGACGGGTACCCGGCGCTGAGGTGGGCGCCGGACGCCTGGACGACCACGGGCGCGGCCACGCTCGACGACGCCTCCGTCGAGCGCCTCGGCGCGGTGTGGCGCCGGACGCTGGAACCGCTCGGGTACACCGTGTCCACCACCAACCGGTCGACAGCGCGCAACCGGCACCTGGTGACGTTCAGCGCGTCCGACGACCAGCAGAGCTCGCTGCAGCTGTTCGACGACGGCGACGGTGGGCTCCGGCTGATCGTGCACTCCTACGTGCACCTGTACCGCTCCGAGACGTGCGTGCCGGACCCGCTGGCGTGCGCCCCGGACGTCGCGGCCCTCACCGACGCGTTGGAGCCCTACTCCGCGCGGTAGCCCGCCGTCACCGGGCACGCCACGAGGGGCGCCCCTGACGGGACGCCCCTCGGTGCCGAACTGATCGGGAGCAGCCGATCAGACGTCGTAGTAGAGCTCGAACTCGTGCGGGTGCGGACGCAGCCGGATCGGGTCGACCTCTGCCGAGCGCTTGTAGTCGATCCACGTCTGGATCAGGTCGGGCGTGAACACGTTGCCCGCCGTCAGCCAGTCGTGGTCGGCCTCGAGGTTGTCGAGCACCTCGGACAGCGAGCCCGGGACCTGCTGGATCTGCGCGTGCTCCTCGGGGGGCAGCTCGTACAGGTCCTTGTCGACCGGCTCCGGCGGCTCGATCCGGTTCTGGATGCCGTCGAGGCCGGCCATGAGCATGGCCGCGAACGCCAGGTACGGGTTCGACGACGGGTCCGGCACGCGGAACTCGACGCGCTTCGCCTTCGGGTTGGAGCCCGTGACGGGGATGCGGATGCACGCCGAGCGGTTGCGGGCCGAGTAGACCAGGTTGACCGGCGCCTCGAAGCCCGGCACCAGGCGGTGGTACGAGTTCACCGTCGGGTTGGTGAAGGCCAGCAGCGACGGCGCGTGCTTGAGCAGGCCGCCGATGTACCAGCGGGCGATGTCCGACAGGCCGCCGTAGCCCTTCTCGTCGAAGAACAGCGGCTCGCCGTCCTTCCACAGCGACTGGTGCACGTGCATGCCCGAGCCGTTGTCACCGAAGAGCGGCTTCGGCATGAAGGTCGCCGTGCGGCCGTTCTCGTGCGCGACGTTCTTCACGACGTACTTGAAGAGCTGCACCTTGTCGGCCGACTTGGCGAGCGTGTCGAAGCGGTAGTTGATCTCCGCCTGGCCGGCGGTGCCGACCTCGTGGTGCGCACGCTCGACCTGCAGGCCGAGGGCGTCGAGCTGCAGCGAGATCTGGTCGCGCAGGTCGGCGAAGTGGTCCACCGGCGGCACCGGGAAGTAGCCACCCTTGTAGGGCGTCTTGTGGCCGAGGTTGCCACCCTCCTCCTTGCGGCCCGTGTTCCACGCGGCCTCGATGGAGTCGATGTAGTAGAACGACGCGTCCTGACGGGTCTGGAACCGGATGTCGTCGAAGATGTAGAACTCGGCCTCGGGTGCGAAGAACGCGGTGTCCGCGATGCCCGTCGACTTCAGGTACGCCTCGGCCTTCGCGGCGACCTGGCGCGGGTCGCGGCTGTAGGGCTCGTCGGTGTACGGGTCGACGATGTGGAAGTTGATGTTCAGCGTCTTCTCGACACGGAAGGGGTCGATGTAGGCCGTCGTGACGTCCGGGATCAGCTTCATGTCGGACTCGTGGATGGCCTGGAAGCCGCGGATCGAGGACCCGTCGAACATCTGGCCGTCCGTGAAGAAGTCCAGGTCGAGCGAGGCGGCCGGCACGTTGAAGTGCTGCATCACACCCGGCAGGTCACAGAACCGCACGTCGACGAACTTGACGTCCTCGCTCTTGATGAACGCCAGGACTTCCTCTGGCTTGGTGAACATCCGCTGCTCCTCGGTCGATGGTGCCCGGTCGTCCCGGGCGACAGCGAGGCTAGGAGGAGGGGGTTTCCCTGTCGTGTGCCCTTTGTTTCCGGGATGTTACGGACGAGCCTGTCAGGTAACGATCGTGCGACGCGAGGAGCAGATCCGTCTGTTCGGGTGGCACGTAGGGTGGGCGCATGGTGACGCGTGACTCGGTGGGGTCGTGGCTCGAGGGCGGCCCCGGCGGGCACGACGACGGTACGGCGCGGGGCGTCCGGCTCGGTCTTCCGGCGCAGGGGCCGGGCTCGCTCGCGCGCCTCGGTCGCCGCGTCGCCGCGCTCGCGGTCGACTGGGTCGCGTGCCTCGCGGTGGCCGCGGTCCTCCTGCCGACGACCACGGAAGGACCGTTCCTGCTGCGAGGCGACTCGCTCGGCACGCTCGCCGTGTTCGCGGTGGAGAACCTCGTGCTCGTCGCGACGCTCGGTCACACGCTGGGCCACCGCCTGCTCGGTCTGCAGGTGCGCCGGGTCCCGCCGACGCGCGACGGTGCGGCAGCGGTCGTGCTCGACGGCCCTCCCGGGCTGGTCGCCGCGCTCGTGCGCACGCTCCTGCTGTGCCTCGTCCTGCCGGCCGTCGTGTGGGACGGCGACGGGCGCGGTCTGCACGACCGCGCCGCGCGGACGGTCCTCGTCCGCCGACCGGGGTCCGGCCGCGTCGCCTAGCTCAGGGCCGTCGCCCGGCGTCCCGCCGGTCCGCGGCGTCTCAGCGCCCGCGCATGCCCTTGCGGTCGGGACGCACGCGCGTCGGGTCGATGCCCTTCGGCACCGGGAGCTTGGCGCCACCGAGGGACGTCACTCGGCGCAGGACGACCGCGACCTCGTCCTTGGTGAGCTGCGGCTTAAGGCGCGTCACGGTACGCGGGAGCTTGCGCAGCGGCGTCTGCCCCTCGGCGTCGCCGACCTGGATGAGGTGGATCGGCGCACCGGACACGACACGTGCGGTGCGCTTGCGCTCGGCCTCGAGCAGCTTGCCGATGCGGTGGCCGGGGCCCTCGCCGATGAGGACGACCCCGGGACGCCCGACCCCGCGGAACACGAGGTCCTGCGTCCGGGGGTCGACGGCGACGGGCTCCTGCGTGAACGTCCACCCGCGGCGCAGCGTGCCCAGCGCTGCGAGCGAGGCGCCCGGCTGTCCCTCGATGCGCGTGTAGGCGGCGGTCTCGGCGCGGCGCGCGAGCACGAACATCGCCCCCAGCACCGCGAACGGGATGCTGAGCACCAGCACGTACACGAGCTGGTTCACCAGCAGGCCGATCACGACGCCCAGGGCGACGATCCCGAGGAACACGGCCAGGATGATCCAGGTGACCGCGGGGTCGGACTGTCGCGTGATCTGGAAGGCCTGCCAGACCTGGTGGTACCAGCGGACCTTCTTGACCTTCCCGCCGGGCTTCCCCGTGCTCGGGGAGTCCTGCGGGGACGTGGAGCGCGCGCGTGCCATGACCCGGGAGTCTACCGGCGCAGGAGCGTGCGCCCGCGCCGCAGGCCGCGCGCGGCGACCGGTCGGCGCGTCAGCGTGCCGACGCGCGGGCCAGCAGTGACGCCGCCTCCTGGCGGGAGGTCGTCGGCTCGCCGAGGTGCGCCAGAGCGTCGGGGATCTGCAGCCCGCGCCGGCGCATGGCCTGGCCCCACAGCCGGCCCGCGCGGTACGAGGAGCGCACCAGCGGCCCGGACATCACGCCGAGGAAGCCGATGCGCTCGGCCTCGTCCGACAGCTCGACGAACTCCTCGGGCCGCACCCAGCGGTCGACGGGGTGGTGGCGCACCGACGGGCGCAGGTACTGCGTGATGGTCACGAGGTCGCAGCCGGCCTCGTGCAGGTCGTGCAGGGCCGCGACGACCTCGTCGGTCGTCTCGCCCATGCCGAGGATGAGGTTGGACTTGGTGACCAGGCCGGCCTCGCGCGCCCGACTCAGCACGGACAGGGAGCGGTCGTACCGGAACGCCGGGCGGATCTGCTTGAAGATGCGCGGCACGGTCTCGAGGTTGTGCGCGAGCACCTCGGGCCGCGACTCGTTGACGACGTCGAGCAGCTCCGGGACGGCGTTGAAGTCGGGGATGAGCAGCTCGACACCCGTGCCGGGGTTCAGCGCGTGGATCTGGCGGACCGTCTCGGCGTAGAGCCACGCGCCGCCGTCCTCGAGGTCGTCGCGCGCGACGCCCGTGACGGTCGAGTACCGCAGCCCCATGGCCTGCACGGACTCGGCCACGCGGCGCGGCTCGTCGCGGTCGAACGCCGCCGGCTTGCCGGTGTCGATCTGGCAGAAGTCGCACCGGCGCGTGCACTGGTCGCCGCCGATGAGGAACGTGGCCTCGCGGTCCTCCCAGCACTCGAAGATGTTGGGGCAGCCCGCCTCCTCGCAGACCGTGTGCAGGCCCTCGCGGCGCACGAGGCCCTTGAGCTCGCTGTACTCCGGGCCGGTCGTGGCCCGCGTCCGGATCCACTCCGGCTTCTTCTCGATCGGTGTGGCGGCGTTGCGCGCCTCCACCCTCAGCATCCGGCGTCCGTCGGGGGCGATCGTCACGTCGTCAGCCTAGCCCGCTCCGGTGCGTCCGCCCGTGGGGTGTGACGGGGACCTCGGTCCCGCGCGCCACGGGTGACGTGGCGGGAGGCTGGACGCCAAGGTCGGACCGCGGGGGACGCGGGCACGACGGGCGGACCTGCGAGGAGGTGGCACGATGCGCGTCCTGGTGACGGTGGCGTCGCGGCACGGAGCGACGCGCGAGATGGGCCAGGAGGTCGCTGCGACGCTGCGCGCCGCCGGCCACGAGGTGGACGAGGTCGAGCCGGACGAGGTCGAGCACGTCGACCCGTACGACGCGGTCGTCATGGGCTCGGCGGCGTACGTGGGTCGCCTGGCCCTGGGGCTGCGCGACCTGGTCGACCGGCAGGCCGGTCAGCTGCGACAGCGGCCGACGTGGCTGTTCTGGTCCGGGCCCGTCGGGGACCCGCCGGTGCCCGCGACGGTGCCCGACGACGTCACGGAGATCGCGCGCACCACCGGGGCGCGGGACGTGGCCGTCTTCCCGGGGCGTCTGGACCGCGCGGGGCTCAACATCTCCGAGCGGGCGCTGGTGGCCCTGACCCGGGCCGACACGGGGGACTTCCGGGACCTCGAGGAGGTCCGCACGTGGGCGCAGGGCGTCGCGGCGGCGCTGCGCACGATCCCGCAGGACGTCTGAGGCCCGGGCCTCAGGACGCCGCCGCGGCCCGCTGCGCGGCGAGCAGCGGTGCGAGCGTGTCGTGCAGGTGGCCGACGACCAGGGGAGTCACCTGGGCGATCGTCACCTCGCGTCCCGCCTCGGCGGTGAGCGTGGTGACGTCGGCGTCGTCGATGCCGCACGGCACGATGCGCGCGTACCAGTCGAGCGACGCGGTGCAGTTGAGCGCGAAGCCGTGCATCGTCGTGCCGCGGGCCACGCGGACGCCGATCGCGGCGACCTTGCGCGCGCGCCGCGGACGGGCGGTGGTCGCCGGGTCGTCCGCCGGGAGCCACACGCCGCTGCGTCCCTCGACGCGCTCGGCGCGCACGCCCACGTCCCCGCACGTGCGGATGAGCGCCTCCTCGAGCGCGCGGACGTAGGCCACCACGTCGACCGGCTCGGCGAGCCGGACCACCGGGTACCCGACCAGCTGCCCGGGCCCGTGCCAGGTGATGCGCCCGCCGCGGTCGACGTCGACCACCGGCGTGCCGTCGACGGGCCGGTCGGAGCGTGCCGTGCGCTTGCCCGCCGTGTAGACCGGCTCGTGCTCGACCAGCAGCAGGGTGTCCTCGCGCTCGCCGGCGGCGACGGCGCCGTGGACCTCGCGCTGCAGGTCCCAGATCGGGACGTACGGCTGCAGGCGGGTGCCGAGCTCGAGCGGTTCGACGCGCATGGAGGTCAGGCTATGCCCTCGCGGGAGGGCGACCGCCGGGTGGTCCAGTGCCTTCGGGCGACGGGCCGGACAGCAGCTCCCACGGTGCGACGACCTCGCGCATCAGCTCGTCGAGCAGCGCGCGTCGCTCGGGGGGCAGGTGGCCGAGCACGGCCTGCTGCGCGGGTGTCGGGTCCGCGCACGCCGCGAGCGCCGATGCGCCGGACTCCGTGATCGCGACGACGTGCCGGCGCCGGTCCTCGTCGTGCGGGCGGCGCGAGACGTACCCGGTGCGTGCCAGGCGGGCGACCACGCGGCTCATGGTCTGCTCGGTGACACCGCAGGCGTCCGCCAGCTCCCGCTGCGACATCGGGGACATGGACAGGTGCACGAGCACGGGCAGACTCGCGTGGTTGAGGTCCCACGAGGCGAGGTGAGCGTCCCAGGCGCGCTCGATCCGGCGTGCCGCCGCGGACAGCATCCGGCCGACGGGCCAGTGGTCCTGCGGGGGACCTTGCTGCATCTCACACCCTCTCCGTTTGCCGACCCGGCGCGCCGGGCTCATGATGCTCAGCATGCTGAGGAATCCAGTGGCCCGCGCCGTCGCCGTGGCCGTCGTGCTCGTCGTCTGGTTGGGTCTGGCCGGCGTGGGCGGCGCCGCCCAGGGCAAGCTCTCCCAGGTCCAGACCAACGACGCCGCGGCCTTCCTCCCGTCGTCGGCGCAGTCCACGCGCGCCGCCGAGGCCTCGCGCGACTTCGTCGACTCCCAGACCCTACCCGCGCTCGTCGTCCTCACACCTGCTGAGGGCGGCGACGTCACCCCGGAGCAGCTCGCGGCCGCCGCCGAGCTCGCCGGGACGTTCCCGCAGCGGACCGTGGGGGACGGGACGTGGGCCGACCACCTCACCGGTCCCATCGCCCCCGTCCCGTCGCAGGACGGCGAGGCGATCCTGCTGGCGGTGCCGTTCGACGCCGAGGACGCCGAGACGCTCGTCGGCGACGAGGAGTCGCTCACCAAGGTGCTCGTCGCGGACCTGCGCGAGGCGCTCGCCGACGAGCTCGGAGCGACCGCCACCGAGGCCGGCGACCTGGGCCTGCAGGCGTGGGTGACCGGGCCGGCCGGGTTCGTGAGCGACCTCAGCGCCGCGTTCGCCGGCATCGACGGGATCCTCCTGCTCGTCGCGCTCGGGGCGGTCCTGCTCATCCTCGTCGTGGTCTACCGCTCGCCCTTCCTGCCGCTGGTCGTCATCCTCACCGCCGTGTTCGCGCTCGCGTTCGCCGGGCTCGTCGTCTACGAGCTGGCGAAGGCCGACGTGCTCGTGCTCAACGGCCAGGCCCAGGGCATCCTGTCCATCCTCGTCGTCGGTGCCGCCGTCGACTACTCGCTGCTCCTGGTCGCGCGCTACCGGGAGGAGCTGCGGCACGCCGCGCACCCCGTCGACGCGATGCGGGTGGCCTGGCGCCAGTCGCTCGAGCCGATCGCGGCCAGCGCCGGCACCGTCGTCGCCGGCCTGCTGTGCCTCCTGCTGTCCGACCTCGGGTCGAACCGCAGCCTCGGGCCCGTCGCCGCCGTCGGCATCGGCGCCGCCCTGCTCGCAGGCCTGACGCTCCTGCCGGCCATGCTGCTCGTCGCCGGCCGCCGCTCGCGGGCCCTGTTCTGGCCACGCGCGCCCCGTCCCGAGGCCACGGGCGCGACGCCGGGTGAGGGCGCGACACGCGGTGAGGGCGCGACCGCGGGGGTCACCGCCGAGGGTGACGGCCTGTGGGCCCGCTGGGCCCGGTTCGTCGCCCGCCGTGCGCGTCCCACCTGGGTCGTCACCGCGGTCGTCCTGCTCGTCGCAGCCGCGTTCGTCCCGACGTTCCGCGCCACCGGCACCAGCCAGACCGACGTGTTCCTCACGGCCGTCGACTCGGTCGAGGGCGAGGAGGTGCTCGCCGAGCACTTCCCGGCCGGCGCCGTGCAGCCCGCGCTCGTGGTCGTCGACGAGACGCTGCTCGACGACGTCGTGCAGGCCGCCGAGGCCGTCGAGGGCGTCGCGTCGGCCGCGCCCTACACCGGCGCGCCCGGGGGTGCGCCCGGTGCGTCCGAGGCGGCCCCCGTGGTCGTCGACGGCCGGGTGCGCGTCGACGTGGTGACGGAGGCGCCCTCGGACTCGCAGGACGCCGTGGACACGGTCGCGGACCTGCGCGCGGCTCTCGTCGACGTCGCGCCGGACGCGATCGTCGGCGGACCCGCCGCCGAGAAGCTCGACACCCAGATCGCCGGCGAGCGGGACCTGCGGGTCATCGTGCCCGTCGTGCTCGTCGTGATCCTGCTGATCCTCATGCTGCTGCTGCGGTCGGTCGTCGCCGGCCTGCTCCTCATGGCGGCGAACGTGCTGTCGTTCGCGGCGGCGATCGGCATCTCGGCGCTGGTGTTCGACCACGTGCTCGACTGGCCGGACGCGGACCCGACCGTCCCGCTGTACGGCTTCGTGTTCCTCGTCGCGCTCGGTGTCGACTACTCGATCTTCCTCATGACCCGGGTGCGGGAGGAGGCGCTCGCGGTCGGCACCCGCGCGGGTGTCACGCGCGGTCTGGCGGTCACGGGCGGCGTCATCACGTCCGCCGGCCTCGTGCTCGCCACGACGTTCGCCGCGCTGGCCGTCATCCCGCTGCTGTTCCTCGCGCAGCTCGCGTTCATCGTCGCGCTGGGCGTGCTCGTCGACACGTTCGTCGTGCGCAGCCTGCTGGTGCCCGGCCTGGTCCACGACGTGGGACCGCGGACCTGGTGGCCGAGCGTGCTGGCGCGACGCCCGGACCCGGGCACGCGCGCGCCGGTCGAGCCCGAGGGGGCGACCACCGGCGCCTGAGCGGCGAGCGCTGCACCACGGCCGGGCGGCCCTGCGGGGCCGCCCGGCCGTGGTGTCCCTAGAGTGGCGGCATGGAGGCGCTGCGCATCGGTCTGATCGGGTACGGCGCGGCCGGGCGGGGGATCCACGCCCGGCTCGCGCGCGAGACCGGGCAGGAGGTCGTCACCGTCGTCACGCGCACGCGCGACGAGCAGGTGCGCGCCGACTGGCCGGCCGCCCGGGTCGTGCCGACCGTCGACGCGCTGCTGGCCGGCGCCGACGGGCTGGACCTCGTCGTCGTCGCGAGCCCGACGGGGGAGCACGCGGCCCACGTGCGCGCCGCGCTCGAGGCCGACGTCGCGGTGCTGGTCGACAAGCCGCTGGCGACGACGCGCACGCAGGCGGCCGCGCTGGTACGCCTCGCGCGCGAGCACGGCGGGCGGCTCACCGTCTTCCAGAACCGCCGCTGGGACCCCGAGCAGCTCACGTTGAGGGCGCTGCTCGATGCGGGGAGGCTCGGCCGCGTGCACCGTTTCGAGCGGCGCTGGGAGAGGTACCGACCGCAGCCGCAGCAGCGCTGGAAGGAGCAGGACCCCGTCGCCGGCGGTCTGCTGCTGGACCTCGGTGCCCACCTCGTCGACTCCGCGGTGCAGCTCTTCGGGCCCGTGCGACGCGTGCACGCCGAGCTGCGCGCGCTGACCACGCCGGCGCTGGACGACGTCTTCCTCGCGCTCGAGCACGTGGCCGACGCCGACGGTCACCACGTCGTGTCGCACCTGTGGGGCGGGGGGCTCGTCGGTGCCCCCGGGCCGCGTACCCGCGTGCTGGGCGAGCGGGGCGCCTACCTCGTGACGAGCTACGAGGGGGAGCCCACGCCGTTCGCCGTGCTCGACGACGCGTACACGGCGGGTCGGCGCCCGGGGGAGCCGGAGCACGAGGGCTGGCTGGTCCGGGGCACCGAGCGCACGCCCGTCCCCCGTGCGGCGGGCGGGCACGCCGACCTGTACCGCGCGGTGCAGGCGTGGATCCGCGCCGACGGGCCCGTGCCCGTCGACCCCGCGGACGCCGTCGCCACCGCGCGCGTCCTCGACGCCGCCCGCGTCGCGTCCGAGACGGGGGTCGCGCAGCTCGTCGTCTGATCCCTGTGGACGGGCCGCGCGGCGTCCGGTGCGTCCGGTGTTGGATGGCTGCGTGCACACCGCCGCCCCGCCACCGGACGACGTGACCCGGCTCCTGCACGCGCACGGTGCCCGCGTGGCCTCCCCCGTGGGCACCGACGGCTCGTGGTGGCTGGCCCGCCCCGTCGAGGGGGAGGACGGCCCGTGGCTCGAGGTGCTCGTCGCCGACGTCCCCGTCGACGCGACTCTCGCGACACGCGCCGGTCTGCTCACCGGGGTGGAGCACCCCCACCTCGCGCGCGTCCTCGCGGTCGAGCCGCTGGACGCCGGGCGCGTGGCCCTGGTGTGCGAGCACGTGCCCGGTCCCACGCTCGCCGCCGTCCGCGCGGCCCGTCCGCCGCTGGCCGACGGCGAGGTCGTGACCGTCGCGGTGCCGGTCGCGCAGGCGCTCGCGGCCCTGCACGCCACGGGACTCGCGCACGGCGCCGTCGGGGCCGACCGCGTGGTCGTGCGGCCGGGCGGTGTGCCGGTGCTCGTGGACCTGCGCGGCTCGCTGCGCGGCCTGGGGACGGCGACGGGCGACGTGCACCGGTTGGTCGCGTCGCTGCTGGGGCTGATGCCCCCGCTCGACGCCCACCTCGCCGCGGGTCTCGAGGACGCCGTGCGGCTGCGGGACGCGCTCGAGGCGCTGCTGCGGGGTCGCGCGACGCCCCAGGACGTCGTCGACGCGGTGTTCGCGGTGGCGACTCCCGAGCCCGTGCAGGTGCCCGAGCCCGACGAGCTGGCGGGGGCGGCCGTCGCGCTGGGGACCGGCCGCAGCGGGCTCCCGCGGCCTGCCGCACCCGCGCCGGTGGTGCCGCGCCGCGCGCCCCGCCGCCGCCCGTGGGTCGCCGTGGCGGCGGGGCTCGCCGTGGTCCTCGCGGTCGTCGCCGGTGCCCTGCTGGTCCGGGCCCTGCCCGACCGACCGGCTCGGGCCGCCGTCGCGACGGCGTCGTCGCCGACCCCAGGGCCGGCGGCCGACGACGCGACGCGGCTGACCGACCAGGGGGACCCCGCGGCCGCCGCGGCTGCGCTGACCCGGCTGCGGGCCGCCGCCCTCGCGGCGGCGGACGCTGCCGGCGTGGCGGGGCTCGAGGTCCCCGGGTCGCCCGCGCACGTCGCCGACGCCGACCTCGTCGCGCGCCTGGCCGGAGCCCGCAGCGAGGGACTCGTCGCCGAGGTGTCCGCGGTGAGGGCGACCGGCACGACGCCCGAGGGTGACGTGCGCGTCGAGGTGACGTCGACGACCAGCGCGCACGTACGGGTCGCGTCGTCGGGCGAGCGGACGGACGTGCCGGCCGGTGAGGCGCGTACGGTCGAGCTCGTGCTGCGGTGGACTCCCGAGGGATGGCGCGTCCAGGATGTCAGGGAGCCGGACGTCGCGTCGCCCGCAGCCACTGCGCCACGTCCGTGACCGTGGCGTGCCGCGGCACGAAGCCCGACGCGCGCAGCGCCGCCGGGTCGGCGTTGACCGAGCCCAGCACCTCGGAGGCGAAGTCGCGCAGGGCCACACGCAGCAGCGGTGCGGGCGCCGGGACCGTCAGGGGGGCGTGCCATGCCGTGCGCAGCGCCTGCACGAGCTCACCGTGCCGGTCGGCACGTGCCACGAGGTTGGCGGGACCGTGCACGTCGGCCGTCAGCAGGTGCGTGATCGCCCGGACCTCGTCGAGCAGGCTGATCCAGCTCCAGTACTGACGGCCCGACCCGAGCCGCGGTGCCACGCCGAGCCGCAGCGGCAGCAGCAGCGGTGCGGCGGCCCCGCCGTGCGCGCTGAGCACGATGCCGGTACGCAGGTGCACGACGCGCACGCCTGCGTCCTCGGCGGGCGCGGTCGCGGCCTCCCAGCGATGGACCACGCCCGCGAAGAACGTGTCCCCGAGCGGCTCGTGCTCGTCGAGCAGCGTGTCGCCGCGGTCGCCGTACGCCCCGATGCCGGACGCCTGGAGCAGCACGCGCGGGGCGTCGTCGCGCGGGGCGAGGTCCGCGAGCGTCCGCGAGAGCAGACCGGCCGTCTGCACGCGCGAGACCAGGACCTCGCGCTTGCGCGCCGCGGTGAGCGGTCGTGTCGCGACGGGGACCCCGGCGAGGTCGACGACCGCGTCGCTCGCCGCGACCGCCCGGGTGTCGAGACGGCCCGCCACGGGGTCCCACTCGACCTCGCCGGCTGAGCGAGGCGCGCGGCGCACGAGCCGCACGACGTCGTGGCCGGACTCGCGCAGGTGCTGCACGAGCGCCGTCCCGATCAGGCCGGACGCACCGGCGACGAGCACGCGCATGCGCCTCACCCTAGCCACGGCGGGGTCCACCGGCGCGCCGACGGCGGCGGCGCCACGGCGCCTCCCGGAACGGCCGCGGGGCCGCCCACCTCGTCGGTGGGTGACCCCGCGGGACGGCAGTGCGTCAGAGGCCGAGCTCGGCCTCGAACGCGCCCTCCTCGAGGCGGTTCTTGACCGCGGTGAGGTAGCGCGACGCGTCGGCGCCGTCGACGAGCCGGTGGTCGTACGACAGGCACAGGTAGCACATCGACCGGATGGCGATGACCTCGTCGCCGTCGGGCCCCTTGACGACGACCGGGCGCTTGACGATCGCCCCGGTGCCGAGGATCGCCGACGTGCCACCAGGCACGATCGGGGTGTCGATGATCGCGCCGCCCGAGCCGGTGTTCGTCACGGTGAACGTGGCGCCCGACAGCTCGTCCGGCGTCACCTTGTTGGCACGCGTGCGCGAGGCGAGGTCGGCGATCTTGCGCGCGATGCCCGCGAGGTTGAGGTCGCCGGCGTCGCGGATGACCGGCGTCAGCAGGCCGCGCTCGGTGTCGACCGCGATCGCCACGTTCTCCTGCCCGTGGTACGTGATCTGGGTGCCCTCGAGCACGCCGTTGATCTTCGGGTAGGTCTTGAGCCCCTCGATCGCGGCCTGGACGAAGAACGGCAGGTACGTGAGGTTGACGCCCTCGCGTGCCGCGAAGTCCGCCTTGGCGCGGGCACGCAGCTTGGCGATCCTCGTGACGTCGACCTCGACCACCGTGGTGAGCTGCGCCTGCGTGTGCAGCGCCTCGACCATGCGCTCGGCGATGATCTGCCGCAGTCGGCTGGCCTTCTCGGTCGTGCCGCGCAGCGGCGAGACCGGCGCCGGGGCGGCGGCCTTCGCGGGAGCCGCGGCCGGGGCGGCCGGCGCCGCGGCGGCCTTGCGGGCCTCCTCGGCCTTGGCCGCGGCCTCGAGCACGTCCTCCTTGCGGATGCGCCCACCGACGCCCGAGCCCGTGAGGGTCGACACGTCGACGCCCTTCTCGGCCGCGAGCTTGCGCACGAGCGGCGTGAGGTACGAGCCACCGGCGGACGGCGCGGGCGCGGACGGTGCCGGCGTCTGCGTGGCGGTCGGCTGCGCGGCGGCGGCCTCCTGCGCGGCGGGAGCCTGCTGCTCGGCGGCGGGCGCCGCCTCGGCCTCGGGCGCGGGCGCCTCGTAGCCGGCGGGCTCCTGCGCCGCGCCCTGCGGGGTCTCGGCGGCGGGCTCGCTCGCCTGCTCCTCGGGCTGCTGCGGTGCGGCGGGCTGCTCGGCGGCGGGAGCCGCGTCGCCCGATCCGACGACGGCCAGCACGGCGCCGACCTCGACGGTCTCGTCCTCCTGGACGCGGATCTCCTGCAGCGTGCCCGCGACGGGCGACGGGATCTCCGTGTCCACCTTGTCGGTGGAGATCTCCAGCAGCGGCTCGTCGACCGCGACCTCGTCGCCCACGGCCTTGAGCCAGCGCGTGACCGTGCCCTCGGTGACGGACTCGCCGAGCGCCGGGAGAGTGACCTCCTGGCCACTGCCACCGCCACCTGTGGACGGCGCGGGTCCCGGGGCGTCCTCGTGCTCCTCGACGGGCTGCTGCGCGGACTGCTCCGCCGCGGGCTCCTCGGCGGGTGCCTGCTCGGCGACGGGCTCCTCGGCGGGTGCCTGCTGCTCGCCCGAGCCGGCGTCACCGCCGCCCTCGCCCGAGCCGATGACGGCGAGCGTGGCGCCGACCTCGACCGTCTCGTCCTCCTGGACGAGGATCTGCTCGAGCACGCCGGCCACCGGCGAGGGGATCTCGGTGTCGACCTTGTCGGTCGAGATCTCGAGCAGGGGCTCGTCGACCTCGACGGTGTCACCGACGTTCTTGAGCCAGCGGGTGACGGTGCCCTCGGTGACGGACTCGCCGAGCGCGGGAAGCTGCACGTTCTGGGACATGACCGCTCGTGTCTCCTTCGATCCTGGGGTCAGTTGTGGGCGTGCAGCGGCTTGCCGGCGAGCGCGAGGAACGCCTCGCCGAGAGCCTCGTTCTGCGTCGGGTGCGCGTGCACCAGCTGCGCGACGTCCTCCGGGTAGGCCTCCCAGTTGACGATGAGCTGGCCCTCGCCGATGAGCTCGCCGACCCGCGCACCGATCATGTGCACGCCGACGACCGGGCCGTCCTTCTTGCGGACGAGCTTGATGAAGCCCTGGGTCGACAGGATCTGGCTCTTGCCGTTGCCGCCCAGGTTGTACTCGAGCACCTCGACCTGGTCGTCGCCGTACAGCTCCTTGGCGCGCTTCTCGGTCACGCCGACGGACCCGACCTCCGGGTCGGAGTAGGTGACGCGGGGGATGCCGGACTCCTCGATGAGCGGCGGGTTGAGGCCCGCGATCTGCTCGGCGACGAAGATGCCCTGCTGGAAGCCGCGGTGCGCGAGCTGCAGCCCGGGGACGATGTCGCCGACCGCGTAGATGTTGGCCACGCCCGTGTGCAGGCGCTCGTCGGTGATGACGAAGCCGCGGTCGAGCGTGATGCCCTGCTCCTCGTAGCCGAGGCCGGAGGTCGACGGGCCGCGGCCCACCGCGACGAGCAGGACGTCCGCGTCGAACGTCGTGCCGTCCTCGAGGGAGACGTGCACGCCGTTGTCGTCCTGCGTGACGCCCGAGAACCGGACGCCGAGGTTGAACTTGATGCCGCGCTTGCGGAACGCGCGTTCGAACGCCTTCGAGATCGCCTCGTCCTCGTTGGGGACCAGGTGGGGGAGCGCCTCGATGATCGTGACGTCGGCGCCGAAGGACTTCCAGACGCTCGCGAACTCCGAGCCGATGACGCCGCCGCCGAGGACGATCGCCGAGCGCGGCACCCAGTCCAGCGTGAGCGCCTGGTCGGACGTCATGACGCGCCCGCCGATGTCCAGGCCGGGCAGCGAGCGGGCGTACGAGCCGGTGCCGAGCACGACGTGCTCACCGGTGAGCGTGCGGTCGCCGACCTGCACGGTGTTCGGGCCGGTGAGCTTGCCGTACCCCTCGACGACCTCGATCTTGCGGGACTTGATGAGCCCCTGCAGACCCTTGTACAGGCGGCCGATGACGTTGTCCTTGTACTGGTTCACACCGCCCATGTCGATGCGCTCGAGGTGCGTGTGCACCCCGACGTGCGCACCCTCACGGGCGTTGTCGGCGAGCTCCGCCGCGTGCAGGAGGGCCTTGGTGGGGATGCATCCGCGGTGCAGGCACGTCCCTCCCACCTTGTCGGCCTCGACCAGCGCGACGGTCTTGCCCAGCTCGGCGGCGCGCAGCGCGGCGGCGTAGCCGCCACTGCCTCCGCCCAGGACGACGATGTCGAAAGCGGTGCCGTTGTCGGCCACGTGCGCACTCCTCGCAGGGTGTGGGGTCTGCTGCCCGCCCATCTTGTCATCCCACCCCCGCCGCGACGAACCGGCCCGCACCCTGGACCGGTGTGAGTCCCATGACATTCGTCCCATGACGCGGGCGGGACGGCGACGGGGTGGGCACCGACTGCGTCCAGGCGACGTCCAGGGACCGTCGGTAGAGTTCCCGCGCATGGGACTGTTCTCGCGCCGGCGACGCGGCGCCGCGGCGACGCCCGCCGACGCGCCCACGGGCCGTGAGGCACGCGCCGAGACACTGGCGTACCTGCGCGAGTTCGTGGCGACGCGCGTCGGCGTCGAGGCCTACGTCGAGCCGCGGACCAACGTCACCCCCACGACCCTCATGCTCGTGGCCACCGACGGCGAGTGGACGCGCCGCAAGGTGCCGGACGAGCGTGCGGCCGCGGCGCTCGCGCGCGACCTGCAGATCCCCGTGTACGACGTGCAGCGCACGGGCTACCCCCAGCGCGTGCGCGACTGGAACGCGCGCCAGCGCATCGAGCGTCAGCGCCGGGCGGCCGAGCGCGCCTGAGCCGGCGTGCCGCCGCGCACTGCCCGACCGGGCGTCGGCCTGCGCCCGGGCGTCAGGAGGCGCGCTGCTCCAGCAGGCGCAGCAGGGTGCGCACGCCGACGCCGGTGCCGCCCACGGGGGTGTAGCCGAACGCGGTCCGCTCGTTGAACGCGGGACCGGCCACGTCGAGGTGCGCCCAGGGCGTCGCGCCGACGAACTCCTGCAGGAAGATCCCGGCGGTGAGCATGCCGCCGAACCGGTCGCCGATGTTGGCGAGGTCGGCGACCTTCGACTTCAGCCCCGCCTTGAGGTCCGCCGGCAGCGGCATGGGCCAGAACTGCTCGCCCGCGTCGTGGGCGGCGTCGACGACCTCCGCGCGGGCCTGGTCGGTGCCCATGACGGCCGAGACGCGGTGCCCGAGGGCGACGACCTCCGCGCCGGTGAGCGTCGCGATGTCGACGACGAGGTCGGGCTTCTCCTCGACGGCTGCGACGAGACCGTCGGCCATCACCAGGCGGCCCTCCGCGTCGGTGTTGAGGACCTCGACGGTCTTCCCGCCCCGGATCGTCAGGACGTCGGACGGGCGCTGCGCGGTGCCCGACGGCATGTTCTCCGCCAGGCACAGCCAGCCGGTCACGGCGACGGGCAGCCCGAGCCGCGCGGCGGCGACCACGACGTGCAGCACGGCCGCGGCGCCCGCCATGTCGGACTTCATCGCCTCCATGCCGGCCGCCGGCTTGATCGAGATGCCGCCGGAGTCGAACGTGATGCCCTTGCCGACGAGGGCGACGTGGCCCGACGCCTTGGCGGGGGAGTACGCGACCTTGACGAGCCGCGGCGGGCGGGCCGAGCCCTGCCCGACGCCCACCAGGCCGCCGTACCCGCCGGCGGCCAGGGCCTTCTCGTCGAGCACGGTCACCTTGAGGGACTTCGCGCCGGACGCCTTCACCGCTGCCTTGGCCGCGTCGGCGAACGCCGCGGGGTACAGGTCGTTGGGTGCGGTGTTGACGAGGTCGCGCGTGCTGTGGACCGCGGCGGCGAGCACCTCGGCGCGCTCGAGCGCCGCCGTGGCGGCCTTGTCGCGCGGCAGCGGCGTGACGACCTCGACACGGCCCACCGCGGCGTCGTGCGCGTGGTACCGGTCATAGGTGTACGCGCCCAGCAGCGCGCCCTCGGCGACCGCTGCGACGGACGCCACGTCGCCTGCCGGCAGTGCGAGCGCGACCGACGCCAGGCCGGAGAGCTCGCGCGTCGCGGCACCCGCGGCTCGGCGCAGCAGCTCCGCGCCGGCGGGCGTCGCGGTGTCGACGGGCACGTCGCCGAGGCCGGTGACGACGAGCGTCGCCGCGCGCAGGCCGGTGCCGGGCAGGCGCCGGACCTCGTCGACGGCGCCCGTGATGCCCAGGCGCGTGCCGTCCTGCGTGATCTGCCGGGCCAGCTCGGCCGGGAGCCAGTCCGCCCCGACCGGGACCACGGAGGTCCCCTGGGCGTGGAGTCCGACGACGACCGCGTCGACGTCGAGCTGGGTGGGGTCCGTGGAGGTCAGCGAGATCACGTCCCCGATCGTAACCACGTGCCCCCCGCAGCGCGGGACCCGCGCGACCGTCCGCTCGCCCCGCGCGACGGTAGGTTGTCGGACCGTGTCGATCCTGTTCCTCCTCGCCGTGCTCGTCGGCGTGCTGTGCCTCGCCCTGGCCGCGTGGGCCGGGTGGTTCGTCGCCCGGGACCGGGCCGTGGTCCTGCGGCAGCTCTGGGGGGGTGCGGTCGTCGAGGTCGTGCTGCTCCTGCAGGCCGTCGTCCTGGGCGTCGTGCAGGTGACGGGCGGCCTCGAGGTCGACGGTCTGCTGCTGTGGGGGTACGTCGTCACCCAGCTCGTGCTGCTGCCGGTGGCAGCCGCGTGGGCCTTCGCCGAGCGCACGCGCTGGAGCTCCGTCGTCCTCGTCGTGGCGGCGCTGACCGTCGGGTTCCTCGAGCTGCGGGTCCTGCAGGTGCTCGGGGGGGCCGCGTGACGACCCGTGGCGGCGCGCGCCCCACCGGCACCGGCCCGGGCCGCCTCCTCGTCGCGGTCTACGGCGTGCTCGCGATCGCGGCGACCGCACGCGGTGCCTACCAGGTCGGCACCCGGCTCGCGGAGGCGCCGCTCGCGTACCTCCTGTCGCTCCTGGCCGGGATCGTCTACGCGGTGGCGACGCTGGCGCTCGCGCGTGACCTGCGCCGTGCCGCGTGGCCGGCCGTCGCGTTCGAGCTCGTCGGCGTCCTGGTCGTGGGGACGCTGTCCGTCGTCGACGTCGGGGACTTCCCCGACGAGACGGTGTGGTCCCGCTTCGGCGCCGGGTACGGGTGCGTCCCGCTCGTGCTGCCGTTCGTCGGCCTGTGGTGGCTGCGGCGCACGTCACGGACGGACGTGGACACGCCCGCGTCGCCGACGTCGCCGGCCGTAGGGTGAGCGCCGTGTACCGGCTGCTGTTCGACCTGGTGTTCCGTCGCATGGACCCCGAGCGGGCGCACGAGGTCGCGTTCGCGCTGATCGGTGCCGTGGGCCGCGTGCCCGTCCTGCGCACCGTCGTCGCGCGCGTCCTGCGCGTGCCGCGCGGCGACGCCGGTCGGGTGCGGGTCTGGGGCCGCACGTTCCCCGGCCGGTTCGGTCTCGCGGCCGGCTTCGACAAGGACGCGCGCGCGGTCGAGGGGCTGGCGATGCTCGGCTTCGCGTTCGTCGAGGTCGGCACGGTCACCGCGCACCCACAGCCCGGCAACGAGAAGCCGCGCCTGTGGCGGGTGCTCGAGGACCGCGCGCTGCGCAACCGCATGGGTTTCAACAACGAGGGCTCCGCGGCCGTCGCCGAGCGGCTGCGCCGTCTGCGCGCGACGCCTCACGGCCGGTCCCTCGTCGTGGGCGTCAACATCGGCAAGACCAAGGTGACGCCCGCGGAGGAAGCGCCCGCCGACTACGCGACGAGCGCCGGCCGGCTCGCACCGTACGCCGACTACCTCGTCGTCAACGTCTCCTCGCCCAACACGCCAGGTCTGCGCGACCTGCAGGCCGTCGACGCGCTGCGGCCGGTGCTCACGGCCACGCGCGCGGCCGCCGACGCGGCCACGACGCGTGCCGGACGTCCGGTCGTCCCGGTGCTGGTGAAGATCGCCCCCGACCTGTCGGACGACGACGTCGACGCCGTCGCGGACCTCGTCGCCGAGCTCGGGCTCGACGGTGTCGTGGCCGTGAACACGACGATCGCCCACGACCTGGGCCCGGGGGGCCTGTCCGGACCACCGGTGCTCGCGCGCGGCCTGGACGTCGTGGCGCGTCTGCGCACGCGGCTCGGGCCCGACGCGGTGATCATCGGCGTCGGGGGGATCGCGGGGCCGGCCGACGCCCGCGAGTACCTCGCGGTCGGGGCGACGCTGGTGCAGGCGTACACGGCGTTCATCTACGAGGGCCCGACCCTGCCCGCCCGCGTCGCGCGGGCGCTGGCCGGGGAGACGGTGCGGACGGCGGAGGTGTGGTGATGGTGGTGCGGCCGCGGTGGCAGTGGCGGCTCGTCGCGGCGGACGGCACGGACGTCGAGCGTCCGGGTAGCCCGGTCTTCCTCGCGCGCTTCGACGCCGAGCAGTGGCTCGGGGAGCACTGGCGCGCGCTCGCGGGCCAGGGCGTGCACCGCGTCGTCCTGCAGCACGACAGCGCGGACCTGCCGCCGGGCCTCGACCTGCCGCCCGTCTGACGTCACACGCGTCCGACGTCACACGAGCGCGGGCTGCGCGCGCAGGCCGTGCTGGGGCGTCGCACCGCCGAGGACCGCCCACGCGGCGGCCAGGCCGTCGACGGCGCGCCGCAGCGCGTCGGCCGGTTGGGCGAACGGGATCCGCAGGTGGTCGTCGAACGTGCCGTCCACGCCGAACGCGGGACCGGGCGCGACACGCACCCCGTGGCCGTGCGCGAGCGCCGCGAGCGCCGTCGAGACCGGGCGCGTCAGGTCGACCCAGGTGGACAGCCCACCGGCCGGCACCGTGGTGCGCCACTCCGGCAGCTCCTGCGCGAGCATCGAGTGCAGCGCGTCGCGCTGCGCCCGGACGGTGGCGCGGCGCTGCGCGACGACCTCGTCGGCGTGCGCGAGCAGCTCGAGCGTCACGAGCTGGTCGAGCACCGAGGTGCCGATGTCGACGTGGGCTCGGCGCTGGGCGAGCGCCGCCACGACGTCGGGGTGGCCGCGCAGCCAGCCGACGCGCAGGCCTCCCCAGAACGTCTTCGACGCCGAGCCCACGCACACGACGTAGCGGTCGGCGGGTCCGGCGCCGGCGAACGGCTCGGGCTCCGGCCCGGACAGGGTGAGGTCGGTGAGGGTCTCGTCCCCGACCACGACCGTGCGGGTGCGGCGGGCGAGGTCCCGCACGCGCGCCCGGGCGTCGGTCGTCAGCGACGTCCCGGTCGGGTTGTGGTGGTCGGGCACGAGGTAGACGAGCCGGGGCGCGGCCTGGTGCACGGTCGAGGCGAGCAGCTCCAGGTCGGTGCCGTGCGGGGTCACCGGGACCGGCACCGCTCGGGCGCCCGCGGCGCGCACGGCGTCGATCGCGTGCGGGTAGGTGGGGTGCTCGACGACGACGCGGTCGCCGGGCCCGGCGTACGCGGAGGTGAGCAGGTGGATCGCCTGCTGCCCCCCGGTGGTGACGAGGACTTGCTCCGGGGTCGTCGGCGTGCCGCGGCGCGTGTAGCGCTCGGCGACGGCGGCGCGCAGCGCCGGCAGGCCGAGCGGCGTGTACCCGGTGCCGGTCGTGTGGCGGGGGAGCGCGTCGAGCGCCGCAGCACAGGCCGCGGCGAGCTGCGGCGGGGCCGACGGCGCCGCCGCGGACAGGTCGACGAGTCCGTCGTCGACACCGCCGAGCCGGGTCGGGACGCGGTCGCCTGCGTGCGGCGGCAGCGTCGTGACGGTGCCCGAGCCGCGGCGGCTGGCGAGGAAGCCCTCGTCGCGCAGCAGGTCGTACGCCGCGGTGACCGTCGTGCGTGACACGCCCAGGGCGTCGGCGACCTCGCGCTCGCCGGGCAGCCGCGTGGCCAACGGCAGCGTCCCGGCGCGCACGAGCCCGCGCAGCGCGTCCGCCAGGGCCTGGTAGGCAGGGCCGTGGTGCTGCCACGTGCCGAGCAGCACGCGCAGCCGGGAACCGCTGACACGACGATCGACGCTCACGGACATGAGGGCCACTATCGACCAGGTGGATATGGATGACAAGGCCACGGTTCCAGATGATGAGGCCATGCTCGCGTACGCCCTCCTCCTGCTGGTCCTGGCGGGGACGGCCGTGGCCCTCGCCCGGACGGTCCGGGCCGACGGCCTCGGTCACCGCCCGCCGCCGCGGTCCCACGCCGACGGCGTCGGGGGTGCCCGATGAGCGCGACGCGGACGGCCGTGCCACCGTCGCCGTCCTCCCTGGCACGTGACCGTGCCCGCCGCGGCACCCGGCTCGCGGCCGGGCTCGTCCTGTACGCGGCCTCCATCGCGCTGCTCGTGCACCCGCAGCTCGGCTCCATGCCGTGGGACGTCCTCAACCAGGGCGTCGCCCGCACCGCCGGATGGTCCTTCGGCACCGCGACCGTGGTGATCTCGCTCGTCGTCCTGCTGTGCTGGGTCCCGCTGCGGCAGCGGCCGGGCGTGGGCACGCTGGCCAACGTCGTGGTCATCGGCGCGCTCGTCGACCCCTTCCTCACCCTCGCGGCGCTCCTTCCCGACCCGCTCCCGCTCGCCGCGCGCGCCGCCATGGTCGTCGCCGGCATCGGCGCGAACGCCGTCGCGACGGCGCTCTACGTGGGCGCCCGCCTCGGCCCCGGCCCGCGCGACGGGCTCATGACGGGACTCGTCGCGCGCACCGGGGGGTCGGTGCGTCTGGTGCGCGGCGCCATCGAGGTCGTGGTGGTCGCCGCGGGCTGGGCCCTCGGCGGCACCGTGGGCCTCGGGACGCTCGCCTACGCGCTCGCGATCGGTCCGCTCGTCCACGTGCTGCTGCCACGCCTGACCGTGCGCGCCGAGCGGTAGCCTGCGTCCACGCGGTCGGACGAGGAGGGTCATGTACCAGGTCGGTGCGGTGGTCGACGGGTTCGAGCTCACGGCGTCGGGGGAGTGGGCGCGGCTGTCGCCCACCGGAAGCTCGCCCTACCGCCTCGGTGACGTCGTCGACGGGCACCTGCTCGACGCGGACCTCACCTGGGTGCCGCTGCGCCGCGACCCCACGGCCCCCTACGTCGCGGGGGACGTGGTCGACGAGTACGTGCTGACGCCCGAGGGGGCCTGGGTCCCGCTCGCGGCACGCGTGCGTGAGCGGGCGGCCGCGGGTGCGGCGCGCCGGCCCGCGGCCGGCGAGGCGGCCACGGGCCCGGGCCGCGAGACGGCCTCCGAGCGCGCGGAGCGTCGAGCCGGCGAGCGTCGTCGCGCGGTCGAACGGGAGGCGGCCGAGCGGCGCGCCGCAGCGCAGGAGGCGTCCGCTGCGCAGCGTGCGGCCGAGCACCGTGCCATGCAGGAGCGTGCGGCGCGGGAGCGTGCCGCGCAGGCGCGCGCGGGCGAGGGTGCTGCGGGGACGGCGGCTGCCGGTACCGGGGCGTCGCAGGCGGGTGCCGCACCTGCCCGTCGCACGTACCGGATCGGTGACGTCGTGAACGGTCACGTCCTCACGCCGGAGATGCGCTGGGTCCCCGTCGGCGGCGCGCCCGCCCGTCCGACGTCGCCGCAGCGGGGTCCTGCGCCGCGGCAGTCCGCGGGCCGGCCGTCGGGGCGTCAGGGCCTGCCGGGGATCGTCCCGATCCTCGTCGTCGGGTTCGTGCTCGTGCAGGTCCTGCGCGCCTGTGCCTGATCCGCTCGGTCGGTCTCAGGCCGGGTGCTGGCCGTGCTTGACCTGCGGCTTCGGCAGCCGCGAGGGGCGTACCTGGTACGCGCGCATGACGGCGTACATCGCCAGACCGCGCGGCAGCCCGTCCTCGCCGAACTTCGCGACCAGGCGCCTCTTCAGACCACGCCACATCAGCCACGCGTCGACGACCGAGGCGATGATGAAGACGTACAGGACGATCAGTGACGCGAACGCGACGACCGGCGCGCTGCTCGCCGTCACGAACTGCAGCACGAGGAAAGCCGCCGCCAGCGGCAGGAAGAGCTCGGCCAGGTTCCACCGCGCGTCGACGGCGTCGCGCACGAAGCGACGTACCGGTCCGCGGTCTCGCGCCGGCATGTGCCGCTCGTCGCCGTTGCGCATCGCCTGGTACTCGAGGTCGCGCTGCACGCGAGCCTTCGCGCGGGCCTCCTTGGCGGCCGCACGACGATCGGTGGGCACCAGCGGACGCTTGTTGCGCGCCTCGGCCTCCTTGCGGGTCGGCGTCGGGCGCCCCTTGCCCGCGGGGGCAGGGAGGGGCGGCTCGTCGACGACCGGCGCGTCGACGGTCGGCGGGGGGTCCTGCTTGCGTCCGAACACGGCTCCAGGGTAGTCGAGTAGCGTCGGGGGACGTGACCACCACCGACCCCGTCCCGGCCCCTGCCCCCGAGCGCGTCGCCGCACTGCGCGCGCGCGTCGCCGCGCAGTTCCCCGACGTCCGTGCCGACCTCGAGGCCCTGGTGCGCATCCCGAGCGTGTCGAACGCCGAGTTCGACCAGGCGCACGTCGAGGCGTCGGCCGCGGCGGTGGCGCGGCTGCTCACGGAGGCCGGCATGCCGCAGGTCGACGTGCTGCGTGCCACGGGGCGCGACGGCACCCCGGGCGCGCCCGCCGTGGTCGCCCGTCGCCCTGCCCCCGCCGGCGCACCGACCGTCCTGCTGTACGCGCACCACGACGTGCAGCCGCCCGGCGACCGCGCGCACTGGTCGTCGGACCCGTTCGAGCCGACCCCGCGTGGTGAGCGGCTCTACGGCCGCGGGGCTGCGGACGACAAGGCCGGCGTGGTCGCGCACGTCGGCGCGCTGCGGGCGCTCGGCGACGAGCTGGGCGTCGGCGTCACCGTCTTCGTCGAGGGCGAGGAGGAGATCGGCTCGCCCACGTTCGTCGAGTTCCTCCAGGCGCACCGCGCCGCGCTCGCGGCCGACGTCATCGTCGTGGCCGACTCGTCGAACTGGAAGGTCGGTGTGCCGGGCCTGACCACGTCGCTGCGCGGGCTGGTCGACCTGGTCGTGGACGTCGAGGTGCTGGACCACGCGGTCCACTCGGGCATGTTCGGCGGCCCGCTGCTCGACGCCCCCACGCTGCTGGCACGGCTGATCACCACGCTGCACGACGAGAACGGCGACGTCGCCGTTCCCGGCCTCGTGCACGCACCCGACCCGGCCGTCGACTACGAGGAGGCCGACCTGCGCGCCGACGCGGGGGTGCTGGACGGCGTGCGCCTGGCCGGCACCGGATCCCTGACGGCGCGGCTGTGGACCCGTCCGGCGATCGGCGTCATCGGTCTCGACGCCCCGCGCGTCGCGAGCGCGTCGAACACGCTGACGCCCCGCGCGTCCGCGAAGCTCTCGGTGCGCCTGGCGCCCGGCCAGGACCCGGCAGCAGCCATGGCGGCGCTGCGCGAGCACCTGCTGGCGCACGCGCCCTTCGGGGCCCGCGTCACCGTGCACGAGGGCGAGCAGGGTCGGCCCTTCCAGGCGCCGGCGGACTCCCCGGGCATGCAGGCCGCCCGCTGGGCCATGCGCACGTCGTGGGGCACGCCGCCCGTCGACATCGGCGTCGGCGGCTCGATCCCGTTCATCAGCGACCTGCTGGACGTCTACCCCGACGCCACGATCCTCGTGACGGGCGTCGAGGACCCCGACTCGCGCGCGCACGGCGCGGACGAGTCGGTGCACCTCGGCGAGCTCGAGCGCGTCGTGCTCGCCGAGGCGCTGCTGCTGGAGGTGCTCGCTCCGTCCGCCTGAGAACGCCGCGCCCGGGCTCGCCTCAGCGGTGCGCGACGTCCACCGCGCACGCCCATGCTGCGACGTCCTCGGGGAGCTCGGGGCTCTCCCGGTCCGCCTCGCCGATCGCCGCGACGACGTCGGTGGGTGCGACGCGCTCGCCCGCCCGGGACAGGAACCGCCCTGCCACCCAGCCGCGCGCGACGAGCAGGCCGCCGCGCTCGATCACCTGCTCCAGGTAGACGACGCGGGCGTCCCAGCCGAGCACGCGGGTGGTCACGGTGAACCGCTCGCCGAGCGTGAGCGAACGCCGGTACTTCATGGTCGACGCCGCGACGACGGGGTACCAGCGGTGCGCCGCGAGCCGGCCGAACGCACCGAGGTCGGCCAGGTAGTTCGAGCGGCCGATGTCCATGTACTGCAGGTAGACCCCGTTGTTGACGTGCCGGTACAGGTCGAGGTCACCCAGGCCCACGCGCAGGTGCGTGACCGAGGGGTCGAGCAGGTCGCGGCCGGGAACGGCGCGACGCGGGCGGAGCGTGGCGAGGGCGAGCTGGAGCATCCGGAGCACGCCCGTAGGTTACCGACCGGTACGCGAGGCTCGGACGGACGTGGACCGTGCGTCACACCGGAGGCGCCGGGTCGTACTCGATCTCGCGGCGCACGGCGGCGGCGGCGTCGTGCGACTCCAGGCGCGCGACGAGGTACAGCGCCATGTCGATCCCGGCGCAGACTCCCGCGGCCGTGATGACGTCCCCGTCGTCGACGAACCGCGACTCGGTGTCCACCAGCACGCTCGGGTCGGCCGTCGCGAGCTCGTCGAGCGTGGAGCGGTGCGTCGTGGCCGGCCGGCCGGCCAGCAGGCCAGCCGCCGCGTAGACGAGCGAGCCCGTGCACACGCTCGTCATCAGCGGGGTCGTCGCGCGCATCGCCCGCACCCACGCCAGGTGCCCCTCGTCGGCCATGAGGGCCCGGGTGCCCCAGCCGCCGGGGTGCAGCAGCACCGTGAGCGGTCCGACGTCCTCCGTGCTGGTGTCCGGGACCAGGCTCAGGCCCTTCGCGCACCGCACCCCACCGCCGTCGGCCGAGAACGTCAGCACGTCGGGATGCAGGGCGCTGAGCCGCGCCCACGACGCGAGCACCTCCCACGGGCCGACGGCGTCGAGCTCATCGACGCCGTCGAACACGAGCACGCCCACCCGCAGCGGTGCCTGCGTCGACATCGACATCCCCCCTCGGCGCGGCCGTACCGCCGCGTCAGTGCCCCGGCAGCGCGAGCATCTGGTCCAGCGCGACCCGCGCCCAGTGCGCGACGTCCGGGTCCACCTCGATCCGGTGGGGCACACGGCCCTCGACGAGCGACTCGAGCGTCCAGACGAGGTGCGGCAGGTCGATCCGGTTCATCGTCGAGCAGAAGCACACGGTCGAGTCGAGGTAGTGCACGGTCAGCTCGGGGTGCTGCGCGGCCAGCCGGCGCACGAGGTTCAGCTCCGTGCCGATCGCCCAGGACGAGCCCGGCGGGGCCGCGTCGAGCGCCTTGATGATGTACTCGGTGGAGCCGACCATGTCCGCCGCCGTCACGACCTCGTGGGTGCACTCGGGGTGCACGAGGACCGTCACGTCCGGCACGGCCGCGCGGATGTCCGCGACGTTGCGCGCCGAGAACCGCCCGTGCACCGAGCAGTGCCCCCGCCACAGGATCATCCGGGCGTCGCGCAGCTGCTGCACGCTCACGCCGCCGCCCGGCCTGCGCGGGTCGAACACGACGCAGTCGTCGAGGGAGAGGCCGAGCTGCTGCACCGCGGTGTTGCGGCCCAGGTGCTGGTCCGGCATGAAGAGCACCTTGCCGCGCCCGTCGAGCCCGCCGACCCGGTCGAACGCCCACCGCAGCGCCACGTGCGCGTTGGACGACGTGCAGACCGTGCCGCCGTGGCGCCCCGTGAACGCCTTGATCGCGGCCGTCGAGTTCATGTACGTCACCGGCACCGTGTCCTGCGCGGTACCGGCGTCGACGAGCACGTCCCACGCGTCCTCGACCTGGTCGATGGCGGCCATGTCCGCCATCGAGCACCCTGCCGCGAGGTCCGGCAGCACGACCTGCTGGCTGTCGGACGTGAGGATGTCGGCCGACTCCGCCATGAAGTGCACGCCGCAGAACACGACGAACTCCGCCGTCGGCCGCGCGGCCGCCTCGCGCGCGAGCTTGAACGAGTCCCCGGTCACGTCGGCGAACGCGATGACCTCGTCGCGCTGGTAGTGGTGCCCGAGCACGAAGGCGCGGTCGCCCAGCGCGTCCCGCGCCGCGCGCGCCCGCTCGACGAGGGACGGGTCCCCCGGTGCCGGCAGGGCGCCGACGCATTCGACGCCACGCTCGGAGGCCAGGTCGACACCGCGGCCGAGCAGCAGCAGCGGAGAGGGCGCGGGCTCGGTGAACGTGCCGGTGGAGGTGCTCACGGCGGCATGATCCCACAGCACGTGGGCGCCCGGCAGGCACACCCACGTGCGGAGCCGCCGCGGGACGCGGGCCCGGGCGGTCGGGACGGCGTGCCACCATCGGTGCGTGCGCGTCCTCATGGCCCCCGACGGCTTCGGCACCAGCCTGACCCCCGCCGAGGCGGCCGCCGCGCTGCGTGCCGGCTGGCAGCAGGGCGCGCCGCACGACGACGTCGCCGTGTGCCCGATGGCGGACGGCGGCCCGGGGTTCGTCGCGACGCTGCACACGACGCTCGGCGGTGACCTCGATCCCGTCACGGTGACCTCCCCGGTGGGCTCCGCGACGCCCGCCGCGGTGCTGCGCGTGGGCCGGACCGCCCACGTGGAGTCGGCTCACGCCCTCGGGCTCGACCTCGTGCCGGCCGACCTGCGGGACCCGACGCGCACGACGAGCCGCGGTGCAGGGCAGCTGCTCGTGTCGGCGCTCGCGGGGGCCCGGCGGGTCGTCGTCGGCCTCGGCGGGTCCGCGACCAACGACGCCGGTGCGGGGCTGCTCGTCGCGCTCGCCGAGGCGCTGCTGCCCGCGGGCACGGTGGCGGCGGACGTCGCCGCGCGGCTCGCCGCCGGGGGCGGAGGCGTGGGCGACCTCGGCCCCGACGACCTGCGCTGGCTGCCCGACCTGCGTGCAGCGCTGCGCTCGGTCGACCTGCTCGCCGCCGTCGACGTCGACGTGCCCCTGCTCGGTCTCCGGGGCGCGTCGGCCGGGTTCTCGGCGCAGAAGGGCGCGACGCCGCAGCAGGCGCAGGACCTCGAGCGCGCGCTCGGTGCGTTCGCGCACGCCGCGACGACCGCGCTCGGCGACGTCCGCACGGGGCCCGGCGCGGACCTGCTCGGGCGGTCCGACGCACGCGGGGCGCGGCTCGCGGCCCTTCCCGGCGCCGGCGCGGCCGGTGGGGTGGGATTCGCCCTCGCGCTGCTGGGCGCGCGCCTGCTGCCCGGGGCCACGCTCGTCGCGGACGTGGTCGACCTGCCCGCGCGGATCGGTGCGCACGACCTCGTGGTCACCGGGGAGGGGCGCACGGACTGGCAGTCGCTGCACGGCAAGGTCGTCGCCGAGGTCGCGGCCCGCGCGTTGCCGCTCGCGGTGCCGACCGTGGTCGTCTCGGGCGAGGTCCAGGTGGGGCGGCGCGAGCTCGCGGCGGCAGGCGTGACCGCCGCGTACGCCGTCGCCGAGGGGGCCGACGCCGTCCGGGCGGCGCTCGCCGACCCCGGCGGCAGCCTGCGCGCCCGCGCCACCCGGGTGGCGCGGACCTGGTCGCCCGCGCGGGCCTCCTGAGACCGCGTCGTCCGTACCTGGACGGGCGTGCGACGGGGCGTACGCTGGGCGGGAACAACGGTGCGGCCGACGGTGTTGAGCGTCGTCGAGGACCGTCCAGGCGAACCCGGGAGTGACATGAGCGAGACCACGCAGACCGCGACGCACGGCGTCCAGCTCACGGACGTGGCTGCCGGCAAGGTGCGCAGCCTGCTCGAGCAGGAAGGACGCGACGACCTGCGCCTGCGCGTCGCCGTGCAGCCCGGTGGCTGCTCGGGCCTGATCTACCAGCTGTACTTCGACGAGCGGCTGCTCGACGGGGACGCGACGCGCGACTACGACGGCGTCGAGGTGGTCGTGGACCGCATGAGCGTGCCGTACCTCGACGGCGCGACCATCGACTTCGCCGACACGATCGAGAAGCAGGGCTTCACGATCGACAACCCGAACGCGGGCAGCGCCTGCGCCTGCGGCGGCTCCTTCAGCTGACCCCGGCCGCGCGCGTCTCCACGGGGCCGCACCCCGGACGGGGTGCGGGCCCGTGCGCGTCGCGTGGGTGCGCGGAGCGTGCGCACGCGGTCAGGCGCCGATCGCCGCGCGCACGTCGGCGACCGCGCGCGGCAGCACGTCGCAGAACCGGTGGACGTCCGCGGCGTCGACGTCCGGGGGCAGGGACAGCCGCACGTTGCCCTGGGTGAGCGCCCCCATCGCGGCCAGCACGTGGCTGGGCTCGAGCGCGCTCGACGTGCACGCGGAGCCGCTGCCCACGCCGAAGCCCTCGCGGTCCAGGCGCTCGACGATCGCCTCGCCCTCGACGTACAGGCACGAGAACGTCACGACGTGCGGCAGCCTCTCCACGGGGTGCCCGACGACCTGCACGTCCGGCACCTCGGCCGCGACGCGCCGCCGGACCACGTCGACGAGCGCGCGCCGGTGGGCGTCGGCGGCTTCGCGGGCTGCGGACGCCTCCTGCAGCGCGACCGCCGCGGCGAGCGCGACGGGCACGTGGACGCCACCGGGTGACCAGCGGTCGTCGTCCTCGGGCCAGTCGGGGCTGCGCCGCACGCCGGCGCGCGTCAGCACGACGCCCAGCGGGGGGCCGCCCCAGTCGCCGGCGTCCGCCACGCGCACGTCGCCCGCGCCTCCGAGGTCGACGTGCCCGGCGCTCGCGCCGACGTCGACGAGCAGCGGCACCCCGGCTGCGCGCAGCGCGTCCTGGACCTCGCCGACCGGCTGGAGCGTGCCCACCTCGCCGTTGGCGTGCTGCAGCACCGCCACGGCGGTCCCCGGTCCGGCGGCCGCGACCATCGCGCCGGCGTCGACCCGGCCGTGCGGGTCGACCTCCACCGTGCGGACCCGGCCCTCCCCGCGCACCGCGACGAAGTGCGCCGCGTGGTGCAGCGCGGCCCGCTCGACCGCCCCGACGACGACGTCGGACCCCGCTCGCCGCCGACCGCGCGCCACGGCGCGCAGCGCACCGTGCAGCGCCAGCGTGTGCGACGGCACGAGGTCCACCTCGTCGGGACGCGCGCCGAGCCCCGACGCGAGAGCCTCCCGTGCGTCGTCGAGCAGCAGGCGGGCGCGCCGGGCCTCGGCGAACAGCCGGCGGGGGTCGGCCCAGCCCTGGTCGAGCGCCTCCAGGAACGCCGTCCGGGCCGCGGGGTGCAGACGTGCGTGGCCGGCGACGTCGAGCACGACGCGGTGCGACCGTGCGGCAGGGGCCTCGGGCGGGGGAGTGCTCACGGCGGCACGGTAGCCCTCCGGTGGCGCCCCATGAGGTCAGGCGCCCGGCGGTGGGCGGGTGTGACGGTGCTGACACCACGTCGTCAAACGTGCGGCGGAGCACGTGGGGGCCGTCACGGCGCGCTAGGCTGACCGGGTCGAGGACGAAGGTCCCACTCGGCGGCGTGCCCAGGAACGGGCGGTCGTCGGCGGGACGTGAGTGGAAGGTTCCCCGTGCACCCGGTTCCCCCCCGCCGCACCCGGCACGTCGCCGTCGCCGTGCTGGCCACGGCGCTCGTGCTCGTGCTCAGCGGCTGCTCCGACGCGGTCCAGCGTGGCTGGCTGCCCGGCTACTCCGACCACGAGGTGACCGACCAGACCGGTCGTGTCGTCTCCCTGTGGGTCGGCTCCTGGATCGCGGCGCTCATCGTCGGCGCCATCACGTGGGGGCTGATCCTGTGGTGCGTGGCGGTCTACCGCAAGCGCAAGGACGACCACACGCTGCCCGTGCAGCTGCGGTACCACGTGCCGCTCGAGATCATGTACATCCTGCTGCCCGTGGTGATGGTGGGCGTGCTCTTCTACCACACCAACGAGGACACGCTCGCGCTGCAGGACACGTCGGCAGAGCCGGACGTGAACATCCAGGTCATCGGCAAGCAGTGGAGCTGGGACTTCAACTACCTCGACGAGGACGTCTACGAGACGGGTCAGCACGCCGAGGACATCGGCGAGGACGAGGCCGCGCTCGGCGAGCAGGTCACGCTCTACCTCCCCGTCGACAAGCGGGTGGAGTTCACGCTCGACTCACGGGACGTCATCCATTCCTTCTGGATCCCGGAGTTCCTCTACAAGCAGGACATGATCCCGGGCCACACCAACACGTTCCAGGTCACGCCGACGCGTGAGGGCGTGTACCGCGGCAAGTGCGCCGAGCTCTGCGGCGAGGAGCACTCCGGGATGCTCTTCAACGTGGAGGTCGTCTCGCAGGAGGAGTACGACGCCCACATGGAGGAGCTGCGCGACCGCGGCCAGACCGGTGTGCTCGGCCTCGAGTACAGCCGGCAGCAGGACCTGAACGACGTGGCGGAGGGCGAGCACTGATGGCGGCGCACACCGAGGTCATCCCGGGCCTGTCGCCCCGGCGGCAGACGCTGGGGCGGACGGTCGTGAAGTGGCTCACCTCCACCGACCACAAGACGATCGGGTACATGTACCTGATCACGTCGTTCGTGTGGTTCGCGATCGGCGGGATCCTGGCGCTGCTCATCCGCGCCGAGCTGTTCCAGCCCGGGATGGACCTGTTCCAGTCGAAGGAGCAGTACAACCAGGCGTTCACGATGCACGGCACGATCATGCTGCTGCTCTTCGCGACGCCGCTGTTCGCGGGCTTCGCGAACATCATCATGCCGCTGCAGATCGGCGCCCCGGACGTGGCGTTCCCGCGCCTCAACATGTTCGCGTACTGGCTGTACCTGTTCGGCGGGCTCATCGCGGCCGCCGGCTTCCTCACGCCGCAGGGTGCCGCGTCGTTCGGCTGGTTCGCCTACGCGCCGCTGTCCAACCAGCTCTACTCACCGGGTCTGGGGGGAGACCTGTGGGTCTTCGGCCTCGCGCTGGGCGGCTTCGGCACCATCCTCGGGGCCGTCAACTTCATCACCACCGTGGTCACGATGCGTGCGCCCGGCATGACGATGTTCCGCATGCCGATCTTCACCTGGAACATCCTGGTGACGTCGCTGCTCGTGCTCATGGCGTTCCCGCCGCTGGCTGCGGCGCTGTTCGCGCTCGGCGCCGACCGCCGCCTGGGTGCGCAGGTGTTCAACCCCGACAACGGCGGGGCGCTGCTGTGGCAGCACCTGTTCTGGTTCTTCGGGCACCCGGAGGTCTACATCATCGCGCTGCCGTTCTTCGGCATCGTGTCGGAGATCCTGCCGGTCTTCTCCCGCAAGCCGATCTTCGGCTACAAGGGCCTGGTCTACGCGACGATCGCGATCGCAGCCCTGTCCGTCACCGTCTGGGCGCACCACATGTACGCGACCGGCGCGGTCCTGCTGCCCTTCTTCGCCTTCATGACGATGCTCATCGCCGTGCCGACCGGTGTGAAGTTCTTCAACTGGATCGGCACGATGTGGCGCGGGAAGCTGACGTTCGAGACGCCCATGCTGTGGAGCATCGGGTTCCTCGTGACGTTCCTCTTCGGCGGCCTGACGGGCGTCATCCTGTCGAGTCCGGCACTCGACTTCCACCTGTCCGACACGTACTTCGTCGTCGCGCACTTCCACTACGTCGTCTTCGGGACCGTGGTGTTCGCGATGTTCGCCGGCTTCTACTTCTGGTGGCCGAAGTTCACCGGGCGCATGCTCGACGAGCGACTCGGCAAGCTGCACTTCTGGCTCCTGTTCGTGGGCTTCCACATGACGTTCCTCGTCCAGCACTGGCTGGGTGTCATCGGCATGCCGCGCCGGTACGCCGACTACTCGCCGGCGGACGGGTTCACGTGGATGAACCAGCTCTCGACGGTCGGGTCGATGATCCTCGCGGCGTCGACGCTGCCGTTCCTCTGGAACGTCTACGTCACCTGGCGCAACGCCCCGAAGGTGACGGTCGACGACCCGTGGGGCTACGGCGCCTCCCTGGAGTGGGCCACGAGCTGCCCGCCGCCGCGGCACAACTTCGTCTCGCTGCCCCGGATCCGTTCCGAGCGTCCGGCGTTCGACCTGCACCACCCGGAGGTCGCCGCGATGGACCACGTGGCACCGGAGGACCCCGGGCCGCTGGACTGGGCGCCGCAGCAGACCGGTGAGCGGGAGCTGGCCGAGGAGCGGATCGCCCGTGGTTCCGGCGAGCAGGACCAGTCGTCGGCGACGGTCGTCGAGTCGGACATCGAGGACGTGCGCGAGCGGCGCGAGGAGGAGGAGCGGTGAAGATCGAGGCGAAGCTCTTCCTCTACGGGATCCTCTTCTTCTTCCCGATCGGTCTGATCTACGGACTCTGGAGCGACGGCGAGGCCGTCGGCACCGTGAGCATCCCGCTCGTCGGTGGTCTGGTCGGCATGATCGGCGGCTACTTCGCCCTTCTCGCCCGGCGCATCGACCCCCGTCCTGAGGACGACGAGCTCGGGGAGATCGAGCAGGGCGCCGGTGTCCAGGGCACGTTCAGCCCGTGGAGCTGGTGGCCGCTCGTCGTCGCCATCGCCGCGTCGGTCGGGTTCCTGGCCCTGGCGGTCGGCTGGTGGCTCATGGTGCCCGCCGCGGCGCTGAGCGTCGTCGGCCTGGTGGGCTGGCTCTTCGAGTACTCCCGCGGGCAGCACGCGCACTGACGCCGCCGCGCGCCCGCCTCGACGGCCCGTCACCCTCGCGGTGGCGGGCCGTCGACGTACCCGCCGGGGCATGGCGGGGAGGAGAAGGGTGTCTCGCGGACCGCAGGCGTGACCGACCCGGCGCGCGGTGCAGCAGAGCGGCCGCCCACCCCGTGAGGGGCGAGCGGCCGCTGGGTCCTGCGCGCGCGCCTTCGTCAGGAGGTCGGGACGATGAGGCCCGCCGTCTGCGTGCGGGCACGCGCGAAGCGCTCCGCGGCGTCGGCCCAGTTGACGATGTTCCACCAGGCCTTGACGTAGTCCGCCTTCACGTTGACGTAGTCGAGGTAGAACGCGTGCTCCCACATGTCGAGCACGACGATCGGGACCAGGCCCAGCGGGTAGTTGCTCTGCTGGTCGTACAGCTGGAAGATCGCCAGCTTCCGGCCGACGGAGTCCCACCCGAGGATCGACCAGCCCGAACCCTGGATGCCGACCGCGTTGGCGGCGAAGTGCTTCTTGAACGCGTCGAACGAGCCGAAGAACTCGTCGATCGCGGCCGCCAGCTCGCCGACGGGCTTGTCGCCGCCGTCGGGGGAGAGGTTCTCCCAGAACACCGAGTGGTTGACGTGCCCGCCGAGGTTGAACGCCAGGTTCTTCTCCTGCAGGTTCACCGTGGCGAAGTCGTCGGCCTCGCGTGCCGCGGCGAGCTTCTCCAGCGCCGTGTTGGCGCCCGCCACGTACGCGGCGTGGTGCTTGTCGTGGTGCAGCTCCATGATCCTGCCGGAGATGTGCGGCTCGAGCGCCGCGTAGTCGTACGGCAGATCCGGGAGCGTGTAGTCAGCCATCTCGTACCTCTCCTGCGTCGGGTGGCGGACGCCGTGGCGTTCCGCCCTTGAAACGCCGTCGCGGTGCCCGGCACATCCGGCCGGACACCGCGAACGGTCGTCTATCGGGACAACTGTGGTCCAGGATCACCTGTTCCGCGCGTCGGTGTCCGTCTCATCCTGCGGGCGAAGGCGCGTGCCGCCGCCCGTGGGAGCGCCCTCGGCGAGCAGCTGCGCGGGCGGCTTCTCCTGGTCGGAGCCCAGTGCGTCGTGCTCGCCGTGCGAGTGCGAGGCCTCGAGCTCGGCCGGCGTCACCGGCTCGACACGGTCCTCGTAGAACGTCTGCGACAGACGCTGACGCAGACGGTCGAGGCGGTAGCCCTTGCGTCGCACACCGCGGGAGTCCTCCGCCGGTTCGATCTCGATGGGGCGGATCGCGTCGTGCTGCACGCGCAGCCAGCGCTCGTGGGCGTCCAGCGGCTTGTGCACCTCGATGTACTCGCCCGACGCGAACCGAACGATCTGGCCCGTCTCGTGGCCGTGCAGGACGAGCTCGCGGTCCTTGCGCTGCAGACCGAGGCAGATGCGCTTGGTGATGACGAACATCGCCCACGGCCCCACGAAGAGCAGCACCCGGAAGACCCAGGTGATGTCGTTGATCGACAGGGCGAAGTGCGTCGCGATGAGGTCGTTCGACCCCGCCAGCACGAGGATGAAGAAGGCGGTGAGGAGCGAGACGCCGAACGCGGTCCGGAACGGCCGGTTGCGCGGGCGGTCGAGCAGGTGGTGCTCGCGCTTGTCCCCGGTCGCGAACGCCTCGACGAAGGGGTAGAGCGCCAGCAGCGTGAACAGCACGCCGGGCACCACGACCGCCGGGATGAGGACGTTCAGCGACAGCGTCCAGCCATCAGGTCCGAACAGCACGTACTCCGTCTGTCCCGGCATGAGGCGCAGCGAGCCCTCGAGGAACAGCATGTACCAGTCCGGCTGGGCGCCCGCCGAGACCGGGGACGGGTCGTAGGGCCCGTAGTTCCACACCGGGTTGATCGACATCGTCGCGCCCAGCAGGGCGATGACGCCGAACACCACGAAGAAGTAGCCACCGGCCTTCGCGACGTAGATCGGGAAGAGCGGGAAGCCCACGACGTTCGCGTTGGTGCGGCCCGAGCCCGGGTACTGCGTGTGCTTGTGCAGCACGACGAAGAACAGGTGCAGACCCACGAGCGCCAGGATCAGGCCGGGAACGACCAGGATGTGCAGCGTGAACAGGCGCGGGATGACGTCGTGCCCCGGGAACTCGCCGCCGAAGATGAAGTACGAGAGGTAGCTGCCGAGGATCGGGATCGAGCGGACGACGCCGTCGGTGATGCGCAGGCCGTTGCCGGACAGGACGTCGTCGGGGAGCGAGTAGCCCGTGAAGCCGGCGCCGAGGCCCAGGATCAGGAGCACGAAGCCGACGACCCAGTTGAGCTCGCGCGGCTTGCGGAACGCGCCGGTGAAGAAGACGCGCATCATGTGCGTGACGATCGCGGCCATGAAGATCAGGGCCGCCCAGTGGTGGATCTGCCGCATGAGCAGACCGCCGGTGACCTCGAACGACAGACGCAGCGTCGAGGCGAACGCCTCGGACATCTCGACGCCGTCCAGCGCCGGCCACGGGCCCTCGTAGTGCACCTCGTTCATGCTCGGGACGAAGAACATGGTGAGGAACACGCCGGAGATGATCAGCGTGACGAAGCTGTAGAGCGCGATCTCGCCCAGCAGGAACGACCAGTGGTCGGGGAAGATCTTGCGCGCGAACTCCTTGACCGCGGTCCCGATGCCGGTGCGCTGGTCGAGGTAGTCGGCGGTCGCGGCGGCGGCCTTGCTGCCGCCGGCCGGTGCGGTGGTGGTGCTCATCGCAGCCGCTCCCAGAAGCTCGGACCGATGGGCTCGTGGAAGTCGCTCTGCGCGACCAGGTAGCCCTCGTCGTCGACGGTGATCGGCAGCTGGGGCAGCGGCCGCTTGGCGGGACCGAACACGACCTTCGCGCCGTCGGCGACGTCGAACGTGCTCTGGTGGCAGGGGCACAGCAGGTGGTGCGTCTGCTGCTCGTAGAGGGCCACGGGGCAGCCCACGTGGGTGCAGATCTTCGAGAAGGCGACGATGCCGTCGTACGACCAGCCCTCGCCCTGCTCGGACTTGATGTCCCGGGGGTCGAGCCGGACGAGCAGGACGACGGCCTTGGCCTTCTCGTCCAGCGGCGCCTCGGCCTCCTCCAGGCCCTCGGGGATCACGTGGACGACCGAGCCGATGGTGACGTCGGCCGCCTTGATCGGACGGCCCGTCGGGTCGATCGTTAGCTTCTTGTTCTTCGCCCACAGCGTGCGCTTGAACTTCGAGACGTTCCAGTCCTCGCCCACCTCACCGATGAGCGGCAGCGCGATCGTCAGCGGGAACAGCGCGAGCGAGGACACGAGCGCGCCCTTGAGCACGCCGCGCCGACCGATCGCGGAGTCCTGGGCGCCGTCCTTGAGGACGGCCACGGCCTCGGCCCGCACCTGGTCCGAGCTGCGCTGGGCGTGCCGGTCCTCGGCCTTCTCGTGGTCGTTCATGAGCGACTTGGCCCAGTGCACGGCCGCGAGCCCGATGCCGAGCAGCGCGAACGCCAGCCCCAGTCCGAGCGCGAGGTTCGACGTGCGCATCGAGGCGACGGTCTCGCCGGGCGGGAGCGCGAAGTACGCGACGACGAAGCCGATCGTGCCGAGGATCGACAGCGCGAACAGCGCGACGACCTGGCGCTCGGCTCGCTTGTTCGCGGCCGGGTCGACGTCCGCACGGCGGGGCCGGTGCGGCCCGAAGCCCGGGTTGGGGAACTTCTCGACCGTGTTCTCGCCCTCGCGCAGCGCGAGGTCGGAGCCGGCGGTGTCGCCGGGCTCGTGGCCGTGCTCGGGGGTGATGCTCACGAGGACCTCGCTCCGATCCAGACTGCTGCGCCGATGAGAAGGCCCATGCCGACGACCCAGGCCCACAGGCCCTCGCTGACCGGACCGAGGCTGCCGAGGCCCAGGCCGCCGGGAGCCCCGTCGCCCTGCAGGTCGAGGTACGCGATGATGTCGCGCTTCTCGTCCGACGTCAGGGTCGCGTCGTTGAAGACGGGCATCGACTGCGGACCCGTGACCATGGCCTCGTACAGGTGCGTGGGCGTGGTCTCCCACAGGTTGGGCGCCCACTTGCCCTGCGACAGCGCGCCCCCGGCACCGACGGCGTTGTGGCACATCGCGCAGTTGGTACGGAACAGCGCCATGCCGCTCGCGGGGTCGCCCAGCGCAGGGTCGACCTGCTCGGCCGTCGGGATCGACGGGCCGGGGCCGAGCGAGGCGACGAACGCCGCGAGCGCGGCGATCTGCTCCTCGTCGAACTGCGCGGGCTTGGCCGGCGCCTGCGGGCCGTTCATCTGCATGGGCATGCGGCCGGTGCCGACCTGGAAGTCGACGGCGGCGGCGCCGACACCGACGAGCGACGGCACGTCGTCGCGGCCGGTGGCGTCCGGCCCGTGGCACGTCGCGCAGTTGGCCTGGAACAGCTTCTCACCGGTCTCGACCTGGTCCGCCGAGGCACCCGCGGGCGCGGCGTCGGCGGTGGTCGGGGACAGCACGGCGTACAGGGCGCCGGTGAGCAGCAGCGCCAGCAGGAGCAGCACCACCGGCGCGCGCCGGTCGTGCCTGCGGGCTGCGAGTGCCTTCACGGATCGGTCCTCGTCTCGCATGGTCGGGGTTACGGGGAGGGCACCGGTCCGCCGGGGCGGACCGGCCGGTGTCATCGGACCAGGTAGATGACCGCGAACAGCGCGATCCAGACGACGTCGACGAAGTGCCAGTAGTACGAGGTGACGATCGCGGTCGTCTCCTCGTGGTGGGTGAAGCGCTTGGCCGCGAAGGAGCGGCCGAGCAGGAACAGGAAGGCGATGAGACCGCCGACGACGTGCAGCCCGTGGAAGCCGGTCGTCAGGTAGAAGACCGAGCCGTAGGGGGAGGACGAGATCGTCAGGCCGTGCTCGACCAGCTCGGCGTACTCGAAGATCTGCCCGCCGATGAACACGGCGCCCATGACGTAGGTGAGCGTCATCCACTCGTTCATGCCCCAGCGCCAGAACTGCACGAGCGAGCCGCTGCGGACGGGCTGCAGCCGCTCCGCCGCCCAGACACCCATCTGGCACGTCACCGACGACAGCACCAGGATCGCCGTGTTGGCGAAGGCGAACTGGAGGTTGAGCTTGTCCGTCTGGATCGCCCACTCCTCGGGCACGGCCGCCCGCACCGTGAAGTACATGGCGAACAGTCCGGCGAAGAACATGAGCTCGCTGGCGAGCCACACGATCGTGCCGACCGACACGGGGTTCGGTCGGTTGACGGTCACGTGGGGAGCGGGGCGCGAGGCAGCCGTTGCGGTCGACACGTTCGCCATTATGGCTGACGAGGGCGGCGCATGGGCCGTTCGACCCACAGCGGGACCTTGGGATATGTCACATCGTCACTTTCTCGTGACCCGCGCCGACCTCCGTGGCGCGCACCGTGGGCGGTGCGCACCGTGGGCGGTGCGCACCGTGGGGGCCGGCGACGTGCCAAGATGCCCCTTGCACGTCGACGACGAGTGAGGGGCACCATGAGCACCGCGAACCCGGCGGCCCGCGCGCCGCGCATCCTGCTGTACAGCGACGACGTGGACGCGCGTGAGCAGGTGCGTCTCGCGGTCGGGCGGCGCCTCGGGCGCGGTGAGCCCGACATCGAGTGGACCGAGGTCGCGACGGCGGACGCGGTGGTGGCGGTCGCCGACGCGGGCGGCGCCGACGTGCTGGTGCTCGACGGCGAGGCGGACAAGGTCGGCGGCATGGGGCTGTGCCGCCAGCTCAAGGACGAGGTGTACGCGTGCCCGCCGGTGCTCGTGCTCACCGGGCGGCCCCAGGACGCGTGGCTCGCGTCCTGGTCGAACGCCGACGCCGTCGTCAGCCGCCCGCTCGACCCGGTGGTGCTGCACACGGCCGTCGCGGACCTGGTGCACGCGGCGGCGGCGCACGGATGACCGCGACGACCACCTGGCCCGACCTGCTCACGTCGCTGGTCCGTGGCCAGGACCTCGACAGCGCTCGGGCCGCGTGGGCGATGGACCGGATCATGAGCGGCGAGGCCTCGCCGTCGCAGGTCGCCGGGTTCCTCGTGGCGCTGCGCGCGAAGGGGGAGACGGTCGACGAGCTCGCGGGGCTGGCCGACATGATGCTCACGCACGCCCACCGGTTCGAGGTGCCGGGGCGCACGGTCGACATCGTCGGCACGGGCGGCGACCGGCTGCACACGGTGAACATCTCCACGATGGCGGCACTGGTCGTCGCGGGTGCCGGCCTGACCGTCGTGAAGCACGGCAACCGGGCCGCCTCGTCGTCGAGCGGTTCGGCCGACGTGCTCGAGTCGCTCGGCATCCGCCTCGACCTGCCGCTCGAGCGTGTCGCCGCGCTGGCGACCGAGGTGGGCATCACCTTCTGCTTCGCGGGCGCGTTCCACCCGTCGATGCGTCATGCGGGCGTGCCGCGCCGCGACCTCGGCATCGCGACGGCGTTCAACTTCCTGGGGCCGCTCACGAATCCCGCGCAGCCGCAGTCGAGCGCGATCGGCGTCGCGGACGCGCGGATGGCCGGCCTCATCGCCGGTGTGCTCGCGAACCGCGGCCGCACCGCGCTGCTGTTCCGCGGGGAGGGCGACGGGCTCGACGAGATCGCGGCGACGGGAGCGACCCGCTTCTGGGAGGTCCGCGACGGCGCCGTGCGCGAGGAGGTCGTCGACTGGGCGGCCGTCGGCGTGGCGCCGGTGACGGTCGAGCAGCTGCGCGGCGGATCGGCGTCGCAGAACGCGTCGGTCGTGCGCGACCTGCTGGCGGGCGCACATGGTCCCGTACGGGACACCGTGGTGCTCAACGCCGCCGCGGGGCTCGTGGCGGACGCCTCGCTCCCCGGCACCGCCGAGGGCACGTTGGTGGAGCGTCTCGTCGCCGGCGCCGGGCATGCCGAGCGCGCCATCGACGACGGCGCGGCCGCGGCCGTGCTCGAGCGCTGGCGCAACGCCGCGGCGGCATGACCACGATCGGCGGCCGCTGACGCGCGAGCGTCGCCGTCCGGCCGTGCGCCGTCCCTGGACGGACCGGGCGCCATCGGGCCTGAGCCGTGCCACAGCCGCCAGGGCGTCGCGACAGCCTCCGGGTGCTGCGACGCTCAGTCCTCCAGGCCGAGCGCGAACGCCTCCTCGAGGTCGTGCTTGGAGTACGCACGGAACGCGATGTACGTCTGCGTGCGCAGGACCCCCTCGACCTTGCTGACCTTGTCGGCGATGACGTCCGCGAGCCGGTCGTGCTCACGCACGCGCACCAGCGCGATGAGGTCGACCTCACCGGTGACGGAGTAGACCTCGCTGACTCCCTCGATCTCCGCGGTCTCGGCGGCGACCTCGGGGATGCGGGCGGCGTCGCAGTCGATCAGGACGATGGCAGTGAGCATGTCGCCATCATGCCGTGCGCTGCGGCGCGGCGCCGGGAGCGGTCGGCGCGTCGTCGACCAGTGCGGGCCGCGGGACGACGAGGTCGAGCGTGACGGCTGCCGCCGCGTCCCGCACGGCCTGCGCGGACCGGGCGGGGGAGGACCACTCGCCGTCGACCTCCACGAGCCGGACGCCAGGTTGCTCGAGCCACGCCAGCAGCAGGTCGGTCTCCTCCGGGTGTGCCGCCGTCGCAGGCGGCACCGACGCCGTGACGTGCTCGCCTCCGGCACGCAGCGCGGCGACGGCCGGGCGCGGGTCGGTGCGGCGGTCGACCACCGCCGTCCCGGCGAACCGGCCGTGCCGGACGAGCAGGAGCTCCCAGCCTCCGTCGTCGGTGCGGCGCGCAGCGACGAGCTCGCGGCAGGCGGCCGCCCGGGCGTGACGCTGGGCGCGACCGGCGCCGCGGACGTACGACGTGAGGCGGTCGCGGACGGTCGCAGCCTCCTCGAACCGCTCCTGTGCCGCGAGGGTGCGGATGCGCACCGCGTGAGCCTGCGCGACATCGCGCGGGTCGCCGGTCATCGCGTCGCGGACGGCCGCTGCGACGGGGGCGTACGCGGCCACGTCCTGGCCGCCCGTGCACGGCGCGCCGCACCGCCCGACCTCCGCGAGCACGCACGCGTGCGCGTCGGCGGACGGGACGACCGGGAGCCGCCCGGTGCACTGCCGCACGGGGAATGTCGCGTGCAGCGCGTCGACGGCCTGCTGCGCGAGCGCGCGGGACGCGAACGGGCCGATGTGGGCGCGGCCCTCCCGCACCTCGCGCACCACGGACAGGCGCGGGAACGGCTCGTCGGTCAGCCGGACCCAGGGCATGCGTTCCGGTGCGCGCGAGCGCCGGTTGTAGCGCGGCGCGTGCTCCGCGATCAGCCGCAGCTCGCGCACGCGGGCCTCGAGGGGCGTCGCACAGACCACGGGGTCGACCCGCACCGCGAGCCGCACCATCTCCTGCATGCGGCCGCGCTTCTCCGCCGACGTGAAGTACGAGCGCACGCGGCGGCGCAGCGACGTCGTGGAGACCCCGACGTACAGCACCTCGTCGCGCGGACCGCGGAAGAGATAGACCCCCGGGGCGTCCGGCAGGCCGTCCGCGAGCGTGCTGCGGCGCCGGACGTCGGCGGGCACCGGGTCGGTCGCCGTCGCGAGGTCCTCGAGGTGCGTGACGCCCAGCGGCGCGAGCCGCCCGAGGAGCGCGTGCAGCACGTCGACCGTCGCGCGCGCGTCGGCCAGCGCCCGGTGGTTCGGCGTCACCGTCGCGCCGAACAGCGCGGCCAGCGTCGACAGCTTGTGGTTGGGCGCCTCGTCGCGCAGCACGACGCGCCGCGCCAGGCGCACCGTGTCGACCACCTGGAAACCCGGCCACGCGCGCTCGCTCCGGGCGGCCGCGGCCCGCAGGAACCCCACGTCGAACGGCGCGTTGTGCGCCACGAGCACCGCACCGCGGGCGAACTCGAGGAAGCTCGGCAGCACCTCGCCGATCGTCGGCGCGCCGACGAGCATCGACGTCGTGATCCCGGTCAGCACCTGGATGAAGGGCGGCACGGGGCCGCCCGGGTCCACGAGCGTCTGGAACTCGCCGAGGACCTCGCCGCCCCGCACCTTCACCGCGCCGATCTCGGTGATGGCGTCCTCCGCCGCCCGGCCTCCGGTGGTCTCGAGGTCGACGACGACGAACGTCACGTCGCTCAGGGGTGTGCCGAGCTCGTCGAGCGCCACCTGGACGCCCGTCGCGCCCGGCGCCGGCACCTCGGGGTGGGAGGGCCGCAGACGACGAGGGCTGGACATGGCGCGGACGCTACCGACGACGTCCGACAGCGTCGTGCAGGCCGCACCGCGACCGTCCGGGCGCGTCCGGCCGGGCACGGCGCGAGCGTGGCCGCAGGTGCCGCGCCGTCGCGCCGTGACACGACCGTGCCCCCGGTCAGGAGGCCGGGGGCACGGTGCGCGGAGCGGGGGGCGGCTGCGTCAGCGCGCGCCCTCGGCGTAGAGCGCCTCGACGTCGGCCGCGAAGTCCTTGAGCACCTCGGAGCGCCGCACGCTGAGCTTCGGCGTGAGGTAGCCGTCGGCGATCGTGAGGTCCCGGTCGAGGATCCGGTAGCGGCGGATGGACTCCGCGCGCGACACGGCCTTGTTGGTGCGCTCGACCGCCTTGTCGAGCGAGGCGAGGACGTCCGGGTCCTTGGCCGCCTCCTCGATCGACATCGGCGGCTTCCCGTGCGCCGCGAGCCAGCCCGGGACCCCCTCGGGGTCGAGCGTGATGAGCGCTCCGATGTACGGGCGCTGGTCACCGACGACGACCACCTGGCTCACCAGCGGGTGGCCGCGGAGCCGGTCCTCGAGGACGCTCGGGGCGACGTTCTTGCCACCCGCCGTGACGATGATCTCCTTCTTGCGCCCCGTGATGCGCAGGAACCCGTCGTCGTCGATCGACCCCAGGTCGCCCGTGCGGAACCAGCCGTCGTCCATCACCTCGGCCGTGGCCTCGGCGTTGTCGTGGTAGCCGCGGAAGACCTGGATGCCCTTGATCTCGATCTCGCCGTCGGCGGCGATGCGCAGCGACGTGCCGGGCAGCGCAGGGCCCACCGTGCCGATCTTCGTCCGCTCGGGCAGGTTGACGGTCGCCGGTGCCGTCGTCTCGGTCAGGCCGTAGCCCTCGAGGACCTTGAGGCCCACGCCGCGGTAGAAGTGGCCGAGCCGCTCGCCGAGCGGCGCGCCGCCCGAGATGGCCCACTCGACCTGGCCGCCGAGCACCTTGCGCAGCTTGGACAGCACGAGGACGTCGGCCACCTTGTGCTGCAGCCGCAGCCACGGGCTCGGGCCGCCCGGGGTGTCGAGCGCGCGCGAGTAGACGATCGAGGTCTTGGCGGCGCGCTGGAAGATCGCGCCCTTGCCCGCTGCTGCGGCCTTCTGCTCGGCGGAGTTGTAGACCTTCTCGAACACGCGCGGCACCGACAGGATGAAGGTCGGGCGGAACGTCCCGATGCCCTCGACGAGGGTCTTGGTGTCGGGCCAGTGGCCGAGCACCGCGCCGGCGGGGATCGTCAGGACGTGCACGAACCGCGCGAACACGTGCGCGAGCGGCATGAAGAGCATCGTCCGCGCGTTCGGCGACGACACGACCACGTTGAGCTTGTTCACCGCGTTCGTCGTCAGCTGCGAGAAGTTGCCGTGCGTCAGCTCGACGCCCTTGGGCCGGCCCGTCGTGCCCGAGGTGTAGATGATCGTCGCGAGGTCGTCGCGCGCGGCGAGCCCCCTGCGCCGCGCGATCTCCGCCTCCTCGACGTCCGCACCCGCAGCCACGAGGTCGTCGACGGCGCCGTCGTCGATCACGAGGACGTCGCGCAGCGTCGGCGCCTGCGCGCGCACCTCGGCGACGACCTCGGCGTGGGCGGCGGTCTCGACGAACAGCACGCTCACGTCCGCGTCCGTGAGGATCCAGGCGACCTGCTCGGCCGACGACGTCTCGTACAGCGGGACCGGCACGGCGCCGACCGCCCAGGTGGCCCAGTCCAGCAGCGACCACTCGTACCGCGTGCGGGACATGATGCCGACGCGGTCACCGGGCTGCACGCCCCGCGCGACGAGACCCCGTGCCGCCGCGACGATCGCCGCGTCGTACTCGCGCGCTGTCATCGGCTGCCACTGCCCGTCCACGTGCCGCTCGACGAGCGGACGGTCCGGCGTGCTGCGCACGCGCGCGGCGAGCAGGTCGTTGAGGTTGTCCGACGGATCGACCTCGACGAGGAGAGGGCTGTGGGACTCGTCCATGCTGACTCCAGTGGCAGTGGGGCGAAGGTGCCACGAGGATACGGGACGTCCGTCCCTGGAAGCAGAACTCCGGACGGGTGGAGTCGCAGGCCAACGGCATATCGGGACGTGCGGGGCGTGCCCCGCACGCCCCGCGCCCGTGGACGCGCTCCCGCACCGCCCGGACTGCCGCTAGCGTGGGGGCGCCGCGCGATGGACGCGCCGGCGGCGACGAGCAGGAGCGGACCGGGACATGCACGCCATCGGGGTCGACATCGGCGGGACGAAGATCGCGGCGGGCGTCGTCGACGACGACGGGACGATCCTCGCGCAGACCCGGCGGGACACCGACCCCGACGACGCGGCCAGCATCGACGCGGCGATCGCCGACGTGTACCGGGAGCTCAGCGCGTCCTACGAGGTGCGACAGGTCGGGCTTGCCGCGGCCGGGTTCGTGGCCTCCGACCGGGCGCGTGTGCTGTTCGCCCCCAACATCGCGTGGCGCGAGTACCCGCTGCGCGACAACGTCGCGGCGCTGATCGGCGACGAGGACCTGCGGATCGTCGTCGAGAACGACGCCAACGCGGCCGGCTGGGCCGAGTTCCGGTTCGGCGTGGGACGAGACGTGCAGGACATGGTGATGCTCACGCTCGGCACGGGACTGGGCGGGGCGATCGTCGTCGACGGCCGCCTCACGCGCGGTGCCTGGGGTGTCGCGGCCGAGATCGGTCACATGCGGGTCGTGCCCGGCGGGCACTACTGCGGCTGCGGCCACGAGGGCTGCTGGGAGCAGTACGTGTCGGGTTCGGCGCTCGTGCGCGACGCGCGGGCGGCCGCGATGACGCAGCCGGAGCGTGCCGCCGGGCTGGTCGCGCTCGCTGGCGGCAGCGCCCAGCACATCGACGGGCCGCTGGTCACGCGCGCCGCGCAGGCCGGCGACGCCCTGGCCGTCGAGCTGCTCGCCGAGGTCGGTCGCTGGGTGGGCGAGGGCTGCGCGTCCGTGTCGGCGGTGCTCGACCCCGAGGTCTTCGTCATCGGGGGCGGCGTGAGCGCGGCCGGCGACCTGGTGGTGGCACCCGCGCGCAAGGCGTTCGACGCGCAGCTCTCGGGTCGCGGGCACCGCCCGGAGGCCGGCATCGTCGTGGCTGCGATGGGCAACGACGCGGGCATGGTCGGCGCGGCCGACCTCGCGCGCGTCTGAGAGCCTCAGACGACCGCGCCGTCCCCGTCGGTCGGCTCGCGGTGCTGCGGCATGCGCCAGACCAGCACGCCCACGCCGACGACGAACGCCACCGCTGCGGCCCGCACGAGCAGCGCCGGGGCGTCGCGCCACAGCGTGACGACCACGAGCAGGAGCAACGGGGCTCCGACCGCGGCGATCCACGCGAGCGTGAGCAGGGGATCGGCGGCGGTGATCGGGCCGGGATCCTCCGGCTCGAAGTGCTCGAGCTCGTCGACGTCGTCCTCCGCGGCGTCGTACTGCGACGTCCCGTCCCAGTCCCGTCCGGCGAGCGCGGGGCCGGCACCCGGCAGCGTGCCCGGCCCCGGCGCGTCCTCGCGCTCGACGCCGAGCGCGTCGAGCAGGGCGGGGTCGTTGCCCCCGTCGACGTCGGACAGGCGGGCGACGATCGACGCCCAGGCATCGTCGTCCGCCTCGCCGCCGCGGGCCGGTGCCGGCTCCGGCTCCTGCGGGCGTGCGTCGCCGTCCGCGGGGCCGGTGGGGGGCTCGACGGGCGGGCGTGCGGCGGCGCGGTCGGCGGAGTCGGCGTCGTCGTCGGGACGTGCGTCCATGGGAGCACTCTAGAGTCGGACACGACGTACCGACCCGACGCGGTCGGTGGCCGGTCCGCAGGACCGTCCGGCGCCGCGGTGACGACGGCGGCGCGGCGGAGGTCGAGCGAGGAGACACGTTGTTCTACTGGTTGATGAAGCGGGTGTTCGTCGGGCCCCTGCTGCGGCTGGTCTACCGGCCGTGGGTACGCGGCGCGCACCACGTGCCCGCCGAGGGCGGTGCGATCCTCGCGAGCAACCACCTGGCGGTGATCGACTCGTTCTTCCTGCCGCTCGCGCTCGACCGCGAGATCGTGTTCATCGGCAAGCAGGAGTACTTCAACGGGTCCGGGCTCAAGGGGCGCCTGACAGCGGGCTTCATGCGCGGCGTCGGGACGATCCCCGTGGACCGCGGGGGCGGCAAGGCCGGTGAGGCGGCGCTGCGCACCGGCCTGCGACGGCTGTCCGAGGGCGGCCTGTTCGGCATCTACCCCGAGGGCACCCGCAGCCCCGACGGCCGGCTGTACCGCGGCAAGACGGGTGTGGCGCGCCTCGCGCTGGAGTCGGGCGCGCCGGTCGTGCCCGTCGCGATGGTCGGCACCGACGTGGCGCAGCCGCTCGGGCGTCGCATCCCCAAGGTCATGCGGATCGGCATCGTCATCGGCGAGCCGCTCGACTTCTCGCGCTACCGGGGGATGGAGAACGACCGGTTCATCCTGCGCTCGGTCACCGACGAGATCATGTACGCGATCATGAGCCTGTCGGGCCAGGAGTACGTCGACGTGTACGCGGCCACGCAGAAGGCGCGCCTCGCGACCGGGCACCAGCAGGCCGAGAGCACCGGCGCGATGCCGGCGGCGCCCGGTGGGCGTCCGGCGCCCGATGTCCAGGTTCCGGTCCCGCCGCAGGAGGACTCGCCGCCGTCAGTAGGATGAGCCGGACCCGGACGAGCGCCGGGCCCGTGCGCGTGCCCTGCGGGGCCGTGCCCGCCGTCTCCTGACTGCTGCACCTGCGCGGCCGCGACGCCCCGGACCTCGGTCCTGGTCGCGTGCCCCGCGCAGGCCGCACCCTGGGCGCCGGCCGGGTACGTGTCCCACCCGCGCCCGTCAGTGCTCTGCCAACGAGAGGTGTGTCCCATGTCGGTCCGTCGCGTCGCCCTTCTGACCGCCGGCGGTTTCGCTCCCTGCCTGTCCTCCGCGGTCGGGGGGCTCATCGAGCGCTACACGGAGATCGCTCCCGACGTGGAGATCATCGCCTACCAGCACGGGTATCACGGTCTGCTGCGGGGTGACAGCGTGACGGTCACGCCGGAGGTGCGCGCCAAGGCGGGCGTCCTGCACCGGTTCGGCGGCTCGCCGATCGGCAACTCGCGCGTCAAGCTCACCAACGCCAAGGACTGCGTCAAGCGTGGCCTGGTCCAGGAGGGCGAGGACCCGCTGAAGGTCGCCGCCGAGCAGCTCAAGGCGGACGGCGTCGACGTGCTCCACACGATCGGCGGCGACGACACCAACACGACCGCCGCGGACCTCGCCGCGTACCTGCACGACAACGGCTACGAGCTGACGGTCGTCGGCCTGCCCAAGACGATCGACAACGACGTCGTGCCGATCCGCCAGTCGCTGGGTGCGTGGACGGCGGCCGAGGAGGCCGCGGGCTTCGCCGCGAACATCATCGGCGAGCACCGCTCCGGCCCCCGCATGCTCATCGTGCACGAGGTCATGGGCCGGCACTGCGGCTGGCTGACCGCCGCCGCGGCCGTCGAGTACCGCAAGTGGCTGGACCAGCAGGAGTGGGTGCCGGGCATCGGCCTGACGCGGGAGCGCTGGGACATCCACGCGGTGTTCCTGCCCGAGCTCGCGCTCGACATCGACGCCGAGGCCGCGCGCCTGCGCGGCATCATGGACGAGCAGGGCAACGTCAACATCTTCCTGTCGGAGGGTGCGGGCATGCACGAGATCGTCGAGCAGCTCGAGGCGGCCGGCACGCCCCCGGAGCGCGACCCGTTCGGCCACGTCAAGCTCGACACGATCAACCCGGGCCAGTGGTTCGCCAAGCAGTTCGCCGAGAAGCTGGGCGCCGAGAAGGTCATGGTCCAGAAGTCGGGCTACTACTCGCGCGCCGCTGCCGCGAACGCCGAGGACCTGCGCCTCATCAAGTCGATGACCGACCTGGCCGTCGAGTGCGCGCTGCGCGGGGAGTCCGGCGTCATCGGCCACGACGAGGAGAACGACGACCGCCTGCGTGCGATCGAGTTCCCCCGGATCGCCGGCGGCAAGGCGTTCGACGTCACGCAGGCCTGGTTCGGCGAGCTCCTCGCCGACATCGGCCAGCCCCTGGTGAAGGCGAGCCACTCATGACGGTCGACCCGGACCCGCAGGTCGTGGCCGGGCTGGACGCGTGGGAGACGTTGCCGGTCGGGCAGCAGCCGCAGTGGCCGGACCACGCCGAGGTGCGCCGTGTGCGTGACCGGCTCGCAGCCCTGCCGCCGCTGGTGTTCGCCGGGGAGGCCGACGCGCTGCGGGCGCAGCTCGCCGCTGCCTCCCGCGGCGAGGCGTTCGTGCTGCAGGGTGGTGACTGCGCCGAGACGTTCGCTGAGGCGACGGCCGACAACATCCGCAACAAGATCAAGACGATCCTGCAGATGGCGGTCGTGCTCACCTACGGGGCGAGTCTGCCCGTCGTCAAGATGGGCCGGATGGCCGGGCAGTACGCCAAGCCCCGCTCGTCGGACTCCGAGACGCGCGACGGCGTGACGCTGCCCGCGTTCCGCGGCGACATCATCAACGGGTTCGACTTCACGCCCGAGGCCCGCACACCGGACCCGCAGCGGCTGCTCGAGGCCTACCACACGTCCGCCTCGACGCTGAACCTCATCCGGGCGTTCACGACCGGCGGTTTCGCGTCGCTGCTGCGCGTGCACGAGTGGAACCGGGGCTTCACGTCCAACCCGGCGTACTCGCGCTACGAGGAGATCGCGGCCGAGATCGACCGCGCGATCCGCTTCATGGCGGCGTGCGGTGCCGACGTCGACGCGCTGCGCACGGTGGACTTCTTCGCCGCTCACGAGGGGCTGCTGCTCGACTACGAGCGGCCCCTCACGCGGATCGACTCGCGCACCGGCCAGCCGTACGACTGCTCGGCCCACTTCCTGTGGGTCGGGGAGCGCACGCGCCAGCTCGACGCGGCGCACGTGGACTTCTTCTCCCGCGTGCGCAACCCGGTCGGCGTGAAGCTCGGGCCGACGACGACGGGCGACGACGCGATCGCGCTCATCGACCGGCTCAACCCGACGGGTGAGCCGGGGCGTCTGACGTTCGTCACGCGCATGGGGGCCGGCAAGGTCCGCGACCTGCTGCCGGCGCTCGTCGAGAAGGTCACCGCCGACGGTCGGCCCGTGACGTGGGTCTGCGACCCGATGCACGGCAACGGCATCACGTCCGCCACCGGGTACAAGACGCGCCGGTTCAGCGACGTCATGGACGAGGTCGCCGGGTTCTTCGAGGTGCACCGCACCCTGGGAACCGTGCCCGGCGGGCTGCACGTCGAGCTCACGGGTGACGACGTCACCGAGGTGCTCGGCGGCACCGAGGAGATCGACGACGAGGGGCTCGCGCGGCGGTACGAGACGCTGGTCGACCCGCGCCTCAACCACCAGCAGTCGCTCGAGATGGCGTTCCAGGTCGTGGAGCTGCTGCGCCGCGCCTGAGTCTGCGCACGACGCGGCCCCGGCGGCCGGCCCTCGAAGGCCGACCACCGGGGCCGCGTCGTGCTGCCAGATCCACGTTCGCGTCTCGCGCAGCCGCGCGAGACGCGAACGGCGACCGCTAGACGACGGTGAGGGTGATCGTGGCTCCCTTGGGGGCGGTCTCGCCGCCGGCCACGCTCTGGTCGACGACTCGACCGATCAGGCCGCCCCAGGAGTTCTTCCGGTCGACCTTGAAGCCGAGGGCCTCGATCTGCTTCTTGGCGGACTCGAAATCGACCTGGATGACGTTCGGTACCTCGATCATCTCCGGGCCCTTCGAGACCGTCACCTTGACGACGTCCTTGCGGTGCGCCGTCTCGCCCGCGGCCGGGGCCTGGTCGATGATGCGACCGGCCGGGACGCTGTCGTGGAATGCCTCGGTGGCCTCGACGGTCAGCGCATCGGGCTCGAGCTGCTCCTGCGCCTCCTCGACGGTGATGCCGACGACCGACGTCACCGTGACAGGTGCGGGGCCGTCCGAGACGACGAGGGTCACCTTCGTGCCGCGGCGCACGTCCGCGCCGGCCTCCGCCTCCGTGCCGTCGGGCAGCATGGCCCGCAGCACCTGGCCGAGGGGTGCGTCGTCGTGGTGCTCGGGGTCGGCGTACGCCGGCACGAGGTCGGCCTTCTCGAGCGCGGCGTCCGCATCGGCCTGCATCGCCCCGACGACGCCCTCGGGCATCTTCACGAGGTCCGGGCCCTTCGAGACGGTCAGCACCACGGTGCCGTCCTTGCGCACGTCGGCGCCCGGACCGGGGTCGGTCGACACGACGGTGCCGACCGGGAGGTCGTCGTGGAACGCCTCGGCACGTCGGTGCTCCAGGCCGGCCTCGGTCAGTGCCGCGACCGCGTCGTCCTCCAGCAGCTCGACGACCGCGGGCACGCGGGTGTAGGCGCCGGGGCCGAGCTCGAGGAACCACCACGTGCCGAGGCCCAGCACGGCGACCACGCCGGTCAGCAGGGCCAGGAGCGGCCAGCGCCGGCGGGCCGCGGTGCGGGCCGGAGGCTCGGCGAGCGAGACCCCGAGCCCGATCGGCAGCGCGACCGTCCCGCCGCGCGCGTGGTCGCCCATGGGCACGCGGACCGTGGCCGCCCGGTCGTCGGACGTGTCCGCGTCGTCGGGGGAGAGCGGCAGGTCGACCTCGCCCGGGTCCGTCGCGGTGGGCAGGGTGATGCCGGCAGCGACGTCGGCCCGGCGGTCGATCGTCACGTCGTCGAGCGCGAGGCGCGTGCGGCGCACCAGCTGCAGCGCGGCGCCGGCGTCGAGCGGGCGGTCGTCGGCGCTGTGCGCGGCCAGCGCTCCCACGAGCTCGTCGATCTCCGACGGCAGCCAGTCGACCAGCGTCGACGGCCCCGGGACGGTCGAGTTGACGTGCTGGAAGGCGACCTGGATCGCGGTCTCGCCGGTGAACGGCTGCCGGCCGGTGAGCATCTCGAACAGCATGACGCCGGTGGCGTACACGTCGGTCCGCGCATCGCTCGTGCCGTGCTGCACGAGCTCGGGCGCCAGGTACGCGACCGTGCCGAGCACGGTGCCGGTCGTCGTCGAGGTCACCTCGGTGACGGCACGCGCGAGCCCGAAGTCGGCGACGCGGACCCGCTCGTCGGACCCGATGAGGACGTTCTCCGGCTTGACGTCGCGGTGCACCAGGCCGGAGCGGTGCGCGGCCGCCAGCGCGTCGAGCACGCTCTCGGTGACCCGCAGCGCCTCGCCGACGCGCAGCGCGCCCTGCTCCTCGATCCTGCGGCGCAGTGTCGAGCCGTCGACGTACTCCATCGTCAGGTAGCTGGTCTCGCCGTCGAGCCCCTGGTCGAGGACGCCGACGAGCCCGGGGTGCGTCAGACGCGCCGCCGTACGCGCCTCCCGACGGAACCGCGCGATGAAGGCACCGCCCGAGGCGCCCTCGGCGAGGTGCGGGTGCATGACCTTGAGCGCGACCTCGCGGTCGAGGCGCCGGTCGATGGCGAGGTACACCGTCGCCATGCCGCCGCGCGCGATGCGCGAGACGACCTCGTACCGGCCGTCGACGAGGCGGCCGACGAGCGGATCGGTGACGGTGGTTCCCACGCGCGGCAGTCTACGGTCGGCGCCCGGCGGATCCGTGGAGCCGCGCGCGTCAGCGGAAGCGCGTCATCAGGGTCTGGACGTTCGCGACGTAGCGGCGGGTGTCCGCGAACATGCCGTTGCGCTGCACCGAGGCCGACCCTTGGTAGTACGAGGCGATCGCGGTCGGCAGGTCCGGCGACGTGCGCACGAGCGAGCGCAGGATCGCCACGCCGGCCACGACGTTGTCGTCGGGGTTCAGCAGGTCGAGCCGGCGGCCGACGAGGTCCGACGCCCACTCGCCGGACGACGGGATGACCTGCATCGTGCCGATGGCGTTCGCGGGGGAGACGGCGCTGTGGTTGAAGCCGGACTCCTGGAGCGCGATCGCCTGGGCCAGCGCCGGGTCGACCCCCATGTCGCGGGCGGTCGCGGCGACCTTGGCCTGCATGGTCGCGCGGGACGGCACGCCCGCGGCCAGCAGTGTGGCCTTGTTGCGGTTCGCGGCGTCGACGACCGCGGTCGCGTACGTGCGCCCGGCGAACGTGTTGCCGACGAGCTGCGTGCTCGGCGCGGTGCTGCCGGGGATGGTGAGGGTCTGGCCCGCGCGGATGGAGGCGCGCTGGTCCAGGCCGTTCGCGGCCATGACGGCCGCGACGGTGGTGCCGTGGCGCGTCGCGATGGCCGAGACGGTGTCGCCGGTGCGCACGGTGTAGCTGCCCGCGGTGGACGCCGCAGCGACCGGTGCGGTGGCGGGTGCGGCGTGGCCGGCACCGGGGATGGTGAGGGTCTGGCCCGCGCGGATGAAGGCGCGCCGGTCCAGGCCGTTGGCGGCGACGACGGCCGCGACGGTGGTGCCGTGGCGCGTCGCGATGGCCGAGACGGTGTCGCCGGTGCGCACGGTGTAGCTGCCCGCGGTGGACGCCGCAGCGACCGGTGCGGTGGCGGGTGCGGCGTGGCCGGCACCGGGGATGGTGAGGGTCTGGCCCGCGCGGATGAAGGCGCGCCGGTCCAGGCCGTTGGCGGCGACGACGGCCGCGACGGTGGTGCCGTGGCGCGTCGCGATGGCCGAGACGGTGTCGCCGGTGCGCACGGTGTAGCTGCCCGCGGGCGCGGCTGCGGGTGCCGCCGCGGCCGGTGCTGCGGCCGGTGCGGGATCGGGCAGGCGCAGCACCTGGCCGACGCGGACGCGCGAGGGGTCGGCGAGCGCGTTGTCGGCGGCGATGCGGGCCACCGTCGTGCCGGCTCGCTTGGCGATCGCGGTGAGGGTGTCGCCCTCGCCCACGGTGTAGTCGGCGGCGTCGGCGCCGGTGGCGGACGCGGCGAGCGCCACGGTGGCGACGGCGAGCGTCGCACCGGTCCCCGTGGCGACGCGCGCGGCGGTGCGCGGACGCGAGGTTCGTGCGGACATGGCCCCCCCAAGGGCTGTGGCGGACGCCAGGTCGGTCGGTGGTGCCGACGTGACGCATGGTGCGCGTGTGACAGATGTGACGAACTTCGACGGTAAACGAGAATGTCCAGGACGGAAACCCCGGGCACCGGATGGTGGGGCGCTGCACGGGGAGCCGTAGGCTGACCGGGTGAGTTCCACCTCTGACCCGGACCTTCTCGTCGGTCGCTGGCTGACCCTTCCCGACGTCGCGGAGATGCTCGGCGTCGACGTCGGCAAGGTGCGTCGCCTGCTGCAGGAGCGGCGTCTCGTCGGCGTCCGTCGCGGTAGCCCGCCGGTGCTGAGCGTGCCCGCCGACTTCCTCGTCCCCGGCCACCTCGCGAACCCGGCCGCGCCGGACGCCCCGTCGGCCGAGCGGCCGTGGGCCGTCCTGGCGTCCCTGCAGGGCACGCTGACGGTGCTCGCGGACGACGGGTTCTCCGACACGGAGACCGTCGCGTGGCTGTTCACGGTCGAGGAGTCCCTCGGCGTCGCGCCGATCGAGGCGCTGCGCGCCGGACGCAAGACCGAGGTGCGGCGGGTCGCCCAGGCGCTGCTCTGACCCGTCCCTCGGCGCGGTCGACGGCGGTCAGGCGGTGCGTCGCACCGCGGCGTGCGCCAGCTCGACGAGCGTGCCGCGGGCCGGCTCGGGCCAGTCGCGCGCCTCGATCTGGGTGAGCGTCTGGGCCCAGAGCTCCTCGATGATCTGCTCGACGTCGGCGACCGCGCCGGTGCGTACGAGGAGATCGGTGAGCTCCGCGACCCCGGCGGCGTCCAGGTCGGGGTCGCCGACGCCGCGCTGCAGGAGCGCGACCGCGGCGTCGTCGCCGGCGGCCGTGGCATGGGCCAGGGCACGCGCGACCAGGACGGTGCGCTTGCCCTCGCGCAGGTCGTCGCCCGCCGGCTTGCCCGTGGTGGCGGGGTCGCCGAGGACGCCCAGCAGGTCGTCGCGCAGCTGGAAGGCCTCGCCGAGCGGCAGCCCGACGGCGCGGCAGCCCGCCACCGCGGCGTCGTCGGCGCCGGCGAGCGCGGCGCCGAGCACGATCGGGTGCTCCACGCTGTAGCGCGCGGACTTCGCCCGCACGACCTCGCGTGCCCGCCGCTCGTCGTCGTCGGCCGTCCCCCACGGCATCGTCTGGGCGACGAGGTCGAGGTACTGGCCGACGGTCACCTCGGTGCGCATCGACGAGAAGACGGAGTGTGCCGCCTGGGCCACGCTCACGGGCAGGCCCGCGAGCGCGCGTGTCATCTCCTCGTCGCTGGCGATGAGCGCGAGGTCGCCGAGCAGGATCGCGACGCCGTCCCCGAAGCGGCGGGGCTCGCCTCGGCGCCCGGAGCCGGCGTGCTCGTCCGCGAAGACGCGGTGCGCGGTCGGCAGACCACGCCGTGTGCTCGAGTCGTCCATCACGTCGTCGTGGAACAGCGCGGCCGCCTGGAACAGCTCGAGTGCGGCCCCCGCGCGCAGCACTCCCTGCTCACGCCCGTCGCCCGGGGTACCGCCGTGGGCGCGCCACGACCAGTAGCAGAACGCCGCGCGCAGCCGCTTGCCGCCCGCGACCATGCGCTCGACGGCGTCGACCAGGGCGCCGGCCTCGGGGCTGATCCGTTCGGCCTCCTCGCGGAGGCGTGCGACGTGCCGTCCGAGTGCCGCGTCGACCCCCGTGCGCAGGTTCTCACGGTCGACGAGTGCGGCATTGGCGGTGGGCACGTGCCCCACCCTAGGGGGCCGGGGCGGCGACCGTCCCCCCCAGGGTCATGGTGCGCAGCCCGTCGCGGTCCAGGACACCGACGACGAGGAGCTCGGTGCCGTCGGACCGCGAGAACGTGGTCTGCGCGGCGAGCCCCGCCTCGGGGACGGGAGGGGCCGACTCGGTGAAGCCCGCAGCGACCAGCGGGACCCGCACGGCCTCGAGCAGGCCGCCGGTGTCCTGGGGGGTCCGCACGTTGAGGCTGATGCGCAGGCGGCCGTCGGGCAGCGGCTCGCTGGAGGAGACGAGGACCTCGGCGTCCGGCGGGACGGGCACGAGCGACTCCGGGAAGCCCGGTGCGAGCGCACCGACCGCGGTGTCCTCGGCGATCTCGTCGGTCAGCAGCGTCTCGCCGGGGGTCGTGGTGGGCGTCCCCGCGGGCGTGGCCGACAGCGTGGGCGAGGGTCCCGGCCCGGAGGTGCAGCCGCTCGCCGCCGCGAGCGCGACGAGCGCGCCTGCGGTCACCAGGGCGGCGCGGTTCGGGCGGGGCACCGCGCCAGGGTAGCGGCGTCCGCAGGGAGCCGAGCCTCGCGCGCGAGCCGACCACAGCCCCGACCGCCGGCGGCCTCGCCCACAGGTTCGGTCGGGTCGCCCCACGAGCAGACCGCGGGACGCTTCGGTGGAGGCATGGAACCACTCCTCCTCCGGCTGAGCGAGCCCCGTGAGCTGCTCGCACTCGTCCCGCACCTGCTCGGGTTCCAGCCCCGGGACAGCGCGGTCGCCGTCAGCCTGCGCGGTCCCCGCGGTCGGGTGGGCCTCGTGGCCCGCGTCGACCTCGCGGACGTCGCCGACGCCGTGCACGGTCCGCAGGTCGCACGCTCGTTGGCGGCACACCTCGACCGTGACGGGGCGCGTCGCGTCGCGCTCGTCGTGTACGCACGGGACGCCCCCGGTTCCGGCGAGCGGGTGGCCGCAGCAGCGGCGCACACGCTCGAGGCCTTCGACGTCCCGTTCGGTGGTGCCGACGTGCTCGTCGTGGGGGACACGACCTTCCGGTGCCTGGCGTGCGACCCGACCTGCTGCCCGCCGACCGGGCACCCGCTGAGCGCGCTGCAGGGGACGCGTGCCGGCGCGGAGATGGTGCTCGCGGGCTCGGTGGTGGCCGCCGGTCGCGAGCAGCTCGCCGAGGTGCGTGCCGCCTCCGCGGACGCGCGCCGTGCGGTCGCGCGCGTCCGGCGCCGCCGGTGCGAGGCGCGGGCGCGGGCGCGCGTGGCTGGTCCGCAGCACCTCGCACGATGGCGGGCGGACTCGCTCGCGGCGTGGCGTGCGCTCGTGGCGGCGCCGGCAGGTGCTGGTGCCGGACGCGTGACGCGGATCGCGCTGCTGGGGCGCGTCGAGGCCGGCCTGGCCGACCGACGGGTACGTGACGCCGTGCTCGTCGCGTGCCTTCCGGGAGCGGGGACGCTGCCGGAGCGTGCGCTCGCGCTCGCGGGCCCTGACGAGGACGCGGAGGTCCGGGCCGCCGTCGGCCGCCTGGTCGACCCGGCGGGCTGCGTGGCGCCCGGTGACGGCGCACGCACCGCCGCGGCGGTGCTCGAGGAGGTCCTGGCGCACGGGCGGCGCGGCGCGCAGGCGCCGGCGTCGACGCTCCTCGCGGCGATCGCGTGGTGGCGGGGTGACGGTGCCCGCGCCGCCGTGCTGCTGGAGCGCGCACTGCAGGACGACCCGGGGTACCGGCTCGGTCACCTCCTGCGCGCCGCGGTCGAGGCCGGCCTCGCGCCGGGGTGGGCACGTCGGCAGGAGGCGGGCGGCGGCGTCGTGGCGGGCGTGACGTGATCCGGTGGTCCGGTCGTGCCGTGCAGGGGCGAGGGTGGCCCCCGCGCCGTCCGCCGGGGGCGTCGGCGCGGGTGGGCGGGCGTGTCGCACGCACGTCGAGGTCGTCCGACGTCCCTCGCTCGGGTAGCGTCGCGCACGAGGCCGGCTGGGCCAGGAGGAGGAGCGACGATGGGCATCGTGGTCGGCTACCTGGCGACCCCCGAGGGGCACGCCGCGCTCGACGCCGCCGTGGAGGAGGCGCGTCAACGCTCCGTCGCGGTCGTCGTGGTCCTCAGCGTGCGGCGTGACGAGACGCCGGAGCGTCGTGCCGAGATCGAGCAGGCGCTCGGCGAGGTACGTGAGGAGCTCGACGCGAAGGATGTGCAGCACGACGTGCGGCTGCTCGACGGCGGTGACGTCGCGGACGACCTCATCAGCACGGCGGAGGAGGTCGGCGCGCAGCTCGTCGTCCTGGGCCTGCGCCGCCGCAGCCCCGTCGGCAAGCTGATCCTCGGGTCGAACGCGCAGCGCGTGCTGTTCGACGCGCCGTGCCCCGTCCTGACGGTGAAGCCCACCGGCTGAGCCGGGGCGCGAGCCGTCACCCGCCACCGGTGTGGCGGGAATGCTGCGGGTGCGCCACGCGTTGGTGCAGGGACGCCCGGAGGAGATCCACGAGCCGACGACGCCACGCGAGCGAGCACGCGCGGCGGGCCCCCGCGGGTCGGTACAATATCTGTCTGTCTCCCGGTCCTTCGGACTCTCCTCGGTTCCGGTTGCCGCGCTGACGAAAGGTCGTTTCTTGACGTCCCAGACCCCCCACCCCGCACTTCCGCGCGAGTTCCAGCACCCCGCGCTGCAGGAGCTCGTGATGCGTGGACGGACCCACGGCAGCGTCGACACCGCCTCGGTGCGCGCCGCTTGCGAGGCTGCCGGCGTCGAGGGCCCCAAGCGGCTGCGCGCCGTCGTCCGCGGTCTGGGGACGGCCGGTGTCGACGTGAACGACCTGGGCACCGCCGGCCGGGCCGTCGCCGCGACGAGCGCGAAGTCGCGCCCCGCGGCCAAGGCGACCGTCGCGGACGCCGGCACGCCCGCGGTGAGGTCGACCCGCACCACGAAGGCGGCGGCGACCAAGGCCACGGCGACGAAGACCGCCACCGCCAAGAAGGCCGCATCGAAGGCGTCGCCCGCGACGGAGTCCGACGTCGCCGACGAGCCGGTCGACGAGGTCGAGGAGGACGTCGACGTCACGGAGCTCGAGGACGTCGAGGTCACGGACGCCGACGTCGAGACCGACGACGTGGAGGACGTGGCCGAGGACGACGCCGAGGAGACCGAGACCAAGCCCGCCGCCGCGAAGAAGGAGGACGAGCCCGAGGACACCGGGTTCGTCTACTCCGACGCGGACGACGACGACGCCCCTGCCCAGCAGGTCGTCACCGCCGGTGCCACCGCGGACCCGGTGAAGGACTACCTCAAGCAGATCGGCAAGGTCGCGCTGCTGAACGCCGAGCAGGAGGTCGAGCTCGCCAAGCGCATCGAGGCCGGCCTGTTCGCCGAGGAGAAGCTCGCCGAGACACGCGACTCCCTCGAGCCCAAGCTCCGCCGCGAGCTCGAGTGGATCGCGCAGGACGGTCGCCGCGCCAAGAACCACCTGCTCGAGGCGAACCTGCGACTCGTCGTCTCGCTGGCCAAGCGCTACACGGGTCGCGGCATGCTCTTCCTCGACCTGATCCAGGAGGGCAACCTCGGTCTGATCCGCGCGGTCGAGAAGTTCGACTACACCAAGGGCTACAAGTTCTCGACGTACGCCACGTGGTGGATCCGGCAGGCGATCACGCGTGCGATGGCCGACCAGGCGCGCACCATCCGCATCCCGGTGCACATGGTCGAGGTCATCAACAAGCTCGCACGCGTGCAGCGCCAGATGCTCCAGGACCTGGGCCGTGAGCCCACCCCGGAGGAGCTCGCCAAGGAGCTCGACATGACGCCCGAGAAGGTCGTCGAGGTCCAGAAGTACGGCCGCGAGCCCATCTCGCTGCACACCCCGCTGGGCGAGGACGGCGACAGCGAGTTCGGCGACCTCATCGAGGACTCCGAGGCGGTCGTGCCCGCGGACGCCGTGAGCTTCACGCTCCTGCAGGAGCAGCTCCACCAGGTGCTCGACACGCTCTCCGAGCGCGAGGCCGGTGTGGTGTCCATGCGGTTCGGCCTCACCGACGGCCAGCCCAAGACGCTCGACGAGATCGGCAAGGTCTACGGCGTGACGCGCGAGCGGATCCGTCAGATCGAGTCGAAGACGATGTCGAAGCTGCGCCACCCGTCGCGCTCGCAGGTGCTGCGCGACTACCTCGACTGACGCGCGCCGCGCGACCGACGAGAGCCCGGCCCCTCGGGGGGCCGGGCTCTCGTGCGTCCGGAGCGCGGGGCGTGGATCACCTCGCGGAGCGGGGCGGCGGTGGGGTGCCGGTACGACGAGGGCCCCGGACCGTACGGTCCGGGGCCCTCGAGGTCGGGGGTGCGCGCCGTGTCAGCCCGCAGAGCCGGGGCCTGCGCCGTGCTCGGCGAGCAGCCTGTCGGTCTCGTCCTGCACGTGCGTGGCGACCGAGGCGAACTTGGGTGCGTGCTCGCGCGCGTGGTGCGCGCAGAACAGCAGCTCACCGACAGGCAGCACGACGCGGACGTACGCCTGCGCGTTGCAGCGGTCGCAGCGGTCGGCAGCCGTCAGCGGGGTCCTGGAGTCGATCGTCGTCCCGTTCACGCCTCCATACAACCATCCGGGTCGGGCATCCATCCCCTCGGGACCGGGTGGTTCGCTCTCTGCGTACAAGATCGTGACGTGGGGTCACGCGATCGTGATCGTCGCGCAACACGGCGTACGACACGCGTCACAGGTGCGACACATCCCTCCCGCGGAGTCCGGCGGCGCGCCGCGGCGCGAGGCGGGCAGGGTGCGGGGCGGCGGTTACCATCGGCGCCGTGACCACCACGTCCCCCCAGGCCGGCTACACCGCCCGGCACCTCTCGGTGCTCGAGGGGCTCGAGGCCGTCCGCAAGCGCCCCGGCATGTACATCGGCACCACCGACAGCCGCGGGCTCATGCACTGCCTGTGGGAGATCATCGACAACTCGGTCGACGAGGCGCTCGGGGGTCACGGCGACCGCATCGAGGTCGTGCTGCACGCCGACTCGTCGGTCGAGGTGCGGGACAACGGGCGCGGTATCCCCGTGGACGTCGAGCCGAAGACGGGCCTGACGGGAGTCGAGGTCGTGCTCACCAAGCTGCACGCCGGCGGCAAGTTCGGCGGCGGCTCCTACGCCGCGTCCGGAGGTCTGCACGGCGTGGGGGCGTCGGTCGTCAACGCGCTGTCCGCGCGGCTGGACGTCGAGGTCGACCGCAACGGGCGGACCCACCGCATGACGTTCCACCGCGGCGAGCCCGGTGTGTTCGACGACAGCGCCGGCGTCAGCCCCGAGTCGCCGTTCGAGCCGTTCGTGCAGGGCTCGGAGCTGGCGGTCGTCGGCAAGGTGGGCAAGGGCGTCACCGGCACGCGCGTGCGCTACTGGGCCGACCGGCAGATCTTCCCCAAGACGGCCGTGTTCTCCTACGACGAGCTGGTCACCCGGGCCCGGCAGACCAGCTTCCTGGTGCCCGGGCTCGCGATCACGGTGCGGGACGAGCGCGGGATCCCCGGCACGCCCGGCGAGCACGGGCCGCACGAGGAGACGTTCCTGCACACCGGGGGCGTCCTGGACTTCGTCGACCACCTCGCGCCCGACGCGCCCGTCACGGACACCTGGCACCTCACCGGTTCCGGCACGTTCACCGAGACGGTGCCGGTGCTCGACAGCCGTGGTCACATGACGCCGCAGGAGGTCACGCGGGACTGCGAGGTCGACGTCGCGGTGCGCTGGGGCACGGGCTACGCGACCGAGGTCCGCAGCTTCGTCAACATCATCTCCACACCCAAGGGTGGCACCCACCTGGCGGGCTTCGAGACGGCGCTGCTCAAGACGCTGCGCACGCAGGTGACCGCCAACGCGCGGCGTCTGAAGATCTCCGCGAAGGACTCCTCGTCCGAACGGCTCGAGAAGGAGGACGTGCTCGCGGGCCTCACCGCGGTCGTCACCGTGCGTCTCGCCGAGCCGCAGTTCGAGGGGCAGACCAAGGAGGTGCTGGGCACGGGGCCGGTGCGCGGCATCGTCGCCAAGGTCGTCGAGTCCGAGCTCACCGCGCTGTTCTCGTCGTCGAAGCGGGAGCACAAGGCGCACACGGCCCTGCTCCTGGACAAGGTCGTGGGGGAGATGCGCGCGCGCGTCTCGGCCCGCAAGCAGAAGGAGATCTCGCGTCGCAAGAACGCGCTCGAGTCCTCCTCGCTGCCTGCCAAGCTCGCGGACTGCCGTATCGACGACGTGTCGCGCTCGGAGCTGTTCATCGTCGAGGGCGACAGCGCGCTCGGCACCGCCAAGCTCGCGCGCAGCTCGGACTTCCAGGCGCTGCTGCCGATCCGCGGCAAGATCCTCAACGTCCAGAAGGCGTCGGTCGGCGACATGCTGAAGAACGCCGAGTGCGCGGCGATCATCCAGGTCGTCGGTGCCGGGTCGGGCCGCACGTTCGACCTCGAGGCCGCGCGCTACGGCAAGATCGTGCTGATGACGGACGCCGACGTCGACGGCGCGCACATCCGCACGCTGCTGCTCACGTTGTTCTTCCGCTACATGCGCCCGCTGGTCGAGGACGGCCGCGTCTACGCGGCCGTGCCGCCGCTGCACCGCATCGAGGTGATCGGCGCGGGCTCGCGCAAGAACGAGTACCTGTACACGTACTCCGAGGCCGAGCTCGCGGCGACCCTCAAGAAGCTCGACCGCGCGGGCAGGCGCTACAAGGACGACATCCAGCGCTACAAGGGGCTGGGCGAGATGGACGCCGACCAGCTGGCCGAGACGACCATGGACCCGCGCCACCGCACGCTGCGTCGCGTCCGCATCGGCGAGGCGGAGGCCGCCGCCGCGCAGGTGGAGAAGGTGTTCGAGCTGCTCATGGGTTCCGACGTCGCGCCGCGCAAGGACTTCATCGTCGCGAACGCGCACGCGCTCGACGCGTCGCGCATCGACGCCTGAGGGCCGCGGTGCGGCCTGCACCGCGGATATCGATGGACCCGCGGCGCTGTTCGCGCCAGGCTCGGGTGCATGAGCGACACCGTCGTCCCCCTGGCCGTCCGCGCCGCCGCGCCGGAGCGGGTGCCGCTGCCGGCGGCGGCCACGGGGCTGACCTGGCGGGCCGGGGCCGTCGAGGACGCCGCCGCGATCACCGCCCTGCGGGTCCGCGGCCAGGAGGCCGACGCGCTGCACTACCGGTCGTCGGTGCCGGAGGTGGCCGAGGAGCTCGAGCGCGAGTGGCGCGACCTCGCGCGTGACGTGCTCGTGGGCGTGGACGGTGACGGGACGCCGCGCGCGTGGGCCCAGGTGGAGGTCCCGCCCGGTGACCGGACGGTCGTCCGCGCGTTCGTCGAGGGCGATGTCGACCCGGTGTGGCGCGGCCGGGGGATCGGCAGCGCCCTCGTCGCCTGGCAGGTGGCGCGCGCCCGGCAGCTGCTGGCGGCGTCCGGCAAGGACGTGCCCGCGCGCATCGCGACCCACGCCGACGGCGCGACACCCGACGTGGCGCGGCTGTACGCGGCGGCGGGCTTCACGCCCATCCGTTACTACACGCAGATGCGCCGCCCTCTCGACCGGCCGCTGCCCGACGTGCCGGAGCTCGACGGCGTGCGGGTCGTGCCGTGGACGGCGGAGCTCGACGACGCCGTGCGGCTCGCCCACAACGAGGCGTTCGCCGACCACTGGGGGTCCGAGCCGCGGACGCCCGAGCAGTGGCGCGCGTCGCAGGCGATGTTCGCACCGACGTGGTCGTTCGTCGCTCTCGACGGCGACGAGGTGGCGGGGTACGCCGTCTCCGGGCGGTACGAGCAGGACTTCCCGGCGTCCGGCTACTCCTTCGGCTACACCGACCTGCTGGGCGTGCGGCGGGCGTGGCGGGGGCGTCGGGTCGCGGTCGCGCTGCTCGCCGCCGTGATGCACGCGTACGCGGCGGACGGGATGCAGTACGCCGAGCTCGACGTGGACACCGCGAACCCGTCCGGCGCGCACGGCCTGTACGCCGCGCTGGGCTACGAGGTCACGCACACCTCGACGATGCTGACGATCGAGCTGTGAGCCGCGAGGGTGTGAGATCCGTCCCCGGGCGTGGCGCGACGGCACGCCGGACCCGCTCGGACGGTTAGGGTCTGTGGACATGACCGACGTGCTCGACCTGCAGGACGTGACGATCCGCCGGGGGGCGACGACGATCCTCGAGGCCCTGTCCTGGCGGGTGCAGGAGGGCGAGCGGTGGGTCGTGCTGGGTCGCAACGGTGCCGGCAAGACGACCCTGCTGCAGGTCGCCTCGGGACGCATGCACCCCACGACGGGGTCCGCCACGCTCCTCGGCTCGCGCCTGGGCGCCACCGACGTCTTCGAGCTGCGCCCGCGGATCGGCCTGGCGAGCGCCGCGCTCGCCGACCGGATCCCGTCGGGGGAGACGGTGCGCGACGTCGTCCTCACGGCCGCGTACGGCGTGACGGGCCGTTGGCGCGAGGAGTACGAGGGGGTGGACGAGTCGCGTGCGTCGGACCTGCTCGCCGCCTTCGGGGTGTCCCACCTCGCGGAGCGGTGGTTCGGCACGCTGTCCGAGGGCGAGCGCAAGCGCGTGCAGATCGCGCGCTCGCTCATGAGCGACCCGGAGCTGCTGCTGCTCGACGAGCCGGCCGCGGGACTCGACCTGGGAGGGCGGGAGGAGCTGGTCGGTGCGCTGGCCGAGCTCGCGCGCGACCGTCGTTCGCCCGCGCTCGTGCTGGTCACCCACCACGTCGAGGAGATCCCGCCGGGTTTCACGCACCTGCTGCTGCTGCGTGCCGGCCGCGTGCACGCGGCCGGGCCCATCGACGAGACGCTGACGGCCGAGAACCTCTCCGGGACGTTCGACGTGCCGCTGCGGCTGGACAAGGTCGACGGCCGCTGGGCCGCGCACGCGACAGGTGCCGTCGCGGGCTGATCGTGGCCGTACCGTGACGCAGCCGCCAGAGATGGGCAAAGGGATCGCATAGGATCGCTCCACGGACGACGGCGACTGCGGAGGTGGCTTCCATGGGGTGGCTCTGGTGGGTCGGGGGAGCGCTGGCGCTCGGCATCCTCGAGATGCTGTCGCTGGACCTCGTGCTCGTCATGTTCGCCGGGGGAGCCCTCGCCGGTGCGCTGGCCTACGCCCTGGGTGCCCCGGTGGCCGTGCAGATCCTCGTCGCGGCGCTCACGTCGATCGTGCTGCTCGCGGCGCTGCGGCCGTGGCTGCTGCGCCATCTCAGGGGCCGTGCCGACCTGCCGGAGACGAACGCCGCGGCGCTCGTCGGACGCGAGGCCACGGTCGTGGCGGCGGTCGACGGCTCGACGGGCCGTGTGAAGCTCGCCGGTGAGGTCTGGAGCGCGCGGACGGCCGACGGCGGCTCGCTGCCGCCCGGCACCCGGGTGACGGTGACGAAGATCGACGGCGCGACGGCGGTCGTCAGCCCTGCGCCCGCGACCGCTGCGGGCGGTACGGCTGCGCCGGGCGTCGCGCCGGTGTGACCTGAGCATGCGACCCGGTCCCCGGGTCACCGTGGCCGCCCCGGTCCGGGCGGCAGTACCTGCGGAGGTGCCATGAACGACGGCCCCGGTGCCGGCCAGATCGCTGCGATCCTGGTGCTCGTCCTCGTCCTGATCTTCGTCGTGGTCGCGCTGGCGCGCGCGGTGCGGATCGTGCCCCAGGCGGTGGCGATCATCGTCGAGCGGCTCGGGCGCTACAACAAGACGCTCGACGCCGGTCTGCACCTGCTGATCCCGTTCGTGGACCGTGTGCGCGCGAACGTCGACCTGCGCGAGCAGGTCGTGTCCTTCCCGCCGCAGCCCGTGATCACCTCCGACAACCTCGTCGTGAGCATCGACACGGTCATCTACTTCCAGGTGACCTCGCCGAAGGACGCGGTCTACGAGATCGCCAACTACATCACCGGCATCGAGCAGCTCACCGTCACGACGCTCCGCAACGTCATCGGTTCCATGGACCTGGAGCAGACGCTGACGAGCCGCGACCAGATCAACGGTCAGCTGCGCGGCGTGCTCGACGAGGCGACCGGCAAGTGGGGCATCCGCGTCAACCGCGTCGAGCTCAAGGCGATCGACCCGCCCGCGTCGGTGCAGGGCTCGATGGAGCAGCAGATGCGGGCCGAGCGGGACCGTCGCGCCGCGATCCTCACGGCCGAGGGTGTCAAGCAGTCCGCGATCCTCACGGCCGAGGGCGAGAAGCAGTCGGCGATCCTGCGGGCCGAGGGTGAGGCGCAGTCGGCCATCCTGCGGGCCGAGGGTGAGGCCCGCGCGATCCTCCAGGTGTTCGACGCCGTGCACCGCGGCGACGCCGACCCCAAGCTGCTCGCGTACCAGTACCTGCAGACGCTGCCGAAGATCGCGTCGAGCCCGTCGAACAAGATGTGGTTCCTGCCGGCCGAGCTCAGCGGTGCGCTGGGGTGGCTCTCCAAGGGCTTCGCCGGCGCGGGCGGCAGCGACGGCCAGGACTACCCGACACGTCCCGCGGGGAGCTCGCCGCTCGCCGAGGGCGATCTGCCGCCCGTCTCGCTGACCGACCCGAGCGAGGCGCTGGCGGAGGCGCGGCGCGAGTCGGCGGCCGCCACGGCGGACGCCACGAGCGCGGGCACACTGTCGGGTGTGCCGTTCGACCCCGCGGCCGAGCGGGGGCAGCGCCCGGGTGCCGGGCCTGTCGCACCGCAGCAGCCCGCGTACGGCACGCCGCCCGCGCGTCCCGCGCAGGCCCCGCAGCAGCCGGCGGCCCCGCAGCAGTCACCCCAGCAGGCCCCGCAGCAGCAAGCGCCCCAGGCGCTCCCGCCGCAGGTGCCGCCGCGCCAGGGGCCCCCTCCGTCGGTCCCGCCGCAGCGTCCTGAGGAGGGCCAGCCGCCCGCGCGCTGACCTGTCGCCCGACCGACGCCGGCACCCCGTCCCGGGGTGCCGGCGTCGTGCTGCCCGCTCCTTGTCCGCCCTGCGCGGAATCACGGTGCACCAAGCGGTTGCCCGCGGCATCGTTGTCCTGCTGCCGAGGGTGCCCCCGCGCCCGTCGCACGACCCGCCCGGGTCGACCCCGCCACGGAAGGCTCCACGCCATGCTCATGCGACTGCTCCGGGAGCACCTGCGCCCGTACCAGGGCGCCGTCGTCGCCGTGCTCGCCCTGCAGATGGTGCAGGTCATCGCCACGCTGTGGCTGCCCAGCCTCAACGCCGACATCATCGACGACGGCGTCGCCCAGGGGGACACCGCCACGATCTGGCGTCTCGGCGGCGTCATGCTCGCCGTCAGTCTCGTGCAGGTCGTCGCGTCGGTGGCCGCGGTGTGGTTCGGTGCGCGCACCGCCATGGCGTTCGGCCGCGACGTGCGGGCACGGCTGTTCGACCAGGTCCAGTCCTTCTCCCAGCAGGAGATGGGGAGGTTCGGAGCACCGACGCTCATCACGCGCACCACGAACGACGTCCAGCAGGTGCAGATGGTCGTCTTCATGACCTTCGTGTTCCTGGTCATGGCTCCGCTCATGCTGGTCGGCGGCGTGGTGATGTCGCTGCGCGAGGACGTGGGGCTCTCCGCACTGCTGCTCGTCGTGGTGCCGGTGCTCGCCGTGGTCATCGGGCTGATCGTGTGGCGGATGGTGCCGTGGTTCCGGCAGATGCAGCAGCGGATCGACGCGGTGAACCGCGTGATGCGCGAGCAGCTCACGGGTGTCCGTGTCATCCGCGCGTTCGTGCGCGAGCGGCAGGAGCAGGAGCGCTTCGAGGTCGCCAACACGGCCCTGTACGTCGCGTCGCTGCGCGCCGGGCTGCTGTTCGCCCTGATGTTCCCCGTGGTGATGCTCGTGATGAACGTCTCGAGCGTGTCGGTCCTGTGGTTCGGGGCACAGCGGGTCGACGACGGGCTCATGCAGATCGGGTCGCTCATCGCGTTCCTCAGCTACATCATGTTCGTCCTCATGGCCGTGATGATGAGCTCGATGATGGTCGTCATGGTCCCGCGGGCCATGGTGTCCGCCGACCGCATCGGCGAGGTGCTCGACACCTCCACGACCGTGGTGCCGCCCACCCGGCCGGTCGCGTTCGCCGAGGGCCCGGACGCGTCGCGCGGGCGGCTCGAGCTGCGGGACGTCGAGTTCCGGTACCCGGGCGCCGAGCACCCGGTGCTGCACGACGTGTCGTTCGTGGCCGAACCCGGCCGGACCACGGCCGTCATCGGGTCGACGGGCTCCGGCAAGACGACGCTCCTGCACCTCGTCCCACGCCTGTACGACGTGACGGGCGGCAGCGTGCTCGTCGACGGCGTCGACGTCCGCGAGGCCGACCCGGTGGCGCTGGGCTCACGCATCGGGCTGGTGCCGCAGCGCCCGTACCTGTTCTCCGGCACCGTGCGCAGCAACCTGCAGTTCGGGCGGCCCGAGGCCACCGACGACGAGCTCTGGCACGCGCTGGAGGTCGCGCAGGCGCGCGACTTCGTCGAGGCGCTGCCCGAGGGCATCGACGCACCGGTCGCGCAGGGCGGGACGAACCTGTCGGGCGGGCAGCGCCAACGGCTGGCCATCGCGCGGGCGCTCGTGCGGCGCCCGAGCATCTACCTGTTCGACGACTCGTTCTCCGCGCTGGACTACGCCACCGACGCCGCACTGCGCGCGGCCCTGGCACCGGAGACCCGGCGGGCGACGGTGCTCGTCGTGGCCCAGCGCGTCGCGACCATCCGCCACGCCGACCGCATCCTCGTCCTCGACGAGGGACGCGTGGTCGGTGACGGCACCCACGACGAGCTGCTGGCGTCGAACGAGACGTACCAGGAGATCGTGTACTCCCAGCTGAGCGCGCAGGAGGCGGCATGAGCGCCACGACGAGGACCGACCGTCCCGCCGGCCCGCCGCCCGGCGGGCCGCGTGGCGGGCCCATGGGCATGGGTCTGGGGATGCCCGGTCAGAAGTCGATGGACTTCCGTGGCTCGTTGCGGCGCCTGCTCACGGTGCTGGCGCCCGAGCGTGTCCGGCTCGTCGCCGTACTCGTGCTGGGGGCGTTGTCGGTGGCGGCGGCGGTTGCCGGCCCCAAGCTGCTGGGCAACGCGACCGACGTGCTGTTCGACGGTGTGGTCTCGCGGCAGCTCGCGCAGCTCCTGCCGGCCGGCAGCACGCAGCAGGAGGCGGTCGACGCGCTGCGCGCCGCGGGGCAGGGCACGGTGGCAGACATGGTCGCGGGCATGCCCGGCCTGACCGTCGGCGACGGCGTCGACTTCGAGCGGCTCGGCTCGATCCTGCTGCTGGTGCTCGGCGTGTACGTCGCCGCGTTCGTGTTCGGCTGGCTGCAAGGGCGGCTGACGGCGCGCGCGGTGCAGAACACGGTCCTGCGCATGCGGACGCAGGTCGAGGAGAAGCTCACGCGCGTCCCGCTGTCGTACTTCGACAAGCAGCCGCGCGGTGAGCTGTTGTCGCGTGTCACCAACGACATCGACAACGTCGCGCAGACCGTGCAGCAGACGCTCTCGCAGCTCATCACCTCGGTGCTGACGGTCGTCGGCGTGCTCGCGATGATGTTCTGGATCTCGCCGCTTCTCGCGGTCGTCGCCCTGGTGACGGTCCCGCTGTCGGTCGTGGTCGCGGCCGCGATCGCCAAGCGCTCGCAACCGCAGTTCGTCGAGCAGTGGGCGTGGACCGGCAAGCTCAACGCCCACATCGAGGAGATGTTCACGGGCCACGCGCTGGTCACCGTCTTCGGCCGGCAGCAGGAGGCCGCCGCGACGTTCGCCGAGCGCAACGGCAAGCTCTACGAGTCCGCGTTCCGGGCGCAGTTCATCTCCGGAATCATCCAGCCGGCGCTGGGGTTCATCGCCAACCTCAACTACCTCGTCGTCGCCGTGGTCGGTGGCCTGCGGGTCGCGTCGGGCACGATGTCGCTCGGCGACGTGCAGGCGTTCATCCAGTACTCGCGGCAGTTCACGCAGCCGATCACGCAGATCGCGTCGATGGCGAACCTGCTGCAGTCCGGTGTCGCGTCCGCCGAGCGCGTGTTCGAGCTGCTGGACGCGCAGGAGCAGACGCCCGACCCCGCGCAGCCCGCGACGCTGCCGGAACGCGTGCGCGGCCGCGTCGCGTTCGAGGACGTGTCGTTCCGCTACGACGCGGACACGCCGCTCATCGAGAACCTGTCGGTCGTCGCGGAGCCCGGGCAGACCGTCGCGATCGTCGGGCCCACGGGCGCCGGCAAGACCACTCTCGTCAACCTCGTCATGCGGTTCTACGAGGTCGACTCCGGGCGCATCACGCTCGACGGTGTCGACACGCGGGACGTCACGCGCGACGCGCTGCGGTCGCAGATCGGCATGGTCCTGCAGGACACGTGGCTGTACGAAGGGACGATCGCGGAGAACATCGCGTACGGCGTGGACTCCGCGACGCACGAGCAGGTCGTCGAGGCCGCCGTCGCGACCCACGTCGACCGGTTCGTGCGCACCCTGCCCGACGGGTACGACACCGTGCTCGACGACGAGGGCGGCGCGGTGTCCGCCGGCGAGAAGCAGCTGCTCACCATCGCGCGCGCGTTCCTCGCCGACCCGGCGATCCTCATCCTCGACGAGGCGACGTCGTCGGTCGACACGCGCACCGAGGTGCTCGTGCAGCACGCGATGAACGCCTTGCGCGCCGGGCGCACGTCGTTCGTCATCGCGCACCGGCTGTCCACGATCCGCGACGCCGACGTCATCCTCGTCATGGAGCACGGGAGGATCGTCGAGCAGGGCACGCACGACGACCTCGTCGCGGCCGACGGTGCGTACGCGCAGCTGTACCGCAGCCAGTTCGCCGAGGCGGCCGCCCCGGTCGACTGACGGAGCCGGTCGGCGGACAGGGTGGCGTCGTGCACGTCGCGACGTCACCCTGTCCGAGCCCGAAGGCCCCAGGTCGCCGCAGCGGGGCGGGTGCCGCTGAGCGTCGCGTCGGTGCTGCTGGTGACGCTGACCGTGACGACCCTCGCGGCCTGGGTGCTCGGTATCCCGGGCTGAGGGTGAGAGTCTTGGCGCTGGTGCGACGGCGTCCACGTCCCAGCGGGTGCCCGCGCCGTCCAGCCGTCGTGTCCGAAGGAGCCGCATGACCGCCCAGCCGATCCTGTCGTCCGCCGCCGTCGCCGCCAGCGCCGCCGTGTCGGACCCCGCCGTCGCGCACCGCACCCGGACGCGCACCGTGCAGGTGCTCGACCACTCGGGCGTGCCGCTGGTGGACGCACCCGTCACGGTCGCGCAGGAGCAGCACGAGATCGGCTTCGGCTGCATCGGGTTCGACGAGGTGTACCGGGCCGGTCGCCGGCTTGCCGGTCAGCCGTTCACGCCTGACGAGGACGCGCTGTTCGAGCGCCTGGACGCGCTGTGGTTCGACCTGTTCGACACCGCGACCCTGCCGTTCTACTGGGGAACGTTCGAGCCGGAGGAGGGCATGCCGCGCACCGCGGCCCTGCGCGCCGCCGCCGAGCACTTCGTGTCCCGCGGGGCGCGCGTCAAGGGCCACCCCCTCGTCTGGCACACGGTCGCGCCGCAGTGGCTCGTCCCGAAGCCGGACGACGAGGTGCTGCGCCTGCTGCGTGCCCGCGTGCAGCGCGACGCCGCCGAGTTCGCGGGCCTGGTCGACACGTGGGACGCGATCAACGAGGTCGTGATCATGCCCGTGTTCACCAAGGACGAGAACGCGGTGACGCGCGTGGCCAAGACGGTGGGCCGGGTCGGCATGGTGCGCCTGGCGTTCGAGGAGGCGCGCGCCGCGAACCCCGCCGCGACGTTGCTGCTCAACGACTTCGACATGTCCGCCGACTACGAGCACCTCATCGAGGAGGTCCTCGCCGCCGGCATCAAGATCGACGCGCTCGGTCTGCAGAGCCACATGCACCAGGGCACGTGGGGCCGCGAGAAGACGCTCGACGTGCTCGAGCGCTTCGGTCGGTTCGGCCTGCCGCTGCACTTCACCGAGATCACCCTGATGTCCGGTGAGCACATGCCGAAGCACCTCGACGACCTCAACGACCACCGGGTCGAGCACTGGCCCAGCACCCCCGAGGGCCTGGAGCAGCAGGCGCAGGACGCCACCGAGCTCTACACGACGCTCGTCGCCGACGAGCGCGTCAAGGTCATCACCTACTGGGGCCTGTCGGACCACGGCATGTGGCTCAACGCGCCCGGTGGCCTGGTGCACGCCGACGGCACGCCCAAGCCGTCGTACGACGCGCTGCGCGGGCTGATCCGCGGGCAGTGGTGGCTCGCGCCGACGACGGCGCGCACCGACGAGCAGGGTCGGCTCCAGGTGGCCGGCATGCCCGGGCGCTACACCGTGGAGGTCGGCGGCGAGCGCACCGAGATCACGGTCGGCGAGGACGACGGCGTCGTCACCGTGGCCGCGCGATGAGGCCCGTGCCCCGCGCGCGGTGCGGGGCACACCTCACCCGCCGACGGACGTCGTCCCGGGGCCTGCTGTGACCGATGCTCGTCCCGTGTCCACGCTCCGTCCCCGGCTCGTCCGGGACCGTCTCACGCTCGGCCTCTACACCCCGTACGTCGTGTGGGGGTGGCTGCTGTACAGCTTCAACCCGTCGGTTCCGCTGCTGGCCGACGAGCTGGGAGTGACCGCCGCGCAGGCCGGGCTGCACGGCACCGCGATGGCGCTGGGCGGGCTGGCGTCCGCGCCGGTGACGCCGCGGGCCGTCCGGCGCGCCGGGCGGCGGGCGACCGTGGTGACAGCGCTGCTGCTCGTCGCCGTCGGCGTCGCGGCGCTGCTGCTCGGCCCGACGCTGCCGTGGACCCTGGCGGGCATGTTCGTCACGGCCCTCGGTGGCAACGTGATGATCGCGGCGACGCAGGTGGGCATCGCCCAGCACACCGGGCCCGCGGCGTCGGCGGCGATCACCGAGGCCAACGGCGCGGGGTCGTCGGTTGGGCTGATCGGCCCCCTGGCCGTCGGCGCGTGCGTCGCCGCGGGCTGGGGGTGGCGTCCCGGCGTGGCGGTCACCGCGGCGCTCGCGGTGGTCGCGGCCCTCGTCGTCTCGCGGCTGCCCGCGGCGCCAGCGCTGCCGGCCCTGCGTCGGCGCGCTGCTGCGGCTCCTGACGAGGAGGCGGTCGCGCCCGTCGAGGCCGCCGCCGCGCCCGCGCCCGCGCCGCGGCAGGTCCCGCGCCACGCTGCCTGGCTGTTCCTCGCCGCGCTCGTCGCCGCCACCGCGCTGGAGAACGCCACGACCTACTGGGCGACCGACCTCGTGCTGTCCCGCACGGACGCCGGCGCGGGCATCGCGACCGCCACCACCGCGGGCCTCGTGGCCGGCATGTCGGTCATGCGGTTCATCGTCGGTCCGCTGTCGCTCCGCGTGCCGCCGGCGATCCTGCTCGCGGCGTCGTTCGGGATCGCGATCGTCGGGTGGGCGCTGCTGTGGACCGCGACGGACGTCGCCGTCGCGCTCACCGGACTGGTGATCGCCGGCTTCGGGTACGGCGCGCAGTACCCGCTGGGCGTCGCGCTGCTGCTGTCCGTGTCGCCCGGCCAGGGTGACCGCGCACAGGCGCACGCGACGCTCGCGGGCGCGCTCGCCATCGGTGTCGCACCGTTCCTGCTGGGCGCGCTCGCGGACGCGTTCGGGACGCACCAGGCGTTCCTGCTCGTGCCGGTCCTGGCGGCCGCGGGCGTCGTCGTCGCGATGCTCGGGGGGCGGGCGGTGCGCAGCCGCGTTCCCGCCGACCTCGGATGATGGACCTGGGTCCCGGGCCGACAGCCAGTGCTGGGTGTGCGGTGAGCGCGGCTGGTTGTGCAAGTACGCTGACCGGGTGCTCGGAGACGAACTTGCCCTCCTCGCCATCGCTTCGTGGGTTCTCGGCGCCGGTGCGTTGGTGGGGCTCACGACACTCCTCGTTCGCTCTCTCAAGCGTCGTCCACCGCGCCGCGACGACGACGCGCGTCGACCTTCCGCCCCGAACGGCAGAGGCTGATCGCACACGCGGCGCGCGGGAGCGAGCACCGTCGCGTCCCTGCCGGGCTGGGATGATGTCGACGTGCTCCGTGCCGACGTCCAGCCCGTCACCGACCGCGACGACCCGAGGCTGACCGACTACGTCGGGCTCACCGACGTCGCGCTGCGGATGCGCGTCGAAGCCGCCGAGGGTCTGTACATGGCGGAGAGCTCGACGGTGCTCGAGCGTGCGCTGCGTGCCGGGCACCAGCCGCGGTCCGTGCTGCTCGCGCCGCGCTGGGTGCCTGCCGTCGAGGACATGCTCGCGGCGTCGCCCGTCGACGGCGTGGTGCCGGTGCACGTCGCCGAGGACCCCGTGCTGGAGGCCATCACGGGCTTCCACGTGCACCGCGGCGCGCTCGCGGCCATGCACCGCCCGGCGCTGCCGGCTGTTGCGGACGTCCTCGCGGCGGCACGCGGCGGCGCGGGGGCGCGGCGCGTGGCGGTGCTCGAGGACCTCGTCGACCACACGAACGTCGGAGCTGCGTTCCGCAGCGCGGCCGCGCTGGGCGTGGACGCCGTCCTCGTGACGCCGCGCTGCGCCGACCCGCTGTACCGGCGGGCGGTGCGTGTCTCGATGGGCACGGTGTTCCAGGTGCCGTGGACGCGCATCGACCCGTGGCCCGACGGCATCGCGACGCTGCGCCAGGCGGGGTTCGTCACGGCATCGCTCGCGCTGTCCGAGGACTCCGTGCCGCTTGACGAGCTCGTCGCGGACCCGCCCGAGCGGCTCGCCCTCGTGCTGGGCGCCGAGGGCGACGGGCTCAAGCCGGAGACCGTCGCCGCCGGCGACCTCACCGTGCGGATCCCGATGGCCGGGGGAGTGGACTCGCTCAACGTCGCGGCCGCCGCGGCCGTGGCGTTCTGGGCGACACGGGTCTGAGGTCGGCGAGCTCTCCTCGCCCACGCGCCCGTCGATCCGCTCGTGCAGCAGGTGCGCGTGCCCCACCACGCATCGCTGCCACGAGTCCGAGACGTGCGCATCATCGCCGACCAGGTCGCGGACCGTGATGGCCGCCGACCCGCGGTCGATCACCCCTCGTGCGGCAACTTGGCGTCGGCAACGGGCGTCGGGGACCACGCCGTGATGCCGTCGGCTCGCACGCGGAACAGGCCATCACCGGGAGTCACCGCGATCCACGCGCCGCCACCGGTGCAGACGAGGGCGGAGACCAGCGCGATGTGGGTGACCGGCCCTCGCGCATCCTGTGAGCGGTGAGCTCCCACCCGTGCTCGGGCGTTCTCCAGCATCGAGCGGTCGAGGTACCTGTCGGCGTCCGCTCCCAGGGCGGCGAACGCGCGCTCCAGGTCTGCGAGGCTCTGGACGTCGAGCTCGTGAGCGAGGCTCGAGACCGTGGGAGCGTAGGTGTGCTCCGTCGCCTCCGCGAGGCAGCCGGTCACGAGGGCGCCACCTGCCACCAGCGTGATGGGCCCACCGCCCGAGTGCGCGGCGACGTACTCGACGAGCAGGGGGTCGGTGGAGTCGGACATGCCGCGACGATAGCGCCGGCGCGGCGTCGCTCCCGGCTCCCGCCCACGCTCGCGCGCTCCTCGTGACGGGTCTTGTCACCGGGGTGAGGACCCTGCTGATCGGCGCAGGCCAGGAGGACCGGTGCACCGTTGCGGTACGACCCGTTCGAGGTCCGCATCACGTCAGGCGGGCGTGAGGGGGAGGCGAGCGTCGTCAGCGGCGTGTTGCGCTCCTGGGCCCGGTGCGGGTCAGCCGATCGCAAGCCCCTCGACCACCTCGACGCCCGGCGCCCGCACGAGCAGCGCGCCGGGCAGCGCGATCTTCGAGCGCCGCGTGCCACTGCCGATGATCACGGTGCCGCCGGCCTCGGGGTCGTCCACCGCAACGCCCGCGTCCGCGAGCACCCGGTAGCCCACCGGCAGCCCGAGCGGCGTGATGCCGCCGTACTCCATCCGCGACTCGTCGGTCGCGCGGTCCATCGGCAGGAACGACGCCTTGCGCACGTCGAGCAGGCGCTTGACGGCGTTGTTGACGTCGGCGCGCGTCGTCGCGCGCACCAGGCAGGCAGCGGTCCGCTCCTCACCTGCCCGCTTCCCGGCGACGAGGACGCAGTTGACCGACGCGGACAGCGGCAGCTCGTACGCGTCCGTCATGGCCGCGGTGTCCGCGAGGTCGGGGTCGATGGCGGCGACGAGCACTGCGTCGGCCACGGCGGGCTCGACGACCGCCCACCCGCTGATCACGGCGTGCGTGCTCGCGGCCAGCAGGTCGGGACGGTCGACGGCACGCTCCCACGTCAGCGTCCCGTGGGTGGTGATCATGCGCGGCAGGCTACCGGGGCGACGACGCGTCGGGCCGGTAGAGGTCGCGTCACCGCTGGTACGTGCCCATGAGGACGGCGCGCGCGATCGTGTGGAACACCAGCGCGCAGCTCGCCGCACCGGGGGGCGTGTCCGGCCCGAGCCCCGGGTCCGCGGTATCGAGCGCGTGGACCGCGACGAAGTAGCGGTGCACCTGGTCCCCGGGCGGGGGAGCGCTGCCGACGTAGCCCGCGACCCCGTCGTCGCCGCGCAGGTGGAACGCGCCGGTGGGCAGCCCGGAGCCGTCAGGACGCCCGGCGTCGCGGTCGAGCGACGTGACGTCGGCGCCCAGGCCCAGCACCGACCAGTGCCACCAGCCGGCGACGCCCGGCGCGTCCGGGTCGAACACGTTCACCGCGAAGCCGCGGGTCCCCTCGGGGAACCCGGACCACGCGAGCTGCGGCGAGACGTTGCTGCCGGCGTCGGTGTTGGTGTGCACGTCGGGGATCCGGCCACCGTGCACCCAGTCGGTGCTGGTGACCGTGAAGGCGGGCACGGGCGGCAGGAGCGGGTAGGGCTCGGGGGCGACGGGACGGGTCAGGGACGTGGGCACGGGCAACCTCCGGTCCGGTGCGGCGGCTCTTCGCCGCGGTCATCCCATCCTGGTCGGGGCGTGGGCGCGGCGCACGTGCGAGCGGGCGTGCTCGAGTGCGTCGTCCAGGTCGTCGAACAGGTGCCGCGGCTCGCCGAGCGCGTCGAGCACCCCGATGCCCTCGGCGAGCTTGCGGTGCTCGGGACGCAGCCCCTTGAGCAGCACGACGATCCCGCGGCGGCGCAGGTCGGTGACGATCTCGACGAGGGCGTTCGCGCCGCTCGCGTCGAGCACGCGCACGTTGCCCAGGCGCAGCACGACGACGCGGACGTCGCTGACGAGCGCCAGCTCGTCGAGGAACCGGCGCACGTCGGCGAAGAACAGCGCACCGTCGATGCGGTACACCGCGATGTGCTCGTGCAGCAGCGCGTGCTCGTCGTCGGCTGTGAGCCGGTCGCCGGACTCCTCGGCCAGCGGCTCGCGGTGCAGCCCGCTGCTGCGTGCGACCGCGCGCAGCGCCAGCACGGCGGCGACCGCGACACCCACCTCGACGGCCATGACGAGGTCGAACACGACCGTCACGGCGAGCGTCACGCCGAACACCAGCGCTCCGGAGCGCCCCGACCGGCAGATCGCGCGCGCGGTCGGCAGGTCGACCATGCGTGCGGACGTGACGAGCAGCACGCCCGCGAGCGCCGACAGCGGGATCCGCCCCACGAGCGGTGCGGCCAGGTACACGATCGCGGTGAGCACGAGGGCGTGGGTGAGGGCCGCGACACGGGTGCGCGCGCCGGCGCGCACGTTGACGGCGGTGCGGGCGATCGCGCCCGTCGCGGGCAGGCCGCCGCACAGGCCGGACGCGACGTTGGCGACGCCCTGGCCGACGAGCTCGCGGTTGGGGCGCGTGCGTCCGATGTCGTCGGCCATGCCGTCCGCGACGCGCGCCGACAGCAGCGACTCCAGGGCGGCGAGCGCAGCGACCGCGAGGGCGGCGGAGAACAGCGCGCTGGTGGTGGCCAGGTCCACGATCGGCAGGTGGGGGGCGGGCAGCGCCGAGGGCAGGACGCCGATGCGGTCGACGTCGAGGCGGGCGGCCTCGGCGACGGCGGTGGCGAGCACGACGGCCACGAGCGAGGCGGGCAGCCCCTGGCGCAGCCGCGGGAGGGCCAGCATGACGGCGACGACGAGCGCGACGAGCGCGAGCGGCGCGACGGCCTGCGACCAGTCGACGTCGCCGAGGGTGCGCAGCGCGACGAGCCCGGCGTTCTCGCCCTCGGCGCGCGGAGTGTCCAGCGCGAGCGGCACCTGCTGCAGCGCGATGACGACGCCGATGCCGCACGTGAACCCTTCGACGACGGGCCACGGGATGTACGCGACGAGCCGGCCGATGCCGAGCACACCGGCGAGGATCACGATGCCGCCGGCCATGATCGCCACGATCGGCACGGCTTCGGCGCCGTGCCGGGCGACGACGGGCAGCAGGACGACCGTCATCGCCCCCGTCGGTCCGCTGACCTGCAGGTGGGAGCCGCCGAGGACGGCGGCGATCGCGCCGGCCACCACGGCGGTGACGAGCCCGGCGGCGGCGCCGAGCCCGGAGGCCACGCCGAAGCCGAGGGCGAGGGGCAGCGCGACGACGGCGACGGTGACGCCGGCGAGCAGGTCGGCGCGCCACGAGCGGGGCAGGTCGGCGTAGTCGTCGCGGTGGGGGGCGAGGGCGCGGATGCGCCGGACCACGGGGGCGAGGTCGGTCATCTCATGCCTCGGTCGGGTCGTCGAGCCGGTCGCGGTGGTGCGCGGCGGCGTCGAGGAGGACGGTGCGGGCGGCGGCGAGCATGTCGGCGACCGCGGGCAGCGCGAGCGCGTAGTGCACGGCGTTGCCGGTGCGGCGGGCGGTGACGACGCCCGCCCGTCGCAGCACGGCGAGGTGCTGCGAGAGGTGCGAGGCCTCGAGGCCGAGCTCGGCGAGCAGCTCGCTGACCTGACGGTCGCGCTCGACGAGGAGCTCGAGGGTGCGCACGCGCACCGGGTGGGCGAGGGCCTTGAACAGCTCGGCCTTGACCTCGGGGAGAGGGCGGTCGACACCGAGGGCGTGCAGGGGCACGGCTACTCCCGGATGACGGGTTGATGGAATCGTCAAATCCTACGCGGAGGTCGTCGCGGCTCCGTAGGACCCGTGCGGTGCGCGGTGCGGTTCACCCGCTCGGGGCCGGATTGACACCTCCCGGGTGTCGGCGTCTACTGGCATGATCGACATGTGTTCGAACGATCGCCGCACGGGGATCGGGAGGGGTCTCGCCGGGGACGGCGCAGGTGCGCAGGAGGGTGGAGGGCGCTGTGAGCAGCACGAGCACCGTCGAGCGCGCAGCGCGGGCACGCGCCGCGCTCGCGGCCGCGGAGCTGCGCACCGGTGCTCGCACCGTGCTGCACGGCGCGGCTCACGGCGGCGCGACGCACGCCGGCACGGTTCACACCGGCACCGTGCACGCCGGCAGCGTGCCGACCGGTCCGGTGCGTACCGGCGCGGCGTCTGACGGGTCGTCGGGCGTCCCCTGCGGTACCCCGTCGCTCGACGTCCTGTCGTCGCACGACGCGCCGCACGACGCGACCCCGCCGCACGACACGGCGACGACCTCGCTGCGCCGCACGTCGCTGCTCACCAGCGAGCGCCCCCCGCTGCCCGTCCCGCCGCCCCTGGCCGGTCTCCTGCCCGACGGGCTGCGCCGCGGCGCGACCACCGCGGTGCTCGGCTCCACGTCGCTGGCCCTCGGTGTGCTCGCGCACGCGTGCGCGGCCGGTGCCTGGGCGGTCGTCGTCGGTCAGCCGCGGCTCGGGCTGCTGGCGGCCGCGCAGGCGGGCGTCGACCTTGCGCGCTTCGCGCTTGTCCCGGCCCCGGGGACCGACGCCGCGCTCGTCCTGGCGGCGCTGGTCGACGGGATCGACGTCGTGCTCGTCGGGCCGGACGCACCGCTCGCGGACGCCGACCGCCGCCGGCTGTCCGCGCGCGCGCGTGAGCGCGGCACGGCGCTGCTGACGACCCTGCCGTGGCCCGGCGCCACCGTCGTGCTCGACGCGGGCCCCGCCCGGTGGTCGGGTGTCGGCGCCGGGGCCGGGCGGCTGCGCACGTGCGAGGTGCAGGTGCGCCGCACCGGCCGCGGCAGCGCCGCCGTGCCCACGTCCGCCGACGTCGTGCTGCCGTTCGCGCCCCCGGGCGAGCACGTGCCGCCCGGTCCCGTCCGCCGGAGCCCCCGGGCGGCCGACGGTCTGCGGCTGGTCGGATGAGCACGCGGACGACGGTCGTGTGGGTGCCCGACTGGCCCGTGGTCGCGGCGATGACCGCCGACGAGGTCCCGGTCGACGTGCCTGCCGCGGTGCACGACGGGCGTCGGATCACCGCGGTGTCCGCGCTCGCGCGTGCCGACGGGGTGCGCCGCGGGATGCGGCGGCGGCAGGCGCAGGGCGTGTGCCCCGAGCTCGTGCTGCTGCCGGTCGACGACGCGCGCGACGTGCGGCTGTTCGAGCCCGTCGCCGCGGCGACCGAGACGGTCGTCGCCGGTGTCGAGGTCGCCCGGCCGGGCATGCTCCTGCTGCCTGCCGGCGGAGCCGCGCGCTACCACGGGTCGGAGGAGGCGCTCGCCGAGCGCGTCGTCGACGCGGTCGCGCGCGCCACCGGTCACGAGTGCGGCGTGGGCACGGCCGACGGGCTGCTCGCCGCCGTGCTGGCCGCGCGCACCGGCGCCGTCGTCGAGCCCGGGCTGTCGCCCGTCTTCCTCGCGCCGCACGGTGTCACCGAGCTCGTGCACGCCACCACCACGCCCGAGCAGGCCGCCGAGGTCATGCGCCTGGTCGACCTGCTGCACCGCCTGGGGCTGCGCACGCTCGGGGCGTTCGCGGCGCTGCCGGCCCCCGACGTGCACGCGCGGTTCGGGCGGCTGGGCTCGTGGGCGCGCACGCTCGCGCGCGGCCTCGACGAGCGGCCGCCCGCGCGTCGTCGTCCCGAGGCCGACCTCGAGGTGGACGTCGAGCTCGACCCGCCCGTCGACCGCGTGGACACCGCGACGTTCGCCGGACGGCGCCTGGCCGAGGAGCTGCACGCCGAGCTCGTCGCGCGCTCCGTGACGTGCGGGCGCCTGCAGATCACCGCGCGGACCGACGACGGGACCGAGCTGGTGCGCACGTGGCGTACCGACCTGGGCGGCTGGGGCGGGCTCGCCGCCGCGCGCATCACCGACCGGATCCGCTGGCAGCTCGACGGGTGGCTCACCGCGGCGGCCGTCGCCACGGCTCGGGACCGGCGCCGTGAGGTGCGCGAGCGTGAACGCGGGGCGCGGGGACGCGGCGAGGGCGGGGGACCGGCGCACGGCGAGCACGGACCGGTGCGCGGGACGCACGGGGCGGTCCTCGATGTCCGGGTGCCGGACGACGAGGACGACACGGCGCCCGTCGCGCTGGTGCGTCTGACCCTCACGGCGCTCGACGTCGCGCCCGCGGGGTCCGAGGCGACGCAGCTGTGGGGCGGACCGTCGGGTGGGGACCTGCGGGCGCACCGCGCGCTCGAGCGCGCGCAGAGCATCGTCGGCGGGCCGGGCGTGCTCACCGCGACCCTGCAGGGCGGGCGTGACGTGCGTGACCAGGTGCACGTGCGGCCGTGGGGCGAGCAGAGCGACCCGCCGCGCCCGCTCGACCGTCCCTGGCCGGGCCGGCTGCCGGACCCGGCACCCGCGACCGTGCTGGTCGACCCCGTGCACGTCGAGGTGCGGGACGTGCACGGCTCGCCCGTGCGCGTCGACCGGCGGGGGCGGCTGAGCGGACCACCCGGCAGCGTGCTCGCCGGGAGCGGCCCCGACCGGGTGCGCGTCGTCGCCGGGTGGGCGGGGCCGTGGCTGCTGACCGACCGCTGGTGGACGCACCCCGGCGCCGGGCCGCAGGTGCGCGCCCACCTGCAGGTCGCGTTCGACGACGGCGGCGCGGTGCTGCTCACGCACACCGACGGGGCGTGGACGTACGAGGCGGACTATGACTGAGGGGGACCCGAGGGTGGGGACAGGCACGGGGACGGACGCCCGGACGGGTGCGGGGCGCGGGGCCGGGGCCGACTGGCCGCCGCGGTACGCCGAGCTGCACGCGCACTCGGCGTTCAGCTTCCTCGACGGCGCCAGCCAGCCCGAGGAGCTCGCCGCCGAGGCGGCGCGCCTCGGGCAGAGCGCGCTGGCCCTCACCGACCACGACGGGCTGTACGGCGTGGTGCGGTTCGCGCAGGCCGCGCGTGCCGTCGGGCTGCCCACGGTCTTCGGCGCCGAGCTGCACCTGCCCGCGCCCGACCCGCGCCGGCACCCGCGCGAGAAGCGCCCGACCCCCGGCCCGCCCGTGCTCGACGCGCCCACCGGCGTACCCGACCCGCGCGCGTCCCACCTGCTGGTGCTCGCCCGCGGCGCCGACGGGTACCGCGCGCTGTCGCGCGCGATCGCCGAGGGGCACCTGCGCACCGGGCGCAAGGGCGCCGCGGAGTATCACCTGGAGGAGCTCGCCGAGGCGGCCGCCGGGCAGTGGCTCGTGCTCACCGGCTGCCGCAAGGGCGCCGTGCGCCGTGCGCTCGCCGGGGGCGACCCGTCCGGGGTCCTGGGCGTCGCACCGGGCGGGATCGAGGCGGCGCGCACCGAGCTCGACCGGCTCGTCGCGCTGTTCGGGCGGGACAACGTCGCCGTCGAGACCACGATGCACGGCGACGCGTACGACACCGACCGCGCCGACGCGCTCGCGACCCTCGCCGCCGACGCGCGCCTGCCGCTCGTCGCGACCGGCAACGTGCACTACGCCACCGAGCGCGACGCGGACCTCGCGCTCGCGCTCGCGGCGGTGCGCGCGCGCTCGTCGCTCGACGACCTCGACGGCTGGCTGCCCGGCGCCCCCGTGGCGCACCTGCGCTCGGCGGCCGAGATGCTGCACCTGCACCGCCGGCACCCGAGCGCCGTGACCACCGCGGCGGACCTGGCTGCCGAGTGCGCGTTCGACCTGTCGCTCGTCGCACCGAGCCTGCCGCCGTACCCCGTCCCGGACGGGCACACCGAGGCGACGTGGCTCCGCGAGCTCGTGCGCCGCGGCGCGGCGGAGCTGTACGGCCCACCGGACGCCGAGCGGGTGCCCGGCGCGTACGCGCAGCTCGAGCACGAGCTGCGCGTCATCGAGGACCTCGGGTTCCCCGGGTACTTCCTCGTCGTCTACGACCTCGTCGACTTCTGCCGCCGCCAGGGGATCATGGCGCAGGGGCGCGGCTCAGCCGCCAACTCCGCGGTCTGCTACGTGCTGCGCGTCACGGCTGTCGACCCCGTGAAGCACGGGCTGCTGTTCGAACGGTTCCTCGCCCCGGAGCGTGACGGCCCGCCGGACATCGACGTCGACATCGAGTCCGCGCGCCGCGAGGAGGTCATCCAGCACGTCTACGCCACGCACGGGCGCTCGCACGCCGCCCAGGTCGCCAACGTCATCTCCTACCGGCCGCGCTCGGCCGTGCGGGACGCGGCGCGCGCGCTGGGGTACGACGCGGGGCAGCAGGACGCGTGGTCCACGTCGATCGAGCGGTGGGGGAGCCTGCGCGGCCCGGAGAAGCCCAGCGCGTGGTGGCACCTCACGCGCTCGGGGCCGGTCGGGCCGGGCAGCGAGGTCGCCGGCATGCCGACGGCCGACAACCACGACGTCGTCCCCACGCGCCTGCCGCCGTCGGCCGCGGAGGCCGAGGAGATCCCCGAGCACGTCATCGACCTCGCCGAGCGGTTCCTGCGCCTGCCGCGCCACCTGGGCATCCACTCCGGCGGCATGGTGATGTGCGACCGGCCCGTCATCGAGGTGTGCCCCGTGGAGTGGGCGCGCATGGAGGGGCGCACGGTCCTGCAGTGGGACAAGGAGGACTGCGCCGACGCGGGCCTGGTGAAGTTCGACCTGCTGGGGCTGGGCATGCTCACCGCGCTGCGCCTGGCGTTCACCGAGGTCGAGAAGCACGAGGGCGTCACGCTCGACCTGCACGGCCTGCCGCACGAGGACCCCGCGGTGTACGAGCTGCTGTCCGCCGCCGACACCGTCGGGGTGTTCCAGGTGGAGTCGCGCGCGCAGATGGGGACGCTGCCGCGCCTGCGGCCCTCGACGTTCTACGACATCGTGGTCGAGGTCGCGCTCATCCGGCCCGGGCCCATCCAGGGCGGATCGGTGCACCCGTTCATCAACCGCGCCAAGGGCCGTGAGCCCGTCACGTACCTGCACCCGCTGCTGGAGAAGTCGCTCGGCAAGACCCTCGGTGTCCCGCTGTTCCAGGAGCAGCTCATGCAGATGGCCATCGACGTCGCGGACTTCACGCCCGCCGAGGCCGACCAGCTGCGCCGCGCGATGGGGTCGAAGCGGTCGATGGAGCGCATGGAGGCGATCCGCTCACGGCTCATGGAGGGCATGGCCGCCAACGGCATCGGTTCGCAGGTCCGCGAGCAGATCTTCGACAAGCTCAAGGCGTTCGCGGACTTCGGGTTCCCCGAGTCGCACGCCTACTCGTTCGCGTTCCTCGTCTACGCCAGCTCGTGGCTCAAGGTGCACCACCCCGCCGCGTTCTACGCCGGGCTGCTCGCGGCGCAGCCCATGGGGTTCTACTCGCCGCAGTCGCTGGCGGCGGACGCGCGCCGCCACGGCATCGAGGTGCTGCGCCCCGACGTGCTCGCGTCCGAGGTGCTGGCCGTCGTCGAACGCCTCGGACCACCGCCGCACGGCGGGGAACCCCGGCTGGTGCCGCAGCCCAGCGGCACCGGTCCGACCCGACCCGTGGGGGTGCGCACCGGGGAGGGGTCGGTGCGCACCCTCGCGGTGCGGCAGGGGCTCACGCAGGTGCGGACCATCGGTGAGGACGTCGCGCGTGCGCTGGTCGACGCGCGCACGGCCGACGGCCCGTTCACCGACCTGCAGGACCTCGTGCGGCGCGTGCACCTGACGACCGCGCAGATCGAGGCGCTGGCCACAGCCGGCGCGCTGGACTCCCTCGGCGTCGACCGCCGCTCGGGACTGTGGGCCGCAGGCGCGCTCGCGCAGGAGGGGCCGGACACGCTGCCGGGCGTCGCGGTGGGGGTGAAGGCCCCGGCCCTGCCGGGCCTGTCGGGCGTCGAGGTCGCGACGGCCGACGTGTGGGCCACGGGCGTGTCCGTGGACTCCTATCCGACGCAGTTCGTCCGCGACGGCCTCGACGCGGCCGGTGTGCTGACCGTCGAGCAGGCGTTCCGCACCGAGGAGGGACGCCGCGTTGCCGTCGCCGGCGTCGTCACCCACCGCCAGCGTCCCGGCACCGCGCAGGGCGTGACGTTCCTGTCCCTGGAGGACGAGACCGGCCTGCTCAACATCGTGTGCTCCGCGGGCCTGTGGCAGAGGTTCCGGCGCACGGCCCGTACCGCCAAGGCGATGGTCGTGCGCGGGCGGATCGAGAAGGCCGACGGTGCGACGAACCTCGTCGCGGAGCACCTGAGCCCGCTGTCGCTGAAGGTGCGCAGCCGGTCGCGGGACTTCCAGTGACACGTGGTCGGCGCGACACCGCAGGGGATCGCGCCGACCGTGCGCCTATCCCGCGACCACGGTGAACTCGCCGCCCGTGAACGACCTCGCGGAGGCGTCCTGCGGGATGCTCACCCGGTACCGCACCGCCGTGGTGGTGCGGGGCACGGTGAACGTGGCCGACGGTGCGGTGGAGGTCTCGGCGGTGACCCACGCGAACCCCGTCCACCGCTGCAGGACCGTGCTGCGGGCCTGCGGGGACGACGTGACGGTGACCTTCTCCTGGGTCGTGGTGACCTCGCGGACGACCTGCACGGTGCGCGGCGCGAGGATCGTCACCAACGCCCCGGGCCCCACGCCCGGGGCGGGCACCTGGATCCCGACCTTGGTGCCCGGCGCCACCTGCGGGGCCGGGATGCGCCCCTGGCAGTAGGTGCCGGACATCCGCGGCGTCCAGGCCTGCTGAACCGTCGACGACCCCGCCGTCACCAGCACGTGCGGCAGGGTGCACGGCCCCGTCCCGCGCAGGTACGACACGTCGATCTCGTCACCGACCATCCGCGCCGTGAGGCCCACGGCGTCCGCGACGGCGTTGCTCGTCTGCCCTGCCGGCACCGGCAGGCGGTACGACGGGTGGTCGATCTCGACGAGCAGGGGTGCCTGGTGGTGGAGCTCCAACGGCAGGCGCGACGCGGTGAACGGCTGCACGACCGCGTACCCGGGCTCGAACGACTGCGCGTAGACGGGGTCCAGGCGTGCGGTCACCACCGCCGTCAGGGGCGAGCCGTCCGGTGCGTTACCCCAGGCCCGCAGCGTCAGGGTCGTCACCGGCAGGGGCATCGTCGCGTCGTGGGGCGGGATGTGGATCAGGCCCCGGACGGTGAAGGTGCCGTCCTGGGCCGGCGAGACCCGGTCGATCGTCGCCTTGAGGTCGGCCGGCGCCTCGGCGGCGCTCGCGGGTCCGGCGCCTGCCGCGACCACCAGGGCGGTGAGGGCCGCGACGAGCATGCGGCGGGGGAGGATCACATCGAGCTCCAGGGAACGGGCGGGCGGGTCGGCCCGACGCTAGGGGTCGGGCGTCTGTGGTCGCACGGATCCGCGGTCGGAAGGTTCCGGGACCCCGCTCCGCGACGAGATCAGGGCGGCGTCGGCGAGCTCCGCGCCGCCCCAGGGGCGCACGTCCCGCCATGTCGGCCTCCTGTGCTTGATGTCTTGACGCAACGAGTTGGCGTGAGGCACCACCGGAGTCGCCTTGGCCCGCAAGGTGAGGCTCCACCGCTGAGCTTCCCCCTCGCGGCCGAGAGGCGGCTAGCCTTTCGCCATGATCCGGGTCGACGTGCGGCAGCACCGTGAACTCGTCGATCTGTGCGCACGCTACGGGTTCGCCAGGCTCGAGGTCTTCGGCTCGGTCGCGCGCGGCGAGGATCGTGCGGACTCCGACATCGACGTGCTCTACGACCTGCTCCCGGCTCGGCACGTGACCTGGGAGATCGTCGACGCGGCCGAGGAGATGTCCCAGATCCTCGGTCGTCCGGTGGACCTCGTGTCCCGCAGGGCGGTGCACCCGCTGCTGCGCGAACGGATCGAGACGGAGGCCCAGGCGCTCTATGCGGCCTGATCTGCTCGGTGCGTCACCGAGATGATCAGCGCAGCGGCGCGCTGACCGCTGACCGTGATGCGCAAGCAGTCGATCAGGATGCGACGGTGCGTGACGCGCTCCTGGGCGTCACCACACGTCGGTGAGGCCTGCGAGGCGGGCGCGGATGCTCTCGACGTCGTCCACGCGGCGCGCGACGACCAGCAGTTCCTCTGCCGTGAGTGGCGGATCGGCATCTCCGCAGCGACCCGCGAGGTGCAGCGACCCGGGACGTCTGGCGGGTGTACGGATCGGGACCTGACCGACACAATGCCCTCATGGCCACTGACGCCCGGGGGGAGTCGTCGGTCGGCGGGGTGGGGACCCTCGGTGCCACCGCGTACGGTCCGGCGGAGGAGCTCACGACCGACCTGCTCGACGACGAGTGTGCAAGGACGCCGGTGCTGGAGGCGTTCGCGGACGTGCACGTCGCGTGCCCGTCGGTCGGCGCACCGGGGACCGTGGAACCGGATGCGAGGGAGCGGCGCGCGGTCGGCCTCGAGACCGTGATGCGCGCTCGCGGGTGGGTGCGCGGCGAGCTCGACTGGACGTGGTCCGTCGGCGACGAGGTCCACGCCCGCGTGCTCACGTCGAGCGACGGCAGCGCGTGCCTGGTGCTGGGGACCGCGTTCCCCGGCGACTGGTCCGGGCACATGGCCGGCGCCACGCTGCTCGCGCGGCTCGCCGACGTCGAGCAGCACCGGGCGGGCGCGACGCTGCCCGCGTGGGCCGTGACCGACAGCGTCCTCGCGGAGGCGGTGTCGACGGTCGACCCGCGGCGCTCGCCGTGGCACGCGTTCACGGTCGTGCGCGGTGCCGACCACAGCGTCACCCTGACGACGAGCAGCGGCCCGCATGCCGACCGCCGCCCGCGGATCACGTTCGTCCCGCGCCCGGCGCGGGACGTCACGCGCAGCCCGCAGACGGTGCGCCTCGAGCTCGACGGCCACCCCGTGCGGGTGTTCTGGGCGCGCCGGCTGCCCGTGCTCGCGCACCTCCTGCTCGGTCACCGCGACCCCGCAGCCGACCTGTGCGACGTCACCGACCATGTCGCCGCGGCCTGGGAGCTGCACGACGTCCTCGAGCCGCGGGGCGGGTGGTGCTTCACGGGCTCGTGCCACGGCACCTGGCGCCGCGGGCACCCGCTGCACCCGGTGGCGACGGTCTCGCTGACGCGGACGCCGGGTGACGTCGTCGTCGCGCTGTGCGGGCCGACCGACCGGGACAGCCCGGCGACGTACCACATGACGGTCGAGCTGCTGCGCGAGAACCTCGGCGAGATCGAGCAGCACGAGCCGGGCAGGCGCGTCCCGTCGTGGCCGGCAGCGGGGGACACGGCCACCTGGCAGTGCCTGCCGGCCTGAGCGCCGAACAGCGACCCGGGCCCTGACGGCGATGCGGTGTCGCCCGCCGACGTCCGCCTGCACCCAGGCGTCAGACGATGCTCCACGTCGCGCCTCGGCCGGTTCCGTCGACGTCGATGAGCCCTTCGGCCTTCAGCTGCGCGAGCACCAGACGGATCGTCGGATCGGAGACCCCGGGCAGCGCCGTACGGACGTCTCCGATCTGGAAGGCCTCGGGCGCGTGGTGCAGGACGTAGTCGCGGACGCGGTCCTGCTTGCTTCCCCCGCTGCGCGCGCTCGCAGTCAGCGCGGTGAACTGGTCGTAGGAGCCCGCGAGCACCCCGATGAAGTACCTGAGCCACGGCCACGGGTCGTGCGTCGCCTCGTGCCACCTGTGGGTCGAACTGAGCAGCGACGCGTAGTAGGCGTCCGCGGAGCGAGCGATCGTGGTCTCGAGCGAGACGTACCGCGTGACGTCGTAGCCCGCCTCCTGCAGGAGGGCGTTCGTCAATGCGCGAGTGATGCGTCCGTTGCCGTCGACGAACGGGTGGATCGTCAGGAGGTCGAGCGCGAACAGCCCGACGAGGACGACGGGGTGGTGCCGCCCGGCGTCCTGCGCCGCGGAGTAGCGGGTGATCAGCCCGTCCAGGTAGGCGGGCGTCGAGGCGACCGACACTGGTGTGAATCGCTTGGCGCGGGTGCCGTCCGGCAGTCGGTCCACGACGAGGTTCTCGACCTGCTTCAGCTGCCCACCGGGTGTCGCGCCGTACTGGAACAGCAGGCGGTGCAGGTGGAGGACGAGACCGATGTTCAGCGGCCTCCACTGCTCCTGGTACAGGTAGTCGAGCGCTGACCGGTAACCGGCGAGCTCCTGTTCGCTGCGGTCGTGAAGCTGGTCGACGTCGCCGGACACGATGGCGGCCGCGCGGGTCCGGTTCTCGACGACGATCCCTTCGATCGCCGATGAGGCCTCGATGCTGGCGACACGTGCGCGGTCGGCCAGACTCGTCAGGAGGGCGGGAAGCTTGTCGCGGTAGAGCGCTTCGCTGCCACGGCCGGTGTCGATCGTCCGGAGATGGGTGACGACGTCGAACGGGACGGCTCCGACAAGGCGGTCGAGGTCCTCGAACGACTTCACATCTCACCAATCAACTCGATAAACATGATAATCGGAAGCCGAGATTAGCATGTTTATCGAGTTCCTCGGGGCATCTCGCAGGGACGTGGGGCGCTCACACCACACGCAGTGCGTCGACGTCGTCGCGCTCGCGGCGGGCGAGCGCGTGCAGGACGGCGACGTCACCATGGCGGCGACGTGCGGCGGCGACCAGCACGTCCACGGGCACCGCGGTCGTCGCTGCCGGCGCCCGCACGTCGCTGCCGCCGCGCCGGACCGCCTCGGGCTGAGCCTCACAGCGGGACCGGGCCCCGTGAGGACGTCGCATCGCTGGGGCCGACAGACTGGTCGCATCGGCGGGCTACGTCGGCCGCGTCACAGGCTTCGGTGACCTCCGTGAGGTGGGTGCGGATGCTCCACGTCGTCCACTCGGCCGACGACGACCTCCATGATCGGGCCGTACGCCTCGTCGGTCGTGGCGCGGAGTCGCGTGCACGGCATCTCGGACCGTCCCCGCCGACCGTCGCATGTGACATCTCGCGCGTCCCCCTGACACGATGCGCCGTGCGCGTTTTTGCCCTCACCGGAGCTTCGGCAGGTCGTCTCGAGCCCCTCGACGGGGTCCGAGGGCTGGCCGCTGCGGGCGTCGCCCTGTTCTGGCACTACCAGCACTTCCAGCCGGCCGTGGCGCCGTTCGCCGAGAAGGCCTACTGGCTGCACCACTACGGGGCTCGGCTCGTCGACCTCTTCTTCGTGCTCTCGGGCGTGGTGTTCGCCTACGTGTACCGCGACCGGCTGCGCGACCGCGCGATCTCGTTGCGCGAGTACGTCGTGCTCCGGTTCAGCCGCCTGTACCCGTTGCACGTGATCACGTTGGTCGCCGTCGCGGTGCTGCAGGTGGTGCGCCTCCAGCAGGGGCAGCCGTTCTTCGTCTACACGGCCAACGACGTGCGCACGTTCGTGCTCAACGTGCTCTTCCTCCAGAAGGGCTGGGTGGACGTGCCGTACTCGTTCAACGCCCCCAGCTGGTCCGTCAGCGTCGAGATCATGGCCTACCTCGTGTTCTTCGCGGCGCTCGTGGCGGTGGGGCGCCGCGTCTCCAACGTCGTCGTGTTCGCGCTCCTAGCGATCGTCGGGCTCACGCTCGTCACGAGCCCACCCTGGGGCCCGTTCAACGGGCTCACGGGCCGGGTGATCCTCGGCTTCTTCGTGGGCTGCCTGCTCTTCGACCTCCATGAGAGGGCGGCGAGAGCCGGGCGCTCGGGCGTGCTCGGCGCCGCAGCGGCGACGGTCCTGCTGGTCGTGGGCGCGATCGGTGTCCTCGTCGGTCACGAGGCGTTCGGCGACCCGTACCTCGTGTACGTGCTGGTGATCTTCCCGGCCGTCGTGCTCGTGTCGCTCAACGTCGCACCGGTGCGCTGGGTGCTGTCGCTGCGACCCTTCGTCTACCTCGGTGTGCTGTCCTACTCGTTGTACATGCTGCACTTCCCGGTGCAGCTCGCGATCGTGACCACGCAGTCGGCGCTCGGCCTCGAGATCGACTTCGCCGCCCGTCGCGCGTGGCTCGTCTACACGCTCCTGTGCCTGGTCGCCGCGGCGGCGTCGTACCACCTCGTGGAGCTGCCGCTCCAGCGCCGGATCCGAGCCCGCGCGAGCCGGCCGCGTGCCACCGAGCACCCGCCCGTGGGGCCGACCCCGCGTTCTGACACCGCCGCGCCCCTGCGGGAGGCACCGGTCCCGGCGGGCAGCGGGCTCCCGACACGCCGTGAGTGACGCGCGGCGGGCGCTCACCTGGCGGCCGTGGCGGGTGTAAGGATCGTCACCCGACCGACACGATGCCCTCATGGCCACTGACGCCCGGGGGAGTCGTCGGTCGGCGGGGTGGGGACCCTGGGCGCCACCGCGTACGGCCCGGCGGAGCGACGCACGACCGACCTGCCCCGCCGACGGCCACCTGGACGGTGCCACGCTGCTCGCGCGGCTCCCCGACGTCGAGCGGCACCGGGCGGGCACGACGCTGCTCGCGTGGGCCGTGACCGACAGCGTCCTCGAGGAGGCGGTGTCGACGGTCGACCGCGGCGCTCGCCGTGGGACGCGTGGACCGTGACGCGGGGGCGGACCGACACGTGTGCGCGGGCGGTCAGGCTCGCCGCGGGCGGCGGGATGCGTCTACGCTCCGGCGTCCGCCGCCACTCCCGCGACCGCCTTCGTCCGCGACCGGCCCGCCGTGTCCTTGAGCACCACGTACTTGAGGTCCACGTGCGGCTCCAGCGCGCTGAACTTGTCGTTCGGCGCACCGATGACGAGCTGGAAGCCCAGACCGCGCCACGCCCCGATGGCCCGCCCGGTGAACCGCGCGTCGGCCTTGATGAGCGCCTCGTCGAGGAACACCGGCGCGTACCGCGGCCGTGATGCCCCGGCGTCGCCCAGCTGGTAGCGCAGCGCGGCGCCCACGATGAACGCGACGAGCTCCTGCGACTCACCGCCCGACTTCTCGCCGATGTGGTCGTACAGCGCGACGTGGTTGCCCTCGAGGTCGACCTTCTCGGCGGACAGCCGCACGTGACGGCGCACGTCGACGAGGTCCGCGAAGTCCGGAGCGGTGCGCCGGATCCGGTCGATGACCTTCGCCATGCGGTGGTACCGGCGCTCGCGCTCGGCGTCCGTGGCCTCGGTGGACAGCACCTCGCGCAGGTCGCGCAGCTCCTTGCGGAACCGTGCCACGACCGTCGACTGGGTGTCGCGGGCGTCGATGCGCAGGCGGTGGTCGTCGTCCGCGAACGGCAGGTCCGCGAGGATGTCGTTGACCGGCCGGATGCGCTCCTTGATCTCGCGGACCGACCGCGACAGGGCGCTGTGCAGGTCCGCCAGGTCGTTGCCCGACAGGCGCAGCAGGCTCGCGCGCCACTCGGCCTCGAGCTCGTGCAGACCCTGCGTCTCGAGCTCGGTGAGGATCCGCTCGTAGTCGCCGTACGAGGCGTCGGGGTCGGTGCCGAGGTTCGGGTCGGGCCAGCGCTCGACGAACGTCTCGAACGCGCGCCGCAGCGCCTCGCGCGACGCACCGACGGTCTGCTGCGCGGCGGTGCGGTCGGCGTTCAGGAGGTCCGCGGCGCGCGCGACGACACCGTCGAACGCCGCGAGCGCGGCGGCCGGGTCGGTGCGGTCGTCGACACGTGGCAGATCCTCGTCCGTGCCGCCGAGCACGCGCTCGAGGTAGGCCCGCTGCTCGTCGTCCAGCACCGTGCCCGCGTCCTGCGCGGCGTCGAGAGCGCCCTGCGCGACGTCGACCTGGTCGGTGACCTGCGACCACTGCTCGCCCAGCTCCGTGGCCGCGCCCTTGGTGCGGCCCAGCTGCTCGGTGAGGTCCTGGATGAGCACGTCGAGCTCGACGGCCCGCTCCTGCAGGCGCACGACGTCGGGGTTCCCGGACGTCACCTCGTCGACGACGCGCCGCCAGCGGTCGCGCTCGGCCTCGACGCCCGCGACGTCGACCTGGTCCCACGTGAGCTCGACGACCGTGGCGTACGCGCGCAGCGTCGCGTCGTGCCGGTCCCATGCGGCCTCGGCCTCGCCGACGCGCGCCTCGGCGTCCCGCAGCCGCTCCTCGGCGGCCTCGAGCCGGCGGTTGAGGTCGGTCAGCCGACGCGTGTTGGTGAAGCCCAGGACGTTGCGCGCGCCCTGCCCGCCGTGCGCGCCGCGCCGGCCCTCGGAGAGCTGACCACCGCGGGTCAGCGCCTTCTCGTGCTGCGCGAGCTCACCGGGCGTGTCGACGCAGACGTACGCGAACCGCGTCGACAGCTCGATCTTCAACCAGCCGGTGAACGGCGACTGCCGGTAGTCCAGCCGCCCCGGGAGCGTGCGCCCGTCCAGGCCGATGTCGTCGCGCAGGCCGGCCGGCACGCCCTCGAACCGGATGCGCCGGCCCGTGCGCACGCTGTCGATCGCCCGGCGGAACGCCTGGAGGTGCGCCACGTCGATGAGCATTAGGGTCGCGAAGCCGCCGAGCGCGAGGTTGAACGCCTCGCGCCACGGCTCGTGCTCGGTGCGGACCTCGACGAGCTCGGCCACGAACGGCAGGTCCTGGGGCGTCAGGCCAGCGGCCTCGGCCAGTGCGGCGCGCGTGGCGTGCAGGTCGCCCGGGATGTTGTCGTGCCGGTGCTTGGCGTCCGCGTGGTCGCGGCGCAGCACCGCGAGGTCCGCGGCGGCCTCCTTGCGCTCCGACATCGCGTCGAACAGCGCCTGGCGCGCGGCGCCCTTCGCGTCGCTGTCCGCCAAGGCGTGGCGCGCGCGGCCGACGAGGTCCGTGAACTCGTCGAGCGACGTCACGGACGTGCCGAGCGTGGAGGTCAGCACCTCGTCGAGCCGGGCCCGCGCGCGGGCGACCTCCTCGACGCGCGCAGCCACGCCGTGCAGCTCGCGCTGCGCGGTCGCGAGGCGGTCGCCGCCGGAGGCCCACAGCGTCTGCTTGACGCCGTCACGCTCGGCCCGGGCCGCAGCCGCACGGGCGGACGTCTCCGCCGCGACGCGCTGCGCCTCGCGGTGGCGCGTCCGCAGGTCGGACTCGACCGCCCGCAGCAGGCCGAGCCGGCGCTCGTGGCGCCACAGCGCGGCCGGCGACGTGCCGTCGTCGAACCCGCCGACGGCGTCGACGACGCGCAGCCGGGCCGCGGCCTGCTCGATCGCGGCGCGGTGCTCGCGGATCGGCTCGAGCGCCTTGACCTGCTGGCGCGCGGTGATCATCTGCTCGCGCGTGCCCGAGAGCTTGTCGAACTGCTCCACCACCGCGTCCGCCGTGGTGAGCGTGTCCGGCTCCTCGAGCACCATCGCCTTGTACAGCGCGTCGACGGTCGTGATCTGCTGCCCGGCCTGGATCCGGCCCAGCAGCGCGACGGCCTTGCCGCCGTCGCCGGCGGCGCCGATGCCGAGCGTCGAGTGCAACCGCGCGGTGAACTCGCGGTCGGTGTCGAAGCAGCCCAGCCCGGCGGCCGTGACGGCGGGTCTGGCGAGGCGCTGGCCGGCGGCGGGTTCGAGGTCCCGCAGGTCGAACGGCCCGTCGCACGTCGCGCGCACCGCCGTGACGTCCTCCAGCGTCCGCGCGGCCGACGGCACGTACCAGGCGCGCACCGCGGTGAAGCGCGTGCCCGACTGGTCCGCCCACGTCATCGCGATCGCCGACCACGTGTCCTTGCCGTCGCCGCGCAGCACGCGCTGGCGCGTGCCCTCCTCGGTGCGCGACTCGTCGAGCTTGCCGCGCGCGTACGACAGGATGTTGCGCTGGTCCTTGCCACGCGGGCGCCCGACCACGCCACCGTTGGACGCGCCGTTGAACGGCGTCGTGTGCGGCATGAGCAGGGCGATGTACGCGTCCATGAGCGTGGACTTGCCGGAGCCCGACCCGCCCGACAGCAGCGTCGCGGTCGACGCCAGGCGCACGCGATGGTGCCCGTCGTAGCCGCCCCAGTTGACGAGCTGCAGGTCGAGGGCCACCCACTGCTGGCCCGTCGACGCCGCCGGGATGAGCCCGAACAGCGAGTCGACCATCGTCATGGTGCCGTCTCCTCGTCGTCGTCCGCGCCGTCCTGCGCGTCGTCGTCCTGCGTCTCGTCGTCCTCGTCGTCGGACGGGGCGTCCGCGTCCGTGGTGCCGTCGTCACCCGCGCCCGCGGGCGCCGGCGCCTCGTGCCGGGTGCGCAGCCACTCGCGCAGCTCGACGAGCCGCTCGTTGCTCAGCACCACCTCCACCAGCGGCGTCACGCGGTACCGGCCCTCGGACTCCTCCTCGATCACACCCTCCTTGGCGAGACGCGCGATCGCGGTGCGGATCTCCCGCTGGTGCGCCGCGACGTTCGTGTCGTCGGCGTCGAAGTACGTCAGGGCGGTGGCCTCGAGCTCCTCGACGTCGACGCGCGCGGAGGTCTCCCCGGCGCCGCGCTCGCGCTGGAACACCGTGCGCAGGTGCACCAGCACGAGCGTCTCCGCGCGCGTGTACGGCTCGTCGCGCAGGAGCACGGGCACGTCGAGCTCCGCCGAGCGCACCTGCCGCTTGTAGGCGATGCCACGCTCGTGGTCGACGACGAGGTGCACGAACAGGTCGTGCAGGCGCGACTCGACCAGCTGCTGGTGCGCCAGCAGGGTGCGCCACTGCGCGGGGTGCCGCTCGGCCAGCAGGAAGCGGCGCTGCAGCAGCCGCACCAGCACACGGCGCACGTCGGCGTCGAGCGTGCCGGTGTCGCCGGCGAACAGCTCGGCCGGGTCGTCCTCCATCGCGACGGGCGCGATGAAGGCGTCCGCGCGCGCGTCTCCCGGGCTCGTCGCGTCGTCGGTGCCGGTGACGACGTCCGTCACGACGTCGGTCTCAGTCATCCGATCCGTCCTTCGTCCTCGTGGTCGCCGCGCCGAACGCGAACCGGCGGCGGGAACCGTCGGGCCGGACCGCGTCGACGAACGCCAGCTCGTCGCTCTCCGTCATGCCGCGCTGGTGCGCGATCTCCAGCAGGCCCAGCAGGTCCACGGGGCGGCGCAGGTGCTCCGGCGCGCTGCGGAACGCCGCGGCCAGGTCGACCGCGGGGGAGTCCGCCCCCAGCTCCCGCAGGTGCATCTCCAGGTCCGCGTAGTGCGGGCCGCCCCAGGCGCGCGCGTCGCCGTCGGTGACGTCCGCGTCGTCGTCCCACTCCACGAGTGCGTCCGGCGCGCGCGGCGGGCGCAGGTCACCCGGTGTCTGGCGCAGGTGCTCGACGCCCGCGACGGGCAGCCGCCGCAACGGTGCGACCGCCTGGCCGCGCCGCGAGTCCGGCAGCCACGTCTGCAGGCCGGTCATGACGTCGCGCAGCAGGTCGTCCACCTGCCGGTCGCGCAGCGGGTCGTGGTGCCGGACCTGGCCCGTGATCACGTACGACGCCTCGCGCTGCGCGGCGAACACCTGGTCGAGCCCCTGCTCGATGCGCCGGACGACCTCGCGCAGCTCGGTGCGCTGCGCGGCGGGCAGGCGAGCGGAGAAGCGGTGCCGCAGCACGGTGTCGAGCTGGGTGGCGAGCTCGTCGAGGCGCTGGGGGTCGCCCAGCAGACGCAGCGCACCGGCGAACGCGCGGCCCTCCGGCGTGGCGTCCATGACCTGCTCGCCACGGCGCAGGTACTCGCGCAGCACGTCCCCGGTCGGCCGCTGGTCCTGCCGCAGCGCCGTGACCACGTCGCGCTGCATGGCCTTGATCGACTCGGCGACGCGTGCGAAGTCGGCGGGCAGCTCGCGCACGAGGTGCAGGACGTTCTCCGCCTCCTCGAGCAGCTCCTCGTCGTCGACCTCCTCGACCACCCCGGTGCGCTCGAGCCGCGCGATCTCCGCCTGCAGCCGCTTCACCTCGGTGTCGAGGCGTGCGATGCGCACCATGACGTCGGGGTCGGCGTCGAGCGCGAGCCGCTCGACGGCCTCCAGCAGCGTGCGCACGCGCGACTGCGACACCCGGGCGCGCGCGCCGCCGGCGCGTCCGGCGACCTCGAGCGCGCCGACGGCGTGCGCCGACAGGCGGTACACCTCGACGTCGTCCTCGACGACCTGGCGCACGAGCCACCCGGCGTCCGCCCACTGCCGGCACAGGTCACGCGGGCCGCCGACGGGCAGATCGTCCCCGTGACCTGCGGCGCGGAGCTGCTCGAGCGCGTCGCCGACCTCCGTGTGCGCGTCCGCGACCGGCACGGTGGGTCGCTCGGACGTGAACACGAGCGACAGCAGCGCGACCACGAGCGGGGCGTGCCGCTTGTGCAGCAGGTCGAGCATGGGGTTGCGGAACGCCCGGACCGCGCCCAGGTACGCCCCTTCGACTCGAGTGATCATCGCCCGACAGCGTAGGTGGCCCGGGGCGGTGCCCGGGGCGCGACACCGCCGGCGGGTGCCGTGCGGACCGGGCCGGCCCACGCCCGGGTGCTGCGTGGACCGACCCGGCCGGTCGTCAGAAGCTCAGCGTGGTGGTCTTCGTCGCGGTCTGGTAGGTGTTCCCCGGGTAGAACGTGCCGCCCTGGACCGTGACCGACACCGTGCTGATGCCGTAGCCGGACTGCAGGGTCCCGGTGAACGTCTGGCACCCCTGGTAGCTGACGTAGTGCGTGGCGATCGCAGTGCCGGCCGACAGCTGCACGAACGCGTTCGGGTAGGTGTTCTGGCCGCACAGGCGAACGGAGTACGACGCGGTGCTGACGCCGCGCGTCGCCGTGACGGAGCCCTGTGCGTTGCCGAGCGACAGGGAGTTGTTGCTGCCGCCGCGCGCGGTGACGTCGAACGACCGCGTCGTCTCGACGGCGGGCGGCAGCGTCGGCGACGAGCCGAGCCAGACCGTCGTGTCCTTCGTGTAGGTCGTGTGCGAGCTGCCGACGAAGGTCGACCCTGCGAGAGTCACGGTCGCCGAGGAGATCGCGTACGTGGAGGTCAGCGTGCCGGTGAACGACTCGCAGCGGCCCGAGCCGGCGTAGTGGCTGGCGGTGGCCGTCCCTGCCTTGATCGTCACCCGCGTGTTCGGGTAGGTGCTCTGGCCGCACACGTTCACGGTGTACGTCGCCGTGGTGCCGTTCGCGTCGATGGTGCCGTTCGTGCTGCCGAGCGCGTTGCCGTTGCCGCTCACGGACAGGTTGAACGAGGTAGCGGCCGCGTGGGACGCCGTGGCGGGCAGAGCAGCGGCCCCGGCGGCGAGCAGCACGGTGGTCAGCACGCGCACGGCGCGGTGTGTTCTCAGCATGTGCATCTTCTCCTGACGTCGGTGTCCGGAATCTCCGGCGCAAGGGATCACATCAGTGTCCGGTGCGTGCGGTCACGGTGCGTTCCGGCGGAACATTCCGCGGCACGGAGAAATGGACGTGCGACCAGGAGCGGATTCGTCGGCGCGACCGCGCGCGAGGTCGAGAATGCCCTCGCGCGCGGCCGGCGACGTCAGAAGTACAGCGAGCGGGTCTTGGTGTACGTGGTGTACGTGTTGGCGGGGTAGAACGTGGAGCCCGAGACCGTGACGGTCGCGCCGCTGATGCCGTGCGTCGAGCGCAGGGTGCCGGTGAACGTCTGGCACGCCTGGTAGTACACGGTGTGCGTGACCGTCGCGCTGCCGGCGACGATCTTCACGTTGGAGCTCGGGTAGGTGCTCTGCCCGCAGAGGTTGACGGAGTACGTCGCCGTCGTGGCGCCGCGCGTCGCGGTGACGGAGCCGACGGCCCGGCCGAGCGCGATCGAGTTGTTCGCCCCGCCCGTGGCCGTCACGTCGAACGTGCGCGTCGCCTGCGTGGGGCTCGGTGTGGGCCTCGGCGTCGGCGGCGGGGAGGTGGGGAAGAAGAGCTGCTGGGTCGAGGTGTACGTGGTGTGGGTGTTGCCGGGGTAGAACGTGCTCCCGCTGAGCGTGACGGAGCCGGTCGTGACCGCGGTCGACGACGTCACCGTCCCCGTCACCGTCTCGCAGGCGGAAGGGCTGACCCAGTGCGACGCGGTGCCGGTCCCCACGTTGATGGTCACCCTCGTGTTGGGGTACGTGCTCTGGCCGCACAGCGTGAGCGCGTACGTGACGCTCGTGCCCCCGGCGGTGCCGGTGACCGTGCCGCTCGCGGTGCCGAGCGCGATGCTGTGGTTGCTGCCGCCCTTGACGGCGAGCGAGACCGTGTTCGTGGCCGCCTGGGCGGCGGTCACGGGGAGCAGCGCGCCGCTCGCGGCGATGAGGCCCGCTGCCAGCAGGAACCGCAGGGTGCGGGTGGGTCGGGGTGTCGCCATGGTCGTCTCCTGACGTCGTTGTCGGAAATGCCCGGTGGCGGGATGACAGCAGAGCGCGGCGTGGCGCGTCCACGGGTGCCTTCGCACGCGTTTCCTGGTATTGCGTGCCCTGCACGAGCACTCTTTTCACCCGCTCCGTCCATGGGGCGGACAATTCCTGGACGGTCGCCCAAGAAAATGCGGGACGGCGCCGTCCGGTGCACCAGGGGCACGCGCGCTGCCGGCGGTGATCGGGACGGACGGGTCGGTGAACGGGTGTGCAGGTGCGTGGCCCCCGAAGAACTGTCGCCACGTGAGCGCAGACGAGGTCAGAGGCGTGCACGGGATGTGCCTGGTCGCGTCACCCGTGCCGGGCGCGATGCGGGCGCCGCTCGCGGACGAGGCGCGTCGGTGACATCTCGACCCTCGCGCCCGGGCCGCGGCACGGTGTGCCCGGCACCGGCACCGGCGCTGGTTCCGGCGCTGGTTCCGGCGCTGGTTCCGGCGCTGGTTCCGCATGCGCGGCGGTGCGCTCGCCCCCGGGACGACGAAACCCCCGACACCGCGTCACCGCAGGTCGGGGGTCCGTCGTCGCTGTCTCAACGAGTGTCCGGAGGGGGACTTGAACCCCCACGCCCTTGCGGGCACTAGCACCTCAAGCTAGCGCGTCTGCCATTCCGCCACCCGGACAGGTGGTCGTCGAGAGGTCGTTCCCGGCCCCTCGGCGCGGCAGAGAACATATCACGGGCGAGGCGCGGTTCCCGCATCGACAGCCTGTGCCGCACACCCGCCGCCCCTGCGCCGCTGGACTGCGGAGGGTCGCCGCGCACCCGCACGTGCCGAGGGGCAGACTGCACGTGACGGCACGGGCGGGCGGAGGTCGGCGCGATGAGCGAGGTGTCCGAAGGGCGGTCGACCGGCGTCGCGTCCGCGTCGGCGCGCAAGGTCGCCGGCGGGCGCCGGAACCCGGCGGTGACCGGGCGCGACGACCTGGCGCCCCGGTGGCTGCACCGGTCCGCGGGCGTCGCGTGGCGGCTGCTCGTCGTGCTCGCGGCCGTCGTCGTCGTGTTCTACGCGACGTCCCGCGTGACTCTGGTGTTCGTCGCCGTGTTCCTCGCGCTCGTGTTCACCGCCGTCCTGCGCCCGCTCGTCGAGGTCATGTCGCGCGTGATGCCCCGCGGCCTGGCCACCGCGTTCTCCCTGCTCGCTGGGATCCTGTTCTTCCTCGGCATGCTCACGTACGTCGGCTACTCGATCGCGACGCAGTGGAACGACCTCAGCACGCAGTTCGCGGACGGCATCAACCAGATCACCGACTTCCTCGAGAGCGGGTCGCTGCCGTTCACGATCACCAGCGAGCAGATCGCCGAGTGGATCGACACGGCGCTGGCCTGGGTGCAGGAGCACGCGGGCGACCTCGCCGGGCAGGCGGCCGCCAGTGCCGGCTCCGTGGTGGTCGGCTTCACCGCGGTGGCCCTGGCGATCTTCTGCTCGGTGTTCTTCCTGGCCCGCGGCGCACAGCTGTGGACGTGGTTCCTCAACCAGCTCCCGGCGCGCACCCGCGCCACGTGGCAGGTCGCCGGTGGCGCCGGGTGGTACACGTTCTCGGGGTACACCCGCGGCACTGTCATCATCGCGCTCGTCGACGGCGTGCTGGCGTTCCTCCTGCTCAGCGTGCTCCGGGTCCCGCTCGCAGCGCCGCTCGCGGTGCTCGTGCTCATCGGCGCGTTCATCCCGCTGGTCGGTGCGCCCGGCGCGATGATCGTCGCGATGATCGTCGCACTGGCTGCCAACGGGCTGTGGTCGGCGGTCGCCGTGGGCGTCGGCATCGCGCTCATCGGGCAGCTCGAGGGGCACGTGCTCCAGCCGCTCATCATGGGCAAGCAGGTGTCGCTGCACCCGGTGGTGGTCGCGCTCGCGGTCACGGCGGGCACGCTCACGGCAGGGATCCTCGGGGCGGTCATCTCGGTGCCGCTCGTCGCCGTGGCGTGGGCCGTCTTCTCCCGGCTGCGGACGCTCGACCCACCGATGGAGGAGGACGAGGACGAGGTCACCGACGCCGAACAGGGTGCCGATGCCCGCTGAGAGCGGACCCGCGGTCGTGCCCGTTTCGCTAGGTTGACGTCGTGACGCGCAGAGACGGCGGTGTCGTGGACACCCCCCGGGTGCAGAGCGGGCCGAGCCCGCAGCACCTGCTCGCCACCGTCCTGGGGGAGTACTTCGACTCGTCGGACGCACGTCCGCCGGCGGCGGCGCTCGCGGCGGTGCTGGGCGAGTTCGGCATCAGCCCCGGCAGCGCGCGCGCAGCGCTCGCGCGTCTCGTGCGACGCGGCCTCGTGGCGACCGAGGGTCGGGGGCGGGCGGCGACCTACCACGTGCGTCCGGACGTGATCGCGCACCACCAGGCCGTCATGCACGCCTTCCTGTCGTTCGGCGCGTCGCCGCGCCCGTGGGACGGCCAGTGGCTGGTCGTCTCCTACTCGCTGCCGGAGTCCGGTCAGCCGCAGCGGCACGCGGTGCGCAAGACGCTCGGTGCGCGCGGGTTCGCGCGGTTGTACGACAGCGTGTGGATCAGCCCGTCGTTCGACGCCGGTGCTGTCCGCGAGGAGCTGCGGGCACTGCTGGCGGCGGTCCCCGGGGCCCGCTGGTCGGTCATGCGCGCTCGGTTCGACGAGGACCCGGACTCCCTGGGGCCGGCGGCCGCGTACGACCTCGACGGTCTGGCGGCGTCGTACCGCGCGTTCGTCGAGGAGTACGCCGGACTGCGCGACGACGTGCGCGCCGACCGGGTCGGCCCGGCACGGGCGCTCGTGGCGCGCCTGAGCGTGATGGACGCCTGGCGCACCTTCGCCGACACGGACCCCGACCTGCCGGAGCACCTGCTGCCCGCGTCATGGCCGCGTGCCGAGGCGCGCGAGACCTTCCTCGAGGTGCACACCGCACTGGGTCCGTACGCCCAGGAGCGGCTGGTCGAGCTCATGACGCCGTACTGGCCGGAGGCGTCGGTCTGGGTCACGCACTTCGTCGCGGCGGTCGACCCGTTGTCGCCGCCGCGCGGCGGACGTCGCTGAGCGGCGGCGGGTCGCTGCCGAGGCCGGAGGTCGTCGGTCAGGAGGACGTCGGAAACGATTAGGTCGGCAGTCTGGGGCGGCCTGCTTCTCGACATATGTCGTGACTGCCGTAACGGTATGGGTGCAGAAGCCCCACACCTCTGGAGGAAGCCCCATGAGACGCACCATCGGACGGGCGGCGCTGGTCGCCGCGGTGTCGCTCGGCGCACTGGTCGGTGCCGCCGCTCTGACGCCTGCGGCCGCAGCGCCGAGCGGGTCGGGCCCGAACCCCGCCGACTACTCCACCACCGGCGCCCTGCCCAACCACACGATCTACAAGCCGGTGAACCTTCCGTCGCAGCGCATGCCCATCGTGGTGTGGTCCAACGGTGCGTGCTCGGCGGACGGCACGTCGGCGCAGAACTTCCTCAAGGAGATCGCCTCCTGGGGCTTCCTCGTCGTCTCCAACGGCCGCCCCAACGGAAGTGGCAGCTCGAACTCCACGTGGCTGACGCAGGCCATGGACTGGGCCGTGGCCCAGAACTCGAACAGCAGCAGCGACCTGTACAACAGGCTCGACACCAGCAAGATCGGTGTCGCCGGCTTCTCGTGCGGCGGCATCGAGGCCTACGCGGTCTCCGGTGACCCGCGCGTCACGACGACCGGCATCTTCAGCAGCGGTCTGCTGAACGACGCGGACGACTACCAGCTGCGCCGTCTCGACCACCCGATCGCCTACATCATCGGTGGCCAGAGCGACATCGCGTACCCCAACGCGATGGACGACTGGGGCAAGCTGCCGCAGGGCCTGCCCGCCTTCATGGGCAACCTCAACGTCGGTCACGGCGGTACGTACCACGAGACCAACGGCGGGGCCTTCGGCTTCGCGGCCCAGCAGTGGTTCCGGTGGCAGCTCAAGGGCGACACGACGGCGGCGCAGACGTTCGTCGGTCAGAACTGCGGCCTGTGCCGCAACGGCTGGCAGGTTCAGCAGAAGAACCTCACGGTGACCCAGCCGACGCAGTCGCCGACGCCGTCGCCGACCCCCTCGCCGACGCAGAGCACCCCGCCGGTCCAGACGCCCACCCCGACGCCGACGCAGACGATCCCGTCGTCCCAGCCCGGCGCGACGCTGCAGGCCGCGGCGGCCCGCACGGGCCGGTACTTCGGTGTGGCCCTGGCGGCGGGCAAGCTCAACGACTCGACCTACACGACCATCGCGAACCGTGAGTTCAACATGGTGACGGCCGAGAACGAGATGAAGATGGACGCCACGGAGCCGAACCAGAACCAGTTCAACTTCTCCCAGGGCGACCGGATCCTGAACTGGGCGACGCAGAACGGCAAGCAGGTGCGTGGGCACGCGCTGGCGTGGCACTCCCAGCAGCCGGGCTGGATGCAGAACATGTCCGGCACGCAGCTGCGCAACGCGATGCTCAACCACGTCACGCGGGTCGCGACGTACTACAAGGGCAAGATCCACAGCTGGGACGTGGTGAACGAGGCGTTCGCCGACGGCAACGGCGGTGCGCGTCGTGACTCGAACCTGCAGCGCACCGGTGACGACTGGATCGAGGCCGCGTTCCGCGCCGCGCGCGCCGCGGACCCGGGCGCCAAGCTCTGCTACAACGACTACAACACCGACAACTGGACGTGGGACAAGACCCAGGCCGTCTACCGCATGGTCCGTGACTTCAAGTCGCGCGGCGTGCCGATCGACTGCGTGGGTTTCCAGTCGCACTTCAACGCCCAGTCGGCGTACAACAGCAACTACCGCACGACGCTGTCGAGCTTCGCCGCCCTGGGTGTCGAGGTGCAGATCACCGAGCTGGACATCGAGGGCTCGGGTCAGCAGCAGGCGCAGACGTACGCGAACGTCGTGAACGACTGCCTCGCCGTGCCGGCCTGCAAGGGCATCACGGTCTGGGGTGTGCGTGACTCCGACTCGTGGCGCTCGTACGGCACCCCGCTGCTGTTCGACAACTCGGGCAACAAGAAGGAGGCCTACACGGCCACCCTCAACGCCCTGAACGCCGCGGCGCCGGTCCCGACGCAGGAGCCGACGCAGACGCCGACGCAGGAGCCGACGCAGACGCAGGAGCCGACGCAGACGCCGACGGTCACCCCGACGCAGGACCCGGGCCAGGGCTCGGGTGCGTGCACCGCGACCTACACGGTCGCGAACCAGTGGGGTGAGGGCTTCGTCGCCGACGTCACGGTCACGGCCAACCAGGACCTCACCGGATGGAAGGTGAGCATCCAGCTCCCCGGCGGTGCCGGGGTCTCGCAGACCTGGAACGGGACGCGAGGGAGCGCCAGCACCGGCCTCGTCACTGTGGCGAACGCCGGCTGGAACGGTCGTGTCGCAGCTGGTCAGAGCACCAGCTTCGGCTTCCAGGGGACCGGCAACGGGGCGGGCGCGACCGTCTCGTGCGAGGCCGCCTGACGACCGGAAGGACCGGGTGAGGCGCGGCGGGCCACGGGGGCGGCCCGCCGCGCCGTACCGGGCACGACGCGGCGGGCTGCGGGGGTGGCCCGCCGCGTCACTCCTCCGCGCAGGGGGCGGAGGAGTCACGGTCGAACACCTGTTCGACTAGCATGAGGCGCATGCCCGGCGCGACGATCCTGCACGCCGACCTCGATGCGTTCTACGCGTCGGTCGAGCAGCTGCTGGACCCGCGCCTGCGTGGCCGACCCATCGCGGTCGGGGGCAGTGCCGCGGGCGGCGTCGTCCTCGCCGCGTCGTACGAGGCCAAGCGCTACGGGGTCTCCGGGGGGATGCCCGGCTGGCGGGCCGCACGACTGTGCCCGGGCCTGCAGTTCGTCCCCGGGCGCTTCCGGGAGTACCAGCCGATCGCCGACAGGGTCATGGACGTCCTGGGTGACGTGACCCCGGTGGTGGAGCGGATCTCGATCGACGAGGCGTTCCTCGACGTCGCCGGCTCGACCCACCTCTTCGGCACGCCGGCGCAGATCGCGGTGCTGCTGCGGCGCCGCGTGCGCGACGAGATCGGCCTGCCGATCTCGGTCGGGGTCGCCCGCACCAAGCACCTCGCCAAGATCGCGTCGCAGGTCGCCAAGCCCGACGGCCTCGTGGTCGTCGAGCCCGAGCGCGAGCGGGAGTTCCTCGAGCCGCTGCCGGTCGGTCTCATGTGGGGCGTGGGGCCCGTCGCGCGGGCGCGGCTCGCCGAGCGGGGCATCACGACCATCGGCGAGCTGGCGCGCACACCGACGGGCGCGGTCGAGAAGATCCTCGGGCACGCCGTCGGGTCGCGGATGTCCGCGCTGGCGCACAACGAGGACCCGCGTCGGGTCGCCGGGGCGGGTCGTGCCCGGTCGGTGGGGGCGCAGTCGGCCCTCGGCCGGCAGCAGGCGACGCCCGAGCTCGTGCGCGAGGTGCTCGCCCAGCTCGCCGACCGCGTCGCGGGCCGCATGCGTGCCAAGGGGCGCGCGGGGCGCACGGTCACCGTGCGCGTGCGGTTCCCCGGCATGCGCTCGGTCACGCGCTCGCACACGCTTCCCGGGCCGGTCGCCACGACGCTCACCCTCACCGAGGTCGCCGAGCAGCTCGTGTGGCAGGCGATCCGCGAGCAGCCGCACCCCGAGCCCGACGTGACCCTGCTCGCGATCTCCGTGTCGGGCCTGGTCGAGCAGTCCTCGCTGCAGCTCGAGCTGCCGCTGCTCACCGCCGACCCACGTCGCCCGGGATCGGCGCCGGGTGCGGCCCGCTGGGCGGTCGACCGCTCGGTCGACGCGGTGCGTGCGCGCTTCGGCAACGCCGCGGTGGGCTACCTGCCGACCGCCATGCCACGCGTGCGCACGGTGCCGGACGAGTTCCGCGAGCTCGCGGAGCACGACCTGTGAGGGGGTCGAGCGGTGAGGCGCACCGCCTCCGCCGGTGGCAGCCGACCCGGTCGGTGGCCGACGCCCGGGGAGGACCGGGTGGGGGACCGTGCGCGACCACCGCCGAGATGCCCCGGGGCGCTCACCCACGGGTGCGTGCCGCGGTGTCGTGGGCGGATCCGCCGTCGGCGGCGCAGCTAGGCTCGGTCGTCGTGAGCAGCGTGCCGACGACCCTGAGCAGCACGACCGTGGGCGACGCCGGTGCGTCGGTCGTCTTCCTGCACGGCCTGTTCGGCCAGGGGCGCAACTTCACGCAGATCGCCAAGTCGCTCGTCCCCGAGCACCGCTCGCTGCTGGTGGACCTCCCGGACCACGGCCGGTCGGCGTGGACGCAGCGGTTCGACTACCCGTCCGTCGCCGACCTCGTCGCGGACCACCTGCGCGCGGGGTTCGCCGCCGACGGCCCCGTGGACGTCGTGGGCCACTCGATGGGCGGCAAGGTCGCGATGCTGCTGGCGTTGCGTCACCCGGACCTCGTGGACCGGCTCGTCGTCGCCGACATCGCGCCGGCGGCCGGCGGTGCGGTGAGCGAGTTCGCGTACCTGCTCGACAGCCTGGCGGCACTCGACCTCTCGACGCTCGCGCGGCGCGGCGAGGCCGACGAGCGGCTCGCGGGGCGCATCGGCGACGCGCGCGTGCGCGGCTTCCTGCTGCAGAACCTGCGGGCCGACGGCGACGGCTTCCGTTGGCAGGCGAACCTCGACCTGCTGCGACGCGACCTCGAGGCGATCGGTGGGTTCCCGGACGTCGGCGGCGCCACGTTCGAGCGGCCCGTGCTGTGGGTCGCCGGGGACCGTTCGGACTACATCCGCCCCGAGCACGGCCCCGCGATGCGCGCGCTGTTCCCGCGCACGACGCTCGTGACGCTCAAGGGCGCCGGCCACTGGGTGCACTCCGAGCAGCCGGAGGCGTTCGTGTCCGTGCTGCGCACCTTCCTGGGTGCCGGCTGACGCGTCACACGTCGTCGGCGCGCAGCCCTTGCTCGGCGTGCAGGCCGCGGTAGACCGCCGTGCGCAGCTCGATCGCGTACTTCTCGAGCTGGGGCATGCCCAGGTCGCGCGCGACCGCGATCTCCGCCTCGACGTCGTACGGGACACGCACGACCTGGAGAGCGAACGGCGCCGACGCGTCACCTCCGGGTTCGCCCTCGAGCACGACGTACGCCGCGGTCGGTTCGTCGAGGGCGTTGCCGACACTGCCCACGTTGAACAGCGTGCGCCCCTCGAACACCTCGACGTAGGTGTCGTGGATGTCGCCGTAGCCGACCATGGTCGGCTCCGGGCCTTCGCCCGTGAGCTCGGTCGCGGCGAACATGCCCGCGAACTCCTCGGGCGTGTGGTGGAACCGGACACGCACGTGGACGCTCGCCGCCGACGCGTGCAGCAGACGGATGCGGCGGCCGCTGAGCTCGATGTGGTGGACGAGCGGCAGGTCGAGCAGCCACGCGTGGTCGTCGTCCGTGAGCTCGTCGTGCCACCACTGCAGGGCCTCGTCGCGGTCCGTCTCGGGGCGCGGCAGGAAGTCGTCCCAGTTGCCGCGCACCGTGAGCGCGCATCGCTCGCGGCTACGGGCGATCGCCGCGGAACCGCGCGGGCCCTTGCCGACGACGTCGCCGAGATTCAGCACGGTCGTGATGCCGCGCGCGTCGATGTCGCGCAGCACCGCGTCGAACGCCGTCATGTTGCCGTGCACGTCGGACAGGACCGCGACGCGCTCCATGCCGTGCCCCCTTCCACCGGTGTCCGGCGAGGGTAGCGGGTTCAGCCGCGGACGCGGTGGGGGTGCGCGGAGGCCGCGAGCTCGTGCAGCGCGTCGAGCAGCACGCGGTTGAACGCGGCCGGGGCGTGGGAGTTCACGTCGTGCCCGGCCCGCGGCACCACCGTCACCCGCAGGCCCGGCAGTGCGCGGCGGTAGCGGTGCTCGTCCAGGCGCAACGGGTCGCGCTGTCCGTTGACGACCCACACCGGCAGCAGCAGCCGCCGCAGGTCGCGCAGCGGCGAGTACCCGGCCAGCGCGGCGAGCATGTCGGTGACGACGTGCCACGTGCCCTGGCCCAGGCCGAGCCAGCGCGTGACGTGCGTCGACGCGCGGCGGTACAGGTGCAGCGGCTTGCCCTTGATCTCGGTGGAGCAGCCGGCGAGCACGACGCCGGCGAGCCGGTCCTCGTGCCGGCTCGCGTAGGCGAGCGAGACGTACCCGCCGAGCGACAGGCCGACGAGCAGCGGCGGCGACGGGCACGCGGCGACTGCCTCGTCGATCGCGGCGAGCGCGCCCTCGAGCGTGAACCGCTCGTCGCTGCGGCTGCCGTGCCCGGGCAGGTCGATCGCGAACGTGGCGTGGCCGCCGTGGCGCAGCGCGGCGACCTGGGCGTGCCAGATCTCCGACGACGTCCGGGTGCCGTGCACGAGCACGATGGGCCTGTTGATGGGTCGACCTCCTGGCGGGGGGCTGTGGCGTCCTGATGATCGTCGGCACCCGTGTGCCGGTTCTGGAGCGCCGCGTGAGGTTAACCCGCGGACCTGGGAGGCGGGCGCGGTCGCTCTGGTCCCTCACGAAGCCCTCACACCCACGGTGCGCTCGCCGGGGTGAGGCCGCGACCTGAGCGTCAGCCGACGAGGTCGTGCAGCAGCCGCCGGGTCTGTGCGACGTACCCGCCGCCGAAGAGCAGGGCGTGCACGGCGACGGGGTGGAGCTGGTGCAGCCCCACGCGGTGCTGCCACCCTCGGTGCAGCGGATGGACCTCCTGGTAGCCGGCGAGCACGTCGCCCAGGTGCGGCAGCCCGAACAGCGCGAGCATCGCCAGGTCGGTCTCGCGGTGCCCGCCGTGCGCGGCGGGGTCGACGAGGGTCGCGCCGTCGGCCGTCCACACGACGTTGCCGGTCCACAGGTCGCCGTGCAGCCGTGCGGGGGCGTCGCCGTCGTCCCACCGGCCGGTGTGCAGCTGAGCCACCAGGCGGTCGAACGCGGCGTCGTCGTCAGCCGTGGTCAGGGCGGCGTCGCGCATCGCGGTGGCCACGGGCGCGACGCGGCAGTCGGCGAGGAACGCTCCCCAGGACCCGTACCGCCCGGCGCGCATCACCGACGGCGCGGCCAGGGGCCCGAACCAGCCGTCGCCCTCCCACCCGTCCGGCGGAGCGCCGAACGCCTCGGCGCCCGCGTCGTGCGTGCGCGCGAGCGCCGCACCGAACGCGTGGGCAGCCTCGCGGTCCGGTGTGACGGGTCGCAGCCGCACGAGGTCGAGGTGATCCTCGCCGACGTCGAGCACCTCGACGACACGTGCCCCGCCGGCGTCCGCGAGCCAGCGCAGACCCGCGGCCTCGCACGCGAAGAACCCCGCGGGCGCGTCGCGCCGCGCCTTGCGGTGCACGGGGAAGGCCACGCGTCACACCGCCGTCGTCGGGGCGTGCAGGTGCTCGAACACGAGGCTCGTCTGCGTGTGCGCCACCTCGCGCCGGGCGCTGAGGTGCTCGACGACGAACGCACGCAGCGCTCGCGAGTCGTGCACGGCCACGTGCAGCAGGATGTCCTCCGACCCGCCGAGCAGGTACACGTCGCGGACCTCGGGCCGTGCCGCGAGCGCGTGCGCGAACGCCCCGAGCTGAGGGCGGGCACCGGCCTGCAGCCGCACCGCGATGACCGCCTGCAGCCCGCGCCCGACGGCCTCGGGGTCGACGTCGGCGTGGAAGCCGCGCAGGACGCCCCGGGTGCGCAGCGCGGCCACCCGGGTGTGGCACGTGGACGGCGCCACACCCACCCGTTCGGCGAGGTCCTTGTTGGAGATCCGGCCGTCGCGCTCGAGCTCGCGCAGGAGCGCACGGTCGAGGTCGTCGAGACCGCCGAAGGTGCTTCGGCGGGCACCCCCCGTGAGCGCGTCGTGGGACGAACGATCGTCGGACATGGGCCGACCCTACCGAAGCGCATCCCGTCGTCATGCGTTCGCAACACACGAACTTCACACTCGACAACAACGCCTCTTCCGCGTCCGTCCCGGCCACTCCCCGCTTCGCGCCCTGACAAGGAGCCTTCGCCATGCAGGTCGGCATCCCGTGCGAGACCAAGAACCGCGAGTACCGCGTCGCCCTGACCCCGGCCGGTGCCCAGCACCTCGTCGCCGCCGGTCACGAGGTGCTCGTCGAGACCGGCGCGGGCACCGGCTCCGCGATCTCCGACGACGACTACCGCGCCGCCGGCGCCCGGATCGTCCCCACCGCCGCGGACGCCTGGTCCGCGGAGCTGGTCTGCAAGGTCAAGGAACCCGTCGCCGCCGAGTACGGCCACCTGCGCGACGACCTCACGCTGTTCACCTACCTGCACCTGGCCGCCGACCGCGCCGCCACCGACGCCCTGCTCGCGGCGGGCACCACGTCGATCGCCTACGAGACCGTGCAGCTCGCCGACGGCTCACTGCCCCTGCTGGCGCCCATGAGCGAGGTGGCGGGTCGGCTCGCCACCCAGGTCGGCGCCTACCACCTCATGCGCAACGAGGGCGGGCGCGGTGTCCTTCTGGGTGGCGTCCCCGGAGTCGACGGCGCCAAGGTCGTCGTCCTCGGCGGCGGGGTCGTCGGCACCCACGCCGCGCAGATCGCCGTCGGCATGCGCGCCGACGTCACGGTGCTCGACCTGTCCCTGCCGCGGCTGCGCCAGCTCGACGAGGCGTTCGGCGGTCGCGTGCGCACCGTCGCCTCGTCCGCGTGGGCGGTCGAGCACGAGCTCCTCGACGCCGACCTGGTCATCGGGGCGGTCCTGCTGCCCGGCGCCCGCGCGCCGCGCCTCGTCAGCAACGACCTCGTCGCACGCCTGCGCGAGGGGTCCGTGCTCGTCGACGTCGCGGTCGACCAGGGCGGCTGCTTCGAGGACACCCGACCCACGACCCACGACGAGCCGACGTACCGTGTGCACGGCTCGGTCCTCTACTGCGTCGCCAACATGCCCGGTGCCGTGCCCGTCACCTCGACGCGTGCCCTGACCAACGCGACCCTGCCGTACCTCGCGGCGCTCGCGGGCTCCGGCTGGCGCGCCGCCGTGGCGGCCGACCCCGCGCTGGTGGGCGGGCTGACGACGCACGACGGACGCCTCCTCAACGCCGCCGTCGCGCAGGCCCACGGGTACGCGTGGACGGCGCCGGCCGAGGTCCTGGCCGGGTCCACGGGCGCGGTGCGCCGAGCGGGCTGACGCGACGGCCCGGTCACCGGTGGACGGCCGCCGCGTCTGTGACGATGGGACCCATGACCTTCGACGCGCCGCTGCTCGACCCTGCCCACCCCTTCGCCCGTGCGTCCGACCTGCCCTACGGGCTGCCCGACTTCCGGGTGGTGCACGAGGAGCACTACCTGCCCGCGCTGGTCGCCGGCATGGCGGAGCAGCGTGCCGAGGTCGAGGCGATCGCGACCGACCCGGCGCCGCCCACGGTGGCGAACACCCTCGAGGCGCTCGAGCGCTCGGGCAGGCTGCTGTCGCGCGCCGCGTCGGCGTTCTACGTGCAGTCCGGCGCGGAGTCGACACCGGGCCTGCAGGCCGTCGAGGAGCAGGTCGCGCCGCTGCTGGCCGCCCACTCCGACGCGATCTGGCTGGACGCCCGGCTGCACGCCCGCGTCGAGGCGCTCGCGGCGTCCCTCGAGGGGACGGAGCTCGCCCCCGACACGGCGTGGCTGCTGCACCGCACGCGTGAGCGGTTCACGCGCGCCGGCGTCGGCCTGCCGGAGGCCGACCAGGAGCGGCTGCGTGCGATCAACGCGGAGATCACGTCCCTCGACGCGGCGTTCGGCCGGCTGCTGCTCGCGGCGACCAATGCCGCCGCGGTCCTCGTGACCGACGAGGCCGAGCTCGACGGCCTGCCCGACGACGCCCGCGCCGCCGCCGCCCAGGCGGCCACCGCGGCCGGCCACGAGGGCGCGTGGCTGCTGGAGCTGCAGCTGCCCACGCAGCAGTCCGTGCTCTCCCTGCTGCGCGACCGCGGGCTGCGCGAGCGCGTCATGCGGGCGTCCCTCACGCGCGGCGCCGGCGGCCAGCACGACACCCGGACGGCGCTGCTCGGCCTGGTGCGCCTGCGTGCCGAGCGCGCGCAGCTCCTCGGGTTCGAGCACCACGCGGCCTACGTCGCGGCGGACGCGACGGCCGGCACGGCGCAGGCCGTCGAGGAGATGCTCGCGCGCCTCGCACCGGCCGCCGTCGCGAACGCGCGCACCGAGGCGGTGGACCTCGAGCGGGCCCTGCAGGCCGACCACCCGGGCGCGACGCTCGAGCCGTGGGACTGGGCGTACTACGCCGGCCGCGTCCGTCAGGAGCGCCGCTCGCTCGACGAGGCCGCGCTGCGTCCGTTCCTGGAGCTCGAGCGCGTCCTCACGCGGGGTGTGTTCCACGCGGCGAACCGGCTCTACGGCCTGACGTTCTCCGAGCGCCACGACCTCGTCGGCTACCACCCCGACGTCCGGGTCTACGAGGTCTTCGACGCCGACGGGGCCGGCCTCGGGCTGTTCCTCGGCGACTTCTGGACACGCCCGGCCAAGCGCGGCGGGGCGTGGATGAACTCGCTCGTCGACCAGTCGATGCTGCTGGGGGAGCAGCCCGTGGTCGTCAACAACCTCAACGTGCCCAAGCCCCCGCCGGGCCAGCCCACGCTGCTGACGTGGGACGAGGTCATCACGCTGTTCCACGAGTTCGGCCACGCGCTGCACGGGCTGCTGTCGGCCGTGCGGTACCCGTCGCAGTCCGGCACGAGCGTGCCGCGCGACTTCGTCGAGTACCCGTCGCAGGTCAACGAGATGTGGGCGTGGGACACCGAGGTGCTGCGCTCGTACGCCGTGCACCACGCGACAGGTGAGCCGCTGCCGCAGGAATGGGTGGACACGCTGCTCGCCGCCCGCCAGGACGGCGAGGGCTTCGCCACCACCGAGTACCTGGCTGCCGCGCTGCTCGACCAGGCGTGGCACCGGCTGGCGCCCCAGGACGTCCCGGCGGACCCGGACGAGGTCGAGGCGTTCGAGGCGCGGGCGCTGGCCACCGCCGGCGTCGACCTGCCCACCGTCCCGCCGCGGTACCGCACGACGTACTTCAACCACATCTTCTGCAGCGGGTACTCCGCGGGCTACTACGCGTACATCTGGTCCGAGGTGCTCGACGCCGACACCGTCGGGTGGTTCGCCGAGAACGGCGGCCTGCGCCGCGAGAACGGCGACGTGTTCCGCGCCCGGCTGCTGGGTCGCGGCGGGTCGATCGACCCGCTGCAGTCGTTCCGCGACCTGCGCGGACGCGACCCGCGCATCGAGCCGCTGCTCGAGCGCCGAGGCCTGTCCGGGGCGGTCGCCCGGTGACCGCTGACGCGACCGGCGTGCCGACGGCCGAGGACGAGGTCGTCGACCTGTGCCGTGACCTCATCCGCATCGACACCACGAACCCCGGCGACGGCACGGGCCCGGGGGAGCGGGCGGCGGCGGAGTACGTCGTCGGGCTGCTGCAGGAGGTCGGCCTCGAGCCCGAGCTGTTCGAGAGCGCGCCCGGGCGTGCCAACGTCGTCGTGCGGCTCGAGGGCTCCGACCCGTCGCGTCCGGCGCTCGTCGTGCACGGTCACCTCGACGTGGTGCCGGCTCATGCGCCCGACTGGTCGGTCGACCCCTTCGGCGCGGAGATCCGCGACGGCCTCGTGTGGGGCCGCGGCGCCGTCGACATGAAGGACATGGACGCGATGGTGCTCGCGGTCGTGCGGCAGATGGTCCGCGAGGGACGCCGGCCCGCCCGCGACGTCGTGCTCGCGATGTTCGCCGACGAGGAGGCCGGCGGCCGTCTGGGTGCGCACTGGGCCGTCGAGCACCGCCCCGAGCTGTTCGCGGGCGCCACCGAGGCGATCAGCGAGGTCGGGGGGTTCTCCGTCGACGTGGCCGGGCAGCGGGTCTACCTGCTGCAGACCGCGGAGAAGGGACTGGCATGGCTCCGGCTCGTCGCCGAGGGCCGCGCGGGTCACGGCAGTCAGGTCAACGCCGACAACGCCGTGACGCACCTGGCGGCCGCGGTCGCCCGCCTCGGGCAGCACCGGTGGCCGCTGCAGCTCACGCCGACCGTGCGTGCGCTGCTCGACGGCGTCGCGGACCTCACGGGCCTGCGGTTCGACCCCGAGGACGACGGCAGCGTCGACGCGCTCGTCGACGCGCTCGGACCGGCCTCGCGTTTCGTCGGGGCCACCCTGCGCCACTCGACGAACCCGACGCGCCTGGCCGCCGGCTACAAGGAGAACGTCATCCCCGGCTCGGCGACGGCGTCGGTCGACGGGCGGTTCCTGCCGGGGCGCCAGGACGAGTTCGACGCGACCGTCGCCGAGCTCGTCGGGCCGCACGTGCGGGTCGAGGACCTCGTGCGTGACACCGGGCTCGAGGCACCCACCAGTGGCGACCTCGTCGACGCGATGGTCGCCGCCGTCGTGGCCGAGGACCCGGGCGCGCACGTCCTGCCCTACATGCTGTCCGGTGGGACCGACAACAAGTCGCTGTCGCTGCTGGGCATCACCGGCTACGGGTTCGCGCCGCTGCGCCTGCCCGCCGACCTCGACTTCGCCGGGATGTTCCACGGCGTGGACGAGCGCGTGCCCGTGGACGCCCTGAGGTTCGGCACGCGTGTGCTCGACCGGCTGCTGACGACGTGCTGACCACGCGCGCCCGGCGGGAGCTCTGCGCCTCGGCCGGGCGCGCGCGTCCGCGGTCAGCCCGTCGTCTCCGCGAGCGTGGAGCGGACCCGGATGATCTTGCGGCGCAGCCATGCACGCCGCTCACCGCCCGCGTACAGGCGCAGCCGCGCGAGCTCCCAGCGGCCGTACTCCGCCTCCTCGGTCAGGAGCCGCCGCGCGTCACCGCCCGACGTCGTCGGCGGGATGCGCAGCACGCGGTACTCCCACTGGCCCCCGTGCGAGTCCCACTGGCTGCGCCGTTCGCGCACCGTGCCGTCCGTCATCGCCCACCTCGTCCCGTCGGGTCTCGACGTCGCGCCAGGAGCGCCCGTCGGCGTCGCTGCGCTGCCATTGTGCCCTCCGCGGCGCTACGGTTCATCGCATGACCGTGGACCCGCGTGCCGCCCTCGACCGTCTGGTGGCCGCCCTCGAGGCGCACTACGCCGCCGTGGTGAGCAAGTCCGACGACGACGACCCCGCGGTCGACGACGCGTACGACGTGCTCGCCGACGCCTTCGAGGTCTACGACGACGCCCTCGGCACGGTGCACGGCGAGGCCACGCCCTTCTACCTGGGCGAGGACGACGACGACGAGGATGACGACGAGGACGACGACGAGGACGACGAGGACGACCTCGACGACGACGACCTCGACGGTGAGCCCGAGGTCGACGAGGTCTGACCGTCGCGACGACCGCCCACCCGACGCGCGCCGGGTTGGCCGAGGCCCGCTGCCACGGACGACGGCACGGACCTGCGGGGCTCAGCGCTCCGGGTAGCCGGCCGCCGGGGTGGTGATGTCGTCGAGCGCCACGACGATCTCCGGCGGCAGTCGCAGGTCGCCCACCCCCAGCGCGCCGCGCAGCTGCGCGGCCGTGCGCGCACCGACGACCGCGCTCGCCACGCCGGGGCGCGACGTCACCCACGCGAGTGCGACCTCCAGCGGCGTGCGGTCCAGCCCGGAAGCCGCCATCACGACCGCGTCGACGACACCTGACGCGTCCGCCGTGAGGTACGGCTGCACGAACCCCGCCAGGTGGGCCGACGCCGCCCGCGAGTCCGCCGGGATGGTGCGCCGGTACTTGCCGGTGAGCACCCCACGGCCCAGCGGCGACCACGCGAGCAGCCCCACGCCCAGCGTCGAGCACGCCGGGAGCACCTCGCGCTCGACACCGCGCTGCAGCAGCGAGTACTCCGCCTCGACGGCCGCCAGACCGGGGTCGGGCTCGAGGAGCGTGGCGGCGCGCGCGACCTGCCACCCGGCGTGGTTCGACAGTCCGACGTACCGCGCCTTGCCCGCCTGCACCGCGTGACGCAGCGCGGAGACCGTCTCCTCGAGCGGCGTCCGCGGGTCGGGGGTCGCGAGCCACAGGTCCACGCGGTCGGTCGCCAGACGCCGCAACGACGCGTCGAGGCTGTCCAGCAGCGCCCCGCGCGACGCGTCGACGACCCCGCCCCCTGGCGTGCGGCGCACGCCCGCCTTGGTGCAGATCACGACGTCGTCGCGGTCGACGACGTCGCCGAGCAGGGTGCCGAGCAGCTCCTCGGCGCCGCCGTCGGCGTACGCGGCCGACGTGTCGAGGAGGGTGCCGCCGGCCTCGACGAAGTCGCGCAGCTGGTCGGCAGCCTCGTGGTCGTCGGTGTCGCGGCTCCACGTCATGGTGCCGAGGCCCAGCGACGACACACGCAGACCCGTGCGGCCCAGACGACGGTGCTCCATGGGGCGCCACCCTAGCCGCGCGGGCGCGCCGTCCGTGGCGCGACGGGCCATGCCGGGGCACGGGCGCGTCGGCGCTATCGTTGCGCCTCGTGGCAACGGGCATCGGGACGGGTGAGGCAGTCTTCCTCGGGTTGCTCCAGGGTCTGACCGAGTTCCTCCCGGTCTCCTCGAGCGCGCACCTGCGGATCTTCGGGGAGCTCGTGGGCTCCGGGGACCCGGGAGCGGCGTTCACGGCCATCACGCAGCTGGGCACCGAGACCGCCGTGCTGCTCTACTTCCGCCGCGACATCAAGCGGATCGTACTGGCCTGGTGGGCCGCGCTGCGCGGCGCGTACGGCACGGACTGGCGCGCGCGGGCGGGGATGCCCGTGGGTCGGCCCCAGGACCGCGACGCGCTCATGGCGTGGTTCATCGTGCTCGGCTCGCTGCCCATCGTCGTGCTGGGCCTGGCGTTCCAGGACGCCATCGAGCGTCCGTTCCGCAACCTGTGGCTCGTGGCGCTCACGCTCGCCGGCTTCGCGCTCGTGCTCGGCTGGGCGGACCGTCGCGGAGCCAAGGCCCGGCCCATCGAGGAGCTGACGCCGAAGCACGCGCTGGCGTTCGGGTTCTGGCAGGCCCTCGCCCTGGTGCCCGGCGTGTCGCGCTCCGGTGGCACGATCACCGGTGGGCTCCTCATGGGTTACACGCGCGAGGCCGCGGCCCGGTACTCCTTCCTCCTGGCGATCCCCGCGGTGTTCGGCTCCGGCCTGTACCAGCTCGCGAAGAGCGTCGGCGACTTCGGTCAGGCGGGCACACCAGGTCTCGGGGCGACGCTCGTCGCGACACTCGTCGCCTTCGTCGTCGGGTACGTCGTCATCATCGCGTTCCTCAAGATCGTCTCGACGTTCAGCTACGCGCCGTTCGTCTACTACCGCATCGGCCTGGCGCTGCTCGTCGTCCTGCTGCTCCTCACCGGCGTGCTCGAGCCGGTCACGGCGCCCGCGAACGCCTGACGGGCGTGCCCCGCGGACGCCCGTGCGGCCGCAGCGCCGGCGGAGGCTAGGCTTCCGGCGTGCTCAGCTGGCCCGCGCCCCAGATCCCTCGGCTGCCCGGGACCGGTGAGCCGGTCCGTGTGCTCGACACCGCCACCGGGCGCCTCGTCGTGGCCGCGACCGGCCCCCACGCCCGCCTGTACGTGTGCGGCATCACCCCCTACGACGCGACCCACCTCGGCCACGCGTCCACGTACGTCGCCTTCGACGTCCTCGTGCGCGCATGGCTCGACGAGGGCAAGACCGTCACCTACGCGTCGAACGTCACCGACGTCGACGACCCGCTGCTCGAGCGCGCCACGGCCACAGGCGTCGACTGGCGCGACCTCGCGGCGCAGCAGACCGCGCTGTACGCGTCCGACATGACGACGCTCGGGGTCGTGCCCCCGGACGTCTACCGCGGCGTCGTGGAGTCCGTGCCACAGGTCGTCGCGGCCGTCGACGCGCTCCTCTCGCGCGACGCCGCCTACCGGCTGCCCGCCCCGGACGGCGGCGACGACGTGTACGCCGACCTGTCCGCCGATCCGGGTTTCGGCTCCGTCGCCGGGCTCGAGCACGCGGCGATGCTGGCACTGAGCGCCGAGCGTGGCGGCGACCCCGACCGCCCGGGCAAGCGGTCGCCCCTCGACCCGCTGCTGTGGCGGGCCGAGCGCCCCGGCGAGCCCGCCTGGGACGCGCCGGGTCTCGGCCGTGGACGCCCGGGCTGGCACGTGGAGTGCGCGGTCATCGCCTCCGACGGTCTCGGCGTGCCGTTCGACGTGCAGGGGGGCGGCTCCGACCTCGCGTTCCCGCACCACGAGTCGAGCGCGTCGCACCTGCGCGTGCTGACCGGGACGCCCCAGCCTGCCGCCGCGCACGTGCACACCGGGATGGTGGGCTACCGGGGCCACAAGATGAGCAAGTCGCTCGGCAACCTCGTCCTCGTCTCGCAGCTGGTCGCCGACGGCGTCGAGCCCATGGCCGTGCGTCTCGCGGTGCTCGCGCACCGCTACCGCTCGGACTGGGAGTGGACCGACGACGTGCTGGCCACAGCGCAGCAGCGGGTCGCCAGGTGGCGGCGCGCCCTGTCCGGCAACGGCGGGCCGGCAGCCCAGCCGGTCCTCGACGGCGTGCGGGCGGCCGTCGCGGACGACCTCGACACCCCGCGGGCGCTCGCGGTCGTGGACGCGTGGGCAACCGCCGCCCTCGCCGGCGAGGTGCCGTTCGAGGAGGGCGCGCCCGGGGTCGTGGCGCGCACGGTCGACGCCCTGCTCGGCGTGCGCATGTGACGTCCGCCGCGCCCGTGACCCCGCCGCACCCGTGACCCCGCCGCGCCCCTGACCTCGCCGCGCCCCTGACCTCGCCGAGCGGAACACCGCTCACCGTTCGCGAGGCCTGACGAGGAGTGAGGTTCCGGTCGGCGGGTGGTCAGCCGCCGGTGCCCTTGTCGCGGCGGCGCAGGTAGCGCTCGAACTCCTGGGCGATCGCCTCGCCGCTGGCCTCCGGCAGGTCGGCGGTGTCCTTCGCCTCCTCGAGCTGGCGCACGTACTCGCCGATCTCGCTGTCCTCGCCCGCGAGCTCGTCGACCCCCAGCTGCCACGCGGTCGCGTCCTCGGGCAGGTCGGCCAGCGGGACGGGCTCGCCGAGCAGCGCCTCGATGCGGTGCAGGATCGCGAGCGTCGCCTTGGGCGACGGGGGAGCGGCGACGTAGTGCGGCACCGCGGCCCACAGCGAGAGCGCCTGCATGCCGCGTGCGGCTGCCTCGTGCTGCAGCACCCCGACGATGCCCGTCGGCCCCTCGTACGTGTTCGGCTCGAGGCCCAGCAGCTCGCGCACGTGCGCGTCCTCGCTCGTCGCGTTGACCGGGATCGGCCGCGTGTGCGGCACGTCCGCGAGCAGCGCTCCCACGGTGACGATCGTGCGCACGCCGAGCCCTGCGGCGATGTCGAGCAGCTCGCCGCAGTAGCGCCGCCAGCGCATCGACGGCTCGATGCCGTGGACCAGCACCACCCGGCGGCCGGACCGGGGCGTCGTCGCCACGGCGACCGCGGTCGTCGGCCACGTGATCTCGCGCGTGCCGTCAGGACCCAGGCCGACCACCGGCCGGTTCACCTGGAAGTCGTGGTAGTCCTCGGGGTCCAGCTCCTCGACCTGCTCGGCTCCCCACACGTCGTGCAGGTGCTCCAGCGCCGTGGTCGCGGCGCTCCCCGCGTCGTTCCATCCCTCGAACGCGGCGAGCAGGACGGTCTCACGGGCCGGCAGGTCGGGGGATGCGTGCTCGGTCACGCCCCCAGACTAGGGCGCAGGTGCCACGACGGCCGGGCAGCGCGGGCCACCGCGCGCGCCGGGTAGGCTCGCCCGACCGCCCGTCCACCTCCGCCCACCCGCCCCGGAGCCCACGCTGAGCACCCTCGCCGACCGTCCCTCGACCGCCCGTGACGACCACCCGGTCGGCCCGGCTCCCGCCCTGCCGGCGGCCGTCCTGTGGGACATGGACGGCACGCTCATCGACACCGAGCCGTACTGGATGGCCGCGGAGATCGAGCTCGTGGAGGCTCACGGCGGCGTGTGGACGCCCGAGGACGCGGTCGCGCTCATCGGGTCGTCGATGCCCGTGGCGGCCCGGCACTTCCAGGAACGCGGCGTCGACCTCACGGTCGAGGAGATCGCGCACGCGCTGAACTCGTCGGTCCGTGCGGCGGTCGAGGCCGGCATCCCGTGGCGGCCCGGCGCGCAGGAGGTGCTGCGTGCCCTGCACGACGCGGGCGTGCCGCAGGCGCTCGTCACGTCGTCGTTCGCGGTGGTCGCGTCCCCGTTCGTCGACGCGGTGGGCCTGTTCGACGTCGTGGTGACCGGGGACGTGGTGGAGCGGCACAAGCCGCACCCCGAGCCGTACCTCACCGCGGCGCGGCACCTCGGCGTCGACGTCACCGCGTGCGTCGCGCTCGAGGACTCGCGCGCGGGCCTGGCGTCCGCGGTGGCCAGCGGTGCGCGCGTCGTCGCCGTCGACTCCCACGTGGCGCTGCAGCCGCCGCCGGACGTGTCGCGGACGTCCTCGCTCGCCCACGTCGACCTCGCGACGTTCGCTCGCGTCGCGGCCGGCGAGGTGCTCGACCTGCGTGTCCTCGGCTGAGCCGTCAGGCGTCAGCCCGCCGGCGTCACACCGATCGCGCGCTCCACGGCACCCTCGGGCACCTCGGGCGGTGTCCCGCCGAAGGACGGGCAGCGGTCGCGGAACGCGCACCAGTCGCACAGCCGCGAGGGCCGTGGCCGCCAGTCGCCCGAGCGGGCCGTGTCCTCGATGCCCGCCCAGATGGAGCGCACGCGCGCCTCCAGCGTGTGCATCTCCGCCTCGGTCGGCTCGTGGCTCACGACGACGCCGTCGCCGAGGTAGGTCAGCTGCAACCGCTTGGGCAGGACGCCCCGCGTGCGCCACACGACGTACGCGTAGAACCGCATCTGGAACAGCGCCGAGCTCTCGAACCCCGCGCGCGGCGAACGGCCCGTCTTGTAGTCGACGACCCGCACCCAGCCGTTGGGCGCGACGTCCACGCGGTCGACGACACCGCGCAGCCGCGGCCCGTCCTCCAGGTCGTGCTCGACGCGCAGCTCGCGGGCGCGCGGCTCGAGCCGGGTGGGGTCCTCGAGCGTGAACCACGTGGTCAGGAGCCGTTCGGCCTCCGCGAGGAACGCGGCGCGCTCGGCGTCGTCCGCGTGCAGGTCGAGGCACCGGGGGTCCTCCTGCTGGACCTGCGCCCACCGCTCGGGCAACGCCGCGCGGGCCGCGTCGAGGGTGCGCTCGGGGGCCGGCAGGTCGAACAGGTGCTCGAGCACGGCGTGCACGAGCGTGCCGCGCGCAGCGGCGGGGGACGCGGGCTCGGGCAGGCGGTCGACCACGCGGTACCGGAACAGCAGCGGGCACTGGAGGAAGTCGTTCGCGCGCGAGGGGGACAGGCCCGGCATGCGCGGCGCCGGTCCGACGTCCGCGGCGGCGGCCACCCCGGGGGCAGGAGTGCCTGCCGGCTCGGTGCACGCCGGGCCGGTGCTCGTCAGGTCCGTGCCGGCCCGGGCGCCGCCCCGGGTCCCGGGCTCGATGTCCACGCTCACACGACGAGGGTAGGTGCCACGTCCGACAGCGCGGGCGCGACGCACGGCGGGCGGACCGTAGGCTGGCAGACGTGAGCGACCCGCGACCCGACCGACCCGCCGGCTGGGTGCTCGGGCACGTCGCCGGCGCCCCCGTCGTCCTGGCCCGCAGCTGGGTCCTCGCCGCCGTCGTCCTCACGCTCGTGTTCGCGCCGAGCGTGCGGAAGTGGACGGGCGGCGGGGGTGCGCTGCCGTACGTCGTGGCGCTCGTCTTCGTCGTGCTGCTGTTCGCCTCCGTCCTGGTCCACGAGCTCGCGCACGGTCTGGTCGGGCGCAGCCGCGGCCAGCAGCCCCACGCGTTCGTCCTCACGCTGTGGGGCGGGCACACCACGTTCGGCGGCGCCGCCGCGTCGCCGGCGACCAGTGCGCTCGTCGCCGTCGTCGGCCCGGTCGCCAACCTGGTGCTGGCGGCGGCGTTCCTCCTGATCGCGGACCGCGCGGCGCCCGACGGCACGCTGCTGCAGACCGTGCTGCGTGCCGGCGCGCTGGCCAACGGCTTCGTCGGACTGTTCAACCTCGTGCCCGGTCTGCCGCTGGACGGCGGGCGGATCCTCGAGGCGGTCGTGTGGGCGGCGTCGGGGGACCGGCACCGCGGTACCGTCGCGGCCGGGTGGACGGGGCGTGTCGTCGCCGTCGGCGTCCTGCTCGCCGCGCTGGTGCGCCCCTGGCTCGCCGGCGTCTCGCCCGACCTCGGCACCGTGGCGTGGTCGGCGCTCATCGGCGCCTTCCTGTGGTCGGGCGCGTCGGCCGCCGTGCGGGGAGGGCGGACGGGACGTGCCGTGGCCGCGCTCACGCTCGAGCGGGTCGGGCGCCCCGCCGCGGTGGTCGGCGCGCGGACGTCGCTCGCGCAGGTCCGTGCGACCGCCGCCGCCGCGGACGTCGCCGAGGTCGTCGTGCTCGCACCCGACGGGCGGCCCGCCGCCTACGTCGACACGGAGGCCGCCGGTCGCGTGCCCGCGGACCTGGCGGGCACCACGGACGTCCTCGCCGTGTCGACCCCGCTGCCGGTCGGCGCGGTGGTCGACGGCACGCTGCGCGGCGACGCGCTGCTCCAGGCCTTGTCCACGGCGTCCGCGCACGGACCGGTCGTCGCCGCGCTCGTCGACGGTCGGGTCGCGGCGCTCGTGCGCACGCGTGACGTCGTGGCGGCCCTGCGGGGCTGACGGCGTCACGGCGCCGGGAGCCACGGGACCTACACTCGACGCCCGTGACCTCTCCCGACGTCCCCACGTCCGCACCGACCGGGGCCGCCCAGCGCCGCGGGCCCTTCCGCAGCGGCGAGCGCGTGCAGCTCACCGACCCCCGCGGTCGGCTGCACACGATCACGCTGCAGCCCGAGGGGACCTTCCACACCCACCGCGGCTACCTGCGCCACGACGACCTCATCGGGGCGTCGGAAGGTGTCGTGGTGCGCAACACGTCCGGGATCGAGTACCTCGCGCTGCGCCCGCTCCTGGCCGACCACGTGCTGTCGATGCCGCGCGGCGCCGCTGTCGTCTACCCCAAGGACGCGGGCCAGATCGTCACGATGGGCGACGTCTTCCCCGGCGCGACCGTCGTCGAGGCGGGCGTCGGCTCCGGCGGCCTGACGCTGTCGCTGCTGCGGGCCGTGGGCGACGGCGGCCGCCTGGTGTCGGTCGAGCGGCGCGAGGACTTCGCGGCGATCGCGCGCGGCAACGTCGAGACGTTCTTCGGCGGTCCCCACCCCGCCTGGGACCTGCGGCTGGGCGACCTGGCGGACGTGCTGCCCACGGCCGCGACGCCGGGCTCGGTCGACCGCGTCGTCCTCGACATGCTCGCGCCGTGGGAGAACCTCGACGCGGTGGCCACCGCGCTCGCTCCGGGTGGCGTGCTCGTCTGCTACGTCGCGACCACGACGCAGCTGTCGCGCCTCGCGGAGGACGTGCGTGGCGACGGGCGCTACACCGAGCCGGAGGCATGGGAGTCGATGGTGCGCGGCTGGCACCTCGAGGGCCTGGCCGTGCGCCCGCAGCACCGCATGATCGGGCACACCGGCTTCCTCCTGACGACGCGCCGGCTGGCCGACGGCGTCGAGCCGCCGCACCGCAAGCGGCGTCCGGCCAAGGGTTCGTACCCCGTCGCCGAGGACGGCGCGCCGCCCGCCGACGCCGACCTGTGGTCGCCCGAGGCGATGGGCGAGCGCGAGACGTCGGCCAAGAAGATCCGCCGCGCGCGCCGCGAGCTGCACGTGGCACCGGAGGATCTCGGCGCGTCGGGGCCCGCGACGGGCGACTGACCACCTGCCGGGCCGGCGCGTCCGTGCGACGCGCCGGGTCCGGTGTCCACGGTGCGGGACGCTCGCGTCGCTGCGCGGCGCGGCCCGCGCGCTGTGTTGACACGGCCCGTTAGTGTCGTCGGACCAGCAGGCACAGCGACGTGCACGATGGACCGCAGGAGGGTGCACCGCGACGCGGAACGGAGGCCGATCACCATGACCGAACCCGCTGCCCCTGGACGCGACCTGCACCGCGAGCTCGCGGTGCTCGCGGCGAAGAACGAGCGGCTCAGCGAGGCGCTCGTCGCCGCACGCGAGCAGATCCTCGATCTCAAGCGTCAGGTGGACGACCTGGCCAAGCCGCCCGGGACGTACGCCACCTTCCTCGGCGCGCGCGCCGACGGCACGGTCGACATCGTCTCCGCCGGTCGCAAGATGCACGTCGGCGCGAGCCCCTCGCTCGACGTCCACCACCTGCGGCCCGGGCAGGAGGTCATGCTCAACGAGGCCCTCACGGTCGTCGAGGCCGGCGGCTACGAGCAGGTCGGCGAGATCGTCACCGTCAAGGAGATGCTCGGCGAGGGGCGTGCCCTGGTGATCGGGCGTGGCGACGAGGAGCGGGTCGTGCGGTTCGCCGGCCAGGTGGCCGACACCGGCGTGCGCGTCGGCGACGCGCTGACGATCGACCCGCGCAGCGGGTTCGTGTTCGAGGTGATCCCGCGGGCCGAGGTCGAGGAGCTCGTGCTCGAGGAGGTCCCGGACATCGACTACACGGACATCGGTGGCCTGGGCCCGCAGATCGAGGCGATCCGCGACGCCGTCGAGCTGCCGTTCCTGCACCCCGAGCTGTTCCGCGAGCACGGGCTCAAGCCGCCCAAGGGCGTGCTGCTCTACGGCCCGCCGGGATGCGGCAAGACGCTCATCGCCAAGGCCGTCGCGCACTCGCTGGCCGCGACGGCGGCGGCAGCGCGCGGTGAGGACGTCGCCGACGCCCGCTCCTTCTTCCTCAACGTCAAGGGACCCGAGCTCCTCAACAAGTACGTCGGGGAGACCGAGCGGCACATCCGCCTGATCTTCGCCCGGGCGCGCGAGAAGGCGTCGCAAGGGCACCCGGTCGTCGTGTTCTTCGACGAGATGGAGTCGCTGTTCCGCACCCGCGGCACCGGGGTGTCCAGCGACGTCGAGACGACGATCGTGCCGCAGCTGCTCTCGGAGATCGACGGCGTCGAGCGGCTCGACAACGTCATCGTCATCGGCGCGTCGAACCGCGAGGACATGATCGACCCCGCGATCCTGCGCCCCGGCCGCCTGGACGTGAAGATCAAGATCGAGCGGCCCGACGCGGAGGGCGCGCGGGAGATCTTCGCCAAGTACCTCACGCCGGAGCTGCCGATCCACGCCGACGACCTCGCCGAGCACGGCGGGTCGGGCCAGGCGGCCGTCGAGGCGATGATCCGGCGCGTCGTCGAGCGCATGTACTCCGAGTCCGACGAGAACCGGTTCCTCGAGGTGACGTACGCCAGCGGCGACAAGGAGGTCCTGTTCTTCAAGGACTTCAACTCCGGCGCGATGATCCAGAACGTCGTCGACCGTGCCAAGAAGTCCGCGATCAAGGACCTCCTGGCCACGGGACAGCGCGGCATCCGCGTCGACCACCTGCTCTCGGCGTGCGTCGACGAGTTCAAGGAGAACGAGGACCTGCCCAACACCACCAACCCGGACGACTGGGCGCGGATCTCCGGCAAGAAGGGCGAGCGGATCGTCTTCATCCGCACGATCGTCCAGGGCAAGAAGGGTGTCGAGGCGTCGCGGACCATCGAGAACGTGACGAGCACCGGCCAGTACCTGTGACCTCCCCGGACGCGCCGCACCGGTGAGGTGCGGCGCGTCCTGGAACCTGGGCACCGGGCGCCGGTGAGCGGCGGGCTCACCTAGGGTGGGCGACGTGACCGTGCGGCGCGTGATGGGCATCGAGACCGAGTACGGCGTCCTGCAGCCGGGGCGCCCCCTGGCCAACCCGATGCTGCTGTCGAGCCACGTGGTCGCCGTCCACGCTGCGGCGCGGGAGGCCGGCCGGGGACGCGCGCGCTGGGACTACGACGACGAGGACCCGCTGCACGACGCACGCGGCTTCCACCTGCAGCGTGCCTCGGCACACCCGTCGATGCTCACGGACTCGCCGGCCGTGCCGGCGCCGTCGGGCGACGCTCCGCAGGAGATGCCGCGCTCGGAGGTCGAGGAGTACGAGGACCCGGGAGCGGCCAACGTCATCCTCACCAACGGCGCGCGGCTCTACGTCGACCACGCTCACCCGGAGTACTCCGCACCCGAGGTGACGACGCCGCGCGACGCCGTGCGCTGGGACCGCGCCGGTGAGCTCGTCATGCTCGACTCGGTACGGCGTCTGGCCGCGAACCCCACGCTGCCGGACGTGACGCTGTACAAGAACAACGTGGACGGCAAGGGCGCCACGTACGGCACGCACGAGAACTATCTCGTCGACCGCTCCGTGCCGTTCGGTGACCTCGTCGCGCGTCTCACGCCCTTCCTGGTCACGCGCCAGGTGTTCACCGGTGCCGGGCGCGTCGGGCTGGGGCAGCGCGGCGAGCACCCCGGATTCCAGCTCTCGCAGCGCGCCGACTACATCGAGGCCGAGGTCGGGCTTGAGACGACGCTGCGCCGACCGATCGTCAACACGCGCGACGAGCCCCACGCCGACCCTGCCCGCTGGCGCCGGCTGCACGTGATCATCGGCGACGCGACCATGCTCGAGACCGCGACGTACCTGCGTCTCGGCACGACGTCGCTCGTGCTGTGGCTGGTCGAGCAGGCGGACGCCGGCGGCGCGGCGCGCCGGCTCACGCAGGCCGTCGACCGGCTCGCGCTGCGTGACCCCGTCCAGGCGGTGCACCGGGTGTCCCACGACCTGTCGCTCACCGAGAAGCTGGAGCTCGCCGACGGCAGGTACCTCACCGCGCTCGAGGTGCAGTCCGAGTACCTCGCGGCCGTGCGTGGCGCGCTCGACGCCGTCGGTGACGGGCTCGACGAGCAGACCGCGGACGTGCTCGACCGCTGGGAGTCGGTGCTGCGGCGGCTGGGCGAGGAGCCCGCGTCGTGCGCGCGGGAGGTGGAGTGGGTCGCCAAGCTGCGCCTGCTCGACGGCATGCGCCGCCGCGACCACCTGGCGTGGGACCACCCGCGACTCGCGGCGGTCGACCTGCAGTGGTCCGACGTGCGCCCCGAGCGCGGCCTGTACCACCGGCTCGTCGCCGCCGGCGCCGTCGAGCTCCTCGTGACGCCCGAGGAGGTCGCCGACGCGGTCGTGCACCCGCCGCAGGACACCCGCGCCTACTTCCGCGGCGAGGCGGTCGCGCGCTACGGCGGACAGATCTCGGCGGCCAGCTGGGACTCGGTGGTGTTCGACGTGCCGGGCGCGCAGACGCTGCAGCGCGTGCCGATGCGCGACCCGCTGCGGGGCACGCGCGCGCACGTCGGGGAGCTGCTCGACCGCAGCCCGGACGCGCGCTCGCTCCTGGCGGCGCTCGGGGGCTGACCTGCGTCCGAGGTGTGCGCCGCCGCGCACGCCGGGACGGTTGTGGGCCTAGGGTGGGGCACGCGGCCACCGGGACGTGGCCCAGGACGGAGGTCACCATGGCTGGGCAGGAGAACGTCAGGCACCGTCGGGAGGACGAGCCGGGGGACGAGGCGGACACGCCGACGCCGGCGGCGCCGAGCGCGCAGGCCCGCGACGCGGAGGTCGACGCGCTGCTCGAGGAGATCGACGACGTCCTCGAGCAGAACGCCGAGCAGTTCGTCCGAGGGTTCGTCCAGAAGGGCGGTCAGTGAGCGTCGATGACCCTGCACGACTCGTCCGGCCGGCTGCCGCAGGCCTTCACCACGCCCGGTTCCTCATCCTTCGTCGACTTCCTCGCCGGTCACGCCCCTGACCTGCTGCCGGGCAGGCGACCGGTGCCCGCGGGCGAGCTCCAGGCGCCGCACGCCACCACGATCGTCGCGCTCGCGTTCGAGGGCGGCGTCGTGATGGCCGGCGACCGGCGGGCCACGATGGGCTCGATGATCGCCAGCCGGCACATCGAGAAGGTGTTCCCCGCGGACGAGTTCTCGGCCGTCGGGATCGCCGGGACCGCCGGGCTCGCGATCGAGCTCGTGCGTCTGTTCCAGCTCGAGCTCGAGCACTACGAGAAGATCGAGGGCAGCCTGCTGTCCCTGGACGGCAAGGCGAACCGCCTCGCGACGATGATCCGGGGCAACCTCGGTCTCGCACTGCAGGGCCTGGCGGTGGTGCCGCTGTTCGCGGGCTACGACCTGGACCGGGCGGTCGGACGGATCTTCTCGTACGACGTCACGGGCGGCCGGTACGAGGAGCACGAGCACCACGCGGTCGGCTCCGGCTCGGTGTTCGCGCGCGGCTCGCTGACGAAGCGGTGGCGCCCGGGCCTGGACACCTCCACGGCCGTGCGGGTGGCCGTCGAGGCTCTCGTCGACGCGGCCGACGACGACTCCGCGACGGGCGGCCCCGACCGCGCCCGCCGCATCTGGCCCGTCGTCGCCACGGTGACCGAGGCCGGGTACCTGCGCGTGCCGGACGAGGACCTCGCGGCGGCGGTCGACGTCGTCGAGAACGGCCGGCGCAGCGCACGACGCGAGGGAGGTGCCCGATGAGCATGCCGTTCTACGTCTCGCCCGAGCAGCTCATGAAGGACCGCGCGGGCTACGCGCGCAAGGGCATCGCCCGGGGTCGCTCGGTGGTCGTGGTGCAGTACGACGACGGCATCGCGTTCGCGACCGAGAACCCGTCGCGCGCGCTGCACAAGATCTCCGAGATCTACGACCGGATCGCCTTCGCCGCCGTCGGCAAGTACAACGAGTTCGAGAACCTGCGCGTCGCCGGCGTGCGCTACGCGGACCTGCGGGGCTACTCGTACGACCGTGTCGACGTGACCGCGCGCGGTCTGGCCAACGCGTACGCGCAGACGCTGGGCACCGTGTTCACCACGGAGTCCAAGCCGCTCGAGGTCGAGCTCGTCGTGGTCGAGGTCGGCCGTGAGCCCACCGGCGACCAGATCTACCGCCTGTCGTACGACGGCTCGGTGGCCGACGAGCACGGCTGGGTGGTGATGGGCGGACAGGCCGAGCGCCTCGGTGGGCTGCTGGGCGCGGGATGGCGCCCCGGCATGACGCTCGCGCAGGCCCTCGGGCTCGCCGTGCAGGTGCTCGGGTCGGCACCCGACGACGGCGAGCCGCGGACGCTCACGGCCGCGCAGCTCGAGGTCGCGGTGCTCGACCGCACGCGGCCGCGCCGGGCCTTCCGGCGCCTGACCGGTGCGTTGCTGGAGGACGTGCTCGGCGGGGACGGCTCCCCGACGGGCGGGGGCGGCGTCGACTCCCCCTGACGGGCGGGGCCGGGCCGGGTGGACGAGCGACGGGGAGACACGCATGGACAGGCGCATCTTCGGTCTGGAGACCGAGTACGGGGTGACGTGCGCGGCGCAGGACGGCCGTGGCCTCTCCGCGGACGAGGTCGCGCGGTACCTGTTCCGCAAGGTGGTGGCGTGGGGCCGGTCGTCCAACGTCTTCCTGCGCAACGGCTCGCGGCTCTACCTCGACGTGGGCTCGCACCCCGAGTACGCCACCGCCGAGTGCGACGACTGGCGTCAGCTCGTCACGCACGACCGGGCGGGGGAGCGGATCCTCGAGGGCCTGGTCGCGGACGCGCAGCAGCGGCTCGAGCACGAGGGTCTGCCGGGACGGATCCACCTGTTCAAGAACAACACCGACTCGGCCGGGAACTCCTACGGGTGCCACGAGAACTACCTCGTGCGCCGCCAGGGCGACTTCGCGCGGCTGTCGGACGTACTCGTCCCGTTCCTCATCACGCGGCAGGTGCTCACGGGCGCAGGCAAGGTGCTCGCCACGCCTCGCGGCGCCGTCTACTGCCTCTCGCAGCGCGCCGACCACATCTGGGAGGCGGTCTCGAGCGCCACGACACGCTCGCGACCCATCATCAACACCCGCGACGAGCCGCACGCCGACGCGGAGCACTACCGTCGCCTGCACGTGATCGTCGGCGACTCGTCGATGTCGGAGACCACGACCATGCTCAAGGTCGGGTCGACCGACCTCCTGCTGCGTCTCGTCGAGGCGGGCGTGACCATGCGGGACATGACGCTGGAGAACCCGATCCGCGCGATCCGCGAGATCAGCCACGACATGACGGGCACGCAGCCCGTGACCCTCGCGACCGGCCGGACCGTCACGGCGATCGACCTGCAGGAGGAGTACCTCGCGCGCGTGAGCGACTTCGTCACCGCGGAGGTGGGCCCGTCCCCGGAGACCAAGCAGGTCCTCGACCTGTGGGAGCGCGGGCTGCGTGCCCTGCGCACGGGTGACCTGACGCTCGTCGAGCGTGAGCTGGACTGGGTCATCAAGTACCGCATGATCGAGCGCTACCGCGCGAAGCACGGCCTGGAGCTGTCGGACGTGCGCGTCCAGCGGCTCGACCTGGCCTACCACGACATCTCGCGCACCGAGGGGCTGTACAACCTCCTCGCCGCGCGCGGCCTGGTCGAACGCGTCACCACCGACCTCGACGTCTTCGAGGCCACGGCCGTCCCGCCGCAGACCACGCGCGCCAAGCTGCGCGGGGACTTCGTGCGGGCCGCGCAGGAGGCGAGGCGCGACTACACGGTGGACTGGGTGCATCTCAAGCTCAACGACCAGGCGCAGCGCACCGTGCTGTGCAAGGACCCGTTCCGCAACGTCGACGAGCGGGTGGAGCGCCTCATCGAGTCGATGTGACGCCCCGGTGCGGGCCGGACGAGGCAGCACGACGGGCGTGGCAGCCCGTACAGTGAGGCCCCGTCGCGCCCGCCGGGCGCGGTGCCGACGACGACGGCGGGACGAGGACCGGGAGGCGTGGCGTGCGGTGGGTCGTGGCAGATCGCCGAGCGGCGGCACCGCTCCTCGTAGGGCTCGTCCTGGCGGCGTGCAGTGCCGGCGCAGCGGTGGCCCCCGAGGTCACGGTCACCGGGGACGCCGACGAGGCGCCGACGGTCACCTACCTGACGCCGCTCGGCGTCGAGGAGACGTACCGCGAGGTGATCTGGCCGGGCACGGGTGACGAGCTCGTCGACGGCGCGCCGGTGCTCATCGACTTCTGGCTCGAGGACGCGAGCGACGCGACCCTCGTCAAGGAGAGCTACTCCACGAGCCCGACCCCCCGGATGCTCACGCTCGACGACCTCGGGACCGACCTGTACGGCACGCTCCTCGGCCAGCACGTCGGTGCGCGGCTCCTGCAGGTGGCCCCCGGCGGCACCGGGGCCGAGTACCCGACGGTCACCGTGATCGACGTGCTGCCCACCCGCGCCGTCGGCGAGACGCTCACGCCGGACCCGGCGCTGCCCGTCGTCACCGAGGGGGAGGGCGGCACGTTCACGCTGACCCCGACCGGGACCCCGCCGCCGGACCGGCTCACCGTCGAACCGCTCGTGCGCGGCGCCGGTACGCAGGTCGCGTCCGGCGACGTCATCACCGTCCACTACGCCGGGTTCGCCTGGGACGACGGCGTGCTCTTCGACTCCACGTGGCAGCAGGTGCTGCCGGTCTCGTTCCTGCTCTCCGACGTGCCGTCGTGGGCCGAGGGACTGGTCGACCAGCCCGCCGGCAGCCGCGTCATGCTCGTCGTGCCCCCCACCTACGCCCTCGGTGTCACCGACAGCGAGGAGCTCGCCGGAAAGACGGTGGTGTTCGTGATCGACATCCTCGCCACGGGTCGCCCTGAGCAGGTGACGCCGTGACCCTCGCGCTGCGCGTGATCCCGTGCCTCGACGTGGACGCCGGTCGCGTCGTGAAGGGCGTCAACTTCGAGAACCTGCGCGACGCGGGCGACCCGGTCGAGCTCGCGCGCCGGTACGACGCCGAGGGTGCCGACGAGCTGACGTTCCTCGACGTCTCGGCGTCCTCCTCCGACCGCAGCACCACGTACGACGTGGTGCGGCGCACGGCGGAGGAGGTGTTCGTGCCGCTGACCGTCGGCGGTGGGGTGCGCTCACCCGACGACGTCGACCGGCTGCTGCGCGCCGGGGCCGACAAGGTCGGCGTCAACACCGCGGCCATCGCGCGGCCCGAGCTCATCACGGAGATCGCCGAGCGCTTCGGCTCGCAGGTCCTCGTGCTCTCGGTCGACGCGCGGCGTGTGACCGACGGGCCGCCCACCACCTCGGGGTACGAGGTCACCACCCACGGCGGGCGGCGCGGGACCGGGATCGACGCGGTCGAGTGGGCGCACCGGGCCGTCGAGCTCGGCGTGGGCGAGGTCCTCCTCAACTCCATGGACGCCGACGGCACGACGTCGGGATTCGACCTCCCGATGATCGGCGACGTGCGCGCCCGGGTCAGCGTGCCGCTCATCGCCTCGGGCGGCGCCGGCACGGCCGAGCACTTCGTGGAGGCGGCACGCGCCGGGGCCGACGCCGTGCTCGCGGCGAGCGTGTTCCACTTCGGCACGCTGACGGTCGGTCAGGTCAAGGACGCGCTGCGGGCCGCGGGGGTCGTCGTCCGCTGAGGCGCGCGGCCGCGCGTCGCGGACCGGCTCAGCCGCCGCTCAGCAGGTCACGCACCGCTGCGACGTCCTCCTCGCCGCCGTCGACCCGCACGTCGGCGGCCTGCAGCCGCCCGGAGACCGCGAGCACGAGCTCGCCGACGGCACCGCGCAGCACGACCGACCCGTGGCCCGCGCGCGGCGCGTGGACGGCCGAGCGCACGTCGTCGTCGCGCACGAGCACCACGCCGGGGCCGAGGCGGCGCAGGCGCAGCGGCGCCATGCGCAGGAGCTGCGACCACAGCACCTCGACGAGCCCGTCCGGCAGCTCGCGCAGCGTGCGCGTCCCCGTGCCGCGGCGGACGTCCTCGGTGTGGATGAAGTACTCGGACGCGTTGACCGCGTCGCCGGCCCAGGCGAGCGGGCTCCAGCGCGCGGGCCGCGCGGCGAACCGGTCCACGAGGGCGGCATAGCCCGCGGGGTCGGCGGCGCTCGCCGCGAGCCGCTCCACGGCGCCGGCGACGCCGCCGCGCAGCGCGCCGATCGCGGTGGCGGGCTGTTCGCGCAGCACGAGGTGGGCGGCCAGGTGGCGGGCCTGCCAACCCTCGCACAGCGTCGGATCGTGCGGGTCCGCCGCGCGCAGTGCCTCGGCGAGCCATCCCCGTTCGGTCTCGTGCCACGTCATGGCAGGTGATCGTGCCATGCGTACGCCGCGTCGTCGTGCACTCCGGCGCGCGGCTGTGCCACGGCAGGAGGCTGTCGGACGTGCGTGAGAGGATCGCCGCACCCCCCGAACCAGGAGTGTGATCGCCGTGCCCGCGCGTCCTCGGCCTACTGCGTCCGCGCCGCGACCCGCGGCGCTGCGCGGGTCGACGGCACGCCGTTCCGCGGCCCTGGTGTGGCGGGGCATGCGCGCGCACCCGCGCACGTACGCCGCCGCTGTCCTCACCTCCGCGCTCTTCGGCGCGCTCACCGTCGCCGTCAGCCGCGTGCTGGGCGCGGTGACCGACCAGGTCGTGGTGCCCGCGCTCGGCGGATCGGTGGAGGCGCAGGGCAGGATCTGGCTCGCGGGCCTGGTCGTGGCCCTCGTGGCGCTCACGCTCGCGGCGACGGTCGCCGGACGCCGGATCTTCGCCGGGATGGGGGTGGCCTCGCTGCAGGCGGACCACCGCCGGGCCGTCACGCGCCAGTACCTGCGGCTGCCCATGTCGTGGCACCGGCAGCACCCGACCGGCCAGCTCCTGTCGAACGCCGGCTCCGACGTCGAGGCCGCGACCGGTGTGTTCAACCCGCTGCCGTTCGCCCTCGGCGTGGTCGTGATGATCCTGGCCGCGGCCGTGGCGCTGCTGCGGACGGACGTGTGGCTGGCGTGCGCGGCGCTCGTCGTGCTCCCGCTCGCGGTCGTCGCCAACCTGGTCTTCCAGCGCCGCATGACGCCCGCGATCACGCGCGCGCAGCAGCTGCGCGCCGAGGTGGCCGACGTCGCCCACGAGAGCTTCGAGGCCGCGTCGCTCGTCAAGTCGCTGGGCACGGAGGACCGCGAGCACGCACGGTTCGCCGCACGGGCCCGCGAGCTGCGGGACGCGAACGTGCGCGTCGGCGTCGTCCGCGCCGTGTTCGACCCGGTCATCGACCTGCTGCCGAACCTCGGCACGCTGCTCGTGCTGCTCGTGGGTGTGCAGCGCGTCGCCGCCGGGGCGATCGGCACGGGTGACGTCGTCGCGGCGGCCTACCTGCTCACGCTGCTCGCGGTCCCGGTCCGCGCCTTCGGGTGGGTCCTGGGCGAGCTGCCGCGGGGCCTGGTCGGCCACGACCGGATCTCGCGCGTCCTCGACGCCCCCGGGGTGCCGTCCGAGGGGACCGTGGCCTGGGCGGCGACGGGGCCGGGGGCGCGGGTGGCCATGACGGGCGTGCACGTGCGCGTCCCGTCCGCCGACGGTGACGTCGACCTCCTGCGTGGCGTGGACCTGGAGGTCGGGCCCGGCCGCACCGTCGCGGTCGTGGGGCCCACCGGCTCCGGCAAGTCGACGCTCGTGGGCCTCGTGCCGCGGCTGCGTGACGTCACGGCGGGTGCTGTGACGATCGACGGCACCGACGTGCGCGAGCTGCGCCCGGCCGACCTCGCCGCGCAGGTGGGGTACGTCAGCCAGGCCACCTTCGTCTTCGAGGACACGGTGCGCGGCAACGTGACGCTCGCGGACCCGGACGATCCGGCCGCGCCCGACGACGACGACGTGTGGGCCGCGCTGGCCGCCGCCCGCGTCGACGACGTCGTGCGTGCCCTGCCCGGCGGGCTGGACGCCCCGCTCGGCGAGCGCGGCGCGAACCTCTCCGGGGGCCAGCGGCAGCGGCTGGCGCTCGCCCGGGCGCTCGTGCGCCGCCCGAGCGTGCTCGTGCTCGACGACGCGACGTCGGCGGTCGACCCGCGCGTCGAGCGCGACATCCTCACCGGGCTGCGCGACGCCGGCGGCGAGAGCGGCCCGACCGTGCTGCTCGTGGCGTACCGCATGGCGTCGGTGCTGCTGGCCGACGAGGTCGTGCACGTCGAGGCCGGCCGCGTCGTCGACCGCGGCACGCACGCCGACCTCCTGGCACGCGACGCCGGCTACCGCGAGCTCGCGACCGCGTACGAGCGCGAGTCCGCGCGCCGCGTGCGTGAGCAGGCCGACACCGCCGCGACCGAGGTCGACGACGACGTTCCCACGGGAGGGCACCGATGAGCGCGAGCACGTCGCCGGCCGCGGCCCGCCAGGACAGCCGGATGGCGCCGGCGAGCACCCTCGGCGTGCTCGCCACCCTGCGGCGCGCCGCGCAGGTCTCGCCCGAGCTGCTCGACGGCCTCACGGTCACGCTCGCCCTGGCGGTCGTCGCGGCGACCGCTCGCGTGCTCGTCCCGCTCGCGGTGCAGCAGACGGTCGACACCGCGATCCTCGCCCCGGGTGGCGTGGACGTACGCCGTGCGGCGCTGCTCGTCGGGGTCGCCGCGCTCGGCCTGGCGGTGGGTGCGGGATGCTCCGCGCTGGTCAACGTGCGTCTCTTCCGGTCCAGCGAGGCGGGACTCCTCACGCTGCGGAGCCGGGCGTTCCGGCACGTGCACGACCTGTCGGTCCTCACGCAGAACAGCGAGCGCCGCGGCTCGCTGGTCTCGCGCGTCACCTCGGACGTCGACACGATCTCGATGTTCGTGCAGTGGGGCGGCATCATGCTGCTCGTCTCCGTGCTGCAGATCCTCGTGGCCACGACGCTGATGGCGGTCTACTCGTGGCAGCTCACGCTGCTCGTGTGGGCGTGCTTCCTGCCGCTCCTGGTCGTGCTGCCACGGCTGCAGCGCGGTGTGAACCGCCGCTACGCGGCCGTGCGCGAGCAGTACGGCGCCATGCTCGGTGCGGTCTCGGAGGCCGTCGTGGGGGCCGAGACGATCCGCGCCTACGGTGTGGCGGCACGCACGCAGCGCCGCATCGACGCCGCCGTCGCCGGCACCCGGCGCGCCATGGTGCGCGCCCAGAACCTCGTCGCGGTGGTCTTCTCGTCCGGGGTGCTCGTGGCGAACCTCGTGCTCGCCGTCGTCGTCGTCGCCGGCACGTGGCTGGGGGTGGCGGGCGACCTCACGGTCGGTCGGGTGCTGGCGTTCCTCTTCCTCGTGCAGCTCTTCACCGGTCCGGTGCAGATGGCCACCGAGATCCTCAACGAGCTGCAGAACGCGATCTCCGGCTGGCGCCGCGTGCTCGGCGTCCTCGAGACCCCCGTGGACGTCCCCGAGCCCGGTGACGACGTGGTGCCGAGCCCGCGCGGCCCGGCGGCGCTGACCTTCACCGGAGTGGGCTACGCCTACCCCGACGGCCCGCCGGTGCTGCAGGGCGTCGACCTGCACGTCGCGGCCGGGACGTCGGTCGCCGTGGTGGGGGCGACGGGGTCGGGCAAGACCACGCTCGCCAAGCTGGTGGCCAGGTTCATGGACCCGACCGAGGGTGCGGTGCTGCTCGACGGGGTCGATCTGCGGCGGATCGCGTCACGTGACCTGCGCCGGCGCGTCGTGCTCGTGCCGCAGGAAGGCTTCCTGTTCGACGGCACCATCGCGGAGAACATCGCCTACGGGCTGCGGGACGAGGGTGGCGACCGACCGTCCACCGAGGGCTCGGCGCCGCAGGATGCCGAGCGCGTCGCGCAGGTCGCGGCCGAGCTCGGGCTCGACGTATGGCTCGCCGAGCTGCCGAGCGGGCTGGCCACCCCCGTCGGTCAGCGTGGTGAGCTGCTGTCGGCGGGGGAGCGGCAGCTCGTGGCGCTGGCGCGCGCCCGGCTCGCGGACGGTGACCTGCTGCTGCTCGACGAGGCGACCTCCGCGGTGGACCCGGTGGCCGAGGTGCGGATCGGTCGGGCGCTGCGCGAGCTCGCACGCGGGCGCACGACCCTGACGATCGCGCACCGGCTGTCCACGGCCGAGGCCGCGCACCTCGTGGTCGTCGTGCACGCGGGCCGCGTCGTCGAGGTCGGCACGCACGCGGAGCTGACCGCGCGCGACGGGCAGTACGCGCGGATGCACGCGGCGTGGGTGGCGCAGACCCGCTGACGCCGGGTGCCGCCACGGACGCGGGCGTCGCGGCGCGCCGCGCGCGTGGCAGGATCGACGCCGTGCCGCAGACCGACGCCTCCACCATGCCCGACGGCCGCCGGGCACCCAGCGACCTCGCCCCGGCCGTGGCGGACCGTCTGCGTCGCGACGACGCGGGCCTCGTCGCGGCGGTCGTGCAACAGCACGACACGCGCGAGGTGCTGATGCTCGGATGGATGGACGACGAGGCGCTGCACCGCACGCTGACGACGGGCCGGGTGACGTTCTGGAGCCGGTCGCGCCAGGAGTACTGGCGCAAGGGCGACACGTCGGGCCATGTCCAGCACGTGCGGTCCGTCGCGATCGACTGCGACGGCGACGCCCTGCTCGTCACCGTCGACCAGGTCGGGGCCGCCTGCCACACCGGCACCCGCACGTGCTTCGAGGCCGGGGGACCGTTGCCCCTGGTCCTGCCCGCCGGCGTCGTCGCAGCCGCGGACGACGACACCACCACCCACCGAGGAGCCCAGCCGTGACCCAGCCGTCCGTCTCCGCCGCGCCGCGCGCGACCGCCACGGACCTGCCCTGGGGCGCGACCTGGCCGTCGCGCGAGCGGTTCCGCGAGCTCGCGACCGACCGTCGCGTGGTGCCGGTCGTGCGGCGCCTGCTGGCCGACGACGTGACACCCGTGGGCCTGTACCGCACGCTCGCGGGCGGGCGCCCCGGCACGTTCGTCCTGGAGTCCGCCGAGTCGGACGGCACCTGGGGCCGCTGGTCGTTCGTCGGCGTCGCGTCGCGCGCGTGCCTGTCGGTGCGCGACGGCCGCGCCGCGTGGCGCGGGGACGTGCCGGTGGGCGTGCCGACCGAGGGTGACGTGCTGGATGTGCTGGGCCGCACCCTCGACGTGCTGCACACCCCGCACGTCGACGGGCTGCCGCCCCTGACGGGTGGGCTCGTGGGGGTCCTCGGCTGGGACGTCGTGCGGCACTGGGAACCCACGCTGCCGGCGCGTGCCCCGGAGGAGCTGCACATCCCCGAGGTGACGCTGCTGCTGGCGTCGGACCTCGCCGCCGTCGACCACGTCGACGGTTCGGTGTGGCTCGTGGCCAACGCGATCAACTTCGACGCCACCGACGAACGTGTCGACGAGGCCTACGCGGACGCCGTGCGCCGTCTGGACGAGATGCAGGCCGCCCTGCGCCGGCCCGCACCGCCGGCACCCGCGGTCGTCGACCTCGAGGCGCCGGTGCCCGAGCTGGAGTTCCGGAGCACGCGCGAGGAGTTCGAGGCCCAGGTGCGCCGTGGGCAGGACGCCATCCGCGACGGCGAGGTCTTCCAGGTCGTCCTGTCGCAGCGGCTCGACCTCGACTGCCCGGCGGACCCCCTGGACGTCTACCGGGTGCTGCGTACCGTCAACCCGAGCCCGTACATGTACCTGCTCGCGCTGCAGGACGCCGACGGGCACGACTTCTCGGTCGTCGGGTCGAGCCCCGAGACCCTCGTCAAGGTGACCGACGGGCACGTCACGACGTTCCCCATCGCCGGCTCCCGGCCGCGGGGCGCGACGCCCGAGGAGGACCGCGCGCTGCAGGACGAGGTGCTCGCGGACCCGAAGGAGAGGGCCGAGCACATCATGCTCGTCGACCTGTCGCGCAACGACATGGTGAAGGTGTGCGAGCCGACCAGCGTCGAGGTCGTCGAGTTCATGGCCGTGCGGCGGTTCTCCCACATCATGCACATCTGCTCCACGGTGGTCGGGCGGCTGCGCGCCGGGTCCACGGCGCTGCAGACGCTCGTGGCGACGTTCCCCGCGGGCACGCTGTCCGGTGCGCCCAAGCCGCGAGCCATCGAGCTGATCGACGAGCTGGAGCCGGCCCGCCGCGGCGTGTACGGCGGCACGGTCGGGTACTTCGACTTCGCCGGGGACATGGACATGGCGATCGCGATCCGCACCGCCGTCATCCGCGACGGGCGGGCGAGCGTCCAGGCCGGCGGCGGCATCGTCGCGGACTCCGTGCCTGCGCTGGAGTACGAGGAGTCGCGCAACAAGGCCGCGGCGGCCGTGCGGGCCGTGCAGCTCGCCGCGCGCCTGCGCCGCGACCTGCCGTGAGCGACGCCCCGACCGGCGCCGACGCACCGGCCGGTGCCGATGGCGCGCCCGTGCGCGCTCGCGCGCGCCGCGGACGGTGGGTGCTGCTCCTGCTGGTCGCCGCGGGGCTCGTCGCCCTCGTGAGCGCGCCGACGTGGGTGACCACCGAGGGCACGAGCACGCTCGACGGCACCGTGCGGGTCGTGGTGACAGGTGCGCAGGCCGCACCGCAGACCCGTGCCGGCGCGCTCGTCCTGCTCGCCGCGGCGGGCGCCGTCGCGCTCGTCGGCCGGGTGGGTCGGTGGGTCGTGGCGGCGGTCACCGCAGGTGCGGGCGCCCTCGTGGTCGGCGGCGCGGCCGCTGTGCTGCTCGACCCCGCGGGCGCCGCCACGACCCCGCTGGCACAGGCCACCGGGGTCGTGACCGCACAGCCCGTGGCCGACGTCACAGCAGGGCCCGCGGCTGCCGTCGGCGTCGGCCTCCTGGCGGTGCTGCTCGCGGTGGCGTTGCTGCGAGCGCCCGGCGCGTGGGAGCAGCGCTCACGGCGCCACGAGCGTCTCACGGCGCGCGGCGGCGTCGCGCCGGCAGCCGGCCCGCCGGACGAGCGATCCGACTGGGACGCCCTCAGCCGCGGCGACGACCCGTCCTGACCAGCGCGTCGAGCCCGCACGTCTCGGATAGGGTGAGGCAGAACCCGAGCACGAAGGACGTACCCCTGATGGCCGATCACTCGCTGGCCCACCGCGCGCAGAACCCGACGCGTACCGAGACCATGCACCTGCCGCCGACGAGCGCGCCCACCAACCACGGACGCACCCTCGCGGCGTGGACGACGACGTGGGTGGTCGTCCTCGGCGGGGTCGTCGCCGGCCTCGGCGTCGCGCTGACGTTCGCGTGGCTGTTCTGGGTCGGCCTGGGGGTCATCGCGGCCGGCCTGATCCTGGGCAAGGTGCTGCAGGTCCTGGGACACGGGCAGGGCGGCGCGGCGACGATCGCGCGAGCCCAGCGGCGCGGAGGCCACTGACCGCACCCGCCGCGGGTGTCCCGCGGTCCGCCGTACCGGCCGGCACGGTCGGCCACCACCGAGGTCCACAGGAGAGCTGCATGTCGAGCCCGAACGAGCCCCGCGACCCGTACACGCCCGACGAGCCGTCGAGCACCGAGGTGGGTGCGGCCGGCGCGGAGCCCCAGCCGCCCGTACCGCCCGCGCCCGACGTGCCCCCGTACCCCGCGGGCACCACGCCGGGTGCGGACCAGCCGCCGGCGTACGGCCAGCCGCCCGCCCCCGGGCAGCCGCCCGCGTACGGCCAGCCGCCCGCGTACGGCCAGGCGTCCGCGTACGGCGAGTCCGCCCCGTACGGCCAGGCGCCGGGCTACGGCGCCTACGGCGCCCCGGGTGGGGTGCCTCCGTACGCGAGCGCACCGACGAAGAACGGGCTCGGCGTCTGGTCGCTGGTCCTCGGCATCGCCTCGGTCGTGCTGTGCTGCGCCGGCGTCCTGCTCGCGATCCCCGGTGTCATCACCGGGGTCCTGGGGATGCGCGCCGGCAACCGCGGTGAGGCCACCAACCGCGGCCTGGCCCTGACCGGCATCATCCTCAGCGTCGTCGGAGCCGTCGCGAACCTCGTGCTCGTCGCCCTGTTCCAGGCCGGTGTCGCGGAGATGGGCGGCTGGGAGGAGTTCTGGCGCGAGGTCGAGCGGCAGCAGCAGACGGCCCCGTGACGCCCCGACGCCGGGTGACGTGAGCACGAGGGCGGGAGCACGGACGTGGGACCGGGTGACGTGGGTACCGACCACCTGACCGGGGAGCGGTCGGTGCCGGCGGTCGTACGTCGGGCCGTCGCTCCTGCGGCCGTGGCGGCCGCCGCCGTGACGGCGGTGACGGTGCTCGCCGTCCGCAGCCCCTACACGCCGTTCAGCTACGGCTTCTGCCCGTCGCTGCTCGTGCTCGGGGTCGCGTGCCCCGGGTGCGGGGGCCTGCGTGCGACGCACGACCTCGCCACCGGTGACCTGGGGGGCGCCTGGGGCGCGAACCCGTTGTGGGTGCTGGCGGTGCCGTTGCTCGCGGCCGCGTGGGCGGTCTGGGCGGTGCGTCGGACGACGGGCCGGCCCTTGCCGGTCGTCCCGCGTGCGGTGCCCTGGGCCGTCCTCGCCGTCGTCGTCGCCTTCGGCGTGCTGCGCAACGTGCCGGCTCTCGTCCCGTACCTGGGCCCGGCCCCGCTTCCCTGACGTACCGGGGCCGCGCGCCCCGTCCGACCGACCGGAGAACCCATGACCACCTCACCCGACCCGCAGGCGGACCGTGCCGCGACCGGCGGCGCGCGACCGGCCGGGCCCGTCTACGGGCAGGAGGGCGCGTACGCGACGTACCGGGGGGATGCGGCGCCCCTCGGCGACGCTCCGCCGCCGCCCACCACCGTCCCGCCGGCGTCGGGTGACGCACCGCGGGGCGACGCGCAGCACGGCGTTCCGGGGTACCCGCAGCACGGCGTGCCGGGGTACCCGCAGCCGGTCGCACCGGGGTATCCCACGAGCGGCGCCCCGCAGGGTGGGTACCCCACGCGCCCGCCGATGCCCCGCAACGACCTCGCCGTGTGGTCCCTGGTGCTGGGGCTGCTGGGTGTCCTCGGCTGCGTGTTCTTCACGGGCGTCCCTGCCGTCGTCGTCGGCAACAACGCGCGGCGTGCGGTCGCCGCGGGGGAGGCCGACAACGCCGGGACGGCGACTGCCGGCATCGTCCTGGGCTGGGTCGCCACGGGTCTGGGCGTGCTGCTCGGCGTCCTGCTCGTCCTGTCCGCCCTGGTGCCGCTGCTGTTCATGGGCATCGCGCTGCCGATCATGGGCTACCGGTGACGCCTGCCGGCGGCGACCCTCGAGGTCCGGGCGGGCGTGGACCAGGGGGTGCACCACGCCCTGCGCCGTCCGGGCGACGGGTCGGGTCGGTCCCACACCTCGGGCGGTGGCCGGGTGTGGCGCGCAGCACGTCTACCATGGCTCGTCGGCGAGCCCCCGCGCAGTGCGGTGGAGGTGCGCCGCACCAACCGGCCTGAGGGGATGATCCGTCGATGACCGTGCTGGACGACATCGTCGCGGGGGTCAGGGAGGACCTCGCCGCGAGAGAGGCGGCGACGCCTCTCGGGGACCTCAAGGAGCTCGCGGCCCGCCGGGAGTCGGCGCTGCAGTGCGTCTCGCGGCTGAAGCTCGCGGACGCCGTGACCGTGATCGCCGAGGTGAAGCGCTCGAGCCCGAGCAAGGGCGCGCTCGCCGCGATCTCCGACCCGGCCGCCCTGGCCGCCGAGTACGAGAAGGGCGGCGCCGCGGCGATCTCGGTGCTCACCGAGCAGCGACGCTTCAACGGCTCGCTCGCCGACCTCGACGCCGTGCGTGCGCGCGTCGACGTGCCCGTGCTGCGCAAGGACTTCGTGGTCTCGCCCTACCAGGTGTGGGAGGCGCGAGCGCACGGCGCGGACCTCGTGCTGCTCATCGTGGCGGCCCTCGAGCAGACCGTCCTGGAGTCCCTCGTCGAGCGCGTGCACTCGCTCGGCATGACCGCGCTCGTCGAGGTGCACGACACGGAGGAGGTCGCGCGCGCGGTGGACGCCGGTGCTCGCGTCATCGGCGTCAACGCGCGTGATCTGCGGTCGCTCGAGGTCGACCGCACGACGTTCTCGCGGGTGGCCCCCGCGATCCCGTCGGACGTCGTCAAGGTCGCGGAGTCGGGCGTGCGCGGGCCGCACGACGTCATGGACTACGCGCGTGCCGGCGCGGACGTCGTCCTGGTCGGCGAGGCCCTGGTCACCGACGACGCCCCGCGGCAGTCGGTCGCCGACCTGGTCGCCGCGGGTGCGCACCCCTCGCTGCGGGCGGTGCGCCAGTGAGCTCACCCGCCACGGGCCGTGGCCAGGTGTCCCGGAGCATGCGTGAGGTGCTGGCGGGCGGCGGGCCGCTCGCCCGCCACGAGGGCCCGTACTTCGGGGACTTCGGGGGCCGGTTCGTGCCCGAGGCGCTCATCGCCGCGCTCGACGAGCTCGAGACGTACTACCGCAAGGCGCTCGCCGACCCGTCGTTCGCCGACGAGCTCGAGCGTCTGCACCGTACCTACACCGGGCGTCCCAGCCCGATCACGGAGGTGCCGCGGTTCGCGCGGCACGTCGGCGACGGGGTGCGGGTCTTCCTCAAGCGCGAGGACCTCAACCACACCGGGTCGCACAAGATCAACAACGTCCTCGGGCAGGCGCTGCTCGTCAGGCGCATGGGCAAGCGTCGCGTCATCGCGGAGACGGGTGCGGGGCAGCACGGTGTCGCCACCGCGACGGCCGCGGCGCTGCTCGACCTCGAGTGCACGATCTACATGGGCGAGGAGGACACGCGCCGTCAGGCGCTGAACGTCGCGCGCATGGAGCTGCTCGGCGCGACCGTCGTGCCCGTCACCGTCGGCGCCCGTACGCTCAAGGACGCGATCAACGAGGCGCTGCGCGACTGGGTCGCCAACGTCGAGACGACGCACTACCTCCTGGGAACCGTCACCGGCCCGCACCCGTTCCCCGAGATGGTGCGGGACTTCCACAAGGTGATCGGCGAGGAGGCGCGCGCGCAGGTCCTCGAGGAGACCGGTCACCTGCCCGAGGCGGTCGTGGCGTGCGTCGGCGGCGGGTCGAACGCGATGGGCATCTTCAACGCGTTCCTCGACGACCCGCAGGTCCGGCTCTTCGGCTTCGAGGCCGGCGGCGAGGGCATCTCCTCGGGCCGGCACTCGGCGCGCTTCTCCGGCGGCGCGCCCGGCGTGCTGCACGGCGCGCGCAGCTACCTGCTGCAGGACGAGGACGGGCAGACGCTGCCGAGCCACTCGGTCTCTGCCGGCCTGGACTACCCGAGCGTCGGGCCGGAGCACGCGTGGCTGCACGACACCGGACGCGCGCAGTACCGGCCCGTCACGGACGACGAGGCCATGGAGGCATTCCGGCTGCTGTGCCGCACCGAGGGCATCATCCCGGCGATCGAGTCCGCGCACGCCCTCGCCGGGGCGATCCAGCTGGGCCGGGAGGCCCAGGGGTGGGGTCAGGACGGCCGCCCGCCGGTGCTCCTGGTCAACCTGTCGGGCCGCGGGGACAAGGACGTGGCGACGGCGGCGGCGTGGTTCGGTCTGCTCGAGCCCGAGCCCGTGGTGAAGGCGGACGAGGGAGAGCAGCTGTGAGCGTGACGGACGTGCGGTCGGCGACGGGGGAGCGGCTCGATGAGCTCGCCGCCGGGCCCGCCCCCCGGGCGGCGCTCGTCGGCTACCTGCCCGTCGGCTTCCCGACGGTGCCGGGGTCGGCACGCGCGGTGCGCACCATGGTCGACGCCGGCGTCGACGTCGTCGAGCTCGGCATCCCGTACACCGATCCCGTCATGGACGGGCCGGTCATCCAGGCCGCGGCGAACCGCGCGCTCGCACAGGGCACGCGCGTGGCCGACACGCTGCGCGTCGCGGAGCAGGTCGCCGGCGCCGGTGCGCCCGTGCTGGTGATGACCTACTGGAACATCGTCCTGCGGTACGGCGTCGACGCGTTCGCCCGGGATCTCGCGGCCGCGGGCGGCGCAGGCCTCATCACCCCCGACCTCATCCCCGACGAGGGTGCGGAGTGGCTCGCCGCCAGCGACGCGCACGGCCTGGACCGGGTGTTCCTCGTCGCCCCGAGCTCCACGCCGGAGCGGCTCGCCTCCACGGTGGCGGCCAGCCGCGGGTTCGTCTACGCGGCCTCGACGATGGGCGTCACGGGTGAGCGCACGACGGTGGGGGACCGCGCGGAGCAGCTCGTGGCCGCGACCCGGGCTGCCGGGGCGGCACGCGTGTGCGTCGGCCTCGGCGTCTCGCGGCCCGAGCAGGCTGCCGAGGTCGCGGGCTACGCCGACGGCGTGATCGTGGGCTCGGCGCTCGTGCGCGCCCTGCTGGAGGCACCGGACGAGGCGTCGGGCCTCACCGCGCTCGAGGGGGTCGTCCGCGGGCTCGCGGACGGGGTGCGGGGGGCGGTCCGGGCGCCGCGATGAGCCTTCTGCCGCTCGCGATCCCCAGCCCGGGGCAGAGCGTCTGGCACCTCGGGCCCTTCCCGGTGCGGGCGTACGCGATCGCGATCCTGCTCGGCATCGTCGTCGCGACCGTCATGACGCAGCGGCGCTGGAAGGCGCGCGGCGGCGCGCCCGAGACCGTGCTCGACGTCGCGTACTGGGCGGTGCCGTTCGGCATCGTCGGCGGCCGGCTGTACCACGTGGTGAGCTCGCCGGACGCGTACCTCGGCCCGGACGGGGACCCGTGGCGGGCCCTGTACGTGTGGGAGGGCGGGCTGGGCATCTGGGGCGCCGTGGCGCTCGGTGCCGTGGGTGCGTGGATCGGCTGCCGGCGCCACGGCGTGCGCCTGACGGCGTTCGCGGACGCGGTCGCCCCCGGTCTGCTCGTCGCGCAGGCGATCGGACGGCTGGGCAACTGGTTCAACCAGGAGCTCTTCGGCGGGCCGACGACGCTGCCGTGGGGGCTGCAGGTCGACGACCTGCACCTGCCTCCCGGCCACGACCCCGGGACGCTGTTCCACCCGACGTTCCTGTACGAGCTGCTGTGGAACCTCGCGGCCGCCGCGCTGCTCGTGCTCCTGGACCGGCGGCTGCGCCTCGGGCACGGGCGGGCTTTCTGGCTGTACGTCGTCCTCTACGCGTCGGGTCGGCTGTGGATCGAGATGCTGCGCATCGACCCGGCCGAGACGGTGCTGGGGCTGCGACTCAACGTCTGGACGTCCATCGTGGTCGGGGTCGGCGCGCTGGTAGCGTTCGTCGTGGTCGGACGTCGGCACCCTGGACGTGACACGACCGTCCTGCTGACACCCCCGACGACGCAGGACGACGAGGCGGACACCCCCGACCGCGTCCGGTGACACCGGGCTCGACGGACGCGGTCCTGCCCGGCACGGTCATCGGGACCGTCGCACGGGCGGTATCGTCGCCTCACACCTCTGGGCCGACGGCGTCCCGGTTCCCCCTTGTTCGTTCGACGCCCCGGCTCTGTCGGGGACGGTGAGGACGGTGCTGATGTCGACGTCGCCCGTGAGCCCCGGCGCTGCCGTGGCGCCTGCCCGGCACGCCCTCTACGACCCGGCGGCCGAGCACGACGCCTGCGGCTTCGCGTTCGTCGCGACGCTGCGCGGCACACCCGGTCGTGACATCGTGGACGCGGGCCTGACGGCGCTGCTCAACCTGGACCACCGTGGCGCGGTCGGTGCGGAGGAGGACAGCGGCGACGGCGCCGGCATCCTCACGCAGATCCCGGACGCCTTCCTGCGCGACGTCGTGGACGCCGAGCTGCCGCCGGCCGGCCACTACGCCATCGGCATGGCCTTCCTGCCGGTCGACGAGGCCGAGCGCGCGCACGTGGTCGCGGCGGTCGAGGCCGTCGCAGCGGAGGAGAAGCTCGAGGTCCTCGCGTGGCGCGACGTGGTCGTCACGGCGGACCTCGTCGGGCCCACGGCACGCGCCTCCATGCCCGTCTTCCGCCAGCTCGTCGTGGCCGACCCGTCGCGCGAGCTGGCAGGCATCGCGCTCGACCGCCGTGCCTACCGGCTGCGCAAGCGGGCCGAGCGTGAGCACGGCGTGTACTTCGCGTCGCTGTCGGCTCGGACCATCACCTACAAGGGCATGCTCACCACGGGGCAGCTCGAGCCGTTCTTCGCGGACCTGTCGGACCCGCGCTACGCGACCGAGATCGCGCTCGTGCACTCGCGCTTCTCCACCAACACGTTCCCGTCGTGGCCGCTGGCGCAGCCGTTCCGGATGATCGCCCACAACGGCGAGATCAACACCGTGCGCGGCAACCGCAACTGGATGGCGGCACGCGAGGGCATGCTCGAGTCCGAGCTGCTCGGCGACCTCGCCCCGCTGCTGCCGGTCTGCACGCCCGGCGGGTCGGACTCGGGCAGCTTCGACGAGGTGCTCGAGCTGCTGCACCTGTCGGGCCGCTCGCTGCCGCACGCCGTGATGATGATGATCCCGGAGCCGTGGGAGAACCACGCGCAGATGGACCCGGCCACGCGCGCGTTCTTCGAGTACCACTCGACGCTCATGGAGCCGTGGGACGGCCCGGCGGCCATGACGTTCACCGACGGCACGCTCATCGGCGCCGTGCAGGACCGCAACGGCCTGCGCCCCGGGCGCTACTGGGTGACCGAGGACGGTCTGGTGGTCTGCGCGTCGGAGGCCGGCGTTCTCGACATCGACCCCGCGTCGATCGTGGCCAAGGGCCGCCTCGAGCCGGGGCTGTTCTTCCTCGTCGACACCGGTCAGGGCCGGATCGTCGCGGACGTCGAGGTCATGGCGCAGCTGGCGGCGCAGCGTCCCTACGCCCAGTGGGTGCAGGAGAACGCGGTGCACCTGTCGCAGCTGCCCGACCGGGAGCACATCGCACACTCGGCCGCGTCCGTGCGTCGTCGCCAGCGCGCCTTCGGGTACACCGAGGAGGAGCTCAAGGTCCTGCTCGCACCGATGGCGCAGAACGGTGCCGAGCCGCTGGGTGCCATGGGCTCGGACACGCCGGTCGCGGTCCTGTCGAAGCGCCCGCGGCTGCTGTTCGACTACTTCACGCAGATGTTCGCGCAGGTCACCAACCCGCCGCTGGACGCGATCCGCGAGGAGCTCGTCACGTCGATCGGTGGCGCGATCGGCCCCGAGCCGAACCTGCTGGCCGACGGGCCGGAGCACGCGCGCAAGATCATGCTGCCGTTCCCGGTCATCGACAACGACCAGCTCGCCAAGATCGTGCACGTCGCCAAGGAGCCGTCGCTCGGCTTCCGTGCGACGACGATCCGCGGGCTGTACAGGGTCGACGGGGGCGGTGCGGCGCTCGAGGCGCGTCTCGAGGAGATCTTCGCCGAGGTCGACCGCGCGATCGCGGACGGCGTGAGCTTCCTCGTGCTGTCGGACCGCAACTCCGACGCCGACCTCGCGCCGATCCCGTCGCTGCTGCTGCTGTCGGCGGTGCACCACCACACGCTGCGCCGTCACACCCGCACGCAGATCTCGCTCGTCGTCGAGGCGGGCGACGTGCGCGAGGTCCACCACGTCGCGCTGCTCGTCGGCTACGGCGCGGCCGCGGTCAACCCGTACCTCGCGATGGAGACGGTCGAGGACCAGGCGCGCAGCGGCTACCTGCCGGGCGTGACGCCGGAGAAGGCCGTGGCCAACCTCATCAAGGCGCTCGGCAAGGGCGTCCTGAAGGTCATGTCGAAGATGGGCATCTCGACGATCGCGTCGTACCGCGGCGCGCAGGTCTTCGAGGCCATCGGCCTGTCCCACGCGCTCGTGGACAAGTACTTCACGGGCACCACGAGCCGGCTGGGCGGTGTCGGGCTCGACGTCGTCGCGGCCGAGGTCGCCGCACGGCACGCCGACGCGTACCCCGCGAGCGGCAACCGGCAGGCCCACCAGCGGCTGGCGGTCGGCGGCGAGTACCAGTGGCGCCGCGGCGGCGAGGAGCACCTGTTCGACCCCGAGACGGTCTTCCGGCTGCAGCACTCGACGCGCACGCGCCAGATGGACGTCTTCCGGGAGTACACCAAGCGGGTGGACGAGCAGTCCGAGCGGCTCATGACGCTGCGCGGTCTGCTGCGCTTCAAGGAGGGCGCGCGTCGCCCGGTGCCGATCGACGAGGTCGAGCCCGTCAGCGAGATCGTCAAGCGGTTCAACACCGGAGCGATGTCGTACGGCTCCATCTCGGCCGAGGCGCACGAGACGCTCGCCATCGCGATGAACCAGCTCGGCGGCAAGTCCAACACCGGTGAGGGCGGCGAGGACCCGGAGCGGCTGCACGACCCGCGACGCCGTTCGGCGATCAAGCAGATCGCCTCGGGGCGGTTCGGCGTGACGAGCGAGTACCTCACCAACGCCGACGACATCCAGATCAAGCTCGCCCAGGGCGCCAAGCCGGGCGAGGGTGGTCAGCTGCCCGGTCACAAGGTGTACCCCTGGGTGGCGAAGACGCGGCACTCGACGCCCGGGGTCGGCCTCATCTCCCCGCCGCCGCACCACGACATCTACTCGATCGAGGACCTCGCGCAGCTCATCCACGACGCGAAGAACGCGAACCCGTCGGCGCGGATCCACACCAAGCTCGTCTCCGAGTTCGGCGTCGGGACCGTCGCCGCGGGAGTCGCCAAGGCGCACTCCGACGTCGTGCTGATCTCCGGCCACGACGGCGGTACGGGCGCGAGCCCGCTGACGTCGCTCAAGCACGCCGGCACGCCGTGGGAGATCGGACTGGCGGAGACGCAGCAGACGCTCGTGCTCAACGACCTGCGGGACCGCGTGGTGGTGCAGGTCGACGGCCAGCTCAAGACCGGCCGGGACGTCGTCGTCGGCGCGCTGCTCGGGGCCGAGGAGTTCGGCTTCGCCACCGCTCCGCTCGTGGTGTCGGGGTGCGTCATGATGCGCGTATGCCACCTCGACACCTGTCCCGTCGGCGTCGCGACGCAGAACCCGGAGCTGCGCGCGCGGTTCAGCGGCAAGCCGGAGTTCGTCGTGACGTTCTTCGAGTTCATCGCGCAGGAGGTGCGCGAGCTGCTCGCGGCGCTCGGCTTCCGCTCGCTGGCGGAGGCCGTGGGACGCGTGGAGATGCTCGACACGCGTCACGCCGTGGACCACTGGAAGGCCGAGGGCCTGGACCTCACGCCCGTGCTCGCCGTGCCGCAGCCCAAGCCGGGCTCGGGCCTGTCGCACGCCCGCGCACAGGACCACGGGCTCGAGCGCGCGCTGGACAACCAGCTCATCGCCCTGGCGACCGACGCGCTCGAGCGCGGCGAGCCGGTGCGCATCGACCTCCCGATCCGCAACGTCAACCGCACCGTCGGCACGATGCTCGGCCACGAGGTGACCAAGCGCTACGGCGGCGCGGGCCTGCCCGACGACACGATCGACACGACGCTCACCGGCTCGGCCGGTCAGTCGTTCGGCGCGTTCCTGCCGAAGGGCATCACGCTGCGTCTCTTCGGCGACGCCAACGACTACGTCGGCAAGGGGCTGTCGGGCGGCCGGATCGTCGTGCGGCCCGACCGCAGCTCGTCCCTGACGAGTCAGCACAACGTCATCGCGGGCAACGTCATCGGGTACGGCGCGACCAGCGGGCAGATCTTCCTGCGAGGTCTGGTCGGCGAGCGGTTCGGGGTCCGTAACTCGGGTGCGACGCTCGTCGTCGAAGGCGTCGGGGACCACGCGTGCGAGTACATGACCGGTGGCACGGTGCTGGTCCTCGGGCCCACGGGCCGCAACCTCGGCGCGGGCATGTCCGGTGGCACCGCGTACGTGCTGGACCTGACGCCGGAGCTCGTGAACGTCGACGCGGTCCGCTCGGGCGAGCTGTCCCTGGCCCCGCTCGACGACGAGGACATGGAGCTCGTCGAGGGGCTGCTGCGCTCGTACGCCGAGGAGACGGGGTCCCTCGTGGCCGCCGCGCTCCTCGAGGACCCCGTCACGACCCGCTCGCGCTTCACGCGCCTGCTGCCCACCGAGTACGCCCGCGTCCGCGGCGCGCTCGCCGCGGCCGAGGCCGAGGGCCTCGACCCGACCGCGCCCGGCGTGTGGGACAAGATCCTGGAGGTGGCCCGTGGCTGACCCTCGCGGCTTTCTGAAGGTGCGGGACCGCGAGCTCCCGCCGAACCGCCCCGTCGAGGTGCGGCTGCGCGACTGGAAGGACGTGCACGCGCACCTCGAGGAGGGCCAGCCGTTCCTCAAGGAGCAGGCCGGCCGTTGCATGGACTGCGGCATCCCGTTCTGCCACAACGGCTGCCCCCTCGGCAACCTCATCCCGGAGTGGAACGACCTGGTGTGGCGCGGGCAGTGGGCCGACGCGATCGACCGCCTGCACGCGACCAACAACTTCCCGGAGTTCACCGGGCGCATCTGCCCCGCGCCGTGCGAGTCGAGCTGCGTGCTGGGCATCAACCAGCCGCCGGTGACGATCAAGAACGTCGAGGTCTCGATCATCGACGAGGCGTTCGCGCGCGGGCTGGTCACACCGCAGGTGCCGACGCGCCTCACCGGGCACACGGTGGCGGTCGTCGGCTCCGGCCCGGCCGGTCTCGCGGCGGCGCAGCAGCTCACGCGGGCCGGCCACACCGTCGCGGTGTACGAGCGCGACGACGAGATCGGTGGCCTGCTGCGGTACGGCGTGCCGGACTTCAAGCTCGAGAAGGTCCACATCGACAGGCGTCTGGAGCAGATGCGGGCCGAGGGCACGCGCTTCCGCCCCGGGGTCGAGGTCGGCAGGGACGTCACCTGGGTCCAGCTGCAGGCACGGTACGACGCGATCGTGCTGGCCACGGGTGCGACCGTGGCGCGCCGCCTCACGGTGCCCGGGCTGGGGCTGGACGGCGTGCACGTGGCGATGGACTACCTGCACCAGGCCAACGCGGTCGTCGCCGGCAAGGACGTGCCGGACCAGATCACCGCGGAGGGCAAGCACGTCGTCATCATCGGCGGCGGGGACACCGGCTCGGACTGCCTCGGTACGGCGCTGCGGCAGGGTGCGGCGTCGGTGACGACGCTCGCGATCGGCAAGCGCCCGCCCACCGAGCGCCCCGAGCACCAGCCATGGCCCACCGATCCGGTGCTGTTCGAGGTCTCGTCCTCGCACGAGGAGGGTGGTGAGCGCACGTACCTGGCCTCGACGGTCGCGTTCCTCGGCGACGAGGGCGACGACGCCGGCCACGTGCGTGCGCTGCGCCTGGCGACCACGGAGTACCTGCCCGACGGGCGCCGCGTGCCGATGTCCGGCACGGAGCGCGACATCCCTGCGGAGCTCGTCCTCGTCGCGATGGGCTTCACCGGCCCGGAGACCGAGGACCTCACGGAGCAGATCGGCATCGAGCTGACCGACCGGGGCGCGGTCGCACGCGACGAGGACTTCGCCACGAACGTGCCGGGCGTCTTCGTCGCGGGTGACGCCGGCCGCGGGCAGTCGCTCGTGGTGTGGGCGATCGCCGAGGGCCGCGCCGCGGCCGCCGCCGTCGACGCCTACCTGTCCGGCTCCTCGGAGCTTCCCGCGCCCGTCTCCGCCAGCACGGTGGCGCTGCGCCCCTGACCCCACCCGTCCGACCCCCTCCCGGGGCGTGCGTACCCGCAGGCCGGGCCCGCCCCCCGGGACGTCCGGCCCGCCGGCCGAAATCCAGGAAGGCATAGTCTCGAGACATGCGTAGAGCCAAGATCGTCTGCACCATCGGCCCGGTGACGGAGTCCCCCGAGCAGGTCCAGGCCCTCGTCGACGCGGGCATGGACGTCGCCCGCCTGAACCGCAGCCACGGTGACACCGAGGTGCACAAGCGCGTGTACGACAACGTGCGCGCCGCGGCGAAGGCCTCGGGCCGTTCGGTGGCCGTCCTCGTCGACCTCCAGGGCCCCAAGATCCGCCTCGGGCGGTTCGTCGAGGGCAAGCACGACCTCGCGGTCGGCGACGTCTTCACCATCACGACCGACGAGATCGAGGGCACCAAGGAGCGCGTCTCGACGACGTTCAAGGGCCTGCCGGGCGACGTCAAGCCGGGCGACCCGATTCTCATCGACGACGGCAAGGTCCTCGTGCGGGTCACCGAGGTGAACGGCAACGACGTGGTGACCCGCGTCGAGGTGCCGGGGCCGGTGTCGAACAACAAGGGCCTCAACCTGCCGGGCGTCGCGGTGTCCGTCCCCGCGATGAGCGAGAAGGACGAGGACGACCTGCGGTGGGCCCTCAACGTGGGGGCGGACCTCATCGCGCTCTCGTTCGTCCGCACCGCGGCCGACTACGACGACGTGCGCCGGATCATGGAGGAGGAGGGCCGGGTCGTCCCGGTCATCGCCAAGATCGAGAAGCCGCAGGCCGTCGAGAACCTCTCGGAGATCGTGCAGGCGTTCGACGGCATCATGGTCGCCCGCGGCGACCTGGGCGTCGAGCTGCCCCTGGAGCAGGTGCCGCTGGTGCAGAAGCGTGCGGTCGAGCTCGCGCGCCGCAACGCCAAGCCCGTCATCGTGGCCACCCAGGTGCTCGAGTCGATGATCACGAGCCCGCGCCCGACGCGCGCCGAGGCGTCCGACTGCGCCAACGCGGTGCTCGACGGTGCCGACGCGGTCATGCTCTCGGGCGAGACGTCCGTCGGTGACTTCCCGATCGAGGCCGTGCGCACGATGGCGCGCATCATCGAGAGCACCGAGGAGCTCGGGCGCGAGCGCATCGCGCCGCTCGGCTCGGTGCCCTCGACGCGCGGTGGTGCGATCACGCGTGCCGCCGCCGAGATCGGCGAGCGCATCGGCGTGAAGTACCTGGTGACGTTCACGCAGTCCGGCGACTCGGCGCGGCGCATGTCGCGGCTGCGCTCGCCGATCCCGCTGCTGGCGTTCACGCCCGAGGAGGACGTGCGCAACCGTCTCTCGCTGTCGTGGGGCGTCCAGACGTACCAGGTGCCGAAGGTCGAGAGCACGGACTCGATGGTGAGCCAGGTGGACCACACGCTGCGCGCCAACGGGCTGGCCGAGGTCGGCGACTACGTGGTCGTCGTCGCGGGCACGCCGGTGGGTGTCGTCGGCTCGACCAACACGGTCGTGGTGCACAAGCTCGGTGACGAGGAGGCGGCGCGCACGCGGATCGCCTGACGTCGTACCCGGCGACGGCCGCCGCCCCGATCCGGGGACGGCGGCCGTCGTCGTCGCAGGGGTCGTGTCCTCAGGCCACGGGTGCGGTGGTGTCATCGGCGTGGTCGCGCCGCCGGTGCGCCCGTGGCGGCACGTCGACCCCCCACAGCTCGACGGTGCGCAGCAGCCAGTAGGCCGCGAAGAGGCCGACCAGGAGCGCCTCCAGCACGAGCACCGCCTGGGTCCATGTCGGGACGACCGCGTGCAGCGCGACCACGGCGGACAGCGTGAGCAGCATCGCTGCGCCGAGCCCCGCGTACACCAGGGCCCAGCGGCTGCCCACGGCGCGTGCCGCGAAGGCGTGCCGGACCACGACGCCGACCACGGCGACGAACAGCAGGACCGCCGCGGCGTCGTGCGCCGTCCGGACCAGCAGGTCCGGGGCCACGAGCAGGGCGACCGCCACGGCGAGCACGACGAGGGCGGCGGTCAGGCGCGCGAGCACGGCGGGTGTGCCGGCGGTGGTGCGCAGCGCCACGGCCGTGCGCGTGCCGGTGGCCAGGACGCCGGCGACGACGAGCGCGGTCAGGCTCGTGCGGGCGTCCGCGAGCGCCGGGGGCACGTCGACGACGAGCGCGCCGGGGCAGCCGGTGCCGGGTTCCGTGGGCGTCAGCGCGACGACGAGCGCGAGGAAGCCCGCGGTGTCGAGCAGCGCGTCCTCGATGTCGTCGGCGCTCGTGTAGACGACCAGCAGCGCGCCGACGGCGCACAGCGTCCCGACGAGCACGTCGTGCGCTGCCGTCCAGTAGTAGGCGCTGAGCGAGTCGAGCCAGCAGCCCGCGCGGACCGTCTCGGTCAGCACCGCCGCGCCGAGCATGACGAGCAGCACGACCACCCCGAGGCGCAGGCTGCGGTACGTCGAGCGCACCGCGCGACGCTCGTCGTCGGTCATCGTCCTGGTGTCCACGGTCACCTCCCGGCGTCACCCTGCCAGGGGAGCGCCGGCGTCGCGCGTCGGGCGCGGCGGCGCCGAGGGGAGTGTCGGTGGTCGGTCCTAGCCTGGGGACGTCAGACACGCCCGCGCACGCTCGTCCGGCCGTGGGCGTCCGGGACCGTACGGAGGGCAGCCATGACCACGCTCGAGAACCGCCCGCGCACCGCCGTGCTCGTGATCGACACCCAGGTCGGCGTCCTCGCCGGGGCGCACGACCGCGAGGGGGTGGTCGACCGCATCGCGTCGCTCGTGCACCGCGCGCGCGGCTCCGGGACGCCGGTGGTGTGGGTGCAGCACAGCGCCGACGAGCTGCCGATCGGGAGCGAGCCGTGGCGGATCGTCCCCGAGCTGCCTGTCGACCCGGCGGATCCGGTGGTGCACAAGCGCTACGGCGACTCGTTCGAGGCGACGGACCTCGAGGACGTGCTCGCGCGGGTCGGCGCGGGCCGGCTCGTCGTGACCGGTGCGCAGTCGGACGCGTGCGTGCGCGCGACGATCCACGGCGCCTTCACGCGCGGGTACGACGTGACGCTCGTGTCCGACGCGCACACCACCGAGGACCTCACCGCCTGGGGCGCGCCGCCGCCCGACGCGGTCGTCGCGCACACCAACCTGTACTGGTCCTTCCAGGACGCGCCGGGCAGGACGGCCGACACAGCGACAGCGGCGGAGGTGCGGCTCGACGCGGGCTGACCGGCGACACCACGGGACCACGCGACCCCCTGCAGCACCACAGGCCGGACCCCGAGGGGTCCGGCCTGTGGCCGATGCGCTGCGACATCACACGGTGCCCCGAGTGGGATTCGAACCCACACTGGATCGGGTTTGAGCCGAACGCCTCTGCCGGTTGGGCTATCGGGGCGACGTGCACAGCGTAGTGCGACGCGCCCGCCACGTGACGCCGGCCACGGCACCGGCGCGCCACCGGACGCCTGCGGCGCACTACGCTGTGCACGTGACCAAGGACGACAGCACCGAGCCCACGCAGGACGCGCCGCAGGCCGTGGACCTGTCCGCCGACCCCGCCCCGCGTGCGGCGGCGCCGTCCGGCGGCAGGCCGGCGCGTCGGGCCGTCGTGGCCGAGGACGAGGCGCTCATCCGCATGGACGTCGTCGAGACGCTCACCGAGGCCGGATTCGAGGTCGTCGGCGAGGCGGGCGACGGTGAGCGCGCGGTCGAGCTCGCCACCGAGCTGCGTCCCGACGTGGTCGTCATGGACGTGAAGATGCCCGTCCTCGACGGCATCTCCGCAGCCGAGCGCATCGGGAAGGCGCACCTCGCGCCCGTGGTGCTGCTGACCGCGTTCTCGCAGACCGAGCTCGTCGAGCGTGCGCGGGACGCCGGTGCGATGGCGTACGTGGTCAAGCCGTTCAGCCCGGCCGACCTGCTGCCCGCGGTCGAGATCGCCATCTCCCGCTACGCGCAGATCACGGCGCTCGAGTCGGAGGTCGCCGACCTCGCGGAGCGCTTCGAGACCCGCAAGCGCGTCGACCGCGCCAAGGGTCTGCTGATGACGAAGATGGGCCTGACCGAGCCCGAGTCGTTCCGCTGGATCCAGAAGACCTCGATGGACCGCCGCCTGACGATGCGCGAGGTCGCCGATGCGGTCATCGAGCAGGTGGGTGGCGCGTCCTCCTGACGCGCCCGCCGCAGCGAGCCCCACGAGCCCGCACCGACCTCCCGGTCGGTGCGGGCTCGCTGCGTCCGAGGTCACAAGTGCACAACGACATGGTGGCGAGACATTGCCATTCACATGGCGGACACAAACCATGAGTACGTTCGCGCCACATCGCCGTGGCCCGCCCCCGGGCCGCGGTCGTGCAGGGCTCACAGAGGGGTACCACACGCATGATTCGTTCGACACGTGCAGGACGTGCGCTGGCGGTCGCAGGAGTGGTCGCGCTGACGCTCACCGCCTGCAGCAGCGGTTCCGAGGACCCCGGCGACGGCGGGACCGGCGGCGAGGCCAGCGGTGAGCCGCTGAAGGTCGGCACGATCCTCCCCGTCACCGGCTCCCTCGCGCAGCTCGGTCCGCCGGAGATCGCGGGCGTGGACCTCGCGGTGAAGGAGATCAACGACGCGGGCGGCCTGTTCGGTGCCGACGTCGAGGTGCTGCACACGGACTCGTCGGACGCGCAGAACGCGTCGGTCGCGACGGCCTCGGCGCAGGAGCTCATCTCCGCGGGTGTGTCGGCGATCATCGGTGCGGCGTCCTCGTCCGTCACCAAGAACATCGTGGACGACATCACGGGCGCGGGGATCGTCCAGGTCTCCCCGGCCAACACGGCGACCGACCTGTCGGGGTACTCCGACTTCTACTTCCGCACCGCACCGCCGGACACGGTCCAGGGCGACGTGCTCGGCAACCTCATCGTCAGCGACGGGGCCAGCAACGTGGGCATCCTCGTGTTCAACGACTCCTACGGGACCTCGCTGCGCGACGTCGTCGAGGGTGTCGTCGCAGAGGCCGGCGGCACGGTCGTCTACGGCACGGCGGGCCAGGAGTTCGACCCGGCCGAGACGAACTTCGCGACGATCGTCGCGGACGCCATCGCCGCGGGCCCGGACGCCATCGCGATCCTCGCGTTCACGGACCAGACGCCCGCGATCGTGCGCGAGCTCGTCGCCCAGGGCTGGGACATGAGCAAGACGTACTTCGTCGACGGCAACCTGCAGAACTTCGGTGTCGAGGGTGACGTCGGCTTCCCGGCCGGCACGCTCGAGAACGCGCAGGGCACGCTGCCCGGCGCGTACCCCTCGGAAGAGTTCCAGGGTCGCATGCTCGAGGTCGACCCCGAGCTGAAGGACTACTCCTACGGCCCCGAGGCGTACGACGCGACGATGCTCGTCGCGCTCGCTGCACTCAAGGGCGGCGCGTCCGACGGCGAGACGATCCAGGCCAACATGGCGGCCGTCTCCGGTGCCGACGGGGGCGAGGAGTGCACCGGCTGGGAGGAGTGCTCCGCGCTCGTGGAGGACGGCCAGGACATCGCCTACCAGGCGGTCTCGGGTGTCGGACCGTTCAACGACGCCAACGACCCGTCGTCGGCGTTCATCGGCATCTACCAGTTCGGCCCGGAGAACGAGTACACGTTCAACCGCTCCGAGGAGGGTGAGGTCCCGCAGGGCTGACCTGCCGGCCTGACGTCCGCGAGAGCCCCGGAGCCATCGGCTCCGGGGCTCTCGTCGTCCGTGCAGTCCGTGCGGGGCGTGCAGGTCAGGCGGAGGGGGAGACCTCGTCGGTCGTGGGCGTCGCGCCCCGGCCCTGCTCGGCGGCGCGTGCCGCGTCGACGTCGGTGGCCAGGGTGCCGAGGTACAGCTCGATGACCTTCGGGTCGTGCATGAGCTCACGTCCGGGGCCGGAGTAGGCGTTGCGCCCCTGGTCGAGGACGTAGGCGCGGTCGCAGATCTGCAACGCTCGTCGGGCGTTCTGCTCGACGATGACGACCGACACACCCGCCTTGTTGATGCGGCGTGTGCGCAGGAAGGCCTCGTCCTGCCGCACGGGCGACAGCCCCGCGGAGGGCTCGTCGAGCAGCAGCACCGAGGGCTCGGGCATGAGCGCGCGCGCCATGGCGACCATCTGCCGCTCGCCGCCGGACAGGGCGCCGGCGCGCTGCTTGCGGCGGTTCGTCAGCTCGGGGAACAGCGAGAGGACGACCTCGAGCCGCTCGGCGAACTTGTGGGGCGTCTGGTAGACGCCCATCTGCAGGTTCTCCTCGATCGTCAGGCTCGGGAAGACGTTGTTCGTCTGCGGCACGAAGCCCACGCCGCGCTGCACGAGCGCGTCGGCGCGCAGGTTGGAGATCTCCTCGCCGGCGAGCCTCAGGCTCCCCTCACGGATCTGCACGAGCCCGAAGAGCGCCTTGAGGAGTGTCGACTTGCCGGCGCCGTTCGGGCCGATGATGCCGACCAGCTCGCCGGGGTGCAGCACGAGCGAGCACTCGTTGAGGATGTTGACGCCCGGCAGGTACCCGGCGACGAGTGCGTCGGCGTGCAGCAGCGGCTCGCCGGCGGGGGCCCCGCGGTGCAGCGTGGGCGCGGCGGTCTCGGTCACTGGGCCTTCTCCTCAGCGTCGGGTGCCAGCTCGGCATCGGCCTCGGCTTCCGCGTCGGCGTCGATGACGCCGCCCTCGTCGAGCAGAGCGTCGTCGCCGAGATCCGTGTCGTGGTGCGCGCCGAGGTAGGCGTCGATGACGGCCTGGTCGGCCATGACCTCGGACGGCGGGCCCTCCGCGACGACCCTGCCCTGGGCCATGACGACGACCCAGTCGGAGATGTGGCGGACCATGTGCATGTCGTGCTCGACGAACAGCACGGTGGTGCCGGAGTCCCGCAGATCGGTGATGTGGCCGAGCAGGGACTGCGTGAGCGCGGGGTTCACGCCAGCCATCGGCTCGTCGAGCATGACGAGCTGCGGGTCCGACATCAGGGCCCGCGCCATCTCGAGCAGCTTGCGCTGACCGCCCGACAGGGACCCGGCGAAGTCGTCCTTCTTCGCGTCGAGCTTGAAGCGCTCGAGGAGCGACATCGCCTTGTCGGTGATCTCCCGCTCGCGCGACGCCCACAGTGGCTTCACGAGCGCGGTGAACAGGCCCTCGCCCGGCTGGTCGCGCGCGCCGAGGCGCATGTTGTCGAGGACGGTCATGCGGGCGAGCGCCTTGGTGAGCTGGAAGGTCCGCACCATGCCGGCCTTCGCGACGCGGGACGCCGCGACACCGGCCAGGGGCGTGCCGTCGAAGACCCAGGAGCCGGTGTCCGGCTTGTCGAAGCCGGTCATGAGGTTGAAGAACGTGGTCTTGCCGGCGCCGTTGGGGCCGATGAGCGCCGTGATCACGTGTCGTTGGACCTCGACGTGCTCGACGTCGACGGCGTTGACGCCGCCGAAGCTGCGGCGGACGCCGTCCGCGACGAGGAGGGAGTCCGGCTTGCGGGCGCCGGGGGCGCGGGGGACGTCGGCCAGCGCGTTCCTGGCCTGCTCGACGACGTGCTCAGCGGGCATTGATCGCGAGCTCCTTCTTGTCTCCCAGGATGCCCTGGGGGCGGAAGATGATGAGCAGCATCAGCGTGACGCCCACGAGGATCCATCCGATCTGCTCGATCTGCTGGACCGACAGGACGTCGGCGGGCACGACGCCGCGCAGGAAGCCGCGCACGAAGACCAGCGCGCCCCAGAACAGCAGCGACCCGAGAACCGGGCCGAACACCGTCGCGGCACCGCCGAGCAGCAGGATCGTCCACGTGTTGAACGTGACGGGCCGGCCGAGGGAGTCGGCCTGCACCGAGCTGGCGAGGACGAACACGATGCCGCCGAGGGCGCCGAAGACACCGCCCAGGACGAGCGCCTGGAGCTTGTAGCCGTACACGTTCTTGCCGAGGGAGCGCACGGCGTCCTCGTCCTCGCGGATGCCCTTGAGGACGCGGCCCCACGGGCTGCGGACGAGCCGCCAGACCAGGAGGCACGCGAGCAGCACGAGCGACCAGCCCACGATGCGCAGCCACCACGAGTTGGAGGTGTTGGTCGCCAGCGTGATCGGCCCCAGCGACCAGCGCGCGTCGGGAAACGGGGACGCGTCCTGGAACGTGCCCTTGAACGCGTTGCCCGTCAGGCCCTCGGAGCCGCCGGTCACGTCGGTCAGGGCCGTGGAGCGCCCGATCATGCGGACGATCTCGGCGGCGGCGATCGTGACGATCGCGAGGTAGTCGCCGCGCAGCTTCAGCGTGGGCAGGCCGAGCAGCAGCGCGAAGACCACGGCGGCGACGATCGCGACGACGAAGGCGAGCCACAGCGGCGCGCCCTGGATCGTCGCGATGGCGAAGCCGTAGGCGCCCAGCAGCATGAAGCCGGCCTGGCCCATGTTGATCAGGCCCGTGAGGCCGAAGTGGATGTTGAGACCGATCGCGGCGAGCGCGTACGCGATCGCGGTCGGCCCCAGCATCTCGTTGAGGACGTTCGTGAAGAGCTGTCCGTAGTCCATGTCGGCGACCTCCCGCTAACCGATGCGCTCGGCGCGCCCGAGGATGCCCTGCGGTCGCAGCAGCAGGACGAGGATGAGGATCACGAGCGCGCTCGCGTAGCGCATGTCGCTCGGCAGCACGAGGGTCGACAGCTCGACGACCAGGCCGATGACGAGCGCACCCAGCACGGCGCCGAGCGGGGAGCCCAGTCCGCCGAGCGTGATCGCCGCGAACATCAGCAGCAGCAGCGTCGACCCGAAGTTGAAGCGCGTCGTGTTGAGGTACAGCGCGAGCAGCACGCCGCCGAGCGAGGCGAGCCCGCCGGACACGACCCACACGCGGCTGATGACCGACTCGACCTTGATGCCGGTCGCGGCCGCCAGCGCCGGGTTGTCCGACACGGCGCGCGTCGCACGACCCAGGCGGGTGCGCGAGAGCACCACGGCGACGGCGGTGAGCACGACGACCGCGATGCCCACCGACACCAGCGACTGGCCGGAGATCTGCACGGGCCCGATCTGCATACGCTGGGAGATGCCCGAGACGATGGGCGCGGGCCGGGCGCCGAACGCGAACAGGAAGCCTGACAGCATCGCCAGCGAGAGGCCGATCGTCACGATCATCTGCTGCGTGACGCCCACGCCGCGGCGCCGCAGCGGCGCGAAGATCAGCTGGTTGAGCAGCCACCCGACGAGGCCGCCGGCGACCGTCGACACGACGATCGCGAGCCAGAGCGGCAGGCCCCAGCGCTGCACGGCGAGGAATGCCGTCATGCCGCCGAGGGTCACGAGCTCGCCGTGCGCGAAGTTCGACAGGCCCGTGGTGCCGTAGATGAGGTTGGCGCCGAGCGACGCGAGCGCCAGCAGGACGCCGAAGATCGTGCCGGCGAGCACGAGCTGCGCGTACCGGTTGGTGCCGGGTCCGGCGGACGCCTCCGCGCCGGCCTCGGCCTCCGCACCGTCGTCGGCACCCGCCGCGGCGCCGCCGTCGGCGGCCGGGCTCGCCGACGGGTCGGCGCCCGTCTCCGCGGGGTCGGGGGTGGACGCCCCGGCCTGCTCGGGGCTGACGGCCTGCACGATGCGACCGGCGGAGCGGCCCAGAGCGACGGTGACGACGACCGGGTTGGCGGCCGGGTCCTTGAGGACCGTGCCGGCCGGGAGCGTCGCCTCGTCCACCGTCACGGTGTAGTCCCCCGCGGCGGTCAGGGGAACCGACACCTTGCCCGCGTCGTCGGTGGTCGCGTCGACGGGGGTGTCGCCGCCCTCGACGCGCAGCGCGACGCCGGGCGCAGGTCCGGCGCCCGGGACGGTGACCGTCACGTTGAGGCACGCGGTGGCGTCGTCCGGGCTGCAGGGGTCTGTCGCCGCGTGCGCCGCCCCGCCGCCGACGAGCGTCGACAGGGCGGTCAGGAGGGCCAGCAGCACGCCGGCACCTCCACGTCGCAGGGCGACGGCTCGGTCGCGGCATGCGACTGGTCGCACGGGGACCTCCGTCCTGAGGTGTCGGGCACGGGCAACGTGGTCGCCGCACGGGTCGGTGAGCGCTCGCCCACCGGTCAGCAGACGATAGGGAGGGATTGTGTCCTGTTCATTACGCCGACGCGAGGGTTCCCGGCCGATCGATACCGTTCGGTGCCCGAGCGCCGTGCGCGCGGGCGGTTCGTCCCGGTTCATCAGGACGTGCGACGGTGCCCACTAGGCAGCGCGGCCCTGCTGGTCCATCATCGACGTAGGACGCACGGACCGGGGGACCGCGCGGCCGATGATCCAGCTCTCGTCCCCGGGAGGCCCGCAGTGCGGCCAGGTGTCCACGTCCGACGCGCGTCGTCGTCCGACCTCGAGGACCTCGTCGACCTCTGCCTGCTCGCACGGGCGGAGTCGGGTGTAGGGCGTCAGCTGTGCACGGACGACCGCGCCCGCCTGCGCGAGCAGCTCTCGGCCCTGGCGTCGGTGCCGGAGGGGGTCGCTCTGGTCGCGACCTGCGACGGCGAGCCGGCGGGTCTCGCGCTGTGCCGCGTGCTGGGCCCCGGACCGCTCGCCGCCGCGGCGGTCCTCAGTCTCGACGCGGTCTACGTCAGGCCACAGCACCGACGCCGTGGCCTGGGCCACGCGCTCCTGCACGCCGTGGCGGAGGCGGCGGACGCCGCGGGCGCCGACGACGTGTACGCCGCACCGCTGCCCGGGTCCCGCGGCATGCAGCGGTTCCTCGCGCGTCTCGGCTTCGCGCCCGCTGCGGCGCACCGCGTCGTCAGCACGACGGCGCTGCAGCGGCGTCTCGCGCTCGACGTCCAGGTGCCGGCGCTGCGTCCCGGAGCCCGCGGTCTGGAGGACCTCATCGCCCGCCGCCGCCGTGCACGGGCGCGGGCGGCCGGCGAGCTCGAGGCCGTCCGTCAGGCCGGTGCGTCCATGAGCATGCAGGTGAGTCGCGCGGTGCATACCCGTCGCCCGTCGGCGTCCTCCACGACGACCTCGTAGGACGCCAGCGTCCGCCCGAGGTGCAGGGCGCGCGCCGTGCCGGTGACGACGCCCGTGCGGGCCGATCGGTGGTGGGTCGCGTTCAGCTCGATCCCCACCGCCATCCGTCCCGGCCCCGCGTGCGCGGCGGCCGCCAGCGACCCCAGGGTCTCGGCGAGCGCCGCGGACGCGCCGCCGTGCAGCAGGCCGTAGGGCTGGGTGTTGCCGGCCACGGGCATGGTGCCGGTCGCGCGGTCGGCGGCGACGACGGTCACCTGCACGCCCATGCGGTCGGCCAGGGTGCCGGCCACGGGCACGGCGGGAGGGTTGTCGGACATGGCAGATAGGTTGGCACCGTGAGTGCCGACCAGCCAGCGACCAGCACCTCGACGACCCCGCGCCTGCTCCTCATCGACGGGCACTCGATGGCCTACCGCGCGTTCTTCGCGCTGCCGGTCGAGAACTTCTCGACGTCGTCCGGGCAGCCGACGAACGCGGTGTTCGGGTTCACCTCGATGCTCGCCAACCTGCTGCGCGACGAGGAGCCGACGCACGTGGCGGTCGCGTTCGACGCCGGGCGCACCACGTTCCGCACCGAGCGGCTCGAGTCCTATAAGGGCAACCGCTCCGCGACGCCCGAGCCGTTCCGCGGCCAGGTCGACGTCATCCGCCAGCTCCTCGCGACGATGCACGTGCAGGTGCTCGACAAGCCCGGCTTCGAGGCCGACGACATCCTCGCGACCCTGACGGCCCAGGCCGGCGAGCAGGGCATGGAGGTCCTCGTCTGCTCGGGCGACCGTGACACGTTCCAGCTGGTCGGGCCGCAGGTCACCGTCCTGTACCCCGTGCGGGGCGTGTCGGAGATGTCGCGCATGACCCCCGAGGCGGTCGAGGCGAAGTACGGTCTGCCGCCCGCGCGCTACCCGGACCTCGCCGCGCTCGTGGGGGAGACGAGCGACAACCTGCCCGGCGTCCCCGGCGTCGGCCCCAAGACGGCCGCCAAGTGGATCACGCAGTACGACGGCCTGGCCGGCGTGCTCGAGAACGCCGAGCGCATCACCGGCAAGGCCGGCGAGTCGCTGCGCGCGAACCTCGCGCAGGTCGCGCTCAACCGCGAGCTCAACGAGCTGCGGACCGACCTCGACCTGCCGCTCGGACCCGAGGACCTCGCGGTCCGCCCGTGGGACCGGGCGGCCCTGCACCAGATGCTCGACGAGCTCGAGTTCCGCACGCTGCGGGACCGGCTCTTCGCGATGCTCCCGGACGAGTCCCGTGACGAGCGCGTCGCGACCGTCGCGGCGCTCGACCTCGTCGAGACGGGCGTGGGCGGTCTCGGTGCCTGGCTGGACGCGCGCGTCGACCAGGTCCTCGGCCTCGACGTGCGCGGAACGGGCGCCCCGGGGCGCGGTGACGCGTGGGGCGTCGCGGTCGCCGACGGTGCCGGTCAGGCCGTGGCCTACGACCTCACCGCGATCGACCCTGCGGACGAGACGGCTCTCGCCGCCTGGCTGGCGGACCCGCAGCGACCCAAGGCGCTGCACGCCGCCAAGGAGGCGTCGCACGCGCTCGCGGGCCGCGGCCTGGACCTCGAGGGCGTCACGTTCGACACCGAGCTGGCGGCGTACCTGTGCCAGCCGGACCGGCGCGCGTACGACCTGCCGGACCTCGCGATCGGCTACCTGCGCCGCGAGCTCGGTGGCGACGACGGCTCGTCGGCCGGCCAGGGCGCGCTCGACCTCGAGGTGGACGGGGCCGACGAGGGTCGCCGGGCCGCCGTGCGGGCCGCTGCCGTGCGGGACCTCGTCGACGTCCTCGGCGGTGAGGTCGCCGATCGTGGGGCCACGACGCTGCTGTCGGACCTCGAGCTCCCGCTGCAGGCCGTGCTCGCCCGCCTCGAGCGCACCGGCATCGCGATCGACCACGCGTACCTCTCGGGACTCGAGCGCGAGTTCGACGGCCAGGTGCAGGGGGCGGCCGCCGACGCGTACGCGGTCATCGGCCGCGAGGTGAACCTCGGCTCGCCGAAGCAGCTCCAGGAGGTGCTGTTCGACCAGCTCAGGATGCCGAAGACCAAGCGCATCAAGACCGGCTACACGACGGACGCCAACGCCCTCACCGACCTGTTCGCGCGCACCGGGCACCCCTTCCTCGAGCACCTGCTGGCGCACCGCGACGCCATCCGGCTGCGCCAGACGGTCGAGGGGCTGCTGCGGTCCGTCGCCGACGACGGTCGCATCCGCACGACGTTCCAGCAGACCATCGCGGCGACCGGCCGGCTGTCCTCGGCGGACCCGAACCTGCAGAACATCCCGATCCGCACCGACGCGGGCCGGCAGATCCGCCGGGCATTCGTCGTGGGCCCCGGCTACGCGACGCTCCTGACCGCCGACTACTCCCAGATCGAGATGCGCATCATGGCGCACCTGTCGGGCGACGAGGGGCTCATCGCGGCGTTCCGCTCGGGGGAGGACCTGCACAGCTACGTGGGCTCGCGGGTGTTCGGCGTGCCCACGGACGAGGTCACACCGACGATGCGGTCGAAGATCAAGGCGATGAGCTACGGCCTGGCGTACGGCCTGTCGTCGTACGGGCTCTCGCAGCAGCTCGCGATCGAGGTGTCGGAGGCGGCGGCGCTCATGACGGACTACTTCGAGCGGTTCGGCGGCGTGCGCGACTACCTGACCGGCGTCGTGGACCAGGCCCGCGCGACGGGCTACACCGCGACGGTCCTCGGCCGACGCCGCTACCTTCCGGACCTCACGAGCGACAACCGCCAGCGTCGCGAGGCCGCCGAGCGCATGGCGCTCAACGCGCCGATCCAGGGCAGCGCGGCGGACCTCATCAAGGTCGCGATGCTCGGCGTCGACGGTGAGCTCACCCGTCGGGGGCTGCGCTCGCGGATGCTCCTGCAGGTGCACGACGAGCTGGTGCTCGAGGTCGCCGAGGGTGAGCGCGAGGAGGTCGAGGAACTCGTCCGGACGCAGATGGCGGCGGCGGGCAGCGGCCTGCCCGACGGCCCGCTGGACGTCCCCCTCGACGTCTCCGTGGGCGTCGGCGAGAGCTGGCACGCTGCCGGGCACTGACGAGCGCGGGGAAGTTCGGCGCGGCGGGCGCGCGCGCACCACACGGCGCCACCGGCGACGGCGCGGCGGGTCACCGGATCGCGTGACTCTGGTTGCGCCCGCCGACACGCCGACGAAGTTTCGTGCCCGGATGTCTGGAAAAGTCGGGGTGACCTAGGCCACAGTGGTCCCCCTGACGGCGACGACGCCGTCCGGCCCAGTGGAGGTGCACGTGTCCGACAGCGCCACGGAGACCGACTACCAGCGCGTCCAACGATCCCCCGAGTTCCAGGACCTGCGGCGCAGGTTCCGCAACTTCGTCTTCCCCATGACCGCGTTCTTCCTCGCGTGGTACTTCCTGTACGTCCTGCTCGCCAACTACGCGCCCGACTTCATGAGCCAGCGGGTCAGCGGGAACATCACCGTCGGTCTGCTGTTCGGCCTCGGGCAGTTCGTCTCGACGTTCGTCATCACCATGACGTACGCGCGGTGGGCCAACCAGAAGCAGGACGCCGTCGCCGAGAACCTGCGCGAGCACATCGAGAACGGTGCGCTCATCGACGGCGACGCGTCGCGTCGCGGTGAGGGGAGCCCCGCATGAGCCGTTACGACGTCGTCCTCGCAGCGACCGCCGACGGCGGGCAGGTCGGGGACCCCGTGGTCAACATCGCCATCTTCGGTGCGTTCGTCCTGGTGACGCTCGTCATCGTGTTCCGCGCGTCGCGCAACAACAAGACGGCCGCCGACTACTACGCGGCCGGTCGCTCCTTCACCGGTCCGCAGAACGGCACCGCGATCGCGGGCGACTACCTGTCCGCCGCGTCGTTCCTCGGGATCTGCGGCGCTATCGCGATCTACGGCTACGACGGGTTCCTCTACTCCATCGGGTTCCTCGTCGCGTGGCTCGTGGCGCTCCTGCTCGTGGCGGAGCTCCTGCGCAACACCGGGCGCTTCACGATGGCCGACGTGCTGTCGTTCCGGCTCCGCCAGCGCCCGGTGCGCCTCGCGGCAGCGATCTCGACGCTCGCGGTCGTGTTCTTCTACCTGCTGGCGCAGATGGCCGGCGCGGGCGGCCTCGTCGCGCTGCTGCTCGGCATCGACGGTGTCGCGGGCCAGGGTCTGGTCATCGCCGTCGTGGGCGCGCTGATGATCCTCTACGTCCTGGTGGGCGGCATGAAGGGCACCACCTGGGTGCAGATCATCAAGGCGATCCTGCTCATCGCGGGCGCCGGGATCATGACGATCTGGGTGCTCGCGAGGTACGGGTTCGACCTGTCGGCGCTCCTGCAGGGCGCGATCGACGCCGGGGGCGAGGAAGGCAGCAAGCTCATCGAGCCGGGCAAGCAGTACGGCGCGTCCGCCCTGACGCAGCTCAACTTCCTGTCGCTGGCCCTCGCGCTGGTCCTCGGCACGGCCGGTCTGCCGCACGTGCTCATGCGCTTCTACACGGTGCCGTCCGCCAAGGAGGCCCGGCGCTCGGTCGTCTGGGCGATCTGGCTCATCGGGATCTTCTACCTGTTCACGCTCGTGCTGGGCTACGGCGCCGGAGCGATCGTCGGCCCGGAGACGATCATGGCCTCGCCCGGCAAGGCGAACTCGGCGGCACCCCTGCTCGCCTACGAGCTCGGCGGGGTCTTCCTGCTCGGCATCATCTCGGCCGTCGCGTTCGCCACGATCCTCGCGGTCGTCGCCGGCCTGACGATCACCGCCGCGGCGTCGTTCGCGCACGACATCTACGCGTCGGTCATCAAGAAGGGGCAGGTCGCCCCCGACGGCGAGGTGCGCGTCGCGCGGATCACGGTGCTGGTCATCGGTGGTCTGGCCATCGTCGGCGGCATCTTCGCCAACGGCCAGAACGTCGCGTTCCTCGTGGCCCTCGCCTTCGCGGTCGCCGCGTCGGCCAACCTGCCGACGATCATCTACTCGCTGTTCTGGAAGCGGTTCAACACCGCCGGCGCGCTGTGGAGCATGTACGGCGGGCTCATCTCGTGCGTGCTGCTCATCGCCTTCTCGCCGGTCGTGTCCGGCAAGGTCGACCCGACCACCGGTGCCAGCCTGTCGATGATCCGCGACACGTCCATCGACTTCGCGATCTTCCCTCTCGAGAACCCGGGCATCATCTCGATCCCGCTCGCGTTCCTGCTCGGGATCGTCGGGACGCTGCTGTCCAAGGAGCAGCCGCACCCGGAGAAGTTCGCCGAGATGGAGGTCCGCTCGCTCACGGGTGCCGGGGCCGAGAAGGCCTCGGTGCACTAGTCAGGAGGGGGGCCGGTGCGCCCGCACCACGAGCGTCCCGGGCAACCGGGCGCCGCGCACCGGCCCCCAGCCGCCCCACACCCGGTCGTGCCCGGCGGGCCACTCGGGCTCGACGAGGCCGTCCAGCACGAACCCTGCCGTGACCACGTCGGCGACGTGGTCGGCCACCGTGCGGTGGTACTCGGCGTAGAGCACGTGTCCGTCGGCGGCCTGCTCGACATAGGGGCGCCGGTCGAAGTAGGAGCGGGTCGCCGTCAGGCCCGCCGGCCCCGGGTCGTCGGGGAAGGCCCACCGCACGGGGTGGGTCACCGAGAAGACCCACCGCCCGCCGGGTCGCAGCACGCGCGCCACCTCGGCGTGCACGCGGTCGGGGTCCGGCACGAACGGCAGCGCACCGAATGCGGTGAACACCACGTCGAAGCACGCGTCGGCGAACGGCAGGGCGCGCGCGTCGGCCTGCACCAGCGGCGTGCGCGTCCCGGTGGCCGCGTCGAGGCGCGCCGCAGCGGCGAGCATCCCGCCGGAGACGTCGGTCGCGACCGCGTCGACGCCCTCGCCCCGCAGCCAGCGGGTGCCCTGCGCGGCGCCGGCGCCGACCTCGAGGACGCGCGCGCCGCGCACGTCGCCCAGCAGGCGGGCCTGCGACTCGCGCAGCCCTTCCGGGCACCACAGCAGGTCGGCCGGGCCGAGGAAGTCCCCGTGCTCGTCGAGGTAGTCCTGCGCGTTGGCGTCCCACCAGCCGCGGGCGGCGCGTCCGCCCTGGGTGTCGGGGACCTCGCGGTACCCGGCCGCGGCCAGCGCGTCGTCGGGCGATTCGTCCGGCATGGTGCCAGTCTGTCGGTGCCCAGTCCGTACCGGTGCGTAACAACCGCGTGACACGCCGCGCCTAGCGTTCACCCGGTTCGGCGTGAGGCGCGGTGCACGACCACGCCCAGACGAGAGGTGGCAGCTGTGAGGACCAGATGGCAGATCGTCGCGGGCGGCCTCGCGGCGGGGCTCGCCCTGACCGCGTGCGCGGCCAGCGACCGGGACCCCGACGCGAGCTCCGACGGCACGAGCGGCGGTGGCCGCAGCACGTTCATCTTCGCGGCGTCCGGAGACCCGGCGTCGCTCGACCCGGCGTTCGCGAGCGACGGGGAGTCGTTCCGCGTGGCGCGCCAGATCTTCGAGGGACTCGTCGGCGTCGAGCCCGGCACGGCCGACCCCGCGCCGCTGCTCGCCGAGTCGTGGGAGGTCAGCGACGACGGTCTCGAGTACACCTTCGACCTCAAGGAGGGCGTGACGTTCCACGACGGCACCCCGTTCGACGCCGAGGCCGTGTGCTTCAACTTCGAGCGGTGGAACAACTTCACGGGCGTCCTGCAGTCCGAGTCGCTGTCCTACTACTGGCAGAAGGTCAACGGCGGGTTCGCGAGCAGCGACGTCGCCGGCCTCGACGGCACGGGCAAGTACGAGTCGTGCGAGGCACCCGACGCCGGCACCGCGGTGATCCGCCTGCGTTCCCCGCTGCCGGAGCTGGTCTCGGCGCTGTCGCTGCCGGCCTTCTCCATGCAGTCACCCACGGCGCTGCAGGAGTACGACGCGGACGGCGTGACGGGCGACGGCGAGGCGCCGGTGCTGCCCGAGTACGCCACGAGCCACCCGACAGGCACCGGGCCCTACGTCTTCGAGTCGTGGAGCCCGGGCGAGGAGGTCGTGCTCTCGGCCTACGACGAGTACTGGGGCGAGCAGGGCCAGATCACGCGCATCGTGTTCCCGATCATCTCGGACGCGACCGCGCGCCGGCAGGCCCTGCAGGCCGGTGACATCGACGGCTACGACCTGGTCGGCCCGGCCGACGTCGTCGCCCTCGAGGAGGCCGGCTTCCAGATCGTCGACCGCGAGCCGTTCAACGTGCTGTACCTCGGCATGAACCAGGCGAACCCCGACCTGGCCGACCTCAAGGTCCGCCAGGCCATCGCGCACGCGATCAACAAGGAGGCGCTCGTCGCGCAGACGCTGCCGGAGGGCACCGAGGTCGCGACGAACTTCGTGCCGCCGTCGGTCGCGGGCTGGAACGCCGACGTGACGACGTACGAGTACGACCCCGACAAGGCGCGCGCGCTGCTCGCGGAGGCCGGGAAGCCGGACCTCACGATCGACTTCAACTACCCGACCAACGTGTCACGGCCGTACATGCCGACGCCCGAGCAGGTGTTCACCGCGATCACCGCCGACCTCGAGGCCGTGGGCATCACCGTGAACGCCGTGCCGGACCCGTGGAACCCGGAGTACCTCGACAAGATCCAGGGCGGGTCGGACCACGGGCTGCACCTGCTCGGGTGGACCGGGGACTACAACGACACCTACAACTTCATCGGGGTGTTCTTCGGCGGTCCGTCGAACGAGTGGGGCTTCGACAACGCCGAGCTGTTCCAGGCGATCAACGACGCCCGGTACGTCGCGGACATCGACGCGCAGCAGGAGGCCTACGAGGCGGCGAACGCCGCGATCCTCGACTTCCTGCCGGGCGTCCCGCTGGCGCACCCCGTGCCGTCGCTCGCGTTCAAGGCCGACGTCCAGGGCTACCCGGCCTCGCCGGTGCAGGACGAGGTCTACAACGTGATCACCCTCGGCAGCTGAGGAGCTCCACCCACCGATGACCCGACTGATCCTGCGGCGCCTCGCGCTGCTCGTCCCGACCCTCCTCGGGTTGTCGGTCCTGCTGTTCCTGTGGGTGCGCGCCCTCCCGGGAGGGCCGGCGACGGCCCTCCTGGGGGAGCGCGCGACCCCGGAGGCGGTGGAGCGGATCAACCAGCTCTACGGCTTCGACCGGCCGCTGCCGCAGCAGTACGTGCAGTGGCTCGGCCAGCTCCTGCAGGGCAACTTCGGCGTCTCGACCCGCACCGGGCGGCCGGTGCTCGACGAGTTCTGGGCGCGGTTCCCGGCGACGGTCGAGCTGTCGCTCGTCGCGCTCGTCGTCGCCGTCGGCCTCGGCGTCCCGCTGGGCTACCTCGCCGCGCGGCGGCAGGGGCGCCTCGTCGACCACGTCGCCGTCGTCACGTCGCTGCTCGGCGTGACGGTCCCCGTGTTCTTCCTGGCGTTCCTGCTCAAGTGGCTCTTCGCGGTGCAGCTCGGCTGGTTCCCGTCGAGCGGGCGGCAGGACCCCGCGATGATCGCGACGCACCCGACGCGCTTCTACGTGCTCGACGGGTTGATGACACGCGAGTGGGACGCGAGCTGGGACGCGCTGCTGCACCTCGTGCTGCCCGCCCTCGCGCTCGGCACCATCCCGCTGGCGATCATCGCGCGCATCACGCGCGCCTCCGTCATCGACGTGCAGCACGCCGACTACGTGCGCACCGCGCGCGCCAAGGGCCTGTCACCCGCGCACGTGCGCAGCCGCGTGATCCTGCACAACGCGATGCTGCCGGTGTCCACGACGATCGGCCTGCAGGTGGGTCTGCTGCTGTCCGGCGCCGTGCTCACCGAGACCGTCTTCGCGTTCCCCGGCATCGGCAAGTTTCTCGCCGACGCCGTCTTCAACCTCGACTACGCGGTGCTGCAGGGCTTCATCCTGCTCATCGCCGTGGTCTACGCCCTGGTGAACCTGGCGGTGGACGTGTCGTACGGCCTGATCGACCCGAGGATGAGGACGCGATGAGCGCACCCGAGGTGTACGAGGTCCCGCAGCCTCCCGTGGATGGCGGCGAGGCGCTGGCCGAGGACCGCCGCGCGGGCGAGGCGCTGTGGCGCGTCGCGGCGCGCCGGCTCGCCCGCAACCCCGCCGCGATCCTCGGCGTCGCGATCGTCGTGGCGTTCGTGCTCGTGGCGCTGCTCGCACCCGTGCTCGCCCCGTACGGCGCCGGTGAGCTGCCGGGACGGGCGGACGTGCGCCCGACCTTCATCCCCGGCCCGTCTGCGGACCATCCGCTGGGTCTCGACCGGTACGGCGCCGACGTGCTGTCCCAGCTCATCTGGGGCGCGCGGGCCTCCCTGCTCATCGGCGTCCTGGCGACGCTGCTCGGGCTGGCCGGCGGCATGCTCGTCGGGCTGCTCGCCGGCGCGTTCGGCGGTGGGGTGGACTCCGCCGCGATGCGGCTGGTCGACCTCATGCTCGCGGTGCCCAGCCTGCTGCTCGCGGTGTCGATCGCGGCGATCGCGGGCCAGACCCCGTCGGCCGTCGTCATCGCGATCGGTGTCGTGCAGGTGCCGGTGTTCGCACGGCTGCTCCGTGGCTCGATGCTCGCGCAGATGGGGCAGGACTACGTGCTGGCAGCGCGTTCGCTCGGGCTGTCGCGGCGCACCGTCACGATGAGCCACGTGCTGCCCAACAGCGTGTCGCCCGTCATCGTGCAGGCGACGCTGCTGCTGGCGACCGCGGTCATCGAGGCGGCAGCGCTGTCGTTCCTCGGCCTGGGCGGCGGTTCGCCGACCACGGCGGAGTGGGGGCGCATGCTCGTCGCGGCGCAGAACGAGCTCGAGATCGCGCCGCGGCTCGCCCTGTGGCCCGGCGTGTGCATCTCCGTGACGGCCCTGGGCTTCACGCTGTTCGGCGAGGCGCTGCGTGAGGCGCTCGACCCACGATCGAGGAGGCGGTGAGCGTGACGAGCGCACCCGAGAACGACGCCGGCGCGCCGCTGCTGAGCATCCGTGACCTCGAGGTCACGTTCCGCACCGAGGCAGGGCCGGCGACCGCGCTGCGAGGGGTCTCGTTCGACGTGCACCCGGGCGAGACGGTCGCGGTCGTGGGGGAGTCGGGGTCCGGCAAGTCCACCACCGCAGCCGCCGTGATCGGGCTGCTCGCGGGCAACGGCGCGGTGACCGGAGGGCAGATCCTGTTCGACGGCCAGGACCTCGTCGCGCTCGGGCCCGACGGCGTCGCCGCGCTGCGGGGCACCCGGATCGGCATGGTGCCGCAGGACCCGATGTCGAACCTCAACCCCGTGCGCCGCGTGGGCGCTCAGGTCGACGAGACCCTCGAGGACAACGGCGTGGTCCGCGGGCGTGGCGTGCGGGAGCGGAGCGTCGAGCTGCTGACCGAGGCGGGCCTGCCCGACGCCGTCGCGCGCGCACGGCAGTACCCGCACGAGTTCTCCGGCGGCATGCGCCAGCGCGCCCTCATCGCCATGGGTCTTGCGGCGCGTCCCCAGCTGCTCATCGCGGACGAGCCGACCTCGGCCCTCGACGTCACGGTGCAGCGCACGATCCTCGACGGCCTCACCGGGCTCACCGACCGGCTGGGCGTCGCCGTGCTGCTCATCACGCACGACCTGGGCCTCGCGGCCGAGCGCGCCGACAAGGTCGTGGTCATGTACCAGGGGGAGGTCGTCGAGCAGGGCGACGCCAGCAGCCTGCTCACCGACCCGCAGCACGAGTACACCCGCCGCCTGCTCGCTGCGGCGCCGTCGCTCGCGTCGCGTCGCATCGAGCTCGCGCGGCACCGGGGCGACGTCGCGGGCGCGGCCGACGGCGACGTGCCGACCGCACCTGCCCACGCCGCCGAGGGGGCCACGACGCCCCCGGTGGTGGAGGTCGAGCGCGTCACGAAGGTGTTCCCCGTGCGCGGGCGCGGGCTGCTGGGGCGCTCGACCCCGTTCACCGCCGTCGACGACGTCAGCCTCGCCGTTCCTCGGGGCCGGACGCTGGCGGTCGTGGGGGAGTCCGGGTCGGGCAAGTCCACGCTCGCGCGCATGATGCTGGGGCTGCTCGAGCCGACGTCGGGGCGCATCCGCTTCGACGGCGAGGACGTGGGCGGGCGGGGTCGCGCGGCGGAGGTGGCGTTCCGCCGCCGGGTCCAGCCGATCTTCCAGGACCCGTACGCGTCCCTCGACCCGCTGTTCACCGTGTATCGCACCGTGGAGGAGCCGCTGCGCGCCCACGGCACGGGGGACCGGCTCGAGCGGCGGGCCCGGGTGCGCGACCTCATGGACCAGGTCGCCCTGCCGCACGACCTGCTGCGCCGTTACCCCGCGGAGCTGTCCGGCGGTCAGCGTCAGCGCGTGGCCATCGCCCGGGCGCTGGCGCTGCACCCCGAGCTCGTCGTGTGCGACGAAGCGGTGTCGGCGCTGGACGTGGTCGTGCAGGCGCAGATCCTGCAGCTGCTGGCGGACCTGCAGGAGCGGCTCGGCCTGACGTACGTCTTCATCAGCCACGACCTGGCCGTCGTGCGGCAGATCGCGCACGAGGTGGTCGTCATGCAGTCCGGCCGCGTCGTCGAGCACGGGACCGTCGACGACGTGTTCGACGCCCCGCGCACGGAGTACACGCGGACGCTGCTCGACGCCATCCCTGGTCGGGACCTTGACCTCGGTCGGTCCGCCTGAGCAGGTCGGGGACGGTCCCGACCGGGACCTGAGGTGCACCACGGGGCCCGCCGGGGTGGCTAGGGTGGGCGCCGGTGCGCGTCGGAGCGCGCCGGCCCCCACGCACCTGGCGGGGGTGACCCCTGCGAACGAGGAGCTCCAGCGTGCGAGTCGGTCTGCTGACCGGTGGCGGTGACGTCCCCGGCCTGAACGCCGCGATCCGTGCGGTCGTCAAGCGGGGGGAGGGCGAGCACGGACACTCGATCATCGGCTTCCGCAACGGGTGGAAGGGCGTCGTCGACGGCGACGTCATGCCGCTGTCGCGCCGCGACATCCGCAACGTGCTGCCGACCGGTGGCACGCTGCTGGGCACGGCGCGGTACCACCCCCACGCGTCGGACGGCGGCCTGGAGGCCGCGCTGGCCACGCTCGAGGCCGAACGCATCGAGGCGCTGATCTGCATCGGCGGCGACGGCACGCTGAACGCCGCGAGCAAGGTGGCCGAGGCGGGCGTGAAGGTCGTCGGCATCCCCAAGACCATCGACAACGACGTGTGGGCGACCGACGCGTCCATCGGCTTCGACACCGCGGTGAGCATCGCCACCGAGGCGATCGACCGGATCCACACGACCGCCGAGTCGCACAACCGCGTGATGATCGTCGAGGTCATGGGCCGGCACGCGGGGTGGATCGCCGTCACGTCGGGCATCGCAGGCGGCGCCGAGCTCGTGCTCGCCCCCGAGGAGCCGTTCGACATCACGCGGATCGAGAAGTTCCTCAAGCACCGCCACCGTGCGCACGCGAGCTTCTCGATCGTCGTCGTCGCCGAGGGCGCGGTGCCGGCCGAGGGCACCTCGATGCACTACGAGACGCAGGTCGGCAAGTTCGGCGAGATCGTCGCCGGCGCGATCGGCGAGCGGCTCAAGGTCGAGATCGAGCAGCGCACGGGCTTCGACACGCGCGTCACCGTGCTGGGGCACACGCAGCGCGGCGGCATCCCGACCGCGGCCGACCGCATCCTCGCCTCGCGCTTCGGGGTCGCAGCGATCGACGCGGTGACGGCCGGCACGACCAACGTCATGACGGCGATCCGCGGCGAGGAGGTCGTGCTCGTGCCGCTGTCGCAGGTGGCGGGCAAGGTCAAGTACGTGCCGCAGGACCTGCTGACCGTGGCGCGCGCGCTGGCCTGACGCCCCTTTGCCTGTGCGGCCGGCCACCCGATAGGGTGGACGGCGGTGCCGCGCGTCCTCGTGCGCACCCATCCTCGTTCTCCCCCCGCGCGCCCACGGCGTCGGGAGGGCGCCCGGGGCGCAGTACGAGCCGTGGCGCCCGTGCCACGGACCATCCCTGTCCGCTCTACTTCCTGTCCGCATCGGAGCCCACCACTACATGAGCATCTCCACCCCCGCGAAGCCCGCCAGCCCGCAGGTCGCGGTGAACGACATCGGCTCGGCCGAGGACTTCCTCGCCGCGATCGACGCCACCATCAAGTACTTCAACGACGGCGACATCGTCGAGGGCACCATCGTCAAGGTCGACCGCGACGAGGTCCTGCTCGACATCGGTTACAAGACCGAGGGCGTCATCCCCTCCCGCGAGTTGTCCATCAAGCACGACGTGGACCCCGGCGAGGTCGTGAAGGTCGGCGACGCGGTCGAGGCCCTCGTCCTCCAGAAGGAGGACAAGGAGGGTCGGCTGATCCTGTCCAAGAAGCGCGCGCAGTACGAGCGGGCGTGGGGCACGATCGAGAAGATCAAGGAGGAGGACGGCGTCGTCACCGGCACCGTCATCGAGGTCGTCAAGGGCGGCCTCATCCTCGACATCGGCCTGCGCGGCTTCCTGCCGGCCTCCCTCGTCGAGATGCGTCGCGTCCGCGACCTCCAGCCGTACGTCGGCAAGGAGATCGAGGCGAAGATCATCGAGCTCGACAAGAACCGCAACAACGTCGTGCTGTCGCGGCGTGCGTGGCTCGAGCAGACGCAGTCCGAGGTGCGCTCGACCTTCCTGCAGACCCTGCAGAAGGGCCAGGTCCGTCCCGGTGTCGTGTCCTCGATCGTCAACTTCGGCGCGTTCGTCGACCTGGGCGGCGTGGACGGGCTCGTGCACGTCTCCGAGCTGTCCTGGAAGCACATCGACCACCCGTCCGAGGTCGTCGAGGTCGGCCAGGAGGTCACGGTCGAGGTGCTCGAGGTCGACTTCGACCGCGAGCGGGTCTCGCTGTCGCTGAAGGCGACGCAGGAGGACCCGTGGCAGGCGTTCGCCCGGACGCACGCCATCGGCCAGGTCGTGCCCGGCAAGGTCACCAAGCTCGTCCCGTTCGGTGCGTTCGTGCGCGTCGAGGACGGCATCGAGGGCCTTGTCCACATCTCGGAGCTGGCCGTGCGCCACGTCGAGATCCCGGAGCAGGTCGTGCAGGTCGGCGACGACGTGTTCGTCAAGGTCATCGACATCGACCTCGAGCGTCGCCGCATCTCGCTGTCGCTCAAGCAGGCGAACGAGGGCTTCGACCCCGAGTCGGACGACTTCGACCCCGCGCTGTACGGCATGGCGGCCGAGTACGACGAGCAGGGCAACTACAAGTACCCCGAGGGCTTCGACCCGACGACGAACGAGTGGCTCGAGGGCTTCGAGGCCCAGCGCGAGGCGTGGGAGGCCCAGTACGCGGCCGCCCACGAGCGCTGGGAGGCGCACCGCAAGCAGGTCGCCGCGGCGGCGCAGGCCGACCTCGAGGCGTCGACGTCGGAGTCCGGCGCCGCCTCGAGCGGCCCGGTGCCCTCGACGTACTCGTCGGCCAGCGAGGAGGCCACCGGCACCCTCGCGTCGGACGAGGCGCTCGCCGCGCTGCGCGAGAAGCTCACCGGCAACTGACACCGCGCGGGTCCGCCCGCACCGGTCCACGCGACGGCCGGTCACCCTCCGGGGTGGCCGGCCGTCGGCGTCCCCGGCGAGCGTGACGGCTGCGCCAGGTGCCCGACGGGCCGGGGCGGTAGCGCGGGCGCGTGCAGGGGGCGACGATGGGGCGATGCAGAGGATCGGGCTGACCGGGGGCATCGCGGCGGGCAAGTCCGTTGCCGCGCGCAGGTTCGACGAGCTGGGTGCGGTGGTGGTCGACGCCGACGTGCTCGCGCGGCAGGCCGTGGCCCCGGGGTCGGCGGGCCTGGCGCAGGTCGTCGCGCAGTTCGGCTCCGAGGTCCTCGACGCCGACGGGATGCTGGACCGGCCCGCCCTGGCGCGGGTGGTGTTCCCGGACCCCGACGCGCGCGCTCGGCTGGACGCGATCGTGCACCCCGTCGTCCGGCGGCTCGCGGCCGAGATCGAGGCGGCGGCGGCCGCGCGCGACGCCGGCGCCGTCGTCGTGCACGACATCCCGCTGCTCGTCGAGACCGGGCAGGAGAAGGACTTCCACGTGGTGGTGGTCGTGCACGCGCCCGCGGTGCTGCGCGTCGAGCGGCTGGTGCGGCTGCGCGGGATGCTGCGCTCCGACGCCGAGGCGCGCGTGGCGGCGCAGGCACGCGACGAGGAACGGCTGGCGGCGGCGGACGTCGTGCTCGACGGGACGGGGAGCGACGCCGACCTGGTGCGCCAGGTCGACGAGCTCTGGGAGCGGCTCGCCGTCGAGCAGGCCGACGAACGGGCAGCCGACGCGTCGTGATGTGCCCTGCAGGACCTAGGTCCTCCGTACTGGGGAGTAGCTCACACCCGAACGAGTGAATTGGACGCTTGTCCACGCGAGGAGTAGCGTGCAAGCGCCGATCACTCGGATGGACGCGGGAACAGCGCGCGTCCGGCGGGTGGCAATGGGCGACCCGCGGCAACGGAGCCGGAGGAACGATGGCACTCCAATCGGTCGGTAGTGGGTGGGAGGCGCGCCCGCTGCAGTCGAAGGCCTCCATGTCGGTGGCCACGGGTGTGCTCTCGGCGACCCAGGTGCTCGATCTCGTCCAGGCGGCTGCGGCCGCGGTCGAGGACGAGAGCGGGTGGCTGCGCGTCGGCGAGCGCACCGCCAACAAGGTCGAGGTCTCCATCCGGGACATGACGCGTGAGAGCACCGAGCCGGTGCTCCACTTCGACGTCGAGGTGGACCGAGCGGTGGGCCGTGTCACGGTGCGCACCACCATCACGACCTACGTCGTGAAGTCCGGTGGCATGAGCAAGATGGTGCCGATGGCGAAGCGCAAGATCGTCGGCTTCACCGCATACCGCGACTTCATGGACAAGTACTCCGGGATGCTCCAGCGGGCCGACCCGGCCGCCCACGTGTCGTTCAGCGGCGACTGGTAGGTCGTCCGCGCCCCGCGGGCCCCGGGTCCGCCGGGCTGCGCGCGGTCGATGTCGGTGGTGCGACGTACCGTGGTCGTATGCGCCCCGTCACCGACCTGCAGCGGACCGTCGCGCCGTTCGAGGTGGTGTCCGAGTACACCCCGAGCGGGGACCAGCCCACGGCGATCGAGGAGCTCGCGGCGCGCGTGCGCGCCGGCGAGAAGGACGTCGTGCTGCTCGGCGCCACCGGGACCGGGAAGTCGGCGACGACCGCCTGGCTCATCGAGGAGCTGCAGCGTCCGACGCTCGTCATGGCTCCCAACAAGACCCTCGCCGCGCAGCTCGCCACGGAGTTCCGTGAGCTGCTGCCGAACAACGCGGTCGAGTACTTCGTCTCGTACTACGACTACTACCAGCCCGAGGCGTACATCGCGCAGTCGGACACCTACATCGAGAAGGACTCCTCGATCAACGAGGAGGTCGAGCGGCTGCGGCACTCGGCGACGAGCTCGCTGCTCACGCGCCGCGACGTGGTGGTGGTCTCGACGGTGTCCTGCATCTACGGCCTCGGAACGCCGCAGGAGTACGTCGACCGCATGGTGACCCTGGCCGTCGGCGACCAGGTCGACCGGGACCAGCTGCTCCGCAAGTTCGTCACCATGCAGTACACACGCAACGACATGGCGTTCACGCGCGGGACGTTCCGGGTGCGCGGCGACACGGTCGAGATCATCCCGGTGTACGAGGAGCTCGCGATCCGCATCGAGTTCTTCGGTGACGAGATCGAGGCGATCGCGACGCTGCACCCGCTGACGGGTGACGTGGTGCGGTCGGAGCAGCAGATGCACGTCTTCCCCGCGACGCACTACGTGGCCGGGCCCGAGCGCATGGAGCGCGCGATCGCCGGGATCGAGGCCGAGCTCGAGGAGCGGCTCGCCGACCTCGAGCGGCAGAACAAGCTGCTCGAGGCGCAGCGCCTGCAGATGCGCACCACGTACGACATCGAGATGATGCGGCAGATCGGCTCGTGCTCCGGCATCGAGAACTACTCGCGCCACATCGACGGGCGAGCCCCCGGCTCCGCACCGAACACGCTCCTCGACTACTTCCCGGAGGACTTCCTCCTCGTCATCGACGAGTCGCACGTCACCGTGCCGCAGATCGGGGCGATGTTCGAGGGGGACATGTCCCGTAAACGGTCCCTCGTGGACCACGGTTTCCGGTTGCCCAGCGCGATCGACAACCGACCGTTGCGCTGGGAGGAGTTCGTCGAACGCATCGGCCAGACCGTCTACCTGTCGGCGACGCCGGGGGACTACGAGCTGTCGATGGCCGACGGTGTCGTCGAGCAGATCATCCGCCCGACCGGCCTCGTGGACCCGCAGGTGGTCGTCAAGCCGACCAAGGGGCAGATCGACGACCTGCTCGGCGAGATCCGCGACCGGGTCGAGCGCGACGAGCGCGTGCTCGTGACGACCCTCACCAAGAAGATGTCGGAGGACCTCACGGACTACCTCCTCGAGAAGGACGTCCGTGTGCGCTACCTGCACTCGGAGGTCGACACGCTGCGACGTGTCGAGCTGCTGCGCGAGCTGCGGCTGGGGGAGTACGACGTGCTCGTGGGCATCAACCTGCTGCGCGAGGGCCTCGACCTGCCCGAGGTGTCGCTCGTGGCGATCCTCGACGCCGACAAGCAGGGGTTCCTGCGCTCGGGCAAGTCGCTGATCCAGACGATCGGTCGCGCCGCCCGTCACGTCTCGGGCCAGGTGCACATGTACGCGGACACCGTGACGCCGGCGATGCGGCAGGCGCTGGACGAGACCGACCGCCGCCGCGAGAAGCAGATCGCGTACAACCTCGAGCACGGCATCGACCCGCAGCCGCTGCGCAAGAAGATCGGCGACATCACCGACATGCTCGCGCGCGAGGACGCCGACACCGCCGAGCTGCTGGGCGGCGCGGGTCGCCAGGCGAGCCGCGGCAAGGCCCCCGTGCCGGGCCTCGGGTCGCGACCGTCCGGAGGTGACGAGCGCACGCGGCTCGCGGGCGCGGCCGCGCACGACCTGGCCGATCTCGTCCAGCAGCTCACCGAGCAGATGCACGCGGCGGCGGGCGAGCTGCAGTTCGAGCTCGCCGCGCGGCTGCGCGACGAGATCTCCGGACTGAAGAAGGAACTGCGCCAGATGCAGGCGGCCACCGCCTGACGCCGCCGGTGCCCGGCACGGCACCGCCGGACCGGACAACGACGCGCGGCACGCCACTCGTGCCGGACGCCACCGCATCGACTGCCGGGAGACCCGATGGACCGCAGGCTGCAGATCGTGCTCGACGCTCACGACCCCCGCGCGGTCGGGGCCTTCTGGGCGGAGGTTCTCGGGTACGTGGAGGACCCGCCGCCCGAGGGCTTCGCCACCTGGCAGGACACTCTGCGTGCCTGGGGTTTGCCGGAGGAGCGGTGGAACGACGCGTACGCGATCGTGGACCCCGAGGGCGTCGGCCCGCGGCTCTTCCTGCAGAAGGTGCCCGAGGGCAAGACCGTGAAGAACCGGCTGCACCTCGACGTCGGGCTCCCCGGGGTGCCCACCCGCCGGGGCGGGCCGCCCGACCGCGACGGCATCCGGGCACGCGCGGCGCAGCTCGAGGTGCTCGGCGCGACGCGTGTGCGCGAGGTCGACGACGAGCAGCAGGGGTACTGGATCGTGCTGCAGGACCCTGAGGGCAACGAGTTCTGCCTGGTGTGAGACGCCGGCTGGCGGCGCCCGCGGTGTCACCTATAGTTCTCCGCGGAGGGGAGTACTCCCCACGACGTCATCGTCATCACGGTCGCCAGCGTTGCCGGCCCGGTGCCGTCGGCCGCGCGCAGGATCTCGCCAGGTGCGAGCTGTGCTGGCGGAAGAGACCTCCGGTCATCAGTCGTACGTTCCGGAGGTCTGTTCATGGATGTTCCTGTGTGGGTGTGGGCCGTCACGGTCGGCGTCATCCTCGTGATGCTCGCCGTCGACTACGTCGGGCACGTGCGCTCGCCGCACGAGCCCACGTTGCGGGAGTCGGCGGCGTGGTCGATCGGCTACGTGGGCGTCGCGCTCGTGTTCGGTGTGCTCGTGTGGGCCGTGTGGGGCTCGACCTACGGCGCCGAGTACTTCGCGGGCTACGTGACCGAGAAGAGCCTGTCGGTCGACAACCTCTTCGTCTTCGTGCTCATCATGGCGAGCTTCCGCGTGCCGCGGCTCTACCAGCAGAAGGTGCTGCTCATCGGCATCACCATCGCGCTCGTGCTGCGGACGGTGTTCATCTTCATCGGCGCCGCGATGATCGAGAACCTGTCGTGGATCTTCTACATCTTCGGGCTGTTCCTGCTCTACACCGCGTGGACGCAGGTCAAGGCCGGGAGCGAAGCCGAGGACGAGTACCACGAGAACGCGGTGCTGCGCTGGACGCGACGCGTCTTCCCGACCACCGACGACTACGTCGGCGACAAGATGGTGGTCCGCCGGGACGGCAGGCGCCTGCTGACGCCGATGCTCATCGTGATGATCGCCATCGGCACCGCCGACATCATCTTCGCGGTCGACTCGATCCCCGCGATCTTCGGCCTCACGCAGGAGACCTACCTCGTCTTCACGGCGAACGCGTTCTCGCTGCTCGGCCTGCGGCAGCTGTTCTTCCTCATCGACGGGCTGCTCGACAAGCTGGTCTACCTCGCCTACGGGCTCGGCGCGATCCTCGGGTTCATCGGGATCAAGCTCGTCATCCACGCGCTGCACACCAACGAGGTGCCGTTCATCAACGGCGGCGAGCACGTCACCGCGATCCCGGAGATCAACACGTGGGTCTCCCTGGCGTTCATCGTCCTCACCCTCGCGCTCACCACCGTGCTGTCGCTGCGCCGCACCCGGCGTGACGCCCGCGCCGACGCGCTCGGCACGGCGCGTGCCGCCACGCCCGGCGTGCTGCCCCCGGCGGGCCACGACGGGGCGACGGACGACCGCGCGTGACACACGAGCTGCCGGTCTCGCTCGCCACCGCGACCCGCGCGAGCCTCCTGCACGCGCGCCACGTCGCCGCAGCGGCGCGGCCGACGGCGACCGGCGGCGTGCTCGACAGCCCGCGCTGAGCGTCGGCCGTCCCGACGTCACGTCAGACGGTCGCCGCCCAGGGCCCGAGGACGACCTCCCATGTGCGCACCTCGGTGTCGGCGACGAGGCCCTCGCGCGCGAACGGGTCCTGGGCCAGGACGGCGCGCACCGCGTCCTCGTCGTCGCCCCGCAGCACCAGCAGAGCTCCCGGGGCGCCCTCGGTGAACGGACCCGAGCCCAGCAGGACGCCGGCCTCGGCCTGTCCGGCGAGCCAGGCGCGGTGCTCGGGCCGCACGGCGTCGCGGACCTCGGACCGCTCGTCGTAGGTGTAGCGGACGGCGAAGATGCTCATGCGGCCATCCTGCCCGAGCGCGGTGCGCGACGGCGCACCGGTCCACGCCCGGCGCGGTGGCAGAGTGGCGGGATGACCCGGCAGCTGCGCACCCTGCTCACCGACGACCTGCTCGCGCGTGTCCACGAGCGCGCCGAGACGCACGACCGCGAGAACACGTTCCCGCACGACGACCTCGCGGAGCTCACCGCGGCGGGCTACCTGACGGCGTTCGTCCCGCAGCGGCTGGGCGGGGCCGGGCTGACGCTCGAGGAGGTCGCGCGCGAGCAGGTGCGGCTCGCAGGCGCCGCACCTGCCACCGCGCTCGCGGTCAACATGCACCTCGTCGTCACCGGGCTCGCCGCGCTGCTCTCGGCGCGGGGCGACGACTCGGTCGAGTTCGTGCTGCGCGACGCGGCGGCCGGCGAGGTGTTCGCGTTCGGCAACTCCGAGGCCGGCAACGACCTCGTGATGTTCGGTTCCCGCACGCGGGCCGTGCCGCAGCCCGACGGCGGCTACCGCTACCACGGCACGAAGATCTTCACGTCGCTGTCGCCGGTCTGGACGCGTCTGGCGACGTTCGGCCTCGACGACTCCGACCCGGACGACCCGCGTCTGGTGCACGGCGTCGTCGCGCGCGCGGACGGCGGCGTCGAGGCCCGCGACGACTGGGACACGCTCGGCATGCGGGCCACGCAGTCCGCGACGACCGTGCTCGACGGCGCGTACGCACCCGCCGACCGTGTCTACCGGCGGCTCCCGCCCGGCCCGTCGGCGGACCCGTTCGTGTTCGCGCTGTTCGCCGTCTTCGAGACCCTGCTCGCCGCGGTGTACACGGGGATCGGCCGCCGCGCGCTCGAGCTCGGCGTCGCGCACGCCCGGCGACGCACGTCGTTCAAGCACGACGGGCGCCCGTACGCGCAGGACCCGGACATCCGCTGGCGGGTCGCCGACGCGGCGCTCGCCCAGGACGGCGCCGAGCTGCAGGTGTTCGCCCTCGCGCGGGACGTCGACGAGCAGGCCGACCACGGCGCCCGCTGGTTCGCCCAGCTCGTGGGGCTCAAGGTCCGCGCGACGGAGACGGCACGGGTCGTCGTGGACCTCGCGCTGCGGGTGTCCGGCGGGGGCGCGTACTTCACCGGCAGCGAGCTCGCGCGGCTCTACCGTGACGTGCTCGCGGGCATCTACCACCCCTCGGACGACGAGTCGGCGCACGCCACGCTCGCGACCTCCGTGCTCGGCCCCGTCGAGGGCTGAGGGTCACCAGCCCCGCGCGGCCCACGCAGGCAGAGCCGGGCGCTCGATGCCGAGCGTGGTGTCGTCCCCGTGCCCGGGGTAGACCCAGGTGTCGTCCCCGTAGCGGGCGAAGACGCGCTCGGTGACGTCGCCGAGCAGCTGGGCGAACCGCTGCGGGTCACGGTCGGTGTTCCCGACACCACCGGGGAACAGCGAGTCCCCCGTGAAGAGGTGCACGCGTCCTGGGGCGGCGTCGGGGCCCGCGGTGCCCGAGGGCTCGGTCAGCGCGAGCGCGACGGACCCGGGTGTGTGGCCGCGCAGCGCGACGACGTCGAGCCGGAGGTGTCCGACGGTCAGCACGTCGCCGTGCCGCAGCCGGCGGTCGACCGGGTGGTCGCTCGCGGTCGCGACCGCGTCCGCGTCGTCGGCGCCCGCCGCGACCGCGGCGCCCGTGACCGCGACGACCGACGCGAGGGCCCCCAGGTGGTCGCGGTGCCGGTGGGTGACCACCACGAGGTCGAGCCGGGCCGTCGCGCTGCCCTCCCGCAGCAGCGCGAGGAGCCGGTCGGGGTCGGCGGGGGCGTCGACGAGCACCTGGGCGCCGGAACGGCGGCACGTCACGAGGTACGCGGCGTTGTCCATCGGGCCGACCGACACCTTGCGGACCTCCGCGTCGTCGAGCACCCGGACCGCCGTGCTGCCGCCGGGCTCCACGTGGCCCGTGTACCGCTCCGCGTCCACCGCCGCACCCCCGTCGCCGTCGCGTCCCTGCGACGTCAGCGTGCCACGGCCGCCGCCCGGCCGCCGTCGGGGCCGGTCCCCGACGCCGGCCGCACGGCGCGCGCGTGGCTGTGCGCGGCCCGCACGAGGGCGAGGTGCGACAGCGCCTGCGGGACGTTGCCGACCATGCGCCCTGCGTACGGGTCGTACTGCTCGGCGAGCAGCCCGACATCGTTCGCCAGCGGGACGAGCACGTCGAGCACGCGGCTCGCCTCGTCCACCTCGCCCGCGCGTGCGAGCGCGTCGGCGAGCCAGAACGAGCACGCGAGGAACGGTGCCTCCGCACCGGCCAGCCCGTCGTCCGTGCGGTCGGTGCGGTAGCGCAGCAGCAGGCCCGGCGCCACCTCGAGCTCGTCGCGCACCGCTGCGAGGGTGCCAAGCGCGTGCGGCCCGTCCGCCGGCACGAAGCCGACCTGCACCAGCTGGAGCAGCGACGCGTCGGTGTGCTCCGCGCCGTAGTGCTGGACGAACGTGCTCCGCTCGGGTGACCACCCGTGCGCCATGACGTCCGCACGGATCTCCTCGCGCACACGGCGCCACCGCTCGACGGGGCCGGGCAGGCCGTGCCGCTCGACGCCGGACACCGCCCGGTCCAGCGCGGCCCACGCCATGACCTTCGAGTGCGTGAAGTGCTGGGGCTCGCCGCGGATCTCCCAGATGCCCCGGTCGGGGGTGCGCCACGACGCGGCGAGGTCGTCGACGAGCCGGCACTGCAGCGCCCACGAGCCCTCCGTCTCGGGCAGACCGGCGTCGCGCGCCGCGGCGAGCGCGGACATCACCTCGCCGAGCACGTCGTGCTGGACCTGACCCGCCGCGAGGTTGCCGACCCGCACGGGGCGGGACCCGGCGTACCCCGGCAGGTGCTCGAGCAGGACCTCCGGCAGCCGTCGTCCGCCGTCGAGCCGGTACATGATCTGCAGGTCCCGCGGGTCACCCGCGACGGCGCGCTCGAGCCACGCGCGCCACTGCGTCGCCTCCTGGCGGAAGCCCTGCTCGACGAGTGCCTCGAGCGTGAGCGCGGCGTCGCGCAGCCAGCAGTAGCGGTAGTCCCAGTTGCGCTCGCCGCCGAACGTCTCGGGCAGCGACGTGGTGACGGCCGCGACGATGCCCCCCGTGGTGAGGTCCGTCAGCAGACGCAGGACGAGCAGCGACCGCACCACGGCCTCGCGGTGCGGCCCGTCGTACGTGCAGCCGCGCGCCCACAGCCCCCACGCGACGGCGGTCGCGTCGACGCGGTCCGGCACGGTGAGCCGTGACGGCGTGGGCTGCCACGAGTGCACCCACGTCAGCGAGAGCTCCACGGCCTGGCCCGCCCGGAGCGTGAACCGGTCCCGGTGCCGGTGGTCGACGGCTTCCGGGAGCCTGTCGCCGCGCAGCACGAGGGAGTCGGGCCCGGCGATCGCCCGGATCGCCTCGTGCCCGTCGGCGTCCTGCTCCCGCCGGACCCACGGCTCGACGGCACCGTAGCCGAGCCGCACGACCCACTCGTGCTCGACGTCGACCTCGCCGTGCGTGCACTCGATGCGCCGCACGAGGTCGGCACGCCCGTCGCCGAGCGGCATCGCCTCGGTCACGAGCGCCTCACCCCGCGGCGCACGGTACGTCGTCTCCAGCACGAACGAGTCGCCGCGGTAGTGCCGCGTCACGTCCGTCGCGTCGGGGACCGTGAGCAGCCAGCGACCGTGGCGCGGCGTGCCGAGCAGCGCGGCGAAGCACGCGTCGGAGTCGAACCGTGGCAGGCACAGCCAGTCGACCGAGCCCCGTCGCGAGACGAGCGCGGCGGTGTGGCCGTCACCCAGCACGGCGTAGTCCTCGATCGGCACCTGGTGCGCGAGCAGCGCGCCGGCCGGCGGGCAGGGCGTCGGGGCGTCCATCGGCCCCAGCATGCCGCGCGGCCGCGGTGCGTGCGCGTCCGGGCGCCGTCGGCAGGGCGACGGAGGTCACGTCGAACACGTGTGCGACTGTCGGACCCCGCACGTAGACTCGTCGACCGTGAGCCTTCCTCTGTCCGACCGTCTCGTGGTCCGCGGCGCGCGGGAGCACAACCTCCGCAACGTCGACCTGGACCTGCCGCGTGACGCGCTCATCGCGTTCACCGGCCTGTCCGGCTCCGGCAAGTCGTCGCTCGCCTTCGACACGATCTTCGCCGAGGGCCAGCGCCGCTACGTCGAGTCGCTGTCGGCGTACGCGCGGCAGTTCCTCGGGCAGATGGACAAGCCCGACGTCGACTTCATCGAGGGACTGTCGCCGGCCGTCTCGATCGACCAGAAGTCCACCAACCGCAACCCGCGTTCGACCGTGGGCACGATCACCGAGGTGTACGACTACCTGCGCCTGCTCTTCGCGCGTGCCGGCACGCAGCACTGCCCGGTGTGCGGCGAGCGCGTCACGGCGCAGACACCGCAGCAGATCGTCGACCGGCTGCTCGAGCTGCCGGAGGGCACCCGCTACCAGGTGCTCGCGCCGGTCGTGCGCGGCCGCAAGGGGGAGTACACCGACCTGTTCCGCGAGCTGCAGGGCAAGGGCTTCTCGCGGGCGCGCGTCGACGGCGAGGTCGTGCAGCTCGCGTCGCCGCCGACGCTGGAGAAGAAGCTCAAGCACGACATCGAGGTCGTCGTCGACCGGCTCGTGTCGCGCGAGGGCGTGCAGCGGCGCCTGACCGACTCGGTCGAGACCGCGCTCGGGCTGGCCGGCGGCCTGCTGGTCGTCGAGCTCGTCGACGCGGACGCGGACGACCCGCAGCGCGAGCGGAGGTTCTCCGAGAAGCGCGCCTGCCCCAACGACCACGTCCTCACGCTCGAGGAGGTGGAGCCGCGGACCTTCTCCTTCAACGCCCCGTACGGCGCGTGCCCCGAGTGCACGGGTCTCGGATCGCGTCTCGAGGTGGACCCGGAGCTCGTGATCCCCGACGACGAGCTGTCGTTGTCGCAGGGCGCGGTCGCCCCGTGGGCGCAGACGTCGTCCGAGTACTTCCAGCGGGTCCTCACCGCGCTCGCGGCCGACCTGGGCTTCTCCATGGACACCCCGTGGCGTGCGCTGCCGAAGCGTGCGCGCGACGCCGTGCTGCACGGGCAGAACCACGAGGTGCACGTGCGGTACCGCAACCGCTGGGGCCGGGAACGCCAGTACTCCACCGGCTTCGAGGGCGTCATCACGTTCCTGCAGCGCCGCCACGCCGAGACGGACTCCGATTGGAGCAAGGAGAAGTACGAGGCCTTCATGCGTGAGGTCCCGTGCCCGACGTGCGAGGGCACGCGTCTCAAGCCCGAGGTGCTCGCGGTGAAGGTCGGCGGGTACTCGATCGCCGACGTCTGCGCGCTGCCGATCGACGAGGCTCGCGCCTTCATCGACGGTCTCGAGCTGGGCGAGCGCGAGCGGGCGATCGCGGCGCAGGTCGTCAAGGAGATCCAAGCCCGGCTCGGCTTCCTCCTGGACGTGGGGCTCGACTACCTCTCGCTGATGCGGCCCGCAGGGACGCTGTCCGGAGGTGAGGCGCAGCGCATCCGGCTCGCCACGCAGATCGGCTCCGGGCTGGTCGGCGTCCTGTACGTGCTCGACGAGCCGTCCATCGGGCTGCACCAGCGCGACAACCGGCGGCTCATCGACACCCTCACCCGGCTGCGCGACCTCGGGAACACGCTCATCGTCGTCGAGCACGACGAGGACACGATCCGCACGGCCGACTGGATCGTCGACATCGGTCCGGGAGCGGGCGAGCACGGTGGCCGCGTCGTCCACTCGGGCGACCTCGACGGTCTGCTGGCGTCGGCGGAGTCCGTGACCGGCGCCTACCTGTCGGGGCGTCGCACGATCCCGATGCCCGCGCAGCGGCGCCCCGTCGACCGGTCGCGGCAGGTCACGGTCGTCGGCGCGCGTGAGAACAACCTGCGCGGCATCGACGTGTCGTTCCCGCTGGGCGTGCTCACCGCGGTGACCGGCGTGTCCGGGTCCGGCAAGTCGACCCTCGTCAACTCGATCCTCTACACGGTCATGGCCAACGAGCTCAACGGTGCCCGCCAGGTCGCGGGGCGGCACCGCCGGGTCACCGGGCTCGAGCAGCTCGACAAGGTGGTCCACGTCGACCAGGGACCCATCGGGCGCACGCCGCGGTCGAACCCCGCCACGTACACCGGCGTGTGGGACCACGTGCGCAAGCTGTTCGCCGAGACCACCGAGGCGAAGGTGCGCGGCTACACGCCCGGGCGCTTCTCGTTCAACGTCAAGGGTGGGCGCTGCGAGGCATGCTCCGGGGACGGCACGCTGAAGATCGAGATGAACTTCCTGCCGGACGTCTACGTGCCGTGCGAGGTGTGCCACGGGGCGCGGTACAACCGTGAGACGCTCGAGGTGCACTTCAAGGGCAGGACCGTGGCGGACGTGCTGGCGATGCCGATCGAGGAGGCCGCCGAGTTCTTCGCCGCGGTCCCGGCGATCGCGCGTCACCTGCGTACTCTCGTCGACGTCGGCCTCGGCTACGTGCGGCTCGGTCAGCCGGCGCCGACGCTGTCCGGCGGCGAGGCGCAGCGCGTCAAGCTCGCCTCAGAGCTGCAGCGCCGCTCCACGGGCCGCACGATCTACGTGCTCGACGAGCCGACGACGGGCCTGCACTTCGAGGACATCCGCAAGCTGCTCGGCGTCCTGCAGTCGCTGGTCGACAAGGGCAACAGCGTGCTGGTGATCGAGCACAACCTCGACGTGATCAGGAACGCCGACTGGGTCATCGACATGGGCCCGGAGGGCGGCTCCGGGGGTGGCACCGTGGTTGCGGAAGGGACCCCCGAGCACGTCGCCACCGTGCCGGAGAGCCACACGGGCCGTTTCCTCGCCGAGGCCTTCGGCCCGGCGCGGGTCGAGGTGCCCGCCTGACACGCGTCGGCGGGTGCCCGAGAGCCGTCGAGCGGCCTGACGCGGGGTAGGCCGCGTCGTCGCGGTGCTGGGGGCACCGGTCACACCGTGGGCCGCTCCAGGAGCACGGGCGTGGGCTCGTGCCGCACGGCGAAGTTCACCGACCGCGCGATGAAGCAGTGCTCGTGGGCGCGGTGGTGCACGTCGGCCAGCAGCGCGTCGTCGACCGGGCGCCCGTCCGCGAGGGTGGCGTTGCGGACGGTGACGCGCGGCCGCAGCACGACCTCGGTGAACTGGCCGTGGCCGGCCCCCTCGATGCGCACGGTGCCCGAGGCTGCGTCCTCGTAGCCCACCACCACGACGCCGGTCGTCGCCGCCAGGTGCAGGAACCACAGCATGTGGCACTGCGACAGCGCCCCGACCAGGAGGTCCTCGGGCGACCAGCGGTCGGGGTCGCCGCGGAACCCCGGGTCGGACGTGCCGGGCAACGGCGGCCGGTCACCCGCCGTCAGGACGTGGTCGCGCCCGTACGACGTGTACGTCGCCGTGCCGACGTCGCGTGCCCCCGTCCACGTGAGGTCCACCGAGAACTGGTGCAGCAGCTGTGCCATGACCCGACCCTAGTGGCGCCGGTCACGTCCGCGCCGGTGCACGCGCCCACGGCGCGGGCCTGTCGGTGCACGGACTTAGGCTCGGACGCATGGCCGATCCCGCGACCTACCGTCCCGCCCCGGGGGAGATCCCGGACGCCCCGGGCGTCTACCGCTTCCGTGACGAGCACGGCCGCGTGGTCTACGTCGGCAAGGCCAAGAGCCTGCGCAACCGGCTCAACAGCTACTTCCAGGATCTCGCCAACCTGCACCCGCGGACGCAGCAGATGGTGACGACGGCCGCCGCCGTCCAGTGGACGGTCGTCGGCACGGAGGTCGAGGCCCTCGCGCTCGAGTACTCGTGGATCAAGGAGTTCGACCCGCGGTTCAACGTCAAGTACCGCGACGACAAGTCCTACCCCTACCTCGCGGTGACCATGGCCGACGAGGTCCCGCGCGTCCAGGTGATGCGCGGGGCCAAGCGGCGCGGCACGCGGTACTTCGGCCCGTACGCCCACGCGTGGGCCATCCGCGAGACCGTGGACCTGCTGCTGCGCGTGTTCCCGGTGCGCACGTGCTCCGCCGGGGTGTTCCGGCGTGCGCGCCAGCAGGGCCGCCCGTGTCTCCTCGGGTACATCGACAAGTGCTCGGCGCCGTGCGTGGGACGCATCGGCATCGAGGAGCACCACCAGCTCGCGCAGGACTTCTGCGACTTCATGGCGGGGGACACCGGCCGATTCACGCGGCGCCTGACCAGGGCGATGAAGGACGCTGCCGCCGAGATGGACTACGAGCGTGCGGCCCGACTGCGCGACGACGTCCGCACCCTCGAGAAGGCGACGGAGCGCAACGCCGTCGTGCTCTCGGACGGCACCGACGCCGACGTGTTCGCCCTGGCCGGGGACGAGCTCGAGGCCGCCGTCCAGGTGTTCCACGTCCGCGACGGGCGCATCCGGGGCCAGCGCGGCTGGGTCGTCGAGAAGGTCGAGGATCTCGACGACGCCGAGCTCGTCGAGCACCTGCTGCAGCAGGTCTACGGCGCCGAGGACCCCGAGGCCGCGACCGCCTCGGTGCCGCGCGAGGTCCTGGTGCCGGTGCTGCCGCCCGACGTGGAGCAGGTGCAGGCATGGCTGACCGGCCTGCGCGGCAGCCGCGTCCAGGTGCGCGTCCCGCAGCGCGGCGACAAGCGCGAGCTCGCCGCGACCGTGCTGCGCAACGCCGAGCACGCGCTCGCGCTGCACCGCACCCGCCGCGCCGGTGACCTCACCAGCCGCAGCATGGCGCTGCGGGAGATCCAGGAGGCCCTCGACCTGCCGAGCGCCCCGCTGCGGATCGAGTGCTACGACGTCTCCCACAACCAGGGCACGTACCAGTCGGCCTCGATGGTCGTCTTCGAGGACGGTCTGGCGCGCAAGAGCGAGTACCGGCTGTTCACCGTGCGCGGCCCCGAGGGGCAGGGTGCTCGCGACGACACCGCGGCGATGCACGAGGTCATCACGCGACGCTTCCGGCGCTACCTCGCCGAACGTGCCGACTCGCACGACCCCGAGCTGGGCGACGCGGAGGAGGACGACGCACCGCGCACGGGGCCCGTGGACGAGCGCACGGGTCGGCCCGCGCGCTTCGCCTACCCGCCGAACCTCGTCGTCGTCGACGGCGGCCCCCCGCAGGTCGCGGCGGCGGCCGCCGCGCTGGCCGAGCTCGGCATCGACGACGTCGCCCTGTGCGGGCTCGCCAAGCGGCTCGAGGAGGTCTGGCTGCCGGGGGAGGAGTACCCCGTCATCCTGCGGCGCGCCTCCGAGGGGCTCTACCTGCTGCAGCGTGTGCGCGACGAGGCCCACCGCTTCGCGATCACCGCGCATCGCAAGCGGCGCAGCAAGGGCATGACCGCCTCCGTGCTCGACGACGTGCCCGGCCTCGGCCCGGCCCGCAAGGCGGCGCTGCTGCGGCACTTCGGCTCCGTCAAGAGGCTGCGTGCGGCGACCGCGGAGGAGATCGCGACGATCCCGGGCATGGGAGCACGCACGGCCGAGGCGGTCGTCGCGGCGCTGGCGGTACCGCCCGCGACGCCCGGCGGGTCCGGTGACACGCCCGCGCAGGAGCCTGGCATCCTGGGGGCATGAGCGAGCCCTCGCCGACCACGGTCCCGGCGGGCATCCCCGCCCTGGAGGCGGCCACGGGGGCGCCCGTCCTCGAGCAGCCCCAGGTGCTCGTCATCACCGGGATGTCGGGAGCCGGGCGCACGCGTGCAGCGGCGGTGCTCGAGGACCTCGGCTGGTACGTCGTCGACAACCTGCCCGCGCAGATGCTGACGCACCTCGTGGGCATGCTCACGAGCGGTCCGGTCGGAACCGGCGCCCGGCGGCTGGCCGTGGTGATCGACGTGCGCGGTCGCGAGTACTTCGCCGCCCTCACGGGTGTGCTCGACCACCTGCAGGGCACCGGGGTCGAGCTGCGCCTGCTGTTCCTCGACGCGTCCGACGAGGTCCTCGTGCGGCGGTTCGAGCAGGTGCGCTGCCCTCACCCGCTGCAGGGTGACGGTCGGATCCTCGACGGCATCGGGCACGAGCGCAGCCTGCTCTCGGACCTGCGCGAACGGGCGGACACCGTCATCGACACCTCGGAGCTCAACGTGCACGACCTCGCCCGCGTCGTGCGCGCGGGCGTCTCCGGGCCGGGTGACGACGTCCTGCACCTGTCGGTGCTGTCGTTCGGGTTCAAGTACGGCATCCCGCTCGACGCCGACCACGTCGTCGACGTCCGCTTCCTCGCGAACCCCTACTGGATCACCGAGCTGCGGCACCTGTCCGGCAGGGACGCCCCCGTCCGTGAGTACGTGCTGGGCCTGCCCGGGGCCGTGACGTTCGTCGAGCGCTACGTCGACGCGCTCGAGCCGGTGCTCGCCGGCTACCTGCACGAGGAGAAGCGGTACGCCACGATCGCGGTGGGGTGCACGGGCGGCAAGCACCGCTCCGTCGCGATCAGCGAGGCGATCGGCGCCCGCCTGCGCGAGCGGGGGCACCGGGTGCAGGTCACGGCGCGGGACCTGGGCAAGGAGTGAGCACGGCGGCGGTGGGCCGGTTCGGTGACCCGAACCGCCCGGCGGTCGTCGCCCTGGGCGGCGGGCACGGGCTGGCGGCGTCCCTGTCGGCGCTGCGCCTCATGACGGACCGCATCACGGCTGTCGTCACCGTCGCCGACGACGGGGGGTCCTCGGGCCGACTGCGCGACGAGATGGACGTGCTGCCGCCCGGGGACCTGCGGATGGCGCTGTCGGCGCTGTGCGACGACTCGGAGTGGGGCCGTACCTGGCGCGACCTGCTGCAGCACCGATTCTCGACCGACGGTCCGCTCGACCGGCACTCGGTCGGCAACCTGCTCATCGTGGCCCTGTGGGAGCTGCTGGGGGACACCGTCGAAGGTCTGGACCTCGTCGGCCGGCTGCTGGGTGCGCGGGGGCGCGTGCTCCCCATGGCGTCGGTGCCGCTGCGCATCGAGGCGGACGTGCGCACGGCCGACGGCACCCGGGAGGTGGTGCGGGGGCAGACGCAGGTGGCGCTGACCCCGCACCGGATCGAGCAGCTGCGGCTGCGTCCCGCGGACCCGCCCGCGTGCCCCGAGGCGGTGGCCGCGATCCGCGACGCCGACTGGGTCGTGCTGGGGCCGGGCTCCTGGTACTCGTCGGTCCTGCCGCACCTGCTCGTGCCCGAGCTGCGCGGGGCGCTGGTGACCACCACCGCGCGTGTGGTGGTGACGCTGAACCTCACCCCGGACGACGAGACCGCCGGCATGCGGGCGGTCGACCACCTGGAGGTGCTGCGTGCGCACGCCCCGGAGCTGCGCATCCACGCGGTCGTGGCGGACCCCGCGTCGGTCGAGGACGTCGGAGAGCTCGCCGAGCTGTGCAGCGCGACGGGTGCGCGCCTGCTCGTGCGCCAGGTGCGACGGGGCGGGCGGAGCGCGGTGCACGACCCCCTGCGGCTCGCGGCCGCCCTGCGCGACGTGGTCGAGGGCTACCTGGGGGACGTCGGGACGCCGACCGGGCGGTGAGGGCACCTCCCGGGACGACGTGCGGCACCCCGCCCCTCGGGAAAGCGTAGGTCCGTCAGTCACGGAGGGAACCTTCCGGGTGAGCGGTGCCCTCCCGGGTCACGGACCGGTCACGACCAGGGTGGTGGCAGTGGCAGGATGACGCCATGGCGCTGACAGCACAGGTGAAGGACGAGCTCGCCCGGCTGAAGGTGGACAAGACGTCCTGCCGCAAGGCGGAGATCTCGGCCACGCTGCGGTTCGCGGGCGGCCTGCACATCATCTCGGGGCGCATCGTCATCGAGGCGGAGCTCGACACCGGCATCGCCGCCCGGCGCCTGCGCCAGGCGATCACCGAGATCTACGGGCACGAGAGCGACATCATCGTGGTCTCCGGCGGGGGGCTGCGCCGGGGGAGCCGCTACGTCGTCCGCGTCGTCAAGGACGGGGAGTCGTTGGCGCGCCAGACGGGTCTGCTCGACAACCGCGGCAGGCCGGTGCGGGGTCTGCCGCCGCAGGTCGTCTCCGCGGGGATCGGCGAGGCGGAGGCGGCGTGGCGCGGCGCGTTCCTCGCGCACGGCTCGCTCACCGAGCCGGGCCGGTCGTCCGCGCTCGAGGTGACCTGTCCCGGTCCGGAGGCGGCGCTCGCGCTCGTCGGCGCCGCACGGCGCCTCGGCGTCGCGGCCAAGGCGCGCGACGTGCGCGGTGTGGACCGCGTCGTCATCCGCGACGGTGACGCGATCGGCGTCATGCTCACGCGGCTCGGCGCGCACGACGCCGTGCTCGTCTGGGAGGAGCGGCGCGTCCGGCGCGAGGTCCGGGGCACCGCGAACCGGCTCGCGAACTTCGACGACGCGAACCTGCGCCGCTCGGCGCGCGCCGCCGTCGCCGCCGGCGCCCGCGTCGAGCGGGCGTTCGAGATCCTGGCGGACGACCTGCCCGAGCACCTGCGGCAGGCCGGCGAGCTCCGGCTCGCGCACAAGGAGGCCTCGCTCGAGGAGCTGGGCAAGCTGGCCGACCCGCCGCTGACGAAGGACGCGGTCGCCGGGCGGATCCGGCGGCTCCTCGCGACGGCCGACCGCCGAGCCGCCGAGCTCGGGATCCCCGACACCGAGGCGGGGCTCAGCCCCGACCTGCTGGACCTCTGACACCGGGGCGCCCGTCGTCGGCGCGCCCGCGTGGTCCAGCATGCGAACGCAGGTCCGGGCCGGACCTTCGTCTTGGCCGACGCCCTCGCCGCGGGGTATAGGCTCGGGTCATCCGATCGCAACGACGACGCAACGCGCTGGGCACATCCCGGCGGTGGCTGGTCGGCGGCGGCCGGAACGCACAGCGGCGTGCGTGACCCGAACACCAACTGTGTGCGCCGGCATGGGATCGGCGCGTGCCGAGGAGGGCAAGTGACCATCAAGGTCGGCATCAACGGCTTCGGCCGCATCGGGCGGAACTTCTACCGCGCCATCATCGCCTCGGGCGCCGACATCGAGATCGTCGGTGTCAACGACCTCACGGACAACCACACCCTGGCGCACCTGCTGAAGTACGACACGGTCCTGGGCCGCTTCCCGCTCACCGTGGACTACGACGACGAGAACATCATCGTCGACGGCAAGAAGATCCGGGCCCTGGCCGAGCGCAACCCGGCCGACCTGCCCTGGGGCGAGCTCGGCGCGGACATCGTCATCGAGTCCACGGGCTTCTTCACGGACGCGACCAAGGCCAAGGCGCACATCGACGCCGGTGCCAAGAAGGTCATCATCTCCGCCCCGGCGAAGAACGAGGACGCGACGTTCGTCGTCGGTGTGAACCACACGGACTACGACGCGGCTGCGCACCACATCATCTCGAACGCCTCGTGCACCACGAACTGCCTCGCCCCCGTGGCCAAGGCGCTCAACGACGCGATCGGCATCGAGCGTGGCCTCATGACCACGATCCACGCCTACACGGGTGACCAGAACCTGCAGGACGGCCCGCACCGCGACCTGCGTCGCGCCCGCGCCGCCGCGCAGAACATCGTCCCGACGACGACCGGCGCGGCCAAGGCCGTCGCGCTCGTCCTGCCCGAGCTCAAGGGCAAGCTCGACGGCTTCGCGCTGCGTGTGCCGACGATCACCGGTTCGGCCACGGACCTCACGTTCACCGCCTCGCGCGAGGTCACGGTCGACGAGGTCAACGCTGCGGTCAAGGCCGCCGCGGAGGGTGCGATGAAGGGCACGCTGAAGTACACCGAGGACGACATCGTCTCCTCGGACATCGTCACCGACCCGCACCAGAGCATCTTCGACGCGAAGCTCACCAAGGTGATCGGCGACCAGGTCAAGATCGTCGCCTGGTACGACAACGAGTGGGGCTACAGCTCGAGCCTCGTCAAGCTCACCGAGTACGTGGGCGCCCGTCTCTGACGTCCCACCGCTAGGCAGTCCCTTGCGTCCGCGTGCGCGCCGGCCCTCCGGCCGGGCGCACGCGGACGCTGCCGTGTCCGGCCCCGGGCACGCGACCGCCGCGCCCCGCCGTGCGGCGTCAGACCACGGCCGCCGACCCCCGGCGGCAGGCAGGGAGACAGAAGCATGAAGACCATCGAGGACCTGGGCGACCTGCGCGGCAAGCGTGTGCTCGTCCGCTCCGACTTCAACGTGCCGCTCGACGGCACGACGATCACCGACGACGGCCGCATCCGCGCGGCGCTGCCGACGCTCGAGGCGCTGCTGGACCAGGGCGCGCGCGTCGTCGTCACCGCCCACCTCGGTCGCCCGAAGGGCGCCCCGGAGGCCAAGTACTCGCTCGCCCCCGTCGCCGCGCGTCTCGGCGAGCTGCTCGGCCGGGAGGTCGCGCTCGCCGACGACCTCGTGGGCGATTCCGCGAAGGCCACCGTCGCCGCGCTGCAGGACGGGCAGGTCGCCCTGCTCGAGAACGTGCGGTTCGACGCGCGTGAGACCAGCAAGGACGACGCGGAGCGCGGCGCGCTCGCCGACGAGCTCGCGGCTCTCGCGGACGCGTTCGTGTCCGACGGCTTCGGCGTCGTGCACCGCAAGCAGGCGTCGGTCTACGACGTCGCGCAGCGCCTGCCGCACGCCGCGGGCACGCTCGTCCTCGCCGAGGTCGAGGCCCTGCGCAAGGCGGTCGAGGACCCGGAGCGTCCCTACGTCGTCGTGCTCGGCGGTGCGAAGGTCTCCGACAAGCTCGGCGTCATCGGCAACCTCCTCACGAAGGCCGACAAGCTGCTCATCGGCGGCGGCATGATGTTCACCTTCCTCAAGGCCCAGGGGCACGAGGTCGGCTCCTCGCTCCTCGAGGAGGACCAGGTCGAGACCGTCAAGGGCTACCTCGCGCAGGCGCAGGAGTCCGGCGTCGAGATCGTCCTGCCCGTCGACACGCTGGTCGCCCCGGAGTTCGGCTCGGACGACTTCGAGGTCGTCGCGGTGGACGCGATCCCCGCCGGCACGATGGGCCTGGACATCGGCCCGAGGTCCGCCGCGCTGTTCGCCGAGGCGATCCTCGGCGCGAGGACCATCGCGTGGAACGGCCCCATGGGCGTCTTCGAGCGTCCCGCCTACGCCGAGGGCACCAAGGCCGTCGCGCAGGCGCTCGTCGACACCGAGGGCTTCTCGATCGTCGGTGGCGGCGACTCCGCCGCGGCCGTGCGGCTGCTCGGCTTCGACGAGGCCGGCTTCGGCCACATCTCCACCGGCGGCGGCGCGTCGCTGGAGCTCCTCGAGGGCAAGACCCTCCCCGGCATCGCGGTCCTGGAGGACTGACACGTGGCGAACACGCGCACCCCGCTCATGGCGGGCAACTGGAAGATGAACCTCGACCACCACCAGGCGACGCACACCGTGCAGAAGCTCGCGTGGACGCTCAAGGACGCCAAGCACGACTACGCAGCCGTCGAGGTCGCCGTGCTCGTGCCGTTCACCGACCTGCGCAGCGTGCAGACGCTCGTGGACGCGGACAAGCTCGAGCTGGTCTACGGCGCCCAGGACGTGTCGGCGCACGAGTCCGGCGCGTACACCGGCGAGATCTCGCCGCTGTTCCTCGCCAAGCTCGGCGTCACGTACGTCGCCGTCGGGCACTCCGAGCGTCGGCAGTACCACGCCGAGGACGACGCGGTCGTCAACGCCAAGACGACGTCCGCGCTCGGTGCGGGCCTCGTGCCGATCGTCTGCGTCGGTGAGCCTCTCGAGGTCCGCGAGGCCGGCGAGCACGTCCCGCACACGCTCGCGCAGGTCGAGGGTGCGCTGGCGGACCTGACGGCCGAGCAGGTCGCCGGTCTCGTCATCGCCTACGAGCCCGTGTGGGCGATCGGCACCGGCAAGACCGCGACGCCCGAGGACGCGCAGGAGCTCTGCGCCGCGATCCGCGTCAAGGTCGCCGAGCTGTACGACCAGGCCACCGCCGACGCCGTGCGCGTGCTCTACGGCGGCTCGGTGAAGTCGTCGAACGTCGCGTCGATCATGGACAAGCCGGACGTCGACGGTGCCCTCGTCGGCGGCGCGAGCCTCGACCCCGAGGAGTTCGCGAAGATCGCGCGCTACCAGGCGCACACCGTCGCCTGACGCGTCCGTCGGGCCGGCCGCCGCCGACGCGGCCGGCCCGACGGCGCCGGAGCCACGGGACCCGGGGTGGTGGAATGCACCACCCTGTGTCGCCTACCCTGTACCGCGGCCACCACGACGGCGCTTCGCCGGCACGGCCCGCACCCGGCACGACACGCACCGACGCCGATCCCGGCCCGGCGCACCGCTGCACCGAACCGCCCGAGTGAGGAACCCCACCGACGTGACTGCCCTGCGTATCACCCTCCAGGTGCTGCTGGTCCTGGCCAGCCTGCTGCTCGTCCCGCTGGTGCTGCTGCACAAGGGCAAGGGCGGCGGCCTGTCGGACATGTTCGGAGGCGGTATCACCGCCGGCGCCGGGTCGTCCGGTGTGGCCGAGCGCAACCTCAACCGCATCACCGTGAGCGTCGCCCTGGTGTGGACGGTGATGATCGTCCTCCTCGGTCTGATCGAGAAGTTCTCGGAGTAGGGGGGACCTGGCCATGGCGAGCGGGAGTGCGATCAGGGGGTCGCGCGTCGGGGCCGGCCCGATGGGTGAGGCGGAGCGCGGCGACGCGGCCCCTCGCGTGTGGATCTCCTACTGGTGCGCGAACGGCCACGAGACGCGGCCGAGCTTCGCGGAGGAGGCCGCCGAGGAGGCGCCCGCCACATGGGACTGCCCGCGCTGCGGCTTCCCCGCGGGACAGGACCCGGAGGCGCCGCCGGCGCCTGTGAAGAACGAGCCGTACAAGACGCACCTCGCGTACGTGAAGGAGCGTCGCAGCGAGGAGGACGGCGCGGCCATCCTCGACGAGGCCCTCGCAGCGCTCCGCGCCCGTCGCGGCCGCTGAGCACGCACGCCACGTCTGCAGGGGCTGAGGGGCACGCGGGTCGCCCGCCGCACGGGGCCCGCGCGCCGGTGGCCCGACGACGAGACACAGCACGGCGCCGCCACCTCCGGGGTGGCGGCGCCGCTCTCGTCGCGGCAGGGAGCACGCGCGGGAGCCGGGTGCCGCTGCCTGCGTGCGCGTCGAGCTGTGTGCGACGTCAGCGCACGCGCAGCAGCGCGAACCCGTCGTAGCCCTTCTCGCCCACGGTCTGCACGACCGTGCCGTCGACACGCTCGTCGGCCGCGGCCGCCGCGAGGAACGTGCGGACGCCCTGGACGCGGTCGTCCGGGTGGTCCGCGTCGGTGACGGCGCCGCCGCGCACGACGTTGTCGACCATGACGAGCGCCCCGGGACGCGACAGCGTGATCGCGCGGTCGGTGTACGCCGCGAGCTGCTGCTTGTCGGCGTCGACGAAGACGAGGTCGAACGGTTCGCTGCCCGCCGCGACCAGGGCGTCGAGCGACGCGAGCGCGGGGCCGACGAGCACCTCGACGCGGTCGCCCAGTCCCGTGGCCGCGAGGGAGGCCGAGGCGACCGCCGCGTGGTCCGGCTCGAGCTCGAGCGACACGACCCGGCCGTCCGTCGGCAGCGACTGGGCGAGCCACCATGTGCTGTACCCGCCGAGCGTGCCGATCTCCAGGATGCGGCGTGCTCCCACGGAACGGGCGAGCAGCTCGAGGAGCCGCCCCTGGGCAGCGCTGACGGCGATGTCCGGGAGTCCGGCGTCCGACGCCGCGGCCTGGACGTCGCGGGCGGTCTGGGGCTCGTCCACGAGCGGGGCGACGAAGGCGTCGACCGCTGCCCACGCGCGCTCGGCGCTCGATGCGCTCCGAGGACGCAGGCCCTCGGACGAGCCGGGGGCGGGCGCGGATCCCGGCCCACCACCCGGCAGCTGCGCTGCCGCCGCGACGTCGACGAGCCAGAGGGTGCGCCCGGTGCCGGTCGCGCCCGCGGCGGGGGTCGTGCGCACGTCGTCGCCCGCGAGGGCGCGGGCCACTGCCGGTGCCTTCTCGGCACCGGCCGCGACCACCCAGACCTCGCGGGCGGAACGGATCACCGGGAACGTGAGCGTCACACGCTCCGACGGCGCCTTGGGGGAGTCGTGCTCGGCGGCGACCAGGGAGCTCGCCTCGAACAGTGCGGCGTGCCCGGGGAAGAGGGACGCGACGTGCCCGTCGGGCCCCATGCCGAGCAGCAGCACGTCGAACCGGGGTGCGAGGCCGTCGCCGCCGGCGTGCGCGCGCAGCTCGGCGGCATAGCGCCGCGCGGACGTCTCACCGTCGGGCACGTCGGCGCACGGCGCCGGGAAGGGGTGCACGTTGCCCGCGGGCAGCGCCTCACCGAGCGCGTCGAGGAGTGCAGCACGTGCCTGCGTCTCGTTGCGGTCGGGGTCGCCGTCGGGCAGGAAGCGCTCGTCGCCCCACCACAGGTGCACCCCGGACCAGTCGACGGCGTCCCGGACGGGCGACTGGGCCACCGCTCGCAGCGTCGCGATCCCGACGGTGCCCCCGGTGAGCACGACGTGCACCGGTGAGCGGTGGGACTGCAGGTCGACCAGCCGCGTCAGCAGCCGGGCCGCGGTCGCGGCCGCCAGCACGTCGGCGTCGGGGTGGACGAGGATCTCGGGCGTGGGCGTGCTCATGCTGCTCCTCCGGGTCCCGGCCCCCGCCGGGCGTCGTGGAAGGCCGGGCCCGGCGCCTGCCGGGCCCGGCCGGGGTCACGCGTCGATGCGGGCCAGGCCCTTCTGCAGCACCTCGCCGTACACCTCGTCGGCGTCGAGCCGGCGCAGCTCCTCGACGAGGCACTCCCGCAGCTGACGGATCGGCAGCGCGATGCGGTGCTCGGGCTGGTCGGGCTGGTGCAGCGACGCCGTCTTGCCGTCGGGCCGGTCCAGCACGATGTCGCCCGACGCCCGCTGCAACCGCACCTGCGTGATGGCGGGCGCGCCGGGGACGCGCTCGATCTCGACGGGGCAGCGCAGGGCCTGCGCGAGCCAGGCGGCCATGAGGTCGACCGACGGGTGCGTGCTCTCGCCCGTCACGACGGCGCGCTGCACGGGCTCGAACGGCGGCTGGTCGAGCGTCGCCGCGATGAGGCCGCGCCACAGCGTGGCCCGCGTCCACGCGAGGTCCGTGTCCCCGTCGGTGTACACGCGCGCGAGGTCACGCAGTGCGCGGCCCGGGCGCTGGCACGTCGTGGTGTCGGTGATACGGCGCTGGGCCATCTGGCCCAGCGGGTGCTCCGACGGGTTCGACGGCACGTCGTACGGCCACCACACGACGATCGGCGCGTCCGGCAGCAGCAGCGGCATGACGAGCGTGTCGACGTGGCGCGTGACGCCGCCCGAGATCCGCAGCACGACGACCTCGCTGGCGCCGGCGTCGCCACCGAGGCGGATCTGCGCGTCGAGGCTGGACGTGCGTGCGCCCGTGGGCTCGGTGAGCACGATGATGCGGCACGGGTGCTCGCGGCTCGCGGCGTTGGCGGCCTCGATGGCCTCCTCGGGGTCGTGCGAGTCGGCGTCGATGATGAGCGTGAGCACCCGGCCGAGAGCGATCGCGCCGCCCTCGTCGCGTGCCTTGACCAGGCGTCGGTTGATGGCCCGGGTCGTGGTGTCGGGCAGGTCGATGATCACGGCAGCCTCCAGGCACGCCCGTCGCGGGCCATCATCTCGTCGGCCGACGCGGGGCCCCAGGTGCCCGCGCGGTACTCGTCGGGCTTGCCCTTCGAGGCCCAGTAGGCGGTGACGGGGTCGAGGATCTTCCAGGAGAGCTCGACCTCCTCGTGCTGGGGGAACAGCGGGGGGTCGCCGAGCAGGACGTCGAGGATGAGGCGCTCGTACGCCTCGGGCGAGGACTCGGTGAACGCGTGCCCGTAGCCGAAGTCCATCGTGACGTCGCGGACCTCCATCTGGGTGCCCGGCACCTTCGCACCGAACCGCAGCGTGACGCCCTCGTCGGGCTGCACGCGGATGACCAGGGCGTTCTTGCCGAGCTCCTCCGCCGAGGTGGCCTCGAACGGCAGGTGCGGGGCCTTCTTGAAGACCACGGCGATCTCGGTGACACGCCGGCCCAGGCGCTTGCCCGTGCGCAGGTAGAACGGCACGCCGGCCCAGCGGCGCGTGTCGATGTCGACGCGGACCGCGGCGTACGTCTCGGTCGTGGAGTCGGGGTTGAACCCCTCCTCGTCGGCGTACCCGACGACCTTCTCGCCGCCCTGCCACCCGGCCGTGTACTGCCCGCGTGCGGTGTGGCGACCGAGGTCGCGGGGCAGGCGCACCGCCGAGAGCACCTTGGTCTTCTCGGCGCGCAGCGAGGCGGCGTCGAACGAGACGGGCTCCTCCATGGCGGTGAGGGCCAGGAGCTGCAGGAGGTGGTTCTGGATGACGTCGCGCGCGGCACCGATGCCGTCGTAGTACCCGGCGCGGCCGCCGATGCCGATGTCCTCGGCCATCGTGATCTGCACGTGGTCGACGTAGTTGCCGTTCCAGATCGGCTCGAACAGCTGGTTCGCGAAGCGCAGCGCCAGGATGTTCTGGACCGTCTCCTTGCCCAGGTAGTGGTCGATGCGGAAGATGTCGTCGGGCCGGAATACCTGCGACACGATGTCGTTGAGCTCGCGTGCCGACTCCAGGTCGTGCCCGAACGGCTTCTCGATGACGACACGCCGCCAGGTGCCCTCCTTGGGCTGCGAGAGCCCCGAGCGGGCGAGCTGCTCGCAGACGACAGGGAAGGAGCTCGGCGGCACCGAGAGGTAGAACGCGTGGTTGCCGCCGGTCCCGCGCGTCACGTCGAGCTCCTCGACGGTCCGGCTCAGCTCGTCGAAAGCCGCGTCGTCGTCGAACGTGCCCTGCACGAAGCGGATGCCCTCGGCGAGCTGGCGCCACGTCGCCTCGCGGAACGGCGTGCGCGCGTACTGCTTGACCGAGTCGTGCACGACCTGCTCGAAGTCCTGCGTCTCCCAGTCGCGGCGAGCGAAGCCCGTCAGCGCGAAGCCCGGAGGCAGCAGACCGCGGTTGGTGAGGTCGTACACCGCCGGCATGAGCTTCTTGCGCGCGAGGTCCCCCGTGACACCGAAGATCACCAGGCCGCACGGTCCGGCGATGCGCGGCAGCCGGCGGTCACGGGTGTCGCGGAGCGGGTTCTGCTGCGGGCCGACCTTCGCGGGAGTCACCTGACGCCCTCGCCGCCACCGGCGCGGGCCAGCCCCGTCTCGACGGTGCCCAGCAGCTCGGCCCACGAGGCCTCGAACTTGGCCAGGCCCTCGGTCTCGAGCTGGTCGGTGACCTCGTCCACCGAGATCCCGACGGCCTCGATTCGGTCCAGCAGCGCCGCGGACGAGTCCTGCGTGCCCGTGACGGTGTCCCCACGCACGGCACCGTGGTCCGCCACGGCCTCGAGGGTCTTCTCCGGCATGGTGTTGACGGTGCCGGCCACCACGAGCTCGTCGACGTACCTCGTGTCCGGGTAGGCCGGGTCCTTGACGCCCGTCGACGCCCACAGCGGCCGCTGCGGGTGCGCACCGGCGGCGGCGAGCGCCTGCCAGCGCTCGCTCGTGACGACGTCCTGGTAGACGCCCCACGCGAGGCGGGCGTTGGCGATCGCGGCGGTGCCGCGCAGCGCGGCGGCCTCGTCGGTGCCGAGCTCGTCGAGCCGCGGGTCGATCGCGGCGTCGACGCGCGAGACGAAGAACGACGCCACGGAACCGATCGGAGCGAGGTCGCGGCCCGCGGCGTGCGCCTGCTCCAGGCCGTCCACGAACGCGTCGAGCACGGCCCGGTAGCGCTGCAGCGAGAAGATCAGCGTCACGTTGACGCTGATGCCCTGCGCGAGCGCGGCAGTGATCGCCGGCAGTCCCTCGACGGTGGCCGGGATCTTGACGTACAGGTTGGGCCGGTCGATGCGGGACCACAGGGTCTGTGCCGACGCGGTGGTCGCGGCCGTGTCGCGTGCCAGGCGCGGGTCGACCTCGATCGACACGCGTCCGTCGACACCGCCGGTCGCGTCGTACACCGGTCGCAGGACGTCGCAGGCGTCGCGCACGTCGTCCGTCGTGAGCGCCAGGACCGCGTCCTCGACGCTCGCGCCCTGCGCCGCGAGCGTCCGCAGCTGGGCGTCGTAGGCGTCGCCCGAGGCGAGCGCCGAGGCGAAGATCGTCGGGTTGGTGGTCACGCCGACGACGCCGCGCGCGACGAGGTCGGCCAGGCCGCCCGAGGTGATCCGCTGCCGCGAGAGGTCGTCGAGCCACACGGCGACGCCCGCCTCGCGCAGGTGCTGCAGGGGGGTGGTGCTGGAGGTCATGGTCGTTCCCCTTCGTCCCACGAGGTCATCCGCGTCCTGCACGTGACGGGGCCGGTCCGCGGACCGGCCCCGTCACGGTTCGTGCGTCAGGCGGGCAGGTCGCCCGTGCCGGACTGCGACGGGGCGGCCGGCTGGTCGGACGGCGCCGACGTCCCACGCGCCGCCGCGACCGACTCGTGCGCCGCGGCCACGACGGCCTCGGCGGTGATCCCGAACTCCCGGTAGAGGCGCTCGTAGTCGGCCGACGCACCGTAGTGCTCGATCGAGACGGTCCGGCCCGCGTCGCCGACGATCTTGTGCCACGACAGCGCGATGCCGGCCTCGACCGACACCCGGGCCCGGACCGACGACGGCAGCACCGACTCGCGGTACTCCTCGTCCTGCTCTGCGAACCACTCGAGGCAGGGCGCCGACACGACGCGCGTCGCGACGCCCGCGGCCTCGAGGGTCGCGCGCGCCTCGACGGCGAGCTGGACCTCGGAGCCCGTGGCGATCAGCACGACGTCGGGGGTGCCGGACGACGCCTCGAGCAGCACGTACGCGCCCTTGGCGACCCCGTCGGTCGTGGCGAAGCCGTCCTCGCCGCGCGGGAACGTCGGGACGTTCTGACGGGTCAGCACGAGCGCGACGGGACCGTCGGTGCGCTCGAGCGAGGCCTTCCAGGCGGCCGCGGTCTCGTTGGCGTCGGCGGGGCGCACGACTGCCAGGCCGGGGATCGCGCGCACCGCCGTCAGGTGCTCGACCGGCTGGTGCGTCGGGCCGTCCTCGCCGAGGCCGATGGAGTCGTGCGTCCACACGTACGTGACGTTGACGCCCATGAGCGCCGCGAGGCGCACGGCGCCGCGCATGTAGTCGGAGAACGTGAAGAACGTGCCGCCGTACGGGCGGGTCAGGCCGTGCAGCCGGATGCCCGACAGGATCGAGCCCATCGCGTGCTCGCGGATGCCGAAGTGCAGCGTGCGACCGTACTGGTCGCCCGCGAACTCGTGCGACGAGCGGTGCGCGGGGAGGAAGGACGGCTCGCCCTTCATGGTCGTGTTGTTCGAGCCCGCGAGGTCGGCGGAGCCACCCCACAGCTCGGGCAGCACCGGGGCCAGCGCCGAGAGCACCTCGCCGGACGCGGCACGCGTGGCGACCGCCTTGCCGGCGGGGAACGTCGGCAGCGCCTCGGCCCAGCCCTCCGGGAGCTCGTCGGCGCGGAGCCGGTCCAGCAGCGCCTTGCGCTCGGGGTTCGCCGCGGCCCACGCGTCGAACTTCTGCTGCCATCCGGCGCGGTCCTGCGCGGCGCGCCCGGCGAGCGAGCGCGTGTGGGCGATGACCTCGTCGGCGACCTCGAAGGTCTGCTCGGGGTCGAACCCGAGGATCTCCTTGAGGCCGCGGATCGCGTCGCCGCCCAGCTTCGAGCCGTGCGACGAGTGGTCGTCGGTCTTGCCCGGTGTGGGCCACGCGATCAGCGTGCGCAGGCGGATGAACGACGGCTTGTCCGTGACGGCCTTGGCGGCCTCGATCGCCGCGTGCAGCGCGTCGACGTCCTCGCGGTACTCGCCGCCGGCGGTCCAGTCGACGGACTGCACGTGCCAGCCGTAGGACTCGTAGCGCGCGAGCACGTCCTCGGTGAACGCGATCGACGTGTCACCCTCGATCGAGATGTGGTTGTCGTCCCACACCACGACGAGGTTGCCGAGCTCCTGCGTGCCGGCGATCGACGAGGCCTCGCTCGTCACGCCCTCCTGCAGGTCGCCGTCGGAGGCGATGACGTACACGTGGTGGTCGAAGGGGCTCTCGCCGGGCGCCGCCTCGGGGTCGAGCAGACCGCGCTCGCGGCGTGCGGCCATCGCGAAGCCGACGGCCGAGGCCAGGCCCTGGCCCAGCGGGCCGGTCGTGATCTCGACGCCGGCCGTGTGGCGGTACTCCGGGTGGCCCGGGGTCTTGGAGCCCCAGGTGCGCAGCGCCTGCAGGTCCTCGAGCTCCAGGCCGAAGCCGCCGAGGTAGAGCTGGATGTACTGCGTCAGGCTGGAGTGGCCCGCCGACAGGACGAAGCGGTCGCGCCCGAGCCACTGCGGGTCCGTCGGGTCGTGGCGCAGCACGTTCTGGTAGAGCAGGTAGGCCGCCGGGGCGAGGCTGATCGCCGTCCCGGGGTGGCCGTTGCCGACCTTCTCGACCGCGTCCGCCGCGAGCACGCGGGTGGTGTCCACCGCGCGCAGGTCCAGGTCGGACCAGCCGACCGTGGTGGCCAGGGGAGCCTTCGCGTTCACCGCACCTCATTCCCGTCCCGCACGCGCGGGGCGTCGTTCCGAGCGTCTCCGGGCAGCGACCACGAGGGAGCGGCGCGTCCGGCTGGGGCCCCGTCGCGTCGTCGGACGGGGATGTCTGCTGCCGCGAGCCTATAGCGGACGAGACGGGACACGCGCATGCGGTCCATCCCCGGTGGCAAGCGCTTGCCGCGCACCCCGGCGAGCGCGGTGCGCACCTGATCAGCACGAAGTGCGACGCATCTCACGCGCACGAGAGGTGCCGCGTCGCACCGCAGCGCCACGTGCGAGCACCGGGTGCGTACCATGGGCCCGGGACCTCGGTCCCGCTCCGCCAGCGCCCACGCGGTCGTCGGCGGCCTCGTCCGCCCTCCACGAACGGAGACCGAAGCGCGTGCGCCTGTCCACCCCCGCGTCCGTCGACGCGAGCAGCCCCGGTGCCGACGTCGTCACCGCAGCGGCCTCGACGTCCCGCGCGCCGCAGGAGGTGCCGACGGCGGAGGATGCGCCCGCCCGCCCGCGCAGGCGGGGCTGGTCGGCCGTGCGCGGCACGGTCGGCGCCTACGTCGCGCTCACCAAGCCGCGCGTCATCGAGCTGCTGCTCATCACGACGGTGCCCACGATGTTCCTCGCCGCGCGCGGGATGCCGTCGCTGGGCCTGGTCGCCGCCACGCTGCTCGGCGGGGCGGGCGCGGCCGGGGCGGCCAACACGCTCAACCAGTACCTCGAGCACGACATCGACGCGGTGATGAACCGCACCCGGCGCCGGCCGATCGTCACCGGCAGGGTCACCGCGCGCGCCGCGCTGGTGTTCGGCCTGGTGCTGGGTGCCGTGTCGCTCACCTGGATGTGGTTCGCCGTCAACCCGGCCTCCGCGCTGTGGACCGCATCGGCGGTCCTGATCTACGTCGTCGGCTACACGATGATCCTCAAGCGCCGCACGTCGCAGAACATCGTGTGGGGCGGCGCCGCAGGCTGCATGCCCGTGGTCATCGGCTGGTCGGCGGTCACCGGGGGCATCTCCTGGGAGGCGTGCCTGCTGTTCGGCGTCGTGTTCTTCTGGACCCCGCCGCACTACTGGCCGCTGTCGATGAAGTTCCGGCGCGACTACGCCGCCGCGGGAGTCCCGATGCTCCCCGTCGTGGCCGCCGACACCCGCGTGGCGCGCGAGATGATCGCCTACACCGTCGCGATGATCGCGTGCTCGCTCCTGCTGTGGCCCGTCGGCGGCATGACCTGGGTCTACGGGCTCGTCGCGACCGCGCTCGGGCTGTGGTTCCTGTGGCTGTGCGTCGGGCTGCTGCGCCGTGCCCGCGACCCGCAGCACCCGCCGCTGCGTGCGATGACCGTGTTCCACGGGTCGATCACCTACCTCACGCTGCTGTCCGTCGCCGTCACGGTCGACGTCTTCCTGCCGCTGTGACCGCGCGGCCGTGGCCGACCGTCTGACCGCCGCGCTCGAGGGCTACCTCGCCCACCTCGCGGTCGAACGGGGACTGGCGGCGCACACGCTGGCCGCCTACCGGCGCGACCTCACGCGGTACGTCGCGCACCTGCACGCACGAGGACGCACCGAGCCCGCGGAGATCACGGAACGTGACGCCGAGGACTACGTCCTCGTGCTGCGCACCGGCTCCGACGGGCGCGCGGTGCTCTCACCCGCGTCCGCCGCCCGCAGCGTCGTCGCCCTGCGCGGCTGGCACCGGTTCCTCGCGCTCGACGGGCTGGCGCCCACCGACGCGGCGGCCGAGCTGCGCCCGCCTGCGCAGCCGCGACGTCTGCCCAAGGCCATCGGGGTCGACGACGTCGCGCGCCTCCTGGACGCGGCCGGTCTCGGCGACGGCCCGGTGCCGCTGCGCGACCGCGCGCTGCTCGAGCTCGTGTACTCCACCGGCGCGCGGATCTCCGAGGCCGTCGGGCTCGACGTGGACGACCTCGACCTCACGCCCGACCGGGGTGCCGTGCGGCTGCTGGGCAAGGGTGGCAAGGAGCGTGTGGTGCCCGTGGGCTCCTACGCGGCGCAGGCTGTCGACGCGTACCTCGTGCGAGGGCGTCCCGCGCTCGCGGCCGCCGGCCGGGGCACGCCCGCGATCTTCCTCAACACCCGTGGTGCGCGGCTGAGCAGGCAGTCCGCCTGGGCGGTGCTGCGCACCGCGGCCGAGCGGGCGGGGCTCGCCGCGGACCACCTGTCGCCGCACACGCTGCGGCACTCGTTCGCGACGCACCTGCTGGCCGGCGGTGCCGACGTGCGCGTCGTGCAGGAGCTGCTGGGGCACGCCTCGGTGGCGACCACGCAGATCTACACCCTCGTGACGCCGGACACGATGCGCGAGGTGTACGCGGCCAGCCACCCACGTGCCCGATGACACCGATCGGGCACCCACCGGTCTGTCGCCACCTGCCTGACCGGCCACCTCGGGTAGGTTGTCCCGCGAGGTGGGCCCGGAGGGGCGACGGGAGCAGATGGTGAGCCGATGAGCCAGGACACGACCGAGCAGGTGCTCGACGCGGTGGGACGCCCGCTGCCCGCATTCCCGGTGCCCGCGACGCTGCCCTCGCACGGGCCCGCGCGCGTCATCGCGATGTGCAACCAGAAGGGCGGCGTCGGCAAGACGACGACCACCATCAACCTCGCCGCGGCGTTGGCCGAGTACGGCCGCCGCGTGCTCATCGTCGACTTCGACCCGCAGGGCGCGGCCTCGGTCGGACTGGGGATCAGCCCGCACGAGCTCGACCGCACGGTCTACAACCTGCTGATGGAGCGGGACGCCGACATCCACCAGATCGTGCGCAGCACCGCCGTGCCCGGGCTCGACCTGCTGCCGGCGAACATCGACCTGTCGGCGGCCGAGGTGCAGCTCGTCGGCGAGGTGGCGCGCGAGTCGGTGCTCTCGCGCGTGCTGCGTCCGGTGGCGGACGACTACGACGTCATCTTCATCGACTGCCAGCCCTCGCTCGGCCTGCTCACGGTGAACGCGCTGACCGCGTCGCACGGCGTGCTGATCCCGCTGGAGTGCGAGTTCTTCGCGCTGCGCGGCGTGGCGCTGCTCATCGAGACGATCGAGAAGGTGCGCGACCGGCTCAACCCGCGCCTCGAGGTCGACGGGATCCTGGCGACCATGTACGACTCGCGCACGCTGCACGCGCGCGAGGTCGTCGCCCGCGTCCACGAGGCGTTCGGCGACACCCTCCTGCACACCGTCATCGGCCGGACCGTGAAGTTCCCCGACGCGACGGTCGCCGCGGAGCCCATCACGCAGTACGCGCCGTCGCACGCCGGCGCCGAGGCCTACCGGCAGCTCGCCCGTGAGCTCGTCGCGCGTGGCGACGCCGCCTGAGGGCCCGCCCGACGACACGACCGGACAGGCCAGGACGCCGGAGGGTGCGCCGGGGGAGAGCGCGCCGTCCGGGTCGTCGGGCTTCGAGGTCCACCTCGACGTGTTCAGCGGGCCGTTCGACCTGCTGCTGGGCCTGATCGCCAAGCACAAGCTCGACATCACCGAGATCGCGCTGGCGAAGGTCACCGACGAGTTCATCGCCCACATCCGCGCCGCCGAGCGCGCCGCGACGGACGGCGGCAAGGGCTGGGACCTGTCGCAGGTCAGCGAGTTCCTGCTGGTCGCGGCCACGCTGCTCGACCTCAAGGCCGCGCGGCTGCTGCCGTCGGCGACCGTCGAGGACGCCGAGGACCTCGAGCTGCTGGAGGCGCGGGACCTGCTGTTCGCGCGCCTGCTGCAGTACCGCGCCTACAAGGTCGTCGCGGGGGACCTCGGCACCCAGCTCGAGGCCGGCGCACGGCGGCACGCGCGCGACGTCCAGCTCGAGCCGCACCTCGCGGCACTGCTGCCGGAGCTCGTGTGGCAGATGGGCCCCGAGCAGCTCGCCGTGCTCGCCGCCCGGGCGCTGGCCCCCAAGCCGCCGCCCCCCGGTGTCGACATCAGCCACCTGCACGCGCCACCGGTCAGCGTGCGCGAGCAGGCCGCCGTTCTCGTCGAGCGGCTGCGCCGGCACGGAGCCACGTCGTTCCGCACGCTGACGGCCGACGCGGACGAGCCCGTCGTGGTGGTCGTACGGTTCCTCGCGCTGCTCGAGCTCTTCCGGGAGGGCGCGGTCGCGTTCGACCAGGTCGAGCCGCTGGGCGACCTGACCGTGCGGTGGACCGGCAGCGACGAGGGCGAGATCACGGTGTCCGACGACTTCGACCGCGAGGACGGTGCCGTGCCCGACGACGACGGCCGAGCGGCCACCGGGGACGTCACGGCACCCGCCGACGAGGAGGTTGCCCCATGAGCGAGAGCAGCGACACGACGCCGGAGCCCGCCGCACCGGATGCGACCGGCGACGCCTCCGCACCCGACGAGCTCGCGTTCGACGTCGGGGCCCTGCCCGGCGGCGCCCTCGCCGCCCTGGAGGCTGTCCTCATGGTCGTCGACGAACCGGTCCCGGCCGTGCGGCTGGCCACGGCGCTCGCGCTGCCGACCGAGCGCGTCGAGGGGCTCCTGGCGCAGCTGGCGGCCGAGTACCGCGGCGAGCACGGCGGCCGGCCGCGCGGTTTCGAGCTGCGCCGTGCGGGCGCGGGCTGGCGCATCTACTCCGCCACGGCGTACGGCGACGTCGTGGGACGCTTCGTCGTCGACGGGCAGACGCAGCGGCTCACGCAGGCCGCCCTGGAGACGCTCGCCGTGGTCGCCTACCGCCAGCCGGTCAGTCGCGGGCAGGTCTCCGCCGTGCGCGGCGTCAACGTGGACGGCGTCATGCGCACGCTGACGACCCGTGGACTCGTCGCCGAGGTGGGCCAGGACGCGGCCAGCGGTGCGGTGCTGTACGGGACCACGGGATACTTCCTGGAGCGGATAGGACTGTCGAGCCTCGACGAGCTGCCCCCGCTCGCGCCCTACCTGCCCGACATCGAGCAGCTGGAGGGCGTCGACACGCACGACGGACGAGAGGGATCACGATGAGCGGCACGGGAGCGCGCGGCCACCGCGGTGGCGGACGCGCAGGCGGTGCGGGCCGCAGCGGCGGGAAGCCCGGCACGGGTGGCCGGCCGGGCGCCGGCGGACGCGGCGGCGCGGGCGGGCGCGGGACGGGCACGCCGCGTCGGCCCCAGCGGCGCCCCGCACCGGCGGCCGAGCCGGTCGACGTGCACGACCCCGAGGGCGTGCGGCTCCAGAAGGTCCTCGCGTCGGCCGGGCTGGGCTCGCGACGCGCCTGCGAGGAGCTCATCGCGGCCGGGCGCGTCACCGTGGCCGGGCAGGTCGTCACCGAGCTGGGCGTGCGCGTCGACCCGCGCACCGCCGTCATCCACCTGGACGGGATGCGCGTGCAGCTCGACTCCTCGGTCGTCACGCTCGCGCTGAACAAGCCGGTGGGCGTCGTGTCGACCATGCACGACCCCGAGGGGCGCCCGTCGCTCGCGCAGTACGTCGCGAACCGTGAGGAGCGGCTCTTCCACGTCGGACGCCTCGACGCGGACTCCGAGGGCCTGTTGCTGCTGACGAACGACGGCGAGCTCGCCAACCGGCTCGCGCACCCCTCGCACGGCGTCCCCAAGACGTACCTCGTCGAGGTGCAGGGCCGCGTGCGCGACGCGCTGGGCAAGCAGCTCAAGGAGGGCGTGGAGCTCGAGGACGGCACCGTGCGCGTCGACGAGTTCAAGGTCGTCCAGGTCGCGAGCCACGCCTCGCTCGTCGAGGTCGTGCTGCACGAAGGACGCAACCGGGTCGTGCGGCGACTGTTCGACGAGGTCGGCCACCCCGTCGACCGTCTCGTGCGCACCCGCATCGGCCCCATCCGCCTCGGTGACCTGCGTCCCGGGCGCACACGCGTGCTGTCGAAGACGGAGGTCGGGTCGCTCATGACGGCGGTGGGCATGTGAACGTCGCCACCACCGGCCCGGTCCGCGTCGTGGGCACCGGGCTCCTGGGTGCGTCGGTCGGCCTCGCGCTGACGCAGCACGGCGTCGACGTGCAGCTGCAGGACCCGTCGCGCACCGCACTGGCCCTCGCGCGGGACGTGGGCGCCGGCACGCCAGTCGACGCGGCGTCGCCCGCACCGGCGCTCGTCGTGGTCGCCGCGCCGCCCGACGTCACCGCCGACGCCGTCGCCGCCGCGCTCGCGGAGCACCCCGCCGCCGTCGTCACCGACGTCGCGAGCGTCAAGGGACACGTCCTGGCCGAGCTGCGCACCGCGGGTGCCGACCTCGCGCGGTACGTCGGGTCGCACCCCATGGCCGGCCGCGAGCGCTCGGGTCCGTCCGCCGCGGTCCCCGACCTGTTCCTCGGCCGCCCGTGGGTCCTCACCGACTCGGGCTCGTCGCGCGACGACGCGCTGCTCGCGGTGCGGCACCTCGCGGTCGACCTGGGCGCGGTGCCCGTGGTCATGGACGCCGACGAGCACGACGCGGCGGTCGCGGTCGTCTCGCACGTGCCGCAGCTCGCGGCGTCCCTCGTCGCGGCGCGCCTGCGGAGCGTCGACGACGCCGCGCTCGCGCTCGCGGGCCAGGGGCTGCGTGACGTCACGCGGCTCGCCGCGTCGGACCCCGCGCTGTGGACGTCGATCCTCGCGGCCAACGCCGAGGCCGTGCGCGACGTCCTGGCCGTCCTGCGCGACGACCTCGACGTCGTCCTCGGGGCCCTGGACCGGGCCGCCGCGGCCACCGGCCCCGAGGACGTCGAACTGGGCGCGCTGGCGACGATCGCACGGACCATCGCCGACGGCGGCACCGGCGTCGCGCGCATCCCCGGCAAGCACGGCGGCGCGCACAAGCAGTACGCCGTCGTGACCGTGCTCGTGCCGGACCAGCCCGGCGAGCTCGCGCGCCTGCTCGGCGACGTCGGCGCCGCCGGCGTGAACCTGGAGGACCTGCAGCTCGAGCACGCCGCGGGACGGCCGGTCGGCATGGCGTCGATCTCCGTGCTGCCCGCACGTGCCGAGCACCTGGAGACCGAGCTGACCGCTCGGGGTTGGAGGTTGGTGAGTTGAGCACCGTCGTGGCGATCGACGGGCCGTCGGGGTCCGGCAAGTCGAGCGTCTCCCGGGGGGTCGCACGCCGGCTGGGGCTGGCGTACCTCGACACGGGCGCGATGTACCGGGCGGCCACCTGGTGGTGCCTCGACCAGGGCGTGCCGCTGACGGACGCGGCCGCGGTCACGGCCGCGGTGCGTGACCTGCCGCTCGTCGTGGGCGTCGACCCGGACGGACCGACGTTCGTGGTCGACGGACGCGACGTGGGTGTCGCGATCCGGACCACGGAGATCTCGTCGCACGTCAGCGCCGTGGCGACCAACCTCGACGCGCGCGCCGAGCTGGGACGCCGGCAGCGGGCGGTCATCGACGCCGAGCGGCACGCCGGCTGGTCCGGTGGGCGCGGGGTCGTCGCCGAGGGCCGGGACATCACGACGGTCGTCGCCCCCGACGCCGACGTCCGCGTGCTGCTCACGGCCTCCGAGGGGGCCCGCCTCGCCCGCCGCGCGCGCGAGCTGCACGGCACGGCCGACGCCGTCGCGATCGCCGCCACGCACGACCAGATCGTGCGCCGCGACCGTGACGACTCCACGGTGGTGGAGTTCCAGGTCGCCGCCGACGGCGTCGTCACCGTCGACTCCTCCGAGCTCGACCTCGAGCAGACCGTGGCCGCGGTGCTCGACGTCGTCGAGCGGGCGTGCGCCGCGCGATGACGGGCGTGCGCCGCACGACGAGCGCCCGCGACGCCACGGCACCGCACGTGCCGTCGGCTGCGGGCCCCGCGTGGTCGCGATGGATCGGGCGGTTCCTCGCGCGCGTGGTGTGGGACACGCGTGTCGTCGGCGCCGAGCGCGTCCCACGCACCGGCGCGCTCGTGCTCGCCGCGAACCATGTCACGCTGCTCGACGGTCCGCTGTTCATCGGCGTCGCGCCGCGGCCGCTGCACATCCTCGTGAAGGCGGAGATGTTCCGCGGCCCCCTGGGGTGGCTGCTGCGGGCCGCAGGCCAGATCCCCGTCGACCGCACCATGGGGCGACCGGCCCTGCAGTCCGCGCTGGGTGTGCTGCGCCGCGGCCACGCGGTGGGGATCTTCCCCGAGGGCACCCGCGGCCGCGGCACGGCCGAGCAGGTCCGAGCCGGCGCCGCATGGCTCGCCGTGCACGGCGGCGCGCGCGTCGTCCCGGTCGCGATCCTCGGCACGCGCCGCACGGGCGAGTCGCCCCACGGCCTGCCAGGACCTCGACGCCGGCTCGTCGTGGAGTTCGGTGAGCCGCTCGACGTCACCGTCGAGGGGCTGTCGCGTCGCGAGGCGATCGACCGCGCCGCCGTCGCGATCCGGGACGCGATGGCCGAGCTCGTCGTCGCCGCGCAGGAGCGCACAGGCATCTCCCTGCCCGCGGACGACCCTCGCGCGATCGACTGACGGGCGCGGTCCCGCCACCCGGCGACGCGCCGTGGCCCGACGCGGGCGCGCGGCAGGGGAGAATGGCGGCATGGAGCAGCCCGACCCCACGACCACGCGCGCCTCGGCCGACGACCACGACGACGTCACCGCGACATCCGCGACCCCCGGGCCGCACGACGGGGACGCGCTCGCGGACGACGCCGACGACGCCGCGCGCGAGCGGGCGCTGCGCGCCGGCCTGGACGAGTACGAGCTCGGTGACGAGGACCTGGCGCTGCTGGAGGGCGGCGGGCTCGACGGCGACGACCTGCAGATCGAGACGACGCTGCCCGTGCTGGCGGTCGTCGGACGCCCGAACGTCGGCAAGTCGACCCTCGTCAACCGCATCCTCGGGCGTCGCGAGGCGGTCGTCGAGGACAACCCCGGGGTCACGCGCGACCGCGTGAGCTACCCGGCCGAGTGGTCGGGCCGCCGGTTCACGCTCGTCGACACCGGCGGGTGGGAGGTCGACGTCGCCGGTATCGACAAGCGCGTGGCCCAGCAGGCCGAGGTCGCGATCGACCTGGCCGACGCCGTCCTGTTCGTCGTCGACGCGACGGTCGGGTCCACCGACACCGACGAGCAGGTCGTGCGCCTGCTGCGCCGGTCCGGCAAGCCCGTCGTGCTCGTGGCCAACAAGGTCGACGGGCCTGCGGTCGAGGCGGACGCGGCCGTCCTGTGGTCGCTGGGGCTGGGGGAGCCGCACCCGATCTCCGCGCTGCACGGGCGGGGCACCGGCGACCTGCTCGACGCCGCGATGCGTGCGCTCCCGACGGTGTCCGCACACGCCACGCCCCTGCCGGACGGACCGCGGCGCGTGGCGCTCGTGGGCCGTCCGAACGTCGGCAAGTCCTCGCTGCTCAACAAGGTGGTGGGCTCCGAGCGTGTCGTCGTCGACGACCTCGCGGGCACCACGCGCGACCCGGTCGACGAGCTCGTCGCCCTCGGCGGCAAGCCGTGGGTGTTCGTCGACACCGCCGGCATCCGCCGCCGCGTCCACCAGACGTCCGGCGCCGACTTCTACGCGTCGCTGCGCACGCAGGCGGCCATCGAGAAGGCCGAGGTGGCGGTCGTCCTCGTCGATGCGTCGCAGCCGATGACCGAGCAGGACATCCGCATCGTCCAGCAGGTCATCGACGCCGGCCGCGCCCTGGTCGTGGCGTACAACAAGTGGGACCTGATGGACGAGGACCGCCGGCCGTACCTCGAGCGCGAGATCGAGCAGCAGCTGGTGCATGTGCAGTGGGCCCCGCGCGTCAACGTCTCCGCGCGCACCGGCTGGCACACCGACAGGCTCGTGCCTGCCCTGGAGCGGTCCCTCGACTCGTGGGACACCCGCATCTCCACCGGTCGCCTCAACGCGTTCCTCGGCGAGCTCGTCGCCGCGCACCCGCACCCGCTGCGCGGCGGCAAGCAGCCGCGCATCCTGTTCGCGACGCAGGCCTCGACGCGTCCGCCGCGCTTCGTGATCTTCGCCAGCGGGTTCCTCGAGCCGCAGTACCGGCGCTTCATCGAGCGTCGCCTGCGCGAGACCTTCGGGTTCGAGGGCACGCCCGTCACCATCTCGGTGCGGGTGCGGGAGAAGCGCAAGCGGTGACCCGAGCGCCGGACCACGGACGTCCCGACGCGGCGCGTGCGGCCACGCACGTCCTGCTGCGCCTGGGGCTGCCGCGTGACCCGCGCGCGCCGCGGCACCTCGCGACGTTCCTCGTCGCGACGGCCGCCACGGTGCTGCTCACACGCGCGCTGCTCGCCGCGACCGGCTACCCGCAGCTCGGCGGCGACGGCCTGCACATCGCGCACGTGCTCTGGGGCGGGCTCCTCATGGCGCTCGCGTTCCTCCTGCTGCTGTCGTTCGCCGGGCCGTCGCTCCGGCCGCTGGGCGCGCTGGTCGGCGGCATCGGGTTCGGGCTGTTCGTCGACGAGGTCGGCAAGTTCGTCACGTCCGACAACGACTACTTCTACGAGCCGACCGCCGCCATCATCTACGCCACGGTCGTCGTCCTGGGCCTCGTCGCGGACGCACTGCACGGCCGCCGGGCGCCCGAGCCGCGCGAGGCGCTCGCGGGCGCGGTCGACGAGGCCGTCGCGGGCGTCGCGGGCGGCTTCACACCCGCCGCCCGGCGACGCGCCGAGGCGTTCCTCGACACCGCGGGCGACGTGCCCGGTGCGGCCGAGACGCGCGCGCTGCTGCGGCGCGTCGAGGACGACCACGCCGAGCTGCCCGACCCCGTCGGGGCCGTGTCGTCAGCGACGGTGCACGTCCTGCACACCCTCGTGCGCGCCCGGTTCGTGCCCTGGCTCGCCGTGGCGGTGCTCGTCGGGACGTCCGGCGTCACCGTCGGCAGCGCGGTCGCCCGCTGGGCAGGCGGCGACGACTCCCCGGGCTGGGTGGTCGCGGGTGCGCTGCTCGCCGGGGTCGCGAGCGTCGTGCTGTCCGGTGTCGGCCTGTCACGCGTCCGGTACGACACCGAGGACGGCTACCGCTGGTTCCGCCGCGCCGTGCTGGTCAGCCTGCTCGTCACGCAGTTCTTCCTGTTCCGGCTCTCGCAGTGGGACGCGTCGTGGGGGCTCCTGGTCGACCTCGCGGTCCTGGGTGTCGTCAGCGCGGAGCTCGAGGTGCTGCGTCGGCGACGTGAGGAACGTGACGCGTCCGCGTGACGACGACCGACGGCAATGGTGTCCGAGCAGGCGCGCGGGGTGCGGTAGAGTCTTCGAGGCTTCTGCGGAAGCCATCGGGCTGTGGCGCAGCTTGGTAGCGCACTTGACTGGGGGTCAAGGGGTCGCAGGTTCAAATCCTGTCAGCCCGACAGGAACGCGCAGGGACGAAGGCCCGCTCCGCCGTCGCGGAGCGGGCCTTCGTGCGTCGTCGTGCGGGTCCTCGCGCACGTTGCCTGCCCCGGGAGGCACACCGGTGCTGCGGCCCTTGACCCGGTGTCCCGACGGCGCGTACGCCTGGATCCACCCCCGTGGGGCGGCGCGCCGACCGGCCGGCGCAGACGGCCGGTGTGGAGCATCCCCACGGGGTCGGGCCCACCCGACCGCCGCACCGCGGCAGACCGTGGGCGGGAGGGGGAGGGACATGCCCGTCCGACTCACCGAGATCCGGATCCACGGCGTGGGCGGCACCCCGCCGGAGGCTCTGCTGGGCGACCCGACACCGGTCCAGGTCGCCGGGGACCGGCTCGCGGGGTTCTTCCGCACCTCCGACACGGCCGGCCGTCACCGCGAGGCGTACTCCTGGGGCGGGCTGACCTCCCGGGCGCGCTCGCGGGCGCTGTGGACCCTGCTGATCCCCTCAATGCTCATGAACATGGCCGGCTGGATGGGCCGACTGCCCGAGGTCGACGCGGCCGCAGAGGCCGCGCGGGCGCCGACGACCCGGGCGTTCCGCGTAGCTGCCCGGCTCACCGCGCTCGCCCTGACGCTGGTCGCCTCGGCCCTCGTCCTCATGCTGACCGTCGACGTCCTGGCCTACCAGTGCTGGGGTCAGGACGCGTGCGTGGCCGCAGGCCCCTGGGCGACGTCGTGACGTTCCTGGCCCCGGTCGACCGCCCCGGCGCCCGGCTCGCCGTGGGCGGGGCCCTGGCGGGTCTCGTCGCCCTCACGTTCCACCTGCTCGCGCGCTCGACCCGTGCCCGGTACGAGAGCGTCGAGCCGCCCTCGGTCGGATCGGCACGCGTCGACGGGGGCGCGCTGCACACCCCCGCGGCACTCCCGGGCGGGCTGCGGCACGAGCAGTTCTGGACGGGCGCGCGCTGGCACGAGCACCTGTCGGATCTCCACCTGTCGGCGGCGCTCGCGGTGGTTGCCGTGGTCGTCGCGCTGCCGGTCCGCGCACTGCATCGCGAGCGCCCCGCAGCAGACCTCGGTGCGGTCCTCGCGCTCGCCGCCGCCGTCGTGGGTGCGGGAGTGCTCGCGCTGGTGCTGGTGGGGATCTGCTCCGACGACGTGCCCCGGCGGGTGGCCCTGCGGCGGCGGGCCTCGGGCCGTCGTCGTCCCGTCCGGGCGCGGGACGCCGACGCCGCGCCGGACGACCGCGTCCGCGGCGTGTCCCCGTCCCACCTGCTGCTGTGGGTGGCAGTGGCAGGTGCGGCGCTGGCCCTGGCGGCCGGGACGCTCGGGCCGCGGGACGTCCTGCCCCCCCGCGCGCCCGCGGGTCGACGTGCCGCCGGGACCGCTGCTCGTCCTGCAGGACGTCGTGCAGGTCGTCGTGGTCGGGGGCGTGCTGCTCGCTGCGACGCTCGTGCTCGAGCAGCTCGCGGCATGGCTCCGGCACCGCGGGCACCACTCCCGGCAGAAGGTGTTCCCGGCCTGTGGGCCCGTCGTGATGAGCGCCGTCGCCATGACCGCCGCGGTGACCGTCATGCTCGGCGCGGTCGTCAGCGTGGCCGGCCTCGTGGTCGCCGTGGCGGTGCTCGGCGTCGGCGTCGGCGTCCTCGTGCTGCTCGCCCGCGTGGCGGGCACCGAGCTCGCGGCTCGCGTCGAGCTGGGCTCGCGGATCGCGGCGCTGCTCCCGCTCGCGCTGCTCGTCGTGCTGCAGGTCTCGTTCCGGCAGCGGCAGCTGCGGCGGGGCCTCGGGGTCGCGTTCGACGTCGGGTGCTTCTTTCCGCGTGCGTTCCACCCGTTCGCGCCGCCCTCGTACACCGAGCGCGCCGTACCCGAGCTGCTGCGCCGGGTCTGGTACCTGCAGGACACCGGTGACGCCGTGGTGCTGCTGGCGCACTCGCAGGGCAGCGTGCTCGCCGCCGCGGCGCTCGCGCGGCCCTGCGAGGGGCGCGCGAGCCTCGGGGGCGTGACCGGGCTCGTCACCTTCGGATCCCCGCTGGGCAAGCTCTACCGGTGGGCCTTCCCGGCCGTGGTGAGCGACGAGCTCCTCGACGCGCTCGCGCGCCCGGACGTGCCGCGCGCCGGGGTGGGGGCGGTGCGGTGGACCAACCTCTACTACCGGACGGACTACGTGGGCCAGGAGGTCGGAGGGCGTGCGTCGGTGCGGCTCGCCGACCGTGAGGTGCTGCTGCACGACCCTCGCGGGCACACGCACGTCCTCGGGCAACAGGCCCCGCCGGTGGTCAGCCACGCGGGTTACTGGCACGACGAGGAGCAGTTCTGGCCGCACGTCGCCGCACTGTGCGACGAGGTGCGCGCCGCCGGGGACCCGGTGCAGGAGGTGACCGGAGGCGGGGGAGAGCCGGACGCGCCGAGCTACGTGCCCCCGGCGCAGACCGCGTGGGAGTACCGCTCGGGGCGTACCGGATGACCCCCGCGTGCCGTTCCCGCGGCAGCGGGGAGTCGCCCGGTGGTGCGCTCCCGTCCGCCGCGGCGGGACGTCACGCGAGGAGGCCGAGGACGAGTGCGAGGACCGTCAGCGCCGGCAGCGTCCCCTGCGAGAAGGCGGCGCGTGCCCTGCTGCGGTCCGACAGCACGAGCACGAGCGCCGCCGCGAGCATGGACCCCGTTCCCGCGAGCACCAGGGCCGCCCCGACCGCGAGGTGCCCGACGGCGACCAGCACGATGCTGACGACCACGACGACCGCGAGGAAGAGGTTGTAGAACCCCTGGTTGTAGGCCAGCCCGCGCGTCGCGGCCGCCTCCTGCGGCGTCGTGCCGAAGACGCGCTGCGCACGCGGGGTGGTCCACACGACGGACTCCAACCAGAAGATGTACACGTGCAGGAGCGCGGCCAGCCCTGCCAGCACCAGTCCGACGGTCACCATGCCGGGCCGTCGGACGCCGGGTGCTCGTGCGCCTCGGGGTCCGGTGCGGGGTGCTGGCTGGGCGTCACGATGCCGGTGTTCTCCTGCCCGCACACCCGGCACGGGTCGAACGTGCGGCAGCCAGCCTCCTCGGTGGGGGTGCTGGCGGGCGTCAGGCGGCGTGCTCGTCGCGGGCCACCAGGACGGTCGAGCGGGCGCCACGCAGCACGTCGTGGCTCACGGAGCCGAGCAGCATCCCGCGGAACGCTCCGAGCCCGCGGCAGCCCACGACGACCAGCGCCGCCGAGCGGGAACGCGTGACCAGTGCGTGCCCGGGGTGGTCGTCGACGACCTCGACGTCGACCTGCAGGCCGGGGTGCCTGCCCCGCAGCTCCGTCGCCAGCGCCTCGGTGGCGGCGCGGGAGGGGTCGTCCTGCCCCACCGGGACGAGCGGCATCGCCGCCGCGTGCTGCAGGCCGTACGGGTCGGCCACCGTCGGGCGCGCGTGCAGCACCACGAGGTGCGTCCCGTGGCGCTCGGCCTCGTCGGCGGCGTCCCGCGCGGCGCACACCGACGCCGCCGAGCCGTCGACGCCGACGACCACCGGGCCCGCGGGCGTCGGGTGCGGCTCGCGCACCACGGCGACGGGTGCGTGCGCGTGAGCAGCGACGTGGGAGGCCACGCGTCCGAGGCGGGCGGTGCCCGCGGAGGAGTGCGCCCCCACGACCAGGAGCTGTGCGTCGGTCGACACGGCGAGCAACGCGGGCACCGTCGGGCCGTGCAGCACACGTGTCGCGAGCCGGCGCGGGACGCCGTCGCTGCGTGCGCGGCGTTCCGCGTCCTCGAGGTATCGGCGCGCGTCGTCCTCCGGGCGCCAGTCGCCCGTCGCCGGGTACCAGCCCCACGCAGAGACCTGGACGGGCTCCTCCCAGCTGCGCACGAGCAGCACGTCCGCGTCGCGCAGGTCCGCCTCGGCCAGTCCCCATCGCAGGGTCTCGTCACTGTGACCGCCGCCGTCCACCGCGATGACGACGGGTCCGTGCAGGGTCATGACCGCCTCCTCGTCGAGAGCCCGCCCACCTCCAGCATCGTCCGGGGGTCGGCGTGCGCGAGGGACCTTGGGCCCTGCCGGGTGACGGTCGGGCTGCGGGTCGAGCGGCTCAGGCGGGCGTGCCGCCGGGCAGGTCCGTCTCGTCGGAGTCGGGCGTGGCGCGGGTGGTCGCGGGACCGCTGTGGCGCCGCGGCGGGGCACCGAGGCGCGATGTCATGTGCCCACCGAGGTAGCCGCTCGCGCCGACCAGGCCGGTGGCGGCGAGCGAGGCGGTGACGCCCGCACCTCGTGCGCCGCGGCGGCGCAGGACCCACGAGGTGGTGTACAGCGCGAGCGCGGCGGAGTTGAGCACGGCGTGCGCGGCACCGACGCGCTGCGTGCGCCGACCGGAGACGGCCCAGTCGGCCAGGCCCGTCAGTGAGGTCGGCAGCGCGGCGGCGACGCCGAGACCCAGCAGGCGGTCGGCGTGCGGCCGGGCCGGCTCGCCGCCGAGGAGGTCGAGCGTGGTCGCCGACATCCACAGGCCGAGGGGCGCGTCCGTCATCAGGGGGTGCAGGGCGTGCCCCAGCGGCCGGCCGTGCAGCAGCGCGGCGAACCGGGGGCGTCGCTCGAGCAGGTGTGCCACCCACGGTCGGACGCGGTCGACGGCCGGGTCGAGCGCGGGGGAGTCCTCGAGCGCCCGTGCGGCACGCAGCGCGGCGGGGACGGGGGAGTCGGTGCTCATGCGCGGGCCTTCCGGGGCGGAGGTCGACGGGTGCTCGTCGCCGTCGAGCATCGCACGGGGCTGCTCAGGCCGCCCGGGCAGCCGGCACCGGGGCCGATCGCCTGCATCCCCGATAACGGAACCGTGCGCCACATGGGACGCACACCACGACGGACCCGGCCCTGACGGGCCGGGTCCGCGGCCGGCGGCCACCCGGCGTCGGGGACGCGCTCACCTCGCAGGACGCGGGACTCCGGTCCCACCAGGACGGGGGAGCGCGGTGGCAGGGTCGGTGCCGCTGGACGCCCGCACCGGCGCGGCGTCCGTGACACGGAGGTCAACCAGCGGTGGCAGTCCCGACCAGCACGCGCCCCGACCCCGACCGCGTCCCCGCGGTCGCGCGTCCCGCCACGAACCCACCGCCGCGGCCGGCGACCTGGGTACTCAAAGCCGTCATGGCGGTGACGGGCACCGTGCTCGTCGTGTTCGCCGTCGTGCACCTCGTGGGCAACCTCAAGATCTTCCTCGGCCCCGAGGCGCTCGACGGGTACGCGCACTGGCTGCACGAGGACCTCCTGGCGCCACTCGTGCCGCACGGCTGGTTCATCTGGATCTTCCGCGTCGTGATGCTGACGAGCCTGCTGGCCCACGTCGCTGCCGGGGTCGTGGTCCGGCGGCGCGCGCGAGCGGCCCGCGGCCCGCACCGGCGCACCGGTCTGCGCGGCCTGCGGGCCTTCCAGGCGCGCAGCATGCTCGTCACCGGCACGGTCCTCCTGCTGTTCATCGTCTTCCACGTGCTGGACATCACGACCGGTACGCGGCCGGCGGCCACCGACGAGTTCGTCGCCGGTCAGGCGTACGCCAACGTCGTCGCGTCGTTCCAGCGGCCCGCCGTCGCGGCGTTCTACCTGCTGGCCATCGGGACGCTGACGCTGCACCTCGCGCACGGGCTGTGGAGCGTCGTCAACGACCTCGGCGCCACGGGCCGCCGCCTGCGGGCCACGGGTGCCGCGGTGGCCGGCGTCGCCGGCCTGCTGATCCTCGTCGGCAACCTGCTCATCCCGGTCGCGGTCCTGACAGGAGTGGTGGCATGACCCCCCGACCCGAGGCGACGTCCACCGCCACGACGCTCGGCCCGGACGACGTCCGCACGGTCGGCACCCCCGTCGACGGACATGTGCCCGACGTCGCGCCGGACCTGGCGTGGGACGACCGGCGCCTGCACTACGACCTCGTCGCCCCGGCCAACCGTCGCAGGTTCACGGTCATCGTGGTGGGCACAGGCCTCGCCGGCGCGGGCGCCGCGGCGGCGCTCGGTGAGCTCGGCTACCAGGTGGAGTGCTTCACGCTCCACGACGCCCCGCGCCGCGCGCACTCCGTGGCGGCGCAGGGCGGCATCAACGCCGCCCGCGCCCGCAAGGTCGACAACGACTCGCTGCACCGCTTCGTCAAGGACACCGTCAAGGGCGGCGACTTCCGCGGCCGCGAGGCCGACGCCTTCCGGCTCGCGCAGGAGTCGGTGCGGGTCATCGACCACATGAACGCGATCGGTGCGCCGTTCGCCCGGGAGTACGGCGGGCGGCTCGCGACGCGGTCGTTCGGCGGCGTGCAGGTGTCGCGCACGTACTACACGCGCGGCCAGACCGGTCAGCAGCTGCAGGTCGCCGGCGCCGACGCGCTGCTGCGCCAGGTCGCGCGGGGCACCGTCACGCTGCACACGCGTCAGGAGATGCTCGACCTGGTCGTCGCCGACGGACGTGCCCAGGGCGTCGTCGTGCGGGACCTCGTCACCGGGAAGGTCAGGGCCGTCACCGCGCACGCCGTGATCCTGGCGACGGGCGGCTACGGCAACATCTACGACAAGTCGACGCTCGCGCGGAACTCCAACGCGACCGCCGCCTGGCGTGCTCACCGCCGCGGTGCGTACTTCGCGAACCCCGCGTTCGTGCAGTTCCACCCCACCGCGCTGCCGCTCATGAGCCAGTGGCAGTCCAAGACGATCCTCATGTCGGAGTCGCTGCGCAACGACGGCCGGATCTGGGTGCCGCTGCGTGCCGACGACGACCGTGCACCGCAGGACGTCCCCGAGGACGAGCGGGACTACTACCTCGAGCGCCGGTACCCGACGTTCGGCAACCTCACGCCGCGCGACGTCGCGTCCCGCGCAGCCCGCGAGCGCATCGACGCCGGCTACGGGGTGGGTCCGCTGAAGAACGCCGTGTACCTCGACTTCGCCGACGCGATCGCGCGGCTCGGCAAGGACGCCGTCGTGGCGCGGTACTCGAACCTCTTCCACATGTACCAGCAGGCCACGGGCGACGATCCGCTGAGCACGCCGATGCGGATCGCGCCGGGGGCGCACTTCGCGATGGGTGGCCTGTGGTCGGACTACGACCTCATGACGTCGGTGCCGGGGCTGTTCGTCGGGGGGGAGGTCGGCTGGGGCTACCACGGGGCGAACCGGCTGGGAGCGAACTCGCTGCTGTCGGCGTGCGTCGACGGCTGGTTCACGCTGCCGTACGCGGTGCCGAGCTACCTGGCGCCGCTGCTGGGCACGCCGGCGCTCGCGCCGGACCACGACGCGGTCGCCGAGTCGCTCGACGCAGTGCGTTCCCGCACGGGCCGGCTGCTGTCGACGGGTGGCACCCAGGGCCCGGCGCGGTTCCACCGGCGGCTGGGGGAGATCCTCTACCGCTCCGCCGGTGTGACGCGGACGCCGGAGGGCCTCGCGGAGGGGATCGCCGACGTCCGCGCGCTGCGGGAGGAGTTCTGGCAGGACGTGCGGGTCACCGGCGAGGGCGACGTCCTCAACCAGGAGCTCGAGCGGGCCGGCCGCGTGGCGGACTACCTCGAGATGGCCGAGCTGCTGTGCGTCGACGCCCTCGACCGTGACGAGAGCTGCGGCGCGCACTTCCGTGCCGACCACCAGACGCCCGGCGGCGAGGCACAGCGCGACGACGCGGCCTGGTGCCGCGTCTCGGCGTGGGAGTCGCCCGCCCCCGGCGCCACCGACGCGCGGTTCGTACGGCACGACGAACCGCTGACGTTCCAGGCCGTGCCCCTGCAGACGAGGAACTACGCGTGAAGCTCACCCTGGAGGTCTGGCGGCAGCGTGACGCCGTGTCGCCGGGCGCGTTCGAGACGTACGAGGTCACGGACGCCACCCCGGAGATGACGCTGCTGGAGCTGCTGGACCGGCTCAACGACCAGCTCGTCGTCGAGGGCCGGGAGCCCGTCGCGTTCGAGTCCGACTGCCGTGAGGGCATCTGCGGGTGCTGTGGCATGGACGTGGACGGGCGGCCGCACGGCCCTCAGGCGAACACGCCGTCGTGCGAGCAGCACGTGCGCTCGTTCCAGGACGGCGACCGCGTCGTCCTGGAGCCGTTGCGCTCGGCGGCCTTCCCCGTGGTCCGGGACCTCGTGGTGGACCGTTCGGCGCTCGACCGCGTGATCCAGGCGGGCGGGCACGTGGCCGTCGACGCGGGCACGGCGCCCGACGCCGACGCGACGACGGTCGGCTACCTGACGGCGGAGGAGGCGCTCGACTTCGCGGCGTGCATCGGCTGCGGTGCGTGCGTGGCCGCCTGCCCGAACGGTTCGGCGATGCTCTTCACGGGCGCGCGGATCACCCACCTGGCGAAGCTGCCGCAGACGCGGGCCGAGCGCGGGACGCGCGCCCGGTCGATGGTCGCGCAGATGGAGCACGACTTCGGTCCGTGCTCGACGTACGGCGAGTGCGCGATCGTGTGCCCGGCGGGCATCCCGCTGAGCGCGATCGCCGCGGTCGGCAAGGAGCGGATGCGGGCGTTCCTGCGGAACCGCGCGGACTGACGCTCGGAGCCGGGGTTCGGCGGGGTCCGTCAGTCGGTGACGACGTCGAGCCCCGTGCTCGTGGCGGCGTCGGAGATGCTCCCGGCGTCGGTGACCTCCAGACCGGCGGCGACCATGGTCGCCGCCGCCGCAGCCGACCGGTTGCCGGAGCGGCAGTAGACGACGTACGGCACGCCGGGGTCGAGCTCGGCGACCGCGTCCGCGAACCCTGCGTCCTGGACGTCCACGTTGACGGCGCCCTGGAGGTGCCCCTCGGCGTACTCGGCGGCGGTGCGGACGTCGACGACGACGGTGTCGTCCGACAGGGCGGACGTCCCTCCCGTGCACGCCGCGAGGGCGAGCGCGAGCGCGAGGGGCAGGGCGGGGCGCGGCAGTCGCACGGCAGCCTCCTGGGTCGTGGAGACCCCAGGCTCCCACCGTCGGAGGCGCGCGGGTCGGGACGTTCGCCCGCGCAGGAGCAGGCACCCAGGTCGTCGTGGGATCGCGCGGACCGGCGCGAGGAGTACAGGACGGCGGCTCGTCGCCGCTAGCGTGGCGGCGTGAGCGATCCCGCGCATGACGTCCGACTGCGGAGCGACGGCCCCGACGAGCTGTTCGCGGCCGCGCGCCGGCGCACGGTCGCGGTGCTCGCCTGCGCCGGGGTGCTCGGTGGGCTCGCCGCGGGCACGGTCGTCTCGGTCGGCTCGCTGCTGGCCGTCGAGCTGTCCGGCGCGGACCGCTGGGCGGGGTCGGTGACGACGGCGGCGACCCTGGGGGCGGCCGTCGCCTCGATCGGGCTCGCGCGTCTGGCGGTGGCGCACGGTCGGCGTCGTGCGCTGTCGACGGGCCTCGCGCTCGCCGCGACGGGCGCGACCGGCGTCGTCGTCGCGGCCGTCGTGGCGAGCTTTCCGCTGCTGCTGGTCGCCGGCGTGCTCCTGGGCGTCGGGTCGGCCGTCAACCTGCAGTCGCGCTTCGCCGCCACGGACCTGTCGACGCCGTCCACGCGCGCGCGTGACCTGTCGCTCGTCGTGTGGGCGGGCACCGTCGGGGCCGTCGTCGGGCCGAACCTCGTCGGGCTGAACGAGCCGGTGTCCCGCCTCACGGGCCTGCCGGAGCACGCGCCCGTCTTCGTGGTCTCGACGCTCGGCATGCTGGCCGCGCTGATCGTCGTGCAGGCCGGCCTGCGCCCTGACCCGCTCGACGTCGCGGGGCGTACGGGTGCCGCGACCGGCCGGCGGCGCCACGTCCCGCTGCGTGTCGCGGTCGCCGTGCTACGGCGGCACCCCCAGGCCCTGGGTGCGCTGCTCGGCGTCCTGGTGGCGCACGGCGTGATGATCGCGGTGATGTCCACGACCCCGGTCCACATGGAGGGCCACGGCGCGTCGATCTCGCTCGTCGGGCTCACGGTGAGCCTGCACCTCGCCGCGATGTTCGCGTTGTCACCGCTGATCGGCCTCCTCGCCGACCGGGTCGGCGCCGGACGCGCGCTGCTCGCGGGTCTCGCCGTCGTCGTCGCCGCGTGCGCGGTGTGCGCCACGGCCCATGGTGACCACGTGCGCGTGACCGTCGGCCTCGTGCTGCTCGGCCTGGGGTGGTCGGTCGCGACGGTCGCGGGCTCGAGCCTCGTCGCGGCCGCGGTGCCCGGCGCCGAGCGCGTGGCGGTCCAGGGGCTGTCCGACGCGGCGATGTCTCTCGCCGGTGCCGGCGGCGGCGCGCTGGCCGGGGTGTGGCTGGAGGTGGTCGGCTACGGCGGCCTGGCCGCGGTGTCCGGTGCCGTCACCGTGGCGGGGGTGCTGGCGGTCCTCGTCGTCGTCCGCGGCCGGGTGCCGGTCGCGGACGCGAGCGCACTGCTGCCGCGCTGACGGCGCGCTCCGCGCACCACCCGGGTGCGGCCCTCGGCCGGCCGGTGCGAAGGTGGGGACATGACTTCTCCCACGATCACGCTCAACAACGGCATCGAGATCCCTCAGGTGGGGTTCGGGACCTTCCAGGTGGACCCGGACGAGACGCAGCGGACCGTGGAGGACGCGATCGCGGTCGGGTACCGGCACATCGACACGGCGGCGGGGTACTACAACGAGGCCGGTGTGGGTGCGGCGGTGCGGGCGTGCGGCTTGCCGCGTGACGAGGTCTTCGTCACCACCAAGCTCCGCAACGGCGACCAGGGCTACGAGCGGACCCTGAAGGCGTTCGAGGACAGCCGCCGCGAGCTCGGCCTGGACGTCGTGGACCTCTACCTCGTCCACTGGCCCGTGCCGAGCAAGGACCTGTACGTCGAGACGTGGCGTGCGTTCGAGAAGCTCCTCGCGGACGGTGCCGTGCGTGCCATCGGCGTGTCGAACTTCCTGCCCGAGCACCTCGACCGTCTGGTCCGCGAGACGGACGTCGTGCCCGCCGTCAACCAGGTCGAGCTGCACCCGACCTTCCAGCAGCGTGCGACGCTCGAGGCGTCCGCGGCGCACGGTGTCGCGGTCGAGGCGTACTCGCCCCTGGGGCGCGGCAAGGACCTGCAGGCCGACGCCGTCACGTCCGTCGCCGAGCGCCTCGGCGTCTCGACGGGCCAGGTGGTGCTGCGCTGGCACGTGCAGGCCGGGAGCATCGTCATCCCCAAGTCGGTGACGCCCGAGCGGATCCGCTCGAACCTCGACCTGTTCTCCTTCGAGCTGAGCGCCGAGGACGTCGCGGCGATCGACGCCCTGGACAGCGACGAGCGCACGGGTGCCGACCCGGCGACGGCGGCGTTCTCGCAGATGCGCTGACGCGCGACGCGGCCCCGCGGCGGACCTCACGTCCGCGGCGGGGCCGACGTCTGCACACTGTGAGGATGACCCGGCCGTTCGAGGACGTCGTGCGCGAGCACGGCACCACGGTGCTGCGCGTGTGCCGCTCCGTGCTCGGCACCCGCGACGCCGACGACGCGTGGTCCGAGACCTTCCTCGCGGCCCTGCGGGCCTGGCCCGACCTGCCCGCGGACGCCAACGTCGAGGCGTGGCTCGTGACCATCGCCCGCCGCCGGTCCATCGACGAGCTGCGACGCCGCGCACGACGTGCGGCCCCGGTGGACGACCCGGCGGGCGTGGGCGGCGAGCCCCTGGTGGGCGCGGCGCCGTTGCCCGGGGCGCGGGACCTGGACCTGTGGCGTGCCGTCGCGGCGCTGCCCGACAAGCAGCGACGCGTCGTCGTGCTGCACCACCTGGGCGGTCTGCCCTACGCGCAGGTCGCCGCGGTCGTCGGCGGCACCGGTGCCGCGGCGCGGCGGGCCGCGGCGGACGGCGTCGCGGCGCTGCGCCGGACGTACGGCGAGGTGGGCGAGGAGGTACCGGCATGACGAGCACGACGGAGCAGGGCACGACCGTGGCGGGCGCGGCACCCGACACGGCAACGCTGCGGGCGCTGCACGAACGGCTGGTCGCCCGCGCACAGCACGACGGGCTTCTCGACGTCGCGTACCGCGTGGTCGACTCCCCGCTGGGTGGCGTGCTCGTGGCCGCGGGGGAGCGCGGCGTGCTGCGCGTCGCGTTCGCGGTGCAGGGCCACGACGCCGCGCTCGCCGATCTCGCGACGCGCGTCAGCCCCCGTGTGCTCGAGGGCGGCTCGCGCCTCGACCCGGTGCTGCGCGAGCTCGACGAGTACTTCGCCGGGACCCGGCGCACGTTCGACGTGCCGCTGGACCTGCGGCTCGCGCGGGGCTTCCGGCGCGACGTTCTCGCCGCTCTTCCCCGGGTCGGCTACGGCGCCACCGCGTCGTACGGGCAGGTCGCGGCGAGCGTCGGGCGACCGGCCGCGGTGCGTGCGGTGGGCACCGCGTGCGCGCTCAACCCCGTCCCGGTCCTGCTGCCGTGCCACCGGGTGGTGCGCGCCGACGGCACACCGGGCCGGTACGCGGGTGGTGACGACGCCAAGAGCGCGCTGATCGCGTGGGAGCGGGGCGGCTCCGGACCCCTCGACCCGCACGCCGGCCGGGCGTAGGTTCGGCAGGCATGTGCCGGAACATCACCACCCTGCGCGGCCTGGAGCCGCATGCCACGTCCGAGGAGATCGAGGCAGCTGCGCGCCAGTACGTCCGCAAGGTCACGGGCGTCCAGCAGCTGACCGACGCGACGCGCGAGCCCTTCGAGCGGGCCGTCGCCGAGATCGCGCACATCACTGCGCACCTGCTCGACGAGCTGCCTGAACGGCGTCGTCCGCCGGCCACCGTGCCGCCGTTGCGCCGGCCCGAGGTCCAGGCGCGCGTCGCGGCGCGCGAGGCCGGCTGAGCTCAGGCGTCCGGCGCGTCGGGCGGGACCCGCACGAGCCGCGGGATGCCGGCCGGGGCGACCGCTGACAGCGCCAGGTAGCGAGCCTCGGCTCGGTGCAGCCGGATGTGCTCGTCGAGCGACCAGCCGGGGCCGTTCGTCAGCGTCATGCCGCACGCGCACCCGATGGTGACGGACCCGTCGGGGTCGACGAGCACCTGCCCGACCGTGGTGTGGTCGGTGTACGCACGGACCTTCGCGTGCCGCATGGGCGCGCTGACGGGGACGGGGAGGTCCTCGGCGGGTGCGGTCGTCGTCTCCGCGGTCTCCTCGTCGTCCGGCACGGGTTCAGTGTCCGCCCGTGAGCGTCCCGTCGTCCACGAGCTGCTGCTCGAGCGCTGCGTCCCACGCACCGCCGCCCATGCTCGGCATGAGCTGCTGGAGCTGGGGCCGCCACGCGTCCGCCCGCTCGGGGAAGCACCGCTCCAGGAGGTCGAGCATCGTGGCGACCGCGGTCGACGCGCCCGGCGAGGCGCCGAGCAGCCCGGCGATCGAGCCGTCCTGCGAGGTCACGAGCTCGGTGCCGAACTCGAGCACGCCGCCGCCCTTGCCGCGCTTGATGACCTGCACGCGCTGCCCGGCCGTGATGAGCTCCCAGTCGCGCGGGTCCGCCGACGGCATGTACGACCGCAGCGACCGCAGGCGCGCGGCGTCGTCCGCCGTGACCTCACGGATCAGGTAGGTGACCAGGCTCATGTTGCGCAGGCCGACGGCGATCATCGGCACGAGGTTGCCCGGGCGCACCGAGCGCAGCAGGTCCGTCCACGAGCCCCGCTTGAGGAACTTCATGCTCCAGCCCGCGTAGGGGCCGAACATCAGTGCCTGGTCGCCGTCCACGACGCGTGCGTCGAGGTGCGGCACCGACATCGGCGGGGCACCGATCGCGGCCTTGCCGTACACCTTGGCGCGGTGCTGCGCCACGAGCCCGGGGTTGGTGGTCCGCAGGAACTGGCCGCTGATCGGGAAGCCGGCGTAGCCGCGGATCTCCTTGATCCGCGAGCGCTGCAGCAGGTGCAGCGCGCCGCCCCCGGCGCCGACGAACACGAACCGGGCCGTGAGCGTACGCGGCGGGTTGCCGTTCCAGCGGCGGTCGGCGACGGTGACGCGCCAGCGGCCGTCCCGCAGCCGCCGCAGGCGGGTGACCTCGCTGCTGGTGTGCACGGTCGCGCCGCGCGTGACGGCGTCGGCGAGCATGGCGCGTGTGAGCGAGCCGAAGTCGACGTCGGTGCCCCAGGTCGCGCGCGTCGCGGCGACGGGCTCGTCGTCGAGGCGATCGGTGACCAGCAGGGGCGCCCAGCGGGCGATGACGGCCCGGTCGGTGGTGAACTCGAGGTCCGCGAAGAGCCGGTGCCGGCGCAGCGCCTCCCAGCGCCGGCGCAGGAACTCGACGTCCTCGGCCCCGCGCACGAACGTGAGGTGCGGGGTCGTCGTGACGGCGTCCTCGGCCCCGGGCAGGCGGCCGGCGGCGGCGAGGTGGTGCCAGAGCTCCCGCGAGAGCTCGTACTGCTCGTTGATCGTCACGGCCTTGGTGACGTCGACGGAGCCGTCGGCGCGCTGCGGCGTGTAGTTGAGCTCGCAGAGAGCGGCGTGGCCCGTGCCGGCGTTGTTCCACGCGTTGGAGCTCTCCGTCGCCGGGGAGTCGAGGCGCTCGTGCACCTCGATGCGCCAGCTCGGCTCGAGCGTCCCGATGAGCGACGCCAGGGTCGCGCTCATGATCCCGCCGCCGACGAGGAGCACGTCGACGTCGGCTGCGGTGTCCTGGTTTCGCGCTGCCACGTCGGCGATGCTAGGTCGACGTCGAGACAACTCTCCCGGCGGAGTCATGTGATGTTTGTCTCGTGGGACCTACGTCACACATCACGGCCCTGACCTGCCCGAACGTGCGCGGCGTCCGGTGGCACGAGACCGCCGGGCGCCGCCGAGTCGGGTCGCCGCAGGTCAGGAGACCGTGCAGGGCCGTCCGTCGAGCGCGGCGAGGAGCGGTACCCCCGCGGTCCCGGCGTGGGTGCCGTTGAACCCGATCTCCACCCCGGCGCCGGGGGCGAGCGTCCTGTTCCACGGCGCGTGCGTCGCCGTCACCACGGCGCCCGCCTGCGACCACGTCGCGCTCCAGCCCTGCTCGAGCCGCTGGCCCTCGGCGTACGTCAGGGTCAGGGTCCAGCCGTCGAGGGTGGCCGGCCCGCCGTTCGTGAGCAGGAGGGACGCGGTGAAGCCGGTGCTCCAGCCGTGCGTCCTGTACCGCACGGTGCACGCAGCGGCCGGGGGCGTGGCGGTGAGCGTGGGTGTCGGGCCGGCGGTCGGTGTCGGGCCCGCGGTGGGTGTGGGGGACGGGGTCGGCGAGACCGTGGGCGTCGCTGTCGCCGTGGGGGAGGGGCCGGGCGTCGGCAGCGCGCCGTCCGGCTCGCCGACGACGATCCCGCGCCCGTTCGTGGCGACGTAGACGCGGCCGAACACGTCGGGGTCGCCCGTGATCGCGGCACCGGTCCACGCGTACCGGTGCTCGTCGTCGTTGATGCGGACCCACGTCGACCCGCCGTCCGTCGAGCGGAAGAAGCCGCGGACGCCGTCACGCCTCGACGTCGTGTAGACCGCCGGGTAGGACGCCCCCGGGGCCGCCTTGCCGAAGCCGACCGCGCCCCCGTCCTCGAACCCGGGCACGCGCGTGAAGCTCGCCCCCGCGTCGGTGGAGCGGTACAGGCCGTCCTCGGTGGCGAGCCACACGTGGCCGGCGTTCCCGGGGGCCGCGCCGAAGCGCACGTTGCCCGTGGTCGGGAAGTCGGTCCCTGTGGTGGCGGCGAACGTCGCGCCGCCGTCGGACGACGTGAAGAACGTCCCACCGGCGAACGCGTAGAACGTCGTCGGGTCGACGCGGTCGGCCTCGACCCGCGCCTGCGGCGGCACGCCCGTCGAGGCGGTCCACGTGGACGCGAACGTCGTCGACACGTGCACGCCGGTGCCGTCGGGGCTCCAGACGATCCTGCCGCCGTCCGCCGACACGGCCACGGTACCGGGACCGGTCACGCCGTCCGGCTCCTGCCCGGCCCACCACGTCGCACCCGCGGTCGTCGTGACCCCGATGTGCGACTCCACCTCACCGTCCACGCCGTCACCGACGCGCACGACGGTCCCGGGCGCCTTCTCCGCGAAGTCCAGGCTACGCACCGACCCGTGCACGGGCTGCGTGTAGATGGTCTCGGGCACCTGGGTGATGTCGTCGTGCACGAACCCGCCGAGGTCGCCGAGGCCCGAGTAGAGCTCAACCGGCCCCGGGGGAGCGGCGAGGTCGAGCGCCGCGGTCTCCTCGATGCCGAGGGCACGGATCGTGAGGTCGACCGTGCCGCCGGAGTCCCAGTCGGTGAGGTTGTCCGTGCCCCACACGGTCGCCCCGGTGCCGTACATCATGCGGTCCGAGTCGAACGGGTCGATCTCCAGCGACTCCGTCATCCAGCCCAGCTTGACCAGCGGGTCGGGGTCGACGGCCTGCGTCCTGCCCATGGTGATCCACGGCGTCGCGGAGATGTCCATCGTGTACCGCAGCGTGCGCCCCGGGTAGCCGGCCCAGTCCCAGATCCTCGACCACGTCTCACCGCGGTCGGTCGAGCGGAAGAAGATGACGTCCGGCCACCAGGCGACCTGCGTGGCGACCATGATCGTGTCGGGGTCCTGCCGGTCGATCGTCAGGCCCGAGAACCCGTAGTAGAGGTCGTCGGACGTCAGGGGGAGCGGTGAGACGTCGGTCCACGTGCCGCTGCCCGCGTCGAACCGCAGCACCTGGCCCTTGGCCCCGTCGTACGGGCCCCCGGTGTCGGACGTCGCGACGTAGAGCTGGCCGCTCTCGCCGTCGAACACGCCCTTGTGCGGCAGGAACCCCGTCGGCTGCCCCGGGACCCGCTCCCACGTCACGCCGGCGTCCGTCGAGCGGTAGACGTTGTTCTCCTTGTCCGCCACGCCCACGTAGATCGTCCGCGAGCGCGAGCCGCGGGTGCCCGACGTCGGGTCGAACGTCACCCACACGACACCCTGGTTCTGCGTGAGGTACGAGTTGGCGGACGTCGGGTCCTGGGCGTAGGTGCCCGCGTTGGGGAAGCTCGCGACGTTCGACCACGTCACGCCGCTGTCCGTGGAGCGCCACAGGCCGTTGCCGTTCTCGGTGCCCAGGTACAGGACGCGGTTGTCGTTCGGGTCGATCTGCAGACGCTCGCCCATGCCGCGGCCGGGCATGTTGCCGCCGATCTTGAACGGGAGCATCGTCCGCTCCCACGTCCGGCCACGGTCGGTGGAGCGCAGGACGGCGCCGTTCTGCGGGTCCCACTCGTTGGTGTAGGTGCCGACGGCCGCGTAGACGCGGTCGGGATCGAGCGCGTCGGTGGCCAGCGAGAGCACACCGGTGTGGCCCCACTCGTCCCACCCGACGTGGTCGAGCAGCGGGACCCACCGGCGGGTCGCGGTGTCGAGGCGGTACGCACCGCCGATGTCGGTTCGGGCGTAGACGAGCCCGGGCTCGCCCTGGTTGTAGACGATGCCGGGGACGAACCCGCCGCCACCGATCTGGACGTTGTCCCAGGTGTAGCCGTTCTCCGCCGCGGGCGCCGGCGCGGCGGCCGCGCGGGCAGCCCGGCGAGGGCGCCGACCGTGAGGGCGGTGGCTGCCGCGAGGGCGGCGAGCGGGACGGCGGGTGACGGGCGCACGGTGGCTCCTTCGGCGGGGCGCGCGCGGTCACCGGCGGGAGCGTGCCGGCGCGCGTCGGGGGCGTGCCCGCGGGCGAGCGTCCCGTCGGGCGGGGCGACCTGATCGCGGCCGGGGCCGAGGGGTCTGGCCCGCACGCTATCGATGCGCTTCGACACCGGCCTAGGACACAAAACGATTCGTCCCGGGGCCGCGGGACCGTGGTCCCGTCCGCGCACGACACGCCGGGCGGCACGCGCGGAACCCTCCAGCAGGTCCCCGCCAACGGGTGCGCGGGCCTTCCGGTGTTGGTAGAACTCGTCCATGAGCCACCAGCACGCGCGTGACCTGACCTCCGACCTCGCAGCGCACCGCCTCGCGGAGGCGCAGGTCGCCCAGGCGGAGCTCGACGCCGCCGACGCGCGTTCCGGCGGCGACGCCGCCCGCGCCCCGCGGTCCCTGCACGCCGTGGAGATCCGGCCGGACGACGAGGCGATCGCGTCGAGCGACGACTGGGACGACCCCGAGCGCCTCTGACCGCAGTCCCGCGAGGACGTGCCCGCCGGGACGGCGCGCACGTCCTCGCAGGCGTCAGGTGCCGGGTCCTGCCGGTGCGACCAGCCCGCTCTGGCGCGCGCGGCGCAGCAGCTCCTCACCGTCGGCGCCGAGCAGCACCTCGACGCCAGGGGCCTCCTCGGCGTCCTCCTCGGCCTCCTCCTGCTCCGGTGCGGTCACGGGCAGCCCGCTGGAGAGCACGTGCTCACCTGCCGTGAGCTGCCGGATGAGCACGGCCTCGACCCGCTCGGGGAACCGGGCCACGGCGCCGGCGTAGATCTGCGGGTCGTGCTGCCCGTCGTCGCCGACGAGGATCCACCGCACCTGCGGGAGCTCGGCGAACAGGCGGCGCAGCTGCGCGACCTTGTGCCGCTGCCCGCTGCGGAACAGGCCCGTGTTGGTCGGCCCCCAGTCGGTCAGCAGGAGCGGCCCGGCGGGGTAGTCGTGCCGACGCAGGAACCGCCCGATGGCCGGGGCCGCGTTCCACGCGCCGGTCGACAGGTAGACGACGGGCGAGTCCGGCCGTGCGGCACGGATCTCCCGGTACAGGCGCGACATGCCCGGCACCGCCTCGCGAGCGTTCTCGTGCCGCACGAACACGTTCCACGCCGCCACGAGCGGACGCGGCAGGCGCGTCACCATGACGGTGTCGTCGATGTCGCTGACGATCCCCACGGTCGGCTCCGGGCCGACGACCACGACCCGCGTGGTCGCCCGCGCGTCGTCCACGGACGTGAGCGTCACGTCGTGCCACCCCGGGGCGAGGTCGGCCTCGAGCCACGCGTCGACGTAGCCGCCGCGGTCGGTCTCGACACGGTGCGTGCGCCCACCGAGGGTGATCTCCACGGGTGCACCGGCCACGGGCGCGGTGAAGAACGAGCGCCACCCGCGCACCGCGTCCGCCGGGCGCTCACCCGCCTGGGCGTCGGCCCCGGCGTCGGGCAGGTCGCGCTGCCGCACGGCGGGCGAGGCGAGCAACGTGCGGGCCAGCACCCGCACGTGCCCGTCCGTGCCGTAGCCCGCGTACCCCACGACCCGCACGGTCCAGCCGCGCCGGCGCAGCACCTGCGCGAGCGCGGCGTCGAACCGGTCCTCCAGACGCGCCGCCAGGTGCAGGCGCTCGACCGGTGTGCCGTCGGAGGTCTCGAGGCGAGGCGTGACGCGGCCCGCGCGCAGCCCGTCCCCGTCGGGTGAGCCGAGCGCGTCCGGCCGCGGGCCGTCGTGCTGCGCGGTGCTCACGACGCGTGCGCCGCCGCGTCCCCGGCGGCCTTCGCCGCGTCCTTCTCGGTCGACGCCCCGGCCGTCGACAGCGCACCGCCCGCGGACTCCAGGTGCGCCCGCACGAACCAGTGGAAGAGCTCGAGCTCGTGCAGGTGCCCGACGAGCAGGTCGTTCGTGACGGTGTCGAGGTCCTCCACGTCGGCGGCGGCGCGGCGGTGGTCGGTGATGACCCCCACGTACACCTCGTCGAGCGCACCGAGGTGCTCGCTCGTGCTCGCCCGGCCGATGGAGTAGTCGTCCCACGTCCGGGCGGCGACCAGTGCGCCGGGGGTGCCCACGGGGGCTGCGCCCAACGTCGCGATGCGCTCCGCCACCGCGTCGACCATGGCGCGCACCGCGTCGACCTGCGGGTCGATCATCTCGTGCACCGCGATGAAGTGCGGGCCGACCACGTTCCAGTGGATGTGCTTGAGCGTCAGCGCCAGGTCGTTGAGCGCGTTGAGGCGTTCCTGCAGGATCGCCGCCACCTTCGCGCCCTCCTCGGGGGTGAGGGACGGGACGGTGTACTTCGGCAGATCACGGGCCATGACCACTCCTTCGCGTACGGGACCGGGCTCGGGCGACCCGGTGACGTCCACGCTGCCAGGACGGCACGGTGGCCGCGACCGGAGCAGCGGGGGTGCGCCGGCACGAGCGCGAGCGCCTGCGGGTCACCGGCCGGTCACGCAGGTGACGCAGGGTCGGCGGCTCGACCTGGACGAGGTGGACCATGGCCTCGGCCTCGGGGGTGCCCGCCGTGGGGTGGGGGACCACGTCGAGGTGCGTCAGTCGCCACCGACGTCGACGGTCCGGACCCCGTCGCTCACGGCTGCTCCCAGGGGTCGGCGGTGGTGTCGGTGCGGACCCCTCGCACGACCGGCTGGCGCAGCCGGCCTGTCGGGGTGCGCGCCAGGTACAGCGCCTCGACGACCACGACGGGGTCGCACCACACCGTGCCGCGCGCGTCGACGGCGGGGACGTCGTCGCGGAACGGGCTCGTGGCACGCTCGAGCGGCGCGAGCAGGGCGCGCATCTCCCGCGCGGCGGGGCCGCCGAGCCCGGAACCCGCGCGGCACAGGTAGCGCAGCCCGCCGGCCGCGTCGGGTGCGCCCAGCAGCACGGCCCCCAGCCGGCCCGTACCGGTCGACTCCGGTCGCCACCCGCCGACGACCGCCGTGCGGGCTCGGCGGTGGGCCGCCTTCACCCAGTCGGGCGAGCGCCGTCCGGGTCGGTACGGCGCGTCGCGTCGCTTGGCCACGACGCCCTCGAGCCCGTGTCCCGCCGTGACGCGCCACAGGTCGTCGCCGTCGTCGTACCAGGGTGACGCCTGCACGTGCGCCGGCAGCACGAGGCCGTCGAGCACCGCGCGTCGCTCCGACAGCGGCAACGCGGTGAGGTCGAGTCCGTCGTGCCGCAGCACGTCGAACACCAGATAGGTCACCGGACGGGCCGCCGCCAGGGCCGCCGCGCGCCGGGTGTCGCGCACGTGCATCCGCTCCGCGAGCGCCGTGAACGACGGCCGGCCGGCCTCCATGAGCACGACCTCGCCGTCGAGCAGCACGTCGCCGAGCGCCGCCAGACCGCGCAGCTCGGGGTACGCCGACGTGACGTCCCGCTCGTTGCGGCTGCTCAGGCGCACGCTGTCGTCGTGGGCGTCCGCGAGCACCCGCACCCCGTCCCACTTGACCTCGAACACCCAGCCCGGGCCGTGCGGAAGCGCCGCACGGGCAGGCGCAGGGGTGGCGAGCATGGGCTCCACGGGTCCATCCTGCCCGTGGACGGTGGATCGGGCCGCGTGGGGCGGCCGTGTGGGCGACTCCGCCAGGACGAAGGAGGACGCCGTGCGGGCGATCTGGAAGGGCGCGGTGGCGTTCGGCCTCGTCAACGTGCCGGTGCGGCTCTACGCGGCCACCGGTGAGCACGAGGTGCGCCTGCACCAGGTGCACCGGGAGGACGGCGGGCGCATCCGGTACCGGAAGGTGTGCGAGATCGACGGCGAACCCGTCGAGTGGTCCGACATCGCGAAGGGCTACGAGACGCAGGACGGCGAGCTCGTCGTGCTCACCGACCAGGACTTCAAGCAGCTCCCGCTGTCCACGGAGCGGGAGATCGAGGTGCTGGAGTTCGTGCCGGCCGACCAGGTCGACCCGATCCTGCTGCAGAAGACGTACTACCTCGAGCCCGACAAGGCAGCCGCCAAGCCGTACGCGCTGCTGCGCGGTGCGCTCGAGGAGACCGACCGTGTCGCGGTGGTGAAGGTCGCGATCCGGCAGCGCGAGTCGATGGCCGTGCTGCGCGTCCGCGACCGGGTCATCGTGCTGCAGACCCTGCTGTGGCCGGACGAGGTCCGCGAGGCGGACTTCCCCGTGCTCGACGACGACGTCACCGTGCGTCCGCAGGAGCTGACCATGGCGTCGTCGCTCGTCGAGTCGCTCGCCGGGGACTTCGACCCGTCGCAGTACGAGGACGCGTACGTCACGGCGCTCGAGGAGCTCATCGCCGCGAAGGTGTCGTCGGGTGACACGCAGGCCCCGCCCGCGGCGCCGCAGGAGGACGAGTCCGACGGCGGCGGCGAGGTCGTCGACCTGCTCGCCGCGCTGCAGCGGTCCGTCGAGAAGGCGCGGGCCGCACGTGGCGAGGACTCCGGTGACGACGCCGCGCCGCCGGCGCCCACGAGGAGCAGCACCTCGAAGGGCGGCTCCTCGAAGGACGGCACCTCGAAGGGCGGCTCCTCGAAGGGCGGCGGCGGGAAGAAGGGCACCGCGACGAGGAGCACGGCGGGCACCAAGAAGTCCGAGGAGCCCGCGAGCAAGCGCCGCAGCAAGGCGTCGTGAGCGCAGCCGACGACCAGGAGCGTGCGGTCGCGACGCTGCGACGGGTCGCGTTCCTCCTCGAGCGTGCCCAGGCGAGGCGCTACCGGTCCGAGGCGTACCGGACGGCGGCTCGCACGGTCGAGCGGCAGGCCCCCGGCCGGCTCGCCACCCTCGCTGCCGCCGGGGCCCTCACCGACCTGCCGGGCGTCGGGCGCAGCACCGCCGACGTCGTTCGGCGTGCACTGGCAGCCGAGCCGGTCCCGGCCCTCGACGAGCTCGAGGCACAGACGGCCGCGGCCGCCGCGTCGTCCCCTGAGGCGGCCGCGCTGCACGCCGCGCTGCGTGGCGACCTGCACAGCCACACGGAGGCGAGCGACGGCGCCGCCCCCGTGCAGGAGATGGTCCTCACGGCGCTCGACCTCGGCCGCGACTACCTCGCCGTGACCGACCACTCGCCGCGGCTCACGGTCGCGCACGGCCTGTCCGCCGCCCGGCTGCGGGCACAGCTCGCCGACCTCGCCGCGCTGCGGCCCGCGCTGGCGCCGTTCGACGTGCTCAGCGGTATCGAGGTCGACATCCTCGACGACGGGTCGCTCGACCAGGAGCCCGACCTTCTCGACGAGCTGGACGTCGTCGTCGCCTCGGTGCACTCGAAGCTCCGCATGGACGCGGCAGCGATGACGCGCCGCATGCTGGCGGCCGTGCGCAACCCCCGTACGGACGTCCTGGGGCACTGCACGGGCCGGCGGCTCACCGGCCGGCAGCGACCGCCCAGCGAGTTCGACGCCCGGGCGGTGTTCGACGCGTGCGCCGAGCACGGAGTCGCGGTCGAGATCAACTGCCGCCCCGACCGGCTCGACCCGCCGCACCGGCTGCTGCAGGCGGCCGTCGACGCGGGGTGCGTCTTCACGATCGACTCCGACGCGCACGCCCCCGGGCAGCTCGACTGGCTGCGGGCCGGGTGCGAACGGGCCGTCGCGCACGGCATCGGGCCCGACCGCGTCGTGACGACCCGCAGCGCCGGCGAGGTCCGCGCGCGGGGGCGAGTGGCGCGACGGTGACCCACGACACGGCGCGCCTGCGCGCGCCGCACCCGGGTGGCGCGGTTAGGGTCGGAAACCGTGCGCACGCGCAGCGTGCGGCACCGCCGCGCACGTACCGTGCCGCGGCAGCGAACCGAACACCGAGGAGCATCCCGTCGTGAGCGTCAACCGCACCGAGCTCGTCCAGGCCGTCGCCGAGAAGGCCGGTCTGACCAACGTCGACGCCGACAAGGCACTCAAGGCTCTGCAGGAGGTCGTCGTCGAGCAGCTCGCCGCCGGCGGCAGCGTCTCCATCCCCGGCTTCCTCGCCGTCGCGCGCGCCGAGCGCGCCGCCCGCACGGGCGTGAACCCGCAGACGGGCGAGAAGCTCGAGATCCCCGCGGGCCACCGCGTGAAGATCACCGCAGGCAGCGCCCTCAAGCGCGCCGTCCAGGGCTGAGACGACCGACGGCCCCGTGCCGCACCCGGTGGGTGCGGCACGGGGCCGTCGTCGTTCCTGCGGTCAGTCGGCCGCGCCGCGCCCGGAGTCGCCGGTGGCAGGTTCGTTGCCCTCGACGGGCTCGGCACGGTGCGCGATCACGTGGGGCAGGACCACCCACATCAGCGTGATGAGGACGAGGGACGTCGCACCCGCCACGACGCCTGCCGTGCGCGTGAGGACGACGTCGAACAGCAGCATCGTCGCCCCCGTGAGCACCAGCGCGAGCGCGGCCAGCCCTGCGCGTGCGAACCAGTGGCCCGCGTCGACGAGCTGCGGCTTGAGCCGGCGTCGGAAGAGCAGCCGGTGCAGGCTCACCGGGGCGATGATCAGCACCGTCGCCAGGACCGCCAGCACCACGAGCACGAGGTACAGGTCCTGCTGGTAGGCGTCCAGGTCCCAGAACCGGCCCTGGAACGGCAGGGTCAGCAGGAAGCCCGTGAGGATCTGCGCCCCGGTCTGCGTCACGCGCAGCTCCTGCAGCAGCTCCTCCCAGTTGCGGTCCATGCGCTCGATGAACGTCTCGTCTCGGCCGTCGGTGCGGGCCATCGTCGGATCTCCTGTCGGTCGGCTGCCCGGATCATGCCGGGCCCGGCGCTGTCCTGCACGACGAACGACGGCAGCAGGCCGGTCGTCGGCCAGACTGGGGGAGTGAGCACGCCCGCCCCCTCCCGCCACTTCGCCTCGGACAACTACGCCGGGGTGCACCCCGAGGTCCTGCAGGCGGTCGCCGCCGCCAACGTCGGGCACGTGCCCGCCTACGGCGACGACCCGTGGACCGAGCGTCTGCAGGAGGTCGTGCGCGCGCAGCTCGGCGACACGGCGGTCGCGTACCCGGTGCTCAACGGCACGGGCGCCAACGTCGTCGCGCTCCAGGCGATGCTGCCGCGCTGGGGCGCCGTCGTGTGCACCGAGGCCGCGCACGTGCACACGGACGAGAACGGTGCGCCCGAGCGAGTCGGGGGCCTGAAGCTGCTCACCGTGCCCGCGGCCGACGGGCGGCTCACCCCCGAGCTCGTGGCCCGACAGGCGTGGGGCTTCGGTGACGTGCACCGCGCCCAGCCCGGGGTCGTGTCGATCACGCAGGCCACCGAGCTCGGCACCGTGTACACGCCCGAGGCGGTGCGTGCGCTGTGCGACCAGGCGCACGAGCTCGGGATGCGCGTGCACCTGGACGGTGCGCGGCTCGCCAACGCCGCCGCCCACCTCGGCCTGCCGCTGCGGGCGCTGACCACCGACTGCGGCGTCGACGTGCTCTCGCTCGGCGGCACCAAGAACGGGCTGCTGCTCGGTGAGGCGGTGGTGGTGCTGGACCCCGCCGCCGTGACGGGTGTGGAGTACCTGCGCAAGGCCGACATGCAGCTCGCCTCGAAGCTGCGGTTCGTGTCCGCGCAGCTGGTCGCCCTCTACGAGGGCGACCTGTGGCTGCGCTCGGCGCAGCGCGCCAACGCGGCGGCCGCCCGGCTGCGGGCGGGGATCGACGCCCTGGGGGTCCTCGAGGTCACGCAGCCCACCGAGGCCAACGCGGTGTTCGTCCGGCTTCCCGGCCATGTCGCCGCAGCCCTGCGGCGGCGCTGGCGGTTCTACGACTGGGACGTCACGGACGGCACCGTGCGTCTCATGTGCGCGTTCGACACCACGGACGAGGACGTCGACGACCTGCTCGTGGCCCTCGCCACCGCGCTGCGCGAGGAGCCGGACGCCGGCTGACCGCTGACACGGCGCGGCCGCCGCACCCCTGCTCGGGTGCGGCGGCCGTGTCGTGCCGTGCTGGTCAGGCCGTGGCGCAGGACGCCCCGTTGACGGCGAAGCCCGAGGGCGTGCCCGTCGTGCCGCCGTGCGAGGCGTTGAACCCGATCTCGACCGTGCCGCCCGTCGCGAGCGTGCCGTTCCAGTCCGCGTTGCGGACCGTCACCGTGGAGCCGGACTGCGACCACGTGCCGCCCCAGCCCTGGGTCACCGTCACACCCGCGGGCGCCGTGAACGTCAAGGTCCAGCCCGACAGCGTGCTGCCGGTGTTCGTCAGCCGCACGGCGCCGGTCATGCCCGAGTTCCAGGCGTTGCCGCTGAACGTCACCGTGCACGCACCTGCGGCGCTCGTCGGCGTCGCCGTGGGTGTCGGCGTGGCACTGGGCGTCGGCGTCGGCGTGACCGAGGGGGTCGGGGTCGGCGTCACCGACGGCGTGGGCGTCGGCGTGACCGAGGGGGTCGGCGTCGGGGTCGCCGTCGCGGTGGGCGACGGGAACGTGCCGTTGACCTGGGACAGCGACTTGCCCGTCGTGCTGCCCACGCCGCCCAGCGGGACGTCGTGGTCGAGGCCGACGAACTTGCCGCCGTCCTGCCACAGCGCCGGCTTGAGCAGCGCGTACTTCTCCTCGTCCCACGTGGCCCAGTCGTAGCCGAGCAGGCCCCCGGTGTCACCCGAGTTCGGGTTGAGCACCCAGAACGTGTGGCTCAGGCGCCGGTCGACGATGAGGTCGCGCAGCGCGACCATCCACTTCTCGTTGGGCCCGCCGTCCATGAAGCCGCCCCACTCGCCGATGAGCAGCGGTGCGGTGTTCTCCTTGTGCAGGTACAGCCAGTTCGGGTCCCACACGTCGCGCTCGAGCGTCTCGCGGCTCCACTCACCCTTGAACCACGGCTGCAGGTGCACGAGCGGCCCGTAGTCGTGCGGGGAGTACACGAGCTGGTCCTGGTTCGCACCGAGGTCGATCGGGAAGTCCCGCACGCCGCGCAGGTTCCCGCCCCACCACATGTTGTGGTAGTCGGTCAGACCTGTCGAGGACCAGGACACGCCGTCCTTCGGGTAGATCTCGATGCCCTCGACGAAGATCAGCCAGTTCGGGTTGATCGCCAGGACCTTCTTCGCCGCCGTCTCGGCGAAGTGCTTGAAGTTGTCCTTGTCGGTCGACCCGTCCCACTTGGCGCGCTCGGTCTGGCCCTGGGTGCCGTGCGGCTCGTTCTTCAGGTCGGCGCCGATGAGCGTGTCGTTCGTCTTCCAGCGGGCCGCCGCCCACTCCCACGCCTCGTAGACGTGCTCGGTGGTGATGTCGCCCTTCCACCACACGGGGTAGACGTGCCCCGAGTTGTCCGCCTCGGCGGAGTGGACGTCGAGGAAGACCTTGAGGCCGTACTCGTCACTCATCTCGAGGAACTTCTCGAAGATCTGCAGGCTGTTGAGCCCGGCGAGCTCGGGGTTGGCGAACTCGTTGACGTTCGGCTTGGTGAACGTGCCCGCCTTCCACTCGAGCATCAGCTCGGCGGAGATCGGCACGCGCACGACGTTGAGGCCGCGGTCGGCCATGCCCTTGGTGAGCGTCCGCATGTTCGCGGACCACAGGCCGTGGAAGACGCGCTCGTCGGCGTTGAACCCGAACCAGTTCACGCCGGTGAGCCACACCTCCTTGCCGGAGGCGTCGACGATCTTGTTGCCCTGGACGTGCAGCCAGTCGGGCGTGTCGGCCGCCTGTGCAGGCGCCGCGGACAGGGCGAGGGGGAGCGTCAGGGCGCCGGCGGCGAGGACGCTGCCGAGCGCGGTGCGCAGCCTGCGCACACGTGAGGTGGTCACGATTCTCCTGGTGGGACGTGGAGGGAGGGGGAGGGACGGTGCGAAGGGGCCCTCCCGGACGATGTCCAGGAGGGCCCCCGCGTCATGTCAGGCGTCCGAGGACGCCCGGCTCGTCAGCCGTCAGGAGCAGGCTGCGCCGTTCAGCTTGAACTGCGTCGGCTTGGCGCTGTTGCCGTTGCCGTTGTGGCTGCCGTTGAAGCCGATGTCCACCGTGGCGTTGGCACCCAGGTTGCCGTTCCACGCCTCGTTGCTCACCGTCACGGTCTGGCCCGACTGGGCCCACTTGGCGCTCCAGCCCTGCTGGACGGACTGGCCGGCCGGCAGGTCGAACGTCAGGTTCCAGCTGGACAGGGCCGCGCCCTTGTTGGTCACGCGGACCGAGGCCGTGAAGCCGGTGTTCCACGCGTTGGCCGTGTAGCTCACCGTGCACACGCCACCCGGGTTCTGGGTCGGCGACGGGGTGGGCGACGGCGTCGGGCTGACCGTCGGGGACGGGGTCGGCGACGGCGTCACCGACGGCGTGGGGGACGGCGTGACCGACGGGGTCGGCGACGGCGTGACCGACGGCGTGGGGGACGGGGTCACCGACGGGGTCGGCGACGGCGTGACCGACGGGGTCGGCGTGGGCGTGGGCGTCGAGCCGTTGTCCGGGGTGATCACCGGGTACGCGTTCTTGACCAGCGTCATGAACTGCGCCTCGAACCACTTGCCGGAGACCGGCGCGTCGGGCGTGGCACCCGTGAGGTTGTTCGACAGCTTGGACGCCACGTAGGTCGGGTCGCACATGCGGTCGAAGCTCTTGCCCTCGTCGTTCGGGATCTCCTTCGAGGCACCGTCGGACTCGCCCGGGGGCTTGATCCAGACGTACGCGTCGAGGTGCGACGCGGACGGCGCACCGGCCGGCGTGGCCTGCGGGAGCTCGCCGATGCCGGCGCCCAGCGGGTTGCACCACGCGCCGCGGTGGGTGCGGCGGTCGATGCGCGACTCGTTGACGTAGGTGTCGACGTTGGTGCTCGTCGACGCCTTGGTCGGACGGTCCGGGCCGCCCCAGCCGTTGCGGGACGTGTCGATGAGCATGCCGGTCGAGGCCGGGAAGCCCTCGGCGACGAGCAGACGGTGCAGCTGCGCCGTCCACGCGTGCTCACCGAAGTCCGGGTTCCACTCGTAGAACTTGGCCGAGCGGACCGGCACGCCACCGACGTTGAGGGTCGGGTCCGTGAGGAACGGCTCGGCCAGCGGCGTGGTGTTCGCCGTGTTCGTGACGAAGCCGTCGACCGACGCGAAGCCCTTCTTGGTGCTCTTCGCGACCTCGGCGAACAGCTTGGCGGTCGGGCCCGAGTTCGACTCCCAGCCGAGCCAGCCCGAGTGGGCCGCGTCGAGGTACGTGTACACGTTGTCGAGCGTCTTCAGCTCGTCCAGCGCGTACTTGACGCCCTCGCGGTAGTACGGCGCGGACTTCTGGCAGGTGCTCTCCGAGATGTTCGTGATGAGGTTCGGGAGCGAGTCCGGCTCGATCGTCGCCGCGACCCGGATGTCCGCGTACTTCGGGTCCGAGAGCAGGTCGACGATGGGGTCGATGTACTCGGTCTTGTAGCGCTCCATGCCGGCGTCGGTGGCGGGGAGCTCACCGTTCGACGCGAGAGCGAAGCAGTCGCGGCCCGGCAGGTTGTAGATGACGAGGTTGAAGACGAGCGGCGTGCTGCCCGCCGCCTTCTGCTTGACGGCCTCGTCGAGGTGGAACTTCAGGCCGGGGCCGTCGGCGTTGCCGGTGATGGCGCTGCTGCGGTCCATCCAGACGGCGGTGGGCTGCTTGGCCACCGTGCGGATCTGCGCGGCGAGGGTCGAGCTCTCGGCGCGCGTGGCAGCGCTCTCAACCGTCGCTGCCCAGTTCGGGTTCACGTACTGCCGGGCGCCGGCGTAGGGGTTGTCGACGTGGGCTTCGGCCGCGGTCGCGGTCGTGCTCGCGAGCGTCAGCGGCACCGCGACGAGCGCCGTCGCCGTCGCAGCGGTCGCGACGGCGCGCAAGCGCCGCCCGGCCGTTCGATTGCCGTGTGTGGACACGGGTGTCCTCCGGGGGTCGGTCGGTCGTACCCGGCCCTCGGCGGCGACGGGTACGAGTCACCGCGGACGAAGTCCTCGACGACTGCAGCGGAATCCATCACGCGCTGCGACCCAGGGGACCCTCGATAATCGTTTAGGCAAGCCGCCGTTATCGAATCGTGACCTTCTCACGGACCTCCCACGAACGGTCGCATCGCAGGTCAGCGTGTTGTGAACGACCACAACCGGCCCCTGGGGCGGCAAGCGAGCCGCCGGACAGGGGCCGGGAGGGGCGCCCCTCACCGCGAGCGCGGTCCCGTGCTCCCGCGCACGGCCAGGCCACCCACCTCGATGCGGCGCAGCGGCGTGGGCTGGGAGTCGAGGATCGTCAGCACGGACTCGCCCACGGCGGTGCCGAGGTCGGCCTGCACCGACGGGAGGGCGGTGATCGACGGCGTCGCCAGGCGGCACAGGGGGGAGTCCGACAGCGCCACGACGGACACGTCCCACGGCACGGCCAGCCCCGTGCGCCGGGCCACGTCGAGCGCGGCGACCGCCATGTGGTCCGTGTCGAAGACGACGGCGGTGGGCGGCCGGTCGCCGGTGAGGAGCCGGCGTGCGGCCGCAGCGGCCTCCTCGGGCGACCCGCCGGTCGGCTCGTGCGCGAGCGTCGCGCCGCCGGCGTCCAGCGCGCTCTCGAGGCCCGCGACCCGGGACCGGGTGCGCTGCAGCGAGGCGGGGCCGGTCACGGCGCCCACGTGCCGGTGCCCGAGCTCGATGAGGTAGCGCCCGACCCGCTCGGCGGCCTGCTCGTCGTCGACGCGGACGTTCGCGACGTCGCCCGGCACGTCGCCCGCGCCGACCACCACGGCCGGGATCCGCAGGCGACGCAGCGCGTCGAGCCGCGGGTCCTCGGTGCGCACGTCCGTGACGACCATCACGTCGAAGCGCCGCTCCGCCCACCACTCGCCGTAGAGCGCGACGGCCGCGGGCAGGTCGTCGACGACCTGCAGCACGAGTGCGAGACCGCGTGTCGCCAGCACGTCCTGGAGCGCGACGACGAACTCCAGGACGTGCGCGCCATAGCCGACGGCACCGGTCAGGCCGCGGTCGACGACGAGGCCCACGGCGCGCGGCCCGCTGCGCATCGAGCGCGCGGCCGCGCTGGGTCGCCAGCCGAACTCGTCGGCCACGCGCAGGACCCGTTCTCGGGTCGCAGCGGAGACGCCGGGGCGGCCGTTGAGCGCGTAGGACACGACGGCGATGGACACCCCCGCGGCCTTGGCGACGTCGGTGATCGTCGGTCGGCGGGCGCCAGGGCCGCCGAGAACGGGCTGTGCCCCGGTCGTCGGAGAGACAGCATCTTTGCCTGTGTCATGTGCAGGAGTGACCACGATCACCTAGTGTTGCGCCCGATGTGGGTGAAAAGCATCAGCTCGACTCCGACGGCGTGGGCGAGGTGTGGAAGATGATGACGGTCCGGCGCGGGGTTCCCGCCACGGTGCGTCGGACGATCGGCGTCCTGTCACCGGTGGTCGGTGGCTTCTACTTCGGGGCGGTGATCGCCGGGGTGGCGCGTGCCGCACGCGGCGTGGGCCACCGGGTCGTCGCGGTCCAGACCTACCCGGCGGGGCTCGACCGCGAGCGCTATCCGGACGAGTCCGTGCTCGACACGCCGGTGGCGCTCGGTGCCGTCGACGGCCTCGTGGTGATCGGCAAGGCCCTGAGCCCGGAGCGCCTGGCGGCGGTCCGGGAGTGGGGCGTCCCCGTGGTCCTCATCAGCGAGGACCCGGCGCACCCGGACGACCCCGTGGTGGTCCCGGACAACGTGGGCGGCGTGCGCGCCGCGGTCGAGCACCTGATCTGGCACGGGCACACGGCGATCGGCTTCCTCGGGAACCTGGGGCAGCGGGACATGCGCGAGCGTTTCGCGGCCTACCGCACGACGCTCGCCGAGCACGGCATCGAGTCGGACGACTCGTGGTGGTACGAGGCGTCGGACAACCAGGAGCAGGGCGGGGCCGACGCGGCGGGGCGCATGCTGCAGGCGGGCACGCCGACGACGGCGGTGATCGCCGCGACGGACCGCAACGCGGTCGGGTTCCAGCGTGCGCTGCGCTCGCACGGCCTCGTGCTGCCGCGGGACCAGGCCGTCGTGGCGTTCGACCACGCGGACTCCGGGGCGCGGGTGAGCCCGCGCCTGTCGACGGTCGACGCGCACTTCGGGCGCGTCGGGGAGCACGCGGTCGGTCTGCTCCTGGCCCGGATGCGCGGCGACGACGTGGCGCCGGGCGAGCACCGTGTGCCGTCGTCGCTGGTGGTGCGTGAGTCGTGCGGGTGCACGGAGATCACCTCGCCGGTCATGTCGCCCGGTTCGTCGCCGGGTGGTGTGGCGGACGTCGAGGACACCCAGGGAACGGACCTCCTGCGCCGGCTGGCGGACACGGCGTTCGCCGGTCCCGCCGGGTCGGCGGTGTCGCGCCGCGCCGGGCCGGACGCGCGCGAGGCGTGGTGGCGCGCGGTCGAGGAGCCGGTCGACGTCGCCGCCGAGCGCGGCGTGTCGCCGGCCCCCGCGGCGCTCGGTCGGCTCTCGGACCTCACGGCGGCGCTGCAGCCGCACCCGGAGGCGCTCGAGCAGATGGTGCAGGTGCTGCGGACGGTCGAGAGCCGTCGCGTCGAGTCGCTGGGGGAGGCGCGCGCGGCGAACGCCCCGGCGGTGCGCCGCGCTGTGACGGACGTGCTGCTCGCGGTCACCAAGGGCTGCACGCGCGCGATGCTGGCGCGCAGCGGTCAGCTCGAGCGCACGATCGTCGACCAGTACGAGGTCGACATGGACCTGCTGCGCGGCGACGGCGCGAGCCCGCGCGCGCTCGGCTGGCTGCCGCGCGGGGTGCGCGGTCACGCGTGCCTGGGCCTGTGGGTGGGCTCCGACCGGGCGCCCGGGGACCGGGAGATGGAGATCGTCGGTGTCCACGACACGAGCGGGACGCTGTCTCGCCTCGTGGGCGTGCGGACGACCGCGAGCCAGTTCCCGCCCGCCGCGCTGACGCGCGCCGGCACCGTCGGCTCGAACGAGCTGACGTTCGTCGTGCCCGTGACCTTCGGCGGCAGCGACTGGGGTCTGCTCGCGATCGACGGGACGGTCGAGACACGGGCCACGCAGCCGCGTGACCGGTTCAACCACTGGGCCGCGCTGCTCGCGGTCGCCCTCGACCAGGAGCGGCTGCTCGGCTCGTTGCGGGAGCAGCGCAAGGCGCTGGAGCAGGCGGCCGCGCGTGAGCGTGCGCTGGCCGACACCGTGCGCGAGAGCGAGGAGCGGTACGCGCTGGCGTCGATGGCGGCGCACGACGGCACGTGGGACTGGGACGTCTCGGCGGGCACGGTGTACTACTCGCCGCGGTGGAAGCAGACGCTCGGCTACGCCGAGGACGTCATCGGCGACCAGCCCTCGGAGTGGCTGGAGCGCGTGCACCCCGCGGACCGTGACGAGCTGTCCGCGGCGATCGCTGCGCAGCTCGCCGGGTGCGGCACGCCGCTGGAGCTCGAGCACCGGGTGCGCACGCAGTCCGGCGACTACCGCTGGATGATGTGCCGCGCGGTGACGGTGCTCGACGACGCGGGCTGCCCGGCGCGGCTCGTCGGCACGCTGGTCGACGTGACGGAGCGCAAGGAGGCCGAGATCGCGCTGCAGCGCGACGCGCTGCACGACCCGGAGACGGGCCTGGTGAACCGGCTGCTGTTCCTCGACCGTCTGGGTGCGGCGCTGCTGCGGTGCCGGCGGTCGGCCGGCTACGACTGCGCGATCGCCCTGGTCCGTGTGGTCGACGGCGGGACGTCGCGCGACGACGACCACGCACCGGACGTGCATCGCGAGGTCGTGCGGCAGCTGCGGCGGCCGCTGCGCGAGGGTGACACCACGGCCCGCACGGGCGAGGACGACTTCGCGATCCTCGTCGACGACGTGGGCACCGGGGGGATGCCCGACCGGCTCACCGAGCTGCTCGAGCGGCTGCGGCGGGAGATCGGGCCGCGCATCTCGATCGGGGTGCTGCAGTCGATCCGTGGCATGCGGGACGTCAACGAGGTCCTGCGCGAGGCGGACATCGTCCTCCTGCGGGGACAGACGCGCGTCGACCCGCGCAACACGGCGGTGCGCTGAGGGCCTCCTGCGACGACGACGGGGCACCACCGGTGAGGTGGTGCCCCGTCGTCGTGCTGCCGTCGCCGGGCGGCCGGTGCGAGGTCCGCTCAGGCGTGCGTGCGGTGCACCCGCTCGCCGCGCGACGGACCGCGCGAGGACTGCGGGCCGGTGTCGAGCCGGATGCGCAGGGGCCGGCCCGCGACGCGCGTGCGGCCGAGCCGGTCGACGACCTCCGGCGTGAGTCCGGAGGGGATGTCCACGAGCGCGAAGCTGCCGAAGATGTCGATCTTGCCGACGTCCTTGCCGGTCAGCCCGCCCTCGCCCGTGAGGGCGCCGACGAGCGCACCCGGCTGCAGGCCGTCGCGCTCACCGACCGCGACGCGGTAGCGCGGGCGTCCGCTGGGGCCGGTCGTGCCGGGTCGCCGGCGGTTGCCCGCGACCTGACCGCCGCGCGTCTCCTCGTGGCGCGTCTCGCGCGCACGGCGGACCGCGTCGTCGAGGTACTCGACCTCGGCGCTCGGGCCCTCGTCGCCGACCGCGAGCGCAGCGACGGCCGTGAGCAGGTCGACGGGGTCGACGTCGGGGTGCGCGGCGAGGTGCTCGAGCACTGCCGTCCGGACCACGTCGAGCCGGCCGGCCGCGAGCCGCGCGTCGGTGCGCCCGAGCAGCGCGGTCGCGCGGTGGGCGCTGACCTGCGCGGGGGTCGGGATGGTGATCTCGACGAGGGGCGTGCGCGTGGTCCGCTCGATCTGGCGCAGACGCGGTCGCTCGCTCGGCGTGACGAACGTCAGCGCCTCACCGGTGCGGCCCGCGCGGCCGGTGCGGCCGATGCGGTGCACGTACGCCTCGGGCTCGCGCGGCAGGTCGAGGTTGACGACGAGGCCGATGCGCTCGACGTCGAGTCCACGTGCGGCGACGTCGGTCGCCACGAGCACGTCGAGCGTGCCCGAGCGCAGCCGCTCGACGATCCGCTCGCGGTCGGCCTGCGCGACGTCACCGCTGATGTGCGCCGCCGCGATGCCGCGCTGCACGAGGACGTTGCCGATCTCCTCGGCGGCCTCGCGGGTGCGGACGAACACGATGGCGGCGTCGGCGTCGCTGACGGCCAGCACGCGGGCCAGGGCGCCGGCCTTGTGCCGGTAGGGCACGACCGCGTACGTCTGACGCACGGACTCGACGGTGGAGGACTGCCGCGAGACCGCCACCGACACCGGGTTCACCAGGTGCTGGTCGGCGACCCGGCGGATCTGCGGCGGCATCGTCGCGGAGAACAGCGCGACCTGGCGGCCGGCGGGCGTGCCCGACAGGACCTTGTCGACGTCCTCGGCGAAGCCCATGCGCAGCATCTCGTCCGCCTCGTCCAGCACGAGCATGCGGACGTCGTCCAGGCGCAGGGTGCGCCGGTCGATGTGGTCGATGACGCGCCCGGGTGTGCCGACGACGACCTGAGCGCCGCGCGCCAGCGCCCGCTGCTGCGGCAGGTACGGCGAACCGCCGTAGACGGCCACGACCTGCAGGCCCGGCATGTCGGCGGCGAACGAGGTGAGCGCGTCGGCGACCTGCATCGCGAGCTCGCGCGTCGGGGTCAGGACGACGACCTGGACGGCGGCGACGTCGGGATCGACGGACTGCAGCAGCGGCAGGCCGAAGGCGGCGGTCTTGCCGGTGCCGGTCTGGGCGACGCCGACGACGTCACGGCCGGCGAGCAGGGCCGGGATCGTCTGCGCCTGGACGGGCGTGGGGGCCGTGAACCCCAGACCGTGCACGGCCGACAGGACGCGCGGGTCGAGGCCGAGGTCGGCGAACGTGGTCGCGTCCTGTGCGGACGCGGAGGCAGGCAGAGAAGTGCTCATGGGAACCGTTCGGTGGCAGCGGGGGAGAGCCGGGACGTCACGACGACGACCAGGACGTCGCTCACCCCGAACCAGACCCACGCGCCGCTCACGGCGGCGCACGCAATGTGCACGATGCGGGCGGTGCTGACCGGACGAGACCGGGGACCACCCGACGAGAGGGGATGCGACACGACTCCAGATGTCCTGGACACCCTACCTGCTGCACGGCGCGGGCGGCGGGGGCACCGCGGTGACGTCCCGCACAGCCGCCGCCGGCGGCCGGTCAGCCGAGGCCGCGTGCGCGACCCTCGACCGCCGGGCACGTGTCCTGCACGACCACGAGCCCGGCCGCCCGGGCACGGGCGACCGCCGCGTCGTCGTGCACCCCGGGCTGCAGCCACACGGCCCGCGCGCCGACCTCGACCGCCGCGTCCACGACCGCGCCCGCCCGCGAGCTGTTGACGAAGACGTCGACGACGTCGGGGGGTGCGGGCAGGTCGGCCAGGCGCGCGTGGCCCGGCGCGCCGTGCACGGTCGGCGCGCTCGGGTGGACCGGCACGATGGTGTGGCCGAGCCGCTGCAGGTAGGCCGCGACGCCGTACGCGGCGCGCGCCCGGTTGGTCGACAGGCCGACGACCGCCCATGTGCGGGGCGTGCGCAGCAGGTCGTCGACGACGTGCGCCTCGTCCGGTGCCGTGACCATGCCCCGAGCCTGCCACCGTGCGGCGGGCGGCGCCCCGGGACCCACGTCCGGGTGATGCTCCGCCATGACTCCGCGTCATGACGCCGAGCCGCCCGGGGCGCGACATAGGATCGCGAGGAGGACGACGACGGGGGAGGGCGTGAGCCAGGACGTGACGGGCGGCCCACGGGTGCTGACGGTGCCCAACATCATCAGCATGGCGCGGCTGCTCCTGGTACCGGTCTTCGCATGGCTCGTCGCGCAGGGGCACGACGCGTGGGCGCTGGCGGTCCTGCTGCTCGCCGGTGCGAGCGACTGGCTCGACGGCGTCCTGGCTCGCCGGATGCACCAGGTGACGCGGCTGGGCCAGATGCTCGACCCGGCTGCGGACCGCCTGTTCATCCTCGTGACGCTCGTCGGCCTCGCGTGGCGCGGTGTGGTGCCCGTCTGGCTGGTCGTCGTGCTCGTGCTGCGCGACGTCGTGCTCGCGGTGCTGCTGGTCGCGCTCGCCCGCTCCGGCTACCCGCCGCTGCGCGTGCACCTCGCGGGCAAGGCCGGGACGTTCGCGATCATGTACGCGTTCCCGCTGCTCCTGCTCTCGGAATGGCCCTCGCCCGTCGGGCTCGTGGCCGGCGTCCTGGGGTGGGCGTGCGCCCTGTGGGGTGTCGCGCTCTACTGGTTCGCCGGTGCGCTGTACCTCACGCAGGCCGCCTCCGTCATGCGTCGTGACGCACGGGTCCGTGCTGCCGAGGCCGCGTGAGCAGGCGGCACGCGGTGCCCGCCCCGCCGCGGGCGGCCGACGAGTCGATGACCCTCATCAACGAGGTCTACCGACGCCCGCTCGACCCGGAGTACCAGGAGGTCGCCGACCGGCGAGCCGCCGGGACGCTGCCGCGTCGTTCCGGCCGCGCGGGCGCGGTGCTGCTGGTGCTCGCCGTGCTGCTCGGCGCGTTCGCGACGTCCGCGGCGGTCGCGCTGCGGCGGCCCACGCCGGCGGTCCTCGAGGCGCGGGCCCTCCTCGAGGCGGAGATCCGCGAGAAGTCCGCCCTCGCCGAGGAGCTCGGCCGCGTCAACGCCGAGGCGGCGGCCCAGATCGCGCGGCTCCAGGGCGAGGCGGCCTCGACGGACGACCCCGAGCTGTTCGCCCAGCTGCAGCGGGACGCCGTCGCCGCCGGCGTGGTCCCCGTCACGGGCCCGGGTCTGCGGATCGTGCTCACGGACGGCGACCCGTCGTCCGGAGGCGGCGTCCCCGCCGACGGCAGCGAGCTCGTCCAGGACAACGACCTGCAGGTGCTGGTCAACGGTCTGTGGGCGGCAGGGGCCGAGGCGATCGCGGTCAACGACCAGCGTCTGACGTCGACCACGGCCATCCGCAGCGCCGGCGCCGCCGTCCTCGTCGACAGCACGGCCCTGAGCAACCCGTACACGGTCGAGGCGATCGGCGACGCCGCCACCATGCAGACACGGCTCGCGCGGCTCTCCGCGGGGCAGCACATGGCCCACCTCGCACAGTTCGGCATCGAGGTGCACGTCTCGGCGCAGCGCGAGCTGCGCCTGTCCGGGCGGGGGCAGCCGACGCTGCGCTCGGCGCGGGTCGTCGGCGAGGATCTCCAGGCCGCGGGGCCCGCTGCCCTTGGGACGTCGTCACCGGATGTGGCAGTGTCGGGGCGACCCGACGGAGAGGAGACCCGGTGATCGCCGTGATCGGGCTCGTGCTGGGCGTGCTCGCGGGGCTCTTCATCGAGCCGACGGTCCCCGCCAACCTGCAGCCCTACCTCCCGATCGCCGTCGTCGCGGCGCTGGACGCGCTCTTCGGCGGCCTGCGCGCGTACCTCGACGGGATCTTCGACGAGCGCGTGTTCCTCACCTCGTTCCTGTCCAACGTCGTCGTCGCGGCGCTCATCGTGTTCCTCGGCGACCAGCTCGGCGTCGGGTCGCAGATGACGACCGCGGTGATCGTCGTCCTCGGCATCCGTATCTTCTCGAACGCCGCGTCGATCCGCCGGCACCTGTTCAAGGCATGACCGGCGCGGACGGGTCGCGCCCCGACCTCCCCGAGCCGCCCGACGGCGCGCAGCCGCTGGACGACGGCCCCGTCATCGACCCGCTGGACCCCCTGGGCCTGGGCGACCTGCCGCTCGACCACGTCCCGCTCGGTGAGCTGCCGCCGGACCTGCTCGGGCCGTCGCGACGCACGGACGAGCGCGTGGACGACGCCGTCACCGTCGCTGTCGCACCGCACGAGGGGGCGGCGGGGGAGAGCGTCACGGGGCGGGACGTGACGGCCGACGCACCCGAGCCGGCCGTGGCGGAGGAACGCGTGCCCGTGGGTGAGGAGCGGACGGGAACCCCGCAGGAGGCGCCCGAGGCGGCCCTCCGCGGCCCCGAGGACGCCGGGGCGGCGAGCTCCGCCGCGCCACCGTCGGTGCCGACCTCCGTCGTGCCCCGCGTCGTGGTACGGCCGCCGAGATCCGGGTGGGCGCGGCTCGCGCACGCGATGCGGCCCCGCACCACCCAGGGCCAGCTCATCACGGCCGGGCTGTGCGCGCTGCTGGGCTTCGCGCTCGTCGTGCAGGTGCGCCAGGCCACCGACACCCAGCTCGGGTCGCTGCGCCAGAACGACCTCGTGCGGCTGCTCGACGAGACCACGACCCGCACCGAGGAGCTCGAGCGCGAGGCGTTCGACCTGCAGCGCGAGCGGGACGAGCTGCTCTCGGGCTCCGACAGGCAGCAGGCTGCGCTCGACGCTGCCCGGCGGACGGCGGCCATGCAGGGCATCCTCACAGGGCGGCTCCCCGCCACGGGTCCCGGCGTGCGCATCACGCTCACCGAGCCGGACGGGGAGATCCGGCCGGTGACGATGCTGCACGTGCTCGAGGAGCTGCGGAACGCCGGAGCCGAGGCGATGGAGCTCAACGGTCACCGGATCATCGCGAGCAGTGCGTTCACCGGCAACCGGGGCGCCGTGGAGCTCGACGGTGCCGCGATCACCTCACCGTTCCGCTGGACGGTCATCGGTGACCCCGACACCATCGCGCCCGCGCTGGAGATCCCCGGTGGCGCGATGGCGCAGGTCCGCGGCGACGGCGGACGCGGCACCGTCGAGAAGTCCGACCGCGTCGAGGTGACAGCGGTCCGCGTCCTGCCGGACCCCGTGCACGCGACCCCGGCGTCGGACGAGCCGTGACCTGCAGGGCTGCCGCCGGGACCACCACGACCCCGCACGCCCTCCGGCGCTCCGCGGCGTCACCCGGGTGGCGCCGCGCGCGTGCTGCGCGTCCGCACCGACACCGCATAAGGTGGGCGGGCAAGGCTGGGTCGACGGCGAGCGCGCTCGCACGGGGTGCCCGCGACCGACACGGGAGGTCCGCATGAGCGACGAGCGACAGGCGCCGGACGGCGTCCTGCCCGCCTACCGGGGGGACGGCCCGGACACCACGATCAGCTTCGGTTCGCTGGAGCCGGTCGACCCCGAGGCGCCTCCGGTCGGTCTGACGAGCGACGAGGCCGCCGCCGTCCACGCGCTGCCGCCCACGTCCGCGCTCCTGCTCATGCAGCGGGGGCCGAGCTCGGGCGCCCGGTTCCTGCTCGACGCCGACCGCACGACGGCCGGCCGCAGCACGAGCGCCGACATCTTCCTCGACGACGTCACCGTCTCGCGCAAGCACGCGGAGTTCGTGCGTGAGGGCCGGCAGTTCGTGGTGCGGGACATCGGCTCGCTCAACGGCACGTACGTCAACCGGACGCGCATCGACGCCGTCGTGCTGCGCACCGGCGACGAGGTGCAGATCGGCAAGTACCGGATGACGTTCCACCCCAGCCCCCACCGTGACCCGTCCTGAGCACGCCGTGAGCGCCGTCCACGAGCTGGAGGCGGACGACGCACCGCACGAGCCGTGGCCCCAGGGCATCTCGCGCCGCGCCACCATGCGGATCTCCGACGTGCTCGCCGCGCTGCGCATCGAGTTCCCGACCGTCACGACGTCCAAGCTCCGCTTCCTCGAGGAGCAGGGGCTCGTCGACCCGGTGCGGACCCCGTCGGGCTACCGGCAGTACTCGCCCGCCGACGTCGAGCGGCTGCGCTACGTCCTGACGCAGCAGCGCGACCGGTACATGCCGCTGAAGGTCATCGGTGAGCGGCTCGCTGCGCTCGACGCCGGGCTGGACACCGAGACGCCGGCGCGCGCCCGCCTGGCGACGAGCGACGGCGTGGCGCCGTCAGCCGACCGGCTCACGGCCGAACGTCTCGCGCACGAGGCCGGCGTCGACGTCTCCCTCGTCGAGGACCTGGTGGCACAGGGCGTCCTGCGACCCGGGCCGCGGGGGGTCTTCGACCCCTGGGCGCGCGAGGTGGTCACCGTCGCGGCGTCGCTCGCCGACCACGGCATCGACGCGCGCCACCTGCGCACGTTCCGCGCCGCGGCGGAGCGGCAGGTCGACCTCGTCGAGCAGGTCGTCGCACCGTGGCGCGGCCAGCGCAGCGTGTCCTCGCGGGCGCGGGCGGGCACGCTCGCTGCCGAGGTGGGGGAGCTGTGCGCCCGGATGCATACCGCGCTCGTGCGCTCGGCGGTCCACGACCTGGCGCCCTGAGCCGGCGCCGCGCAGGGATCATCCGGCGTCCCGGGCAGACGTGACGCGCCCGGCGACGTAGCGTGTCCGTGTGGGCGTCGAACCCGAGATGGTGCCGGTCGATGTCGTCGGCGTGCGCACGCACCTGGCCGACGACGAGATCGTCGTGCTGCTCCTCGACCCGGACGCGGCACTGCTCGTGCCGATCCTCATCGGCCCCACCGAGGCGTCGGCCATCGCCGCGGCGCAGGCGGGGATCGTGCCGCCCCGGCCCATGACCCACGACCTGCTGCGTGACGCACTGCTCGCCGCCGGTGCGCCGGTCCACCACGTGGAGATCACGCGGCTCGAGGACGGCGTCTTCCACGCCGCACTCGTCCTGACCTCGGGGCGGCGCGTCGACGCCCGGGCGTCGGACGCGATTGCCGTCGCCCTGCGTTTCGCGTGCCCGGTGATGTGCTCGGCGGAGGTCGTCGCTCTCGCGGGGGTCGAGGTGCGCCCGGCGGCGAGCGAGGAGGACATCTCGCAGTTCCGGGACTTCCTGGAGCACGTCTCGGCGGAGGACTTCGAGACCGGTCTCGACCCCGGTGCCGAGGGTGGGCCGCGCGAGTGCTGAGCCGATCGGGTGAAGAACTTCGACGTCCACCTGACGGTGAGACGCCGGTGCACGACACGCCGGGGCCACGCTCGTTGCGCCCCCGACGCGGCAGGCCTAGCGTGACCGGAGAACCAGCACAGCGCGGCACCCCACGGGCGCCGCCGAGGGAGGGCCCCGTGATCAGCAACGAGAGTGCCGACAGCTCCGGCACGATCCCGCAGCACGCGCAGGGCCTGCTGTTCGACGACGACCTGCCCGACCTCGACGTCACCACCGGCTACCGCGGTCCCACCGCGTGCCGTGCGGCCGGCATCACGTACCGGCAGCTCGACTACTGGGCGCGCACCGGTCTGGTCGAGCCGTCGGTGCGACCGGCGACCGGCTCCGGCACGCAGCGGCTCTACTCGTTCCGCGACATCCTCGTCCTCAAGGTGGTCAAGCGGCTCCTGGACACCGGCGTCTCGCTGCAGCAGATCCGCGCGGCCGTCGGCCACCTGCGCGAGCGTGGCGTCGACGACCTCGCCCAGATCACGCTGATGTCCGACGGCGCGAGCGTCTACGAGTGCACGTCGCCCGACGAGGTCATCGACCTGGTGCAGGGCGGTCAGGGCGTGTTCGGGATCGCCGTGGGCCGCGTGTGGCGCGAGGTCGAGGGCACCCTCGCCGAGCTGCCGCGGGAGCGTCCGGACGACGAGGCGACGCCCGCACCGGCCGTCCAGGACGAGCTCGCGCTGCGGCGCCAGGCGCGTACCGCCGGCTGAGGCCGGAAACGCTGCGCACCCTCGGACGGGTGCGTACGCGCGCGTGCCCGCGCCGGGAGGAAGCCCGGTGCGGGCCGGGCGGTGACGTCCGTCAGCGACGCGGCGCGCGCAGCGCGCGGTCGAGCAGCTGGTCGAACACGTCGGCGAGCTCGGCGGCCGCCGCGCCGGGCCACACGTGGACCGGCTGCGCGGCGCCCTGGGCCTGCTGCAGCGCCGCGCGCTCCGGGACGCTCGGAGTGAGCACCAACGGGCCGTAGAGCGTCTGGAGCTCCTGGAGCCGGTAGGCCTGCTCGACCGACCGGGCGCGCACGCGGTTGACCACGATGCCGAGGGGCTGCAGCGACGGTGCGGGGCCCCGGCGCAGCTCGTCGATCGTGCGCATCGCTCGTCCGACCGCCATCACGGCGAACAGGCCCGGCTCGGTGACCACCACGGCCCGGTCGCACGCGGCGAGCCCGGTCCGGGTGAGCCCGCCGAGCGACGGCGGGCAGTCGATGAGGACCAGGTCGTACCCGCTCACCCAGGACAGCGCGTCGCGCAGTCGGTGGACGTCGGAGTCGTCGATGCGGTCGTGCAGCACGGACCGCTCGGAGCCCACCAGCACGTCGAGGCCGTCCTCGGCCCACGAGGACGGCGCCGTGGCCGCCGTGACCGCCTGGGGCGACGGGGCGTCCAGCACCGTCGAGACGTCGCCCTGCCCGGCCACCGTGCCGAGGGCCATCGTCGAGTCGCCCTGCGGGTCGAGGTCCACGACGAGCGTCCGCAGACCCCGTTCGAGGGCGGCCGAGGCCAGTCCCAGCGTCACGGACGTCTTGCCCACGCCACCCTTGAGGCTGCACACACCGACGACCAGCACGCGGCAACCGTATCCGGGTGAGGCGGCTCTCACGAAACGGCCCGCCGACACGCCGCCGCCTGCGCGCGGCTGCCGGGTGCGCGCGTCCTGATCTGCGCCAGGATGGGCGGCATGGCACTCACGCTCACCCGTCTGGGGCACTCGTGCGTCCGCGTCGAGACGGCGCTCGGCGCGTTCACCATCGACCCCGGCTCCTTCAGCGACGTCCCGGCCGCCCTCGCGGGGGTCCGCGACGTCCTGGTCACCCACGTGCACCCCGACCACGTCGACGTCGCTGCGGTCGCTGCGGTCGACGACGTCACGGTGCACGCACCCGCGCAGGTGCTCGATGCGCTGCGGGAGGCCGGCGCCCGCACCGAGCGGCTGCACGCGGTGGCGGCAGGGGACCGGCTCGACCTCGCAGGTGTGCACGTCGAGGTGCTGGGGGAGCTCCACGAGGCGATCCACCCGGACGTGCCGCGTCCGGCGAACGTCGCCTACCTCCTCGACGGCACGGTGCTGCACCCGGGCGACTCGTACACCCGGCCGCCGTCCGGCACGTCGGTCGACGTGCTCCTCGAGCCCGTCGGAGCGCCGTGGCTGCGCCTCGGCGACGTCGTGGACCACGTGCGGGCCGTCGCGCCGCGGCGCGTCGTGCCGGTCCACGACGCGCTGCTCAGCGACCTCGGGCGCGCGAGCGCCGTGCGGTTCCTCACGCAGCTGACGCAGGCCGAGGTCGTCACGCTCGACGTCGGGCGCGTGCTGGAGGTCGACTGACGGCTGCCCTGCCCGCGGCCCCGGTGCGCGACGCCCGGCGGACGGCTAGCGTGGTCGCGCCGGAAGGAGGCCGCGATGTCCGAGCCGTTCGTTGACGTACCCGTGCCCGAGCTGGAGTTCGACGAGACGATCCCGCCGCGTCCCGAGGAGGAGGTCGCCGACGTCGCACGGTCCGCACCGGACCGCGCCGGCCACGGTGGCGAGGGGCTGGGTGACGACGTCCTGCAGGCCGACTCGCGGGGCGGGGGCGCGGGTCCGACGACGCCGCACGGACTGTCCTGAGGCGCGTCAGGGACGCGCAGGCGTCGGGTGATGGGGCATGCTGTGGCGGTGCTGATCCGACAGGTGGACGAGGACGACTGGCCGACCGTCCGTGAGGTCCGGCTCCGCGCGTTGCGCGAGTCGTCGGACGCGTTCGGGTCGTCGCTCGCACGCGAGGAAGGTTTCGCCGAGTCGCACTGGCGCATGCGTCTGCGCACGAGCACGACGTGGGTGGCGCTCGACGACGAGGGCGTGCCGCGTGGGCTGGTGTCGCTCGTCCAGGAGCCGGGCTCACCGGAGGACGACCGCCACGTCGTGTCGCTGTGGGTCGCGCCCGAGGTGCGCCGCCGTGGCATCGGGTGGTCGCTGCTCGACGCCGTGGTGCGCGGGGGAGCGGAGCAGGGCGCCTCGACGGTCTCGCTGTGGGTCGTCGACGACAACGCCCAGGCGGTCGACCTGTACGTCCGCGCAGGTTTCACGCGCACGGGGGAGCGGCAGGCGCTGCCGCGCGACCCGGAGCGCACCGAGGAGCGCTACGAGCGCCACACCGACGTCGCCGGCCTGGTCGGGCACTGACCCGACCAGGCCGTACCGGCCTCAGCGCACGGAGCGGTACTGCTCGGTCAGCGGGCACTGGAACGGGTCGCGTGCCGCCAGACCGACCTTGTTGAGGTGGCGGATGACGATCCCGTAGGACTCGAGCATCGACGTCTCGGTGTAGTCGATCCCGCGCTCGGCGCAGAACGCCTTGACCGTCGGCTGCACGCGCCGGAGGTGGGGCCGCGGCATGCTCGGGAAGAGGTGGTGCTCGATCTGGTAGTTCAGGCCGCCCATGAACAGGTCCACGAGACGCCCGCCTCGGACGTTGCGGCTCATCAGCACCTGCCGGCGCAGGAAGTCGACCTTGGCGTCGCGCGGGACGATCGGCATGCCCTTGTGGTTCGGCGCGAACACGGCCCCCATGTAGAGCCCGAACAGTCCGAGCTGCACACCGAGGAACGCGAACGCCATGCCGACGGGCAGTACCCAGAACACCAGCGCGAGATAGCCGCCGAGGCGCAGCGTGACGAACGCGATCTCCACGGGCCGACGCTTCACCGGTCCACGGCCGAAGATCGTCTTCACGCCGGAGACGTGCAGGTTCAGGCCCTCGAGGAGGAGCAGCGGGAAGAACAGCCAGCCCTGGCGCTGGGTGTACCAGCCCTTGATGCCGGTGCGGGGCTTCTCCAGGTCCTCGAGGTGGTGGACGAGCGCGCCGGTCTTGATGTCCGGGTCCGCGCCGATCTGGTTGGGCTTGGCGTGGTGCCGCGAGTGCTTGTGCTGCCACCAGCCGTAGCTCATCCCGGCGTACAGGTTGGCGATGACCAGGCTGGCCCAGTCGTTCCAGCGGCCGGAGTCGAAGATCTGCCGGTGCGCCGCGTCGTGGCCGAGGAACATCACCTGGCCCAGCAGGAACGCGAGCACGGCGGCTGTCAGCAGCTGCCACCAGGAGGCTCCGCCGAGGACCAACGCGGCGACGGCCCCGGCGATCAGGACCGTGAGCACGGCGAAGCGCGTCCAGTAGTACCCGTGCCGCCGACGCAGGAGCCCGGCGGCCTCGACGGTGCGGCTGAGCGTGGTGAAGTCGCTGACGACGCGCTCACGGACGCGAGTGCCGCCCTCGCGGATCGCTGCTGCGGGGGTGGGGGACATGTCCACGCGACTCACCGCGCCCCGGTCGACGGTGCGCGGCTGCCGAGCCGCGGGCGGACGGGGATGCACGGGACGGGCATGAAGATCTCCTTCGGGCACGCGGCGGGTGAGGCAGCGAACGATCGGACGTCGCGCACGTGACCCGATCGTACGGGTGCACAACGTGACGTGTGCGACGAACCGACGGGCGTCGCGTGCCGGTGGTGCTGCTCGGACGACGCACCACCAGCGCGTGGTGCGCGACACGCGCGCGTCGCGCGACGGACACCGGGCCGCGCGGAGCACACCTTGCGGCAGCGTGGCGGGTCGGTGGGCGTCCGTGGACCATCGGGGAGCGGCGTGGCCGCCCCGAGGGCCGCTCCCACCCGTGTTCTGACATAATGCACATTATCGGCAGTCGGGCGTACCGCGGAGAGGACGTCCGGCTCCCGGCTCAGTCCCGGCCGTGACCTGCGCGAGCACGCTGCGGGTCGCGCGGTCGTACATGCCGACGGCCGCCCGGCACGTCCGACCCGACCACAGCCCGGCGCCCGTCGCGCACGTCCACAGATGTCGTGGCACGCCGCCCGTGACGTCGACGCGCCGTCCAGGCTCGAGCCCATGGACTTCCACGACGGCTCGCCACGGTGGGCGGCCCCGGGCCCCGACGACGACCTCCCGCAGATCCCGACGCACCCGCTGCGCGACGTCGACGACGTCCTCGAGGTCGCGCTGTCGCTCGTCGGGCCGGAACGCGCCGGGCCGCCGGCCCTGTGGATCGTGCTGCTCGATGCGGACGGCATGATGCTGCCGGTCGTGCTGCCGCTGGTCGGTGTGCCGCTGCAGCCGGACGCCGTGCAGGTGCGTCAGGTCGTCGTGGCGATGGGCGACGTCCTGGCGCACGACGCGCCGGGAGGCTCGATCGCCGTGGCGCTCGTCCGTGCGGCCGGCGGTGACCGGGGTGCGTTCGAGCGCGCGTGGGAGCACGCGCTGCGCGTGGCGTGCGACGACCAGGGTGTGCGGCTCAGCGCCGTCGTGGCCGTCGGTGAGCACCGCGCGCGGGTCCTGGGCCCGTGAGCGCCCGCTCCCGGCGCCGCCCGTCCGCGGCGTGGCAACGCCCTGACGTCCGACGGCCGCGTCAGACCGGTCCCGGCGACGCCTCGTCGATGGCCGCGAGCTGCTCGAGCGTCGGCTCCCACAGCGCGGCGGCCGCGTTCGCGCGGACCTGCGCGGGCGTACGGGCCCCGGAGATGATCGACGCGACCGCCGGCTGGGCCGCGAGTCCCCCGAGCGCGACGGTCGCCAGATCCACTCCCCACCTGGCGGCAAGCGACTGCAGAGCCTCGATGCGGTCGAAGTCGGCGGCGGCCAGGCGCTGGGGCATCCGCGTCAGCCGGGAACCCTCGGGCGCCTGCTCGCCACGGCGGTACTTGCCGGTGAGCAGGCCGGACGCGAGCGGCACGTACGGCAGGATGCCGACGCCCACATGCTCCGCGGCGGGGACCAGAGCACTCTCGACCGAGCGGTCGAGAAGGTTGTACCGGTTCTGCGCGGAGACGAACGGCGTGGTGCCGGCGGTGCGTGCCACCCAGTCCGCGTCGACGACCTGCCAGGCGCTGAGGTTGGACGAGCCGATGTAGCGGACCTTGCCCTCGACGACGAGCTCGTGCAGCGCGGCGAGCGTCTCCTCGATCGGTGTGCCGGGGTCCGGGGCGTGCAGCTGGTACAGGTCGACGTGGTCCGTGCCGAGCCTGCGCAGCGAGCCGTCGATCGCACGTCGCACGTACCGGCGAGAGCCCCGGGCGCCCCAGTCGTCGCCGTTCAGACCCCGGACGTCCATGCCGAACTTCGTGGCGATCACCACGTCGTCGCGGCGCCCGCGCAGCGCGGCGCCCAGCAGCTCCTCGCTGCGGCCCGGCTCTCCCCCGTACACGTCGGCGGTGTCGAACAGCGTCACGCCGACGTCCAGCGCCGCTGCGACGACGTCGGCGACGCCCTCGGGCGCCAGCGTCGCACCGAACGTGTTGCACCCGAGGCCCGCCGTGGAGACGGTCAGACCGCTGTCACCCAGCCGACGGTACGTCATGGTCATGCGCACCACCCTAGGCACGCGTGGTGACACGACACGCTCCGCCACCCGACCGGACCACGCTGCGGACCATTTCCGGGTGAGTCGGGCGCCCCTCCCCTGCCCACCGCGCGGCGGCCGCCCGTTCCTGCCACAGTGGTGTTCACCAGACCTTCACGGCGGGCCGGAACATCGGGGTGCCCGGCCACGTTGAGGTGTCAGGCAGAACGATTCGACTCACGATCCGGCAGGGCTCCGACAGGCTCGAGCCCGGGACGACACGGCACGGAGGTCCACATGGCCAACAGGTCCCTGCGCGGGATGCGCATCGGGTCCCACAGCATGGAGACGGAGGAGGGCGTCGACTTCGCCCCTCGTCTCCAGGCGCACTACGACTGTCCGAACGGGCACACCATCATCCTGCCGTTCTCCGTCGAGGCGGACGTGCCGGTGGTGTGGGAGTGCCGCTGCGGCGCCGAGGCGCTGCTGCGCGACGCCGACAAGCCCGAGGCGAAGGCGGGCAAGCCCCCGCGCACGCACTGGGACATGCTGCTCGAGCGCCGCACGGTCAACGAGCTGCAGGAGCTGCTCGACGAGCGCCTCGACCTGCTGCGTGCGGGCAAGCTGCGTCGCAGCGCCTGACGCCCGCCGCGCGCACCGCGCGACCCTCTCGACGCCCCGGTGGTCCGCCACCGGGGCGTCGTGCTGTGGGGAGGAGACGCACGCTGGGGCGCGTGCCCCTCAGGCGGGGCCGTCGGGACGCTCGGCGCGCGGCAACCGCGCCGCGCCGACCATCCCGGCGAGGACCACCCACACACCGATGGCTGCTGCCGTGCGCGCCGGCCAGTCCCCCGCGCGTGTGGCCGGGGTGAGCGTCTGCCGCAGCGGAAGGTCGGCGACGAGCTGCTCGGCCGTGAACAGGCCGGTCTGCCGGACGACGGCGCCGTTGGGCGCGATGACGGCGCTCACGCCGACCGTGGAGATCTGCACCGTCGCACGGCCGTGCTCGACGGCCCGCAGGCGGGACATCGCGAGCTGCTGCGTCGACTCGTCGGACCACCCGAACGACGCGTTGTTGGTCTGCACGACGAGCACCTCGCCGCCCTCGGCCACGGCCTCGCGCACGATCCCGTCGTAGGCGACCTCGAAGCAGATGACGTCGCCGAGCACGACGGTTCGCGCCAGGCGTTGCGACGCCATCGGGACGACCCCGGGCTCGGTGCCCGGCAGCATGTCGCGCGTGACCAGGTCGACCGCGTCCGAGAAGTGCCGGACGAACGAGCGCATGGGGATGTACTCGGCGAAGGGCGCGGGCCGCTGCTTGGAGTACGTCGCCACAGGCCCCGTACCCGGCTCCCAGAGCACCGCGGTGTTGTACCGGCCACCCTCGGGCGGGTACTGCACCGTCCCGACGAGCAAGGGCGCGCGGACCTCTCGTGCGACCCCGTCGATGAGGCCCGCCGCCTCCTGGTCGACCTGCGGGTCGATGTCCGTGCCGTTCTCGGGCCACAGCACGACGTCGAGCTCGCCGGGCGCGACCCGGTCGAGCAGCGCGCGGGTGCCCGCGACGTGGTTGTCGAGGACCTGCCTGCGCTCCCCGAACGCGTCGAGCCGCCCGGGCTCTGGCACGTTGCCCTGGACGGCGCCGACGCGCAGCGTGCCGTCCTGCGCCACGGTGTCGAGCGGGATCAGCAGGGAGCCGACGAGCACCGCGCCGAGCGCACCGAGCGCGCCGAGCGTGCGACCGAGCGCGACCTGCCCGGCGGCGAGGACGGCACGTGCCAGCAGTACGCCGAGGCCGGCGACCAGACCGCTGAGCAGCGGTGTGCCGCCGAGCCACATGTACGCCGCCAGGGGCGAGTCGGCCTGCGAGAACGCGAGCCGGCCCCACGGGAACCCGCCGAAGGGCCACGCCGAGCGCAGCTCCTCCACGGCGACCCACAGCAGGACGAACGTCGGGAGCTGCCAGGCGCTGCTGCGCCAGACCGCGTGCCCACGGCGCGCCCACGCCCACGCCGCCCCGAACAGCGCGACGTACGACGCCTCGAGGACGGTGAGCGCGAGCCACGGGACGGGCCCCACCGCCGTGTGCGCCCACGTGATCATCGGCCCGAAGCACGCCAGGCCCCACACGAGGCCGACGAGCGCGTTCCAGCGGGCCGAGTCGCGGCGCAGCGCCAGGAACAGAGCCGCCATGCCGACCGGTGCGAGGACGGACAGCCCCGGGTCGGGGAACGCGAGGCGCGTCGTCCAGCCACCGGCACCGGCCAGCAGGAGCGTCAGCCAGCGGGCGGACGGCGGGAGGGGCACCGGAGCAGGGTACGTCAGCGGCGGCGGCACGCCGCGGACCCGGTGCGAGGTCCGGAGGTTGTGCCATCCGGCGACGCTGCCGGACAGCACCCGCGGTCCCGACCGCCCGGCCCGCGCGCCCTTCGTACCGGCGAGGACGGTGCCTGCCGTTCTCTGTTGAGCGCGCGGGCCCGGTCGGAGCTCAGAGCGTGCGACACCGGTCAGCGGTACGTGGTGGTCCCCCTCCGGTGCCCGCAACGACGGGCCACTGCGAAACTACCCCCCTCACCTCTCGTGTCAAGGGCGCGTCGCGCCTGGTCAGGAGGATCGGTGCAGGCCACGGCGTCCGATTCATCCGATGCAGCGGGGCCTCACCCGGCGTGTCGCCCGCGTGTCGCGATTCGGGGCGACCGGGACCTTTCGCCGCACCGGCGATACCCCTCGGTTTTTCACCCGCAACCGAGGTGAGCAGGGCGCATCAGCCCAGCACGTCGTGCAGCACGGCCCCCGCGCGCGTCGTCCGCAGGCACTGCGGCGCCGGCTCGTCGGGGCCCAGGTCGGGCAGCAGCGGGCTGCCGGCGCGGGCGTCCGCGCTCCACGACGAGGTGCGCGAGGCCTGCACCACGAGGTGCTCCGCACGCCACACCGCGAGGTGCGCGGGTGCACCGACGCGCACCTCCCCCGCCCCGCTGTGGTCGAGTCCGGCGAGACGCCAGCCGCCGCGCGTCGCGGCGCGGAAGGCGGCGCGCACCGAGATGCGCTGGTCGACCTCGTGGTGCGCCGCCGCGGCCTGCACACCTCGCCAGGGGTCGAACGGCGTCACGGGCGAGTCGGAACCGAGGGCGAGCGGCACGCCGGCAGCAGCGAGGTCGGCGAACGGGTGCAGGGCCGCTGCCCGCCCCGGACCGAGGCGCGCCGCGTAGGTGCCGTCGGGCCCGCCCCAGGCGGCGTCGAAGGCCGGCTGGACGGACAGCCGCAACCCCAGCAGGACGAGCTGCGCGAGCGAGGGGGCGTCGACCATCGCCGCGTGCTCGACGCGGTGCCCCGCGGCCGCGATCGCGGCGGTCCCCTCGACGTCCGCGGCGGCGCGCAGCCCGATGAGGAGCTCGTCGAGCGCCCGGTCCCCGATGACGTGGAAACCCGCGTGCGTCCCGGCGCGGGTGACCGCCGTGACGTGGTTCGCGATCTGCTCGGCGGTCATGTGCAGCACGCCGGAGGTGCTCGGGTCGTCCGTGTACGGGTGCCGCAGGGCGGCGGTGCGCGAACCCAGCGAGCCGTCGACGTTGAGGTCGCCGCCGATGCCCGTCAGGCCGGGGACGTCGGCGAGGAGCGCACGGGCGTCGTCGACCGTGATGCACGGTTCGCCCCGGTACCCGACCACGAGGGGCAACACGGAGGCGGGGTCGGCGGTCATGGTGAGCAGCTCGCGCAGCCCGTCGCGGGTGTCGACGTGCGGGGCGGACTGCTCGTGCACGGCGACGATGCCAGCGGCTGCCGCCTTCGCCAGGACCGAGCGGTACAGCCTGGTCCGTTCGTCGGCCGAGACGGCGCGCGCGACGTCCCGGGCGGCGTGGTGCGCCGGACCCGTCACGCGCCCGTCCGACGACCAGCCCGGCAGGTCGCGCAGACCGGCGAAGTCGGCCAGTGCGCTCGACACGATCGCGGAGTGCACGTCGATACGTGCCAGGTAGACGGGCAGCCCCTGCCCGGCGGCGTCGAGCTCGTCGCGCGTGGGCGGGCGGCCCTCGGGCCAGGCGCGCTCGTCCCAACCGGTGCCGTGCACGACGCGCCGGTCCCCCGGGGACCGCCGCGCGGCCACCTCCGCGACCGCGGCGAGCGCGGCGGCGAGGCTCGGTGCCGAGGGGGGCGTGAGGTCCACCCCGGCGTCGGCCAGTGCCGTCTCGAGCAGGTGGACGTGCGCGTCGACGAAGGCGGGAGCGACCAACGCGCCGTCGAGCTCGACCACCTCGTCGACGCCGGCGACCAGTCCGTCGGCCGTGTCGTCCGACCCGAGCCAGGCGACGACACCGTCCTCGACGAGCAGGGCCTCGGCGAAGGGGTCCGCCGGGGAGTGCACGACACCGTGCCGGTAGAGGGTCGAGGTCACATCGGCCCAGCCTACGGCGCTGGGGCGGGGCGCGCGCAACCGACCGGACGGTCGTCCTGGACGCCGGACGACTCAGACGGTCGAGTACGCCACGACACCGCGGCGCATCGCCGTGACCGCCTTCGCCGCGGTGGTGCGCAGGCGCGCGGTCGGGGCGGCGCCGGAGACCTGGTCGAGCACGTCGATGACCTGCTTGCACCAGCGGACGAAGTCGCCGGCGGCCAGGTCCGAGCCCCGCAGCACGGCGTCCAGGCTGCGGCCGGCAGCCCACCGGTGGACGGGCTGCACGAGACCGAGGTCGAGCGGCTGGATCGTCTCGAGGCGTGCCTCCCGCTCGAGGTCGTCGAGCTGCGACCACGCCCGCACCGCCGCGTCGAGCGCCCGGCCGAGCCGGCCGTCGGGCCCGCCGGGCACCCGTGCGTCGCCCTCGTCGTCGCGCCGTGAGCGGTACACGAGGGTCGAGACCGCGGCCGCGAGCCCGGGGGCGTCGAGCTCGTCCCACACCCCCCGACGCAGGCACTCGGCGAGCACGAGGTCGTTCTCGGCGTACAGCCGCCGCAACCAGCGGCCGTCGTCGGTGACGCGTAGCGCACCGGAGTCGTCGCTCGTGAGGTACCCGAGCGTCCCGAGCACGTCGCAGATCCGGTCGAAGACCGCCGCGATCGAGCCCGTGCGCCCCGCGATGCGCCGCACGAGGGCGGCGTGCTCCGAGCGCAGCCGCTCCCAGCGCTCGGCCCAGCGCGCGTGGTCCTCCCGCTCCGGGCACCGGTGGCAGGGGTGCGAACGCAGCTCACGGCGAAGTGCGGCGAGCTCGGCGTCGTCGGCGGCAGCCGAACGCCGCTCGGCGCGCCGGCCCGGGGCGCGCGCAGGCGCCGGGACGACGTCGAGCTCGTCGAGCCGCGCCCGCAGCCGTGCAGCCAGGTCGCGGCGGGCCGCCGGGACCCGCAGCTCGAACCTCGCCGGCACGGCCAGGCGCCCGACCGTGCGCAGCCCCGAGCCGGCGTCGGCCACCGTGAGCCGGCGCACCTGGCGGTCGGTGGTCAGCACGGTGGGGCGTGGCCCGTCGAACCCGCCCGGACCGCCGGGATCCACGACGACCGCGTGCTCGGCGCGTCGGCCCCCGGGGATCTCGACGACGTCGCCGACGTGCAGCCCCTCGAGCGTGCGGGCGACGTCGGCGCGGCGTGTGGCGGCCTGCTCCTTGGCGAGACCGCGCTCGCGGTCCGTGATCGCCCGCCGCAGCCCCATGTACTGGGCGAAGTCCCCGAGGTGGCACGTCATGGCCTGGGCGTAGCCCTCCAGGGCCTCCGCGTGGGTCTGCGCCTGGCGGGCCAGACCCACCACCCCCCGGTCCGCCTGGAACTGCGCGAACGACGTCTCGAGGACGTCACGGGCGCGCTCGCGGCCTACCTGGGCCACGAGGTTGACCGCCATGTTGTACGTGGGACGGAACGACGAGCGCAGCGGGTAGAGGCGGCGGGACGCCAGCCCGGCGAGCTGCACGGGGTCGAGAGCGCCGTGCGCGACGACGACGGCATGCCCCTCGGTGTCGATGCCGCGGCGCCCCGCCCGGCCGGTCAGCTGGGTGTACTCCCCCGGCGTGACGTCGACGTGCGCGGAGCCGTCCCACTTGACGAGCTTCTCGAGGACCACGCAGCGCGCGGGCATGTTGATGCCGAGCGCGAGCGTCTCGGTGGCGAACACGACCTTGACCCAGCCACGGGAGAACAGGTCCTCCACGGTCTCCTTGAACAGCGGCAGCATGCCCGCGTGGTGGGCGGCGACGCCACGCACCAGGCCCTCGACGAAGGCGTCGTAGCCGAGCACCTCGAGGTCCTCCGGCGGGATCGCGGCGCAGCGCTCCTCGGCGACGCGGCGGATGTCGGCGCGTTCGGCCGGTGTCGTGAGCCGCACACCGGCCGACAGGCACTGCTGCACAGCAGCCTCGCAGCCCACCCGGGAGAAGATGAAGACGATCGCGGGTAGCAGGCGCGCCTCGGCGAGCTCGTCGACCATGACGAAGCGCGGGACGGGCCGCACGCCGCCGGCAGGGCGGTGGTCGCGGGCTCGCCCGGGGCGGCCGCGCGGTGCGCGGCGGTCGCGGTCGCCGCCGGTGCGCCCGCGCAGCAGATGGGTGAGGTCGGGGTTGATCGGTGGGTCGACGCCGGGATCGGTGGGGTCGACGTGCCCGGCGTACAGGTCGAGGAGCTGGTCGCCGACGAGCACGTGCTGACCCAGCGGGACCGGGCGGTGCTCGCTGACGACGACGGTGGTGTCGCCGCGCACGGTCGCGAGCCAGTCGCCGAACTCCTCGGCGTTGGAGACGGTGGCGGACAGCGACACGAGCTGCACGTCGTCGGGGAGGTGGATGATGACCTCCTCCCAGACGGGGCCGCGGAAGCGGTCGGCGAGGTAGTGGACCTCGTCCATGACGACGTACCCGAGCCCGTCGAGCGCCGACGAGCCGGCGTAGAGCATGTTGCGCAGCACCTCGGTGGTCATGACGACGACGTCGGCGTCGCCGTTGACGGAGGTGTCGCCGGTGAGCAGCCCGACGCGTTCGGTGCCGTGGACGCGGGCGAGGTCGGCGTACTTCTGGTTGGACAGCGCCTTGATGGGCGTCGTGTAGAACGCCTTGCGACCCGAGACGAGGGCCAGGTGCACCGCGAACTCGCCGACGACGGTCTTTCCTGCGCCGGTGGGTGCGGCGACGAGGACGCCGCTGCCACGTTCGAGGGCGGCGCACGCCTCGACCTGGAAGTCGTCGAGCGGGAAGTCGAGGCGCTCGCGGAAGACGGCGAGCTCCCCGTGCTCGGCGGCGGCGCGGCGGCGGGACGCGGCGTAGCGCTCCGCGGGCGAGGGCTCGACGGCACCGGGGCGCGCGGCGGGGGTCGTGGGGGCGGAGCGGGTGCTGCGGCGGCGGGACGGCACGGGATCACCCTAGGCACGCCGCGGGCTGCTGCTACCCGAGCACGCCGAGCGCCGCGGGCACGACGTCGACGACGAGGGGTGCCGGGCCCAGCGGCTCGCCGTCGGCGAACGCCGCCGGCGGGGGCGGTCCGAGCCCGGGCGCGTGCTCGACGACGACCCGGCGGCCCCGCACCACGCGGACACGGGGGTCGTCGACGTGCCGGCCGCGGTAGATGCGCGGGAAGATCCCGAGGGCGCCGCGGCGCGTGAAGGGTCCGGCGAGCACGACATCGAGGAGACCGTCGTCGGGGACCGCGTCGGGGGCGATCGGCAGCCCCCCGCCGAACCACGGCGTGCTGGCGACGGCGACGAGCGTGCCCGCGGACTCCCACACGGTGCCGTCGACCTCGACGCGGTACCCGTAGGGGCGGAAGGCGGCGAGCTCCGGTACGAGGGCGCGCAGGTAGCGCAGGTGCCCGTGAGGCCAGGTGAGGGTGTTGGCGCGGGCGTTGACGGCCGCGTCGAGACCGCACGACAGCACGCCGGCGTACCACTGCGCGGGCCCGTCGGGCCGGGTGACGCGCACGGCGTCGACGCGCCGGGGACCGGCGCGCAGGGCGGCGTCGACGACGGCGACGGCACGGTCCACGTCACCGCGCGGCAGACCGAACGACCGCGCGACGTCGTTTCCTGTCCCGACGGCCACGATGCCCAGCGGCAGGTCCGTGCCGGCGACGACGCCGACACCGAGGTGGACCATGCCGTCGCCACCGACGACGACGAGCGCGTCGAGCCCGGAGGTCGCGGCCTGTCGCGCCCGCTCCGTCGCCTGGGCGAGGGTCGGTGCCGACAGGTCGTGGACGTCGTGGCCCGCGCGCTCGAGCAGCCGGCGCGCGCGGCGTCCCACCGCCCCGCCGCGGCCCGTGCCGGCGACGGGGTTGACGACCAGGCCGAGGGTGCTCACGCGCCGCTCGCCGGCGCCGGGGACTCGTCGGGTCCGGTGCCGTCGAGGCGAGGCAGCCCCTGGGCGACGAGGCGCCGGTCGAGCCGGCGGTCGTGGAGCACGCACACGCCGAGTGCGGCACCGAAGAGCAGGCAGATCGGGATCGCGACGGCGAGCATCGTCACGGCGTCGGGCGTCGGCGTGGCGATCGCGGCGAAGACGAACGCGAGCAGCACCGCCCAGCGCCACCCCGCCAGCCAGGTGCGGGCACGCACCAGGCCGGCGAAGTTGAGGGCGACCATGACCACGGGCAGCAGGAAGCCGACGCCGAACGCGAGGACCACCCGCATGACGAAGCTGAGGTAGAGCTGCGCGTCGACCCAGTTCGTCGTCTCCGCAGGTGCGAAGTCGGTCAGCAGGCGCACGGCGTTGGGCAGGGCCCACCACGCGAGGGCGGCACCGGCGAAGAACAGCGGCACGGCCACGGCGAGGAACCCGACCGCGTAGCGGCGTTCCTTGGTGGTCAGCCCGGGGGTGATGAACGCCCAGAGCTGGAAGATCCACCACGGCGCCGTGACCAGCACACCCAGGAACAGGGACACCTTCACCTGCACGTCGAACGCGGTCGCCACTCCCTGGAAGTTCAGGGAGACGCGCTGCCCGCGGGCCTCGGCGACGTCGAGGATCGGCTGCTGCAGCAGCTGGAAGACGGGCTCGTACACGAGCCACCCGGCCACGCCGCCGACGAGCAGGCCGAGCGCGATGAGCACGACGCGGCGGCGCAGCTCGCGCAGGTGCTCCCGCAGGGGCATGCGTCCGCCGGGCTCACCGTCCCGCCGGGGGGTCCGGCTCACGCCCGCCTCAGGGACGCGGCGGGGCCGGCGGCGCCGCCGGAGGTGGCGGCGGGACGTCCGTGGAGCCGTCGGCGACCGTCTCCGGCGCCGACGACGACGTACCGTCGCGTCGGCCGTCGTCCGTGAGGTCCTTGACCTCGTTCTTGAAGATTTTCATCGACTGGCCGATGCTCTTGGCGAGCGCGGGGAGCCGGTTCGCCCCGAACAGCAGGAGGACCACCACCAGCACGATGATCACGTGCCAGGCACTGATGTTCCTGATCATGACGACCCCTCTGAGATCCGATGTGCTGCGCCGCGCAGTCTACGTCGTCGGTGCGTGCCGACCTGTCAGCCGAACCAGCGGGTGCGGGCGTCCGCGACCGTCGTGCGGTGTCGCGCGCGGCGCAGCGCAGCCCGCTCGCGGCGCTGCGCACGCAGCTGCTCGACCCGGTCCCGCAGCGCGTCGGCGTCCGCGCCCAGCGCGGGCCCGGACACGGTCTGCTCCGCCCGTGCGAGTGCCTCGAGCTGCGCAGCACGCTCGCTGACCTGCTGCGCGACGTCGCCGGCGCGCGCGAGCTCCGCGCCGAGCGCCACGACGGACCGCCACAGCCGGCGCCCCAGCAGGAACGCGCCCCCGAGCGTCGCGACGACCAGCACCGTCCACACCGTGAACCACAGCACGTCAGGACTCCCCCGTCGTCGCGTCGAGCAGCGGACCGTACGCCTCGAGCGCCGCGCGCGCCGCGGTCGCGGTGTCGTGCGCGACGTGCGCGGGCCGCACGTCGAGGACCTCGTCGGCCACCTGCAGCAGCAGGTGCCGCAGCCACGCGGGCTGCACGACTCGCAGGTCCACCTCGAACGCGCCCCCGGCGAGCTCGCGCGTGCGCTCGACCGGGACGGTCTCGGCGACCCACCGGGCGCGTCCGGTGAGGCGCACGGTGACGAGCTCGCCCGACGCATCGGGGTGGAACACGTCGGCGTCGTCGGTGACGGGATGGTCCTCGGCGGGGTCGTCGAGGACGGTGGCCTCGACGATCCGGTCGACGCGGAACTTGCGTTCGGCGTCGGCCGCCAGCGACCACGCCAGCAGGTAGGAGTGCTCGTCCTGGCTGACCAGCCGCACGGGGTCGACCTCGCGCTCGGTGAGCACGTCGGACGCGTCGGCGTAGCGCAGCCGCAACCGGCGGCGCCGCGCGAGAGCGGCACCGAGCGCGGCGGCGACCGACGGCACGGCGTCGACCTGGAGCTCGACGTCCACGGGGGCCCCCGCGGCGGCGTCACCGGTGGCGGCCTGCACCTTGGCGAGCGCCGAGTCCAGGGCGGCGGCGCCCTCGGCGTCGAGAGCGGGCCGCAGCGCGGCCAGCGCCCGCAATGCGGCCAGCAGGGCGACGCCCTCGCGCGGCCCGAGCCGCAGCGGACGCGTGACGCCCCGGCCCTCGGTGAGCCGCACCACCCCGCGCTCGTACGACGACGCGTCGAAGTCGATGAGGTCGTCGGGCAGGTACCCGGGCGTGCCGGTGACCCACAGCGTGTCGACGTCGGCCATGACCTGCTCGGGAGTGACGCCGAACTGCGCGGCGACCTGCTCGACGGGCACGTCCTCGTGTCGCTCCAGGTACGCGATCATGCCCAGCATCCGCACCAGACGGTCGCTCGCGCGCTCAGGCACCGCGCGCCTCCTCGCTGTCGGCGACGCGCACGTCCGGGGTGTCGTCAGCGCGGCGCAAGCGGTCGAGGGTCGCCGCGACGCGCAGCATCCGCACGACCGCGTCGCGGACCTCCGGGGGATCCAGCACGACCACGGCGTCGCCGTAGCGCACGACCTCCTCGGCGAGCTCCCAGCCGAGGCGGTACGGCACCGCTACGAGGTCACGGCCCTGCAGCACCTGTGCGGCACCCGCCGGGAGGTCGACGCCCACGGCGGGCCCCGAGGCCCGGGCCCGCAGTGCGCCGGCCCGCTGCGGCGTCACCGCCAGCAGCGCGGTCCGCTCCGGCCCCTCTCCCACCCATGCGTGCGACGCGTCGGCGAGCTCCTGCACCGTGGGGGCCTCGAAGCCGCCGGGTGCACCCACGGGCCGCACGGACCCGCGGATGCGACGCAGCCGGAACGAGCGGCTCGCCCCCCGGTCCCGGTCCCGCGCGAGCAGCACCCACCCCCCGCGGCGCGCGAGGAGCTTCCACGGCTCGACCGTGCGCTCGCGGACCTCCCCCGTCGTCGCGGCGTGGTACGTGAACCGCACGGCCTGGCGGTTCTGGACGGCGTCCACGAGGGGCCCGAAGGCGTCTCCCCCGGCCCGCACGCGCGGCGCCAGCCCTGCGACGAGGTCGTGCGCCTGCGCCTGGGTGCCCACGGCGCGCAGCTTGGTCAGCGCACGCGTGGAGTCGGCGCGCAGCGACTGGTCCTGCCACACCTGCGCCGCCAGCGCGAGCACGCCCAGCTCGGCGGCGGTCAGCTCGATCGGCGGCATCGACCAGTGCGCGGTGTCGATGCGGTACCCCACGTCGTCGCCGTGCCCCGCGTGCGTCACCGTCAGCACCGGCATCCCCAGCTCGCGCAGCGTGTCCTTGTCGCGCTCGAACATCCGCTCGAACGCCTCGTCGGACCGCGCGTCGCCGTAGCCGGCGACGGAGGCACGCACCTGCTCCTTCGTCATCCGCACCGGCGTGTTCACCAGGGCGATGACGAGGTTGAGCAGGCGCTCGGCGGGCGGGATCGCGGGGGGCATCGTGCACCACGGTAACTGCCCCGCGGGTGCTCGCGGGCGTGGTCGGCGCACGGCACGCCGGTAGCGTGTGCGCGTGATCGCGTGGCGTGCGGGAGTGGTGACGGAGTGCCGGGCCCGGTGGGACGGTGCGTGCGAGTCGACGGTCGCGCTCGACGGGGACGGCGGCACCGTCCGTGCGCTGTCCTACCCGCACCTGGTGGGCGAGCTCGTGCCGGGTGCGCGCGTGATGCTGAACGCGACCGCGCTGCTGCGAGGTCTGGGCACCGGCGGGTACGCACTCGTCGTCGCACGCACGGACGCGCTCGTGCCGGACCCGCTGCCCCGACCGGGGCACCTCGTGAAGGCGCGGTACACGCCGCTGCAGGCCATGGTGCTCGGGGTGGACGACCAGGAGTCGCCGCACCACGCCGTGCTGCGCGACGCGGACGACCTCGCAGGACTTCCCGTCGTCGTCGCGGACCTGCACTCGGCGCTGCCCGCCGTCGTCGCCGGCGCCCGGGTCGCTGCCGCACGCGCGGGCCGCGCCGCGCCGCGGGTGGCGTACGTCATGACCGACGGCGGCGCCCTGCCCGCGTGGTTCTCCCGCGCGGTCGACGGCCTGCGCGACGCCGGGTGGATCGACGCCTGCGTCACCACCGGTCAGGCGTTCGGCGGGGACCACGAGGCGGTCACGGTCCACACCGGGCTGCTCGCCGCGCGGCACGTCGTCGGCGCGGACCTCGTGGTCGTCGCGCAGGGCCCGGGCAACCTGGGCACCGGGACCCGGTGGGGGTTCTCCGGCGTCGCGGCCGGCGAGGCCCTCAACGCCGCGGCCGTGCTGGGCGGCCTGCCGGTCGCGTCGCTGCGCGTGTCCGGCGCCGACGCGCGTGAGCGGCACCTCGGGGTGTCGCACCACTCCCTGACCGCGTACGGGCGGGTCGCGCTGGCGCCGGCGCACGTCGTCGTGCCCGCCCTGCCCCCCGACCTTCCCGGCACGCCGCGGGACCTCATGGCCGATCCCGACCCCGGCGCGTGGTCGGCGCTCGCGGACCGTGTCGCCGCCCAGGCGGCGACCCTGACCGCGCCGGCGGGCCGGCACAGGGCGGTGACGGTCGAGGCGGGCACGGAGCTCCTCGACGCGCTGCGCGGCACGCCGGTGCGGCTGTCGACGATGGGGCGTGGGCTCGACGCGGACCCGGCCGCGTTCCTGGCCGCCGCGGCGGCCGGCGCGTACGCCGTGACCGCGACCGGTGACTAGGGGCGGGTCAGCCGACGGGGTCAGTCGGCAGCGGTCGCGCTGCGGCGTGCGACGAGGGTGGCCAGGCGGCGCGCCTCGGCCTCGGCGTACGCCCCGTCGGCGCGCTGCACGCCCATCACGGCGAGCGTGTCGCCGTCGGCCAGGTCGAGCTGGACCCACGGGCGACCCTGCCCGAAGCGCACCGACACGACCTGCGCCCAGGTGACGTGCGTGGTGATGAGCAGGTTGCGCACGCGCAGGCCGGTCGCGTCGGGCACGGCGCAGACGCTCGCCTGACGCCAGCAGAACCACGCGATGGCGAGGGCGAACAGCACGAACCCCACGCGGTCCAGCGAGCCGAGGGTGTCCATGACGACGACCAGCACGCCGGTGAGCACCACGACCAGCCCGGCCACCGACAGCGGGACGACGCGCGCGAGCCGCGGCCGGAACGGCGCGTCGAGCGGGTCGGCCACGGTCAGATCCGGCAGGCGAGGATCGACGTCACGAGGATCGCGCGGGCGCCGACGTCGTACAGGGCGTCCATGACGCGGTTGGTCTGGCTGCGCGGCACCATCGCCCGCACGGCGGCCCACTCGCCGTTGTGCAGCGGGGAGACGGTGGGTGACTCCAGGCCGGGTGTGATCGCGACAGCCTGCTCGACGAGCTCGAGGGGCACGTCGTAGTCCATGAGGACGTACTCACGCGCCGTGAGGACGCCCTGGAGACGGCGCGTGAGGACGTCGAGCCCAGCCGGCTGGTCGACGTCGGCACGACGCACCAGCACGGCCTCGGACCGCAGGATCGGCTCCCCGAAGACCTCCAGGCCCGCGGCGCGCAGCGTCGTGCCCGTCTCCACGACGTCCGCGATGACGTCCGCCACACCGAGGCGGATCGCGGACTCCACCGCGCCGTCGAGCCGCACGACCGCCGCCGGCTCGATGCCGCGCTCGCGCAGGTACGCGGAGACGAGCTCGGCGTAGGACGTGGCGACGCGCAGGCCTGCGATCTGCCGGGCGTCGGTCAGCCGGCCCTCGGTGCCGGCGAACCGGAACGTCGAGCGCGCGAACCCCAGGGGCAGGTGCTCGACGGCCGACGACGCGGAGTCGATGAGCAGGTCACGGCCGGTGATGCCGACGTCGACCGTGCCGGCACCGACGTACACGGCGACGTCGCGCGGACGCAGGAAGAAGAACTCGACGTCGTTGTCCGGGTCCGGCAGGACGAGCTCGCGCGAGTCGCGCCGTTGGCGGTAGCCCGCCTCGCGCAGCATCTCGCAGGCGGGCTCGGACAGGGAGCCCTTGTTGGGGACGGCGATCCTCAGCACGGTGTCCTCGGTGGTTCGGTGGTGCGGTGGGGGCGGGGGTGGGCGGCGCGCGTCACAGGTGCGTGTACACGTCCTGCAGGCTCAGGCCCTTGGCGAGCATGAGCACCTGCAGGTGGTACAGGAGCTGGGAGATCTCCTCGGCAGCGCGCTCGTCGGACTCGTGCTCGGACGCCATCCAGACCTCGGCGGCCTCCTCGACGATCTTCTTGCCGATGGCGTGCACGCCGGCGTCGAGCTCGGCGACGGTGCCCGACCCCGCGGGTCGTGTGGCGGCCTTGTGGGACAGCTCGGCGAACAGCTCCTCGAACGACTTCACGCCGTTGAGCCTAGACGTCCGTCCGACCTGCCACGCACACGCGTCCGTCAGGCGGCGCCCAGGGTGCGCAGCGTGAGGGCCGTGGCGACCGCCGCCTGGGCGGCCTCGGCACCCTTGTCCTCGTGCGAGCCGGGCAGGCCGGCGCGGTCGAGGGCCTGCTGCTCGTCGTCGCACGTGAGCACGCCGAACCCGACGGGCACGCCGGTGCGCAGGCCGACCTCGGTCAGGCCCCACGTGGCGGCCTGGCACACGTAGTCGAAGTGCGGGGTGCCGCCGCGGATGACGACACCGAGGGCGACGACCGCGTCGGCCGTGCCGGCGGCGCGCTGGGCGGCGACGGGCAGCTCGAACGAGCCCGGCACGCGCACGACGGTGACGTCCTCGACACCCGCCTCGGCCAGGGCGCGGCGCGCACCGGCGACCAGGCCGTCCATGACGGTGGTGTGCCAGCTCGCGGCCACGACGACGACCCGCAGGCCGCGGCCGTCCAGGTCCAGGGTGGGTGCGCCTGCGCCGCTCATGCCAGCTCCTCCAGAGGGTCGAACAAGTGGTCGGTGGTGTCGGCGCCTGCGGGTGCAGGACCGGCGAGGACGGGGTCGACGTGCACGGCCGGTGCGAGCTGCGGCGCACCGTCCGGCTCGTCGAGGTGCAGGGCGTGGCCCATGCTCGTGGCCTTGGTGCGCAGGTACGCCTCGTTGTGCGGCGTGCGGCCCACCTCCAGGCCGCGGACCTGCGCGACGTCGATGCCGTGCGCGCGCAGGCCGGCGACCTTGGCCGGGTTGTTCGTCAGCAGCTCCACGCGCCGCACACCGAGCTCGGCGAGGATCGCCGCGGCGGCACCGTACTCGCGTCGGTCCGCGGGCCAGCCCAGGTCGACGTTCGCCTCGACGGTGTCGCGCCCGTCGTCCTGCAGCGCGTAGGCGGCGACCTTCGCGAGCAGGCCGATACCCCGGCCCTCGTGCCCGCGCAGGTAGACCACGGCGCCGCCCTCGGCCGCGGTGATCTCCAGGGCGGCGTCGAGCTGCGGGCCGCAGTCGCAGCGGGCCGAGCCGAACGCGTCGCCGGTGAGGCACTCGGAGTGCACCCGGACCGCCGGCACCTCCGCCAGCCCGGACGTGGACACCAGGGCGACGTGCTCGTCGCCGGTGCGCAGGTCGCGGAACCCGTGGATGCGGAAGTCGCCGTGCCGGGTCGGCAGGTGGGCGGTGTGCGTGGCGTGCACGCGCGGCGCGACCGCGGCGGCCGACGCGACCGGCTCAACGGGGTCGTGCTGGGCGCGCCACGCGCGCAGGTCCGCGATCGTGAGCAGCACGAGCCCGGCGTCCTCGGCGAGGCGGGACGCCTCCGGTAGGCGGACCATCTGGCCGTCGTCACGGACGAGCTCGGCGATGCCCGCGACGGGCTCCAGCCCGGCCAGGCGGCACAGGTCGACCGCGGCCTCGGTGTGCCCGGCCCGGTGCAGCACACCGCCGGGCACGGCACGCAGCGGCAGCACGTGCCCCGGGCGGATGAGGTCGTTGCGCCCGGCACCTGGGTCCGCCAGCACGTGCAGCGTGCGCGTGCGGTCCGCCGCGGAGATGCCCGTCGACACACCCGTCGTCGCGTCGACCGTCACCGTGTAGGCGGTGCGCCGCGGGTCCTGGCTGTGCGGCACCATCAGCGGCAGGTCGAGCGCGTCGGCACGCTCCGCCGGCATGGGCGCGCACAGGTAGCCCGACGAGTGCCGGATCGTCCAGGCCACCCACTCGGGCGTCGCGGACTGCGCGGCGAGCACCACGTCGGCCTCGTCCTCCCGGTCCTGCGAGTCCGCGACGATGACGGGCCGCCCCGCGCGCAGCGCCTCGAGCGCGTCCTCGACCGTGCCGAGGCGCACGTCCTGGTCCGTCGCGCCGCTCACCGGGCCACCCCCGACGCCGCGAGCAGCCGCTCCGTGTACTTCGCCAGCACGTCCACCTCCAGGTTGACCCGCGCACCGGGCGCCAGCGACCCGAGGGTCGTGACCTCCAGCGTCGTCGGGATGAGCGACACGCCGAACGCGTCGTCGCTCACGTGCGTCACCGTCAGGGACACCCCCTGCACCGTGATCGAGCCCTTCTCCGCCACGTACCGGGCGAGCGCCGGGTCCAGGCCGATCTCCACGTCGTCCCAGCGAGGCCCGGGCCGGCGCGCGCGCACCACACCGACGCCGTCGACGTGCCCCTGCACGACATGCCCGCCGTACCGGCCCCCGACGGCCAGCGCACGCTCGAGGTTGACCGCGTCGCCCTCGCGTAGCTCGCCCAGCGCCGAGCGGCGCAGCGTCTCAGGCATGACGTCCGCGACGAACGTGCCGTCCCCCGGCAGCTCGGCCACCGTCAGGCACACGCCGCTCACCGCGATCGAGTCGCCGAGCCGCGCGTCGGACGTCACGAGCGGCCCGCGCACCTGCAGCCGCGCGTCCGCCTCGTCGCCGACCCCCGGCACGAGGGCGACGACCGTCCCCATCTCCTCGACGATCCCGGTGAACATCAGTGCTCCTCCTCGGTGGACGTGGCAGTCCGGGCCGCACCCGGCGGCGGGTCGTGGTGCGGGGTCGCGACGACGAGCACGTCGGGTCCCAGCGGGACGACGTCGACGGGGGTCAGGCGCAGCGCGTCGGCGATCGTCGCGACCCCCAGGTCCCCCACGGCCGCCCGCCCGGCGCCCAGCAGGACGGGCGCGACGTACGCGTGCACCTCGTCGACCAGACCGGCCGCCAGGAACGCCGCCGCGAGCGTCGGCCCGCCCTCGACCAGCACGTGGCGCACCTCGCGCTCGTGCAACGCGGCCAGGACGACCGCCGGGTCGTGCGTGCGCACCTGCACCAGCTCCCCGCCCGGACCGCGCAGGCGCGCACCCGCGGGCACCTCGCGGTGCCCCACGACGACGCGCAGGGGCTGGTGCTCCACCAGCGACCCGTCGCCCGTGCGCGCGGTGAGCGACGGGTCGTCGACCAGCGCGGTCCCGGTCCCGACGACGATCGCGCCGACCTCCGCCCGCAGGCCGTGCGCATGGCGGCGCGCCACGTCCGACGTGATCCAGCGGCTCGACCCGTCCGCGGCTGCGGCCCGCCCGTCCAGCGACGCCGCCAGCTTGAGCGTGACGAACGGCCGCCCGCGCCGCACCGCAGGCAGCCACGCGCCCAGGGTGCGCGTGCCCTCGTCGGCCAGCACCCCCGTCACCACGTCGACACCCGCCGCGCGCAGCCGCTGCGCACCCCCGGCGGCCACCGGGTTCGGGTCCTGCACCGACACCACCACGCGGCCCACGCCCGCCTGCAGCAGCGCCACCGAGCACGGCCCCGTGCGCCCCGTGTGGTCGCACGGCTCCAGCGTCACCACCGCTGTGGCGCCGCGCACGTCGGCACCGCGCTCGCGGGCGTCGGCCAGCGCGGCGACCTCGGCGTGCGGCGTGCCGGCACCACGGTGCCATCCCTCGCCGACGACGGCGCCGGCGCGGTCGAGCAGGACGCACCCGACACGCGGGTTCGGCCCGAGCGGACCCTGCTCGGCGAGCCCGAAGGCGTGCCGCATGGCCGCGAGCTCGTGGGCGGCGTCCTCGTGCTCGGCGACAGCGGAGCCGGCGCAGCGGGGCGACGTGGCGTCCACGGGATCGTCGGTCGCGCGCGTCGTGCTCGTCGTCGCGGACATCGCCCTGCACCTCCGTCGCCTCAGGGCTCCGGGGTCGCACGGGCGGCACGCCGCTCGTCGCGGTACGCCAGGGGCGCACCGCGCACGCGTCTCCTCCCATCCGGACTTTCACCGTCGGTCCTGGAGTTCCACCAGGTCAACCGCTCACCCCTCGCGGGGCTCACGGGTCGCGGACTGTCACCGCCGGCTCGGACTTTCACCGACCCCGGAGCACGTGTGTGTTCGTCAACGATCCTGCCACACGTCGCATTCCGCACCGGCGCATCGTCCGCACCACGGACGTCAGGCCTCGGAAGTCGGGTGCTCCGCCAGCCGACGCAGCGCCTCGACCTCCTGCGCGACGTCGTCCGCGCCGAACACCGCCGAGCCCGCGACGAAGACGTTGGCCCCCGCACGCGCGATCCGGCCGATCGTGTCGCGCGACACCCCGCCGTCGACCTGCACCCACGTGGCCGCGCCGCTCGCGTCGATCGCCGCACGCGCACGCCGCACCTTCGCCAACGTCCCCTCGATGAACGCCTGGCCACCGAAGCCCGGCTCCACCGTCATGACGAGCACCATGTCGACCTCGTCCAGCAGGTCGAGGAACGGCTCCACCGGTGACGCCGGCCGCAGCGCGACCGCCGCCCGCACGCCGCCGGCGCGCAGCTCGCGCGCCAACCGCACCGGGGCCTGCGTCGCCTCCGCGTGGAACGTCACCGACGCCGCACCCGCCTCCGCGTACTGCGGGGCCCACCGGTCGGCGTCCTCCACCATGAGGTGCACGTCCAGCGGCACGGGGGTCACCTCCGCCAGCCGGCGCACGACCGGCAGGCCGAGCGTGAGATTCGGCACGAAGTGCTGGTCCATCACGTCGACGTGCACGTAGTCCGCCGACGCGACCAGCTGCAGGTCGCGCTCGAGGTTCGCGAAGTCGGCCGAAAGGATGCTCGGGTTGATCAGCACGGGAGCCACGGCGCCCACGGTACCGAGGGCACCGCCCCCCCGCGTCACGTCGGCCCCGGTCACGACCGGCGCAGCAGCGTGAGGTGCATCGCGTCCGTGCCGTGCACGTGCGGCCACAGCTGCACGTCCTGCCGGCCGGGCACCGGCTCCCACGCGGGAGCGACCCTAGCCATCACCGGCGCGGCGTCCACCACCGCCACCGGGGTGCCCGCACGCGCCGCCGCCCGCACCGCGTCGAGCACCACGAGCTGCGTCTCCGCAAGGTGCGGCGAGCACGTCACGTACCCCACCACTCCCCCGGGCCGTACCGCCGCCACCGCCGACGCGAGCAGCTCACGCTGCAGCGCCGCCAACGTCGCCAGGTCCGCCGGCGTGCGCCGCCACCGCGACTCCGGACGCCGCCGCAGCGCGCCCAGGCCGGTGCACGGCGCGTCGAGCAGCACCCGGTCGTACGCACCCGGCTCCAGCTCCCCCACCGTCCGCGCGTCACCCGTACGGACCTCCTCGACCGCCTCGCCGGGCACCGCACGCAACGCCTGCCGCACGAGCCGCGCCCGGTGGGGCTGCACCTCGTTCGCCACCAGCCGCGCACCCCGCTGCGCCGCCAGCGCCCCCAGCAGAGCCGCCTTGCCGCCCGGCCCCGCACACATGTCGAGCCACCGCTCGTCGCGACCCGCCACCTCCGCCTCGACGAACGCCAGGGTCACCAGCTGCGACCCCTCGTCCTGCACACCCGCCAGGCCATCCCGCACCGCCGGCACGTCCCCCGGGTCACCACCGGACAGCACGAGCGCGGTCGGCGCCAGACCAGCCGGAACGGCGCCGGACTGCTCCGCGAGCTCCTGCGACGACACCAGCCCCGGCCGGGCGACCAACGTCACCCGCGGCGGCGCGTTGTCCGCCACCAGCGCCGCGGCCAGCTCCGCCGCGGGACGACCCGACCCCACGAGCGACTCCCGCAGCGCGCGCACCACCCACGCCGGGTGGCTCTCCACCGCCGCGAGCCGCGCCACCGTGTCAGCGCCGCCCGGGTCGGCTGCGTCCGCCACCCGCGTCAGCCACTCCTCGAGCGGCCGCTCCGCCACCCGCCGCAGCACCGCGTTGACGAACTGCGCCGCCCCCGCCCCCACGCGCTCGCGGGCGAGCCCGACGGTCTCGGAGACGGCCGCGTGCGCGGGGACGCGCATGCCGAGCAGCTGGTGGGCGCCGAGTCGCAGCACGTCGAGCACGGGCGGGTCGACCTCGTCGAGCGGGCGTGACGACGCCTGCGCGAGAACGGCGTCGTAGCGGCCCCGCAGGCGCAGGGTCCCGTACGCGAGCTCGGTGGCGAACGCGGCGTCACGTCCGGCGAGGCCCCGCTCGCGCAGCAGGGGCGGCAGCACCAGGTTCGCGTAGGCCTCGGACTCCGCGACGGCACGCAGCGTGTCGTACGCCGCCGCCCGCGCCGGGTCGCTCGTGCGGGCCCGGCGCGCAGGTGCCGCGGTCGTCCGACCGGCGCGCCCCTGGGCGCGCGCCTCGCCGCGCTGGCGTCCACGTGCGTCACGCCGCGCGTCCCGGGCGCGGCCCGCGCCCTGCTCGTCGCGGCTCACCGGGCGTCCTGCGTCGTCGGGACGTCGTGCCCGAGCACCGTGCCCGGCGCGGGACGCGCACCACGGGCCCAGTCGGCCGCAGGCATGGGCCGCTTGCCCGGGGGCGTGACGTCACCGAGTCGCACCGCCCCCGTCCCGGCGCCGACGAGGACGTCCCGCTTGCCGGCACGCAGCTCGCCGGGGCCGAGGTCGGTCACGTCGGGCACGGGCCGCACCGGACCCAGCCCGAGGCGCGAGCCGTCCGGCAGCGTGGTCCAGGCGCCCGGTGCCGGGGTACAGCCGCGGATGCGCCGGTCGACGACGTGAGCGGGGTGCGTCCAGCGCACCCGGGCGTCGTCCACGGTGAGCTTCGGTGCGTGGCTCACGCCCTCGGCAGGCTGCGGGACGGGGTGCAGCGCACCGTCCTCGAGGGCGTCGAGCGTGCTCACCAGGAGCTGGGCACCTGCCGTCGCGAGACGGCCCAGCAGGTCACCTGACGTGTCGGTCGGGCGGATCGTCTCGGTGAGCGTGCCGTAGACGGGGCCGGTGTCCAGCCCCTCCTCGAGGCGGAACGTCGAGGCTCCCGTGACCTCGTCGCCCGCCATCAGGGCGTGCTGCACCGGGGCGGCGCCCCGCCAGGCGGGCAGGACCGAGAAGTGCAGGTTCACCCAGCCGTGGCGCGGCATGCCGAGCAGCGGTGCCGGCACCAGCATGCCGTAGGCGACCACGGGCGCGGCGTCGACGCCGAGCGCGGCGATCTCCGCGGCCGGCTCGGAGCCGCGCAGCGTCCCGGGGGTCAGTACCGGCAGCCCGTGGTCCCGGGCGACCGCACCCACCGCCGACGGCCGCAGGGTCCGGCCACGTCCGACCCGGGCGTCCGGGCGGGTCAGGACGGCCACCACCTCGTGCCGGGAGCCCAGCAGGGCCTCGAGCGAGGGCACGGCGGCCGCGGGACTCCCCGCGAAGAGCAGACGCATGGCCCCGATCCTAGGTCGCGCCCACCAGCCGCCCGCGCCTCAGAGCAGGTCCACCGGGTCGAGCTGGACGCGCACGGCGCCGCCCTCACGCCGGGCGCTGCGGATCGCGGCCGAGGCCGCCACCGCGCGGGCGAGCGCGGCACCGTCGCCCGGCGGGACACGCAGCAACGTGCGCACCTCCGGGTCCAGCGCACGGCCGCGCTGGTCGTCCGAGGGCAGCGGCACCGGGCCCAGCACCTGCACGCCCGGGGTGTCCACGCGGGCGACGAGCGCCGCGACCGCGTCGCGCGCGCCGGTCACGGCGGCGACACGCACCGTCGGGGGCAGCAGGAGCTCGGCGCGCTCGTCGAGCTCCCGCGACGCGAGCCAGGCCGGGTCCCACCGCACGAGCGCCTGCGTCGGCCGCACCGCACCGTCGCCGACGAGCAGGACGCGGCCGCCGTCGCCGGCCGGCCGAACCAGCGACGCCGCCGCGAGCCAGCGTCGCAGCGCGTCGACCTCCGCGCCGAGGCGTTCACCCGCGCTCGCGACCGCGGCGTCGAGCAGGACGGCGGCCACGTAGCCGGACGGCGCGTGCGGCTCGGCACCGGGGGTCGCGACCACGAGTGCGGGCCGGTCGGGCACGTCGGCGAGGACCCCCCCGGCGGCGCGCGCACCCGAGACGCGCACGGTGACCCCGGGGAACGCCCGCCCCAGCTCCTCGGCGGTCCGCTCCGACCCGACCCGCACCGAACGCAGACCAGTGGCGCCGCACTCGTCACAGCGCCGGTCCGTCGCGAGCCGGCCGCACCACCCGCACGACGGCGGTCCGTCGCCCCGCGTGAGGCCCAGCGGGCCGTGGCACGCGCCGCACCGCGCGGGAGTGCGGCAGCGCACGCACGCGACGACCGGCACGTACCCCGCCCGCGGGACCTGGACGAGCACGGGCCCGTCCGCCAGCGCGTCACGCAGCGCGCGCCACGCGGGGGCGGGCAGGCGAGCTGCAGCCGCCGGCCCCTCACGCGCGAGCTCGAGGCTCGTGAGCGCAGTGACGCGCGGCGTGCGGGCACGCACCGTGGCACGGTCCGCGACGACCTCGTGCGCCCACCCCGTCGCGACCAGCTGCTGGGCCTCCACGGTGCGCGCGTGCCCGCCGACGAGCAGGGCGGCCCCCTCGAGCTCGGAGCGCAGCGCGAGCACGTCGCGTACGTGCGGGTAGGGCGCTCGCGGCTCGGCGTGCTGCAGGTCGCCGTCGTCCCAGCAGACCGCCAGCCCGAGGTCGGCGACCGGCGCGAAGGCGGACGCGCGGGTCCCGACGACGACGCGGGCGCGCCCGTGCAGCGTGGCGAGGAAGGCGCGGTACCGGGCGGCGGCCCCGGCATCGGCGACGAGCCGGGCGACCGTGCCACCGTCGGCGGCGTCCCGCAGCCCGAGTGCGGCCAGCGCGCGGCAGACGCGGTCGACGTCGCGGCCGTCGGGCACCACGACGAGCGCGCCCCGGTTGCCCGCGACGCACGCCGCGACGGCCTGGGCCAGTGCCGCGGGCCACGCGCCGTCCGGCGCCCCCGGCAGCGCCGTCCAGACGGCGCGGGGCGCCCCACCCGACCGCACGTGCCGCAGGAACGCGGGCCCGCCGCGGTACGCGTCCCAGGCGGGTGCGGGCGGTGCGTCGCGCCCGACGTCGACCGGCGACGTCTCCGGCGTCGGAGCGGCGTCGGTGCCGGCGGCCGGATGCCGTTCGGACTCGACGCGCGCGTGCCGCGGCGGGACCGCCAGGCGCAGCACGTCTGCGAGGGTGCCCGCCCAGCGGTCGGCGACCGCGCGTGCGAGGGCGAGCACCTGCGGGGCGACGACCGCCTCGTCCGAGACCACACGACGGAGCGGGAGCAGACGGCCGTCGTGCTCCGCCCGGTCCACGCGCTCGAGGAGCCAGCCGTCGACGTCCTGCCCCGCGAAGCGCACCTTGACCCGCACACCGGGGCGCGCGGACGTGTCGAGGTCCGCCGGGACGAGGTACTCGAAGGGCCGGTCGAGATGGGGTGGGGCGAGGTCGACGCACACGCGTGCGACGGGCGCCGTCGCTGCCGGGCCCGAGGGGGCGGCGGCTCGGCGACGGCGCACCGCGGGCACCTCGAGACCCGCCAGCGCGGGCTGCTCGGGAGGGTGCGCGCCGGTCACGGGGCCCATCCCACCACGTCGACGCCGGCCGTCCTCGCGTGGTGCGTGGCCGACCGGCGTGTCCGGACGACGTGGGTCAGCCCACCGCCGACAGCAGGTCCGCGGTGCGGTCGGTGCGCTCCCACGTGAACTCCGGCAGCTCGCGCCCGAAGTGCCCGTAGGCCGCGGTGCGTCGGTAGACGGGTCGCAGGAGGTCGAGATCACGGATGATCGCGGCCGGGCGCAGGTCGAAGACCTGGCGGATCGCGTCGGTGAGGACGACGTCGGGCACCGTGCCGGTGCCGAACGTCTCGACGTACAGGCCGACGGGGTGCGCCTTGCCGATGGCGTAGGCCACCTGGACCTCGCAGCGGCGCGCGAGGCCGGCCGCGACGACGTTCTTGGCGACCCAGCGCATCGCGTAGGCGGCCGAGCGGTCGACCTTCGACGGGTCCTTCCCCGAGAACGCGCCGCCGCCGTGGCGCGCCATGCCGCCGTAGGTGTCGACGATGATCTTGCGGCCCGTGAGCCCCGCGTCGCCCTGCGGACCGCCGATGACGAACTGGCCGGTGGGGTTCACCAGGAGCCGGTGACCGGACGTGTCGATGCCGACGTCGGCGAGGACCGGTGCGACGACCAGCTCGGCGACCTGCGCGGAGAGCGCCGCCTCCGAGACGTTGGGCTCGTGCTGCGTGGAGAGCACCACGGTGTCGAGCGAGACGGGGACGTCACCGTCGTACCCGACGGTGACCTGGGTCTTCCCGTCGGGGCGCAGCCCCTCGAGCGTGCCGTCCTTGCGCACCTGCGCGAGGCGCTCCGAGAGACGGTGCGCGAGCCAGATGGGGAGCGGGAGCAGCGACGGCGTCTCGTCGCTCGCGTAGCCGAACATCAGGCCCTGGTCGCCGGCACCCTGCAGGTCCAGCGGGTCGAGATCGCGGTCGTCCTGCCGTACCTCGATCGCCTTGTCGACGCCCGCCGCGATGTCCGGCGACTGCTGACCGATGGAGACGGAGACGCCGCACGAGTCCCCGTCGAAGCCGATGTGCGACGACGTGTAGCCGATGCCGCGGACGACCTCGCGCACGATCTGCGGGATCTCCACGTAGGCGCTCGTCGTCACCTCGCCGGCGACGTGCACGAGGCCGGTCGTGACCATGGTCTCCACCGCGACGCGAGCGGTCGTGTCCTGCTCGAGGATCGCGTCGAGGATCGCGTCCGAGATCTGGTCGCAGATCTTGTCGGGGTGCCCCTCGGTCACGGACTCCGAAGTGAACAGGCGCAGGGGTGCGGCAGTCATGCGGGAAGCGTAGCGGGGTGTCCGGGTGCTGCGGCACGCGTGTCCACGACCGGGACGACGAGGTCCCACACGGTGTGCGCGACCTCGAGCTTCGTGCCGGCGGCCGACGCGAGGACGTCACCCGCGCGGTCGAGCACGGTGATCTCGTTGGTTGGCGTCCCGAAGCCCCGGCCGGCGCCCACGGGGTTCACGACGAGGAGGTCGGCACCCTTGCGTCGTGCCTTGGCGCGGGCGTGGTCGAGGACGTCGCCGTCCGCGTCGCCGGTCTCGGCCGCGAACCCCACGACCACCTGCCCGTCCCGCGGCGGGTCGGTCACGAGCTCGCGCAGCACGTCCACCGTCTCGACCAGCGTCAGCGTCGTGGAGCCGCCGGACTTCTTGAGCTTGGCGTCGGCGGCGCTCTGCGGGCGGTAGTCCGCGACGGCAGCCGCCATGACGACGACGTCTGCGTCGCTCGCCGCGGTGCGCACCGCGGTGCGGAGCTCTGCACCGGTCTCGACGGGCACGACGTCGACCCCCACCGGGAGCCCGGCCAGCACGTCGGTGGCCACGCTCGCGGCCACGAGGGTCACCTGTGCGCCCCGCTCCGCCGCGGCCCGCGCGAGCGCCACGCCCTGCCGTCCCGTCGACCTGTTGCCCAGGAACCGCACGGGGTCGAGCGGCTCGCGGGTGCCCCCCGCAGAGACGACGACCCGCCGCCCGGCCAGGTCGGCACGTGCGCCCGTCGCGACGAGCGCGAGCGCGGCGGCGGCGATGTCGTCGGGCTCCGGTAGCCGCCCGGCGCCCGAGTCGTGCCCGGTGAGTCGGCCCACGGCCGGGTCGAGCACGTGCACACCCCGTGCGCGGAGCGTCGCCACGTTCGCGGTCGTCGCCGGGTGCTCCCACATCTCGGTGTGCATCGCGGGCGCCAGCAGGACCGGGCACCGTGCCACGAGCAGCGTCGCGGTCAGCAGGTCGTCCGCGCGGCCGCCGGCCGCGCGCGCCAGGAGGTCCGCCGTGGCCGGGGCCACGACGACGAGGTCGGCGCTCTTGCCGATGGCGACGTGGGCGACCTGGTCGACGTCGTCGAAGACGTCGGTCGTCACGGGCTCGCCCGAGAGGGCCTCCCACGTCGCGCGACCGACGAACTCGAGGGACGCACGCGTCGGCACGACACGGACCGCGTGCCCCTGCTCGCGCAGCAGGCGCAGCAGCAGGATCGCCTTGTAGGCGGCGATGCCGCCCGCGACGCCGAGGACGATGCGCATGGCGGGGAGGCTCAGGCCTCCGGCAGCTGCTCGGACGTCAGCAGCCCGGCGTCGATCTCGCGCATCGCGATCGACAGCGGCTTCTCCTGCGGGCGCGTCTCGACGAGCGGGCCGACGTACTCGAGCAGGCCCTCGTTGAGCTGCGCGTAGTACGCGTTGATCTGACGCGCGCGCTTGGCGGAGAAGAGCACGAGCGCGTACTTCGAGTCGGCGCGCTCGAGGAGGCGGTCGATCGGCGGGTCGGTGATGCCCGTGGGGGCGGCAACGGTTCCGGACACGGAGGACTCCCGTCCTGTCGGAGAGTGGTGCGGGTGCGCAGGCGCCGGAGCGCGGCGCAACGGCCCATCCTACCCGGTCGCGCGCGAGAAGCCGCGCGCGGGCGTCAGGTGTCGACGCCCATCAGACGGACGATCTCGTCCGTCGCCCGGTGCACGTCGTCGTTCACGACGACGTGGTCGAACTCCGACTCGGCCGCGAGCTCGACACGAGCGGTCGCCAGGCGCCGCTCGCGCTCCTCCTCGCCCTCGGTCCCCCGTCCGACGAGCCGTCGGACCAGCTCCTCCCAGGACGGCGGAGCGAGGAACACGAAGCGTGCGTCGGGCATCGACTCGCGCACCTGCCGGGCGCCCTGCAGGTCGATCTCCAACAGCGCCGGCTCGCCGGAGCCCAGCCGCTCCAGCACCGGACCCCGGGGCGTGCCGTACCGGTTGCGCCCGTGCACGACAGCCCACTCCAGCAGCTCGCCGCGCTCGGCCATCTCGTCGAACCGCTCGGACGAGACGAAGTGGTAGTGGAGGCCGTCGACCTCACCCGGGCGCGGCTCGCGGGTCGTCATGGAGACCGACAGCCAGACCTGCGGGTAACGAGCACGGATGTCGGCCGAGACCGTCCCCTTGCCCACGGCTGTCGGTCCGGCGAGCACGGTGAGCCGTGCCGGCGTGGTGGTCATGGGTCGTGCACCGCTCCAGGTCCGCAGAAGTGACGTCCGGGTGCCCCGGACACGCGAACGGCGCCCCACCCGGTCCGGGTGGGGCGCCGTGGGCTCACAGGACGCTCAGCCGAACCGGTCGACGAGCGCCTTGACCTGGTGCGGGCCGAGGCCACGCACCCGGCGCGTCTCCGAGATGCCGATCTCGGACATGATCGCACGGGCCTTGACCTTCCCCACACCGGGAAGGGACTCCAGCAGGGCGGCGACCTTGAGCTTGCCGATCGTCTCGTCCTGCTGTCCCTGCTCGATCACCTCGGACAGGGAGCCCTGCGAGTACTTGAGGCGGTTCTTCACCTCGGCACGGGCCTGCCGCGCCGCGGCAGCCTTCTCGAGCGCAGCGGCTCGTTGTTCGGGAGTCAGCGGAGGAAGAGCCACGCGCTTCACCTTCTCGTCACTGGGCCGGAGATCCTTGTCGCCGATGCGCGGGATCTGAGGACGAAACTAGCGACGGGAGTGCCGCTCGGCAACGCGGGCGTGTCCGCGTGTCGCGCTCAGGACCTGCGCCGACGCCCGCGGCCCGCTTCCTCCGCCCCTCCGGGTGACGTTCGGGACGGCTCGGTGCGCGCGCGCGGCGAGGGGACGGTACGCCCCTCCTGCGTGCCCGGCGCGAGCGCCCGGACGTGCGCCACCGTGCAGCTCGCGAGCCGCGGGTCACCGTCCACCAGCGCCACGACCACGTCGGAGAAGGCCTTGCGCAGGCCCCGGGCGGTGATGGGCATGCCGACGGCCGCGACCGCCCCGGTCCGCGGGTGCACCGAGGGGTGAGCACGCACCCAGAGCTGCGGTGGCGGGCTGCCCTGGAGCGTCGCGACGAGATCCTGGCGCACCGTCAACCACGACGTGAGCGCGTGCCGGGTGGCGTCCCCCAGCCGGTGCGTGACGTCGTCGAGCCGCAGGGTCGTCCGGTCGTCCGCGAGGTCGGTCAGGAGCGCTCGTCCGAGGTGGCGCTCGGTGACGCCGGTGTCCGCCAGCACGAGGACGTGGGCGCGGAACCGCACCCACACCGGCCACGACACGCCGTGCGGGCGACGCCCGGCCGCCCGTGCGAGCAGGAGTCGGGCCGGGGCCGTGTCACGCGCGACCGGCGGTGTCGCGGGGCGCTGCAGCGCTGCCAGCGCCGTGTCCGCCGTCGCGGCGCCGAGGAGCCGGCTCTCCAACGCGAAGCGCACGAGGCTGCGCGCCGCCGTGGCGCGCTGCCGCACGGACGCGGCCGACGGCTCACGCCCCGACCCGGTGGGTGACACCAGCCACAGAGCGAGCACCGGACCGCCGAGGACGTCGTCGAGCGGGTCGTCCCCGACGGACCGTGCGAGGTCCGTCAGTGCCCACCGGTAGGCCCGCGCCGTTCCCGGGTGCCGGTCCCCCAGAGTCGTCAGGCACCGACCCACCGCCTCCCCCACGGTCATGTCCCTCGCCACGCGGGCACCCTAGCGACAGGGGGCGACGGCCCGAGACCGAGGCGGTGTGTCGTCGTGGCCTGCCGCCGTCAGGCGGCGTTCCTCCCGGTCGGCTGCGCCGTCAAGGCGCTAGGTTCCGTTATCACGCACGACGGCATCACACCGGAGGGGTCGCCCGCCGCGCCCACCCGCCGCGCCCACCCGCCGCGCCCACCCGCCACATCCACCTGCCGCGCCGTCGGCCGGAACCGACCGGTGCGTCCCGTGCGGACGCACGCGGAAGGCCGCGGTGACGTGCTCCGTCACCGCGGCCTTCCGGGGCACGCTCAGCGCAGGACGGCCGACGCCTCCCCGCTCGCACGCAGCGCCGCTGCGCGCAGCGCCGCGACGTCCGGCCCCGTCCGCAGCACGCCCCTGCTCGAGGACGCCAGCACCTGGCGACGGGCACCACCGAAGACCTCGGCCAGCTCGGCAGCCCCCGCCCCCTGGGCACCGACACCCGGAGCGAGGAGCGGCCCGCGGACGGCCGCCAGCTCCACACCGGCGCGTACGGCCGCGTCACCGATGGTCGCGCCGACGACCAGTCCGACCGAGCCGAGCTCGTCCGCACCCGCATTCAGCTCCGCCGCGCGGGCCGCGACCGCCGCGGCGACGCTCACGCCGTCCGCGGTCCGCGCGTGCTGCACCTCGTGGCCCTCGGCGTTCGACGTGAGGCAGAGCACGAACAGCCCGCGTCCCGTCTCGCGGGCGAGCTCGACCGCCGGGTCGAGCGAGCCGAAGCCGAGGTACGGGGACACCGTGAGCGCGTCGCCGGCGAGCGGCGAGCCGTCGCGCAGGAACGCGTCGGCGTACGCCCCCATCGTCGACCCGATGTCGCCGCGCTTGGCGTCCACCACGACCAGCGTGCCGGACTCCCGGCCGGCGGCCACGACCTCCTCGAGCGCCGCGACACCTGCCGCCCCGTGACGTTCGAAGAACGCGGCCTGCGGCTTGACCGCCGCGACCCGGCCACCGACGGCCTCCATGACGCGCAGCGCGAACGAACGCACCCCCGCCGCGTCGTCCGTCAGCCCCCACGCCTCCAGGAGGGAGGCGTGCGGGTCGATGCCGACGCACAGCGGACCGTGGTCGTCCATGGCTGCGGCGAGGCGTGCCCCGAAGGGTGCGCGGGTCACGCACCCACCTCCGCGAGGGCCGCACGTCGCGACGCCGCCGCGGCGTCGTGCTCCTGCAGGCTCGTGACGCTGAACGGACCCGCCTGGCGCGCCTCGATGGCCTGCACCGCGGCGCCGAGCTGCTGCACCGTCGTGACGATCGCCTTGTCCGCCGCCGTCGTGGCGGCGCGGATCTCGTACCCGTCGGCACGCGAGCCCTGCCCCGAGGGCGTGTTGACGACCATGTCCACCTCCCCGGCGGAGATGAGGTCGACGACCGTCGGCTCGCCGTCCGGTCCGCGCCCCGCCGAGTGCTTGCGCACGATCCGCGACACGATGCCGCTGCGCCGGAGCACGGCGGCCGTGCCCTCGGTGGCGAGGATCTCGAACCCGAGCTCCACCAGGCGCTTCACCGGGAGCACGATCGACCGCTTGTCGCGGTCCGCGACCGAGATGAACACCCGCCCGCTCGTCGGCAGCCCACCGAAGGCCGCCGCCTGCGACTTCGCGAACGCCGTCGGGAAGTCGACGTCGAAGCCCATGACCTCACCCGTCGAGCGCATCTCCGGGCCCAGGACCGTGTCGACGACCGTGCCGTCCGCCGTGCGGAACCGCTTGAAGGGCAGCACGGCCTCCTTGACCGCGAGCGGCGCGTCGAGGTCGAGCACGCTCGCGTCCTGGGCGGGCAGCAGGCCCGACGCCCGCAGCTCGGCGATCGTCCGGCCGGCCATCACGAGCGCCGCGGCCTTGGCGAGCGACACGCCCGTGGCCTTGGAGACGAACGGCGCCGTGCGGGACGCGCGCGGGTTCGCCTCGAGCACGTACAGCACGTCCGACACCAGGGCGAACTGGATGTTGAGCAGCCCGCGCACGCCCACGCCGCGCGCGATCGCCTCGGTCGACTCCCGGATGCGCGCGAGCTCGGCGACCGACAGCGTCACCGGGGGCAGCACGCACGCGGAGTCGCCCGAGTGCACGCCGGCCTCCTCGATGTGCTCCATGACGCCACCGAGGAACAGCTCGGTGCCGTCGTACAGCGCGTCGACGTCGATCTCGATCGCGTCGTCGAGGAAGCGGTCGATGAGCAGCGGGGGCAGGCTGCCCCCGCGGTCCCCACCCAGCTGCTCGTGGATCGCGCGCTCGACGTACTCGGTGAGCTGGTGCTCGTCGTACACGATCTCCATCCCGCGCCCGCCCAGCACGTACGACGGACGGACCAGCACCGGGAACCCGATGCGACGGGCCGTCTCGCGCGCCCCCTCCAGGGTCGTCGCCGTGCCGAACGCCGGCGCCGGGAGACCGGCGGCCGCCAGCACGGCACCGAACTCGCCACGGTCCTCCGCGGCGTCGATGGCCGCCGGCGGCGTTCCGAGGATCGGCAGGCCCGCGTCCGACAGCCGCTGCGCGAGCGACAGCGGCGTCTGGCCGCCGAGCGTCACGATGAGGCCGGCCACGGGGCCGGCGGCCTTCTCCGCCTCGTACACCTCGAGGACGTCCTCGAACGTCAGCGGTTCGAAGTACAGGCGGTCGGCCGTGTCGTAGTCGGTCGACACCGTCTCGGGGTTGCAGTTGACCATGACGGTCTCGTACTCGCCCTTGAGCGCCAGCGCGGCGTGCACGCACGAGTAGTCGAACTCGATGCCCTGGCCGATCCGGTTGGGCCCGGAGCCCAGGATGAGGATGGCCGGCCGCGGGCGCGGCTGGACCTCGCTCTCCTCGTCGTACGACGAGTAGTGGTACGGCGTTCGGGCCGCGAACTCGGCCGCGCACGTGTCGACGGTCTTGTACACCGGTCGGACGCCCAGCGCCCAGCGCGTGCGCCGGACGGCGTCCTCGCTGGTCTGCCGCAGGGCGGCGACCTGCACGTCCGACAACCCGTGCCGCTTGGCCTGCTCGAGGACGTCCGCCGTGAGCGCCGGCGCCTCGGCCGTGGCCCTCGCGACCTCGTTGACGAGCTGGACCTGGTCGAGGAACCACGGGTCGATGCCGGTACGGGCGTACACGTCGTCGACGGGGACCCCCGCGCGCAGCACCTGCTGCACGTCGACGAGCCGGTGCTCCGTGGGACGCGAGATCGACGCGACGAGCCGCTCGAGCTCCTCCCCCGTGGCCGGCTCGCCGTCCCAGTGGAACGTCGAGCCCTTCTTGTCGATCGAGCGCATCGCCTTGCCGAGCGCCTCGGTGAAGTTGCGGCCCAGCGCCATCGCCTCGCCGACCGACTTCATGGTCGTCGTCAGCGTGTCGTCGGCCGCAGGGAACTTCTCGAACGCGAACCGCGGGACCTTGACCACGACGTAGTCGAGGGTCGGCTCGAACGACGCGGGCGTCGAGCGCGTGATGTCGTTGGGGATCTCGTCGAGCGTGTAGCCGATGGCGAGCTTGGCGGCGATCTTCGCGATCGGGAAGCCGGTCGCCTTCGACGCGAGCGCCGACGAGCGCGACACGCGCGGGTTCATCTCGATGACGATGACCCGGCCGGTGTCGGGGTGCACCGCGAACTGGATGTTGCAGCCACCGGTGTCCACCCCGACCTCACGGATGACCGCGATGCTGATGTCGCGCAGCCGCTGGTACTCGCGGTCCGTGAGCGTGAGCGCCGGCGCCACCGTGACCGAGTCGCCGGTGTGCACACCGACGGGGTCGACGTTCTCGATCGAGCACACGACCACGACGTTGTCGTGCTTGTCGCGCATGAGCTCGAGCTCGTACTCCTTCCAGCCGAGGATCGACTCCTCGAGGAGCACCTCGGTGGTCGGCGAGTAGTGCAGGCCCTGCCCGACGATCCGGCGCAGGTCGTCCTCGTCGTACGCGAGGCCCGAGCCGAGGCCGCCCATGGTGAACGACGGCCGCACGACCATCGGGTACCCGAGGTCCTCGGCGGCGACGAGCGCCTCGTCGACCGTGTGGATGATCGCGGAGCGGGCGGACTCGCCACCCGCGACCTCGACGACGTCCTTGAACGCCTGGCGGTCCTCGCCCTTCTGGATGGCAGCGATGTTCGCGCCGATGAGCTCGACGCCGTACTTCTCCAGGACACCGGCCTCGTCGAGCGCGATCGCCGCGTTGAGGGCGGTCTGGCCGCCGAGCGTCGGCAGCAGCGCGTCGGGCCGCTCCTTGGCGATGATCGACGTGAGGACCTCGGTCGTGATCGGCTCGACGTAGGTCGCGTCGGCGAACTCCGGGTCGGTCATGATCGTGGCGGGGTTCGAGTTCACGAGGACGACCCGCAGGCCCTCCTCCTTCAGCACGCGGCACGCCTGCGTGCCGGAGTAGTCGAACTCGCAGGCCTGCCCGATGACGATCGGGCCGGAGCCGATGACGAGGACGGACTTCAGGTCGTCGCGGCGAGGCATCAGGCGGCGCCCTTCCCGGTGGTCGCGGCGTCCGGCGTGCCGCCGGTGCCGCGGTGCGTGGTCATGAGGTCGAGGAAGCGGTCGAAGAGGTAGGCGGCGTCGTGCGGGCCGGCTGCGGCCTCCGGGTGGTACTGCACGGAGAACGCCGGCAGGTCGAGCGCCTCGAGGCCCTCGACGACGTCGTCGTTGAGGTCGACGTGCGACACCCGCACGCGCCCGTAGCGGCCGCCGTCGAACGGCGCGACGGTCTCGGCGTCGAGCGGCGCGTCGACCGCGAACCCGTGGTTGTGCGCCGTGATCTCGACCTTGCCGGTCGTGCGGTCCATGACCGGCTGGTTCACACCGCGGTGGCCGTAGCGCAGCTTGTACGTGCCGAAGCCCAGCGCACGGCCGAACAGCTGGTTGCCGTAGCAGATGCCGAAGAACGGGATCCGGCGGTCGAGCACGCCCCGCAGCACGTCGATCTCGTGGCGGGCCGCTGACGGGTCGCCGGGTCCGTTGGAGAAGAACACGCCGTCGGGCTGCACCGCGAGGACGTCGTCGATCGCGGCCGTCGCGGGCAGCACGTGCACCTCGATGCCGCGCTCGGCCATCCGCTGGGGCGTCATGGACTTGATGCCGAGGTCGACAGCGGCGACGCGGGCGACGGGCTCGTCGAGCGGCGCACCGTCGGCACCGAGGGCGGGCACGACGTACGCGGTGTCGACGCTCACCTCGCCGGCGAGGTCCGCTCCCACCATCGGCGGCGCGGCCAGCACCTCGTCGACCAGCTCGTCCACGGGCCGTCGCTCCCCCTCGGGGCGCGCGAGGGCCGCGCCCGAGAAGATGCCGGCGCGCATCACGCCGCGCTCGCGCAGGTGCCGCGTGAGGGCACGCGTGTCGATGCCGCTGATCCCGACGACACCCTGCGCGACGAGGTCCTCGTCGAGGGTGCGGCGCGCGCGCCAGCTCGACGAGCGGCGCGCAGGGTCGCGCACGACGTAGCCGGCGACCCAGATGCGGGTCGACTCCGGGTCGTCGTCGTTCACGCCGGTGTTGCCGATGTGCGGCGCCGTCATCACGACGATCTGCCGGTGGTAGGACGGGTCGGTCAGGGTCTCCTGGTAGCCCGTCATGCCCGTGTTGAAGACGATCTCGCCGACCGTCCGCCCGGTGGCCCCGTAGGCCCGGCCGCTGAACGTGCGGCCGTCCTCGAGGACGAGGATCGCGTCGCTCATGCCTGCTCCTCCTGCGCCGCGGACGGCGCCGTGTCGGTGTCGTAGGGCGCTGCGAGGAGCGTGCGCGCGGCGGCGAGCAGCGCGGGGCGCTCCTCGTCGTGGCGCACGTGCAGCGCGGTGTCGATGGCGGTCCCCGACGACGCGTCGGGGACCCACGTGAGGACGACGAGCTCGTCGCGGCCGACGAACTTGCCCGCCTGCCCGCTCGTCGTGCCGACGTCGCGCAGCGCGTCGGCGGGGACCCACACGTCACGGGCGCCCGTGCGGGAGACGAGCACGCCGTCCGCGTGCACCCGGACGTGTGCAGGGCTGCGCACACCGAGCTCGTGGGCGACGACCCGCTCGAGCCAGTCGCCGGCGCGCGTCGAGGAGACGTACACGGCCTCGACCTCGTCGGTCCGCGGCGCACCGGGTGCCACGGGCACCGCCGGGAGCGTGGGGACGAGGTCGGCGGTCCGCCGCCCGCGGGCCTGCCAGCCGCGCCACATGCCCCACAGGGCCAGCACTGCCACGCCGGCGAGCAGGGCGACGGAGAGCCAGAGCGGCATCAGCGGTGCGCCCCGGCCGCCGCGGGGTCGACGAGCGCGCCGTCGAGGACGGTCGCGCGACCCCGCAGGAACGTCGCCACGACCCGGCCCGGCAGCTCGCGCCCCGCGAAGGGCGAGTTGACGCTGGCCGTGGCCTGCTCCTCGGGCACGACCACACGCCGCGCTGCCGGGTCCACGAGCGTGAGGTTGGCGGGCTCGCCGACCGCGACGGGCCGACCCTGCCCGGCGACGCGGCCGATGCGGGCGGGTGCCGTGGACATGACGCGGGCCACGTCCGCCCAGGTGAGCAGGCCCGTGTCGACCATCGTGGCCTGCACGACGGACAGCGCCGTCTCCAGGCCCGTCATGCCGAACGCTGCCGCGGCCCACTCGCAGTCCTTGTCCTCGCGCGGGTGCGGTGCGTGGTCCGTGCCGACGGTGTCGATCGTGCCGTCGGCCAGGCCCTGGCGCACGGCCTCGACGTCCGCGGCCGTGCGCAGCGGCGGGTTGACCTTGAACCGCGGGTCGTAGCCGCGCACGAGCTCGTCCGTGAGCATGAGGTGGTGCGGCGTGACCTCGGCGGTCACGTCGATCCCTCGCGCCTTGGCCCACCGCACGATCTCCACCGAGCCCGCGGTCGACAGGTGCAGGACGTGCAGGCGCGAGCCCACGTGCTCGGCCAGCAGCACGTCGCGCGCGACGATCGCCTCCTCGGCGACCGCCGGCCAGCCCGTGAGGCCCAGCTCGGCGGACACGACACCCTCGTGCATCTGCGCGCCCTCGGTGAGACGCGGCTCCTGCGCGTGCTGGGCGACGACGCCGTCGAACGCCTTGACGTACTCCAGCGCGCGGCGCATCACGACCGGGTCGTGCACGCACTTCCCGTCGTCCGAGAACACCCGCACACCGGCCGCGGAGCGCGCCATGGCCGACAGCTCGGCGAGCCGCTCCCCCGCCAGGCCCACCGTGACGGCCCCCACCGGGTGCACGTCGCACCAGCCGGCGTCACGCCCCAGGCGCCAGACCTGCTCGACGACGCCCGCGGTGTCCTGCGTCGGCGTCGTGTTCGCCATCGCGTGCACGGCCGTGAAGCCGCCGAGCGCCGCCGCCCGCGTGCCGGACTCCACCGTCTCGGCATCCTCGCGCCCGGGCTCGCGCAGGTGGGTGTGCAGGTCGACGAGGCCGGGCAGCAGGACCAGGCCGGCCGCGTCGACCACGTGCGCCCCGGCACGCCGCGCGTCCGCCCCGAGGGCGGCGACCACGCCGTCCGCCACGAGCACGTCCGTCGGGTCGCCGCCCAGCAGCCGGGCCCCGGTCAGCAGATACGTCGTCACGCGTGCACCCTCGTCTCGTCCGTGCGCACGTCCGTGCGCTCCTGCTCCGCGGGCGCCGCACCCGCGCGTTCGCCCTCGCGCGCCCGCGGCGCGTCCCCGCCCGCGAGCAGCAGGTACAGCACCGCCATCCGGACCGCGACACCGTTGGCGACCTGCTCGACGATCACCGCGCGCGGGGAGTCCGCGGCGTCCGCGGAGATCTCCAGCCCGCGGTTCATCGGCCCGGGGTGCAGCACCACGGCGTGGTCCGGAAGCACCGCCAGACGCCGCGCGTCCAGGCCGTAGCCGCGCGTGTACTCCAGCGGGCTCGGGAAGAAGCCACCGCCGGTGCTCGACATCCGTTCGCGCTGGACGCGCAGCATCATCACCGCGTCGGGCCCCGTCGCGAGCACCTCGTCCAGGTCGTAGGCGACCTCCGCCGGCCACGCGTGCGCACCGACCGGCACCAGGGTGGGCGGCGCGACCAGGGTGACGCGGGCGCCGAGCGTGCGCAGCAGCTGCACGTTGGACCTGGCGACGCGGCTGTGGAGCACGTCCCCGACGATGGCGACGTGGGCACCGGACAGGTCACGGCCCGTCACGTCGGTGCGTCCGCCGTCGCCGACGAGATGGCGCCGCAGCGTGTAGGCGTCGAGCAGCGCCTGCGTCGGGTGCTGGTGCATGCCGTCACCGGCGTTGACCACCGCGCCGTGCGTCCAGCCCGAGTGCGCCAGGGTGTGCGGGGCACCCGACGCCTGGTGCCGGATGACGACGGCGTCCGCGCCCATGGCCTGCAGGGTCAGCGCGGTGTCCTTGAGCGACTCGCCCTTGGACACGCTCGAGCCCTTCGCGGAGAAGTTGATCACGTCCGCGGACAGCCGCTTGGCCGCCGTCTCGAACGAGATGCGGGTGCGCGTGGAGTCCTCGAAGAAGAGGTTGACCACCGTGCGGCCGCGCAGGGTCGGGAGCTTCTTGATCTCGCGCGCCTGGGTCGCGGCCATCTGACCGGCCGTGTCGAGCACGCGGACCGCCTCGTCCAGGTCGAGGTCGGCGGCGGACAGCAGGTGCCTCATCGGTGTCCCCCCTCGATGACGACGCGGTCCTCGCCGTCGGTCTCCGCGAGCAGCACGCGGACGCGCTCCGCGGTGGCCGTCGGCAGGTTCTTGCCGACGTAGTCGGCGCGGATCGGCAGCTCGCGGTGGCCGCGGTCGACGAGGACCGCGAGCTGCACGGCGCGCGGGCGCCCCAGGTCGCTGATCGCGTCCAGCGCGGCGCGGATCGTCCGGCCCGAGTACAGGACGTCGTCGACGAGGACGACGACCTTGCCGTCCACGCCGTCCCCCGGCACGAACGTCTCGCCGATCGTGCGCGTGGGCTGGTGGGCGAGGTCGTCACGGTGCATCGTCACGTCGAGGCTGCCGACGAGGCTCTCCGCCGGGATGCCCTCGACCTGCTCGAGGCGCTGCGCGAGGCGGCGGGCCAGCGGCAGCCCGCGCGTGGGGATGCCCAGCAGGACGACGTCGCCGACGCCCTTGTTGCGCTCGACCACCTCGTGCGCGATGCGCGTCAGCGCGCGTCCGACGTCGTCGGCGCCGAGGACGGTGGTCCCTGCCGGCCCCTGCACGGGGTCCGGCCCCGGGGTCCTGGCCCCGGGCGTGGCTGTGCCACTGCTCATGCGTGCGTCTCCTTCCCCGCCTCACAGGACGGGCTTAAAGGGAGGTTGCTCGCGACACACCCTACCGGCGTCGACGCACCCGTGACGGTGCGTCGCGACGTGACGCGCGGCACGCCCGGCGACCGGACGGGTGGGTGAGGGATCACCCGGATGCCGTTCATGTCCGACCTCGTGGACGCCGATGTATCGGTCATGCTCGGCGACGTCCCGGTGTGGACCACCGTCCTGCAGTTCCTCACTGCTGGTCTGGTCGGTGGCTTCTGCGTGCTCCAGTGGGTCTGGTGGCGCGGCGCGCTCCGGTCGGACGGGTCGACGTGGGCGCTCGCGCTGTCCGTCGCGATGGCGACGCTCGTGCTCGCCGCGGGTCTGCACGGCCTGACACCACCCGGCGAGGTGCGCGAGGCGCTGGCGTTCCTGCACGGCCAGCTCGTGGGGGTCGTCGTGCTCCTGTGCCTGCCGGCCACGCGGGCCTTCGGTGGCGGGGGGCCGCCGCTGCGACCCTGGGTGGCCGCCGCGGCCGTCGTCCTGGTCTCGCGCACAGCGCTGTGGTTCCTCACGTTCGGTCCCGTCGACGCCGCGGGCGTCCCCACAGGGCGACCGCTGGCGGTCGCCCTGCTCTTCGTGGTGCTCGGCATCGTCGTCGGGTACGTGGTGGCCGCGCTCGGGCGGGTGCGGCTCAACCTGCTGGGTGTCCTTCTCGTGGTGGCAGCCGGCCTGTCCCTCGCGATGCTCACCGCCGGCATCCTGCTGGGCGAGCAGCCCGTCGCGGCGCTGCTCGCGAGCCTGTGGCCCCTGCCGCTCGCGATCGGGCTCGAGTGGCTCGCCTCCGTGCGGCTGCGGCGCGCCCAGGTCACGGCGCGACGCCGGGAGCTCATGCGCGACGCGCTGTCCGCGGTCACCAACAGCGCGTGGTTCCACCGCGACGCCGACGCCCTGCTCGTGCAGGCGCGGGACGCGGCGCGCGAGGTCCTGGGCGACCCCACCATCGAGGGCTCGTTGCGCCCGCTGCAGCGTGACCGCTACGTCGCCGACCTGTTCCCGGCCGACCCGGACGTGCTCGCACCGCACGAGCGCACGTTCCTCATCGACCTCGGACTCGTGGTCTCGACCGCCGCCGAGCGCTACGCCCTGACGGACCGGCTCTCCCGCGCCGCCGTGACCGACACCCTCACCGGTCTGCCCAACCGGCGCGCGGTCGACACGCACCTGCTCGAGGTGCTCGAGCGTGGTGCGGTCGAGCGCACGCGGGTGGCGGTCGTGTACTGCGACATCGACGGCTTCAAGGACGTCAACGACCGCGAGGGCCACGCCGCCGGGGACGACCTGCTGCGGCGCACCGCAGGCTTCCTGCGCACCTGGGTGGACGACGACACGTACGTCGCGCGGCTCGCCGGCGACGAGTTCGCGGTCGTGGTGAGCCGCGCCGGCACCGACGAGGAGCTGGACGACGTCGCGCGCCGGATCCGCAGCGGCTTCGGCACGCGCGTCGGCACCGTCGCCGGCCCTCGGCTGACGTGCGGGGTCGCGACCTGGAACCCCACCGACATCGTCGACCCCGACGCGCTGCTGCGGCACGCGGACGCCGCGATGCTCGAGGCGAAGCGCACCAAGTCCGGGCACCGGGTGTTCGACCCGGCCCTGCGGGCGCAGGCCGAGGACGCGCGTCGGCTGCGGGCCGCACTCGAGCGCGCGGTCGAGGAGGACCGCATCACGGCGTACTTCCAGCCGATCGTCGACACCCGCACGCTCGAGGTCGTGGGCCTGGAGGCGCTCGCCCGCTGGCACGAGGACGACACGCTGATCCTTCCGGAGCTGTGGCTGACCCTCGCCGAGCAGAGCGGACTCATCGTGCCGATCGGCCGGTCGATGATCCGGCAGGCCCGCCGCGCGCTCGACCGGCACCACATGCCCGTCGCGGTCAACCTGTCGGCGCGCGAGCTGCACGAGCAGGACGTGCTCGAGCGGATCGACGCCGCCTGGTCCGGCGGGCCGTGGGAGCACCTGACGATCGAGATCACCGAGAGCACCATGCTGCGCACCGCCGCGGCGGTGCCCGTGCTGTCCGAGCTGCGCGCGCGCGGCGCGCGGATCGCGCTCGACGACTTCGGTACCGGCTTCAGCTCGCTCGCCCGCCTGGCGCGGCTGCCCGTCGACGTCCTGAAGATCGACCGGTCCTTCGTCCGCGAGGTCCGCACGCCGCGCGGCGCCGGCCCGGTGCGCGCGATCGTCGCCCTCGCCGAGCACCACGGGCTCGACGTCGTCGCCGAGGGCGTCGAGTCGGCGGGCGATCTCGAGATCCTCGTCGAGCTCGGCGTCCAGCAGGCCCAGGGCAACTTCGTCGGGCGGCCTGCCCCGGGCCTGCCCGTGCGCGGCGCACGGCCGCAGCCCCGCGTGGCCGGTGGCGCCCCTGCCGCGCCCGCGGCATCCACCGCGTCCCCGGGTGCGTTCGTCGCGAGCGTCGACCCGCGACGCGTCCCCACGCGCCTGCCGGAGCGTCGCCCCCGGCTGGTCCCCCGCCCGTTGCGCGTCGTGCCCACGTCCGTGGACGACGCGACGCCCGAGCACCTGTGAGGATGCCCGGGCGTCGGGTGGGTGCCGGCGCCGCCGTCGGGACGGCGGTGTCCCGGACCGTCAGGCCAGCAGCGTCGGCTTCAGCACGACGAGGCGGCCGAGCAGACCGTTGACGAAGGCCGGCGACTCGTCGGTCGACAGCTCGCGTGCGAGCGACACCGCCTCGTCGACTGCGACCGCGTCGGGCACGTCGTCGTTCCAGAGGATCTCCCACGCCCCGAGACGCAGCAGCGCACGGTCCACGGCCGGCATGCGGGCCACCGTCCAGCCGTGCGAGTGGGTCGCGAGGAGCTCGTCGATCCGCTCCGCGTGCTCCAGGACGCCCTCGACGAGCTCCACCGCGTACTGCGGCAGCGACGCCTCGGTGCCCGGCTCCACGACACGCTTCGCGAGGAGCTCGGCGACGTCGAGACCCCGCTGCTCGGCCTCGAACAGCACGTCGAGCGCGCGCTTGCGCGCCTTGGTCCGGGCGCCCACGTCAGTCGTTCACGCGGCCGAGGTACGACCCGTCGCGGGTGTCGACCTTGACCTTGGTGTTGGCCTCGAGGAACAGCGGGACCTGGATCTCGTAGCCCGTCTCGAGCGTGGCGGGCTTGGTGCCGGCCGACGAGCGGTCGCCCTGCAGGCCCGGCTCGGTGTACGTGACCTCGAGGACCACCGAGGGCGGCAGCTCGACGTAGAGCGGCACGCCCTCGTTGGTCGCGACGAGCGCGGTCTGCGACTCGAGCATGAAGTTCGCGGCGTCGCCGACCGTCGCGGCCGGGACGTTGATCTGGTCGTACGTGTCCGTGTCCATGAACACGAAGTCGTCGCCGTCCTTGTACAGGTACTGCATGTCGCGCTTGTCGACGTTGGCCGTCTCGACCTTCAGGCCGGCGTTGAACGTCTTGTCGACGACCTTGCCGGAGAGCACGTTCTTGAGCTTGGTGCGGACGAACGCGCCACCCTTGCCGGGCTTGACGTGCTGGAACTCCACGACGGTCCAGAGCTGGCCGTCGATCTTCAGCACGGTGCCGTTCTTCAGGTCGTTGGTGGTCGCCACGAGCGTCGTTCTCCCGGTCGGTGTGGGGCGCGCCGTGCGGCGCGTCGAGGAGCACAGGCGCCCCGTGGGACGACTGCCGGTCACGGAACCGCGCAGCACGCTGGGTGCCACGGACGGCTCGCTGCTGCCCGCCGGTCCGCCGCACACGGGTGCGCAACCGGCTGCAGGCCGTCGACCATCCTAGCGCCCGAGCCGTTCGACGCCTGCACACCGACGCCCGGGTGGCGTGCTCCCCCGGCCGACGAGCCGAGCCGACGACGCGCTCAGCCGGCGACGAGCCGGACCGCGACCAGCCCGACGGCCGCGGACCACACGAGGGACGCGAGCGTGCCGATGACGAACCGCTCGGACGCCCCGGGGTTCTCGCGCAGCTCGGGGTAGCGCCCCAGGCCCTTGACGGCGACGACCAGGGCGGCCCCCTCGGGCACCCCGGCGAGCAGGCTGCCCGTCACCGCCAGGCGCTCGAGCACGCCGATCCACGTTCCGCCGCGCAGGACGATCTGGGCGCCCTCGCCGACGGGCCCGTCGCTGACCCGCAGGGGCTCGAGCAGCACAGGACCGTGCAGTCGCGGTGGGCGACGGCCGGCGTCCCGCGAGCGGGACGCGAGCTGCAGCACGAGTCGGGTGACGAGCCAGCCCCCGACGGACGACAGGAGCAGTGCGCCGGCCCAGATGCCGGCCACGAGGGCAGGGTGCACGTGGCGACCCTGGCGTCAGTCGGCCGCGCGCGTCAACAGACGCGCCGCGACGCGACGTGCCGCGACCTCCTCGGCCCACATCGCCGTCCGCAGCCGCTGGCTCACGGCCTGCTGCGACACGCCGAGCGCGCGTGCCACGACCTCCTGGCCGCCGTCGTCGTCCGCACGGGCCGCGTCGACGGCCTCCCAGCCGGCGTCGGTGCGGCGCGCCGCCGTCGACGCGAGGAGCACGAGGACGGCGTCCGCGTCGGCCGCGTCCTCGGGCCGCGCCCCGCGGACGGCGAGGGGCACGGGGCGCTGGCGGCTCTTCGCGGCCTCGACGGCCTCGCGCGCGAGCACGAACGCGGCACCCGAGCCCTCGCGCGGCGACGCGGGCAGCGGCTCGTCGACGGGCCCCGCCCCGACGCCCACGCTCCATCCGCCGTCGCGCAGGACGCGCAGCGCGGTGTCGACGACGACGTCGGGGTCCTCGATCACGCCCTGGACCTCGTCGCCGACGGTCCGCTCGAAGCCCCGGACGGTCGGCACGTCCGCGAGCGCGGCGAGCAGCTCGGGGACGCGGTCGGTGCTGCGTCGGCTGCCGCGCTGGTCGATCGTGAGGACGAACACGTCACAACCCTCCCAACTTGTTCCGAGTCCCACAAGTTCACACCACTGTGGAGAGCCTCACCAGAGCGACGTGCTCGGGCAGACGACTCCCGGGAACCTCCCGGTCGTGGGTCAGAGCAGGATGCCGCTCGTCCGCTGCGGGGTCGCGGAGATCTCGGCGTAGGCGGCGGCGAGGAGGGTGGGGTCGGGGCCTTCCAGACGCGCCGGCCTCGCGAGGTCCTCGAGGACCACGAAGCGCAGGAGGTCGCCCCGGGTCTTCTTGTCGCGGCGCATGGCGGTGAGCAGCTGCTCCCACCGGTCTGCCCGGTACGTCGTCGGCAGGCCCAGCGAGGTGAGCACGCTGCGGTGGCGTTCGACGACCGCGTCGTCCAGGCGCCCGGCGAGGCGCGCGAGCTCGGCGACGAACACCATGCCGACCGACACGGCGGCGCCGTGGCGCCAGCGGTACCGCTCGACGTGCTCGACCGCGTGGCCGAACGTGTGGCCGTAGTTGAGGATCTCGCGCAGGCCGGCCTCGCGCAGGTCCTCCCCCACGACGCGCGCCTTGGTGCGCACGGCCCGCTCGACGAGCTCCGCGAGCACGGGCGACGACGCGGCGGCGACGGGGTCCAGCAGCAGGGCGGTGTGCTCCTCGACGAGCTCGAGGATGCGGGGGTCGTCGATGAACCCGCACTTGACGATCTCGGCGAGCCCGGCGACGAAGTCGTTCGGCACCATCGACTCGACGGCCGCGAGGTCGCACAGCACGCCGGCCGGCGGGTGGAACGCCCCGACGAGGTTCTTGCCCTCGGCGGTGTTGATGCCGGTCTTGCCGCCGACCGCCGCGTCGACCATCGCCAGCACGGTGGTGGGGACCTGCACGACGCGCACGCCGCGCAGCCAGGTGGCGGCCACGAACCCGGCGAGGTCGGTGGTCGCTCCCCCGCCGAGGCCGACGACGGCGTCGGAGCGCGTGAAGTCGGCCTGGCCGAGCACACCCCAGCAGAAGGCGGCGACCTGCGCGGTCTTCTGCTCCTCGGCGTCGGGGACCTGCGCGAGGTACACCTCGTAGCCGGCGGCCACGAGGTCCGCGCGGACGGTCTCGGCGGACGTCGCGAGCGCCGCCGGATGTACGACGAGCACGCGGCGCACGCCCTCGCCGAGCATGCCGGTCAGGTGCCCGAGGAGGTGGCGCCCGATGACGACGTCGTACGGCTGCTCGCCGGCGACCCGGACGACGGACGCGTCGCTCATGCGCCCGGCTCCGTGACGCGCTGGACGCCCAGCTCGTGCTCGATGACCTCGGCGACCTCGCCGGGGCGCAGCCCGTCCGTCGACACCCTCACCGTCGCGACCTCCTCGTAGACCGGACGCCGGGCGTCCATGAGTGCCTGCCACTGCGCACGCGGGCTGCCGACGAGCAGCGGGCGCGACTGGTTGAGCCCGACGCGCGGCGCGGCGTGCGCCAGGCTGACGTCGAGGAAGACGACGATGCCGCCGGCGTCGCGGTAGCGGTGCAGCGCGGCGCGGGTGTCGGGGTGCAGCACGGCTCCCCCGCCGAGCGCGAGCACACCGTCGTGCTCGACGAGCGCGGTCGTCACCGCGTCGCGCTCGAGCTCACGGAAGCGGGGCTCGCCGTCCTCGACGAAGACGTCGGCGACGGTCTTGCCGGCGACGGTCTCGACGTCGGTGTCGGTGTCGCGCACCGCGAGCTGCCAGCGCTCGGCGAGCGCGGCGCCGACCGTGGACTTGCCGGCGCCGGGAGGCCCGACGAGGACGACGCGGGGACCGGGGGCGGCAGCGGCGGGTGGCACGGCCTGCAGCCTAGTCGTGCTCGTCGGGGCCGGTCCGCCGGCGTCCACGCCGGCGTCAGCGCTGCAGCTCCGGGACCGCCGCGAGGTACGCCTCGAGGTTGCGCCGCACCTCGGCCACGCTGTCGCCGCCGGTCTTCTCCAGGAGGGCCTGCGCGACGACGAGCGCGACCATGGCCTCCGCGACGACGGCCGCGGGCGGCACCGCGCACACGTCGGACCGCTGGTGGTGAGCCGTGACCGGCTCGCCCGTCGCGGTGTCGACCGTGGCCAGCGCGCGCGGCACCGTCGAGATCGGCTTCATGGCCGCGCGCACGCGCACGACCTCGCCGTTGGACATGCCGCCCTCGATGCCGCCGGCGCGGTTGGTGCGGCGCACGATGCGTCCGGACGCGTCGCGCTCGATCTCGTCGTGGGCCTGCGACCCGCGGCGCGTCGCGGTGCGGAAGCCGTCGCCGACCTCGACGCCCTTGATGGCCTGGATCCCCATGAGCGCTGCCGCGAGCCGCGCGTCGAGCCGCCCGTCGGCCTGCACGTACGTCCCCACGCCCGAGGGCAGACCGTGCACGAGCACCTCGACGACGCCGCCGAGCGTGTCGCCGTCCTTGTGGCACTGGTCGATCTCGGCGACCATCGCCGCACTCGTCTCGGCGTGGAAGCACCGCACGGGGTCGGCGTCGAGCGCGGCGACGTCGTCCGGGGTGGGGGCGGGGGCGTCCGCGGGGACCGCGACGGGGCCGATCGCGACGACGTGCGAGACCAGCCGCACGCCGGCGGCCTGCTCGAGGAACGCCGCGGCGACGGTGCCCAGCGCGACGCGCGTGGCCGTCTCGCGCGCCGACGCGCGCTCGAGCACGGGACGGGCGTCCTCGAACCCGTACTTGCGCATGCCGACGAGGTCCGCGTGGCCCGGACGGGGCCGCGTCAGCGGCCGGTTCCGCGCGATCTCCCGCTGGTCGCCCGTGCCGGCGTCGACCGTGAGGGCCTGCGGGTCCACCGGGTCCGCCGACATCACGTCGACCCACTTGGGCCACTCGCTGTTGGCCACCTCGATCGCGACGGGCCCACCCTGCGTCAGACCGTGGCGCACGCCGGCGAGCAGCCGCACCTCGTCCTTCTCGAACTTCATGCGCGCGCCGCGCCCGTACCCGAGCCGGCGGCGCGCGAGCGCGTCCTGCACGTCGGACGTCTGCACCTGCACACCGGCCGGCAGGCCGTCGAGGATGCCGACGAGCGCGGGACCGTGGGACTCACCGGACGTCAACCAACGCAGCATGGGGGCGATCCTTTCACGGGCCGCGCAGGCCACCGGCCCGGGTCCGCCACGTGGGCGGCACCGGGCCGGTGGTCTCGTCAGCGGTGCGTCAGACGCCCTGGACGGGCACGAACGGGTTCTTGCCCGGGACGGCACCCGGCAGCGCGGCCGGCGGCTCGGCAGGGTCCGCGGGGACGACGACCCCGGCCGGCTCGGGCAGCACGTAGAGGTAGCCGGTGACGACGATCTCGACGTCCCCGACCTGGGTCGCGGGGCGCCCCGCCGACGGCTCGGCCTCGTCCTGACCGGTGACGCTGAGTCCCGAGACGAGGAACAGGCGCTGCGTGAGCGACTGGAGGTCCGACACGAACCCCGTGGCGGCGTCGTACGTCCCGACGACCGTCAGGGACACCGGGACAGCGGCCATGCCCGCCGGCACCGTCGGCCCCGCCGGTGCGGCCGGTGCGGCCGGAGCCGCTGTGGCGTCACCCTGCGCCGCCGGCTCGGTCGCGTCGGCCGTCGCGTCCACCGGTGCGGCCGGTGCGGCCGGAACGACCGGTTGTGCCAGCACCACCTCGGCCGCGGGCGACGGCGTGAACGTCGTGAGCGCGACCCCCTTGCCCGTCGCGATCGCCTCGAGCTCACGCAGGTACGGGGCCAGCGCCGGGGACGTCGGGATCTGCGTGCGCAGGGACTCGAGGGTCGCGCGGTGCTCCGGCAGCTTCTCGAAGTCCGCCCGCAGCTGGACGAGCTGGAGCTCGAGCACGTCGTTCTGCGCGCGTGCGTCGTCCGTCTGGTCGCGCAGGTCGGAGGCCGCCGCCAGCGTCGGGGAGACCCCGAAGAACCAGGTCAGGGCACCCATCACGAGCGCGACGAGCACCGTCCCCAGGATCCAGGTGCGGTTCTTGGACTCGGACATCTCAGCCCTCCCCGTCGGTCGGGGCGAAGCGGTCGGCGTAGGCCTCCTGCGTCACCTGAACGGTCGTCGTGATCTGGTAGAACACCCCGGAGTCCACCTCCTCGCTGCCCTGCACCGCCTCGACCGACGCGTCGGTGAAGCCGGGCACGGAGTCGAGCGCCTCGATCCAGGCGGCCACGTCGGGCAGTGTCACCGCACGGCCCTCGAACCTGATCTGGCCGATGCCCGCCTCGCGCAGCACGTCCGGCGCGGCCGGACCGACCGCCATCGGCGTCGCCTGCGTCACCGTCAGCGACTCCACGCTCACCCCGGGGGGCAGGACGCTCCCGAAGGCGTCGACGTACGCCTTCCACGGGATCTCCGTCGACATGCCGAGCTCGCGGGCGGCCTCGGTCTGCTGCAGCATCCCGAGCACGAGCGGCACCTCGGCGTACTGGAGCTGCTCGGCCTGCAGCCGCGCCGTCTCGTCCTGGGCCTCGGCGAGCTCCGTCGCGGCGGTCGCGCTCGCCAGCAGCGACAGCCCGAAGGCGACGGCGCACGCCACCACCGTCAGCCCGAGGCTCACCAGCAGCCACCGCTTGGTGGTCCGGAGGTTGCGCGCGGCGCGGACCTCCGGCGGCAGGAGGTTGACCTGCGGGAGGGTGCCGGGGATCACCGTCCCGGACCCGGCCCGTCCGCGACCCTTGGGTCGCTCCAGCAGCGTGCTCATGCGGCGACTCCAGACGCGAGACCGACGGCGAGGGCGAGGGCGGACTGCTGCCCGTGGAGGGCGTCCCGCGGTGTCGACTTGCCGGGACGCAGCGCGGCGATGGGGTCCCCCATGGTCACGGGCACACGGCTCGCGGACGACAGGTACTGCCCCAGGCCCGGCAGGTCGGCGCCGCCGCCCGTCAGCACCACCAGCGCCACCGACGACCCCGGGTTGTTGCTGGCGTAGTACACGAAGGTGTTACGGATCGACTCGACGAGGGTGCGCACCACCGACGCGACGGCCTCCGCCGCCTCGGCGCCCTGCGGACCGCCGGTCGTGCCCACGCCCGTCTCGCGCTTGATCCGCTCGGCGTCCCCCGCGGGGACGCCCAGGGCGCTGGCCACGGCGTTGGTCACGTTCTGACCACCGGACGGCAGCGACCGCACCAGACGCGGGACACCCTGTTCGGAGATCGTCACGTTCGTGATCGTCGCCCCGATGTCGACGAAGGCCGCGTTGACCGTCGACAGCTCGCCGCGTGCGAGCGCGCGCAGCAGCGCGAACGCGTTGAGGTCGACCATCACCGGCCGCAGGCCCGCCGCCTCGACCGCGAGCACGTTCGCGTTGACCGTCGTGCGCTGCGCCGCGACGAGCATCCCGCGCGCGGTGCGCCCCTGGGGCCCGTCGAACTCCGCCGTCGGGAAGTAGTCGAGCAGCGCCTCGTCCGCCGACATGGGCAGCATCTCGGCCACCTGGAACGGCAGCGACTGCTTGAGCTGCGGCAGCGGCATCCACGGCAGGTCGAGCTCACGGACCAGCACGCGCTGGTTGCCGACACCGATGACGACGTCCTTCGACTCGAACTTCGCGTGGCTCCACAGCTGACGCAGCGCCGTGGCGACCGTCTCGGGCTGCACGACCTCGCCGTCGCGCACCACACCGGGCGGCAGCGGTACCTGGCCGAACCGGTGCAGGACCGGTGGCGTCCTGCCGGTCGGTCCACCACTGCCGAACTCCAGCTCGACGGCCCGGACGCCGGACGCGCCGATGTCGAGCCCGATGACGCGTGTGCTGGCCACAGGTGTCCTTCCTCCGGACGTGATGACGTTCCGTACTGCTATCGGCGGACACCACGCCCGACTTGAGCGCGGGACCGGATCGGGACCGCGCTGACGAAGGCGCCGGCTACAGCAGACCGAGGTACGACGACCAGAGGGACTCGCCCACCGCGAGGCCGACGAACGCGCCGAGGATCATCCACGGCCCGAACGCGATGCCGGACTTGGGACCGACCCGTCGCAGCACGATCAGCACGAGCCCGAACGCGCCACCGAGCAGGAAGGCTGCGAACCAGCCGACGACCAGCGCACCCCACCCCACCCAGCCCAGGTACAGGCCCAGGACACCGGCGAGCTTCACGTCACCGAACCCCATGCCGGCGGGGTACACCAGCACGAGGACGAAGTAGACGACGTACAGCACGACGCAGCCCACCGCCGCGCGGCCGAGCGCACCCCAGTCGCTCGGCCCGCCCGGGTTCCAGGACGCGAGCGCGAGCAGCACCGGCGCGACGACGTAGGCGGGCAGCACGATCCTGTCCGGCAGGCGCTTGACGTCGAGGTCGATCAGCGTGAGCGCCACGGAGATCGCGACCAGGTACAGGACGGCCGGCAGCGACCACGACCAGCCGACGACGCCCGCGGTGACCGCGAACAGCACCCCCGTGACGAGCTCGACGAGCGGGTAGCGCCGGGAGATCGGCTCACCGCAGTCGCGGCACCGTCCCCGCAGGGCGAGCCAGGACAGCACCGGCACGTTGTCGCGGGCGCGGACGCGGTGGCCGCAGCGGGGGCACGCGCTCGGCGGACTGACCACCGACTCGCCACGCGGGACGCGCCACACGACCACGTTGAGGAACGACCCGACGACGAGACCCAGGACCCCGGCGACCAGCGCGAGGACCACCGCCAGGTGGTCGGTCGCACCGCTGAGCAGGGCGTCGGGAGCGGTCACTGCGACTCGCGCTTGTAGAGCACCTCCGAAGAGTACGACGTCACGCCCGCCGTCGCGGTCAGCCCTCCCCAGATCGGCAGGGGCTTGAACTTCATGTCGAGCTGGTTGTCGACGCTCAGGGTCGAACCGGAGTACACCTGCCCCACGAGGGTGGCCTGGTTCGCCTTGCGGATGGCGCACGGCGAGTAGAGCAGGGTGTTGACCGTCGCGTCGACCGACACCTGGTTGTCGAGCGAGATGCCCTCCTCCCACGCCGAGCAGGTCTTCGGCGTGCCGTAGTACGACTTGGGCTGGATGAAGTACAGGAGGTTCGGGTCGTCGGCCGTCCCGGTGCCCGCCACCGAGGTGATCGGCGAGTTGCCGCTGAAGGTGATCCCGCCGCGCGAGACCAGGATCAGGTCGTGGTTCAGCGTGATGCCGATGCCCTGGAGGATGATCTTGTCGCTGGGGCAGTCGGAGACGACGACGGTCGGCCCGGGCAGCTTGTACATGTTGGCGTAGAGCCACGCGCCCACGCCGTTCGCCTTGCCGTTGAGGTTCTTCGCGTGGCCGTCGGGGCCGACGAGCTCCTGGTTGCCGGGCGGGTTGTACCAGCCGCACGTGAAGTTGCCCTGCGGGAAGGTGACGACGTTGGTGTAGCCGTGCGCCGCCCACCCGGCCTGTGCCGCGGCGTCCCACACCAGCTGCGGGAACGCGATGGGGCTGGGCGGGGTCAGACCGCCGGCGCCGAGGTTGCCCACGCACTTGCCCGGTGTGGCGCAGGTGTCCCCCGTGACGGTGCCGGCGGCACGCGCCTGCTGACCGACGGAGGCCTTGTCCAGCGCGACCGTGCTCGTCGCCGACTGCACCTGCCCGCCGACCGAGACCTGCGACTGGGTGATCTTCACCTCGCCCTTCGCGATCACGTCGACCGCCACCTGGCAGCGGCCCTCGAGGTAGATGCCACCCTGGGCGGTGATCGAGCCGGCGAACTCCTGGTTGTTCCGGCAGTAGAAGTCGCCGTTGGTGTAGATGTCGGCGTCGGGTGCGCCGGAGCTGGAGCCCAGGACGGTCTTGTTGGACATGATGAGCGAGGAGTCCGCGAAGATCGCCTTGTCGAGGCTGTTGTCGAACTCCGGCGTCAGCCGCAGGAGCGTCTCCACCTGCCGGCGGGCCGCGGACGTGCCGGCGACCGCCCCGGACGTCGTGCGCGTGACCACCTTGGCCTGCGAGACGGTCGCCGTCGCCACCGAGCCGCACGGGATCACGCCGCCGGCCGCGTTGTAGTAGGTGATCGTGGTCTGGACCTCGTACGCGTCCCCACCGACCGTGCCCGTGGAGGTGCTCGGCCCGCACAGCGAGCTGCCGAGCTGGGCGGGGGGCGCGGACTGGATGCGCGCGAGCGTGAGGTCGACGTTCGACTCCGCGAGCGACACGCCCGACGACCGCTGCCGGTCGCGGCCCGTCTGCTGCGACTCCGACAACGCGATCGAGATCGCGACCGCGACGAGCACACCCACGAGCATGACCACACCCATGGCGGCGACGAGCGCCACACCACGGTCGTCACGCCCACGCTGCAGGAGCGAACGGATCGCCTCCATGGTCATCCCTTCCGTACCGTCAGGCGGCCGGGACCGGCAGGCACTCGCTGCCGGTGTAGCCGTAGGTCGTGTTCCGCCCGGAGATCGACGCATCCAGCGAGACGTCCTTGCCGGAGGCCTCGTTGATCGCGACGAGGTGCACCCGCAGGAGCCGCTCGCCGTAGATGCCGGCCGGGCCGACGTCGAGCACGAACGGCGCCGACGTGGACGTCGGCTCGCGCAGTCCGCGCGCGACGACCGCCCAGTCCGAGACGCCGCCGGTGGTCTGCCAGGTGGGGCTCCAGCTGCGCATGCGCAGCTCGTGCGTCCCGCCGGTGGCGGACGGCGCGACCTGCCACTGGACGCACTTCTCGGAACCGTTCGACTGCGTGAAGATCCGCATGCACGAGCCCTGCAGCGCCCCGAGGTCCTGACACGTGGAGACGTGCAGGGCCTCGTCCGCCGGGCTGAACAGGACGTTGCCGGAGCGGACCTGCCGGTCGATCATCGCCAGGGCCTGGCGGGTGTTCTGCACGGATGCGGCCGCACCCTCGGCGTCCTTGGTGACGTGGAGCACCTCGATGGCGGCGCCCATGATGAGGGCCATCGCGGTGGCGAACAGCGTCATCGAGACGAGCAGCTCGACGAGCGACGTCCCGCGGTCCCCGCGCGGACGCGCACGGCGGAGTCGGATCTCAGGCATTGGCGGCCGCCTTGAAGGAGGAGTCGGCGGTGAGACCGCCGAGGTTCGCCGCGAGGGCGAACCTCGTGAGCTCGCCGGTGGCACCGGTGACCACGACGGTGACGTTGGCGGTGACCGCCGCGGACGCGTCGACCGACGTGGTGCAGGCGTCCGCCTTGCAGTCCACGGCGACGTTCCCCGTGCGGACGACCGGGAACCGCTCGACGCGCGGCCGCTGCACGGTCACCGTGCCCTCGTACGTGAGGGTCACGCCGCCGGCGTAGGTGACGGCCGTCGGGGGGATCTGCCACGACTGTGCGACCGGTGTGACGCCCGTCGCGGGCGTCGCGAACGTCGCGAGGTTCACCGTCTGGTATCCGGTCCCGTCCCAGACCCACAGGGTCCCGGCACGCGTGTACGACGGCGTCTGGGCCGACGGCCCTTCCTCGGCACGCGCCGACTCGGTGAGGCCGGACAGGGAGAACAGCCCGCGGCTCGCGGTGAAGCCCGCCGGTGCGGCGCTCACGGCGGCCCCGCCGACGATCGACGCGCCCAGTGTCCGGGCGGTGCCGGCGTGCCCGCAGTTCACGGGCGACCCCGACGCGCACACGCCCGAGTTCGCGGACCCGAGGATCCCGGCGACCGAACGCGACGACGTCCCGGCGGCCGCGAACGAGGCCAGCTCCACGGCTGTGCCGGACGGTGAGGTGTAGGTGAGGACGGACGCGCCGCCCGACGCCTGGATGTTGGAGGACGCGCACGGCCGCTCCGCGCCCGCCGCGCCCGTGACCAGCCCGGAGCCGGCAGCACCGGTGCAGATCGACGAGGGTGCCGCGACCGCGGCGCGGGCGCCGCCGGAGTCGGCGGTCGACGGCCGCACCGCGAGCACACCGCCCGGGCCGCTGGCCGCGAGTGTCGAGGCGGTCTTGCCGGCGGTGGCGGTGGAGACCGACTGCTGCGGCGTCGAGGACGGGTCGGAGTCGACGGCGGCCCCCGCGGCCTCGCCCCCGGTCGTCGTCGCCGAGGCCTTGGAGGCGCCCGACGTCTCCGCGGCGGAGGTGCCGCTCACGGTCTGCTCGGCGAGGATGCTCGCGGAGGACCGGGTCAGGTCGAGCCGCAGCTGGGGCGCGTCCATGCCGGCGATGAGCTGATCGGGCCCGGCGTCGCTGCTGACCGTCAGGCCGGCGAGGGACTCCCCCGCGCGGATCGTGTAGTACGACTGGCAGGGGGCGGCGAAGGGGCTCGTCGCGGTCGACAGGCAGCCGGCGGGCGAGAACGTGGTCGAGCGCTGCACGACCTCACGCCCGTCGGGCCGCACGGTGCTCGTCCACTTCACGACGACCGTGAGGTTGAAGGGCTGGGAGCCCGACGCCGTGGGGGCCGGGCGCGTGACATACGTCTGGACCGTGTAGGTGATGCCGTCGACCACCTGGTTCACGGCCTTGCCGGAGACCGCGTTGACCACGAGCGGCTCCCCGGGGCCGCTGAGCAGCCGCGCCGGGGGCGCGAACGTCACGACGCCGGCGGTGGTGGTGACGTACGCGGCGGTCACGGCCGGGTAGGCCGGGTCCTGCTGCGTGACACGGTCGTACGGCTGGGCGCGCAGCCGCTCGAGCTCCTGCGTGGCCAGGGCCGTCGCCGTCTGGCGCTGCCGGGCCTGGGCCACGGTGGTGAGCGCGCCGACGACGGTCACCGCGAGGGTCATCATGACGACGACGGTGATGACCATCGCGATGATGACCTCGACGAGCGTGAAGCCTGCGTCGTCACGCGGTCGTTCCTGGCTCTCCACCGGGCCACCTTTCGAGGGACGGGACGTGCGGGCGGAGCGCGAACGGCGGGGGGCGCGGTCAAGCGCACCCCCCGCCGTCCAGCTCGGGCTACCTGGTCAGCAGGTGGTGCCCTTCTTGATGCCGTTGCCGCCGGCGCTCCACGCCGAGGCACCCGCCTCCGCGGGCGTCACCGTGACGCAGTAGGTGGTCGAGGTCGCACCGGTCGCGGGCGCGAGCGTGACCGTGTTGCCCGGGCCGACCTTCACGGAGGTCGTCTCGGTGCCCATCGTGATCGTCGCCGTGATGGTCGCCGTGCCGGTCGCGTTGGCGCCGTTCGCGATCGACAGGTCCAGGGCGGCGTTCGGGTTGTCGACGAACGCGGCCGCGATGTCCTTGGAGATGTTGGTCGCGTCGGACTTGGCCGACGTCTCCGCCGCCTTCTTCCGCTGGTTGAGGAAGACCGGGATGGCGATCGCGGCGAGGATGCCGATGATGATCATGACGACGAGGAGCTCGATCAGGGTGAAGCCCCGGTCCTTCTCGTCGATGGACTTGCGGATACGAGCGATCATGGTGGTTGCTCCTGAGGACGCGTGAACGGTCGGAATGTCGATCTCAGCCGGCGAGGTGCTCGCGCACCTGGACGCCGGTTCATCACTGCATCCGTGACATCGGCGGTGCGGCGCGTGGCCTTGAGCGGACGGCCCCGGTCCGCCGCGCGATTCACCCGGCCGGAGCAACTCCTACTGGATGAGGTCGAAGACGCCGAAGATCGGCATGTACATGGAGATCACCATGAAGCCGACGATCGCGCCGATGACGACGATCATGAGCGGCTCGATGAGGCTCGTGAGCTGCTCGGTCATCGCCTCGACCTCCTGGTCGTAGAAGTCGGCGACCTTCCCGAGCATGGTGTCCAGCGCGCCGGTGTCCTCACCGACCGCCATCATCTGCACGACCATCGGCGGGAAGACCGGGTGCTGCGACAGCGGCCCCGCCAGCGACTCACCGCGCCGCACGGACTCCTGCACGGCCTTGGCCGCGCGTTCGATGACGATGTTCCCGCTGGCCTCGCCGACGATCTCCAGGGCCTGGAGCAGCGGGACGCCCGCGTGGATCATCGTCCCGAAGTTGCGCGTGAACCGGGACACCGCGATCTTGCGGAACAGCGGCCCGAAGACCGGCACCTTGAGCTTCAGCGGGTCGATCCGCTCGCGCAGGGCCCTGTCGTTCTTGTGCTTGCCCCACCACACGCCCGCCAGCACCAGCAGGACGACCGTGGGACCGATCGTCCACTTCAGCATGCCCGACAGGAACATGAGGAACTTGGTCGGCCCCGGCAGCTCGCCGCCGAGCCCGGCGAACATCTCGGCGAAGACCGGCACGATGAACAGCAGCATGCCCACCACGGCCAGGACGGCGATCACCAGGACGATGACGGGGTAGGCCATCGCGGACTTGATCTTGGCCCGCAGCCGGACCTCGGTCTCGAAGTTGTCGGCGATGGACACGAGCGTCTGGTCGAGGAAGCCGCCGACCTCGCCGGCGCGCACCATGTTGACCATCAGCGGCGGGAACGTCTCCGGGTGCTTGCCCAGCGCCGTCGAGAACGCGGTCCCGACCTCGACGTCGTTGCGGACCTGCGACAGGATCTTCGCGAGCGGCTTGGACTCGGTCTGCTCGACGAGGATCGCCAGCGCGCGCAGCAGGGACAGGCCGGAGTCGATCATGGTCGCCAGCTGGCGCGACATGATGGCGATGTCCTTCAGGGAGATCCTGTTGGACAGCCCGGGGATCGTGAACTCGGTCTGCAGGCCGCTCGTGGAGACCTCCGAGATCGAGACGGCCGCAAGGCCCATCTCGCGCAGCCGGTTGGCGACGGCGGCCTGGTTGTTCGCCTCGACGCGGCCCTTGACGATCTTCCCCGACCGGTCACGGACCGCGTACTCGAAGGTCTTCGTCCCGGCGGCCATCAGAACGCCTGCCCGTACGAGCCGGAGCCCATCGTGACCTCGTCACCCATGCCGGCCGCGCCCTGCGACGCCCCCGAGAACCTCCCGGTCAACCGGTTGTAGTCCTCGGCGTGATGGGACTTCTCGAGCCCCACCTCGTAGGTGATCTTGCCCTGCTTCACCAGGTCCGCCAGGTGCTGGTCCATCGTGTGCATCCCCTGCTTCGCGCCGGCCTGCATGGAGGAGTAGATCTGGTGCGTCTTGCCCTCGCGGATGAGGTTGCGGATGGCGGGGGTCGCCACCAGCACCTCGGTCGCCACGGCGCGTCCCGGCCCGTCCGCGCGCTTGCACAGCGTCTGGCAGACGACCGCCTGGATCGCGCCGGCCAGCTGCGTACGGACCTGGGCCTGCTGGTGCGACGGGAAGACGTCGATGACGCGGTCGATCGTCTGGGCGGCGTCCTGCGTGTGCAGGGTGGCGAAGACCAGGTGACCCGTCTCGGCCGCCGTGAGCGCGACGCTGATGGTCTCCAGGTCACGCATCTCCCCGACCAGGATGATGTCGGGGTCCTGGCGCAGGACGTGCTTGAGCGCGTTCGCGAACGAGTGGGTGTCCGCACCGACCTCGCGCTGGTTGACCAGCGACTTCTTGTGGCGGTGGAGGAACTCGATCGGGTCCTCCACCGTCATGATGTGGTCCTGACGCGTGCGGTTCGCGAGGTCGATGATCGAGGCGAGCGTCGTCGACTTGCCCGACCCGGTCGGACCCGTCACCAGGACGAGCCCGCGCGGGAGCCCCGCGAAGGTGCCCACGACGGCCGGCACCCCGAGCTCCTCGAGCGGCTTGATCTCGTACGGGATCACGCGGAACGCCGCGCCGATCGACTCCCGCTGCTGGTAGACGTTGACGCGGAACCGGGCCAGACCCCGCACCGCGTAGGAGACGTCGAGCTCGAGCTCCTCCTCGTACCGCTCCCGCTGCTTCTGCGTGAGGATCGCGTAGAGCGAGCGCCGCAGGCCGTCGGGCATCACCGGCCCGAACTGCTCGAGGGGCTGCAGCGCGCCCGAGAGCCGCACCATCGGCGGCGAGCCCGTCGTGAAGTGCGCGTCGGACGCCCCGAGGCGCACCATCTCCCGCAGGACCTCGTCGATCGGCATGTCGCCCGCCTGGGACTCCTGACCCAGCGCGCGGCGGGGAGCGGCGTCCGCCGGACGCGCGGCCGGCGGCTGCGGCGGTTGCTGCGCCGGCACGTGGGCCGGCGGCGGGACGGCACCTGCAGGCGTCCTCGGCGGTGCGGAGGGCGGCGGCGCGTGGCGCGCAGGAGCGGCGTGACCGGGCACTGCGGGGCCATGAGCGGGTGGCGGCGCCGGCGGCGCGCCGGCGGTGCTCTGCGAGGGCACCGGGCTGAACATCGGTGCTCCGCCGGGCCCCGCCTGCGGTCCGGCCGGGCGGTACGGGGGCAGCGGACGCGTCGCGCCGCTCGTGGGCCCCGGGTAGGCGTCGGTCACGTCGTCCTCCACATGCGTCCGTGCTGCTCCGCGGTGTCGTCGGGACGGCCGCGCTCAGAGGCCACCCGAGGGCGCCCCCTGGTGTCATCGGAACGGGCGCCGCGCGACTTGAGCGGCGGCCGGCACGGGCTCACGCCACGACGCGCAGGATCTCCTCGATCGACGTCAGGCCGGACGCCACCTTCTGCCACCCGTCGTCGCGCAGCGTGATCATCCCCTGCTTGACCGCGGTCGCCCCGATGTCGGCCGACGACGAGTGAGCGACGGCGTGACGCTCGATGTCCTCGGTGACCCGCATCACCTCGTGCAGCGCGAGGCGCCCCTTGTACCCGGTGCGCGAGCACGCCGCGCACCCCGCCGGACGGAAGAACTCGGGGAGCTGCTCGCCCTCGACCCACGGGAAGCGCGCGGCCTCCAGCTCCCGCGGGGTCGGGCGGTACGCCTCCTTGCACTTCGGGCAGAGCCGTCGCGCGAGCCGCTGCGCGACCACGCAGTCGAGCGCCGAACCCACGAGGAAGGGCTCGATACCCATCTCCGTCAGGCGGGTCACCGCCGAGGGCGCGTCGTTCGTGTGCAGCGTCGAGAGCACGAGGTGCCCGGTGAGGGCGGCCTCGACCGCGATCTGCGCGGTCTCGTGGTCGCGGATCTCACCGAGGAGCACGACGTCGGGGTCCGAACGCAGGATCGAGCGCAGGGCCGCGGCGAACGTCAGACCCGCCTTGGGGTTCACCTGCACCTGGTTGATGCCCGCGAGCCGGTACTCGACCGGGTCCTCGACGGTGATGACGTTGATGTCCGGCTTGGAGACGGCGTTGAGCGTCGCGTACAGCGTCGTGGACTTCCCCGAACCCGTGGGCCCCGTGACGAGGATCATGCCGTACGGCTTGGTGTACGACTCCTTGTACGTCGCGTAGTTGTGCTCGAGGAACGACAGGTCACGCAGGTCCAGGCTCGCCGTGGAGTTGTCGAGGATGCGCATGACGATCTTCTCGCCCCACACCGTCGGCAGGGTCGCGACACGGAGGTCGATCTTGCGCCCGTTGTGCATGACCGACATCCGGCCGTCCTGCGGCTTGCGCTTCTCCGCGATGTCGATGTCGCTCATGATCTTCACGCGGCTGACGACGCCGCCGGTGACGTTCTTCGGCGCCCGCTGCGTCTCGTGCAGGACACCGTCGATGCGGTAGCGCACGCGCAGGTCGTGCTCGCTGGGCTCGATGTGGATGTCCGACGCGCGGTCCGTGATCGCCTGCGTCACCAGCAGGTTGACGAACCGCACGATCGGCGCCTCGTCGTCGAGGACGTCCCCCATGCGTGCCGAGAGGTCGACCTCGGCTTCCTGCGACTCCTCGAAGGCGTTGGTGAGGTCCTCCATCTCGCCGTCGGCCCGGCAGTACCGGTCGATGGCTCGCAGGACGTTGTCGTGCGTCGCGACGACCGAGATCACGGTCATGCCCGAGATCGTGCGGACGTCGTCGACGGCGACGACGTTGCCCGGGTCCGGCGTGGCGAGCACGAGCGCACCGTTGCGCACACCGACCGGGAGCACCGAGTGCCGCCGGCACAGGGCACCGGGCACCAGGGCGACCGCGGTCCGGTCCACCGGGTACTCGTCGAGGTCGACGAACTCCATGCCCACCTGCGCGGCGAGCGCCCGGACCAGCTGCGCCTCGGTGAGGATGCCGAGCTCGACGAGCGTCCGCCCGAGCGACGTCCCCAGGCTGGTCTGTTCGTCCAGTGCCGCCAGGAGCTGCGCCTCCGTGACGAGCCCCTCGTCGAGCAGGATCTCCCCGAGCTGCTTCACCCGTGCCTCCCTCGTCCGTGGGCACCATGGAGCAGCACCCGAGGAGGCATCGGCACATCCTGGCGCGGTCTGAAGCCCCCTCGGAATCGCGACCCCCGCGCGGGCTCAGCCGGGTGTGGCGGCGAGCACCGCGTCGAGCGCACGGTCCATCGCGTCGAGCGGCCCGGCACGCCCCGTCATGAGCCGCACCTGCTCCGCCGCCTGGTGCAGCAGCATGCGTTCGCCGCCGACGACGCGGCCGCCGTGCGCGGCCCAGGCCGCGCTCAGCGCGGTGGGGCGCGGATCGTAGCAGACGTCGAGCAGGACACCGGTGACGTCACCCTGCAGGTCCGCAGCGAGGACGTCCGCGGCGTGCGCGGGCAGCGTGCTGACGACCGCGTCGACGCGACCGATCTCCCGGGCCGCGTCGTCGAGCCGGCACAGCCGCGGCTCCACGCCCATCCGGTGCGCCGCGCGCAGCAGCCCACCGGCGCGTGCCTGCGAGCGGACGTAGACCCGGGGCGTCGGGCAGCCGAGCTGTGCGAGCGCGGCGAGCGTGGACGCCGCGGTCGCACCCGCCCCGATCACCGCGGCGGACCGCAGCCCGCCGCCCGCACCGCCCTCCCCGAGCGCCGCGACCAGGCCGTGCACGTCGGTGTTGGCGCCCGTCAGCACACGCGCACCGCCGACGCCCGCGACCAGCACGGTGTTCACCGCACCGACCACCTCGGCGAGGGGCTCGACGTGGTCCAGGAGCGGGATCACGGTCTGCTTGAGCGGCATCGTGAGGCTGAGCCCCACCCACGACTCGTCGAGCCCGACGAGGAACCCCGGCAGCTGCTCCTCGGTCACGTCGACGGCGTCGTACCGCGACTCGTCGAGACCCAGGGCCGCATACGCTGCGCGGTGCAGCACGGGCGACAGGGAGTGTGCGACCGGATGACCGAGGACGGCGGCACGGCGAACCGCCACTAGCGGTTCTCCTCCACCCACGCCTGGTACTCGGCCTTGTACTCGAGGAACTCGTCGTGGGTCGTGGCGAACTTCGTCTCGCTGGTCTCGAGGTTCACCGTCACCCAGAACATCCAGTCCCCGGCCGCGGGTGCCAGCGCCGCCTCGATCGAGGGGATGCCCGGCGACGCGATCGGCGTCGGGGGGAGCCCCTTGAGCTTGCGGGAGTTGTACGGGTTCGACGTGTCCTCGAGCTCGGCCTGCGTCAGCTCGTTGCCGGGCTTCTTGAGGGCGTAGACGAGCGTCGCATCGATCTGCAGGGGCCAGCCCTGCGCGAGCCGGTTCTCGATGACGCGGGCCATCATCGGCCGGTCGCTGTCGAGGACCGCTTCCTTCTCGATGAGCGACGCCTTCTTCAGGACGTCGAGCCACTGGTCCTGGGGGACGCCCTTCGACGTCAGCGTCTCGACGGTCTTGGCCACCATCGGCGCGATCACGGACTGCGCCGTCGGGTTCGGCTCGACCTGGTAGGTCGTCGGGAAGAGCCAGCCCTCGAGGTTGCCTCCCGCCTCGGCGGGCAGTCCGATCGCGGCAGGGTCGGACGCCGCAGCCTTGAGCTCCTCGACCGGGACGAGCGTCACCTCGTTGATGCGCGCGAAGATCTCGTCGGCCGTCCAGCCCTCGGGGATCGTGAGCTTCATGGACTTGCGGCTCTTCGGGTCGAGCAGCGCCAGCACCGCACGCTCGGCGTTCATCTCGAGGTTGAGCTGGTAGGTCCCCGGCTGGATACCGGCCGCGTCGGGGTTGGCGTCGAACGCCTCGCGGAACGCCGCCTCGGACGCGACGATGCCGGCGTCGTACAACGTCGCAGCGATCGCTGCGCCGGTGTCACCGGCGTTGATGACGATCGTGGGCGCCCCGGGGCGCCCGGCACCGGGGTAGTCGGTCACGCGCTCCTGGCCGGACCCGGCGAACAGCTGGCCTCCCAGCAGCGAGAAGACGACGTATCCGGCGCCGGCGACGAGCACGAGCGCGACGACGAGCACGGAGACCGACCGGCGGCGGCGCTGCTTGCGCATCCGCTCCTCACGCTTGCGGCCCGACGAGCGGGACCGTCGTCGCGGTTCGGGCGCACCCGGCGCCGCCGCGACGCGCTCACCGCCGAACAGGTCGGTCACGCTCTCGTCGGACTTCACCGGGGCCCACCACTCCGTCTGGTTGCTCACCTGCGCGTCACTCCACAGTCGTCGTGCCGTCACCCACAACGCCCCCACGTGCCGGCCCGGAGCGGTCGCGGTCCACCTCGACCCGTTCCCCGGGCCGTCGTCCCGTGGTCCGCTCCATGTCCAGCGCGTGCTGCAGGATCACCACCGCGGCTGCCTGGTCGACGACCTCACGGTGGCGGCGACCGGATCGGCCGGCCGCCTGGAGCGCGTGATGCGCGGACACCGTGCTCATCCGCTCATCCACGAGCCGGACCTGGACGGGCCGGACCGCGTGCGCCAGTGCGACAGCGTACGCGCGAGCGACCCCCGCAGACGACCCCTCCGCCCCGGAGAGATGACGCGGGAGACCGACGTACACAACTTCCGCACGTCGTTCCCGCGCCTCGTCCGCGATCCGTGCGACGTCCGCCGCGGTGGACGACGGCTTGCTCGCGGCACGCGCGAGCGTCTCCACGGGCGTCGCGAGCAGCCCGTCCGGGTCGCTCGACGCGACCCCGACGCGCACCGTGCCCACGTCCACGGCGAGCCGCACGCCGCGGCCCACCGTGTCGACGTCGGACGGTGCGACGTGCACGCCCATCAGCCCCGGACGGCCGCGACGACGCCGTCCAGCGCGTCGGGCAGACGGGACGCGTCGGTGCCGCCGCCCTGGGCGACGTCGTCCTTGCCGCCCCCGCCGCCGCCGAGCACGCCCGACGCGGTGCGCACGAGCGCACCCGCCCGGTGCCCGGCCTCACGCGCCGCTGCGTTGGTGACCACGACCACGACCGGCCGCCCCTTGGCGACGCCGCCGACGGCGACGACGACCGGCGAGGACTCCCCCAGCCGGCCGCGCACGTCGAGCGCGAGCGTGCGCAGGTCGTCCGCCGCCGCGACCTCGCCCGCGTCGTGCGCGACGACGAGCGCCGTGCCCACCTGCTGCGCGCCGGCCGCGAGCCCCGATGCCGCCGCGAGCACCTGCGCCTGCCGCAGCGCCGCGAGCTCCTTCTCCGACTCCCGGACACGCGTGAGCAGCGAGGACACCCGCTCGCCGAGCTCGTCAGGGCGCGCCCCGAGCAGCCCCGAGAGCTGGCTGACGAGCGCGCGCTCCTTGGCCTGGTAGCCGTACGCCGAGTCGCCGACGAGCGCGTCGACGCGACGCACGCCCGAGCCGATGGACGACTCGCCCAGGAGCGTCACGAGGCCGAGCTCACCGGAGCGGCGCACGTGCGTGCCCGCGCACAGCTCGCGCGACCAGTCGCCGCCGATCGACACGACGCGGACCTCGTTGCCGTACTTCTCGCCGAACAGCGCCATCGCGCCGAGCGCGCGCGCCTCGTCGATCGCCATCGTGCGGTCGGTGACCTCGAGGTCGTCCTGCAGGCGCTCGTTGACGCGGCCCTCGATCTGCGACAGCGAGGACGCCGGCACCGACTGGCCCGAGCGGAAGTCGAAGCGCAGCCGGCTGGGCGCGTTCTCCGACCCCGCCTGCGTCGCGGTGTCGCCGAGCTCCTCGCGCAGCGCCTTGTGCACCATGTGCGTCGCGGTGTGCGCCCGGGCGATCGCCCGGCGTCGCGCGGTGTCGATCGTCGCGGTGCCGGTGTCGCCGAGCGTCAGCGTGCCGTCGACCAGCCGGCCGTGGTGCACCGACAGGCCCTTGATGGGCGCCTGAACGTCGTCGACCTCGACGATCGCGCCGTCCGCGAGGCTGATCGTGCCCGTGTCGGCGAGCTGGCCGCCCGCCTCGGCGTAGAACGGCGTGACGTCGAGCACGACCTGCACGTCGGCGGGGGCCGTCGCCGCAGGGGCGGGCACCCCGTCGACGAGCAGCCCGACGACCTTGGTCGCCGCCGTGGTGTCGGTGTACCCGACGAACCGCACGGACGCGCCGTTCTCGGCGCTCAGCGCCTGCTGCAGCTGCTGGTACGTGCTCGTGTCGGCGTGGCCCGTCTTCTTGGCCAGCGCATCGGCGCGCGCGCGGTCGCGCTGCGCCTGCATGAGGGTGCGGAACGCCTGCTCGTCGACGTCGACGCCGTGCTCGGCCGCCATCTCGAGCGTCAGGTCGATCGGGAAGCCGTACGTGTCGTGCAGCGCGAACGCCTGCTCGCCCGTCAGCACGACGCCCGTGCCGTCCGCGCCCGCCTTCGCCTTGGAGACGGCTCCCTCGAAGATCGTGGTGCCGGCGGTCAGGGTGCGCAGGAACGCGTCCTCCTCGCCGTACGCGACCTGGGAGATGCGGTCGAAGTCGCGCACGACCTCGGGGTACGACACGCCCATGAGGTCGCGGCTGATCGGCAGGAGCTCGGGCAGCGCCGCGTCCTCCACGCCGAGCAGGCGCATCGAGCGCACGGCGCGACGCACCAGGCGGCGCAGCACGTAGCCGCGGCCCTCGTTCGACGGCGTGACACCGTCGCCGATGAGCATCAGCGCCGAGCGCACGTGGTCACCGACGACGCGCAGCCGCACGTCGTCCTCGCCCGACGCACCGTAGCGCCGCCCGGACAGCTCGGCCGCGCGCTCGATGACCGGGAACACCTCGTCGGTCTCGTACAGGTTGTTCTTGCCCTGCAGCAGGTAGGCGATGCGCTCGAGGCCCGCGCCGGTATCGATCGCCTTGCGCTCGAGCTCGCCCAGCAGCGGGTAGTCCTTGCCCCGCCCCTCGCCGCGCACGAACTGGTCGAACACCAGGTTCCAGATCTCGAGGTAGCGGTCGCCGCCGGGGTCGACCGTCCCGCCGACGGCGTCGGGGCCGAACTCGGGGCCCCGGTCGTAGTGCCACTCGGCGCACGGCCCGGCCGGACCGGGCTGGCCCGTGTCCCAGAAGATCTCCTCGCGCGTGAGGCGCACGACGTGCCGCGGGTCGACGCCGACGCGCACCAGTGCGTCCGCCGCCTCGTCGTCCTCGTTCCAGATCGTCACCCACAGCCGGTCGCCGTCGAGCCCCAGCCCCCCGGACTCCTGCGCGCCCGTGAGAAAGCCCCACGCGAGCTCGATCGCGCCCTCCTTGAAGTAGTCGCCGAACGAGAAGTTCCCGAGCATCTGGAAGAACGTGCCGTGCCGTGTGGTGCGGCCGACGTTCTCGATGTCGTTGGTGCGGATGCACTTCTGCGCGTTGGCGACGCGGGGCCACGGCGCGTCCTGCGTCCCGAGGATGTACGGGATGAAGGGCACCATGCCGGCGATCGTGAAGAGGATCGACGGGTCCGGGGAGATGAGCGGCACGGACGGCACGATGGCGTGGTCCTTGCTCGCGAAGTAGTCGAGCCAGCGCTGGCGGATCTCGGCGGTGCGCATGTCGTCCTCGTCAGGTGCAGGTCCGCCGCCGGACGGCGGTCGGAGGGGTCAGGTGGGCCGGGCGCGGCCCGGATGGTGCAGGTCTGCTCAGAAGAACGGTGCCTGCGCGTCGTCGTCGGGGTCGGTGACGGGCTCGTCCGCCCACCCCCGTGCCACGAGGTCCCGGGCGAGGTCGTCGCGGGCGGGCCGCCCGAACGCCTCGCGCAGCTCGGCGCGGTGCCGCGGTGCGTTCGCGCGGACCGTGTCGAGGTCGACGTCGCCGACGAGCGCCTCGAGCAGCTCGGCCTCGCGCTCGGCGACACCGGCGCGGAAGTCGTCGCGCGCGTGGCGCAGCGCACGCGTCACGCGCAGCGCACCGTCCACGGCGTCGGTCGTGCCGGCCGGTGCGTAGTGGTCGACGAGCTCACGCCCCCGGCGCACCACCACGACGGTGAGGGCGACGCCGACGCCGACCCAGAACAGGCGCCTCACCGACCCGCACCACCCGAGCGCAGGCCCGCGAACGCCCGGCGCACGCCGTAGGAGAACGCCGCGACCTTGAGGAGCGGGCCGCCGACGGTGGCGGTGACGAGCGACGTGAGCGCCGAGACGTTCTCGCCGACCTGCGCGGCGGCCGTGGTCACGGTGTCGACCTTCTCCAGCTGCGTCGCCGAGGACGCCACGACGCGTGCGGTCTCGTCGAGCACGGGCAGCGCGTGGTCGGTCATCTCCTTGACGGAGCTCCGCGCCTCGTCCAGCACGTCGGCGAGCCGCAGCAGCGGCCGCGCGAGGAAGCCCACGAGGGCGACGAACGCCACCGCCGCGATGAGTCCTGCGACGTCACCGATCGAGACCTCCATGCCCGTCCTCCTCCACAGCCCGTCCTGCTCGTCCGCGTGCTCGTCCGCGACCGGACCCCGCCACCCTACCCGCGCGTCCGCGCACGTCGGCGCGCGTGTCGCCGGCGGACACGCGAACGCCTCGCCGCACATGGTGCGCGGCGAGGCGTTCGTCGTGGGTGTGCGTCAGCGGGCGTAGTACTCGACGACCAGCTGGACCTCGCACGTCACGGGGACCTCGGCGCGCTTGGGGCGGCGCACCAGCGTGGCGGACAGCTTCTCGAGCTGGACCTCGAGGTAGCCCGGCACGGCCGGCAGCACGTCGCGGTGGGCGCCGGCGGCGGCGACCTGGAACGGCACGGTGGCCTGCGACTTGGGCTTGATCTGCAGGGTCTGGCCCTCCTTCACGCGGAAGGACGGACGGTCCACGATCTTGCCGTCGACGAGCACGTGACGGTGGGTCACCGTCTGGCGCGCCTGCAGGATCGTGCGCGCGAAGCCGGCGCGCAGCACGAGCGCGTCGAGACGCGTCTCGAGGTCCTCGACGAGGGCCTCACCGGTCAGGCCCGGGGCCTTGCGGGCGTTCTCGTACGCCTTGGCGAGCTGCTTCTCGCGCAGCGCGTACTGGGCGCGCAGACGCTGCTTCTCGCGCAGACGCACCGCGTAGTCCGACTCGGTGCGACGGCGGGCGCGGCCGTGCTCACCGGGCGGGTAGGGGCGCTTCTCGAAGTGCTTGACGGCCTTGGGCGTCAGGGCCAGGCCGAGCGCGCGGCTCAGGCGGACCTGGCGACGCGAACGGGTCACGCTGCTCACAGTGGTACTTCCTGTCGTGTCGTTGGACGAGCACACCCGCGCTTCCGGACGTGGTCCGGACGGAAAGGGGTTCCGACGGGCGTGGGGCCGACCACGGTGCGGCCGGCCGGGAGTCGCGAGGACGTCCGGTGCCGCGGGCTAGGGCCCCAGGTGCTGCTTGCTGGGTCGTGCTGGTGCGCCGTGCTCCGGAGCGGACGGACCGCCCCGTGCGCAGCGCGCGCCGCCCGCACGCGGCGGACGACCGGTCGATACTACCCGACGGGCGGCGCACCGCCGGACGAGGGGTCGAGGATCGAGCGGATCCGCGCCAGCCGCTCCCCCACGGACCTCTCGAAGCCGCGGTCACTGGGCTCGTAGTACCGCGAGCCGACGAGATCGTCGGGCAGGTACTGCTGCGCGGCCACCGCGTGCGGCGCGTCGTGCGCGTAGACGTATCCCTTGCCGTGGCCGATTCCCTGGGCGCCGGCGTAGTGCGCGTCGCGCAGGTGCGGCGGCACGGTGCCCAGACGTCCCGCGCGGACGTCCGCGAGCGCACGGTCGATGCCGAGGTACGCGGCGTTCGACTTCGGCGCGGTGGCCAGGTGGACGACGGCCTCGGCCAGGATGATCCGGGCCTCCGGCATCCCGATGAGCGCGACGGCCTGGGCGGCGGCGACAGCGGTCTGCAGCGCGCTGGGGTCGGCCATACCGACGTCCTCGGCCGCGGAGATGACGATGCGCCGCGCGATGAACCGGGGGTCCTCACCCGCGGCGACCATCCGCGCGAGGTAGTGGAGCGCGGCGTCCACGTCGGAGCCGCGCACCGACTTGATGAATGCGCTGACGACGTCGTAGTGCTGGTCGCCGTCGCGGTCGTACCGCACGGCGGCGACGTCGATGGCACGCTCGACCGTCGCCAGGTCCACGACGACCGGCGCCCCGCCGTCGGCGGGGGCGTCGCCGTCCGGCCGCGCACCGCCGTCCGCGAGCGCGGCCCCGGCAGCGGCCTCGAGCACCGTCAGGGCCTTGCGGGCGTCGCCGCCCGCCAGTCGCAGGAGATGGTCGAGCGCGTCGTCCTCGAGCGTGACGGCGCCGGCGAGGCCGCGCTCGTCGACGACGGCGCGCTGCAGGAGCGTGCGGACGTCGTCGGTGGTCAAGGGCTGCAGCGTGAGCAGCAGGGACCGCGACAGCAGGGGGGAGTTGACGGAGAACGACGGGTTCTCGGTGGTCGCGGCGACGAGGGTGACCCAGCGGTTTTCGACGCTCGGCAGCAGCGCGTCCTGCTGGGCCTTGGTGAAGCGGTGCACCTCGTCGATGAACAGGACGGTCTCGGACCCGTCGGCCGCGAGCCGGCGGCGGGCGTCCTCGACGACCGCACGCACGTCCTTGACGCCGGCGGTCACCGCCGACAGCTCGACGAACCGCCGGCCCGACGTGCTCGCGACGAGGTAGGCGAGCGTGGTCTTGCCGGTGCCCGGCGGCCCCCACAGCACGACCGACGACGGGGCGGCCCGGCGGGCGGCGTCGTCCGCGGGCTCGACGAGGCGTCGCAGCGGCGACCCCGGCACGAGCAGGTGCCCCTGCCCGGCGACCTCGGCGAGGGTCCGCGGGCGCATGCGCACCGCGAGCGGGGCCCCGGCGCCGGGCGCGGGCAACCCCTGCGCGGTCGACGTGACCGCGTCGAACAGGTCCATGCCGGCGAGCCTACGCACCGCGGGCGGCGGTCGCGTGCGCGGTCACGGCGCGCACCGACCCGGACCAGGTCACCCGTGACGTGCGCCGGTGCCCGTGGACCTGCCACGATGACCCGCGTGTTCGCACGTCTGGGTCGCGCCGTCGCCCACCACCCGCGTCTGACGGTCGTCGTGTGGCTGGTCCTCACGGTGGCGGGCTACGCCTTCGCCGTGCAGGGCGTGCAGGGCGAGAACCTGTTCGACCGGGTCGCCACGGGCGCGCCCGGCGTCCCGGGTGCCGAGTCGACGCGCGGCCAGGAGATCCTCGCGGCGGAACGGACGACGGGCCCCAGTGTCAACCTCGTGCTGTCGGGGCTGAACGTCGCCGAGCCGGACCTGGGTCCGGCGCTCGAGCCCGTGCGCGCGGACCTCCTGGCGGTGGAGGGCGTCGCGTCGGTCATCGACCCGCTCCTGCTGCCCGGTGGCGTCGAGAACCCCGCTGCGGCGCCGTTGCTCGCGCAGGACCGTCGCGGGTTCCTCGTCGTGGTCGAGCTGGCGCCGGACCTCGACGCCGACGTGCGCGCCGCGGCGCTCGACGACGTCGAGCGGCGGCTGCGCGCCGTGCCGGACGACCTGCGCCCGGTCGCCCGTGACGTGCAGGGTCTCGTGGGTGCCGAGCACCTCGTCGTCGACGAGATCACGCAGCAGGCCGAGGACGACCTGCGCACGGGCGAGCAGGTGGCGCTGCCGGTCGCGCTGCTCGTGATGCTCGTGGTGTTCGGCGGGTTCCTCGCCGCGGGGATGCCGATGGCGGGTGCGCTCGCGTCGATCGCCGGCGGTCTGGGCGCGCTGCTGGCGCTCACGTACGTCATGGACGTCGACGCGTCCGTCGTCAACGTCGTCACGGTCCTGGGGCTGGGTCTGTCGATCGACTACGGCCTGCTCGTCGTCTCCCGGTTCCGCGAGGAGCTGACGCGCACCGTCGGCACCGACGAGGGCGCGGGTTCGCGCCGGCGCCGGGGGGACGGGGCGGTCCTGGTCGCGGTGGAGCGGACCATGGCGACCGCCGGACGCACGGTGGTCTTCTCGGCCGTGACGGTGGCCGTGGCGATCGCCGGCCTGCTGCTGTTCCGTCCCGACATCCTGCGTGCGGTCGCCGCAGGTGGCGTCGCGGTCGTGCTCGTCGCGGTGGCGACCGCGGTGACGCTCGTGCCCGCGCTGCTGACCCTGACCGGCCGGCGCCTGGCGCGTCCGGGTCTGCTGGCGCGCGTTCCGGGCCTGCGCCGGGCGTCCGACGTGACCAGCGAGGAGGGGGCGTTCTCTGCCCTCGCGGGACGGGTGCAGCGCCACCCGTGGTGGGTGCTGCTCGGCGCGGTGGCGCTGCTGGCGGTCCTGGCGTCGCCCGTGCTGCGGATGGACCTGCGCATCAGCGGTCTGGAGCTGCTGCCGTCCGACGCGGCGCAGCGGGAGTACGTCACGCAGCTCGAGGAGAACTACCCGGCGACCGCGACGCCCACGCTCACGGTCGTGGTCGCGGCACCGCTCGAGGACGCGACCGCCTGGGCCCAGGAGGTGGCGGAGCTGCCCGGCGTCGTCACGGTCGACCCGCCCTCGCCCCTCGGCGCCTACGTGGTGATCGGCGTGCGCGCGGACACCGACGACGCGGGCGGCCCGGTCGCGGCGGACGTCGTGCGCGAGGTGCGGGCGCTCGACGCGCCGTTCGAGCGCTGGGTGGTGGGCCAGGCGGCGGCACAGCTCGACTTCACCGCGGCGCTCGTCGACCGCGCGCCTCTCGCGCTCGGGGTCGTCGGCGGCGCCACGCTGCTCCTGCTGTTCCTCATGACCGGCTCGGTGCTCGTCCCGGTGAAGGCCCTGCTGACCAACGTGCTGTCGATCGTCGCGTCGCTGGGCGTGATGGTGTGGGTGTTCCAGGACGGGCACCTCGAGGGACTGCTCGGGTTCACGTCCACGGGCGGCATCGAGACCTACGTGCTCGCGCTGGTGGTCGCGTTCGCCTTCGGGCTGGCGATGGACTACGAGGTGTTCCTGCTCGCGCGGGTCAAGGAGCTGCACGACGAGGGCCTGCGGACGGACGAGGCGGTGCGCCTCGGCCTGCAGCGCTCGGGCCGGATCATCACGTCGGCCGCCGCGATCATCGTCGTCGTGTTCGCCGGCTTCGTGACGGGCGACCTCGTCGTCATCAAGCAGGTCGGGTTCGCGCTGGCGTTCGCGGTGCTGGTCGACGCGACGGTCGTGCGGCTGCTGCTCGTCCCCGCGACCATGACGATCCTCGGTCGCGCGAACTGGTGGGCGCCGCGTCCGCTGCGGTGGCTGTACCAGCGGTTCGCGGTGCTGCACTGAGCGGCGTGCCGCCCGGGGTCGAGGCACCCGGGGCCGCCCGTGCGCGTCGGTCGCGCACGCTGCTCGCCGTCGCTGCGAGCGTCGTGGTCGTCGCGGGTCTCGCCGTCTCGCGCGGGAGCGGGCTGCTCGCCGACCTCGCGGGCGGGGTGCTGTACGCGGCGCTCGTGCACCTGCTCGTGCTGCTCGTCGCACCACGCGTGGGCGTGCTCGTCGCCGCGGGCACGGCCCTGGGCGTGTGCACGGCGGTCGAGCTCGCCCAGCTCACGCCCCTGCCGGCCGCCGTCGGAGCCGCGTGGCCGCCCGCCGCGTACGTGCTGGGCTCGACGTTCGTAGCGACGGACCTGCTCGCCTACGCCACCGGTGTCGGCGCCGTGACGGCCGCCGACGCTGCCGCCGCCCGGCGGAGCGAGCCCTCCTGACCCCACCCGGCGCGCGTGGCACTCGCACGTCGGCGACGCTGGGGGGGACGTGCGGCGCGAGGAGGTGCGCGGTCGTGGACTGGTTCGACGCCGAGGGCTACACGGTGGCGCGCGAGGTGGTGCAACGCGGCGTGGCGGCCGTGTACGTGGTCGCGTTCGTCGCGGTCCTGCGCCAGTTCCGCCCGCTCCTCGGCGAGCGCGGCCTGCTCCCCGTGCCGGCGTTCACGGCGCGCGTGCCGTTCCGCGCGAGCCCGAGCCTGTTCCACAGGTGGTACTCCGACCGGCTCGTGGTCGCCGTCGGGGCGACGGGGGTGCTGGTCGCCGTGAGCCTCGTGGCGGGTGTGCCGCAGTCGGGGCCGCCGTGGGCACCGCTGGCGGCGTTCGGCCTCCTGTGGGTGCTGTACCTGTCGGTGGTCAACGTCGGCCAGGTGTTCTACGGCTTCGGCTGGGAGTCGCTGCTGCTCGAGGCGGGCTTCCTCGTGGCGTTCCTCGGCTCGCGCGTCGTCGCGCCACCGCTGCCCGTGCTGGTGCTGCTGTGGTGGCTCGTGCTGCGCGTCGAGCTCGGTGCGGGGCTGATCAAGATGCGGGGCGACACCGCCTGGCGTGATCTCACGGCCCTGGACTTCCACCACCAGACCCAGCCGATGCCCGGGCCGCTGAGCCGCCTGTTCCACCTCCTGCCGCGTCCCGTGCACCGCGCGGAGGTGCTCGCCAACCACGTGACACAGCTCGTCGTGCCGTTCGGCCTCCTGGTGCCGGGCACGGTCGCGTCCACCGCGGCTGCGGTCATGGTGGTCACGCAGCTGTGGCTCGTGCTGTCCGGCAACTTCGCGTGGCTCAACTGGCTGACGATCGTGCTGGCCTGCTCGGCGGTCGACGACGCGACGTGGGCGCGCGTCCTCGGTCCGGCCGGCGTCGACCTCGGCGCCCGTCCCCCCGCGGCAGCGCCCGCGTGGTGGGTCGTCGTCGTGCTCGTCGTGACCGCGGTGTGCGCGTGGCTGAGCCGCCACCCGTTGCGCAACCTGGTCTCGCGCCACCAGCGGATGAACGCGTCCTTCAACGCGTGGCACCTGGCCAACGCGTACGGGGCGTTCGGCACGGTGACGCGGCGGCGCACCGAGGTCGTCGTCGAGGGCACGCTCGACGCGGACCCGGACGCCGCCACGTGGCACGCGTACGAGTTCCGCGGCAAGCCGACCGACGTGCGGCGCCTCCCCCGCCAGGTCGCGCCATACCACCTGCGCCTCGACTGGGGCATGTGGTTCCTCGCGCTCGGGTCGTCGGCCCAGCTGCGGTGGTTCCTGCCGCTCCTCGGCCGGCTGCTCGAGGCCGACCGGCCCACGCTGCGGCTGCTCGCGGACGACCCGTTCGACGGCGACCCGCCTCGCTGGGTGCGGGCGCGGCTCTTCGGCTACCGGTTCGCGACGCGTGCCGAGCGACGCGCCTCGCGGGCGCGGTGGGTGCGCCACGAGACGGGGACGCTCGTCGGGCCCGTCGACGCTGCGGCGCTCGCGCGCCACCTGCGCACGGCCTGACCGACCGGGTCGCTCACCCGGGCGGCGGCAGGCCGGGCGGGCCGTAGCCGGCGTTCTCCACGTCGACCCGGAAGCCGAGCGCGTCGTACAGGCGACGCGCGGGGACGTTGTCGGCGTACATGTGCAGCGACACCCACGGAGCGCCGTCGTTCAGGGCGCGCCGCGTCACGGCGGCCGTCAGGGCGCGGCCCAGGCCGCGCCCGCGGTGGGACGCGACGACCCCGAGCCCGTGGAGGAAGACCGCACCGTCGGGGCGCGCGGCCGTGCCGACGACGCCGACGAGCCGCGCGCCGTCGCGCACGCCCCACCAGCCCAGGTCGTCCGGCGCGCCGGGCCGCGCGCGCGACGCGGGGTTCGCCGCCACGAGGCACGCGAGAACGTCCTGCTCGGCGACGACGAGGTCGAGCGGTGCGACGACGTCCTCCCCCGGCTGGGCCACGGGGGCGACGTCGGCCGAGAGCCGGTCCCAGCTCGTGAGGTGCGCGAGCCCGGCGGCCTCGAGCACCGGCTCCGGGACGCGGACGGCGCGGGGAACGGTGGCCCAGCGCACGCCCGGACCGTGCGCGACGAGCGCGCCCGGCAGCAGCACCTCGAGCTCGTCGGGGCGTCCGAGCGCCCAGACCAGGGAGCCGCCCGGCATCGGGGTCGTGAGGACCGCCGACGCGTCCCCGGTGGCCAGGACGGCCGCGTCCGCCCAGCGGTCGCGGCCGTCCATGACGTACCGGCGCGTGGTGAGGGCTGCCGGGAGCAGCCCGAGCAGGCCCGCCACGCGCGTGTCAGGCCGGGACGGAGGCCGCGGCCTTCGGCTTCGCGTCGACGCCGGTCTCGCGGCGCTGCTCCACGGAGATCGGCGCCGGCGCGCCGGTGAGCGGGTCGTAGCCGCCGCCGGACTTCGGGAAGGCGATGACCTCGCGGATGGAGTCCGAGCGCGTGAGCAGCGTGACGATGCGGTCCCAGCCGAACGCGATGCCGCCGTGCGGCGGCGCGCCGAACTGGAAGGCGTCGAGCAGGAAGCCGAACTTCTCCTGCGCCTCGGCCTCGCCGATGCCCATGACCTGGAAGACCCGCTGCTGCACGTCGCGACGGTGGATACGGATCGAGCCACCACCGATCTCGTTGCCGTTGCAGACGATGTCGTAGGCGTACGCGAGCGCAGCGCCCGGGTCCTCCTCGAAGCGGTCGACCCACTCCGGCGTGGGCGACGTGAACGCGTGGTGCACGGCCGTCCAGGCGCCGGCGCCGACCGCCACGTCGTCGTCCTCGCCGGTGGGCTTGAACAGCGGAGCGTCGACCACCCACACGAACGACCACGCGTCCTCGTCGATCAGCCCGCCGCGGCGGCCGATCTCCAGGCGCGCGGCGCCGAGCAGCGCACGGGCCTCGGTGGCCTTGCCGGCGGCGAAGAACACGGCGTCGCCCGGCTGCGCGCCGACGGCGGCGGCGAGGCCCGCGCGCTCGGCGTCGGAGATGTTCTTGGCGACCGGGCCGCCGAGCTCGCCGTCCTCGCCGACCGTCACGTAGGCCAGCCCCTTGGCGCCACGCTGCTTGGCCCACTCCTGCCACGCGTCGAACCCGCGACGGGGCGTGCTCGCTCCGCCGGGCTGCACGACCGCGCCGACGTACGGCGACTGGAACACGCGGAACGGCGTGCCGGCGAAGTACTCGGTGAGGTCGGTGAGCTCCAGGCCGAAACGCAGGTCGGGCTTGTCGGTGCCGTACCGGCGCATCGCGTCGGCGTAGGTCATCCGCGGGATCGGCGTCGGGATCGCATAACCGATGAGGTCCCACAGGGAGGTGAGGACCGACTCGGCGAGCTCGATGACGTCGTCCTGGTCGACGAACGACGCCTCGACGTCGAGCTGGGTGAACTCCGGCTGCCGGTCGGCGCGGAAGTCCTCGTCGCGGTAGCAGCGGGCGATCTGGTAGTAGCGCTCGAGCCCGCCGACCATCAGCAGCTGCTTGAACAGCTGCGGCGACTGCGGCAGGGCGTACCAGCTGCCCGGGGCCAGGCGGGCGGGGACGACGAAGTCACGGGCCCCCTCGGGCGTGGAGCGCGTGAGCGTCGGGGTCTCGACCTCGACGAAGCCGCGCTCGTCGAGGACCGCACGGGCGGCGCGGTTCACCTGGGCGCGCAGGCGGATCGCGTGCGCGGGCCCCTGCCGGCGCAGGTCCAGGTAGCGGTGGCGCAGGCGCGCCTCCTCGCCGGGCTGCTCGTCGACGGACGCGGACACCTGGAACGGCAGCGGCGCCGACTCGTTGAGCACGACGACCTCGTGGGCGACGACCTCGACCTCGCCCGTCGCCAGGTTCGGGTTCTCGTTGCCCTCGGGGCGCCGGCCGACCTCGCCCGTGACCTGCAGCACGTACTCGGCGCGCAGTCCGTGCGCGACGGCCTCGTCGCGCACGACGACCTGGGCGATGCCCGAGGCGTCGCGCAGGTCCACGAAGGCGACCCCGCCGTGGTCGCGACGCCGGTCCACCCAGCCCGTGAGGGTGACGGTGGTGCCGATGTGCTCGGCCCGCAGCGAGCCGGCGGTGTGGGTGCGCAGCACGGAAGGTCCTTCAGGTCGGGGATCCGCGCCCAGGTGGGCGTCGGCGTCGATCATAGTTGCGCGCGCGGGGCAGGCCCACGCGATACCGCGGGTCGACCGCACGCCGTCGGGCGGACCGGCCGCGCGGTCAGAACAGGCTCGGCTGCAGCTGGGGCGCGGCGGTCGCACCGGCGGCTCTCCCCCGACGCGCGCCGCCGCCCTCGGCCGCGGGCGCCTCCAGCCCGTGCCGGGCCAGGAGCGGAGTCACCCGCCGGCGCAGCCACGTGCGGTACCCCTCGTGCGCGTAGGAGCCGCCGCGGTAGACGCGGCGGTAGCCGGCCAGCAGGTCGGGCCGCTCGCGCGCGAGCCACGCGAGGAACCACTCGCGCGCGCCGGGGCGCAGGTGCAGCCCCATGACGGACGCGCTGTCGGCGCCGGCCGCCGCGACCGCACCGAGCAGCCGGTCGAGGTGGTCGGTGGAGTCGGTGAGCCACGGCAGCACGGGCGCGACCAGCACGTGCACGGGCAGCCCGGCGTCACGGACGGCCCGCACGAGCCCGAGCCGGGAGCGGGCGTTCGGGGTCCCGGGCTCCAGGCTCTGCTGCAGCTCGTCGTCGAGCACCGCGATCGACACGGCCAGCGACACGGGCACGTCTCGCGCGGCCGCGGCGAGCAGAGGCAGGTCTCGCCGCAGCAGCGTGCCCTTGGTCAGCACCGACAGCGGCGTGCCGGAGCCCGCGAGCGCGTCGATGATCCCCGGCATGAGCTCGTACCTGCCCTCGGCCCGCTGGTAGGGGTCGGTGTTGGTGCCCAGTGCGACGTGCTCGCGGGCCCAGGACGCGCGCGAGACCTCGGCGCGCAGCACCTCCACCACGTTGGTCTTGACGACGATCTGGGTGTCGAAGTCCCTGCCCGCGTCGAGGTCGAGGTACCGATGGGTCCCACGGCTGAAGCAGTACGTGCACCGGTGGAGGCATCCGCGCATCGGGTTCACGGTCCAGCGGAACGGGACCGACGAGGCGTCGGGCACGCGGTTGAGCGCGGTGCGGGCCAGCACCTCGTGGAAGGTGACGCCCGCGAAGTCCGGGGTGCGCACGCTGCGGACGAGCCCGGGCAGGGTGCGCAGGTCGAGCCCGGGCAGGGCACTGCCCTCCCCCGCGTCGATCTTCTGGCCGTCCCATCGCACGGCCTGATTCGAACATGTGTTCGATCGCGCGTCAAGACGTGCCGATGCTCACCTCGATGGCGGTGACGGCCGGGTTCGCGGGCGTCGAGGAGAAGCCGAATCGCACCGGCGGGTCGACGGGCCGCAGCGGTCCGAGGTCCTCGCCGCCCCAGCGGGCCGCGAGCGCGACGACGGCGTGCTGGTCGCGCGGCACGTAGACCTCCGGGGAGCCGTCGGCCCCGCGGCCCCGCGTCCGGACGCCCGGCACGACGAGGCCGGCGACCGTGTCGACGAGCCCGGCGGTCGCCCGAGCGGTGACGAGCCGTGCGGGGACGAGCCCCAGGAGCGCCCCGAGCGGCGTACGCGCACCGAGGGTGAGACGTGCGTGCAGCGGGCCGCCGACGACGGTCCACGTGCGCGTGGCACGGTCGGCGACGACCCGCACGTCGACGAGGTGGACGGCGTCGAAGGTGTAGAGGCGGGTGACGAGTGCCGCGACGTCGTCGCGCGGTGCGAGCAGCACGCGCGTGCCGTCGGCACGCTCGACCATGACGTCGGCGAACCCGCCCAGCGGCGAGCGCCGCCAGCGCCCGACGACGAGCCGCGTGCCCTGGGCCGTGCCGACGCCCGCGATGTGCCCCGCGAGCTCGACGGCGGGCGCGGGGGCGGACGTGGCGGCGTGGGTCACGCCGCCACGCTAGGTGCGGGCACGCCCTGGCGCACGGCCGGGGCGTGCTGCCCGCCCGGGACCGCGCTCAGCCCGCGGCGACGACGCGGGGCAGCAGGTCCTCGCCCGGCGGTGCCCACGTCGCCGCGTCGGCAGGCTGCTGCGCGCCGGTCCGGATGTCCTTGACCTCGTCCTGCGCAGGCGCACCGTCGTCCGAGGTGTCGCCGACGAACCACACGTACGGGATGCCGCGCCGGTCGGCGTGCCTGATCTGCTTGCCGAACTTCGACGCGCTCGGGGCGACCTCGGTGGGAATGCCGCGGGAGCGCAGCGCGGCGGCGACGGCGTCGGAGGCGGCGCGGCGCTCCTCGGACGTCACCGCGACGAGCACGGCCGTGGGGACGGACCGCGTCGCCCGGACCAGACCTGCCGACAGCAGGCGCGAGACCAGGCGCGAGACGCCGATGGACAGCCCGACGCCGGGGTAGGTGGTCGCACCGTCGGACGCGAGCGTGTCGTAGCGCCCGCCGGAGCAGATCGAGCCGAGGTCCTCGTGCCCGACGAGCACCGTCTCGTACACCGAGCCGGTGTAGTAGTCGAGACCGCGGGCGATCCTCAGGTCGGCCACCAGCACGCCGGGCGCGCGCTCCGCGGCCGCCGCGACCAGCGCCCCGAGCTCGCCGAGGCCCTCCTCGAGCAGGTCCGTCGACGCGTCGTACCGCGCGGCGAGCTCGCGCACGCGGTCGACGACGCCGGTGTCCTCGCCGTTGACCGCCGCGAGCTCGAGGCACGCGGCGGCCTGGGCGGGCGTGGCGCCGGCTTCGGCGACGAGCACCTCGGCGACCGCGTCGGAGCCGATCTTGTCGAGCTTGTCGATCCCGCGCAGGACCGCCTCGACGTCGGTGAGGCCCAGGCCGCGGTAGAACCCCTCGGCGACCTTGCGGTTGTTGACGAGGATCCGCACGGGCGGCACGCCGAGGTCGCGCAACGCACCGAGCGCGTCGGCCATCACCAGCGGCAGCTCGACCTCGTAGTGGTACGGCAGCGACCCCGCCCCGACCACGTCGACGTCGGCCTGCACGAACTCGCGGAACCGGCCGTCCTGGGGTCGCTCGCCGCGCCAGACCTTCTGGATCTGGTAGCGGCGGAACGGGAACGCGAGGTGACCGGCGTTCTCCAGCACGTACCGCGCGAACGGCACGGTGAGGTCGAAGTGCAGGCCGAGGCCCTTCTCGGCCTCGCGGTGCCCGCGGGCCGCGGGTGTCTCGGGGTCCTCCTGCAGCCGGCGCAGCACGTAGACCTCCTTGGAGGTCTCGCCCTTGCGCAGCAGCTGGTCGAGCGGCTCGACGGCCCGCGTCTCGATGCCCGCGAAGCCGTGCAGCTCGAAGGTGCGGCGCAGGACGTCGAGCACGTGCTGCTCGACGATGCGCCCGTCGGGCAGCCACTCGGGGAATCCGGACAGAGGTGTGGGTCGGGCCATGGGTCCGATGATCCCAGAACCGGCACGTGCGCCCGCACGCCGTCCGTCCGCGGCGCGCGGGGTCGAGCGGGTGCGCCGCGGACGTCAACGCGGCAGGTACGGGTTGGTCGCGAGCTCCGTCGCGACGTCGGTCGCCGGGCCGTGCCCGGGCAGCACGCGCGAGCCGCGCGGCAGCGTCGCGACGACCTCCCGCAGCGTGGCGTCCATCGCGACGGGGTCGCCGCCCGGCAGGTCCGTGCGACCGATGCTCCCGGCGAACAGCACGTCGCCGGACAGCACCAGGGGGTCGGCGTCGCCCGCCTCGACGAGGTAGAGCGTGGAGCCCTCCGTGTGGCCCGGGGCGTGGCGCGCGACGACGCGCACCCCGCCGAGGTCGAGGTCGAGGTCGTCGTCCCGCGCACCGCCGGGGGTGCCGAACGGCTCGACGCGGTCCGGTGCCCGCCAGGAGCCCAGGTCGACGCCCGCGGCGACGAGCGCCTGCGCCAGCGGGCCGCGGGGGTCGTGCCGCGGGTCGAGCACCCCGAGCGTGCCGAACGGGTCGGCGAGCCGGTAGGCGTCGCGTGCGTGCAGGAGCACCGGCACGTCGAGCTCGCGCGCGAGCGCGGGGGCGTCCCACGTGTGGTCGGCGTGCCCGTGCGTGACGAGCACCGCCTGCGGGCGCAGCCCGTGGGCGGTGACGAGCGCGAGGACCTGGTCCCCGGCGCCCGCGCCGGGGTCCACCACGACGCACGCACCGTCGTCCGCCACGACGGCGGAGCAGCGGGCGGCGAAGACCGGGGCGACGACCGTGAGGAGGTGCATGCACCGCACGCTAGACGACGCCCGGGACCGCCACCGGGCCGCCGTCCTCGCGACCCGCCGTGCCCGCCGGTGCGGACCGTGCTCGACGAGTGCTCCGCCTTGCCTAGACTGTCGGAGGTTCGGCACCTGCCCGCGCCCCGCAGACCGGGCGCGGCAGGTGCTCAGGCGGAGCCGGTGCCGCACACCACCGGCACGACGAGACGAGGAGAGCGGTGTCTTCGAAGCGCGAGCGCGAGTACGAGCGCCGTCGGTACGAGAAGCATCACGCGCGCCAGCTCCAGGCGCAGCGCGCACGCCAGCGGCGCACGCGGGTCATCGCGCTCGGCGTCGTGGCCGTGCTCGCGCTGGGCGTGAGCGTCGTCGCCGTCGTCAACCTCACGCGCGACGCCGACGGGCCGACCGCCTCCCCGACCGACGGCGCCCCGGCGGCGACGCCCGCGGCCACGTTCCCGCCCCGCACCGGCAACGGCGGTGTCGTTCCCGAGCCCTCGCTCGCCGAGGACCGCACGTGGACCGGGACGATCAGCACGTCCGCCGGTGACATCGAGGTCGAGCTCGACGGCTCCGCCGCTCCGCAGGCGGTGGCGAACTTCGTGACGCTCGCACGCGAGGGGTACTTCACCGGCACGATCTGCCACCGGCTCGTCACCGGCGGCATCCACGTGCTCCAGTGCGGCGACCCGACGGCCAGCGGCATGGGCGACCCCGGGTACTCGTGGGGCCCGATCGAGAACGCCCCGGCCGACGACGTCTACCCCGCGGGGACCATCGCGATGGCCCGCATCGGCGGCGACGGCGAGTCGATGGGCTCCCAGTTCTTCCTCGTCTACGAGGACTCGCAGATCCCGTCCGACGCGGCGGGTGGTTACACCGTGTTCGGCCGCATGACGTCCGGTCTGGACGTCGTGCAGGCCATCGCTGACGCGGGGACCCGGGACGGCAGCGAACGTCCGGTCACCGACGTCACCATCGAGGGAGTGGAGATCCAGTGACCGAGCACCCGACGACGTCGTCCACGGACGACGCCGAGCAGGCTCCCCCCCTCGCGGGCGACGCCGGGGACACCGTCGCAGAGGCCGTCGCCGACGCGCCCGACGCGACGCCGGAGGCGCTCCCGACGCCGGAGACCGAGGCCGCCCCGGCAACCGACGCGACCGCCGAGGCCGCCCCGGCAACCGACGCGACCGCCGAGGCCGCCCCGGAAGCCGACGCGGCCACCGCAGACGCGACCGCCGACGACGCGACCACCGCAGACGCGACCGCCGACGGCACACCCGCCGACGAGACCACGGACGGCACACCGGCACCCGCCCGCCCGGACCGGCCCGGGCCCCGTCCCTCACCGGCGTCGGTGCGTCCGCACCCCCGCCCGGGTCGGCCCGCCGCTGCCGCTCCCGTCGTGCCCGTCACCCCGGTGCCCACGCCCGACGAGGAGGCCGCAGCCCAGCACGCCGCGACCTTCGGACGCGTCGACGAGGACGGCACGGTGCACGTCGTCGAGGCCGCCGGCGAGCGTGCGGTCGGGCAGTTCCCCGGTGCGAGCGCCCCGGAGGCGCTCGCGCTCTACGTGCGCCGGTTCCTGGACCTGCAGGCGAAGGTCGCGCTCTTCGAGGCCCGGCTCTCCGCGACGGACCTGTCCGTCAAGGAGATCGACCAGACCCTCACGCGCCTCTCCGAGGAGCTCGCCGAGCCGGCCGCCGTCGGCGACCTCGACGGGCTCCGCGCCCGCCTCGAGGGCCTGCGCGCCCGTGCGGGAGAGCGTCGTGCGCAGGCGGAGGCCGAGCGCGCGGCGGCCCGTGAGGCCGCCGTCGCCGCCCGCACCGCGATCGTCGAGCAGGCGGAGAGGATCGCCTCGACCGACCCGTCCCGCATCCAGTGGCGGCCCGCGGGTGAGCAGCTCCGCGGGCTGCTGGACCAGTGGAAGGACGCCCAGCGCTCCGGGCCGCGCATCGACCGACCCACCGAGGAGTCGCTCTGGAAGCGGTTCAGCCACGCGCGCACCACCTTCGACCGTGAGCGGCGGCACTTCTTCGCCGAGCTCGAGGCACGCAACTCCGAGGCGAAGGCCGTCAAGGAGCAGCTCGTCGCGGAGGCCGAGCGCCTCGCCTCGAGCACCGACTGGGGTGGCACCTCTGCGGCGTTCCGTGACCTCATGACCCGCTGGAAGGCGGCCGGCCGCGCGAACCGCCAGGTCGACGACGCGCTCTGGGCGCGGTTCCGGACGGCGCAGGACACGTTCTTCGCGGCACGCGACGCCGCGAACCAGGCGATCGACGAGGAGTTCCGCGCGAACCTCGTCGTCAAGGAGGCGCTGCTCGTCGAGGCGGAGGCCCTGCTGCCGATCACCGACCTCGGTGCCGCGAAGGCGGCGCTGCGCTCGATCCAGGACCGCTGGGACGCCGCGGGCAAGGTCCCGCGCGCCGACGTCCAGCGTGTCGAGGCCCGCATGCGGGCGGTCGAGAGCGCCGTGCGCGAGGCCGACTCCGCGCAGTGGCGTCGCACGAACCCCGAGACGCGAGCACGCGCCGAGGGCGCGGCCGCTCAGCTCGAGCAGGCGATCGCGGGTCTCGAGGCCGATCTGGCCGCCGCCCAGGCCAAGGGCGACAAGCGCAGGGTCGCCGAGGCGCAGGCTGCGCTCGACGCCCGGCGCGCGTGGCTCGAGCAGGTCCAGCGCGCCGCGCAGGACGCGCGCGGCTGAGGTCCGTCGTCCACAGGATGCCCGTCCACGCACCGATCAGGGGCTGCGGGCGGGCATCCTGACGTTCGTGACCGTCTGCGACCCTGCTCGAACCCCCGCCGCCGCGCGCACCGCCGACGCTCCGGCGACCGTGCCTGTGGCGCTGCGTCGCCTGCGCCCGCCTCCCGCCGCAGCACCTGGTCCGGTCGTCCGTCGTGACGAGGTCCCGCCGTGGACGTGGACGGGTCTGCACCTCGACGGCGCACTGGTGCCGCTGTGGCGCGACACGGCACGCGTTGCCGGCGTGCCGGAGGACGCCGCGGTACGGGCCGCCGCCTTCGCGGCGCTCGTCCCGCGACGCGGCGCCGTCGGACGCCTGGCAGCCGCCTGGGTCCACGCAGGTGGCCCGCCACCGGCTCGGGTGACGGTCCTCGTGCGCTCGGGCGCACGTCGCCCGGCCCCGCACCCGGACCGCACCACGGCCGAGGCCGAGCTCGCCGACGATGACCTGGAGACGCACGGCGGTGTCCTCGTCACCACGGTCACGGCCACCGCCGTGGACGTCGCGCGCTGGGTGCCGACAGCCACGGCGGTCCGCGTGCTGCGGTCGCTGCTGCCGTGCGGCCTGGACCCCACGGTGGCGCTGCGGCGGCTCGAGTCGCACAGCGGCGGCCGCGGGCTGCGCGCCGCCCGCGTCGCCCTGGGACAGGTCGGACTCCCGGGAACGACCGGCGAGCACGGCGACGTGTCCGGGTGAGCACGGCACCCGACAGCCGCCGACGCGACGTGCGGAAGGTCGCGCAGGGCGTCAGGCGCGGACCGCGGGCTCCTCGGTGCCGCGCGAGCCGGTGATGCGGTACACGTCGAAGACGCCCTCGACCTTGCGCACGGCACTGAGCACCGACGCGAGGTGCGACGGCTCGGCCATCTCGAAGACGAACCGCGACAGCGCCACCCGGTCGCGTGACGTGGAGACCGATGCCGACAGGATGTTCACGTGGTGGTCCGACAGGACCCGCGTGACGTCCGACAGCAGGCGACTGCGGTCGACCGCCTCGACCTGCACCTGCACGAGGAACAGCTGCGAGCTGGTGTGCGTCCACTCGACGTCGACGATGCGCTCGGGCTGGCGTCGCAGGCCATCGACGTTGAGGCAGTCGGCACGGTGGACGGAGACTCCCGCGCCGCGCGTCACGAAACCCACGATGTCGTCGCCCGGTACGGGCGTGCAGCACTTCGCGAGCTTGACCCACACGTCGTCGACGCCCTTGACCACCACGCCCGGGTCGCCCGTGCGCACACGTCGCGAGCTGGCCCCGGGACGCGTGGTCTCGGCGAGGTCCTCCTCCTGGGCCGGCTCGCCGCCCAGCGAGTGCACGAGCCGCTGGACGACGTTCGCCGCCGACACCTGCCCCTCGCCCACCGCCGCGTACAGGGCGGACACGTCCGCGAAACGCATCTCGTGCGCGAGCGCCATCAGGGCCTCGTGCGACATCAGCCGCTGGATCGGCAGGTTCTGCTTGCGCATCGCCTTGGCGATGGCGTCCTTGCCGTGCTCGATCGCCTCCTCGCGCCGCTCCTTGGTGAACCACTGCCGGATCTTGTTGCGCGCGCGAGGGCTCTTGACGAACGCCAGCCAGTCACGGCTCGGGCCGGCAGTCTCGGACTTCGACGTGAAGACCTCGACGACGTCGCCGTTCTCGAGCGTGGAGTCCAGCGGCACGAGGCGCCCGTTGACGCGTGCGCCCATCGTGCGGTGGCCCACCTCGGTGTGCACCGCGTACGCGAAGTCCACCGGGGTGGACCCGGCGGGCAGCGCCTGCACGTCGCCCTTGGGCGTGAACACGTAGACCTCGGCGCCGGCGATCTCGTCGCGCAGCAGGTCGAGGAACTCCGCGGGGTCGGCCGTCTCGCGCTGCCAGTCGACGAGCTGACGCAGCCACGTCATGTCGTTCCCGGCGGCGTCCTGCGGGCCGTTGCCCTTGGCCGACTCCTTGTACTTCCAGTGCGCCGCGACGCCGTACTCCGCACGCCGGTGCATGTCGTGCGTGCGGATCTGGATCTCGACCGGCTTGCCGCCGGGACCGATGACCGTGGTGTGCAGCGACTGGTAGAGGTTGAACTTGGGCATCGCGATGTAGTCCTTGAACCGGCCGGGGACCGGGTTCCACCGCGCGTGCAGAGCGCCGAGCGCCGCGTAGCAGTCACGAACCGTGTCGACCAGGACGCGCACGCCCACCAGGTCGTAGATGTCCGTGAAGTCGCGGCCCCGGACGATCATCTTCTGGTAGATCGAGTAGTAGTGCTTGGGCCGGCCCGTGACCGACGCCTTGATCTTCGCGGTACGCAGGTCCGCCCCGACCTGCTCGCGCACCGTGGCGAGGTACTCCTCGCGCGCGGGCGCCCGCTCGGCGACGAGGTGCACGATCTCGTCGTAGACCTTCGGGTAGAGCGTCGCGAACGAGAGGTCCTCGAGCTCCCACTTGATCGTGTTCATGCCGAGGCGGTGCGCGAGCGGGGCGTAGATCTCGAGGGTCTCGCGCGCCTTGCGCTCGGCCGACGCCTGCGAGACGAACTTCCAGGTCCGGGCGTTGTGCAACCGGTCGGTCAGCTTGATGACGAGCACCCGGATGTCGCGGGACATCGCGACGACCATCTTGCGGACGGTCTCGGACTGGGCGGCGTCGCCGTAGGCGACCTTGTCGAGCTTGGTCACGCCGTCGACGAGCATGGCGACCTCGGGCCCGAAGTCGCGACGGAGCTGATCGAGCGAGTAGTCGGTGTCCTCGACCGTGTCGTGCAGGAGGGCCGCGACGAGCGTGGAGGGCGTCATGCCGAGCTCGGCGAGGATCGTGGCGACGGCCACGGGGTGCGTGATGTACGGGTCGCCGCTCTTGCGGAGCTGGCCGCGGTGCGCCTTCTCCGCGACGACGTAGGCCTGCTCGATCACCGACAGGTCGGCCTTGGGGTGGTTGGTCCGCACAGCCTGCAGCACCGGCTCGAGGGCCGGGTACGCGGGCGCCGAGCGTCCCGACAGCCGTGCGAGGCGGGCACGCACGCGGCTCGTCGCCGCGGTGGACGCCTCGGGCTCGGACGAGGCGGCGACACCCGTGCCGGGCGTCGCGACCTCGGCGGCCGCAGGTACGGGCACGACGGTCGCCGACGTGTCCGTTCCGGACTCGAGCTTCTCGGTCATCGTCCCGCACCCCCTCCCGTGGTACGGACGAGTCTACGTCCGCACCACGGCGCGACCGACATCGCGGTGGCCTCCGGCGAGGCGCGCACGCCCAGGACGTCCGCTGGTCAGGGCAGCGTGAGCAGCGTGTCGACGTGCCGGCCAGGCAGCAGCGCCCGCCCCCCGAGCGCCTGGAGCTCCACGAGGAAGCTCAGTCCGACGACCGTGGCGCCGCACGACTCCAGGAGCTCCACGGTCGCCGCCGCCGTCCCCCCGGTCGCCAGCACGTCGTCGATGACGAGCACGCGGGCACCGTCGGGGATCGTGAACGGCTGCACCTCGACGGCGGCCGAGCCGTACTCGAGCGCATACGACTGGGACACCACCGGGCCGGGAAGCTTGCCGGCCTTGCGCACCGGCACCACGCCGGCGCCGAGGGCCGTGGCCACCGGGCTCGCCAGCAGGAAGCCACGCGCCTCCATGCCCGCCACGAGGTCGACCGGTCCGTGGGCGTGGTCCGCGAACGCCGCCACGACGCGCGCGAACGCGTCGGCGTCGGCGAGCAGCGGCATGATGTCGCGGAACTGGACACCCGGCTCGGGGAAGTCCGGCACCGTGCGCAGCAGGCCGTCGACCAGGGCGGCGAGCTCGTCGCGGTCGGACGACGGGCCGGGCGTGACGCCCGGCCCGTCCACGAGCCCGTTCACCGGCCCTTGCGCTTGGGCTGGGCGGCCGTGCCCTGGTGGCTACCGGGGCGCAGCGCGGCGACCGCGCGCGGCGCGGCCGCGACCGGCTCGCCGTCGACGACCGTCCCCGTGCGAGCAGCGAGCACCTTGGTGGTGTGCGCCTTCACGCGCGCCTCGCGCTCCCGGAGCGTCACCTCGAGCGGCGTCGCGAGGAAGATCGAGGAGAACGTGCCGACGAACATGCCGACGAAGAGCGCGAGCGCGATGTCGCGCAGCGTCCCGGCACCGAGGATGAACGCACCGATCACGAGGATCGAGGCCACGGGCAGCAACGCCACGACCGACGTGTTGATCGACCGCACGAGCGTCTGGTTGACCGCGAGGTTCGCCTTCTCCGCGTACGTGAAGCGCGTCTGGTCCAGGGTGTCCACGGTGTTCTCGCGCACCTTGTCGAAGACGACGACGGTGTCGTAGATCGAGTACCCCAGGATCGTGAGGAACCCGATGACCGTCGCGGGCGTGACCTCCCACCCGACCGCGGCGTAGATGCCGACCGTGAGGATCAGGTCGTGGAACAGCGCGAGCATCGCGGCGGCCGCCATCCGCCAGTTGCGGAAGTAGACCGTCATGACGAGCGAGACGAACAGCAGGAAGACGACGAGGCCGGTCACGGCCTTCTGCGAGACGTCCCGGCCCCAGGTCGGGCCGATGAACGTGCTCGTGACCTGGTCCTCGCTGACGTCGAAGGCGGCGATGAGGCCGTTCGTGACCTCCGTGACCTCGTCGCTGGTGAGCTCGGCGGTCTGGATCCGCAGCGACGAGCCGCCGACGGTGGTGACGCGCGGCACCTCCTGCGGCGCGACCGCCAGGACCGTGTCGGTAGCGAGCTGCTGGTCGCTCGTCTCGACGCCCGAGACGACGAACTCCGAGCCGCCGCGGAACTCGATGCCGGGGTTCAGCCCGGGCGTGATGAGCAGCACGCCCGAGATCGCCACGAGCGCGGCCGTGATGACGTACCAGGTGCGTCGGCGTCCGACGATGTCGTACGAGCGACGACCGGAGTAGAGGTCGTTGCCCCACTGGGCGAATCCGGTGGCCATCAGCGGTCGCTCCCCTCGGGACGGCCGTCGGTGGGCGCGTCGTCGACAGTCGTGGGTGGGTCGTGCGGCGGTGCGGCGGCGGCCTGGGCCGCCCGTGCGGCGGCACGGCGCTCGGCGATCGTCTGCCCGGAGGCACCGGGCGCGCCGACGGTGACGGGCTGGCGCGTCGTGCTCGAGCCGCCCTGGGTCTCGGGCTGGCGCACGCGCCCGCGGCCTGCGTAGTGGGGCACGTCGACACCGAGACGGCGCGGGTCGAGGCCCGAGGCGGGGTGGCCGTTCGCGAAGAACCGCGTCCGGCCGAGCAGGACCATCAGCGGGTGCGTGAACATGAACACCACGAGCAGGTCGACGAGCGTCGTCAGACCCAGCGTGAACGCGAAGCCGCGCACGCCGCCGACCGCCAGCAGGTACAGCACGATGGCGGCGGTGAAGTTGACCGCGTCGGACGCCAGGATCGTGCGCCGGGCGCGCTCCCAGCCCTTCTCGATCGCAGCCCCCAGCGTCCTGCCGTCGCGCAGCTCGTCGCGGATGCGTTCGAAGTACACGATGAACGAGTCGGCGGTGATGCCGATCGCGACGATGATGCCCGCGACGCCGGGCAGCGAGAGCCGGTAGCCCTGCACCCACGACAGCAGCGCGATGATGCCGTAGGTCACCACAGCGGCGACCAGCAGCGACGCGACGGTCACCAGACCGAGCGTGCGGTACTGGAAGAGCGAGTAGACGACGACGAGCAGCAGGCCGAAGACACCGGCGATGAGGCCCTTCTCGAGCTGCTCGGAGCCGAGGGTCGCGGAGATCTGCTCGACGCTCTGCTCCTCGAAGCTGATCGGCAGCGAGCCGAAGTTCAGCTGGTTGGCGAGCGTCGCGGCGGTCTCCCGCGTGAACGAGCCGGAGATCTGCGCCTGTCCGTTGGGGATCACCTCGTTGACGGACGGCGCCGAGATGACGAGGGCGTCGAGGACCACCGCGAACTGGTTGAGCGGCGGGGTCGACGTCGCGAGGCGCGTTGTGACCTCGGTGAACCTCGGCGTGCCCTTGCTCGTGAACTCCAGGTTGACGACCCACTGGCCCGTCGACGCGCCGGTCTGCGTGGTGCCCAGTCCGGAGGTCGCCGTCGCGATCTCGGAACCGGGGATCTCGACCGGGCCGAGGATGAACTTGGACAGGCCCTCGAGGTCGCACGCGACCACGGCCTTCTCCGGGTCGCCGGGCACGCCACCCGTGCGGTTCTCCGGGAGGGTGCAGTCGAGCGCGTCGAACTCCGCCTGGACAGCGGGCGTCACGTAGTACGCGACGTCGCTCGGGCTGTCCGGCGACGCCTTGCCGGGCTCGTCCGACGGCGGCTCTTCGGCCGCGGCGTCCTCGGCGGCAGCTGCGTCCTCGGCGGCAGCTGCGTCCTCGGCACCGTCCTCGACCGCCGGGTCCTGCGCACCGTCCTCGGCCGCGGGCTCGTCCTCGGCGGGCGTCGTCGGCGTCGCGGCGCCCATCACCAGCACCGGGCGGAACTCCATCTGCGCGGACGTGCGGACGAGGTCGAGCGTCTCCTCGCTGGGCCGGCCGGGCAGGCCGACCACGATCCGGTTGCCGCCCTGGCTGGTGATCTCGGCCTCGGCGACGCCCGAAGCGTCGACGCGCTGCCGGATCACCGCGATGGCCTGGTCGATCGTCTCCGAGGTGACCCTGCCCTCGGCTTCGGCCACGGGGCGCAGGATGATCTGCGTCCCGCCCTCGAGGTCGAGCGCGAGGTTCGGCGTCAGCGACGCGTCGCCCCATCGGGTGCCGGCGAAGATCGACGCGAACAGGGCGACGGTCAGCACCGCGAGCGTGACGAGCGTGCGGACCGGCCGTTCACGGCGGCGGGGAGGAGGAGCCAACGGAGTCTTCTCTCGTGCGCGCACCGGTCGCAGGACACGACCGGTGGGGTCGGGGTCCGGGCGTCGTCGCCCGGACCAGTGGGTCACTTGGTGTCGCGGTCCTCGTCGGGGCGCGCCGGCGGCTCCGGCGGCAGGGAGGACAGGTCGTCCGGGACGTCGACGACCGGCTCGTCCTCGACGACGGCCTCGTCGTCGTCCGGTCCGTCGGCGACGACGACCGGGTCGGCCTTGCGGGCGATCGCCGCGCGCAGCCAGCGGGTCGAGCTCCCGGGCGTCGACTCGAGCGTCACCACGTCACCGTCGATCGCGGTCACCGTGCCGAACAGGCCGGAACCGGTCATGACCTCGTCACCGATCGCGAGGTTGGCGCGGAAGTCCGCGGCCTCGCGCTGGACCTTGCGGGAGCGGCTCGACATGAACCACAGACCCGCGAAGGCGAGCAGCATGATGACCAGGAACGAGTAGTCCATGAGGTGGTGGTGCTCCGTATCGTCTCGGACGTCGGCCGCAGTCTAGGCGCCGCGGCCCGTCGCTCCAACGCACGTGGGTCCCGGACGGTTCCCGCAGCGACCGATCGAACGTGCGGCCCGTGCCCTGCGGGTCAGCCGAAGAGGGTGTCCGAGCCTGCCGGCACCGGCAGCCCGAGGTGCTCCCACGCAGGTGGCAGCGCGACGCGTCCTCGTGCCGTGCGGCCCACGAGGCCCTCGCGCACGAGGAACGGCTCGGCGACCGTCTCGACGGTCTCGGGCTCCTCGCCCACGGCGACCGCGAGCGTCGTCAGCCCCACCGGTCCCCCACCGAACCGCCGGCACAGCGCGTCGAGCACCGCGCGGTCGAGGCGGTCCAGCCCGCGCACGTCGACCTCGTAGACGTCGAGCGCGGAGCGCGCGGCAGCCAGCGAGAGCGTGCCGTCGCCCCGGACCTGCGCCCAGTCCCGCACGCGACGCAGCAGCCGGTTGGCGATGCGGGGCGTGCCCCGGGAACGCGACGCGATCTCGGCGGCGGCGGCGGCCTCGAGCGGGACGTCGAGCAGCCCGGCCGAGCGCACGAGCACACGCTCGAGCTCGTCGTCCGCGTAGAAGTCGAGATGGCCCGTGAACCCGAACCGGTCACGCAGCGGCGCGGGGAGCAGGCCGGCACGGGTCGTCGCACCGACGACCGTGAACGGGGGCAGCGACAGCGGGATCGCGCTCGCGCCCGCGCCCTTGCCGACGACCACGTCGACGCGGAAGTCCTCCATCGCGACGTAGAGCAGCTCCTCGGCGGGGCGTGCGAGCCGGTGGATCTCGTCGATGAAGAGCACCTCGCCCTCCTCGAGGGAGGACAGCACGGCCGCGAGGTCGCCGGCGTGCTGGATCGCGGGGCCGCTCGTCACCCGCAGGGACGCACCCAGCTCGGCCGCGATGATCATGGCGAGCGTCGTCTTGCCCAGGCCGGGCGGACCCGAGAGCAGCACGTGGTCCGGCGCCCGGCCACGCCCGAGCGCCGCCTGCAGCACCAGCGAGAGCTGGTCTCGCACGACCCGCTGCCCGACGAACTCCTCGAGCCGTCGCGGCCGCAGCGCGGCCTCGGCGGCGCGCTCGGGCTCGTCGGCCGCCGCCCGCACGAGCGACTCCGCGCCGTCGGGCACGAGGTCCTCGCCGTCGCCGACCTCCACGCGCGGCGCGCCCGGCTCACGCACGCGCGCTGCCCAGGGTCCGCAGGGCCGCGCGCAGCACGCCGGGGACCTCCCCGGCGCCGACGGGCACCGCCGATCCGTCGAGGACGGAGGCCACGGCGTCCTGCGCGGCGCGCAGCGGCCACCCGAGCCCGACGAGCGCCTCGACCACCTGCTCGCGGTGGTCCGCCGACGGTGCGGCGGGGGTCCCGCCGGTCGGGTCGGGTGCGCCGAGCCGCTCGCCGAGCTCGAGCACGATGCGCTGCGCGCCCTTGCGTCCGATGCCCGGCACACGCATCAGCGCGGCGATGTCCTCCTGTGCGACAGCGCGTCGCAGGCCGTCCGGCGTGTGCACGGCGAGCATCGCCAGCGCGAGGCGCGGACCGACGCCCGAGACCGTCTGCACGGTCTCGAACACGTCGCGCTCGTCGTCGTCGGCGAAGCCGAAGAGCGTGAGGGCGTCCTCCCGGACGACGAGCGAGGTCGACAGCCGGCCCGGCTGCCCGACCCGCAGCCCCGCGAGCGTCGCCGGCGTCGCCTGCACCAGCAGACCCACTCCCCCGACCTCGAGGACGGCCGAGTCCAGCCGTACCGCCAGCACCGTCCCGTGTACCGACGCGATCACCGTGCGCTCCTCCCGTCGTCGACGCCCACACTGTGCCACACGAGGCGAACAGGTGTACGAACGACACGCGTCACGCGCGACGTCGGGCGGCCTGCTCGGCCGCCGCCCACTGCCGCTGCGCGGTGGTCAGGGCGCCGGGCTCCCGCTGGGGCGCACCGAGCGCTCCCGCGGGCCGCCACAGGTGACAGATCGCCAGGGCGAGCGCATCGGCGGCGTCGGCGGGACGCGGCAGGTCGGCCAGCCCGAGCAGCCGCGCCACCATCGTCTGGACCTGCGCCTTGTCGGCGCGCCCCGAGCCCGTGACCGCGGCCTTGACCTCGCTCGGCGTGTGCAGCGCGACCGGCACGCGCCGCCGGGCCGCTGCGACCATCGCCAGCCCGGCCACCTGGGCGGTGCCCATGACCGTGCTGACGTTGTGCTGCGCGAAGACGCGCTCGACGGCGACGGCGTCGGGCGCGTGCTCCTCGAGGCACTCCTCGAGGGCGCGCTCGATGAGCAGCAGTCGCTGGTCGACGTCGAGCCCTGGCTCGGAACGGGCGACCGACACGTGCACGAGTCGCGCGCGGCGTCCGGGCAGCCCGTCGACGACCCCCAGGCCGCAGCGGGTCAGGCCGGGATCCACTCCGAGCACGCGCACGACCCCATGGTCGCAGGCACCGACCGTGCGACGGGTCCCGCCACACCGGTGCGGCGGGACCCGCGCGACGTCACTCGGCGTCGAGCTCGGCCATCACCTCGTCGGACGCGTCGAAGTTCGCGTAGACGTTCTGCACGTCGTCGGAGTCCTCGAGCGCGTCGATCAGGCGCAGGATCTTGCGCGCCCCCTCGGCGTCGACCTCGATCTGGGTGGCGGGCCAGAACACGACGTCGGCGGAGTCGTACTCGATCCCGGCCTCCTGCAGCGCCGTGCGCACGGGCACGAGGTCGGTCGCCTCGCTCAGCACCTCGAACTGCTCGCCGAGGTCGGTGACCTCCTCGCCGCCGGCCTCGAGCACGGCCTCCATGACCGCGTCCTCGTCGGTGCCCTCCTTGGGGACGATGACGACGCCCTTGCGGCTGAAGATGTACGACACCGAGCCGGGGTCGGCCATCTGGCCGCCGTTGCGCGTGAACGCGACGCGCACGTCGGAGGCGGCGCGGTTGCGGTTGTCGGTGAGGCACTCGACCAGCACGGCGACGCCGCCGGGCCCGTAGCCCTCGTACATGATCGTCTGGTAGTCGGCGCCGCCGGCCTCCTGGCCGGAGCCGCGCTTGACCGCACGGTCGATGTTGTCGTTCGGCACTGACGACTTCTTCGCCTTCTGGATGGCGTCGAAGAGCGTCGGGTTGCCGGCGGGGTCACCGCCACCCGTGCGGGCGGCGACCTCGATGTTCTTGATCAGCTTGGCGAAGAGCTTGCCGCGCTTCGCGTCGATGACGGCCTTCTTGTGCTTGGTGGTGGCCCACTTGGAGTGACCCGACATGACTCGTTACCCCTTCGTCTCCGCTGGTCCGCCCGCGTCGCTCCCCCACGCCGGGCGTCCGGACACCAGGACGCCGCAGGAGGCGCCGCGACGTCACAGGCTGTCGCGGACGATCTGCACGAACAGTCGGTGCACCCGCGGGTCCCCGGTCACCTCCGGGTGGAACGAGGTCACGAGCAGCGGGCCCTGGCGCACCGCGACGATCCTACCGGCGGCCGGACCGTCCTCGACGCGTCCCAGCACCGTCGCCGCAGGGCCGACCTCCTCGACCCACGGCGCCCGGATGAACACGGCGTGGACGGGCCGTTCGGCACTGTCGTCCACGCCGTCGATCACCAGGTCGGTCTCGAACGAGTCCACCTGCCGCCCGAACGCGTTGCGCCGCACCGTGATGTCGACGCCGCCGAGGGTGCGCTGCCCGTCGATGCCGCCGATGATGCGGTCCGCGAGGAGGATCATCCCCGCGCACGAGCCGTAGGCCGGCATGCCCGCGCGCAGCCGCTCGCGCACGGGACCGTCCAGCTCGAACGCGCGCAGCAGCTTGTCGATCGTGGTGGACTCCCCGCCGGGAAGGACGAGCGCGTCGACGGCGTCGAGCTCGGTGCGGCGCCGCACGCCGACGGCGCCGACGCCGAGCGAGCGCAGGACCGCGACGTGCTCGCGCACGTCGCCCTGCAGGGCCAGGACTCCGATCGTCGGGTTCACGGTCGTCGATCCTAGGGTCAGGCGGAGGCGGCGACGTCCACGGTCCGCCCCCCACCGACGAGCCCACCGGCCTGCTCGTCCCGCCGTCCCGCGACCTCGTCCGCGAGTCGCGCCAGACCCTCGAGGAGGTCGTCGCGCGGGGCGGCGAGCGATACGCGCACCATGCCCCGGGCCTGCGCGCCGAAGGTCGACCCCGGGGCGACCGCCACGTGCCGGCGTTCCAGGAGCCGTCGCGCGAACGCGTCCGTGTCCTGTGCCTCGACGTCCACCATGAGGTAGAAGGCGCCCTGCGGGACGACGTGCCGCAGGCCGCGCCGGGCGAGCCGCGCGCACGCGAGGTCGCGTCGCTCGCGATAGCGCGCGACCGCCTGGGCGACGTCGTCCTGCGGGCCGGTGAGCGCCGCGAGGGCCGCGAGCTGACCCGGTGCCGACGGGCACGCGACCGTCGCCTCCGCGAGCTGGCCGAGCGTCTCGACGACCTCGGGGGACGGGACGACGGCCCAGCCGGTGCGCCAGCCGGTGAGCGCGTACGTCTTCGAGGCGCTGAAGAACGCCAGGACGCGACCGTCGGTGTCCAGCGTCAGCGGGCTGACGTGCGGTGCGCCGAACGTGATCGACGCGTAGCACTCGTCGGACAGCACCCACAGGTCGTGGCGTCGGGCGACCTCGAGGAGCCCGGCGACGACGTGCGCGGGGTAGACGGCGCCGGTGGGGTTGTTCGGCGAGCACACGACGAGCGCGCGCGTGCGCGGGGTCACGCTCGCCGCGACCTCCTCGGGGTCCGGCACGAACCCGGCCGAGGCGCGTGCGGCGTACGTGCGCGGCACCGCACCGGCGGCGATCGCGGCCATCTGCCAGTTCGGGAAGACGGGGTCGGGCAGGAGGACCTCGTCGCCGGGTGCGAGCAGGGCGCTCATCGTCATCGCCAGTCCGTGCATGGCGCCGTGCGTGACGACGACCTCGTCCGGGCGGGTGGCACGTGCGTGCGTCCGGGAGACGCGGGCGGCCACGACCTCGCGCAGATCGAGGGACCCGAGGCTCGAGGTGTAGCCGGTACGGCCGGTGCGGGCGGCGGCGGCGACCGCGTCGACGACGTGCGGCGCGGGCCCGCTGTCGGGCTCCCCGATCTCGAGGTGGATCGCCCGGGGATCGGCGAGCGCGAGCTCCATGAGGGTGCGGATGCCGGAGCGCGGGACGCGCGCGGCGGGTGAGGAGGCGGCGGGGAACGGCATGCCGCGGACGGTAGCGGGGGCAGGTCACCGGGATGTTACCGACCGGTACGACGGCACCCGGCCGGGTCGGCCCGCCTCACTCGCTGACGAGCCCCAGGTGCCGCGTGCTTCCGTCCCACACGAGCACGTCGCGGACCAGGTCGGCGAGCCCGGCCGGGAACACCTCGATCGTCACGGCCGCGAGCTCGTCCAGGGTGAACCACCGCAGCTCGTCGATGACGTCACGCTCGACGTCCGTCCAGCCCGCCGTGCTGAGCTCGGTGTCAGCCGCACGGACACGCGCGACGAACAGCTCCTCGTCCTGCCGGCAGGTGCGCGCGGCGAAGTCGAAGAGCGCGGAGCGCGTGCAGACGGGACCCACGAGGTCCGTGGTGGCCAGGCGGACTCCGGTCTCCTCGTGCAGCTCGCGCACGGCGGCCGTGCGGGCGTCCTCCCCCGCGTCGATCCCGCCACCGATCGTGAACCACCACGACCGTCCGGGGGCATCGACGTCGTGGCCCCGCACGAGCAGCACGCGGTCGGCCTCGTCGAGGAGGATCACGCGCGCGGCGCTGCGGCGCAGCATGCCGTCCGGTCCCGGCACCCACTCGGGGCCGAAGACGGCCGACGGGGCCGTCGCTGCACCGCCCGAGGGCGGCGCGGCGACGGCCCCGTCGGGCTGCGCGTCGGGCGTGGTCACCAGCCCCGCTCGGCGAGGCGGTGCGGCACGGGCACGTCGTCGACGTTGATGCCGACCATGGCCTCGCCCAGGCCGCGCGAGACCTTGGCGACCACGTCGGGGTCGTCGTGGAACGTCGTCGCCTTGACGATCGCGGCGGCCCGCTCGGCGGGGTTGCCGGACTTGAAGATGCCCGAGCCGACGAAGACGCCCTCGGCACCGAGCTGCATCATCATCGCGGCGTCCGCCGGGGTCGCGATGCCCCCGGCGGTGAAGAGCACGACCGGCAGCTTGCCGGTGGTCGCGACCTCCTTGACGAGGTCGTACGGCGCCTGGAGCTCCTTGGCCGCGAGGAACAGCTCGTCCTCGGGCAGGGACGTCAGCCGGCGGATCTCGTCACGCAGCGTGCGCATGTGCGTGGTGGCGTTGGAGACATCGCCCGTGCCCGCCTCACCCTTGGAGCGGATCATCGCCGCGCCCTCGGTGATGCGGCGCAGGGCCTCGCCCAGGTTGGTGGCACCGCAGACGAACGGGACGGTGAACGCCCACTTGTCGATGTGGTGCGCGTAGTCGGCGGGCGTGAGGACCTCGGACTCGTCGACGTAGTCGACGCCGAGGGACTGCAGCACCTGCGCCTCGACGAAGTGGCCGATCCGGGCCTTGGCCATCACGGGGATCGAGACGGCGGAGATGATGCCGTCGATGAGGTCGGGGTCGCTCATGCGCGCGACGCCGCCCTGGGCGCGGATGTCCGCGGGGACGCGCTCGAGCGCCATGACGGCGACCGCGCCGGCGTCCTCGGCGATCTTCGCCTGCTCGGCCGTGACGACGTCCATGATGACGCCGCCCTTGAGCATCTCGGCCATGCCGCGCTTGACCCGCGCGGTACCGACCTCACCGGCGGCGGCGGTGGGCTGGGAGTTCTCGGTCACGTCAGACCTCTTCGATCCGTTCGGGGACACGCGGCCCAGGCGGTCCGCCCGCTGCGCGGGACGGGGTGACGGTGCCTGCCCGGTGCCTGCCGCCGTGGTCGGGGCACGTTCATCCTAGGAGATCCGCGCGCGCCCCCAGCGCCGCGCCCGCCACCCGGACACCGACCGCGCCGGCGACGGCTCAGGCCGGCGGTGCGCTCGCCCCGGGCCGCGCCGCACGCGCCTGCTCGCCCGGTCGCGGCAGTCCGTGCGGCCAGGAGTCGTCCAGCTCGAGCGTGCGGGGCTCGGGCGCGTGCCCGGCGAGCCGCAGCAGCCGGACCAGCGCCCCGTGGCGCACGCGCTGCGTCTGCGCGACGGCCTCGTTGTGGAACCGCCGGGCGAGCTGCACGCGGTACCACGCCGCGGCGAGCGCGACCAGGACGCGGTCGCCCTCCGGGTCCTCGGCGAGCACCGCGACCTCGTCCGGGTCGTCGAGGATCTCCGCGAGCGCGGCGGTGAGGTCGCTCTCCACCTGCGAGCGGTCGAGACCGTCGGGCACGGCGGCGCTCGCGCCGAGCTGCTCGCGCAGGTCCGCGGGCAGCAGGCCCGTCGGGACGTCGCCGGCACGCCCGGCCGTCAGCGAGCCCCAGGCGGCCTCCCCCACGACGAGCGAGCTCGCGGGGTCCAGCAGACCGCTCGTGGCGAGCTCGGCGGCGACCGTCGCGCGGCGCACGAGCTGCGCGTCGACGACCGCGCGCGACGCCCCGACCTTGCGGTGCAGGCGGTCGAGCCGGCTCGCGCGGACCCACACGAGCCACGCGAGCACCAGGATCACCCCCACGACCACGAGGACGACCGTGGTGTCCGACCAGCCGCTCACGTGCGCCCCCTCCGCAGCTCCATGAGCCGTGCCCCGCGCAGCGACGACGGGTCCTCCCCGACGGGCGCGTGCCCGCCGGCGACGGCCATCTCGTACACCGCGAGCACCTGGTCCGTGACCGCCGACCAGTCGTAGCGGCGCACGACGCGCGAGGCGCGCGCGCTCACGCGCGCCCGCAGCTCCGGGTCACCGAGGACGCGCGCGAGCGTCGCGCCGAGGTCCGCCGGGTCACCGGTGCGGAACAGGACGCCCGCCTCGCCGTCGTCGAGCACGCGCGAGAACGCCCCGAGGTCGCTCGCGACGACCGTGGTCCCTGCGCTCATCGCCTCGACCAGGACGATGCCGAAGCTCTCGCCGCCGGTCTGCGGTGCGCAGTACACGTCGGCCGACGCCAGCAGGCGGGCCTTGTCCTGCTCGCTGACGCCGCCGAGGAACTCGACCGCCGCGGCCCGTGGGCCGAGCACCTCACGAGCCTGCTCCTGGCCGGTCTCCCCGCTTCCCGCGACGAGGAACCGGGCGCCCGGGTGGGCCTCGAGGACGGTCGGGACCGCGCGCAGCAGCACCGCCAGGCCCTTGCGGGGCTCGTCGAGGCGGCCGAGGAACGCCACCGTCGGCGCCTGCGGCGTGCCCGCCCAGCGGGGGTCGGTCCCCGCGCCGGCGAACGTGTCGACCCACACGCCGTTGGGGATCACGACGGCGTCGCCGCCGAGGTGCTCGACGAGCGTGCGCCGCGCGTCCTCGGACACCGCCACGCGCAGCGAGATCTTCTCCAGGGACTGACGCACGATCGGGTACGCCATCTGCAGCGGACGCGAGCGCACGAGGGACGTGTGGAACGTCGCCACGACCGGGCCCTCCGCGATCCACAGCGCGAGCATCCCGAGGCTGGGTGTCACCGGCTCGTGGAGGTGCAGGACGTCGAACCGCCCGGCCGCGAGCCAGCGGCGCACCCGCCCGGCCGTCACGGGTCCGAACGTCATGCGCGCGACGGACCCGTTGTAGTGCACCGGCACCGCGCGGCCGGCGGCCACGAGGTAGGGCGGGACGGGCGTGTCGTCCGACGCCGGCGCGAGCACCGAGACCTCGTGCCCGCGTGCGAGCAGCGACTCGGCGAGGTCCCGTACGTGGAACTGCACGCCCCCGGGCACGTCGAACGAGTACGGGCAGACGAGGCCGACGCGCAGCGGACGCCCGGCCGTCACGGTGTGCTCCCCTCCGCCGAAGCCTCCCCGCCGACCGTCGTCGCAGCGCCCGGCACGTCGGGGCCGTCGGCACGGCGCGCCGCGTCGCGCGCCGGGTCGAGGTCCGCGACGAACACCCGCTGCAGCATGTGCCAGTCCTGCGGGTGCGCGCGGATCTCCTCGGCGAGCCCGTCGACCCACGCCTGGGTGAGCGCCGCGACACGCTCGGCGCGCGGCAGGCCGGGATCGGTCACGACGGGCGGCAGGAAGCGGATGACGATGCCCCACGGGCCGCCGGCGACCCGCCGCCGCCCGCGGCGCAGGCGCTCGTACGTGATCGACGTCGGAGCGAGCACGGCACCCGTCGTCACCGCGAGCGCGGCCGGTCCCGCGGCGACGCGTGCACGGTGCCCGAACAGGTCGACCTCGAGCCCGCGGGCGGTGAGGTCGCGGTCGGCGAGCAGGGGCAGCACACCGGGGCCGGTGCGCGCGACACGGACGAGCTCGCGGAACACGTCGCCACCGCCCGTCAGCGGCAGGATCCGCAGACCGATGCTCTCGCGGAAGGCGAGGAACTCCTGGAACAGCTCCTCGGGCTCCAGGCGCTCGGCGACCGTGGTGACGGGCGCGACGTGCCGGGTGACCCACGCACCGGCGAGGTCCCAGTTGCCGAGGTGCCCGAGCGCGAGCAGCACCTGCCGCCCGGCGTCGAGCTCGGGCTGCACGTGCTCGAGTCCCTCGACGCGCACGCGCGCGTCCAGCTGCGCGGAGGTCAGCCCCTTGAGCGTGAACGCCTCGCCGAAGTACCGCATGTAGGAGCGCATCCCTGCGCGCGACAGGCGGCGCAGGGCGCGCGCGTCGAGCTCGGGGCGCACCCGCGCCAGGTTGGCCTCCAGGCGGCGCACTCCCCCGCCGCGGCGCCACCAGGCGACGTCCGCGGCGAGCACCGTGGCACCACGCACGAGCGCGCGGGGCAGCCGGTGCCCGACGCGCCACGCGAGCTGGTAGGCGCGCGCGACGTCGAGGCTCACGGCGCCGCCTGCCGGGCCTGGCGCCGCACGGTCGCCATGCGCTGCACCACCGTGACGGCCGACGCGACGGCCAGCAGGGCGAGCACCACGGTCATGACGACCCCCGGCAGGCCGGCGCCGACGAGGATCGTGGCCGTCAGCACGGCGAGGAGGCGGTCGGCGCGCTCCGCGATGCCGATGCTCGCGGTCATGCCGAGCCCCTCGGCGCGAGCGCGCGCGTACGGCACGATCGAGCCGAGGACGAGGCAGGCGAGGGCGAGCACCGCGTCGGGGCGCGAGTCGCCGCCGCCGGTGTACCAGAGCACGAGGCCCGCGAAGATCGCACCGTCGCCGAACCGGTCCAGCGTCGAGTCGAGGAACGCGCCCCACGGGCCGCTGCGCCCCGCGCGGCGGGCCATGACGCCGTCGATCGAGTCCGTCAGCGTGAAGACCGCGATGAGCACGCCGCCGAGCAGCAGGTGCCCGGTGGGGAACGCCCACAGGGCCGTGACGACCACGACGAGCGTGCCGGTGATCGTCACGGCGTCGGGCGACACGCCGGCGCGCAGGAGCGCGTCGGCCAGCGGCGTCCACAGCCGCGTCATCAGGCCGCGGAATCGGCTCAGCACGGCTCGGTCATCCCTTCGTGGGGGCGGGCCACGCAGCCGCGAGGGTCGCCCGGGTGTCGCCCAGCAGCGCCGGCAGCGCGCGCGTGCGCGCGACGACCGGCAGGAAGTTCGCGTCACCGCCCCAGCGCGGGACGACATGCTGGTGCAGGTGCGCCTGGATGCCGGCGCCGGCGACCTCGCCCTGGTTCATCCCGAGGTTGAACCCCTGCGGGGTCATGACGTCGCGCACCACGCGCATGGCCGTGCGGGTCAGCGCCGCGACCTCGGCGACCTCGGGCTCCGTGAGCTCGGTGTAGTCGGCCACGTGACGGTACGGGCAGACCAGCAGGTGCCCCGAGTTGTACGGGTAGAGGTTCATGACGACGTACGCCACCGCGCCGCGGTGCACGACGAGACCCGCCTCGTCGTCCAGCGTGGGGATGCGGCAGAACGGGCAGCCGTCGCCCGCGGCGTCGTCGACGGGCTTGTCCTGCCCGCCGATGTAGACCATGCGGTGCGGCGTCCACAGACGGTCGAGCCCGTCCGGCACCCCCGCGAAGGCGCCGGCGGGCTCGACCCCGACGTCGTCGGACGAGCTCATCGCTCAGACCTGGACGCGGTCGCGCACGGCCGCGACGATCCGCTCGACGGCCTCGTCGACGGGCACGCCGTTGTCCTGCCGGCCGTCGCGGTAGCGGAACGAGACGGCGCCGGCGTCGGCGTCCTCGCCGCCGGCGATGAGCACGAACGGGATCTTCTGCGTCGAGGCGTTGCGGATCTTCTTGCCGAACCGGTCGTCGGAGCGGTCGACCTCGGCGCGGACCCCCTGCGCCCGCAGCCGGTCCACGACCTGCTGCAGGTACGGCTCGAACGGCTCGGCCACGGGCACGGCCAGCACCTGCACGGGCGCGAGCCACGCGGGGAACGCGCCGGCGTAGTGCTCCGTGAGCACCGCGAAGAACCGCTCGATCGAGCCGAACAGCGCGCGGTGGATCATGACGGGACGCTGCCGGGTGCCGTCGGGCGCGGTGTACTCCAGCTCGAAGCGCTCGGGCAGGTTGAAGTCGAGCTGGATGGTCGACATCTGCCAGGTGCGGCCGATCGCGTCCTTCGCCTGCACGGAGATCTTGGGGCCGTAGAACGCGGCGCCACCCGGGTCGGGAACGAGCTCGAGGCCCGACGCCTCGGCGACCTCGCGCAGCGTCTCGGTGGCCTCGTCCCACACGTCGTCCGACCCGACGGACTTCTCCGGGTTGCGGGTGGAGAGCTCGAGGTAGAAGTCGTCGAGCCCGTAGTCCTTGAGCAGGTCGAGGACGAAGGTGAGCAGGCTGGTCAGCTCGTCCTTCATCTGCTCGCGGGTGCAGTAGATGTGCGCGTCGTCCTGCGTGAAGCCGCGTGCGCGGGTCATGCCGTGCACGACGCCGGACTTCTCGTACCGGTACACGGTCCCGAACTCGAACAGGCGCAGCGGCAGCTCACGGTAGGAGCGCCCGCGCGCGGCGAAGATCAGGTTGTGCATCGGGCAGTTCATGGGCTTGAGGTAGTAGTTCTGCCCCTGCCGCTTGACGTGGCCCTCGGCGTCGCGCTCCTCGTCGAGCTGCATGGGCGGGTACATGCCGTCGGCGTACCAGTCCAGGTGCCCGGAGATCTGGAAGAGCTGCTCCTTGGTGATGTGCGGCGAGTTCACGAAGGAGTAGCCGGCCTGCACGTGCCGGCGCCGGGAGTACTCCTCCATCTCCATGCGGATGATGCCGCCCTTGGGGTGGAACACCGCCAGGCCCGAGCCGATCTCCTCGGGAAAGGAGAACAGATCGAGCTCGTTACCGAGCTTGCGGTGGTCACGGCGCTCCGCCTCGGCGATGCGCTCGAGGTACGCCTTGAGCTCGTCCTTGGTGGGCCACGCGGTGCCGTACACGCGCTGCAGCTGCGGGTTCTTCTCGGAGCCGCGCCAGTAGGCGGCGGCCGAGCGGGTCAGCTGGAAGCCGTTGCCGATGAGCCTGGTCGACGGCAGGTGCGGGCCGCGGCACAGGTCCTGCCACACGACCGCCTCGGACTCCCGCCCCGCCCCGCGCACGTTCTGGTAGATCGACAGCCCGCCGAGGCCGACCTCGACGGACGCGCCGTCGGTGTCGCCGGCCTCGCCCTTGAGCCCGATGAGCTCGAGCTTGTACGGCTCGGCCGCGAGCTCCTCGCGCGCCTGCGCCTCGGTCACCTCCCACCGCCGGAAGGTCTGGCCCTCCTTGACGATGCGCCCCATGACCTTCTCGATCGCCGTGAGGTCCTCCGGGGTGAACGGGGTCTCGACGTCGAAGTCGTAGTAGAACCCGTCGGTGATCGGCGGGCCGATGCCGAGGCGCGCCTTCGGGTTGATCTCCTGGACGGCCTGCGCGAGGACGTGCGCAGCCGAGTGCCGCAGCACGGCGAGCCCGTCCGGCGAGTCGATGGTGACGGCCTCGACCGTGGTGCCGGCGGCCAGCGGGGCGGCCAGGTCCGTGAGCTCGCCGTCGACGCGCACGACGACGACGTCGCGGCGGTCGGCGAACAGCTCGGTACCCGTCGTCCCCTGTGCGACCGAGGTCTCGACGCCGTCGACGGTCAGGGTGATCTGCTCGGGCACGCTCGCCAGCTCCTCAGGTTCTGCCCGCGCCGCTGCTCACGGCGGGTCGGCGGTCGCCGACACGGGCCGGGACGATGCTACCGACCGGTGGGCAGGTCGGTCGGCACGTTCGCCTCGAGCTCGGCGAGCCAGGCGGCGGCCGACGCGTCCGACGGCATGCGCCACTCGCTGCGCGGCGACAGCGTGCCGCCGGCGGCGACCTTGGGCCCGTTCGGCAGGGCGGACCGCTTGAACTGGCTGGCGAAGAACCGGCGCACGAACACCTCGAGCCAGCGCCGCACCGTCGGCAGGTCGTACTCCGGGCGTCGGTCCGCGGGCCAGCCCGGCGGCCACGCGCCGGCCCGCGCGTCGTGCCACGCGTGCCACGCGAGGAAGGCGATCCGGCTGGGGCGCATCCCGTGGCGCAGCACCTGGAACAGCGCGAAGTCGTGCAGCGCGTACGGGCCGATCGTGTCCTCGGTGGACTGCATGCGCTCGCCCTCGCGGACGGGCACGAGCTCCGGGGAGATCTCCTGGCCCACGACGCGCAGCAGCACCTCGTTGGTCGCGTCGTCGAAGTGCCCCTCGCCCACGACCCAGCGGATGAGGTGCTGGATGAGCGTCTTCGGCACGCCGGCGTTGACCCCGTAGTGCGACATCTGGTCACCGACGCCGTACGTGCACCAGCCGAGCGCGAGCTCGGACAGGTCGCCGGTGCCGAGCACGATCCCGCCGCGCTGGTTGGCGGCCCGGAACAGGTAGTCGGTGCGCAGGCCCGCCTGCACGTTCTCGAACGTCACGTCGTACTGCTCGGCGCCCTCGCCCGCCGGGTGGCCGAGGTCGGCGAGCATCTGCCGTGCGGCGGGCCGGATGTCGATGGTCTCGGCGGTGGTCCCGAGCGACTGCATGAGCGCCAGGGCGGAGGCGAGCGTCGCGTCGGACGTCGCGAACCCGGGCATGGTGAACGCGAGGATGTCGCTGCGGGGCCGCCCGAGCCGGTCCATCGCGCGCGCCGCGACGATCAGGGCGTGCGTGGAGTCCAGGCCGCCGGACACCCCGATGACGATCTTCGCGCCGCCGACGGCGCGCAACCGCTGCTCCAGCGCGCTGACCTGGATGTTGTACGACTCGTAGCAGTCGAGCGCGAGCCGCGCGGGGTCGTCGGGCACGAACGGGAACCGGTCGACCGCGCGCCGCAGACCGACGTCACCGGGCGGCGGCTCGAGCGTGAAGGGGACGGTACGGTGCGACCCCCCGGCCGCGGCCAGGCCCAGGGCCCGACGGTTGTCGTCGAAGGTGCCCGTGCGCAACCGCTCCTGCCGCAGCCGGTCGAGGTCGACGTCCGCGACGGTGAGGACCTGACCGTCGGCGAACCGCTTCCCCTCGGCCAGCAGCTCGCCGAGCTCGTACACCAGCGTCTGCCCGTCCCACGCGAGGTCCGTGCTCGACTCCCCCTGCCCCGCGGCGGCGTAGACGTACGCGGCCAGGCACCGGGCCGACGCCGAGCGCACGAGCAGGCGCCGCTCCTCGGCGCGGCCCACGGTGACGGGGCTCGACGACAGGTTGACGAGCACCGTCGCACCCGCGAGCGCGGCGTGCGTCGACGGCGGCACGGGCACCCACATGTCCTCGCACACCTCGACGTGCAGGACGAGGCCGGGCAGGTCGGCCGCGGCGAACAGCAGGTCGGGGCCGATCGGGACCTCCTGGCCGGCGACCGTCGTGGTGCCGCGCACGTCGTCGCCGGGGGCGAACCAGCGCCGCTCGTAGAACTCGCGGTACGTGGGCAGGTAGGACTTCGGGGCGACGCCCAGCACGCGCCCGCGGTGCACGACGACGGCGGTGTTGAGCACGCGCGTGCCGTGCGCGAGCGGGGCGCCGACGACGATGACCGGCAGCAGCTCGCGGGACGCCTCGACGATCGTGGCGAGCGCGTCGCGCACGGCGTCGAGCAGGACGTCCTGCAGGAACAGGTCGTCGACCGCGTAACCCGACAGGCACAGCTCGGGCATGACGGCGACCGCGACGCCGTCGTCGTGGCAGGCGCGCGCGGCGTCGAGGACGGCGGCCGCGTTGGCCGCGGGGTCCGCGACGGTGACGGGGACGGTGCACGCAGCGACTCGCGCGAAGCCGTGGGCGTAGGCCGAGAGGAAGTCCACGTCGCGAGTCTGGCACGGCAGCCGGGCGCCGCGTCGCCGACCCCGGGGACGACGTAGGCCCCGACCGTCCGGTCGGGGCCTACGTCCGAGGGTGGGCGATACTGGGTTCGAACCAGTGACCTCCTCGGTGTGAACGAGGCGCTCTACCACTGAGCCAATCGCCCGCGGGGTTCATCACCCACGCTGCCTTCCGCGTCGCCGCCCGTGGGCGACGCGGATGATGCTAGCGGACTCCGGGCCGATCTCCGAACCGGGTCCGCCGACGCTGCGGAGCGTGCCCACGGTCGCTGCCGACAGGGTCACCCGGTCGCCGTCGCGGTGGTCGCAATGTCGGGTTCTGCACCCGGGAGAGCGATGTGCAACGTTTTCCACGGGATCTGAAAGGGTCCGGGCGGGTGAACTGTGGTCGAGCATCGGTCCAATGGGACATCCGTCCTGCCATGATGTGACATCAACAGGCCGTCAGGGCCTCACCATGCGACAGGAGGACCCGATGGCGGACACGTCCTACGACGTCATCGAGGTCGTTGCCATGCAGCTCATCGGCTCCGACGCCACCGTCATCCCGGTGTCCGCAGAGATGTGCTTCCGCACCAGCGACCCGTACACCGTGCGCGCCGTGTTCACCGGCGCCCACACGATGTCGACCTGGCTCCTCGGCCGCGAGCTGCTCGCCCAGGGCGTGCACGCCGTCGCGGACGCTCCCGCCGGCACGGGCGACGTGCAGGTGTGGCGCGACGACGACCCCGACTACACCCTCGTCTCGCTCTCGGGCGTCGAGGGCAGTGCGCTGCTCGCGGCGCCGACGGAGCCCCTGCTGCGGTTCCTGGCGGCCACCGAGTCGCTCGTGCCCATCGGTGCCGAGTCGGACAAGATGGAGGGCGAGATCACGGCGCTCATCGCGGCGCTGCTGACCGCCTGACGGACGGCTCCGCGCCGCCTCGACCCAGCCGGTCCCGCTCGCGCGGGGCCGGCTGTCGTGCGTCCGGGCGGCCGCCCACGCTCCCGGTCCGCTCGACCGTGCGGGTCAGGGATCGAGGTCCTCCGCCGCCCGCTGCGCGAACAGCCGTTGCGCGGCGAGCGACAACGGTCCCGCCGCCACGTCGACGTCGTCGAGCCGTACGACGGGCGTGACGTTGCGGATCGACCCCGTGAGCGCGAGGTGCGCGCGTCCGGCCGTGACCTCGTCGAGCACCTCCCAGGGCAGCTCGCCCGCGGCGGCCTCCCGCACCGGCAGGCCCGCCTCACCGCCCCACAGCAGCAGCAGCTCGCGCGTGACGCCCGCCAGGGCACCCGTCTCCAGGGACGGCGTGAGCAGCTCGCCGCCGACCTCGACGAGGACGTTGGAGCCGGTCCCCTCGCACAGGCGCCCGCGCGTGTCGGCCAGCAGGGCCTCGTCGGCGCCCCGGGCGCGCGCGTGCGCGAGCGCGACGACGTTCTCGCCGTACGACGTGGTCTTCAGGCCGGCGAGCGGCGACCGCTCGTTGCGCACCCACGGGGAGCGCACGGCGCGGGAGACGTCCATGGTCGCCGCCGGCCCGGCGACGACGACCACGGTCGGTCGCTGCTCGGCGGGCGCGTACCGGTGCGAGCCCATCGGCCCGGGGCCGCCGGTGACGGTGATCCGTAGGCGCCCGGCGTGATCGCCGGCCGCGGCCAGCACCGCGGCGACGCCCTCGCGGACCTCGTCGAGCGGCAGCGGCGGCATGCCCATGCCGCGCGCGGACCGCTCGAGCCGCGCGAGGTGCCGGGTGAGCGCGAAGGCGACGCCCCCCTGGACGGAGCAGGTCTCGAAGACGCCGTCGCCGACGGTCACGCCGTGGTCGACCGCCGTGAGCACGGGGTCCTCGGGTGCGCGCAGCCGGCCACCGGCCCAGATCGTCAGGTCCACGCGCTCATCCTTCCACCGTCGTGCCCGTCACCGGCTCGCGAGGGCGACGAGGCGGGCGGCCTTGAGCTCCGTCTCGGCCCACTCCTGCGCCGCGTCGCTCCCCCACGTGATCCCCGCGCCCGTACCGAAGCGCAGCACGCCGTCACGCCACCAGAACGTCCGGATGCCGACGGCGAGCTCCGCGACGAGGCGCCGGTCCGGCGCCACGTGCGCCCAGCCCACCAGGCCGCAGTAGGGGCCGCGCGGCACGGGCTCCAGCTCGTCGATCACCCGCAGCGCGGAGCTCTTGGGGGCGCCGGACACCGAACCCGGGGGGTAGGTCGCCGCCAGGACCCGCGCGAGCGCGTCGGGGGCGTCGCGCACGCGCGGGTCGAGGTCGCCCGCGACGGTCGAGACGAGGTGCACGAGACCGGGGTGCTCCTCGACGCCCAGGAGGTCCGTCACGCGCACCGTCCCCGGCAGGCAGACCTGCTGGAGGTCGTTGCGCACGAGGTCGGTGATCATGACGTTCTCGGCCCGGTCCTTCGCCGTCAGGCCCGCTGCCGTGGGCGCGGTGCCCTTGATGGGGCCGGAGGTGACGACGCCGTCGCCGACCCGCAGGAACAGCTCGGGGGACGCCGTCACGACCCAGGCGCCGGGCACGTCCGTACCGACCGGCACGTGCACGCCGCCGGCGTAGGGCGCCGGGTTCCCGGCGACGAGCCGGGCCGCCAGGGCACGTGCGTCGGGCTCGTCGGCCCCGTCCGGCGCGAGCGGCGCGGCCAGCACCCGGCAGAGGTTGGCCTGGTAGACGACGCCCTCGCGGACGTGCGCACGCACCCGCTCGACGGCCGCCACGTAGGCGTCGCGGTCGAGCGACGACGTCCATGCGTCCCGCGCGGGGCCCCGCCAGGGCGCGGCCGGGGTGGCGTCGGGGACGTCGTCCTCGACGTGCGCGAACCGCCAGGCGTCGACACGCCCTTCGAAGTCGCCGACCAGGGCCCACCAGCCCGGCGTGGCCAGCGCGTCGGGGCGCGCACCGAGCTCCGCGTGCTCGACCACGTCACGAGCGCGCCGCCCGGCGAACCACGCGGTGCCGGGCACGGCACGGCCGGGGGGCGTCGAGGCGGTCGGCACGACGCCCAACGTACTGACCCGTACGTGCCGGACGCTGCCGCGGTCCGCTCGCCGGACAGCGTCCACGGTGTCTCCGGAGTCGTCCGACGACACGCGAACGGGTGCCAGTTGGACTCTCGCCGATGTTGTCGTCTAGAGTCTTCGACGCACCAGGAACGCCGGTGAAACGGCGGGACTGACGTTGCGGACGTGGCTCAGTGGTAGAGCATCACCTTGCCAAGGTGAGGGTCGCGGGTTCGAATCCCGTCGTCCGCTCGGAGGCTATCCCCTTCGGCTCCCAGCCGTTGTGGACTGCGGTCTCAGCGGTGGAGTGGCCGAGAGGCGAGGCAGCGGCCTGCAAAGCCGTATACACGGGTTCGAATCCCGTCTCCACCTCGTAGTGCACTCCCTCATGGGCGATTGGCGCAGCGGTAGCGCGCTTCCCTGACACGGAAGAGGTCACTGGTTCGATCCCAGTATCGCCCACCAGCAAGGCCCCAGGTCATCGACCTGGGGCCTTCGTCGTGCGCGACGGAGGACGCGGCGCGGCGGGCGACGCACCCGCCCCGCCGGGGCTCGGGGTCCCTGTCAGGCGGCCCGGTGCCTCCGTCGCGCGGCGACGCCCGCGAGACCGCCGAGCAGGAGCAGGACAGCACCGGCGGCCACCGGCGGCCACGTGGTCCCGGTGACGGCGAGCTGGGAGGAGTCCGCAGGCGCAGCCACCGTGATCGTCCGCTCCCACCAGACCACCCCGTCGACGATCCCCCACAGGCGCAGGAGGTGCGGCCCGGGCGCGAGCGGCGCCGGCATGCGGACGTCGATGTCGACGGGTCTGCCGCCCTCGTGCACGACGGGCGACGCCAGGCCGTCGATGCAGGCGACGAACCACAGCCGGTCGTACTCGTTGAAGGAGGTCCCGACGTCGCTCGGCTCGGTCAGCGTCAGGCGGGCGACGCCGCCGGGCACCGCGCCGTCGCCGCCGCGGAGCTCCCGTACGCCTGCAGGGTCACCGGACAGCGCGCTGCAGGCCGCACCGTTCGACCGGGGCTCCACCGGTTCGGCCGTGACCGTCACCGTCGTGCTGAGGCGTGCGGGGTCGCGGCCGAACGCGTCCTCGGAGCCCTCGTAGAAGAGCACCCCGACCGGGTACGTCCCTGGAGACGTCCCCGGGGGAACGTGCAGGAGGAACAGTGCGACGTCGTCGGCGACCACCATCGCCTCGGCGTCCCCGTCCGGCTGCCAGGGGGCGCAGCTGACGAAGGTCTCCCCCGAGCCGCCACCGATGAGCGCCTGCGGCCACTGGTCGAACCCGGTGAGCACGCCGAGCACGGACGATCCCGCCTCGACGGTCGGCGTGTCGAGGACCAGCGTCCCGTCGGTCGCCGCCGGGAACGGCCGCTCGCAGGAGGGCCGGTCGTCCTCGACGACGGTGACGGTCCGCTCCCACCACCGCAGCCGACCGTCCCCGCCGGCCCACAGCCGCACGGTATGGGGTCCCGGGGCGAGGCTCACGGGGAGGGCGACCTCGACGTCGCTCGGCATGTCGGCGACGTCGCTCCGGATCGGGACTGCCCGGCCGTCGACGCAGGCGACGAACCACAACCGGTCGACCCAGTTGAGGTGGTAGCCGCTGGTGTCGTGACCGGTGAGCGAGAAGTGGGCCGGCCGGCCGGCGACGACCTGCTCGTCGCCCACCAGCTCGCCGGCCGCCGGGTCTCCCGGCAGCGCGCACGCGACACCGGTGGACGGCACCGGCCAGCGCTCGGTGGTCACCGTGAGCGTCGTGCTCAGCCGCCGGGTGCCCGCCGGCGGGAGCGGCCCGGCCGGGTCGTGGAACAGGACGCTCACCGGGTAGGTCCCCGGCGGCGTTCCCGGTGGGACGTCGACGAGGAACAGACCGACGCCGGTGTCGACGGGCATCAGCTCGACCTTGCCGTTCGGGGCCCACGGCGTGCAGCTCACGAACGTCTCGCCCGAGCCGCCGCCGATCGGGTACGTGGGCCACTCGTCGAAGTCGGACAGCACGGCGAGCGCCTGCGTGCCCTGCTGCACCGTCGGGGTGTCCAGGGTCAGCGTGCCGTCGGTCGCCACGGGGAAGGGCTGCCCGCAGTACGGCGTGACCGCTGCTGCGGCGACCGGGGCGGACATGAGCGCGACGAGGGCCGACACGGCCGCTGCAGCGACGGCGGCGTGGAGGACGACCCGCGAGCGCGTGTCCATCTCTCGACGCTAGATCGCGCCGCGGCGACGGCGGAAGGGACGTAGGGCCTGCGCCCTCGGCAGCCCCATGGGTGGTCCGCGAAGGTGCTCCGCCCCGGTCCGGGTGCCGGGTCGCACGGCGACTCACCGGCGCAGTCGGGGCTCCCAGCGCTCCCAGGGAGGCATGACGTCCCACTGGCGACGCAGCGTGCGGAACGCGCGCCCGAAGCGCTGCACCCACTGGCGTCCAGGTCGCAGCGAACGGGCGGAGACCTCGACGCGCCACGTGCGGTCCACGACGACGCGCAGGTCGGGGCCGAGGGCCAGGGCGAGGTCCAGGTCGTCGTGCACGTCGGCGGACCGCGTGACCTGGTCGCGCACACGCCGCCAGTCGTCGGCGCGGAACGCTGCCGAGGAGCCCCACAGCACGGGGTGGCCGGCGGCGAGGTGGCCGAGGCCGTAGTAGGCGCCGAGGTACGCGTGGGCCAGCAGGGCCCCGCCCGGTCCACGCAGGTCGAAGCGCCCCACGCCGCTGACCGCGTCGACGTCCGCGTCGGCGAGGACGCGCGCCGCGTGGGCGACCCACTCGGGCCCCGGGCGCGTGTCCGCGTCGAGCCGGAGGATGAGCTCGCCGCGGGCGGCGTCGTACCCGGCCGCCGCGGCGGCAGGGATACCGGGGCGCGGCTCGAGGACCACCCGTGCTCCGTGCTGTCGCGCGACGAGCGCGCTCGCGTCGGTCGAGCCGTTGTCGACGACGACGACCTCGTCGGGGCGTCGCGTCTGGCGTCCCAGCAGCGTGAGGCACGCGTCGAGATGGTCGGCGTCGTCGCGGACGGGGATCACGACCGAGACGGTCGGGCCCACGGCAGGAGCCGGCGGCCGCGGCTGGGTGGTCCGTGCGACGACGGGCTCGTCGGCGTCGACCCTGGTCACCGGTTCACCGGTGGCGTGCGTGCTCATGGGGTCGATCCTCACGGGCGCGGGGCCGCAGGGCCAGCGGGTGGCCGGGTGAGTCGTCCGCACGGCCGCCGGGCGTCGCCGACGAGGTCGCGTCAGGCGCCCGCCGACGCGACGGTCGAGGACCACGTCGCCGCGGCCTCGGCGGACACCTCGTCGTACCTGTCGAGCGCGATCTGCGCGAGCCTGGGGTCCGGCGCCAGCGGAGCCGCGACGACGTCGGCGCCCGCCTCGCGCACCCGGTCGAGGAAGAAACCGGGCGCGAGCAGGTACGAGGCGACGACGACGCGACCCGCCGCGCCGAGCCCCGCGCGCGCGTCCGCGACCGCCACCGGCACACGAGGGTGCGCCCCGGAGCCGTACCCGACGGTCACGGGACGCCCGAGCCGTGCGGCGAGCCCTGCGACGACCTCACGGACCGCGGTCGCGGCGTCGGGGTCGCTCGACCCGGCTGCGGCGACGACGACGGCGTCGTCAGGGCGCAACCCTGCGGCCGCGAGCCGCTCGGCGAGGATCTCCACCAGGCGCAGGTCCGGGCCCATCGGCCTGCCGGCCGCCGCACCGGGCCGGTCGACCGCCTCGGCGACGTCGGTCTTGACGTGGAAACCTGTCGAGAGCAGCAGCGGCACGACGACGGCGGGAGCATCGCGCAGGGCACCGGTGACCACGTCGGGGAGCTCGGGCTGCTGGACGTCGACGAACGCCTCGCGCACGTCGAGGTCCGGTCGGGTGCGGGCGACGTCCGCGAGGATCGTCGCGATGGCGGCACGACCCTCGAGGTTGTCGGTGCCGTGCGAGCAGCCCACGAGGACGGGCACAGGGGTCGCGGTCATGCCTGCTCCTGGAGCTCGAGCCGGTAGCCGCGCTTGACCACCGTGCGGATGAGCGCACGGCTGCCGGTGGCGTCCCGCAGCCGCGCGATCGCGACCTCGGCCGCGTGCGGGTCGGACGATACCCCCGGCAGCACGTCGAGGACGCGGTCACGCGGGACGACCGAGCCGCGCGCGTGCGCGAGCAGCCGCAGCACCTCGAGCCCGGTGCGCGACAGCGGCAGCACGCGCCCGTCGAGGACGGCGGCGCCGCGGCGCACGCGCAGCTGGCCCGCGACGGTGTCGAGTGCCTCGAGGCCGCCGTAGTGCGTCACGACGGCGCGCACGAGCGAGCCGAGCCGCCCCCGGTCCGGCACGAGCGGGTCGATGCCGACGTCGACCAGCGGCTTGGCGGTGACCGGTCCGACGGCCGCGAACACCACCGCCCCGGACGTGTGGCGGCGCAGCACGCCGTCGAGCGCGTCCGCGTCGCGTGCCGCCGCGACCCACGCCGCGGCGCCGGGCGCCGACGTGAACACGACGGTGTCGATCTCGCCGTCGGCCACCGCGCGGGCGGAGTCGCGGACGAGGTCCGGGTCGGGCGGCGGACCCCACCGGTAGACGACGAGGCTGCGCACGCGCGCCCCGGCCGCGGCGAACGCCTCGTCGAGGCCGTCCGCGCCGGCGCCGTGGTGCTGGATGACGACGTCGCGGCCGGCGACGCCCTCGTCGAGCAGCACCTCGGCGATCTCGGCGCTCGTCTCGGACTCCGCCACCCAGTCGGCGCTCAGCCCGGCGGCCTGGATGGCGCCGCGCGCCTTCGGGCCGCGGGCCACGATGCGGGTCGTGGCCAGCACCTCGAGCAGACGGTCCGCGATCCCGGCGGCGTCGGCTGCCTCGACCCACCCGCGGAAGCCGATGCCCGTGGTGACGACCACGGTGTCCGGCGGGTCCGCGAGCAGGTCGCGCGTGCGGGCGAGCAGCAGGGCGTCGTCGGTGTGCGGCACCATCCCGAGCGCGGGCGCGTGACGCACCGTCGCGCCACGCCGCTCGAGCGCAGCGCGCAGCTCGGCAGCCCGCCGGTCCGCCGTGACGAGCACGACGCACCCGGCCAGCGTCTGGTCGATCATCTCCCCCGTCACGCGCCCATTCTCGCCGGATCGGCGGCATCGTGTGGCACCGGTCCGTCCGGCGGGGCCTCCTGCGGGGCGTCGAGCAGTCCCGGCGCGGCCACGGCCCCGAGCACGACGACCGCCGGCGCGCGCAGGCCGCGGGCCACCGCGACCGCCGCGACCTCGTGCAGCGCGGCGCGTGTGACCCGCTGGTCCTCGAGCGTCGCCTGCTCGACGACGGCGACGGGGAGGTCCGGATCGACGCCCTGCGCGAGCGCGTCCCGCACGAGACCGGGCAGCGCTGCGACGCCCATGAGGACGACGACGGTGCACGAGCGCTCGCGCAGCCCGGTCAGCGCGGCCTGCGACCAGCCGTCGGTGCCGTTCATGACGTGCACGGCACCGACCACGCCGCGGTGCGTCAGCGGGATGCCGGCCGACGCCGCGGCCGCGAACGCGCTGCTGACGCCGGGGACCACCGTGACGGGGACACCGGCCGCACGGCACGCGAGGACCTCCTCGCCCCCCCGGCCGTAGACGAACGGGTCACCGCCCTTGAGGCGCACGACGAGCCGGCCGCGCTGCGCCTGCTCGACCAGGATCCGGTTGATCTCGTCCTGCGGCACCGGGTGGTGGCCGGGGGCCTTGCCGACGTCGATCACCTCGACGTCGGCGGGCAGCTCGTCCAGCACGTCGGTCGGTCCGAGACGGTCGGCGACGACGACGTCGGCCTCCGCGAGCGCGCGGCGTCCCGCGACCGTCAGCAGCCCCACGTCGCCCGGGCCGCCGCCCACGAGCACGACGCGACCGCGGTCGGCCGTGGCCCGCCGGCGGCGCAGGTCCACCTCACCGGCACGCAGGTGGGCCGCGAGGCGGTCGCGCACCTGGACGCTGCGGCGCGGGTCGGCACCCGTGGTCGAGACGACGCCGACGAGCACGTCGCCCGCCCGCGTCGTCGCAGGCGTGCGCGCGGTGCCGGACGCGGGGCGTCGTGGCCCGCCCGCGTCGACGCAGAAGACCCGCCGCGCGGTGGCCCACGCGACGACCGCGGCGTCGGTGGACCGCTCCCCCGTGGCCGTGTGCACGAGCCACGCGCCGTCGAGGTCGGACTCCTGCACCTCGCGGTCGGACCAGCGGGCACGGCCCGCCACCACGAGCTCCGCGAGCGGCTCGCACACGTGCGGCGCCACGACGTGCACGCGCGCGCCCTCGTCCGCGAGCGCCTCGGCCCGTCGCGCCGCGACCGGACCGCCGCCGACCACGACGACGGGACGGTCGGCCAGCTCGACACCGAGCAGGGCGGTCACGTGCCGCTCCCGGGGACCGCGACGCGCACCTCGCCGTCGACGACCTGCACGGGCCACGTGCGCAGGTCCGGCGACCGGCCCTCGGCGGGCGTCTTGCCGGCCGGGTCCAGGCACGTGCCGGTGCGCAGGTCGAACACCTGCTTGTGCATCGGCGACGCGACGGTCGGCACGTCCTCGCCGTCGATCCGACGGGTGCCGACGATGCCGCGCGCGAGCACGTGGGCGTCGCTGAAGGGGTCGTGCTGCTGCACGGCCCGGACGGTGCCGTCGAGCAGCCGGAACAACGCGACCTGGGTGAGCACCGGTGCGCCGTCGACCTCGTCGGGGACGAGGGCCGCGGCCCCGCGCTCGGGCGCGAGGTCGGCGAGGCGGCACACCGTGAGCCACGTGGTGGCGCGTTCGTCGAGCGTCGTCATGACCGGACCTCCAGGGTGGTGCCGGCGACGAGCACGGCGCGCTCGTCGGCGGTGGCAGGGCGCACCTGGCCGCGCTCGGGCACGTACGCCAGCGAGGGGTCGGGCACGTCGGGGGCGTTGACGAACGACGCGAACCGCTTGAGCTTCTCGGGGTCCTCGAGGGTCGCGCGCCACTCGTCCTCGTACTCGGCGACATGACGTGCCATCTGCTCGTCGAGGTCCGCGCAGATGCCCAGCGAGTCGTCCATGACGACCGCGCGGACACCCTCGAGGCCGCCCTCGACCTCCTCGACCCACGGCGCGGTGCGCTGCAGCCGGTCCGCGGTGCGGACGTAGTAGAGCAGGAAGCGGTCGATGGTGCGCACGAGGGTCTCGGTGTCGAGGTCCTCCGCGAGCAGCTTGGCGTGCCGCGGCGTGAAGCCGCCGTTGCCGCCGACGTAGACGTTCCACCCCTTGTCGGTCGCGATGACCCCGACGTCCTTGCCGCGCGCCTCGGCGCACTCGCGCGCGCAGCCGGACACGCCGAGCTTGATCTTGTGGGGCGAGCGCAGACCGCGGTAGCGCAGCTCCAGCATGACGGCCAGGGCCACGGAGTCCTGGACGCCGAACCGGCACCACGTGGACCCGACGCACGACTTCACGGTGCGCAGCGACTTGCCGTACGCGTGACCCGACTCGAACCCGGCGTCGACGAGGCGCTGCCAGATCTGCGGGAGCTGGTCGATCCGGGCGCCGAACATGTCGATCCGCTGCCCGCCGGTGATCTTGGTGTAGAGCCCGAAGTCGCGGGCGACCTCACCGACGGCGATGAGCCCGTCGGGGGTCACCTCACCGCCCGGCATGCGCGGGACGACCGAGTACGAGCCGTCCTTCTGCAGGTTGGCCATCACGTGGTCGTTGGTGTCCTGCAGCGCGGCGCGCTCACCGTCCAGGACGTGCGCGGGAGCGGTGGTCGCCAGGATCGACGCGACCGCCGGCCGGCAGATGTCACAGCCGCGGCCGTGCGTGCCGAACCGCTCGACGACCTCGGTGAACGTGCGCAGTCCGGCGACCCGGACGGCGTCGTACAGCTGGGCCCGCGAGAGCGCGAAGTGCTCGCACAACGCGTTGCTGACCGTCACCCCGAGCTTGGACAGCTCGGTCGACATGAGCTTCTTGACCAGCGGGAGGCAGGAGCCGCAGCTGGTGCCGGCGCGCGTGCACGCCTTGACGGCGCCCAGGTCGTGGCAGCCCTCCTCCGCCACGGCGTGCCGGATGGTGCCGGCGGACACGTTGTTGCAGGAGCAGACGCCCGCGTCGTCCGGCAGCTCGAGGTCCGGGGCCCCCGCTCCGCCCTCCGGGAGCAGGAACGCGGCGGGGTCGCCGGGCAGCTCGCGGCCGACCATCGGGCGCAGGCTGGCGTACGCGGAGGCGTCGCCGACGAGCACGCCGCCGAGCAGGGTGCGGGCGTCGTCGGACATGACGAGCTTCTTGTAGACGCCGGCCACCGGGTCGGCCCAGACGACCTCGAGCGCTCCGGGCGTGCGGGCGAACGCGTCACCGAAGCTCGCGACGTCGACGCCGGCGAGCTTGAGCTTGGTCGCCGTGTCGGCGCCCGGGTAGACGGCGCCGCCGCCGAGCAGCCGGTCGACCGTGACCTCGGCCATCGTGTAGCCGGGCGCGACCAGGCCGATGCAGGCGCCCTGGATGCAGGCCACCTCGCCGACTGCCGAGACGTGCGGGTCCTCGGTGAGGCACGTGTCGTCGACGACCACGCCGCCGCGCTCGCCGATCGGCAGGCCGCACTCGCGCCCGAGCTCGTCACGGGGGCGCACGCCGGCGGCCACGACGACGACGTCGGCGTCGAGCCGCGTGCCGTCGGCCAGCTCGACGCGCCCGACCCCGCCGCGACGGTGGGGTACGACGCGCGTCGTCATCGACTGCGTGCGCACGCCGATGCCGAGACGGTTGACCAGGCGGCGCAGCGCCTCGCCGCCGCCCAGGTCGACCTGCGCCGACATGAGGTGCGTGTCGACCTGCAGGACGGTCGCGCGGGCACCCAGCGCGTCGAGCGCGCCGGCCGCCTCCAGCCCGAGCAGCCCCCCGCCGAGCACCACCCCACGCACCTGGCGCTGGTCGGACAGGTGCGTGACGTAGCCGCGCAGGGCCGCGACGTCGTCGAGCGTGCGGTAGACGAAGACGCCGTCGAGGTCGGCACCCTCCATGGGCGGCACCCAGGCGTACGAGCCGGTCGCCAGCACGAGGTGGTCGTAGGCGAACGTGCGTCCCGACTCCGTGGTGACGACGCGCGCCTCGCGGTCGACCGCGACGGCCTTGTCGCCGCGCACCAGCGAGACGAGCGGGTCGTCCCACAGCGCGGGGTCGCCCAGCCCGAGCTCCTCGGGCGTACGGCCGGAGAAGTAGCTGGTGAGGGCCACGCGGTCGTACGGGCGGCGAGGCTCCTCGGCGAGCACCGTGACCCGCCACGTGCCTGCGGTGTCGCGGTCGCGCAGCGCCTCGACGAGGCGTTGCGCCACCATGCCGCCGCCGACGACGACGAGGTGACGGGGGTCCATGAGGCCTCCAGGTGCGGTCCGTGCGCGTGCTGCGGGCGGTGACGTGCGGTGCGTGACCGCGTGCCATGACGCTACGAAGCGGTGGTTTCGGGCAGACGCACCGAGCCGTTTCGGCCCCGGAACGTTTCTCTCTCACTGCGCCGTCGCCTGGTGTGAGGCGAGGTCCGGGCAGGCACCCTGGCGGGCGGCACCCCGGGCACCTACCGTGGCGCCGTGAGAGCCCTCGCCGCCCGGCCGCCGCGCGGCGACGACGCGCGCGCGGCCGCCGCCGGTCTGGCCGCCGGCACGGCGACGGTGGGCGTCGGGGCGCTCGCCGCAGTGCTCACGGGCCCGACGGGCGACCCGCTCGTCGCGGTCGGGGGCGCGTTCGTCGACGCCACGCCACCGTGGCTCAAGGACTGGGCGGTGGCGACCTTCGGCACCGCCGACAAGCTCGTGCTCGGCATCGGCGAGGTGGTGGTGCTCGCCGTCCTGGCCGCGGCCGCCGGTGTCCTGGCGCGGCGCCGCTGGGCGTCGGGTGCCGTGCTGGTCGTCGCGCTCGGCGGGCTCGCGGCGCTGGCCGCGACGACCCGCCCCGACGCCGGGGTGCTCGCCCCCGCACCCGCGCTGCTCGGCGCCGGTGGTGGGCTGCTCGCGCTGCGGACGCTGCTCGCGCGTCTCCCGGCGCCCGCACGCCGGGCACCGGCCGGTGGGCCCGAGGCGAGCGGTCCGGACCGCTCGGACACCGCCGGCGGCCGGGTCGTCCCGGACCGTCGCACGTTCCTGCGGGCGACCGCGCTGGTGACGGCGGCGGGCGTCGTCGCGACGGTCGTCGGTCGCGCCGTGGCGAGCGGTGCCCGCGGCGCGGCTGCCGCACGCGCCTCCCTGCGCCTGCCCCCGCCCGCGCGCCCGGCTCCCCCGCCGCCGTCCGGGGTCGACGTGGGCGTCGCCGGCGTCGAACCGTGGGCGACGCCCGTGGCCGACTTCTACCGGATCGACACCGCGCTGGTCGTGCCGCAGGTCGACCCGGCGACGTGGCGGTTGCGCGTGCACGGCCTGGTCGAGCGCGAGGTCGAGATCGGCTGGGACGAGCTGCTCGCTGCCGACCTCGTCGAGGCCTGGGTGACGCTCGCGTGCGTCTCCAACCCCGTCGGCGGTGACCTCGTGGGCAACCAGCGGTGGCTGGGGCTGCCCGTACGCGAGGTCCTGGCCCGCGCCATGCCGACGACCGAGGCCGACATGGTGCTCTCGCGCAGCGTCGACGGGTTCACGGCGTCGACGCCGCTCGAGGCGCTCACCGACGGGCGCGACGCGCTGCTCGCGGTCGCGATGGACGGCGCCCCGCTGCCCCCGGAGCACGGGTTCCCGGTGCGGCTCGTCGTCCCCGGCCTCTACGGGTACGTCTCCGCCACCAAGTGGGTGACCGAGCTGGAGGTGACGCGCTTCGACCGCGCCGACGCGTACTGGACGGTCCGCGGCTGGTCCCCCCGCGGGCCGGTCAAGACGCAGTCGCGCATCGAGGTGCCACGTCCGGGCGCCGACGTGCGCGCGGGCGACGTCGTGGTCGCGGGTACGGCGTGGGCGCAGCACCGCGGCGTGACGCAGGTGCAGGTGCGGGTCGACGACGGGCCGTGGCAGGACGCGGACCTCGCCGCCGACGGCGGGGTCGACACGTGGCGGCAGTGGCGGTGGCGCTGGCCGGACGCACCGGCCGGCCGGCACGTGCTGTCCGTCCGCGCGTGGGACCCCGACGGCCCGCAGACCGCCGTGCCTGCCGGCGCGGTGCCGGACGGCGCGAGCGGGTACGACACGCTCGTCGTGGAGGTCGCCTGACGCGGCCGGCGGCGCCCCAGGCCGTCGAGCGCCCTCACGTCAGTACACGTCGCGCGCGTAGCGCCGCTCGGCTGCGAGACGCTTCACGTACGCCGCGGCGTCCTGCGGGTCGAGCCCGCCGTGCCGCGCCACCACGTCCCGCAGCGCGGCGTCGACGTCCGGCGCCATCCGCGACGCGTCGCCGCAGACGTACAGGTGGGCCCCTTCCTCGAGCCACGACCACAGCGCCGCGCCGTGCTCACGCAGGCGGTCCTGCACGTACACCTTCTGCCGCTGGTCGCGGGAGAACGCGGTGTCGAGCCGTGTGAGCACACCGCGCTCGCGCCACGCGTCGAGCTCCTCGCGGTACCAGAAGTCGGTGGCGGCGTGCTGCTCCCCGAACACCAGCCAGCTGCGCCCGGTGTGCCCCAGCGCCTCGCGCTCGGCGAGGAAGCCGACGAACGGCGCGACACCGGTGCCCGGGCCGACCATCACGGCAGGCGCCGCCGGGTCGGCCGGCGGGTGGAAGTGCGCGCTCGGCTGCACGTGCACCGCCACCTCGGCGTCCGGCGCGGCGTCCGCGAGGAACGTCGAGCACGTGCCGCCGCGCGGGCGCCCCGACGGGCCCTGGTAGCGCACGACCGACACCGTCAGCCGCACGCGCTCGGGGTCGACCAGCGGGCTCGAGGAGATCGAGTACGCGCGCGGTTGCAGCGCGCGCAGCGCCTCGACCCACTCCTGCGCGCTCGCCTCGACCCGGTGCTCGGCGACCACGTCGACCACGCCGCGGTCCCACGTCCACGCCGCGAGGTCCTGCCTGTTCTCGCCGCGCAGCAGGCGCCGCAGCTCGACGCCCGCGGTGCCCGCGGCGTGGTCGGCCACGAACCGCAGGAAGGGCGGCGTGGGCCGACCCAGGTCGAGCGCGGTGCGCAGCGCGTCGTGCAGGCGCCGCTCGGTGCCGTCGAGCACGACGGTCGCGTCGCCGTCCAGACCGGTCGCCGCGAGCCACTCCTCGACGAGCGCCGGTGGCGTGACCGGTCGCACCGCGAGCGCGTCGCCCGCCTGGTACGTCACCGGCAGAGGGCTGCCGGACGTGTCGAGGAGGATCTCGCGGACCTCCTTCGCCGAGCCGGGCTCGCCGAGGCGGCGCCGCCCGACCAGCCGCGCGGTGCCCGGGGTCGCGCGCGTCGCCCGGGTCGGGGCCTGCGGCGGCGTGACGGGTGCCGTGGTGACGGGGGCGCGGTCGCTCGCGGCCGCGCCGGTGCCGCCGGCGGCGTCCTCGTCGCCCGCGAGCGCCGTGAGCAGCGTCGCGACCCAGCGCTCGACCGCGTCGTCGTCGCCGGGCTCGCGGTCGAGGCGCTCGACGAGCCGCTGCCCGCCGAGCTCGGCGAGGCGGTGGTCGAGGCGGCGCCCGTGACCGCAGAACCGGTCGTACGTGGGGTCGCCGAGCGCGAGCACCGCGAACCGCGCGCCGGCGAACGACGGCGCCTGCGGGTCGGCGAGCGCCTCCCACAGCGCCGTCCCGTTGTCGGGTGCGTCGCCGTCGCCGAACGTGCTGGTGACGAGCACCACGTCGCCGGAGCGCGGCAGGTCGTCGAGCGCCTCGTCCATGGCGACGACGCGCGGCGTGCGGCCGGTGGCGGCGAGACGCTGTGCGACGAGACCCGCGAGCTCCTCGGCGGTGCCGGTCTGGGACGCCCACAGCACGGTCACGGTGCGGGTCCGCGGGCGGGCCGCGGACGCGCCGGGCGCCCGCGAGAACATGCCGGCGAGGACGCCGTCCACCCACAGCGCGTGGTCCTCGCTCAGCGGCGCGGACGGCGGCAGCACGGGTGTGCCCGCCGCGCCCCGGCCGAGGCCGGCGAGGAACCCCGCGAGGTAGCGGCGCTCGTCGTCACCGAGCGCCGGGGGCGTGACGTCGTCGACCCCGAGGGCCGCGGCGAGCGCACGCATCGTCGCGGCGCCGTCGAGCACCGGGGCGTCGGCCGAGAGCTCGGGAGGCACCTCGGTCGGCACCGTGACGGCCGCCCTGCTCGCGTCGGGCGCGAGCGCGACCGTCGTGACGGGCGTCAGCGCGACCGCGCACGCCTTGAGCTCGGGCTGGAACGACAACGGGTCGACGGCGTCGTGCGTCACGGCGTTCACCGCGAGGTACTCCCCGAACACGTCGTTCCAGTGGAAGGGCGCGAAGCACGTGCCCGGCGGCACGCGGTCGGTGACGACGACGGGCAGCACGGCACGGCCGCGACGCGAGGCGACCTCGACGGGCGCGCGGTCGGTGAGCCCGAGTCGCTCGGCGTCCTGCGGGTTGACCTCGACGTAGGGTCCGGGCTCGAGCTTGTTGAGCGCAGGGACCTTGCCGGTCTTCGTCATGGTGTGCCACTGGTGCTGCACGCGGCCCGTGGTGAACCAGAACGGGTGGTCGTCGTCGGGCATCTCGGCCGGGTCGGTGTGCGGGCGCGCGTGGAAGACGGCACGCCCGGACGGTGTCGCGAAGGCCAGGCGGGGACGCGTGCCGTCGGGGTGCGTGAGCAGCGGCTGGTGCTCACCGTCGTTGAGGTAGCGCAGCGGGTTGCGCGCGGGCGCGTCGGGCGACGAGCAGGGCCACTGCACGGGCTCGCGCCGCAGCCGCTCGTAGGTGACACCGCGCAGGTCGTAGCCGGTGCGGGGGTTCGACGCCTGCCGCAGCTCGTCGAAGACCTCCTGCGGCGAGGTGTACGCGAACCCGTCGTAGCCCATCGCGGTGGCGACGCGCGCGATCAGCTGCCAGTCCGGCAGCGCCTGCCCGGGCGCGGCCAGCGCGCGGCGCGCGAGCGTCAGCGTCCGCTCGGAGTTCACCATGACGCCGTCGGCCTCGGACCACATCGCGGCGGGCAGCACGACGTCCGCGTACGCGTTGGTCTCGGTCTCCGCGAACGCGTCCTGCGTGACGACGAGCTCGGCGCGCTCGAGGCCCTCGATGACGGTGCGCCGGTTGCCGACCGACGCCACGGGGTTGGTGCAGATCACCCAGCACGCACGGATCTCGCCGTCGGCCATGCGGCGGAACATGTCGACCGTGCCGGTGCCGACGCCGTCGGCACGGATCGTGCCGCGTGGCAGGCCCCACAGGTCCTCGCAGAAGGCCCGGTCGTCGGGGTCGAGCACGCTGCGCTGGCCGGGCAGGCCGGGGCCCATGTAGCCCATCTCGCGCCCGCCCATGGCGTTGGGCTGGCCGGTCAGGGAGAACGGTCCGCTGCCGCGCCGGCCGATCGCACCGGTCGCGAGGTGCAGGTTGACCAGTGCGTTGGTGTTCCACGTGCCGTGCGTCGACTGGTTGAGGCCCATCGTCCAGCAGGACACCCAGTTCTCGGCGCCGGCGAGCAGCGCGGCGGCGGCTCGCAGGTCGGCCGCGGGCACACCCGTGAGCCGCTCGACGACGTCCGGGGGGTAGTTCGCGAGGAACGCGGGCATCTGCTCCCAGCCCTGCGTGTGCTCGGCGACGAACTGCTCGTCGACGGCACCGGCCTCCACCAGGAGGTGCAGGAGACCGTTGAGCAGCGCGAGGTCGGCCCCGGGACGCACCTGCAGGAACAGGTCGGCCTTGTCGGCCGTGGCCGTGCGGCGCGGGTCGACGACGATCAGCTTCGCGCCCGCCTTGAGCCGGTCGAGCAGCCGCAGGAACAGCACCGGGTGGCAGTCGGCCATGTTGGCACCGACGACCAGGAAGACGTCGGCGTGGTCGAGGTCGTCGTAGGACCCCGGCGGGCCGTCCGACCCGAGCGAGAGCTTGTAGCCGGTGCCGGCGCTGGCCATGCACAGCCGCGAGTTCGACTCGATCTGGTTGGTGCGCCAGAACCCCTTCGCGAGCTTGTTGGCCAGGTACTGCGCCTCGATGCTCATCTGCCCCGAGACGTACAGGGCGAGCGCGTCGGGGCCGTGGCGGTCGAGGATCTCGCGCAGCCGCCGGGCGACGTCGGCGATCGCGGTGTCGACGTCCACCGGGACGGGCTCGGTGCCCCGCTCGGTACGCACGAGCGCGGTCGTCACGCGCCCGCCCGCGGCCAGCATGGTCGCGCTCGTCGCTCCCTTGGTGCACAGGCGCCCGGCGTTCGAGGGGTGGGCGCGGTCGCCGCTGGCGCGCCGCACGGTGCCGTCGTCGCCGACGTCCAGCACGATGCCGCAGCCCACGCCGCAGTACGAGCACACGGTCGCGACCTGCGTCGCGGCCGTGCGCTCGGACTGCGCGGTCGTCGTGAGCGTCATCAGATGAGCGTGTCGCCGAACGCCGAGCCGCGGCGGCCGTACACGGCCCACGTGGTGGCGGCCATGACGCCGTACATCCCGACGATCACCCACAGGGCGGCCTCGATGCCGCCGGTGGCGGTGGTCGACATCGCGAACCCGCGCGGGATGAGGAACCCACCGATCGCTCCCACCGCGCCGGCGATCCCGATGCAGCCCGCGGCCACCTTGGCGCGCCGTGTGCGGTCGGTGTCGTCGGTCGCGCCGTGGCGGAAGACCGCCGGGATCATCCGGTAGACCGAGCCGTTGCCGGCACCCGTCGCGAGGAACAGGACGAGGAACGAGGCGAAGAAGAGTCCGAACGACCCCGAGCGCAGCGCGAAGATCGCCGACACCGTCCCGGCGGCCATGACCGCGAAGGACCAGACCGTGACGCGGGCGCCGCCGAGCCGGTCGGCGAGGATCCCGCCGGCGGGCCGGGCGATCGAGCCCACGAGCGCCCCGAGGAACGCGATCTCGAGCATCACCGCGGGGAACTCGTTCTTCAGCAGCGTGGGGAACGCACCGGAGAAGCCGATGAACGAGCCGAAGGTGCCGATGTAGACGAACGAGATGATCCACGTGTGCTTCTGGCGGGCGGCCGAGCCGTAGGCCCGCGGGTCGGTCGCGGCGTCCTTGACGTTGTCCATGTAGCGCCAGGCCAGGACGGCGGCGAGGACGGCGAGGGGCACGAACATCAGGCCGGCGCGCTCGAGGTGCACCCCGGTGCCGATGACGATGACGATCGGCACCGCGAACTGCACCGCGGCCGTGCCGATGTTGCCGCCCGCGGCGTTGAGGCCCAGCGCGCGACCCTTCTCCTTCTCCGGGTAGAAGAACGAGATGTTCGCCATCGACGACGCGAAGTTGCCGCCGCCGACGCCGGCGAGCGCCGCGATCGCGAGCATCGCGCCGAACGAGAGCTCGGGGCGCTGCACCGCCCACGCGAGCGCACCCGCAGGTGCGAGCAGCAGCAGCGCGGACACGATCGTCCAGTTGCGCCCGCCGAAGATCGGCACGGCGAACGTGTAGGGGATGCGCAGCGTGGCGCCGACGAGCGACGGTACGGCGATCAACCAGAACAGCTGGTCGGTCGTGAACGCGAAGCCCGCCTCGGGCAGGCGCGGCACGACGATGCTCCACAGCGCCCACACGGCGAAGCCGAGGAACTCGGCGAAGATCGACAGGACGAGGTTGCGGCGTGCGACGCCGCGCCCGACCGTCTCCCACTGGTCGGCGGACTCGGGGTTCCAGCCGTGCAGCCAGCGCCCGTGGTGACGGACGAGCGCGGGCGTCGTGCCGGGCGGGGTCAGCAGCGCCGCGCCCGGGCCGAGATCGGCGGTGGTCGTGGTGGTGGTCGGTGAGGGCGCGTCCTCGGGCGGTGCGGGGGTCGTCGGGGTCTGTGTCACGGGGAGCCTCCGGGCGTCGGGCCGCGGCGCAGGGCACGCGGGGTCGGGCGTCGGGGCCGGGGGGTGGCCCGGCGGGCGTCGCCGCGTGGTGCCGGCGTCGTGGTCGAGGCTAGGGACGTCGTGTTTCGCCCGGTCGCGTGCTCGCGTAACCCGCCGCGAACGTTCATCGCACACGCCCGCGTGCCGGGGTGTGAGGAAGGATCGTCCGCGCGGCGCGGTGCCGCGGGTGCCTCAGTCGCCGACGACGAACCGTCCCGACGCCCCGCGCTCGGCGTCGCCCATGACGTGCGTGACGAACGGGTACGTGCCGGCCTCGGGGAACGTCAGCTCGACGAACCCGCCCTCGGCGGGCTGCAGCGCGAGCACCTGCGCTCCCCCGGTACCCGTCGAGCCCCCGTCGCGCAGGGTCCAGTCGCCCTCGCGGTACACGGTGTCGAACTGCCCGCCGACGACGTGGAACGACGAGGGCTGGTTCGGGCCGGCGTCGAGCACCCAGACGCGCACGCGCTCGCCCGTCCGGGCCTGCAGGGGGCGGTCACGGTACTGGTGCGCGTACCCGTTGAAGGTCACGAGCGTGGGGGTCTGCGCCATGAGCGCGTCCTCGTCGGCAAGGCCGCCCTGCGCGCCCAGGTAGAGCTCGGACTGCACCAGCACGTACTCGTGGTCGACGGGCGGCAGGCCGGGCGGGTCGATGACGACCGCGCCGAACATGCCGTTCGCGATGTGCAGGCTCATCGGCATGGTCGAGCAGTGGTACATCCAGATGCCGCTGCGCGTCGCCGTGAACGTGTAGGTGAGCGTCTCGCCGGGCTCGATGGTCCGCATGACGTCGTCGGGGGCGAGCGCCCCGGCGTGGAAGTCGATCGAGTGCCCCAGGGTGCCGTCGTTGACGAGCGTGACGACGAACGTGTCGCCGACCCTCCCGTGCAGGACGGGTCCGGGTGCGGTCCCGCCGAAGGTCCATGCGGTGCGCGTCACTCCCGGGGCGACCTCCTGGACCAGCTCGGTGACCTCGAGCCGCACGTGGTGGGTGGTGCCGGCGCCGACCGACGGCAGGGACGGGTCGTGGGCCACGAACGCGTCGTCCGGGGCCGCCATGAGCTCGAGCAGGTCGGCTGCCGCCGGGCTTCCGGCGGCGGCGTGGTGGGCGTGGTCCTCCGGTGCGGCGGCACCGGGGGCGGCGCCCGTGACGACGACGTCGAGCGTCATGCCCATGAGCCGGTGGCCGGCGACCGAGCACCACCCGGCGAGCGCACCGCCGACGACGCCGACGTCGACGGTGGCGCGGGCGCCCGGCGCGAGCCGCCCGGACGTCGCCCCGCCGTCGAGGACCAGGTCGTGCACCGTGTCGTCGACGTTGACGACCTCGAGGACGAGCCGGTCGCCCGCGGGCACCTCGATGCGGTCCGGGACGAACCGCATGTCGTGCGCCTCGACGATGACGGTCGTGGTGCGACCGGTCGCGGCGGCCGCACCGGTGTCGGCGCCGGCCGCGGTCACCTGCGTGAGGCCCGCCGCGGTGGGGTCGCCCGCGAGCGCGACGGCCGTGACGACGAGCAGCACGCCGGCGGCGAGGCTGCCGGCCCCCCGGCGGCGGGCACGCACCAGGGCCGACGCGACGGGGTCGGGCGCGGCCGCCCGCGCGGGCACGACGGGTGCGGGGGCCCGGTCCCCGGGGTCGCGTCCCGCGACGCGGACGGCCCGCACGACGAGCACGAGGAACCACCCCGCGACGCCGAGCGCGAGCATCGAGCCGAGGACGCGCACGAGGCTCGGGGTCGGCAGGACGAAGAGGACGAGCCCGCCGTTGAGGAGGACGGCCCGTACGACGGCGCAGCGGTCGAGCTCGGCGGCCACGGTGCGCGAGACGGCGGGTCCACCGCCCAGCACGACGGGCAGCAGGTACGACAGCGCCCCGACGAGGACCTGTGCGGCGAACCCGGCGACGGTCGCGGGGACGAGCCCGGACAGGCGCGGGACGGCCTGCGACCAGGAGCCGGCCGTCGCCACGACCACCGCGAACCCGACCACGGACACACCCCACCAGACGAGCGCGGCGCCGACGGCCAGCGCGGCGAACGTCACGGGCGGTGCGGTGCGCCCCTGCCGTACGACGACGCGCGCGACGAGCCCGATGCCGGCGAGCACGACGAGCAGCCCGGCGACCGTGACGGCGCGCCGGCCGGTCGCCGGGCCGACGGCCGCGACGAGGGTGCCGACGACGAGGAGCACGAGCGAACGACCGGCGGACCGCTCGGCGACCTCGTCGATGCGCGCGTGCAGGATCGTCGGCCACAGCACCACGAGCGTGCCGACGACGGTGACACCGACCCAGCCGACGAGCGTGAGTGCCACGTGCGCGACGTACCACTGCGCGTACGGCTCCGGATCGGGTGACGCGGTGGCCATCACGACGCCGCACGCGACGCCGGGTGCGAGCAGCAGACCGGCGGCGACGTAGGCGCGGACGAGGTGCCCGAACCGCGACGGCAGGGCACCGCGGCGCTGCCGGACGATACCGACGGCCTGCGCGAGTCCGACACCGGCGACGAGTGCCCCTCCGGCGACGACGACCACGGGCCACCCACCCAGCCGCCCTGCCAGGACGCCCAGCGTGCCGAGCGTGTGCAGCGCGAGGCGCACGGCCAGCGCGCGCCGCGGGGCGGGGTGCCGCAGCAGCGTGTCGGCGAAGTGCTGGCTCCACACGAGGATCGCGGTGGTCACCGCACCGAGCAGCGCCACGTGCACGAGCAGCCACCCGGCCTCGGGCAGCCAGCGGTGCACGACCGCGACGACCGCGGCGACGACGAGCCACCCGAGGACGAGCCCGTTGGCCCGCAGGTGGTGCGCGGCGCGGCTCACCGGACGGCTCCGACCTCGAGCGCCGCGGCGTCCGGCACGGGACGGCGTTCGGTGCGTGGGCGGGGCGCGGGTCCGCGCAGCGCCGATCCCGCCGCGACGAGCACGAACAGCAGCAGCGCGGCGACGTTGCCGACACCTCCCGCCTGCACGACGACGTCGAGCCCGCGCACGTCGCCGACCAGCACCCGGACCGCGAGCGTGACGTGGAGCAGCGCGAGGGGCACGTACATCAGCGGCCGGTACGGCAGGGGGCGGCGCAGCACGGCCGGCAGGATGACCGGTGCGTGCGCCATGACCATCGACAGCACGAACCCGAGGAACACGGCGTGCAGCACGGCGTCGTACGCGCGCCCCGCGAGCACGGGACCGGCGACGAGCCACACGGCGCCGGCTGCCGCGAGCCACGCGTACCCCGCGAGCATCGCGCACGCCATGAACCGTGGCAGGCCCGTCGCCCGCACGGTACGTCGCGCCACGTCGTGGCGCACGAGCACCACCACGAGCGACACGAGGACGGCGCCGAGCAGGTGCCAGCCGACGGCCGGCCACAGCAGCGCGAGCGTCGCGGCGAGCGCCCAGCCGCACGCGAGCGCCCACACGGTGTCCTCGACGTGCTCCCCGTGCCCGCCGACGCGCAGCAGCTCGAGCCGCTCCCCCGCGATCGTCAGGACGAGGAAGCCCGCGAGGCACGGCACGAGGTGCGGGACGGCCGTACCCGCGAGCCACAGGACGGCCGCCGCGACGCCGTGCGCGGCGCCGAGCGTCTGCACCGCGAGCGCGGTGGCGGGCTGGCGCCGCCACACCGCGACGTAGACGGCACCGAGGCCGAGCGCACCGACGACGAGTGCCGCCTGCCCGACGACGAGCGGCAGCGGCGTCAGCAGCGCCAGGCCCCCGAGGCCGAGGGCCGCCGGTGCGGCGAGGGCCGCGCGGCGACGCACGGCGACAGCACGCTCGAGCACCACGAGCGTGCCGACGAACCCGAGGACCATGAGGGGTCCGTGCACCTGCGCCCAGCGGTCGAGCCGCACGGGTGCGGGTAGTCCCAGCAGCAGCAGCGCCGCATCGAGGCCGGCGAGCATCGCGATCCCTGCGGGGACGAGCAGCACCACGTGCCGCGGGACCCTGGTCCCGGTCTTTTCCACGGCACGACGGTATTTAATGACGTCCGGACGGGCCCGGGACCTGGGTCCCGACCACGACCCGTGCAGCCCAGGAGGTCCCATGGACGACGACGACCGCGACACCCGGCGCACGCCGGCCGCCCGCGTCATGGCGTCCGCGAGCCGCGTCGACCTGCTCCATGCGCTGCAGGACGACGGGCCGTCGACGACCGCCGCGCTCGCCGCGCGCACCGGTCTGCACGAGAACACCGTCCGCGAGCACCTCGAGCGTCTCGTCGACGCGCGGTACGTCGTGCGCGAGCGCGAGCACCGCACCACGCGAGGCCGGCCACGGACCGTCTACCGGGCGGTCTCGCACGACGACGTGCGCCGCGACCCCGGGGCCGCACGGCAGCTGGCCGAGTCGGTCGCCCGCGCCCGGCTGACCAGCCTGCTCCTGCAGGGCTACGGCGCCGACGTCGGCGACGTCGCGGCGTCCGCGCGCGCAGCGGGCCGTGCGATGGTCGACGACCTCCCCCGGCCCGCGGGGTCGCTCGACCAGCTCGTCGCGCTGGAGGCGCACCTCGACCAGCTCGGCTTCGACCCGGTGCTCGACCGCGAGCGCGCCACCTTCGACCTGTGGCGGTGCCCGTTCCTCGACCTCGCGCGTCAGCGCCCCGAGGTCGTGTGCAGCGTGCACCTCGGTCTCGCACGCGGCGTCCTCGAGCAGGTCGGCGGACCGGTGCGTGCCGAGCGTCTCGTCCCGTTCGCCGGCCCGCGCCGCTGCGAGCTGCACCTGTCGGGCGTCGACGCCCCGGGCGCCCGCCCCGCCGCCGCGCACCCCACGACCCCACCCACCCCGCACACCGACCGGCGTGCGACCACCCAGGGAGAACCATGAACCAGCCCGTCGAGATCCTTCCGACCGCACCGCAGCCCGCCGAGCCCGCCGGGCACGCGTGCGGCTGCGGCGGCCACGACGACGCCGATCCGGTGCTCGACGTGCGCACGATCCCGCACGCGATCCGGCACGCCACGGTCTTCGGCGCGTTCGACGCGATCGCGCCCGGCGGATCGCTCGTGATCGTGGCGCCGCACGCGCCTCGACCCCTGCTCGCGCAGCTCGCCGAGCGCGCACCCGTCGACGTCGAGTACCTCGTCGAGGGACCTGACGCCTGGCACGTGCGGATCACGCGACGCACCGTCGACTGACCTCGCCGACGGGCGTCCGGCACGCCGAACCGGACGCCCGTCCCCGTCGGTGCAGGTCGCAGCCCTGTCGACGCGATCCGATTTTTCACGGTGCGTCCGATGGCCGTGGTCCACGGGTTTCGACATAGTGGACGGCGTAGGTCGCCCGGCCCCTCGCTACGAAAGGCCTTCGATGACGAACGCCACGCTCGCCGCGGACCTGTCCAACTGGGACCCCGAGGACGAGGCGACCTGGGACGAGCGCCTCGCCTGGCGCACGCTGTGGATCACGACGTACAACCTCACCCTCGCGTTCGCGGTGTGGTACCTCGTCAGCGCGATCGCACCACGGCTCAACCTCGTCGGGTTCGACCTCACCACCGGCCAGCTCTACTGGCTCGTGGCGCTGCCCGGGCTCGCCGGCGGGCTCATGCGGCTCGTCTTCATGTTCCTGCCCCCCGTGGTCGGCACGAAGACGCTCGTGGGCGGCTCCGCGACGCTCCTGCTGCTGCCGATGGTCGGCTGGACGATGGCCGTGCGGGACGCCTCCACGCCCTACGCCACGCTCCTCGTGCTGGCGTTCGCGACCGGGATCGGCGGCGGCGCGTTCGCGGGCTTCATGCCCTCGACGAGCTACTTCTTCCCGCGCCGCATGTCCGGCACGGCACTGGGCCTGCAGGCGGGGATCGGCAACTTCGGCGTGAGCCTCATCCAGTTCCTGGTGCCCTGGGTCGTCGGCTTCGGCCTGCTGGGCACCACGGCGCTGACACCGCAGCAGACGGTCGAGGGCGGGCACATCTGGCTGCACAACGCGGCACTCGTGCTCATCCCCTGGGTCGGGCTCGGCATCTTCCTGTCCGCGGCGTTCCTGCGACGCGTGCCCGTGCAGGCGAACTTCCGCCAGCAGCTCGACATCTTCCGCGAGAAGCACACGTGGGTGATGACGGCCGTCTACACCATGACGTTCGGCGCCTTCTCGGGCTTCGCCGCCCAGCTCGGCCTGCTCATCAACCAGGTCTACGGCGGGTTCGAGAACGCGCCCGACCCGCTGCGCTACGCGTTCCTCGGGCCGCTGCTCGGATCGATCACGCGTGCCGCGTGGGGGCCGCTGTGCGACAGGTACGGCGGGGCGGTGTGGACGTTCGTCGCCGGCATCGGCATGACGGCGTCGACGGTCGTCGCGACGATCTTCCTCACGCCCTCCGACGTCGGGCAGTTCACCTGGTTCCTCGTCGCGATGCTCGCGGTGTTCACCTTCGCCGGCATCGGCAACGCGGGGACCTTCAAGCAGATGCCGATGATCTTCCCGCGGCGCCAGGCCGGTGGCGTCATCGGCTTCACGTCCGCGGTCGCCGCGTTCGGGCCGTTCCTCGTCGGCATGGCCCTGTCCGTGTGGGCACCCGTGGCCTTCTTCGTCGGGGCGGCCGCGTACTTCGCGCTGTGCACCGGCCTGACGTGGGTGTACTACGCCCGCCCCGGGGCGCCGCGCCCCAGCTGACGACCCTGTAGTCACCCGACCACCCGGGAGATGCGATGACGACGACCGACCCCCGTCCCTCCACCGGCGGACCCGCCGACGCGCTCGTCCGGCTCGGCTCACGGCTGCGGCCCGGCGAGGTGTCCGACGACCTGCGGTCCGTGTTCCTGGAGGGCGGACGCCAGGGCGACGCCTTCTACCGGGACAGGTGGAGCCACGACAAGGTCGTGCGCTCGACCCACGGCGTGAACTGCACGGGCTCGTGCTCGTGGAAGGTGTACGTCAAGGACGGCATCATCACGTGGGAGACGCAGCAGACCGACTACCCGTCGGTCGGTGCGGACTCCCCCGAGTACGAGCCGCGCGGCTGCCCCCGGGGCGCCGCGTTCTCCTGGTACACGTACTCGCCCACACGCATCCGCTACCCGTACGTGCGCGGTGCGCTGCTGCGCGCCTACCGGGAGGCCAAGGCCCGTACGGGCGGCGACCCCGTGGACGCCTGGAGGGCGGTGACCGCCGACCCCGACGCGCCCTACAAGAAGGCGCGTGGCAAGGGTGGTCTGGTGCGCGCCACGTGGGACGAGGCCGCCGAGATCGTCGCCGCGGCGCACGTGCACACGATCGAGGAGTACGGGCCCGACCGCGTCGCGGGGTTCTCCCCCATCCCCGCGATGTCGATGGTGTCGCACGGCGCGGGCGCGCGGTTCGTCTCGATGCTCGGCGGCACGATGCTGTCGTTCTACGACTGGTACGCCGACCTGCCGGTCGCTTCGCCCCAGGTCTTCGGCGACCAGACGGACGTCCCCGAGTCGGCGGACTGGTGGAACGCGTCCTACCTCGTGATGTGGGGCTCCAACGTCCCGGTGACCCGCACGCCCGACGCGCACTTCATGACGGAGGCGCGCTACCGCGGGCAGAAGGTCGTGACCGTCAGCCCCGACTACGCGGACAACACGAAGTTCGCCGACGAGTGGCTGGCGCCGCACCCGGGCACCGACGGCGCGCTGGCGATGGCGATGGGCCACGTCGTGCTACGCGAGTTCCTCGTCGAGCGGCGCACGCCGCGGTTCGTCGACTACCTGCGACGCTTCACCGACGCGCCGCACCTCGTGCGGCTGCAGGCGCGCGGCGACGCGTACGTGCCGGACAAGTTCCTCACCGGCGACCAACTCCCCGACCCCACGGCCGACCGCGACGGCGCCTTCCAGACCGTCGTCCTCGACGCCGACGGCACACCGACGATCCCCAACGGGTCGCTGGGGCACCGGTTCGACCCCGCGAAGGCCGGGACGTGGAACCTGCTGCTCGGGGACGTCGAGCCGCAGCTGTCGGTCGCCGACCTCGGCTCGTGGGACGGCGCGGCGGTCGCGATCGACCTGCCGCGGTTCGACGTCGCGCCGCAGGCGGGCCAGGAGCACGCGGGGGGTGCGGGCGTCGTGCGCCGCGGCGTCCCCGTGCACCGTGTGGGCGAGCACCTCGTGACGACGGTCTTCGACCTGCTGCTCGCGCAGTACGGCGTCGGGCGCGACGGCCTGCCCGGCACGTGGCCGACCGGCTACGACGACGCGTCGAGCCCGGGCACGCCGGCCTGGCAGGAGGAGATCACGTCGGTCCCCGCCTCGTCGGCGGCGCGCATCGGACGCGAGTTCGCCGCCAACGCCGAGGCGTCCGGCGGGCGCTCGATGATCCTCATGGGCGCGGGGACCAACCACTGGTTCCACTCCGACACGATCTACCGCACGTTCCTCGCGCTGGTGCACATGACCGGCTGCCAGGGCGTGAACGGCGGCGGCTGGGCGCACTACGTGGGCCAGGAGAAGTGCCGCCCCGTCACCGGGTGGGCGCAGTACGCGTTCGGCCTGGACTGGGCGCGTCCGCCACGGCAGATGATCGGGACGGCCTTCTGGTACCTGGCCACCGACCAGTGGCGGTACGACGGCCTGCCGGCCGACGAGCTGGCGAGCCCGCTGGCGACAGGCATCTTCGCGGGCCGGACGACCGCCGACTGCCTGGTCGAGTCCGCGCAGCGCGGCTGGATGCCGAGCTATCCGACGTTCGACCGCAACCCGCTGGACCTCGCCGACGAGGCCGCCGCGGCCGGTGTCGAGCCCGCGCAGCACGTCGTCGACGAGCTGCGCGCCGGTCGCCTGGGCTGGGCGTGCCAGGACCCCGACGACCCCCGCAACTTCCCGCGCGTGCTCAACGTGTGGCGCGCCAACATCCTCGGCTCGTCCGGCAAGGGCAACGAGTACTTCCTGCGGCACCTGCTCGGCACCGACTCGGCCGTGCGCGCTGACGAGGCCGGACCGGACCGCCGTCCGGCGACGATGACGTGGCACGACGAGGCGCCGCGCGGCAAGCTCGACCTGCTGGTGACGAGCGACTTCCGCATGACGTCCACGACGCTGTTCTCCGACGTCGTGCTGCCGGCAGCCACCTGGTACGAGAAGCACGACCTGTCGACCACCGACATGCACCCCTTCGTCCACTCGTTCAACCCGGCGATCAACCCGCCGTGGCAGACGCGCACCGACTTCGACATCTACGCGACGCTCGCCGCCGAGGTGCAGCGCATCGGCGGTGAGCGCCTGGGGGTGCGCCAGGACGTCGTCGCCGTGCCCCTCCTGCACGACACGCCGGACGAGCTCGCGACGCCGCACGGCACGGTCCCGGAGTCGGACCTGCGTCCCGGGGTCACGATGCCCAAGCTGGTCGTGGTCGAACGGGACTACACGACGATCGGCGACCGCTGGGCCGCTCTCGGACCGCTGACGGCCACCGCCGGCATGGTCACCAAGGGCGTGTCGTTCCTCCCCGACCAGGAGGTCGCCGCGCTCGCCCGCACGAACGGCACGGTGCCCTCGGGGCCCGCCGCCGGGCGCCCGCGGCTGACGGACGCACGCCACGTCTGCGAGGCGATCCTCGCCCTGTCGGGGACGACCAACGGTCGGCTCGCGGTGCAGGGGTTCGAGCACGTCGAGGCGCGCACGGGCACGACGCTCGCCGAGCTCGCCCGGGACCACGAGGGCGAGCGCATCCGGTTCGCCGACGTGCAGGCACGTCCCGTCCCGGTCATCACGTCGCCCGAGTGGTCCGGCTCGGAGCACGGCGGGCGCCGGTACTCCGCGTTCACGATCAACGTCGAGCACCACAAGCCCTGGCACACGCTGACCGGCCGCCAGCACTTCTACCTCGACCACGACTGGATGACAGAGCTGGGCGAGTCCCTGCCCGTGTACCGGCCGCCGCTGGACCTGCACCGGCTGTTCGGCGACTCCCAGCTCGGGGCGGCCGAGCCCGCGGGCGGCAATGCGGCCGTGACGGTCCGCTACCTGACGCCGCACTCGAAGTGGTCGATCCACTCGGAGTACCAGGACAACCTCTTCATGCTGTCGCTGTCGCGGGGCGGGCCGACCATCTGGATGTCCCCGCAGGACGCCGCCGCGATCGACGTCAAGGACAACGACTGGGTCGAGGCGTACAACCGCAACGGCGTCGTCGTCGCCCGCGCGATCGTCTCGCACCGCATGCCCGCCGGGACGGTGTACATGTACCACGCGAAGGACCGCACGGTGGACGTGCCCCGCTCGGAGACCTCGGGCCTGCGCGGCGGCATCCACAACTCCCTCACGCGGGTGCTGCTCAAGCCCAGCCACCTGGTCGGCGGGTACGCGCAGCTGTCGTTCGCCTTCAACTACCTGGGCCCCACGGGCAACCAGCGCGACGAGGTCACGACCATCCGCCGACGTTCGCAGGAGGTGCAGTACTGATGCGTGTGATGGCCCAGATGGCGATGGTCATGAACCTCGACAAGTGCATCGGGTGCCACACGTGCTCGGTGACCTGCAAGCAGGCGTGGACCAACCGCACCGGCGTCGAGTACGTGTGGTTCAACAACGTCGAGACCCGGCCCGGCATCGGGTACCCGCGCACCTACGAGGACCAGGACCGGTGGCGCGGCGGCTGGGTCCGCACCCGCCGCGGCCGCCTCAAGCTGCGCGCCGGCGGCCGGTTCAGCAAGCTCGCGCGCATCTTCTCCAACCCGACGCTGCCGGAGATCCACGACTACTACGAGCCGTGGACCTACGACTACGACGTGCTGCTGTCGTCACCGCAGGGTGAGCACACGCCCGTGGCGCGGCCCAAGTCGCTGCTCACGGGTGACGACATGCAGATCAGGTGGTCGGCCAACTGGGACGACAACCTCGGCGGCGCGGGCGAGACCATGGCGGACGACCCGATCCTGGCGACGATGAGCCACCAGGTCGCCGCGGAGTTCGAGCAGACGTTCATGTTCTACCTGCCGCGCATCTGTGAGCACTGCCTCAACCCGTCCTGCGTGGCGTCGTGCCCGTCGGGCGCGATGTACAAGCGGGTCGAGGACGGCATTGTCCTGGTCGACCAGGACAAGTGCCGCGGCTGGCGCATGTGCGTCACCGGGTGCCCGTACAAGAAGGTCTACTTCAACCACAAGACCGGCAAGGCCGAGAAGTGCACGCTGTGCTACCCGCGTCTCGAGGTGGGGCTGCCCACGGTCTGCTCGGAGACGTGCGTCGGACGGCTGCGGTACCTCGGCCTCGTGCTCTACGACGAGGAGAAAGTCCTGGCGGCCGCGTCGGTCGAGGACGAGCACGACCTCCTCGACTCCCAGCGGGCCGTCTTCCTCGACCCCGACGACCCCGAGGTGGTCGCGGGCGCCCGTGCCGCCGGCATTCCGGACGACTGGATCGAGGCCGCGCAGCGCTCGCCGGTGTGGAAGCTCATCAGCGAGTACCAGGTGGCGCTGCCCCTGCACCCGGAGTACCGGACGATGCCGATGGTCTGGTACATCCCGCCGCTGTCTCCGGTCGTCGACGTGGTCGCCGGCACCGGCGCGGACGCCGAGGACGCGCCGACGCTGTTCGCGGCGATCGACCGGCTGCGGATCCCGATCGAGTACCTCGCCGGGTTGTTCACCGCCGGCGACGTGGGCCCGGTGCAGGACGTGCTGCAGCGGCTGGCCGCGATGCGCGCACACATGCGCAACGTCAACCTCGGGGTCGAGCAGGACCCCCGCATCGCTGCGTCCGTCGGACTGGACGCCGAGGAGATGGAGGCGATGTACCGCCTGCTCGCGATCGCGAAGTACGAGGACCGGTACGTCATCCCCGCCGCCCACGCCGAGTCGGCGCGCGACCTCGAGGAGCTCGCCACCGGGTGCTCGCTGGAGACCGAGGGCGGCCCGGGCATGGGCGGCGCCGGGCCGTTCGGCTCGTCGAGCGGTCGTCCCATGCGGGCGTCCACCGAGACCTTCCACGCGCTGCGCCACCGGCAGCTCGCGGACCAGGCACCTGCGGGCGACGCCACGCCCGAACGCGTCAACCTGCTCAACTGGGACGGCAACGGCGCCCCGGCGGGGCTCTTCCCGCCCGCCCCCGACGAACCGGGCTACGGCCAGGGACCCGACGGCCCGAGCGAGGTCGAGCGATGAGCCCGCGCACACCGGCGCTGCCGTTCCTCACCCCCGTGCCGGTCGACGGCGAGCAGCGCGCCACCGCGCACATGGCGGTCGCGCTGCTGCTCGACCACCCCGGTGCCGAGCACGGGGCACGTCTCGCGGCCGTGCGGCAGGCCGCACCGACGCTCCCGCCGCAGGTGCGTGACGCGCTCCTGCGGCACGTCGACGCGGTCGAGCCGTGGGACCTCGTCGACCGGCAGGCGCACTACGTGCAGACGTTCGACCTGCGACGCCGCTGCGCGCTGTACCTCACGTACTACGCGGCGGGCGACACCCGACGGCGCGGCATGGCGCTCGTGCGGTTCGTCGAGGCGTTCCGCGCGTGCGGCTGGACGCCGCGCGACGACGAGCTGCCGGACCACCTGCCCGGGGTCCTCGAGCTGTCGGCACGCGACCGCGGTCCCGTCCCGGACCTGCTGCTCGCGAGCCACCGCGACGGCCTGGAGGTGCTGCGCTCGGCGCTGCACGGGTACGGCACGCCGTACGCGCACCTGCTCGACGCCGTGTGCCTCACGCTGCCCGCCGTGGACGCGGGCACCGCCGAGCGGTTCGCCGCGCTGCTCGCACAGGGCCCGCCGCAGGAGACCGTCGGGCTCGACCGCCCGCTGCTGCCCTTCCCGACGACCCGGCCCACGGAGGTCCCGGCATGAGCCCCACCGACACCCTGCTGTGGGTCGCGCTGCCCTACGCGGCGGCGGCCGTGTTCGTCGTGGGCCACGTCTGGCGCTACCGCTACGACCAGTTCGGCTGGACGACCCGCTCGTCGCAGGTCTACGAGAACCGGCTGCTGCGCTGGGGCTCGCCGATGTTCCACCTGGGCATCCTCCTGGTGATCGCCGGGCACGTCGTCGGGCTGCTGATCCCCCGGACGTGGCTCGAGGCGGTCGGCGTCGACGAGCACGCGTACCACCTGGGCGCGACGTGGATGGGCACCGCGGCCGCCGCGCTCACGCTCGCGGGGCTGGCGATCCTGGTCTACCGCCGGCGCATGGTCGGCCCGGTGTTCCTGGCCACCACACGCTCGGACAAGCTCATGTACGTCGTGCTCGCGGCCACGCTCGGGTTCGGCACCCTCGCCACCGTGCAGTACCAGGTCCTCGGCGACGCGTACGACTACCGCGGCAGCATCTCGCCGTGGGTGCGCAGCCTGCTGACCTTCCAGCCGCAGCCCGAGCTCATGTCCGGCGTGCCGGCGATGTTCCAGGTGCACGTGCTGTCCGCGACGCTGCTGTTCGCGATCTGGCCGTTCACGCGGCTCGTGCACGTGTTCTCGGCACCCGTCGGGTACCTGTTCCGCCCGTACATCGTCTACCGCTCGCGCGACGCGGCGGGCAGCGGGTCGCGCGCCGTGCGGCCCGGCTGGGAGGGGGTCGAGCGCCCGGGCGCGCGGCCCCGGCTGTGAGTCCCCCGACACGCGACCGCCACCGACCCCTGCGAGGATCGTTGCCATGCCTGACCTCCACGCCCTGGCCGAGGACCTGCTGACGTCCGCACGCGCCGACCCGCACGGCCGCAGCGCCCAGCTCGTCGTGCACGACGGCGAGCTGCGCCAGACCGTGCTCGCGCTGGTCGCCGGCGCGCGGCTCGGCGAGCACTCGTCACCGCCCGCCGCGAGCCTGCAGGCGCTGCGCGGTCACGTGCGCGTCGAGGTGGGCGACGAGGTGCAGCAGGAGGTCGCCGCGGGCGAGCTGTGGGAGCTGACGCACGAGCGGCACGCGGTGGTCGCGCTCGAGGACAGCGTCGTGCTGCTCACCACGGTCACGGGCGTGGAGACGCGCCCGCACCGGTGAACGGGCCCCGCAGGCGCGACGCTCAGTGGTCGCCGCCCGCGAGCTGCGCCAACGCGTGCGGCACCACGTCCGCGAGCACCTCGAGCGCGTCGCGTACCGCGCCCGTCGAGCCCGCGACGTTGACGACGAGCGTGCGCCCGGCGACACCGGCGACACCTCGGGAGAGCACGCCGGCGGTCACGCCGCGGCGCACCGCGTCGGCGCGCAGCGCCTCGGCGATCCCGGGGACGACGCGGTCGACGACGGCGAGCGTCGCCTCGGGCGTGAGGTCCCGCGGGCCCAGGCCGGTGCCGCCCGTCGTGACGACCAGCGCCGCCCCGTCGGCGACGGCGGCGCGCAGCGCGCGCTCGACCGGCATGCCGTCGGGCACGACGACCGGATCGGGGACGCGCAGCCCGAACGCGCGCAGACCCTCGACGAGCAGCGCACCCGAGACGTCGTCGTACTGCCCGGCCGCCGCACGGTCGGAGGCCGTCACGACGACCGCGGACGGGGTCGGAGCGCCGTCGGCGACCTCAGCCACGCGTCCACGTCCCGCTGCGCCCGCCGCTCTTCTCCTCGACCCGCAGGTCGGTGAGGTGTGCGCCGCGGTCGACGGCCTTGACCATGTCGACGAGCGTGAGACCGGCAGCCGCCACGCAGGTGAGCGCCTCCATCTCGACACCCGTGCGGTCGGCCGTCCGCACGCGCGCCTCGATGGTCACGCCGTCGTCGACGACCTCGAGGTCGACCGTCACGCCGTGGATCGCGATCGGGTGGCACAGTGGCACGAGGTCGGGCGTGCGCTTGGCCGCCTGGATGCCGGCGATGCGCGCGACCGCGAGCGCGTCGCCCTTCGGCACACCCTCACCGCGCAGCAGCGCGACGACCTCGGGCGTGGTGACGCACCGGCCCGACGCGCGGGCGCTGCGCACGGTGACGTCCTTGTCGGCGACGTCGACCATGCGGGCCGCGCCCTGCGCATCGACGTGGGTGAGGCGGTCGTGCTGGGTCACCAGTGCTCCCTCAGGTCGATGACGGCCACGGGCGAGCCCGCGGCCACGTGCGTGACGTCCTCGGGGACGTCGACGAGCGCGACGGCCCGCGCGAGCGCACCGAGCAGGTGCGAGCCGGGTCCCCCGACGGTGGCGGCGACGGGCGTCCCGGTCGACCAGTCCAGGCGCGCCCGCAGCAGCTGGCGTCGCCCCGCGGGCGAGCGCAGGTCGTCCGCGAGCGTGGCGGTGAGCCTGCGTCGGTGCACGTGGCGAGCCCCGAGCATGCGGCGCAGCAGCGGGCGCACGAACATCTCGAAGGACACGAACGAGCTCACGGGGTTGCCGGGCAGCCCGAGCACGGGGGTGCCGTCGGCGAGCACGCCGACGGCCTGCGGCTTGCCCGGCTGCATGCGCACGTGCACGAGGTACCCGTCGCCCTCGGCGAGCAGCGCGTCGCGGACGACGTCGTACGCACCCACGGACACACCGCCGGTGGTGACGACGACGTCCGCGCGCGCGGCGAGCGCGTGCAGTGCGGCCCGTACGCCGTCGACGTCGTCGCGCACGACCTCGACGGCCACCACGTCGGCGCCCGCTGCCTCGGCCGCGGCAGCGAGCTGCGGGCCGTTGGACTCGTGGATCTGCCCGTGGCGCAGCCGGTCGCCGGGTGCGACGAGCTCCGAGCCGGTCGACAGCACCGCGACGCGCGGACGTCGGTGCACCTCGACGTCCGGGTGCCCCGTGGCCGCGAGCAGGCCGACCGCCCCGGCGCCGACGACGTCGCCCGCGTGCAGCACGACGTCGCCCGCGCGCACGTCCTCGCCGCGGCGCCGGACGTTCGCGCCCCCGGCGACCACGTCGTCCACGCGGACGCGCACGGTGCCACCGTCGGTGAGCTCGACGGGCAGCACCGCGTCGGCACCGGCCGGCACGGGCGCGCCGGTCATGACACGGACCACCGCCCCGGCGGGCACCTCGACCGCGCGCGTGTCACCCGCCGGCACGTCGTCGACCACGTCGAGCACGGCCCCGGGCCCCAGGTCGGCGACGCGCACGGCGTACCCGTCCATCGCCGAGCTGTCCCACGGCGGCAGGTCGACCGTGCTGCGCACGTCCGCGGCCAGCGCGCGCCCGGCGGCCGCGGCGAGCACGACGCGTTCGGCGGGCAGCGGGCCGCCCAGCGCGATGACGGCGGCGACGTGCTCGTCGACCGACCGGACGGTGCGCACGGGCAGTACTCCTCCGGCGGGGGCGTCGACCATGCGCCCAACCTACTGCTGCCCCCACGGTGGTGGACGCAGCCGCGGGCGGTGCGCGGGGCCGGCGCCGCACGTCCGTATCATCGCGGGATGGCAGCCGTGAGCGCCGCGGGCGCCGGGGCGCCGCGCGAGGGGGGTCTGGTCGACCGGTACGGCCGGGTCGCGACCGACCTGCGAGTGTCCTTGACGGACCGCTGCAACCTGCGCTGCACGTACTGCATGCCCGCCGAGGGCCTGCCCTGGGCGCCCGACGACACCGTGCTGACCGACGCCGAGGTGGTGCGCCTGGTGCGGATCGGCGTCGAGCACCTCGGCATCCGCGAGGTCCGGTTCACCGGCGGTGAGCCGCTCCTGCGCCGGGGCCTGGAGAGCATCGTGGCGGGGACGCACGCGCTGCGCACCGCCGACGGCGCGCACGTGCGCACGTCGCTGACGACCAACGGCCTGGGGCTCGACAAGCGCGCACGGTCGTTGGCCGAGGCGGGGCTGGACCGCGTGAACGTGTCGCTCGACTCCCTGGACCCCGTGCGCTTCGCAACGATCACTCGGCGTGACCGGCTCGCCGACGTGCTCGCCGGGCTGGCGGCCGCGTCGGCCACGGGCCTCGCGCCCGTGAAGGTGAACGCCGTGCTCGTGCGCGGCGTCAACGACGACGAGGCCGTACCGCTGCTGCGGTGGTCGCTCACGCACGGCTACCACCTGCGGTTCATCGAGCAGATGCCGCTCGGGCCGCACGGGTCCTGGAAGCGTGACGACCTGGTGACGGCCCGCGAGATCCTCGACGCGCTCGCCGCCGCGTTCGACCTCGAGGCCGAGCCGGACGGGGCGCGCGGTGCCGCGCCGGCCGAGACGTGGCACGTGCGCGGGTACCCCGGTGCGACGGTCGGCGTCATCGGCTCGGTCACACGCCCGTTCTGCGGCGCGTGCGACCGTACACGTCTGACGGCGGACGGGCAGGTGCGCTCGTGCCTGTTCGCGCGCGAGGAGGACGACCTGCGCGGACTGCTGCGCGCCGGGGCGGACGACGCTGCGATCGCGGGCGCGTGGCGCACGGCGATGTGGGGCAAGGCCGCCGGGCACGGGATCGACGACCCGGCGTTCCTGCAGCCGGCACGGACGATGAGCGCGATCGGAGGGTGAGGGTGACGACGACGGACGGGACGACGGCGGGTGCGGTGACCGTCGAGGTCCGCTACTTCGCGGCCGCGGCCGAGGCCGCGGGGTGCGACACCGAGCAGGTGCATCTGGTTCCCGGCACCACGGTGGGCGAGCTGCTCGACGCACTCGGCGCGCGGCACGGTGCCGGGCTGGCCGACGTCGCGGCGCGCTGCGCGCTCCTCGTCGACGGCGTGCTGCACCGCGACCGTACGGCGGCGCTGGGCGAGCCCGGTCGTGTCGACGTGCTGCCGCCCTTCGCCGGGGGCTGACCGGTCAGGCGCTGTTGACCCACTCGTGGCCGCCGGCGGCCAGGTCCTGGCGCTTCCACACGGGCAGGTGCTCCTTGACGGCGTCGACGAGCAGCGCCGCGACCGCGAACGCCTCGTGCCGGTGGGCGGCCGCGACCGCGACGCCGAGCGCGCAGTCCCCCACGGCCAGCGCGCCGACGCGGTGGACGCAGGCGACCGCGTCGACGGGGTGCGCCGCGACGACGTCCGCGACGACGCGCGCGACGACGTCCGACGCGTCGGGGTGGGCGACATACTCGAGCGCCGTCACAGCCCGGCCGCGGTCGTGGTCCCGCACGACGCCCGCGAAGGTGACGACCGCGCCGGCGGCGTCGTCCGCGACCGCGCGCGCGAGCGCGTCGACGTCGACGGGGTCGGTGGTGACGTGAGCGGCGGCGACCCGCCGGGCCGGGGCGTGCAGTCGCGAGTCGTCGGTCGTCACGGTGCCAGCCTAGAGGTCGGGACGAGCGCGCTCTCGACCGCAGGTGCGGCTGGATCGGCTCTTCTTCGCCGAATCTGCGGCCCTGTCGCTACGATCGACGCGTGCCCACCTACCGCGTGCCCGAGGCGGCGGCCCTGCTGGGCGTCAGCGACGACACCGTGCGTCGCTGGATCGAGCAGGGACGGCTGGCCGCGGCGCGGGACACGTCCGGCCGGTACCACGAGGTCGACGGCGTCTCCCTCGCCGGCCTCGCGCAGGAGCTCAGCACCGAACCCGCACCGGGCGGCGCGCACCGCTCGACGCGCAACCGGCTGCGCGGCATCGTCACTCGCGTCGTGCGCGACACAGTCATGGCGCAGGTCGAGATGCAGGCCGGGCCGTACCGGATCGTGTCCCTCGTGAGCCGCGAGGCGGCCGACGAGCTCGGCCTCGAGCCCGGCGTCGTCGCCGTCGCGTCGGTGAAGGCGACCGACGTCGCCGTCGAGCACGTGGAGCACGCGTGACGCCACGCGCGACGGGTACCGCCCGGGCCCGCCTCGCCGCGCTCGTCGGGTGCCTCGCAGGCGCCCTCGCTCTCGGCGGCTGCGGCGCCGCCACCGACGCACGCGGCGCACCTGCGCCCACGGGCCCCGGGTCGCCGCTCGAGGGCACCCTCGTCGTCCTCGCGGCCGCGTCCCTCACGGACGTCGTCACCGACCTGGCGACAGCCCTCGAGCAGGAGCACCCGCGCCTGACCGTCGAGACCGGCTTCGGCGCGAGCCCCGCCCTGGCCGCCCAGGTGCTCGGCGGCGCGCCCGCCGACGTGCTCGTGACCGCGAGCCCCGCCACGATCGCGCGGGTCACCGACGCGCTCGGGGGCACGGCCGTCGTCGTCGCCGCCAACCGGCTGCAGCTCGCCGTGCCCGCGGGCAACCCTGGCGACGTCACGTCGCTCGCGGACCTCGCCGACCCCGCGCTCACCGTGGCGCTGTGTGCGCCCGAGGTGCCCTGCGGCGCCGTCGCCGCCACCGTGCTCGCCCGCGCGGGCGTCACCCCCGCGCCCGACACCCTCGAGCCGGACGCGCGCGCCGTGCTCACGCGGCTGCGGCTCGACGAGGCGGACGCCGGGCTCGTCTACCGCACGGACGTGCTCGCCGCGGACGGGCTCGTCGAGGGCCTCGACCTTCCGGCCCACGTCCAGGCGACCACCGACTACCCGGCACTCGTCCTGCCCGACGCGCCGCACCCCGCGGCCGCCGCGGCGTTCGTCGCGCTGCTCACCGGCCCGGACGGGCGCGCGCTGCTCGCCGACTCCGGCTTCGACCTGCCATGACCGCCCGCCCGCGCGTGACCGTCGGGACCGCGCTGCTCGGCGCGGTCGCGGCGGCCGGCGTCGCGGTGCTCGTCCTGCCGCTCGTCGCGCTGCTGGCGGCGACACCGTGGGAGCGGCTCGTGGACCTCGTGGCCGATCCCGCCGTCGTGCAGGCGCTGCGCCTGTCGCTCGGGACGGCGGCGTGCGCGACCGCCCTGTGCCTCGTCCTCGGGGTGCCGCTGGCCTGGGTGCTCGCCCACGACGGCCTGCGCGGCACGGGCCTGCTGCGGTCCCTGGTCACCGTGCCGCTCGTGCTGCCGCCCGTCGTCGGGGGCGTCGCGCTGCTCCTGCTGCTGGGGCGGCGCGGCCTGGTGGGCGCGCGGCTCGAGGCGTGGTTCGGCGTCACCGTGCCTTTCACGTCCGCCGCCGTCGTGCTCGCGCAGGTGTTCGTCGCGATGCCGTTCCTCGTGCTGGCCGTCGAGGGCGCGCTGCGCGGCGCCGACCGACGTCGCGCCCTGGCCGCGCAGACCCTGGGCGCATCGCCCGCGTACGTGCTGCGCCGCGTGACGCTGCCCGCCGTCGCGCCGGGCGTCGCGGCCGGCGCGGCGCTGTGCTTCACGCGGGCGCTCGGCGAGTTCGGCGCGACCGTGACCTTCGCGGGCAGCTTCCCCGGGACCACGCGCACCGTGCCGCTCGCGGTGTCGCTCGCGATGGACACCGCGCCCGAGCAGGCCGTGGCGATGTCGGTGGTGCTGCTCGCGCTGTCCGTGGTCGTGCTCGTGGCACTGCGCGGACGCTGGGTCGCCGGCCTGCCCGGTGCACGCGCCGCTCGCAGCCGGCGGGTCGCGTCGTGACGCTCGACGCGCACCTGCAGGTGACGCGCGGGCAGTTCACGCTCGACGTCGCGCTGCACGTCCCGGCAGGAGCCGTGCTCGCCGTCATGGGGCCCAACGGCAGCGGCAAGACGACGCTCGTCGAGTCGCTCGCCGGGGCGGTCGCGCTCACGGCCGGCCACATCACGCTCGACGAACGGTCGCTCGCCGACGCGGCGCGTGGCGTGCACCTGCCTCCGCGCGAGCGCGGGCTGGGCGTCTGCCTGCAGGACGGCGCGCTGTTCGGGCACCTGTCGGCGCGCGAGAACGTCGCGTTCGGCCCTCGGGCGCAGGGCGTGCGGGCCCGCGACGCACGCGCCGTGGCCGACTCCCTGCTCGCCGAGCTCGACCTCGGCGAGCACGCACGTACGCACGCCGAGAGGCTCTCGGGCGGCCAGGCGCAGCGCGTCGCGGTCGCTCGTGCGCTCGCGGCGCGCCCCCGGGCGCTGCTGCTCGACGAGCCGTTCGGCGCCCTCGACCCCGCCACGCGACCGCTCGTGCGCGAGGTCGTCCGTCGGCGCGTCGCGCGCGGCCTGCCGGCGGTGCTGGTGACGCACGACGTGCGCGACGCCCTCGACCTCGCCGACGAGCTCGTCGTCCTGCTCGACGGACGCGTGGCGCAGCGCGGTCGGGCGGCCGAGCTCGTGTCGGCGCCGGCGACACCCGAGGTCGCGCGCGTCGTGGGGGCTCGGCCGCCGCCCACGGACCCGGCGTCGCCCGGCGCGACGTAGCGTGGCCGTCGTGGCCCTCGCACCCGCGTTCGTCGTCGTGCTCGCCGGCGGCACGTCCCGGCGCCTGGGCGGCGTCGACAAGACGGCGCTCGACGTCGGCGGGCGCCCCGTGCTCGTCCGGCTCCTCGACGACCTCGCCGGTCTGCCGCTCGTCGTCGTCGGGCCGCGCCAGGACGTCGGCCGCGACGTGCTCTGGACGCGTGAGGACCCGCCGCTGGGCGGGCCGCTCGCCGCCACGGCCGCGGGTGTCGCGACGGGACTCTCGGAGCACCCGGACGCGCGGGTGGTCGTCCTCGTCGCCGGTGACCAGCCGTTCGCGGGCACGGCCGTGGCGTCGTTGCGCACGGCGCTCGGGCCGGACGTCGACGCCGCCCTAGGCGCCGGGCCGGACGGACGGCCGCAGCCGCTGCTCGCCGCCTACCGCCTGGCGGCCGTGCGCGAGCGTCTCGTCGGCGACACGCACGGACGGCCCGTGCGCGACCTGGTGCGCGGGCTGCGCACCGTGACCGTCCCCGTCGCGCCGGGCACCGCGCTCGACGTGGACGACGCGGCCGACCTGGAGACGGCCCGTCGGCTGGCACGGCAGGACCCGGCCCGACGACCCCGGACCGCGGACCGGCCCACCCTGCCGCTCAGCCCCCCGCAGGGCCCCGCGCGCTGAGCAGGGCCTCGACCTGCGCGAGCGCGTCCCGCACGGCCGCCGCGACGTCGCCGCCCTCGGCACCCGCCCGGCCGGCGGCGAGGCCCACGACGTACGCCGTGAGGGGTGCCGCCGGGCGCAGCACGCCGTGCGCCACGTCACGCACCATGTCGAGCACGTCGTCCTGCGTGGCGCCCACCAGGCCCGGGTCCACCCCGAGCGCCGGCGCGACCAGCCCCGTCCACTCCTGCAGCGCGTCCATCGCCACCTCCGGCCCCGAGACTAGGCCGCGGGCCCGGCGCCGCGCGTCACCTCGTCCCGCGCGGCGAACGCCGACCCCCGGTGGCGCGCCGAGATCTGCTCGACCAGGTCGGCCTGGGTGCGCGAGCGCTCGACGAGCGCGTCGAGCCGCGCGGCGTCCAGCCCGAGGGCGTCGGCGTGCTCGCGCAGGGTCGTCCACCCCAGCCGCTTGCCCTCCAGGCCGGAGCGCAGGATCTCCAGCTCGAGCACGAGCGAGAGCGGCGAGCGGTGCAGGACACGTCCGTTGGGCTTGAGCCGCGCGACCCGCTCGGCCAGCGCGGCGCCCAGGTGCTTCCATCGCGACAGCGTGAGCCCGAGGTCGCGGGCGGTGGCCTCGTGGACGCGGCGCTCCTCGCGCAGCTCGCCCGCCAGGCGTGCGAGGGCGGGGGCGTCGTCCCCGGCGTCGGGGTTGCGGCTCATCCGCTCGACGCGCTGGGCGACCGCGCTCGCACCGGTGATGTGGTCGTTGATGTACGTCCGCACGAGCGTCAGGTCGAGCTCGTCAGCGTGCTGCGCCACGGCGGCCTCCCGGTGTCGGCGTCACCGCGATCCTGACGTGCCGGGCGCGCGGTCGCACCTCGGGAGCACGCCCGTGCACGGGCGGGGAGGTCGGACGTCAGACGGTCTCCGCGCGCGGCAGGGGCGGTGGCTCGGCGTTGTCCGCCTCTCGCGCGACGAGGTGGGCCCGCACGCTCGACTGGCGCGGGCGGTAGACGATCCGCGAGTGGAACGTGAACCGGACGACGAACGCGATCGCGATCGTGATGGCCGTGGCCAGGACGGCGGCGACGTGCATCGTCTCGACGAGCAGCGCCATGACCGGCATGCGGACGAGCGTCTCCACGTTGTTGAACGTGAAGGACTGCCCGAACCTCGCCCAGACACCCTTGCCCTCGTGACGGAGGTCCCGGAAGACGAAGCGCTCCTGCAGCAGGAAGTTCCCGACGATGGTGAGCTCGGCGGCGACGATCGCGGCGAGGAGCCAGGGCGCCCCCAACCTCGTCAGCAGCCACACGATCGCGATGTTCGCGACCGCGCCCATGCCGCCGATGATCGCGAACCGCGACATGCGACCGAACCGCAGGCCGGCGAGCTGCCACATGAAGTGGATGCCCTGGGCGAGGTTCGCCTTGGACTCCCCGGCGTAGCGCGAGCCGAACACGAACGGGACCTCGACGACGCGCATGGGGTGGCGCGCGAGGATCTCGAGCAGGATCTTGAAGCCGCGCGGGCGCAGCGAGTCGAGGTCGACGGCCGCCCTGCGCACCGCGAAGAACCCGGTCATCGGGTCGGAGCAGTCACGCAGCCGGACGGGGAACATGGCGCGGGTCACGGCGGTCGACGTCGAGGAGACGGCCTGGCGCACGGCGCCGGAGAGCCCCGCGCTGGACCCGTCACCGATGTAGCGCGACGCGACGACGACGTCCACGTCGACCTCCTGGACCCGCGCGACGAGGCTCGGGATGAGCTCGGGCGGGTGCTGCAGGTCACCGTCCATCACGAGGAAGTACGGCGTCGACGAGGCCCGCACACCCTCGAGCACGGCGCCGCCGAGGCCGCCGACCGGGTCGTCACGGTGGATCACGCGTACGGGCAGCTCAGCCGTGGGGGCCACGGCCCGCACGACGTCGGCGGTGTCGTCCGTCGAGTCGTCCACGAACAGCATCTCGACCCCGAGGCCGCGCGTCGCCGCACCCACGCGGCGCACCAGCTCGGCCACGTTCGGGGCCTCGTTGAACGTCGGGACGATGACGGTGACGAGCGCCCCCGTCGGTTCGGGCGTTGCGGTCATGCCGGGCCTCGCTTCGCTCCTGCGTCGTCCTCGCCGACTCTGGCGAGGAGTGCTGCCACGGTAGCCGACGGGTCGGACGAGACGAAGGCGACGGACGTCCTAAACGGTTCGAATCACCCGGTCCACGGACACGTGCCACCGCCGGTGCGCCGTCACCCGCCCTCTGTCACGATGAGCCCGTGCAGCGCGAGACGACCGCCCACCTGTCCATCGACGTCATCTCCCCCGCGCTGCTGGCGCTGGAGGTGGCGGTCGCCGCCGCGCACTCCCCCGAGGAGGAGCTCACCGTCACCTCGGCCGGACGCCGGATCGAGCCGCGCGAGGTCGTCGACCCGCACGGCACGCGCCTGCACGTGCTCGAGGTCGACCCCGGCCCCCTGACCGTCGAGTACCGCGCCACCGTGCGCGGCCGCGGCGCCGAGCCCACCGGGAGCCCCGCGGACGAGCTCGTGTACCTGCGACCGAGCCGGTACTGCGAGTCCGACGTGCTCGCACCCACGGCGCGCGCGGAGTTCGTCGGCCTGGCGGGCGTCGACCTGCTCGCGGCCGTCAGCTCGTGGGTCGGCACGCGCCTGGCCTACGTGCCCGGCGCGAGCCTGCCCACCGACGGTGCGGTCCACACGCTCCTGGCCCGTCGGGGCGTGTGCCGCGACTTCGCCCACCTCGTGGTGGCGCTGCTGCGCGCGGTCGACGTGCCCGCCCGGCTCGTGTCGGTCTACGCCCCCGGCCTGGACCCCATGGACTTCCACGCGGTCGCCGAGGCGTGGGTCGACGGACGCTGGCGGGTCGTCGACGCCACCACGCTCGCCCCGCGCTCGACGCTCGTGCGCATCGCCACGGGTCGCGACGCGTCCGACACCGCGTTCCTCTCGGTGCACCGCGGGACCGCGAGCCTGCAGGAGATGGTCGTCACCGCGGTGGCCGACGAGCTCCCCGACGACGACGTGCGCGAGCTCGTCTCGATCGGCTGACCTCGTCCGGCGGCGTCGTCCCTGCGCCACGCACGCGACGTGACGGTGGGCACACCGTCTCGAAGCGCGGTCGTCACAGGCCACTGGCACTCTGAGGCCATGCACATCTGGCCCGGACGCCCCTACCCCCTCGGTGCCACCTACGACGGCACGGGAACCAACTTCGCGCTGTTCTCCGCGGTGGCGGAACGTGTCGAGCTGTGCCTCGTGGACGACGACGGCACCGAGACCCGCGTCGACCTCCCCGAGGTCGACGCGTTCGTGTGGCACGGCTACCTGCCGGCGATCGCGCCCGGCCAGCGGTACGGGTTCCGCGTGCACGGCCCGTACGACCCGGCCGCGGGGCACCGTTGCGACCCCTCCAAGCTGCTGCTCGACCCCTACGCCAAGGCGATCGACGGGCAGGTCGACGGCCACCCGTCGCTGTACTCGTACACGTTCGGCGACCCCGACGCGCGCAACCAGGACGACTCAGCGGGACACACCATGACGTCCGTCGTCGTCAACCCCTTCTTCGACTGGGGCCACGACCGCCCGCCGGAGCACCAGTACCACGAGTCCGTCATCTACGAGGCGCACGTCAAGGGCCTGACGCAGCTGCACCCCGCGGTCCCCGAGGAGCTGCGCGGCACCTACGCCGCGCTCGGGCACCCCGCCGTCGTCGAGCACCTGTCGGGCCTCGGCGTCACCGCGATCGAGCTCATGCCGGTCCACCAGTTCGTCAACGACCCCTCCCTGCAGGAGAAGGGCCTGTCGAACTACTGGGGCTACAACACCATCGGCTTCTTCGCCCCGCACAACGCCTACGCCTCGCTGGCGGGCTCCGGGCAGCAGGTGCAGGAGTTCAAGCAGATGGTGAAGGCCCTGCACGCGGCCGACATCGAGGTCATCCTCGACGTCGTCTACAACCACACCGCCGAGGGCAACCACATGGGCCCGACGCTGAGCTTCCGCGGCATCGACAACGCCAGCTACTACCGTCTGGTGGACGACGACCCGTCGCACTACTTCGACACCACGGGCACGGGCAACTCGCTGCTCATGCGCTCGCCCGCCGTCCTGCAGCTCATCATGGACTCGCTGCGGTACTGGGTGACCGAGATGCACGTGGACGGCTTCCGGTTCGACCTCGCAGCCACGCTCGCCCGGCAGTTCCACGAGGTCGACCGGCTGTCGGCGTTCTTCGACCTCGTCCACCAGGACCCGGTGATCTCGCAGGTCAAGCTCATCGCCGAGCCGTGGGACCTCGGCGAGGGCGGTTACCAGGTCGGCGGGTTCCCCCCGCTGTGGACGGAGTGGAACGGCAAGTACCGCGACACCGTGCGCGACTTCTGGCGCGGTGAGCCCTCGACGCTCGGGGAGTTCGCGAGCCGTCTGACCGGCTCCTCCGACCTGTACGAGCACACCGGCCGCCGGCCCATCGCCAGCATCAACTTCGTCACCGCGCACGACGGCTTCACGCTGCGCGACCTCGTCACCTACAACGAGAAGAGCAACGAGGCCAACGGCGAGGACAACCGCGACGGCGAGAGCCACAACCGCTCGTGGAACTGCGGCGTCGAGGGCCCGACCGACGACCCGGAGGTGCGCAAGCTGCGCGCGCGTCAGCAGCGCAACTTCCTCGCGACCCTGCTGCTGTCGCAGGGCGTGCCGATGGTCGCGCACGGCGACGAGCTCGGCCGCACGCAGGGCGGCAACAACAACGGCTACTGCCAGGACAACGAGATCACCTGGGTCGACTGGGACCTCGACGAGGACCGGCAGTCGCTCCTGGAGTTCACGCGCCGCGTGATCCACCTGCGCCGCGACCACCCCGTGTTCCGGCGGCGCCGGTTCTTCGCGGGCGCCGCCGAGCACGGCGGCGAGTCGGACCTGCGGGACATCGCGTGGATGACGCCGACCGGCGGGCACATGTCCGACGAGGCGTGGAGCTCGGACCACGCGTTCGCGGTCATGGTGTTCCTCAACGGCGACGCGATCGACGAGCCCGACCTGCGCGGCGAGGAGGTCGTCGACGACTCGTTCCTGCTGCTGTTCAACAGCCACTGGGAGAAGAAGCAGTTCCAGCTGCCCGGCGCCGAGTACGGCGCGGAGTGGACCGCAGTGCTCGACACCGACTCGCAGGTCGCCCCCGGCCGCAAGGTGCGCTCGCGCGGGAGGGTCACGCTCGCGCCGCGGTCGATGGTGCTGCTGACACGCCCGTCGGAGCGCGAGCTGCCGACCGCGTCCGGCACCGGCGCCGCCGTGGCCGCGTCGTCCGAGGCCAGCCGCGTCTCGCGGCGCGGCGCGTGAGCGACACGACCGTCGAGCGGTCGCTCCCCGAGCGCCGCTCGGTGCGCCCGGGGCACCCGGTCCCCGTCTCGACGTACCGCGTGCAGCTGGGTGCCGACCTGACGTTCGACGACGTCGCGGCGCGCGTGCCGTACTACGCGTCGCTGGGCGTCACGCACGTGTACCTGTCCCCCGTGCTGGCCGCGGCGCCCGGCTCGACCCACGGGTACGACGTCGTCGACCACGACACCGTCTCGCCCGTCCTGGGCGGCGAGGACGGCCTGCGCCGGCTCGCGGACGTCGCGCACGGCGCCGGGCTCGGCCTGGTGCTCGACATCGTCCCCAACCACATGGCCGTGCCCACGCCCGTCTGGCACAACCGGGCGCTGTGGTCCGTGCTCGCGGACGGCTCGGACTCGCCGTTCGCCGCCTGGTTCGACGTCGACTGGTCCGCCGGTGACGGCGCGGTGCTCATGCCCGTCCTCGGCGACCGCATCGGCGCCGTGCTCGCGCGCGACGAGCTCCAGCTCGCCGAGCAGGACGTCCCCGGCGTCGGAACGTGCACCGTGCTGCGGTACCACGACCACGTCTTCCCCGTGCGAGCGGGCACCGAGGCACTGCCGCTCGCCGAGCTCGTCGAGCGGCAGCACTACCGCCTGGCGTACTGGAAGGTCGCCGACGAGGAGCTGAACTACCGCCGGTTCTTCGACGTCGGCACGCTCGTCGCGGTCCGCGTCGAGGACCCCGAGGTGTTCGACGCGACGCACGCGCTGGTGCTGCGCCTGCTGCGCGAGGGCGTGGTCGACGGTCTGCGGATCGACCACCCGGACGGGCTCGCGGACCCGGCGGGCTACCTCGCACGGCTGCGCGAGGTGACCGACGGTGCGTGGGTCGTGGTCGAGAAGATCCTCGCGGGTGCCGAGGAGCTCCCCGACGACTGGGCGACCGCCGGGACGACCGGGTACGAGGCGCTGTGGCGCGTGCAGCAGGCGTTCGTCGACCCCGGCGGGGCCGCGCTGCTCGGCTCGGTCCTGCACCGTGTGACGGGCGACGGGTCGGACGCGTTCGAGGCGCTCGAGCAGGACGCCAAGCGCGAGGTCGTCGACGGTCCGCTGTACGCCGAGGTCCACCGCCTGACGAACCTCGCGGCCGAGATCTGCCACGACGACCTGCGCCTGCGCGACCACACGTGGCGCGCGCTCGAGGAGTGCCTCGTCGAGCTGCTCGTCGCGTTCGACCGCTACCGCGCGTACGTCGTGCCGGGCGAGCCCGCACCGCCGACGTCGGTCGCGGTCCTCACCACCGCCGCGCAGCGAGCGCGTCGGCGGCTCGGTGCCGAGCGCGAGGCGACGATGGACGTCCTGGTCGACCTGCTGCTCGGCCGCGAGGCCGGCTCGGCAGGACGCACCCGCGACCCACGCCGTGACGAGCTCGTCGTGCGGTTCCAGCAGACGTGCGGTGCCGTCATGGCCAAGGGCGTCGAGGACACCGCGTTCTACAGGTGGACGCACCTCGTGGCGCTGTGCGAGGTCGGCGGCGAGCCCGTGCGGTTCGCCACCACACCCACCGATCTCGCGGCGTGGGCCGCGCAGGCCCAGGCCTCCGCGCCGCTGGGCATGACCACCCTGTCGACGCACGACACCAAGCGCGGCGAGGACACGCGCGCCCGCCTGGGGGTGCTGTCCGAGCTGCCGCACGAGTGGTCGGCCCTGGTGGAGGACCTGCGACGGGTGTCCGCGTCCTACCGCGGCACGCTGCTCGACGGTCGCACCGAGTACCTGCTGTGGCAGACGCTCGCCGGCACGTGGACCGACGACGGTCCGATCGAGGAGGACCGCCTCGTCGAGTACGTGACGAAGGCGGTGCGCGAGGCCAAGAGCCGGACCACGTGGACCGCGCCCGACGCGGCCTACGAGGACGCCGTGCTGTCCACCGCACGGCGGGCCCGCACGGACCCCGAGGTCCTGGGTCTGCTGGGCGACTGGGACCTGCGCACGCGCGAGGCGGTGCGGGCCGCGACGCTCGGCTCCAAGCTCGTGCAGCTCACGCTGCCGGGCGTGGCCGACGTGTACCAGGGCACCGAGGTGCCGTTCCCGACGCTCGTCGACCCCGACAACCGCCGCCCGGTGGACGTCGACGCGCTGGCCGCGCGCCTGGCACGCCTCGACGAGGGCGCCGGCCCGCGCACCCTCGCCGACGAGAAGCTGCTGGTCACCTCCCGGGCGCTGCGCGTGCGGCGCGACGTGCGGGAGGCCTTCGTCGGCCCGGAGGCCGGGTTCGTGCCGCTGGGCCACTCGTCGGGCCACGCCATGACGTACGCGCGCACGGCGGGCGGTGAGCCGCGCGTGGTCGTCGTCGCGACCCGCCTGGCCGCCGCCGTCGAGCGGCTCGGCGGCTGGACCGAGCACACGGTGGCGCTGCCGGACGGCCCGTGGCACGACGTGCTCGCGGACCGGGCCGTGCCCGGCGGGGTGCGGCGTGTGGCCGACGTCCTCGACCGGCTACCGGTCGCGCTGCTGGTGAGAGAAGGGGTCTGAGGTGACCGGGGGGGACGCGACGAAGGGCACGACGGAGGGCACGGCAGGCAGCGCACGGCGGCTCACGCCGCGCGTGTGGGCGCCGTACCCGCAGCGCGTGGAGCTCGTGCTGCCCGGCAGCGACGAGCGCACGGCGATGGTGCGTGACGACGAGGGGTGGTGGACCGCGCCTGCCCCGCTGGCGCACGGCACGGACTACGGGTTCTCGCTCGACGGCGGGCCGCCACGTCCCGACCCGCGCGCCGCGTGGCTGCCCCACGGCGTGCACGGGCCGGCGCGCACCTTCGACCCCTCGCGCTTCACGTGGACGGACGCGGGGTGGAGCGGCGTCGACGTCCGCGGCGCGGTGACGTACGAGCTGCACGTCGGCACGTTCACGCCCGCCGGGACGCTGGCCGCGGCGGCGGAGCGCCTCGAGCACCTCGTGCGGCTCGGTGTCGACGTGGTCGAGCTGATGCCGCTCGCCGCGTTCAACGGTCGGCACGGCTGGGGCTACGACGGCGTCTCGCTCTACGCCGTGCACGAGCCGTACGGCGGTCCCGAGGCGCTGCAGGCGTTCGTCGAGGCCGCGCACGCATACGGCCTGGCGGTGTGCCTCGACGTCGTGCACAACCACCTCGGCCCGTCGGGCAACTACCTGGGCGAGCTCGGTCCGTACTTCACGGACGCGCACCGCACGCCGTGGGGCGACGCGGTGAACCTCGACGGACCGGGCTCGGAGCACGTGCGGCGGTGGATCTGCGACTCGGTCCTGGGCTGGGCACGCGACTTCCACGTCGACGCGTTCCGGCTCGACGCCGTGCACGCGCTGCGCGACGACTCCCCGCGCCACCTGCTCGCCCAGCTCTCCGACGAGGTCGCCGACCTGGCAGCCGAGCTGGGCCGGCCGATCGGCCTGGTCGCGGAGTCCGACCTCAACGACGTCGTCAGCCTGACCACCACGCAGGACGGCGGCTGGGGCATGACGGGCCAGTGGGCCGACGACGTGCACCACGCCGTGCACGCCCTGGTGTCGGGCGAGCGGCACGGCTACTACTGCGACTTCGGCACGCCCGAGGTGCTGCGCACGGCCCTCACGCGGGTGTTCGTGCACGACGGGTCGATGTCGACCTTCCGCGGGGAGCCGTGGGGGGCGCCGGTACCGGACGACGTCGACGGGCACCGGTTCGTCGTGTTCGGCGCCAACCACGACCAGGTGGGCAACCGTGCACTGGGCGACCGGCCGGCCGCGCACGACGACGCGGGCGGCCTCGCCGTGCGGGCCGCGCTCGTCCTGCTCTCGCCGTTCACGCCGCTGGTGTTCATGGGCGAGGAGTGGGGCGCCCGCACGCCGTGGCGGTTCTTCACGGACCATCCGGAGCCGGAGCTTGCCGCCGCGGTGCGCGAGGGTCGGACGCGGGAGTTCGGCGGGCACGGCTGGACCGACCTCTACGGCGGCCCGGTCGACGTGCCGGACCCGCAGGATCCCGGGACGTTCGCGGCGAGCGTCCTGGACTGGGACGAGCCGGCACGACCGGAGCACGCGCGCCTGCTGGAGTGGCACCGTGTGCTCGTCGCGCTGCGGCGCGCGGTGCCGGACCTCGCGTCCGGGGACCGCCACCGCACGTCGCTCGACGTCCACGAGGTCACGCCGGACGTCGACCCGCACGGCACGCAGGAACCGGGCGCCGGTGGGTGGCACGGCGTGCTCGTGCTGCACCGCGGTGACGCACGTGTCGTGCTCAACCTCGCGCACCGGCCCGTCGCGGTGCCCGTGCCGGTGGCGCGCCCCGTGCGGGTGGTCGCCGCGTGGGACGGGGGCACGGTGCACGCGCCCGGCGGGGCGGACGAGCCGCTGGTCGTCGACGTCCCCGCCCGCAGCGTCGTGGTACTGGCCTGAGGCGGTGGCGCGGCTCAGGTCGTGCGTCGGTCGTCCTGCGCGAGCGCGGCGCCCTCGGCCGCGAGCGCGCCGAGCCGTGACAGCGCCCGGTAGTACTTCTTGCGGTAGCCGCCCCGGAGCATCTCGGGTGTGAAGAGGTCGGCCGTGCCTGCGGCGCCCGCGTCGGTCGACAGCACGACGGGCACGTCGCGGTCGTACAGCCGGTCGACGAGGACGACGAGACGCAGCGCGACGTCCTGCCGGTCGACCTGGCGCACGCCCGTGAGCCCGACGAGGTCGATGCCGTCGAGCAGCGCGCCGTACCGGCTCGGGTGGACGGTCGACAGGTGCGTGAGGAGCGTGTCGAGGTCGTCGAGCGTGGCGCCGTCGCGACGGGCGACCACGGCCCGGACGTCGTGCGGCGTCAGGCTCGCGGCGTGGGTGGTGACCGCGCGGTGCCGGTGGTCCTCGCCGTCGATCCGCAGCACCTCGAAGCGCGCCGCGAGCGCCTGGATCTCGCGCAGGAAGTCCTCGGCGGCGAACCGCCCCTCGCCCAGCGACCCCGGCAGCGTGTTGGACGTCGCGGCGATCGCCACGCCGCGGTCGGTGAGCTCGCGCAGCAGGCGCGACATCATCACGGTGTCGCCGGGGTCGTCGAGCTCGAACTCGTCGATGCACAGCAGACGCCGCTCGCCGAGCGCGTCGACCGTGGCCGCGAAGCCGAGCGCACCGACGAGGTGCGTGAGCTCGACGAACGTGCCGTAGGTGGTGCGCGCGGGGCCGACGGCGTGCGCGAGCGACGCCAGCAGGTGGGTCTTGCCGACACCGAAGCCGCCGTCGAGGTAGACCGCGGGGGTGCGGGACGCCGCGCGTCGACGCCACCACGCGCCGCCGCCGCGCGCCGGCTCGCTCAGCGTCGTGGCGACCTCGCGCAGCCGCTCGAGCGCCCGCTGCTGCGAGGGGTGGGCGGGGTCCGGGCGGTAGGTGTCGAACGACTCGCGCGCGAAGTGCCGGGGCGGGACGAGCTCGGCGAGCAGTCGGGAGGGGGCGACCCGCGGGTGGCGGACGGTGAGCGACGGCAGCGTGCGTGCGGGGTCGGCCGCGTGCGCGGCAGGGTCCGGGGTCACGAGGAGACGATACGTCCCACGACCTGGTATCCAGCGACCGAGGTCCCGGTCCGGACGGCTGACCTGGACCTGGACGCGCGTCCACCGATCGGACACAGGTCTCGCGATCCGGACACGGACTCCCGATTCACCCGTCCGCGTGCCAGGCTCGTCCCGTGAACCTCCCCGGGAACCGCCGTCTGTGTCGGTGCTGTCGCGCCGCCGCGGTCCCGTGTGCCTGCTGTCCGCGGAACCGCTGACCAGCCCCGTTCCCCCCACGGGCGCGTGGTCCGCGCCCGTCACCACGACCTGACGTCGTGCGCGGCCGCGTGAGCACGTGCCCCCAGCATCCCCCGGAGGTGGCGCCCATGGCGCAGACGACGTCCCGACCCCCCACCGCCCCGCCGGCCAAGCGCCCCGAGGGCCAGTGGGCCTTCGACCAGCGCGAGCCGCTCAACGCCAACGAGGCGCTCAAGCAGGCCGACGACGGGCTCAACGTCCGCGAGCGCATCGAGACGGTGTACGCCCGCGAGGGCTTCGCGTCGATCCCCGGCGACGACCTGCGCGGCCGCATGCGCTGGTGGGGCCTGTACACCCAGCGCAAGCCCGGTATCGACGGCGGGCGCACCGCCACCCTCGAGCCGCACGAGCTCGAGGACGAGTACTTCATGCTGCGCGTGCGCTGCGACGGCGGCTCGCTGGACCTGCGGCAGCTGCGCACCGTCGCGGGGATCTCGCAGGAGTTCGGCCGCGGCACCGCGGACATCACCGACCGGCAGAACATCCAGCTCCACTGGGTCCGCGTCGAGGACGTCCCGGAGATCTGGCGCCGGCTGGAGTCGGTCGGCCTGACCACGCAGGAGGCGTGCGGCGACGTGCCGCGCGTCATCCTCGGGTCGCCCGTCGCGGGCGTGGCGGCCGACGAGATCATCGACGGCACGCCCGCGATCGAGGCGATCCGCGAGCGCTACATCGGCGACCCCGCCTACTCGAACCTGCCGCGCAAGTTCAAGACGGCGATCAGCGGGTCGCCCCACCAGGACGTCGCGCACGAGATCAACGACGTCGCGTTCGTCGGCGTCGTCCACCCCGAGCTCGGCCCCGGCTTCGACCTGTGGGTCGGCGGCGCGCTGTCCACCAACCCGATGCTGGGCAAGCGCCTCGGTGCGTTCGTCACCCTCGAGCAGGTGCCCGACGTGTGGTGCGGCGTGGTCGGCATCTTCCGGGACTACGGCTACCGCCGGCTGCGCACCCGGGCCCGCCTGAAGTTCCTGCTCGCGGACTGGGGCACCGAGGTCTTCCGCCAGGTGCTGGAGACGGAGTACCTGGGCTACGCGCTCGCCGACGGCCCCCCACCGCCGCCCCCGCCGCACGGCAACCGGGACCACGTGGGCGTGCACCCGCAGAAGGACGGCCGCTTCTACGTGGGCGCGGCGCCCACCGTCGGTCGCGTCTCGGGCCCGGTCCTCACCGCACTGGCGGACCTCGTCGAGGAGGCCGGGTCCGACCGCGTGCAGCTCACCACCGAGCAGAAGCTCGTGGTGCTGGACGTCGCGGCGGACCGCGTCGACGCGCTGGTCGACGGGCTGGAGTCGCTGGGCCTGCGGGTGCGCACCGCCTCGCCGTTCCGCCGGGGCACGATGGCCTGCACCGGCATCGAGTTCTGCAAGCTCGCGATCGTCGAGACCAAGGGGCGCGCGACCGGCCTGGTCGGCGAGCTCGAGCGCCGGCTGCCGACGTTCGACCAGCCGATCACGATCAACGTCAACGGCTGCCCCAACTCGTGCGCGCGCATCCAGACCGCCGACATCGGCCTCAAGGGTGTCCTGGCCGGTGACGAGGAGGGCTACCAGGTGCACCTCGGCGGCGGGCTGGCCACGACCAGCGGCCTCGGCCGCACGCTGCGCGGCCTGCGCGTGCCGTCCTCCGAGCTGCCCGACTACGTCGAGCGGGTCACGCGCCGGTTCGACGAGCAGCGTGAGCCGGGCGAGCTGTTCGCCCAGTGGGTGCAGCGCGCCGACGAGGAGGACCTGCGATGAGCGAGGGCGGCTCCGCACAGCGCGCCGTGCCCTACTACTGCCCGTTCTGCGGCGGCGAGGACCTGTGGCCCGCCGGCGAGACGCACGGGCAGTGGGAGTGCCGCGGCTGCACGCGTGCGTTCGCGCTGCGGTTCGTCGGGCTGGTGGCGACGCGATGACCACGACCACCGGACCCGTGTCCGCGCTGTCCCCCGACGAGCTCCGCGCGCTCGCCGAGCAGGCGGGGCGCGACCTCGAGGGCGCGCACCCCGCGGACGTGCTGCGCTGGGCGCGCGACGTCTTCGGCTCCGACCTCGTGCTCGCGTCGTCGATGGGTGACGAGGTGCTCGTCGACATCGCCGCCACGGCTGCTCCCGGCATCGACGTCGTCTTCCTCGACACCGGCTACCACTTCGCGGAGACGATCGGCACGCGGGACTACTACGCCGAGTTCACGGACGTGAACCTGCGGACGGTCCTGCCGCTGCGCACGGTCGCCGAGCAGGACGCCGAGCACGGACCACGGCTGCACGAGCGCGACCCGAACCTGTGCTGCGCGCTGCGCAAGGTCGAACCGCTCGAGCGTGCGCTGGCGCCGTACACGGCATGGGTCACCGGCATGCGCCGCGAGGACGCCCCGACACGGACCGACATCACGGTCGTCGGGTGGGACGCCCGACGCTCCAAGGTCAAGCTCAACCCCCTGGCTGCGTGGACGTGGGACGACGTCAACGCGTACGTCGCGGAGCACCACGTGGTCCTCAACCCCCTGCGCGAGCTCGGGTACGCCTCGATCGGTTGCGCCCCGTGCACACGCGCGGTGGCACCGGGCGAGGACCCCCGCGCAGGGCGCTGGGCAGGCACGAACAAGACGGAATGCGGGCTGCACACATGACGACGACCCTCCCCTCCTCCACCGGCACGGACGACGCGGACCTCACACCCGCCCCGGGGCGACTCACCCAGCTCGACGCACTGGAGTCCGAGGGCATCCACGTGATGCGCGAGGTCGCCGGCGAGTTCGAGCGCCCCGTGCTGCTCTTCTCGGGCGGCAAGGACTCGATCGTCATGCTGCACCTGGCGCGCAAGGCGTTCTGGCCCGCCCCGGTGCCGTTCCCGGTCATGCACGTCGACACCGGGCACAACTTCCCCGAGGTCATCGAGTACCGCGACCGCGTCGTCGCCGAGCTGGGCCTGCGGCTCGTCGTGGCGAGCGTGCAGGAGGCCATCGACGACGGCCGCGTGGTCGAGCGTCCGGGCGGCTCGCGCAACCCGCTGCAGACCGTGCCCCTGCTCGACGCGATCACCGCGCACCGCTTCGACGCCGTGTTCGGCGGCGGGCGCCGCGACGAGGAGAAGGCGCGCGCCAAGGAGCGGATGTTCTCGCTGCGCGACGAGTTCGGGCAGTGGGACCCGCGGCGGCAGCGCCCGGAGCTGTGGGACCTGTACAACGGGCGCCACAAGCCTGGCGAGCACGTGCGCGTGTTCCCGCTGTCGAACTGGACCGAGCTCGACGTGTGGCGGTACATCGAGCGCGAGCGCATCGAGCTCCCCTCGATCTACTTCACGCACGAGCGCGACGTGTTCGCGCGCGACGGCATGTGGCTGACCGCCGGCGACTGGGGCGGGCCGCGCCCGGACGAGCAGGTCGAGCGCCGCCGCGTCCGGTACCGCACGGTGGGCGACATGAGCTGCACGGGCGCCGTCGACTCGACGGCCGCGACCGTCGCGGACGTCATCGCCGAGGTGGCCGCCAGCCGGCTCACCGAGCGCGGAGCTACCCGCGCGGACGACCGGGCCTCGGAGGCCGCCATGGAGGACCGCAAGCGCGAGGGGTACTTCTGATGAGCACGCACGCACCCGAGCTCGTCGCACCGACCGACGACCACACGCAGCGCGACCTGCTGCGTCTGGCGACCGCCGGGTCGGTCGACGACGGCAAGAGCACGCTCATCGGCCGTCTGCTGTACGACACGAAGTCGGTGCTCGCGGACCAGCTCTCGGCCGTGGAGCGCGCGACCGCGGCACGCGGCGGCGACGGCACGGGCGTCGACCTGGCGCTGCTCACCGACGGCCTGCGCGCCGAGCGCGAGCAGGGCATCACCATCGACGTCGCCTACCGCTACTTCTCGACCGCCCGCCGGGCGTTCGTGCTCGCGGACACGCCCGGCCACGTGCAGTACACGCGCAACATGGTCACCGGCGCGTCCACGGCCGAGCTCGCGATCGTGCTGGTCGACGCACGCAAGGGCGTGCTCGAGCAGACGCGCCGGCACGCGGCCCTGACCGCGCTGCTCGGCGTGCCGCACGTCGTGCTGGCGGTCAACAAGATGGACCTCGTCGGCTTCGACGAGGCCACCTTCCGGTCGATCGCCGCCGAGTTCACCGACTACGCACGCGTCCTGGGCCTGCCGGACGTGACGTGCGTGCCGCTGTCGGCGCTCGACGGCGACAACGTCGTCGACCGCTCCCCGCGCGCACCCTGGTACGACGGGCCGACGCTGCTCGAGCTCCTCGAGGCCGTGCCCGTCGCCCGCGACGCCACGGCCGAGCCGCTGCGCCTGCCCGTGCAGTACGTCATCCGCCCGCGCACACCGGAGCACCCCGACTACCGCGGGTACGCGGGCAAGGTCGCCTCGGGTGTCGTGCGCGTCGGCGACGAGGTGCGCGTCCTGCCGTCGGGGCGCTCCAGCCGCGTGGTCGGCATCGACACGTTCGACGGCCCGCTCGCCGCGGCCGAGGCCCCGCGCTCGGTGACGGTGCGGCTCGCGGACGACCTCGACGTGGCGCGCGGCGACGTGCTCGTGCCTGCGGGCGAGCAGGTCACGACGGGCCAGGACCTCGTCGGCACGGTCTGCTGGCTCACCGAGCGGCGATCGGTCAGCGGGGCCCGCGTGCTCGTGCGCGTGGGGACCCGCACGGTGCGCGGCCTGCTGCGGGAGGTCGACGCGCGCCTCGACGTCGACACGCTGACCGTCGAGCAGTGGGACCCGGTCGACACGGTGCAGACGATCGACGCGACGGACACCTCGACGGAGGCCGCGCCGCGCTCGCTCGGCCTCAACGCGATCGGACGGCTGCGGCTGCGGCTCGCCGAGCCGGTCGTCCTCGACGACTACGCGACGCACCGGCGCACGGGCGGTTTCCTCGTCGTCGACCCGGCGGACGGCAGCACGCTCGCGGCCGGGCTGATCGGTCCCACGCTGCTCGACCGCCTGGTGCCGGTGCGCGCCGACGAGCGCGACGACGACTGGCTCGCCGGGGCCGGGATATGAGCAGCCCGCAGCACCCGCTGCTGCTCGACCTGACCGGGCGCCGGGTCGTGGTGGTCGGCGGCGGGCCGGTCGCGGCACGGCGCGCCCGCGGGATGCTCGCCGACGGTGGCGACGTGCACGTGGTCGCGCCCGCGCTGTGCGAGGACCTCGCGGACCTCGCCGCGACCGGTGCGCTCACGTGGCACGCGAGGCAGTACGTGCGCGGGGACCTCGACGGCGCGTGGCTCGTGCACACGGCCACCGGTGAGCGCCGCGCGGACGACGCGGTCGCGGCCGACGCCGAGGCGGCGCGCACCTGGTGCGTGCGGGCCGACGACGCGTCGGCGTCGACCGCCTGGACGCCCGCGGTCGCGCGCGCCGGCGACGTCACGGTCGCCGTCAACGCGGGCGGCGACCCGCGCCGCGCGGTCGCGCTGCGCTCGGCGCTGCAGGTGCAGCTCGACACCGGTGCGCTGCCGCTGCGGCACCGCCGGCCGGGGCCGGGGCACGTCACCCTGGTCGGCGGCGGGCCGGGCGACCCCGGCCTGATCACGACGCGCGGGCGGCGCGCGCTCGCCGAGGCGGACGTCGTCGTCGTCGACCGCCTCGCCCCGCGCGCGCTGCTCGACGAGCTCGAGCCCGACGTCGAGGTGGTCGAGGCCGGCAAGGCGCCCCACGCGCACACCCTCACGCAGGCCGAGATCAACGCCCTGCTCGTCGAGCGGGCGCGCGCCGGTCAGCGCGTCGTGCGGCTCAAGGGCGGCGACCCGTTCGTCCTCGGCCGTGGCAGCGAGGAGCTCGCCGCGTGCCTCGAGGCCGGCGTCGACGTCGCGGTCGTCCCCGGGGTGACCAGCGCGATCGCCGTGCCCGGCGCCGCAGGCGTGCCGGTGACGCACCGGGACGTCGCACGGCAGGTGACGATCGTCTCGGCGCACGACGCGGACACGGACTGGGAGACCCTGGCGCGCCTGCGCGGCACGCTGGTGCTGCTCATGGGCGTCAGCCGGCTCGACGAGCACATGGCACTGCTCGTGTCGCACGGACTGGACCCGGCGACGCCCGTCGCGGTCGTCGAGAAGGGCACGCTGCCGACGCAGCGCACGACGCTGGGGACCGTCGCCGACATCGCCGCACGCGCGGCCGAGGGCGGTGTGCGCAACCCCGCGGTGATCGTCGTGGGGCACGTCGCGGCGCTGGCCGCGGCGCTCGGCCCGGCCGCAGGCTCGACCCGCGCCTGACGCCGTCCCGCCCTAGCCTGGGGTCCGTGCCCACCGCTCCGCACCTCGACCTGCTGGTTCCCGCGACACGGGCGCTGCCCGAGGACCCGCACGAGCCGGACCTGCTCGCGCTGCAGGCGCGCGACCGTGACGTCCCCCTCGTGCGCGCCAACATGGTGGCGAGCATCGACGGTGCCGCGACCGGCCCGGACGGCCGCTCGGGGTCCCTCGGGACCGCGGCCGACCGGCGCGTGTTCGCCGTGCTGCGGGCGCTGGCCGACGTCGTGCTCGTCGGCGCCGGCACGGTGCGCGCCGAGGGGTACCGCGAGCTGCCGGTCGCGGCCGGGCTGCGGGCCGCGCGGGCCGCCGCCGGGTTCGACGCCCGGATCGAGCTCGCCGTCGTCACACGGTCGGGCGACGTGCCGGGCGACCTGGCACCGGACGGGGTCCGCCCGCTCGTCGTCACCGGACGCGCCGGCGCCGCCCGCGCCCGTGCCACGGTCGGCACCGACCGCGTGCTCGAGGTCCCGCAGGACGACGACCCCGACTCCCCCGACCTGCGCGTCGCGGTCGACGCGCTCGTCACCCGGGGGCTGCCGCACGTGCTCGCCGAGGGCGGCCCGCGCCTGCTCGCGGACCTGCTCGCGGCCGACGTCGTCGACGAGCTCCACCTGACGACCAGCGCGCTGCTGCTCGCGGGGGACGCACGCCGCCCCGCGACCGGCGTGCCGCTCGCCGCACCGCGCGGCGCGCGCCTGCGCCACCTGCTGCGCGCGACCGACGACACGCTGCTGACCTGCTGGGAGGTCCGCTCGGCAATAGGCTCGGGCTCGTGACCGACACCATCCTCGTCCTCACCGAGGACACCCTCGCCGAGTCCGACGTCCGCCACATCGTGGGCCTGCACCCCGACGACGACGTCGTCTACCGGGTGCTCGTGCCCGCCGACACCGAGCGGCCCCTCGTCCCGTGGATCGTGGACGCCCTGAGCATGGGCGAGCTGCGTGAGGCGTGGGACCGGGCGACCGGCCACGAGCCGAGCCGCACGGAGGCGCGCCAGACCGCCGCCGAGCAGATCGCCGGCAGCGTCGCGGCGTTCGCGGCCGCCGGGCGCAGCGCGGCGGGCGAGATCACCGAGGACGACCCGCTGCCGGCGCTGCGCAGCGCGGTCGCCGGCGGGGGCGTCCGCGAGGTCGTCGTCGTGACCTACCCGCACGTCGTCGAGGACACCTTCCACACGGACTGGGCCTCGCGGGCGCGTGACGAGCTCCACGTGCCGGTGCTGCACCTGTACTCGGGGACCAGCGAGCTCGGCTGAGCCCGGCTCGGCCGTCCGGGCCGCGGGGAGGCGCTGCTCAGCGCAGCGCGTGCCCCGCGCGCTCGACGGTGCGGCGTGCGAGCACGTCGAGCGAGTCGACGTAGCGCGCGTCGTCGAGCAGGCGGTGCTCGGCCGCGACGACCGACAGCTCGGTGCACCCCAGCACGACGACGTCGGCGCCCCGCTCCCGCAGCCGGTCGGCGACCGCGTGCAGGGCCGCGACGTCGGCGGGCCGGCCGGCCTTCACCTGGTCGTAGATGATGCCCATGACGACGTCCTGGTCGGCGTCGTCGGGCACGACGGCCTCCAGGCCCCGCGCCTCGATCGCACGCTGGTAGACCCGCGCGGCGAGCGTGCCGCTCGTCGCCAGCACGCCCACGCGCGCGACACCCGGACGTGCCGCGACCTCGTCCACCGTCTCGTCGACGATGCTCAGCACGGGCACGTCGACGGCCGCGGCGACCTCGTCGGTGAAGTGGTGCGCCGTGTTGCACGGGACGACGACGAAACCGACGCCCAGACGCTCCAGGCGCCGGGCGTCGGCAGCCATGACCGGCCCCGGGTCCTCGCCCGAGGTGCCGAGGATGTACGCGGTGCGGTCGGGGATCGTCGCGTGCTGCAGCACGACGAGGTCGACGTGGTCCTGGTCCCGCTCGGCGGCCGTGTGCCGCACGACGAGGTCGAGGAAGCAGACGGTCGCGGCCGGGCCGACGCCACCGATGACGCCGACCTCGGCCCGTGACCTCGAGCGCTCCTGCGGGACGTCGCTCACGCGCCGCCCTTCGGGTAGTACCGCTGGTACTTGCGCACCTGGTTGAGCTGGGCGACCGCGAGGTACGCCAGGCGCCGGGGGTTCGTCTCGGCGCGGTACCACAGCGGGTTCGTCACCCGACGGGCCCGGCCCAGCGCCCGCGTGCGCGCGCGCAGCGCCGGGTCGGCGACGTACCGGCGCAGCAGCCACCGCGGCAGGACCGTGTACAGGTGCGGCTCGACGAGGTGCCTCGGCGCGCCGTCGGGCAGTGGCGCGAGACCCTGGACGTGCTCGCGCACGTACAGCTCGGCCGTGTTCCGCCCACCGGCCGTGATGTAGAAGTTGGACCGTCCGAGGCGCGGGTTGAGCTCGAAGAACACCGTGCGCCCGTCGCGCGGGTCGTACTTCAGGTCGAAGTTGGCGTACCCGGTCCAGCCGAGGTGCTCCAGGAGCCGCACGGCCTGCGCGACGATCTCCTCGTCGTGCCCGGTGACGATCCCCGCGGGGTTGCCGAGCGCACCGGGCGTGTGCTCCTCCAGCAGCACGTGACCGAAGGCCGAGAACACGACGGTGCCGGACGCGTCGGAGTAGCACGTGAGGATCCGCATGCCCGAGTCGTCGCCGGGGATGAGGTCCTGCACGACGAAGCGACCCTGGTAGCCCGCCCCCTGCACGCGCGCGAGCAGGTCGGTGAGCTGCTCCGGGGTGGCGACCGTGAAGACCTTCTTCTTCCCCGGGAACTCGACCAGATGGTACGCGGCGGTGTCCGCGGCCTTCGCGATCACCGGGAACCGCAGCGCGGACGTGTCCGGCGTGCCCCCGGCCTGCACGTCGTGCACGACCGTGGCCGGGTGGTCGATGCCGAGCTGTGCGCACAGCTCACCGAACAGCACCTTGTCGGTGACCTTGTCGAGCGTCTCCACGTCGACGTACGGGATCGTGTAGAGGTCCTCGAGCTCCGCACGGTTCTCGACGATCGTGCGCACCAGCCAGTCGGCGCTGCCCAGCAGCACCCGGTGCGTGCCCGGGTGCTGCTCGGCGATCGCCCGCAGGCGACGCACCACCGTGGGGCCGTCGTCGATGCCGGGCTCCACGACGTTGTCGAGGATGCGCGAGTGCCGCACGAGGCCCGTCGAGACCGACGAGACCACGATCGAGCGCACCCCGTACGCCTCGTGGAACGTCCGCGCGAGGCTGTACGCGCCGACGTCCCCGCCGAGGATGACCGGCTGCAGGCCCGTGACGGGCACCTGGGCCCCCGTGCGGCGCCTCACCAGGTCTGCTCGGAGCGGTCGCCCGACCAGTCCGTGTGGAACGTGCCCTCGCGGTCGGTGCGGCGGTAGGTGTGCGCTCCGAAGAAGTCGCGCTGCGCCTGGATGAGGTTCGCCGGCAGTCGCTCGGCCCGCACACCGTCGTAGTACGCGAGCGACGACGAGAACGCGGGCGTCGGCACGCCGTGCGCGGCCGCGGCCGAGACGACCCGGCGCCACGCGGCGACGCCGTTGGCGACGGCCGCCGTGAAGTACGGGTCGGCCAGCAGCAGCGGGAGGTTCGCGTCACGCTCGTACGCCTGCGTGATGCGGTCGAGGAACTTGGCGCGGATGATGCAGCCGCCACGCCAGATCCGCGCCATCGCGCCGCGGTCGATGTCCCAGCCGAACTGCGCGCTCGCGGCGGCGATCTGGTCGAAGCCCTGCGAGTACGCGACGACCTTCGACGCGTACAGCGCCAGGCGCACGTCCTCGATGAACGCGCCCGGGTCGGGCACGTTCCACTCGAGCGTGTCGGCCGGGAGCACGCCGCGGGCGGCGGCACGCTGCGGCGCCGAGCCGGACAGCGCACGCGCGAACGTGGCCTCCGCGATGCCCGTGATCGGCACGCCCAGGTCGAGCGCGTTCTGCACGGTCCAGCGCCCCGTGCCCTTCTGCTCGGCCGCGTCGGCGACGACGTCGACGAACGGGCGGCCCGTGGCGGCATCGGTGTGCGCGAGCACCTCGGCGGTGACCTCGATGAGGAACGACTCGAGGTCACCGGTGTTCCACGCGGCGAAGACCTCGCCGATCTCCGGCGCGGACGCGCCGAGGCCGCTGCGCAGCAGGTCGTACGCCTCGGCGATGAGCTGCATGTCGGCGTACTCGATGCCGTTGTGCACCATCTTGACGAAGTGGCCGGCGCCGTCGGGGCCGACGTGCGTGCAGCACGGCACGCCGTCGACCTTGGCCGAGATCGCCTCGAGGATCGGGCCGAGGGACTCGTACGACTCCTTCGTGCCGCCGGGCATGATCGACGGACCGTTGAGCGCGCCCTCCTCGCCGCCCGACACGCCCGTGCCGACGAAGTGCAGGCCCTTCTCGCGCAGCGCGGCCTCTCGGCGCACCGTGTCCGGGAAGTGCGCGTTGCCCGCGTCGACGACGATGTCGCCCGGCTCGAGCAACGGGACGAGCTCGTCGATGACCGCGTCCGTGGGCGCGCCGGCCTGGACCATGACGACGACCTTGCGCGGACGCTCCAGCGACGCGACGAAGTCCGCCATCGACTCGGACGGCACGAACGTCCCGTCCGACGCGTGGTCCGCGACGAGCGACTGCGTGCGCGCGAAGGTCCGGTTGTGGACGGCCACCGTGAACCCGTGCCGCGCGAAGTTGCGCGCCAGGTTGCGGCCCATGACGGCCAACCCGGTGACCCCGATCTGCGCGGTGCCGACGGCCGACGACGGGACAGACATCACAGAGCGCTCCTTCATGCCGGGTGGGCACGCGGCGGGCGTCGTCCGGAACCGTGCGGCGGACGACGCCCACGCACCGGCTCCGGCACGCGGGACGCGTGCGGATGCGTCCTCGAGCCTAGTGCGGTGCGGGCCCGCACCACGTCGGCGTGCCGGGGACCGAGACGCACGGTGGCGCCCGTACGCTCGGGCGCGTGAGCCCAGCCGGACCCGAGGACGTCCCCGCCGAGTTCGTCCGCGCGCTGCGATCGCTGCGCGGCGTGCCCGTTCGCCCCGAGGTGGTGCTGGACGAGGTGCCGGGACCGGCACGGATCGCACCCTTCTCCGCCGCGCTCACCGCCGAGGTCCGCACGGCGCGCCGCTCGGTCGCAGCCGACGACCTCGCATCGGGCCGGTTCGTGGTGCTCTACGACCCCGAGGGGCAGGAGGCGTGGGAGGGCTCCTTCCGGCTCGTCACGCTCGTGCGCGCCAGCCTGGAGTCCGAGGTCGGCGCCGACCCGCTGCTGGCCGAGGTCGCGTGGTCGTGGTTCCACGACGCGCTCGCGTCGGCGGGGGTCGACGCGCACGCCACGGGCGGCACGGTGACGCGCGTGCTCTCCCAGAGCTTCGGCGCGCTCGAGCGCCGCGACGAGCAGACCGAGCTCGAGATCCGCGCGTCCTGGACCTCCTGGGACGAGAACCTCGGACCGCACCTGACCGCCTGGTCCACCCTGATGTGCACCGCCGCGGGCCTGCCGCCGCTGCCCGAGGGCGTCGTCCCGCTCCCCCGTCGCTGACGGCCCGCCGTGCCCCGGCTCAAGTCCGCGACCGCCGCTGCCGATGCACCGGACGTGACCATCGAGCCTCTTCGACGCGACGTCCGCGACATCCCGGCCCGTCGGGCGCCGGGCGTCACCGGCCTGCCCACGTCGCGGCGGGTACCGCCGGCGACTCCCCCGGCCCGGCACCCGATGTGCGTGGTCGTCACCCAGATCTCCGACGGCGAGGGCGACCAGCTGGTGCGCGCCCTGCGCCGGCGCGGCGCCCACCGTGTGGTCGTCCTGGCGCGCCGCGCCGGGCGCGAGGAGCTGCGCACGCTGCTCTCCGGGGGTCTGCGCGGTGGTGTGGCCAGCACCACCGAGACCTCGGCGGCTCCCGCCCGCGTCGCCCCCGCGCCCGTGCAGCCCGCCGCCGACCTCAGCGCGCGCGAGCTCAGCGTCCTCGCACGCGTCGCGGAGGGCCGGACCAACCGCCTCATCGGCGAGGAGCTCGGCCTGTCCGCGCTCACGGTCAAGAGCCACCTGGCACGGATCTCGCGCAAGCTGGGCACGGGCGACCGCGCCGAGCTCGTGGCGATCGCGATCCGCAACCGCATGATCGACTGACACGCGCCGTCGCACGTGCGGCGCGTCACGCGCGACGCGCGCCCCGCCTGCACGGACGCGCTGCCACCGTCGCCTACGGTGGAGCCCATGGAGGTCGAGGCGTCGCAGGGCGGCCCGGGCGCGGACGAGCAGCCCGAGGCGCCGGCCGTCGTCCCCCTGCTCGAGCCGGCCGACGGGATCCCCGAGGTCGTCGCGACACCGGAGGCCCTCGCCGCGACCGTAGCGGCGTTCGCAGCGGGCACGGGCCCGGTCGCGGTCGACGCCGAGCGAGCCTCCGGCTACCGCTACGGCCAGCGCACGTACCTCGTGCAGCTGCGGCGCGAGGACGCGGGCACGGCGCTGATCGACCCGGTCGCGCTGCCCGACCTGTCGACCCTGTCGGCGGCGCTCGTCGGTGTGGAATGGGTGCTGCACGCGGCGTCCCAGGACCTCCCCGGTCTCGCCGAGCAGGGGATGCGGCCGTCGCGCGTCTTCGACACCGAGCTCGCCGCACGCCTGCTCGGCATGGAGCGGGTCGGGCTGGCCGCCGTCGTCGCGGACACCCTCGGGCTCGGGCTGGCCAAGGAGCACTCGGCCGTGGACTGGTCGACGCGTCCGCTGCCGACGGAGTGGCTGCGGTACGCCGCACTCGACGTCGAGGTGCTCGTCGAGGTGCGGCAGGTGCTCGCCGAGCGGCTCGCGGTGTCGGGCAAGGCCGAGTGGGCGCGGCAGGAGTTCGAGGCCGTGCGCACCGCCCCGCCGCCGGCACCGCGGGCCGAGCCCTGGCGTCGCGTCTCGGGTCTGCACAACGTCCGCGACGCCCGCCGCCTGGCCGTCGTGCGCGAGCTGTACGCGACGCGCGACCGCAACGCGCGCGAGCGTGACATCTCCCCCGGCCGGGTGCTGCCGGACGCCGCGATCGTCGCCGCCGCCCAGGCGCTGCCGCGCACGGTCGGCCAGCTCACCGCGCTGCCCGCGTTCATGGGCAAGGGCACGCGTCGGCGCGCGGCACTGTGGCAGTCCGCGATCGACCGGGCCGTGGCGCTGCCGGACGCGGAGCTGCCCGCCACGCGCGGCCCTGCGAGTGACGGTCCGCCTCCCGCCCGGGTGTGGGGCGACCGCGACCCTGCCGCGGCGCGCCGCCTGGCTGCCGCGCGCACGCTCGTCGCGGGGCTGTCGCAGGAGCACGACGTGCCCGTCGAGAACCTCGTCCAGCCGGACCTGCTGCGTCGGATCTGCTGGTCGCCACCGGCGCCCCTCGACGAGGCGCACGTCGGTGTCGCGATGGCGGCCGGGGGCGCTCGGCCGTGGCAGGTCGAGCTGCTGGCCGGGCGGCTGGCCGCGGCGCTCTCCGCCGCCTGAGCGTACGCGCGCCGAAGCGACGGCCGCGGGCGCTCGTCGCACACCGCGGATCACCCGCGAGGTGACTGACGCCCGCTGTTACTCTTGAGTAACTTCGTGCGTCCAGGGACCATGGTCCCGTCGCGCGCACGCGCACTCCCGGACACCGCCGTCCCCCAGGAGGACCTGATGCCGAGCCCGTCCCGTCCCGCCGACGCCCGGGTGCCCGCCGCCCGCCGCGTCGTCTTCGTCGACGGGGTGCGCACCCCGTTCGGTCGCGCCCGCAAGGACGGTCTGTACGCGCACACCCGCGCGGACGACCTCGCCGTGCGCACGGTGCGCGAGCTGCTGCGCCGCCACCCGCAGCTGCCGCCCGAGCGCGTCGACGACGTCGCGCTGGCCGCCACGACCCAGCAGGGCGACCAGGGTCTGACCCTGGGGCGCACCGTCGCGATGCTCGCCGGGCTGCCGACGACCGTCCCCGGATTCGCGATCGACCGCATGTGCGCCGGCGCCATGACGGCCGTGACGACGACCGCGTCGGCCATCGGGTTCGGCGCGCAGGACGTGACGATCGCCGGCGGTGTCGAGCACATGGGCCACCACCCCATGGGCTTCGACGCCGACCCCAACCCCCGCTTCCTCGCCGAGCGGCTCGTCGCGCCCGACGCCCTCAACATGGGCGTCACCGCCGAGAACCTGCACGACCGGTTCCCCAGCCTGACCCGCGAGCGCGCCGACGCGTACGGCGTCGCCAGCCAGGCCAAGTACGCGGCCGCGCTGGCCGCCGGCAAGATCGAGCCCGACCTCGTCCCCGTCGCGCTGCGCGACCCCGAGCAGGGGTGGGGCCTGGCGACCGCTGACGAGCCCCCGCGCCCCGGCACCACGGTCGAGGCGATCGCCGGACTGCCGACGCCGTTCCGCCCCGGCGGCCGCGTCACCGCCGGTACCGCCGCGCCGCTCACCGACGGCGCGGCCGCGTGCCTGCTCGCCGCCGAGGACGTCGCCACCGAGCTCGGCCTGCCCGTGCGCATGCGGCTCGTCGCGTTCGCGTTCGCGGGCGTCGAACCCGAGGTCATGGGCATCGGCCCCGTGCCCGCGACCCACAAGGCGCTCGAGCGCGCCGGCCTGAGCATCGACGACATCGGCCTGTTCGAGATCAACGAGGCCTTCGCGGTGCAGGTGCTGTCGTTCCTCGACGCGTTCGGCATCGCCGACGACGACCCCCGCGTCAACCCCTACGGCGGCGCGATCGCCGTCGGCCACCCCCTCGCCTCGTCGGGCGTGCGGCTCATGACACAGCTCGCACGGCAGTTCGAGGAGCACCCCGAGGTCCGCTACGGCATCACGACCATGTGCGTCGGCCTCGGCCAGGGCGGCACCGTCATCTGGGAGAACCCGCACTTCAGCGTCGAGGAGGACGCCCGATGAGCACGTCCGCGCCGCGCCCCGAGCGCGTCACCCACGCCCTCGTCCGTGACGTCCGACTGCCGGGCGGGCTCGGCACGCTGGCCCTCGTCACGCTCGACAACGGGCTGGACCACACCAAGCCGACGACCCTGGGCCCCCAGGGGATCGCCGAGCTCACGGCCGTGCTGCGGGCGCAGCAGGCGCGAGCCGCCGCCGGCGAGATCGCCGCCCTCGCCGTGACGGGCAAGCCGTACTTCCTCGCCGCGGGCGCCGACCTCACGCAGGTCGCGACCGTCGCCACGCGCGAGGAGGCGCTGGCCCTGGGCCGCGGGGGTCACGAGGCCTACCGCCTCCTCGGCGAGCTCGGCGTCCCGACGTTCGCCTTCGTCAACGGCGTCGCCCTCGGCGGCGGCCTCGAGGTCGCGCTCAACTGCGACTACCGCACGGCCGCGTCCGACGTCCGCGCGCTCGCACTGCCCGAGACGGGCCTCGGCCTGGTGCCGGGCTGGGGCGGCGCCTACCTCGTGCCGCGTCTCGTCGGGATCGAGAAGGCGCTCGAGGTGATCCTCACGCGGCCCGCCGCGAACAAGCCGTACACGGCGCAGCAGGCCGCGGAGATCGGGCTCGTCGACGTCGTGCTCGACCCGGCGGACTTCCTCGAGGAGTCGGTGCGCTGGGCGGCACGTGTGCTGTCCGGCGAGATCGACGTGCCGCGTCGTCCGCTCGACGACGCCCCGACGTGGGAGGCCGCGGTCGGCGCGGCACGTGCCCGGCTCGACGCCACCGTGCACGGCTCGCGCCCTGCACCCGGCCGGGCCCTGGACCTCATGGCCGCTGCCCGCGTCGCCGACAAGGACACAGCGTTCGCTGCCGAGGACGAGGCCCTGGCCGACCTCATCCTCAGCGACGAGATGCGCGCGAGCGTGTACGCGTTCGGGCTCGTCCAGGGCGGCAAGAGGCCCACCGGCGCACCCGACAAGGCGCTCGCGCGACCCGTCACGCGGGTCGGCGTGGTCGGTGCCGGGCTCATGGCCGCGCAGATCGCGCTGCTGTTCGCCCAGCGGCTCGGCGTGCCCGTCGTCATGCGGGACCTCGACGAGGCGCGGGTCGAGCAGGGCCTGGGCGCGGTGCGCTCGACCGTCGAGCGGCTGGTGTCGGGTGGGCGCATGTCGTCCGACGCGGGGGCGCGGATCGTCGCGCAGGTCACCGGGTCGACTCACATCGGCGTTTTCGCGGGCTGCGACCTCGTCATCGAGGCCGTCACCGAGGTGCTGGACCTCAAGAAGCGCGTCTTCGCCGAGCTCGAGGGAGTGATCGCGCCCGACGCGATCCTGGCCACCAACACGTCCGCGCTGTCGATCACGCGCATGGCCGCCGACCTGCAGCACCCCGAGCGGGTCGTCGGGCTGCACTTCTTCAACCCCGTCGTGGCCATGCCGCTCGTGGAGGTGGTCCAGGCCGAGCAGACGTCCGACGAGGCGCTGGCCACCGCGTTCGCGGTGTCCGCGAAGCTGCGCAAGACCGCGGTGCTGGTCAAGGACCGCCCGGGCTTCGTCGTCAACCGGCTGCTGGTGCTGCTGCTCGGCAAGATCGTCGAGGCGGTCGAGCAGGGCACGCCCGTCGACGTCGCGGACCGTGCGCTCGACCCTCTCGGACTGCCGATGCCCCCGTTCGAGCTGTTCGACCTCGTCGGCCCGGCGGTCGGCCTGCACGTGCTGACGTCGTTGCGCGAGGACCTGGGCGAGCGGTTCCCCCGCTCCCCCGGCCTCGAGAAGCTCGTCGCGGACGGCACCAAGGTCGTGCAGGCGGCACCTGCCAAGGGCCTGCCCAAGCTCGTCGACCCGGCCGTGCAGGCCGTGTTCGACGCGGCGCGCGAGACGCCGGCCGCCGCCGAGCCGCTCGACGCCGCGGGCGTCCTCGACGCCGTCCTCACGGCGCTGACCGTCGAGATCGGCCACATGCTCGACGAGGGCGTCGTGGCCACGCCGCAGCAGATCGACCTGTGCATGATCCTGGGCGCCGGCTGGGGCTTCCACCTGGGCGGCATCACGCCGTACCTGGACCGCACGGGCTACAGCGAGAAGGTCCTCGGCCACCGTCTCCTCCCCGACGGCCTCGCCAACGTCCCCACCCACTGACACCGCGCCCGACCCGGGCCGAGCACCCGCGCACCCGAGGGGCTGGATCGACGCCTCACCGCGAGACGTCGATCCAGCCCCTCCCGCGTGCTCGGGTCCCACCTCCGTCTGACCTCGCCCCTGGCCCCCGCCTCCTCACCATCGCCTCCCCTCCCTCCCCGCCCCCTCCTCCCCCCCGCCGAGACGTCATTCCAGCCCCCGCCCACACCCCCCTCCCGCCCCGCGAGACGTCATTCCAGCCCCGGAATCCCGCCCCCTCCCGCGCGCGAGACGTCACGTGAGCCCCGACAGCCCCCTCCCCGGCGCGAGACGTCATGCCGGCCCGGGTACGACCAGTCCGCCGGGGCGTCGGTGCCTCGGACGGGACCGAGCCGACCCCAGCCTCGGTCCGCCCGCGCGTGGACCACAGAAGTCGCCCGTGTGCCCTCGCCCGGGCGTCGTCCGCGCCATCGTCTCGAGATGACTCCTCCCACCATCGTCGACCTGCGGGTCATGCGTGCCGCGGGGACGCCGTGGCGAGCCGCCCACGAGCTCGTGACGTCCACCGACTACGTCCGGGTGTTCCGCTCGGTCCTGCTGCACCGGTCCGTCGCGGACGACCCGCAGGCGCGAGCGCTCGCAGTGGCTCTGGTGCTCCCCGACCAGGCTGCGGTCTGCGGTGAGACGGCCGCATGGCTGCACGGCATCGACGCGCGGCCGCCGGGTCGCCACCACGCACCGCCACAGCTGCAGTGCCTCGTGCCGACCGGAACGGCCCGGCGCCGACGCCCGGGCCTCGCGTGCCGCGAAGGCGTTCTCCCCGCGGACGACGTCGCGATGGTCCACGGCGTCCCGACGACATCGCCCGCGCGGACCGCCCTCGACCTCGCGCGTTACGCGCCGGCGTTCATCGGTCTCGCCGCGCTCGACGCCTTCGCGCACGCAGGCCTCGTCACGCCACAGGAGCTGCACCTGCGGGCGCGAGGGCTGCGAGGCGCCCGGAACATCGCACGCGCACGCCAGCTCCTCGAGCTGTGCGAGCCGTCGACCGAGTCACCCGGTGAGTCGTGGCTCCGCCTCCGCCTCTTCCAGGCGGGACTTCCCCGGCCGGTGCCCCAGGTCAGCATCCGGGACGCCGGCGGTCGCGAGGTGTACCGGCTCGATCTCGGGTACCCGACACAGCGCGTGGGCGTCGAGTACGACGGCGAGGCACACCACGTCGTGACGGCGGCGCAGCAGCACACCGACGCGCGTCGGCGCGAGGACCTCTGGCGCCGGTTCGGCTGGAGCGTGGTCGGCGTCCACCGGGGAGACGTCCTCGGGGCGCGGAACCACCTGGAGCGGGCCGTGGCGGACATGCTCGGCCACGAGGGCCCGGTGCTCGCCCGCCAGACCTGGTGACGCGGGCTGGAAAGACGGCTCACCGGAGATGGAAGCCAGCGACGGGCTGGAACGACGGCTCGCGCGAGGAGGGGGGAGGGCGGGCGAGGGCGGTGGGGTGAGGAAGGACCGGAGCGCTCCCGCACCTCGAGGGTGGGGAGCGTCCGGTGTCGTGGGCCGTTCTCCCATCTGCTCCCTGGGAGAAGGGCTTGGCCCGAGAGCGCCTGTCAGAAGGTCGTCAGGCCACGAGCGCGGAAAGCGTCGCGCACGACCTCGGTGGCCTCCGGCGTCGGGGGCTCGGTGTCGTCGAGCTCGTAGCGCATGCCGAGGTCGGCCCACTTGTCGCGGCCCATCTGGTGGAACGGCAGGACCTCGACCCGCTCGACGGCCTCGCCCAGCGACGCGACGTAGTCGGCGACGGCCGCCACGTTCTCGGGCGCGTCCGTCAGGCCGGGGACGAGCACGAACCGGATCCACATGCGGGTGCCGCGCGCCGCCAGGCGCCGGCCGAAGTCGAGCGTCGGCTGCAGCTCACGCCCCGTGACCCTCAGGTAGGTCTCGGGCAGGCCGGACTTCACGTCGAGCAGGACGAGCGACACGTCGTCCAGCATCTCGTCCGTGGCGTGCGCGCCGAGGTACCCCGAGGTGTCGATCGCGACCGGCACGTCCATGGCAGCGGCCCCGCGCACCAGGCGCCGCACGAACGCCGGCTGCATGAGGGGCTCACCGCCGGAGATCGTCACGCCACCGCCCGTCGCACGGAACACGCCGCGGTACCGCGCGATGCGCGCGAGCAGCTCGTCGGCGGTGACGTCGGTGCCCCGCCGCATCTGCATCGTGTCGGGGTTGTGGCAGTACAGGCACCGCAGGGGGCACCCGGAGAGGAAGATCGTCAGGCGCGTTCCGGGACCGTCGACGGCCGTGACGAGCTCCCACGAGTGCACGGACCCGACGCGTCCCTCGCGGACCGCCGCGAGCCGCTCGGCGCGGTCCGCCTCGACGGTCTCGAGACCTGCGGTGCCCTGTCCCTGCGCGCGAGTGTGCGACCCGCCGACGAGCGGCACCCCGAGCGGCACGACAGGTGCGCCGGTCTGCGCGGTGGTGGTCATGATCGCCTCGCACGTGGTCGGTGGTGCCGGGGTGGCGCCCCGGCCCGGCGCTTCCTGCGCCGGGCCGGGGTCGCGATGGTCAGACCGCGCCGTGGAAGGTGCGGGACAGCACGTCGAGCTGCTGCTCGCGCGTGAGCCGCACGAAGTTCACGGCGTAGCCGGAGACCCGGATGGTCAGCTGCGGGTAGTTCTCCGGGTGCTCCATGGCGTCCACGAGCGTCTCGCGGTTCAGCACGTTGACGTTCATGTGGTAGCCGGCGGACAGCACGTACGCGTCGAGCAGGCCGACGAGGTTGGTCACCTGCTCGTCCAGGGTGCGGCCCAGACCGGACGGCACGATCGACGACGTCAGCGAGATGCCGTCCTGCGCCTCGGAGTACGGCAGCTTCGCCACCGACAGCGCCGAGGCGAGCATGCCGTGCGTGTCGCGCCCGTTCATCGGGTTGGCGCCGGGGGCGAACGGCTCGCCGAGCCTGCGCCCGTCGGGGGTCGACCCGGTGTTCTTGCCGTACACGACGTTGGACGTGATCGTCAGCACCGACTGCGTGTGCAGGGCGTTGCGGTAGGTCGGCAGCGCCCGGATCTTCTCCATGAACGTGCGCACGAGCCACACGGCGATGTCGTCCACGCGGTCGTCGTCGTTGCCGTACGTCGGGAAGTCGCCCTCGACCGCGTACTCCGTGATCAGGCCGTCCGCGGTGCGCAGCGGCGTGACCTTGGCGTACTTCATGGCCGACAGCGAGTCCGCCACGACGGACAGGCCGGCGATACCGCAGGCGAGCGTCCGCAGGACCGTGCGGTCGTGCAGTGCCATCTCGATGCGCTCGTACGCGTACTTGTCGTGCATGTAGTGCACGCAGTTCAACGCGTCGACGTAGGTCTCGGCGAGCCAGTCGAGCGTCTTGTCGAACTTCGCCATGACGTCGTCGTAGTCGAGGACGTCCCCCTCGACGGGTGCGGCCACGGGGGCGACCTGCTTGCCCGTGATCTCGTCGCGGCCGCCGTTGATGGCGTACAGCAGCGCCTTGGCGACGTTGACGCGTGCGCCGAAGAACTGCATCTGCTTGCCGACGCGCATCGGGGACACGCAGCACGCGATGGCCGCGTCGTCGCCCCAGGAAGCCCGGATGAGCTCGTCCGACTCGTACTGCACGGCGGAGGTGTCGATCGACACCTGCGCGCAGTACCGCTTGAAGCCCTCGGGCAGCCGCTCGCTCCAGAACACCGTCATGTTGGGCTCGGGAGCCGGGCCCAGGTTGTACAGCGTCTGGAGGTAGCGGAACGACGTCCTGGTGACGAGCGGGCGCCCGTCCTCGCCGATGCCGCCGATCGACTCGGTCACCCAGGTCGGGTCGCCGGAGAACAGCTGGTCGTACTCCGGGGTGCGCAGGAAGCGCACGATCCGCAGCTTGATGACGAAGTCGTCGATGATCTCCTGCGCCTGCTCCTCGGACAGGACGCCGGCCTCCATGTCGCGCTGCAGGAAGACGTCGAGGAAGGTCGAGGTGCGGCCCAGCGACATCGCCGCGCCGTTCTGCTCCTTCACGGCCGCGAGGTACGCGAAGTACAGCCACTGCACGGCCTCGCGGGCGTTCGTGGCGGGCTGGGAGATGTCGTACCCGTAGGACGCGGCCATCTGCTTCAGCTCGTTCAGCGCACGGATCTGCTCGGAGAGCTCCTCGCGGTCGCGGATGACGTCCTCGACGGAGCGCTCCATGTCGAGCGAGGCCTTCTCGAGCTTCTTCTGCGCGATGAGGGCGTCCACGCCGTACAGCGCGACGCGGCGGTAGTCGCCGATGATGCGACCGCGGCCGTAGGCGTCGGGCAGACCGGTGATGATGTGGGACGAGCGCGCGGCGCGCACGTTCGGCGGGTACACGTCGAAGACCCCGTCGTTGTGGGTCTTGCGGTACTTGGTGAAGATGTCGACGATCTCCTGCGGAGCCTCGTAGCCGTAGGTCTCGAGCGAGGTCTGCACCATGCGCCACCCGCCGTTGGGGATGATCGCGCGCTTCAGCGGGGCGTCGGTCTGCAGTCCGACGATGACCTCGTTGTCCTCGTCGATGTAGCCGGGGGCGTGCGACGTGATCGTCGACGGCGTGGCGGGGTCGACGTCGTAGACGCCCTTCTCACGCTCGGCGGGGAACATCGCGGACAGCTTGTCCCAGATGCCCGTGGTGCGGGCGGTGGGGCCTGCGAGGAAGCTCGCGTCACCCTCGTACGGCGTGTAGTTGCGCTGGATGAAGTCGCGGACGTCGACGTGGTCGGTCCACGGCCCGGTGACGAAGCCCTCCCAGGCCGCGGGTACGGCGGTGTCGCTGCGGTCGCTGGGTACGGCGGTGATGGACATCTGACTCTCCCTGGGTCCGGGTCGATACCTCGACGCTACGAACGGAAAGATGGGATGTCTTGGGACCTCGGTCCTCCCCCCGTGGGCGGCACCGTGACGCCTGCCACACCGGGTCCGTCAGCCCCGCGCGTGCAGCGCCGCGAGCACGTCGCCGGCGACGTCGTGCGGACCCAGCCGCAGCTCGTCGACGATCTCGTCGCGGGCCGCGTGCTGCAGGAACGCTGCCGGGATCCCGAACGACTGGACCGGCGTGTGGACGTTCGCCTCCCGCGTGCGCTGCGCGACGAGCGAGCCGATGCCGCCGTCGACCAGGCCGTCCTCGATCGTCACGACGTGCTCGTGCTCGCCGGCCAGCTTCACGAGGGACGCAGGCACCGGCAGCACCCACCGCGGGTCGACGACGGTCACCGCGGCGCCGTGCCCCGCCAGCAGCTCACCGACCGCGAGCGCGGTGCCCACCATCGACCCGATCCCGACGACGAGTACGCGCGTACCCTCCCCCGCGTGCCGGGCGAGCACGTCGACACCGTCGGCGTCCTCGAGCGCCGGGACGGGATCGCCCATGGTGCCCTTCGGGTAGCGCACGACGGTCGGCGCGTCGTCGACGTCGACGGCCTGCCGCAGCGCCGCGCGCAGCGTCGGCTCGTCACGCGGTGCGGCCAGGCGCAGCCCGGGCACGATCGACAGCATGGCCAGGTCCCACATGCCGTTGTGGCTCGCGCCGTCGTCGCCCGTGATGCCGGCGCGGTCGAGCACGAACGTGACGCCCGCGCGGTGCAGCGCGACGTCCATGAGCACCTGGTCGAACGCGCGGTTGAGGAACGTCGCGTACACGGCGACGACGGGGTGCAGGCCCGCGTAGGCCATGCCCGCGGCGGACGTCGCGGCGTGCTGCTCGGCGATCCCGACGTCGAAGACGCGGTCGGGGAACTCCGCGGCGAACGGCGCGAGCCCCACGGGCTGCAGCATGGCCGCGGTGATCGCGACGACGTCGGGGCGGCGCCGCCCGACGCGCACGATCTCGTCGGCGAACACGCTGGTCCAGCCGAAGCGCGACGGCGCGAGCGGCAGGCCCGTCTCGGGGTGGATCTTGCCGACGGCGTGGAACCGGTCGGCGACGTCCTGCTCGGCGGGGGTGTAGCCGCGGCCCTTCTCGGTGATGACGTGCACGAGCACGGGTCCGCCGAACGCCCGCGCGCGACGCAGCGCGTGCTCGACCGCCTGCTCGTCGTGCCCGTCCACGGGTCCGACGTACTTCAGGCCGAGGTCCTCGAACATGCCCTGCGGCGCGACGACGTCCTTGATGCCCTTCTTCAGGCCGTGCAGCGCCTCGTAGGCGAGGCGTCCGGGCGGGCCCGAGCGACGCAGCGTCGACTTGCCCCACGACAGCACGGACTCGTAGCCCTGCGTGGTGCGCAGCGTGTCGAGGTGCTGCGCGAGGCCCCCGATCGTCGGCGCGTACGACCGCCCGTTGTCGTTGACGACGACGACCAGGCGTCGGTCGACACCGGCGGCGATGTTGTTGAGCGCCTCCCAGGCCATGCCGCCGGTGAGGGCACCGTCGCCGATGACGGCGACCGTGTGGCGGTCGTTCTCGCCGCGCAGCTGTCGTGCCTTGGCGATGCCGTCCGCCCAGGACAGCGCGGTCGAGGCGTGGGAGTTCTCGACGACGTCGTGCTCGGACTCCGCGCGGCTCGGGTACCCCGACATGCCGCCGCGACGCCGCAGCGCGGAGAAGTCCCGACGGCCCGTGAGCAGCTTGTGCACGTACGCCTGGTGGCCCGTGTCGAAGACGAGGGTGTCGCGCGGCGAGTCGAACACGCGGTGCAGCGCGATCGAGAGCTCCACGACACCCAGGTTCGGTCCGAGGTGGCCCCCCGTGCGCGAGACCTGGTCGACGAGGAACGCGCGGATCTCGTCCGCGAGCTCGCCCACCTGGGCGGTGCTGAGCCGGCGGACGTCCTGCGGCGACGAGATGCCCTCGAGCAACCCCACGTTCACTCCTGTCGTACCGGTCCCCCGGCGGTCCGGCGGCATCTCGGACGTCCCACTCTAGGGCGCGCCCGGTGGTCCGTCCTGCGTGACCGTCGCGCGGCGGGCACGTCGGCGCCGCAGCAGCGCCAGCAGCGCCCACACCATCAGTGCCAGCACGACCAGCACGAGGACCGGCAGGAACACGGCCACGAGGCTGAGCCCGACGGACGCGCCGTCCTCGATCGTGGAGACGACGGGCGCGCCGAACCCGCCCGTGCCGGCGTTGACGACGGGCCGCGCGGTCGCCTTGCCCGCGTGCACGAGGCCGGCGACGACGATCCCCGCGACCACGGGCAGCCACGGGTTGTCCTGCACCCACGTCGAGCCCTCGAGCTCCTCGGCGGCGGACGTCGCGGCGAAAACGATGCCGCCGGTCGCCGGGCGGATGAAGGTCTGCACCGCGTCGTTGACGGTGTCGACGGCCGGCACCTTGTCGAGCACGACGTCCGCGAGCAGCAGGACCGCACCGATGCCGATCGCCCACCCGCTCTCCATCCACACCAGGCCGTCGGGCAGCACGACGAGGTCGGTGAACCGCGCGAGCAGCGCGACGACGAGGAACGGGATGTACGCGTTGAGGCCTGCCGCGGCGGACAGGCCGATCCCGGTGAGGGCGACCAGCACGCGTCGAGGCTACCCCTGCCACGTACCATGTGGCGGAAAGGGGACCCCTATGCGCTTCCTGCCCGGGCACTCGCCCACGTCCGACCTCACCTACGGCGACGTCTTCCTCGTGCCGTCCCGCTCGGAGGTCACGTCGCGGTTCGACGTGGACCTCGCCACGTCCGACGGCACCGGGACGACGATCCCCGTCGTCGTCGCCAACATGACGGCCGTCGCCGGGCGCCGCATGGCCGAGACGGTCGCCCGCCGCGGCGGTATCGCCGTGCTGCCGCAGGACACGCCCGAGGCGGTGGTGCGCAAGGTGGTCACGACCGTCAAGCAGCGCCACCCCGTCGTGGAGACCGCGACCGTCGTCGCGCAGGACGACACCGTGCACACCGCCCTGACGCTCATCGCCAAGCGCGCGCACGGAGCCGCGGTGGTCGTCGACGACGGCCGCCCGGTCGGCGTCGTCACGGAGGCGGACTGCCAGGGAGTCGACCTGTTCACGCAGGTCGACCAGGTGATGACGCCGGACCCCACGACGGTCGACCTCGCGGTGATCGAGGAGGGCGGCACGCACGGGCTGGAAGACGCATTCGAGCAGCTGCACCGCTCGCGCCGACGTTTCTCCCCCGTCGTGTCCGACGGTCGCCTGGTCGGCGTGCTCACGCGTGTGGGCGCCCTGCGCTCATCGATCTACACCCCCGCGCTCGATGCGCAGGGGCGCCTGCGGATCGCCGCCGCCGTCGGCATCAACGGCGACGTGCGCGCCAAGGCCGCCGCGCTGCTCGACGCCGGTGTCGACGTCCTCGTCGTCGACACCGCGCACGGCCACCAGCGCAAGATGCTCGACGCTCTCGCCGCGGTCCGCTCGCTCGACCCGCAGGTGCCGGTCGTCGCGGGCAACGTGGTGACCGCCGAGGGCGTGCGCGACCTCGTCGAGGCGGGCGCCGACATCGTCAAGGTCGGCGTCGGACCGGGCGCCATGTGCACCACGCGCATGATGACCGCCGTGGGCCGCCCGCAGTTCTCGGCCGTGCTCGAGTGCGCCACGGAGGCTCGCCGCCTCGGCAAGCACGTGTGGGCGGACGGCGGCGTGCGCCACCCGCGCGACGTCGCCCTGGCGCTGGCCGCGGGCGCGTCGCAGGTGATGGTCGGGTCGTGGTTCGCCGGTACGCACGAGTCTCCGGGTGACATGCGGACCGATTCCCAGGGCCGGCTGTACAAGGAGAGCTTCGGCATGGCGTCGGCGCGCGCCGTGGCCGCGCGCACGCAGGGCGGCTCGGCGTTCGAGCGCGCCCGCAAGGGCCTGTACGAGGAGGGGATCTCGCACTCGCGGATGTACCTGGACCCACGCCGACCTGGTGTCGAGGACCTGCTGGACCAGATCACGTCCGGCGTGCGCTCCGCGGCCACGTACGTGGGCGCGACGACGCTCGAGCAGCTGCACGAGCGCGCGGTCGTCGGCATCCAGTCCGCCGCGGGCTACGACGAGGGCCGGCCCCTGCCCGAGGGCTGGTGAGCGTCGTGCGTCCCGTGCTCGTCCTGACGCACGCCCCGCACGAGGGGCCGGGCGCGATCGCCCGCGCGCTGGACGGCGTGCCGTACGGGGTGCGCACCGTCCTCGACTCCCCCGAGCCGCGCCTGCCGGCGCTGGCGGACGTGTCGGGTGTCGTCGTCATGGGCGGCCCGATGGACGCGGACGACGTCGTCGGGCACCCCGGTCTGGCGGCCGAGCGCGGTCTGCTCGCGGCCGCCGTCGACGCCGACGTGCCCGTGCTCGGCGTGTGCCTGGGCCACCAGCTGCTCGCGCTCGCGCTGGGCGCGCGGCTGCACCGGCGCACGGCGCACGAGGTCGGGTTCGCGCCCGTGCACCTCCTGGCCGACGATCCGGTGCTCCGCGGCCTCGGCGACGTCGGTACGGCGCCGACGGTGCTGCACTGGCACAGCGACGAGGTCGACCTGCCGGACGGCGCGACGCTGCTCGCGTCGACCGACGCGACGCAGGTGCAGGCGTTCCGCGCGGGCAGCGCGCTGGGACTGCAGTTCCACCCCGAGCTCGACGTCTCGATGCTCGACCTGTGGCTCGCGACGCCCGACATGGTCGGCGATCTGGACGACGACGAGGTCGCCACGATCCGGGCGGACGGTGCGAAGGTGCTTCCGGACCTCGCGCCGGCGGCGGAGGCCGTGTTCGCCGCGTTCGCCACGCAGGTCCGGGCGCGCGCGTGACGACCGACGCCCGGGCGGACCTCGTGCGCGTCGCGCGCGACGGGGTGCGTTGGCCGGGCGCCCCGACGAGCGGCCGGGTCCCGGTGCCCCGGCGCCGCTCGGCCGTCCTCGTGCTCTTCGGCGTACTCGACGACGTCGGCGCGCACGCGGCGCCGGGCAGCGTGCCGGTGCCGGGCGACCTCGACGTGCTGCTGCAGCGCCGGTCCGCGGACCTCGCCCACCACCCGGGGCAGGTGGCGTTCCCCGGTGGCGGTGTCGACCCGGAGGATGACGGACCCGTGGGCGCCGCGCTGCGCGAGGCCGTCGAGGAGACGGGCCTGGACCCCACGGGCGTCGACGTCCTGGGCACGCTGGCCGACGTGCCGGTGCCCGTGTCCGACAACCTCGTGACGCCCGTCCTGGCGTGGTGGAGGCGCCCGTCCGCCGTCGCCGCGGTCGACCACCGCGAGGCCGTCGACGTCTTCCGTGCGCCCGTCGCGGACCTCGTGGACCCCGCGCGCCGGGCGGTCGTCGTTCACCCGGCCGGGCGCGGACGCGTCCGCACGCCGGCGTTCGAGCTCGAGGGTGGCGTGCTCGTGTGGGGCTTCACCGCGCTCGTCCTGTCCGGCGTGCTGGACACCGCCGGCTGGTCCGTGCCGTGGGACACCTCCCGTACCGTCTCCCCGTGACCGCGCCGACCACACCGTCCCACCCGCTCATCGAGATCGATGTCACCGCAGACCTCGCGCGGGCGCTGCTGGTCGCGCAGCACCCCGACCTCGCCGACCTGCCGCTGCACGGTCGGGGCTCCGGCTGGGACAACCTCACGTGGCGCCTGGGCGACGACCTCGCGCTGCGGTTCCCCGTGCGGGAGCTGTCGTCCACGCTGATCGAGCGCGAGCAACGATGGCTGCCGCTGCTGGCCCCGCGCCTGCCGGTCCCGGTACCGTCCCCGGTCCGGGTCGGACGCCCGAGCGACCTCTACCCGTGGACGTGGAGCGTCGTGCCGTGGCTGCACGGCGACTGCGTGGCCGCGACGCCCGTGGCCGGGCGGACCGCCTGGGCGGAGCAGCTCGCCGACGTCCTCGCGGCCTTCCACACCGCCGCCCCGCCGGACGCCCCGACGAACCCGTACCGCGGCGTGCCGCTCGCCGACCGGTACGCCGTCATGGTCGAGCGCCTGACGCCGGACCTCCCCCACGTGGCCGCGCTGCGCGACGCGCTCGAGGCCGGGCTGGCGGCGCCGGCCTGGGAGCGCCCGGCCGTCTGGGTCCACGGCGACCAGCACCCGGGCAACCTCGTGAGCCGCGACGGCGAGCTCACCGGTCTCCTCGACTTCGGTGACCTCTGCTCCGGCGACCCGGCGAGCGACCTCGCCACCGCCTGGATCACGTTCGACACCGCGGGGCGCGAGGCATTCGTCGCGCGGACGCAGGAGGTGCGCGGCTGGGACGACGCGACGTGGGTGCGGGCGCGGGCGTGGGCGGCGGGGACCGTGCCCGTGCTCCTCGCCCACCCGGACGACTACCCCCTGATGGCCGCCGCCGGCGAGCACACGGCCGCGCAGGTCGCCGCCGGCTGAGGCGTCAGCGCACGACCACGACCTGCGGGCCGGCACTCACATCGGGCGGCCGGTGACGCTCACGTAGATCCCGGCACTCAGGGCCAGACGTGGCGGTGACGTGCGCGTAAGAGGTGCGGACCATGTCCTCGAGGACCGCGAGATCGACGTCGTCAAGGCGCTTGAGGTAGAGGCACGACACTCCGGTGGAGTGCGGTCCGAGGCGTGACAGCTCGTCCTGGAGGTCGTCGAACCCGAGCGGGAAGTACAGCGTCAGCGACGCCTTGCGCGGCGAGAACCCCGCCGCCGCCGCATCGCCCTCGCGACCCGTCGCGTAACGGTAGTGGTAGCTCCCGAAGCCGACGATCCCGCCGCCCCAGACGCGCGCCGGCTGCCCGGTCGCACGTTCCAGCACCGGCAGCAGCTGCTGCGCCTCGGCGCGCCGACGCGCGTCGGCGACCTGGGCGAGGAACGTCCCGACGTCGGACGCGTCCCGCCCCTGCTCGTGCACGGCGCCCGTCATGCCCCGAGCATCCCACGCCGCGGGCGCCGGGGCCGCGGCGCGACGTCAGCGTCGAGCGCGACCCGCGGCGAGGACGACGGCGCCCACGACTGCGGACACCAGCGCCGCGACCAGTGCCGCGTACACGAAGGGCACAGCGTCCGCCGGCACGGGGCACCCGGCGGAGGAGTCCTCGCCCGGGCAGGACACCCACGGCTGCCACAGCACGACGACGCCCAGCACCACGCCCCAGCCGGCGAGCAGGGCACCCAGCAGGGTCGTGCGGCGGCGGGTCGCGGTCTCACCGGGGAGGGCCATGTCGGAATGGTGACGTATCGGGCGCTGCCCGAGACCTGCTCGACCCGGACGGCACGACGGGACGCCGAGGTCATCGGCCGCCCGGGTGACCGGGAGCACCGCGTGGGGTGACGGGCGCCCTGCGACGACGAGCCCGGCACCGCGTCGCGGTGCCGGGCTCGTGCGCGTCAGCGGACGTCAGGCCACGCCGGCCACCTGGCGCAGCACGTACTGCAGGATGCCGCCGTTGCGGTAGTAGTCCGCCTCGCCGGGAGTGTCGATGCGCACGACGGCGTCGAACTCGACGACCGAGCCGTCGGCCTTCGTCGCCGTGACCGCGACCGTGCGGGGCGTCGTGCCCTCGTTGAGCGCCGTGACGCCCGCGATGTCGAACGTCTCGGTGCCGTCGAGGCCGAGGGAGTCCGCCGACTCGCCCTCGGGGAACTGCAGCGGCAGCACGCCCATCCCGATGAGGTTGGAGCGGTGGATGCGCTCGAACGACTCGGTGATGACCGCGCGCACGCCCAGCAGGCGCGTGCCCTTGGCGGCCCAGTCGCGCGACGAGCCCGAGCCGTACTCCTTGCCGCCGAGGACCACGAGCGGCACGCCCGCGGCCTGGTACGCGACCGAGGCGTCGTAGATCGTCGTCTGCTCACCGGTGAGGTGGTTGACCGTGAAGCCGCCCTCGACGCCGGGCACGAGCTGGTTGCGCAGCCGGATGTTGGCGAACGTGCCGCGGATCATGACCTCGTGGTTCCCGCGGCGCGAGCCGTAGGAGTTGAAGTCGCGACGCTCGACGCCGTGCTCGGCGAGGTAGACGCCGGCCGGGCTGTCCGCCTTGATGGAACCCGCCGGGCTGATGTGGTCGGTGGTCACCGAGTCACCGAGCTTGGCGAGGACGCGCGCCCCGGAGATGTCCGTGACGGGCTCCGGAGCGGCACCCATGCCCTCGAAGTACGGGGGCTTGCGCACGTACGTGGACTCGGCGTCCCAAGCGAACACGTTGCCCTCGGGCGTCGGCAGCGCGCGCCACCGGTCGTCGCCCGCGAACACGTCGGCGTAGTCCGACTCGAACATCTGGCGGTCGATCGACGCGTCGATCGTGGCCTGCACCTGCTCCGGCGAGGGCCAGATGTCGCGCAGGAAGACCGGCTCTCCGGCCTCGGTGGTGCCCAGCGGGTCGTTCTCGAAGTCGAAGTCCATCGTCCCGGCCAGCGCGTAGGCGATGACCAGGGGCGGCGACGCGAGGTAGTTCATCTTCACGTCGGGGTTGATGCGTCCCTCGAAGTTCCGGTTGCCGGACAGCACCGAGACGACCGACAGGTCGTGCTCGTTGACCGTCGCGGAGATCTCGTCCGCGAGCGGGCCGGAGTTGCCGATGCACGTGGCGCAGCCGTAGCCGACCAGGTGGAACCCGAGCTTCTCGAGGGACGGCCACAGGCCGGCCTTCTCGTAGTAGTTCGTCACGACCTGCGAGCCGGGGGCCATCGACGTCTTGACCCACGGCTTGGCCGTCAGGCCCTTCTCGACGGCGTTCTTCGCGAGCAGTGCCGCGGCGAGCATGACCGACGGGTTCGACGTGTTCGTGCAGCTCGTGATCGAGGCGATGACGACGTGCCCGTGGTCGAGCTCGGTCGTCGTGCCGTCGGCGAGCGTCACCGGCACGCGCTTGTGCGGGCGGCGCGCGGGCTCGGAGCCCTCGACCTCCACGGGCGCGTCGGACGCGTCCTCGTGCTCGCCCGCAGCGATCGGGTCGGACGCCGGGAACGTCTCGGCCACGGACTCGTCGAGGCCGCTGAACGGCGCGGCCTCGTTCTCGGCGACGTAGTCGAGGATCGACGTCGCGAACGACTCCTTGGCCGCGGACAGCTCGATGCGGTCCTGCGGGCGCTTGGGGCCGGCGATGGACGGCACGACGGTCGACAGGTCGAGCTCGAGGTACTCGGAGTACACCGGCTCGCGCGACGGGTCGTGCCACAGGCCCTGCTCCTTGGCGTACGCCTCGACGAGCGCGAGCTGCTCCTCCGAGCGGCCGGTGAGCCGCAGGTAGTCCATCGTGACGCCGTCGACCGGGAAGATCGCCGCCGTGGAGCCGAACTCGGGGCTCATGTTGCCGATGGTCGCGCGGTTCGCCAGCGGCACCGACGCGACGCCGTCACCGTAGAACTCGACGAACTTGCCGACCACGCCGTGCTGGCGCAGCAGCTGCGTGATCGTCAGGACGACGTCGGTCGCGGTGACGCCGGACGGGATGCTGCCCGTGAGCTTGAAGCCGACGACGCGCGGGATCAGCATCGACACCGGCTGGCCGAGCATCGCTGCCTCGGCCTCGATGCCGCCGACGCCCCAGCCGAGCACGCCCAGGCCGTTGACCATCGTGGTGTGCGAGTCGGTACCGACGCACGTGTCGGGGTACGCCTTGCCGTCGCGGACCATGACCACGCGCGCCAGGTACTCGATGTTGACCTGGTGCACGATGCCGGTGCCCGGGGGCACGACCTTGAAGTCGTCGAACGCGGTCTGCCCCCAGCGCAGGAACTGGTAGCGCTCGAAGTTGCGCTGGTACTCGAGCTCGACGTTGCGCTCGAACGCGTCGCGCCGGCCGGCGACGTCGATCTGCACGGAGTGGTCGATGACGAGCTCGGCCGGTGCGAGGGGGTTGATGCGTGCCGGGTCGCCGCCGAGGTCGGCCACGGCCTCCCGCATGGTGGCGAGGTCGACGACGCAGGGCACGCCGGTGAAGTCCTGCATGATGACGCGCGCCGGGGTGAACTGGATCTCGGTGTCGGGCTGCGCGGTCGGGTCCCACCCGGCGAGCGCGCGCACGTGGTCGGCGGTGATGTTCGCGCCGTCCTCGGTCCGCAGCAGGTTCTCGGCGAGGATCTTCAGGCTGTACGGCAGGCGCTCCACCCCGGGGACGGCCGCGAGGCGGTAGATCTCGTACGAGGCGTCACCGACCTCGAGGGTTCCCTTCGATCCGAAGCTGTCGACGCTGCTCACGGGTGCTCCTTCGCTCGCGGTGCCCGGGCGTCAGGACGCCCGGCGTGTCCGGGGGGTGGTCTGCGACCCAGCCTAGGACCGGGTCGGCACGGCCGTGCCGCGGACGGCTCCGCCACCTCGCGCTCCGGCCGACACCCCGCAGGATGCGACGTGCGGTGCGACGACGGCGAGACGGCGTCCGCGCGTGCCCCTGGACGAGTATCTTGATGTCGAGATACATCGTAGCGCGTCCGACCCGGATCCGTGGCACACGTCCACACCGCGGCGCGGCGCGGGCACCCGGCCCGCGCCGCCCGCCTCGCGTCACCCGGCGCTGGGCTCCTGGCTCGCCCGCAGCGCCTCGGCCGCCTTGCGCTCGGCCTCGATCGCGCGCTCGTGCGCGCGGGGGTCGTAGTCGGGCGTGCCCTGCTTGTGCAGCTCCTGGGTCGCGATGCGGCTGGCCTCCGCGAGCCGCCCGGCAAGGTCCTGCGACGCGGTCATCGTGCGCTCCTGTCGTCGGTCCTCGACGGGGCCCGGATCGTCCCGTCGGGGCCCGCCCCGCGGGCCCACCTCCACGCTAGGCCCGCACACGTCGCTCCGCCACGGCGGGTCAGCGCGTCAGGACCGCGACCGCCTCGACGTGGTGGGTCATCGGGAACAGGTCCAGGCCCGTGACCGTCACGTCCGACCAGCCACGCTCCGCCAGCAGCGCGATGTCGCGCGCGAGCGCCGCGGGATCACACGCCACGTACACGACGCGCGCGGGCCGCAGCGCGGCCACCGCCTCGACGACGCGCCTCCCGGCGCCCGTGCGCGGCGGGTCGAGCACCACGACGTCCGCGGCCGCGGCGGGCGCGACGGCACCCCGGCGGCCCGTCAGCACGTCGGCGACGTCACCCGCGTGCAGCTCCACCTGCGGGCGGTCGTGCGCGTTGCGTCGCGCGTCGCGCACGGCGCGCTCGTCACCCTCGACGGCCACGAGCCGCCCATCGGTACCGACCGCGTCCGCGAGCGGCGACGAGAACAGCCCAGCCCCGGAGTACAGGTCGAGCACGGTCGCACCGGCCACGTCGCCGACCGCCTCGAGCACGCGCGACGCGAGCAGCGCCGGCGCCTCACGGTGCACCTGCCAGAACCCCGCCGCGGCGACCCGGTAGACGTGCTCGACACCCGCCACGGAGACGCGCTCACGCACGGCGGCGCGCGCGTTGGGCCGCCGGTCGGGCCGGTGGGCGTGCAGGTCGAACGGTGCGCCGTCGAGCAGCACGATCGGCGACGAGCCGTCCGCCGGTGCGACGGCCTCGATCCGGGACCCCGCCGGCCAGCGTCGTTCGAACAGACGCAGCGCCGCGACGTGCTCGGTGGCGAGCGGCATGTCGTCCAGCGCCACGACGTCGTGCGACCGGTGCGCACGCATGCCGGCGCGCCCCTCGGCGTCGACGTGCAGGTCGATGCGCGTGCGCCACGCCAGACCACCACGCGCGTCGTCCCCGGGCGCCGCCTCGACGGTCGGCGTCAGGTCGAGCCGCGCCAGGCGCCGCAGCTGCTCGGCGAGGACCGCCTCCTTCCACGCACGCTGCGCGGGCAGCGCGACGTGCGCGAGCTCTCCCCCGCCGGCACCGCCCGGTCCGGCGGCCGGCCACGCGGACGGCACCCGGTCCGCGGACGCGTCGAGCACCTCCACGGCGTCCGCCCGCCAGAACCTCGCGTCGGGCGCCGCATCGGTCAGACGCGCACGCACGCGCTCGCCGGGGAGCGTGTGCCGGACGAACACGACACGCCCCTCGTGCCGGGCCACGCAGTGACCCCCGTGGGCGACGGGCCCGATCTCCAGGTCGACGGTCGTGCCGGTGCGGGGGGTGTCAGTAGCCACGCGGCACGGTACCCCGGACGGAGTCCTCGAGCCCCGTCTGCCCCGCGCTCGACGCGAGCTGCCACGGCACCGACGCGACCACGACGCCGGGGGTGAACAGCAGTCGGCTCTTGAGGCGCAGCGCGCTCTGGTTGTGCAGCAGGTGCTCCCACCAGTGACCCACGACGTACTCGGGGATGTAGACGACGACGATGTCGCGCGGGCTCTCGCGACGGATCGAACGGACGTAGGTCAGCACGGGGCGCGTGATCTCGCGGAACGGCGAGTCCAGCACCTTCAGCGGCACGGGCAGGTCCGCCGCGTCCCACTGCGCGCGCAGCGCCGCGACCTCGTCGGCGTCGACCCCCACGGTGACCGCCTCGAGCACGCTCGGGCGAGACGCCCGCGCGTAGGCCAGCGCGCGCATCGTCGGACGGTGCAGGTGCGAGACGAGCACCACGGCGTGCACGCGGCTGGGCAGCGCGCGCGCCGCCTGCAGGTCGGTGCCGAGCGCGAGCTCGGCACGCACGCGCCCGTAGTGCTGGTGGACCGCCTGCATCACGAGGTACACCATCCCCATCGCGAGGATCGCGATCCAGGCACCGTGCGTGAACTTGGTGGCGAGGGCGATGAGGAGCACGGTGCCCGTCATCCCCAGACCGATCGCGTTGACGACGCGCGAGCGACGCATGCGCGACCGTGCGCCCGGGTCCGGCTCGGTCCGCAGCGCGCGCGTCCAGTGCCGCACCATGCCGAGCTGCGACAGCGTGAACGACACGAAGACGCCGACGATGTACAGCTGGATCAGGCGCGTGACCTGCGCGTCGAACGCCCAGACCAGCGCGATGGCGGCCGCCGCGAGCGTGAGGATGCCGTTGGAGAACGCGAGCCGGTCGCCCCGCGTGTGCAGCTGCCGCGGCAGGTACCCGTCCTTCGCGAGGATCGACCCGAGCACGGGGAAGCCGTTGAACGCCGTGTTGGCGGCGAGCACCAGGATGAGGCCCGTGACGACCGACACGACGACGAACAGCACGGGGACACCGGAGAACACCGACGCCGCGAGCTGGCTGATCACGGGGTGCTGCTCGTAGTCCTCGCCCACGGGCACGCCGTCGCGCAGCAGCTGGGTCGCGGGGTCGTGGACGAACCGCACCCCCGTGGCGCTCGCCAGGAACAGGATCGACATGATCATCGTGATCGAGATCCCGCCGAGCAGTGCGAGCGTCGTGGCCGCGTTGCGCGACTTCGGCTTGCGGAACGCCGGCACCCCGTTGCTGATGGCCTCGACACCCGTCAGCGCCGCGCACCCCGACGCGAACGCCCGCAGCACCAGGAACCCCCCGGCCAGGCCCATGAGCCCCTGCTCGAACCCGGACTCCGCCACGACGCCGAGCGTCGCGCTCTCGGCGGGCGGCAGCGTGCCGGTGAGGTGACGCACGGCACCCACCACGGCGAGCGAGCCGATCGCCCCCATGAAGAGGTACACCGGGATCGCGAACGCGCGCCCGGACTCCTTGACGCCACGCAGGTTCGCGAGTGCCAGCACCGCGACCAGGCCGACCGCGAACGACGTCTCGTGGCCCCGCAGCGCGGGCACCGCCGTCGCGGCGTACTGCGCTCCCGAGGAGATCGACACCGCGACGGTCAGCACGTAGTCGACGAGCAGAGCACTGGCGACGCCCACGCCGGCCCGCGGTCCGAGGTTCACCGAGGCGACCTCGTAGTCACCGCCACCCGAGGGGTACGCGTGCACGTTCTGGCGGTAGGACGCGACGACCGTGAGCAGGACCAGGGCCACCGCCAGGCCGACCCACGGCGAGATGGTCAGCGCCGACAGGCCGGCGATCGAGAGCGTGAGCAGGATCTCGTCCGGGGCGTACGCGACGGACGACAGCGCGTCGGACGCGAACACCGGCAGGGCGACACGCTTGGGGAGCAGGGTGTGGCCGAGCCGGTCGCTGCGGACCGGTCGACCGAGCACGAGCCGCTTGGCGGCGTCCGCGAGGTCCGACACGAGCAGCGATCGTATGCCCGCGACGTGCCGGCTGACACGTCCGCCGCGCGACGTGGTCGTGCGCACGCGGTGCGGCGTGCGCACCCCGACGGGTATAGCGTGACCGGCTGTGCACTTCGTCATCATGGGATGCGGACGTGTCGGGGCCACCCTGGCGCAGTCCCTGGAGTCCCGCGGCCACTCGGTGGCCGTGATCGACCAGAACCCCGACGCGTTCCGCCGGCTCGAGGCCGGCTTCTCGGGCAACAAGGTCACCGGTCTGGGGTTCGACCGCGACACCCTGCGGACCGCCGGCATCGACGACACGTACGCGTTCGCCGCGGTGTCCGACGGTGACAACTCGAACATCCTCGCCGCCCGCGTGGTCCGCGAGACGTTCGGCGTCGAGAACATCGTGGCACGCATCTACGACCCGCACCGCGCGGAGATCTACCAGCGTCTCGGCATCCCCACCGTCGCGACCGTCCGGTGGACCGCGGACCAGGTGCTGCGGCGCATGCTCCCGATGGGCATGACCGACGAGCACCGCGACGCCTCCGGCCGGATCCAGCTCGCCCAGGTCGACGTGCACCCCGCGTGGACGGGCCGCCCGCTGCACGCGCTGGAGGACGCCAGCGGCGGACGGGTCGCGTACGTCACGCGCTACGGCGAGGGGCTGCTGCCGACGCCCGACGCGGTGCTGCAGGAGAACGACGTGCTCCACATGCTGCTCGCGGTGGCGGACGCGCCCGCGGTCGAGCGCGTGCTGACCGCTCCCCCGGCGGTGGACGCATGAGGGTCGTGATCGCGGGCGCGGGGTCCGTCGGCAGGTCCATCGCGCGCGAGCTGCTGGCGCACGACCACGAGGTCACGCTCGTCGACCGGCAGCCGTCGGCGATGCGCGTCGCGCAGGTCGCCGACGCCGACTGGCTGCTGGCGGACGCGTGCGAGCTCCCCACCCTGCGCGAGGTGCGCGCCGACGAGTGCGACGTCGTGGTGGCCGCGACCGGCGACGACAAGGCCAACCTCGTCATCTCGCTGCTCGCCAAGACCGAGTTCGGCGTGCCACGCACGGTCGCGCGCGTCAACAACCCGAAGAACGAGTGGATGTTCGACGACGCGTGGGGCGTGGACGTCGCGGTGTCGACGCCCCGCATCATGACGGCGATGGTCGAGGAGGCCGTCGCGGTGGGCGACCTCGTGCGCATCTTCACGTTCCACCAGTCGAAGGCGAACATCCTCGAGCTGACGCTCCCCGAGGGCTCGCCCCTGGCCGGGGTGCGCGTCGGTCAGGTCGACTGGCCGACGGACACCGTGCTCGCGTGCATCGTGCGCGACGCACGCCCGCTGGCCCCCAGCCCGGACGACACGCTCGAGGGGCGTGACGAGCTGCTCTTCGTCACGGGTCGTGACGTGGACGAGGAGGCGCTGCAGCGTCTCCTGACCCGCGGACCAGCATCCAGCTGAGCCACAGCGCGACGGCCGTCAGCGGCAGGCCCATCGCGAGCTTCGCGGTGCCGAGCCACACGACCTCGTCGAGGTAGTACAGCGGCACCTGGACGAGCAGGCGCAGCGCGAACATGCCGACCCACGGCCACGTCGCGAGCGCGTAGCGGCGGCGCAGCACCGGGTCCTGGCGCCACTCGACGACGGCGGACCACGGCCCACCGCCCAGCGGCCCGCGCCCGGACAGCATCCCCATGAGGAGGCCGACCACCGGCCACCCGACGAGGACGGAGACGAGCGTGCCCACCAGGTACGTCACGTTGACCAGCAGGCCGTACGCGAAGTAGTCGCTCGCGTCGCCGGTGCGCCACGCCCAGACCACACCGATGCCGACGCCGAGCACGCCGGAGAACGCCTGCGTCACCGGGGTGCGCTGCACGAGCCGGGCCACGACGGCCAGCAGTGCGGCCGCGGACGCCGCGATCAGCGCCGGCCGCAGCTGCTGCCCGGTGGCGATGTACACGACGACGAACAGCAGGCCGGGGGCGACGGCCTCGACGGCCCCCCGCACGCCGCCGACGGCGTCGGCCGCCGAGAACTCCTCGGCGGTCAGCGAGCGCAGGCCGCGGGCACCGCCCTCCTCGGGTGGGACGACGTCGTCGACGGCGTCGAGCACGAGCGCGTCGTCGTCGTGCCGGTCGTGCCGGTCGCCGGTCGGCTCCGTCATGGGTTCACTCCCCGGGTCGTGCGCGCAGCTCGTAGCGCGGGTTGAAGACCGTGCGACGTCCTTCGACCACGCACACCATGCCGTCGGCCTTGAGGCGCCGACCCGGGTCGATGCCGGCGATGCGCCGGCGGCCGAGCCACACCAGGCGCAAGGAGCCCGACCCGTCGTACAGCTCGGCCTCGATCGCCGGCACACCCTCGCGCGGGCGCAGCGTCACCGACCGCAGCACGCCGGAGACGGTCGCGTGCTCGCGGTGCGGCAGCGCGTCGACCGGGCAGCAGCCGGGCACGCGCAGCGCGTCGGCGCGCTCCTCGTCGGCCTCGATCTGCGCCTGCGAGGCGAGCACCTTGCGCGCACGTTCGGCGAGGGTCATCCGATCTCCGTGATCTCCGGCCCGCGCTCGGGCGGGGCGAACCGCGGCTGGGCGGGCGGCGGGGGCGGCGGGGTCGCCCCGCCCGGCAGCTGCAGCGGCAGCAGGTCGCGCGGTGGGCGCGCGTCGGTGCCCCGCACCACGACGACCTGGCTGAACAGCTCCTCCAGCGTCCCGGCCGCGTCGGGCTCGACGGCCGCACGGCCGGTGAGGACGCCGCGCAGGAACCAGCGCGGGCCGTCGCTGCCGATGAAGCGTGCGGGTCGGTGTCCCGTGCGCCCCTCGGGCGTGCGGACGGGCAGCCGCGCGAGGAGCTCACGGCCGAACGGCCCCGGCAGGTCGTCGACCGTCCCGCCCTGCTGCGTGATGGAGGCCGCGATCTCGTCGCGGATCTCGTCCCAGATGCCCTCGGTGCGGGGCGCCGCGAAGGCCTGGAGCTGCAGCGACGAGCCCTCGAGGAGCACCGCGACGGCCGAGACGACGTTGGTGGCCTTGTCGACCTCGAGACGCACCTCCATGCCGTCGACCTGCGGCAGGTGGATGGCACCCAGGTCGACGCGCGGCAGCGCCGGGACCGGGCCCTCGACGTCCCACGGCCCCCGGGCGTCGGCCGCGGGGGCGTCGCCCTGCTCGACCTCCTCGGCCGGCTCCTGCTGCGGCGGGACGTCGGCGGTCGCGTCGGCCTCCTTCGACCCACGACGGAACAGACCCACGTTCACTTCCTCCGACCGGCGCTCACGCGCCCTCGTCCTGCACCGACGTCCCCGTGACCTCAACGCCGATCACGACGACACTAGTTCCACGACCGACCGGCGGCCGCCCGGCGGTCACGCCGTGGACGCCTCCGCCGCCGCCCAGCCGCCGCTCGACCCGAAGCCGCCCGCGCCGCGGACCGAGTCCGGCAGCACGTCGACCTCGACGAACCGCGCGTGCTCGACGCGCTGCACCACGAGCTGCGCGATGCGGTCGCCGCGCCGCAGCGTGATCGGCTGCGCGGCGTCGGTGTTGAGCAACGTGACCGCGATCTCGCCGCGGTAGCCCGCGTCGACCGTCCCCGGCGCGTTGACGACCGTGAGCCCGTGCCGCGCCGCGAGGCCCGAGCGCTGGTGCACGAACGCCGCGTACCCCACCGGGAGTGCGATCGACACCCCGGTCGGGACCGTGGCACGCGCACCGGGCGCCAGCGTGACGTCCTCGCGCGCCACGAGGTCCGCACCGGCGTCCCCCGGGTGCGCGTAGGCCGGTGACGGCAGGTCGGGGTCGAGGCGGCGCAGCAGCACTTGCACGCCCCCGGCGGCGTCGTCGGAGCCCTGCGGGCTGGTCGCTGTCACGGGGGCCGACCCTACCGCGCCGCGCGACGTCACGGGCACGCCGGCTCCGCGGGGGTGACGCCGACATGTCCGCGGCGCGCGGCGCGTCGGCGGTCACCGCCCGCACGGTGCGATCCTGGGGGCATGAGCACGACACCCGAGCCCGTCACGCCGACCGCGGCGACGTCCGACGCGCCCCCGGGACGCCCGGCGTTCCGCGAGCGCCTGTGGCCCGGCCCGCTGGGGTGGGTGGCGGTCGTGGCCTTCGCCGCCGTCCTCGGCGTGGCGTTCGTCCCCGTGGACACGCTGCTGGCACTCGTCGTCGGCGCCATCGCGCTCCTCGGGGGCCTCGCGGGCGCCGTCCTGACGACGCCCCGCGTCGAGGTCGAGCGGGGCGAGCTGCACGCCGGCACGGCGCGCATCCCCGTGCGACTGCTCGCCGCGCCACGGGTGCTCGACCGCGAGTCGCTGCGCACCGAGCTCGGGCCGGCGCTCGACGCCCGCGCGTACGTGTGCCTGCGTGCGTGGATCGGTACCGCCGTGCGCGTCGAGGTCCGCGACCCGCAGGACCCGACGCCCTACTGGATCGTCTCGACGCGTCGACCCCACGACCTCGTCGTCGCCCTGGGGGGCCGGGCCGCGAGCGCGTAGCCCGTCCGTGGTCCCGTGACGACGACGGCCGGCCACCCCCCAGGGGTGACCGGCCGGTCGGTGGGTCGCGGTGCGGTCAGGCCGCGCACTCCGAGCACACGGGCGAGCCCTCGCGCTCGTACGCGAGCTGGCTGCGGTGGTGCACCAGGAAGCACTTGGAGCACGTGAACTCGTCGGCCTGGCGGGGAAGGACGCGGACGGAGAGCTCCTCGCCGGACAGGTCGGCGCCGGGGAGCTCGAAGCCCTCGGCAGCCTCCGTCTCGTCCTCGTCCACCACGCCCGAGTTCTTGTCGGAGCGCCGGGCCTGGAGCTCCTGGAGCGAGTCCTCGCTCAGGTCCTCCTCGGTCTTGCGCGGGGCGTCGTAGTCGGTTGCCATGTGGTGGCGTCACACTCCGTCTTCTGCAGCGGTGGTCGTGGTACGCGGGATCAATGCGCCACGCCAGCGTTTTGTTCCCCGCGCGGACGGATTGTGCATCACTGCAGGCCCTGATGCGAACACGGACGTGCGACCATCTCGTCACACCCGGGCCCGAACACTGCCCATCGGGGCATCGCCGCAGGTCAGGCCGCTGTCGAGGCGGTCCGGTGCCACCGAGGTCTCACCCGCTCGCGGCGGGCGTGTCGGGGGCGTCCGCACCGAGCTCCTCGAGCAGCGCGACGAGGTCGGCGACGCGCTCGGTGGCCCCCGCGACCGTCATGGCGTCACCCGCGGGTGAGCCCCGCAGCCCCGTGACGACGCCGCCCGCCTCGGCGACGACGAGCGAGGCGGCGGCGAGGTCCCACGGCTGGAGCCCGCGCTCGTAGTAGAGGTCGAGCCGGCCGGTCGCGACCTGGCACAGGTCGACGGCGGCAGCGCCCATGCGGCGCACGTCGCGCACCTGCGGCAGGAGCGCCGCCAGGACGCGGGCCTGCGCGCGCCGCCGCTCGGCGACGTACCCGAACCCGGTGGCCAGCAGGCAGCGCTCGAGGGGCGGGGCCGGGCGCAGCTCCAGGCGGCGCCCGTCGAGGAACGCCCCCCGACCACGGCCCGCGGTCCACGTCTCGCGCGTGGCGGGCGCGTGGACGCACGCCGCCAGGACGGTCCACGTCGCAGGCGTCGGCTCGCCGACGACCGCGGCGACGCTGACGGCGTACGCGGGCAGACCGTAGAGGTAGTTGACGGTGCCGTCGATGGGGTCCACGACCCACGTGACGCCGGACGAGCCCGCCAGGTGCCCGCCCTCCTCCCCCAGGACCGCGTCGTCCGGCCGCAGCCGGGCGAGCGTGCGTCGCACGAGCTCCTCGGAGGCGAGGTCCATCGCCGTGACGACGTCGACCGCGCTCGACTTGGTCGCGGCGACGCCGAGGTTCTCCGGTCGCCCGTCGTGGACGAGGGCACCGGCCGCGCGGGCGACCTCCTCGGCGACGGCGACGAGCTCGGCGACGGACGCGGGCCCGACGGCTCTCGGGTCGTGGGACGGGTGCACAGCGCCATCCTGCCGCAGCGCGCCGGTCTCACCGACCACTGGACGGGCCGGTACCCCGCCACGGTCCCGGTGCGTTCAGCCGGAACCGCAGCGCCGCGACCCGCAGTGCGAACACGCCGGCGGCCACCGCGGTGAGCGCCACGGCACCACGCTGGTCCGCGTGCCACAGCACGGCCATCGCGATCGACCCGAGCAGCGCCGGGACCGCGTAGAGCTGGCGCTGGTGCAGCACGACCGGCACCTCGCCGGTGAGCAGGTCGCGGAGCATCCCCCCGCCGATGCCGGTGAGCACACCGACGACGACGGCGGCGAGCGGCGTCGCGCCGTACTCCAGCCCCTTGACGGTGCCGACGACCGCGAACAGCGCGAGGGCGCCCGCGTCGAGCACGAGGATCATGCGCCGTGCGCGCTCCAGGCGGGGGTGACCGAAGTACATGACGAGACCGCCGACCAGCGCGGCCGCCATGAGCCGCCCGTCACTGATGCCGACGGGCGGCACGGCACCGATGAGCACGTCGCGCAGCACACCGCCGCCGAGCCCCGCGGCCCACGCGAGCACGAGGATGCCGAACAGGTCGAACTGCTTGCGCACCGCGGCCAGGGCACCGGACATGGCGCCGACGACGACCGCGAGCAGCTCGAGGACCGCCCGGACCGGGACGTCGGGCAGCGCGGGCACGTCCATCCGCCCATCCTGGCGCGGCGCGACGCGACGCGGGCCGCGCCGCGCCGCGCGGACCGCGGCACACCGGGACAGGTGCGCGCGTTCCGGCCCGGGAGGTGGCAGGCTCCCTCCTGGAGCCCGAGGAGGTCGTATGGGTGAGCTGGAGCTGGTCGGTCTGCACGAGGACGGGGAGCACCTCGTCCTCGTCGCGCCCGACGGGCAGCGCTTCCGCCTGCGCATCGACGACCCGTTGCGGGCCGCGGTGCGCCGTGACCGGCCGCAGCTCGAGCAGCTGCGGGCCGAGCAGGCCGGTGCGCTGAGCCCGCGCGAGATCCAGTCGCGGATCCGGGCGGGTGCCACCGCGCAGGAGGTGGCCGACGCCGCGGGCGTGCCCGTCGAGGCGGTCCGCCGGTACGAGGGACCCGTGCTCGCGGAGCGCGAGTACGTCGCCGAGCAGGCGCAGGCCACGCGCGTCGGGCGCGACTCGGGCGCACCGCTGCTGGGCGAGCTGGTGACCGACCGGCTCGCCGCGCGAGGTGTGGACGTGGCGTCCCTGTCGTGGGACGCGGCCCGCGAGGGCACCGGACCGTGGGCCGTGCTCGCGCGGTTCGTCGTCGCGGACGAGCCGCGGGTCGCCCGGTGGACCTACGACCCGGTGCGCCGCACGGTCGTCGCGGACGAGGACGAGGCCCGCTGGTTGTCCGAGACCGAGATCGACGAGCCCGTGTCCCGCCGTCACCTGGCGGCGGTGCGCGACGTCGTGTTCGACCTCGCGGCCGTCGACGCCGTCCCGGAGGAGCCCGAGCCCACGCACGCGCTGCTCGACGAGCTGCGCACGCGACGCGGTGTGCGCCAGCCGCTGGACCTCGACGGGCCCGACGAGGAGTTCGAGGGCTTCGGCCCGCAGCACGCCTTCGACTTCGGGCCGGCAGGCCCCGCGGACGAGGCGCCGGCGGTGGACGAGGCGTCCGCGCCCGGTGCGCACCCGGTGGACGCCGACCCCGCGCGCGAGGCGGTGGTGCTCACCCCGGCGCGTGGCGAGCGCCAGGCACCCCGGTCCGCGGCCGCCGACCGTGCCGCCTCCGACCGCGCGGCCCCGGAGCGACCTGCGCCCGAGCGTGCGACGCCGGCCCGCCCGGCGCGAGCGTCGAGCCAGGCGTCGGGCGCGGACGACGAGCCCGAGGCCGCCGCCGGCGACGCGCACCCCGCGGCAGCCGAGCGACGCCCGCGACGGACGCGCGCGAAGGTGCCCAGCTGGGACGAGATCGTCTTCGGCGCGAAGCCGGAGTGACGACGACCGCCCGGTGGGCGGTGCGCGCGCGGACCGCTCAGCGGTCGCCGTCGCCGTCCTCGTCGAACAGCAGCGTCTGGGCCGACGGACCGGTCGCGCGTGCCACGCGAGCGGTCATGCGGCGCACGTGGTGCCGGCGGCACAGCACCTCGTAGGCCACCTCGCCCGACGTGGCCCCGACGTCGCCGACGACGACCTGGTCGCCCTCGACGACCATGACGCCGTCGACCGTCCGGGCGTTGTGGGTCGCGCGGGAGCCGCACCAGCACAGGGCCCGCACCTGGAGCACCTCGACGCGGTCCGCTAGCTCGACGAGCCGCTGCGACCCGGGGAACAGCCGGGCGCGGAAGTCGGTCGTGATGCCGAACGCGAACACGTCGGCCGAGAGCTCGTCGACGACGCGCGCCAGCTGCTCGACCTGCGCCGCGGTGTAGAACTGCGCCTCGTCGGCGATGAGGTAGTCGACCGGGCGCCCGCGGGTGCGGCGCGTGACGACCTCCGCCCAGAAGTCGGTGGTGTCGTCGACCTCGTCGGCACGCCGCTGCAGGCCGAGGCGGGACGAGATCGTGGCGCTGCCCGCGCGGTCGTGCCGCGTGAACAGCACGCCGTCACGCCCGCGTGCGGCGTGGTTGTGATGCATCTGCAGGGCGAGGGTCGACTTGCCGCAGTCCATCGTCCCGGAGAAGAACACCAGCTCCGCCACTCCTCAGCCCTCCCCGCGCACGACGCGCGCGTTCACCCGAGCACCAGCAGCGGCACGAGCATCTCGCGGGCCGTGAGCGACCCGTGCACGCCCCGCAGCGCGATCGACGCGGGTGTCTGCGTCCGTGAGTCCACCACGGTCGCCGCACCCGTCATGGCGACCACGACGTCCCCCACGACCGGGCGCACGCGCTCCTCGACCGGCCCGAACCACCCTGCGTCGACGGCCTCGTCACGGGTCCGCACGACGGCGTCGTCGCCCAGCTCGTCGCGCCAGCGCGTGGCGACGTCCTGCGGGTCGACGCCGTCCTCGACGTGCAGGTGCAGCGCGCGCGGCTCTCCCCCGGTCGTGGCGACCTGCGCGCCGAGCACCGGGTCGGTGCCGACGTCGCGGCGACGCGCGGGGTCGACGTCGACCATGCCGTGGTCGGCCGTCACCAGGAGCAGCGTGTCGCGCGGCAGCGAGCGCGCGAGCCGTGCGAGCTCGCCGTCGAGCTCGGTGAGCGCCTCGCCCCACTGCCACGACCCCCACCCGTGGTGGTGGCCGGTCTTGTCGACGTCGTGCCAGTACAGGTACGTCAGACCGGGCTCGCGCAGGGCCCGCACGACGGCGTCGACGCGGTGCGCGAGCGACTCCGCGGGCACGTACGCGGCGCCGCGCAGCGCCGCGGCGGTCAGACCGGAGCCGTGGAAGCGCGCGGGTCCGACGCTCGTGACCCGCACGCCCTCGGTGACGAGTCGCTCGAACACCGTGGGGTGCGGCTGCCACTGCGTGGCCACCGGCATGTCCGTCCACGAGACGAGGTTGCCGAGCCGGCCCGTGGCCGGCACGCGGACGGTGTAGCCGAGCATCCCCGTCTCCCCCGGACCGCGCCCGGTGCCGAACGCCGCGACCGCGGTCGCGGTCGTCGAGGGGAACGTGCTGAGCAGCGGCTGCGACGCCGCGAGCAGCGGGCGCAGGAACGGCGCGTGGCCGCCGCGCTCGGCGAGGTTGAGGTGCCCCAGGCCGTCGACGAGCACGACGCACACGCGCCGCACGGCGGGCAGGTCGAGCAGGGCCCGGGCCTGCGCGGCTCCCGGCAGGTCGGTGCCGAGCGCGCTCGCGACGGCCGGCATGACGTGCGCCAGCGAGCGGGCACCGGCCCGCGGGGCGACCAGCTCGTCCGGGCGCGGGTCGGACGTCGCCGCCGCCCCGGGCGACGTGGGCGTGCTCACCGGTGCGACGTCGCCGCGGACAGCGTCCGGCCGAACTGCAGAGCCGCCCGCACGGCCTCGCGACCCTCGGCCGCGGCGCTGACGCGCACGACGACGTCGTCGGGCGTGATGGACCCCGACAGGCCGTGGTCGGCATCGCACTGCGGGTCGCCGCACGAGGCGGGCTCGAGGTCGACGCGGGACACGGCGCCCCAGCCGATGGCCAGCGTGAGCTCCGACGCGCCGTCGCCGGCCCGGTGCGACTGCGGGTCGTTGACCACGTGCGTGAACGCCACGGAGCGCAGCTCGCGCAGCGGCACGGCCTCGGTCGTCGCCTGCGCGCTCGCCGACGGGTGCTCGGAGTCGGCGGGGTGGTCGTCGACGTGCGCGACGACCAGGCGGGTCGCGGTGAGCGCGAGGACCGTGACGTGGCGGCGCACCTCCGCGCCGTCGAACGTCGTCTCGGGGTGGACCAGGTGCGCGGTCACGTCCTCGTCGGCCAGGGCGACCTCGAGGACCTCGCCCACGAGGTCCGGGTAGTACCCGGCACGGCGCAGGTCGTCACGCAGCGGTGTGGAGAGGGCAGGCACCCGCTCATCCTCCCATCCCGTGCCGGGGTCGTGGTGACGCCGTCCCCGCCCGCGGTCCGTCACGGCCGGGCGAGCCGCCGTGCCGCGTCGGCCCGGTCCGCGGGCGCGACGGAGGCGTACGCGCCCAGCACCGCCAGACCCTGCGGCGAGACCACCACCGGGTTGAGCTCGAGCGAGCGCACGTCGGGCAGCGCGTCGGCGAGCACCGAGACGCGCGCCACGAGGTCCTCCAGCGCGGTGACGTCGAGTGCCGGCAGGCCGCGGTAACCGAACATCCGGGGGGCGGCGCGCGGCGTGCGCACGAGCTCGGCGACGTCGACGTCGGTGAGCGGTGGCACGCCGTACGTGACGTCCCCGAGCAGGTCGGAGGCGTCGCCCCCCAGGCCGAAGCTGATGACGGGGCCGAACAGCGGGTCCTCGGAGGAGCGCACGACGCACGCGACGCCGTGCGGGGCCATCGCCTGCACCTCGAGCGGCGGGACACCCGGCCCGGGGTCGTGCTCGCCCGCGAGCGCGAGGATCCCGGCGACGTCGGCGCGCAGCTCGTCCGCGTCGGCCACGTCGAGGCGCACGCCACCGAGGTCCGCGCGGTGCCGCAGCGCGGGGACGGTCGTCTTCACGGCCACGGGCCAGCCGAGCCGGTCGGCGGCCGCGACGGCCTCGTCGGCGTCGTGGACGCGCACCGACGCCCACACGTCGACACCCGCGGCACGCAGCAGCTCGGCGGCCTGCGCGGGCTCGAGCGCCACGGGCTCGCCGTCGGTCGCGCCCGACGCGGCGAGCGCCCGCGCCACGAGGCGCCCGGCGGCGCGCGTGTCGACGCCCTCGGGGTGCACGGGCCGCCCGCGGTCGGCGGCACGCCAGGCGGCATAGCGGGCGGCGTGGCCGAGCGCGAGCGCCGCGTCCTCGGGGGCGGCGTAGGCCGGGACCGTGCGCTCGCGCCCGTCCGGGTCGACGGCGCGCAGCTCGGGCCGCACGCCGTGCAACCCGTCGACGCATGCGACGGTCGTCCGGCCGGTGCGCGCGGCCGCCTGCGCGACCTCGGCGGCGAGCACGGGGTCGGGGTCGCCGAGCGTGGGGATGCGGACCACGACGACGACGTCGACCTCGGGGTCGGTGTAGACGCGCTCGACCGCGGCACGGACCGCGTCGCCGGACGCGGACTCGGGCAGCAGCTCGACGCGCGGCGTCACGACGAGCCCCGCCGCGGCGGCGGCCTCGGCGACGAGGGCCGCGACGCCGGTCGAGCTGGCGAGGACGGCCACACGGCGGCCGACCGGCAGCGGCTGGTGCGCGAGCACCTGCACGACGTCGAGCATCTGGTGGACGTTCTCGACGCGGATCACACCGGACTGGCGCATGACCTCGTCGAGCGTGCGTCGCGGCGCGCGCGTCGGGCGCACGGCGTGGCCGGGCGGGACGACGTGCCCGGAGCGCCCCGCGGTGAGGACGACGACGGGCTTGTGGGAGGCGAGCCGACGCGCGACGCGGGAGAACTTGCGCGGGTTGCCGATCGACTCGAGGTAGAGCGCGACGACCTCGGTGTCGTCGTCCTCGCCCCAGAACTGCATGAGGTCGTTGCCCGAGACGTCGGCGCGGTGCCCGGCGGACACGAGCTGCGCGAGACCGAGGCCGCGGCGCTCGACGGCGGCGAGCAGCGTGACCGCGAACGGCGCGGACTGGCAGAACAGCCCGACGCGCCCCGGCCGCGGCGGGGTCTCGGCGAGCGACGCGTCGAGCGTCGTGCCGTCGTGCGTGGCGACGAGACCGTACGACGACGGTCCGACCACGCGCATCCCGGCGCCGTGCGCGACGCCGAGCAGCAGCCGCTGCCGCGCCAGGCCCTCGGGCCCGGCCTCGGCGAAGCCGCCGGACACCAGCACGAGCCCGCGCACGCCGAGGGCCCCGAGCCGGCGCGTCGTGTCGAGGACGCGCGTCGCGGACTGCGCGACGACGGCCAGCTCGACCGGTCCGGGTACGTCGTCGAGGCGCTCGTGGTGCTGGACGCCGTCCGCGTCGGTACCGAGGTCGGGGCTGACACCGACCCCGTGCACCGTGAGCCGCCCGGCGCGCGCCTGCGGCGCGAGTCCTGCGACGACGCGCGCGGCCTGCCGCGCGGCGAGGCCCTCGTCGGCGTCGTCACCGGGTCCGACGACGACGACCGAGCGTGCGGTCAGCAGCGCACGCATCGAGCGCGCCTCGGCGCGGTGCTCCCGGTCGGCCGCCACCGCGAGCGAGCGGTCGGTGGGGTCGATGTCGAACTCGACCTGCACCACGCCGTCCTCGGTGCGCTGCCGCACCGCGTACCCGGCCTCCTTGAACACCGCCAGCATGCGCCCGTTCTGCGGCAGCACCTCGGCGACGAACCGCCGGATGCCGCGCTCGCGCGCCGCGGCCGCCAGGTGCTCGAGCAGCACCGACGCCAGACCCTTGCCCTGGTGCGCGTCGGCGATGTTGAACGCGACCTCCGCCGTCTCGGCCCCGTACGCGTCGTAGCGTGCGACCCCGAGGATCCGCTCGGGCTCACCGGACCCGGGCGACCCGCTGACGGCGACGAGCGCGACGCGCGCGACGTGGTCGACGTTGACGAGCCGCTCGAGGTCACGCTCGGGCAGTCGCTCGAGCGTCGCGAAGAACCGCAGGTAGGTGGAGCGCTCGGACTGACCGACGTGGAAGGCCTGCAGCGCGTCGGCGTCGTCGGGGCGGATCGGCCGCAGGCGGGTCGTGGAGCCGTCCGTCAGCACGACGTCCGCCTCCCAGCCCGCCGGGTAGGGTGCGGCGGCGGACCCCGGTGCGACCACGGGGCCCACCTGCCCGTCTCCGGGGACGACGTCGGCCATGCGGCCAGGCTAGCGGCGCGGCTGCACGGACGAGGGCCCCCACGCGGGGAGAATGGCCGCCGCGGCCTCGCCGCACCGTGTCCGTCCGTCCCCGATCCGCCGCAGCACCCCGAGGAGCACACCAGCCCATGGCGCGTCGCCCCGCGAGCCCCGACCTGCCGCCCGAGGACCTCGTCGAGCGGATCGTCGACGTCGACGTCACGACGGAGATGGAGGGGTCGTTCCTCGAGTACGCGTACTCGGTCATCTACTCGCGGGCGCTGCCCGACGCACGTGACGGGCTCAAGCCCGTGCAGCGCCGGATCATCTACCAGATGGCCGACATGGGCCTGCGCCCCGATCGCCCGTACGTGAAGTCGGCGCGCGTCGTCGGCGAGGTGATGGGCAAGCTGCACCCGCACGGCGACTCGGCGATCTACGACGCGATGGTGCGCCTCGCGCAGCCGTTCTCGCTGCGGCTGCCGCTGGTCGACGGGCACGGCAACTTCGGCTCGCTCGACGACGGCCCCGCGGCCTCGCGCTACACCGAGGCGCGCATGGCTCCCGCGGCGGTCGCGATGACGCAGGGTCTCGACGAGGACGTCGTCGACTTCGTCCCCAACTACGACAACAAGCTCCAGCAGCCGGGCGTGCTGCCCGCGGCGATCCCGAACCTGCTGGTCAACGGCGCGACCGGCATCGCCGTGGGCATGGCCACCAACATGGCGCCGCACAACCTCGTCGAGGTCGTCGCGGCTGCGCGGCACCTGGTGGCGCACCCGGACGCGACGCTCGAGGACCTCATGCGGTTCGTGCCCGGGCCCGACCTGCCGACGGGCGGCAAGATCGTCGGCCTCGACGGGGTGCGCGACGCGTACCGCACGGGCCGCGGCGCCTTCCGGACCCGCGCGACGGCGCGGGTGGAGAACGTCACGCCGCGCCGCAAGGGCATCGTCGTCACCGAGCTGCCGTACACGGTCGGCCCGGAGAAGGTCATCGAGAAGATCAAGGAGGGCGTGCAGTCCAAGAAGCTCTCCGGGATCTCCGACGTCGTCGACCTCACCGACCGCCAGCACGGGCTGCGGCTCGTCATCGAGGTCAAGACGGGCTTCCACCCGGAGGCCGTGCTCGAGCAGCTGTACCGGCACACGCCGCTCGAGGACTCGTTCTCCGTGAACAACGTCGCGCTCGTCGACGGTCAGCCCCGCACGCTCGGTCTGGTCGACCTGCTGCGCGTGTGGGTGGACCACCGCCTCGAGGTGGTGCGCCGCCGCACGTCGTACCGCCTGACGAAGCGGCAGGAGCGCCTGCACCTCGTCGAGGGCCTGCTGATCGCGATCCTCGACATCGATGAGGTCATCCAGGTCATCCGCACGTCCGACGACGCCGACACCGCTCGGGGGCGTCTGCGGTCCGTGTTCGACCTCTCGGAGCCGCAGGCGGAGTACATCCTCGAGCTGCGGCTGCGCCGCCTCACCCGGTTCTCGCGCATCGAGCTCGAGCGCGAGCGCGACGAGCTGACCGACGAGATCGCGCGCCTGCAGGCCATCCTCGCGGACGACGGGCTGCTGCGGACGGTCACGTCCGACGAGATGGCCGAGGTCGCGGCGACGTACGGCACCCCGCGGCGCACGGTGCTGCTGGAGCACGCGGGCGGTGCGGGCCTGGCCGGCGCGGCCGGCGCGCCGACGTCCTCGAAGGGCGCCGCCGCTCCCCTGGAGATCCCCGACACACCGTGCTGGGCGCTCCTGTCAGCGACCGGGCTGCTCGCGCGCACCGGTGAGGACGTCGAGCCCGTGCGCGGCGACGGCACGGTCCGCAGCCGGCACGACGTGGTCGCGTCCGCGGTGTCGACGACCGCGCGCGCCGACATCGGCGCGCTGACCTCGGCCGGGCGCGTCGTGCGGCTGTCGGTCCTCGAGCTGCCCTCGCTGCCGCCGACGGACGGCCCACCGTCACTGTCCGGCGGACTGCCGGTGGGCGAGGCGGTGACCCTGGAGAAGGGCGAGAGCGTCGTGGCGCTCGTCCCGTTGGGGGACGACGCTCCCCCGCTGGCGCTCGGGACCGCGCAGGGTGTCGTCAAGCGCGTCGCGGCCGGGGACGTGCCGGCCAACCGCGACGCGTGGGAGGCGATCAGCCTCAAGGACGGCGACCAGGTCGTCGGTGCGGCGCTCGCGCGTGACGAGGACGAGCTGGTGCTCGTGTCGTCGGACTCCTCGCTCCTCCACTTCCCCGGCGCGCAGGTGCGGCCGCAGGGGCGGTCCGCGGGCGGCATGGCCGGCATCAAGCTGGCCGCCGGTGCGCGCGTCGTCGCGTTCGGGGTGGTGCGCGCGGGCGAGGACGCGGTCGTCGTGACGGTCTCCGGCTCGTCGTCGGCGCTGCCGGGCACCCAGACGGGCGCCGCGAAGGTCACGCCCTTCAGCGCGTACCCCGGCAAGGGCCGCGCGACGGGCGGCGTGCGCTCGCACCGGTTCCTCAAGGGCGAGGACGCGCTGATCCTGGCCCACGTGGGCGCGTCCCCGGCGCGCGCGACGGGGGCGGGCGGTCAGCCGGTCGAGCTGCCGCAGGTCGACGAGCGGCGCGACGGGTCGGGCGTGCCGCTCGGAGCACCGGTGCACGCGATCGGCTGACGCCGGCCGTCCGGCCGGTGCGGGCCACGTGGTGCCGCAGCGTCTACCGTGGAGCCGTGGCTGCCGCGCTCGACCTGCCCCGCTCCGTCCTGCTGGCGCTGTGGCTCGCGCTGCCCGGCGACACCGACAGGCTCGTCGCGGCCGTCCAGGCGGACGACGAGCCGCACCGGGTCGACGCGGAGGGCGAGGAGCTGACCCTGCGGGAGTGGGTGCGCTGGCTGGGTGCTCCCGTCGACGAGGTGGCGGCCGTGCTGCCCGTGCCGGGCGAGCCCGTCGCGGCACCGCCCCCGGTCTCGCACGACGCCGTCGAGGCCGGTGAGTGCGTGCTGCTGCGCGCCGGCGCCCGCACGCTCGCGGCCGTGCCGCACGTCGAGCGGTTCGGCTCGGAGCTCGAGCCGGGGCACCTCGTGACGTGGCGCGCCGCGCCCGTCCCGGACTGGCGCACGGCCGCGTGGGCGCAGGTCGGCACGCTCGAGGAGGCCGAGCGCGGACTGCGCCAGGGCCTGCTCACCGCCACCGAGGCGCTGGTGTCCCTGGGTGTCGAGCGCTGGCGCCCCGACGCGGCCGACGCGATCGCGGACGTCCGCGACGGCGCGCTGCCCGAGCGGCGCCTGCCCCGCGGCGTCGAGGGCCAGCGGCTGCGCGTGCTGTCGAGCGCCGCCCGTCTGCGCGGCATCGTCGCGCTCGCCACGCAGGACGACGGCGGCGCGGTCAACACGTGGCAGGCCGTCCAGCGGTCCACGGCCCTGCGCGAGGTGGACCGCGGCGCGCGGCGCGCGATGGCCGCGGCCGCGACCTACCTCACGCGGCCCTGACCACCTCACGCTCCCCGGAGCACGCTCCGGTACACCTCGAGGGTGCGCTCGCCGATCGCGTGCCACGAGAAGTGGTCCTCGACGCGCCGCCGCGACGCCTCGCCCCAGCGTGCCGCCCGCTCGGTGTCGGCGACGGCGTCGCGCAGCGCGGCGCCCAGGTCCGCGACGAACGCGTCGGGGTCGACGGGCGTCCCCGTGCCGTCCTGCACCTGGTCGATCGGCACGAGCACCCCGGTGACGCCGTCGTCCACGACCTCCGGGATGCCGCCGGTCGCGGTGCCGACCACGGGCAGGCCCACGGCCATGGCCTCGAGGTTGACGATGCCGAGCGGCTCGTAGACCGACGGGCACGCGAAGACCGTGCCGTGCGCGAGCACCGCGACGAGCTCGTCGCGGGGCAGCATGCGCTCGATCCACACGACCCCGGAGCGGCGGGTGCGCAGCTCCTCGACGAGCCCGGTGACCTCGGCGAGGATCTCGGGGGTGTCGGGGGCGCCGGCGCAGAGCACGACCTGGACGTCGGCGGGCAGCGTCTCGACGGCCCGCAGCAGGTACGGCAGCCCCTTCTGCCGCGTGATCCGCCCGACGAACACCACGGCCGGGCGGTCGGGGTCGATGCCGAGGTCCTGCACGACGCGACGCGCGTGCGCCAGGCCCTCGTCCGACGTCGGCCGCTGCCACCCGTCCAGGTCGATGCCGTTGTGCACGACGTGCACCTTGGCGGGGTCGACCGCCGGGTAGGAGCGCAGGATGTCCTCGCGCATGCCACCGCTGACCGCGATGACGGCGGCGGCCGCCTCGTAGGCGGTGCGCTCGACCCAGGACGACAGCGCGTACCCACCACCGAGCTGCTCGGCCTTCCACGGCCGCAGCGGCTCCAGGCTGTGCGCGGTCAGGACGTGCGGCACGTCGTACAGCAGCGCCGCGAGATGCCCCGCGAGGTTCGCGTACCACGTGTGGGAGTGCACGAGGTCGGTGCCGCCGTCCGCGGTGTCGCGCCCGATGCCGTCGACGATCGCGAGGTCGACCCCCATCGTGGCGAGCGCCGCGTTGGCCCCCGCGAGGCCGCCGGGCACCGCGTACCCGTGCGTGCCGGGCTCGGCGACGGGCTCGTCGAAGCTGTGCACGCGCACGTCGATCAGCTCGCGCAGCACGGCCGTGAGCCCCGCGACGTGGACGCCGGCGCCCCCGTACACGTGGGGTGGGTACTCACGGGTCAGCAGGTCGACGCGCACCGTTGCCTCCAGTCGTGACCGGCCCGCCGCCGGTCGTCTGGCGACACGCTAGCGCCCGATGCGCCGTGCACCGTGCCGGGAGGCCCGTGCGGCCCTAGGTTGGGCACATGCCAGCGCCGCGTGTCCTCGCCATCGTCCTCGCCGGAGGGGAGGGCAAGCGCCTCATGCCGCTCACCGCGCACCGCGCGAAGCCCGCCGTGCCCTTCGGCGGCATCTACCGGCTCGTCGACTTCGCCCTGTCGAACGTCATCAACTCGCACTACCTCCACGTGATCGTGCTGACGCAGTACAAATCGCACTCGCTGGACCGGCACGTGTCGAAGACGTGGCGCATGTCGGCCCTGCTCGGCAACTACGTGGCGGCGGTCCCGGCGCAGCAGCGGGTCGGCAAGCACTGGTACCTGGGCAGCGCGGACGCGATCTACCAGTGCCTCAACATCATCGACGACGAGCGCCCCGACATCGTCGTCGTCGTCGGCGCCGACCACGTCTACCGCATGGACTTCTCCCAGATGGTCGACGCACACATCGAGTCCGGCGCCGAGCTGACCGTCGCGGGCATCCGCCAGCCGATCGACATGGCCGACCAGTTCGGCGTCATCGAGACCGTGCCGGGCGACCCGACGCGCATCGCGGCGTTCCGCGAGAAGCCGTCCGACCCGACGCCGGTGCCGGGCTCGCCGCTGGAGATCCTCGCGTCGATGGGGAACTACGTGGCGAACGCCGACGCGCTCGTCGAGGCGGTGACGGTCGACGCCGAGGACGTGAACTCGCGGCACGACATGGGCGGCGACATCGTCCCGTGGTTCGTCGAGCGCGGCACCGCCGGCGTCTACGACTTCATCCGCAACGACGTCCCGGGCTCGACCGACAGGGACCGCGACTACTGGCGCGACGTCGGGACGATCGACTCGTACTTCGACGCCAACCACGACCTGATCTCCGTCGAGCCCGTCTTCAACCTCTACAACGACGCGTGGCCGCTGTTCACCGGGTACACGGGCCTCCCGCCGGCGAAGTTCGTGCACGCGGGCGCCGGCCGGCTCGGGCACGCGGCGGACTCGATCGTCTCCCCCGGCGTCGTCGTCTCGGGTGCCACCGTGTCGGGGTCGGTGCTGTCCCCCGGCATCCGCCTGCACTCGTGGGCGCAGGTCACGGACTCCGTGCTCATGGACGGCGTGCAGGTCGAGCGGTACGCGCAGATCCACCGCGCGATCCTCGACAAGAACGTCATCGTCCCCGAGCGGGCGCGCATCGGCCTGGACCCCGAGCACGACCGCGCGCGCGGGTTCACGGTCACCGACAGCGGGATCACCGTGGTACCGAAGGGCACGGTCATCACCGACTGACACCCTCCGGTTCGGAGCGGCCGGGCGGTGGGTCGCACGGCATGCGGACGCGTGCGCTCCGCCCGCCGGCGGGCCGCTAGCCTGCGGACGTGCACAACGGTACGGCTGCGACCCGGCTCGTCGTCATGGACGTCGACTCCACGTTCATCACGGGAGAGGTCGTCGAGATGCTCGCCGCCCACGCGGGGTCGGAGGCGCTCGTCACGGGCATCACCGAACGCGCGATGCGCGGCGAGATCGACTTCGCGCAGTCGCTGCACGAGCGCGTCGCGACCCTGGCCGGGCTGCCCGTCGCGGTGTTCGACGACGTGCTGGCCGAGGTCGAGCTGACGCCCGGCGCAGCCGAGCTGGTCACCGAGCTGCAGGACCGGGGCTGGCCGGTGGGCCTGGTGTCGGGCGGCTTCGTCGAGGTCGCCCGGCCGCTCGCGGCGCGGCTCGGCATCACGCGCGTGCACGCCAACCGCCTCGAGGTCCGCGACGGGCGCCTCACCGGACGCGTCGACGGCCCCGTCGTCGACCGCGCGGCGAAGGCGGCGACGCTCGCGGCCTGGGCGGCCGAGCTCGGCCTGCCGATGGAGCGGACGATCGCGATCGGCGACGGCGCGAACGACCTCGACATGCTGGCCGCGGCAGCCACGGGCATCGCGTTCAACGCCAAGCCCGTCGTCGCGCAGGCCGCGGACCACGCCGTCGCCGGCCGCCTCGACGCGGTGCTGGCGCTCGCGCCCTTCGCGGCCTGACGCAGCAGCCGCGGCGCAGGACGTCAGGCGAGCCGCGGCACGTCAGGCCGGGCGCTCGAGGCGCACGAGCCGCAGCGCGGCAGGACCGACCTCGTCCCACGGCCCGTCGTGCTCGAGCACGCTCCACGCCGCGGTGGGGACCCCGCTCCGCACACGCGCGACGACCGCCTCGTCGGACCCCGGTCCGGCGAGCACGCCGGCCGCGTGCGAGACGGTCGGCTCGTGCCCCACGACGAGCACGGTCGTCGCGTCGTCGGGCTGGGACTGCAGGGCGGCGACGAGGTCGCCGGTGGACGCGTCGTAGAGGTCGTCCGTGACGGACACGCTGGGCGCGCCGGCCCCGGCCGCCAGCAGCGCGGTGCGCACGATCTCCCACGTCTGGCGCGTGCGCAGCGCCGACGAGCACAGCACGTGCGTCGGGGCCAGACCGGCGGCCGCGAGCGCCGCGCCCACGGCGGACGCCTGCCGCCGGCCGGGCAGCGCGAGCGGACGTTCGTGGTCGACCACGGCGCCGGCCGGCTCGGCCTTCGCGTGCCGCAGGAGGACGAGGCGGTGCAGTGTCACTCCCCCAGGGTGCCACCCCGCACGGCCGCGGACGCACCGACGGCGGCCGTGCGGGACGTGACGAACGCGACGTCCGGCGTCACAGACCCATGGCGTGGACGCCGCCGTCGACGTGCACGATCTCGCCCGTCGTCGCGGGGAACCAGTCCGACAGCAGGGCGGCGACCGCACGCGCGGTCGGCTCCGGGTCGCTGACGTCCCAGCCGAGCGGCGCACGGTCGGGCCAGCCACCCTCCATCGCCTCGAAGCCGGGGATCGACTTGGCGGCCGTCGTCCGGATGGGACCGGCCGAGACGAGGTTGACCCGGATGCCCTGCGGGCCCAGGTCCCGCGCGAGGTAGCGCGCCGTGGACTCGAAGGCTGCCTTCGCGACACCCATCCAGTCGTAGACGGGCCACGCGTAGCGCGCGTCGAACGTCAGGCCGACGAGGCTCGAGCCGCGCGTCAGCAGCGGCTGCGTCGCGACCGCGAGCGCCTTGAGCGAGTACGCGCTGACGTGCACGGCCGTGGCGACGTCGTCCCACTCGCCGGCGAGGAAGTTGCCGCCCATGACGGACTGCGGCGCGAACCCGATGGAGTGCACGACGCCGTCGAGGTGGTCGGCGTGCTCGCGCACGCGATCCGCGAGCGCGGCCAGATCGTCGGCGTCGGTCACGTCGAGCTCGACGACGGGCGCGGCCTGCGGCAGGCGGCGCGAGATCGCCTGCGTGAGGCGCAGCTGGCGGCCGAACGACGTGAGCACGACGTTCGCGCCCTGCTCCTGCGCGAGCCGCGCGACGTGGAACGCGATCGAGCCGTCGGTCAGGACGCCGGTGACGAGCAGGGTCTTGCCCTCGAGCAGTGCCATGTCCAGGTGCCTTTCGGTCGGGTGGGCCGGGCCGCGGGGCGCCGGCGGTGGTGGTCGAGGGGTCAGTGCCCCATGCCGAGGCCGCCGTCGACGGGCAGCACCGCGCCGGAGACGTACGCGGCGTCGTCGGACGCGAGGAACTGCACGGCCGCGGCGACCTCGTCCGCCTGCCCGAACCGGCCGGCCGGGATCGAGCCGAGGTACGCCTGCTGGCGGTCCTCGGGCAGCGCCTTGGTCATGTCGGTGTCGATGAACCCGGGCGCGACCACGTTCGCGGTGATGCCGCGCGCGCCGAGCTCGCGCGTGATGGAGCGGGCCATGCCGACCAACGCCGACTTGGACGACGCGTAGTTCACCTGGCCGGGCGAGCCGTACATCCCGACGACCGACGAGATGAGCACGACGCGACCGCGGCGCAGGCGGATCATGCCCTTGCTCGCGCGGCGCACGACGCGGAACGCGCCGGTGAGGTTGACGTCGATGACGTCGGCGAAGTCCTCGTCGGTCATCCGCAGCAGCAGCTGGTCGCGCGTGACGCCGGCGTTGGCGACGAGCACCTCCACCGGGCCGTGCGCGACCTCGACCTGCGTGAACGCCGCGTCGACGGACGCGGTGTCGCGCACGTCGCCGATCACCTCGAGCACGCCGTCGGGCGCACCGCCCGAGCGCACGATGGTGGCCACCCTGTCGCCGGCGGCCACGAACCGCTCGGCGATCGCGCGGCCGATGCCGCGGTTGGCACCCGTGACGAGCACGCTGCGCGGGGCGCGGGCGGTCGGGGCGGCGGCGGGGCTGATGTCGGGTGTCGTCGCAGGCACGGGACACGACGCTAGTGGACGGACGGGGCCGCGCCGGGGTGCCGGCCGTGACGAGTTGCGGGTCCGCCGTTGTGGGAGCCCCACAAAGTGTGGGCCCGGCCACCCCGCGGGGCCGGGGCCGCGCAGGGCGCCTACGATCGGGTGGTGAGCACTCGTCGTCGCGGCCGGCCGGCCGAGCCGGAGGTGCACCGCATCACGTCCGCACCGGAGCCGCTGGCGGACGACCTCGCGCGCCGGCAGCGCCGTTACCTGTGGCAGATGGGCATCCGTCTGGTGTGTTTCCTCGCCGCGGGCCTGCTGTGGCCGTACGTCCCGATGGTCGTGTCGCTCGGCCTGGTCGCGGCCGCGGCCGTGCTGCCGTACGTCGCGGTGCTGCTGGCCAACGCCGGCCGCGAGCGGCGGGGCGACACGGACGTGTTCTTCGAGGCGCGCGAGATCGGCTCCGCGCCGCGTCACGACGAGCTGGGAGGTGGCCGGTGACGACGCCTGGGCCGATGCCGACCCCTGACGTGGTCGGCGAGCTCGTGTGCAGCGCGCGCGGCTGCCGCGCCACCCCCGCCTGGGGCGTGCTGTGGAACAACCCCAAGCTGCACACCCCGGAACGCCGCAAGGTGTGGCTCGCCTGCGACGACCATCGCGAGCACCTCGCGGAGTACCTGCGCGTGCGCGACTTCCTGCGTGACGTCGTGCCCGTCGACGAGCTGGAGCGGGCCGAGCCGTGAGCACGCCGCACGTCCCGGCCGCCGACGCGCGCGCCGCGGCCCGGCGCAGGGCGCTCGGGCTGCTGGTCACGGCGGTCGCGGTCGCGGTCGCGTGCACCTTGCTGGGGCGCTGGCAGTGGCAGCGGCACGTCGACCGGGACGCCGCCATCGCCGTGGTCGAGGCCAACTACGCCGCCGCGGTCGTCGACCTCGCGGACGTCGTCGCCGACCCCGACGCGCCGCTGCCGGAGGCGGACGCGTGGCGCTCGGTGCAGGTGCGCGGCCGCTACCTCGCCGATGCGACGGTCCTGCTGCGCAACCGCCCGGTGGACGGCACGCCCGCGTACCACGCGCTCGTCCCCCTGCTGGTCACGGACGCCTCGCCGCGAGCGGAGGACGACCCCGCGGATCCCGGTCGGGTGCTCGTCGTCGACCGCGGCTGGGTGCCGACGGGCGCGGACGGGTCGGTCGACGTCGAGGTGGCGGCGCCGCCCGCCGGCGAGGTGACGGTGACGGTGCGGCTGCGGCCGGGCGAGGCGACGAGCCCGCGGGAGGCCCCGCCGGGCCAGGTGCAGGCCATCGCGCCCGCCCAGGTCCTGGCCGCCGGCGGCGTCGACGCCACCCCGTTCGCCGCGTACGGCGCGCTCGTGCGCGAGGACCCCGCCGCGGCGGAGCCCCTCGGTGCGCTCGCCGCCCCGAGCACCGACCCCGGGTCGCATCTGTCGTACGCGTTCCAGTGGTGGGTGTTCGCGCTCGGCGGCCTCGTCGCGTTCACGGTGGCTGCGCGGCGCGAGTGGAGCTCCACGCCGACCGACGGCCCGGCCGCGCCGCGACCCGCGCGCCCGCGCCGTCCCCCCGGCCGTGACGAGCTCGACGAGGACGCCGAGATCGCCGCGCAGGAGGCGCTCAGGCCAGCGCGATGAGGTCCAGGTAGTCGGCGCTCCACAGGTCCTCGTCGCCGTCGGGCAGCAGCAGGACACGCTCCGGTTCGAGCGCGGCCACCGCCCCCTCGTCGTGGCTCACGAGCACCACGGCACCCTGGTAGCCGCGCAGCGCCGCGAGGATCTCCTCGCGCGACGCCGGGTCGAGGTTGTTCGTGGGCTCGTCCAGCAGCAGCACGTTGGCGCTCGACACGACGAGCGTCGCGAGCGCGAGGCGCGTCTTCTCCCCGCCGGACAGCACACGCGCGGGCTTGTCCGCGTCGTCGCCGGAGAACAGGAACGAGCCGAGCACCGAGCGCACCTGCGTGTCGGTGAGGTCGGGCGCGGCCGTGCGCAGGTTCTCCACGACGGTGCGGGAGAGATCGAGCGTCTCGTGCTCCTGCGCGTAGTAGCCGAGCTTGAGGCCGTGACCGGCCTTGACCTCACCGGTGTCGGGCTCCTGCAGCCCGCCGAGCATGCGCAGCAGCGTCGTCTTGCCGGCACCGTTCAGCCCGAGGACGACGACCTTGCTGCCGCGGTCGATCGCGAGCGAGACGTCGGTGAAGACCTCCTGCGAGCCGTACGACTTCGACAGGCCCTCGGCCGTCAGGGGTGTGCGCCCGCACGCCGCAGGCTCCGGGAACCGCAGCTTGGCGACCTTGTCGTTGACCCGCACGGCCTCCAGGCCGGACAGCATGCGCTCGGCGCGTCGGGCCATGTTCTGCGCCGCGACGGCCTTGGTGGCCTTGGCGCGCATCTTGTCGGCCTGCGCGAGCAGCGTCGCCGCCTTCTTCTCGGCGTTGGCGCGCTCGCGGCGCCGGCGCTTCTCGTCCGTCTCGCGCTGCTGCAGGTACGCGTCCCAGCCCAGGTTGTACAGGTCGAGCTGTGACCGGTTCGCGTCGAGGTGGAAGACCTTGTTGACGGTCGCGCGCAGCAGCTCGACGTCGTGGCTGATGACGACGAACCCGCCGGGGTACGTCTTGAGGTACTCCCGCAGCCAGACGATCGAGTCGGCGTCGAGGTGGTTGGTCGGCTCGTCGAGCAGCAGCGTGTCGGCGCCCGAGAAGAGGATGCGTGCGAGCTCGACGCGGCGGCGCTGCCCGCCCGACAGCGTGCCGAGCTCCTGGCCGAGCACGCGGTCGTCGAGCCCGAGCGCGGCCGTGATGCGGTGCGCCTCGCTCTCGGCGGCGTACCCGCCGGCGGCGGTGAAGCGCGCCTCGAGCCGGGCGTACCGGTCCATCGCCTTGTCCCGGGTCGCGTCGTCGGCCGACGCCATGGCGCCCTCGGTCTCACGCATCGACGCGAGCACGGCGTCCAGGCCGCGGGCCGACAGGACGCGGTTCATCGCGAGCTGCGTGAGGTCCCCCGCGGCCGGGTCCTGCGGCAGGTAGCCCACGTCGCCGCTGCGCGAGATGGTCCCGCCGGTCGGCTGGGTCTCCCCCGCGAGCGTCCTCGTCAGCGTCGTCTTGCCCGCGCCGTTGCGGCCGACGAGGCCGATCCGGTCGCCCGAGGCGATGCGGAACGTCGTCGGCTCCAGCAGGACGCGGGCGCCGACGCGCAGCTCGACGCCCGAAGCGGTGATCACAGGGGGTTCCTCGGTTTCCTACGAGAAGACCGGGCGGGTTCTGGCTCCCGGCACAAACGCCGACCATCGTACCCAGCCGCTAGCGTGGCGAGCGGTCGGGCGCCCGGCCGTCCAGACGTGACATCGACCCCTCACCGGCGGGAGCCACCGCATGTCCACCCGATTCCCGGACGACAGCCCCACGACTGCCCCGACCACCACGGTCCCGCACGAGCCCGTCGCCGCGGCGCACGAGGACCCGGTCGTCGCCGCGCCCCCGGCGCCACGGGTCGCGCACCGGGCGAGCACCGACCTCGCCCTCGTGGCCACCTTCGCGGCCTTCGTCGCGGCGTGCGCGCTCGTGCCCCCGATCCCCACGGGGTCGGGGGTCCCCATCACGCTCCAGACGTTCGGCGTCGTCACGGCCGGTCTCGTGCTCGGGGCACGCCGCGGGTTCCTCGCTGTCGCCCTCTACCTCGCCGTCGGCCTGGCCGGTGCGCCCGTCTTCGCCGGCATGACCGGCGGGCTCGGTGTGCTGGGCGGTCCGTCCGTGGGCTACCTCCTCGCCTTCCCGTTCGCCGCCGCGGTCGCCGGGTGGCTCGGTGGCTACGCGCTCCGCGCCCGTCCCCGGTGGCGCTACCTGCTGCTCGTCGCCGCCGGCCTCGGGTCGTCGTTCCTCGTCACGCACCCGGCGGGGATCCTCGGCCTCATGGCGCGGCTCGGCATCGGGCCGGGCGAGGCGCTCGCGATCGACGTCGTCTACTGGCCCGGCGACGTCGCGAAGAACCTGCTCGCCGCCGCCGTGACGCTCGCCGTGCTGCGCGCCTTCCCCGACCTGCGTCGACGCTGAGCGGCACGGCGCGCACGTGATCGAGCTCGACGCGGCCGAGGTCACCGCGTGGTCACCGGACCCCGCCGGTGGCCCGGACCGCGTCGTGCGCCTGCTCGGGCCGGTGTCGCTGCGGCTGACCGAGCGGCACGTCGCCGTCGTCGGCGCCAACGGCTCGGGGAAGTCGACGCTCGCGCGGCTCCTCAACGGGCTCGTCCTGCCCTCGGCAGGGCAGGTGCGCGTCGACGGCCTCGACACCGCGACGGACGGCCCGGCGGTGCGGCGGCGTGTGGGGTTCGTCTTCACCGACCCCGACGCGCAGATCGTCATGCCGACGCCCGTCGAGGACGTCGCGCTCTCGCTGCGCCGCACCGTTCCCGACGCCCGCGAGCGCGAGGCCCGGGCCCTCGACGTGCTCACGCGCTTCGGGCTCGGCGCCCGCGCCCACGTCTCGGTGCACGCGCTGTCCGGCGGTCAGCGGCAGCTCCTGGCACTGGCCGCCGTGCTCGCCACCGACCCGGCCGTGCTCGTGTGCGACGAGCCGACGACGCTGCTCGACCTGCGGTGGCGCACGCACGTCGACGCACTGCTCGCGTCGCTCGACCAGCAGGTCGTGGTCGTCACGCACGATCTGGAGGCCGCGGCACGGGCCGAGCGCGTGCTCGTCGTCGACGGCGGGCAGGTGGTCGCCGACGACGCGCCCGGGCCGGCGCTCGCGCGCTACCGCGCGCTCATGGCGGCGGAGCCGGCCGTCGCACCGACGGGTGCGGCATGACGTCGCGGCGCCCGACCCCGGGACGCCCGCTGCGCCCGCCGTGGGCGGGGCCCCTCGGTCTGCACCACCCCGGCCACAGCCTCGTGCACCGGGCATCCGCCGGCGCCAAGCTGCTGCTGCTCGCCGCGACGGGCGTCGCCGTCGTGCTGCCCACGGGACCGGTGGTCGCGGCCGCGGGCCTCGGGCTCGTCGTGGTGCTCACCGCCGCGGCGGGCGTGCCGGGGCACCGCACGAGCCGTGGCCTGCTGCCCGTGCTGCTGACCGCGGCGCTCGTCGGCACCTACCAGACATGGGCACGCGGCGCGGCGCTCGGCGTCGAGACCGCGCTCGACCTGCTCACGCTCGTGCTCGCCGGTGCCCTGGTGACGGCGACGACGCGCGCGGACGACCTCATGGCGGTGGTCCAGCGCGCCGCGCGCCCGCTGCGCCACGTGGGCCTGCCGCCGGAGACCGTGGCGCTGGCCGTCGGCCTCTTCCTGCGCGGCGTCCCCGTGCTCGTGCACGTCATGGACGAGGCGCGCGACGCGGCCCGGGCCCGCGGGCTGGACCGTTCCCCGCGTGCCGTCGTCGTCCCTGCGGCTGTCCGCATGGTGGGGCACGCCCGCACGACGGGCGACGCGCTCGCCGCCAGAGGGCTGGGCGACTGATCGTCCGAGCCTGCGGGTGACCTGGACGTCCGACCGACCCGGGTGGCCGCAGCGCGTCCGCGTCACGTCACCGGGCGCGCGCGACGCCGCCGGCCGCACTACGGTGTGCCCGTGACGTTCAGCGAGGGTGGCAGCTTCGAGGGTGGCCGGGTCCGCAGGCACGGGCGCGGCGGCGGCGCCGTCGCCGGCGGCGGGGTCGTCGGTCTGATCGTGCTGGCGATCTACCTGTTCACGGGCCAGGACCTGTCGGGCGTGGTCGGCGGTGGGCAGCAGGGCGGGAGCGCCCCCGTCGGCGAGGTCGGCGAGTGCACGGTCGAGCAGGCCAACGCCGACCCGCTGTGCCGGTACTCCGCGACGCTCCAGGCGCTCGACGCGTACTGGGAGGCGACCCTCCCCGCGGACGTCGCGTTCGCACCGCCGGTCGGCAACGAGTTCGAGGGTGGCGTCGGCACCGGCTGCGGCCAGGCCTCGGCATCGACGGGGCCGTTCTACTGCCCTCCCGACCAGGGCATCTACCTCGACGTCTCGTTCTTCGCGCTGCTGCAGCAGCAGTTCGGCGCGCAGGGCGGCCCGCTCGCCGAGATGTACATCTACGCGCACGAGTACGGGCACCACATCCAGAACCTCACCGGTGTGTTCGACGCCGCGGACCGCAGCGGCGGCGGGGCCGAGTCCGACTCGGTGCGCGTCGAGCTGCAGGCCGACTGCTACGCGGGCATGTGGGTGGGGGACGCCGCGACCCGCGAGGACCCGGACCGACCCGGCACGACGTTCCTGCAGCCGCCCACGGCCGAGGAGCTCGCCCAGGCGCTCGACGCCGCAGCCTCGGTCGGCGACGACCACATCCAGCAGCAGTCCGGCGGCGGCGTGAACCCCGACACGTGGACCCACGGCTCGAGCGAGCAGCGCCAGAAGTGGTTCACCATCGGCTACGAGCAGGGCAGCCTCGCGGCCTGCGACACCTTCGCCGCGTCGGACCTCTGAGGTCGGACGCGCGCACGCCCTCCCACTGCGTGGTGGGAGGGCGTGAGCGCCAGGACGGCGCAGGTCAGATGTTGAACCCCAGCGCGCGCATCTGCTCGCGGCCGTCGGGCGTGATCTTCTCCGGGCCCCACGGCGGCATCCACACCCAGTTGATGCGGAAGCCGTCGACGAGGCCGTCGAGCGCCTGACCGGTCTGGTCCTCGATGACGTCCGTCAGCGGGCACGCCGCCGACGTGAGGGTCATGTCGATGATCGCGGTGCTGGTCTGGTCGATGACGACGCCGTACACCAGGCCGAGGTCGACGACGTTGATGCCGAGCTCGGGGTCGATGACGTCACGCATCGCCTCCTCGATGTCGGCGACCGTCGGCAGGCCGGCGGGGCCGGACGGGGCGGGGGTGAGTGGTTCGGTGGTCATGCGTCCTCCGTCGTACGGGCTCCGGACAGGATGAGGGCGTCGTTGAGGGCGACCCAGCCGAGCTGGGCGCACTTGACGCGGGCGGCGTAGCGCCCGACGCCGGTGAAGGCCGCGGCGTCGCCGAGCAGCTCCTCTGCCTCGTCGCCGAGGCCTGCGCCCTGGGACTGCATGAGGTCGCGGAACGTCGCGGCGAGGTGCTCGACCGTCGGCAGGTCCTGCCCGGTCACCAGGTCGTGCAGCACGGAGGTCGAGGCCTGCGAGATCGAGCAGCCCTGCCCCTCCCACGCGACCGACCGCAGCACCGGCACGTCGCCCGACGTGTCGACGTCGACGTGCAACGTCACCTCGTCGCCGCAGGTCGGGTTGACCTGGTGCGACGTCGCGGCGCACGTGCCGTGGTCGGCGGTGGCGACGCCCACGGCGCTCGCGCCCGCGGGCAGGCCCCGGCCGTGCGGGAACTTCGCGTGGTCGAGGATGACCTGCTGGTACAGCTGCTCCATGGCCGAGCTCATGCGGTCCTCCCCGTGGTTGTCGTGTCGTCCAGTCCGAAGAACGCGCGGACCCCCGCGAGCGCTTCCCGGAACGCCGCGACGTCCTCGTCGGTCGTGTAGACACCGGCCGACGCCCGCGCGGTGGCGGCCACGCCGAAGCGGCGGTGCAGCGGCTGCGCGCAGTGGTGCCCCACCCGCACGGCGACGCCCGCGTCGTCGAGCACCTGCCCCACGTCGTGCGCGTGCACACCGTCCACGACGAACGACACGGCCGCGAGCCGGTCCACGGCCCGGGTCGGGCCGACGACCCGGACGCCGGGGACGGACGCGACGGCGTCGAGCAGCAACCGTGCGAGGTGCTGCTCGTGCGCGGCCACGGCCGGCATGCCGAGCTCCGAGAGGTACTGCGCGGCGGCGCCCAGCGCGACGGCCTGCGACACCATCTGCGTGCCGGCCTCGAAGCGCTGCGGGGGCGGGGCGTACGTCGTGGCGTCCATGGTGACGACCTCGACCATCGACCCGCCGGTGGTGACGGGCGGCATCGCCTCGAGCAGCTCGCGCCGCCCGTACAGCGCGCCCACACCTGTGGGGCCGTACATCTTGTGACCCGAGAACGCGGCGAAGTCCACGCCGAGAGCGTGCAGGTCGACGGGCAGGTGCGGCACCGACTGGCACGCGTCGAGCACGGTGAGCGCGCCGACCTCGCGAGCCCGCGCGACGAACGCTTCGACCGGCGTGATCGCGCCGGTGACGTTCGACGCGTGCGTGAACGCGAGCACGCGCGTGCGCTCGGTGACGACGGTCGCGAGCTCGTCGGTGCGGATCCGCCCCTCGTCGTCGACCCCGAGCCAGCGCAGCCTCGCGCCCGTGCGAGCGGCGAGCTCCTGCCACGGCACGAGGTTCGCGTGGTGCTCGGCCTCGGTGACGACGATCTCGTCCCCCGGCGCCAACGCGAGACGGCGCGCCGCCTCTCCCCCGCGCCCCAGGGTCGCGTTGGACATCGCGTACGCGACGACGTTGATCGCCGCGGTCGCGTTCGACGTCCACACGATCTCACCGGGCGACGCGCCCACGAACGCGGCGACGCGCGCGCGGGCGTCCTCGAACGCCTCGGTGGCCTCCTCGGCCAGCTGGTGCGCGCCGCGGTGCACGGCCGCGTTCCGGCGGACGTAGAAGTCCTGCTCGGCGTCGAGGACGACCTCGGGCTTCTGCGACGTCGCACCGCTGTCGAGGTACACGAGGCGGCGGCCGTCGCGCAGCGTGCGCTCGAGCAGCGGGAAGTCGGCACGCACGGCGGTGAGCTCCGCGGCCGACAGGGTCGGCGACGCGCCGTCGGCCGGGGCGAGCGGCTCGAGGGTGCTGGTCATGGGTCCTCCGGGCGGACGGGATGCGGCCGGCGGTGCGCCGGTGAGGCGCGGCGGTCGTCCAGTGACGAGGGGGTGCGACGGCCGCCGGGTCACCCCGGCGGCCGTCGCGACGGGCTCAGACCGCGGCCGAGAGGAAGCGGTCGTAGCCCTCGTTCTCGAGGCGCTCGGCGAGCTCGGGGCCCCCCTCCTCGGCGATGCGGCCGTCGACGAAGACGTGCACGAAGTCCGGCGTGATGTAGCGCAGGATCCGCGTGTAGTGCGTGATGAGCAGCACGCCGACGTCGCCGCCGGCCTTGACGCGGTTGACGCCCTCGGACACCACGCGCAGCGCGTCGACGTCGAGGCCCGAGTCGGTCTCGTCGAGGATCGCGAAGCGCGGCTTGAGGAGCTCCATCTGCAGGATCTCGTGGCGCTTCTTCTCGCCGCCGGAGAAGCCCTCGTTGACGGAGCGCTCGGCGAACGAGGCGTCCATGCGCAGGTCGTCCATCGCGGTGCGGACGTCCTTGACCCACGAGCGCAGCGGCGGCGCCTCACCGGCGATGGCCGTCTTGGCGGTACGCAGGAAGTTCGACACGGACACGCCGGGAACCTCGACGGGGTACTGCATCGCGAGGAACATGCCTGCGCGGGCGCGCTCGTCGACGCTCATCTCGAGGACGTCCTCACCGTCGAGCAGGACGGTGCCGGACGTGATCTCGTACTTGGGGTGCCCGGCCAGCGAGTACGCCAGCGTGGACTTGCCGGACCCGTTCGGGCCCATGATGGCGTGGGTCTCACCGCTGTTCACGGTGAGGTCGACGCCGCGCAGGATGGGCTTGGGGCCCTCCTTGGTCTCGACGCTGACGTGCAGGTCGCGGATCTCCAGGGTGGACATCGGGGGTACTCCTCGGGTGGTCAGAGCGGGGCGTCGACGTCGACGAGCACACGCTCGCCGTCGACGGTCACGGGGTAGACGGGGACGGGCGTGATCGCGGGCGGCGACAGCGGCTTGCCGGTGCGCAGGTCGAAGCGCGACCCGTGCAGCCAGCACTCGACGGTGCAGCCCTCGACCTCGCCGTCGGACAGGGAGACGGCGCCGTGCGAGCAGACGTCGCTGATCGCGTGCCACTCGCCGGACTCGTCACGGACGATCGCGACCTCGACGGGTCCCCTCTCGCCCTCGAGCTCGACGCGCAGCGTGCCGGCGACGGGCACGTCCGCGGTCATGCAGGCCAGCTGGGCGCTCATGCCGTGGTCGCGCCCGCGTCGCTGCCCTCGACCTGCGGCGCGACGCCGGTGATCTCGGACATCGACTTCTCGAGCTCGGCCTCGATCGAGGCGATGAGCCGCTCCTCGACCTCGGGCACGCCGATCTCGTGGAGGAGCTCGGCGAAGAAGCCGCGCACGACGAGCCGGCGGGCGTCGGTCTCCGGGATGCCGCGCGAGCGCAGGTAGAACAGCTGCTCGTCGTCGAACCGCCCGGTGGCGCTGGCGTGGCCGGCGCCCTCGATGACGCCCGTCTCGATCTCGAGGTTCGGCACCGAGTCCGCGCGCGCACCGTCCGTGAGGACGAGGTTGCGGTTGAGCTCGTAGGTGTCGGTGCCCTCGGCGGCCGCGCGGATGAGCACGTCGCCGACCCACACCGTGTGCGCGCCCTGGCCCTGCAGCGCGCCCTTGTACGTCACGCGTGACACGCAGTTCGGCACGGCGTGGTCGACGAACAGCCGGTGCTCCTGGTGCTGGTCGGCGTCCGCGAAGTACAGGCCGAGCGCCGTGACCGAGGCCCCCTCACCGACGAACTCGGTGTCGGGGGTGACGCGCACGACGTCGCCGCCGAGCGTCACGACGATGTGCTTGACGGTCGCGTCGCGGCCGATCCGCAGACGGTGGCTCGCGGCGTGCACCGAGCCGGAGGCCCAGTCCTGGACGGACACGACCGTGAGGTGCGCGCCGTCCTCCGCGACGACCTCGACCGTCTCGGTGAGGTTGGCGTGGCCGACGTGGTCGATGACGACGACGCCCTGCGACAGCGGCTCGGCGTGCACGAGCAGGTGCGCGGCGGTGGGCTCGAGCGGCGCGCCGGCCAGGCCTGCACCCTCGACGCCCTCGACGACCACCGAGGTGACCTTGGACGACACCGACTCGCGCGGCAGCGTCACCACGGTCGCCCGCTCGAAGGACGCCCACGCGACGGCGGCCGCGCGGTCCCCCGGCCGGCCGGCGGTACCCAGACGCGCGTCGTCGCGGTCGACGATCTCGACCCGGACCTCGGGCGACTCCACGACGGTCGTCAGGACGCCGCCCATGGGAAGCACGCCGTCGCTCGCCGCGGCGAACAGACCCGCGAACCGGTCCACCGGGGCGAAGCGCCACTCCTCCTCGCGCCCGGTGGGCACGGGGAAGTCGGCGACGTCGAAGCTCGTCGGGCGCGCGGCACGCGACGCCTCCGGTACGACGCCGCCGTGCGTGTGCGCGCCGTCCGCGACCGCGCGCGAGTGGTCCGTCGAGAGGCCCGTCGTGGGGACCTGCTCGTTCGTGGTGGTCGTCATCAGCCGACGGCCCCTTCCATCTGCAGCTCGATGAGGCGGTTGAGCTCGAGCGCGTACTCCATGGGCAGCTCGCGCGCGATGGGCTCGACGAACCCGCGCACGATCATCGCCATGGCCTCGGTCTCGGTCATGCCCCGGGACATCAGGTAGAACAGCTGGTCCTCGCTGACGCGGGACACCGTGGCCTCGTGACCCATCGACACGTCGTCCTCGCGGACGTCGACGTAGGGGTAGGTGTCCGAGCGCGAGATCTGGTCGACGAGCAGCGCGTCGCACAGCACGTTGGACGCCGAGTGCTCGGCCCCCTCGAGGATCTGCACGAGCCCGCGGTACGACGTGCGGCCACCGCCGCGCGCGACCGACTTGGAGACGATCGACGACGACGTGTGCGGCGCGGCGTGCACCATCTTGGAGCCCGCGTCCTGGTGCTGGCCCTCGCCGGCGAACGCGATCGACAGCGTCTCGCCGCGCGCGTGCTCACCCATGAGGTAGATCGCGGGGTACTTCATGGTGACCTTGGAGCCGATGTTGCCGTCGACCCACTCCATCGTCGCGCCCTCGGCGGCGGTCGCCCGCTTGGTCACGAGGTTGTAGACGTTGTTCGACCAGTTCTGGATCGTCGTGTACCGCACGCGTGCGTTCTTCTTGACGATGATCTCGACGACCGCGGAGTGCAGCGAGTCCGACTGGTAGATCGGCGCGGTGCAGCCCTCGACGTAGTGCACGTACGAGCCCTCGTCGGCGATGATCAGCGTCCGCTCGAACTGGCCCATGTTCTCGGTGTTGATGCGGAAGTAGGCCTGCAGCGGGATCTCGACGTGCACGCCCGGCGGCACGTACACGAACGACCCGCCGGACCACACCGCGGTGTTGAGCGAGGCGAACTTGTTGTCCCCGGGCGGGATGACCGAGCCGAAGTACTGCTCGAAGATCTCCGGGTGCTCGCGCAGCGCGGTGTCGGTGTCGAGGAAGATGACGCCCTGCTCCTCGAGCGACTCCTGGATCTGGTGGTACACGACCTCGGACTCGTACTGCGCGGCGACGCCCGCGACGAGGCGCTGCTTCTCCGCCTCCGGGATGCCGAGCCGGTCGTACGTGTTCTTGATGTCCTCGGGCAGGTCCTCCCAGCTGGTGGCCTGCTTCTCCGTGGACCGCACGAAGTACTTGATGTTGTCGAAGTCGATGCCCGACAGGTCCGCGCCCCACCAGGGCATGGGCTTCTTGTCGAACAGCCGCAGCGCCTTGAGGCGCATCTTCAGCATCCACTCGGGCTCGTTCTTCAGCCGCGAGATGTCGCGCACGACGTCCTCGGACAGGCCGCGGCGCGCGGAGGCACCGGCGACGTCGGGGTCGTGCCAGCCGAACGTGTAGTTACCGATCGAGGCGATGGCCTCGTCCTGGCTCAGCGGCTCCGTGGCCGCCGGCCGGGTGGCCGTGTCGTCCGTGGGTGCGCTCATCGTGTCGGTCCTTCCGTCGAGTGCACGGGGGCGGGTGGGGGCGTGGTCGGGGTGGCGGGTCTCGCCGGGGGGTGGACGGGGTCGTCGGGTGGTCCGGCGCCGCGGGGGGCCGCCACCCGGAGCGGGACGGTGGGGACGCTCGTGGTGCAGACGTGACCCCCGGCGGTCAGCGTCGACAGCCGCTGGACGTGCACGCCCAGCAGCCGCCCGAACGCGCGGGTCTCGGCCTCGCAGAGCTGCGGGAACTGCGCGGCGACCTCCTGCACGGGGCAGTGCCCCTGGCACAGCTGCAGGAGCGCGCCGCCGGGCACGGGACGGACGGAGGCCGCGTAGCCGTCGCGCGCGAGCGCGCCGGCGAGAGCCTCGGCGCGCGCGGCGACGTCCGTGCCGGCGTCGGCGACCGCGTCGGCGTGCCGCTGCTCGAGCTCCCGCACGCGGTGCTCGGCGAAGGCCTCGACGGCCTGCGGACCGGCAGCCTGCGCGAGGAAGCTCAGCGCGTCCGCAGCGATCTCCGCGTAGCGGTGCGACAGCGCGGCCTGGCCCTGCGCGGTGACGACGTAGCGCCGTGCGGGCCGCCCGCGGCCACGGGCCCCCGCGCCGGTGCGGTGCACGGCCACCTGGTCGGCCTGCTCCAGCGCCTGGAGGTGCCGGCGGACACCGGCCGCGGTGAGGTCGAGCGCGGCGGCGAGGTCGGCCGCGCTGACGGGACCGTCGGCCGCGACGATCTGCAGGATGCGGCGCCGCGTCGAGGCGTCGTGGTCGGCCACGGTGCCCGGGGCGAGGTCGGCGACGGGCAGGAGATCTCCCACGCGCACCTCCTCCGGGGCAGGGCACGGACCTGTGACGGCGGTCCGGCGGCGACGAGCGCGGGGCCGCGCTCGATATCGGCAACATCCTTGTTGCCGAAATCCATCCCCGCAAGCAAGGCAGACCTTCGTGGCGGCGTGCGCCACCGACCCGTGCCGTACGTCACACGGGCGCGGACGCCTCCCACAGCCGGCTCTCGACCGACTGCCCCTCCGCCCGGTCGAGCGCTGCACCCGCGCGTGCCCGCGCGGCCTCGAGCGCGATCCGGCTCGACTCGACCTGGTCGCCCGGTGCCCCGTCGCGCGTCCGCCGCTCGAGGGCTGACGCGAACAGCCGGACCGCCTCGGTGCACCGGCCGGTGTCGTAGCGCACCTTGCCCTGCCCCTGATCGGCGAAGGCGAGCACCGCCGAGCAGTCCCGCCGTGTCGCGTCGTCGACGTCGGCGCGCTGCTCCACCGCGAGCGCCGCCCGGCGTACCGCGTCGACCACCAGGTCCGCCGCATCGAACCGCCGCCGCCAGTGCAGCACCTGCGCGAGCCGCAGCAGGGGTCGCCACGTGGCCGACGGCACGTCCGGCGCGCCCGACCGCGGCACGCCCTCGAGCGACGCCGGGCCACCGTGCCGCACCACGTCGGTCCACGCGAGCCGCTCGGCGGACGCGAGGGCCCCGAGGATGCGCAGCCACACGACCCGCTCACCGTCGCCCGCCGGCCCTCGACGCTCGAGCTGCTCGACGTGCTCCCAGATGGCCGCGACGTCCTGCGGGACCTCGCGGAGCGTCGTCGTGTCGATGCGGTACGTGACCACTACGGGGCCTCCCGGCGTGCTCGGACGCAACGGGACGATCCGGACGCGCCCCTGGCGCGTACGTTAGGGGCCCTCACGACCGCGTCGTGCTCGGTGTCCACCACCAGGACACGGGCGGGTGACGCGGCGGCCCCGCGACGGCGCCCGTCACGACGGCCTAGACTCGCGCCCCGTGCCGCACTCCCCCGCCGTCGAGGTCCACGGCCTCGTCAAGAGGTACGACGGCCGCGCGGTCGTCGACGGCCTCGACCTCACCGCGGCCGCCGGTGCGGTCACCGCCGTGCTCGGCCCCAACGGCGCCGGGAAGACGACGACGGTCGAGTGCTGCGAGGGGCTGCGTGCCCCCGACGCTGGCACCGTGCGCGTCCTCGGCCTGGACCCCGTCGCCGACGGCCGCGCACTGCGCCCGCTGGTCGGCGTCATGCTGCAGGACGGCGGCCTTCCGACGGGCGTGCGGGCACGGGAGATGCTCGACCACGTCGCGCGCATGTACGCCACGCCGCTGCCCACCGACGAGCTCGCCGCGCGGCTCGGTCTCGACGCCTTCGCACGCACCACCGTGCGCCGGCTCTCGGGTGGCCAGCGCCAGCGCCTCGCGCTGGCGGTGGCGGTCGTGGGGCGTCCGCGGGTCGTGTTCCTCGACGAGCCGAGCGCCGGCATGGACCCGCAGTCGCGCCTGGCCGTCTGGGAGCTCGTGCGCGAGCTGCGGGACGACGGCGCGGCCGTGGTGCTGACCACGCACCTCATGGAGGAGGCCGAGGACCTCGCGGACCTGGTCGTCGTCGTCGACCACGGCACCGTGATCGCGCGGGGCTCCGTGCCCGAGCTGCTCGCAGCCGACGTCGACCCGCGCGGCGCGGCGACCCTCGTGGTGCAGGCCGACGCCGACGTCGACCCGGGCGGCCTGGCCGCGCACCTCGGGGCGGCGTTCACGGTCGAGCGGCGCTCCGGCTCGACGCTCACCGTCACCGGCCCGGTGGTGCCGGCCACGGTGGCGGCAGTGACGGGGTGGGCAGCCGCCCGTGACGTGCTCGTCACGCGGCTCGACCTGGGACGCCGCACGCTCGAGGACGTCTTCCTCGACCTCACCGGACGGAGCCTGCGATGAGCGCGCCCCACGTCACCGCGTCCTCACGTGCCGACGGCCCCACCGCGGCACCGCCCGTGCGCCGCGTGCTGGCGCAGACGGTCTTCGAGGCGCGCATGATCCTGCGCAACGGCGAGCAGGTGCTCGTCGCCGTCGTCATCCCCGTCCTCGCGCTCGTGGGCCTCGTCCAGACCAGCTTCGTCACCGTCGACACCGGCGGCCTGTCACGCGCCGACTTCCTCACCCCGGGCGTCCTCGCGCTCGCCGTGATGACGGCGTCGTTCACGTCGCAGGCGATCGCCACGGCGTTCGACCGGCGCAACGGCGTGCTGCGGCTCCTGGCCACCACACCGCTGGGACGCGGCGGTCTGCTCGCCGGCAAGGTGCTCGGCGTGCTCGCGGTGGAGGTCGTGCAGGTCGTGCTCATCGGGAGCACGGCGCTCCTCCTCGGGTGGCGACCGGTGCTCGACGGGCTGCTGCCCGCGCTCCTCGGCGTGGTCCTGGGCACCGCAGCGTTCACGGCGCTCGCGCTCCTCGTGGCGGGCACGCTGCGAGCCGAGGCCGTGCTCGCGCTCGCCAACCTCCTGCTGCTCGTGCTCGCGCTGGGCGGCGGCGTCATCCTGCCCGCCGACCGGCTGCCCGGTCCGCTGGCCTCGCTCGCCGCCTGGTCACCGTCCGGGGCGCTGGGCGACGTGCTGCGCGGCGCGCTGGTCGACGGCGCGCTTCCGCTCGTGCCGGCGCTGGTGCTCGCGGGCTGGACAGCGGTCCTCGGCGCGCTCGCGGCGCGGCTCTTCCGCTGGCACTGACGTACGCCACACCGTCGCGGGGCCCGGGCGCCACGCGTGTCGACCTACCCTGGTCCCGTGACCGGCACAGCCCACACGCATCCCTCGTCGCCCTCCGTCCTCCAGCGGCTGCGCCCGCGGTGGACCGATCGCGCGCTCGTCGCGAACCTCGTGGCGCAGATCGGCATCGTCGTCACCGGCGGGGCCGTGCGGCTCACCGGCTCGGGGCTCGGGTGCTCGCAGTGGCCGTCGTGCGAGCCGGGCCAGTTCACGCCCGAGTTCCACGCCGAGATGACGATCCACCCGCTCATCGAGTTCGGGAACCGCACGCTCACCGGCGTCCTGCTCGTGCTGGCGCTCGCCGTGGCACTGCTCGCGGGCCTCGACCGCTCACGGTCCGTCGCGTTCCGCCGTCTCGCGTGGGTGCCGCTCCTCGGCGTGCTCGTCCAGGCGGTCGTCGGTGGCATCACGGTGCTCGTCGACCTGCACCCGGCCATCGTCGGGTCGCACTTCCTCATCTCTGCGGCGCTCATCGCGGTGTCCGCGTGGCTGCTGGTCCGGCGACGGGAAGGTGACGGCCCGGCCGTCCCGGTCGTCGACGAGCGGCTCCGGACGCTGGGCCGTGGTCTGGCCGTGCTCGCCGCGGTGGTCGTGGCACTCGGTGTCGTCGTGACGGGCGCAGGCCCGCACTCCGGCGACGACGAGGTCGGCTACCGGTTCGCGGTCGACCCCTACGCGGTGGCACGGGTCCACGCGCTGTCGGTGTGGGCCTTCGTCGTCACCCTGGGCGTGATGCTCCTGCTCCTCGCCCGCGCGCGCCGGGAGGTTGCCGCGACCCCCACGTACGAGCGCCCCGACGGTACGAGCCAGCCGGTACGCGGCACCGCGCCCGTCGTGACGACGGCCGTGGCGACCGGCTCGTCGCGTGCCGTGCGGTCGGGGATCGTCCTCCTGGTCGTCACACTTGCACAGGGGCTCGTGGGGTACGTCCAGCTCTTCACCGGGCTCCCGATCGCGCTCGTCAACCTGCACATGCTCGGAGCAGGGCTGCTCGTCGCCGCGACCGCCACCTTCCTCGGCACGCTGCGCCGCCGCGTGGTCTGACGGCCTCGACGCGGGGCCGTGACCGGCCCCGCGTCCGCCGCGTCAGGCGGGCGTCACCTCGGTGAGCCCCGACCACCCCGCGAGCCGCGCGTTCGCAGCCGCGAGGACGCCCACCACGGTCGTCGGGCAGTGCAGGCGCCCCGCGACGACTCCCTCGACGGCGTCGTCGAGCGGCACCCACACGGGCACGATGTCGGCCTCCTCCTCGCCGCGCACGTAGCGGTCCGCCTCGGGCACGGGCGTCAGGTCCCGCGCGAGGAAGACCGTGATGCGCTCGTCGGAGCCGCCGGGCGAGCTGAAGTACTCCGCGAGCCGCCACCACCGCCCCGCGACGAGGTCGGCCTCCTCGGCGAGCTCGCGGGCCGCGGCCGTGACGAGGTCCTCGTCCGCCACGTCGAGCAGGCCCGCCGGCGGCTCCCACAGGACGTGACGCACGGGGTGCCGGTACTGCGACAGCAGCAGCACACGGTCCTCGTCGTCGAGCGCGATCACCGCGACGGCACCGGGGTGGTCGACGTACTCGCGCACGACGTCGCCGTCGTCGAGGCGCACCGTGTCGGACACCAGGTCCCACACGCGTCCGGCGTGCAGCAGGCGGTGGTCGACGACGTCACGCTCGCGCGGGACGTCGACGAGCACGTCGTCGCCGCTCATGCGGTGCGCGCCGCGAGCGCCGCGCCGACCAGGCCGGCGAACAGGGGGTGCGCACGGGTCGGGCGCGACTTGAACTCGGGGTGCGCCTGCGTCGCGACGTAGTACGGGTGCACGTCGCGCGGCAGCTCGACGAACTCCACGAGCGACCGCTCGGGCTGCACGCCGGAGATCACGAGACCGGCCGTCTCGAGCTCGTCGCGGTAGGCGTTGTTCACCTCGTAGCGGTGCCGGTGACGCTCGGACACGCGCTCGGTGCCGTAGGCCTCGGCGACGACCGAACCGGGCGTGAGCACGGCGTCGTACGCGCCCAGACGCATGGTGCCGCCGAGGTCACCCTCGCCGTCGACGATGGCCAGCTGCTCCTCCATGGTCGCGATGACCGGGTGCGGCGAGTCCGGGTCGAACTCCGACGAGGACGCGCCCTCGAGCCCGGCGACGTTGCGCGCGTACTCGATGACCATGCACTGGAGCCCCAGGCACAGGCCCAGCGTGGGGACCTTCCGCTCGCGCGCCCAGCGCAGCGCACCGAGCTTGCCCTCGATGCCACGCACGCCGAAGCCGCCGGGCACGAGCACCGCGTCCACCCCGCCGAGCGCCTCCTGCGCGCCCTCGGGCGTGCGGCAGTCGTCGGACGGCACCCAGCGGATCGTCACCTTGGCGTCGTGGTGGAAGCCGCCGGCGCGCAGTGCCTCCGTGACCGACAGGTACGCGTCGGGCAGGTCGATGTACTTGCCGACGAGCGCGATCTCGAGGTGGTGCGCGGGCTGGTGCACACGCGTCAGCAGCGCGTCCCAGCCGCTCCACTCGACGTCGCGGAACGGCAGACCGAGGCGCTGCACGACGTAGGCGTCGAGGCCCTCGGAGTGCAGCACGCGCGGGATGTCGTAGATGCTCGGCGCGTCCTTCGCGATCGCGACGGAGTCGACGTCGACGTCGCAGAACAGCGCGATCTTGCGCTTGATCGACTCGGGCACCTCACGGTCGGCGCGCAGCACGATCGCGTCGGGCTGGATGCCGATGCTGCGCAGCGCGGCCACGGAGTGCTGCGTGGGCTTGGTCTTCAGCTCGCCCGACGGGCCGATGTACGGCAGCAGGGACACGTGGAGGAAGAACACGTTGTCGCGGCCGAGGTCGTGGCGCACCTGGCGCGCGGCCTCGAGGAACGGCTGGGACTCGATGTCGCCGACGGTGCCGCCGATCTCCGTGATGATCACGTCGACGTCGTCCGAGGCCTGCGAGCGCATGCGCTCCTTGATCTCGTCCGTGATGTGCGGGATCACCTGCACGGTGTCGCCGAGGTACTCGCCGCGCCGCTCCTTGGCGATGACGTGCGAGTACACCTGGCCCGTGGTGACGTTGGCGGAGCCGACGAGGTCGACGTCGAGGAAGCGCTCGTAGTGACCGACGTCGAGGTCGGTCTCGGCGCCGTCCTCGGTGACGAACACCTCACCGTGCTGGAACGGGTTCATCGTCCCGGGGTCGACGTTGAGGTACGGGTCGAGCTTCTGCATCGTGACCCGCAGACCGCGCGAGCGGAGGAGGCGGCCGAGGCTGCTGGCCGTCAGACCCTTGCCCAGAGAGGAGGCGACGCCTCCCGTGACGAAGATGTGCCGGGTCAGGGAGTCCGACCGCCCGGAGAGTCGATGTACGCGATCCATCACGGGCTTCCACCCTACCGGACGTCCGGACCGCCCGGGCCGGGCGCGGACGTGTCGCGGCGCGTCTCACCCGCCCGTGGGCGTGTCAGCGTGTGGGGACGTGCGCGGACTCGGCACGCAGCACGCCGACGAGCGTCGAGCGGTCGAGCAGCGCGACGAGGACGGCGACCGTCCCTCCGGCGACGACGGCGCCGCCGGCCGCCGCGGCCGCCGCGGTCGGCCAGCCGTCGCCGACGACCTCGAGGACGCCGACCGCCACGAGCCGGCCGAGCACGGCCCCCGCTCCCGCACCTGCGAGCACCACGACGAGCGTGCGGGCGAGCCCCGCGAGCGCGGGACGGCCCAGCACGCGCACGAGCGCCACGAGCGCGACGACACCGCCGAGCGTCATCCCCACCGTCGTGCCGAGTCCCAGGCGGGCGAACACGGCCGTGCCCGGAGCCACCGTGAGCACCCCGACCGGCGTGGCGACGGCCACGGCCAGCCACGCGACCGCGCTCACCGCGATCGCGGCGCGCGGCCGCTCGACCGCGTAGAGCGTGCGCGAGACGTGGAACACGACACCCAGCCCGACGACGCCTCCTGCCATCGCCGTCAGCGCCGACGTCATGCCGCCGGGATCGCTCTGGCCGGCGATGCCGGCGAACACCACCGCGAGCGCCGGTCCGCCGGCGAGCACCGCGGCCGCGCCGAGCGTGCCGACTGCCAGCACCGCACGCGTGGTGACGGCCGAGAGGTGCGCGAGGCGGACCCGGTCCCTGTCGGAGGCGTACGCGGCCACGCGTGGGAACGTCGAGGTGGCCAGCGGTACGACCAGCACCGCGTAGGGCAGCAGGTACACCTGTTGGGCGTAGAGGAACGTCGTGAACCCCTGGTCGCCGCCGGGTAGCCGGTCGTTCGCGAGCCACCACACGACGGCGACCGACACCTGCTGCGCCGCGACGGAGCCGACGCCGGCGAGCGCGAGGGCGCGGAACCGGCCCCCGCTGTCCGTGGGGAACCGGAGCGTGGGACGCAGTCGCACCCCGAGCCGCCGCACCGGACCGAGGACCGGCACGCACATCGCGAGGACACCCGCCGTGGTCCCCCACGCGAGGACGTCGAGCGCGCCTGCCGGCAGTGCGGCGGGGTCCGAGCGCTCGCCGTCCGCCATGGCGCCGTAGACGACGTAGGCGACGATGACGACGAGCGAGTTGAGCACGGGTGCGAAGGCCGGCCAGAAGAACTTCCTGTGCGACTGGAGCACGGCGTACAGCAGCACCGCGAGGCCGTAGAGGGGCACCTGCACCGAGAACACCAGCAGGAAGAACCGCACCGCGGCGACCTTCGCCGGCTCACCGTCCCCGAGCCAGCCCGCGAGCGGCCCGGCGAGCGCAGCGAGCAGCAGCCCCAGCGGGACGAGGACGAGCAGCGTCCATCCCAGGACCGCCGACGCGACCCGGGAGACCTGCTCGCGGTCCGCCGCGGCCACGGGCGCCGCGAGCAGCGGCACGACGGCCCCGGCGAGCGCTCCGCCCGCCGCCGTCTCGAACAGGATGTTGGGCAGGAGGTTCGCCGCGTTGTAGGCGTTGCTGATGTCGTCGCCGCCGACCGTGCCCGCCTGCACCAGCACGCGCGCGAACCCCAGGACGCGCGACAGCACGGTGATCGCGGCGATCATCGCGGCGGCGCCGAGCAACCCCTGCACCCCCCGGCGCAGTCCCGGGCTCACGTCGTCGCGCCCGTCCCCGTCCGCGGCGCAGGCGGCCGTCGACCCCACGCGTCGAGGTCGCGCAGCACCGGGGTCCTCTCGATGACCCGCGTGAAGCTGACCTTCTCGCTCGCCAGCGTCAGGCCGACGACGACGCCGAGGGCGGCCAGCCGCACCGGTCGCGGGGTCCCGAGCACCACGGCGGTGCCGAGTGCGGCACCGAGGGCGTTCGCCCCGGAGTCCCCGAGCATGTCGCTCTCGGCCAGGTCGGCCTCGATCGCCGTCGACGCCGCGCCGAGGACGGCACAGGCAGGCGCACCTCCCGCTGTACCGACGAGCGGGAGCGCGACCAGGGAGGCGGCCTTCAGCGCGCGCCCGGGACGCAGGTCGAGCAGGTTGACGAGGTTCGCCGTGCCCGCGACGAGCGCCGCCGACGCGAGCGTGTCGACCACGCGCGTGACCGGCCTGGCCGCCGTGCCACCGCCCGGAGGCGCCAGTGCCGCCGCGGCGAGCGCGCTGACCCCGATGCCGAGCACCTTGAGAGCTCCTGTCGTGAGCTGCCCGCGGGTGAGGGCGCCCAGGTGGCCGCGCAGCCCCTTGGTACGGGTCGCGGTGTCCTCCCGCAGGTCGTCGACGAGGCCGAACGCCCCTGCGCCGGCGACGGCGACGGTCGTGGCTGCGGCGGCCCGCGCTCCACCTCCGACGAGCACCCCCGCGAGAACGCCTGCCGTGACCGCCGGTCCCTCGAGCAGGCTGACCGGCTCACCGCGGTGGTTGGTACGCGTCCACGCGGCCGCACCGCCGGGCGGCTGCCAGTCCAGCCCACCGCGTGCCGCGGCCGTCGCGACCGCCGCGACGAGGCCGACGACCGCACGTCGGGCCGCGCTCACCCCTCACCGCCGGGCTGTGCTCCCTCGTCACCCGTCGGCGCGTCCGCGCCGTCGCCGGCTCCTCCGGCGTCCGGGAGGGCCGGGGTGCGGTCGACGGGCGGGAGCTGCACCGCCGGCGGCAGGGTCGTGAGGTCCTCGCCGTGACCGTAGTGGCCGGAGCGCCCCGCGATGTCGGCGGCGAGTGCGAGGGGGACGGCCACCGTGCCGCCCGCCGTCGTGGTCCCGGCCACCGTGGAGGCGGCGGCGGCGAGGTCGTCGTCCGCGCGCACGGCACCCACGAGGTCGTCCCCGGACCGCGTCCCGGACGCGACGACGACACCCTCGGACAGGCGCGCCGCGGCGGCCACGAGCGCGAGCTGCGGCTCGTACGTCACCGTCGTCGCGGCGACCGACGGCGTCGGCTCGTCGTCGGCCGCGACGGTGCCCGCCACCACGACGACGGCGTCGGCGGGCCGGGTCACGTCCTGCGCGAACGACACGAGCGCCTGATCCCCTTCGGCGAGGACGTCGAGGAGCGACGACGCGTTCTCCGAGAGCGTGTCGGGCGCGGTGGAGTCCGCACCGACGAGGCCCGCCACGAGCGCCTCCGCGAGCTCGGACTCGGTGCCGGCGTCGGCCGCGGGCGGCTCGTCGAGGTACGAGACGAGCGTGCCCGCGAGCGTGCGACGGTAGGTCGCCAGGGCAGGGTCCGTCCAGGTGCTGTTGACCGTGGCGGTCGCCGACACGCTCGCGCCCGCCTGTTCGAGCCGCTCGGTGAGCGCGGCCACCTCCTCCTCGGTCACCTGGTCGAGCAGGACCAGGGCGACGCGGCGGTCCGTCAGGGCACCGGCGAGCAGCCGGTCGCTCGCGGAGTCGACGAAGGCACCCTCGGCGGCGAGGTCGCCCTGGGTCTCGTCGAGCTGCGCGCGCAGCGTCTCCTTCTCGGCGCGCAGCGCCTCGACCTGACCCGTCAGCGTGTCGCCGATGGTCTCCTTCAGGGGTCCCGCACCCAGCGCGATGCCCACCGCGAGGGCCAGGAACACGGAGATCAGGGAGACGATGTGGTAGCGGAAGTCGATCACGGGGTGAGCTCTCGGTCGGGTGCGCGACGGGTCGCGGCGGGACGTGCGAACAGGATGCGGGCGCGGGCGGTCACGGGGACCCGCCGAACAGCGCACCGACCCAGGAGACGAGGTCGTCGACGCGCGCACCGACCAGGCCGAAGAGCGTCTGGCCGGCGGCCGTCGAGGCGAGCGCGACGCCGAGTGCGGCGAGGCCCGCCAGGACGAGCAGCGTGAGCTGCACGTTGGAGATGCGGTGCTGGTAGAGCTGCGACACGCCCTTCGCGTCGACGAGCTTGCCGCCGACGCGCAGGCGCGTGAGGAACGTGCTGGCCATGCCGGAGCGGCCCTTGTCGAGGAACTCCACGAGGGTGGCGTGCGTCCCGACCGCGACGATGAGCTCGGCGCCCTTGTCGTCGGCGAGGAGCATCGCGACGTCCTCGCTGGTGCCGGTCGCGGGGAACACGACGTGCGGCACGCCGAGCTGCTCGACGCGCGCGATGCCGGGCGCCCGGCCGTCGCGGTAGGCGTGCACGACGACCTCGGCGCCGCAGCGCAGGGCCCGGTCGGACACCGAGTCCATGTCGCCGACGATCATGTCCGGGCGCCACCCGGCGTCGAGGATCGCGTCCGCGCCGCCGTCCACACCGATGAGCACCGGTCGGTACTCCCGGATGTAGGGGCGCAGCGTGACCAGGTCCTCCTTGTAGTGGTAGCCGCGCACGACGATGAGCACCTGCCGCCCGTCGATCCTCGTGTCGATGTCGGGCACGCCGACACCGTCGAGGAGCAGCTCGCGCTCCCGCCGCAGGTAGTCCATCGTGTTGGCCGCGAACGACTCGAGCTGCACCGACAGGCCCTCGCGGGCCTCGGCCATGGCGGCAGCGACGGTCTCGACCGTCTGCTCGACGCCCTCGGCCACGAGCGTGTCACCGTCGTAGACGGCCCCGTCCACGACGCGCAGCACGTGCCCCTCGGTGAGCGCCATGACGTCCGGACCGAGGTCGTCCACCAGCGGGATGCCCGCCTCGACGAGGATGCCCGGCCCGAGGTTCGGATAGCGGCCCGACGTCGAGCGTGCGGCGTTGAGGACCGCTGCCGGTGCGCAGGCGACCAGCGCCTCGGCCGACACACGGTCGATGTCGAGGTGGTCGATGACCGCGACGTCGCCCGGCTTCAGACGCTTGGTGAGCCCCTTGGTCCGGGGGTCGACTCGGGCCGGTCCGACGACCTCGGACTCGTCGGACGCGGGCGTACGGCGGCGCAGGGAGACTCTCATCGGGCGTCATCGTCCCACGGACTGGGCCAGCAGCTCCGCCGCGTGCGCACGCGCCGTGTCCGAGCCGTCCTGACCGGACAGCATCCGGGCCAGCTCACGCACCCGGTCCTCGCCGTCGACCTCGCGCACGTCGGACTCCGTGACGACGTCCACGCCGTCGGCGACGGACTTGGTGACGACCAGGTGCCGGTCCGCGAACGCGGCGACCTGCGCGAGGTGCGTGACCACCAGGACCTGGGTGCCGCGGGCGAGCCGCGCGAGCCGCTCGCCCACCTGCGTCGCGGCGCGGCCGCCGACGCCGGCGTCGACCTCGTCGAAGACGAACGTCCCGGGCAGCGCCGCACCGGACCCGTCCGCTGTCGCGAGAGCGACCTCGAGCGCGAGCATGACCCGCGAGAGCTCACCGCCCGACGCGCCCTTGCCGAGCGGGCGCGCGGGCGCGCCGGCGTGCGGGACGAGGAGCATCTCGACGTGGTCCGCCCCGTGCGCTGCGGGCTCGTCGGCCGCGCGGACGGCGACCTCGAGGCGGGCTCCGGCCATCGCGAGGCTCGCGAGCTCGTCGGTGACGGCCTGCGAGAGCCGCTCGGCCGCGGCCGTCCGGGTCGCGGTGATCGTGGCGGCCAGGCCCCGCAGACGCTCGTCGAGCGCATCGCGCTGCGCGGCGAGCTGCGCGACCCGCTCCTCACCGCCGTCCAGGTCGAGCAGCCGGTCCGACGCGTCCCGCGCCCATTCCAGCACGGCGGCGACGTCCTCGCCGTAGCTGCGGGTCAGCGCCGTGAGCTCCGCGCGACGCCGCTGCACGGCGTCGAGCCGTGCCGGGTCGGCGTGGAGGTCCTGCACGTACGCGGACAGCTCGGTCGCGAGGTCGGCCAGCAGGTAGCCGGCTTCTGCCGCGCGCTCCGCCAGCGTGCCGAGCGCCCGGTCGTGGTGCCCCGCCTGCTCGAGCGAGCGACGCGCCTCCTCCACGAGGCCGACGGCCGACGCCGTGACGTCGGCGGAGTCCTCGTCGCCGACGAGCGCGACGTGCGCACCCGCCGCGGCGGCGCGCAGGTCCTCGGCGTTGCCGAGCCGCTCGGCCTCCGCGGCCAGCTCGAGGTCCTCCCCCGGCTGCGGCGCGACGCGCTCGACCTCCGCGAGCCCCAGCCGCAGCAGCTCCGCCTCGCGCGCCCGCTCGCGCGCGCGCTCCACGCGGTCGTCCAGCTCCGCCTGGACCCCGGCACGCTGGGCCCACGTCGCGGCATGCTCGGCCAGCACCGCGGCGTGCTCGGCACCGGCGAACTCGTCGAGCGCCGCGCGCTGGCGCGACGCGGAGCGCAGCCGCAGCTGGTCCGCCTGCCCGTGCACCGTGACGAGCTCCTCGGCGATCTCGGCGAGCAGACCCTGCGGCACCGATCGCCCGCCGAGGTACGCGCGCGACCGCCCGGGAGCGTCCGGGGTACCCGCACCGACGGTCCGCAGCACGACGAGGGAGCCGTCCTCGTCGACCTCGGCACCCGCGTCACGGGCGCGCTCGAGCGCGGGCGATCCCGCGGGCAGCAGGACCCGTCCCTCGACGGCGGCCCCCGTCGCGCCCGTGCGCACGGTGGCCGGGTCGGCCCGACCGCCGAGCAGCAGGTTCAGCGCCGTCAGCACCATCGTCTTGCCGGCGCCGGTCTCACCGGTGAGCACCGTCAGCCCGGCTCCCAGGCGCACGTGGGCACGTCCGATGACGCCGAGATCGTCGATCCGGATCTCGTCGATCACCGCGCACCGCCCTCGTCGAGGCCGCGGGCTCCGCGCCAGCCCACCACCGGCAGGTCGAACTTCTGCACCAGGCGCGTGGTGAACGGTGCGGGGTTCAGCCGCGCGAACCGCACGGGCACGTCGCTCACGCGCACCTCGAGCCGCGTGCCCCGCGCGAGGGGCAGCTGGCGGCGACCGTCGCACGTCACGACCGCGGTCGACGGCGAACGCTCGATGATCTCGACGGCGAGCACGCTGCTCGGCCCCATGACCAACGGCCGCGCGAACAGCGTGTGCGCGGCGAGCGGTACGAGCACGGTGCCGCGCACGTCGGGCCACAGCACCGGCCCGCCCGCGGAGAACGCATGGGCGGTCGAGCCCGTCGCGGACGCGGCCACGAGGCCGTCGCAACCGAACGACGACAGCGGCCGGCCGTCGACCTCGATCACGACCTCGATCATCCGCGCAGGGTCGGTCTTCTCCAGCGCGGCCTCGTTGAGCGCCCAGCAGTCCTGCACGTCCCCGCCCGGGGCGACGACGCGCACGTCGAGCGTCGCGCGCTCCTCGACCGCGTAGTCCCCCTCGGTGAGCCGGCGCACGGCCGTGGCGACGTCCGCGGGCTCGATCTCGGCGAGGAAGCCGACGTGCCCGAGGTTCACGCCGAGCAGCGGGACGTCGGTGCCGCGCGTGAGCTCGGCGGCGCGCAGGATCGTGCCGTCGCCCCCGAGGACGACGGCCAGCTCGAACGGGGGCAGCTCCTCGGGCGTCGTGTCCTGCGACGCCGTGACGGGCTCGACGTCGGCGTCCCGCAGGGCGCGGAGCACCGCGTCGGTGGCCTCGAGGGCCTCGGGGCGTCCGCTGTGCCGGACGACGAGCGCTCGCCGCGTCACCGGACCACCTCCCCCGGGGCGGCGCACGCACGTGCGGCGTCGACCGCCCTCGCGACGACGCCGGCGAGGTCGACGCCCGCGACCGGCAGCGGTGCGCCCGGGGCCAGCGCCCACAGCACGAACTCGACGTTGCCGTGGGTCCCGGGCAAGCTGCTGGGCCGCACGTCACGGACGGTGGCACCGAGCGCCGTCGCGCGTTCCGCGACGGCGGTGACGGCGCGGTCCCACAGCGCCGGGGCCCGGACCACACCGTCCGCGCCGAGGCGGTCGCGCCCGACCTCGAACTGCGGCTTGACGAGCAGCACGAGGTCGGCGCCCGGCGCGGCGACCGCCAGCAGCGGCTCGAGCACGAGCGTCAGGGAGATGAACGACAGGTCTCCCACGACGAGGCCCGGCGCGGGCGTGACGTCCCCGGCGCGCAGGTCGCGCACGTTGACGTGCTCGCGCACGTCGACCCGCGGGTCACGGCGCAGGCGCTCGACGAGCTGACCGTGCCCCACGTCGACCGCGACGACCCGCTCGGCCCCACGGCGCAGCAGCACGTCGGTGAAGCCGCCCGTGCTCGCCCCCGCGTCGAGGCACACCCGGCCGGCGACACGCGGCCCCGCGTCGCCGTACGCGTCGAGCGCGTCGGCCAGCTTGTGCGCAGCCCGTGACGCGTAGCCGGGGTCGTCGGCGTCGGCCTCGACACCGATCTCCCGCGTCTCGTCGACCTGCGTCGCCGCGCGATGGGCGGGCGTCCCGTCGACACGCACGCGGCCCGCCGCGATCAGGTCCGCCGCGTGCCCGCGCGAGCGGGCCAGGCCGCGACGGACGAGCTCGGCGTCGAGCCGACCGGTCGTCATGGTCGTCGTCATCCCTCGGCGTCCGCCAGTCGGTCCTGCAGCGCCCGGTGGACGTCCTCGAAGACCGTGACCTGCGCCCGCAGCTCGCGGTCCTCGACGCCCTGCAGCGTCCGCATCGCCTCGTCGACGGCGGCGTCACCGGTGACCGCACCGTCCTCACCGGGACCGTCGGGCGCCGCCGACGGTCCGGGCGGTGCCGGGGCGCGTGGTGCGGGCGCCGGAGTGGCGGGTCCTGCGGACGGCGGGCCGGGCACGGCGCGCGGCCCGGGCACCGGACGGGGCGTGGGCGGGACGACGCCACCTCTCGTCGGTGCACCACCGTCCGCACCCGACCCCTGCACGGGCTCGCTCACGTCACGTCCTCCCTCGACCAACCACTCTCGTCCGTCGCGCGGACGCTCCGCCCACCGGGGCTGCTGTGCAGCGTGCGGTGCAGGGGCGCCGACCTGCGCGCGTCCACGCTACCCGCCGCGGCCGACACGGGCCGCGCGTCACCCACAGGGGGCGCGCCGCCGCGCGAGCTCACACGGGCAGCTCGGGCACCGCTCGCGGGTCCAGCTCCTCGCCGCGGTCCACCGCGTCCCACGCGGCCGCGCACGCCGCGCGAGCCACGTCGACGGGGTCGACGGGCGTCCCGTGGAGCTCGAGCGCTCCGTCCACGACGCGGGCCGCCGCGCCGCGGCACGTCCACCACCCGGCGTCGGGCAGCGGCTCCGGGTGCGGCACGAGCAGCGCGCGCAGGTCCGCAGCGAGGTAGTGCGGCCGCTCGCCGGGGACCGCGAGCACGGCGTCGCGCGCCGTGCTCACGCCGGTGAGCACGTGCAGGCCGGGCAGCTCACCGGCCCGCGCACCGGCCAGGTCCGTGTCGAGCCGGTCGCCGACGACCAGCGGGCGGCTCGCCCCGGCCCGTTCGACCGCCAGCCGGTACATCGTCGGTGACGGCTTGCCTGCGCTGGCCGGCTCGACGCCGGTCGCGGCACGCACCGCCCCCACGAGCGCACCGTTGCCGGGCGCGAAGCCCCGGGCGGTAGGGAGGCTGAGGTCGAGGTTCGACGCGACATGCCAGGCGCCGCGCTGGACCGCGTACGCGGCCTCGGCGAGCTCCGTCCAGCCGAGGTGGGCCGCGTACCCCTGGACGACCGCGACGGGCTCGTCGTCGGCCGAGGCCACCACGCGATATCCCTTCACGGCGACCGCGGTGTGCAGACCGGCGCCGCCCACCACGAGCACGGGCTCACCGGCTGGCACGCGCGTGGCCAGGAGCTCCGCGGCGGCCTGCGCAGCGGTCATGACCTCGTCCGGCCGTGTCGGGATGTCGAGGCCGGAGAGCTGGTCGGCGACCGCCTCCGGCTCGCGCGACGCGTTGTTCGTCACGAAGACCAGCCGCATGCCCGCGGCGCGCGCACGGGCCAGGCCCTCCGCCGCGCCGTCGATGGGCTCGTGCCCGCGGTAGGCGACCCCGTCGAGATCGACCAGGGCCAGGTCGTACCGGGTCGCGAGCGGCTCGTCGCTCCCCAGCAGTCCGCGTGCGCTCACCGTGCTCCCTCGTCCGTGCCGTCGCTCTCCCCGGCGGCCGGGGCCGCCGTCCCGTCCGCGACCTCGTCCGGCGCGGCAGTGCGGCCCGCGACGCCGTCCGCGACCGGGGCGGCGTCCCCGTCCGCGGCGCGGCCGGCCGGCGTGGCCCCGTCCGCGGCGTCGTCGACGTCCTGCGCGTCGACCGCCGCACTCTCCTCGTCGACCCCGTCGACCCCGTCGTCCTCGTCGTCCTCGTCGTCCTCGTCGTCCTCGTCGTCCTGGAGGTCGTACACCACGACGTCGTCCTCCGGCTCGGGAGTGACGCCCGCCGCCTCGTCGAGCACGTCCTGCGGGAAGTGGGCGAGCTCGGCGGCCGCCTCGTCGGCCCGACCTGCGGCCTCGAGCGCCGCGGCCCGTGCCTGGGCGACGCGCGCCGCGACGAGCCCGTGGGCGCCCGTCACCGTGGGGCCCGTGAGCACCGCGACCGCGGCCTCCGGCTGCCCGAGGTCGAGCCGCGCACCGCTGACGACCATTGCGAGCTCGATCTGGGCGTCCCGGGCGAGCGTCTTCGCCTCGGACTCCTGCGCGAGCGCGATCGCCCGCTCCGGGCGCCCGAGCCCTCGCTCGCAGTCGGCCATGAGGGCGAGGTGCTCGGACGAGCCGTTGAGGCGGCGCACCGTACGCAGCTCGCGCAGCGCCTCGGCGAAACGCCCGGTCCGGTAGGCCGCGATGCCGGCGGCCTCCCGCACCACGTCGACCCGGCCGGCCCGTCGCACCGCGGCCTGGGCGTGCTCGTAGGCCGCCTCGGGGTCGACGTCGAGAAGCTTCCCGACCATCACGAGGTGACGGCCGGCACGCTCCGCGTTGTCCTTGCTCAGTGTGCGCAGCCGCCCACGCACCTCACGATCGAGCTGCGAGAACGTCACGTCGTCCGGCACGAACGGGTCCGGGACGCGGGGCCCGCGCTCCTCGCGCGGCGCACCGCGGACCTCGCGCTCGGGGCGCCCCCCAACGCCCCGCGGCGGCCGCCCTCCACCGACCGGACGGCCCGTGTCGCGCCCACCCGACCGACCGGCGTCGCGGCCGTACCGAGACGTGCCACCCATGGGGCGGTCCATCCGGCGATCGTCGAACGACGCGCCGTCGCTGCGAGCGCTCCGGGGCGCCTCGCCGGACGAGGCCTGTCTCCCGCCTCCCGGACGTCCGACCGCAGGGCGACCGCCCGCACCGGCGGGCCGGCCGCCATCCGAGCGGCGGGGCTCACGGAGCGGACGGTCTCCGTCACGCAGCGGGCGACCGACATCCCGCACCGGTCGACCGCCGTCAGGTCGACGACCGTCCTGGGACGGACGACCACCAGGACGCCCGCCCTGCCGAGCCGGCTCCTCACCCGCACGCTTGGGGCGCCCACCCTCACGGTCGGCGCCCCACGGCCGCTCGCGCCTGGGTCCACCGTCGCCCCAACCTTGTCCGGCGCGGAATCCGCCACCTGCTGCGCCCCCGGCGCGCCCGCCGGACGGCCTCCACCCTCCGGACGGGTCGAAGCCCCGCTCGGACGCACCACGGGAGGAGGCAGCACCACCACGCGCGTCGCCACGCGCCGCATCGAACGCTCGCCCGTCATCGCGGCGGCGTCCGCCGGGAGCCCCCCGGTCGGGGAACGAGCCGGCGCCGCGGTCCTGCCGCGGACCGCGGACACCCGCGCCGCCGGCCGCGGTCGGTCGCAGGCCGCCCCCGCGAGGGCGCTCGGGTCGGTCACCTCGCGGGGCACTGCCGTCGCGGGAGGTCCTGCCGCCACCCGAGAAGGCCTGACGGCCCGCGCCGCTCGCGTCGGGGCGCCCATCCCCTCGGGTGGACCGCGGTGCTCCGCCACGGGTCCCACCACGCGTCCCGCCGTCGCCCGACGCGAACCGTCGCTCGTCGCCGCTCCGACGTCCCCCCGAGCGTTCGTCGCGCGCTGCGCCGCCACGCCGCGGACGGTCCTGGTCTCCCCAGCTGCTGGGCCCGTCGCTGTTCATCTGTACTCCCCGCATCGATCGTCTGCACCCATGGTCCCATCCCTCACCGCTGCGCACGGCATCCGCGAGGACCGCAACGGTGCGTGAGTCCGCTCACGCCTGACGAGCCGCCGCCGCCCCGCCGGCGGACACGAACGCGCAGGCCGATGCGTGCCGGGCGCCGCGCGAGCCGGAGGGTGCCTCGAACGCGATACTGAGCACGCTCTCGAGCACCTATCCGCAGACCTCCGGACAAGAAATGGAACCGGGGAACGACGAAAGGCCCACCCCGTGAGGGGTGGGCCTTTCGTGAATGGTTGTCCGGCGGCGTCCTACTCTCCCACACCCTGGCGAGTGCAGTACCATCGGCGCTGAAGGGCTTAGCTTCCGGGTTCGGAATGGGACCGGGCGTTTCCCCTTCGCTATGACCGCCGTAACGCTGTCGAGTTGTCAACGAGCACACGGGTGCCGTTGGTTTCTCGGGAACCGCACAGTGGACGCGTAGCAAGAATGATGGTTAGTCAAGTTGTCGGCTTATTAGTACCGGTCAGCTGCGGCAGTCGTTGGTCCTGCCTTCCACATCCGGCCTATCTACCCAGTGGTCTAGCTGGGAGCCTCTCACCCCGAAGGGCGTGGAAACCTCATCTTGAAGCAGGCTTCCCGCTTAGATGCTTTCAGCGGTTATCCCTTCCGAACGTAGCCAACCAGCCGTGCTCCTGGCGGAACAACTGGCACACCAGAGGTTCGTCCGTCCCGGTCCTCTCGTACTAGGGACAGCCCTTCTCAAGTTTCCTGCGCGCGCAGCGGATAGGGACCGAACTGTCTCACGACGTTCTAAACCCAGCTCGCGTACCGCTTTAATGGGCGAACAGCCCAACCCTTGGGACCTACTCCAGCCCCAGGATGCGACGAGCCGACATCGAGGTGCCAAACCATGCCGTCGATATGGACTCTTGGGCAAGATCAGCCTGTTATCCCCGGGGTACCTTTTATCCGTTGAGCGACGGCGCTTCCACAAGCCACCGCCGGATCACTAGTTCCGACTTTCGTCCCTGCTCGACCTGTCAGTCTCACAGTCAAGCTCCCTTGTGCACTTGCACTCGCCACCTGATTGCCAACCAGGCTGAGGGAACCTTTGAGCGCCTCCGTTACATTTTAGGAGGCAACCGCCCCAGTTAAACTACCCACCAGGCACTGTCCCTGATCCGGATCACGGACCGAGGTTAGATGTCCAGAGCGACCAGAGTGGTATTTCAACGTTGACTCCACCGACACTGGCGTGCCGGCTTCACAGTCTCCCACCTATCCTACACAAGCCGCACCGAACACCAATACCAAGCTATAGTAAAGGTCCCGGGGTCTTTCCGTCCTGCTGCGCGTAACGAGCATCTTTACTCGTAATGCAATTTCGCCGAGTTCGCGGTTGAGACAGCGGAGAAGTCGTTACGCCATTCGTGCAGGTCGGAACTTACCCGACAAGGAATTTCGCTACCTTAGGATGGTTATAGTTACCACCGCCGTTTACTGGGGCTTAAATTCTGAGCTTCGCGCCGAAACGCTGACCCGTCCTCTTAACCTTCCAGCACCGGGCAGGCGTCAGTCCGTATACATCGTCTTGCGACTTCGCACGGACCTGTGTTTTTAGTAAACAGTCGCTTCTCCCTGGTCTCTGCGGCCCTCCACGCTTCCCCGAGCAAGTCGGTTCACGCTTGAGGCCCCCCTTCTCCCGAAGTTACGGGGGCATTTTGCCGAGTTCCTTAACCACGATTCTCTCGATCGCCTTGGTATTCTCTACCTGACCACCTGAGTCGGTTTGGGGTACGGGCGGCTAGAACCTCGCGTCGAGGCTTTTCTTGGCAGCATAGGATCACCCATTTCCCGCATACGCGGTACCCGTCGGCTCTCAGGCTTCACGAGGTGCGGATTTGCCTACACCTCACCCTACGACCTTGGACGTGGACTACCATCGCCACGCTGGGCTACCTTCCTGCGTCACCCCTGTTAATACGCTTACCTACTACCAGCTCGGGTCCCGCGCTCCCCTGCCCCGGTGTCCCGAAGGACGATGGAGCAGGCTCGGACGGTTAGCATCACCAGATTCGGTATGGGCGGTTCTTCGCCGGTACGGGAATATCAACCCGTTGTCCATCGACTACGCCTGTCGGCCTCGCCTTAGGTCCCGACTTACCCAGGGCGGATTAGCCTGGCCCTGGAACCCTTGGTCATTCGGCGGACGGGTTTCTCACCCGTCATTCGCTACTCATGCCTGCATTCTCACTCGTGCCGGCTCCACCACTGGGTTCCCCCGCGGCTTCACTGCCGGCACGACGCTCCCCTACCCATCCACACGACTGAACCACGAAGGCTTGTCACGTGTGTGAATGCCACAGCTTCGGCGGTGTGCTTGAGCCCCGCTACATTGTCGGCGCGGAATCACTTGACCAGTGAGCTATTACGCACTCTTTCAAGGGTGGCTGCTTCTAAGCCAACCTCCTGGTTGTCTGTGCAACTCCACATCCTTTCCCACTTAGCACACGCTTAGGGGCCTTAGCTGGTGGTCTGGGCTGTTTCCCTCTCGACTACGGAGCTTATCCCCCGCAGTCTCACTGCCACGCTCTGGCTTACCGGCATTCGGAGTTTGGCTAACGTCAGTAACCTGGTGGGGCCCATCGGCTATCCAGTAGCTCTACCTCCGGCAAGAAACACGTGACGCTGCACCTAAATGCATTTCGGGGAGAACCAGCTATCACGAAGTTTGATTGGCCTTTCACCCCTAACCACAGGTCATCCCCCAGGTTTTCAACCCTGGTGGGTTCGGGCCTCCACGCGGTCTTACCCGCGCTTCACCCTGCCCATGGCTAGATCACTTCGCTTCGGGTCTAGAGCACGCGACTACGATCGCCCTGTTCGGACTCGCTTTCGCTACGGCTTCCCCACACGGGTTAACCTCGCCACGTACCACTAACTCGCAGGCTCATTCTTCAAAAGGCACGCCGTCACCCCTGCTAGGGAGGCTCCGACGGATTGTATGCACACGGTTTCAGGTACTATTTCACTCCCCTCCCGGGGTACTTTTCACCTTTCCCTCACGGTACTTGTCCGCTATCGGTCACCAGGTAGTATTTAGGCTTACACAGTGGTCTGTGCAGATTCACTCCGGGTTTCTCGGGCCCGGAGCTACTTGGGATCCCCTTCGGGAGGCCACATCATTTCGTCTACGGGGGTGACACCCTCTGTGCCGGGCCTTTCAAGACCCTTCGACTATGACATGACTTTCTGACTCCCTGCTGGTTCGGCAGAACCAACCGAAAGGTCCCACAACCCCGAACGTGCAACGCCTGCCGGCTATCGCACACGCTCGGTTTGGCCTGATCCGCTTTCGCTCGCCACTACTCACGGAATATCTCTTCCTGCCGGTACTGAGATGTTTCACTTCCCGGCGTTCCCTCCACACACCCTATATATTCAGGTGCGGGTCACACGACATGACTCGTGCGGGGTTTCCCCATTCGGAGATCCTCGGATCACGGTTCGTTTGCCAACTCCCCGAGGCTTATCGCAGGCTACTACGTCCTTCTTCGGCTCCTGGTGCCAAGGCATCCACCCTGTGCACTTAAAAACTTGACCACAAAGATCATTCAAAGATGCTCGCGTCCACTGTGCAGTTCTCAAGCAACCACCGGCCACCCCCGATCACCCGGCGCCTACCACCCCCACCCACCCGCTCCACGAAGAAGCAGACGGACAAGGCCGGCGGTTCGACCGAACCGAAGGTCCCGACCAAGGCAACACCCACCACGTGGCTGTTCCCTCAGGACCCAACAGCGTGCCAAGCCGACCCGCGACCGGACCGAGCCACTTCGTTCCCTCCCCGCAGCAAGCTGCAGGCGTACTAGAAGCACCCGGTCCCACGGACCGACCAGTAGCCGACGTTCCACCCTCGAGCACCACCCCGATCACGTTCGGACCGGGCATGGGCCTGGACGCCCCACCACACCCCACGACAGGGCCGGCAGACGCCAGATGCTCCTTAGAAAGGAGGTGATCCAGCCGCACCTTCCGGTACGGCTACCTTGTTACGACTTAGTCCTAATCGCCAGTCCCACCTTCGACGACTCCCCCCTTGCGGTTGGGCCATCGGCTTCGGGTGTTACCGACTTTCATGACTTGACGGGCGGTGTGTACAAGGCCCGGGAACGTATTCACCGCAGCGTTGCTGATCTGCGATTACTAGCGACTCCGACTTCATGGGGTCGAGTTGCAGACCCCAATCCGAACTGAGACCGGCTTTTTGGGATTCGCTCCACCTCGCGGTATCGCAGCCCTTTGTACCGGCCATTGTAGCATGCGTGAAGCCCAAGACATAAGGGGCATGATGATTTGACGTCATCCCCACCTTCCTCCGAGTTGACCCCGGCAGTCTCCCATGAGTCCCCGGCATAACCCGCTGGCAACATGGGACGAGGGTTGCGCTCGTTGCGGGACTTAACCCAACATCTCACGACACGAGCTGACGACAACCATGCACCACCTGTACACCGACCTTGCGGGGCGCACATCTCTGCACGTTTCCGGTGTATGTCAAGCCTTGGTAAGGTTCTTCGCGTTGCATCGAATTAATCCGCATGCTCCGCCGCTTGTGCGGGCCCCCGTCAATTTCTTTGGGTTTTAGCCTTGCGGCCGTACTCCCCAGGCGGGGCACTTAATGCGTTTGCTGCGGCACGGAATCCGTGGAATAGACCCCACACCTAGTGCCCAACGTTTACGGCATGGACTACCAGGGTATCTAATCCTGTTCGCTCCCCATGCTTTCGCTCCTCAGCGTCAGTTGCGGCCCAGTGACCTGCCTTCGCCATCGGTGTTCCTCCTGATATCTGCGCATTCCACCGCTACACCAGGAATTCCAGTCACCCCTACCGCACTCTAGTCTGCCCGTACCCACTGCAAGCCCCAGGTTGAGCCTGAGGTTTTCACAGCAGACGCGACAAACCGCCTACGAGCTCTTTACGCCCAATAATTCCGGACAACGCTTGCGCCCTACGTATTACCGCGGCTGCTGGCACGTAGTTAGCCGGCGCTTCTTCTGCAGGTACCGTCACTCTCGCTTCTTCCCTGCTGAAAGCGGTTTACAACCCGAAGGCCGTCATCCCGCACGCGGCGTCGCTGCATCAGGCTTGCGCCCATTGTGCAATATTCCCCACTGCTGCCTCCCGTAGGAGTCTGGGCCGTGTCTCAGTCCCAGTGTGGCCGGTCGCCCTCTCAGGCCGGCTACCCGTCGTCGCCTTGGTAGGCCATTACCCCACCAACAAGCTGATAGGCCGCGAGCCCATCCCCCACCGATAAATCTTTCCAGACGCTACAGATGCCCGTGCGTCTCGTATCCGGTATTAGACCTCGTTTCCAAGGCTTATCCCAGAGTGAAGGGTAGGTTGCTCACGTGTTACTCACCCGTTCGCCACTGATCCGGTCAGCAAGCTGACCTTCACCGTTCGACTTGCATGTGTTAAGCACGCCGCCAGCGTTCGTCCTGAGCCAGAATCAAACTCTCCGTGAATGTCAAACAGCCACCCACCAACCCGAAGACCGGCAGGCAACAGACACACAAAGAAACCCACCACAAAGAGTGGGCATCAACTGGCATCAATACTCCAAGCCATCACCACGGGGTGGATCCGACCTGGACTCGACACCACAAACATGGCATCGACTACTTGGCACACTGTTGAGTTCTCAAGGAACAGACGCGCATCCTCGTCAGCGTTTCCGCTTTCCGCAGGAGGCTTGTTCGTTCTCCAGTCTAGCAGGCTTTCTTCGCTCTCCTGACCACCGTGGTGATCGCGGATCCGAAGTTCGCCGGCGGAGAATCTAGCAGCCGTCCGAGCATTTCTGCTTCTTTCGAACTGCCATCTGGTTCTCCGTCTAAGCAGGCTCTCGTCGGGCCGCCCGACCACGTGGTGGTGGGATCCTTCCGATCGCCGCCGCACGACTCTACACGGCGCGTGGAGCGCCGAGAACCATCATGCGGGTGTGGCCCTGCTCCGCGGGACCGGCCAACGAGCTGGGCTCGTGTCCGTTCCTCCCTGCCGGGCGGGCTCTAAGAACGTTACGCGAGCGCCGCGCGCACGGTCAACTCGGCTTGCGGTGACGCCCGTCACCGCAGGCGCGCGGTCCCGTTCGCGCGACTCCGCAGCCCCGGTCCCGGACGCCGACGGGGCCCTCCTGGAGAGCCCCGTCGGCGTCGTCGCCGTCGGCTCAGACAGCGGGCCCCCCCGCCTCGGCCCGGGTGTCGACCACGGCCAGCGTCCGCTTCCCGCGGCGCAGCACCGCCCAGCGTCCGTGCAGGAGGTCCTCGGCGCCGAGGGTCGCGCCGTCCTCCGTCACCCGGACGTTGTTGACCGAGGCCCCGCCCTCGGCGATCGCGCGCCGCGCGGCCGCCTTGCTGGCGACCACGCCCGTCGCCGCGAACAGGTCGACGAGCACGTCGCCGGCACGACCCGGCGCCGTCGGGAGCTCGGCGACCGCGGCCGCGAGGGTTGCCTCGTCCAGCGCTCCGAGCTCACCCCTGCCGAACAACGCCTGGCTGGCCGCCACGACCGCGTCGGCGGCGTCGGTTCCGTGCACGAGCGCCGTCACGTCGTAGGCGAGCGCACGCTGCGCCTCGCGTGCCGCCGGCCGCTGCGCCACCGCCTCCTCGAGCGTCGCGATCTCCTCCCGGGTGCGGAAGGTGAACACCTTGAGGTACCCCGCCACGTCGGCGTCGTCGGCGTTGAGCCAGAACTGGTAGAAGGCGTACGGCGTCGTCATGGCCGGGTCCAGCCACACCGTGCCCGACTCCGTCTTGCCGAACTTGGTGCCGTCGGCCTTGGTGATGAGCGGCGTGGTGATCGCGTGCACGGGCACGCCCTCGACCTTGCGGACGAGCTCGACGCCCGACAGCAGGTTGCCCCACTGGTCGTTCCCGCCGGTCTGCAGGTGCACCCCGTGGCGTCGGTACAGCTCGAGGAAGTCCATGCCCTGCAGGATCTGGTAGCTGAACTCCGTGAAGCTGATGCCCTGCTCGCTGTTGAGCCGGCGCGCGACCGTGTCCTTCGCGAGCATCGTGCCCAGGCGGTAGTGCTTGCCGACGTCCCGCAGGAAGTCGATCGCCGACATGCCCGCCGTCCAGTCGAGGTTGTTCACCATCGTCGCGGCGTTCGGGCCGTCGAACCGCAGCAGGGGCGCGATCTGTCCCCGGATGCGCTCGACCCAGCCGGCCACCACGTCGGGCGAGTTGAGCGTGCGCTCCCCCGTCATCTTGGGGTCGCCGATGAGACCCGTCGCACCGCCGACGAGCGCGAACGGCCGGTGCCCGGCGTCCTGCAGCCGGCGCACGGTGAGGATCTGGACGAGGTTGCCGATGTGCAGGCTCGGCGCCGTCGGGTCGAAGCCGCAGTACAGCGACACCGGGCCGGCGGCCATCTCGGTGCGCAGGGCGTCCAGGTCGGTGTGCTGCGAGAGGAGCCCGCGCCAGGCGAGCTCGTCGAGGATGTCGGTCACAACGTCTCCGTCGATCGGTGCCGGCGCCGCCGTGGACGCGCCGGCCGTACGGTGCCCCCCGCCGCGCGGAGGACGTGGGTGGACGCGGGTCGGGTTCAGGCCGACGTCGTCGCCCCGCGCGGGGCGTCTGCCGACGTCGGCGACCGATACGCAGGTCGGTACGCCGAGACCGTGGGCTCGTTGGTCAGCCACAACCGCCAGGGGTGCGCCGCACCGTCACCACCTGCGCCGGAGACCCCGACGCGTGGCCCGGTCGCGACCGACGGGAGCGCCGTGGCACGATCCCGCCGGCGCAGCAGCACGCGCCCGTCGCGCTCCGTGAGGTCGGCACCGTTCGCGCCGAGCGCGAGGCCGAGGCACACCGCGAGACGCGCGGGACCGCGTGCGAGCTGCCGGGTGCTGTCGACCACACCGGCTCGCTCGCGCCGCGCCCACGCGAGCTCCGCCCCCTCGACGACCTCCCCCGCACGCAGCAGGACCGCCGACGCGCGGCCGGCCGGCTCGGTGACGACGTTCAGGCAATGGTGCAGGCCCATGTGCCGGTAGACGTACAGGCGGCCCGGCTCGGCGAACATCGCCGCATTGCGCGCGGTGCGGCCGCGGAAGGCGTGCGAGCCCGGATCGTCGGCGCCGCCGTACGCCTCGACCTCGGTGAGCCTGATGGTCACGTCGCCCTCGTCGCTGCGCGCGGTGACGAACGCACCGAGCAGGTCGCGCGCGACGGACAGCGCGTCCCGTGCGTACCAGGTACGTGCGGGCACCGCGCCGGCACGGACGACGAGCGCGTCGTCCGACCGTCGAGGGGTCACGGGGTGCACGCGGCCATCATGCCAAACCGGCCCCCTCGCGCGGAGGCACGTCCGGGCCGCTCCGCACCGACCAGTCCACCGAGTCGACGCGCAGGTCCGCGCGCTCCCGGGTCCGCTCGCGCGCGAAGTGGGCGTGCTCGTCGGTCCGCCAGGCGTCGTGGTGCGTCACGTCGGACGTCCCGTCCCGCGCCTCCCAGCGCGCCCGACGCACGCCGGCCGGCGCCTCGACCCAGACACGCAGCGACGCGAGGGCGTCCGCCTCGCGCCGCGCCGCGCCGCAGCCCTCGACGACCAGGACGTGGGGTACAGGGACGTCCTGCCAGGTGCCGAACCGTCCGGCCGTCCAGTCGTAGCGCTGCAGACGGCCGGGACGGCCGCGTCGCAGCGGCTCGAGGACCTGGGCGGCCAGGCGCGGCCAGCACGAACCCTCGATCCCCCGCCAGCCCTCGTAGAGGTCGTCGAGGTGCACGACGGTCGACCCGACGCCGCGCGCGACGAACGCGGCACGGACCTCGCCCGCCAGGGTGGTCTTGCCCGATCCTGCGGGACCGTCGACGCACACCAGCCGGACGCGTCCGAGCCGCGCGGGCTCGCGCAGCGTGCGCTCCACCACGGCGACCGCGACGCCCGCCGCGCCGCGGTGGTTCACTCGCCCGTCTCCCGCTCCCTGTCCTGCGCCCACGCGAGCCAGCGGTCGAGGTCCGCGCGGTAGGTCTCGACGATCTCGTCCTCGAGCTGGGCCTCGACCTCCTGCTCCACCTCGCGCAACCGCACCTCCTCGCGGCAGGTGGCGTCGGCGACCGCGAGCGCCGTCTCGGCGTCCTGCAGCTCGACCAGCGCGTCGGGGATCGTCGTGCGCACGACGTCGTAGTCGCTGACCCCGAGCGGTGAACCGGTCGCGTCCACGTAGCGGTCCTGCCAGTCCGCCCAGAGGTCCGTCGCGACGTGGCTCAGCGCGTCGAGAGGTCGGGAGAAGCCCGGGTAGCCCGCCTCCTCCATGCACAGCGCCCAGCGTGCGCGGACGTCGGTCACGCGCGGGTCGGACTCGACCGCCTCGTAAACACCCCGCACCGCGAGCTTGACGTCGCGCAGGTCGGCGGGGCCCGCGTAACCGTCGGGCGCGACCTCCTCGTAGGCGAGCCCCCGGCACCCGTCGGGCACGTACTCCCCAGCGCCGTCCCACGGCTCGCCGTCGAGGGCCCGCTCGTACTGCTCGACGGCCGCCGGCGACAGCGACGCGACGTACTCACGGTTCCGCCGCAGCCCCTCGCTCTCCAGGGGCTCGACCCACAACCCCGGAGGCCGGCCCTCCTCCGTCTCGATGGTCTCGCCGTAGCCGTAGCGCTCGGCGTACGCGACGGTCCCCACCTCGGGCGACGTCCTCCTCCAGCCGGTACCGACCGACTCGTCGGGGTGGTACTCGAAGCCCGCGTCGTGCATGCAGGCGGCGACGGCCTCCTCCGCCTGCCGGATCTCGGGAGGCTGGACCGACGGGTCCGCGTCGAGCCCCAGGATCACGTCCAGGAGACCGTCGAGCTCGCTGGTGGGCGCCGGCGCGGGTTCCGAAGGTCCGCTGCAGGCCGCGAGCACCACGACCGCCACCAGCGCACCGACCACGGTCCGACCAGCCACGACCTCACCCCTTTGTGACAGCACCTCACCACCGCGCGGCACGTTGCCACGCTCCGGGCGCGGCGGCAAGGGACGTCAGGCTCGTGCCGCCCGCAGGAGAGCGCTGCGGGCGCGTGCGGCCGCGAGCTGCTCGGCGACCCGTACGGGTGCGGTGCCGCCGACGGCGTCGCGCGACGCGAGCGAGCCCTCGACCGACAGCACGGACCGCACGTCGGGCGTCAGGTGCTCGCTGATCGCCGCGAGGTCCGCGTCGGACAGGTCCCACAGCTCGGTGCCGCGCTCCTCGCAGGTGCGCACGCACGCACCGGCGACCTCGTGCGCGACGCGGAACGGCACGCCCTCGCGCACGAGCCACTCGGCGATGTCGGTCGCGAGCGAGAAGCCCTGCGGCGCGAGCGCGGCCATCCGCTCGGTGTCGAACGTGAGGGTGGCGACCATGCCGGCGAACGCGGGCAGGAGGACGGTGAGCTGGTCGACCTGGTCGAAGACCGGCTCCTTGTCCTCCTGCAGGTCGCGGTTGTAGGCCAGCGGGAGCCCTTTGAGCGTGGTGAGCAGCCCGGCCAGGTCGCCGACGAGCCGGCCCGCCTTGCCGCGCGCGAGCTCCGCCACGTCCGGGTTCTTCTTCTGCGGCATGATGCTCGAGCCCGTGGAGTAGGCGTCGTGCAGGCGCACGAACCCGAACTCCTTGGTCGCCCACAGGATGACGTCCTCCGCGAGGCGCGACAGGTCGACCGCCGTCATCGCGGCGACGAACGCGAACTCCGCGACGACGTCGCGCGAGGCGGTGCCGTCGATCGAGTTCTCCACGGGGCCGGTGAACCCGAGCTCGGCCGCGACCGCGGCAGGGTCCAGGCCCAGCGACGAGCCCGCGAGCGCACCGGAGCCGTAGGGCGAGCGCGCGGCGCGTGCGTCCCAGTCGGCCCAGCGCTCGACGTCGCGCAGGAGCGGCCACGCGTGCGCGAGCAGGTGGTGCGCGAGCAGCACCGGCTGCGCGTGCTGCAGGTGCGTGCGGCCGGGCATGGGCGCGTCACCGGCTGCGTCGGCCTGTGCGACGAGCGCGTCGACGACGTCGAGCACGAGGCCCGACAGCGCGCGCGACTGCCGCCGCAGGTACATGCGTACCAGCGTGGCGATCTGGTCGTTGCGCGACCGCCCGGCCCGCAGCTTGCCACCGAGCTCCGTCCCCGCCCGCTCGATGAGCCCGCGCTCGAGGGCGGTGTGGACGTCCTCGTCGTCCGGCAGCGGCCCGAAGGCCCCGGACGCGACGTCCGCCCGCAACCGCTCGAGGGCGTCGACCATGCCGGTGACCTCGTCGTCCGACAGCAGGCCCGCGGCGTGCAGCACGTGCGCGTGCGCCACCGAGCCGGTGATGTCGTCGTCCGCGAGGCGCCAGTCGAACTGCGTCGAGCGCGAGAGGTCGGCGAGGGCCGCCGCGGGTCCGGACGCGAAGCGTCCGCCCCACAGCGCGAGCGGGCCGGGCTGCTCGGTCACGCGTCGATGCCTCCCTGCGTCCCCAGGTCGGGGGCGTTGCCGAACTTGACGTCACGGGCCGCGGCGAGCTTGGAGCTCAGGCCGTAGATCTCGATGAAGCCCCTGGCGGCCGACTGGTCGAACGTGTCGCCCGAGTCGTAGGTCGCGAGGTTGAAGTCGTACAGGCTCGACTCGGAGCGGCGTCCGGTGACGGTCGCGCGACCACCGTGCAGCACGAGGCGGACGTCGCCCGTGACGTACCGCTGGGTGTCCTCGATGAACACGTCGAGCGACCGCTTCAGCGGCGAGAACCACTGGCCGTCGTAGACGAGCTCGGTCCAGCGCTGCTCCACGTTGCGCTTGAAGCGGGCCTGCTCGCGCTCGACCGTGACGTTCTCGAGCTCCTGGTGCGCCGCGATCAGCGCGATCGCTCCGGGGGCCTCGTAGACCTCACGCGACTTGATGCCGACGAGGCGGTCCTCGACGATGTCGATCCGACCGACGCCCTGGGCCCCGGCGCGGCGGTTGAGCTCCTGGATCGCCTGCAGCGGCGTCACGGGGACCTCGTCGAGCGCGACGGGGACACCCTGCTCGAAGCGGATGACGACCTCGTCGGCGACCGGCGGGAACGTCGGGTCGTCCGTGTAGGTGTAGACGTCCTTGGTCGGGCCGTTCCAGATGTCCTCGAGGAAGCCGGTCTCGACCGCGCGGCCCCACACGTTCTGGTCGATCGAGAACGGGTTGTGCTTCGTGGTCGCGATCGGCAGCTTGTGCTTCTCGGCGTACTCGATCGCCTTGTCGCGGGTCAGCGCGAGGTCGCGCACGGGCGCGAGGCACTTGAGGTCGGGCGCGAGCGAGGTGATGCCGACCTCGAAGCGCACCTGGTCGTTGCCCTTGCCGGTGCAGCCGTGCGCGACGGTCGTCGCGCCGAACTGGCGGGCGGCGCGGACGAGGTGCTTGACGATGACGGGGCGCGACAGCGCCGAGACCAGCGGGTACCGGTCGAGGTACAGGCCGTTCGCCTTGAGCGCCGGCATGCAGTACTCGGCGGCGAACTCGTCGCGCGCGTCGGCGACGTACGCCTCCACGGCGCCGCAGTCGAGCGCGCGGCGGCGGATGACCTCGAGGTCCTCGCCGCCCTGACCGACGTCGACGGCCACGGCGATCACCTCGGCACCGGTGGCCTCGGCGATCCAGCCGATGCCCACCGAGGTGTCCAGGCCGCCGGAGTACGCGAGGACGACGCGATCGGTCATGTCAGATTTCTCCTTGCTCGAGGTCCGCTTGCATGAACATACATCCTGATGCGGACCTATGCACAACCCGTCTCAGCCGTCACCCGCGAGGGACAGGAAGCGAGCAGCGAGCGCGTCCCCGCCGTCGGGGTCCCGCGAGATCACGAGGACGGTGTCGTCGCCCGCGATCGTGCCGAGCACCGTCGGCAGCACCGAGTGGTCGATGGCCGACGCGAGGAACTGGGCAGCCCCCGGCGGCGTGCGCAGCACGACGAGGTTGCCGGACGCCTCCGCCGTGACCAGCAGCTCCGCGCACAGGCGTGACAGGCGCGCGGCGAGGTGCTCGGCGTCCGCCGTGGTCGGCGTGCGGTCGCCGCCCTCGCCCGGGACGGCGTAGACGAGCGCGCCCTCGGCCGTGCGGATCCGCACCGCGCGCAGCTCGACGAGGTCGCGGCTCAGGGTGGCCTGCGTGACGGTCACACCCTCGTCCGCGAGCAGCGCCGCGAGCTCGCCCTGCGAGTGCACCATCCCGCGCTGCAGCAGCGAGGTGATCAGTGCGTGCCTCGCCGCCTTCGTCGAGGCCACCATCGGGGTGCTCATGAGTGCTCCAGGAGGAAGGACAGGAGGGCCTTCTGCGCGTGCAGGCGGTTCTCCGCCTCGTCCCACACGACCGACTGCGCGCCGTCGAGCACGTCTCCCGTGATCTCCTTGCCACGGTACGCCGGGAGGCAGTGCAGGACCAACGCACCTGGACGAGCGAGCGCCAGCGCGTCCGCGTCGAGGCGGAAGGGCTCGAAGAGCCGCTCGCGCCCCGCGCCCGCGTCCTCCTGCCCCATCGACGTCCACGTGTCCGTCGCGACGACGTCCGCGTCGCTCACCGCCTCGGCGAGGTCGTGGACCACCGCGACCGAACCTCCCGTGCCCGCGGCGATCTCGGTGGCGCGGGCCACGACGGCCGCGTCCGGCAGCGCGGCCGCCGGGGTGCCCACGCGCACGTGCAGCCCGGCGGTCGCGCCGCCGAGGAGGTACGAGTGCGCCATGTTGTTGGCGCCGTCACCGACGTACGCGAGCGTCGTGCCCGGCAGCGACGCGACGCCGCCGCGGTGCTGTGCGACGGTCGTGAGGTCGGCGAGCACCTGGCACGGGTGGAACTCGTCGGTCAGCGCGTTCACCACCGGGACGCCCGCGAGCGCGGCCATCTCCTCGAGGCGTGTCTGTGCGTGCGTACGCCACACCACCGCCGCGACCTGCCGGCCGAGCACCCGCGCGGTGTCGGCGATCGACTCCCGCACGCCGATGCGCGCGAGCGTGCCGTCGACCGGCAGCGGGTAGCCGCCGAGCTCGGCGATGCCGGTGAGGAAGCTGACCTGCGTGCGCAGGGTCGGCTTGTCGAAGATGACGGCGACCGCACGCGGTCCCGTCAGGGGCGTGCGGATGAAGCGGTCGTCACGGAACGCGAGCGCGAGCTCGAGGACCTCGCCCTGCTCGCGGGGCGTCAGGTCGTCGTCGCGCAGGAAGTGGCGGGTCACGGGGTCTCCTCCGCGAGGTCGGCCGGCAGCGCGGCCAGCAGGTCGACGAACGGCTGCACCTGCTCGTCCGTGAGGACGAACGGGGGTGCGAGGCGCAGCGTGGTGGGCGTGCAGGGGTTGACGACGATCCCCGCGTCGAGCGCCCGGGCCACCACCCGCGCGGCGACGGGCGCGGTCAGCTCGACCGCGATGAGCAGGCCCTCGCCGCGGACCTCGCCGACGAGCGCGTTGCCGGTCGAGCGCAGCCGCTCGCGCAGCCGCTCCCCCAGCTCCGTGACGTGGGTGAGCAGACCGTCGCGCTCGATGACACCGATGGTCGCCAGCGCGGCGGCCGACGCGACGGGGTTGCCACCGAACGTCGTGCCGTGCTGACCACGCCCGAGCAGCGCGGCGACCTGCGGCCCGTAGGCGATGAGCCCGCCCACGGGGAACCCGCCGCCGAGCCCCTTGGCGACCGTCACGACGTCGGGCAGGACGCCGCCGCCCACGTGCGGGTGCTGGTGCGCGAACCAGCGGCCCGTGCGGCCCATGCCGGTCTGCACCTCGTCGAGCACCAGCAGCGCGCCGTGCGCGGTGGTGAGCTCGCGGGCGAGGGCCAGGTAGCCGGGGGGCAGCGGGCGCACTCCCGCCTCACCCTGGATCGGCTCGAGGAACAGGGCGGCGACGTTCTCGCCGTCCTGCGCGAAGGCGGTGCGCAGCGCGTCGGAGTCGCCGAACGGCAGGAACTCCACCCCGCCGGGCAGCGGCTCGAACGGCTCGCGGTACGCGAGCTTGTGCGTCAGGGACAGCGCACCCATGGACCGGCCGTGGAACGCGCCCTCGAGCGCCAGGACGCGCGGGCGGCTGCCGGCGCCGTGGCGGCGCGTGAGCTTGAGCGCGGCCTCGTTCGCCTCCGTGCCGGAGTTGGTGAGGAACACCCGTGAGCCCGCGGGGGCCTCGGCGAGCGCGAGCAGCCGCTCGGCGAGCGCCACCTGCGCGGGGCTGGCGAAGAAGTTCGAGACGTGGCCCAGCGTGCCGAGCTGCGCGCTGATGGCCGCGGTGAGCGTGGGGTGCGCGTGGCCGAGCGAGTTCACCGCGATGCCCCCGAGCAGGTCGAGGTAGCGGGTGCCGTCGGCGTCCCACACGTACGGACCCTCGCCGCGCACGAGGACGCGCTGCGGCGGGCCGAACGTGTCCATCACCGCGTGCGTGTAGCGCTCGGTCCACTCCGCCACCGACCCGGTGGCGGCGGGGACGGGCAGCGCGTCGTGCGCGCCGTCGGCGCGGTGCCGCGCGGTGCCGGCGGTAGGCGCGGCCGGTGCCGTCGCGTCGGGGCTGGTCGTCACGGGGTCGCCTCCTGGTCCTCGGCGGCCAGGCGCACGGCGCGCACGGGCACGGTCGACGGGTGGCCGTCGGGGTCGGCGTCGGGCAGCACCATCGTGCCGACGCCGTCGGACGTGAAGACCTCGACGAGGATCGAGTGGGTCGCGCGGCCGTCGATGACGTGCGCGCGCGGCACGCCGCCCTCGACGGCGCGCCAGCACGCCTCCATCTTGGGCCGCATGCCCGCGTCGAGCCGGGGCAGCAGCTCGGCCAGCGCAGACGCGCGGATGCGGCGCACGAGCGTCGAGCGGTCGGGCCAGTCCGTGTAGAGACCCTCGACGTCGGTGAGGACGATGAGCTTGCGCGCGCCGAGCGCCACGGCGAGCGCCGCCGCGGCGGTGTCGGCGTTGACGTTGAGCACCTGGGTCGGGTCGTCGACGTCCGGCGCGACCGTGGACACCACGGGGATCCGCCCGGCGTCGAGCAGGTCGAGCACGGCGCCCGGGTTGACCTGCACGACGTCGCCGACCAGACCCACGTCGACCTCCTGCCCGTCCACCACGGCCGTGCGGCGGCGCGCCTGGAACAGGCCCGCGTCCTCGCCCGACAGGCCGACCGCGTGCGGTGCGTGGGCGTTGAGCAGCCCGACGAGCTCGCGCGAGACCTGCCCGGTGAGCACCATGCGCACGACGTCCATGGCCTCGGGCGTCGTGACGCGCAGGCCGCCGCGGAACTCGCTGGCGATCTGCAGCCGGTCGAGCATGGCGTTGATCTGCGGTCCGCCGCCGTGCACGACGACGGGCCGCAGGCCGACCTGCCGCAGGAAGACCATGTCCTGCGCGAACGCGCGCTTGAGCGTGTCGTCGATCATGGCGTTGCCGCCGTACTTCACGACGACGAGCGCCCCGGCGAACTGCTGGAGCCAGGGCAGGGCCTCGATGAGGACCTCCGCCTTCTGGTCGGCCCGCAGGTCGGTGCGGGTGTCGAAGACGAAGTCGTCGGGGACGGGCGGGAGGGAGTCGCTCATGTGGAGTACGCGCTGTTCTCGTGGACGTAGTCGTGCGTGAGGTCGTTGGACCAGACCGTGACCGACGCGTCGCCGGCGTGCAGGTCGACCACGACGTGGACCTCGCGGTCCGCGGCCAGGTCGACCTCGGTGCGGTCGGCGTGCGGGCGTCCGGCGCGGCACACCATGACGCCGTTCATCGAGACGTCGACGGCCTCGGGGTCGAACGGGGCGACGTCCTCCGGCACCGTGCCGGCCTGCGCGAGCACGCGTCCCCAGTTGGGGTCGTTGCCGAAGATCGCGGCCTTGAAGAGGTTGGAGCGCGTGACCGCCCGGGCGACCGCGAGGGCCGCGGACTCGCTCGTGGCGTGCGTGACGTGGACGGCGACGTCGTGCGACGCACCCTCGGCGTCCGCGACGAGCTGTCGCGCGAGGGACGCGCAGACGCGCAGCACCGCGTCGGCCAGTGCGTCACGCGGCGGCGTGACGCCCGACGCACCGGACGCGAGCAGGGCGACGGTGTCCGACGTCGACATGCAGCCGTCGGAGTCGACGCGGTCGAACGTGCGAGCCGTCGCCGAGCGCAGCACCGAGTCGAGCACGGGTGCCTCGACGTCCGCGTCGGTGGTGACGACGCACAGCATCGTGGCGAGCGCCGGCGCGAGCATGCCCGCGCCCTTGGCCATGCCGCCCACCGTGAACGTACCGTCGGGCGTCTGCACCGTGACGTGCGCGGTCTTCGGCACCGAGTCGGTCGTCATGATCGCGGTCGCCGCCGCGAGCCCGTCGTCACCGAGCGCGTCGGCCGCGAGGTCGACGCCGTCCAGCAGGACCTGCCGCGGCAGCCGCTCGCCGATCAGACCCGTCGAGCACACGACGACGTCGCCCGCGGAGACGCCGAGCGCAGCGCCCACCCGCTCGGCCGTCATGTGCGAGTCGAGGAACCCCTCGGGCCCGGTGCTCACGTTGGCGCCACCGGAGTTGAGCACGACCGCGGCGACGACGCCGTCGGCCACCACCTGCCGGGACCACACCACGGGCGCGCCGACGACGCGGTTGGTGGTGAACACGGCTGCGCCGGCCTGCCGCGGGCCGTCGTTGACGACCAGCGCCATGTCCGGCGTGCCGGAGGCCTTGAGCCCGGCGGTGACGCCGGACGCCCGGAAGCCGCGCGCAGCCGTCACGCCGGGCGACGTGCCGGGCGAGGTGCCCTCGAGCGCGGGGCCGAGGTGATCGGTCACGGGGCGACTCCGTTCCGCGGCAGGCCGAGCGTCTCCGGCAGCCCGAGCGCGAGGTTGAGGGACTGGACGGCACCGCCGGCGGTGCCCTTGACGAGATTGTCGATGGCGGTGACCGTGACGACGCGTCCGACGCGCGCGTCGTGGGCGATCTGCACGAGTGCGGTGTTGGCGCCGGCGGTCATGGCGGTGGTCGGCCACTGGCCGGCGGGCAGCACCTCGACGAAGGGCTCGTCGGCGTACGCGGCGGTCCAGACCTCGCGCAGCGCGTCGTCGTCGGCCTCGACGCCGGGCGCGAGCCGTGCCGTGGCGGTCGCGAGGATGCCGCGGGACATCGGCACGAGGACGGGCGTGAACGACGTGCGGACGTCGCCCGCGCCGGCGCTGCGCAGGTTCTGGGCGATCTCGGGGACGTGCCGGTGCGTGCCGCCGACCGCGTACGGCGCGGCGGAACCGAGCGCCTCGGAGGCCAGCAGGTGCGGCTTGAGCGACTTGCCGGCGCCGGAGTAGCCGACCGCGAGGACGGCGACGAGGTCGGTGGTGTCGAGCAGGCCGGCGGCGACCCCGGGCTGCAGGCCCAGAGTGACGGCGGTGACGTTGCACCCGGGGACGGCGATGCGGCGCGCGTCGACGAGGCGCGCGCGCTGGTGCGTGTCCCCGACGACCAGCTCCGGCAGGCCGTACGTCCACGTGCCGGCGTGCGGGCTGCCGTAGTACGCCTCCCAGTCGGCGGCGTCCACGAGGCGGTGGTCGGCACCCAGGTCGAGCACGACGGGGTCCTCGCCCAGCGCCTCAAGCTCGGCCGCGACCTGGCCGCTCGCGCCGTGCGGCAGCGCGAGGACGACGACGTCGTGGCCCGCGAGCGCCTGCGGGGTGGTGGGCTCCAGGACGCGATCGGCGAGCGCGCGCAGGTGCGGGTGGTGCGCGCCCAGCGGGGTGCCCGCGTTGGAGTGCGCGGTGAGCGTGCCGATGCGGACCTCCGGGTGGTCGAGGAGCAGGCGCAGGATCTCGCCACCTGCGTACCCGCTGGCTCCGGCCACCGCCACCGTGAACGTCATGTGCATGAACATACAGTCGACTGCAGACAAATACCAAGGGTGGCCGGGAACAGCGGGCGTCCCCCGCGTGGTTGCGGGAGGCATGCGCGCTGTGGTCGCCACCCGTGCCGGTGGCCCCGAGGTCCTGCAGGTCACCGACGTCCCCGCCCCCGAGCCGCGGCCCGACGAGGTCGTCGTGCGCGTCGCGGCGGCCGGCGTGAACTTCATCGACACCTACCGGCGCAGCGGTGTCTACCGTATGCCGTTCCCGCACGTCGTGGGGTCCGAGGGCGCCGGCGAGGTCGTCGCGGTCGGTGCGGACGTCACGACGCTGGCCCCGGGGGACCGCGTCGCGTGGTCGTCCGCGGCCGGGTCGTACGCCGAGCTCGTGGCCGTCAAGGAGGCCGACGCGCTCGTCGTCCCGGCCGGGGTCGACGACGCGACCGCCGCCGCACTGCCCCTGCAGGGCCTCACAGCCCACTACCTGGTCGCGTCCACCTTCCCCGTCGCCGCGGGCCACGACGTCCTGCTGCACGCCGGCGCCGGCGGGGTCGGCCTGCTCGCCACGCAGCTCGCTGCGGCGCGCGGGGCGCGCGTGATCTCCACCGTCGGCTCGGCGGACAAGGAGACCCTCGCGCGCGCCTCCGGTGCGGCCGACGTCATCCGCTACCGCGAGCTGTCGGACGTCACCACCGAGCTGCCCGCGCTGGTGCGCGACCTCACCGGCGGGCGCGGCGTCCACGTCGTCTACGACGGCGTCGGCCGCGACACGTTCGACGCGTCGCTCGCGTCGCTCGCGCGGCGCGGCACGCTCGTGCTCTTCGGCGGCGCGTCCGGGCAGGTGCCGCCGGTCGACCTGCAGCGCCTCAACGCCGCCGGCTCGCTCTACGTCACGCGCCCCACCCTCGGCGACCACGTCGCCACCCCCGAGGAGCTCCGGTGGCGTGCCACCGAGCTCTTCGACGCCGTGCGCGCCGGCGCCCTCGACGTGCACGTCGGCGCGACGTACCCCCTGGCCGACGCGGCCGAGGCCCACCGCGCCCTCGAAGGGCGTGCCACCACCGGAAAGGTCCTGCTGCTCCCGTGACGATCGACACCTCCACGTTCGCCGCCCCGCCCCGCACCGTCACCGTCGAGGTGTGGTCCGACGTCGCCTGCCCGTGGTGCTTCATCGGCAAGCGCCGGTTCACGGCCGCGCTGCGCGGGTTCGCGCACCGCGACCACGTCGAGGTCGTGTGGCGCTCGTACCAGCTGTCCCCCGAGGCGCCCGTGGGACCCGGCCGGCCCGAGATCGACGCCCTGGCCGAGATGAAGGGGCTGCCACGCGACCAGGTGCAGCAGATGTTCGCGCACGTCACGGCCGTCGCCGCGACGGACGGGCTGCGCTACGACTTCGAGCGGACGCTGGCGTTCAACACCTTCGACGCGCACCGCCTGCTGCACCTCGCGCGTGAGGCCGGCGGCGCCGCGCTCGTGGACGCGACGACCGAGGCGCTGTTCTCGGCGCACTTCGAGCGCGGCGTCGACCTCGGTGCGGACGGCGCACTCGTCGCGCTGGCAGCGGAGGCGGGCTTCGCGGCCCACGGCTGGGACGGCGCGCGCGTCGCCGCGGCCCTCGCGGGCGACGACGCCGCGGACGCCGTCCGCGAGGACCTCGCGACGGCCCGCGAGCTCGGCGTCACGGGGGTGCCGTTCTTCGTCGTGGACCGCAGGTACGCCGTCTCCGGTGCGCAGCCGGCGGCCGTGCTCACGCAGCTGCTCGAGGCCGGGTGGCGCGAGGCCAACCCGCTCGTCGTGGCGCAGACGGGTGACGTCTGCACCGACGGCACGTGCTGAGCCCTAGCCTGCGGCGATGGGCTTCTTCCGGCGCCGCGCCGACCCGCAGGCCGTCCTCCTCCGGCAGGACGAGGCGATCGCCACGTTCTGGCAGTGGTGGGTGGCCGAGGGTCGGGCCCGCGCCGCGGCGGTGTTCGACGAGCGTGCGGACCCGCGGCCGGTGGCCGACGACCTGGTCCCCCGCATCCGTGCGATCCACCCTGACCTCGACTTCGAGACCGGCACCGGACGCACCGCGCGGCACGTGCTGGTCGTGACGGCCGCCGGCGACCCCGGCCTGCGCGAGGTCGCGGACCGCTGGCTCGCCGCCGCACCGCCGGCCGACGACGCGTTCGAGTACGACACCTGGCGGCGGCCGGTCGCGGAGCCCGAGGGGGTCGCCGTCGACCTCGGGCACGGGCGGCTCGCGTTGTGCGACGTGCGCGCCGTGCTGACGCCGCGCGGCGACCTCGTCGACGTCGAGACGTGGCACCCGGTGTTCAGGGACCTGCCCGACCAGGCGCGCGGCCAGATCACGTTCCTGCTGCTCGACGCGCTGCTGGGCGAGCGCCTCGTCGAGCAGCGCGTGGGGGCGGTGGCGTGGACGGCCGAGGAACCGGCCGACGCCCGGCCGCTGCTCGAGCTGCGGGACCTGCTCGCCGCCTGACGGTGACCGGTCCGCCCGGCCTCAACCCACGCCGAGCATGCGCGCGGCGAGCTCACGCAACGAGCCGACCCGGACGTCCGCGAGCGCTGCGTCCGGACGCCGCGCCTGCACGTGACCCCACGGTCCGCGTCGCACGAACGCCGTGCGCATCCCGAGGGCACGCGCCGGCAGGACGTCGTTGTCGAGACGGTCACCGACGTACAGCACGTCGGCCGGCGTGAGCCCGAGGTCCGTGACGACGCGCGCGAAGAACGCCGGCGACGGCTTCGCGACTCCCCAGCGCGCCGACGTCGCGATCATGTCGACCTCGACCCCGGCCTCCCGGAGCTGCTGCTCCGCTCGTGCCGGCTGGTTCCCCGCGACGGCGACCACGTAGCCGGCCGCGCGCAGCGCACCCAGCGCCGGCAGCGCGTCGGGGTACAGGTCCTCGGGCAGGATCTCCGACGGGGTCGTCGGCGGCTCGACACCGACCGCCTCCCACACGTGGTGGTGCGGCTCACCGCGCTCGGTCAGCGCGCCGAGGACCGCCATGAGCGTCAGCGGGGTGACGCCGACCTCCTGCGCCGCCCGCAGCCACAGGCGCGACTCGTCGACGAGCGTCTCGCCGACGTCGAGCACGACGGCGGTCACGTCGGCCCAGACCGGGCGCGGTGCTGCGGACGTCGTCCCGGGCGTCGTCGTGGGGGTCACGGCGCCACACCCTGCCACGACCGACGCTCGGTGCGACACCCCTGCGGCGGTCCTCAGGCGGACGCGGCCCCCACCGCCACCGGGGCGCCGCGCCCGGCGCCGGCCCGCACCTGGTCGAAGAACGCCACCTCGTGCGCGCACGACGTCGTGAACGCCGCGAGCATGCGCGCACGCGTCCCGGCCCCGACGTCCCGGGCGGCCGCGTCCGCGAACGCGCACGCGTCGGCCGTCGCGGCGGCGAACTCCGGGTCGCCGTACGTGCCGACCCAGTCGCGGTACGGGTGGGTGGAGAGGTCGCCCGCACGCGCCAGGACGCGCGCCCCGATGTCGGCGTAGAGCCAGTAGCACGGCAGCACCGCGGCGACCACCTCGGCGTACGAGCCCGTGGCCGCCACCGCGAGCAGGTGGTCGACGTACGCGGTGGTGGCGGTGCTCGCCGGGCCGGACCACCGGTGCCCGGCGCGGGCCAGACGGTCCTCGTGCAGGCGCGTCTCGACCTCGAGGCAGCGCGACGCGCCACGTGCGAAGAACGCCTGCGCCGCGGGCTCGGTCGCCAGCTGGCTGGCCCGCGCGAGGACGCGTGAGTACTGCGCGAGGTACAGCGCGTCCTGGTACAGGTACTGCTCGAACTCCTCCACCCGCAGCGTCCCGTCCGCGAGCCCGCGCACGAACGGCAGGTCGTCGCACGCGGCTCGCAGGTCGGCCACGTGGTCCCACGCCTCGGCGCTGAACGGGCGCGCGCCCAGGCCGGGCGCGTGGTGCAGGTGGTCGACCGGCCCGCGGCCCGAGCCGACGGCGAGCGCCTCGCCCGCGGCGATGGCCCCCGTCAGCCACTCCTTGGCCTCACGCACGGCCGTGACCCAGTCCGGGCGCCGCGGACGCAGCGCCGCGACCGCGGCGGACAGCGAGCACCCCGTGCCGTGCGTGCTCGTCGTCGCGACGCGCGGCGCGTCCAGCTCCGTGACGGTCGTCGCGTCGACGACGGCGTCGGGGCTCGCGTCGCCGTCGAGGTGACCGCCCTTGAGCAGCACCGTGACGCCCGCGTCACGCGCGAGCCGGCGCGCCTGGCGGACGGCGTCCGTCCACGTCGTGGCCGTCGGCTCGCCGAGCAGCACCCCGAGCTCCGGGAGATTGGGCGTCACGAGGTCGGCGTGCGCGACGAGCGCGCGCACGGCGTGCTCGGCATCGGCGTCGAGCAGCCGGTCCCCGCTCGTCGCGACCATCACCGGGTCGAGCACGACCACGGGCGGCCGCGTGCGGGTCAGCCACGACGCGACCTCGTCGGCGACAGCGCGCGTGCCCAGCATGCCGATCTTCACGGCGTCGACCGTCACGTCGTCGCTCACCGCGTCGAGCTGGGCACGCAGGAAGGTCACGTCGGGCACGTGCACCGCACGCACGCCGTGCGTGTTCTGCGCGACGAGCGCCGTGACGACCGCCATGCCGTACGCGCCGTGCGCCGCGAACGACTTGAGGTCGGCGTGCACGCCGGCACCACCGGTCGGGTCCGTGCCCGCGACCGAGAGGACCCGGACGCGGCTCGCGGCGCTCACCGGGCCACCGCCGGGACCTGCTGCCACGCCGCGACCAGCCGTGCGGCGGCGCCGCCGGGGTCGGGTGCCGCGCACACCGCGCTCACCACCGCCATCGCGTGGACGCCCGCGGCGCGCAGCGCGGGGGCGTCGGCGGCGCCGAGCCCCCCGATCGCGACGACGGGGCGCCCGTCGGCCGCGACCACGGCCGCCCGCAGCCCGTCGAACCCGATCGCCGGCCCCGCCTCCGGCTTGGTGGGCGTGAGCCGCACCGGACCACTACCGACGTGGTCGGCACCGACCGCGGCCGCCATGTGCTCGGGCCGCGCCGCCGACACCCCGACCAGCGCGTCGGGGCCGAGCAGCGCGCGGGCGTCGGCGGTCTCGAGGTCGTGACGTCCGACGTGCACGCCGTCGACCCGGGCACCGCGCGCCCGGGCGGCCAGGGCGACGTCGACGCGGTCGTCGACGACGAGAGCGGCCGGCGGCGACCCGCGCAGCGCGTCCGCGACCGCCACCGTCAGGGCGACGAGGTCGCGCACGCCCGCGCGCTTGGCGCGTACCTGCACGGTGCCGACGCCTGCGCGCACCGCCGCGACCGCGACCCCTGCAGGGTCGTGCCCGGCGCGGGTGCACACGTCGGCGTCGAGGACGAGGTAGATCCCGCAGGGCAGCGCGCTCATGCCGGCACCCCCACCTGCTGCGCCGTCCCGACACGTGCCGCGAGGTCCGCGGGCGTCAGCCGGTACAGCTCGTCGACGAGACCGACCTGGAACGACGCGGGGCCGCGTGCGCCTCGCGCGGCCCGCTCGGCCGCGAGACCCAGGGCGGTCGTCGCCGCGACGGCCGCCGTGCGGGCCGGCGCCACCGCGGTGAACGCCGCGACGAGCCCGCCGAGCGCGCACCCGGCGCCCGTGACCGCCGTGAGCAGGGGGTCGCCGACGGCCAGGCGCACCTGGCCCCGCGCGTCGCTCACGAGGTCGACCGGCCCCGAGACCGCGACGGCCCCGCCGGTGAGCCGGGCGAGCGCGTCGGCCGCGTCGGCCGCGGCCTCCACGTCGTCGCGCGCGTCCACGCCACGTCCTGCGGACACGAAGCCCGCGAGCGCACGCACCTCGCTCGCGTTGCCCCGGACCACCGCGGGTCGCTCGGCCAGCAGGTGGCCCGCGAGCCGCGTGCGCACGGCGAGCACGCCGACGGCGACGGGGTCGAGGACCCACGGCACACCGGCCCCGGAGGCAGCGGCGACGGTCGCGCCCATGCTCGCGCGCTGGTCGGGTCCGGGCGTGCCGAGGTTCACGAGCACGGCACCGGCCGCGCCCGCGAGCTCCTCGGCCTCACCCGGCACGCTCGCCATCGCCGGTGAGGCGCCGACGGCGAGCAGCGCGTTGGCGACGAGGTTGGTCGTCACCTCGTTGGTGAGGCACTGGACCAGCGGTGTACGCGTCCGCAGGTCGTCGAGGGCGGCGCCGCACGCCACCGCGAGATCGGCAGGGTGGGCAGGGAGGGCAGACGTCATGGAGGACATCCCTTCGCTCGTACGAACGAGATCAGGTTCGACGGGTGTGATCTCAGCCCTGCTCGGTACAGGGCACCCCGTGTCTCGGTCCCGACCCTAGACCCCGCGCCAGGGCGGTCCGCCACGCGGTCTCGCGTGGCGGACTCCCACCCTGCGGGTCACCCCATGGGACCAACGGCGCCACAGGCCACGAGGGTGCGGCGGTTACGCTCGCGCTGCGGGTCGCCGACGGCGGAGACGACGCGGCGCCCCCGGCACCGATGCCGCGCGCGCGAGCGCCCGAACCTGCGAGGCGACATGACCACCTCCCCCGACACGCCCCGACCCGCTGCCCTGACCGACCCGGTCGGCACCGTGGTGCCCTCGGCCGTGCCGACCCACTGGTACAACCTCGCCGCCGACCTGCCCGAGCCGTGCCCGCCCGCGCTGCACCCCGGCACGCGCGAGCCCCTCACCCCGGAGGACCTCGCACCGCTGTTCCCCATGGCGCTCATCGGCCAGGAGGTCTCCACCGAGCGCTGGGTCGAGATCCCGCAGACCGTGCGGGAGATCTACGCGCTGTGGCGGCCGTCACCGCTCGTGCGGGCGCTGCGCCTGGAGCGCGCGCTCGGCACCCCCGCGAGGATCTACTACAAGTACGAGGGCGTCTCGCCCGCCGGGTCGCACAAGCCCAACACGGCTGTGGCCCAGGCCTACTACAACGCCGTCGAGGGCATCACCAGGCTCACGACCGAGACGGGCGCCGGCCAGTGGGGTGCGTCGCTGTCGATGGCATGCTCGCTCCTGGGCCTGGACCTCGAGGTGTGGCAGGTCCGTGCGTCGTACGACGCCAAGCCGTACCGTCGCATGCAGATGGAGACGTACGGCGCGACGTGCCACCCGTCGCCCTCGGACCTCACCGCGGCGGGGCGCGCCATGCTCGCCGCCGACCCCACCACCACGGGCTCCCTGGGGATGGCGATCAGCGAGGCGGTCGAGGTCGCGGCACAGGACCCCAAGGCGCACTACGCGCTCGGGTCGGTGCTCAACCACGTGCTGCTGCACCAGAGCGTGATCGGGCAGGAGGCACTCACGCAGCTCGACGAGATCGGCGAGACCGCGGACGTCGTGTTCGGCTGCGCCGGCGGCGGGTCGAACCTGGGCGGGCTGTCGTTCCCGTTCATCGGCCGCAACCTGCGCGACGGCGCCACGACGCGCGTCGTCGCGTGCGAGCCGGCGGCGTGCCCGTCGATGACGCAGGGCGAGTACCGGTACGACTTCGGCGACGTCGCGGGTCTCACGCCGCTGCTGAAGATGCACACGCTCGGCAAGGACTTCGTCCCGCCGCCCATCCACGCGGGCGGCCTGCGCTACCACGGCATGGCGCCGATGGTGTCGCACGCCTACGCGCTGGGGCTGATGGAGGCGATCGCGGTCGAGCAGGAGGACGCGTTCGCCGCGGGCATCGAGTTCGCGCGCGCCGAGGGGATCATCCCGGCGCCCGAGTCGACACACGCGGTCGCCGGGGCGATCGCGCACGCGCGCGCCGCCACGACCGACGAGACGATCGTCATCGGGCTCTCGGGCAACGGCGTGCTCGACCTGCCCGCGTACCACGACTTCGTCTGAGACCACCCGGCCGTCCCGGGAACGGGGCCGACCACCCGCTCCGCGGTGGGTCGGTCCCGCTCCTGGGAGGCGCCGTGACGACCCGAGGACCCGCCGACCGGGCGTCAGCCCAGGCGGGCTCGGATCACGGCGAGGTCGGCGTCCGTGAGCAGGGCGGACGGCAGGACGACGAACGCGGACGAGCCGCGCAGCCGCAGCACCGCCGCCGCGCCGCGCACGCGGACGTCCCGGAACGCGGACCACGCCGTCTGCGAGGACCCGAGCGCGCCGCGCTGCTGCAGCTCCTCGCCGGTCACCGCCACGCGCACGTCCGTGCCCTGCGGGAGCGCGACGACCAGTGCGCGACGCACCGAGCGGCGGGTCACCAGGACCTGCACGACGACGAGCACGGCCACCGTCACCAGGACGAGCCCGAGGTACAGCAGGAGCAGATCCGTGTCGCCCACGGTCGCGGCGACCACGAGGAGCACGGGAACGACCACGGCGAAGAACCCTGCCCAGAGGCCGAGCGCCTGACGGCTGCGGAGCAGGAGGGCCGTGACGTCACGCGTCATGGCGCGCAGCAGCTCGTCCGTCATGGTGAGCGAGCGCGCCGTGCCGTCGGTGCTCGCGTCGTCGTCGGTCATGCGCACATCGTGGCACCTGCCGCAGCGCCGTCGGGCGCACGGACCGACGTGGGCCCGACCGGGTCACCCGGTCGGGCCCACGTCGCGACTCAGCCGCGCACCGTCACGACGCTGCTGGTGCTGCCGGCGACGTCCTGCGGGGCGTCGGGGACGAACACCGCGGTGAGACGGTGCGTGCCCGAGCCGATCCCGCGCGGCACCGTGCCCGCCGCCAGGCCGAGCACCACGTCCGCCCGCGCGAGGACGCGGTCGCCCTCGCGCAGCTCGACGTGGCCCTGCGGAAGCCGCGCGGTGTCGAGACCGACGGTCGCGACCCACACCGAGGGGACGAGCCGGGGCAGGGGCGACTGCAGCACCGTGAGCGACGTGCTGCTCGTGGCCCGCTCGACCGTCACCGTGACGGGCGCGGACTGCGAGCCCGCCACCGCGTCGTCGCCCGCCCAGCGCGCGACCACCTCGTACGTGCCGGCCGGCGTGTCCGCCGGCAGCGTGAGCACCGCGCGGCCGTCCCGCAGCGACGCCGTGCCGAGCACGTCCTCGGCCACCAGGAACTGCACGGGACCCGTGGCGTCCACCGGTGCCTCGACGAGCGCCGTCAGCCGCACACGCGTGCCACGCGTGCCGGACACCTGGCTCGACGGCGAGGCCGTCAACGTGGTCGTCGAGGACGCGGTGCGCTCGTCGACCGTGAACGGCACCGTCGTGGTCGTACCGCTGGGCGAGGCCACCACGGTGAGCAGGTGCCGACCCGCCTCGAGCCCGTCGGGCACCGCCACGGTCACCCGGCCGGACGCCTCCGGCCCGGACGCACCCTGCGTGAGCGGGAAGGTGCCGAGCACGTCGTCACCCAGCCGCACCTCGACCTCGGTGTTCTGCGGTGCCCCGAGGCTCGTCAGGTTGAGCCCACCCACCTCGAAGGACAGCTCGCCACCCGGGATGACCGGCTCCAGCTCCGGCACGGCGACCGCGCGCTCGCCGAAGTCCGGTGCGACACCCGGGTGCGCCTGCAGGTACGCGACCCACGCGTCCCGGTCGATCAACCCGGAGTCGGCCGTGCGGGCACCCTCGGCGAGGACGCGGAAGTTGTCCCCGCCCTGCGCCAGGAACGAGAACGTCCCGATGCGGTACTCCGCGTCCGGGTCGATCGGCGCGCCGTCGACGGTGACCGACGTGACGCGGTCGCCCAGCTCGCGCGTCGCGTCGTACGTGTAGGACACGTTGTCGCTCAGCCCGAGCTGGAGGTACGGCCGGCTCGGGATCGTGCCGTCCGCGTTGGTCTGCCACTGCTGCTCGAGCATCGTCACCACCTGGGCGCCCGTGAGGGTGGTGGTCCAGAGGTTGTTGACGAACGGCAGCACCGCGTTGGCCTCGGCGTACGTGATCGTGCCGTCGGGCGCGTACAGCAGCTCCGCGCGCATCCCGCCGGGGTTGACGACGCCGATCTGCGCGCCGCCGCGCTCGGGCGCCGCGAGGGTCTCGAGCAGCGCGTCGGCCACGAGCGAGCCGAGCGTGGACTCCCGGCTGCGGTCGTCCCGGCCGGTCGTCGTACCCGGCGCGGACCCGACGTAGACGCCGTCGACGAACGAGCCGCCGCCGAACGCCGTCGTCACGTCCGCCGTGACCGAGCCGACGGGCTGCGACCCGACCTCGGTGGCGTACGCGAGCGCCTGCGCCACCACGTCGGCGACCGCCGCGACGCGCGGGTACGCCGCGACGAGGTCGGCGTCGGGGGTGGTCGTCCGCGCGACGTTCTCCGCGGTGGCCGCCGTGACCTCGTCGGTCGCCGGGTCGTAGGTCAGCACGACCTTGCCGAGGAGCTCGCCGTAGGAGCCGGTCTGCACGACCGGCCGCGTCGCGTCGTCGGCTGCCGGCCCGAACCACGCGTACTGCTTGTGCGTGTGGCCCGTGAAGATCGCGTCCACCGCCGGGTCGGTGCCCGTGACGATGTCGGCGAACGCGCCGCCCGCGGCGACCTCCTCCTCGAGCGTCGCACCGTCCGGCGTTCCCGCACCGGCGCCCTCGTGGTACTGGGCGACGAGCACGTCGGCCTCGCCGTTGGACGCGTCCCCGTCCGTCAGCTGCGCCGCGACGCGGTTGACCGCCTCGACGGGGTCGCCGAACTCCAGCCCGGCGATCCCGTCCGGCCGCACGAGCGTCGGCGTCTCCTGCGTGACCGCGCCGATGACGCCGACGGTCACGCCGTCCATGTCGAGCAGCGCGTACTCGTCGAGCGCGGACGTCGCCGTGCCCTCGAGGTACACGTTGGCGCCCAGGTACGGGAACCGGGCGTTGGCGCCGTCCGCGATCACGCGGTCCACGAGGTCCTGGTAGCCCGCGTCGAACTCGTGGTTCCCGACAGCGGAGGCCGCCAGGTCGAGAGCGTCGAGCACGTCGATCGTCGGCTGGTCCTGCTGCACCGACGACGCGAACAGCGACGCGCCGATGTTGTCCCCGGCGGAGAGGAACGCGACCGGGCCCTCGGCCGCCGCGCGCTGCTCCTCGACGGTCCCGGCGAACTTCACGGTGTTGCCGTCGATGCGACCGTGGAAGTCGTTGATGTTGAGGAACGTCAGGTCGACGGGTCCGTCGTCCGACTCGCCGGCGGACAGCCCGACGAGCACCGGGTCGTGGTCGGACGAGCGGTACGGGTCGTCGGCGTGGAACAGGCTGCCGTGGTAGTTGTACCTGCTGTACTCGAGGGCGACGGACTCCTCGGCGTTGATCTCCCACACGTCGGCGCCGGTCGCTCGCGCACGCGCGGCCTCGTTGAGCAGCACGTGGTCGAGCGAGCCCGACAGGCCAGAGAACGAGTACGACCACTGCCCGGGCGCCAGCGTCTCGACCGCGTCGACGTAGCCCGCGTCGTACAGCACCTGCAGCGGGTCCTCGCGCGTGTAGGCGTTGAAGTCGCCCACCAGCGCCACGGCCTCGACGTCGCCCTGGACGGTCGGCACCCAGTCCCGCAGCGCGGTCGCCTGACGCACCCGGGACTCGTTCGACGCGCCCTGCCCGTCGCCCGTGTCGGCGTCGCCGGTCCACGGGCCCGCCGAGCCCTTGGACTTGAGGTGGTTGACGACGACGAGCACGGGCTCACCGCCACCCACGGGCGTGAAGGCCTGGGCGATCGGCTCCCGGGCGTTCGCGAACGCCTGCCCGGACGCGCTGGCGGTCCCGAGGGCCCGCGACTCCCCCGTGCGCTCGACCGACGCCGTGCGGTAGATCAGCGCGTTCGTGATGGTGTCCTGCAGGGCCACGTCCGGCAGCTCGTCCGACGACGGGACGAACGCCCACGTGCCGGCCCCGGCGGCCGCGTTCAACGCGTCGACGAGGGTTCCGAGGGCCTCGTCGGCGACACCGTCGACGACCGCGGAGTTCTCGATCTCCAGCAGCCCGACGACGTCCGCGTCCAGTGCGTCGATCGCGGCGACGATCTTGTCCTGCTGGCGCTGCAGGTCGTCCGGGTCCCACGCACCGCGCTGCGCGCAGCCCGTGCTGACCGTCACCGGGTCACCGGCGCGGTCGCGGTAGGCCTCGCACGCAGCGGTGTCCGCGCCGAGCGTCGTGAAGTAGTTGAGCACGTTGAACGACGCGACGGTCACGTCGCCGCCGACCGCGGCCGGCGTCGGCGTGCGGTCGTTCTCGAACGTCACGGGTGCGGGTCCGCCGGCCACGTACGGGCGGGTCGGGTTGAGCTTCCACGAGTTGTTCCGGTAGTCGACGACGACCGGCTCGGTGAACGTCGCGGCCGCGCCGACGCGCACCGGGTTCTCGAGCGAGAGGTACGGCGGCGTCAGCGACTGGTTGGCCGACGACAGGAAGTTGGTCGTGGCGCCGTCGTCGAGGACCACCCCGCGGGCCGCGTTGTCGGCGACGGCCCCCGCGGCTTCCGGCGAGCCGGGTCGCCCGACCTCGGTGGGCTGCAGCAGCGGAGTCGTGCCGGCCGCGAGGCCGACCTCGCCGTACTGGTTGGTCGAGTAGGTGTTCGTGACCGTGAAGTGCCCCTCCGGCGCGAGCAGCATCGACTCGATCGCCTCGCGCCCCTCCGCCGTGGCGGGCCACGACCCGGTCAGCGGCGCGACGTCGGCCGCGTCGGGCAGCGCACGCAGGCCGCCCGCAGCGACCGTGATCTCCGTGAGGCCGTTGAACTCGCTCACCACGCCCGTGACCTCGACGTGGTCGCCGACCGTGACGGACCCGACGGTGGCGGACGAGTACACGAAGACCGCGTCGGACGCGTTCCGCGCCGGGTCGAGCGCCCCTCCCGTGCCCGGCGTCTGGATGACGTACCCCTGGAAGCCACCGGTCGGGTACGCCGCCGTGACGACACCCGACGTCGTGACGGTCGCGCCCACCAGGGGCGACGCCGTGCCCGTGCCCTGGATCTCCGCGACGGTGTACGTCCCGTCGTCCGGGGCGGAACCTCCCCCCAGGCCCTGGGGCGTCGGCGTGCCCGCCGTGAAGTCGGCCGCGTTGTCTGCGGTGTGGGTGTGGGCGGCGTCGCGCGACGCCGACGTGGCGTTCGTCAGACCAGGAGCGGGACCGGTGCCAGCGTAGTCGTTCGCGGCCCCGTACCCGACGAGGTCGACGACCTCGGGTGCCGCAGAGCACGTGCCGGCGCACGTCAGGGCACCGGTCGCCGCGACCAGCGCGACCTTGCCGGACGTCGAGCTCATGGGGATCGTGCCGACCACGTCGCCCTCGACGGTGACGGTCCCGCCGGAACCCGCCGCCTGGGCGACGAGCAGCTGGCCGCCCGCGGGGACCACACCCGTCAGCGGCGTCACCTGGTAGACGGCACCGGCTGCCGACGCGTACTGGACCGACCAGCCGGCCGTGTCCACGGGCTCGGCCGTCGGGTTGTACAGCTCGACGAAGTCACGGTCGTACGTCGCGCCGGAGTTGCCCCCGCCTCCGTACACCTCGTTGATCACGAGCGGCGCAGTGGTGGCCGGCGCCGCGTGCGCCGCGCCGGCGGTGGCGACGCCACCGGTGAGCACGAGTGCGAGCGCCGCGAGCGCTCCGATGGCAGGGCGTGGTCGAGCGTGCAAGGGGGTCCCCTCCGTCGGGCGCGACGGAGGGGCGTGGGACGCGCCCCGTCGCGCGGGCAAGACGCCGTCACCTGGACGACTGTCCTCACCTTGCGCGGTTCACCCGATCTGCCGCAACTACCCGACAGTAACTTTCTGGTGAACTCGTCCGACCACGCGGCATTCGTCCCGGTTCCGGCACCACTGCGGGCCGCCCGCATGGGGCCGCGGGGACGAGCGCCCCGCGGCCCGCGTGCCGCGGGTGCCTCACGCGCGCAGCGTGGCCCCGACCCGTGCGTGCGCCTCGGCCACGACCGCATCCCGCACGGCCGCGGTCTCGGCGGCCGTCAGCGTGCGGTCCTGCGCGCGCAGCCGCAACGCGAACGCGACGGACTTGCGCCCGGGACCGACCTGGTCGCCCGCGTACACGTCGAACACGTGCAGGTCCTCCAGGACGTCACCCGCCGCGCTGCCCGCCGCACCCGCGCGGACGGCCGCGAGGACGTCCGCGACCGGCACGTCGTCGGCCACCACGAGAGCGACGTCCTCCTTGGCGACGGGGAACGTCGACACCGGGGTGGCCGGCACCGGCTCGGACGGCGTCGCGGCGAGCAGCGCCGTCAGGTCCAGCTCGAACGCGACCGCGCGGGCCGGCAGGTCCAGCGCCGCGACGACCTTCGGGTGCAGCTCGCCGGCGTGGCCGACGACGGCGCCCGACGGGACCGTCAGCCGCGCGCACCGGCCCGGGTGGAACGGCGCCCGCTCGCGGTCCGCCGTGGCGGAGAGCTCCACGCCGACGACCTGCGCGACGCGCTGCACGTGCGCCAGCACGTCCTCGAGGTCAGCCCGGCGACCCACGCTCCCGCGGCGCGCCGGCTCGGCGAGACCTGCCAGGACGCCCGCGACGTGCAGGGGCTGCGCGGGCACGGCCTTCTCCAGCGCCGCGAGCTGCCCGTCGCTCGGGCGCACCCCCCCGGGCAGGCGGGGTGCGGGCGGCGCACCGACGTCGGGCAGCGTGACGAGCCCCAGCTCGTACAGACCGAGGTCGACGTTGCCGCGCGCGACGTTCCGGCGCGCCGTGTCCAGCAGGGTGACGAGCAGGTCGGTCCGCATGAGCGGTTGGCCGTCAGCCAGCGGGTTGACCAGCCGGACGGCCCGGCGCCGCTCGTCCCCGGCCGGCAACCCGAGCACCTCGAGCTGGTCGGCGCCGACGAACGGGTAGCTCAGCACCTCGACGAGCCCCCCGGCGGCGAGCGTGTCCGCGACCGCGCGGCGCAGCCGCTGCCCGCGCGTCAGCCCCGTCCCCGAGGGCGCGGGCGGCACGAGCGACGGGATCGCGTCGTAGCCGCGCAGCCGCGCGACCTCCTCGACCAGGTCGACCCCGACGACGAGGTCCGGACGCCACGACGGCACGCGCACCTGCCACGGCGTCGTGGCGCAGTCGACCTCGCAGCCGATGTCCGTCAGCGTCGTGCGCACCTCGTCGTCCGTGTACGGCACCCCGACCAGGCGCGCGGCCTGCGACGGGTCCAACGCGACGACCGGCGCCGGCCGCGTACGGTCGACGTCCGTCAGCGCGTCGTCGGCGGTGCCGCCGCCGTGCTCGACGAGCAGCGCCGCGGCACGCGCGACGGCCACCCGGGCGAGCCGGGGGTCGACCCCGCGCTCGAACCGCTTGGACGCCTCCGACGTCAGCCGGTGACGCCGCGACGACCGCGCGATGCTCACGGGGTCGAAGTGCGCGGCCTCCAGCAGCAGGTCGGTCGTCGCGTCGGACACCTCGGAGTCCGCGCCGCCCATGACGCCCGCGATGCCCAGCACGCGTGCCGCGCGCCCGCCGGTGGAGTCGGTGATGAGCAGGTCCTGCGGGTCGAGCGCCCGCTCGACGTCGTCCAGCGTCGTGGCCTTCTCGCCGGGACGCGCGCGCCGCACGACGACGGGCGCCGTCACGGTGCCCAGGTCGTAGGCGTGCATCGGCTGGCCGAGGTCGAGCATGACGTAGTTCGTCACGTCGACCGCGAGGCTGATGGGCCGCATGCCGGCCTGCGTCAGGCGGCGCTGCATCCACGCCGGCGACGGGCCCGAGGCCCGCACGCCGCGGACGACCTGCGCGACGAAGCGGTCGCAGCCCGGCACGCCGTGGATGCCGGCGTCCTCCTCGATCTCGACCGCGAAGCCCGCGGGGCGCTCGCGCAGGGTCTCGGGCGTCTCGACGCCCGGGTCGGTGAACGCGGCTCCCGTGGAGTGCGCGTACTCGCGAGCGACGCCGCGCATCGAGAAGCAGTACCCGCGGTCGGGCGTCACGTTGATCTCGAGGACCTCGTCGCCGAGGCCGAGCAGCGCGAGGGCGTCCGTGCCGGGTGCCGTCGCGTCCTCCCCGTGGCCGAGGCGCGACAGCACGATGATGCCGGCGTGGTCGTCCCCGAGGCCCAGCTCGCGCTGCGAGCAGATCATGCCGTCGGACACGTGCCCGTACGTCCGGCGCGCCGAGATCGCGAACGGCCCCGGCAGCACGGCACCGGGGAGCGCGACGACGACGCGGTCGCCCACACCGAAGTTGTGCGCGCCGCACACGATGCCGCGCGGCACGGTCGGGTTCCCGGCCTCGTCGAGCGCGTTGTGCGCGCCCACGTCGACCTGGCACCAGTTGATCGTCTTGCCGTTCTTCTGCGGCTCGGGCATCAGCTCGAGCACCTGGCCGACGACGAGCGGGCCGCTCACGCCCGAGGAGTGGATCGCCTCTTCCTCCAGGCCGACGCGCACGAGGTCGGCGGCGAGCTGCTCGGCCGTGAGGCCGGCGGGCAGCTCGACGTGCTCGCCGAGCCAGGTCAGCGGGATACGGGGCATGTCAGATCACCGTCCGGAACTGCTCGGAGAAGCGCACGTCGCCCTCGACCATGTCGCGCATGTCGGCGATGCCGTGCCGGAGCATGAGCGTGCGCTCGATGCCCATGCCGAACGCGTACCCGGAGTACACGTCGGGGTCGATGCCGCAGGCGCGCAGCACGTGCGGGTTGACCATGCCGCAGCCACCCCACTCGATCCACCCGGGTCCGCCCTTCTTCTGCGGGAACCACAGGTCCATCTCGGCCGACGGTTCGGTGAAGGGGAAGAACGACGGGCGCAGGCGCGTGCGGGCCTCGGGGCCGAACATCGCCCGTGCGAAGTGGTCGAGCGTCCCCTTGAGGTGCGCCATCGTCAGGCCCTCGTCGACCGCGAGGCCCTCGACCTGGTGGAACACGGGCGTGTGCGTCGCGTCGAGCGCATCGGTGCGGAACACCTTGCCGGGACACGCGATGTACACCGGCACGCCGCGCTCCAGCAGCGTGCGCGCCTGCACGGGTGAGGTGTGGGTGCGCAGCACGAGGCCGGACCCGTCGGCCGGCACGTCGGGGTCGGTCGGCGCGACGAAGAAGGTGTCCTGCATCTGCCGCGCCGGGTGGTCGACGCCGAAGTTCAGCGCGTCGAAGTTGAACCACTCCGTCTCGAGCTCCGGCCCCTCGGCGATCTCCCAGCCCATCGCGACGAACACGTCCGCGATGCGCTCCGAGAGGGTCGACAGCGGATGGCGGGCGCCGAGGCGGTGGCGGTCGGCGGGCAGCGTCACGTCGAGGGACTCCTCGACGAGGACGCGCGCGTCACGCTCCGCCTCGAGCTCGACCTGCCGGTCGGCGATCGCGGCGTTCACGCGGCCACGCGCCTGGCCGAGGAGGCGCCCGGCAGCGGCCTTGTCGGGGCCCGGCAGGCCGCCGATCGCGCGGTTCGCCAGCGCCAGCGGGCTGGCGTCGCCGGTGTGCGCGAGGCGCGCGGCCTTCAGGCCGTCGAGGTCGCTCGCGCCCGCGATCGCCGCGATCGCGGCGTCGACGGCCGCGGCGACGCCGTCGGCGTCGAGCGGGGACAGCGGTGTGTCGCTGGTCATCAGGACCTTCCAGGGGCGGTTCGGCGACGGCCCGCGCGCACGTCACGACGAGGACGCGTGGGTGCGGGGGCCGACTGGGCAGTCTAGTGGCGCCCGTCCCGAGGCCGTCGGAGCGTCCCGCAGGACGTCACCGTGGGGGCACGCGGCTCAGCGTGCGCGTGCGCGGTCCGCGCGGCCCGGGACGGGCCACGGAAATCGGTGACCACCCGCCGCGCGGGGGACGAGGACCTGGTGCACGTCCCCAGCGTGCCACACGGCCTCGACCGTGGACGAGCCGATACCACCGTCAGTCCGCGCCCGTGCCCAGCGGGAGGTCCGCCAGCCGCGTGTAGAGCGGCCCCCCACCACGGCCCTCGCCCGGCCGGGAGGCGACGAGCGACAGCGCCTCGACGCGCCACGTGGGTCCCTCGTACACCGCGAGGGCCTGCTCGAACACCTCCGCCGGCCCGAGCTCGCGCACGTCGGCGGCGGATCCCCGGCCCGGCCCCCGACCCCCGGGACGCCCCGCCACCCCCGCACGCGCGGCGCGGCGCGGCGGGCGCGACCCGGGACGCACGCGGCCGACCGTGAGGTGGGGCCGGTGCCGCACCCGGCTGTCGGGCGCCGCACCGTGCTCCTCCCCCACCGCGCGCGCGGCGCCCGCGAGCGCGGTCATGGCCTCGACGTCGCGACCCGTCCCGACCCACAGGGTGCGGTGGGAGAACACGCCCGCACCGCGCAGCTGCAGGTCGAACGGCGCGCGACGCGCCGCCGCGCGCTCGAGGTCCGCCGCGAGGTCGTCGGTGCCCGCGTCGGGCAGGTGGCCGTAGAAGGCGGCGGTGAGATGCCACGCCTCGCGCGCCGACCACCGCACGCCGTCGTCCGGGGAGGCGACGCCCCGGCGCACCACGGCGAGCGCGAGGTCGAGGTGGTCGAGGACGTCCTCGTCGGGCCACACCGCGGCGAACAGTCGCATGCCCCCAGCCTGCCAGGTGCGACGCGCTCAGCGGTGCGCGCGACCGGAGGCGTAGAGGCACACCGTCGCGGCCGTCGCGAGGTTGAGCGACTCGGCCCGACCGCGCAGCGGCACCCGCACGGTGGCGTCCGCCAGCGCGAGGTCCTCGTCGCGAAGGCCCCACGCCTCGTTGCCGAACACCCAGGCCGTCGGCCTCGAGAGGTCCGGGACGCCTGCGGGTGCGGCCCCGACGACGTCGAGCAGGTCGTCGAGGTCGTGCTCGCCCGACCCGGCGGCCGCCAGCACCGTCAGACCGGCGGAGCGCAGCGCGCCGACCGCGTCCGGGAGCTCGGGTCCGGGCACGACCGGCAGGTGGAAGAGGGAGCCCGCGGTGGAGCGCACGGTCTTGGGGTTGTGCACGTCGACGCTGCTCGCGGTCAGCACCACGGCGTCGGCGCCCGCCGCGTCGGCCGCCCGCAGCACGGTCCCGGCGTTCCCCGGGTCGCGCACGTGCGCGAGCACCGCCACGAGGCGCGGCCTCCTCGTGAGCACGTCGTCGAGGCCGGCACCCACCTGGTCGACCACCGCGACGACGCCCTGGGCGTCCGCGCTCATCGCGTCGAGGACGTCGGGCGTCCCGTTCCGCACCCGCGCGCCGACGTCCCGCGCCGCGGCGACGATCTCGGGGTACCGCGCCGCGGCGTCGACCGTCACGTACACGTCGTGCACGCGCGGCGACCCGGGTGCGACCGCCTCGCGCACCGCCTGCGGCCCCTCCACCAGGAAGGTCCCGGTCCGGCGCCGCACGCTGCGGCTCGCCAACGCACGTACGGCCTTCACGCGGTCCGCACGGGGGTTCGTCATCAGCTCGTCGGGCACGACCCCATCATCCCTTCCCCGTGCCCACCCCTCCCCCACCCCGCCGACCGGAACCTCGCTCCCCGACCGGAGCGCTCGACGGTGAGCCAGGTTCCGCTCGGCGCATGGGTCCCCGCCGACCGGGACGACGCCGCCCGACCGGGCGTCGGGGCGGTGAGCCAGGTCCCGGTGGCGGGAGGGGTGCGGACGACGACGCCCCCGCCGTCACGGGGACGGCGGGGGCGTGGTCGGGCGCGGGTCGGCCCGCGGGGGCCGGGTCGCGCGGAGGTCAGGCAGCCGCGCGGGGCGCGTTGACGTCCTCGGGGAGGGCGGCCTTGGCGACCTGGACGAGCGCGGCGAACGCCGCGGCGTCGTTGACGGCCAGGTCGGCGAGGACGCGACGGTCGACCTCGACACCCGCGGCCTTGAGGCCCTGGATGAGGCGGTTGTACGTCATGCCGTTCTCGCGGGCCGCCGCGTTGATCCGCTGGATCCACAGCTTGCGGAAGTCGCCCTTGCGCGCCTTGCGGTCGCGGTAGGCGTACACCAGCGAGTGGGTGACCTGCTCCTTGGCCTTGCGGTACAGGCGCGAGCGCTGCCCGCGGTAGCCGCTCGCGCGCTCGAGGGTCGAGCGGCGCTTCTTCTGGGCGTTGACCGCCCGCTTCACGCGTGCCACGTGATGCTCCTTGCGTAGTCCGGGGCTCGTCGGTCCCGCCGGCGCCGTGGGCGCCGACGCGGGTCAGCGACCGAGCAGCTTCTTGATCCTGGGCGTGTCTGCGGGCGAGACGACGACGTCACCGGCGATGCGGCGGGTGCGGCGGCTCGACTTGTGCTCGAGCAGGTGGCGTCCGTTCGCCTGCTCGCGCATGACCTTGCCGGTGCCGGTGACCCGGAACCGCTTCTTGGCACCGGAGTGCGTCTTGTTCTTCGGCATGGCTGCCGTGTCTCCTTGTCGTTCGCATCGCACGGTCGTGCGACTCGGGGGTCGTCCGGACGCGGGTGGCGCGCCCGTGCGGATGTCAGCCGGACTGCTCGCCGTCCGTGGCGCGCGGGCCCGGCCGAGGCGCGGGCTTCGCGGACCCACCCGCCGGAGGACCCGGACGGGCGGCGGGGCGGGGCGTCGGACGCGGTGCCGGCGGGCGCGGGGTGGCAGCTGCTGCCGGCGACGGTGCGGCGCTCGGCGCGGGGCTGCTCGACGACGCCGCGGGGCGGGCCGCCGGGGCAGGCCGTGCACCAGGCGCCGCCGCGCGCGGGGCCGACGACGGCCGCGGGGCCGAGGCAGGCCGCGGTGCGGAGGTCGTCGAGCGCGAGGGCGTGGAGGTCGAGCGCGGCGCCGGCGGACCGGAGCGGCGCGGGGCCACGGCCGCCGGGGCGGGCGCGGACTGCGACGCGGGGGCCTCGGCGGGGGCCGCGGGCTCCGGGCGCGGCTCGCGTGCCACGGGGGGCCACGGCACGGGCTCGGGCGCCGTGTCGGGCTGCGCGTCAGCGTGGTCCTCGGCCTGCGCCGCGGCGCGACGCTGCTCGTTGCGCTGCTCGGCCTTCTTCTTGGTCGGACCCAGCACCATGATCATGTTGCGGCCGTCCTGCTTCGGCATGCTCTCGATGAAGCCGAGCTCGGCGACGTCCGCCGCCAGCCGCTGCAGGAGGCGCACGCCCATCTCCGGGCGCGACTGCTCGCGACCGCGGAACATGATCATGACCTTGACCTTGTCGCCGGCCTTGAGGAACCGCTCGACATGGCCCTTCTTGGTGCCGTAGTCGTGCGGGTCGATCTTCAGCCGGAAGCGGATCTCCTTGAGGATCGTGTTGGCCTGGTTGCGCCGGGCCTCACGCGCCTTCATGTCGGCCTCGTACTTGAACTTGCCGAAGTCCATGATCTTGCACACGGGCGGACGTGCGGTCGGGGCGACCTCGACCAGGTCGAGGTCCGCGTCCTGGGCCAGACGCAGAGCGTCCTCCAGGCGCACGATCCCGACCTGCTCACCGTTGGGTCCGACGAGTCGGACCTCGGCGACGCGGATCCGATCGTTGATGCGGGGCTCGCTGATGTGGTGCTCCTCGGGTTCGTCGTGGTGGACCCCAGGAACGAGGAAGGCCCCCGTCCTGGGCACAGGAGGGAGCCTCGACACCGCACGCCGCCGGGCGCTCGCGGCGTCCGGCGACAGGTCACCGGGGGCACCCGACGACCTGCGGACCAGGACCCGGTCCCTGTCGTCGGACGTGCCGAGCAGTCGGGGCCAGGTGGGAGAGGCTCTCCACTTGTGCATCCGTGCCACCGCGTGCCCCCGACTCCGGCACGGACGACCCGGGATCACTCCCGGAGGGCCGTGCGACAGGACGAGGGCGCGCGACGACGCGGATCAGTCACGACGAGGCTACCAGACAACGGCTCCGGTGTCCGGCCGGCGCCCGCAGGAGCGCCTCACCGTCGGGTGCCTGAACTTGAATAGTTCCAGAAAAGGTGCTCGGATGCTCCCGTGACCGACACCGAGCTGCTGCGTGAGCACGGGCTGCGGGTGACCGCACCCCGGCTCGCCGTGCTCGGCGTGCTCGAGGACGCCGCGCACCTCGACGCCGACCAGGTGCTGCAGCAGGTCCGCACGACCCTGCCGGCCGTCTCGGTGCAGGCCGTCTACGACGTCCTGCACGCACTGGCGGACGCGGGGCTGCTGCGCCGCATCGAGCCGGCCGGCCACCCCGCACGGTACGAGCGACGCACCGGGGACAACCACCACCACGTGGTGTGCCGCGGGTGCGGCGCCGTCGACGACGTCGACTGCGTCGTCGGGCACGCGCCCTGCCTCACACCGAGCTCGAGCGCAGGCTTCGCGGTCGAGACCGCCGAGGTCACCTTCTGGGGCCTGTGCCCTGCCTGCCGGCCCGAGCGCTGAGCCCGCCGACGCGCGCACGCCGCGCGCCCCTGATCCCCGGGCCCGTCCGCCCGGCCGACGAGAGGAACACCGTTGTCCCACCTGCCCCCCACCACCACCAACGCCGGCGCGCCGGTCGCCTCGGACGCGCACGCACTGTCCGTCGGCGCCGACGGACCGATCGCCCTGCACGACCACTACCTGGTCGAGAAGCTCGCCCAGTTCAACCGCGAACGCGTGCCCGAGCGCGTCGTGCACGCCAAGGGCGGCGGCGCGTTCGGCACCTTCACCGTGACGAACGACGTGTCGGCCTACACGCGCGCCGCGGTGTTCCAGCCGGGCGCGACCACCGAGATGCTCGCGCGCTTCTCGACCGTCGCCGGCGAGCAGGGCTCCCCGGACACGTGGCGCGACCCGCGCGGCTTCGCGCTGAAGTTCTACACGACCGAGGGCAACTACGACCTCGTCGGCAACAACACGCCCGTCTTCTTCATCCGTGACGGCATCAAGTTCCCCGACTTCATCCACTCGCAGAAGCGCCTGCCGGGCTCGCACCTGCGCGACAACGACATGCAGTGGGACTTCTGGACGCTGTCGCCGGAGTCGGCGCACCAGGTGACGTGGCTCATGGGCGACCGCGGCATCCCGGCCACGTGGCGGAACATGGACGGCTTCGGCTCGCACACCTACCAGTGGATCAACGCCTCCGGTGAGCGGTTCTGGGTCAAGTACCACTTCACGACCCAGCAGGGCATCGAGAACATGCCGGCCGACGTGGCCGCGCAGCTCGCGGGCTCGGACGCCGACCACCACATCCGCGACCTGTACGAGCACATCGAGGCGGGCGACTTCCCGCGCTGGACGCTCTCGGTGCAGGTCATGCCGTACGCGGACGCCGAGGAGTACCGCTTCAACCCGTTCGACCTCACCAAGGTCTGGCCGCACGGGGACTACCCGCTGATCGAGGTCGGCGTCATGGAGCTGAACCGCAACCCCGAGAACTACTTCGCGCAGATCGAGCAGGCGACGTTCGCGCCCAGCAACTTCGTGCCCGGCATCGCAGCGAGCCCGGACAAGATGCTGCTCGCGCGGATCTTCTCGTACGCCGACGCGCACCGGTACCGCGTGGGCACGAACCACGCCCAGCTGCCGGTGAACGCCGCGAAGTCCCCGGTGCACTCCTACTCGCAGGACGGCGCGGCGCGCTACCACTTCTCGTCGGCCACCACACCGGTGTACGCACCGAACTCGGTGGGCGGTCCCGCGGCCGACCCGGCCCGCGCGGGCGAGGGCGGCTGGGAGTCCGACGGGGCGCTCGTGCGCACCGCGGCGACGCTGCACCCCGAGGACGACGACTTCGGCCAGGCGGGCACGCTCTACCGCGAGGTGTTCGACGACGCGGCGCGCGCCCGGTTCCTCGACACGATCACGGGGCACGTGGGCGGCGTGAAGCGCGCCGACATCCGCGAGCGGGCGATCCAGTACTGGACGAACGTCGACGCCGGGCTCGGCGCCGCGCTCCGCCAGCGGCTCGCCGCGTCCGGCGCCCCGGTCGAGACCGGCGAGCCCGCGACCGTGAGCGTCCCGGTCGCCTGACCGACGCCCCGCACGACCGGCGCGCCGGTCCCCCGACGGCCCTGCACCCCCCAGGTGCGGGGCCGTCGTACGTCGGGACCGCGGGCGGGGGCGACCGCCGGCGGTGAGAGGATCGATGCATGAGCCACACGCACGCCGACGACGCGACCGACCCCACGACGCAGGCGGTGCGTGACATCGCCGAGGTCGCCGCCGTGGAGGTCATCACCTCGGCGGCCGTGCACCTCATGAGCGCGGCCGCCGTGAAGTGCGGCCTCGCGGAGGACGACGCCTGGGGCCCGGGGTCGCGGCACCGTGACCTCGACGAGGCACGCAAGCTCATCACCGCGCTCGCCGCGCTCGTGACCGCGTCGGCGCCGGACATCGGCAACCAGCACGCGCGCTCGCTGCGCGACGGCCTGCGCTCCCTGCAGCTCGCCTTCCGGGAGGCGTCGCCGTTCCCCGACGCCCCCGGCGAGGGCCCCGGCGAGAAGTTCACGGGCCCCGTCTCCTGACGCACCCGCGCCGGGGCCGCCCCGGACGCGGACGCGTCGCGGCCTATCCTGGGCGGATGACCGGTCCCCTCGGCCCCGCGCCCGAGCCCGGGCGGCGACCCGAGCCACCGGTCGTCCCGCCGCCGTCGCCGCCACCGCCCTGGACGGGTGCCGCGCCGCGCGTGCCCACCGCGCCGGAGCCCGTGGCGGCCCCCGGTCGCTCCCGCCGACCTGTCGTCGTGCTGGTGCTCGTGCTGGTCGCGGTCCTCGTGGCCGCAGGGGTCGTCGGCGCGCGTCTGTGGTCGACCACGCAGGCATGGGAGGACGCCGCGGCGCAGTGGGAGGCGCTCGCCCGCACGCACGGCGAGCAGCTCGCCCAGTCGCAGGCCGAGCTGGAGGCGACCACCGGGGAGCTCGAGGCCACGCGCGCCCAGCTCGCGACGGCACAGACCCGCATCACCGAGCTCGCCGACGAGAAGGCGCAGCTCGGCGACACCACGGCTGCGCAGCAGCAGCTCGCGGACTACCAGCAGCGCGTCTCGCAGGCGGCCGGGCAGGTCGCGACGGCCCTCGCCACCTGCGTCGACGGCCAGGAACGGCTGATCGGGTACCTGCAGGAGGCCGCGCGCTACGACGCGACCGACATCGCGCGGTTCCGTGCGGACGTCGAGCGGGTGTGCGGCGCGGCGAGCGAGGCGAACGACCGGCTGCAGCAGGAGCTGTCGCGGTGAGGACGGCGGCACGCCTGACGGCCGTGGTCGCCGCCGGGCTCGTGGGCGGTTGCGCCTGGCTGCCCGAGCCTCCGCCGCCCGTGCCGACGAGCGTCGTGCCGAGCGTCGCAGCCGCGCCGCCCCTCGCCGCCGCGGGCACGCAGCTGTCCCCCGACGGCTTCGACGCCGCGCAGCGCATGGCCGTGCGGATCCGCAACATCGGGTGCGGCGGACTGTCGACGGGTTCGGGGTTCGCGCTCGACGAGCACACGCTGGTCACCAACCGGCACGTCGTCGCGGACTCAGCCGAGCTGCAGCTCAGCACGTACGACGGCCGGGAGCTCGCGGCAGAGGCCACCAGCACCGCCGGCCTGGCGGACCTCGCGGTCGTCCGCACGGTCGACCCGCTGCCCGCGGCCCCGCAGCTCGCGGACGCCGACCCGCAGGTCGGGGACGCGGTCACGGTGGTCGGGTACCCGCTCGGCCGGCAGCTGACGGTCACCGACGGTCGCATCATGGGCGCGGTGACCGACCCGTTGCACGCGAACCTCGGCGAGGTCCTCGTCACGGACGCCCCCGTGGAGCCGGGCAGCTCGGGCTCCGCGGCCCTCGATGCCGAGGGTCGCGTCATCGGCGTGGTGTACGCGAAGAACGCGGACGACATGAGCTTCCTGGTCCCCGTGAGCACGTTGCGGGCCATGCTGGGGGACGACACCGCGTTCGAGCCCGCGCCGACGTGCGGCTGACGACGCGCCCGACCACGTCGTCCCCGTCGCGCGCGTGACCGGGCTCACGGGCTCCGGTGCCGGCTCGGGCGGCGGCGACGTGACGCCACGACCCGGGGACGCCGGGACGGCGACGGGCACGGCGCACGGCACGGGCGACGGGGGCGGCGGCGGCTTCGTGGCGCACGTGAAGCCCTGGGGGTCGTGGTCGTCGACGACGGCGGCACGCACTGGCACCCGACCGTCGACGTCAACCGCGCGATTCTCGGCGGGCAGCTCGCGCTGACCGTCGTCGCCACCGCGTGGGCGCTCGCGTGGGCGGTCCGGCGCCGCTGAGGCGCCACCGGGGAGCGCGCCGCAGCGTCAGGCGGGGGCGCACCCGCAGCTCGAGCGAGTCGACACGTGCGGCCACCACGGGGTGGTGCGCGAGCGCGTCGTTCACCTGCGCGAGCACGCGGTCCAGCCCCGCGCGGTCCAGTCCGGCCGGCAGCGCGAGCCGCACGGCGACCTCCGCCCGCGTGCCGGGGACGGCGTCGGCGTCGACCACCAGGCGCACGTCGGCCAGGGCGTCGCGCACGGCCGCGCGCACGTCGTCGGCGACCACGCCGTCCTGGACCGCGGGGGTCCACCCGTGCCCCTGCGCGAGCGCGTAGACCGCGGTGCGCGGCAGCACCACCGTGACCGGGCCCGCCGCGTCCAGGACCAGGACCTCCCAGCCCTCCGCGACGGCCGACAGCGCCGCACGTGGCACCGCCGTGGGGACCGGACGCGCCTGCGCCCGCCACCGCGCCATGGCGGCCACACCCGTGAACACGGGCAGCGCGGTACGCCCGTCGGGGGTGCGCAGCGCGACGATGCCCGCCGACGCCTCCTTGTCGACCGTGTGCACCTCGCCGTCGTGCTCCACGACGTCCGCGACCTCGAGCTCGGCGAGGACCGGCACGAGCACGCGCGTGGCGGCGAGCGCCGCCACCACCTCCGCCAGCGTGGCCGCCCCCGCCGCGTACCGCGTCAGGACCTCGGTGAGCGCGGGGTCCGGCGACCCGTCGTCGCCGGCGAAGGGCGACGACGGCGGCAGCTCACGGCCCGTCACGGGCGCCCGGCGACGTCCAGGGCCTGCGGCAGCGTGAACGCACCCGCGTACAGCGCCTTGCCGACGATCGCGCCCTCGACGCCGGCACCGACGAGGGTGCGCAGCGCGGCGATGTCCTCGAGGCTCGACACACCGCCCGACGCGACGACAGGCGCCGACGTGCGCGCGCAGACCTCGCGCAGCAGGTCGAGGTTGGGGCCGCGCAGCGTGCCGTCCTTGGTGACGTCGGTGACGACGTAGCGCGAGCAGCCGGCGTCGTCGAGGCGCGCGAGCACCTCCCAGAGGTCACCGCCCTCCTGCGTCCAGCCGCGTGCCGCGAGGGTCGTGCCGCGCACGTCGAGGCCGACGGCGATCTGCTCACCGTGCGACGCGATGACGCGCGCGGTCCACTCGGGGTCCTCGAGCGCCGCGGTGCCGAGGTTCACGCGCGTGGCGCCCGTGGCGAGCGCACGCTCGAGCGACGCGTCGTCGCGGATGCCGCCGGAGAGCTCGACCTTGACGCCCTTGGCAGCGAGCTCGGCCGCGACCTTGCCGAGCAGCACGGCGTTGCTGCCGCGTCCGAACGCCGCGTCGAGGTCGACGAGGTGGATCCACTCGGCGCCGCCGGCGTACCAGTCGAGCGCCGCCGCGAGCGGGTCGCCGTACGAGGTCTCCGAGCCGGCCTCGCCCTGCACGAGCCGCACGGCCTGGCCGTTGGCGACGTCGACGGCGGGCAGCAGCTCGAGCCGGGGCTCACGCGTGGAAGTCATGGGTCCTCTCCGGGTGGGGGTGCCGCGGTCCCGGGGCGGGACGCGGCCGGGTGGTGCTCAGCGCAGCTGGTCGACCCAGTGGGACAGCAGCTGCGCGCCGGCGTCGCCGGACTTCTCGGGGTGGAACTGGGTCGCGGCCAGGGGGCCGTTCTCCACCGCGGCGACGAACCGGCCACCGTGGTCGGACCACGTGACCAGCGGCGCCGGCAGCGGGTGCTCGCCCGGCGCCGGCTCGTCTGCCAGCGGGAACGACCGCGCGGCGTAGGAGTGCACGAAGTAGAAGCGCTCGTCGGCGAGCCCGTCGAGGAGGACGGAACCCTCGGGCGGCTCGACCTGTGCCCAGCCCATGTGCGGGACGACGGGCGCCTCGAGGCGGTCGACGACACCGGGCCACTCACCGAGGCCGTCCGTGCGCACGCCGTGCTCGACCCCCTGCGCGAACATCACCTGCATGCCCACGCAGATGCCGAGCACGGGGCGGCCGCCCGCGAGGCGGCGGTCGACGATCTGGTCGCCGCCCACCGCGCGCAGCCCGGCCATGCACGCCGCGAAGGCACCCACCCCGGGCACGACGAGGCCGTCGGCGTCGAGCGCCGTCTGCTTGTCGGCGGTCAGCTCGACGTCGGCTCCGACCCGGGCGAGCGCCCGGACCGCGGACCGCACGTTGCCGAAGCCGTAGTCCAGTACGACGACACGGGGAGACACCCGGACAGGCTACCCGCGGTTCGCGGTGCCCCCCGGCCGTCGTCCGCCCGGCGGGACGCGCGTCACAGCGCCCGCTCAGCGCCGGTGCGCCGCCAGCAGCCGCATCGCCTTCCAGCGCGAGAGCCCGACGGACGACACCGCGCCCTCGACCTCCGTGGCCGGCACGTCGCCGAGCAGCAGGTCCTCCAGGACCGGGGGCGCGCCGGAGAGCACGAGGCCGGCCGGCAGCTCCTTCTGCTGCTCGCCGCCCACCCACTGCGTCGCCGACACCTTGGTGGCGCGCCGCTCCAGCAGCACCACCGGCACCTGGCGCAGCAGGCGCGACACCGCCCCGGCCGCGTCCGCGGCCGTCGCGGGGTCGCGCAGCACAGCGAGCGCACCGACGGGCGAGGGCACGGCGTCGACGTCGACGGACGCGAGCGAGCACGCGGCCGCGAGCGCCTCGGCGACCGCCACCTGCGTGACGACGACCGCGACCGTCGGGGGCTGCTGCTCGGTGAGCCCCGACAGGTCGTCGGGGACCTGGAGGTCGCCCAGGTCGTCGCTCACAGCGCGCCCTTGGTCGACGGGACGCCGTCGACGCGCGGGTCGAGGGCGACCGCGGTGCGCAGGGCACGCGCGAGGGCCTTGAACTGCGCCTCGACGATGTGGTGCGGGTCCCGACCGGCGAGCACCCGCATGTGCACCGTGAACGCGGCGTGGTGCGCGATCGACTCGAGCACGTGCGACGTCAGCGACCCCGTGAAGTGGCCACCGATGAGGTGGTACTGCTGCCCCTCGGGCTCGCCGGTGTGGACGAAGTACGGGCGGCCCGAGACGTCCACGACGGCGTGCGCGAGCGCCTCGTCGAGGGGCACGGTCGCGTCGCCGTAGCGCACGATGCCGCGCTTGTCCCCCAGCGCCTGGCGCAGCGCCTGACCGAGGACGATCGCGGTGTCCTCGACCGTGTGGTGCGCGTCGATGTGGGTGTCGCCCGTGGCCCGCACCGTGAGGTCGATGAGCGAGTGCTTGCCGAGCGCGGTGAGCATGTGGTCGTAGAACGGCACGGTCGTGTCGATCTGCGTGCGACCGGTGCCGTCGAGGTCGAGCTCGACCAGCACGGTCGACTCGCTCGTGCTGCGCTCGATGCGCGCCGTGCGGCGTCCCGCGCCGCTCAGCTCTCCGCTCATCGTCCTGCCACCTCCACCAGGGCGTCCTTGAACGCCGACGTCTCCGCGGGGGTGCCGACCGACACCCGTAGCCATCCCTCGGGCCCCGTGACGCGCACGAGGACCCCCCGGTCGAGCAGACCCTGCCAGACCGCCTGCCGGTCGTCGAACGTGCCGAAGAGCACGAAGTTCGCGTCCGAGTCCGCAGCCAGGTAGCCGCGCTGCCGCAGCCAGGTCACGAGCTCGTCGCGCTCGGCGCGCAGCGCGCCCACCTGCGCCATCAGCTCCGGCGCGTGGCGCAGAGCCGCGCGCGCGACGGCCTGCGTGACGGCGGACAGGTGGTACGGCAGGCGCACGACGCGCAGCGCGTCGACGAACGCGCGCGACGCGGACAGGTACCCCACACGGGCGCCCGCCAGCCCGAAGGCCTTCGACATCGTGCGGCTCACGGCCAGGTGCGGGTACGCGTCGAGCAGCTCGAGCGCCGACGGCGTCCCGGTGCGGCGGAACTCGCCGTAGGCCTCGTCCACGACGACGACGCAGCCACCCGGTACCTGCGCGGCTGCGTCGAGGACCGCGCGCACCGTGTCCAGCGGCAGCGCGGTGCCCGTGGGGTTGTTGGGGCTCGCGAGCAGCACGACGCTCGGCGCGTGCTCCGCGATCGTCGCGCGCGCGTGCTCCGGGTCGAGCGTGAAGTCCTCCGCGCGGCGCCCGACGACCCAGGTGGTCGACGTGTCGCGCGCGTACTCGGGGTACATCGAGTACGTCGGGGCGAACGACAGCGCCGTGCGCCCGGGGCCGCCGAACGCCTGCAGGACGTGCAGCATGATCTCGTTCGAGCCGTTGGCGGCCCAGACCTGCTCGGGCGCGCGGTGCACGCCGGACTCGACCTCGAGGTACGCGGCGAGGTCCTCCCGCAGGGCCGTGAAGTCGCGGTCCGGGTAGCGGTTGAGGGTGCGCGTCGCGTCGGCGACGGCCGCGGCGACGTCCGCGACGACCTCCTCCGACGGCGCGTACGGGTTCTCGTTGACGTTGAGCAGCACGGGCACGTCGAGCTGCGGAGCACCGTACGGCTCGAGGCCGGCGAGCTCGGGGCGCAGCGGCAGCGCGCGCGACAGGTCGGGAGCGGCGGTCACGTCCCCGAGTCTAGGTTCCACGGGTCCCCGCCCGGCGCCGCGGCCCGCGGGGCGGACGTCGGTGGTCGCACGTACGCTGCCGGACGTGCCTGCGACCCCCGTGCCCGACGTCGACCGCACCGCCCTGCGCGCGCAGGCCGAGGAGGTGCTGCGCGCGCTCGTCGGCCGCGAGGACGCGCACCTGCACGAGGACCAGTGGCAGGCGGTCGAGGCCCTCGTCGCCGACCGCCGCCGCGTGCTCGTCGTGCAGCGCACGGGGTGGGGCAAGTCGGCCGTGTACTTCGTCGCGACGGCCCTCCTGCGCCGCGGCGCGGCGGGCCCGCCGCGCGGCGCGACGATCATCGTGTCCCCGCTGCTGGCGCTCATGCGAAACCAGGTCGAGGCCGCGCGGCGCGCCGGCATCGCGGCCGAGACGCTGAACTCGGCCAACCAGCAGGACTGGGACGACGTGCACGCGCGCATCGCCGCGGGCGAGGTCGACGTGCTGCTCGTCTCCCCCGAGCGCCTCAACAACCCCGGGTTCCGCGACGAGGTGCTGCCGCGCCTGGCGGCCGACGCCGGGCTCGTGGTCGTCGACGAGGCGCACTGCGTGTCGGACTGGGGGCACGACTTCCGGCCCGACTACCGGCGCATCGGCACGCTGCTGGCCGACCTGCCGGCGGGAGTGCCGGTGCTCGCGACCACCGCCACCGCCAACGCACGTGTCACCGCGGACGTCGCGGAGCAGCTCGCGGTGACGGACGCGTCGTCCGGCACGGGTGTGGCGGCGCCGGACGCGCGCGACGACGCGGGCACGCTCGTGCTGCGTGGCACGCTCGACCGGCCGAGCCTGCGGCTCCAGGTCACCGCGCTCCCCGACGTCGCGACCCGCCTGGCGTGGCTCGCCGCGACGCTCCCGGGCCTCGCGGGATCGGGCATCGTGTACTGCCTGACGGTCGCAGCGGTGGACCAGGTGACCGAGCACCTGCGGGCCGCCGGCCTCGACGTGCGCGCCTACACCGGCCAGACCGACCCGACCGAGCGCGAGCAGGCCGAGGCCGACCTGCTCGCCAACCGCGTCAAGGCGCTGGTGGCGACCTCCGCCCTCGGCATGGGCTACGACAAGCCCGACCTCGGTTTCGTCGTGCACGTGGGCGCGCCCTCGTCACCCATCGCCTACTACCAGCAGGTCGGCCGCGCGGGTCGCGCGACGGCCCGTGCCGACGTCGTGCTGCTGCCGGGCCACGACGACCAGGCGATCTGGGAGTGGTTCGCCTCGACCGCCTTCCCGCCCGAGGACCAGGTGCGCGCGACGCTCGACGCGCTCGACGCGCACGGCACGCTGTCGACGGCTGCGCTCGAGACGTTCGTCACCCTGCGCCGCAGCCGCCTCGAGGGGATGCTCAAGGTGCTCGACGTGGACGGTGCCGTGCGACGGGTGCGCGGCGGGTGGGAGTCGACCGGCCGGCCGTGGGCGTACGACGGCGAGCGGTACGCGCGCGTCACGGCCGCACGCCGCGCCGAGCAGCGCACCATGCTCGACTACCAGGCCACCGCGGGCTGCCGCATGGCGTTCCTGCGTGCGGCGCTCGACGACCCCGACCTGCCCGCCGGTTGGCGGTGCGGGCGGTGCGACAGGTGCACGGGCGAGAGCGTCGGCGCCGCGGTCGACGCCGCCGACGTCGCGCACGCGCGCGAGCTGCTGTCGGTCCCGGGCGAGCCGGTGACCGCGCGCCGGCAGTGGCCCTCGGGTCTGGCGACCCTGGGCCTGCAGCTCAAGGGGCGCCTCGGCGCGGACGAGCAGGTCGACGAGGGCCGGGCGGTCGGCCGCCTCGACGCGCTCGGCTGGGGTGGTCCGTTGCGCGAGGCGCTGCGCGAGCAGCTCCCGGCCGAGCTGCCGGTGAACCTGCGCACGGCCGTGCGGACCGTCCTCGAGGCATGGGCGCCGCAGGTCGACGTGGTCGTCGGCGTCGCCTCCGAGACCCGCGGCGCGCTCGTCGAGCACCTCGCCGTCGGCACCGCGCGTCTGCTCGGCGTCCCGCTCGTGGGGGCGCTCGTGCCGACCGGCACGCCGTCGCGGCACGACGTCAACTCGGCGCAGCGCCTGGCCGACGTCGTGCGGCACCTCGACCTGCCGGACGACGTCGCGGTCGCCGTCGCCGGGCAGCGCGTGCTGCTCGTCGACGACCGCACCGACACCGGCTGGACGCTCACCGTGGCGGGACGGCTGCTGCGGCGCGCGGGCGCGACGCAGGTGCTCCCGTTCGTGCTGGGAGTCGGCTGAGACCCGCCCCCGCGAGGGGCGTCAGAACCGGGCGCGGACGGCCTCGCCGTGCGCGGGCAGGCCCTCGGCGTCCGCGAGCGCGACCACCCGGTCGGCGACCACGGCCAACGCGTCGGCGTCGTACTCGACGACCTGCACGGCGCGCAGGAACGAGTGCACCCCGAGCCCGCTGGCGAAGTGCGCGCACCCGCCCGTCGGCAGCACGTGGTTCGAGCCCGCCATGTAGTCGCCGAGCGACACCGGGGACCACGGGCCGACGAAGATCGCGCCCGCACTGGTGACCCGGTCGGCCCACGCGGCGGCGTCGACCGTCTGGATCTCCAGGTGCTCGGCGCCGTAGGCGTTGACGACGTCCAGCCCCGACTCGAGGTCGTCGACGAGCACGATCGCCGACTGCGAGCCACGCAGCGCGACGGCCACGCGGTCCCGGTTCGGCGTCACCTCGGCGAGGTCGACGAGCTTGGCCTCGACGGCGCCCGCGAGCTCGACCGACGGCGTCACGAGGACGGCGGCGGCCAGCGGGTCGTGCTCGGCCTGCGAGATGAGGTCGGCGGCGACGTGGACCGGGTCCGCCGTTCCGTCGGCGAGGATCGCGATCTCGGTCGGGCCGGCCTCGGCGTCGATGCCGACGACGCCGCGCACGAGCCGCTTGGCGGCGGCGACGTAGACGTTGCCGGGACCGGTGATGACGTCGACCGGCTCGCACAGCGTCTCGCCGTCGACGTCCTCGCTGCCCGCGGCGCCGTACGCGAGCATCGCGACCGCCTGGGCGCCGCCGGCGGCATACACCTCGTCGACCCCGAGCAGCGCGCACGTCGCGAGCACGACCGGGTCGGGCAGGCCGTCGTTGTCCTTCTGGGGCGGCGAGACCACCGCCAACGAGCCGACGCCCGCCTCCTGCGCCGCCACGACGTTCATGACGACCGACGAGGGGTAGACCGCGAGGCCACCGGGCACGTACAGGCCCACGCGGCGCACCGGCAGCCAGCGCTGCCGCACCTGGGCGCCCGGCGCGACGTCGACGGTGAAGTCCTGGGGCCGCTGCGCGGCGTGCACGCGGCGCACCCGGACGATGGTCTCCTCGAGCGCCTGGCGCACCTGCGGGTCGAGCACGCCGACGGCCGCGGTGACGGCCGCGGCCGGGACCCGCACGTGCGCGGGGCGCACGCCGTCGAACCTCTCGGCGAGCTCGCGCAGCGCGGCGGCGCCGCGGGCCCGGACGTCCTCGAGGATCGGTGCGACGGTGGCGGCGGCGTGCTCCACGTCGAGCTCGGCCCGGGGCAGCTCGGCGAGCAGCTCACGACGGGACGGACGGCGACCGCGCAGGTCGATACGGGAGATCACGGCGACGAGTCTAGGTGTTCTGGGTCATGACGTTGGTGACGCCTGCTCGCAGGCGTGAGGCCGGGGGTCGGTCGCCGGCGGCCGTGTGAGCGCGATGGTAGTTGTAGTGGACGTTCCAGATCTTGATCGCGGCGGCGCGTTCGGCTTCGGAGGTCCAGACCCGGGCGTAGAGGAGTTCCTCGGCCAGGATCCGGTTGTAGCGCTCGACCTTGCCGTTGTGCCGGGGCGTGTGGGGGCGGATGCGCTGGTGGCGTGATGCGGTCGCCAGGACGGTGCGGGTGAACGCGGTGGCCTTGTAGTTCGCCCCGTTGTCGGTGACGACCCGCACGAGTCGGTCGATGCCGTGGGCGGCGAAGAACGCTCGGGCGCGGTGGAAGAACCCGATCGTGGTGGCCGCTGTCTCGTCGGGCAGGTGCTCGGTGTAGGCCAGGCGGGAGTACCCGTCGACCGCGGAGTGCAGGTAGACGTAGCCCGCGCGGGCGCCGGAGGTCTTGGCGCGCTGAGCGGCCTTGTCCTGCGTCGAGCCGCGGCCGTGGGCTCGCCACCCGCCGCCGTCGGGGATCCGTCCGACCTTCTTCACGTCCAGGTGAACCATGTGCCCGGGGTAGCGCGCGGTGATCCGTCCCGTGGTGCGGTTGGTGGACCCGTCGGGGTCGATGTCCCGGCGCCGGTTGATCCCGAGCCGGACCAGCCACCGCGAGACCGTCGCCAGCGAGACGCGGTGCCCGCTGCGGGTCAGCTCGAGGTGGATCTGGCGGGCCGTCCACTTGTGCTCCCGGCGCAGGCGTTCGATCTGCTCGACGACGCCCGGGTCCAGCTGGGTCGGGCTCGCGTGCGGGACGCTGGAACGGTCCAGCAGCCCGACCTCGCCGAGCTCGTCGTAGCGGGCCTTCCACTTCGACAGGCACTGTCGGGAGATCCCGGCCTCGGCAGCGACGTGAGCGATCGGACGGGCCCGACAGCGCTGCACCAGGCGGAGCCTGCCGGCAGGGGTCAACGGGGCGTTAGCGTGGCTCATGAGGGGTAGGTCTCTCTCGGCGCGGATGTGTTGGTCGCACTTCCCATCCTGCCGCCGGCGGGCCTACCCCTCGCTCACGCCCCGCGCGGTGTCACCAACCTGATGAGACGCAACATCTAGGCCGCGTCGCACGTCGCGGGCGCGGGACGTCCGCGCGGCGGTCGCGGCGTGCAACGGGCGTCGGTCACACCGTGTAGCGGGCGACGCGCTCGTCGAAGAGCTCGTCCCACGCGCGCACTCGCCGGCCCGCGACGTGGTCCTCGAGCTGGTCGAGCAGCGTGTGCCAGCCGCCGCCGTACCCGCGCGCGGCGGACTCCTGCAGCTCGGTGTGCACGAGCGTCAGCACAGCACCGTCCCCGTCCGCGTCGACCTGCGCGCGCACGTGCGACGTGGACTCCCCCGGGAAGCTCCACGTGAGCTCGAGCGCGTGCGGCGGATCGCACGCCAGCACCTCGCCGTGCGCGACGTCGTCGGCGTCGGGCACGTCCTCCCCCATCCGCAGCTCGTAGGTCCCGCCGACGCGCAGGTCGCCGTGCAGCGCGCCGAGCCAGCGCCGGGCGCGCTCGGGCTCGGTCATGGCCGACCAGAGGTCGTCGGGCGTCGTGGCGTAGCGGCGGCGGAACTCGACGCGCGCGCCGTCGGGCGCGACGGTGACCGTGCCGTCCGGACCGGCGCCTGCCGTGTCGTCGGTGCCGGGCCCAGGTGCCGTGGGTCTGCTCACGTGTCCTCCTCGTGCCGTCGGTCGGAGCCGGTTCCCGGCTCCGTCGTGCCGTTCCCCGTGCCCGCCGCCGCCCGTTCCCGGTGGCCGCGCGCGACCTCGGTGGCGAGCGCGTCCAGCCGGGGCCGCCAGGCCCGCACGACGGAAGCGGCCCACTGCTCGACCTCGTCCACGGCCTGCGGGCGCAGCGCGTACAGGCGCACGGTCCCCTGCGGGCGCGCGACGACCAGGCCCACCTCGCGCAGGACGCGCAGGTGACGCGAGACGGCGGGCTGACTGATGCCGAACTCGGCGCCGACCGCGGCCGCGAGCTCACCGGCGGGACGCTCGCCTGCGCCGACGAGCTCCACGAGGCGACGACGGACGGGGTCGCCGAGCGCGTCGAGAGGGTGCATGGCTCCATCTTTACGCCGACGGTTATATAACGCAAGGGTTAGGCAACATCGCGCGATCAGGGATCGGTGCCGCACACTGGGCACGTGACGCGCAGCGACGACCCGATCCGCCTCGGCCAGTTCCTCAAGCTCGTGAACCTCGCCGAGTCCGGCGGGCACGCCCGTGCCCTGCTCGACGACGGTGCCGTCACCGTCAACGGAGAGCCCGAGACGCGCCGAGGACGCCAGCTGCGCCCGGGAGACGTCGTGGAGGTCGACCTGCCGACAGGCGTCGAGAGCGCGACCGTCGAGGGCTGACCGACCGGACGCCGCGGCCCGACCGACCCTCCCGCACGGGGAGGGTCGGCGCACCGCCTCAGCTCGCGAGGCAGCTCGGACCGAGCAACGCCTTGAGGTCACCGAACAGCGACGGCGAGCGCTCGACGCGCAGCCCGTCGTCGAGCCGCATGACCACCGCCCGGCCCGGGCTCGTCAGGCGCAGGTGCACCTCCGTGACCCCCGGGTGCGTCGAGAGCACCTCGCGCAGCCGCTCCACGACGGGCGGCGTGCAGCGCCCCTCGGACAGCGACACCACGACCGGCGCGTCCGCGGCCTGCGACGTGTCCGGGATCGTCACCTCCATCGCCTGCAGCTGCATGGTGTCGTCACGGCGGCGCACGCGCCCCCGCACCACGAGCACCGCGTCCTCCGCCAGCACCGTCGAGTAGGCGAGGTACGTCTCGCCGAAGAACATGATCTCGACGCCGCCCTCCATGTCCTCGAGCGTGACCGCGGCCCACGGGTTGCCCTGCTTGGACATCTTGCGCTGCAGGCTCGTCACCAGGCCGGCAACGACGACGGTCGAGCCGTCGGGTCGCTCGGTGTCCGCGTTGAGCGTCGCGATCGACACGTCCGCCTGCGCCGACAGCACGTGCTCGAGCCCCGACAGCGGGTGGTCCGAGACGTACAGGCCGAGCATCTCCCGCTCGAACGCCAGCCGCTGCTTCTTGTCCCAGTCCGGCAGGTCCGGGATCTGCACGGCGATGCCCGTGCCCGTCTCGTCGCCGCCACCGAGGTCGGCGAACAGGTCGAACTGGCCCGTCGCCTCCTTGCGCTTGACGTCGATGACGGCGTCGACCGCCTGCTCGTGCACCAGCAGCAGCGCCCGGCGCGCGTGACCGAGCGAGTCGAACGCCCCGGCCTTGATGAGCGACTCGATCGTCCGCTTGTTGCAGACCACCGCGGGCACCTTGTCGAGGAAGTCCGTGAAGGACGTGAACGCGCCCTTCTCCTCGCGCGCCGCGACGATCGCGTCGACCACGTTGGCGCCGACGTTGCGCACGGCCGTCAGGCCGAACCGGATGTCCTTGCCCACGGCCGTGAAGTTCGCCGAGGACGAGTTCACGTCCGGCGGGAGCACCGTGATGCCCATGTGACGGCACTCGCCCAGGTACAGCGCCGACTTGTCCTTGTCGTCGCGCACGCTGGTGAGCAGCGCCGCCATGTACTCGGTCGGGAAGTTCGCCTTGAGGTACGCCGTCCAGTACGAGACCACGCCGTACGCCGCGGAGTGCGCCTTGTTGAACGCGTAGCCCGCGAACGGGACGAGCACGTCCCACACCGCCTGGATCGCCGCGTCGGAGTACCCGCGCTCGCGCATGCCCGCCTGGAAGGGCACGAACTCCTTGTCGAGCACCTCCTTCTTCTTCTTGCCCATCGCACGACGGAGCAGGTCGGCCTGCCCGAGCGAGTAGCCGGCGAGCTTCTGCGCGGCGCGCTGCACCTGCTCCTGGTAGACGATGAGGCCGTAGGTCACGCCGACGACGTCCTCGAGCGGCTCCACCAGCTCGGGGTGGATCGGCTCGATCTCCTGCAGCCCGTTCTTGCGCAGGGCGTAGTTGGTGTGCGAGTTCATGCCCATCGGGCCGGGGCGGTACAGCGCGATGACGGCGGAGACGTCCTCGAAGTTGTCCGGGCGCATCTGCCGCAGCAGCGAGCGCATCGGGCCGCCGTCGAGCTGGAAGACCCCCAGGGTGTCACCCCGGCCCAGCAGCTCGTACGTCGGAGGATCGTCGAGCGCCACCTCCTCGATGAGAATGGGCGGCTTGCCGTTCATCACGATGTTCTCGAGCGCGTCGTCGAGGATCGTGAGGTTGCGCAGCCCCAGGAAGTCCATCTTGATGAGCCCGAGCGACTCGGACGCCGGCTGGTCGAACTGGGTGATGATCGCGCCGTCCTGCGGGCGCTTCATGATCGGGATGATGTCGAGCAGCGGCTCGCTGGACATGATCACGCCGGCCGCGTGCACACCCCACTGCCGCTTGAGGTTCTCCAGGCCACGCGCGGTCTCCAGCACGCGCTGCGCCTCGGGGTCCGCGGCGACGACCTGCCGGAACTCGTCGGCCTCCGCGTAGCGCGGGTGCTCCGGGTCGTACATGCCCGAGAGCGGGATGTCCTTGCCCATGACGGGCGGCGGCATGGCCTTGGTGAGCTTCTCCCCCATGGCGAACGGGAAGCCCAGCACGCGCGACGCGTCCTTCAGTGCCTGCTTGGCCTTGATGGTGCCGTACGTGACGATCTGGCAGACCCGGTCGTCCCCGTACTTCTCCGTCACGTACCGGATGACCTCCCCGCGCCGGCGCTCGTCGAAGTCGACGTCGACGTCGGGCCACGAGACGCGCTCGGGGTTGAGGAACCGCTCGAAGATCAGGCCGTGCTCCAGCGGGTCGAGCTCGGTGATGCCCATCGCGTACGACGCCATCGACCCGGCGGCGGAGCCACGGCCCGGCCCGACGCGGATGCCCTGCTTCTTGGCCCAGTTGATGAAGTCGGCGACCACGAGGAAGTAGCCCGAGAACCCGAGCTGCGTGATGACGCCCGTCTCGTAGTCCGCCTGCTTGCGCACGTGGTCCGGGATCGCGCCGTGGTAACGACGCAGGAGACCGTTCTCGACCTCCTTGACGAACCACGAGTCCTCGTTCTCGCCCGCCGGGACGGGGAAGCGCGGCATGTAGTTGGCGCCGGTGTTGAACTTCACCTCGCACTGCTCGGCGACGAGCAGCGTGTTGTCGCACGCCTCCGGCAGCTCGGCCCACGTGCGGCGCATCTCCGCCGCCGACTTCACGTAGTACCCGGTGCCGCCGAACGCGAAGCGGCTGCCGCCCTGGTCGCTGGTCGGCTCGTCGAGCGTCGAACCGGACTGCACCGCGAGCAGCACCTCGTGCGCGTGCGCGTCCTCCTCACGCGTGTAGTGCAGGTCGTTCGTCGCGACGATCGGCGCACCGATCCCCTCGGCGATCCGCAGCAGGTCCTTGATGACACGGCGCTCGATCTCCAGGCCGTGGTCCATGACCTCGACGAAGAAGTGCTCCTTGCCGAAGATGTCCTGCAGCTCGCCCGCGGCGCGCAGCGCCTCGTCGACGTGCCCCAGCCGCAGCCGGGTCTGGATCTCGCCCGACGGGCAGCCGCTCGTCGCGATCAGGCCGTCGGCGTACCGCGACAGCAGCTCGCGGTCCATGCGTGGCCACTTGCCCATCTGCCCCTCGACGGAGGCGAGCGAGCCCATCCGGAACAGGTTGTGCATGCCCTCGGTCGTGCGGCTCAGCAGCGTCAGGTGCGTGTACGCACCGCGCGCCGAGACGTCGTCCGCCGCCTGGTGGGCCTCACCCCACCGCACGCGGTTCTGGTCGAACCTGCTCGTGCCGGGGGTGACGTACGCCTCGACGCCGATGATGGGCTTGATGCCCCGCTCGGTCGCCTTCTGCCAGAACTCGAAGGCACCGAAGAGGTAACCGTGGTCGGTGATCGCCATCGCCGTCTGACCCAGGCGCTTGGCCTCGTCGAGCATCTCGCCGATGCGCGCGGCGCCGTCGAGCATCGAGTACTCGCTGTGCACGTGGAGGTGGACGAACGACGGGTCCTCGGTTCCTCCGGCTGCCATGCCGGCGATCCTACGTGCCCCCGCCGACGCTCAGGCGTACGCGCCGCGGAGCGTCTCGAGCGCCGCGACGAGGTCCTCCGGGTAGTCGCTCGCGACCTCGAGCCACTCACCCGTGGCGGGGTGCTCGAAGCCCAGCCGGACCGCGTGCAGCCACTGCCGCGAGACGCCCAGACGCGCTGCGAGGGCCGGGTCGGCGCCGTACGTGAGGTCCCCCACCAGGCTGTGCCGCAGCGCGGCGAAGTGCACGCGGATCTGGTGCGTGCGGCCCGTCTCGAGGTGCACCTCGACGAGCGAGGCGCCGGGCAGCATCTCGAGCACCTCGTAGTGCGTCACCGACGGCTTGCCGTCCGCGACCACCGCGAACTTCCAGTCCGACGACGGGTGCCGGCCGATGGGCGCGTCGATCGTGCCCGTCGTCGGCGACGGGTGGCCCTGTGCGAGCGCGTGGTACACCTTCTCGACCGTGCGCTCCTTGAACGCACGCTTGAGCACCGTGTAGGCGTGCTCGCTCTTGGCGACGACCATGAGTCCCGACGTCCCGGCGTCGAGCCGGTGCACGACGCCCTGACGCTCGGCCGACCCGGAGGTCGAGATGCGGTAGCCGGCCGCCGCGAGCGCGCCCACCACGGTCGGCCCGGACCAGCCGGGCGACGGGTGCGCCGCCACGCCGACCGGCTTGTCGACGACGACGAGGTCGTCGTCGTCGTGCACGATCCGCATCCCCGGCACCGGCTCCGGCACCACCACCGGTGCGGTCGGGACCGGCAGGCTGAGATCGACCTCGAGGAACGATCCGGCGACGAGCCGGTCGGACTTGCCCACGGCGCGACCGTCGACGCGCACGGCTCCCTGCGCCGCGAGCTCCGCCGCGCGCGTGCGGGAGAGCCCCAGCAGGCGGGCGAGCGCCGCGTCGACCCGCTCACCAGCGAGCCCGTCCGGGACCGGCAGCGCGCGCGTGCCGCTCATGCGGCACCCCCGTCGTCCGCCGCGGACGCCTGGCTCGCGGGCGCCGGTTCGTCGCCCCCGGTCCGCGCGTCGCGCGTGCCGTCCACGTGCACGCCCCGCGCCGTGAGCCACACGACGAGCACGGCCGCCACGACGATGGCGATGTCGGCGACGTTGCCGACGAACAACCGCCCGTAGGCGAGGAAGTCGATCACGTGCCCGCGGAACGGGCCCGGCTCCCGCAGCATGCGGTCGACGAGGTTGCCGAGCGCCCCGCCGAGCAGCAGCCCGAGCGCGAGCGCCCACCCCGGTGAGCCGATCCTGCGGGCGGTACGGACGATCACCACCACGACGGCGACCGCGACCACCGTGAGCACCCACGTCATGCCGGTGGCGATCGACAGGGCCGCGCCCGGGTTGCGCACGAGCTGCAGCCCGAGGAGGTCACCGAGCAGCGGCGTGCGCTCGCGCGGCTCGAGCGCGGCGACCGCCCACACCTTGGTGAGCTGGTCGACCACGAGCACGACCGTGGTGAGCGCGAACAGCCCGCGGACCAGGCGTCGGCGCCGCTCCGGCGGGACACCGCCGGTCACGGCGACGGCCGCGTCGTCCGCCGCGGGTGCGGCGGACGACGAACGGTCGTCGGGCAGGGCTGTCGCGTCGTCCGTCGTGGGCACCGCAGGAGTCTACGGGCGCCTCAGCGACGCTCCTCGCGCTGCTTGCACGTCACGCACAGCATCGCGCGCGGGAACGCCTGCAGGCGCGCCTTGCCGATCGCCTGCCCGCAGGACTCGCACACGCCGAACGTACCGGCCGCGAGCCGGTCCAGCGCGTGCACGGTCTGGTCCAGCAGGTCGCGCGTGTTGTTCACCAGCGTCAGCTCGTGCTCGCGCTCGAGCGCGGACGAGCCGGAGTCGGCCTGGTCGTCGCCCGCCCCGTCGCCGGAGTTGCGCAGCAGGTCGGACAGCTCGGCGTCGGCCGCGGCCAGCTCGGCGGCCAGCCGCTCACGGTCGGCAGCGAGCTCGCCGGCGACCTCGTCCACCTCGTCCCGGGTCCACGGCACCTCGCCGTCCCGCACGGGCAGGACGGCAGCCAGTGCCCCCGCTCGCTCGTCGGACCCCATCGTCAGTGTGCTCAGTGCGTCGTTCATGGTCACGGACGTTCCCCCCGTCTCGAGTGCCGCGACTGTATGCGCGTCTGCGTCCGGGCACAACAGCACGCACCGGGCACGCCGGTGGCGCGACACGCCGCGGGGACCTGCGGGCGCGCCCCGACGGGCAGCGGACGGCCGCCGGAGCGTCGCGACGATGTCCAGCGCCGCCGGCGCACGATGCCGACAGGCATGACGACGCCGCCGAGGACAGGCACGCGTCCTCGGCGGCGTCGTCCCGGGTCAGATGCTCTGGCTCTCCGGTACGGGCTGGCTGCCCGAGCGCGGCGGCAGGGCGTTGCCGCGGTTCTCGAGGTCGCCCAGGAGGTTCTCCAGGTAGCTCTTCAGACGCGTCCCGTAGTCGCGCTCGAAGACGCGCAGCTCGTCGATCTTGCGCTCGAGCAGCGATCGCTCCTGCTCGAGCTGCCCGAGCGTGCGCTGCGACGTCTCCTCGGCCTCCCGCACGATGCGGTTCGCCCGCGTCTTCGCCTCGTTGATGAGGCGGTCGGACTCCTCCTGGCCGCTGCGGACGTAGTCGTCGTGCAGCTTCTGGGCCAGGGCGAGCATGCCGGTGGCCGACTCGGGCTCGTTGCCGCGCACCGGGGCGGTGGCGGCGGGGACCGGGGGCTGCACCAGGGCCGGCGCCGGGGCGGGCGCGGGCACCGGGGCCGGCTCGGGCACCGGCTCCGGCTTCGGCGCCGGGGCGGGCTGCTGCGCGCCGGCCCGGCTCAGCTCGGCGATGCGACGCTCGGCTGCGGCCAGCTTCGTCTTCAGGTCGTCGTTCTCGCCCTGGAGGTCCCGCAGGGTGTTGACGACCTCGTCCAGGAAGTCGTCGACCTCGTCCTGGTCGTAGCCTTCCCGGAACTTCGTCGCCTGGAACTTCTTGTTCAGGACGTCGTCTGCGGTGAGCAGTGCCATCGTCGTCACCTCTGTCGGTCGTACTGGCTAAGGCCGGCGGCAGTCAGTCCACCGACCGCCTCGGGCCACGGTAGCGGAGAATCCGGGCGGCGCACGCCTCCCGACACTCCGGCGCCACGTGCTGAGCGCGGCGTGTCGCGACGCACTACCCGGCGTGTCGTTCGCGCCTGGCGGACGTCATCGCAGGATCGAGAGCAGGAGCGAGCACGTCAGCGCGAGCACCAGGAACGCCAGGTCCAGGCGGATCGAACCGATCCCCACGGGCGGCAGCACCCGACGCAGCGCGCGCAGCGGCGGATCCGTCACCGTGTAGGTGATCTCCGCCACGACGAGGGCGACGCCGCTCGGACGCCAGTCACGGGCGAAGACCTGCACCCAGTCGAGCACGAGACGGACCAGCAGCAGCAGGAAGAACGCGAGGACGACCAGGTACAGCAGTCCGGTGATCAGCTCCACGCGTCAGCTCTGGTTGTAGAAGCCGGAGCGCGCCGCCGGGTCCGGTGCCGCCGCCGCGTCACCCGCGAGCTCGACGTGCGCGGGCGACAGCAGGAAGACCTTGCTGGTCACCCTCTCGATCGCACCGTGCAGCCCGAAGATCAGGCCGGCCGAGAAGTCGACGAGACGCTTGGCGTCCGCGTCGTCCATGTCCGTGAGGTTCATGATGACGGGCGTCCCCTCGCGGAACGCCTCGCCGATCTTGCGGGCGTCGTTGTACGACCGCGGGTGGATCGTCGTGATGCGTCGCAGGTCCCCCGTCTCGCGGGGGGCGGGTGCGGCCTGCACGCGCGGCGTGCGGTGCAGGGGCATCACCTGCGCCTCGTAGGTGTCCTCCGGCACGGCGACCTCCGCCTCCTCGTACTCCTCGAGGTACTCCTCGTGGTCGGACCGGTCGTCGGCCAGGCCGAGGTACAGCATCGTCTTGCGCAGCGCTCCGGCCATCGCGTCGTCTCCCATCCGCCGGGCCTCCCCGACTCGCGCGTCCCGCCCGTCCACCGCTCCGCTCGACCGGAGCCGGTGACGGTGACGAGACGTCCCAGCGCCGTCACGCTAGCAACGGGCGCGTGCACCGGCCCGTCGACACGCGGGCGTGTCGGCGAGCCGCTGCGCGACGTCACCCCCGCGGTGGACGAGGGGCGTCGAGGAGACGCACGACGCCGGCGAACCGGCCGGTCACGCCCGTGCCGTCGTGCACGGCTCGGCGGTGGGAGTAGAGCGCCGGATCCGCGTACGTGTCCCGGCCGTCGGTGTGCACGACGTCGATCCCGCACCGTCGCAGGACGGCGGCCACGCCGCGGGCCAGATCGACCCCGGGCGTCCCCGCCGACGTGCACGACGCCGCCTCCGGGACGGCCGCCGCGACGTCGTCCCGCATGGCCTCAGGGACCTCGTAGGACGACCCGGCGATGCACGGTCCGACGGCAGCGACGACCCGCACCGGGTCGGCACCGGCGCGCACCATCTGCGCGACGGTCGCCTGCAGCACACCCGCCACGAGGCCCGGGCGCCCGGCGTGCGCGGCGGCCACGACCCCGGCCACCGGGTCCGCGAGCAGGACGGGCGCGCAGTCCGCGACGTAGACGCCGAGAGCGACGTCGGGCGAGGTCGTCACCAGGCCGTCGGCGCGGACGCCACCCTCGTCGTGCCGTCCCACGACGGCGACGTCGGCCCCGTGCACCTGGGTCGCGAAGACCAGGCGAGCACCGACTCGGCGCTCGAGCGCAGCGCGGTTCGCCGCCACCGCGTCGGGGTCGTCACCCACGAGGGTTCCGAGGTTCAGCCCGTGCCACGGCCCCGTCGAGCGCCCGCCGGCGCGCGACGTGAAGCCCGCGAGCACGCCGGGCCCGAGCGGCGCGAGGTCGAGCACCACGTCGCCCACCGGGCCCGGTCCCGCCCCCACCGACCTACTTGAGGAAGTCGGGCACGTCGAGCTCGTCGCGCTCTCGCCGCGTCTCCTCGGCGAGCACGCGCGGCACCTCGAGCGCACCGGTCGACGCAGCGGGCTCTGCCTGCGTCGCCAGGAAGGCCGGCACCTCGCGCGGGGCGTCACCCGGTCGTGCCGGCGCCCGGCCGGTCGTGCCGACGGGGACGAGGTCCTCGTCGGGCACGTGCACCGGACGCGGCGTCGGCACCGCGGCAGCGGTCGGCAGGCTCGCCACCGAGGCGACCGGTGGCACCTGACGTGCCGTGGCACCGCTCACCTGACCGAGCGCGCGCGCGTCCCGGCGCTGGACCGGCCCGCCCCCGTCGAACCCGGCGGCGATGACCGTGACGCGCACCTCGTCCCCCAGGGCGTCGTCGATGACGGCGCCGAAGATGATGTTGGCCTCGGCGTGCGCGGCCTCCTGCACGAGCCGCGCGGCCTCGTTGATCTCGAACAGCCCGAGGTCGGAGCCGCCCTGGATCGACAGCAGCACGCCGTGCGCACCGTCGATGCTGGCCTCGAGCAGCGGCGAGGAGATCGCCATCTCGGCCGCCTGGACGGCACGGTCCTCCCCGCGCGCGAAGCCGATGCCCATGAGCGCCGACCCGGCGCCCTGCATGACGGACTTCACGTCGGCGAAGTCGAGGTTGATGAGACCCGGCGTCGTGATGAGGTCGGTGATGCCCTGGACACCGGACAGCAGGACCTGGTCGGCCGAGTGGAACGCGTCGAGCACCGAGACCGAGCGGTCGGAGATCGACAGCAGCCGGTCGTTGGGGATGACGATGAGGGTGTCGACCTCGGCGCGGAGCGCGTCGATGCCCGCGTCGGCCTGCACCGAGCGACGGCGACCCTCGAAGGTGAACGGGCGCGTCACGACACCGATCGTCAGGGCGCCCAGCGAGCGCGCGATCCGCGCGACGACGGGCGCGCCGCCGGTGCCGGTGCCGCCGCCCTCGCCCGCGGTGACGAAGACCATGTCGGCGCCGCGCAGGACGTCCTCGATCTCCTCCGCGTGGTCCTCGGCCGCCTTCTTGCCGACCTCGGGGTCGGCGCCGGCGCCCAGGCCGCGCGTGAGCTCGCGGCCGACGTCGAGCTTGACGTCGGCGTCCGACATGAGGAGCGCCTGGGCGTCGGTGTTGACGGCGATGAACTCGACACCCTTGAGGCCGACCTCGATCATGCGGTTCACGGCGTTGACGCCGCCCCCGCCGATGCCGACGACCTTGATGACCGCCAGGTAGTTCTGCGGAGCTGCCACGGTGGGTGCCTCTCGTTCGCGGGTCGCGGCGTGCCGGGCCGCTCGTGCTGGTCCCGACACGCGGGACGCGGGTCGTGCTGGTGAACCTTCACCCTCAGGTTGAGGGTTAGAGTTATGTCAGGTGTGCTCTCGTGACGTGACGCTAGGTGGCGTCCTCCGCCGGATCAACGACCGGCGCGCGCGTGTCGTGCACTCGTGCCGACGCGCGCCCCCGGGCCTCACCGGGTGATCGGCATGCGCGGGGCCGAGACGTCGAGCACGGACGCCTCCGGCGCCGCCGCTCGCAGCCGCGCCAGCACCGCGATCTTCAGCGGCGTCTCGTCCGCGCTCCCCCAGTCGATGCGCGGCCCGCCGTCGCGCAGCTGCATCGTCACCGTGTCCTGCGTGCGCGCGGCCACCGACTCGACCTGCGCCAGCACGTCGGGCGGCAGCTGCTCGAGCACCCCCAGGACCGCACCGAGGGTGCGCCGGTCGCCCACCGGGACGTCGACCACCGGCAGACCCGCCGGCGCCGCGTCGGCGAGACCGACCTGCACACCCTGCTCGTCGAGCAGGACGAGACCCGCCCCCGGGGCGTCCTGCGGCACGGCCGCGACCGGCTCGCGCGACACGAGCTGCACCGCGAGCCCCCGCGGCCAGTCGCGCACCACGCGCGCCTCCCGCACTCCGGGCACCTCGAGCACCCGGTCACGCAGGCCCACCGCGTCGAGCCGCGGCAGCGGCGTGCCGGCCCGCTCGGTGACGACCGCCAGCACCTGGTCGACGGCGACGACCGTGCCCGCACCGGTGACCTCGACCTGCTGCGGGTCGAGCGCGAGCAGCGGCGAGAACAGCAGCACCCAGCCCAACGCGCCGGCACCGGCCACGGCACCCCCGGTGCCCAGGACCTGACGGCGCGCGAGGTTGCGGCGGGCGCGCGCACGCTCCTCGAAGCGCTCGCGCGACGTGGTGGAGACGACAGCGGGACGCACCGGCCCCGAGAACCGCCGCGTCGTGTACGTCGTGACCGTGCGCGTGGGGCCCGTGGCGGGGGCGGGCGCCGCCACCGGCACGGCGCCCGTCGACACCCCACCCGCCCGCCGTGGCGCGCCCTCCCGGGAGGCCCGCGCGTCCTTCGGCGTGCGCGCGTCGCGGGACCCTCGGGCGCCCTTCGGGGGACGCGCGTCCGTCGGCGGGCGGACGTCCTTCGGCGTGCCGGTACCCGGGGGCGTCCGTGCGGGGGGCGCGGCGCCCGTCGACGTCGCGGCACCGTCCGCCGGCCGTCCGCCGTCCCCGGCGCGTCCCCCCGCGCTCCCCCGGCCCGCCGCGCCCGCCTCCGGATCCGCCGGCCGGCGGGTGACCGTGCGGCGGGGTGCGGCGGGGCGGGCGGCGGCCGGGCGGCCCGGACGCGGTGCCGGCGGACGCTGCGGGCTCACGGCCGCGCCCCACCCGACGGGTCCGTCGGAGCGGGGGTACCGGCCGTGGCCGGGTCCGGCGCCGCGCCGCCCGTGGCCGCCTCGAGCTCCGCGAGGACCACGGGTCCGAGCTCGGTGACGTCGCCGGCGCCCACGGTCAGCAGCAGGTCGCGCGGGCGCGCGAGGGCGGCGACCGCACGGGCGGCGTCGAGCCGGTCGGGCACGAACTGCGCCTTGCCGGGCGTCGGGACGCGGTCCACCACGAGCGCACCGGTGACCGACGGGTCCGGGTCCTCGCGCGCGGCGTACACGTCCGTGACCACGACGGCGTCGGCGAGGTCGAACGCCTCGCCGAACTCGCGGGCGAACGTGCGGGTCCGCGAGAACAGGTGCGGCTGGAAGAGCACCAGCACGCGACCGTCGCCTGCCACCTGCCGCGCGGCGCGCAGCAGCGCGGCGACCTCGGTGGGGTGGTGCGCGTAGTCGTCGACGACGCGCACGCCGGCGGCCGTCCCCCGGTCCTCGAACCGGCGACCCGTGCCGACGAAGTCGTCGAGCCCTGCCGCCGCCTCCGCGGAGCCCACGCCGAGACGCCGCAGCGCGCACCACGCGGCGGCCGCGTCGAGCGCGTTGTGCGCGCCGGCGACCTGCAGGTGGAGCGTGACGGGCTCCTCGTCGCGCGGCGACAGGACGACCCGCCACCGCCCGTCGGGGGTGGACCTGCTCTCCCCCACGCGCACGTCGGCGTCCGCCGACGTGCCGTAGGTGCGGAGCGCCACGCCGCGCTCGGTGAGCCGGTGCCGCACGGCCGCGACGAGCCGGGCGGCGCCCGGGTCGTCGGCGCAGGCCACGAGCAGACCGCCGTCCCGCACCCGGTCGGCGAAGCGCTCGAACGCGGCCTCGAAGCGCTCGCGCGTCCCGTAGTGGTCGAGGTGGTCCGGCTCGACGTTGGTGACGACGGCGACCAGCGGCTCGTACGCGAGGAACGAACCGTCCGACTCGTCGGCCTCGGCCACGAACGGGCCGTCGCCGTGACGCGCACCCCCGAGGGTGCCCGCCGTGGCCCGCACGACGCCGCCGATCGCGAACGACGGGTCGGCGCCCGCGTGCACGAGCGCGGCGGCCAGCATGCCGGAGGTCGTGGTCTTGCCGTGGGCCCCGGCGACCGCGACCGCGTCCCGGTCGGCCATGAGCGCGGCGAGCGCCTCCGAGCGGTGGAGCACGGGCACGCCACGCTCCCGCGCACGGACGACCTCGGGGTTCGTGGACCGCACCGCCGACGAGACGACGAGCGAGTCGACGTCCTCGACGTGCGCGGCCGCGTGGCCCACGTGCACCTCGACGCCGGCGGCCCGCAGCCCGGCCAGGGCCGGGCCGTCGTGGGCGTCCGATCCGCTGACGCTCAGGCCGCGCGCCGCGAGCAACGGCGCGATCGCGGACATGCCCGCGCCGCCGACGCCCACGAGGTGCACGCGCCCCAGGTCGGCCAGCGTGACGGGGCCGCGCTCACCGGGGTCCGGCACGGCGGGCGTGTGCGCCGGGACGGGCACCGACGGTGGCGAGGAGGCCCGCACGTGCGCCGGGAGCTGCGCCTCGACGAGCGCGGCGACCCGCGCCGCGCCGTCGCGCACCCCGACCCGGGCGGCGGCGGCGCCCATGCGCTCGCGCACCTCCGCGGCGTCGCCCGTGCCCAGCAGCACCGGGACGTGGGCGCGGACCCAGTCGGACGTGAGGTCCCGGTCGTCGACCAGGACACCACCGCCCGCGCCGACGACGCCGGCCGCGTTGAGGCGCTGCTCCCCGTTGCCGATGGGCAGCGGCACGTACACCGCGGGGATGCCGAGCGCGGCCAGCTCGCACACCGTGCCGGCCCCCGCCCGGCCCACGACGACGTCCGCGACCGCGAGCGCCTGCTCCATCGCCGTCAGGTACTCCAGGACGTGGTAGCGCTCGGCACCAGGCACCCCGACGAGCGCCGCACGGACCTCGTCGGCCTTGCCGCGGCCCGTGAGGTGCAGCACCTGCGCACCCGTCGCGAGCAGTGCGCCGGCCGCGCCCGCGACGGCACGGTTGACGCTCACGGCACCCAGGGAACCGCCCGTGACGAGCAGCGTGGGCCGCGCCGGGTCGAGGCCGAGCGCCTCCGCGCCCGCGCGACGTGTGCCCCCGGGGTCGGCCGTGCGCGCGCTCACCAGGTCCTGCACGGCGGTCCGCAGCGGCAGACCCGTCACCTGGGCGCCGGGCAGCGCGGTGCCCGGGAACGTCACCGCCACCGCCGCCGCCCACCGGGCGCCCAGGCGGTTGGCCAGCCCCGGTCGGGCGTTCTGCTCGTGCACCACGACGGGCAGGCCGCGGCGGCGCGCTGCCAGGTACGCGGGTGTCGCGACATAGCCGCCGAACCCGACCACGACCTGCGCGTCGATCGCGTCGATCGCGTCGTCGGCCGCCTGCACCGCCGCGCGCAGCCGCCCCGGGAGCCGCGCCCAGTCCGCGGTGGGACGTCGCGGCAGCGGCACGCGCGGCACCACCGCGAGGTCGTAGCCGTGCTCGGGCACCAGGCGGGCCTCGAGCCCCTCGGCGGTCCCCAGCACCGCGAACCGGCCGCGGGGGTGCCGGCGGCGCAGCTCGTCGGCGACGGCGAGCAGCGGGTTGACGTGCCCGGCCGTCCCGCCGCCTGCCAGGAGCACCGAGGTCGCGTCAGCCACGGACCCGTCCGATCACCGCGAGCGAGCGCCGCACCACCGAGGCGCGCGCGGCGAGCGCCTCGGCGGCGCCGGGCTCGGAGCGTGCGAAAGCCAGGAGCAGCCCGAGCGCCGCCATCGTCATGATCAGCGCCGAGCCACCCGCCGAGACCAGCGGCAGCGGCACGCCGATCACCGGGGCCAGGCCGATGACGACGGCGATGTTGACCGCCGCCTGCCCGATGATCCACGCGAAGACGGCGCCCGTCGTGATCTTCACGAACGGGTCGGGGTGCCGCAGGATGATCCGCACCATTCCCAGCGCCAGCAGCGCGAACAGACCGAGCACGAGCAAGGTGCCCACCAGGCCGAGCTCCTCTCCGAGGATCGCGTAGATGAAGTCGTTGTGCGCGGCCGGCAGGTACGACCACTTCTCGGCGCTCTGACCGAGGCCGACGCCGCTCACGCCGCCCGTCGCGAGGCCGTACCTGGCGCGCAGGCTCTGGTAGCACTCGTTGGAGACGTCGCACTCGGACGACAGCAGCGCCGTGATGCGGTTGATCCGGTTGTCGCTGCCGATCACGAGGAGCGCGACCCCGCCGGCCGCGATCGCCCCGGCGAGGCCCATGACCCGCACCGGGACGCCCGCGACGAACATCGCGCCCGCGACGAGGAGGCACATGACGAGGGCGGTCCCCAGGTCGCGGCCGAGGAGGACGACGCCGATCGCCGCACCGGCGACCGGGACCACCGGAACCAACGCGTGCTTCCACTCGTGCAGCAGCGACAGCTTGCGCGTCAGGACGGCTCCGATCCACACCGCGAGGGCCACCTTGAGGAGCTCGGACGGCTGGGCCATGAACCCGGGCAGGGCGACCCAGTTGCGGTTGCCGCCCTCGCCGCGGCCGAGCGGCGTGAACACGAGCATCTGGAACCCGATCGCCGCGAGCAGCGCGGGCCAGGCCGCGGCCCGGACCACCCGGACCGGCAGCCGCGAGGCCACGAGCAGCAGCGGGAGGCCGATGAGCGCGAAGCGCGCCTGGTTGAGGAAGACCGCGTACGCGGAGTCCCCCGCCGCGAGCGACTCGACGCTCGAGCTGGACAGCACCATGACCAACCCGATGGCCACGAGCAGGAACGTCGTCCCGAGGAGCAGGTAGTAGCTCGTCACCGCGGAGTTCCACGTCCCGAGCAGCGAGGCCTCGCGGGGCTGCGGCGCGCCGGCCGCGGCCGCGGTCACGCGCGACCGTCCGGTGGCCGCTCCCGACCGGCGTCGGCACCACCCAGGGCACCCACGGCCGCGGCGAACGCGTCACCGCGCGCGGCGTAGGACGTGAACTGGTCCATCGACGCGCACGCGGGCGCGAGCAGGACCGTGACCGGCATGCCGGCGGGCGCGCCGGCGGCGAGCCGGCGCGCAGCGTCCACCGCGCGGGTCATCACCGGCTCAGTGTCACCGGCGTCGACCTCGATCACGGGGACGTCCGGCGCGTGTCGGGCGAGGGCGGCGCGCAGCGGCGCGCGGTCGACGCCGATGAGCACGACCCCGCGCAGCCGGTCGCGCCGCGCCGCGACGAGCTCGTCGAACTCGGCACCCTTGGCCAGCCCCCCGGCCACCCACACGACCGAGGCCGGCTCGAACGCCGCGAGCGACGCCGACGCGGCGTGCGCGTTGGTCGCCTTGGAGTCGTCGACGTACGCGACTCCCTCGACGTGGCCGACCGTCGCGATGCGGTGGGCTCCCGGCGCGAAGTCGCGCAACCCGTCGCGCACGTGGACCGGGTCGACGCCGTGCGCGAGCGCGAGCGCGGCGGCGGCGAGCGCGTTGCGCACCACGTGCGGGGGGACGACGCCCGCCGGCCCCGCGAGCTGCGCGAGGTCGGCGAGCGTCCCGAGCTCGGCGGCGTGCGTGTGCCGCAGCCGCGCGAACCCGCGGTCGACGAGCACGTCGTCGACGAGCCCGACCTGGCCGACGCCGGGCGTGCCGAGCGTGAAGCCGACGGCCACGCAGCCGTCGACGACGTCGGCCTGCCGCACGAGGTCCTCGGTGGTGGTGTCCGACGCGTCGTAGACGCACGCGACCTGGGCGCGCTCGTAGATCCGGCCCTTGTCGGCGGCGTACGCGGCGAGCGACCCGTGCCAGTCGAGGTGGTCGGGGGCGACGTTGAGCACGGCGGCGGCCTGCGCGGACATCGAGACGGTGTGGTGGAGCTGGAAGCTCGAGAGCTCGACCGCGAGCACGTCGAGCGCCGGGTCGACCGCTGCGAGCACGACCGGCGTCCCGACGTTGCCGACCGCGAGCGTGCGCCGGCCGGCGGCTCGCAGGATCGACTCGAGCATCCCGACGGTCGTCGTCTTGCCGTTGGTGCCCGTCACGGCGAGCCACGGCGCCGGCTCGCCTGCACCGCCGTCCCGCGGCACGCGCACCTGCCACGCGAGCTCGACCTCGCTCCACACGGGGACGTCCCGCTCGCGCGCGGCGGCGAGCACGGGGTGCGCGGGCGCCATGCCGGGGGACGTGACGACGAGGTCGGCACCGCCCAGGTCGTCGGCGACGAGCGACGCGACGTCGGCGACGTCGGCGTCCGTCGCGCGCTCGTCGAACGTCACGACGCGCGCGCCGCGGTCCCGCAGGACCTGCGCAGCCGCGCGACCCGAGACGCCGAGCCCGGTGACCAGGACGGTGCGACCGTCGAACCGTGCGTCCACCTACTGCGCCACCCACTCCGCGTAGAAGATGCCGACCCCGAGCGCGACGAAGAGGCCGGCGATGATCCAGAACCGGATGACGATGGTCACCTCGCCCCACCCCGACAGCTCGAAGTGGTGGTGCAGCGGTGCCATCTTGAAGACGCGCTTGCCGGTCATCTTGAAGAAGCCGATCTGGATGACGTCCGAGAGCACGATGACGACGAACAGCCCGCCGATGATCGCGCCGAGCACCTCGGTGCGGGTGAGGATCGTCAGCGCCGCGAGCGCGCCGCCGAGCGCGAGCGACCCGGTGTCGCCCATGAAGATCCGCGCGGGGCTCGCGTTCCACCACAGGAACCCGAACAGTGCGCCGGTCACCGCGGCGGCGACGACCGCGAGGTCGAGCGGGTCACGCGTCTCGTAGCACCGCGGACCGGCGGACAGCAGCGACTGGCACGTCTGGTTGAACTGCCACACGCCGACGAGTACGTACGCGCCGAACACGATGAGCGAGACGCCCGTCGCGAGCCCGTCGAGGCCGTCGGTGAGGTTGACGGCGTTCGACCACGCGGTGATGAGGAAGTTCGCCCAGATCACGAAGAGCACGAGGCCCACCGTGACGCCCGCGAACGCCAGGTCGAGGTTCGTGTCCCGGATGAACGAGATGCGCGTCGAGGCCGGCGTGCGGAACTGCTCGTTCGGGAACTGCAGCGCGAGCACGGAGAACGTGATGCCGACGGCACCCTGGCCGACGATCTTGCCGATCGGGCTGAGTCCGAGGGAGCGCTGCCGCGAGATCTTGATGAAGTCGTCGAGGAACCCGACGACGCCGAGCCCGGTCATGAGGAACAGCGCGAGGAGCGCGGACGCGCTCGGTCGCGTCCCCGTCAGGACCTGGCCCGCGGCCCATCCGATGAGCGTCGCCCCGATGATGACGACGCCGCCCATCGTGGGCGTGCCGCGCTTCGTGAAGTGGGCGGTCGGACCGTCCTGGCGGATGAACTGCCCGTACTGCCGCCGGATCAGGAAGCGGATGAACAGCGGCGTGCCGAGCAGTGCGACGAGCATCGCGACACCGCCGGAGATGAGGACGGCCCTCATGCGCCGCGCTCCACCAGCTCGTCCCCGAGGCGCCAGAGGCCCGCGCCGTACGACGACTTCACGAGGACCACGTCGCCCGCGCGCAGCTCCTGGGCGAGGAAGGCCGCGGCGGTGTCGACGTCGTCGACGAGCACGACCTCGTCACCCCACGAGCCCTCGTGGTTGGCGCCGTCGCGGATCGCGCGCGCGCCCTCCCCGACGACGACCGTCAGCCCGATGTTGAGGCGCACGACGAGCCGCCCGATCGCGTCGTGCGCGGTGCGGTGCTCGTCGCCGAGCTCGAGCATCTCGCCCAGGACGGCGACGGACCGGCGCTCGCGACCGGCGATGACCGCGAGGGCCTTGAGGGCGGCGCGCATCGAGTCCGGGTTCGCGTTGTAGGAGTCGTCGACGACCGTGACGCCGTCGGCGCGGTCGACGACGTGCATGCGGTGCGGCGACAGCGCGTCGGCGGCGGTGAGGCCCGCCGCCACCTCGTCGAGCGTGAGCCCCACCTGCAGCGACGCGGCCGCGGCTGCGAGCGCGTTGTGGACGTGGTGCTCCCCCACGAGACGCAGCGCGACGTCGCGCGCGTGGCGGTCCTCGCCCACGACGTGCACGAGCCGGAAGGTCGCGCGACCGAGCGCGTCGAGCCGCACGTCCTCGACGCGGACCTCCGCGTCGGGTGCAGCACCGAACAGCACCGCACGACCCGGCGCGACGTCCGCCATCGCGCGCACCCGCGGGTCGTCGCCGTTGAGCACGGCCACACCGTCGGGCAGCAGACCCGCGACGATCTCGGACTTCGCCCGGGCCACGGCGTCGATGCCGCCTCCGAACCCCCCGAGGTGCGCCTGCCCCACGACGAGGACGACCGCGACGTCGGGGGGCGCGATGTCCGTGAGGTACGTCAGGTGCCCCGGGCCGCTCGCCCCCATCTCGAGGACGAGGAAGCGCGTCTGCTCGTCGGCGCGCAGCACCGTGAGGGGCAGACCGATCTCGTTGTTGAACGAGCGGACGGGAGCGACGGTCGGACCCGCCGCGCCGCACAGCTGCGCGAGCACGTCCTTGGTCGTGGTCTTGCCCACGGAGCCCGTGACGCCGATGACGCGCAGCCCGCTGCCGCCGGGCAGCGTGGCCGCGTCACGCAGCCGTGCGAGCACCGCGCGGGCCAGGTCACCCAGCGCGCGCTCGACGTCCGGCACCACGACGCACGGCAGGCCCGGCAGGGCGCGGGCGGCCAGCACCAGCGCGGCGCCCGCCGCGACCGCGCCGGCCGCAAAGTCGTGCCCGTCGACGTGCTCACCGGGCAGCGCCACGAACAGCCCGCCCGGCTCCACCTCGCGGGAGTCGGTCACGACGGGCCCCGTGACGACGTGCCCGGGGTCGGTCGCGCTCAGCGTGCCGCGCGTCGCGGCCGCGATCTCGGCCGCTGTGAGGGCGATCACGCGGGCTGCTCCCGGCCCTCGGCGCGGGCCGCGAGGAACACGTCACGGTCGTTGTAGCGGTGGAACACGCCGGCGATCTCCTGGGTCGGCTCGTGGCCCTTGCCCGTGACGATCACGGTGTCGTCCGGACCTGCCAGACGAAGGGCGTCGCGGATGGCCTGCGCACGACTGGTCGCCTCGTGCACGTCGGCCAGGTCGGGGCGCACGTCGCGCACGCCCGCGAGGATGGCGGCCCGGACGGACGCGGGGTCCTCCGAGCGCGGGTTCTCGTCGGTGACGACGAGGACGTCGGCGAGGCGCGCGGCGATCTCCCCCATGATCGGGCGCTTGCCGCGGTCCCGGTCGCCGTCGGACCCGAACACGATGACGAGGCGCCCGGGCGTGATGGGTCGCACGGCCTCGAGGGCGAGCACGAGCGCGTCGGGCGTGTGCGCGTAGTCGACGAGGCACAGCGGCCAGCCGTCCCCGCGTTCGACGACGCGCTCCATGCGCCCCGGGATCGCGTGGGCGCCCCCGACCGCCTCGATCGCGGTGGCCAGCGGGACGCCTGCGGCGTGCGCGAGCACGATCGCGAGCGCGGCGTTCGACACGTTGACCAGGCCGGGCAGCGGGCTGTGCGCCACGTGCCGCGCGCCGTCGGGGCCACGCAGCACGAACCGCGACCCGACGCCGTCGAGCCCCACGTCCGCCTCGACGACCGCCCACGTGGCGCCGGCCGCCTCGGGGGCGCCGACGTGCGTGCTCACGGTCTCGACGGGGATCGCCGCCTCCTCGGCCAGCCGACGGCCCCACGCGTCGTCGACCACCACGACGCCCCGCCGCGCCTGCTCGGGGGCGAACAGCCGCGCCTTGTCGCGGAAGTACCCCTCCATGTCGCCGTGGAAGTCGAGGTGGTCGCGCTGCAGGTTGGTGAACCCGACGACGTCGAAGCGCGTGCCGAGCACGCGACCGAGCGCGAGCGCGTGCGACGACACCTCGGTGGTCAGGGCCCCGGCGCCGCGTTCGTGGGCGACGGCCAGCAGCGCCTGCAGCACGGGGGCCTCGACCGTGGTGCGCGGGCTCTCCACGGCGTCGTCGCCGATCCGCAGCTCGACGGTGCCGAGCACCGCGGTCCGTGCGTGGTGCGCGCGCAGCGCCGCGTCGACGAAGTACGTCGTCGTGGTCTTGCCGTTGGTCCCTGTCACGCCCACGGTCACGAGCCGGGACGCAGGGTTCCCCAGCGCCCACGACGCGACCGGCCCGGCGAGCGACCGCGGGTCGTGGGCGACGAGCACGGGCACGTCCGGCGGGACCGCCGCCACACCGTCGTCGTCCGTGAGCACGGCGACCGCGCCACGCGCGACCGCGTCGGCCGCGAACCGCGCACCGTGCACCTTCAGGCCCGGGACGGCCACGAACAGGTCGCCCGGTTCGACGTCGGTGCTCGACATCGTCACGCCGGTGAAGGTCAGTCCGGCAGCCGGGGCGCCGACGGTCACGAGGTCGAGGTCGGCCGCGAGGTCCTCGACCCTGCGGACCGGCGGGCGCTCGGGACGGAGCCGGCCCAGGGGGGACGTCATGGGGAGGAATCTACCCCGCCCGCTCACTCCCACGTCGTGGGGAAGAGGGTCGCGGGCGCCCCCGACGGCGCGACGCCGAGCTGCTGCAGCGCGTACCCGGTGACCGCCGAGAACACCGGGGCCGCCACGGTGCCGCCGTAGATCGACGAGCGCGGGTTGTGCAGGACGACGGCGGTGACCACCTGCGGGTCGTCCGCCGGCGCGACGCCGATGAACGACGCCGTGTACCCGCTGGGGTTGAACCGCTGCGCCGTGCCCGTCTTGCCTGCCACGCGGTAGCCGGGGATCGCCGCGTTGCCGCCCGTGCCGTCGTCGACGGCGCTCTCCATCATCGACAGCACGGTGGCCGCCGTCTGCTGGGAGACGACCTGCGTGCCCTCCCGCGGCGCGGCGGGCTCGAAGACCCCGTCCGGCGACGTCCAGCCCGCGATGAGGTGCGGCGGCACGCGCACGCCGTCGTTGGCGATCGTCGCGAAGACGCTCGCCACCTGCAGCGCGTTGACGCCGACCGCCTGCCCGAAGAGCACGGCGTACTCGTCACGCCCGTGCCAGTCGTCGGGCGTGCGCAGCAGACCGCGGGACTCCCCCGGGACCTCGATGCCCGTCCGGCTGCCGAAGCCGAAGGCCGACAGGTACTGGTACCGCTGGTCCTTGCTGAGCCGCTCGCCGATGAGCACGGTCCCGACGTTCGACGACTCCGCGAAGATGCCGGTGGCGGTGAGCTTCTCCACGCCGTGGTCGTGCGAGTCCTTGATCGTCTCGCCCTGCGGCGTCCGCCACCGGTCCGCGACCTCGAAGCGGTCCGTCGGTCCGACGAGGCCGTTCTCGAGTGCGGCCGCCATGGTCACGACCTTGCTCGTCGAGCCGGGCTCGAAGATGTCGGCGACGCTCGGCGACAGCCCCTCGGTCGCACGGTCACCGGGAGCGTTGGGGTCGAACGCCGTGGAGTCCGCGAGCGCGAGGACCTCACCGGTCGGTCGCATGACGACGATGGTCCCGCCGTCGGCACCCGTCTCGGCGACCTTGGCCCGCAGCTGCTCCTCGGCCTTCCACTGCAGGTCCGAGTCGAGCGTGAGGCGCACCGAGCGACCGTCCTGCGCGGGGTTCGCCTCGCTGACACCGCCCGGGATCGGCTGGCCCCGACGTCCGCTCTCGAAGCGCTCCTGCCCTGCCGTGCCACGCAGGTGCTCGTCGAGCGCGAACTCCAGGCCCTGCAGGCCCTCCCCCTCGGAGTTCACGAAGCCGACGATGTTGCCCGCGACCGTGCCCTTCGGGTAGACGCGGTCGGCGACCTTCTCCACGCCGACGCCGTCCAGGCGCATCGCACGCACGGCGCGGGCCACGTCGGGCAGCACGTCGCGCGCGACGACGACGTACCCGCGGTCACCCACGAGGTCACCCCCGAGCTCGGCGGGGTTGAGACCCAGGACGGGCGCGAGTCGCGACGCGACGCCGGCGGCACCGTCCAGCCCGTCGGACGAGCCACGTGCACGGTACGTCGCGACCTGCTTCTGGTTGACGACGACGCGGTAGCGCTCGACCGACGTCGCGAGCACGACGCCGCCCGCGTCGGTGATCTCGCCCCGTGCACCCAGCACCTGGGCGGTCGCCATGCGCTTCTCGCGTGCGATCGCGGCGACCTCCGGCCCCGTCACCACCTGGACGTACACGAGGCGACCCGCGAAGGTCACCAGGACGAGGCACAGGACGACGAGGACCGCCGTCATGCGCGCGCGCGACGCGACCACGGTGCGCGGGGCGCCCGGGGCCGCCGGTGGGCGCACGGGGCGTGTGCCTGCGGGCGCCGGCCGGCGCGGGGCGACGCGCGAGCGCTCCGCGGCGGCGGCGGTCCGCCGGCGCGGCACGGTACCGGTGCGCTCGCTCACGGCGCCCACGGTGCCACGACCGGCCTCCCGGGCCGGCGCGACGCGCGGCGCCGGCGCGTCGGTGGTCCTGGCCGCCGGACGGCCCGGTGCCCCGCGCTGCCGGGCGGCCGGCTCACCCGCGGGCTGCCGGGTCGTGGTCCGCCGCGGGGCGGGTTGACGACGTGCGCCTTGCCGGCCCGTGGCCTGCCGGGGCACGCCGGTCGAGCGGGTGCTCATCCGCCCGCGGGTGCCGGGGCCCCCTGGACGCTCCCGTCCGCGAGCCGCAGCCAGCCGGTGCCGTTGGCCTCGACCATGCCGAGGCGGCGCGCCTCGGCCGCGAGCTGCGTCGGCGAGGACCGCATGTCGTGCTGCGCGACGAGGTCCATACGGTCCTGACGCAGCCGACCGAGCTCGTTGGACAGCTCGTAGCGCTCGAACGCGAGCGACGCCATCTGCGTGTTGAGCAGCAGCGCCGTGAGGAGCGCACCGGCGAGCACCGCCATGCACGCGAGCACGAACGGTGCGCGCGAACGGGCCTGGGCGGGGGCACCGACGACCCGCAGGCGGGGCCTGGGGGTCGCGGCCGGCCGCGCGGGCAGCGGGTACGCCGGGGTGGTGGCCGTGCGGGCGGCGGCCTGGGGCAGGGCGCTCATGCGGCTCTCCTCGGGGTGCGCAGGTGGTCGGGCGTGGGTCGCAGCCGCTCGGCGGCTCGCAGGCGGACGGACTGGGCGCGGGGGTTGCGGGCGAGCTCGGCCTCGTCGGCCTCCTCGGCCCCGCGCGTCAGCAGCCGCAGGTAGGGGGCGTGGGTCACCGGCTCGACCGGCAGGTCCGGCGGTGCGCTCGACGTGGCACCCGCGGCGAGCGCGCGCTTCACGAGACGGTCCTCGAGCGACTGGTAGGACTCGACGACGATGCGTCCGCCGACGGCGAGCACGTCGATCGCGGCCGGCAGCGCGCGCTCGAGCGCCGCGAGCTCGCCGTTGACCTCGATCCGCAGCGCCTGGAACGTGCGCTTGGCCGGGTGCCCTCCGGTGCGCCGCGTCGCAGCGGGGACGCCCGCGCGGACGATGTCGACGAGCTCGGACGTGCGCGTCAGCGGCGTCCGCTCGCGGAACCGCACGACGCCGCGCGCGATCCGGGCGGCGAACCGCTCCTCGCCGTAGACCCGCAGGACGCGCGCGATGTCGCGCTCGTCGTACGTGTTGAGCACGTCGGCTGCCGTGGGCCCGGTCGTCGGGTCCATCCGCATGTCGAGCGGCGCGTCGTGGGCGTACGCGAACCCGCGCTCGGCCTCGTCGAGCTGCAGCGAGGAGACGCCGAGATCCATGAGGACGCCCTGGACGCCCGGCAGACCGAGCCGCTCGACGACGTCACCGATCTCGTCGTAGACCGCGTGGACACCGGTGAACCGCTCGCCGAACGGTGCCAGGCGCTCGCTCGCCAGGGCGAGCGCCTGCGGGTCGCGGTCGATGCCGACGACCCGCACGTGCTCGATGGCCCGCAGGACGCCCTCGGTGTGCCCGCCCATGCCGAGCGTGCAGTCGACCAGCACCGCACCCGGGGCCGCGAGCGCGGGGGCGAGCAGCTCGACGCAGCGCTCCAGGAGGACCGGGACGTGCCGCGACGCGGCGTCGGCCGTCTGCTCGTCCATCGTCCTCCCTCCCTGGGAACCGTGCCGCGGTGTGGTGCTGGTGTGACAGATGTGGCTGGTGTGACTGCTGATACATGCAGATGGCCGGACGATCCCTCCACCGTCCGGCCAGATCCCCCACCGACCCTCTGGCGCCGGGGAAGTGGCGTCAGAGCGGACGGGGGGAGGTCTCGTCGGGCGGGTGAGGGTGCGGGGTGAGCGGGACCGCACCGGCCGCGGGGGCGGACGGTGGGGCGGACGGGACGACCTGCGGCCCGGGGGCCGACCGACGGCCTCAGAAGGGGCCGTTCGGGAAGACCTCCTCGGTCGTGTCGGCGTACCCCGCCTCCTGCTCCGCGAGGTACGTCTCCCACGCGGCGAGGTCCCAGATCTCGACACGGGTGCCCGTACCGATCACGGCGACGTCGCGGTCGAGACCGGCGTACGTCCGGAGCATCGGGGGGATGGAGATGCGTCCCTGCTTGTCGGGGAGCTCGTCGCTCGCGCCGGACAGGAACACACGCAGGTAGTCACGCGCCTGCTTGCTCGTGACGGGTGCGGTGCGGAGCTGGTCGTGCATCCGACGGAACTCGTCCATCGGCAGCACGAACAGGCAGCGCTCCTGACCGCGCGTCATGACGAGGCCTCCGGCCAGCTGCGGCCGGAACTTCGCCGGGAGGATGAGGCGGCCCTTGTCGTCGAGACGCGGTGTGTACGTGCCCAGGAAGGGCGCGAAGGAGCCGAATGCGCCTGTCGAGTCATGCGACACCTCACTCCCCTCCTGGTCGTCCTCACCGTGCGTCGGCCCCCTGCTGGTGGAGCCGTCCCGGACCTGCGGACGACCCCCGCGACCCCGACCGTTCCCGGTCTCTCCACGTGCCTCCACGGTACTCCACTTCCCTCCACCACGCTCTTGTCAAGAGGCCAAGTTCACCCGTCCGGTGAGCGTCTGCGCAGGTCAGCGCGGTGGAGGGAAGTGGGGCACGCGGCGCGTCACGACGCCGCGGAAATCGTTCGCCGCGCCCGCATCTCCGGACGAACCGGGGACAACTCCCCCAATCCGACGGCGGGTCGACGCCCGTGGAACGCTCCGGGTGCGCCGGGGGGAGGGAAGTGGGGAGGACGGTTCCCGTCACCCGCGGGTGACGGGCCGTGCGGCCGTTCGGGTGGTGCGGCCTACCGCGGGTCGCGGGTGAACGTCGCCCACCGGGGCGTCCGCGTGCGTACGCTCGTCCCAGTCCGCCGAGGGAGTCGCACCCATGCAGTCACTGCCGTCACCTGACGAGCTCGCCAGGCTCGTCGACACCACCACCCGCCTGCGCGCCGGCATCGAGTCGGTCGTCACCGGCCGGCCGGACCTGGTCCGCACGTCGCTGGCCGTCCTGCTGGCCGAGGGCCACCTGCTCCTCGAGGACGTGCCCGGCGTCGGCAAGACGACGCTCGCCAAGGCGATCGCCCGGAGCATCGACGCCCAGGTGGGGCGCATCCAGTTCACGCCGGACCTGCTGCCCAGCGACCTCACGGGCGTCAACATCTTCCGCGCCCAGACGCACGAGTTCGAGTTCCGGCCGGGCCCGGTGTTCGCGCACGTCGTCATCGGCGACGAGATCAACCGGGCCTCCCCCAAGACCCAGTCCGCACTGCTGGAGTGCATGCAGGAGGCGCAGGCCACCGTCGACGGCCGCACCTACCCCCTGCCGCGGCCGTTCCTCGTCGTCGCCACCCAGAACCCGGTCGAGATGGAGGGCACCTACCCGTTGCCGGAGGCACAGCGCGACCGCTTCATGGCACGGCTGACCGTCGGCTACCCCAGCGTGGAGTCCGAGCTCGACATGCTCGACCTCCAGGAGGACGCCGACCCCTTCGCGCGGCTGCGTCCCGTCACCGACGCCGCCGAGGTCCTCGGCTTCATCGGCGTCGCGCGCCGCCTGTACGCCGCACCGGCGGTCAAGCGGTACATCGTCGATCTCGTCACGGCGTCCCGCGCGGACACCGGGCTGCGTCTCGGCGCCTCGCCCCGCGCCTCCATCCAGCTGCTGCGCGCCGCCAAGTCGCTCGCCGCGATGGCCGGCCGCGACCACGTGCTCCCCGACGACGTCCAGGAGCTCGCCGTCCCGGTCCTGGCGCACCGCCTGGTGCCGAGCACGGAGTCGCGGCTGTCCGGCCGCACGACGCAGGACGTCGTCACCGACATCGTCGCGCGCACAGCCCTGCCGGCCGCCGAGCCCCTGGCCCGGGCCCGGCGCGCGCTGGGCTGATGAACCGGCGTCCCACGCCGCGCGGCTGGGCGCTCCTCGCCGCGGGCGTCGTCGCGACCCAGCTCGCCGTCGGCCTGGGGTCGATCGACCTCCTGCGCCTCGGCGTGCTCCTCCTCGCCGTGCCCGTCACGGCGCTCCTGGCAGAGATCGCGCTCGACGCCCTGCGCGGTCGGCGCGGCCTCGAGGTGCACCGCGACGTCCGCCCCGACCCGGTGCACGCGGGCGAGGACGCCGACGTGCGCGTCGAGATCCGCGCGACCGACCGCGCGGGCCGCGCCCGCCTCGCGAGCCTGCGCTTCTCCGAGCAGGCCGCCGTCGAGCTCTCCGGCGGGCGGGCGCTGCGGGCACGTGTGGCACGACGCGCCGACCACGCGACCGTCCGGTACCCCGTGCGGGCCACCCAGCGCGGCCGCTGGCCCCTCGGCCCCCTCGTCATCACACGGACCGACACGTTCGGCGTCGTGCGGTCCCGCACGACGCTCGGGTCCGAGTCGCAGGTCGCCGTGTGGCCGGCCGTCGTCGCCCTGCCGGCGCCCTCCGACGTCCTCGTCGGCGAGCCCGACCGCGTCGCGCTGGGCGCCCGGACACCGTCCACCGATGACGCGAACCTGCGGGACTACCGCGAGGGCGACGACCTGCGCCGCGTGCACTGGCGGTCGAGCGCGCGGCGCGGCACGATGCTCGTCCGGTCCGACGAGCGGGCCGGCATGCGGCCCGTCACGGTGCTGCTCGACCTGCCCGTGCGCGCCGCCACCACCGAGTGGACCATCTCGCTCGCCGCGTCGATGGCGCTCGCCATGCTCGAGACCGGGCACCCCGTGCGGCTGGCGGCCGGCGACGCGGCCGCCGTCACGGCCGCGCGCGTCATGCACGGGGCAGCCCCGTACGTCCACGCGCGACAGGGCCCCGAGTCGCGGGCGGCCCTGCTCGACCAGACCCTCGACCTCGCCCCGGCGCGCACGTCCACCGAGGCGGAGGGCGCGCTGCTGGACGCCGTCCGGGTCCTCGACACGTCCCAGGCCGCCGGCGAGCTCGTCCTCGCCGTGGTCGGCCCTCTCTCGCCGGCCGGCTGCGCCGCGCTCACGCACCTCGCCGACGTCTCGCAGGGCTGGGCCCTGGTGCGCACCGACGGGCGGCACGCGGGCGACGCCCGCGACGCCCGCCACACCGCCGGCGTGCTGCGCCGCTCCGGCTGGCGCGTGGCCGAGGTGACGACCGGCGAGGACCTCGTCGAGTGCTGGCTGCGGCTCCTCGGGAGCGCACGGTGAACGCCGCACCCGAGCAGGGCGCACGCGCGGTCCTGGGCACGCTGCTGTGCGTGCTGGCGACCTGGACGAGCCTGCTCGCCCTCACGAGCGTCGTCGACGGTCGGCGCTGGTTCGTGGCCGCGTGCGCGGCCGTCCTCGTCGTGGCCGCGAGCACGGCGCTCGCCCGTGCCGCGGTGCGCCACTGGTGGGCCCCCACGGTCGTCGGGCTGGTCGTGGCGCTCCTGGGAGTCGTCCTGCGGTACGGGGCGCCTCCCGGCCGCCCGCAGTTCCTGCCCGACCTCGACGCCGTCGGCCGCGCCTGGGCGACCGCCCGCCAGGGCGCCACCGTCATCTCCGAGTCGTTCGTGCCCATGCCCGACGTCCGTCCCGGCGAGATGCTCATCGTCGTCGGCGCACTGGCCGCCTACCTGCTGCTGGACGCCGTCGTGCTGGCGCTGCGCGTGCCGGCGGTCGGCGGACTCCCGCTGCTCACGCTCTGGATCCCCGGGATCGTGCTCGGGTTCCCGGCGGGAGCGGCACCGGTCTTCTGGGCGGCCATCGGCTTCCTCGCGCTCCTCGCCTACGGCGCAGCCCCGCTGCACGCTCACGCGGGGCGGCTGCAGCGCGTCGCCACGGCCGCCGTGGCCGCGGTGGCGCTCGCGGGCGCCGGCGTGGTCGCCGGACCACCGCTCATGGGCGTGCCCGGGTGGGCCAGCGTCGCACTGCCGACGTTCGGCGACGGCCCGGTGGGTCCGCTCGAGCTCAGCGACGACCTCGACCTGCGCGAGAGTCTCGGCTCGCGCTCGTCCCAGGTCGTGCTGCGCTACCGGGTCACGGATCCGGCCGCCGCGGAGGGCGACGAGGACGCGACGTCCGACGACGGCGGCGCGCCGCAGGGCGACGCCGGCACCACGGCGGACGGGCGGACGCCGGCCTCGTCCACCGCGAGCCCGACCCCGTCCCCCACGGCCCCCGCCCCCCCGGTGGTGGACGCCCGGCTCGTCGGGCCGCTGCGCGCGTTCACCATGGCGACGTTCGACGGGCGCTCCTGGGAGCGCACGGACGCCGACGAGCTCGAGGTCTGGGACCCGGCCCGCCTCCTGACGTCGGACCCGCTCCTGCGCGGCTCGGCTCCGGACGCGGCTGCGGGGACGCTCGCCCAGGTGGATCTCGAGGTCGGCGCGCTGCGGGAACGACGCCTGCCGGTCAGCACGTTCCCGCGCACCGTCGCCGTGGACGGCGCGTGGGGGTACGACCCGCTGCGTGACGAGGTCGTCGGGCAGCGCGCGACCGGGGACGGTCTCACCTACTCGATGCTCGTCCAGGTGCCCACGCTGACCAAGGACGACCTGCGGAACACCCCGGTCGGCACTCCCCCGGACGCCGAGCTCTACACCACGGTGCCGCCGACCGCGCACGCCGAGGACATCGCCGCGCTCGCGGCAGAGGTCACCGCCGACGCGTCCACCCCGTACGCCCGGGCGGTCGACCTGCAGACCTGGCTGCGGTCGGTCGCGAACTTCACGTACGACACGCGCGTGCCACCTGCCCGCTCGTCCGACGCGGTGTGGGACTTCCTCGAGGACCGCCGCGGGTACTGCGTGCAGTTCGCGACGGCGATGGCGATGATGGCCCGCACGCTGGACATCCCGTCCCGGATCGGCGTCGGCTTCCTCCCGGGCGAGCGGGCCGAGGACGGCTCGTACGTCGTCACCGGACGTCTGGCGCACGCGTGGCCCGAGCTGTACTTCGACGGTCTCGGGTGGGTGCGGTTCGAGCCGACTCCCGCCACGCAGACCGGGCCCCCGCCCGTGTGGGCCGACCCGTTCACCGGCATCACCGCGCCCGGCTCGCGACCGGACGAGATCGGTGCGAACCCGCCCGCGGCCGCACCGACGGGCGTGCCGACGGCGCCGACCACCGGGTCGCCGGGGGCTGCCGACGGCCAGGAGGCGTCGTGGGCGCCCGCGGCCGTCACCGTCGGTCTCGTCCTGCTCGCCGGCGGGGGGGTCGTGACCGCGCTGCTGCTGGTCCGGCGGCGACGCCGACGCGTGTCGACCCCGGAGGCCGCGTGGTCGGCCCTGCGGCGCGACCTCGCGCGGGTCGACGTGCGGTGGTCGGACGCGACGAGCCCTCGCGGCGTCGTGCGACTCGTGCTGGCCGCCGTCGAGACCCGCAGCGGTCACGAGCTGGAGGGACCTCCGGCGCAGGCGCTCGATCGGCTCGCGCACGTCGTGGAGCGCGCACGGTACGCGCCGACACCCGCCGAGCACGACGCCGCGATGCTCGACTCCTGGGTCAGGGAGGTCCGCGACGGTGTGCGGGCGGCGCTGGCGCAGGACGCGGGACGCACACCGGTGACCACGAGCGCGCGGACCACGGTCGGCTGAGGCGCGGCGGCGCTGCCGAGGCTTGCCCGACGGGCACACCGCGATCAGCGCGAGAGCGCGGCGGCAGCCTGTGTACGCCGGGACGGCCGTGTGCGCCGGGACGCCTGCGCGCCGGGACGGCCGCGTACCGGGAGGGTCGCGGGCGGCAGCGAGAGCCCGACGTCCGGCCGGTGCCCGCCGGGTGACGAGGTGAGGTCAGCGACCGTCGCCGTGCCGACGGCGGTCCCAACGCTCCTCGAGGCGCGACATGAAGCCCTGCTTCTTCGACGCGGCGGGGGCCCGACGGACCGACCCGTCGGCGGCCACGGTGCCCTGGGGCCCCGTGCGCTCGGTGCGCGGCGTCGCGAAGGCGAACGCGACCGCGGCGAACATCACGACGAAGCCGATCGCGCCGACCCACGCCTGCGACGACGCTGCGCCGACGACGAGCAGCAGCAGACCGACCGCGGCCCCGACGCCCGCGACGACGTAGCGCCTGACGTGGTGTCGACCACCGCGTCGCGTCAACGTGTTGGCGAGTCGAGGGTCGTCAGACGTCAGCTGGCGCTCCATCTGCTCGAGCACGCGCTGCTCGTACTCGGAGAGTGGCATCCCGACCCCCGTCGCACTCCGGTGGACTGTGTGGCCTCAGGATAGATCGGCTGACACCAAGGTGGGTAGTCGAGCGACCGTCGGCAGGGCGATCATCATGCGGTACGGACCTGTGCCCGCGCCACTGCTGGGCGCGTGTTCACGAAGGATTCACCTGCTCGCAGCGAGTGGGAGGTTGTCGACCGACGCCGCATCGGCCGTGAGAGCGTCCCGCACGGCGTCCACGAGGTCCTCCGCGGCGCACAACGCGCGCTCCGCCCGGGCGGCGGTGACGAGCTCGAAACGGCCCGCGTCGACGGCCGAGCGCAGCGTCGCCGACTGGGCGAACAGGGCCGACAGCAGGTGGAGCTCGGGCGCCACGACGTCGAGCATCCCCCACACCGTCCGGGGCGCACCCCGACCCGACGGTCGACCACGGGCGGCCACGAGCGCCGCACCGGCACGCAGGGCCGCGAGGTGCGCGTGCGAGAACCTCTCCCACGGCTCACCGGAGAACTGCGCGGCCAGGAGCTCGTCGTCAGCCCGCCCCAGCAGCTCGGCGGTCTGCGGCAGGATCGTCGCCACCGGCAGTGTGCTCACCCGACCCGTCATCCGTCCCACCTCCTGTCGCGGCGGTTCGTCCGCCGCCTCCATCTTCGAACCCATGTTCGAACACGTCAATCCCCCGGTCCCGCTGCGGGCTTCGGCGACGGGCACGCGCGTCGGGCACGTACCGTGACCGGGTGGCAGCCCGACGTCGTGACCCATCGTCCCGCCGACCACCGACATCCCGGTCGGCTCCGGCCGCACCGCCGTGGCCGCACGGTCCGGTCGCGGTGTCGACGGGAACGGCCGAGGTCGTCCCCGAGCCCGGACGTCCGCGCGCGGCGACCCTCCTCGTGAACGGCGTCCCGAGCTCGTTCGTCGACCTCGACGACCCGGGCCTGCTGGACTTCGAGTACATGCAGCAGGCGGCCGCCGTCGTGCAGGTCGTCGCCGAGCGTCGCTCCGACCTGTCGGTGCTCCACCTGGGCGCGGGCGGCTGCGCGCTCGCGCGCGCCGTCGCGCACCGGCACCCGGCGGCGCGCCAGCTCGCCGTCGAGCTCGACGGCGAGCTCGCCCGGCTCGCGCGCACATGGTTCGACCTGCCGCGCGCACCGCGGCTGCGACTGCGCACGGGAGAGGCGCGCGCGGAGCTGACGCGCCTGCCGGACGCGACGTACGACGTCGTGGCGCGGGACGTGTTCGCGCACGACCGCACGCCGGAGCACCTCACCACGGTCGAGTTCGTGCGCGAGGCCCACCGCGTGCTGCGGCCGGGGGGCGTCTACGTCGCCAACTGCGCGGACCGTCCGCCGCTCACGCTGGCGCGCGCCGAGCTGGCGACGCTCGCGACCACGTTCGCGCGGATCGGCGTCGTCGCCGAGCCGTCGCAGCTCAAGGGCCGGCGCTACGGCAACCTGCTGCTCGTCGCGACGGACGACGCGGACCTGCTCGACGACACCGGCCTCGCACGCACGCTGCGCACGCTTCCCGTCCCCGCCCGGCTGCTCACGGACGCCGACGCGCGCACGCTGGCCGGACCGGCGCTCCCGCGGTACGACGCCGACCCCGACCCGGCAGGCCCGGGCGACGCGAGCAGCTCGCAGCGCGACTGACCCCCGGCCACAGGGAGCACCCGGACACGGCACAGGACCGCCCCCGTCGGGGTGCGGTCCTGTGCGTCGCAGGCCCGGCCGTGGCCGGGAGGTGTCACAGCGGGCGGACGTGCTCCGCCTGCGGACCCTTCTGCCCCTGCGTGATCTCGAACTCCACGCGCTGACCCTCGTCGAGCGAGCGGTAGCCCTGCGTGTCGATGGCCGAGTAGTGGACGAAGACGTCGGCGCCGCCGTCGTCCTGGGCGATGAACCCGAAGCCCTTCTCGGCGTTGAACCACTTGACCGCGCCCTGTGCCATGTCCCGCATCCTTCTGTCCCACCAGGTGAGCACCGTGGGCCCGGTGCCCGCGGCGCGCCGCAGTGCCTCACGTCCCGCACCCGGTGGTCCGGCCCCCGCCGCTCCGGGGACCCGAGGGTCCTCCGCCCCACGCACCCCGGGAGGGTGGCAGGCAGCGGGCCGGTCGAGCGTCCGTACGTCACTGCGACGGCTGCATCCTTGCACGCCAGGTGTGGCGTACGCCACGTGATGTGGACGTCCGTCCCGCGCTCCTCGACAACGATCAGGTCACGACGCCACCGCTCACGCGGGCGACTGACCGCCGTCGGACGTGCCCGTCTGCTCGGCGAGGAACCGCTCGAGCTCGGCGCCGATCTCCTCGGCCGTCGGCAGGTCGGTCGTCTGCGCGAGCAGGTTCGTGCGCCCGACGCTGCGCGTGAACGCGTCGTACTGCTCCTCGAGCGCCTGCACGACCGCCGCGACCTCGCTCGATGCCTCGACCTGCCGCTCCACCTCGCGCAGCGCCTCCGCGGCGACCGGCTCGAGCGCGGCCACGCCGAGGTCGAGCCCGGTGGCGCGCTCGACGTGCCGCAGCCCTGTGACCCCCGCGGAGGGGAACGGCGACTGCGCCAGGTAGTGCGGTACGTGCACCGCGAAACCCATCGCGTCGTGGCCGGACTCCCCCAGGCGCAGCTCGAGCAGCGCGGACGCGCTGGCCGGCACCTGGACGACGCCGAAGAAGGACGTGTGGTCCGCGACGAGCTCGGCTCGCGTCGCGTGCGCGGTCACCGACACGGGCCGCGTGTGCGGCACCCCCATGGGGATGCCGTGCAGACCGACGACGAGAGGCACGTCGAACCGCTCCACGACCTGGCGCACGGCCACCACCCAGCGCTCCCACTGCAGGTCCGGCTCGACGCCGTGCAGCAGCAGGTACGGCACTCCCTGGGCGTCCTCGAGCAGGTCGACGACGAGCTCCGGCGCGGCGTAGTCCGTCCAGCCCGCGTCGAATGTCATCACGGGGCGACGTGAGCGGTAGTCGACGAGCTGGTCGACGTCGAACGTCACGAGGCGCTGCCCGCTGCCCGACCCGACGAGGTGATCCACCGCGACCTGGCCGGCGTGCCCGGCGTCGACGAAGCCCTGCAGGGCGTGCACGAGGACGGGGCCGACGCCGCGCCGCGCCGCGTGGTCCACGCGCTCGGCGGCCTCGACGTCCACGTCGTAGATCTCCCGGGGGTCCAGCATCGTCAGTCCACTCGCCTTCCGTCGGTGCTCGAGCGGTACAACAGCCCGAGCCCGACGTCTCTTCCCCGACCGCCGTCAGCGTCCCGGGAGGCGGACGACCTCCACGAAGAACTCGTCGATCTGCCGCACGACGTCGATGAACCGGTCGAAGTCGACCGGCTTGGTCACGTAGGCGTTGGCGTGCAGCGAGTAGCTGCGCACGACGTCCTCCTCGGCCTCGGACGTCGTCAGCACGACGACCGGGATCGAGCGCATCCGCGCGTCCGACTTCATGGCCTCGAGCACCTCGCGCCCGTCCATGCGCGGCAGGTTCAGGTCGAGCAGGACGAGGTCCGGCGTCGGGGCGTCGGCGTGCTCGCCCTCCTTGCGCAGGAACTCCAGCGCGCTCACGCCGTCGGCCACGACCGACAGCCGGTTGCGCACCTTGTTGTGCTCGAACGCCTCGCGCGTCATGAGGACGTCGCCCGGGTCGTCCTCCACCAGCAGGACGTCGATGACCTTCTGGTCCACCATGTCAGCTCCGCTCCTCGTCCCCGCCGCGCGGGGTCTCGTCCTCGACCACCGGGAGTGTCCACCGGATGGTGGTGCCCTCGCCGTCGGTGTCCGGGATCCAGATACGCCCGCCGTGGTGCTCGACGATCTTCTTGCACAGCGACAGGCCGATGCCCGTGCCGTCGTAGACGTCCTTGGCGTGCAGCCGCTGGAAGATGACGAAGACGCGCTCGGCGTACTGCGGGTCGATGCCGATGCCGTTGTCGCGCGCCTCGATCTCCCACGCGTCGTCCGTCCGCCGAGCCGAGACGTGCACGCGCGGCGGGCGGTCGGGGTGCCGGAACTTCACGGCGTTGCCGACGACGTTCTGGAAGAGCTGCACGAGCAGGCGCTCCTCCCCCATGACGACCGGCAGCTCGTCGTGGGTGACCGCCGCGCCCGCCTCGTCGATCCGTTCCGAGAGCTGGTCCTGCGCACGCTCGAGCGCGGCGGCGAGGTCGACCGGCACCACGTCGCCGGCCACGCGCCCGACGCGCGAGAAGCCGAGCAGGTCCTGGATGAGGCGCTGCATGCGCTTGGCGCCGTCGACCGCGAAGTCGATGTACTGGTCGGCCCGCTCGTCGAGCTGGCCGCTGTACCTCTTCTGCAGCAGCTGCGTGAAGCTCGCGACCTTCCGCAGGGGCTCCTGCAGGTCGTGCGACGCGACGTAGGCGAACTGCTCGAGGTCGCGGTTCGACCGGCGCAGCTCCTCGGCCTGCTCGGAGAGACGCTGGTGCGCCTCGGTGATCTCCTCGCGGGAGGAGCGCAGCTCCGCGAGCTGCGTCACCAGGCCCAGGCGCATCTGCTCGACGTCCGCGGCGAGCTCCTCGAGCTCACCGGGCCCCTCGACGCGCACGACGTGGCTCAGGTCGCCGTCGGTCACCGCGCGGCTCGCCTGGCCGAGCTGCGTGACCGGCAGCAGGACCCAGCGGCGCAGCGCGAACCACAGCGAGGCACCGGCGACCACCGCCGCGACGACGAGCAGCAGGACGAGCCCGCCCGTGGCGGAGGTCCAGGTGGCGAGCTCGTCCACGGCGCCCGCGCGGCTGTCGCGGACCGCCTGCACGTACGACTCCGCGGCGGCGCGGGCGTCGTCGAACAGCACACGCCCGGCCTCGACCTCGGCCGTCGAGACCGTCGCACCGCCCTCCTCGCGGACCCGGGCGACGGTCGGCTCCGCGAACTCGTCGTACCAGCGCGCCGCGGCAGCGGCGGCCGCGCGCGCCCTCGCGACGAGCGCACCGTCCGGCACCTCGCCGGCGAGCTCGTCGGCGAGGTCGGAGAACGTCACGCCCGACTCGCGGGAGCGGTGGTAGGGCTCGAGCGCGGTCTCGTCCTGGGTGAGCACGTACCCTCGCACCGAGGTCTCGGCGTCGAGCAGGCGCATGTACGCGGCGTCCGCGCCCGTGACCGCGTCGAAGTACGGCCCCGTCACCGCCTCCTGCGACTCCAGCGCACGTGCCAGCACGAAACCGGACAGCACGAGGACCACGCCCAGGAGCCCACCGCCCGCGACGAGCAGGAGGTTCAGGCGGCGCCGCAGCGTCGTCGACCGTCCGCTCGTCGCCCGCGCGGCGCTCACCCGCCCCACCCGACGAGCACGACGGCCGCGTCGTCCACGAGGTCGCCACCGTGCCGCGCACGGACGCCCGACAGCAGCATGCCGACCACCGGGTCCTCGTCGGGCCGCACGGCGCCGTCCGTCTCCACGTCCCCCCGCAGCGTCCGGTCCGCGACCTCCAGCAGGCCGGCCTTGCCGAGCCGCTGCGTCCCGTCACCCACCGTCGCCTCCAGCAGACCGTCCGTGTAGAACAGCAAGCGCCACCGGTCCCCGAGCTCCAGTCGCTCCGCGGGCCAGCCGCCACCGACGGGGATGCCGAGCGCGCGCCCGCGCTGGCCGGCCGGCAGGAGCGCGGACGGCGGTCCCAGGCGCAGCGGCACCGGGTGGCCCGCGAGGTAGAGGTCGGCGGTGCGCCGGTCGGGGTGCACGGCCAGCATCGAGACGGTCGTGAAGATCTCCGGTCGTGCGCGCTCGGCGGCGAGCACACGCTCGAGCAGCTCGAGGATCTCGTCGGCGCCGATGCCCGCCAGCACGAGCGTGCGCCAGGCCGTGCGCAGCGTCGCGCCGAGCGCCGCCTCGTCCGGGCCGTGTCCGCACACGTCCCCGACCATCACCAGCACCGTGCCGTCGGGGCGCTCGACGACGTCGTAGAAGTCGCCCCCCAGCAGCCCGTCGCGACCCGCGCGGTAACCCACGCGGACCTCGAGCCGCGGGTCGCGCACGGCGGGCGTCGGCAGCAGGGCGCGCTCGAGCCGGGTGGTCTCCGCCGCGCGCACCAGGCTCTGGTAGAGCGCGCGCCCCGTGTCCTCGAGCCGCCGCCGCTGCACGGCGTAGCGCACGGCGCGCGCCAGCAGGTCGGGGCCGACGTCCCCCTTGACGAGGTAGTCCTGAGCCCCCGCGGCGACCGCCTCGACGCCGGCGTCGGTGTCGGACAGGCCCGTGAGGACGACGACGGGTGGTGCCCCCGCGGCCAGCACGCGCTGCAGCGCACCCAGCCCCATGGCGTCGGGCAGACCGAGGTCGAGCAGGACGCAGTCGGACGCGGCGAGGTGGGACAGGGCGTCGTCGACCGTGCGGACCCACACGGTCTCGTGGGGAAGCCCGCCGTCCTGCAGGTGCTCCCGCACCAGGACCGCGTCGCCCTCGTCGTCCTCGACGACGAGGATGCGCAGCACCGTGTCGTCGTCCTCGGGTGCGCCGGACCGCACGACGTCGTCGCGTGCCGCAAAGCCGTGCACATGCGTCCCTTCGTCCGGTGTCGACGCACTGTAAGCCAGGACGCGGCCTGCGACGAGCCGGGGGCACCCGTCCGCGCGTCGCGCGTGCGCCGCGGGCGTCGCGTCGGCGGATAATGGACGGCCGCCCGCGAGGGTGGGGCGTCCCGCGGCCGCGCGGGACGGTGCGACCGGGCGTGCGACCCGGCGTGTCGGAGGTGGGCGGGCCGGTGGCAGCGAACGACAGCGAGCTCGCGGGCGAGCAGCAGGTCGTCGACCGTCTGTACCGCCGACTCGACGAGCTGCGGGCGCAGTCCCGGCAGCGGCTGGCCGCCGTCCGGCGAGCCGGGCCGTCGGGCTCGCCGCAGAACCGTTCCGAGCGCGACGCGTTCGCGACGCTGTACGAGGACCGGGTGGCGCAGCTCGAGTCGGTTGAGGACCGGCTCGCCTTCGGCCGTCTCGACCTGCACGACGGCGAGCGCCGGTACGTCGGCCGGATCGGGCTGACCGACGAGGAGCAGTCGCCGCTGCTCACGGACTGGCGCGCCCCGGCGGCCCAGGCGTTCTACCGCGCGACCGCCGCGCACCCCGACGGCGTCGTGCGGCGCCGCCACCTCGTGACCTCCGGACGGCAGGTCACGAGCCTGGAGGACGACGTGCTCGACCTCGACGCGCTCGTCAGGTCGGGGGTCGACCCGCGGTCGCTCGCCGGGGTCTCCGGCGAGGGTGCTCTGCTCGCCGCCCTGGGCGCGGCGCGCACGGGCCGCATGGGCGACATCGTCGCCACCATCCAGGCCGAGCAGGACGCGATCATCCGCTCCGAGCTGACCGGAGCGCTCGTGGTGCAGGGCGGCCCCGGCACGGGCAAGACCGCCGTCGCCCTGCACCGCGCCGCCTACCTGCTGTACGCGCACCGCCGCGTGCTCGAGCGCTCAGGCGTGCTGATGGTCGGTCCCTCGCGGACGTTCCTGCGCTACATCGACCAGGTGCTCCCCTCGCTCGGCGAGACGGGCGTCGTCACGGCGACGGTCGCCGACCTCTTTCCCGGTGTGGCGGCGCGCGGCACCGAGCCGGCGGAGGTGGCCGAGCTCAAGGGCCGCACCGTGATGGCCACGGTCGTGCGGCGGGCGGTCCGCCAGCGCCAGCGCGTCCCGCAGCAGCCCACGAGCGTGCGCGTGGACGGGCGCACGGTCGTCGTGCGCCCGCGCGACGTGGCCGACGCGATCGCGCGGGCCCGCCGGCAGAACCGCCCCCACAACCAGGCGCGCGTGACGTTCGTCCGCGACATGCTCGCGCGGCTCGCGGAGCAGTACGTCCAGCAGCTCGGGTGGGACGTGGCGCCGGAGGACCGTGCGGAGATCGTCGAGGACCTGCGCACGACGCGCGAGATCCGGATCGCCCTGAACCTCGCGTGGATGCCCCTGACGCCGCAGGGCCTGCTCACCGACCTGTGGACCAGACCGCACCGCCTCGCGGCCGCGGCGCCCGAGCTGTCGCCGCGCGAGCGCGCGCTGCTGGCGCGGCCGGCCGACGCCGCGTGGACGCCGGCCGACGTGCCGCTGCTCGACGAGGCGGCCGAGCTGCTCGGCGAGGACGACCAGGCCGCCCGCGCGCAGGCGCGAGCGGACGCCGAGCGGCACGCCGCCGAGATCGAGTACGCCCGCCAGGTGCTGCGCAGCACGGGCGCCGGCGACCTGGTCTCGGCGGAGGCGCTCGCCGGGCGGTTCGCCACGTCGGGCCCGTCGCTGACGACGGCGGAGCGCGCCGCGGCCGACCGCACGTGGACCTACGGGCACGTCGTGGTCGACGAGGCGCAGGAGCTGTCCGCGATGGCGTGGCGGGCACTGCTGCGCCGCGTGCCGACACGGTCGTTGACGATCGTCGGGGACGTCGCGCAGACCTCCTCCCCCGGCGGCACCCGGGACTGGGCGGCGATGCTCGACCCGCTGCTGCGCGGCTCGTGGCGGCTCGCGGAGCTCACCGTGAACTACCGCACGCCCGCCGTGGTCGCGCAGGCGGCCGGCCGCGTCGCGGAGGCCGCCGGTCTGCCCGTGAGCCCTCAGACCTCGGCCCGGGACGTGCCGGACGCGCTGACGAGCGAGCGCGTGGCCGCCGAGGACGACCTCGCGACCGCGGCGGCTGCCGCAGCACGGCGGCGCGCCGCCGAGGTGGCCGAGGTCTCCGGGGCGGGGAGGGTCGCGGTCGTCGCGGTGGCCGGCCGGACGTCCGCCGTGCGGGCCGCACTGGCCGCGGCAGGCGTCGAGGCACCCGAGGGCGAGGCCGTGGACCTGCACGCGCCGCTGGTGGTGCTGACACCGGCGCAGTCGAAGGGCCTGGAGTTCGACGTGGTGGTGCTCGTCGAGCCTGCCGAGGTCCTCGCAGCGTCGCCGGGGGACCTGTACGTCGCGATGACGCGGCCCACGCACGCACTGCACGTCGTGCACCTGAGGGACCTCCCGGGGCGGTTCGACGAGCCCTCCTGAGGCTCCGCGCACCGGCGCAGTGCAGTCACGTTGTGGCGTCATACATGTCACAGCAAACGTTTAGCACCGTTGACGGTCGTCGCGCGGCCGTCGCATGGTCCTGCCCTGCACCGGGTGTTCATCGCGGATTCACCCGGGCGTCACGTGCCCGTAGGAGGAACCCCAGGGGGAACACCGCACATGGACCAGCTCGTGCTCATCGGCGCCGACCTCGCAGCGATCGGGCTGCTCACGTGGACGTACTTCCGCCGGCACCGCCGACGGGACCTCGTCGTCGCCTTCCTCGGGGTCAACGTCGGCGTCCTCGCGGTCGCCTCGACCCTCGGCTCCGCGTCCATCGGCGCCGGGCTCGGGCTCGGGCTCTTCGGCGTCCTGTCCATCATCCGGCTCCGCTCCACGGAGATCGACCAGCGCGAGGTCGCCTACTACTTCGCGGCACTCGCCCTCGGCATCCTGGGAGCGCTTCCCGGCCCGGCGCTCTGGCAGTCGCTGGCCTTCATGGCGCTGCTCCTCGCGGCCGTGCTGCTGGCCGACCACCCCCGCGTCATGCGACGCCACCAACGTCAGGAGCTCGTGCTCGACGGCGCGGTGCTCGACCGCGTCGCGCTCGTCGCCCGCCTCGAAGGACTGCTGGGCGCGCGCGTCCACCACGTCGCCGTGCAGCGCGTGGACCTCGTCAACGACACGACATGGGTCGACGTGCGCTACGAGTCGGTCGCACCCACCCGTCGTCGAGGGCACGCCCAGGACGCCCGCGACGCCCAGCGCACCACGACCTCGAGCGCCGTCTCGTGACGGCCGCCGTCGAGGGCCGCACCATGACGGCCGACGCGGAGGACCGCGACGGGACGACCCGCCGCGGCCGGCGCGTCGGACAGGAGGACGTCGAGCGCGGCATCGCGTCCAGCGGCAACGCGCTGCTGTCCGGACCCGTCGGGCAGCTCCTGCCGATCGGGCTCGACGAGCTGGTCGAGCGCGCCGAGCTGCTCACCCGCGTCGACCGCAAGTACGTGGTGCCGCTGCAGGACGTCGCAACACTCGTGCGGCTCCTGCCGCCGGGTGCGCAGGTGCTCGAGATCGGGGCCCGACGGCTCTTCGAGTACGAGTCCGTCTACTTCGACACGCCGGACCTGCTCGCGTACCACCTCGCCGCGAGGCGCCGGCGGCGTCGCTTCAAGGTCCGCACCCGCACCTACGTCGACTCCGCGCTGTGCTGGGTCGAGGTCAAGACGCGCGGCGCGCGCGGCACCACGGTGAAGGAGCGCGTGCCGCACCTGCTCGACGAGCGCGCGGCGCTCGACGGCGCCCTGCCCTTCGTCACCGCCACGCTCGCAGCTCGTGGCATCACCGGCGTCGACGCCCTCCAGCTGGCGCCCGTCCTCGTCACGCGCTACCACCGGGCGACGATCCTGCTGCCGGATTCCGACAGCCGGCTCACGGTCGACGTCGACCTCACGTGGCACGACGGCCGGCGTCCGCTAGAGATGCGCGGGCTCGCGGTCGTCGAGACCAAGACGGGGTCGACCGCCTCGGCCGCCGACCGACTCCTGTGGTCCGCGGGGCACCGGCCCCTGCGGATCTCGAAGTACGCGACGGGCCTCGCGGCGCTGCAGCCCGAGCTGCCCGCCACCCGGTGGCGGCGCACGCTGCGGCGCCACCTCCTCGCGCCGCACTGACCGCGCGCCTGCACCACCCCACCGCAGCACCCCCCGCACTCCGTCCACCCCCAGGAGACCCTCATGCCCGGACGGTCCGACCGCGCACGCACGGCCGGAGCTCTGGCCGCCGCACTCGCCCTCGCCACGCTCGCCCCCACGTCCGCCATGGCGGCTCCCCCGGGCACCGCGGGCGCCGTCGGGGAGGAGGTCGGGGTCGCGTTCTCGACGACGGGCCGGGTCTTCAGCGGGTCGCTGCAGATCGGCCTGTCGACGTCCGTGCCGGGTGCCGAGGTCCGGTACACCACGGACGGCACCACGCCGACCCTCTCGTCGCCGGTCGCCTCGGGGCCGCTGACCCTCACGCGCAGCACCGAGGTCCGCGCGCAGGCGTTCGTGGCCGGGGCTCCCACCGGCGAGCCCACGTCGCAGCGGTACGTCGCGAGCAACGTCACGACGCGTCACGACCTGCCCGTGCTCGTGCTCGACTCGCTCGGCAAGGGCGTCGTCGGCGACGACGCCCACGCGGCGGCGGTCGTCGAGCTGCAGCCGCGGGGGGGCACGACGAGCCTGACCGACGAGCCCGCGCTCGTCACGCGTGCCGGGTACCGCCTGCGCGGGCAGTCGAGCCGCATGTTCGACAAGAAGCCGTACCGCCTCGAGCTGTGGGACGACGAGGGCGACGACCTCGACCAGCCGTTCTTCGGCATGCCCGCGGAGTCCGACTGGGTGCTGCGCGGGCCGTTCTCCGACAAGTCGCTCGTGCGCGAGGCGCTCACCCTGGACCTGGGCCGCGAGCTCGGCCTGCACGCACCGCGCCACCGCCTCGTCGAGGTCTACGTGAACGACGACGCGCAACCGGTCGCGGCGAACGACTACCGCGGCGTCTACCTGCTCGAGGAGACGATCAAGAACCAGAAGGACCGTCTCGACCTCAAGAAGCTCGACCCCGAGGACGTGACGTCGCCGCGCATCGAGGGTGGCTACATCATCAAGGCCGAGTGGCTCGCTGCCGAGCAGCCGCTCATCCCCTGCAGGGGCACGTCGCGCTGCTGGAGCGACCTCGAGGTGCACGACCCGGACGACCTGGTGCCCGCACAGCTCGACTGGATCGCCGGGTACGTCGGCCGCGTGAACGACGCCCTGCACTCGTCGAACCCCGCGGACCCGCAGACCGGCTACCCCGCGCTGATCGACGTCGAGTCGTTCGTCGACCAGGTGATCGTCAACGAGCTCAGCCGTGACATGGACGCCTACTTCCGCAGCCAGTACTTCTACAAGGACCGCGGCGGGCTGCTCACCGCGGGGCCGCTGTGGGACTTCGACCTCACGTACGGCGTGGGCGGCTTCTTCGGCAACGACCAGGTCTCGGGGTGGCAGTACCAGCAGTCGCGCCAGAGCCCCGCGCCGCTCGACTGGTTCTCGGTCCTGATGTCGGACCCCGCCTTCGTCAACCACGTCAAGGTGCGCTGGCAGGAGGCGCGCCGCGGACCGCTGTCCGACGCGGCCCTCCGCTCGCGGATCGACGACCTCACCGCGCCCCTCGGCGGCGCCGCCGCGCGCAACTTCCAGCGCTGGCCGAACCTCACGACCCGGCAGATCGGCCCGTTCGTCACGCCGACCGCCGGCACCTGGGAGGGGCAGGTCGCACACCTCGAGGACTGGCTGCTGCGCCGCGCCGCGTGGCTCGACTCGACCGCCGCGTGGGGCGGGCCGACGGACCCGCTGCCGACGCCGAGCGCGACGCCGGCGCCCAGCGCCACACCCACGCCGACGCCGACCCCGACGCCCAGCACCACGCCCACGCCCACGCCCACGCCCACGGTGAGCCCGACCCCGAGCCCCACGCCGACGCGCAGCGTCACACCGTCGCCGACGCCCGTCCAGGGCGGTCAGGGCTGCACCGCGACACTGCGCACCGTGTCGTCCTGGCCCGGCGGGATCCAGGGCGAGGTCACGGTGACCGCGGGCGCCGCGGCGCTGCGCGGGTGGGCCGTGACGCTGACGCTGCCCGCGGGCGTCTCCGTCGCGCAGGTGTGGAACGCCGGCCTCACGGGTTCGTCGTCGACCGTCACGGCACGCAACGTCGACTGGAACGGGACGCTCGGGGCGGGCGCCTCGACGACGTTCGGGTTCCTCGGCTCCGTGACCGGGTCGCTCGAGGGCGTCACGCTCGCCTGCACCGCGGCCTGAGCGCGCCGCCCGGGCCGCCCGCACAGCGGCCCGGGTGCCGGCGCGGGCGTCGTCGTCCGCACCTCGGGACGGCTTTGGTCCGCACCCCGGGCCGGGAGCACCATGGGGCGTGCCCACCGCCCTGCTCCTCGAGAACCTCCACCCCCACGCCCGGACGATCCTCGAGTCCGCCGGCTTCGACGTCGTGACGCGCACCGGCGCGCTCGACGAGTCCGAGCTGATCGAGTCGCTCGCCGGCGTGCAGGTGCTGGGGATCCGGTCCAAGACCAACGTCACGGCAGAGGTCCTGGCTGCCGCGCCCGACCTGGAGGTCGTCGGCGCGTTCTGCATCGGCACCAACCAGATCGACCTGCATGCCGCCGCCGGCCACGGGATCGCGGTCTTCAACGCACCGTTCTCGAACACGCGGTCGGTCGTCGAGATCGCGATCGCCGACATCATCTCGCTGACCCGGCGTCTCACGGTGTTCGACCGCGAGATGCACGAGGGCGTGTGGAACAAGTCCGCGACCGGAGCGCACGAGGTGCGCGGGCGCACCCTCGGCATCATCGGCTACGGCAACATCGGCACCCAGCTCTCGGTGCTCGCCGAGAACCTCGGCATGTCGGTCGTCTTCTACGACACCGCCGAGAAGCTCGCGCTCGGCAACGCCCGGCGGATGAGCACGCTCGACGAGCTGCTCGAGACCGCCGACGTCGTCACGCTGCACGTCGACGGCCGCGCCGGCAACGCGGGCATGTTCGGTGCCAAGCAGATCGCCCGCATGAAGCCCGGGTCGATCTTCCTCAACCTCTCGCGGGGGTTCGTCGTCGACTACGCCGCGCTGCGCGACGCCGTCCTGTCGGGGCACGTCGCCGGTGCAGCCGTCGACGTCTTCCCCGTGGAGCCCAAGCGCAAGGGCGACCCGTTCGAGTCCGAGCTGCGAGGCCTGCCGAACGTCATCCTCACGCCGCACACCGGCGGCTCGACCGAGGAGGCGCAGGAGGCGATCGGCCAGTTCGTGTCGAGCAAGATCCGGGACTACCTGACGACCGGCTCGACCAACCTCTCGGTGAACCTCCCGAACCTCGCGCTCGACCAGCGTCCGGACGCACACCGGGTCGCGTACCTGCACCGCAACGTGCCCGGTGTGCTCGCGACCGTGAACGCCACCCTCGCCGACCACGGCGTCAACATCGAGGGACAGCTCCTCGCGACCCGTGGTGAGCTCGGCTACGTGGTGACCGACGTGTCCGCGCCCGTGGCGGACGACGTCGTCGACGTCCTGTCGGGCCGGCCCGAGTCGCTGCGTCTGCGGCTGCTCGACTGAGCCCGGACGCCGCCGAAGACGCCGACGGGGCCGCGCAGCACCTGTGCTGCGCGGCCCCGTCGCGTCATGGGGTGAGCCGTCGGCGTCAGGCCGACCCGGACTTGCGCTGGAACCGGCGCTGGGTCGGTCCGCTGGTCTCCGCCCCGTGGACGGCGCCGGTGTTCCGGCTCCCGTCCGCGGTGGGGTGCGCCTGCGCCTTCTTGCGCTCGAGCGCGGCCCGGAACTTCTCCTTGGCCTCCTCGCTCACCGCCGAGGGCTGGTCGTGCTGCGTCATGTCATCGTCCTCCGCTCGCCGACGTCGTCACCGGCGGTCCCAGCCTGGTCGACGCACGGCGGACACGCCAGCCCATTGCCTCGGCGCGCCGGGAACGGCACGGGTCAGGCGGTCGGGCCGCCCTGCACCGGGTCGCCGGGAGCGGCGTCCGCGCGTCCGGCGCGCAGCCCGGAGATCGCGGACTCGAAGTCCTCGAGCGAGTCGAACGCCTGGTAGACGCTCGCGAACCGCAGGTAGGCGACCTCGTCGAGCTCGCGCAGCGGGCCGAGGATGGCGAGCCCGATCTCGTAGGCGTCGATCTCTGCGGAGCCGGCGGTCCGGAGGTTCTCCTCGACCTTCTGCGCGAGGAGCGCAAGGTCGTCCTCACTGACGGGACGCCCCTGGCACGCCTTGCGCACGCCGTTCGCGATCTTCTCCCGACTGAAAGGCTCGGTCGCCCCCGAGCGCTTGACCACCGACAGGCTCGCCGTCTCGATCGTCGTGAAGCGACGGTGGCAGCTCGGGCACTGGCGCCGACGGCGGATCGACGAGCCGTCGTCCGAGGTGCGCGAGTCGACCACGCGGGAGTCGGGGTGCCGGCAGAACGGACAGTGCACAGCGAACCTCTCGGCCGGACACGGGTGAGGTCCGTCACGGGGTACCCGCGCGGACGCACGCGACGCTAGGCGGTCACGCCCGTCACCGCAACACACGGTGCACGCCCCGCAGCGCTGCCGGCGGCGACGCGAGCGCTCAGCCGACCGGCACGACGATGGTCTGCCCGGCCTGCAGCCCGCCGGATGGGAGCCGGTTGAGCTCCATCAGCCGCAGCACCACGTCGCGCACGTCCTCGCCGGGTGCCGCCACCTCGGCGGCGATCCCCCACAGCGTGTCACCCGAGGCCACCACCACGCGCTGCACCTCCACCGCCCGCGACACCGGGCCGTCGGCCTGCGCCGACAGGGCGGCGCCGCCGACGGCCACCGCCAGCGCGGCACCCAGGCCCCAGACGACTGCACGACCGCGACGCGTGAGGCGCAACGGGCGCGGCGGCTCGACGACGCCCCCCCTCCGGTCGGCGTCGCGCCGCGGGCGCGGTGCTGCCCCCCGCAGAGCCGGTGCCATCACGGTCGCGCCCATGTCGCGCTCCTCTCGTCGGTCGTCCTGCCGTCCGCCCCGTAGGTCCAGCGGGTCGAACACCTGTTCGTCGCACGTCTGTACGATGTCTACCAGACGCCGCCGACATCCGTCGAGACACGCTCGAACAGATGTTTGATCGCACCGCTACCCACCTCTAGGGTGAGCCGTGCGACGAGTGCACCACCGACCTCCGACATCGCACCGCCGGACCCCCGTGCACGGCCCTGACCAGGACCGGCGCGAAGCCGGCCGGGGTGTCCGCGGTGCCCGTCGCGCGTGGCGCCCGCCAGGGCCCGTGCGGAGCGACGGCAGGAGGCGCAGTGGACGTGCAGGACGGCCCGACGACGCAGGACGCGCCGCGCGCGGGGACGACGGTCGCGGCGGTCGACGCCGACGAGGTGCCCGGCGACGGGCTGACGGCCCGCCAGCGACTGGTCCTGGAGACCGTGCGGGCGTCGGTCGAGCAACGCGGCTACCCGCCGAGCATGCGCGAGATCGGCGACGCGGTCGGCCTCACGAGCCCCTCGAGCGTCAAGCACCAGCTGACCGCACTCGAACGCAAGGGCTACCTCCGGCGGGACCCGCACCGGCCCCGGGCGATCGAGGTCGTGCAGCCGGACGACGCTCGCACGGTCGCCCCGTGGACGTCGCGCCCGGACGGGCCCGCGGTCGACCCCGACACGCCCGAGCGCGACGGCGCACCGGCACCCTCGTACGTGCCGGTCGTCGGGCGCATCGCGGCCGGTGGCCCGATCCTCGCGGAGCAGGTGGTCGAGGACGTCTTCCCGCTGCCGCGTCAGCTCGTCGGCGAGGGCGAGCTCTTCCTGCTGAAGGTCGCGGGCGACTCGATGATCGAGGCGGCGATCTGCGACGGCGACTGGGTCGTGGTGCGGCGCCAGCCCGTCGCGGAGAACGGCGAGATCGTCGCCGCGATGATCGACGGCGAGGCGACGGTGAAGACCCTCAAGCGTGTCGACGGCCGCGTCTGGCTGCTGCCCCACAACCCGGCGTACACGCCGATCGACGGCACCGACGCCACGGTCCTCGGGCGTGTGGTGAGCGTGCTGCGCAGCCTGTAGGCGTGCGGGCCCCGGTCGACCGGCGCATGCTGGGACGGCGCGCCGGAACGACCGGGGCGCCACGAGCACCCCCGGGAGGCACCGTGCCCCGACGACAGGACCCCGGCCCCAGCGTGAAGGACCCCGAGCTCTACGAGAGGCTCCGCGAGGACGGCAGCAGCAAGCAGAAGGCCGCGCGCATCGCGAACGCGGCCGCCGCACGCGGCCGGTCCGCCGTGGGCCGCAAGGGTGGGCGGTCCGGCGACTACGAGGACTGGACGGTGGCGGACCTGCGCCGGCGCGCGGCCGAGATCGGGATCGACGGTCGCTCCCGGATGCGCAAGTCCGAGCTGATCGACGCCCTGCGCAGCCACTGAGGTCCGGCCGGTCCCGGTGCGCACCGGGACCGGCCGGACGTCAGAACCCGAATCGTCGCGCGACCGAGCGCACCGCCTCGGCGGAACGCCGCATCCCCAGGACCTCGTCGGACGACATCGGGATCTCGAGCCGCTCGAGCACGCCCTGCGACCCGACGATCGACGGCACGCTCAGGCACACGTCCGACATGCCCAGGTAGTCGTCGAGGAGCGACGAGACGGGCAGCACCCGGCGCTCGTCCTTCAGCACGGCCTCGATGATGCGGGAACCCGCGAGCGCGATCGCGTAGTTCGTGGCGCCCTTGCCCTCGATGATCCGGTACGCCGACTCCACGACCTCCCGGGCGATGGCGTCCCGCACCTCACGCGTGAGGGCACCGGTGCCACCGGTGCCCTGCCAGTCCAGGATGGGCACCGACCCGATGCTCGCCGAGCTCCACAGCGGCAGCCCGGTGTCGCCGTGCTCGCCCGCCACGTACGCGTGCACGTTCTGCACGGCGACGCCCGTGTGCTGCGCGATGAGGTACCGCAGCCGCGAGGAGTCGAGCACGGTCCCGGACCCGAAGAGCTGCGACGGCGGCAGGCCGGAGATCTTCAGCGCCGCGTACGTCACCACGTCGACGGGGTTGGTGACCATGACGTACACCGCGTTCGGCGCCACCTCGACGAGACCGGGCAGCACCTTGCGGACGAGGGAGATCGTGGCCTCGGCCAGGTCGAGACGTGACTGCCCGGGCCGTTGCTTCGCCCCGGCCGTGAACATCACGACGTCGCAGTCCGCCATGACCGCGACGTCGTCGGACCCCACGACCTCGGCCATGGACATGAACTGGATACCGTGCGCGAGGTCGAGCACCTCGGCGTCGACCTTGGCCTTGTTGACGTCGAGCAGGGCCACGGTGCGCGCGGCGCCGCGCATGAGGGACGCGTAGGCCATCGTCGACCCGACGGCCCCGGCTCCGACGATGCCCAGCTTCGACGTGCGGCGTGGCACGGACGGCGTCGGGACGAGGGCGAGCTCGTCGCCCTCGGTGGTGTCGACCATGGTCTGTCCCCTCATCACGGGCGTGGAGCTCGGGAAGTCGACGCGGGCCCGCCCGGTACGGCACGCGCGGTCACGAGTCTAGTGGTCCGCGGCCAGCCGTCGCAGCGCGGCGACGACCAGCTCACGGTCCGTCGTGCGCCAGAACGGCGGCATCGAACGCTGCAGGAACTCCCCGTAGCGTGCCGTGGCCAGCCGGGGGTCGAGCACGGCCACGACGCCACGGTCGTCCCCCGAGCGCACCAGCCGTCCCGCGCCCTGCGCGAGCAACAGGGCCGCATGGGTCGCGGAGACGGACATGAACCCGTTGCCCCCCGCCGCCGCGACCGCGTCCGCGCGGGCCGACCGCACCGGGTCGTCGGGCCGCGGGAACGGGATGCGGTCGATGACGACCAGCCGGCACGCGGGGCCGGGCACGTCGACGCCCTGCCACAATGAGAGCGTCCCGAACAGGCACGTCCGCTCGTCGTCGGCGAAGCGTCGCACGAGGGTCGGCAGCTGGTCGTCGCCCTGCAGCAGCACCGGCACGTCGAGCCGCTCCCGCATCGCCTCGGCCGCGACGGTCGCCGCGCGCCGTGACGTGAACAGGCCGAGCGTGCGGCCACCGGCCGCCTCGACGAGGGTCGCGATCTCGTCGAGCTGCGCGTCGGTCGCCGGCTCGCGCCCCGGCGGTGGCAAGCGGCGTGCGACGTAGCAGATGCCCTGCCGCGGGTAGTCGAAGGGGCTGCCCACGTCGAGCCCGCGCCAGCGCGGCACGTCGTCCGTGGGTGCGGGCGGCGCCGGGACCTCGAGCGTGCCGTCGTCCGCCGCGCCCGTGCCCGGCAGCACGACCGGTCCCACGGGTGCGGCGTCGGGCCGCACGGCGAGCCCGACCGACCGTGCCGCGGGCTCGAAGGACCCGCCCAGCGTGAGCGTCGCCGACGTCAGTACCGCCGTGCGCCCGGTGAGCAGGTGGCTCCGGACCAGCCCGGCGACCGCGAGCGGAGCGGCGTGCAGCCGGGTCGTCGTCATGCCGCGGCGGTCCTCGCCGCGCGCGCACCACATGACGGTCGACGCGTTCTGCTCGGGGTCGGCCGCCATGCGCTCGGCGACCTCGAACAGCGCCAGCATCGCCGAGACGGCCATCTTGCGGCCGCCGTCGTCGCGCGTGCTCGCGTCGGGCTTGAGCGCGGTCAGGAGGGTGCGCGCCGCGTCGCGGACGGCCGCGACGGCCAGGTGCACGTCCGCGGGCAGACCGCGCGGGAAGCGCCCCTCGGGCAGCGGCACGATGACGCTCGCGAGGTGCTGCGCGGCCGTGTCGAGGTCGGTCGTCGGGATGCCGCCGTGGCGCCTTGCGAGCCGTGCCGCGTGCTCGATCGTCGCGGCGGAGAGCTCGGCGGTCGCCTGGGCGGTCACCCGGTCGGCGAGCTCGTGCGCCTCGTCGACGACGAGCACCTGGTGCTCCGGCAGCACGCCGGGCGACCCGGACGCCGCGATGCCGAGCATGGCGTGGTTGGTGACGACGACGTCGGCTTCGCGCGCACGTGCGCGCGCGGCCTCCGGGAAGCACTCGGCGAGCATCGGGCACACGCCGCCGAGGCACTCCATCGCCGTGACGGACACCTGGCGCCACGCGCGGTCGGAGATGCCCGGGACGAGGTCGTCGCGGTCACCCGTGGCCGTCTCCTGCGCCCACTCGCGCGCACGCACGACCTGCTCGCCGAGCGACTCGCGCACGCTGTCGCCCTCATCGGCCGGCGGTGGGTGCTCGGCGGCGCCGGCACGCTCGGGGACGTCGAACAGCGTGCCCTGCTCGTCCGCGGGGTAGCCGCCGGCGAGCTTGTGCACGCAGAGGTAGTTGTGCCATCCCTTGAGCAGGGCGATCTGCGCCGGCCGCGGCAGCCGGTCGGCGAGGGCCGTGGTCACCAGCGGCAGGTCGCGCGTGAGGACCTGGCGCTGCAGCGCGAGCGTCGCCGTCGAGACGACGACCCGCTCGTCCGTCTGCACGGCGTGCCGGACGGCCGGGACGAGGTAGCCGAGCGACTTGCCTGTCCCGGTGCCCGCCTGCACCAGCAGGTGCTCTCCCGTGCGCAGCGCGTCGGCGACTGCCTGCGCCATCCGGTGCTGCCCGTCGCGCCGCCGCCCCCCTCCGAGGGCACCGACCGCGAGGTCGAGGAGCTCGTCGACCTCGGCGCGTCCGTGCGCCGCGCGTGGGTCGGTGACGCCGACGGCCGTGGCGGACGACGGATCGGGCTCGGGCACCGCGTCAGCGTAGTCGGATCCGCCCACAGCCAGGCCACGCGCCGTCGGCGGGTGCGCGCCGGTCGTCGGCGACGCGGTCAGGCCGCGCCGGACGCCTCCTCGAGCTCGGCGGCGAGCCCCGCGTCGACGCGTGCGCGCAGCCGCGTGCCGGCCTCGGTGTGCTCCTCCAGGTCGATCTCACCGTGCTCGTGGACCCGGCTGACCAGGTCACCCCGCGTGTACGGCACCACCACCTCGACCTGGACGCCGGGGCGCGGGAGCTGGTCCGCGATCAGCGCGCTCAGCTCGTCGATGCCCTCCCCCGTGTGCGCCGAGACGACGATCGAGTGCACCTCGCGCGAGCGCAGCCGGGCGACCGCCTCGGGCGCCGCGAGGTCCGCCTTGTTGAGCACGATGATCTCGGGCACGTCCATCGCGCCGGGGATGTCGGCGAACACGTGCCGCACGGCAGCGATCTGCCCCTCGGGATCCGGGTGGGCGGCGTCGACGACGTGCAGGATGAGGTCGGCGTCGGCGACCTCCTCGAGCGTCGAGCGGAACGCCTCGACCAGCTGGTGCGGCAGGTGCCGCACGAAGCCGACGGTGTCCGCCAGCGTGTAGACCCGTCCGTCCGCCGCCTCCGCACGCCGCACCGTCGGGTCGAGCGTCGCGAAGAGCGCGTTCTCCACGAGCACACCGGCGTGCGTCAACCGGTTGAGCAGGGACGACTTGCCGGCGTTGGTGTACCCGGCGATCGCGACCGACGGGATCGCGTTGCGCCGCCGCGACGCGCGCTTGGTCTGCCGGGCCGGCTCCATCGCGGCGATCTCGCGTCGCAGCTTCGCCATCCGCGTGCGGATGCGCCGGCGGTCGAGCTCGATCTTCGTCTCACCGGGACCGCGCGAGCCCATGCCGGCACCGGCGCCGCCGACCTGCCCACCGGCCTGCCGGCTCATCGACTCGCCCCAGCCGCGCAGCCGCGGCAGCAGGTACTCGAGCTGCGCGAGCTCGACCTGCGCCTTGCCCTCCCGTGACTTGGCGTGCTGGGCGAAGATGTCGAGGATCAGCGCGGTCCGGTCGACGACCTTGACCTTGACGACGTCCTCCAGCGCACGACGCTGCGAGGGCGCGAGCTCGCCGTCGACGACGACGGTGTCGGCGCCCACGGCGGCGACGAGGCCCGCCAGCTCGGCGGCCTTGCCCGAGCCGAGGAACGTCCCGGGGTCGGGCGTGCGGCGGCGCTGCAGCAGGCCGTCGAGGACCTGCGACCCCGCGGTCTCGGCGAGCGCCGCGAGCTCGCGCAGCGAGATCTCGGCCTCCTCGACCGTGCCCGCGCCCCACAGGCCCACGAGCACGACGCGCTCGAGGCGCAGCTGCCGGTACTCGACCTCCGTGACGTCCTCGAGCTCGGTGGACAGGCCCGCGACGCGGCGCAGCGACGTGCGCTCCTCGAGGTCGAGCTGGTCGCCGTCGAACGTGGTGTGCGCCGTGGCGCCGTCCTGCAGCGCGGTCCCGGCACGGGCGAGCACACGAGCGACGACGTCGTCGGCCACCTCCTGCGCGCTGCGCACCGGCGCCTCGCGCGCCTCGTCGGTGGTGTGCTCCCTGTCGTCCACGCGTGTCCTCTCGTCCGGCCGTCGGGTGTGTCCAGGATCGCACGCACGTACGACCGCAGCGACGGGATTTCGCTGCGGGCACACCCGCCTGGCGGCGTTAACCTCGCCCGGTGAGCGGTACCGACGGCCCGCAGGGCGACCACTACTTCACGGCCCGGCCGGCCTCGGCCGGCGAGCGCCGCGCGATCCGCGTCCGCCTGGCCGGGCGCGACGCCGAGGTCGAGACGGCCGGTGGCGTGTTCTCGCCCGACCACGTCGACCTCGGCACGCAGGTGCTGCTGCGCACCGTGCCCGCACCGCCGGCCACCGGCGACCTGCTGGACCTGGGCTGCGGCTGGGGGCCCGTGGCGCTGACGCTCGCGCTGCTCTCCCCCGACGCGCGCGTCTGGGCGGTCGACGTCAACGAGCGGGCGCTCGACCTCGTGCGACGCAACGCCGCGCGCCTCGGGCTGGGCAACGTCGTCGCGGCGACGCCCGACGACGTGCCCGTCGACGTCGCGTTCGCCGCGCTGTGGTCGAACCCGCCGGTGCGGATCGGCAAGCCCGCGCTCCGCGAGCTGCTCCTGCGCTGGCTGCCACGCGTCGCGCCGGGCGGCGAGGCGTGGCTCGTCGTCGGACGCCACCTGGGTGCGGACCCGCTGCAGCGTTGGCTGACCGAGGAGGCGGGCCTGCCGACGACGCGCGAGGCGAGCGCCAAGGGATTCCGCGTGCTCCGGTACGGCCCGTGACCGCCCCGGACGTCGACACCGCGCCGGACGCGATGTGGCGGGCGCGACGCACGACCGCGTACGCGATGTTCGCGCTCGTCGTCCTGGTGGCGTTCGAGTCGTTCGCGGTCACCACGGTGATGCCGCAGGTCGCCGACCTGCTCGGCGGCCGTGAGCTCTATGCGTTCGCGTTCGCCGGGCCGCTCGCGACGGGCGCCGTCGGGATGGTGGTCGCGGGTGCCTGGGCCGACCGGCGCGGGCCTGCTGCGCCGTTCGCCACGGGCGTGGCGCTGTTCGTCACCGGGCTCGTCGTCGCGGGGGCGGCGCAGAGCATGCCCGTGCTCGTGGCCGGGCGGCTGGCCCAGGGCCTCGGCGGCGGGGTCGTCAACGTCACGCTCCTCGTCGCCGTCGCGCGCGCCTACCCGCCCGTGCTGCACCCCCGGGTGTTCGCGTGGTTCTCCACGGCGTGGGTGCTGCCGTCGATCGTCGGGCCGTCGCTCGCCGGGCTCGTCGCCGAGCTCGCCGGCTGGCGGTGGGTGTTCCTCGGCGTCGCGGTGCTCGTGCTGCCGGCGACGGTCCCGCTGCTCGCCACGGTCCGCCGGCTGGGCCGCGCGGAGGCGGACGGCACAGCGCCGGCCGCCGCTGCCCCGACCCCCGCCGCCCCGTCCGACGCGGGTACCGACGACCCGGGCGACGCCGCGCGGCGGGTCGGCTGGGCGGTGCTCGTCGCGGTCGCGATCCTCGCGCTCAACGTGGCGGCCACGCTGCCCGTGCCGTGGTCGCCCGTCGTCGCGGTCGGCGCCGCGGTCGTGGCCGTCGCCGCGGCCCGCCCGCTGCTCCCGGTCGGCGCGCTGCGGGTGCGCCACGGGCTGCCGTCGGTGATCTCGACGCGCGGTCTGCTGTCCGGCGCCTTCTTCGGCGCACAGGTCTACGTGCCCTACCTCCTGGTGGACCGCGACGGCTGGGGCGCCACCGCGAGCGGGCTGGGTCTGTCGACCGCCGCGCTGGCGTGGTCGGCGTCGTCGGTCGTGCAGGGCCGTCTCGGGTCGCGGCTGCGCAGCCGCACCGCGGTGCGGACCGGCGCGACGCTGCTCGTCGTCGGCGTCGCGGGTGCCGCGCTCGCGACGGCGCTCGACCTGCCCGCCGGTGTGGTCGTCGCGGTGTGGACCGCGTCGGGCGCCGGCATGGGGCTGGCCTCGTCCCGGCTCAACGTGCTCCTGCTCGGCTGGTCGGCACCGCAGGACCAGGGGCGCAACAGCGCGGCCAACTCGATCGCCGACTCCGTCGGGGCGGCGCTCGCGCTCGCGCTGACGGGCGTGGTGTTCGTCGCCGCGGGAGGCGACGGGCCGTACGGGGGACCGGGCCCGTTCGTCGGTGCCTTCGCCCTCACGGCCGCGCTGGCCGTGGCCGCTCTCCTCGTCGCGCCGCGCGTCGGCGTACCGCGGACGGAGCGTCAGGACGTCGAGCCCGACCCGTCCTCCGGCAGCGCCCGGGCGAGCGCCGCCGCCACCTGACCGGGCGCGGGCACCCCCTCGGCACGGACCACCACGCGGCCGGCCGCGTCGAGCACGACGACCGTGGGCGTGGCCGTCACCGCGAGCGCCGCCGCCAGCGCGGGGGCGTCGGCCACGTCGACGTCGAGGTGCCGCACACCGGGCACGGCGGCCGCGACGCGCGCGAGGACCCGGTGCGTGGCACGGCAGGGCGCGCAGAACGCCGTGGAGACCTGCAGCAGCGTCGCCCGCTCCCCTGGCGTCGCGCCAGTCAGACCTCGGACGTCGAGCAGGGCACCGGGCGCGGCGACGGCGCCACCGCTCGGCACGTCGTCGTGCACGGGCGCACTCACGCCGGCAGGGCCGCCAGGTCCACCCGCGCCTCGGCGACGAGGACCGCCGGGCCGGCGAGGTCCGCACGCCCGTCAGGGTGCAGCGTGACGCGCACCGTGCCGCCGGGGACGTCGACCAGCCAGACGGCGGGGGCCTGCGGGCCACCCCACGCGCGCACGGCGGCGGCCGCCGCGACCGCGCCGGTGCCGCACGACCGGGTCTCCCCGACGCCACGCTCGTGGACGCGCATCCTCACCCGGCCGACAGCCGTGCCGTCGGCCGCGTGCTCCTCGCCCAGCGGCACGACGAGCTCGACGTTGGTGCCGTCGGCGGGCACCGGCCGCACGACGGGCGCGGACGTGAGGTCGGCCTGCTCGAGGTCACCCTCCTGCGCCAGCACGACGACCGTGTGCGGGTTGCCCACGTCGACCGACAGGCCGGGTCGCGTGACGGCGAGGCCGCCCACGTGGACCTCCGCGTCGCCGCCGGACGCGAGCGCGTCGTCCCCGCCGACGAGCGTCACGACGCCCATGCCGACGGTGAACCACGGACCGTCGCCGACCTCGGGCGCGGTCGCGACGACCGTGCGCACGCCTGCACGCGTCCCGACCTCCAGCGGCCCGTCCTCCGGGTCCCACAGACCCAGGTGCTGTGCGTAGCGGGCGAAGACCCGCACGCCGTTGCCGCACATCTGCGCGACCGAGCCGTCGCCGTTGCGGTAGTCCATGAACCAGGCGGTGCCGCGCGCGTCGTCCGGGGCGTCCGGCACGAGCTCGCTCGCCACGAGCCGGATCACGCCGTCGCCGCCGACCCCGGCGCGACGGTCGCACAGCCGCCGGACGAGCACGGGTGCGAGGTCGAGCGCGCCGTCGCGGTCGTCGAGGAGCACGAAGTCGTTCTGCGTACCGTGCCCCTTGGTCACCGCGAGCGTGTCGGCGTCGGCGGCGGTCGCGGCGGGCAGCGGGGCGGGCGTGACGGTCACGACCCCAGGGTACGGCGCACCGGTGTGGCGAGGTCGGGCTCGGGCAGCCGGCCTGCGTCGGCGTCCGCGACGAGGTCGAGGGCGCGCTCGACGAGCCGTGGGTCGCGCGCGTCGAGCCAGTGCACGCGCGGGTCACGGCCGAACCAGCCCATCTGCTTGCGTGCCAGGCGCCGGGTGCCCGCCGCCGTCGCGGCGCGTGCGGCGTCCTCGTCGAGCTCGCCCGCGAGCTGCGCCAGGGCCTGCGCGTACCCGACGGCGCGCGCCGCGGTACGTCCCAGACCGTGGTCCGCGAGGCGGCGCACCTCGTCGAGCAGCCCGCCGTCCCACATCCGTGCGACGCGCCGCTCGATGCGCTCGTCCAGCCAGGCGCGGTCGGCGTCGAGGCCGATCTGCAGGGCGGGCACCTCGTACTCGTGCTGCGGCAGGCTCGCCGAGTACGGCCGGCCCGTCAGCGCGATCACCTCGAGCGCCCGCACGACGCGGCGGGCGTTGCGCGGTCCGATGCTCTCGGCGGCAGCCGGGTCCGCGGCCGCGAGCTCGGCGTGCAGTGCCCGCGGCCCCTCGGCCTCGGCCCGCGCCTCGAGCGCCGCGCGCACCTGCGGGTCGGTGCCGGGGAACTCCATGCGGTCGAGCAGCGCGCGCACGTACAGCCCCGACCCGCCGACGGCGACGGCCCGCACGTCACGGCACGTGAGGTCGGCGAGCACGCCGCGCGCGAGCTCCTGGTAGTCCGCCACCGACGCCTCCTGCCGGGGGTCGAGCACGTCGAGCAGGTGGTGCCGCACCCCGCGCCGCTCCTGCGGCGTCAGCTTGGCCGTGCCCACGTCCATGCCGCGGTAGAGCTGCATCGCGTCGGTGTTGAGGACCTCGGCACAGAGGGCCTGCGCGAGCTCGAGAGCGAGGTCGGACTTGCCCGTGGCGGTCGGTCCCACGAGGGCCACGACGCGGCTCACGGCCGGACCTCCCACGCCACGGCCGCGTGGGCGGCACCCCGCAGCACGGCCGCGTGGAGGACGACGGCCGGCGGCGGGACCGGCCCGGCCGCGTCGAGCGCACCGACGAGGACCTGCCACGGCGCCCGGCCCGTGACCGCGAGCGCGGTGGCGAGCTCGCCGTCGGTCGCAGCGAGGGCGTCGCGACCGGCCGGGCCACCGGCACGCAGGGCGGCCACCAGCCGGGCGTCGAACGACCCCGCGCGCGCGTCCTGCGGCAGCGGCGCGTCCGGCCCGTGCCGCGCCGATCCCGAGCCCACGAGCACCAACGCGGTCGGGGCCGCCGCGGTCAGCGCGCTCCCGAGCGCCCGCAGGGCCGCGTGCGGACCCGGGGCGACCTCCACCAGGTGCAGCCGCTCGACCGCCGCCCCCGCCGCGAGCGCGAGACGCACGCCGACGACACCCGACGTGCGGGGCGCACCGGGGCGCTCGTCCGGTCCGCCCGGTGCGGGCACCAGCCGCACGCGCGGGGCGGGTGACGCGAGCAGGTGGTCCGGCACCCCTGCGGCGCTCGCGCCGGCGGCGAGCTCGCCCGTCACGGACCGGTCGACGGGCCCGGGGGCGACGACGACGACACGAGCGCCGGCGCCGACGGCGCGCGCGACGGCCGACGCCGCGGCTGCGCGCAGGGCGACGAGCGCCGGGTCGTCCGGACCGCGGCCGGCGGTTCCGGGCAGCAGCAGGACGGTGTCCGGGACCAGGGCGGCGGCGACGAGCACGGTCCGACGGTAGCCGCCCGTCCGGCCCAGCCGGGACCGCGCGTCGTCGGCCCCGGCAGGTAGGGTCGGCGCATGCGCTGGTTCCGTCAGCTCGTCCGCCGGTGGACCGGCGCTCGCCCTGGCGCGCAGACACCGCCGCAGCCGCTCGACGACATCGAGCTGCACGACCGGGTCGCGGAGCTGCTGGTGCGCGAGCTGGGCTCCGCCGAGCACGCGACGACCACGCCGAGCCCGGTGTCGCCCGCGCGGATCGCGTCCTGGATGTCCGACAACCAGTTCTCGTACTTCATCGACAACGACGGGGACCTCGGGGGACTGTGGCGCGGGAGGCTGTTCTACTTCTTCCTGTTCGGCCAGCAGGCCGAGATCCTGCAGGTGCGCGGGCAGTGGCACCGCGAGCTCGCGATCGAGCGGCTGGAGGAGGTGCTCGACCTGTGCAACGAGTGGAACGCCGAGCGCATCTGGCCGAAGGCGTACGTGCGCGTGCGTGACAACGGCCGCGTCCACGTCGTCGCGGAGGTCGCCACCGACCTCGAGCACGGCGCCACCGACGCCCAGCTCAGCCAGATCCTGTTCTGCGGACTGTCGACCGGCAGCATGCTCTTCGACGCGCTCGACGAGCGGTACCCCGACCCGGCGGGAGCGGCGCCGTGAGCACCCCGGGCTGGCTGCTGCGCGTGCTCGGCGGACTGCCGAAGCCCACCAAGACCCGCCCGGTGGACGACGAGCCGCCGCGCCCGCTGACGCGCGACCGGGTCGCCGACTACCTGCTGGGGCGCGGCTACCGTTTCGTGGTCGACGACGACGGCGACCTCACGGGCACGTGGGACGGCAGCAGGTTCTGGTTCCTGCTGCTCGGCGAGCAGCAGGAGATCCTGCAGGTGCGCGGCCGGTGGCACCGCACGCTGCCGCTCGAGCAACGGCGCGCGCTGTCGCTCGCGATCAACGACTGGAACCGCGAGCGCATCTGGCCCAAGGCGTACCTGCGCGAGGAGGAGGGGCTGCTCGCGGTCTACGCCGAGGTGTCGGCCGACCTCGAGCCCGGGGTCACCGACCTGCAGCTCGCGCAGCTCCTGGCGTGCGGCCTCGGCACGGGCGTCCAGCTGTTCGCCGCGCTCGAGCCGATCGTGCCGGCCGAGGGCGCACCGCCGCCGGACGTGCCCGACAACTGAGCCCCGCACCGACCGGCGGGTCCACGTCCCGGGCGTCCCGGGCGCACGGGTCGCCCGAGGCTCACAGACCGCCGAGGACGCGCCCCAGGACGATCTTCACGATCATCGCGGCCGGGTAGACGAGCGCGTACCCGAGCGCGACGCGCGCGTCGTACCCCGTGCGCGCGTTGGCGAACGCGAGCACCGCCGGCTGTGTCTGGACGCCGCCCATGATCCCGGACAGGCGCGTCCCGCCGACCGCGAACACGCGGCGCATCACCACGTACAGGCCCCCGGCCACCACCGACGTCACGACGACGCCGAGCGCGAGGATGCGCAGCCACTCCCCCGAGGTGAACGCGTCGCCGATCTGCGCCCCCGCCCGCGACCCGGCCTGTGCGAGGAACACGAGCAGCCCGAGCTCGGCCACGGCCTGGGCCGCGGTGTACGGCATCGCCGTGACGACCGGACCGATGCGACCCACCCGACCGAGCACCAGGCCGACGAGGAGCGTGCCGGCGGCCGAGCCGAGCTTGAGCACGCCGCCGCCGACCGGGATCGCCCAGGTGCCGAGGAGGATGCCGAGGGCCATGCCGACCCCGAGCACCACGGGCGTGATGTCGGACAGACCGCGCGAGGAGTCGCCGAACCACGTCGAGACCTCGCGCATCCGCTCGCGCGGGGCGATGACGCGCACCCTGTCGCCGAGTTGCAGCTGGAAGTCGTCCGTCGCGACGACGTCGACGTCGCCGCGCCGCACGCGCGAGATCGTCGCACCGAACCGGTGCAGCAGGTCGAGCTCGCCGATCGTGTGGCCCGCGGCGCGCTCGGCAGAGACGGTGACGCGTCGCATGTCGAGGTAGAGCCGGTCGGCCTCCAGCCGGTGCGACGACGCGTGCCCGAGCTCGCGCGTCACCGCCTCGACGTCGTCGCTGGGTCCCACGACCGTCACGAGGTCGTCGAGCAGCAGCCGGTCGGTGGCGTCCGCCGTGCGGATGGGCGACTGCTCGCCGTGGCGCACGCGCGAGAACTTGATGCGGTCGCCGTGCATCTCCTCGAGGTCCTGGACGCGGGGCCCGTCCGTCGCCTCGACGCGCACGGTGCGGGTCACGAGCGTCGGCGGCGTGTCCTTGTCGTCGAAGCGGCTGCGCAGCGCGGCGGAGACCGCCACCAGCATCCCCACGACGCCGAAGAGATAGGTGACGGCGTAGCCGATGGTCGGGCTCGACGCGTCGCCCGCCGCGTCGCGCGCCGCGGCGAGCGCCGGGGTGTTCGTGACGGCGCCCGCCCAGGCGCCGGCGACGACCGGGCTGCTGAGCCCGAGCAGCGCGCCGACGCCCACGGCGACGACCGCGCTCGTCACGAGCACGCCCGCCACCGCGAGGATCGGGCCGAGGCTGCGACGCAGCGACGAGAAGAACGTCGCGCCCGAGACGAGGCCCACGCAGAACGTGAACAGCGCCAGGCCGAACGTGCCGAGCACCTCGGTGATCTCGAGCTCGATCCCGTAGGACGCCGCCCACGCGGACAGCGCGATCGCGAGGAACAGCACGGCGGCGGCGCTCAGCCCGACCCCTCGGACCCGGATGTGCCCCACCGCCGAGCCGATACCGATGACGACGAACAACAGCAGGACGGGTTGCTCGGCGAGGAGGACGAAGACCTCGGACATCACGACTCCACGGGGTGCGGCGGGCGCCGCAGGAGGTCGGCGGTGCCGTCCTCATTGAAGTCCCGTCACCACGTCCGCACGTGGGCCCGAAGGCCCGGGCGCGGGCCCTCAGGCGGGCGGGCGTCCCACCGCGGGGAGCCCGAGCACGACGGGCCCGGCCGGCGCCGCCCCGGTACCGCACGCCCCACCGCTGCCGCCGTGCGCGTGCTCCTCCTCGCGTCCCTCCGCGCGCGCCTGCCAGGCGTCGCCCGCGCGCGTCCGGCGCACGCGGAACAGCCCACCGGGCGCCAGCGCCGAGTCCGCGACGAGGTGGTGCGGGGCGCCGTGCGTGACCTGGACCGTGACGAGGTCGCCCGGGCGGGGCGCGTCGGCGGGGTCGAGCCCGACGGGCAGCGCCAGGTGCACGAGCCGGTTGTCCGCCGCCCGCCCGGAGATGCGGGCCGTGGCGCCGTCCTTGCGCCCCTCGCCCTGCGCGACGAGCACGTCGACCGTCCGCCCGACCTGCGCCGCGTTCTCCTCGGCGGAGATGCGTTCCTGCAGCGCGACGAGCCGCTCGTACCGCTCCTGCACGACAGCCTTGGGGAGCTGGTCGGGCAGGTCCGCGGCGGGGGTACCGGGTCGCGGGGAGTACTGGAACGTGAACGCCGACGAGAACCTCGACGCCTCGACGACGCGCAGCGTCTCGCGGAAGTCCTCCTCGGTCTCCCCCGGGAAGCCCACGATGACGTCGGTCGTGATCGCCGCGTGCGGGATCGCCGCGCGCACCCGCTCGAGGATGCCGAGGAAGCGGTCCGCCCGGTACGACCGGCGCATGGCCCGCAGCACGCGGTCCGAGCCGGACTGCAGGGGCATGTGCAGCTGCGGCATCACCGTCGGCGTCGCCGCCATCGCCTCGATGACGTCGTCCGTGAACGCCGCGGGGTGCGGCGACGTGAACCGCACGCGCTCCAGCCCGGGCACGGCGCCCACCGCCCGCAGGAGCTTGCCGAACGCGTGCCGGTCGCCGAAGCCGACGCCGTACGAGTTCACGTTCTGACCCAGCAGCGTCACCTCGATCGCGCCGGTCGCGACGAGCGCCTCGACCTCGGCGAGGACGTCCCCGGGCCGTCGGTCACGCTCCTTGCCGCGCAGGTGCGGCACGATGCAGAACGTGCAGGTGTTGTTGCACCCGACGCTGATCGACACCCATCCCGCGTACACCGACTCGCGGCGCGTCGGCAGCGTGCTCGGGAAGACCTTGAGCGACTCCTCGATCTCCACCTGCGCGGCTGCGTTGTGCCGGGCCCGCTCCAGGAGCGTCGGCAGCACGTCGAGGTTGTGGGTGCCGAACACGACGTCGACCCACGGGGCGCGCTCGACGATGCCGGCGCGGTCCTTCTGCGCCAGGCAGCCGCCGACCGCGATCTGCATGCCGCCGGCCCGCGAGCGCTTGGTGCCCGCGAGACGCCCCAGGTTGCCGTACAGCTTGTCGGCCGCGTTCTCGCGCACCGCGCACGTGTTGATGACGAGCACGTCGACGTCGTCCGCCGCGGCGTCCGCGGGATCCGCGGGCACGTAACCGGCCTGCTCGAGCATGCCCGCCATGTGCTCGGAGTCGTGCACGTTCATCTGGCAGCCGAGCGTCTTGACGTGGTAGGTCAGCACGTCGCCGCCGGGGCGCGCGGTGGCGTCGGCGCGCGGCGCCGTCGCGCGCGCCGGAGCAGGCAGGGGCAGGGTCGTGGACATCGCCCCCAGGGTACGTCGCACACCCCGGGGCTCCGGAACCCGCGGTGGCGGGCGGACCGGGCGGACGACTCGTGCCGCACCGGTCGTTACTGGACCGTGACGTCCAGTCTTGGCGCTCGCAACGTCTCACCCGTAGGTTCGACCAATGGCCGACAGCATCACGACGGAGCCCGGCACCGTGGACGGCCCGACGGGCGCGATCGGTGAACCTCTCATCGTCCTCGACCACGTCGACAAGCACTTCGGTGCACTGCACGTCCTCAAGGACGTCAACCTCACCGTCCACCGCGGCGAGGTCGTCGTGGTGATCGGACCGTCCGGGTCCGGCAAGTCGACCCTGTGCCGCACGATCAACCGGCTCGAGACGATCGACTCCGGGACCATCACGGTCGACGGCAGGCCCCTGCCCGCCGAGGGGCGCGAGCTCGCCCGGCTGCGCGCCGACGTCGGCATGGTCTTCCAGTCCTTCAACCTGTTCGCGCACAAGACCGTCCTGGAGAACGTCACGCTCGGCCAGGTCAAGGCCAAGAAGGTGCGCCCCGCGGAGGCACGCGACACGGCGATGGAGCTGCTCGAGCGTGTCGGGGTCGCGAACCAGGCGTCCAAGCTCCCCGCGCAGCTCTCGGGCGGGCAGCAGCAGCGCGTGGCGATCGCCCGCGCCCTGGCGATGAAGCCGAAGGCCCTGCTGTTCGACGAGCCCACCTCGGCGCTCGACCCCGAGATGATCAACGAGGTGCTCGACGTCATGGTCGGGCTCGCGCGCGACGGCATGACGATGGTCGTCGTCACCCACGAGATGGGCTTCGCCCGCCGGGCCGCCCACCGCGTCGTCTTCATGGACGCCGGGCAGGTCGTCGAGGAGGCGGAGCCCGAGACGTTCTTCACCGCCCCGCGCAGCGACCGCGCCAAGGACTTCCTGTCGAAGATCCTCACCCACTGACCGCACCCACACTCCGACTCGCCCCAGGCGCACCGCGCCGACGCCACCGAAGGAGACGCACCATGCGACCCGTCCGCACCGGGCTCATCGCCCTGATGTCCGCCACCGTCCTCGCCCTCACCGCCTGCGCGGGGGGCTCCGACGACGCCGGGACCACCGAGCCCGCGGGCGAGAGCACCGCGGAGGAGACCGCCGAGTTCCCGGAGGGCTCGACGATGGCCCGCCTCGCGGAGGCCGGGAGCATCACCATCGGCACCAAGTTCGACCAGCCGCTGTTCGGCCTCGTCGGCCCGAACGGCGTGCCCGAGGGCTTCGACGTCGAGATCGGCAAGCTCATCGCCGGCAAGCTCGGCATCGCGCCGGAGGACATCGAGTGGAAGGAGTCGATCTCGGCCAACCGTGAGCCGTTCATCGAGAACGGCGAGGTCGACATCGTCATCGCCACCTACACGATCAACGACAAGCGCAAGGAGGTCGTGTCGTTCGCGGGCCCGTACTACCTCGCGGGTCAGTCGATCCTCACGCTGAAGTCCAACACCGACATCCAGGGCCCCGAGGACCTCGCGGGCAAGAACGTGTGCACCGTCTCCGGCTCGACCCCGGAGGCGAACCTGCTGGAGAACTACCCGGACGCCACGGTGCAGGCCCTCGGCGCGTACTCCGAGTGCATCGAGCCGCTGCGCAACGGGCAGGTCGACGCGATCAGCACCGACAACGTGATCCTCGCCGGCTTCGCGGCGGACAACGACGACCTCGAGGTGCGGGGCGACCCGTTCACCGAGGAGCCCTACGGCATCGGCCTGGCGCTCGACGACACCGAGTTCCGGAACTGGATCAACGACGTGCTCGAGGAGAGCTTCGAGGACGGCTCGTGGACCGAGGCGTGGGAGTCCACCGCCGGCACCGTGCTGCCGACCCCGGAGCCTCCGACCGTCGACCGCTACTGACGCCGTGACGGCGCCGTCGTCGCCCACCCGGCGGCGACGGCGCCACGGCTGCTCCCCCGCTCTGCTTCCCCCACCCAGCCCCCGCACGGAGGACGCGCGTGGACCTCTCGGTCGTCGCCGACAACCTGCCGGCCTACCTGACCGGTTTCCGCCTGACCGCCCAGCTCACCCTGGTCGCCGGTGCCGGTGCCCTCGTGATCGGGCTGGTCGTCGCCGCCATGCGCGTCTCGCCGCTCGGCTCGCTGCGCGCGTTCGCGGCGGCCTACACCGAGCTGCTGCGCAACATGCCACTCACGCTCATCTTCTTCTTCGCGGTGCTCGTGCTGCCCCAGTTCGGGGTGATCCTGCCCCTGGGGTACTGGACCGCGGTGGTGTGCCTCACGGCCTACACGTCGGCGTTCGTCGCGGAGGCCGTGCGCTCGGGGATCAACGCGGTCGGCGTCGGGCAGGCCGAGGCGGCGCGCGCGATCGGCCTGACGTTCGGGCAGTCGCTGACGACCGTGATCCTGCCGCAGGCGGTCCGCACGGTGATCCCCCCGCTCATCAACGTCATCATCGCGCTGACGAAGAACACCTCGGTCGCGGCGGGCTTCGCCGTCGTCGAGCTGGTGGCGTCCGGGCGACGGCTCGCACAGCAGAACCCTGCGGACGTCGTGCTCGTCCTGGTCGGGGTCGCGCTGTTCTACCTCGTCGTGACGGTCCCTGCGGGCCAGCTCGCGAACCTCCTGGAGCGGAAGGTGGCGTTCGCCCGATGAGCCGCACCACCTCGATCCTCTACGACGCCCCCGGGCCGCGTGCGCGCCGCCGCGAGCTGGTCGGCTCCGTGGTCGCCGCGCTCGTCGTGCTCGCCGTGGTCGGTCTCGGTGTCTGGTACGCCGCCGGCCGCGGCGTGTTCGACCCGGAGCGGTGGGCCGTGCTGTGGGACCCACCGAAGAACCAGAGCGCGGCGGACGTCTGGCGCTCGCTGCTGGTGCTCGGCCTGGGCGCCACGCTGCGCGCCGCCGCCGTGGCAGCGCCACTCGCCTTCGTGCTCGGGCTGCTGCTCGCGGTGTGGCGTACCACGCGGTTCACGGCGGCTCGTGGCGTGGCCTCTGCGATCATCGAGCTGTTCCGCGGCCTGCCGGTGCTGCTCATGATGTTCTTCGCGCTGCTCGGGTTCGGGTGGAGCGCGTTCGCCGCAGTGGTGTTCGGCCTCACGGTGTACAACATGGCGATCATCGCCGAGATCGTGCGTGCCGGGCTCGCGTCGTTGCCGAAGGGCCAGTCCGAGGCGGCGTACGCGGTCGGGCTGTCGCGCGGGCAGACACTGCGCCTGGTGCTCCTGCCCCAGGCGCTGCGCACCATGGCGCCCAGCCTGGTCGCCCAGCTCGTGGTGCTGCTCAAGGACTCCTCGCTCGGTTTCATCGTCGGCTACGCCGAGCTGCTCAACGCGATCAAGAACAACGCCCAGTACTTCGGTAACACGTCGGTGGTCGCGCTGTTCGCCGTGGGCGCGGGGACCTACCTGGTCGTCAACATCGCGCTCTCGCGTCTCGCGATGCGCCTGCAGGGACGTTCGCCGCGGACGGCCGCGGCCCCGGTCGACGCAACCGTTCCCGGGACGACGTCGACGACGAGCACCCCGGCCTGACCGGCGACCGCCGTCAGCCGGCCGTCGCGCTGGCCCGCAGCTCGCGCACGACCGTCACGCGGATCTCGCCGGGGTACGTGAGGTCCGCCTCGATGTGCTTGGCGATCGTCGCGGCGAGCTGCGGCAGCGCACGGTCGTCGACCTCGTCGGGCTCGACGACGACGCGCACCTCGCGCCCCGCCGCCATCGCGAGCGCCCGCCGGACGCCCTGGTGCGCGACGACGAGCGCCTCGAGCGCGCCCATGCGCTCGACGTACTGGTCGATCTCCTGGCGGCGCGCTCCGGGACGGGACGCGGAGATCGCGTCGGCGGCCTGCACGAGGACCGCCTCGACCGTCGCGGGCGGCACCTCGTCGTGGTGGGCCGCGATGGCGTTGACGACCGACTCCGACTCCCCGAGCCGCCGCGCGAGGTCCGCGCCGACGAGCGCGTGCGTGCCGGGCACCTCCGCCGTGAGCGCCTTGCCGACATCGTGCAGGAAGGCGCCGCGCCGGGCGACGTCGACGTCGGCCCCGAGCTCGGCGGCCATCGACGCAGCGATCTGTGCGCTCTCGACGAGGTGCTCGAGCACGTTCTGCCCGTAGGACGAGCGCAACCGCAGGCGGCCCATGGTGCGGACGAGCTCGGCGTGCAGCCGGTCGATCCCGGCGCGCTCGGCGGCCTCGTGGCCTGCGGCGTCGTGCCGGTCGTCCGCGCCGGCGAGAGCCTCGGCGTACGCGGCCTCGATGCGCTGCGGGTGGATGCGTCCGTCGAGCATCAGCGCCTCGAGCGTCACCTGCGCGACCTCGCGCCGTTCGGGGTCGAAGCACGACAGGACCACCGAGTCCGGCGTCTCGTCGATGAGCACGTTGACCCCGGTGAGCGCCTCGAAGTGCCGGATGTTACGGCCCTCCTTGCCGATGATCCGGCCCTTCATCTCGTCCGAGGGCAACGGCAGGATCGTCACGACCGGCTGCGCGCTGGTCGGCACCGCGACGCGCTGCACCGCGGTGGCGACGATGCGCCGTGCCCGCGCGTCGGCGGTGCGGCGGGCCTGCGCCTCGGCCCGGCGCACCTGCGCTCCGGCGGCGTCCACGGCCTGGTCGGCGATGCGGCGCGTCAGCTCGGCGAGCGCCTCGTCGTGCGTGAGACCGCTGGCGGACTCGAGCTCGGCGCGGGCCTGCTCCCGGGCGTCGGCGAGCCGCTCGTTGGCGGCGCGCTCCGCGTCGGCGAGCGTCCTTGCCGCCGCACGCTCGGCCTTGTCGAGCTCGCGGGCACCGACGCGTCGCGCCTCGGCGAGCGCGTCGGCCTCGGCGCGCGTCCGGCGCTCCAGGTCGGCGAGCTCGGAGCGCTGGTCGGCGAGCGCCCGCTCGCGGTCCGCGACGCGCCGTTCGCGTCGCTCGGCGTCGGCGAGCATCGCGCGCGCGTCGTCACGGATCTGCGCGACGTCCTCGGTGGCTCGGCGGCGGTGCTGGTCGGCCTCGCGCCGCGCGGTGAGCACCAGGACGAGGGCGACGAGGCACGCCCCGAGCAGCCCCACGACCGTACCGATGGCGATCGGCTCCGGTTCCACAGCACCTCCCGACAGGGCGCTCGTGCGAGCACCGCACCCCATTGTCACCGGTCGGCGCCGCCGCGTGGCGTCGCCGCGCCCGGCGGACGTCCGACCACGCCCTGCGCGACCGGTCAGTCGTTGTCGACTCCGGCCTCCGGCAGGCCGTCGGCGTCGTCGACGCCCTCGGCCGCGAGTTCCTCGCGCACCAGGCGCGCCACGAGCCCACCGGGGTATCCCTTGCGGCCCAACGCGCCGCACACGCGCCGCACGCGCACGGGGGTCTCGAGACCCGCCGTGGACCGCAGGCGGCGACGCACGATCGCGCGCGCCGTCTGCTCCTCGTCGGCGTCGTCGACGTCCTCGAGCGCGACCGCGGCCGTGTCGTCGTCGATCCCCTTGCGCCGCAGCTCGACGCCCAGGGCACGGCGCGACAGGCCGCGCTCGGCGTGCCGCGAACGGACGAACATGCGCGCGTACTCCTGGTCGTCGATCAGCCCGACCTCGGTGAAGCGGTCGAGGACGCGCGTCGCGACGTCCTCGGGGACGTCACGCCGGGCGAGCGCGACCGCGAGCTGACCGCGGGACTGGGCCGCCGCCGCGAGGCGGCGCAGCACGATGCCGCGCGCTACGGACTCCGGATCCGGCTCGGCGTCCTGGGCAGCGGGCCCGTCGCCCGGCGTCTCGGTGGTCGGCCGGCCGCGGCGTCGCGCCGCGGACCGGCCGGTGGGCTCCCCCACGCCGGTCAGAAGTCGACCGGGACCGGGGCGTCGGCGGGTGCGTCGACCTTCGCCCCGATGCCGAGCTTCTCCTTGATCTTCTTGTCCAGCTCGTTGGCCAGGTCCGGGTTGTCGCGCAGGAACTTGCGCGCGTTCTCCTTGCCCTGACCCAGCTGGTCGCCCTCGTACGTGAACCACGCACCGGACTTGCGCACGAACCCGTGCTCGACGCCCATGTCGATGAGCGACCCCTCGCGGGAGATGCCGACGCCGTAGAGGATGTCGAACTCGGCCTGCTTGAACGGCGGGGCCATCTTGTTCTTCACGACCTTGACGCGCGTGCGGTTGCCGACCGGCTCGGTGCCCTCCTTGAGGGTCTCGATGCGGCGGATGTCCATGCGGACCGAGGCGTAGAACTTCAGCGCCTTGCCACCGGTGGTGGTCTCCGGGCTGCCGAAGAACACGCCGATCTTCTCGCGCAGCTGGTTGATGAAGATCGCGGTGGTCCCCGACGCGTTGAGCGCACCGGTGATCTTGCGCAGCGCCTGGGACATGAGGCGGGCCTGTAGACCGACGTGCGAGTCACCCATCTCGCCCTCGATCTCGGCCTTGGGCACGAGCGCGGCGACCGAGTCGATGACGATGATGTCGATCGCGCCCGAACGGATCAGCGTGTCCATGATCTCGAGCGCCTGCTCGCCGTTGTCCGGCTGCGAGACGAGCAGCGCGTCGGTGTCGACCCCCAGCTTCTTGGCGTACTCGGGGTCCAGGGCGTGCTCGGCGTCGATGAACGCCGCGATGCCGCCGGCCCGCTGCGCGTTGGCCACCGCGTGCAGCGCGACGGTCGTCTTGCCGGACGACTCCGGGCCGTACACCTCGATGATGCGACCGCGCGGCAGGCCACCGATGCCGAGAGCCACGTCGAGCGCGATGGAGCCCGTGGGGATGACCTCGACGGGCGCGCGCCCCTCGTCCCCCAGGCGCATGACCGAGCCCTTGCCGAACTGGCGGTCGATCTGGCTGAGTGCGGCCTCGAGGGCCTTGGAACGGTCCGGAGCAGCGGGCATGGTCCACCTCGTGTCTCGTGCAGCGTCGCGCTGCGCCTGCGGGGGCTGGTCGTTGTCGCGGTGACGCTATGCCCGACCACCGACATCCGGTCGCGCCGCCCGCCGCACCCGTGGACCGGCAGGCCGCCGGGCGGGGCTGTGGTCGGGTCGACCGTGTCACCGTGGACCACGGTACCCGAACACGTGTTCGAGACCTGCACGACACGCGCGACGCGCCGCACGGGTCCTCAGACGCGCGCGGTCCTTCCGCCGGGCGTCACCGTCGCAGCCCGCCCCGGCTCCAGCACGCACGCCTCGACGTCGGGGGCCAGCCGGTGCACGGCCGCCTCGAACGCCCGCCCCGCACGGTCCATCCAACCCGGCGGCAGCCGCCGCGACGCCGGCGCGTGCAGCGTCCCCCAGTGCACGGGCACCGCGACGCGCGCGCCGACCAGCGCGCACACGCGCGCGGCCTCCACCGGGTCCAGGTGCCCGCCCGACAGGCGCGGCCCCCACCCGCCGACCGGGACGAGCGCGACGTCGACCGGGGCACCGGCGAGGTCGGGGACGTGCGCGAGCCCGGGGAACGGACCGGTGTCGCCGGCGAACCACACCGTCAGCCCGCCGCCCCGCACCACGAACCCCGTCGCGGCGTTGGGCCGGTGCGGCATCGGGCGGTGGCCGTGCTCGGCCGGGACCGTCCGGACCCGCACCTCACCCCCCGCCCGCCCGGCAACCGCGCGCCACTCGTCGGGCGCGACCCCGACCCCGCGCAGGCCGCGCGCGGTCAGCCAGTGCGCGCTCGACGGCGCGGCGAGCACCGGCACGTCGCCGAGCATGCGCAACGACCCGACCTCGGCGTGGTCGTGGTGCAGGTGCGACACGAGTGCCACGTCCGCGCCGCGCCAGTCCGACGCGAGCGGAGCCCGCCCGCCGCGCCGTCGCAGCACGCCCGCGTGGCGCCGCAGCAGAGGGTCGGTCACGAGCCGCACGCCGGCCACGTCGAGGACGGCCGTCGCGTGCCCGAGCCACCGCACCCGGACGCTCACGCGTCCTCCCCGACGGTCGCGGTGCTCGTGGCCCGCACACCGCGCTCGACGAGCCAGGCGACGAGCTGCGCGTGCACCGCGTCGGGCCCCACGAGCACCCGCCGGCCGTCGACGTCCTCGCACCGGGCGTCGTCGACCGCCAGCGACGTCGGGTGCAGCAGGAACGCGACGTTCTGCGCACCGCCGAGCCCGCCGTGCGAGCCGACCTGCCCCTCGAACGCGTGGACCTGCCCGCGCGGCCCCACGGCGGACACGAGCAGCAGGTCGCCGGTGTCCGGCAGCCGGGCGGCCCGCCGCAGGTCGGCGAGCGCGCGGACCGGGTACGGCGCCAGGGGGTCCTCGCCCTCGACGGCGTCGTCCCCCGCCTCGAGGAACCGCACGCCGCGCGGTCCCACCGCGACCAGGCCGTGCGCGGACGAGTCCGCGACGACGACACCGACGGCCGGGCGGGCCGCGAGGCCGGGCACCAGACCGGGCCAACGCTCCTGCACGTCCTCCAGGTGCAGCCGCCGCGGGGCGTCGGGGAACCAGACGAGCCCGAGGTTGCCCGAGCCGACGACGACCACGTCGGGCGGGTCGCCACGCGACGCCTGCGCACGGCCGTGCTCCCGGACGCGCGGCACGCCCTCCTCGCGGCGCGGGCGTCCACGCCGGTGCTCGCCCGCGGCGTCGGGACCGAGCACCACGCGGTCGCCGGGCCGCCCCAGCAGGCTCGTGAGCAGGGCGTTCACGGGTCCCCAGTCCTCACCGTCGGCGCTCTCGACGCCCTCGACGCGCGCCCCACCCGCGGGGCCGGCCATGAGCGAGCGCACGGTGTCCAGCAGGGAGCGACCCTCGACCTGCTCGAACGTGGCACCGAGCGCCTGGCCGTGGTCCGAGAGCACGACGACGTCGTAGTCGCGCGGCGCGACCCGGGCGACCTGCTCGAGCACGCGCAGCACCTGGTCGAGCCCCTCGAGCGCCCGCAGGGACTCGGGCCGCGTGGGACCCGCGTGGTGCGCGATCTCGTCGTAGTCGACGAGGTCCACGAACACGGTCGGGTGCCCACGGACGAGCGCCTCGGCCACGAGCGCCGTCGCGAGGTCGCGCAGCAGCACGTTGGTCACGGCGCGCAGGAGCACGTACCAGCCCCCGCGCGGCACGCGCGGGAGCACCTCGTGCACGCTCTGGCGGCGGGCCTGGTACAGCTCCTTGACGACCTCCCCGACCGCGAGCGTCACGCCGCGCGCGAGGACGAACGGACGCGCGAACACCCGCACGTACCCCCGCCCGGGCCCCAGGCCGTGGCGCCGGCCGCGGCTCATCACGAGGTAGGCGTCCGACGCGTCGCCCGAGAACATCGTGGCGACCGCGGCCCCGCCGCCCGCCAGGAGCCCTCTGCCGTCGCTGAGCCGCTCCTCGACCAGCGCCGCGTCGTCCGGGTGGTTGGTGACGACGAGCCGCCCCAGCTCCCGGTCCCACCACCGGAACGCCGGGATACGGTCCGCCGCACCGTGCAGGATCCCGGCGTGCGCCGCGGGCGTCGTCGACGGCACGCCGGACCACCAGGCGTCGAGGCGGTGCGTGCCCTCGTCGACCCAGCGCTGCATGGTCGGCACGAGGCCGGCGTCGACGGCCTGCTCGAGCACGGGTGCGGCCACACCGTCGAGCTGCACGACGAGCAGACCCGGGGGGCGCGGACCCGCTGCCGTGGGGGCGCAGCGCCGCGCCCGCCGCACCACGTCGGCGACGACGTACTCGTTGTCGCTCGAGCCCCACACCCAGCGACCGGCGGCCATGACGACGGCCGTGAGCAGCAGGACCCACAGGACCGACCAGGCCGACCGCAGCGCGACTCCCGGCACCACGGCCAGGGCCGCCCACGTGACGAGCACCTGCGCGCCGACGCCTGCGACGAACGCGCCACCGACGCCCGCGACCGCCGCGAGCAGGCGCAGCGGTGCGCGCAGCACGAGGTCGCCGAGGCCTACCGCGAGCGCCACGAGCGGCACGGCCCACGCCGCGGTGAGGCTGACGCCGTCGACGAGCGCGATCGCCGCGCCCAGGCCCAGCGCGTTCAGCGCGAGCGCGACCAGCGCGTCGGCGACGTCGACGGCGCGGGGCCGCCAGCGCGCGCGGTCGGGACGGTCCGGCGCGGGCACGCCGTCGGACGCGGGACCGTGGCCGGGCACGGCCTCAGCGCCCGGCGGCCCGCGGCGGCGCCTGGCGGTGCTGGTCGGTCCCCCACCGGGCCTTCTCGGGGATGCCGAGCGCGTCGCACAGCGCGTGCCACACGTCACGCGGCTCGACGCCCGCGGCGAGCGCCTGCGCACCCGTGCGGTCGCCGAGCGCGTCCAGCACGAGCTCCTCGAGCAGGTGGCGGCCCTCGACGGGGCCCAGCACGTCGGCGACCAGGTCGGCGAGCTCGCGGTTCCTCACGGCACCAGCCTGCCACCGCCGGCCGGCACCGCGCGCGTGTCGGACCCTGCCACCACAATGGCCCGGTGGTGCTCGACCGCTTCTCCGACCCGACCCGGGCGTGGTTCACCGGTGCCTTCGCGGCGCCCACGGCGGCGCAGACGGGGGCGTGGGAGGCCGTGTCCGGCGGGGACCACGCACTGGTCGTGGCCCCGACCGGGTCGGGCAAGACGCTCGCCGCGTTCCTCTGGGCGCTCGACGGGCTGCTGACGGGTGAGGCTCCGGCGGACCCGACGCAACGGTGCCGCGTGGTGTACGTCTCGCCCCTGAAGGCGCTGGCCACGGACGTGGAACGCAACCTGCGCTCGCCGCTGGTCGGCGTCCGGCAGGCCGCGACGCGCCTGGGGCGCGCGCTGCCGGAGGTCACGGTCGGGATCCGCACGGGTGACACACCCCCGGCCGAGCGGCGGGCGTTCGCGACCTCGCCGCCCGACGTGCTCATCACGACGCCCGAGTCGCTCTACCTCGTGCTGACGTCGGCGGCCCGCCGGGGACTCGCGGGCGTGCGGACCGTGATCGTCGACGAGATCCACGCGGTGGCCGCGACGAAGCGCGGTGCGCACCTCGCGCTCAGTCTCGAGCGGCTCGACGCGCTGCTGGAGGCCGAGGGCGGACCGGGGCCCGCGCAGCGCGTCGGCCTCTCCGCCACGGTGCGACCGGTCGACGCGGTGGCGTCGTTCCTCGGCGGCGCCCGCCCGCCGGCCGAGGGCGGCCGGCAGGTCGTGGTCGTGCAGCCGCCGTCGCAGAAGGTCATCGACGTGCAGGTCGTCGTGCCGGTGCCGGACCTGGGCGACCTCGCCGCGGCCGCACGCCCGGGTGCGAGCGGGACCACGCCCGGCACGGTCGACCGGTACGGCGGACCCGGGATCGACCCCGACCTCGCGGGCTTCGGCGCGCCGGCACCCGGTGCGGCCCCGCTCGAGCCCGTCCCCTCACCGCCGCGCACGTCGATCTGGCCGCACGTCGAGGAGCGCGTGGTCGACCTCGTCGCGGAGCACCGCTCGACCCTGGTCTTCACCAACTCGCGCCGCGGCGCCGAGCGGCTCACCGCGCGCATCAACGAGGTGTGGGCCGAACGGCGGGGCGGGGACGTGCCCGACCCGGGCGCGGCGCAGCCGGCGGCCGCCCCGGGGCAGTCCGGCACGTCGGCGGGCGTCGACACGCGCGACGCCTCGACGATCGTGGCGCGGGCGCACCACGGCTCGATGAGCCGCGCCGAGCGCACCCGGACCGAGTCCGAGCTCAAGGCAGGCCGGCTGCCCGCCGTGGTCGCGACGAGCTCGCTCGAGCTCGGGATCGACATGGGCGCGCTCGACCTCGTCGTGCAGGTGGGCGCGCCGCCGTCGGTGGCCAGCGGGTTGCAGCGCGTCGGGCGCGCGGGGCACCAGGTCGGTGCGGTGTCGCGCGGTGTCGTGTTCCCCACGTACCGCGGCGAGCTCGTCGCGGCGGCCGTGACCGCGCAACGCATGCGCACGGGTGAGCTCGAGGCCCTCGCGGTCCCCACCACCCCCCTCGACGTGCTCGCGCAGCAGCTCGTGGCGATGGCCGCGGTCGACGACTGGCCGGTGGACGACCTCGCGCGAGTCGTGCGTCGTGCGGCGCCGTTCGCGACGCTGGGCGACGCGACGCTGCACGCGGTGCTCGACATGCTCGCCGGCCGCTACCCGTCGGAGGACTTCGCCGAGCTGCGGCCGCGCGTCGTGTGGGACCGGGTCGCCGACGTGGTCTCGGGGCGCCCGGGCGCGTTGCGCCTCGCGGTGACGAGCGGCGGCACGATCCCGGACCGTGGGCTGTTCGGCGTGTTCCTCGCGGGCGACGCCGGGACCAGCGACGTGCCGGCGGACGCCGAGCGGACGGGTGGTCGGGTGCGCGGCGGCAAGCGCGTCGGCGAGCTCGACGAGGAGATGGTCTACGAGTCCCGCGTCGGCGACACGTTCACCCTGGGGTCGAGCACGTGGCGCATCGAGGACATCACGCCCGACCGCGTGCTCGTGACCCCGGCGCCGGGTGTACCCGGCCGGCTGCCGTTCTGGAAGGGCGACGCACCCGGGCGCCCCGCCGAGCTCGGCCGGGCGCTGGGCGCGTGGGTGCGCGAGCTCGCCGCACTGCCCGACGACGGGGCGCGCGAGCGCGCGGAGCAGGCGGGCCTCGACCCGTGGGCCGCCGACAACCTGCTGGCCTACCTGCGTGACCAGCAGGAGGCGACGGGTCAGGTGCCGAGCGACCGCGTGGTCGTGGTCGAGCGCTTCCGTGACGAGCTCGGCGACTGGCGCATCGTGCTGCACTCCCCGTACGGCGCGCGGGTGCACGCGCCGTGGGCGCTCGTCCTGGCGGCGCGCCTGCGCGAGCGGTACGGCGTCGACGCGGCCGCCATGCACGCCGACGACGGCATCGTGCTGCGCCTGCCCGACGTGCTCGACGGCGCGGCCGACGGCACGTGGGGCGACGACGCGGGTGCCGACGCCGGACCGCGGTTGTCGCTCGAGGACCTGCTGCTCGACCCGGACGAGGTGCTGCCGGCCGTGCGCGACGAGCTCGGGGCGTCCGCGATGTTCGCGGCGCGGTTCCGCGAGGCCGCCGGCCGGGCGCTGCTGCTCCCCCGGCGCCGTCCGGACCGCCGGCAGCCGCTGTGGCAGCAGCGTCAGCGCGCGGCCCAGCTGCTCGAGGTCGCGTCGCGCTACCCGGACTTCCCGATCCTGCTCGAGGCGGTGCGCGAGTGCCTGCAGGACGACTTCGACACCGAGGCGCTCACCGGCCTCATGCGCGACGTGGGTGCCGGGCGCGTGCGCGTCGTCGAGGTGACGACCGCGCACCCCTCACCCTTCGCGCAGTCGCTGCTGTTCGGGTACACCGCACAGTTCCTGTACGAGGGCGACGCTCCGCTCGCCGAGCGCCGCGCGGCAGCCCTCACCCTCGACCCGACGCTGCTCGCGGAGCTGCTCGGCACCGGCGGCGAGTCGCAGCTCGCGGACCTGCTCGACCCCGAGGCCGTGCAGCGCACCGAGGCCGAGCTCGCGGGGACGGCGCCCGACCGGCAGGCCGGCACGCTCGAGCAGGTGGCTGACGTGCTGCGTCGGCACGGCCCGCTGCCGACCGCCGAGGTCGAGGCCCGCACGCGACCCGAGGTGCGCGACGAGGTGCCCGCCTGGCTCGCGGAGCTGGAGTCCGCCCGGCGCGCGATCCGCGTGCGCCTGGGGGGCGTGCCGGCCGACCGCGCGGAGCAGTGGGCAGCCGTGGAGGACGCCGGGCGGCTGCGCGACGCGCTCGGCGTGGCGCTGCCCGTGGGCGTGCCCGAGGTGTTCACCGAGGTGCTCCCCGACCCGCTGGCGGACCTGCTGCGGCGCCACGCCCGCACGCGCGGTCCGTTCCCCGCGGCGCAGGCGGCCACCCGGTTCGGGCTCGGCGTCGCCGTCGTCACCGAGGTGCTGCGCCGGCTGGAGGCCTCGCGCGTCCTCGTCCAGGGCCGTCTGCGGCCCGACGTGCTGGGCGGCACGGGCGACGAGTTCTGCGACGCCGACGTGCTGCGGCGGCTGCGGCAGCGCTCGCTTGCCGCGCTGCGCGCCCAGGTCGAGCCGGTCGACCCACAGGCTCTCGGCGTGTTCCTCCCGCAGTGGCAGGGCGTGCAGGGCGTGGGACGGCGTGCGAGCGGGCTGCGCGGTGTCGACGCGGTCGCGCGCGCGGTCGAGCAGCTCGCCGGGTTCGCCGTACCGGCGTCGGCGCTCGAGTCCCACGTGCTGCCCGCTCGCGTGCCCGACTACGTCCCGGCGATGCTCGACGAGCTCACGTCGGCCGGCGAGGTGCTGTGGGCGGGTCACGCACCGCTGGCGGGGCACGACGGCCTGGTCTCGCTGCACCCGGCGGGCGTCGCCGACCTCACGCTCGCGCCGGTGCCGGACCTCGACGACCCCGAGGCGAGCGCGTCCGACCGCGTGCACCGGGCCGTGCTCTCGTCCCTCGAGGGCGGCGGGGCGTGGTTCCTCGGCGCGCTCGTGGACCGCGTGGCGGCCGTCTGGCTCGACGAGGACGCACCGCCCGGTGCGGCGGCCGTGCTGGAGGCCCTGTGGGACCTCGTGTGGGCCGGCCGCGTCACCAACGACGGTCTCGGTCCGCTGCGGGCCTGGCTCGCCGCCGGGCCGACCGCGCACCGCACGCGTACCGCCCCTGCGCGCGGCCGCCCGGTGCGCCCGCGTCTCGGCCTGCGTGCGGGCGGGCGGCTCGGCGTGCCGCCGTCCGTGCGCGACGCCGCGGCCGCACGGGCCACGGGCACCGCGTCGGGGCCCGGGGCCGGCCGCTGGTCGCTGCTGCCGGCGCGCGAGCCGGACCCGACGGTGCGGGCGCACGCGCTCGCCGCCCAGCTCCTCGACCGGCACGGCGTGCTCACGCGCGCGGTCGCCCCGGCCGAGGGCATCGGCGGCCGGTTCGCGGACGTGTACCGCGTGCTCGCGGCGCTCGAGCAGTCCGGGCAGGTGCGGCGCGGGTACTTCGTCGAACGGCTCGGGGGCTCGCAGTTCGCGTTGCCGGGTGCCGTGGACCAGCTGCGGGCGGACGCGGAGGTCGTCGACCGGGCGCGCGAGCGTGCGGCCGACCGACACGACTCTCCCACCGCCGGGCCCCACCTGCCGTGGCAGGACGTGCCCGCACCCGCGTGGGGCGCGCCGAGCGGTCCCGGCACGTGGTCCGGCACCGCACCGGGCCGGTCGTCGTCGCGGGACCAGCCGTGGGTCGTCGTGCTGGCCGCGACCGACCCGGCGAACCCGTACGGCGCCGCGCTCGCGTGGCCCGACCCGCCGCCCGGCCGCGACGGGAGCGGTCACCGGCCGGGGCGGAAGGCGGGCGCGCTCGTCGCGCTCGTCGACGGTGCCCTCGCGCTGTACCTCGAGCGTGGCGGCCGCACGCTGCTGACGTTCTCGCAGGACCCGGCGGTGCTCGCTGCCGCCGCGGGGGCCCTGGTGACCACCACGCGCGCCCGCCGCGCCGGTCGTCTCACGGTCGAGCGCATCGACGGCGCCCAGGTGCTCTCGTCGGACGTGCTGTCCTCGCCGGCAGCCGTCGCGCTGACCGCCGCCGGCTTCCTCACGACCCCGCGCGGCCTGCGCCTGCAGGCGTCGTGAGGCCGGCGTGACGGCCCGAGCGACGGCCGACGGCACGCCGGGCGGCGCGACCGTGAGCGACGATGCCCGAGGGTGACGTCCTGCGCCGCACCGCCGCGCACCTCGACCGCGCCCTCGCAGGCCGCAGGCTCGTGCGGGCGGACCTCCGCTGGCCGACCGCCGCGACCGTGGACCTCGTCGGCCGCACGGTGCTGGGGACCCGCCCCTACGGCAAGCACCTGCTGACGCGGTTCGACGACGGGCGCACGCTGCACACGCACCTGCGGATGGACGGCACGTGGCGGCTCGTGCCCAGCACGGACCGCCGGGCCGCGGCACGCTCGCCCGAGGTGCGCGCGGTGCTCGCCAGCGACGGGTGGACGGCGGTCGGCTACCGCCTGGGCATGCTCGACGTCGTGCCCACGAGCACCGAGGGCACGCTCCTGGGGCACCTCGGCCCCGACGTGCTGGACGGCGACTTCGACACCACGCCCGGCGTGCCGTGGGCGGGACCGCCCGTGCTGGACCTGCCGGTCCCGGGGATCGACGAGGCGCTGCGCCGCTGGGCCGCACAGGGGCCGCGGCCCGTGGCGGAGGTGCTGCTCGACCAGCGCGTCGTCGTCGGCATCGGGACGATCTTCATGGCCGAGTCGCTGTTCGCGCGCGGGTGGTGGCCGTGGGCGCCGGCCGACCGGGTCACGGACGCGGCCGAGGTGCTGCGCGCTGCTCGCGCGCTGCTGCGGGAGTCGGTGGCCACCGGGCGGCCAGCGTCGGCCGTCTACGGACGGGAGGGACGGACGTGCACGCGCTGCGGTGCACGAGTGGCACGTCACGACGTCGGGGCACCGCCGACGCAGCGGCAGGCGTACTGGTGCCCCGGGTGTCAGGTGCGCGGCCGATAGGGCCGCGCGGACTCAGCCGACCGGGGCCAGCTCCGAGCGCGGCATCGCCCAGCCGGCGTCGCCGCCGACGGCACGGTCGCCACCGGGCAGGCCTGCCGCCGCCGTGAGGTCCGCCGGGACGGTGTCGGGGATGAGCAGGCCCTCGGCCACCGCGACGCGGTCGCTGACCTCGCGCAGCACCAGGGACATCGGCACGTCGAGCGCGTCGCAGATGCTGCTCAGCAGCTCCGACGACGCCTCCTTCTGACCACGCTCGACCTCGCTGAGGTACCCCAACGAGACACGGGCCGCCGAGGAGACCTCTCGAAGGGTCCGCCCTTGGCGCTGGCGCGCGTCACGCAGGACGTCGCCGATCTCTCGTCGCAGAACGACCATCTGGGCTCCTCCCCTCACGTCGTGTCCTCGGTCACCGGACGGACCGACCGCGCGGCCGGCCGTCCCCCTTGCTGCTCCCGGCCGGGGGTCCGGGAGACGTCCACCGTACCGCGCACCGCCGGAGCGTGCCCCTGTCCCGCGCGCCGGCGGTCGCGTCGTCATCACATCGGACCCAACGAGGAGGGCCCTCCGGGTGTTCCCGATCGCGACACCGGGTGACGGACCGGACACGTCAGGTGCCGGGCGTGACGGTCTCCACGGCGAGGGCGAGCACCTGGGCGCACGCGGCGGCCCGGACAGCGGCGCGGTCGCCCGGCAGCACGAGGCTCACGACGCGGGCGTCGCGGGGCGTGACGACGGCGACGTGCACCGTGCCGGGGGCGTGGCCGTCCTGCGGACCCGGGCCCGCCACACCCGTCGTCGCCAGGCCGACGTGCGCACCGAGTCGCTGCGCGGCGCCCCGCGCCATCGCGGCCGCCACGTCGGGGTCGACCGGACCGCGCTGGGCCAGCAGCCCCGCGTCCACGTCGAGCAGCGACGCCTTGAGGTCGGTGGCGTAGGCGACGACGCCGCCGCGCAGCACGGCCGAGGCACCCGGCACGCCGACCAGACCGGCGGTGACCAGGCCCCCGGTGAGGGACTCGGCGACGGCGAGCGTCCACCCCTGGTCGCCGAGGACCGCCAGGAGCCGGGCTGCGTCGCTCACGGTCCGACGACGGGCGGCAGCCCCGCCGCCCGCCGGATCCGTAGCGCGTCGCGCACGTAGTCGATCCCGGTCACCAGGGTGACGAGGACGGCCGCGCCCATGACGACGCCCGCCACGACCCCGACGAATGCCGGCAGGTGCGTGAGCGGCAGCAGGTACAGCGAGATCGCCACGGCCTGCAGGACCGTCTTGAGCTTGCCGCCGCGCGACGCCGGCAGCACCACGTACCGCAGCAGGAAGAACCGCATGACGGTGATGCCGAGCTCACGCACGAGCACGACGGCCGTCACGGCCCACCACAGGTCGCCGAGCCACGACAGCAGCACGAGCGCGCTGCCGACGAGCAGTTTGTCGGCGATGGGGTCGAGCAGCTTGCCGAGGTCGGTCACCTGGCCGGAGCGGCGCGCGAGCCAACCGTCGAGCCGGTCGGACGCTGCGGCGAGGACGAACAGGCCGGTCGCGAGCAGGCGCCCGCCGACGGTGTGACCGCCGTCCGCGAGCAACGCGACGGCGAAGACCGGGACGACGGCGATCCGCAGGACCGTGACGACGTTGGCCGGGTTCCACACGGAAGGAGCGACGTCGACCACGCCCCCAGCCTACGGGCCGTCACGGGCCGCCGACGACGCGGCGGACTTCGCCCGCCACGTCACCCGTCCGGCGGAGGGTCCTGGACGCACGACCGACTAGCGTCCGGCGGGTGCCTCGTCACGCCCGGGAACTGCACCGGCCGGTGCTCCCGGCCGTGGTCACGTGCACCCTCGTGAGCGTCGCCCTCGCAGTCGGCGTGGCCGCGCTCGCACCGACCGCGGCCCCGGCGCACCAGCTGGCCGCCGCGCCCACCGTCGCCGGTGCCTACCTCGCGCCGGCCCGCACGCCCGCGCCGACCGCGGAGCCGGTCCCGGAACCGACCCGGGAGCCGGACGTCGGGATCAGCCTCGTCGCCGCGGGTGACGTGCTCCCCCACATGCCGGTGCTGCGCTCGGCACGCGACGGCGACGGCTACGACTTCTCGCGGGTCCTCGGCCCGCTCGACCCGTGGGTGCGCGGCGCCGACCTCGCGCTGTGCCACCTCGAGGTCCCCGTCGCCCCCGCCGGGTCGGCACCGTCCGGCTTCCCCGTCTTCGGGGCACCCGCCCAGCTCGCGGACGGCCTCGCGGACCAGGGGTGGGACGGTTGCTCCACCGCGTCGAACCACTCCGTGGACCGCGGCTGGGCCGGTGTCGGCGCGACGCTCGACGCGCTCGACGCGGTCGGCCTCGGGCACGTCGGCACCGCGCGCTCGGCCGTCGAGGGCGTCGCACCGCAGCTCTACGAGCTCGAGCGGGCCGGCCGGGTCGTCACGGTGGCGCACCTCGCGGCGACCTACGGCACGAACGGCATGCCCGTCGACGCGGACAAGCCGTGGTCGGTCCTGCGCATCGACGCCGAGGACCTCGTGCAGCGCGCGGCGGCCGCCCGCGCCGCGGGGGCGGACGTCGTGGTCCTCAGCCTCCACTGGGGTACCGAGTACCGCACGGCGCCGACCGACGCGCAACGCACGCTCGCGGGGCGGCTCGCCGCGTCGGGCGAGGTCGACCTCGTCATCGGGCACCACGCGCACGTCCCGCAGCCCGTCGAACAGCTGCCCGGCGGGCCCGGCGGTCAGGGTATGTGGGTGGCGTACGGCCTCGGCAACCACGTGTCCAACCAGGACGACGCGTGCTGCGTGGCGCAGAGCGCGTCCGGCCTGCTGCTCAGCGCGGAGGTCGTCGTGCCGGGTGCCGACCCCGCGCACGGCACCCCCGCCGGGCCGGCGCGCGTCACGTCCGTGGCCTGGACACCGATCACGGTCGACCGACGTGGGGGCCACCAGGTGCACGCGCTCGTCGACGTCCCCGGCGGCACCGCGACGCTGGACGCCGCGCAGGTCACCCGCCGGCTGTCGCTCGTCCGGGAGGCCGCGGGGCCGAGCGCCCCCGAGCGCACCGCTCCGGCGTCCCCCACCGGCGCGCCCCCGGTCGTCGTCGCGCGCCCGCGCTGACCCCACGACCTCCACCCGACCGACCCGCCGCGTCGACCGAGCGCCACGCTCCCCTGGCACGGGCGTCACTCCATCGGCAGCGCGCCCCCGTAGAGCCAGCCCTGGCCGTAGCGCCAGCCGTTGCGCCGCAGGAAGTCGGCCTGCTCCTCGTTCTCGATCCCCTCGGCGATGGTCACCATCGCCAGCTCGCGCGCGAGCGCGCCGAGAGCCCGCACCACCTTGCCCGCCGTGGGGTCGTGCGGGATCCCCGACGTGAACGACATGTCGAGCTTCACGCCGGCGACCGGCAGGTCCCGCAGGTAGGACAGCGGCGAGACGCCCGTCCCGAAGTCGTCGAGCAGGATCGGCACGCCGGCAGCCGACAGCTGCGTGAGCTCGTGCCGGATCCGCGTGCCCGAGGCGACGAGCGAGGACTCCGTCAGCTCGAGGACGAGCCGCCCTGCGGTGACGCGGTGGCGCGACAGGTCCTGCAGCAGGCGCGTCGCGAGCTCGGAGTCCCCGAGCTGGTCGGCCGAGACGTTCACCGACACCCACCGGCCGTCGTGCGCGTTCGTGGCGAGGAACTCGACGACGCGCGAGGCGACGAGCTGCCCGAGCATGACGGAGACCCCCGCCTCCTGCACCTGCGGGAGGAACGCCCCGGGCAGCAGCAGACCCCGGTGCGGGTGCTGCCAGCGCACGAGGGCCTCGTAGCCGACGACCCGCGAGTCGGACAGGTCGACGATCGGCTGGTAGTGCACGACGATCTCGCCCGTCGTGATCGCGTGCAGGAGCTCGCGGTGCACGTTCGACGGCGCCGCGAGCTCCATCGACGTGTCGTAGACCTCCGTCCGACCACGGCCGCTCTGCTTGGCGCGGTACAGCGCCGCGTCGGCGGCGGCCAGGAGGGTGGGCGCCCCCGCCTCGACGAGGTGCGGCTCGGCCAGCGCGATGCCCACGCTGGCCGCGACCCCGAGCCGCCGCCGCCCGACGCGCACGGGTTCCGCCAGCCCCGAGTGGATCTCGTTGGCGACCTCGAACACCGCCTTCGCGGCGTGCACGTCCTGGACGACGACCACGAACTCGTCGCCACCGAGCCGCGCGACCGTGCCGCTGCCCGCCGATGCCGCTCGCAGCACGCCGGCGACGTGCACGAGGATGTCGTCCCCCGCCGCGTGGCCGTACCGGTCGTTGATCCCCTTGAACCCGTCGAGGTCGCACGCCAGCACCGCGATGCGGTCGACCGCGCCCGGTTGCGCGAGCGCCGTCTGCAGCACCTCCTGCAGCAGCGTCCGGTTGGCGAGCCCCGTGAGCGGGTCGTGCATGGCGCGGTGCGTGAGCATCTCCGCCTGCATCTTCGACTCGGTGGCGTCGCGCACCTGGACGACGAAGTGATCGGGCGCGCCGTCGCCGGCCCGCACGAGGGCGGCGTCGAGCACCACCCAGACGAGCTGGTCGTCCGCGCGCCGGCAGCGCATCTCCAGCGAGAAGCGCTGCTGCCCACCGCCGAGCAGCTTGTCCATCTCCATGCGCTGGGCCGCGCGGTCCTCGGGGGCGCTCAGCTCGTCGATCCGGTAGCCGCGCAGCGCCGACGCGTGCGTGCCCAGCAGCTCGGCGAGCGCGACGTTGGCCTCGGAGATCCGCCACTGCAGGTCGACGAGCGCCATGCCGATGGGCGCGTTCTCCATCGCGACCTTGAACTGGGTCTCGCTGCGCGACAGCGCCACCTCGACGTCGTGCCGCGCCGTGATGTCGACGACGGTCGTGAGCACCGAGGTCTCGCCGTCCTCGTCGGGCGGCATCACGCGGCTCGTGACCTGGACGACGGACGGACGCACCCCCGGGCCCGGCGGCACGAGCGTGACGACCGTCGTGCGCTCCTCGGGGTCGGTGTCGTGTCGCCCCAGCACGAGACCGGGGTTCACGGCCAGGCCGCGGTCGTCGAGCAGTACCACCGGCATGCGCCCGACGGGCGCGCCGACCACCGACTCCCGCGTCACGCCCAGGATCTGGGCGGCACGCTCGGAGAGGTCCAGGACGGTCCCGTCGCGCGACTGGACGACGACGCCCTCGCTGGTGACGAGCTGCAGCGCGTCGTACCGCTTGTGGAGCTGGCGCGCGACGCGCACGAGGTCGACGTTGCGCCGCGCCTGCACCCGCTCGCGGCGCAGCAGCACCAGCACCGTGCCGAGCGCTGCCACGGCGACGACCGCGATCACGGTGGTGACGACGCTGTAGGGACCGACCAGACCTGAGCTCATGCGCCCGGTCCCGGCTCAGTCGTCGCCGACGGGCCCGTGCCCGTCGTCGCTCTCCTCGTCCGCCGGCGGGGGTGCCGCGGCTCCCGGCTCGCCCCGCAGCATCGCGAGCGTCGCGGGCAGGTCGTCGGGCTGCAGCAGCACCTCGCGCGCCTTGGAGCCCTCCGACGGGCCGACGATCTCGCGCGACTCCAGCAGGTCCATGAGGCGACCGGCCTTGGCGAAGCCGACGCGCAGCTTGCGCTGCAGCATCGACGTCGACCCGAACTGGGTCGTGACGACCAGCTCGGCGGCCTGCAGCAGCAGGTCGAGGTCGTCGCCGATGTCCTCGTCCACCTGCTTCTTGGCGGCCTGCACGGTGACGTCCTCGCGGTACACGGGCTTGAGCTGCTGCTTGACGTGCTCCACGACCGCGTGGATCTCGGACTCCGACACCCACGCACCCTGCGTGCGCATGGGCTTGGCCGCGCCCATGGGCAGGAACAGCGCGTCGCCCTGACCGATGAGCTTCTCGGCGCCGGGCTGGTCGAGCACGACGCGCGAGTCCGTGAGCGAGCTCGTCGCGAACGCCAGGCGCGAGGGCACGTTGGCCTTGATGAGGCCGGTGACGACGTCGACCGACGGGCGCTGCGTGGCCAGGACCAGGTGGATGCCGGCGGCACGCGCGAGCTGCGTGATGCGCTGGATCGAGGCCTCGACGTCACGCGGCGCGACCATCATGAGGTCGGCGAGCTCGTCGACGATCACCAGCAGGTACGGGTACGTCGCGATCTTGCGCTCGGAGCCCGGCAGCGGCTTGACCTTGCCGGCACGCACCGCGGCGTTGAAGTCGTCGATGTGCTTGTAGCCGAACATCGCGAGGTCGTCGTACCGCGCCTCCATCTCGCGCACGACCCACTCGAGGGCCTCGGCGGCCTTCTTGGGGTTCGTGATGATGGGCGTGATGAGGTGCGGGATGCCCTCGTACAGCGTGAGCTCGACGCGCTTGGGGTCGACGAGGATCATGCGCACCTCGTCGGGCGTCGAGCGCATGAGGATCGACACGATCATCGAGTTGACGAACGACGACTTGCCCGCGCCGGTCGCGCCCGCGACCAGCAGGTGCGGCATCTTGGCGAGGTTCGCCACGACGTAGCCGCCCTCGACGTCCTTGCCCACGCCGATCACCATCGGGTGCTCGCTGCGCTTCGCCGCGGACGAGCGCAGCACGTCACCCAGCGCGACGGTCTCGCGGTCGGTGTTGGGGATCTCGATGCCGATGGCCGACTTGCCGGGGATCGGCGAGAGGATGCGCACGTCGGCGCTCGCGACCGCGTAGGCGATGTTCTTGCTCAGCGCGGTCACACGCTCGACCTTGACGGCCGGGCCGAGCTCGACCTCGTAGCGGGTCACGGTCGGGCCGCGCGTGAACCCCGTGACCTGCGCGTCGATCTCGAACTGCTCGAGCACGGACGTCAGGGACTCGACGACGCGGTCGTTGGCGGCCGATCGCACCTTGTGCGGCGGCCCCTTCGCGAGGACGTCCTCGGTGGGCAGGATGTAGACGACGTCGCCCTCGAGCATCGGCTGCTCGCCGCGCGGCACGCCGCTCGTCGGCGGCGCCGGGAGCGCGGCGACCTCGGTGGGTGCGGTCTCGGGTGCGACCGGCGCCATGCGGCGCGTCGCCACCGCGTCCGCGGCGGCTGCCGCCGCCGCCTCCTCCTCCTCGCGCGCCACGACCGCGGCACGCTCGAAGGCCTCGTCGCCGACGTACTCATCGAGGCGACCGTCCTCGGGGTCGGCAGCGGAGGGCGCCCGCCGCCGGCCGAGCATGCGGCGCCTCGGCTTCGCCGGAGCCTCGGGACGCGCGCTGTGCAGCGCCTCGATCACCAGCGGCTCGTCCGGGACCGCGGCAGGCTCCTCGTGGTGCCCGGTGAGGCGCCGGTAGAGCGCCGCGAGCCGCGGGCCGATGAGGTGCACGGGCGTGGCCGTGACGACGAGGACCCCGAAGAAGGCGAGGATGCCCAGCAGCAGGCCGGCGACCACGGTCGTGAGCATCGAGGCCAGCGGTGTCCCGACACCGAAGCCGACGATGCCCCCGGCGCTGCGGACCGCCGCCATGTCCTGGGTCCCCGGCAGACCCTGCGTGAGGTGCACGATCCCGCAGACGGCCACCGTGATCGCGGTCAGGCCGATACCGATCCGGGAGTTGGCCTGCACGCGGTCGGGGTGCCGCATGAGCCGCACGCCCAGGCCCAGGAGCACGACGGGCACGGCCACGCCGACGACACCGAACGTGCCGGCCACGACGTTGTGGATGACGTCGCCCGCGCTGCCCGACAGGTCCCACCACTCGCGTGCCGCGACGACGACGGCCAGCGCCACGAGCGTCAGCGCGAGGCCGTCACGGCGGTGCGCCGGGTCCAGGTCGCGCGCACCGGCACCGACGTGCCGCGCGGTCCCCCCGACGAGATGGGCCGCCCCCATCCAGATGCCGCGCACGATCCGCAGCGGCAGGGCCGGGCGCGCGGGTGCCGCGGGGCGCCCTGCGGGCCGGGTACCGCCCCGCGTGGACCCGGCCTTCGTCGACCGTGCACCCGCGCCGGAGGCGCGCGTCGGACGCGCGGGGCCGGGGGTCGTACGGGTCGCCATGGTCCTCACGGTAGCGTCGCGACGGGCCGGGACCGCGTTGGCGCGTGCCCGTGTCGCCCGTGAGGTGGACGAGGGCGGCGCCCGGCGCGCGTGTCGGTGGGTGGTGGCACCATGCGGCGCATGGCATCCGCAGCGGCGCGTGGCCGCGGGCACGAGGGCACGGGGGCACCCGTCCGGGTCGACCGCCCCGCGGTGCTGCGGCACCGCGCCGGCGTCCAGCAGCTCGACCGGGCGCCGGGGTCCGTGACGGACCCCACGGACGCCGCCGTGCTCGACCTGGGCGTGCAGGACACGGGACCCGACGGTGCGCTGTGGGCGCTCGCGCTACGAGGGGTCGCGGTGCGCGCGGCGGATCACCCGGAGGCCCTCGCGTACGCCTGGACGCTGCGGGGTGCCCCGCACGCCTACCGGCGCGGGGACCTGCGCGCCGTCGAGCGTGCGGTCCGGCCGTGGTCGGACGGGGACGCGGCGAAGCGCATCTTCGACGCCGCACGGCCCCTGCGTGCAGCCGGGACACCTCCGACGCAGGCGATCGCCGCGACCGCGCGCGCGATGCGCGAGGTCGTGGTGCGGCCGATGGTGAAGGGCGAGGTCTCGACCGCCATGACGGCGGCCATGCCCGATGCGTACCTGCGGGAGTGCCGCCCCTGCGGCGCGGTGCACATGTACGAGCAGACGTTCAGGCTGGCTGCGCTCCACGCGGGCCTCGAGCTCGAGGCCGGGACGTCGCCGCCCGTGCTGCGACGCATCGCGCGATGGCCGTCGTCCCAGGTGGGCCGCACGGAGCCACCCGCGGCCGGCGAGCCGCTCGACGTCGTGCGGACGGCGCTGCACCTGCTCGGTCCGACCACGCCGGCGCTCGTCGCCGGGTTCCTCGACGCACCCGCGCGGGAGGTCGCGGCCCGCTGGCCCTCCGACGTCGTGGACGTCGACGTCGAGGGCCGCACGTGCCAGGTGCTGGTCGAGGACCTCGACGCCCTGCGGGCTGCGGCGAGGGTCGACGCGCCGCCCTGCGTGCGCCTGCTCGGCCCGTACGACCTGTTCCTCCAGGCGCGCGACCGCGACCTGCTCGCGCCGGACCCGCAGGTGCGCGCCTCGCTCTGGCCGGTGCTGGGTCGGCCCGGTGCCGTGGTCGTCGACGGCGAGGTCGTCGGGACGTGGCGGCCGCGGGCCCGGGGCCGCGTGCTGCACCTCGACGTGACGCCGTCGCGCCCCTGGACCCGGGCCGTCCGCGCCGGCGTCGACGAGCAGCACGGCCTGCTGGCGGCGTTCCGAGGCGTGCGCACCCCCTGACGACCGGCCGCCGCCCGGGAGACCCGTCGTCCGAGGACGTCAGACCTGCGTCGGCCTCCCCCGCTCGAGCACCACGAGCCGGTCGCCGTGCCCGTCCGCCACGAGGGCCTCGACCACCGCGTCGAGCGGCTCGGCGAAGTGCGCCCAGTCGGTGTGGTGCGCCGGCAGCAGCCGCGCGTCCGGGAGCAGGCGCGCCGCGGCCACGGCGAGCGGCGCGTCGAGCGTGAGGGGCTCGAGCGCCGGCGCACCGACGCGCGCCCCGCCCACGAAGAGCACCGCGACGTCGACACGGAACCGCTCGACGACCTGCCCGACGATGTCGACCGATGCGTTGTCGCCCGAGACGTAGACCGTCGCCGCCCCCTCGCCCTCCAGCACGAACCCCGTGACGTCGCCGGTCACGGCCTGCGCCCCAGGCGACCCGTGCAGCGCAGGGACCGCCGTCACGCGCGCCCTGCGCGGCCCGGCCAGGGCCACCGTCTGCCACGGCTCGAGACCCGTGACCCCGCCGACGCGCTCGGCCGCCCCGGGCGTCGACAGCACGAGCGGCACCCGCGCGAGCAGCGCGCGGCCCGCCGCGTCGAGGTTGTCCGCGTGCTCGTCGTGGGACAGGAGGACGGCGTCGAGCGGCCCGAGCGCGTCGGCGGGCACGGCCGGGCCCACGAGCTTGTGCAGCGGCACACGGCCCACGTACTCGCGGGGCGCCGGGTCGAAGGTCGGGTCGGTGAGCAGCGAGCGTCCCGCCCACGCGAGGTGCACGGTGGGGCCGCCGACGAGGGTCGCGATCAGCGTGGTCGTGGTCATGACCCGATCGTCGCGCCACCGGTACCGCAGCGACAGTGGCCCGAAGGACGCTGATCGCTAGGCTCGGGCCATGGTGCACCGCGTGGCCGTCGTGGCCTTCGACGGCATCAGCCCGTTCCATCTCGCCGTTCCCGGCACGGTGCTCGCCGGCCCTGCCCTCGCGCCCCGCCGCCTGTACGACGTGCAGGTGTGCGCGGTCACCCCGGGGCCCGTCGCCACCGATGCCGGTTGGTCGCTGGACGTGGAGCACGGCCTGGAGGCGCTGCGCGACGCCCGCACCGTCGTCCTGCCGAGCTGGGACACGTCGCGCGAACCCCCGCCCGAGCTGCTCGACGCGGTTCGGGGTGCGCACGCGTGCGGTGCGCGCGTCGTCGGCCTGTGCCTCGGGGCGTTCGTCGTCGCAGCCGCGGGCCTGCTCGACGACCGCGACGCGACCACGCACTGGCACGCCGCGGCGGACCTCGCTCGCCGCCACCCGCGCGTGCGGGTCCGCGACGACGTGCTGTGGACCGACCACGGCGACGTCGTCACGTCCGCCGGGGTCGCCGCGGGGCTCGACTGCTGCCTGCACCTGCTGCGCACGGACCACGGCGCGGCGACCGCCGCGACGGTGGCCCGCTCGCTCGTCCTCGCACCGCACCGCGACGGGTCGCAGGCTCAGTACGTGTCCGCGCCCGTACCGCGCGGCGACGGGACAGACCCCGTGGCCCGCGCGATCCGCCGGGCGCTCGAGCACCTCGACGAGCCGGTCGACCTCGACACGTGGGCGGCGTCGGTGCACCTCTCCCGGAGGACGTTCACCCGCCGGTTCCGCGAGCGCACGGGGAGCAGCCCGACGCGCTGGTTGCTGCACCAGCGACTCGACCGCGCCCGGGTGCTGCTGGAGACCGGCGACGACCCGGTCGAGGTCGTCGCGCGGCGCGCCGGCTTCGGGTCGGCGGCCGCACTCCGGCAGCACTTCGCGGCGCGCTACCGCACGAGCCCGCAACGGCACCGCGCGGCGTTCCGCGCGGTGCCGTGAGGCGGCACTGCTCAGGCCTCGACGACCACCGGGATGATCATCGGGCGGCGGCGCAGCTTGTTCGACACCCAGCGCCCGACGACGCGGCGCATCACCTGCTGGAGCTGATGGGTGTCGGTCGCGCCGGAGCGGGCCGCCTCCTCCAGCGCCTCGGTGAGCACGGGCAGGATCTCGTCGAAGACACCGTCCTGCTCGGCGACGCCGCGCGCGTGGATCTGCGGTCCCGCGAGCACCTTGCCGTCGCCCGAGGACACCACCGCGAAGATCGACACGAAGCCCTCGTCGCCGAGGATCCGCCGGTCCTTGAGCTCGACCTCGGTGAGCTCCCCGACGCTCGAGCCGTCCACGTAGACGTAGCCGCAGGGCACGGCACCGACGACGCTGGCCCGCCCGTCGACGAGGTCGACGACGACGCCGTCCTCCGCCAGGACGACGCGGTCCGCCGGCACGCCCGTGCGCACCGCGAGCGCGGCGTTGGCGATGAGGTGACGCACCTCGCCGTGCACGGGCATGACGTTGCGCGGCCGCAGGATGTTGTAGCAGTACAGCAGCTCACCGGCGCTCGCGTGGCCCGAGACGTGGACCTTCGCGTTGCCGGAGTGCACCACGCGTGCGCCGAGCCGCATGAGGCCGTTGATGACACGGAAGACCGCGTTCTCGTTGCCCGGGATGAGGCTCGAGGCGAGGATCACGGTGTCGCCGGGGCCGACGGAGACCTTGTGGTCGCCGTTCGCGATGCGCGACAGCGCTGCCATCGGCTCGCCCTGCGAGCCGGTGCACATGAGCACCACGCGGTCGTCGGGCAGGTTCTCCATCTGCTTGAGGTCGACGAGCAGCCCGTCGGGCACACGCAGGTAGCCGAGCTCGGACGCGATGCCCATGTTGCGGACCATCGACCGGCCGACGAGGGCGACCTTGCGCTCGTTGGCGACGGCCGCGTCGATGACCTGCTGCACGCGGTGCACGTGCGACGCGAACGACGCGACCACGACGCGCCCCGTGGACTCCGCGAACACCTGGTCGAGCACCGGCCCGATCTCGCGCTCGGGCGTGACGAAGCCCGGCACCTCGGCGTTCGTGGAGTCGACCATGAACAGGTCGACTCCCCGCTCGCCGAGCCGCGCGAACGCGCGCAGGTCGGTGATGCGCCCGTCGAGCGGGAGCTGGTCCATCTTGAAGTCGCCCGTGTGCAGCACCGTGCCGGCGGCCGTGTGCACGGCGACCGCGAGCGCGTCCGGGATCGAGTGGTTGACGGCGACGAACTCGCACTCGAACGGCCCGAGCTGCTCGACCTGGCCCTCGCGGACCGGGAGCGTCAACGGCGCGATGCGGTGCTCCTTGAGCTTCGCCTCGACGAACGCGAGCGTGAGCTGCGAGCCGACCAGCGGGATGTCGCGGCGCAGCCGCAGCAGGTACGGCACGGCGCCGATGTGGTCCTCGTGCCCGTGCGTGAGGACGATCGCGTCGATGTCGTCGAGGCGGTCCCGGATGTAGTCGAAGTCCGGGAGGATCAGGTCGACGCCGGGCTGGTGGTCCTCGGGGAACAGCACGCCGCAGTCGATGACGAGCAGCCGGCCGGCGTGCTCGAGCACGGCCATGTTGCGCCCGACCTCGCCGAGCCCGCCGAGCGGGACGACCCGCAGGCCACCCTCGGGCAGCGGCGGGGGCAGGGTGAGGTCCGGGTGAGGGTGACTCATGGGGCTCCTGGGGGATCGGTGGGCGCCGACCGCAGCCTCACGCGCGGTCGGCCCCCGTGACGACGTCCAGCAGGCCGGCGGCCGCCAGACCGGCGCGCACGTCGGCGGCCTCGTCGTCGGTGAAGGGGACGAGGGGCAGCCGGGTGGAGCGGCTGCTCAGGATGCCGAGCTCGACGAGCGCGGCCTTCGCGGCGGGCGCCTGGAAGCCGGCGCCGTTGAGCGCCGCCGCGACCGGGAGCAGCGAGCGGAAGATCTCGAGGGACCGCGCGGTGTCACCGGCGTTCCAGGCGTCGAAGAAGTGGGCGTACCCGACGGGCGCGGCCTGCGTCGCCACGCCGACGAGGCCGACGGCGCCGTGGGCGAGCAGCGCGAGCGCGAGCGTGTCGTCGCCGCTGTACCAGGCCAGCCCGGTGCGGGCGATCGCCTCGGCGGCCGCGACGACGTCGCCCGTGGCGTCCTTCATCGCGACGACGCGCTCGTGCGCGGCGAGCCGGTCGATCGTCGAGGGCGCCAGGCGGACGACGGAACGCCCGGGGACGTCGTAGAGCATGACCGGCAGATCGGTCGCGTCGGCGACGGCCGTGACGTGCGCGACCACGCCGTCCTGCGACGGACGCGAGTAGTACGGGGTGACGACCAGCAGGCCGTGCGCGCCCGCCTCCGCGGCCTGCTCGGCCATCCGGACGGCGTGCGCGGTGTCGTTCGACCCGGCGCCGGCGACGACGTACGCGCGGTCACCGACGGCCTCGACGACGGCGGCGACGATCTCCGCCTTCTCCGGAGCGTGCGTCGTGGGCGCCTCGCCCGTGGTGCCGTTGAGCACGAGCCCGTCGTGCCCTGCGTCGACGAGATGCTTCGCGAGCCGGACCGTCGCCTCGAGGTCGACGGCGCCGTCCGCGGTCATCGGGGTGACCGTGGCGGACAGCAGCGACCCGAACGGGTGGGTGGCAGAGGTCACGGCGGGCATGCGCACACGGTACCGCCCGGATCGTGCTGTGCGTCGCGGGTTTCCGCGAGCCGGTCGTCAGGCGGCGCCGGGCTCGGCGCCGACGCGCACCCACGAGTCGAACCGGTAGCGCGTCGCGGTGCGCGACACCAGCCACGGCGTGTCCGGCCCGCCGGACGCGCGGCGCCACCCGGGGCCGATCGTCGGCGCGCGAGTGTCCCCCGGGACGTCGAGGTCGACGACCGTGACCTCGAGCCGGTCCGCCCGGTCGAGCGTCGCGGCGTAGACCGCTCCCCCGCCGATCACCCACACGTCCTCGGCGCTGTGCAGCGCCGTCTCGAGGTCGTCGAGCACCGTCGCCCCGGGTGCGTCGTACGCGGCGTCGCGCGACAGCACGACGTTGCGGCGCCCGGGCAGCGGACGGAAGCGCTGCGGCAGCGACTCCCACGTGGCGCGGCCCATGACGACCGTCCCACCGGCGGTGACCTCGCGGAAGTGGGCCATGTCCTCCGGCACGTGCCAGGGGATCGCACCGGCGTCGCCGATGACGCCCTCGGGCGTCTGCGCCCAGACCAGGCCGATCACGCGGGTCAGACCGCCACGGGCGCGGCGATGGTCGGGTGGTGCCGGTAGCCGACCACCTCGACGTCGTCCCACGCGTAGTCGAACAGCGACGGCGCCTCGCGCAGCTCGAGCGTCGGGTACGGGTACGGCTCGCGCGAGAGCTGCTCGCGGACCTGTTCGACGTGGTTGTCGTAGATGTGGCAGTCCCCGCCGGTCCACACCAGGTCGCCGACCTCGAGGCCGACCTGCTGGGCGATCATGTGCGTGAGCAGCGCGTACGACGCGAGGTTGAACGGCACGCCGAGGAACAGGTCCGCCGAGCGCTGGTACACCTGCAGCGACAGCCGCCCGTCGGCGACGTAGAGCTGGAAGAACGCGTGGCACGGGACGAGGGCCATCCTGTCGAGCTCGGCGACGTTCCACGCCGAGACGAGGTGCCGTCGCGAGTCGGGGTTCGCGCGCAGCTCGCCCAGCAGGCGCTCGAGCTGGTCGACGTGGCCGCCGTCGGGCGTCGGCCACGACCGCCACTGCACGCCGTACACCGGCCCGAGCTCGCCGTGCTCGTCGGCCCACTCGTCCCAGATGTGCACGTTCCGCTCCAGGAGCGAGGCGATGTTCGACTCCCCCCGGAGGAACCAGAACAGCTCCTCGGCGACGCCGCGGAAGAACACGCGCTTGGTCGTCACGAGCGGGAAGCCGGCGCGCAGGTCGTAGCGCAGCTGGTGGCCGAACACCGAGCGTGTGCCCGTCCCCGTGCGGTCCGACTTGGGCGTGCCCGTCGCCAGGACGAGGCGCAGCAGGTCCTCGTACGGCGTCGGGACGGCAGTGGTGGGGTCGCTCGTGCGCGCGGCCGGCTCCGTCATGGCGCCATCGTAGGCGCGGGGGCAGGGTCCTCCTGCGCGCCCGCGGCCGTGGCGTCAGGATGGGTCGCATGACCAGGTCGCTGCCGCCCACCGTCGCCGCCCACCTGTCCACGGGTGTCCTCGTCGGGGGTCGCTGGCGACCTGCCCGCTCGGGCGCGACGTTCGGCGTGGAGGACCCTGCCACCGGCGAGACGGTCTTCGAGGTCGCCGACGGCGACGAGGACGACGCACGCGAGGCGCTCGACGCCGCCGTCGAGGCGTTCGACCCGTGGCGACGCACGCCGCCGCGCGTGCGCTCCGACGTGCTGCGGGCGATCTTCGACACCCTTGTCGCCCGCACCGACGACATCGCCGCGCTCGTGACGCTCGAGGGCGGCAAGCCGCTGGCCGAGTCGCGGGCCGAGGTCGCCTACGCCGCCGAGTACGTCCGCTGGTACAGCGAGCAGGCCGTGCGCGTCGACGGACTCGCCCGTCGTGCCCCCGCGGGCACCCACCACCAGATCGTGCTGCGCCGCCCCGTGGGTCCGTCGCTGCTCATCGCGCCGTGGAACTTCCCCATCGCGATGATCGCGCGCAAGGTCGCACCCGCCCTGGCCGCGGGCTGCACGTGCGTCGTCAAGCCCGCGCAGCTCACACCGCTGACGACGCTGTACGTCGCGGAGGTCGTCCGCGCCGAGCTCGCGGAGCGCGACCTGCCCACGGGCCTGGTCAACGTCGTGCCGACGTCGTCGGCGCGCAGCGTCAGCGAGCCCCTGCTGGCCGACCCGCGGCTGCGCAAGCTGTCGTTCACGGGCTCCACGGAGGTCGGGGCGAAGCTCCTGGCCGCGGCGGCCCCGTCGGTGCTGCGCACGTCGATGGAGCTCGGCGGCAACGCGCCGTTCCTCGTGTTCGCCGACGCCGACCTCGACGCGGCCGTCACCGGGGCCGTGCAGGCGAAGATGCGCAACGCGGGTCAGACGTGCGTCGCCGCGAACCGGTTCCTCGTGCACGCGTCGGTCGCCGACGAGTTCGCGCGGCGGCTCACGGCCGCGTTCGACGAGCTGGTCGTCGGCCACGGCGCGGACGACGGGGTCACCGTCGGCCCGCTCATCGAGCGTGCGGCCGTCGAGCGGGTCTCGGAGGTCGTCGTCGAGGCCGCCGACGCCGGTGCGCGCGTGCGCACGGGCGGCGAGGCGCCGCGACGGCCGGGGTACTTCTTCCAGCCGACGGTCCTCACGGACGTGGCCCCGGATGCGCGCGTCGTCACCGAGGAGGTCTTCGGGCCCGTCGCCCCCGTCGTGACGTTCGACGACGAGGACGAGGCGCTGCGCCTGGCCAACGACACCCCGTTCGGTCTGGTCGCCTACGCGTACACGCGCGACGTGGGCCGCGCGATGCGGCTCGCCGAGGAGCTCGACGCCGGGATGATCGGCATCAACCGCGGCCTGGTGTCCGACGCGAGCGCGCCGTTCGGCGGCGTGAAGTCCTCGGGGCTCGGGCGCGAGGGCGGCGAGGCGGGCCTCGAGGAGTACCTCGAGCCGGTGTACGTCGCACTCTGACGCGGCCCACGGGCGTGCGTGGCGCGGACCGCAACCCCCGCCGCGGCGCCGCAGTCGGCGTGTGCGACAGTGACGACGTGACCCCGGACCCCGCCGTCGCCGCACGCCGGCAGGCGGTCTCGGTGTCCGTCGCGACGGGCCTGTACGGCGTGTCCTTCGGCGCGCTGTCCGTCGCCGCGGGGCTCGACGTCGCGCAGACCATGGCGCTCAGCCTGCTGATGTTCTCCGGCGGGTCGCAGTTCGCGTTCATCGGCGTCGTGGGCGCCGGGGGCGGCGCGGGCGCCGCGATCGCGTCGGCCGCGCTGCTCGGCGCGCGCAACGGCCTCTACGGTGCCCAGCTCACGCCGATGCTCGACCTGCCGCGGCGCTGGCGGCTCCCGGCGGCGCAGCTGACGATCGACGAGTCCACGGCCGTCGCGACGGCCCAGCCCGACCGCCGGACGGCTCGCGTGGGCTTCTGGTGGACGGGCCTGGGCGTGTTCCTGCTCTGGAACACGTTCACGTTGCTCGGCGCCCTCGTCGGCGACCGGCTCGGCGACCCGCGGGCGTACGGTCTCGACGCCGCCGCGGGCGCGGCCTTCCTCGCCCTGGTGTGGCCACGGCTCGCGGGACGCGCCGCCCAGCTCGTCGCGGCGGCCGCCGTCGTCGTCGCGCTCGCCACCACCCCGGTGCTGTCGGCCGGGCTGCCCGTGCTGCTCGCGGCCGTGGTGGCGGTGGTCGTCGGGCTGGTCACCACCGACCGCACCCCGGGCGGCTCGTCGTGACCGCGCTGTGGGGTGCCGTGCTGCTCGCCGGCCTGGCCTGCCTGGCCATCAAGCTCGCCGGGCACGTGCTGCCCGAGCACTGGCTGGCGCAGCCGCGCGTCGCGCGCGTCGCGGCGCTCGTCACGGTGGCCCTGCTCTCGGCGCTGGTCGCGGTGCAGACGGCCACGGGCGACGGGCGCGTCGTCGTCGACGCGCGGGTGCCCGCCCTGGCTGTCGCCGCCGTCGCGCTCGTGCTGCGCGCGCCGTTCGTCGTCGTCGTGCTGCTGGCGGCGGGCACGGCCGCGCTGCTGCGGCACCTCGGCATGCCCTGATCCGGCACCACCCCCGCGCGCGCGGTTAGGCTCGTCGCGTGACACCCACCGCCGACGTGTCGGTCCGCCCAGCAGTCCCCGGCGACGAGACCCGCATCGCCGCGATCCAGCTCGCCGCGTGGCGCTCCGCCCACGCCACGGTGCTCGGCGAGGTCGTGCTGGACTCGCTCGACGAGGAGGCGTTCGTCCGGCAGTGGCGGCAGGCGGTGACCTCTGCCCCCGGCCCCGGCTACCACGTGCTCGTCGCGTGCGACGGCCCCCGCGTCGTCGGTGTCGCGTCCGTGGCACCCGTGCCACCCTCCGACCCGCTGCAGGCGCCCGGCGGCGTCGTGCTCGCGCTCGAGGTCGACCCGCCGGACCAGCGCGCCGGCCACGGGTCGCGGCTGCTCGCTGCAGCGGTGGACCTGCTGCGCGCCGACGGCGCCGACCAGGTGCAGACGTGGGTCGTCGACAGTGACACCGCGCGCGAGCAGTTCCTCGCGGGCGCCGGGCTCGGACCCGACGGCCGCACGCGACGCCTGGCCACCGGTCCCGGGCCGGACGACGAGGCCTACGTCGTCAGCGAGAGCCGCTGGTACGCCGAGATCTGACCGGCGCCGACGCCCGGGCAGGCTCGGCCTGCTCGGCTCAGGGCAGCTCGGCGCTCGCGCTGCCGCCCTTGTGCAGGCGGCTCGCGGTGCGCAGCGCGGCGCGCGCTCGGGCCCGGTCACCCGCGGCGTCGTAGGCGAACGCGAGGTGGTACCAGCCGCGCCAGTCCCCCGGTTCGGCCTCGACGCGCTCCCGGTGCGGCCCGAACGCCTCGCGCGCCGCCGCGCGGTCCACGCGGCCGCTCGGTGAGCGCGGCAGGTCGTCGACCGGCAGGTCGCCGTCCGTCGCGAGCTCGTCGGCCATGCGCTGCACGTCCACGGCCAGGAGCCACTCGCGACCGATGAGCACGAGCACGAGCAGCGGCGCGACCAGCAGCGCGACGCCGAGGACGACGGCCACCGTCTCCCCCGTGGCGACGAGCTGGACCGCGCGCAGGGCCACGGCCCAGACGTAGATCGCCAGCAGCCCGGTCAGGGCCACCGCCGCGACGAGCCCGGTGCGCCGGCGCGGGCGGCTCGGCACGTCGTGGCTCATCGGTCCCTCATCCGTGCAGCTCCAGCAGGTGCTCGAGCCCCACCGTGAGGCCCGGGCGACCGGCGATCTGCCGGATCCCCAGCAGCACGCCGGGCATGAAGCTCACGCGGTCGAAGGAGTCCGTGCGGATCGTCAGCAGCTCGCCGGGGTTGCCCAGCAGGATCTCCTCGTGCGCCACCAGGCCGCGCAGGCGCACGGCGTGGACCCGGACCCCGTCGACGTCGGCGCCCCGCGCCCCGTCGAGCGTGTGCGTGGTCGCGTCCGGCACCGGGCCCAGACCTGCGGCGGCACGCGCGGCGGCGACGCCCTGCGCGGTGTGCCGGGCGGTACCCGACGGCGCGTCGACCTTGTCCGGGTGGTGCAGCTCGACGACCTCGACCGACTCGAACCAACGCGCGGCCTGCCGCGCGAACGACATCGCGAGCACCGCCCCGAGCGCGAAGTTCGGCGCGACGAGCACACCGACCCCGGGTGCACGCAGGAGATGGTCGCGCACGCGGCCCAGCGACGCGTCGTCCCACCCGGTCGTACCCACCACGGCGTGGACGCCGGCGTCGACGAGCGTGTGCACGTTCTGCTCGGTCGCCGACGGCACGGTGAAGTCCACGGCGACCTGCGCGGCCGCGTCCGTGACGGCGCGCAGGTCGTCCCCCGCGTCGATCGCGGCGACGAGCTCGAGCCCGCCGGCCTCCTGCACGGCGCGCACGGTGGTCGCCCCCATGCGTCCGGACGCTCCCAGCACGGCCACGCGGATCGGTTCGCTCACGGGACGTCACCCTAGCCGCCACGTCCGGGACCGACGGAGCGGCGTCCACGTCAGCGGGCGGCCGCAGCGCCCGCGGCAAGGTGCTCGGCGAGCCGGCGCAGCTCGGCGGGCGGCAGGCCCGTGAACCGCTCGACCTCCCGCGGCGGGTACCCCGTCTCGACGAACCACTCGACGACGGCGACCACCGCCGCCGGATCCACCGGGCCGACGGCCACGTACTCGCGCACGAACGTGCTGAACCGCGCGGCCGCGAGGTACTGCGCCGGCGACATCCCGAGCAGCTGCGTGCACCAGCGGTGCAGCTCCCCCAGGCTCGTGCCCGCGGCACGCGCGACGTCGGCCTGCCGGACGAGGCCACGCCGCTCGTCGACGAACCGCAGCGCATCCTCGAGGCGGTCGAGGTCGGCGTCGGCACGTCGCGGTACGGCGGCGAGCGCGTCGAGGACGGCCGCCACCGCGGTGTCGTCGTGACCCGCCGCCAGCAGGTCACCCACGCGCGCCACGACGTCGGCGGCGAGCACCTCGGTGAGCGGGTGCCACGCGTCGGCGACGGGCCGCGCGGCACGCAGCCGTGCGAGCGCCACGGGGTGCAGCTGGACGCCGAGCCGCGCGACCGGGCCGGTCTGCTCCGCGACCAGCGCGTGCGTCAGCGCACTGCGCACGCCGTCGGCGTCGGGTACGGCTCCGCCCGCCAGCGGGTCGACGAGCCGGCCCGGGGTCCCGCGCACGAGCTGGAGCAGCCCGCGACCGTCCGGCAGCAGGACCTCGGTGTGACGACGCGCGCCGTCGTGACGCGCGACCCAGGCGTGCTCGGCCACGCCCTCGAGCGCGGCGGGGACAGGGAGGCGGCGGTAGGAGTCCACGGCGACGGCCATGCCTCATCATGCCGCTGCGACGCCCCGCTCGGGGCGGGACGTCGCAGCGTGAGGGGTTCGGGCGCCGACGGGCGCCTCAGTCGCCGAACGGACCGACGCGGACGACGCTGCGCGGTGCCGCCGCGAGCTCGGCCGCCAGCTCCTGGACCTCGCGCGCGGTGACGGCGCGGATCCGAGCGAGCGACTCGTCGACGTCCAGCAGCTCGCCGTGCACGAGCTCGGCCTTGCCCAGGCGGCTCATGCGCGAGCCGCTGTCCTCCATGCCCAGGACGAGCCCGCCGCAGAGCTGGCCGATGCTGCGCTCCAGCTCCGCGGCACCCATCGCCTCGGAGGCCATGCGCTCCAGCTCGGCGACCATGAGCTCGGTGACCTCGTCGACCTTGGCGGGTGCACACCCGGCGTACAGGCCGAACAGGCCGGTCTCGGCGTGGCCGCTCGCGTAGGAGTACGTCGAGTACGCCAGGCCACGCTTCTCGCGGATCTCCTGGAACAGCCGCGACGACATGCCACCGCCGAGCGCGGCGCTGAGCACCGAGAGCACGAACCGGCGGCCGTCGGTGGCGTTGAGGCACGTGCCGCCGACGATGACGTTGGCCTGCTCGGTGGGACGGCGGACCGTGAGCTCGACGCCGACGGAGACCGCACCCCGCTCCCCGACCGCACGTCGTGGCGCGGGCACGGCACCGGCCGCGAGGTCCCACCCACCGGCGGCGAGCGCGTCCGCCACCTGCGCGCAGAGCGCGTCGTGGTCGACGCCGCCGGCGGCCGTCACGACGAGCGTGTCGGGCCGGTAGTGCTCGCGGTAGTGCTCCCACACGGCGTCCCGCGGCACGGACCGGATCGCGTGCGGCGTCCCGCCGATGGGTCGACCGAGCGGCGTGTCACCGAACACGGCCGTGGCGAACTGCTCGTGCGCGACGTCCGACGGGTCGTCGTCGTTCATCGCGAGCTCCTCGAGGATCACGCCGCGCTCGGTCTCGAGCTCGTCGGGGTCCAGCCGCGCGGAGGTCACCATGTCGGCGATGACGTCGACAGCGATGGGCACGTCCGTGTCGAGCACCCGCGCGTAGTAGCAGGTGTGCTCCTTGCCGGTGGCGGCGTTCGCCTCGCCGCCGACCGCGTCGAAGGCCTCGGCGATGTCCATCGCCGAGCGTCGTGCGGTGCCCTTGAACAGCAGGTGCTCGAGGAAGTGCGTCGAGCCGAAGTGACCCGACATCTCGTCGCGCGAGCCGACACCGACCCACGCGCCGACCGTGGCCGAGCGCAGACCGGGCATGTGCTCGGTCAGGACCCGGACGCCGCCGGGCAGGACGGTGCGCCGCACGGCGGCGCCCCCGTCCTGCCCGACGACGAGCTCGGCACCCGGCGAGCCGGGTGCGACGAGCGGGAGGATCTGCGGCACGTCAGGCGTCGGCGTCGGCCGTCGCGGCCGCCTTCTCGCCCTCGGCCTGCTCCTCGTCGAGGACCGCGTGCAGCGACAGCTTGCCGCGCGGGTCGATCTCGCCGATCTCGACCTGGACCTTCTGCCCGACGGCCAGGACGTCCTCGACGTTCTCGACGCGCTTGCCGCCGACGAGCTTGCGGATCTGCGAGATGTGCAGCAGCCCGTCCTTGCCCGGCGACAGCGAGATGAACGCACCGAACGTCGTCGTCTTCACCACGGTGCCGACGAAGCGCTCGCCGATCTCGGGCATGTGCGGGTTCGCGATCGCGTTGATCGCGGCCCGCGCGGCCTCCGCCGACGGTCCGTCGGTGGCGCCGATGTAGACCGTGCCGTCGTCCTCGATGGAGATGTCGGCGCCGGTCTCCTCCTGGATCTGGTTGATCATCTTGCCCTTCGGGCCGATGACCTCGCCGATCTTGTCGACCGGCACCTTCACGGAGATGACGCGCGGTGCGAACGGGCTCATCTCGTCCGGCACGTCGATGGCCTCGGCGATGACGTCGAGGATCGCGAGGCGCGCCTCCTTGGCCTGCGTCAGCGCGCCGGCCAGGACGGAGGCGGGGATGCCGTCGAGCTTGGTGTCGAGCTGGATGGCCGTGACGAACTCCCGCGTGCCGGCGACCTTGAAGTCCATGTCACCGAACGCGTCCTCGGCGCCGAGGATGTCGGTGAGCGCCGCGTAGCGGGTCTCACCGTCGACCGTGTCCGAGACCAGGCCCATCGCGATGCCGGCCACCGGCGCGCGCAGCGGCACACCGGCGTTGAGCAGTGACAGGGTCGCGGCGCAGACCGAGCCCATGGACGTCGAACCGTTGGAGCCCAGTGCCTCGGAGACCTGACGGATCGCGTACGGGAACTCCTCGCGCGACGGGAGCACCGGCACGATCGCGCGCTCGGCGAGCGCGCCGTGGCCGATCTCGCGGCGCTTCGGCGAGCCGACGCGGCCCGTCTCCCCCGTGGAGAACGGCGGGAAGTTGTAGTGGTGCATGTACCGCTTGCGCGTCTCGGGCGCCAGCGTGTCGAGCTGCTGCTCCATGCGGAGCATGTTCAGCGTGGTGACCCCCAGGATCTGGGTCTCGCCGCGCTCGAACAGCGCCGAGCCGTGCGTGCGGGGCAGCACCTCGACCTCGGCCGAGAGCGTGCGGATGTCCCGCAGCCCGCGACCGTCGATGCGGAAGCCGTCGGTGAGGATCCGCTGGCGGATGAGCTGCTTCTGCACCGAGCGGTACGCCGCGGACACCTCCTTCTCGCGACCCTCGAACTGCGCGGCGAGCTCGGCCTGCACCTCGGCCTTGATCTCGTCGAGGCGGTTCTCGCGCTCCTGCTTGCCCGCGATCTGCAGCGCGGCGGACAGGCGCTCGGTGGCGGCCTGCTCGACGGCGGCATACGCGTCGGGCTGGTAGTCCGGGAACGTCGGGAACGTCTGCGTCTCCTTGGCGGACTGTGCCGCCAGCTCCATCTGCGCCGTGACGAGCGCCTTGATGAACGGCTTGGACGCCTCGAGGCCCTCGGCCACGACGGCCTCGGTCGGGGCGACGCCGCCCTCGTTGCGGATGAGGTTCCACGACTTCTCGGGTGCCTCGGCCTCGATCATCGCGATGGCGACGTCGCCGCCCTCGACGACGCGACCCGCGACGACGATCTCGAACGTGGCCCGCTCGCGCTCGGTGTAGCGCGGGAACGCGACCCACTGGCCGTCGATCAGCGCGATGCGCACGGCGCCGACCGGGCCGGAGAACGGCAGGCCGGAGATCTGCGTGCTGATCGACGCGGCGTTGATGGCCAGCACGTCGTAGGCGTCGTCGGGGTTGATCGACAGCACGGTGACGACGACCTGGACCTCGTTGCGCAGACCCTTGACGAACAGCGGGCGCAGCGGGCGGTCGATGAGACGGCACGCGAGGATCGCCTCGGTCGAGGGCCGGCCCTCGCGGCGGAAGAACGAGCCGGGGATCTTGCCGGCGGCGTACTGCCGCTCCTCGACGTCCACCGTCAGCGGGAAGAAGTCGAAGCCCTCACGGGGGTGCTTGCCGGCCGTCGTGGCCGACAGCAGCATCGTGTCGTCGTCCAGGTAGGCGACGGCGGAGCCGGCGGCCTGCTTGGCCAGGCGGCCCGTCTCGAAGCGGACGGTGCGGGTGCCGAAGCGACCGTTGTCGATCGTGGCCTCGGCGAACTGGATCTCGGGACCCTCCACGGGTGCCCTCCTTGTTCTCGAAGGCGCCGCCCTGCCCCGCGACGGTCTTCGACCGTGGCCCTCGGAGCGTCGAACTCCGGGGACCACTACCGAGGACCGGACGAGCGGGGTCGGCGCGGTGGTGGTTCTGGTGGTGCGTGTCGTTCAGGTCGTGCAGGTCCGGCGGCGGGCGGCCCGGACGGGCCGGCCCCGACGCAGGACCAGCCCGGACCGAGACGGTCCGGGCTGGTGCGGGTCGTTCAGCGGCGCAGGCCGAGACGCTCGATGAGCGCGCGGTAGCGGTTGATGTCGACCTTCTGGAGGTAGCCGAGCAGCCGGCGACGGCGCCCGACGAGCAGCAGCAGGCCACGACGGCTGTGGTGGTCGTGCTTGTGGGCCTTGAGGTGCTCGGTCAGGTCCTTGATGCGCTGCGTGAGGACGGCGATCTGGACCTCGGGCGAGCCGGTGTCGCCCTCGTGGGTGGCGTACTCGGCCATGATGGACTGCTTCGTGGCAGTGTCGAGCGACACGGTGCTCCTCAGGTTTCTCGTTGCGCGGTGCGCCGGGGCATGTCCACCCGGGCTCTCTCGGTCCGCGGCCGGTCGTACGGCGAGGACAACCCTACCAGTGACGCGCGCCGTCACGTCTCACGTCGGCACGGACCCCGAGCGGGTCGCCCCGGCGCCCAGCACGCGCCGGACGTCCTCCACGTCGACGGCCATCCGCGCCAGCAGCTCGTCGACCGAGTCGAACCGCAGCGTCGGCCGGAGCCGCTCGACGAGCTCGAGCACGACCTCCTCGCCGTACAGGTCGAGGTCCGTGCGGTCGAGGACGTACGCCTCGACGCGACGCTCCCGCCCCTCGAACGTCGGGTTGGTCCCGATCGACACCGCGGCCGGCAGCACCCGGTCCTGGCCGACGGGCGTGCCGTCCGGCCGGTGCTCGCGTCGCAGCCACCCGGCGTACACGCCGTCCGCGGGCACGAGGCCCGTCGTGGCGCCCAGGTTGGCGGTCGGGTAGCCGAGCTCGCGACCGCGAGCGTCGCCGTGCACCACGACACCGCGGACGCGGTGCGGTCGGCCGAGCACGTCGGCCGCGGCGCGCACGTCGCCGGCGACGAGCAGCTCACGCACCCACGTCGAGGACCAGCGCCGGTGCGCCGGGCCCGCATCGGGGGTCTCGTCGGGCCGCACGTCGGCGATCACCTCGACGTCGAACCCGTACTGCTCCCCCAGCCCACGCATCGTCGACAGGTCACCCGAGTTCTGCCACCCGAACCTGACGTCGCGCCCCACGACGACCGTGCGTGCGCGCAGTGCCCCCACGAGGTAGCGCTCGACGAACTCCTGCGGCGTCTGGCGCGCGAAGTCCAGCGTGTAGGTGACCAGCAGCACCGCGTCGAGGCCTGTGGCCTCGAGCAGCTCGATCCGGTCCCGGTCGCCCAGCAGCAGGGGCGGCGCGTCGTGCGGGCGGTGCACCTGGGCCGGGTGCGGCGTGAACGTCACCGCGACGGCGTGGGCACCGGCGGCACGCGCGTCGTCGACCATGCGCCTGAGCACGGCGACGTGCCCGCGGTGCACGCCGTCGAAGTTGCCGAGCGTCACGACGGACGGCCCCCAGCCCGTCGGCACCTGCGACACCTCGGTCCAGACCTGCACCCCAGCTCCCGTCCGTCGGCCCGCCGGTCGCGGGGCCCGACGGACAAGCCTGCCACGCCCGGACACCAGGCACGGCAACGCCCGGCACCGGGACCGTCGTGGTCCCGGTGCCGGGCGTCGCGTGTCAGCTGCCGCCGCGGACCGTCAGGCGTGCCGCGTCGGTCGTCACCGTGCCACCGGGGTTGGTGAACACGGCCCGGTACTGCAGACCCTGCGACTTCGGCGTGACGAGGACGCGGAGCTCCTCCTTCTTCGCCCCCTTCACGTCGGTCCACGTCCCCTCACCACGACGCTGCTGCCAGCGGACCGTCGGCTGCGGGTGGCCGGAGGCGGCCGCGGTGAACGTCACCTGCTGTCCGACCTTCCCGACCGTGTCGACCGGGTGCTTGATCACGACCGGCGCCTGGTGCTTGACGGTGAGCCGCGCGACGTCGCTGGTCGCCGTCCCCGACGCGTTCGTGAACACCGCGCGGTACTCGCCGCCCGCCTTCGGCGTCGAGGCCACGACGGTGAGCGTGGTCGAGGTCGCACCCGGCACGTCACGCCACTTCTTGCCCTGACGCACCTGCCACTGCACCGTCGGCGCCGGGACGCCCGACGCGGCCGCGGTGAAGCTCGCCGTCGCCCCGACACCGACCGACTGGTCGGAGGGCTGGCTGGTGACGACGGGCGCAACCGGGGTCTCCTGCTGGGCACCGGTCTGGTCGGCCGCGAACGACGCGACCCACGACAGCGCCGAGTTCCAGTTCACGGTGATCTCGTTCGACGCCCACGAGCTGATCTCGTCGAGGTAGCAGGTGGCCGGCGGGCAGTCCGCGGAGAGCGTGGACTGCATCGTCGGGTCCCACGTGCTGACCTGCGAGTTCGGACCGCCGGCGAGCGAGCCCTTCGGCGGGTTCGGCAGCGCCGGGTCGAGCTGGTGGGCGAACCAGCGCGAGTGCTGGTTCTGCGACGTCGTCGTGCCCCAGTCGGTCACGTACGACTGGTTGAGCGCGTTGCGGCCGAACAGGTAGTCCAGCCCCTCGAGCGCCGCCCGCTGGTACGTGACGTCGCCCGTGAGGTCGTACGCCGTGCCCACGACCACGAGGATGTTCGCGACCGAGGAGTTCGAGCCCCAGGCGTACACGCCGCCGTCGGGCGAGTAGACCGAGCCCCAGGGGTGCTCCTGCTGCGCGGCGACGTACCGGCCGGCGGCCGCGACGACCGACGCCTGCACCTCGTCACGGTCGGGCAGGTCGTTGGGCACGGTCGCGAGCGTCAGCCGGCCCAGTGCGGCCACGCCGCCCCAGTAGAAGCCGCCGGCCGGGAAGACGTCGCCCGTGTGGTGCGGGTTGGCCGTGAGGTCCGTGGCGTAGCGCGCCTCACCGGTCGTGACGTACAGCTCGGCCGCCGCCCAGTAGAACTCGTCCGACACGTCGGAGTCGTCGTACGGGCCACCGCCGTCGCTGCCCGCGGCACCCGGCGCGTACACGTCGGGGTGCGCGAGCGCCGCCTCGTACGTGCTGCGCGCCACGGCCAGCAGCGTGTCGGCGAACTCCTGGTCGTACTCGCTGAACAGTCGGGCGCCCTGCGCGGCCACGGCCGCCAGGTTGAGCGTCGCCGCCGTCGAGGGACGGTGCAGCGAGCGCGCCTGCGGGTCGTCCGCCGGCATGAGCGGCAGACCGGTCCAGCCCTCGTCGTGGATCTTGTGGTGCACCATGCCGGCGTACTCACCGGACGGCGCCACCATCTTCAGCATCCACTCCAGCTCCCAGCGCGCCTCGTCGAGCACGTCGGGCACGCCGTTGCCGTGCTCGGGGAGGTTCAGCGTCCCGTCGGCCAGTGCCTCGGTGGACGCGCCCTCGACGTGCAGCGTGCGCTCGTAGGTCGCCAGGAGCTGGGCGACGGAGATGCCGCCGTTGACGACGTACTTGCCGTGGTCACCGGCGTCGTACCAGCCGCCGGTGACGTCGAGCGTGTAGTCGCAGGTCCAGCCGTCGTAGTAGTCACGCGGACCGATGCAGGGCACCTCGGTGTCGCCCTGGTTCGGAGCGACGCCCACGTGACCGGCCTCTCGTGCGTACTCCTCCCCCACGATGGACGCCTCGATGTCGATGCCCGAGCGCGCGAGGTAGAAGTAGTTCAGCGCGTCGTACCGCAGCTGCGCGTAGAGGTCCGCGTCGATCGCGAAGGGGTGGCTCGTCTCGCCGTCGGCCACGAGCGTCAGCCCCTCGCCGGTCGCCGTGACGTCGGAGAAGTCGATGACGTGCACGTTCTCGCCCGAGGACGCGTCGGCGCCCACCGGCTGCGACTCACCGTCGGCCACCTCGTCGCCGTCGGCGCCGAGGAGCTGCCACGCGACCGCCTCGGTCGCGTCGGTGACGAGCGTCGCGCGCTTCGGGCCGAACGGCAGGTAGCCCACCTGGTTGACGCGCACGCGCGGGCCGGTGTCCGGCTCGTAGGGTGGCGGCGGCGTGGCGGACGTGCTCAACGAGACCTCCGAGAGGCAGAAGGTGTAGCCCGCGGTCTTGCCGAGGTGGATCGCCACCTGGCCGGGCGCGTCGCCGTCCGCCGGGAAGGACGTGTTCGCGGTGAACGGGTAGGTGAGCGTGGTCGCCTCGGTGCCCAGCGGCGCGGACGACTGCTCGAGCACCATGCGGTAGGTGCCACCGCCCTCGCCGACGATGACGCGCACGGGCGTCGCCGGCTCGGTGCGGCCGGTGAGCGTGAGGACGTAGTTCTCGCCCTCCTCGATCGGCAGGCCGGTGAACGACAGGCCGGCGTCCCACGGGTTGCTGTACCCCCCGGGGACCTCGACGCACATCTCGCCGTCCGCGAAGACCGGGTCGCCCGTGCCGTACAGGCCCCACGGGCCCAGCCCCTCGGCGAACGACGTGTGCGGCAGCAGCTCGCTCTCGCTGCTCAGCGACACGTCGTCGAGGCAGAAGGTCCACGCGTCGTCGCTGAAGCCGCCGAGCTGGAACGCGATCTGCCCCTCGGGGGACTCGTCGGTCGCCGTGGCGGGGTAGGACGCGGAGGCGGTGAACGTCTCCTCGACGGCCGTCGGCTCGGCGGTCAGGGCCGGCGTCGTGTCGAGCACGGTGCCGTAGGGCGCGCCGTTCTGGCCCACGAGGGCCCGGATGGTCACGTCCGTCGAGGCGCTCGCGGTGTACGCGAACGTGTAGGTCGCGCCCTCCTCCACGGCCACGCCGTTCAGCACGACGCCCACGCCGTACTGCGCGGAGCCGGCCGGCACGTCGACGCAGAGCGCGCCGGAGCTGGTGTCGATGTCCCCGTCGGTGCCGTACGCGATCCACGCGCCCGGCCCGTCGTCGAAGGCGTCGTCGACCGCCGCGACTGCGGGCAGCAGCCCGATCGCGGCGAGAACGCCCGCACTGGTGATGGCTGTCGCGGCGCGCAGTCCGCGGCGCGTCCTTCGAGAAACCACGTCGTCTCCCCGTGGGTCGGGAGCGCTCCCAGGACCTCGGCGTGCACGGGGGCGCTCGGCATGCGTGCGTCAGGTTATGGGCGAACCGGACCAACCGGAAGCCCAGCGGCGCACAACGTTTCCCCGAATCGTTTCGGCAGGTCGTCGGGCCCTGGCGGCCCCCACCGCGACACCCTCGGACGTCAGGATGCGGGTGCGAAGACCACGACGGGCACGACCCGCGGGCCGCGCCGCTCGACGACCGCGACGAGCACGTCGCCGGGGCCGACCGCCGCGACCGGACCGCTCGGCTCGTCCGCCGCGGCGATGCCCTGGCCGTAGGACAGTGCACGCGCCTCGGGCTCGGTGAGCGCGCGCACGGGCAGCACACCTCGCGCCGCGTCGGTGAGCGGCAGCACGGGGACGGCGACGTCCTCGGGCTCCCCGGCGAGCTCGTCGAGGGTCCGTGCGTGCTCGATCCCGTAGCCGGCGACCCGCGTGCGCCGCAGCGCGGTGAGGTGCCCGCCGACGCCGAGCGCCGCACCGAGGTCGCGCGCGAGCGCCCGCACGTACGTGCCCGACGAGCACGTGACCTCGACGTCGACGTCGAGCACGGGCACCTCGTCGACGACACCGGGCCGCACGTCGAGCACGGCGAACCGCGCGACGTGCACGGGCCGCGCGGCGAGCTCGACGTCCTCGCCGGCGCGGACGCGCGCGTACGCGCGCTGGCCGTCGACCTTGATCGCCGACACCGAGCTCGGCACCTGCTGGACGTCGCCGGTGAGGGCGGCGACCTGCGCGTCGAGGTCGCCGCGCGCGATCCCGGAGGCGTCGGTCCGCGCGAGCGTCTCGCCCTCGGCGTCGTCCGTGGTCGTCACCACGCCGAGCCGCACCGTCGCCGTGTAGTCCTTGTCGGCCCCGGTCACGTACGTGAGCAGACGCGTCGCCCGCCCGATGCCCACGACGAGCACCCCCGTGGCCATGGGGTCGAGCGTGCCGGCGTGCCCGACCTTGCGGGTCGACGCGAGGCGTCGCACGCGCGCGACGACGTCGTGGCTCGTCCAGCCCGCGGGCTTGTCGACCACGAGCAGGCCGTCGGCGGCCGTGGGGCGGCGAGGACCGGCCGGGGGGCGCGTCCCACCCCGGGCCGTCGGGGCGGTCGGCATGGCGGGCAGGTTATCAGCGGGCCTCGGCCGGGCGGTGCCGCGCACGTCGTCGAGCCTCGCGCCCGGCGACGCTCCCGCACGTCCGTTCGGGGGACTGCCCGGACCCCTGACCAGCCGCACGACCTCAACCGTGACCTTCGTCACGTGTGGACGACGTCCCGCGTCCCTAGCGTGCGGGACGTGGACGCACCCGCGAGCCGGGACGACGAGGTCCCGCAGACCACCTCCGTGCGTCGGCGCCCGCGCCGACGCCGCGCCGCTGCCCCCGTGCTCGGGGCACTGGTCCTGACGGGGTGCGCGGCTCCGCCGGGCGACGACCTCGCGGCGGACGTCCACGGCGGCGAGGCGAACCTCGTGCTGCCGGACCTCGGCGCGGTCACTGCCCTCGCCGGCGTCCCCGGACGCACGCTGCTGCTCCTCGGCCTCGTGGTGTGCGCACTCGGTCTCGTGTTCGGCGGGTTCGTGCTCACGCGCCTGCGCCGGCTGCCGGTGCACCACTCGATGCGCGAGGTCTCGGAGCTGATCTACGCGACGTGCCGGGAGTACCTGCTGCAGCAAGGACGCTTCCTGCTCGTGCTGTGGGCGGTGATCGCCACGGTGATCGTCGTCTACTACAAGGTCCTCGTCGGGTTCGGGTGGGGCAAGGTGGCGGTGGTCATCGCGTTCTCGCTCGTCGGCATCGCGGGCTCGTACGCGGTCGCGTGGTTCGGCATCCGGGTGAACACGTTCGCCAACTCCCGGACGGCGTTCGCGTCGTTGCACGGCCGGCCTCTGCCGGTCGCCCGGATCCCGCTGCAGGCGGGCATGGCGATCGGGATGGTGCTCATCAGCCTCGAGCTGCTCATGATGCTCGTCATCCTGCTGTTCCTGCCGCCGGGCGTGGCCGGTGCGTGCTTCATCGGGTTCGCGATCGGCGAGTCCCTGGGGGCGGCCGCGCTGCGCATCGCGGGCGGGATCTTCACCAAGATCGCGGACATCGGCTCCGACCTGATGAAGATCGCCTTCCGGATCAAGGAGGACGACGCGCGCAACCCGGGCGTGATCGCCGACTGCACCGGTGACAACGCCGGGGACTCGGTCGGCCCCAGCGCCGACGGGTTCGAGACCTACGGCGTCACCGGGGTCGCGCTGGTGACGTTCGTGCTGCTCGGCGTGCACGACCCGGGCGTGCAGGCCGGGCTGCTGGTGTGGCTGTTCGTGGTGCGCGCCGTCATGGTCGTCGCCTCCGGCCTGTCGTACGTCGCCAACGACGCGTGGACCCGCCGGCGCTTCCGCGCGGCGGCACGCATGGACTTCGAGGCCCCGCTGACGCAGCTGGTGTGGGTCACGTCCGTCCTGAGCACCGTGCTCACGTTCGCGACGTCGTGGTTCGTGCTGTCGCCGCTCGGTGACGGCGACGGCCTGTGGTGGAAGCTCGCCGCGATCGTGTCCTGCGGCACGCTCGCAGGGGCCCTGGTGCCCGAGCTCGTCAAGGTGTTCACGTCGACCGCGTCACGTCACGTCCGCGAGGTCGTCACGAGCTCGCGCGAGGGCGGGGCGTCGCTCAACATCCTGTCGGGCCTCGTGGCCGGCAACTTCTCGGCGTACTGGCTGGGCATGGCCGTCGTCGCGCTGATGAGCGGCGCGTACGCCGTCTCGGGGCTCGGGCTCGCCGCCCTGATGGCCGCGCCGGCGGTGTTCGCCTTCGGCCTGGTGGCCTTCGGGTTCCTCGGCATGGGGCCCGTGACGATCGCCGTCGACTCGTACGGACCGGTGACGGACAACGCGCAGAGCGTGTACGAGCTGTCGACGATCGAGGACCTGCCCGGCATCGAGCACGAGCTGCGTCGCGACTTCGACCTGGCCCCGCAGTGGGCGTCCGCGAAGCGGATGCTCGAGGAGAACGACGGCGCGGGCAACACGTTCAAGGCCACCGCGAAGCCCGTGCTCATCGGCACGGCCGTCGTGGGCGCGACCACGATGATCTTCTCGATCATCATGAGCCTCACCGAGGGCCTGACCGTCGACCTCGACCACCTATCGCTGCTGCACCCGCCGTTCCTGCTGGGCCTGGTCACCGGTGGGGCAGTGATCTACTGGTTCACCGGCGCCTCGATCCAGGCGGTGACGACCGGGGCGCACCGGGCCGTCGCCTACATCAAGGACACCATCCGCCTCGACGGGGTGACGAGGGCCAGCGCCGAGCAGTCGCGCGAGGTCGTGCAGATCTGCACGCAGTACGCGCAGCGCGGGATGCTCACGATGTTCCTCGGGGTGTTCTTCACGACGTTGGCCTTCGCGTTCGTCGAGCCGTTCTTCTTCATCGGCTACCTGGTCTCGATCGCGGTGTTCGGCCTGTACCAGGCGATCTTCATGGCGAACGCGGGTGGCGCGTGGGACAACGCCAAGAAGATCGTCGAGGTCGACCTCAACGCCAAGGGCACGCCGCTGCACGACGCGACGATCGTCGGTGACACCGTCGGCGACCCGTACAAGGACACCTCCTCCGTGGCGCTGAACCCGGTCATCAAGTTCACGACCCTGTTCGGCCTGCTCGCCGTGGAGCTCGCGGTGTCGCTGCGTGACCAGGGGCACGGCACCCTGGTCGCCGTGCTGGCCGTGGTGCTCGGCGCGGCGTCGCTGTGGTGCGTGCACCGCTCGTTCTACGGCATGCGGATCGGCCGGACCCGCGACGGCGGCCGCGCACCCCTGCCGCCCGAGCCGGAGACGGACCGGGGCCCCGGCACACCGATGCCACCCGGCGAGGACACCCCGGCGGACACCCACGCGGACGCCGCGGCACCCACGCCTCGTCACGACGCCGTCCCCACGGCTCGGGCCCCCGAAGCGGCACCGGACGCCCAACCCGTCGCTCGGCCGGCCGGCTGACGGGAGGCAGCCGTGCAGATCGCCATCGCCTACACCAACCCCGCGGGCCTGCCCGTCCTCGACGACGACGGGTACGTGGCCGGCCACGACGCGGGCGCCACCCTCGTGCGACGACTGCTGCGGGTGTTCCCCGGCGCCGTCCTGGTCGGCCCGCGGCCGCGCACCGGGCCCGTGGACGTCGTGCCGCTGACCGCTGTCGACGCCGCGTCCACCGTCGTCATCAACATGGACGTCCTCGACTCCCCCGAGATCTGGCGCGTGCTGGCCCGCCACGGCGACGAGCCGAACGTCATGAACTTCCTGTGGTGGAACGTCTCGACGCACCACACCCACCGGGTGGCGCGCGCGATGCTCGCCCTGTCGTGCGCCCTGTTCCCGACGTTCGCGAACTCCGAGCGCACGGCGTCGGAGATCCGCGAGGTCGTGCGCATGCTCGCGGTGCCGCCGCTCGCCGAGCGGGCGGTCGTCGCGTGGGTGGACCTGGGGATCCGGCTCGAGCACGTCCAGCCGCGCACGCCGACCGACGTACCCGTCGTGCTGTACCCCGCGATCTACCTGTCGGAGCGCAAGCAGCCGCGCCTGTTCGTCGACGTCGTCGAGCAGGTGCGCCGGCAGGTGCCGCTGGTCGTGGAGATGCGACTGCACGAGCAGCACCTGGCTACCGAGCTCGCCATGCGGTTCTCCCAGCACGACTGGACGTGGGTCGGTCCGCTCACCTCGGACCGTGAGTCGTACTGGCAGGCCCTGTCCCGCACCACCGCGTTCCTCGCGACCTCGGTCGACGAGTCGTACGGCCTCGAGTACGTCGAGGCCCTCGTCGCAGGGGCGATCGGCGTGTTCCCCGACCTGGCATGGGCGCGCGCGATCCTCCCCGCGCGGTACCCGTTCCTGTACTCGGACCCCGCACAGGCCGAGGCCCTGCTGCTGCACGCGGTCCGCGAGCCCGACGCGTGCCGGGCCGAGCTGGATGCGTGCGTCGGCGGCGACTTCCAGGCGTGGCTGCGCGGGCGCCACGACGACGACCTGTTCGAACGGGCCGTCGCCGAGCGCGTGCGCGAGTGGTTCGGCTGATCCCGGCCGCGCACGAGCGGCTCAGCGCTCGTCGTCGTCCTCGGCGTGCCGGTAGGGGTCGGCCTCGCCGGCGTACCGTGCGCTCGCGGCCAGTCGGGCGACCTCGGCATCGCGCCGTGCCGCCTCGGACAGCGCTTCCTCGAGGTGCGCAGCAGTCTCCGGCACCGCGTCGAGGTGGAACGCGAGGGTCGGCGTGAGTCGGATGCCGGTCTGCTTGCCGACCTCCGAACGGATCATGCCCTTGGCGCTCTCGAGCGCCTTGGCAGACCCCTCGCGCGACTCGTCGTCGCCGAGCACCGTGTAGTACACGTCCGCGTGCTGGAGGTCACCGGTCACGCGCACGTCGGTCACCGTGACGAACCCCAGCCGCGGGTCCTTGACCCGCGTGTCGATCATCTGCGCGACCACCTGCTGGATCCGCTCCGCCAGCTTCCGCGCCCGCCCTGTGTCGGCCATGGTCCTGCCTTCCTTCCAGCCCCCTCCACCACCGCGGGCGGGGGATCTGACGACTGACGAGGGTGGCCGCAGGGAGCGGTGCGGCGGGCCGTGGTGGGCCTGGCACGGGCCGCCAGCCCCGCGGTAGGCCCGCCGTACGCTCCCGGAGGCCGCCCGGGGGTGAGCCGACGAACGGACTCACCCCCGAGCAACGAACATCACGACCGCGGCTTCTCCCGCATCTCGTACGTCTCGATGACGTCCTCGAGCTGCAGGTCGTTGAACGACCCCAGGCCGATACCGCACTCGTAGCCCTCGCGGACCTCGGTCGCGTCGTCCTTGAACCGCTTGAGGGACTCGATCGTGAGGTTGTCCCCGATGAGCTTGCCCTTGCGGAGCACGCGCGCCTTGGAGTTCCGTCGGATCTCGCCCGAGCGCACGATGGAACCGGCGATGTTGCCGAACTTCGAGGAGCGGAAGATCTCGCGCACCTCGGCGCTACCGAGCTGCACCTCCTCGTACTCCGGCTTGAGCATGCCCTTGAGGGCGGCCTCGACGTCGTCGATCGCCTGGTAGATGACCGAGTAGAAGCGCACGTCGACGCCCTCGCGGTCCGCCAGCTCCTCGACGCGCGGCGCGAGCTTCACGTTGAAGCCGATGATGATCGCGTTGTCGACCGTCGCCAGGTTGACGTCGTTCTGCGTGATGGCACCCACCCCGCGGTGGATGACGCGCAGGTCGACCTCGTCGCCGACGTCGATCTTGAGCAGCGCGTCCTCGAGGGCCTCGACCGCACCCGACACGTCGCCCTTGAGAACGAGGTTGAGGGTCTCGACCTTGCCCTGCTGCAGCGCCTGCGTGAAGTCCTCGAGGCTGATGCGCTTGCGGCGCTTGGCCAGGAGGGCGGCACGCTCGGCCGCCTCGCGCTTCTCCGCGATCTGCCGCGCGGTGCGCTCGTCGGGCGCCACCAGGAAGGTGTCGCCCGCGCGGGGCACCGACGACAGGCCGAGGACCTGCACGGGACGGGCCGGGCCGGCCTCGGTCACGTTCTCGCCGTGCTCGTCGAGCATCGCGCGGACGCGGCCGTGGGCCGTGCCGGCGACGATCGCGTCGCCGACCTGCAGCGTGCCGGACTGCACGAGCACCGTGGCGACGGCCCCGCGGCCCTTGTCGAGGTTCGCCTCGATCGCGACACCGCGCGCGTCCTTGTCCGGGTTGGCGCGCATGTCGAGCGCGGCGTCCGCCGTGAGCAGGACCGCCTCGAGCAGCTCGTCGATCCCCATGCGCTGCTTGGCGGAGACGTCGACGAACATGGTGTCGCCGCCGTACTCCTCGGCCACGAGGTTGTACTCGGTGAGCTGCTGGCGGATCTTGTCGGGGTTCGCCGACTCCTTGTCCACCTTGTTGACCGCGACGACGATCGGCACGTTGGCCGACTGCGCGTGGTTCAGCGCCTCGATCGTCTGAGGCATCACGCCGTCGTCGGCCGCGACCACGAGGATGGCGATGTCCGTGACCTGCGCACCGCGGGCACGCATGGCGGTGAACGCCTCGTGACCCGGGGTGTCGATGAACGTGATCGCGCGGTCGATGCCCTCGTGCTCCGTGCGCACCTGGTACGCACCGATGTGCTGGGTGATGCCGCCGGCCTCGCCCGCGACGACGTCCGTGGACCGGATGGCGTCGAGGAGCTTGGTCTTGCCGTGGTCGACGTGGCCCATGACGGTGACGACGGGCGGACGCGCCTCGAGCACGTCGTCGCCCTCGGCCTCGAGCTCGGCGTCCAGGTCGATGTCGAAGGCCCCGAGCAGCTCGCGGTCCTCCTCCTCGGCCGAGACCATCTCGATGACGTAGCCGAGCTCGGCCGCGAGCGTGCCGAACGTGTCCTCGTCGAGCGACTGGGTCGCGGTGGCCATCTCACCGAGGTGGAACAGCACGGTGACGAGCGAGGCGGGGTTCGCGTCGATCTTGTCGGCGAAGTCGTTCAGCGACGAGCCGTGGCGCAGGCGGACGACCGTCTTGCCGTTGCCGCGCGGGACGGAGACGCCGCCCAGCGACGGCGCCTGCATCTGCTCGAACTCCTGGCGCTTCGCCCGCTTCGACTTGCGGCCGCGGACGGGGCGACCGCCGGCACGACCGAACGCACCCTGGGTGGAGCCGCGACCGGCGCCACCGGGACGACCGCCACCACCGGGACGACCGGCGAACCCGCCGCCGCCACCGGGTGCACCGCCGCCACCAGGACGGCCGGGGCCGCCACCGTAGCCGCCGCGACCGCCGCCGCCTCCGCGACCGGCGGGCGCGGGGCGCTCACCGGGGCGGCCGACACCGCTCTGCGTGCGACCGGGCATCATGCCCGGGTTCGGGCGCGGACCACCGGGACGCGGACCGCCGGGACGGGGCCCACCGGGACGGTCGCCGGCGGCAGCCGCGGGCGCGCCCTCGGCGGCCGGACGGCGGTCGCCGGGACGCGGCATGCCCTGGGACGGTGCGAACGGGTTGTTGCCCGGACGCGGCCCACCGGGGCGCGGCCCGCCGGGGCGCTCGCCCTGGCGCGGCATGCCCTGGGCGGGCGCGAAGGGGTTGTTGCCCGGACGGGCCGCAGGACGCGGCGCGCCGGGACGTGCACCGCCACCGCCGCTGCCGCCACCACCGGGACGCGGTGCGCCGGGGCGCGCTGCGGGAGCGGCGGGAGCGGGACGCGCGGTCGGCGCCTGCGGCGCGGGAGCCTGCGGGGCCGGGGCCTGCGCGACCGCTGCCGTGGCAGCCGGTGCCGGAGCCGCCGGCGCGGAGTCGGCCGGGGCCTGCGGGGCGGCCGCCGCGGGAGCAGCCGGCGCCGGTGCGGCGGGGGCCGCGGGCGCGGCGGGGCGCGCCGCGGCGGGGGCCTTGGGCGCCGCCGGGGCCTTGGGCGCCGTCGGGCGGCCGCCGGACCCACCGACGGGGTACGTGTCGCGCAGCTTGCGCACGACGGGGGGCTCGATCGTCGACGACGCCGAGCGGACGAACTCTCCGAGCTCGTTGAGCTTGGTCATGATGGTCTTGCTGTCGACCCCGAGCTCCTTCGCGAGCTCGTAGACGCGGACCTTGGCCACATCTCTCCTGTCCTGGTCCGCCCCGGACAGGGTCGGACCGTCGTTAGTGCTGGGTACTCATCGCTGGGTACTCATCGGTGCGTGCTCATCGGGTCGCCATCGGCTTCCAACCCGCTTTCCTCATCGACGGTCGGTACCGGACGTCGGGTCCGGCACCGTGGTGCTGTGCTGTGGCTGCTGCGCGGCGAGCCGCGTCACGGCGCGCTCCACGGCCTCGGTCCCCAGGGGGCCCGTGTACCGCAGCGCCCGCCCGAACGCCCGCCGTCGCACGGCGAGCTCGAGACAACGCTGGTCGGGGTGCAGCCACGCACCCCGGCCCGGCATCCTGCGGCGCTCGTCCGCCACGAGCGCAGGTTCCCCCGCGCCCACGTCGGACAGCACCACCCTCAGCAGGGCCGACCTGCGACCGGTCGCACGGCACCCCACGCACGTGCGGACAGGACCCGGTTCGGGCACGGGATGCGCGGGATCGGGGTTCCGCCTGCTCGGCGAGGAGAGCCGGGCAGCCGGCCCAGCCTCGGAGAGTCTACCGCGCCCTGTCACCGGACGTGACCGGAGGCCCCCGCGCCCGCGTCGTCGGCACCGCGCACGGAGGCCGCACCGGCCGTCCCGGCGGCAGGCTCGGCGTCGGAGCGGATGTCGATCCGCCAGCCGGTGAGCTTCGCGGCGAGACGGGCGTTCTGCCCCTCCTTGCCGATCGCGAGCGACAGCTGGTAGTCGGGCACCACGACGCGCGCCGCACGGGCGGCCGCGTCGACGACCCTCACGTCGAGGACGCGCGCCGGGGACAGCGCGTGGGCGATCATCTCGGCCGGGTCGTCCGAGTGGTCGACGATGTCGATCTTCTCGCCGTGCAGCTCTGCCATGACGGCGCGCACGCGCCCGCCCATCGGGCCGATGCACGCGCCCTTGGCGTTGACGCCGGCGACGTTCGCCCGCACCGCCATCTTGGTGCGGTGCCCGGCCTCACGGGCCATCGCGGTGATCTCGACCGTCCCGTCGGCGATCTCCGGCACCTCGAGGGCGAAGAGCTTGCGGACGAGGTTCGGGTGCGTGCGCGACAGCGTGATCTGGGGCCCGCGCTGCCCCCGCGCGACCTCCAGCACGAAGGCCCGCAGCCGCTCGCCGTGCACGTACCTCTCGCCGGGCACCTGCTCGTGGGCCGGCAGGACGGCCTCGACACCGCCGACGTCGACCAGGACCGTGCGCGGGTCGCGGCCCTGCTGGATCACGCCGCCGAGCACCTCGCCGGCCTTGCTGCGGAACGTGCCGAGCACCTGGTCGTCCTCGGCGTCACGCAGCCGCTGCACGATGACCTGGCGTGCGGTGGCGGTCGCGATGCGCCCGAAGCCCTCGGGCGTGTCGTCGTACTCGGGCATCTCGGGTGCGGGGGCCACGGCCACCACGGTCCCGTCCTCGGCCACCTCCGGGGCCGGGGCCTCGGGCGCGGGATCCCGCGCCCAGACCGTCACGTGCCCGGTCCGGCGGTCGAGCTCCACCCGCGCTCGCGAGCGTGCGCCGGGGGTGCGGTGGTAGGCGGACAGGAGCGCCTGCTCGATGGCCTCGACGAGCACGTCGAGACTGATCTCCCGCTCGCGCTCGATGAGTCGCAGCGCCTGCATGTCGATGTCCACGTCAGCCCCTCCCCGTGCCGTCCTGCGGCCCGGCCTCCTCGTCGGCCTCGCGCACCGCGGCGAGGTCCACCTGCACCCGTGCGTCGCGCACGTCGTCCCACGCCAACGTCACCGGTGCGCCCACGACCGGGCGTCGCCCCTTGCCGGGGTCCGTCACCGGCACCACGACGAGCTCCGGCGCGTCGCCGTCCGCGACGCCGTCGAGGCGCCCCGTGAGCGTCGTGCCGTCCGTGCGTCGCACCAGCACGGTGCGGCCGCGGGCGCGGCGCCAGTGGCGGGCCAGCGTCAGCGGGCGCTCCGCCCCCGGGCTGCCGACCTCGAGCGTGTATGCGCCCGGGAGCACGTCCGCGGCGTCCAGCGCGTCCGAGACGGCGCGCGTGACGTCGCCCACCCGGTCCAGGTCGAGGGTGCCCGGGTCGTCGTCCGCGAGGTCCACGGTGACGCGGACCACGGTGCTGCGCCCGCTCCCGGCCACCTCCAGCCCGTCGAGCAGCAGGCCCGCGCCGGTCACGGCGGTCTCCACGACCTCCCGCACCCGGGGTGCGGTAGCTGGCGCGCCCATGACCTGGCCTCCTGTCGTCTGTCCTGCACGGCGGGGCGCAGACGGCGACCCTGTGACGTTGTCCCACCAGCCTAACGACTCCCCGGTACTGGGTCCGACGTGCCCGGCGCGGTGCGACGGTCGTGGCAGGATCGCGCCGATGTCCCGTCACCGCGCCCTGCTGCTCCCGTCCCGCTCCGCTCGCCGGACGTCGTCCCGCCGCGCCGTCGCGCTGGTGGCCGTGGCGGCCGTGCTCGCCGGGTGCGGCCTGCGGCTCGAGACGCCGCCGCCCGCGGAGCCCACGCCGGACGCGACCGAGCAGGTCCGGGGCAGGACCGTCGACGACGCGCTCGGTCTGGCCGAGGCCGCCGCGGGGCTCGCGGCGAGGGGCCCCGAGGAGGCGGTGGGCACCGTGCTCACGGACGTGGTGGCGTTCTCGACACGCCACGCCCAGGAGCTCGGCGGCGTCTACGACTCCGGGCTGCCGGCGCCCACGCCGACCGCGTCCTCGTCGCCGGTCGTGGTGAGCGACGTCACGGAGCTCCTGGCCGAGCTGGTGGACGATGCCGCGCGCGCCGCGCGCGACGCCGACGCGGCGCCGGAGGGTGAGCTCGCCCGGCTCGTCGCGTCCGTCGCGGTGGCGCGCGACGCCCTGGCGGACCGGCTCGCCGTGGCGACGGGAGCACCCCGCCCCGAACCGTCCGCCCCGGAGGAGCACGCCACGAGCGACGCCGCCACGCCCACCGGGGGGCCCGACGGCGACGCCACCGGAGCCGCGACGGGCCAGGACGCGGGCGGGCGCGCCTGGCCGGGCGCCGCGGCGCTCGCGCTCGCGCACGACGAGGCCGCGTGGACGTCCACGGTGCTCGCCGCACGCAGCGCCGACGCCGAGCGCGGCGCGCTGCTGGAGCAGGCCGCCCGGCACCGGGCAGCGTCCGACGCGTGGGCGGACCGGGCCGGTGTCGCGCACCGGCCGGACGACCCGCGTCGCGCCGCCTACGCGCTCCCCGCCGGGGTCGACGACCCGGCCGTGCGCGACGCCCTGCTGCGCACGCTGGAGCAGGCGGTCGCGGACGCGAGCAGCGCCGCGGTCGCGGACGCACCGTTCGGCAGCCGTCCGGAGGCGGTCGCCTCGCTGCGCACCGCGACGGCGGCGGCCGTCGCCCGCGGCGCCGCACCCGTGGCGTTCCCGGGCATGCCCGAGCTCGCGACGACGCCCGTCGGCTGACCCGACGGCGCGCGCCGGGCACCGGACGGCGCCCGTCGGACGGCGGGTACCGTCCGCGGGACGCTCAGCCCGCGACCAGCTCGTCCACCAGCTCGGCGACGCGGTCGGCGGCGGTGGCCACCGGGACCTGCTCCGACGTGCCACCGGCGCGCGGACGCACCTCGACCACACCGTCGGCCAGACCGCGGCCCACGACCACGACCAGCGGCACGCCGAGGAGCTCGGCGTCGGCGAACTTCACGCCCGGCGACACCTTGGGGCGGTCGTCGTAGAGGACCTCGACGCCACGCGCCGAGAGCGTCGTGGCGAGGGCCTCGGCCGCCTCGAACACCGCGGCGTCCTTGCCGGTGGCCAGGACGTGCACGTGGGCCGGCGCGACGTCGGCCGGCCACGCGAGGCCGCGCTCGTCGTGGTTGGCCTCCGCGAGCGCCGCGAGGACGCGCGTGACGCCGATGCCGTAGGAACCCATGGTGACGACCTGTGCCTTGCCGTTCTGGTCGAGCACCGTCAGTCCGAGCGCCTGCGCGTACTTGCGGCCGAGCTGGAAGATGTGGCCGATCTCGATGCCGCGCGCGAGCTCGAGCGGGCCCGAACCGTCCGGCGCCGGGTCACCGGCGCGCACCTCGGCGGCCTCGACCGTGCCGTCCGCGGTGAAGTCGCGGCCCATGACCAGGTCGAACACGTGGCGACCGGCCTCGTTCGCCCCGGTGATCCACCGCGTGCCGGGCACGACGCGCGGGTCCAGCAGGTAGCGCACCGCGGTGCGCTCGGCACCGTCGGCGACCGGGACGTTCGGGCCCAGCACGCCGGGGCCGATGTACCCGCGCACGAGCTCGCGGTGGGCCGCGAAGTCGGCGTCGCCGGCCGGTTCCACCTCGGCCGGCGCGACCGCCGCTTCGAGGCGCTTGAGGTCGACCTCACGGTCGCCGGGCAGCCCGACGACGACGAGCTCGCGCTCCCCCGTGGGCTGCACCAGCGCGAGCACCACGTTCTTGAGGGTGTCGGCGGCCGTCCAGGGACGGTCGGGACGTGCGAACCGCTCGTTCGCGAGGGCGACGAGCGTGTCGATCGTCGGGGTGTCGGGCGTGTCCTCGACGTGGGCGGCGGGCACCTCCGACGCGTCGACCGGTTCGGGCACGACCGTCGTGACGGCCTCGACGTTGGCCGCGTAGCCGCCGGCCGAACGCACGAACGTGTCCTCACCGATCGCGGTCGGCGTGAGGAACTCCTCCGAGCGCGAGCCGCCCATGGCACCCGACGTCGCGGCCACGATGACGTACTCCAGGCCGAGGCGGTCGAAGATCCGCTGGTACGCGGCCCGCTGCGCCTCGTAGGACGCGGCGAGCCCTGCGTCGTCGACGTCGAAGGAGTAGGCGTCCTTCATGACGAACTCGCGCCCGCGGATGAGACCGGCGCGCGGCCGCGCCTCGTCCCGGTACTTGGTCTGGATCTGGTAGAGCGCGAGCGGCAGGTCCTTGTACGACGAGTACAGGTCCTTGACCAGCAGCGTGAACATCTCCTCGTGCGTGGGCGCGAGGAGGTAGTCACCGCCCTTGCGGTCCTTCAGGCGGAAGATGTTGGGCCCGTACTCGGTCCACCGGCCCGTGGCCTCGTACGGCTCCTTGGGCAGCAGCGCCGGGAAGTGCACCTCCTGCGCCCCGATCGCGGCCATCTCCTCGCGGACGACCTGCTCGACCTTCGCGAGGACGCGCAGGCCCAGCGGGAGCCAGGTGTAGATGCCGGGGGCGGCGCGACGGATGTACCCCGCGCGCACGAGCAGCCGGTGGCTGGCGACCTCGGCATCGGCGGGGTCCTCGCGCAGGGTGCGGACGAACAGCGTGGACATGCGCAGGAGCATGCGACGAGCCTAGTGCGCGCGGCGGGGTGCGCTGTCCGTCGTCGGCGCCCGGTGCGAGGATGCACACGTGCCGGAGCTGCCCGAGGTCGAGGCGCTCGCGCAGTTCCTGGGCGAGCGGGCGGTCGGCCGTGCCGTGACGCGCGTCGAGGTCGCGGCGATCAGCGCGCTCAAGACCTTCCGTCCCCCACCGACCGCGCTGCGCGGGGGTACCGTGCTCGAGGCGTCCCGGCACGGCAAGTGGCTGGACCTCTCGGTCGGCTCCCTCGCCGACGGCACGCTCCACGTGGTGTGGCACCTGTCGCGCGCCGGGTGGGTGCGTTGGTACGACGCGCTGCCGGAGCGACCGGCACGACCGGGGAAGTCCCCGCTCGCTCTGCGGGTCGGGTTCGACGACGGCTCCGGGTTCGACCTCACGGAGGCCGGCACGCGCAAGCGGCTCGCCGTGCACGTCGTCGCGGACCCGGCGGACGTCCCGCAGATCGCCACCCTCGGCGTGGAGCCGTTGTCCGACGCGTTCACCCCTGAGCGCCTCGGCGAGCTGCTCGCGGCACGCAACCAGCAGGTCAAGGGCCTCCTGCGTGACCAGGGCACCATCGCGGGCATCGGCAACGCCTACTCCGACGAGATCCTGCTCGTCGCGCGGACGAGCCCGTTCGCACCCACGCGCTCGTACGACGAGGCCCGCACGCGCAGGCTGCACACGGCGATCCGCGAGGTCCTCACCGAGGCCGTCACCACCGCGGCCGGCCGCCCGGCCGCGGAGCTCAAGGACGCCAAGCGCCGCGGCATGCGTGTGCACGGACGCACCGGGGAGCCCTGCCCCGGGTGGGACGGCACGCCGTGCGGTGACACGGTGCACGAGGTGTCGTTCGCGGACTCCTCGCTGCAGTACTGCCCGACGTGCCAGACCGGCGGCAAGCCGCTCGCGGACCGTCGCATGTCGCGCCTGCTGCGCTGACCCGCCCACGGGTGACGTCGCCGCCCGGATCGTCCGCCGCCGTCCGACACGCGCGCTACCGTGAGGCCATGACCGCGGCACCCGCCCTCGTCCGCGACCACGCGCTGCCACTGAGCTTCGCCGTGCTCGGCGGCATCACGCAGACCTGCTCCGTCGCAGGGCTCGCACTCCTCACCCTGGGCCACGGCGTCGCGGCCTGGGCGCTCATGATGGTGGGCACCCTGCTCTCGCTCGGCAACCAGCTCCGATGGCGCCGGCGCGTCGACGGCCGCCCGCTCGGGAACTCGCTCGGCGCCGTCGGTCTGCTCGCCACGGTGATCGCGGTCCTCGTCGTGGCCGCCCTGGGCGCACGCGCCGTCGTCACCGACCTCCCCTGGCTCGCCGCGCTCGTCGCCCTCGCCGCCGGCGCGGTGACGACCGTCCTGCTGCGCTGGTGGCAGCTGCGGCCGGTCCGGTCCCCGGTCTGAGGCCAGGGCCGGACGCCTCAGAACAGCACGGTCGCGTAGGCACCGACCTCGCGGAAGCCGACCGCCTGGTACGCCCGCACGGCGCGCGTGTTGTAGCCGTTGACGTACAGCGAGACGACGGGCGCGATCTCGGCCCGTGCCAGCTCGGCGACCCGCGCCATGCCGCCCTCCGAGAGCCGCTCACCGCGTCGCTCCGGGTCCACCCAGACACCCTGGACCTGGGCGACGCCACCGGCGACCGCCGGCACCTCGGCCTTGAACACCACGCGAGGCCGCCGCAGGCTGCCCACCCGGTCGACGAGCACGAACGAGCGGCCGTCCTCGACGAGCCGACGCACCCGCGTCTCGTAGGGCCCGCCCGGACCGCTCGCCGGGGAGTACCCGACCTCCTCGGTGAACATCCGCACGCACGCCGGCAGCACCATGTCGTACTCGTCGGGGCGCGAGCGTCGCACGCGCGGGTCGGGAGCGACGAGCGGGTCGCCGTCGAGCACCATGGACGGCTGGTGCGCCCTCACCTCGCGCTCGAGCGGCCAGGAGCCCCGCAGCCGGGACCACAGGCCGAGCACGGCGTCCGCCGGACCCACGATCGACGAGCACCGCCGCCCGCGGGAGCGTCCGAGCTCGGCGAAGGCCGACAGCGCGCGCGACGCCACGTCCGCGTCCAGCGGACCCAGGACGGGCACGAGGTTGGCCCCGACCCAGCAGACGGCGAGCAGCACGTCGCCCTCGGCGTAGCCCCACAGCTCTCCGCCGGCGCGGCGGACGCCGCCGGCGACGGCCTGCTCGAGGCGGCTCGCGGCCAGCACCGAGCCGACCGGGTCGGTGGCGCAGACCGCGAGCGCGGCCGCGACGTCGCCGTCGCCGAGCACGACCGCGCCGGTGCGTCCCGAGAGCGTCGTCGTCGGTGGCACCACCATGTCCCGATTGTGCCCTACGTCACACCGGCCTGTCGCTCGTTCGCGGTCCCCGGCGCCAGGTCTCACCCGGTCGCTCAGCCGACGCTCACCACGGGCGCGCCCTCGCCCGCCTCGACGGGGTCCATGGTCTCGGCGAGGCGCATGGCCTCCTCGATGAGGGTCTCGACGATCATCGACTCGGGCACGGTCTTGACGACCTCGCCCTTGACGAAGATCTGGCCCTTGCCGTTGCCGGAGGCGACGCCGAGGTCGGCCTCGCGCGCCTCACCCGGCCCGTTGACGACGCACCCCATGACCGCGACGCGCAGCGGCACCTCCATGCCCTCGAGCCCGGCGGTGACCTTCTCGGCGAGCGTGTAGACGTCGACCTGAGCACGCCCGCACGAGGGGCACGACACGATCTCGAGCTTGCGCGGGCGCAGGTTCAGCGACTGCAGGATCTGGATGCCGACCTTGACCTCCTCGACGGGAGGAGCCGACAGGGACACGCGGATGGTGTCGCCGATGCCCTTGCTCAGCAGGGCCCCGAAGGCCGTCGCCGACTTGATGGTGCCCTGGAACGCCGGGCCCGCCTCCGTCACACCGAGGTGCAGCGGCCAGTCGCCCCGCTCGGCGAGCAGCTCGTAGGCGCGCACCATCACGACCGGGTCGTTGTGCTTGACGCTGATCTTGAAGTCGCGGAAGCCGTGCTCCTCGAACAGGGACGCCTCCCACACGGCCGACTCGACGAGCGCCTCGGGCGTCGCCTTGCCGTACTTGGCGAGCAGGCGGGGGTCGAGCGAGCCGGCGTTGACGCCGATCCGGATCGAGACCCCGGCGTCGGTGGCGGCCTGCGCGATCTCCTTGACCTGGTCGTCGAACTTGCGGATGTTGCCAGGGTTCACCCGCACCGCGGCGCAACCGGCGTCGATGGCCGCGAAGACGTACTTCGGCTGGAAGTGGATGTCCGCGATCACCGGGATCTGGGACTTGCGCGCGATCGCAGGCAGCGCCTCGGCGTCGTCCTGGCTCGGCACGGCCACGCGCACGATGTCGCAGCCGGAGGCCGTCAGCTCGGCGATCTGCTGCAGCGTGCGGTTGACGTCGGTCGTCGGGGTCGTCGTCATCGACTGCACCGAGACCGGGGCGTCGCCCCCGACCTCGACCTTGCCGACGCGGATCTTGCGGGACGCTCGCCGCGGGGCCAGCACGGGGGCAGGCGCCTGCGGCATGCCGAGGCTGATCGGGGTGCTCACGACGTCATCATCCCATCCCGCGGCCGCCACGGCGCCGGGAGGGACAGGGCGCACGCGGATACGCACGGGGCCGTCACCGGACGTCCACCTCAGCCGCCGAGCCGGACCGGGTTGACGATGTCGGCGTAGACCAGCAGGAGTCCCACGCCGCCGAGGACGACGAACACGGAGTACGCCAGCGGCACGAGCTGCGCCGAGTCGGCGGGCCGGGGTCGCCCCTCCCCGCGCAGCTGCGCGAGACGCCGGCGCGCACCCTCCCACAGCGCGGTGACGACGTGGCCGCCGTCCAGGGGCGGCAGCGGGATGAGGTTGAAGAGGAACAGCGCGAGGTTGAGCATCGCGAGCGTCGAGAGCAGCGCCGCCGCACGGACGGCCACCGGCTCGGTGTCCATCGCCGCGATCTCTCCGGCGAACCGGCCGACGCCCACGGGCCCGACGATCGACGTCTCGTCGCGCTCGCCGCCCTCCACCGTGGTGGCCACCAGGTCCGCGACCCGCTGCGGCAGCGTGACGACGACCTTGGCGGTCTGCCACGTCGCGTCGGCCGCCACCCCGAGGGCGGCGCCCACGGACTGCCGCTGGACCTCGACCGCCGGCCCGACCCCGAGGAAGCCGACCTCCCGCGTGACCTGCCGGCCACCGCCGTCCGTCACGGCCAGTCCGTCGTCGTCGGTCACGGGACGTTCGGCGACCACCAGGGTCGCGGTGAGCGCGACCTCGGCACCGTCACGCTCGACCACGACGGTGACCGTGCGGTCACCCGCGTCCCGGATGAGGCCGGCGACCTGGGCCCACGACTCCACCGCGACCCCGTCGAACTCCACCAGGCGGTCGCCGGGGCGCACCCCCGCGGCGGCGGCCGGGGCCGCGGGGTCGTCGTCCGTGCAGGCGGTGCCCGCCGGCGCGTCCAGCGCGACGATGCACTGCGAGACGCTCGCGACCGTGGTGCTCGCCGTCGGCACCCCGATGCCGACGTACGCGACGACCAGCAGGACGACCGCGATGAGCAGGTTCATGACGGGCCCGCCGAGCATGACGACGAGCTTCTTCGGCGTCGACAGCCGGTAGAACGCCCGATGGTCCTCCCCCGGGTGGATCTCGTCGCTGCTCGCGGCACGCGCGTCCGCCGCGACGCGCTGCCACCACGTGCGTGGCGCCGGGGCACCGACGGCCTCGTCGGTGGGGTACATGCCGATGAGGCGGACGTAGCCACCGAGCGGCAGCGCCTTGACGCCGTACTCGGTCTCGCCGCGCGTGCGCGACCACAGCGTCGGGCCGAACCCGACCATGTACTGGCTGACACGTACGCCGAACCGCTTGGCCGGCACCATGTGACCGACCTCGTGCAGCGCGATCGAGCCGAGCAGCACCACGACGAAGACGAGGACCCCGACGAAGGCCTCCACGACACCCACCTCCCACGGGCCGCTCGGCCCGCCTGCGCGCACAGGGTACGTCCGTCACCTGTCATCGTCCGCCGGCGGGCCGGCGGCCGCACCCCTCCGTCGCCCGCTCGGAGCACCGTCAGCGGGCTGCGCGTGCCCTGCTGACGACACGCGCCAGCACGACCACGAGCAGCGCGAGCACGAACATCGCAGAGCTGATGACGTTGGCCTGCGGCGGAATGCCCCGGGTCGCGGAGACGTAGACGAACTTCGGGAACGTCTCGAAGCCGCCGGACGTGAAGTTGGTGACGATGAAGTCGTCGAAGCTCAGGCTGAACGCGAGCAGCGCCGCGGCACCGATCCCGGGCAGCAGCAGCGGGAACGTGACCTTCCAGAACGCCTGCCAGGGCGTCGCGTAGAGGTCCGCCGCAGCCTGCTCCAGCGCCGGGTCGAGCGTCGCGACGCGGGCCTTGACGGCCACCACCACGAAGCTGAGGCAGAACATCACGTGCGCGACCACGACCGTGCCGAAACCCAGGGGCAGGCGCAGTGCGAGCAGCTGCGAGAGCAGCGCCGCCCCCAGCACGACCTCGGGCGTCGCCATCGGCAGGAACACCAGGAGGTTGACCGCACCCCGCCCGCGGAACCGCCCGCGCACCAGCCCGACGGCCAGCAGGGTGCCCAGCGCCGTCGCGAGCAGGGTCGACACGAGGCCCACCTGCAACGACCCGACGAGCGCCGAGCACACCCGCGGGGCGCCGCAGGGGTTGCGCCACGCGTCGAGAGTGAAGCCCCGCCAGACCAGGTTCGTCTTGCCCCCGTCGTTGAAGGAGAACAGCACCGTGTACGCGATGGGGACCAGCAGGAAGAGGAAGCCCAGCGCGGCGAACGTCGGCACGACCGCGCGGCCGGCGCCCCTCACACGAGCTCCTCGGTGCCGGCCCGACGCACGTAGAGGGTGACGAGCACGAGGATCGAGACCATGAGGACCACGGACAGGACGGCGGCCGTCGGGTAGTCGAGCACCCGGAAGAAGCGCGCGTCGATCACCTGCCCGACCATCACCGTCGTCCGGTTGTCGCCGAGCAGCGACGAGGTGACGTAGTCCCCCACCGCCGGGATGAACGTCAGCAGGGTGCCCGCGACGACGCCCGGCATCGACAGCGGCAGCGTCACGCGGCGGAAGACCGTCAGCGGGCGCGCGTACAGGTCCGCACCGGCCTCCAGCAGGCGCGGGTCGAGCCGCTCGAGCGACGCGAACAGCGGCAGGACCATGAACGGCAGGAACGCGTACGTGAGCCCGATGACGACCGCTGCGGCGGTCGCCGTCAGTCTCCCGTCGGGCGGCAGCAGGTGCAGCCACCGCAGGGCGGCGACCACCACGCCCTGGTCGGCCAGGATCTGCTTCCACGCGACGGTGCGCAGGATGAAGCTCGTGAAGAACGGCGCGACGACCAGCACGACGAGCACACCCTGGAGCCCGGGGCGTCCGCGCGCCCGTACCGCGATGACGTAGGCCATCGGGTAGCCGACCAGCAGCGTGGTCACCGTCGCCGCGGCGGCGAAGCCGAACGACCGCGCCAGCTGCGGCCAGAACTGCGCGAGCGCCTCGGTGTAGTTCTGCCACCGCAGGGCGGGCACGTACTGGCCGAGCTCGCCGCCCGGCACGGACGCGTAGAACGACGTCGCGAGCAGCGTGCCGACCGGGACGAGGAAGAACGCGACGAGGTACACGAGCCCGGGCAGGAGCAGCCTGCGGTGACCGCGCCGTGCCGCGGTCGGCGGCGTGCCCGCCCCGGGGCCCGGGGTCCGCTCGGGGCGCGCGAGCGCGGTGAGGACGCTCACGGCTCGTCGTCCGGCCCGAGCGTCCCCGCGTCGGACTCCTCGTGGCCGTCGAGCGCGAACGTGTACGGCACGTCCCACGCCAGCAGGACCCGGTCGCCGGGCGCGTGCACCGTGCTGCCTCCGACGTTCTGCGCGAAGACGCCGAACCGGCCGAGGCCCGCGACCTCGACCTGGTACTGCGTGCTGACGCCGGCGAACGACGTGTCGACCACCGTGCCGGGACCGAGCACGTTCTCGTCCCCACGGGGCTGGTGCCCCTCCCCCAGGAGGCGGATCTTCTCGGGACGGACACCCACGAGCACGCGCTGCGAGGACGCCACGCTGCGGACGGCGGGCACCCGGACCCATGCTCCTCCGACGTCGACCCCGAGCGTCGTGCCGTCGGCCGACGAGCCGGCCGCCCGGCCCGGCACGAGGTTCGACTGGCCGAGGAAGTTGGCGACGAACGCGGTCCGCGGGTGCTCGTAGAGGTCGGCGGGGGGACCGAGCTGCTCGATGCGCCCGTGGTTCATGACCGCGACCGTGTCGGCCATCGTCATGGCCTCCTCCTGGTCGTGCGTCACGTGCACGAACGTGAGCCCCACCTCGGCCTGGATCGCCTTGAGCTCGAGCTGCATGTGTCGACGCAGCTTGAGGTCCAGGGCTCCGAGCGGCTCGTCGAGCAGCAGGAGCGCGGGGCGGTTGACCACCGCGCGCGCGAGCGCGACACGCTGCTGCTGTCCCCCGGACAGCTGTGCGGGGCGACGCTGCGCGAGATGGGCGAGCTCGACGAGGTCGAGCGCCTCGAGCGCCCGCTCCCGCACCTGGCGCGCACGCCGCCGTCGCAGACCGAACGCGACGTTCTCCAGCACCGAGAGGTGCGGGAAGAGCGCGTAGGACTGGAACACCGTGTTCACCGGGCGGCGGTGGGCGGGGACGCCGGTCACGTCCCGGCCCGCGAGGCCGATGGTCCCGGCGGACGGCTGCTCCAGCCCGGCCACCATCCGCAACGTGGTCGTCTTGCCGCACCCCGAGGGTCCGAGCAGCGCGAAGAACGATCCCGACGGCACGGTCAGGGTCAGGTCGTCGACGGCCACGAAGTCGCCGAACCGCTTGGTGACCGACGCGAGCTCGAGCGCCGCGCCGCGCTCGTCGCGCACGGCCGTCATCGGCGCCGCGCGCGACGTCCCGACCGCGGTCACGCTCTCACGCGCCGATCACGGAGAGGAACTGGCCGTTGTAGCGCTCCTCCTCGGCCGGCGTCAGCGTCCGGAAGACGTGCACCTGGGACAGCACCTCCGCGGTCGGGAAGATGTTCGTGTCCTCGGCGAGGTCGGGATCGATCCGCGCCATCGCCTCCTGCGCGCCCTGGACGGGCGTGATGTAGTTGACCCAGGCCGCGACCTCGGCCGCGACCTCGGGGTCGTAGTAGTAGTCGAAGAGCTCCTCGGCCTGCGCCTTGCGCCCCGACGACCTCGGCACCATGAGGTTGTCGCTCCAGAGAGTGCCGCCCGCGTCGGGGATCGCGAACGCGAACCTGCCGTCGTAGTCGTAGTTGAGCGACGTGATGTCACCTGACCACGCGAAGCACGCGACCGCGTCGCCCGACGCCAGGTCCTGCGTGTAGGAGTTGCCGCGCACCCGGCGGATCTGCCCGTCGTCGAGGTGGCGACGCACGACGTCGAGCGCGTCGAACCAGTCGTCCGTGGTCCAGTTCGACGCGGGGTCCATGCCGTTCTCGAGCATGATGAGGCCGATGGTGTCGCGCATCTCCGACAGCACCTCGACCCGCCCCTTGAGCCTCGGGTCCCACAGGTCCGACACCGACCGCAGCCCCTCCGGGATGGCCTGCGTGTCCCACGCGATGCCCGCGAAGCCGGACTGCCACGTGAGCGAGAACCTGCGGCCGTCGTCGAAGTCGACGCCGTCGAGGTTGGGCAGGATGTTGGCGGCGTTGGGGATGCGGGTGCGGTCGAGCTCGGCGACGTACCCCTGGCGGATCCAGCGCGCCGTCATCCAGTCCGTGAGGGTGACGACGTCGTAGCCGATGTCCTGACCGTTCTCGAGCTGCTGCGAGATCTTGCCGTAGAACGAGTCGTTGTCCTCGATGTCCTCGGAGTACTCGACCGCGATACCCGTCCGCTCCTCGAAGGCCTCGAGGGTGGGGAAGCTGGTGCCGTCCTCGTTCTGGTCGAGGTACTGGGTCCAGTTCGCCCACCGCAGCGGACCTGTCGACGAGTCGCCCGTCCCGGCCCGGCTCGGGCCCGCGGTACCGCACGCGCCGAGCAGGGCCGCGGCGCCGGCGGCGCCCGCCGCCCCCGCCAGGAAGCGGCGCCGGGAGACGCCCCGGGCCTGCTTCACCAGCTCGCGCACGCGTGGGTCGGCCGGGAGGGCACGTCGGTCGCTGCTCATCTCGCTCCTCTCGCGCGGACCGTGACGCGGCCCGCGTGGATCGTGGCGCACCGGGTGGTGGCCGCACAAGGAATCCGTCGCGCCGCACGTCCTGCGCAACGAAACGTTTGCAGTCCCGGAGCATTCACGACGGAGACCGCGGTGCGAGGGTGTGACGGCGCGCACATGTTACGGGTGTGACCCACCCCTCTGACACGACCGCCCACGCTCCGGACCCGCCCCCTCGTCCCGACCTGCTACCCGCCGAACGCGGACATCACGTGCTTGAGCCGGGTGTACTCCTCGAGCCCGTAGAGCGACAGGTCCTTGCCGTACCCGGAGCTCTTGAAGCCGCCGTGCGGCATCTCCGCGACGAAGGGCAGGTGGGTGTTGACCCAGACGACGCCGACGTCGAGCGCGCGCGAGAGACGCAGCGCCCGGGCGTGGTCCCGTGTCCACACCGACGCCGCCAAGCCGTACCGCACGTCGTTCGCCAGGCGCAGCGCCTCGTCCTCGTCACCGAAGGACTGCACGGTCACCACGGGCCCGAAGATCTCCTCCTGCACGGCCTCGTCCTGCTGCCGCAGGCCCTCGACGACCGTCGCCTCGAGGAAGTACCCCGGGCCCTGCGGCCGCGTCCCTCCCACCACCACGCGAGCGTGGTCCGGCAACCGCTCGAGGAAACCCGTCACGCGCTCGAGCTGCGTCGAGTTGTTCAGCGGCCCGAAGGCCACGTCCGGGTCGTCCGGGCGTCCGGTGCGCCGCGAGCGTGCGGCCTGCGCGAGCGCCGCGACGAGGTCGTCGCGCACGCGCGCGTGCACCAGGACACGCGTCGCCGCCGTGCAGTCCTGACCCGCGTTGTAGTAGGCCGCGTCCGCGATCCCCTCCGCCGCCGCGGCGACGTCGGCGTCGTCGAGGACGAGCACCGGCGCCTTGCCCCCGAGCTCGAGGTGCACGCGCTTGAGACCGTCGGCCGCCGCCCGGGCGACCTCGGCGCCCGCGCGGACCGAGCCCGTGATCGCCACGAGGTCCGGGCGCGGGTGCGCGACGAGCGCGCGCCCCGTGTCCCGGTCGCCGCACACGACGTTGAGCACCCCCGGCGGCAGCACCTGCGCCGCGAGCCGCGCCAGCATCACCGTGGTCACCGGCGTGGTGTCGGACGGCTTGAGGACGACCGTGTTGCCGGCCGCGAGCGCCGGTGCGATCTTCCACACCGCCATCATCAGCGGGTAGTTCCACGGCGTGACCTGCCCGACGACCCCCACGGGCTCGCGGCGCAGCCAGGACGTGTGACCCTCGAGGTACTCGCCCGCCGACAGCCCCGTCAGGACGCGCGCAGCGCCCGCGAAGAAGCGCAGCTGGTCGGCGCACGGCGGCACCTCGTCGGTCGCGGTCAGGTGCAGCGGCTTGCCGGTGTTGCGCGACTCGGCGGCGACGAGCTCGTCGGCGTGCGCGTCCACGAGGTCGGCCAGGGCGAGCAGCGCCGACTGCCGCGCCGCCGGGGTCGTGCGCGCCCAGCCCGCGGCGGCCCGGTCGGCCGCGGCGTAGGCGGCCTCGACGTCGGCGGACCCGCTCAGCGGCGCACGCGCATACTCCTGACCGGTGCTCGGGTCGACGACGGCCGTGGTCGCGCCGTCACGCGCCGGGACGTCCTTCCCGTCGACGACGTTGCTGAGCTCGATCGGCGCGTGCTCGGTCACGGTCCTCCTCCTGGGTGACGCCCGGTGTGCGGCGGTTCGTCCCGGGAACCGTAGCGGGACGGCCCCGCCGGCGGTAGCACTCCGGCCTGCTCGCACCGGATTCCATGATCGACACGCGGTCGGGACGCGGATCCGCGTGTCGACACGCGATGGCAACACGGAATCACTTGCCTCGGCCGGGGTGTGACCACCACGATCGACTCCATGACGCAGCGTGACCGCGCCGTCGTGCTCGACGCGGCGGCCAAGGGGATCATCGAGCAGCTGCAGGAGGACGGACGCCGTCCGTACGCCACGATCGGCAAGGCCGTCGGCCTGTCCGAGGCGGCCGTGCGTCAGCGTGTCCAGCGCCTGCAGGAGTCGGGCGTCATCCAGATCGTCGCCGTGACCGACCCGCTGCAGGTCGGGTTCCGCCGCCAGGCGATGATCGGGATCCGTGCCGACGGCGACCTCAACGAGCTCGCCGAGCGCGTCGCGGCCGTGCCCGAGGTCGACTACGTCGTCGTCACCGCGGGGTCCTTCGACGTGCTCGTCGAGGTCGTGTGCGAGGACGACGAGCACCTCCTCGCGCTGCTCAACGAGCGGGTGCGGGCCTTGCCCGGGGTCCGCAGCACCGAGACGTTCGTGTACCTGCGGCTGCACAAGCAGCTCTACAACTGGGGAACCCGATGAGCACCACACCGCGCGGCACCGACCGCCAGAGCGCTGCCCGTGACCACCTGTGGGGCCACTTCACGCGGCAGAGCGCGTGGGCGCAGGGCGTTCCCACGATCGTGCGGGGCGAGGGCCACCACGTCTGGGACGCGGACGGGCACCGGCTGATCGACGGCCTGTCCGGCCTGTTCGTCGTGCAGCTCGGCCACGGGCGCGAGGAACTGGCCGCCGCCGCGGCCGCCCAGGCCCGCGAGCTCGCGTTCTTCCCGGTGTGGTCGTACGCGCACCCGCAGGCGATCGACCTGGCCGAGCGCCTCGCGTCGCACGCGCCGGGCGACGTCAACCGCGTGTTCTTCACGACCGGCGGCGGCGAGGCCGTCGAGACGGCGTGGAAGCTCGCCAAGCAGTACTGGAAGCTGCGGGGCCGCCCGGGCAAGCACAAGGTCGTCTCGCGTGCCGTGGCCTACCACGGCACGACGCAGGGGGCGCTGGCGATCACCGGGCTGCCCGAGCTCAAGGCGCCGTTCGAGCCGCTCGTGCCCGGCGCGCACAAGGTGCCCAACACCAACGCGTACCGCGCGCCCGAGGCACTGCGCGACGACCCGAAGGCCTTCGGCCGCTGGGCTGCGGACCGTGTCGCCGAGGCCATCGAGTTCGAGGGCCCCGAGACCGTCGCCGCCGTGTTCCTCGAGCCCGTGCAGAACGCCGGCGGGTGCTTCCCGCCCCCGCCCGGGTACTTCGAGCGCGTGCGCGAGATCTGCGACGAGCACGACGTGCTGCTCGTGTCCGACGAGGTCATCTGCGCGTTCGGTCGCATCGGGTCGATCTTCGCGTGTGACGACCTGGGCTACCAGCCCGACATGATCACGTGCGCGAAGGGCATGACCTCGGGCTACTCGCCGATCGGCGCGTGCCTCGTGTCCGACCGCGTCTACGAGCCGTTCGCACGCGGCACCACGAGCTTCGCGCACGGCTACACGTTCGGCGGCCACCCCGTGTCGGCCGCCGTCGCCATGGCCAACCTCGACCTCTTCGAGGCCGAGGGCGTCGTGGACCACGTCCACGAGAACGCCCCTGTGCTGCGTGCCGCCCTCGAGCGGCTCCTCGACCTGCCGATCGTCGGCGACGTGCGCGGCGAGGGCTTCTTCTACGGGATCGAGCTGGTGAAGGACAAGGTCACCCGCGAGACGTTCGACGACGACGAGTCCGAGCGGCTGCTGCGCGGCTTCCTGACCCCCGCGCTCTACGACGCAGGCCTGTACTGCCGCGCCGACGACCGCGGCGACCCCGTCGTCCAGCTCGCACCTCCCCTGACGTGCGGGCCCGCGCAGTTCGACGAGATCGAGCAGATCCTGCGGGGTGTCCTCACCGACGCATGGGCGCGCCTGTGACCCTCGCGGACGTCTCCCTGTGGTGGGACCAGGTCGTGGCCGACGACCCGGACGCCGGGCACCCCCGCCCACCCCTGGACGGCGACACGACCGCGGACGTCGTCGTGGTCGGCGGTGGCTACACCGGCCTGTGGACCGCGTACTACCTGCTCGAGGTCGACCCCTCGCTCGACGTGCTCGTCGTCGACGCGCACGTCGCCGGGTACGGCGCCAGCGGGCGCAACGGCGGCTGGTGCTCGGCGCTGTTCCCCGTCGGCGCCGACGCGCTCGCGCGTCGTCACGGCGCCGACGCGACGCACGCGATGCGGGCCGCCCTGCGGGACACCGTGGTCGAGGTCGGCGGCGTCGTCGCTGCCGAGCAGGTCGACTGCGACTTCCGGTACGGCGGCACCGTCACGCTGGCCCGCACGGCACCGCAGGTCGAGCGGGTCGCCGAGGAGGTCGCGCAGGCGCAGCGCTGGGGCGACGAGGCCCACCTCCTCGACCCCGACGGCGTCGCGGAGCACGTGCGCGCGTCGGGCGTGCTCGCCGGTGCGTGGACCCCCGACTGCGCGCGTCTGCAGCCCGCGCGGCTCGCGCACGGGCTCGCACGGGTCGTCGAGCAGCGCGGAGCCCGCATCGCCGAGGGCACGCGCGCGCTGCGCGTCTCCCCGCGAGCGGTCGTCACCGACCGCGGGACGGCGCGGTGCCGCTGGGTGGTGCGCGCGACCGAGGCGTGGACGGCGGGGCTGACCCGCGGCCGACCGCACGTCGTCCCCGTGTACTCGCTGATGATCGCCACCGAGCCGCTGCCCGCGGACGTGTGGGCGCAGATCGGGCTCGAGCGGGGCGAGACGTTCACCGACGCCCGTCACCTCGTCGTCTACGGGCAGCGCACGGCGGACGACCGCCTCGCGTTCGGGGGACGCGGCGCGCCGTACCACCTGGGGGCGGGCGTCGCGCCCGAGCACGACCGCGTGCCCCGCGTGCACGCGCACCTGCGCCGCGCGCTCGTCGAGCTGTTCCCGCAGGTCGCCGACCACGCGGTGACGCACACGTGGGGCGGGCCGCTGGGCGTCCCCCGCGACTGGCACCCGTCCGTGGGGCTGGACCGCGACACGGGGATCGGGTGGGCCGGAGGATACGTAGGCGACGGGGTCGCGGCATCGAACCTCGCCGGGCGGACTCTCGCGGACCTGGTCACCGGAGCCGACTCCGCGCTCACCCGGCTGCCCTGGGTGGGCCACCGCTCGCCGGCCTGGGAGCCGGAGCCGCTGCGCTGGGCAGGGATCACCGCGGCCCGGTGGGCCACCACCTGGTCGGACCGCACCGAGCGACGGACCGGACGCACGAGCCGCCTGCAGCCCGCGCTGGCACCGCTGACCGGAGGCTGAGCGACGCGAGGCGGTCAGCCGGTGGCGAGCACCTCGTGCGCGCGCGTGCGCGCCCACCGCTCGGCCGCGAGCACCGCGTCGAGGGTCAGCGACCCGGCAGGGGTCCCGTCGTGCTCGTCCAGCACCGACGCCACCGTGTCGACGACCTGCCCGAAGCCGATGCGCCCCGAGAGGAACGCGTCCACGCACTCCTCGTTCGCGGCGTTGTAGACCGCCGGGTGCGTGGCCGACGCCGCGAGCGCCCGGCGTGCGAGGCCCACCGCCGGGAACACGTCCTCGTCCAGCGGCTCGAACGTCCACGACGTCGCCGTCGTCCAGTCGCACGCCGACGCTGCGCCGGGCACGCGGTCGGGCCACGCCAGACCGAGCGCGATCGGCAGCCGCATGTCCGGCGGCGAGGCCTGCGCGATCGTCGAGCCGTCGACGAACTCGACCATCGAATGGACGACGGACTGGGGGTGCACCACCACCGCGATCCGCTCCACCGGGACGCCGAACAGCAGGTGCGCCTCGATCAGCTCGAGACCCTTGTTCATCAGGCTCGCCGAGTTCACCGTGACGACCGGGCCCATCGACCACGTCGGGTGCGCGAGGGCCTGCTGCGGGGTCGCGGTGCGGACCTGCTCGGCCGTCCACCCGCGGAACGGACCACCGGACGCCGTGAGCACCAGCCGGCGCACCTCTCGCTCGCTGCCCGAGCGCAACGCCTGCGCGATGGCCGAGTGCTCGGAGTCCACCGGCACGATCTGGTCGGGCCGGACCGCGGCGGCGTGCACGAGCGCACCGCCGACCACGAGGGACTCCTTGTTCGCGAGCGCCAACGTGCTGCCGGCGCGCAACGCTGCGAGCGTGGGCAGCAGGCCGACCGATCCCGTGATCCCGTTGAGGACGACGTCGGCGCCGGACGCGGCGAGCTCGGCCGCCGCGTCGGGCCCGGCCAGCACTCGCGTGCCCGGGAGCGCCTCGCGGACCGCGGCTGCCGCGGCGGTGTCGGCCACCGCGACGACCGGCACGGCGTGCGCACGCGCCTGCGCCACGAGCAGGTCGACGTGGGCGCCGCCGGCCGAGAGGCCCGCCACGCTGAAGTCGCCCGCGCGCGGGCCCATGATCTCGAGCGCCTGGGTGCCGATCGAGCCGGTGGAGCCCAGCACGACGACCGACCGGCTCATGCGCGCGCCCCGAGGGTGGTGCTCACTCGACGCCGAGCAGGACCTCGACCGCGCGCGCGACGAACGCGTCGACGGGTCCCTCCGCGTAGCCGTTGCGCCCGTTGCGGCGCCGGAAGGTGGTGGCCCGCACCTCGGCAGCCGTCAGGGGCGCCCCGGTGTCGAAGTACGCGACGAGTCGGTGGCACAGCTCGTCGACGTCCGCCGGCTCGTACCCGGGCTTGCGACCCTCGGGGGGCGCGAAACGGTCACCGTCGGGGCGCCCGAGGCGGCCGTACAGCGTGCGCGCCTGGGTGCCCAGGTGCTCCATCCACGCGGCCTGCCCGCGCTCCGCGACGAACTGCGAGCGGTGACGCGCGACGAACGCGGCCTCGAGCCGGTCGAGGGCCGCATCGACCGCTGCGGTCACGTACCCGCCGCGGACCAGGTCGAACGCCACCTGGCGGACGTCGGTGCCCGAGAGCGCCGTCGCTGGTCCCTGCTCGTACACCGAGCGCGCGTGAGCGAAGAACTCGTCGACCTCGTCCGGGTCGTAACCGCGACGCAGCCCGGAGACCGTGCGGAACATGCCGTCGCTCACTCGTCCTCCTCCGCGGCGAGCTGGCCGCACGCGCCGTCGATGTCGCTGCCGCGGGTGTCCCGGATCGTCGTGGGAACCCCGTGCGCTCGCAAGCGTGCCACGAACTCGGCCTCGACCTGCGGATCGCTCGCCGTCCAGCGCGAACCCGGTGTGGGGTTCAGCGGGATCGGGTTGCAGTGCACCCAGCCGGTGCCGCGGGCGACGAGCTTCTCGCCCAGCAGGTCCGCGCGCCACGCGTGGTCGTTGACGTCGCGGATCAGCGCGTACTCGATCGACACCCGCCGACCGGTGACGTCGAAGTAGCGGCGCGCGGAGTCGAGCGCCTCGTCGACGCTCCAGCGCGTGTTCACCGGGACGAGCTCGCTGCGCAGCTCGTCGTCCGGTGCGTGCAGGGACAGCGCGAGGGTCACGGGAATGCCCTCGCCGGCGAGCCGGTCCATCGCCGGCACGAGGCCCACGGTCGACACCGTGACGTTGCGCGCCGACATCCCGAGGCCGTCCGGCGCCGGTGCGACGAGCCGACGCACCGTCGCCATGACGGCCTTGTAGTTGGCCAGGGGTTCGCCCATGCCCATGAAGACGACGTTGCTCAGTCGCGTCGGCCCGCCGGGGACGTCGCCGTCCGCCAGCGCGCGGGCCGCCTGCCGCACCTGCTCGACGATCTCGGCGGTCGACAGGTTGCGCAGCAGGCCCATCTTGCCCGTCGCGCAGAAAGAGCACGCCAGGCCGCAGCCCGCCTGGGAGGACACGCACAGGGTCGTGCGGTTGGCGTAGCGCATGAGCACCGACTCGACCTTGGCACCGTCGAACAGGTGGTACAGCGTCTTGACCGTCGTGCCGTGGTCCGCGGTGAGCGTGCGGCTCGTCGTCAGCAGCTCCGGGAAGAGGTCGGCGACGAGCGTGTCCCGGCTGGCCTTCGGCAGGTCGGTCATCGCGTCGGCGTCCGACGTCAGGTGCGTGAAGTAGTGCGTCGCGAGCTGCTTGGCGCGGAACGGCTTCTCGCCGAGCGCCGTCACCGCCGCCACGCGCTCCTCGGGGGTGAGGTCGACGAAGTGACGCGGCGGCTTGCCGCGGGCTCCGCGGGAGGTCGCGGTGAGCTGGAGACGTACGGGGGTGGCGTTCACGGTCGGCGCCTCCTTCCGAAGGTGGTGAGGGGCGTTCAGCCGGCGGCCGGCTGCAGGACGGTGAGGAGCACCCACACGGTCGGTGCAGTGAGCAGGAGCGAGTCGAGGCGGTCGAGGACGCCGCCGTGCCCGGGCAGCAGGCGGCCCATGTCCTTGAGCTCGAGGTCACGCTTGATCATGGACTCGGCCAGGTCGCCGAGGGTCGCGCTCGCCACGACGCCGACACCGAGCAGCGCGCCCACCAGCGGTTCGCCCTGGAAGACCGTCTGGACGCCGACGACACCGACGACGCTCGTGAGCACGAGGGAGCCGAGCAGGCCCTCCCACGACTTCTTGGGGCTCACGGACGGTGCCAGCGGGTGGCGCCCGAGCAGGGACCCCACCACGTAGCCACCGGTGTCGCACGCGACGGCGAGCAGCACGAACAGCGCGACGCGCGCCGGCCCGTCCGGCTCGGCGAGGAGCAGCATGACGAACCCGGCGAGGAACGGCAGGTACGCCGCGGCGAACGTCGCGGCCGACGCGTCGCGCAGCGCCGCCTCCCCGCTGCCGTCGAGCACACGCCACACGACCGCGCCGCCCACCGTCAGCAGGAACGCGACGAACAGCGCCTCGGTCCCCGCGACGTACGCGGACACGAGGATGCCGGCCGATCCGACGACCAGCGGCACGAGCGGCAGGTGGACGGAGCGCCGCGAGAAGGCCTGCGCGAGCTCCCACATCGCGGCCGCGACCGCGATGACGGCGAGCGCCGCGAAGGCCTCCTTGCGGATGAACAGCGACGCGCCGACGAGACCGAGCAGCACGACGCCGACCGTGACCGCGGCCGGGAGGTCCCGGCCCGCTCCGGTCTTGCGGGGTGCGGCGAGCTGCGTCATCAGACCTCGAGCAGCTCGCTCTCCTTGGAGGCGAGCAGCTGGTCGACGAGCTCGACGTGCTTCTTGGTGAGCACCTCGAGCTCCTTCTCCGCGCGGGCGACCTCGTCCTCGCCGGCCTCGCCGTCCTTGGCGATGCGGTCGAGCTCCTCCTTGGCGCGCCGGCGCACGGAGCGCACGGAGATCCGGGCGTCCTCCGCCTTCGACTTGGCGAGCTTGACGAAGTCCTTGCGCCGCTCGGCCGTGAGGGCGGGGAGCACGACGCGTACGACGTTGCCGTCGTTCGTCGGGTTGACGCCCAGGTCGGAGTCGCGCAGGGCCTTCTCGATCGCCGTGGTCGACGACTTGTCGAACGGCGAGACGAGGATGGTGCGCGCCTCGACGACGTTGAAGGACGCCAGCTGCTGCAGCGGCGTCGGCGCGCCGTAGTAGTCGACGAAGATCTTGGCGAACATCGCCGCGTTCGCCCGGCCCGTGCGGATCGCCGCGAAGTCCTCCTTCGCGACCTCCACGGCCTTGTCCATCTTCTCCTCGGCCTCGAGGAGTGTGTCGTCGATCACCGGTGCTCCTTCGTCTGTGTCGTGGGACCTGGGCGCCGACCGCCGCGGGCGGGGCGCTCCGTGCTCAGCTCGCGGTGACGAGCGTGCCGATCTTCTCACCCTCGAGCGCACGCGTGACGTTGCCCTCGTCCTCCAGGCCGAAGACACGCATCGGCACGTCGTTGTCGCGGCACAGGCTCAGGGCCGAGGTGTCCATCACGCCGAGCTCGCCGACGATCGCCTCGGTGTAGGTCAGGTGGTCGAGCTTGCGCGCGTCGGGGTCGCGCCGCGGATCGGCCGTGTAGACACCGTCCACACCGTTCTTGCCCATGAGGACCTCCTGGCAGTGCGTCTCCAGGGCGCGCTGCACGGCGACGGTGTCGGTCGAGAAGTACGGCATCCCGGCGCCGGCACCGAAGATGACGACGCGGCCCTTCTCGAGGTGCCGGATCGCCCGCAGCGGGATGTACGGCTCGGCGACCTGTCCCATGGTGATGGCGGTCTGCACGCGCGTGCTCACGCCCGCCTGCTCGAGGAAGTCCTGCAGCGCGAGGCAGTTCATGACGGTGCCCAGCATGCCCATGTAGTCGGCGCGGGCCCGGTCCATGCCGCTGACCTGCAGCTCGACACCGCGGAAGAAGTTGCCGCCACCGACGACGATCGCGACCTGCACGCCGTTGCTCACGGCCTGCGCGATCTCCGTGGCGATACGCCGGACCACCGGCACCGCCAGACCGACCGCACCACCCCCGAAGCTCTCGCCCGAGAGCTTGAGGAGCACGCGGCGCGCACCCTCCGGCGTCCCCCGGTGCGTCTCCTGCGACGACGGCTGCTGGCTCACGTGTCCTCCACCTCGCTCGTGCGCCGCGTGGCGCGTGGCCGCTCGCTCGGCGCGGGTCGCCCGGCGGACCGCGGGCGCCCGGTGCGGCGGTGGCCCCGGCCCTCGTGGGCCGGGGCCACCGTCGTCGTCACGCGATCAGGCTCCCACGCGGAAGCGGACGAAGCCCGTCACCGTGCCGCCGGCCTCCGAGACGACCTGGCCGACCGACTTCTTGTTGTCCTTCGCGAAGGCCTGGTCCAGGAGGACCGACTCCTTGAAGAACCCGTTGAGGCGCCCCTCGACGATCTTCGGGAGGGCTCCCTCGGGCTTGCCCTCGTTGCGGGCCGTCTCCTCGGCGATCCGACGCTCGTTCTCGACGACGTCCGCGGGGACCTCGTCGCGCGTCAGGTAGCTCGGGGAGAACGCCGCGATGTGCGTCGCGATGTCGCGGGCGACCGCGGCACCGGCCGCGTCGGTCGCCACGAGGACACCGACCTGCGGGGGCAGGTCCTTGTTGACCTTGTGGAGGTAGACCTCGACGTGCTCGCCGGCGAGGCGGGCGACACGACGCACGACGATCTTCTCGCCCAGTGTCGCCGCGGTCTCGTCGACGACGGTCTGCACCGGCGTGCCGTCGGAGTCGGCCGCGAGCAGAGCGTCGGCGTCGGCCGCACCGGACGCGACCGCCGTGGCGAGCACGCGGTCGGCCAGCGAGATGAAGGTCTGGTTCTTGGCGACGAAGTCCGTCTCGGAGTTGACCTCGACGAGCACGCCCGCCTGGCCCTCGCCGTCGGCCGTCGGGCCGACGTGCGCCGCGACGAGGCCGTCGGAGGCCGCGCGGCCCTCGCGCTTGCCCACGCCCTTGAGCCCCTTGACGCGGATGATCTCGAGCGCCTTGTCGGAGTCGCCGCCGGCCTCCTCGAGCGCCTTCTTCACGTCCATCATGCCCGCGCCGGTCCGCTCGCGCAGCGCCTTGATGTCTGCCAGCGAGTAGTTCGCCATCAGTTCCGTCCGTCCTCGAGTTCTCGTCATGCCGACGTCCTCGGCATGCCGGGTGCGGCGCGGTGGTCCGCGCCGCACCCGTGGGGTCGTGCCGGGCGCCCGTCGGGGCGCCGGTGTCAGGCCTGCTCGGAGCCCTCGGCCGCGGCGACCTCGGTCTCGGCGGCCTCGGCGGCGGCCTCGACGGCGGGCGCGGCGTCCTGACCGGGCGCGACGGCCGACTCGGCCGGGGTCGCGTCCCCGGCGGGGGCCTCGGCGTCACCGGCCTTCTCGGCGGCGGCCTCGACGGCGGCCGGCGCGAGCGCCGGGTCCTGCAGTCCGGCCTCGGCGCCGGCGAGGAGCTCCCGCTCCCACTCGGCGAGCGGCTCGGCGTCGGCGTCGCCGCCCTGCGCGGCGGAGCTGCCGCCGGAGTGACGGCGCAGCGTGCCGTCGGCGACGGCGTCGGCGATCACGCGGGTCAGCAGCTGGACGGCGCGGATCGCGTCGTCGTTGCCCGGGATCGGGTAGTCCACGACGTCGGGGTCGCAGTTGGTGTCGAGGATCGCGACGACCGGGATGCCGAGCTTGCGCGCCTCGTCGACGGCGAGGTGCTCCTTGTTCGTGTCGACGATCCACACGGCCGAGGGGACCTTGACCATGTCACGGATACCGCCGAGCGTCTTGGTGAGCTTGTCCTTCTCACGACGCAGGACGAGCAGCTCCTTCTTCGTCAGGGCCGAGCCCGCGACGTCGTCGAAGTCGATCTGCTCGAGCTCCTTGAGGCGCTGCAGGCGCTTGTGGACGGTCGAGAAGTTGGTGAGCATGCCACCGAGCCAGCGCTGGTTGACGTAGGGCATGCCCACGCGCGCGGCCTGCTCGGCCACGGGCTCCTGCGCCTGCTTCTTGGTGCCGACGAAGAGGATCGAGCCGCCGTGCGCCACGGTCTGCGAGACGAACTCGTAGGCCCGGTCGATGTACGACAGCGACTGCTGCAGGTCGACGATGTAGATGCCGTTGCGCTCGGTGAAGATGAAGCGCTTCATCTTGGGGTTCCAGCGGCGGGTCTGGTGCCCGAAGTGGACACCGCTCTCGAGCAGCTGGCGCATGGTCACGACGGCCATGGCACGTCCTTCCGGCGCGCACCGCGAGGTGCGCGCGCTCGTGCGGACCCCCCGGGCCCGCGGTCTCGGTTGTCGGCTCGGCCGGCGGCCGCGCCCCTGGTGCCACCCGCCGCCCGCGCCGGGCACGAGGCCCGGACCGCTGCGGACGACGGCCCGCCGTCAGCGCCTGCGCCGACCTCCCGCACGGCCCGAGGGCGGGGCGAGGAGCTCGACGTCGACGTGGACGACCGGGGTCGTGGCACGCGAATTCGACCGGCACACGCCGGTCGTGGCAGGAGTCTATCCCACCGCAGGACCCGCCGCTGCCGTCCGTGCCGCTGCACGCACGCCGGCGCGACCCGTCCCCAGCCCGCGCGACGACGGGCCCCGTCCCCAGACCCGCGCACCCGCGCCCCCCGGGGCCGCGACAGCGGCACGCTGCTCGGGTGAACCCGCTCCCCCGCCCCGGGCCATGGACCGGATCCCCGCCGCGCCGCGCCGCGACCCCGGTCCGCCGCACCCTCGCCGCCGTGCTCGCGCTGTGCGGCGCGACGCTGCCGCTCGCCGCGGCGGCTGCGCCGCCAGGGGTCGAGCCAGGCTCCCTCGAGGCAGCGACCGCACGGCCGTCCGGCGTCGAGCCGTCCGCCTACCGGGCGCCGCTGGACGGCGCCGTGCACGTGGAGCGCGCGTTCGACCTTCCGGCGGCACCGTGGCTCCCCGGACACCGCGGCATCGACCTCGCGACCGTCACGGGCGCCACGGTGCGCGCCCCGGCCGACGGCGTCGTCGTGTTCGCCGGCCCCGTCGCCGGTCGCGGCGTGCTCAGCGTCCTGCACGGCGACGGGCGCCGGTCCAGCCTCGAACCGATCCGCTCCGAGGTGTCCGTCGGTTCACGCGTGCGTGCCGGCGACCCGCTGGGCACCGTCGACGGGCACACCCACGGCCATCCACGCACCGCCCCCGTCCTGCACTGGGGCGTGCGGGACGGCGAGGAGTACGTCGACCCGTGGGCGCTGCTGCCGGGTCGTGGCCCGGTCGTGCTGCTCCCCGTGCCGTGAGACGCGGCCGGCGAGCGGCCGCAGGGCCGCCCGGCGCCACCGCGCCACGGCGTGCGTCAGGCGTGCTCGGCGTCCCGCAGGCGTGTGCGCAGCCGTCCCATCGCCGCCGTGTGGATCTGGGAGATCCGCGACTCGGTGACCCCGAGGACGCGCCCGATCTCGGCCAGCGTCATGCTCTCGTAGTAGTAGAGGACCACCACGAGCCGCTCGCGCTCACCCAGGCACTCGATCGCCCGGGACAGCAGGTACTTCGTCTCCTGGGCCTCCACGGAGCCTGCGGGGTCGTCGGCACGACGGTCACCGAGCGTGTCCGCGAGCGTGGCCGCACCCGGGCGGTCGTCGCTGCCGGCGAGCATCTCGTCGAGCGCGGCGATGTTCACCGAGGCGAGCTGCGAGTAGACGGCGCGCAGCTCGGACACGGGCAGCTCGAGCCGCTGCGCGACCTCGGCCTCGGTCGGCGCGCGGTGCAGGGTCGCCTCGAGCTCGCCGTAGGCACGGTCGACCGCGCGGGCCTTGGTGCGCACCGACCGCGGCACCCAGTCCATGGCCCGCAGCTCGTCGATGATGGCGCCGCGGATGCGGGACGACGCGTACGACTCGAACTTCACGGCTCGGTCGGTGCAGTACTTCTCGATCGCGTCGATGAGACCGAACATGCCGTACGACACCAGGTCGGCGTGCTCGACCGTGGACGGCAGCCGCATGCCGATGCGCCCGGCGACCGCGGTCACGAGCGGCACGTAGTGCAGGATCAGCACCTCGCGGGCCTTCGCGCAGCGCGAGGCCGTGAACCGGGACCAGGCGTCGTCGACCGGCGTCGGCGCGGGGACCGCGGTCGGCGCGGCGGGCGCCTCCTCGACGGCGACCGAACGCTGCTGCGGGATCACACCGGCGGGTGCCGTACCGGGCCGGTACTCCCGCAGCGCCGCGGGGGCCTCGCCGGCGAGGGCTTCGTGCAGTGCCGTCATCGTCGGCTCCGTCTCTGTGCGGGTGGTGCTGGTGGAGAGGCGGGGGGAAGGGGCCCCGCCCGGGAGGGTGGTCATGGCGTCAGGCCCGCGGGTGCGCGAGCTCGAAGGCCGAGCGGAGCCGCTCGGCCGAGACGTGGGTGTAACGCTGCGTCGTCGACAGGCTCGCGTGGCCGAGGATCTCCTGGACCGTGCGCAGGTCCGAGCCACCCTCGAGCAGGTGCGTCGCTGCCGTGTGGCGCAGCGCGTGGGGCGCGACGTCGTCCACGCCGACCAGCGCCGCGAGCTCGTGCACGACCGTGCGGACCTGGCGCTGGTCGATCCGCCCACCGCGCCGGCCGAGCAGCAGGGCGCCGCACGAGTCCTCGCGCACCAGACGCGGGCGACCCGTCGCGAGCCACGCGCCGACCGCGCGGGCCGCCGGACGCCCGAAGGGCACGACGCGCTGCTTGTCGCCCTTGCCGACGACCCGCAGCGTCAGCTCCTGGAGGTCGAGGTCGTCGACGTCGGCGCCGCACAGCTCGCCGACGCGCACGCCCGTGGCGTAGAGGAGCTCCACCGTCGCCCAGTCGCGCACGTGCACGGGGTCCCCGTCGGCCGCACGCTCGCGCGCCGCGTCCAGGAGCCGCGTGACGGGCTCGAGCGCCAGGACGGTCGGCAGCGCGCCGCCCGCGCGGGCGGTCCCCAGGCGCAGCGTGGGGTCGGCGGAGACGCGGCTCGTGTGCGTCGCCCACCGGAAGAAGGTCCGGGCCGCAGCGGCGCGCCGGGCGACGGTCGCACGGCTGAGATCCGCCGCCGCCATCGCCGCCAGCCAGCCGCGCAGCACCGTGAGGTCGATCTCGTCCACCCGGGTGACACCCTGCCGCACCGCGTGGTTCAGGAGATGGTCCACGTCGCCCAGGTAGGCACGGACCGTGTGCTCCGAAACGCCGCGCTGCGCACGCAGGTGCAGAGCGAAGTCGCCGCACAGGCGCACCCGCTCGGGTGCCCCGTTCGTGATCTCCGCCATCTGCATGCCCCTAAGGTGACGTGCGCCACGACGTTCGGACAAGGGCGGCGATACTTTTCGAAGAATGCACCGCACGAATTAGCCGACAATGTCCGATCCGTTGGAGCGGATCCCCCCGAACGCCGGTTTTTTTCACCCAACCGCTACTCATGCCCGTCCGCCACCACCCAACCGGACGCGGTCCGGCGAGCCAGACCCTCGAGCTCGAGCAGCCCGAGCATCGCACGCGCCTGCGCAACCGTCGTCCCGGCACGCGCGGCCACCACGGTCACGTCACGCGCGGTACGCCGCGCGAGCCCGTCGTGGACCAGGCGCGCGAGCGGATCGAGTCCGTCAGTCGGACGGGTGACGCCGGCATCCGGCGTCGGAGCCAGGTCGGGCCCTACGTCACCGGCGAGCTCGATGGCCTCGGCCGCGTCGGTGATGCACACCGCGACGCCGTCGCGCAGGAGCCGGTGGCACCCCGCCGACGCCGCGGACGTGACGGGCCCCGGGACGGCCCCCACAGGCCGCAGGAGGCGCGCGGCGTGGTGCGCGGTGCTCGCCGCACCGGAGCGCCACGCCGCCTCGACGACCACCGTGGCCTGGGCCGACGCCGCGATCAGCCGGTTGCGCTGCAGGAACCGCGCGCGGCTCGGCGTCGCCCCCGGAGGCACCTCGCTGAACAGGCTGCCGCCCGCACGGACGACCTCCTCGAGCAGGCGCGCGTTGCCGGCCGGGTACGCCCGGTCCACTCCCCCCGCCAGGACGACGTGCGTGACACCCCCGCCGAGCAGCGCGCCGCGGTGCGCTGCCGCGTCGATGCCGTAGGCGCCGCCCGAGACGACCGCCCACCCCCGGCGGGCGAGCTCGACCGCGAGGTCCACGGTGACCCGCTCCCCGTACGTCGTGCTGGCGCGGGCGCCCACGACCGCGAGCGTGCGGTCCGCGACGGGCGGCGCGCCGCGGACCCACAGGGCGAAGGGTGTGAGTACGCCCAGGTCGTCGAGGCCTCGCGGCCACGCCGGGTCACCCGGCACCACGAGCCGGGCACCGCACCGCTGCGCGGCCGCTCGGTCCCGCTCCGGGTCGAGCGCGGGCCACCGGGCCGCCCAACGGGCGACGCCGAGCCCCACCCGGCGTCGGAGCGCGTCGTCGCCACCTCCTCCGAGAGTTTCGAGAACCGCCCAGTCCGGGTGCGGCGTCGCCACGGCGTCCGCGACCCAGGCGAGGGCAGGCGCGGCGCCGCACGCCTGGACGAGCGCACCGGCGACGGCGTCCCCGGGCTCCGCGAGCGCACTCCACACGGCCCGGGCAGCTCGCTCGTCGTCCGGTGCGACGCACCACGTGACGCCCGGCGGGGTCCCGGTCATGCGCCGTGCCCCCGCGTCCGCAGCGCCAGCGCGTGCGCGACGTCGTGCCGGTGGGGGGCGGCGCGGCCGTCGAGGTCGGCGACGGTCCACGCGACCCGCAGGACACGGTCCGCCCCGCGCAGGCTGAGCGTGCCGCGGTCGACGGCACGGTCGAGGTCGGCCACGAGCGCGCGGTCGGCCCCGAGGCGCGCGTGCAGCCGGCGCGCGGGCACCTCGGCGTTGGTCCGCCACCCGGTGCCGCGCCACCGCTCGCGCTGCGCGGCGCGCGCGGCGGCGACCCGGCGGGCGACCGCGGCTGTGCCCTCCCCGGCGGCGTCCGTCGCACGCGCCGCCGGTACCTCGAGCTGCAGGTCCACGCGGTCGAGCAGCGGCCCCGAGAGCTTGCCGAAGTACCGGCGCCGCTGCTCCGGTCGGCACGTGCACGCCAGGCCCTTGCCGACCGCGTGACCGCACGGGCAGGGGTTCGCCGCGAGCACCAGCTGGAACCGCGCGGGGTAGCGCGCGCTCCCGGCGGCACGGTGCAGCACGAGCTCACCGTGCTCGAGCGGCTGGCGCAGCGTCTGCAGGACGGCGGACGTGAACTCCGGAGCCTCGTCGAGGAAGAGCACCCCGCGGTGCGCGCGCGACGCGGCGCCCGGCCGCGGCAGCCCGGACCCCCCACCGACGATGCTCGCCGGTGTCGCCGTGTGGTGGGGGTCCTCGAACGGCGGCCGCCGCACGAGTCCGCCGCCGGGGTCGAACGTGCCGGCGACCGAGTGCACGGCCGTGACCTCGACGGCGTCCGGCTCGTCGAGGTCCGGCAGGATGCCGGGTAGCCGCGCCGCGAGCATGGTCTTGCCCGCGCCCGGCGGCCCGACCATGAGGAGGTGGTGCCCACCCGCGGCGGCCACCTCGAGCCCGTACCGCGCCTCCTCCTGCCCCAGCACCTCGGCCAGGTCGGGATGCTGCCGCACGGGCGCGGCCGTGACGACGTCGCGCACGGGCTCCACCTGCGGCACCGCGACGTCGGCGCCGTGGTGCGCGGCGACCTGCGCGAGGCTGTCGGCCGGGAGGACCTGGGCACCGGGTACGAGACCGGCCTCCGCGGCGTTGCCGCGCGGCACCACGATGCGCGGGTGCCCCGCGGCGACGGCAGCCGCCACCGAGGGCAGCACGCCGCGGACGGGCCGGAGGCGGCCGTCGAGGCCCAGCTCACCGAGGTGCACCCAGCCCGCGACGGAGCCGGCGTCCACCGTCCCGGCACCCGCGAGGGTGGCGACGGCGACCGCGAGGTCGAACGACGACCCGGCCTTGGGCAGCGTCGCCGGCGAGAGGTTGACCGTGATCCTGCGGTTGGGCCACGTCATGCCGCAGGACGTCACCGCGGCCCGCACCCGGTCGCGCGCCTCGGCGAGCGAGGCGTCGGGCAGCCCCACGAGCGTGAACGCCGGCAGGGACGCCGCCAGGTGGGACTCGACGTCGACGAGGTGTCCGACGAGCCCGACCAGCGCGACCGCGCGGGTCCGGCCCAGCACTCAGACCACCCCCACGAGGTGCTCGACCTGCGCCGCCCCGGCGCGCGGCACCACCACGGCGACGACGTCGACCCGGACCGACCGCACGCGCACGTCGTGCTCGGTGAGCCACCGCGCCGTGAGCCGCCGCAGCCGCGCGAGCTTGCGGTGCGTCACCGCCTCCGCCGGGTGCCCGTAGGCCGTGGAGCGGCGCGTCTTCACCTCGACGGCGACGAGCTCGTCGCCGTCGAGCGCGACGATGTCGAGCTCGCCCTCCCCGCAGCGCCAGTTGCGCGCGAGCACCGTCCAGCCCTGCGCCGCGACGAACCTCGCCGCCACGTCCTCCCCGTACCGCCCGACCGCGTCCTTCGCCCGCACGTCGACCACCTCCGGCCACGGAGCCTGCCGGTGCGCGACGCACGTCGGACGACACCCGGACGGATCTGTGGAGGAGCCCGTCGCTGGACGGGGCTGGGGTCGGCTCGGCGCCGTCGACGGCGCACCCGCGCACCGGCGCGGACGTCAGCGGGTGAAGCCCGTCCCCGTCCCGAGGTCCAGCTCGGCCTTCGCGAGCTCCTCGACGTTCACGTCCTTGAACGTCACCACGCGCACGGACTTCACGAACCGCGCCGACCGGTAGACGTCCCACACCCACGCGTCGACGAGCGAGAGCTCGAAATAGACCTCACCGGCCGCCGAACGCACCTGCAGGTCGACGTGGTTCGCCAGGTAGAACCGTCGCTCGGTCTCGACGACGTACGAGAAGAGGCCGACCACGTCGCGGTACTCGCGGTACAGCGCGAGCTCCATGTCGGTCTCGTAGTTCTCCAGGTCCTCGGCGCTCACCGCACCATCATCCCCCATCGCGCCGTCACGACGGTGCGCGCAGCACCTCGTCCGGCAGCAGCGGCTGCGTGTGCCACCCCTCACCGCTCGTCGCGACCGCCGGCTCCTGCACGGTCGGCAGGCGCCACGACCGGCGGTGCAGCGGCGTCGGCCCGAGCTCGCGCAGCGCTGCGACGTGCTCGGGCGAGGCGTAGCCCTTGTTCTCGTCCCAGCGGTACTCGGGGTGGGCAGCGGCGTGCTGCACCATGAGGGCGTCGCGCTCGCACTTCGCCAGCACGCTGGCCGCCGCCACGGTGGCGCAGGAGCGGTCGGCCTTGACGCGCAGGTGCACGGCCGGCACCCGCAGGTCCGGCGAGGGCGCGAACAGCTCGCTCTGGGTCCCGAAGAGGTCGGGCTCCGGCGGTGTCAGCCAGTCGTGCGAGCCGTCCAGGACGACCGCGTCGACCTGCTCCACGACCTCGAGGACGCTGCGCAGCGCGCGCGTCCCCGCCAGCCGCAGGGCGGCCACGATCCCGCGGTCGTCGATCTCGGTGGGGGACGCGTGGCCCACGGCACGCGCGACGCCCCAGCGGCCCAGCGAGGGCAGCAGGGCGGCGCGGGCGGCGGGGGTGAGCAGCTTGGAGTCCGCGACGCCGCGCGGCGCCGAACGCGTCCCGACGTCCACGACGACGACGCCGACCGAGACGGGCCCGGCCAGGGAGCCGCGCCCGACCTCGTCCATGCCGGCGACGTACCGCAGACCGGTCCGCAGCAGCGCACGCTCGTGGCGCAGGTGCGGGACGGGTCGCGGGGCCGCACGACGCGCGGGACGTGTCGTGGACGCGACGACGCGGCGCGTGGGAGGCGCCCCGAGCTCCGTCGTCATCCCGCGTCGGGCACGTTCGCGAACGTCTCGGACGGGTTCGTCAGCGCCGTCAGCCGGTCGACGGGCCACACGGTCACGAACGCCACACCGACGACGTTCGCGATCGGCACCGAGCCACCGCCGGGCTTGCCCCGGTTGCGGCGCGAGTCGGCGGACTGCTGGCGGTTGTCGCCCATGACCCACAACGAGTTCTCGGGGACCACGACGTCGAACTCCATCTCGCTGGGCTGCGCGCCCGGGGCGAGGTACGGCTCGTCGATCGGGACACCGTTGACCGTGATCGGTTCGCCGGGTCCCGCGCACGCCACCCGGTCGCCCGGCAGGCCGATGATGCGCTTGACGAGGTGCTCGCCGGCGTCCTGCGGGAGCAGGCCGATGAACGTCAGCCCGTCGTTGACGGCCTGGCCGAACGGGCTGCGCTCCTTCTCGAGCTCCGGCGGCAGCCACCCGCCCGGGTCCTTGAACACGACCACGTCACCGCGGCGCAGATCGAACGGGCCGGGAGTGAGCTTGCTCACGAGGATCCGGTCGTTCTCGACGAGCGTCTCGCGCATCGACTGCGAGGGGATGAAGAACGCCTGCACGAGGAAGGTCTTGACGACGAGCGACAGCACGAGTGCGCTGACGAGGATGATCGCCGTCTCGCGCACCCACGACCACGCGGTGGACGGGCGCCGGCGCACCGCGTCCCGGTCACGGCCCGGCTCGTCGTCGCGCTCCGCGCGGGCGCGGGACGCCCACCCCTGCCCGGCGCCGCCGACCCGCGCACCCGTGGGCGTCCACAGCGGCCGTGCAGCGCTCGGGGGGACGTCGGCGGGGCGGCCCGAGGACGGCGTCGGCACCGTCCCGTCGGCTCGGAACTCGGTCACCGACACACTCTGACACGGACAGGCGCTCCGCGGGGTGCGCTCGCCACGACGCGAGACCAGGCCGGGGGTCTGCTGGACGCGCGCTGTGCAGCAGACACCGGCGGACGACGACGGGCGGCCACCCACAGGGGTGACCGCCCGTCGCGACGTGCGCAGGAGCGCGCTGCGTCAGCCCTTCTTGGCCGGGGCGTTCTCGCGCTTCTCCTTGATCTTCGCCTTCTTGCCGCGCAGCGCGCGCAGGTAGTACAGCTTGGCCCGGCGGACGTCACCGCGCGTCACGACCTCGATCGACTCGATCGAGGGGGTGTGCAGCGGGAAGGTCCGCTCGACGCCGACGGCGAAGCTGATCTTGCGGATCGTGAAGGTCTCACGCACACCGGCGCCCTGACGGGCGATGACGACACCCTGGAACGCCTGGATGCGGGAGCGGTTGCCCTCGACGACCTTCACGTTGACCTTGAGGGTGTCACCGGGGCGGAAGTCCGGGTGGTCGTGCCGCAGCGATGCTGCGTCGAGCGCGTCGAGCGTGTGCATGTCGTGTCGCTTCCCCGCCCTGCCGCAGGTCAGAACGTGATCGACGGGCGCGCGCGCTGCCGTGGCGAGGGCACGCGCCCGAGGGTCGGGTCTGTCGGTCCGGACCGGGCTCCCGGCGACGCCGGTCCGGTCCGCGCGTCACAGGCGCTCCCCCCTGCGGCAGGGAGGCGGCGGACGCACACCGAGGGGAAAGTCTGCCACACCGCGACGTGGTGACCCAATCCGTGGACGCTCCCGCGCCCTCAGTCGCCGACCACCGCGGCACGCACGTCCCGCAGCCCTCCGTCGACGAGCTCCCACCCGCATGCGGCGAGCACCTCGAGGTCACGGCGGTCCCACCCCTGCGGGTCGCGCAGCGTCAGCAGGTCCGGTCGCCGCGCCGCGGTCCGGCGCAGGGCCTCGTCGCGCCGCCAGCGCGCGATCCGGGCGTGGTGGCCGGACAGCAGCACGTCGGGCACGTCGTGCCCCTGCCACGACGGCGGCTTGGTGTACACGGGGTACTCGAGCAGGCCCGCGGCGCCGTGCGACTCCTCGACGAGCGACTCGGGGTTGCCGACGACGCCGGGCAGCAGACGCGCCACCGCCTCGACCACCACGAGCGCCGCCACCTCCCCGCCGTTGAGGACGTAGTCGCCCAGCGAGACCTCGGTGACCCGCCCGCGCGCCGCGTAGTGCTCGACGACGCGCGCGTCGATGCCCTCGTAGCGCCCGCACGCCACGACCAGGTGCTCCTCGCCGGCCCAGCGCTCGGCGGTCCGCTGCGTGAACCGCTCGCCGGCAGGCGACGGCACGAGCAGCCGCGCCTCGGGTGTGAGCACGTCGTCCAGCGCGCGCCCCCACACGTCGGGCCGCATCACCATGCCCGCGCCGCCGCCGAACGGCGTGTCGTCGACCGTGCGGTGGCGGTCGTCGGTCCAGCCCCGCAGGTCGTGCACGCGCAGGTCCAGCAGGCCGGCGGCGCGCGCCTTGCCGACCAGCGACAGATCGAGCGGCGCGAGGTACTCCGGGAAGATCGAGACGACGTCGATGCGCACGTCTCAGCCCTCGCCGCCGGGGGCGCCGCGGGTCTCGTCGCTGACGACGAGGTTCGCCGCGTCGGCCGCGAGCAGACCACCCGGCGGATCGAGGACGACGCGGCCGCCGGCCACGTCGACCACGGGCACGATCGCGGCGACGAACGGCACGAGCGTGCGCGCCCCGTCCGCCTCGCGCAGCACGAGCACGTCGTGCGCCGGAAGGTGCTCCAGGCCGACGACCTCGCCCAGGAGCCGGCCGTCGGCCGCGTGCTCCGCGCGCAGCCCCACGAGCTGGTGGGGGTACCAGGCGTCGTCCTCGTCCGCCTCGTCGTCGTCGCTGTCGACGACCAGCGCGACGCCGCGCAGCGCCTCGGCCGCGGTGCGGTCGGTCGCCTGCACGAACGTCACGTACCACCGACCCTGGGCCTCGCGGACGCGGGCGATCTCGAGCGGTCCCGCGGACGCGGGCTGGGTGGCGATCCGGGCACCGACGACCAGCCGGTCCTCGGGTGCGTCGGTCCGCACGTCGAGCGCGACCTCGCCGCGCAGGCCGTGCGCGCGCCCGATCCGGGCGACGGTCAGCAGCATGTCTCTCCCTCCCCCGACCACGTCGGGGACGACGACGGCCCGGCCCCTCGACGAGGGACCGGGCCGTCGGTGTGTCTGGCGGTCAGCGCCGGTCGACGTCGACCACGTCGACGCGCACCGCACCGTCGGGCGACAGCGCCCCGACCACCGTGCGCAGCGCACGGGCGGTCCGGCCGCCGCGGCCGATGACGCGGCCGAGGTCCTCGGGGTGCACGCGCACCTCGAGCATCTCGCCGCGGCGCAGCGACGACGCACGCACGCGCACGTCGTCCGGGTGGTCGACGATGCCGCGCACCAGGTGCTCGAGCGCGTCGGCGAGCATCAGGCCTGCTCGTCCTCGGCGGGGGCCTCGGCCGGGGCCTCGGCGGCGGCGGCCTTCTTCTCCGAGGCCTTCGCCTTCACCTTCTCGGCGTCGAGCGCGGCGGCCTCGACGGCCGCCTTCGGGTCGGCCTTGGCCTCCTTGACGCGCAGCGTGCCCTCGGCGCCCGGCAGGCCCTTGAACTTCTGCCAGTCACCGGTGACCTTGAGCAGCGCGAGGACCTGCTCGGTCGGCTGCGCGCCGACGCCGAGCCAGTACTGCGCCCGCTCGGAGGTGATCTCGATGAGCGAGGGCTCCTCGGTCGGGTGGTACTTGCCGATCTCCTCGATCACGCGACCGTCGCGCTTGGTGCGCGAGTCGGCGACGACGATGCGGTAGTACGGCGCGCGGATCTTGCCCAGGCGCTTGAGACGGATCTTCGTTGCCACGAGGTGGTGTTCTCCTGATGTCTGCTGAGGTGGCCTCGCGGCGCTTCCCGTGGGGTGGGCGCGCTGGTCCGGCCGGAGGACACGGACACCGTGCAGGTAGAGGGGCTGCACGGGCCGAGTACAGCCGACCATTGTGCCAGATCGACGGCGTCGGTAACGAATCCGCGCGTGCGGGCGCCCGCAGCGACAGCTCCCGACCTCGAGCACCCCGAGGACTTGCCGTCGCCGAGGCACCCCTGCGCCGTTCTCGTCAGCGCACGCGCGCGCCGCGCAGCACCACGGCCCGCGGCGCGGCCAGCACCGCGACGTCGGCGCGTGGGTCCGTGTCGTAGACGACGACGTCGGCGCTCGCCCCCTCGGCGATGCCGGGCACGCCCAGCCACTCGCGCGTGCGCCACGACGCGGCCGCGACGACGTCGTGCGCCGGGATCCCGGCGCGTGCCATCTCGGCGGCCTCGTCGGCGATCCGGCCGTGGCTGATCGTGCCCCCCGCGTCGGTGCCGACCAGCACGCGCACGCCCGCGTCGTGCAGGTCGCGCACGTGGTCGTACCGGCGGGCGTGCATCGTGCGCATCCGCTCCGCGAACCGCGGGTAGCGCGCCTCGCCCTGCGCGGCGATCGCCTCGAACTGCCCGACCTGGAGCAGCGTCGCCGTCACGGGCACGCCGGCCGCGGCGATCCGCTCGATCTGTGCGGGCGTCGCACCCGTCGCGTGCTCGAGGCAGTCGACGCCCGCGTCGAGCAGGGGGTCGAGCGCCTCGTGGCTGAACGTGTGCGCGGTGACGCGGGCGCCGGCCGCGTGCGCGACCGCCACGGCCTCGGCGAGCACGTCGTCCGGCCACAGCGGACGCAGGTCGCCGTCGGGGCCGAGGTCACGGTCGATCCAGTCCGCGACGAGCTTGATCCAGCCGTCGCCCCGCGCGACCTCCTCGCGGACGGCCTGCGGCAGCTGCGCCGGGTCGGTCAGCTCGCGCCCGTAGTGCCGCAGGTAGCGCTTGGTGCGCGCCAGGTGGCGGCCGGCACGGATGAGCCGCGGCAGGTCCGGGCGGGCGTCGACCCAGCGCGTGTCGGCCGGCGAGCCCGCATCACGCACGAGGAGCACGCCCGCGTCGCGGTCGGCCCACCCCTGCGCCCGCGCGGTCGCGTCGTCGACCGCACCGTCGGCGCCCAGGCCGATGTGGCAGTGCACGTCCACGAGGCCCGGCAGCACCCACCCCTCGAGCACGGCCTCGGCGGGCGCGGGCGGCTGCTCCAGCGTGAGGCGGTCCCCCACGACCCACGCCTCACCGACCTCGTGCTCGTCGCCGAGGACGACCGTGCCGCGCAGGTGGGTGATCACGACGAGGTCAGCGACCCTTGAACAGGTCACCCAGGCCGGACGGCAGGCTGGACGGGTCGAGCTCGGAGGTCTCCGTGGCCGGAGCGGCGCCCAGGCCGAACGCCGACCCCGCGGGCGCCGCCGGTCCCGCCGCCGCACGCGCCGCGGCGGCCCGCTCCTGCTCGGCACGCTTCGCCGGGTTGCCCGAGCGCGCCTTGCCACGCTTGGGCTGGGGCGCCTGCCGGCCCCGGGACTTCTTGCCGCCCATGCCCGGCAGGTTCCCCATGCCCGGCATGCCGCCGGGCATCCCGCCGCCCTTGGCCATCTGGCGCATCATCTTCTTCGCGCCGTCGAACCGCTCGAGGAGCTGGTTGATCTCGCTCGTGGTGGTGCCGGAGCCACGCGCGATGCGGGCGCGGCGCGAGCCGTTGATGATCTTGGGGTTCTGCCGCTCGCCCGGCGTCATCGAGCGGATGATCGCCTCGATGCGGTCGACCTCGCGCTCATCGAAGTTCTCCAGGGCCTCACGCATCTGCCCCATGCCCGGCAGCATGCCGAACATCTTCTTGATCGAGCCCATGTTCTTGAGCTGCTGCATCTGCACGAGGAAGTCCTCGAGCGTGAAGTCCTCACCGGCGACGAGCTTGCCGGCCATCTTCTCGGCCTGCTCGGCGTCGAACGCCTTCTCCGCCTGCTCGATGAGGGTGAGCACGTCGCCCATGTCGAGGATGCGCGAGGCCATCCGGTCGGGGTGGAAGACCTCGAAGTCGGTGAGCTTCTCGCCCGTGGAGGCGTACATGATCGGGCGCCCGGTGACGCTCGCGATCGACAGGGCCGCACCACCGCGCGCGTCGCCGTCGAGCTTGGAGAGCACCACACCCGTGAACCCGACGCCGTCGGCGAAGGCCTGCGCCGTGGTGACCGCGTCCTGGCCGATCATCGCGTCGACGACGAACAGCACCTCGTCGGGCTGCACGGCGTCGCGGATGTCGGACGCCTGCGCCATGAGCTCGGCGTCGACGCCGAGGCGGCCGGCCGTGTCGACGACCACCACGTCGTGCTGCTTCTGCCGCGCGGTCTCGACACCGGCGCGCGCGACGGCGACCGGGTCCGCACCCGCGGGCAGCACGTCGTCGGCACCCTGGTTGCCCGGGTGGGGCGCGTACACCGGCACACCAGCCCGCTCGCCGACCACCTGGAGCTGCGTGACGGCGTTGGGACGCTGCAGGTCGGCCGCGACGAGCAGCGGCGTGTGGCCCTGCTCGCGCAGCCACAGCGCCAGCTTGCCCGCGAGGGTCGTCTTGCCCGCACCCTGCAGACCCGCGAGCATCACGACGGTCGGCGGCTGCTTCGCGAACGCGAGCGTCCGCGTCTGCCCGCCGAGGATCGCGACGAGCTCCTCGTTGACGACCTTGACGACCTGCTGGGCCGGGTTGAGCGCCGCCGAGACCTCCGCCGACAGCGCCCGCTCGCGGACGGCGCCGGTGAACTGGCGCACGACCGTGACCGCCACGTCGGCGTCGAGCAGCGCACGGCGGATCTCGCGGATCGTCGCGTCGATGTCCGCCTCGGACAGGCGGCCCTTCGTGCGCAGGTTCTTGAACGTCGACGTGAGGCGGTCGGACAGGGTGGCGAACAAGCTGGGCCTCGCGGTGGTCGGCGGGACGGCTACGGACGTCCCAGGGTACCCGCCAGCGCGCGCGTGGCCCGGGCGGCGAGGTCGTCGACGAGCGCCGCGCGCCACGCCGTCCACGCCGCGGGCCCCGCGGCCGACGCGTCGGCCTCGGTGAGCGCGCGCAGCAGGGCGAGCAGGTCCGCGCGGTGGTCGACGGCGTCGAGGAGCCGCGCGACGGTCAGCGGATCCTCGTGGTCCGCCGTCGTCGCGAGCTCGGACAGCGTGAGGTGCTCGCGCACGAGCCGCGTCACGTCCGCCGCGACCTCCGGGCCGAAGCCCATGCGCGCGACGATCGGCCCGGCGAGCCGCGCACCCTCGACCGAGTGGTCGCCGGCACCCGCCCGCTTGCCGATGTCGTGCAGCAGCGCCGCGAGCAGCAGGGTCTCCGGCGTCTCGACGGCCCGCCGGTCCCGGCCGGCGCGCGCGACGGTCTCGATCAGGTGCCGGTCGACCGTGTGCCGGTGGATCGCCGAGCGCTGCGGACGGTTGCGCACCCCCGCCCACTCGGGGATCCACGTGGTCGCGACGCCCGCGAGGTCGAGCGCCTCCCACACGGGAACCTGGGCCGCGCCCGAGCCGAGCAGGTGCACGAGGTGCTGACGCGCGGCGCGCGGCCACGGCGTCGGCAGGGGCGGTGTCGCCTCGAGGCTCGCGACGGTGACCGGCGACAGGACGAGGCCCGTGCGGGTCGCGGTCGCCGCCGCCCGCAGCGACAGCACCGGGTCCTCGGCCGGACGCGCGTCGACCGCGAGCACGATCTCGCCGTCGTGCTCGACGAGCCCTTCGGCGATCGTGCGCAGACGCGGCGGCGTGCGCCTCCCGCGCACGATCATGGGCGTGCGCGCGGGGCGCTGCAGCGCCTGGCGCGCGTTGCGCGCCGTGGTGTCCAGCGCGTAGGAGATGACCCGCCCGGCCTCCGCGATCGAGGCGAGCAGGTCGTCGCGGTCGTCGAACCCGACGAGCGAGGCCACCTCGTCCTGGTCGGCCTGCAACAGGCGGTTGGTGTGGCGGCGCGTGACCACCTGCACCGCGTCGCGGACGTCGAGCAGGTGTGCGTACGCGTGGTCGACCGCGCCGTGCGGTCGGTCGGTGAGCCATGTCGCGGCGAGCGCCGACAGCACGACCGCGTCCCGGATGCCGCCGCGCGCCTCCTTGAGGTCCGGCTCGATGAGGTACGCCAGCTCACCGTGCCGGTCGGCCCGCTGCCGCGTCGACGACAGCAGCTCGGGCAGCCGGCGGCGCGCGGCCGAGCGCCAGTCGGCCAGCAGCGCCGACGTCGCGCGGGCGATGACCACCCCGTCACCCGCGACGGGCTGCAGCTCGAGGAGCCCGACCGCCGCCGGCAGGTCCTTCGACGCCACCTGCCGGCACTGCGCGAGCGAGCGCACCGAGTGGTCGAGGTCGAGCCCCGCGTCCCAGATCGGGTACCACAGGCGCTCGGCGAGGCGGGCGAGCTCCTCGGCCGAGTGCCCCCGTCCCTCGTGGACCAGCAGCAGGTCGAGGTCCGACACCGGGCTCGCGTCGCCGCGCCCCACGCTCCCGACGACGCCCAGTGCGACGCCCTGCACGTCGCGCCCCTCGGTCGCCTCCGTCCACAGCCGGGCCAGTGCGCCGACCACCAGGTCGGCCACGGCTCGACGGCGTGCCACGCCGTCACTGCCCGGTGCCATCATCCGTGCCGCCAGGTCGAGCCTCGCAGCCCGCAGGTCCCGCACCCCGGGGGGGTGCGGGACCTGCGGCTGCTGCGGCGACCCGGCCGCGCCCCCCGCGGGCGGCCGTCCGGTCGTCATCTGCGCGCTACGACCCGGCGCTCAGAGTGCGTCGTCGCCGTGCTCACCGGTGCGGACGCGAGCCACGTCCTCGACCGGCACGACCCAGACCTTGCCGTCACCGATCTTGCCGGTCTGCGCGGCCTGCACGACCACCTCGGTCACGCCGGCCACGTCCTCGTCCGCGACGAGGACGTCGATGCGGACCTTCGGCACGAGGTCGACCGTGTACTCCGCACCTCGGTAGACCTCGGTGTGGCCCTTCTGGCGGCCGTAGCCGCTGGCCTCGCTGACCGTCAGACCGCGGACCCCCGCAGCCTCGAGGGCCGACTTCACGTCGTCCAGCCGATGCGGCTGGATGATCGCCGTCACGAGCTTCGTCATCACTTCACCTCCGACACGACACGGGCGCCGCCCAGGTTCTCGTACGCGGTCTCGCCGTGCACCGCGAGGTCGATGCCGCCGACCTCGACGTCCTGCGAGACGCGCCACCCGAGCGTGGCCTTGAGGATGAGACCGATCACCAGCGTCACCAGGCCCGAGAACAGGACCGCCACGAGGGCGATCACGATCTGGATGACGAGCAGGTTGGCGCCACCGCCGAAGAAGAGACCACCGTCGGCGGCGAGGAAGCCGATCATCACCGTACCGACGAGGCCACCGACGAGGTGGACGCCGACGACGTCGAGCGAGTCGTCGTAGCCGAACTTGTACTTCAGGCCGACCGCCAGGGCGCAGAGCGCACCGGCGACCACACCCAGGACGATCGACGTCACGGGGCGCAGGGCACCCGCGGCCGGCGTGATGGCGACCAGGCCCGCGACGATGCCGGACGCGGCGCCGAGCGAGGTGGCGTGGCCGTCACGCAGCTTCTCCGTCACGAGCCACGCGAGCATCGCGGCCGCGGTGCACACGGTGGTGTTGACCCACGCGAGGCCGGCGCTCTCGTTGGCGCCGAAGGCGGAGCCGCCGTTGAAGCCGAACCAGCCGAACCACAGCAGGGCCGCACCGAGCATGACGAACGGCAGGTTGTGCGGGCGCATCGCCTCGGTGCCGAAGCCCTTGCGCTTGCCGACGATGAGCGCGAGCACGAGGGCCGCGACACCGGCGTTGATGTGGACGACCGTGCCACCGGCGAAGTCGATCGGTGCCGTGTTCGCGGCGCCGTCCGTCGTGCCGAAGATCAGCGCGGCGATGGAGCCCTCGGCGCCGGACAGCTGGCCGCCGCCCCACACCATGTGCGCCATCGGGAAGTACGCGACCGTGACCCACACGGCCACGAACGCCATCCACGTGCCGAACTTGACCCGGTCGGCGATCGCGCCGCTGATGAGCGCGACGGTGATGATCGCGAACGTCACCTGGAACGCGACGTCGATGACCTGCGGGTAGTTGCCCAGCGGGCTGGCCACCGCGGCACCGTCGGCGTCGAACAGCGTGCCGCTGAGGCCGAACTGGTCGAACGGGTTCCCGAAGATCCCGGCGACGCTCGAGCCGTACGACGTCGACCATCCCCACAGCACGTAGATCACGCCGACGACGCCGATCGCGCCGAACGACATCATCATCATGTTCAGGACGGACTTGCCCCTGACCATGCCCCCGTAGAAGAACGCCAGTCCTGGCGTCATGAGGAGCACCAGGGATGCTGACGTCAGCATCCAGGCTGCGGCTCCGGTGTCCCACTCCATGTCTGCACTCCCCTCGCCAGCCGGGCGGCCGGACGGGGACAACTGTGGAGCGGGGCGGTTTCACAGGACCGGCACGGGCGTTACACGCGTGTGACAGCCGACATCACCGCGTAAACATCGGGTTTCGTGCTGGGCGGATGTCCAGCGTCCGGGAGGGTTCGTCCCGTTCGCGCGTCAGGTCTGCAGGAGCCCGTCGACGAATGCCTCGGGGTCGAACGGCGCCAGGTCGTCCGGTCCCTCGCCGAGGCCCACCAGCTTCACGGGCACCCCGAGCTCGCGCTGCACGGCCACGACGATGCCGCCCTTGGCGGTGCCGTCGAGCTTGGTGAGCACGATGCCGGTGACGCCGGCCACCTCCCCGAACACGCGGGCCTGGTTGAGCCCGTTCTGGCCCGTCGTCGCGTCGAGCACCAGGAGCACCTCGGACAGGGGCGCGGTGCGCGTGATGACGCGCGTGATCTTGCCGAGCTCGTCCATGAGGCCCGCCTTGTTCTGCAGGCGCCCCGCGGTGTCGACGAGCACGACGTCCGCGCCGTCGGCGACACCGGTGCGCACGGCGTCGAAGGCCACCGCGGCCGGGTCGGCGCCGTCCCGGTCGGAACGGACGGTCGGGACCCCGACGCGTGAGCCCCACGTCTGGAGCTGGTCGGCGGCAGCGGCACGGAACGTGTCCGCGGCCCCGAGCACCACGCGGCGGCCGTCCGCCACCAGCACACGCGCGAGCTTGCCGACCGTCGTGGTCTTGCCGGTGCCGTTGACCCCGACCACGAGCACGACCGCGGGGAGTCGCTGCCCGTCCTCGGCCGTCGTCGGCTCCGTGGCGAGCGTCCGGTCGAGACTCGGGTCGACGAGCGCGAGGAGCTGCTCGCGCAGCACCGCGCGCGCCTGCTCGCCGTCGCGCAGGCCGTCGACGCGCACGCGCGTGCGCAGCGCGTCGATGAGCTCGTCCGTGGGCCCCGCACCGACGTCGGCGAGCAGGAGCGTCTCCTCGAGCTCGTCCCAGTCGTCCTCGGTGAGGTGGTCGCGCGACAGCACGCCCAGCAGGCGGGTCCCCAGCGGCGATCCCGAGCGCGCGAGCCGCTCGCGCAGGCGGCGCAGCCGGCCGGCGGTGGGCTCGGGCGTCTCCAGAGGCGGCGCCGCCAGGTCGTCGGGCACGACCAGGTCGTCGGGGCCGGCGGTGGGCGCCGCGGCGCCGTCGACGGGGGCGGGCGCCTCGGGTGCGGTGACGACCGGCGGCGCCGCGCCGTCGCCCGTCGGCTCCGTGCCGGCCTGCGGCGGGGCGTCGGACCGGCGACGGCGTCCGAGGAGGACTGCCGCGGCCGCCGCCACGAGCACGGGGGCACCGACGAGGTAGGGCAGGAGTTCGTTGTCCACGTGGACAGTCTGTCGGGCGCCGCGGCCTCCGGGCGACCCGAGGCCCGCGTGCCGCGTCTCACGTCACGACGCGGGACCGCGCGGCGACGCCGGACCCCGCGCCGTCAGCGCGACGTGCGGTGCAGCTCCCGGCCGCGGCGCGGCCGCACGACGGCCGTCGCCCGCTCCGTGGCGTGGCGCACGTTCTCGACGAGGTCGTCGGGGTTCAGGTAGCCGTCCCCCTCCGACGCGGTCGCCCGCAGGAAGTCGGCGAGCGACAGGTCGACCGGTGCAGCGGACGCCGCGCGGGCGGCGGCCGCCTGCTCGGGGTCGGGGTCGCGACGGGCCTTCCACCCGCGACGGAAGGTGCGCCATGGTCCGTCCTCGTCGGAACGCGAGGACACCAGGACGAGCACCGCGGCAGCGGCGAGCAGGGACAGCAGGATCCAGATCACGACGGCCACGCTCCCAGTGTCCGACGCCCGCGTGGCCGTCGCCCGGCGACGCACGACCGTCGGGCCGAACCCGCGCACAACCTTCACACGGCGTCACCCGGCCGCGCCGACACGCCCGCCGCCCGCTCGGCCCGCGCGGGTCCTGCGGCGGGCGGCCGCCCCTACGCCGGCACGTCCTCCGCCATGCGCTGGCTGATGACCGTCGTCACGCCGTCGCCCCGCATCGTCACGCCGTACAGCGCGTCGGCGATCTCCATCGTGCGCTTCTGGTGCGTCACGACGATGAGCTGGGAGTCCTCCTGCAGCTCGCGGAAGATCCCCAGCAGACGGCCGAGGTTGGCGTCGTCGAGCGCGGCCTCGACCTCGTCCATGACGTAGAACGGGCTGGGCCGGGCCTTGAAGATGGCGACCAGCAGCGCGACGGCCGTCAGGGAGCGCTCGCCGCCGGACAGCAGCGAGAGCCGCTTGACCTTCTTGCCCGCAGGCCGCGCCTCGACCTCGATGCCCGTGGTGAGCATGTCGTCCGGGTCGGTGAGGACGAGCCGGCCCTCACCGCCCGGGAACAGCCGCGGGAACACGTCGTCGAACGCCGCCGCGGTGTCGCGGTAGGCGTCCGAGAACACCCGCTCGACGCGCTCGTCGATGTCCTTGACGATCTCCAGGAGGTCCGCGCGCGACTTCTTGAGGTCGGCGAGCTGCTCGACGAGGAACTGGTGCCGCTCCTCGAGCGCGGCGAACTCCTCGAGCGCGAGCGGGTTGACCTTGCCGAGCAGCGCCAGCGCGCGCTCGGCGGCGCGCAGCCGCTTCTCCTGCTCGGCGCGCACGTACGGCACGGCGGTCGGCGCGTCCTCGTCCGGCTCCGCGCCGGGCACGGGGACGACGGGCACGTCGCGGTGCGGGCCGAACTCGTCGAGGAGCACCTGCGGGTCCAGACCGAGCTCCTCGACGGCGCGCGTCTCGAGCTGCTCGATGCGCAGCCGCTGCTCGGCGCGCGCGACCTCGTCCTTGTGCGCGACGTCGGTGAGCTCGGCGAGGTCGCGCGCGAGCCCGTCGACGCGGGTGCGGACCGCCGCGAGCGCCGCGTCCCGCTCGGCGCGTGCCGCCTCGGCGGCGTCCCGCGCGTCGGACGCGCGACGCAGCGCACGGTCGAGCAGCCCGCCGGTGTGCACGGCGGCGGTGTGCACGGCGAGCGCGACGGCCGCCTGCCGGGCGCGCTCCTCCTGCCGACGCGCGGCCTTCTCACGTGCCGCGCGCTCGGACGCCGCCGCGCGCTCGAGCGACTCGGCGCGTCCGGCCAGCGCACGCGCCCGCTCCTCCCCCGTGCGCAGCGTCAGGCGAGCCTCGGTCTCCCGACCGCGTGCCGCCGTCGCCTCGGCGGCCGTCGCGTCCCGTCGCCCCGTGGCCTGCGCGATCGACGCCTCGGAGTCCTCCGGTGCGACCTCGACGGCCGCGAGCCGCGCGGTGAGCTCGGCGAGCGTCGTGTGGTCCTCGGCGAGCGTCGTGCCCGCCGCGTCGAGGGAGCGCTGCACCCGCTCGGCCTCCGCACGCGCCGCGCGCGCGGCCGACCCCAGGTGGCCGAGCTGCTCGGCGACGGCCGCCAGCGCGGCGTCGGACTCGTTGAGGCGGTCGAGCGTCGCGTCCACCTCGGCCTGCGCGGCGGCGCGCGCGTCGCGCGCGGCCGTCAGATCGAAGCGCAGCCGCTCGGCGGCGGCCGTGGCCGTGGCCGCGGCGGCCCGCGCGGCGTCGAGCGCTCCCTGCAGGTGCAGCGCGCTCGGCGCGGACGCCGACCCACCCGACGCGCGGAAGCGGGACAGGACGTCGCCGGCGCGCGTCGCGACGACGAGGTGGGGGTGGGAGGCGACCAGGGGGCGCGCGGCGGCGAGGTCGTCGACGACGACGACGTCGGCGAGCAGCGCGCGCACCGCGTCTCGCACCGCAGCCGGGGCCTGCACGAGGTCGACGGCGCGCTCGACCCCGGACGGCAGGTCGGCGACCGCGACCTCGCCGGCGCCGGCGACCATGAGCGTCGCGCGGCCTGCGTCCTCGGTGCGCAGGTGCCGGATCGCGTCGACAGCCGCGTCCACCGACTCGACGGCGACCGCGTCGGCCACGGCACCCAGCGCGGCGACGATCGCCTCCTCGTCGCGCGCGTCCACGCTCAGCAGCGCCGCGACGGACCCGACGACACCCGGCAGCCCGTCGGCCGCGAGCAGCGCCCCGGCGCCGTCCTTGCGGTCCAACGACAGCTCGAGGGTCTCGGCGCGCGACGTCTGCTGGTCGCGCTCGCGCTCGGCGGCGCGCAGCTCCTCCTCGAGGGACGCGACGCGCTCCGTGGCCGCGTCCAGGGCCTCGGCCGCCGCCTCGTGCTCGGCATCGAGGCCCTCCTCGCCCTCCTCGACACCCGCCACCTGGGTCTCGAGCGCGGCGAACCGGGTGGTCGCCTCGCGGGCACGCTCCTCGGCGGCCGCGAGGCTCTCGCGCAGGCGGCCGATCTCGGCCTCGGTCGCCTCGACCCGGCTGCGGCGTGCGGCCACCTGCCCTGCGAGCCTCGCGACGCCCTCCCGGCGGTCCGCCGCCGCCCGCTGCAGATCGGCCAGCGCGCGTTCGGCGGCGGCGGCGGCGGTCTCCGCCTCCTGCCGCGCCGCACCCGCGGCGGCGACGGCGGTGCGCGCGAGGTCGACCTCGGCGGCGAGCTCGGCCTCGGCGCGACGCACCCGCTCGGCCTGGGCCTCGAGATCGGCGGGGTCCTGCCCGCCGGTGCGCTCGGCGGACGCCGTGCCGAGCAGACGCGCACGGTCCGCGGCGAGGGACGCGGTCCCACGCACGCGCTCGCGCAGCGAGGACAGGCGGTACCAGACCTCCCCGGCCTCGCTCACGGCGGGAGCGGCCTCCGCGGCCTCCCGCTCGAGCGCACCGAGCCGGGCACGCGCCTCGGCGAGCTCCCCCTCGACCAGCTCGCGGCGCTCGCGCACCGCGGACTCGTCGGCGATCTCCTGCTCGAGCCGGGCGCGCAGCTGCGCGAGGTCGTCGGCGAGGAGACGTGCGCGCGAGTCCCGCAGGTCCGCCTGCACGACCGCGGCCTTGCGCGCGACCTCGGCCTGCCGGCCCAGCGGTCCGAGCTGGCGGCGGATCTCGGCCGTGAGGTCGCCGAGGCGCGTGAGGTTGCCCTGCATCGCGTCGAGCTTGCGCAGGGCCTTCTCCTTGCGCTTGCGGTGCTTGAGGACGCCCGCGGCCTCCTCGATGAACCCGCGGCGTTCCTCGGGCGTCGCGCGGAGCACGGCGTCGAGCTGCCCCTGCCCGACGATGACGTGCATCTCACGGCCCAGACCGGAGTCGGACAGCAGGTCCTGGATGTCGAGCAACCGGCACGCGCGCCCGTTGATCGCGTACTCCGAGCCGCCGTTGCGGAACAGCGTGCGGGAGATCGTGACCTCGGAGTACTCGATCGGCAGCGCACCGTCCGTGTTGTCGATCGTCAACGACACCTCGGCGCGGCCCAGCGGCGGGCGGCCGGACGTGCCGGCGAAGATGACGTCCTCCATCTTGCCGCCGCGCAGGGACTTGGCGCCCTGCTCCCCCATGACCCAGGCGAGCGCGTCGACGACGTTCGACTTGCCCGAGCCGTTCGGCCCCACGACGCACGTGATGCCCGGCTCGAAGCTCAGGGTCGTCGCCGAGGCGAACGACTTGAACCCGCGCAGGGTCAGGGTCTTGAGGTGCACGTAGGCAGCCTAGGCAACGTCGGCACCCTCCCCGCGCACGTGCGGCACGACGCGGCGCGCCCTCGGGACGGCGTGCGGGGGTGCCGTCGTGCGACGGCACCCCCGCACGGTCCGCCCGAGGACCGGTGGGTCAGAGCGCGGGGAACCAGAGGGCGATCTCGCGCGCCGCGGACTCCTCGCCGTCCGAGCCGTGCACGACGTTCTCGATGAGCTTGGTGCCCCAGTCGCGGGCGAGGTCGCCGCGGATCGTGCCGGGGGCCGCGACCGTCGGGTCGGTCGCCCCGGCGAGCGAGCGGAAGCCCTCGATGACGCGGTGCCCCTCGACGACGGCCGCGAGCACGGGGCCCGAGCGCATGAAGTCGACGAGGGCACCGACGAACGGCTTGCCGGCGTGCTCGGCGTAGTGCTCGGCGAGCAGGGCCTCGTCGGCGTGCCGCAGCTCGACGGCGACGAGCGTATAGCCCTTCGCCTCGATGCGACGCAGCACCTCCCCGACGTGACCCCGGCGCACACCGTCGGGCTTGACGAGGACGAGAGTGCGCTGCGGTGCAGGTGCGTCAGTCATGCCCGTCACCCTATCGGCGGACGGCCCGCGGCCGCCCGCACCGCGCACCCGTCTCAGGCGGGCGTGGGCCCCTCCGGGTGCGCCGCGTCCCACTCGGCACGCTCCCGGTCGATGCGCCCGCCGAGGCGCAGCGACACGAACCACATCGCCACGAACACCGCGCCGACGCCGTACATCATCGGCACGAGGACGCCGAAGCCGAGCACGGCCAGCTGTGCGAGCGTCCCGGCGACGTAGCCGCCGGGACGGCCCACGTACCCGGACAGCAGCACGAGGATCAGGAACGTCACACCCCCGAGCGTCCACACGGTCGCGGGGGGCGCGACGCGCAGGCCGAAGGCGACGAGCGTCGCGAAGGCCACGACGAACGCCTCGAGGAGCAGCGTCATCTGCGTGAACTGCGGCTTCGCCGAACGCTTGGGCCGGGTCGGGGCGGGCTGGTGCGCGCTCATCCGACCAGGCTAGCCGCGGCCGGGCCATCACCCGCGCCCGCCGGGCACCGCGGACGCCGGAGCACCCTCGCGCACGGCGTCGCGTGCGTCACACCTCGCCGAAGCCGGCCTCGACGTCGGCGACGAGCCGCTCGACCGCCTCGCTCGCCTGCGGGCCCTGTGCGGTGATGGTCAGCACGTCGTCACGTGTCGCCCCGAGCTTCATCAGCTCCAGGACGCTCGCGGCGTTCACGCCGTTCACCTGGACCCTGGCGTCGTAGTGCGCGAGCATCCGCACGATGAGCGCCGCCGGCCGGGCGTGCAGCCCGAGCGGGTTGCGCAGCGCCGCCGAGGCCTGCACGGAGCCGTCGGGCGCGACGGTCGGCGCCGTCGCCGGCACGGACGGCGGGGCAGCTACCGGCACCGCCCCCAGGGACTCGATCGCGGCCGCGGGGCGCGCCGACGGCACGTCCGGGCCGCCGGGGGCCGGCCGGAACGTGGCCGCCGCGGCGTGCGCGGACGCGAGCACCGCGGCCAGGTCGGCCTTCCCGTGCGCGGTCACCGCCGCAGCCACGGCACCCTCGACGAACGGCGCGTCGGCGATCCGCACACGCGCGGCGAGGTGCTCGTCGAGCATCTCCACGACAGCCTCGGACGTCAGGACCGCGGACCCCAGGTCGGCGACCACCACCGCGGACCGGCCGTCGCTCGTCGCATCGCGCACGGCGGTGTCGACGCGGTCGAAGCTCGTGCCCAGCCGTCCGTCGTCCGTGCCACCCGCGGCGACCAGGCGCACGCCTGGCGCCATCTGCGCGGCCACCTCCACCGTGCCCTCCGCGAGCGCACGCGAGTGCGACACCAGCACCAGCGCCACCGGCGCCCAGCGGTCCGTCACCGGATCCTGCCTCCCCCGCGACGTCGTCGTCGCGCGTCCGCGCCGCCCCCGGGTGGGAGCGGTCGTCGATCGTCAGTCCGCCGCCGCTGCCGCCTGGGCGGCCGCGACCAGGATGAGCTCGCTCGAGCGCGCCCCCGGGTCGAGGTGCCCGGCCGACCGCTCGCCGAGGTAGCTCGCGCGCCCCTTGGTGGCCACCAGCGGCACGGTCGCGATCGCACCGGTGTGCGCCCCCTGCGCCGCCGCTGCGAGCACTGCCGAGGGCGGAGCACCGTGGTCGGCCGCCTCGACGGCCGCGGCGACCGCCGGCGTCCACGCGTCGACCATCGTCTTCTCCCCCGCCCCGGCGCGGCCGCGCGCGACGATCCCGTCGAGCGCCGCCTCCAGCAGCGCCACGACGCCGTCCGCACCGAGCTCCCGGGCGGCGCCGGTCTTCGACGCGCGCAGGTAGGCCGTGCCGTACAGCGGTCCGGCGGCACCGCCGACGGTCGACATGAGGGTCGTCGCGACGAGCTTGAGCACGTCGCCGACGCTCGCGGGCGGGGCGTCGAGCGCGTCGAGCTTGGCCACGACCGCGCGGAAGCCGCGGTCGAGGTTCTCGCCGTGGTCGCCGTCGCCGATCTGCCGGTCCAGCTCCACGAGCTCGTCCCGGTGCTCGGCGACGGCCGCGGCGCTGCGCCGCACCCAGTCGACGGCCCATGCCGCGTCCAGCGTCATCCGCCCAGCCTCCCCGGGTCCCCGCTCGTGTCGCTCACCAGCGCAGCGCTGCCGTGTGCACCGGAGCGTCCCACAGGGCGGTCAGCTCGTCGTCCAGCCGGAGGACGGTGACGGACGCACCCTGCATCTCCAGCGATGTCACGTAGTTGCCGACGAGCGAGCGGGTCACCTCGATCCCGCGCTCGGCGAGCAACGCGCGTGCCCGACGATAGACGACGTAGAGCTCCGAGGCGGGCGTCCCACCCATGCCGTTGACGAGCAGCAGCACCTGCTCGCCACCCGTCAGGCCCAGGTCCTCCACGACGGGCGTGAGCAGCTTCTCCGTCAGGGCGTCCGCGGGCTCGAGGCCGACGCGGTGCCGGCCCGGCTCACCGTGGATGCCGATGCCGATCTCGATCTCGTCGTCGCCGAGGTCGAAGCTGGGGCGGCCGACGTGCGGCACGGTGCACGCCGTGAGGGCCAGGCCCATGGAGCGCACGTTGTCGACGACGCGCCGGGCCAGGGCCGCGACCGCGTCGAGGTCGTCGCCGCGCTCGGCCGCCGCGCCCGCGATCTTCTCGACCGCGACCGTCCCCGCGACGCCGCGCCGGCCCGCGGTGTACAGCGAGTCCTCGACGGCGACGTCGTCGTTCACGAGCACCTGGCGCACGGTGATGCCCTCGACCTCCGCGAGCTCGGCGGCCGTCTCGAAGTTGAGGACGTCGCCCGTGTAGTTCTTCACGATCGTCAGGACGCCCGCGCCGCCGTCCGCCGCCGCGATCGCGGGGGCGATCTGGTCGGGCGTCGGCGACGTGAAGACCGCGCCCGGCACGGCCGCGTCGAGCATGCCGACGCCCACGAACCCCGCGTGCAGCGGCTCGTGCCCGCTGCCGCCGCCGGACACGAGGCCCACCTTGCCCGGCACGGCGCCGCCGGTGCGCGTCACGTACGCCGGGTCGGTGTGCACCTGCACGAGGTCGGCGTGCGCGAGCGCGAACCCCTCGAGCGTCTCGACGACGACGTCCTGCGGGTCGTTGATGAGCTTCTTCACGCTCGGCTCCCTCGACGTACCGGCGGTGTACCGCCCACCTCACCCCGGCCCCGGACGGACGTCAAGGCGAGACGCCGCTCACGGCCTGCCCAGCAGGACGCGCGCCTCGGCGACGAGCAGGATCGATCCCGTCACCAGGACCCCCGCGCCGCGCTCGACCTCGCTCTCGGCTCTCTGCACGGCGGCGTCGAGGGCGTCGGGCAGGCGGGCGGCGACGTGCACACGGTCCTCGCCGAACACCTCGACGGCGACCGCCGCGAGGTCGTCCGCGTCCAGGGCCCGGACGCCCGAGGCCTGGGTCACGACGACCTCGTCGAGGAGCGGCTCGAGGGCCGCGAGGATGCCCTCGGGATCCTTGTCCGCCATCACACCGACGACGCCCACGAGCCGCTGGAACGCGAACGCCTCCTCCACCGCGGCGGCGAGCGCCTCCGCGCCGGCGGGGTTGTGCGCGCCGTCGACCAGCACGGTGGGGCTCGCACGCACGACCTCGAGTCGGCCGGGCGACGTCGCGTCCCCGAACGCCGCCTCGACGACGCCACCGTCGAGGGCTGCACCGCCCGTCAGGAGCGCCTCGGTCGCCACGAGCGCGAGCAGCGCGTTGTGCGCCTGGTGCTCGCCGTGCAGCGGCAGGAAGACGTCGGTGTAGACACCGCCGAGGCCACGCAGCGCGACGACCTGACCGCCGACGGCGACCTGCCGCTCGACCACCGCGACGTCGACGCCCTCGCGCACGACTCGCGCGCCGCGCTCGGCGGCGGCCGCCAGCACGACGCCCTCGACGTCCTCGGCCTGGTGCGCGAGCACGAGCGTCGCGCCGTCCTTGACGATGCCGGCCTTCTCCGACGCGATCTGCACGAGCGTGTCCCCGAGGTACCGCTCGTGGTCCATCGCGATCGGCGTGATGACGGCGACCTCGGCGTCGACGAGGTTGGTCGCGTCGAAGCGACCGCCGAGGCCGACCTCGACCACGGCGACGTCGACGGGCGCGTCCGCGAACGCCGCGTACGCCATGACCGTGAACACCTCGAAGAACGAGAGCTGCTGGCCGCCCCGCTCGACGTGCCGCTGGTCGACCATCTGCACGTACGGCGCGACGTCCTGCCAGACCTCGACGAAGCGCTCGTCGCTGATCGGCTCGCCGTCGATGCTGATGCGCTCGGTGACCCGCGTGAGGTGCGGGCTGGTGAACCGCCCGGTGCGCAGACCGTGCTCGCGCAGCAGCCGCTCGACCATGCGTGCGGTCGACGTCTTGCCGTTGGTGCCCGTGAGGTGCACCGCACGGAACGCGCGCTGCGGGTCGCCCAGCAGCTCGAGCACGTCACGCACGCGGTCCAGGCGCAGGTCGAAGTCGTGCTCGGGCGTGCGCGTGAGGATCGCCCGGTAGACCTCGTCGGCGGCCTCGCGCGCCGCCCGCGCCGCCTCGTCCCTCAGGTGGTCGGCGCCACCGCGCTCGCGGCTCACGCGTCGGCCCGCGCAACGGTCACGGCGACCTCCGCGACGTCGGCGGCCTCGACGGTCACCGACGTGGCGAGCGTCTCGGCGGCGACGAACTCCCGGTGCGCCTCGACGTCCGCGACGTGCGCCGCGGGCACCTGCAGGCTCAGTGCGATGCGGTCCGCGACGTGCAGCCCGGCGCCCTTGCGCGCGTCCTGCACGGCCCGCACGACGTCGCGCGCGTAGCCCTCGGCGCGCAGCGCGTCGTCCAGTGCCAGGTCGAGCACGACGAGCACACCGCCGGGCAGCACGGCTGCCGCGACGTCACTCCCGGTGCCGTCCCCGACCACGGTGGTCAGCTCGTACTCGGCGGGCTCGAGCGCGACGTCGCCGTCGTCGGTCGTGACGACCACGGTCTCGCCCTCGACGCGCCAGGCGCCCGCACGGGACGCCTTGATGACGTGCTGCACGGCGCGCCCCAGGCGAGGGCCGGCGGCGCGTGCGTTCACCGCGAGCCGCTGCACGATGCCGAAGCGCTCGGCGGTGGCCGCGTCTGCCTCGACGACGTCGACGTGCTTGACGTTGAGCTCGGCCGCGAGCAGGTCGGTGTACGGCGCGAGCGCTGCGGGGTCCGTGACGGCCACGGTGAGCCTGCGCAGCGGCTGCCGCACACGCACCTGGTGCGCCTTGCGCAGGCCGAGCGCCGCGGACACCACGGCCCGCACCTCGTCCATCGCGCCGACGAGCGCGTCGTCCTGCACGAGCGCCTCGTCGGTCGCCGGCCAGTCGGCCAGGTGCACCGAGCGGCCTCCGGTCAGGCCGCGCCACACCTCCTCGGCGACCAGCGGCGCCAGCGGCGCCATGACGCGCGTGAGCTCCTCGAGCGCGGTCCACAGCGTGTCGAACGCGTCGGCGTCCTCCGACCAGAACCGGTCGCGTTGCGTGCGCACGTACCAGTTCGTCAGCAGGTCGAGGTGCTCACGCACCGCCTCGCACGCCGCGGGGATGTCGTAGTCGTCGAGCTGGGCCGTGAGCGACGACGCGAGGTCGGCCGTACGGGCCAGCACGTAGCGGTCCATCGGCGCGAGCCCCGCGGCCCGCTCCGCGGTGACGCGCTGCGCCGTGTACCCGCGCCCCTCGTCCGCCGCGCCCGCGTACAGCGTGAAGAAGTAGTACGTGCTCCACAGCGGCAGCAGCACCTGGCGCACGCCGTCGCGGATCCCCTCCTCGGTCACGACGAGGTTGCCGCCGCGCAGGATGGTCGAGGACATGAGGGACCAGCGCACGGCGTCGGAGCCGTACTTGTCCCACATGAGCACGGGGTCGGGGAAGTTGCGCAGCGACTTGCTCGCCTTGCGCCCGTCGTCGCCCAGGACGATGCCGTGGCACATGACGTTGCGGAACGCGGCGCGGTCGAAGATCGCCGTGGCCAGCACGTGCAGCGTGTAGAACCAGCCGCGCGTCTGCCCGATGTACTCCACGATGAAGTCGCCCGGGTAGTGGTGCTCGAACCACTCGCGGTTCTCGAACGGGTAGTGCACCTGCGCGAACGGCATCGACCCGGAGTCGAACCACACGTCGAGCACGTCGGGGATGCGGCGCATCGTCGCCCGGCCCGTGGGGTCGTCCGGGTTGGGGCGCGTCAGCTCGTCGATGAACGGCCGGTGCAGGTCCGGCTCACCCTTGTCGTTGAGCGGCAGGCGGCCGAAGTCGGCCTCGAGCTCGGCGAACGAGCCGTACACGTCGACGCGCGGGTACGCCGGGTCGTCGCTCACCCACACCGGGATGGGCGTGCCCCAGTACCGGTTGCGGCTGATCGACCAGTCGCGCGCGTTCTCGAGCCACTTGCCGAACTGGCCGTCCTTGATGTGGCCGGGGATCCACTCGATGCCCTGGTTGAGCTCGACCATGCGGTCCTTGAACTCCGTCACGCGCACGAACCACGAGGACACGGCCTTGTAGATCAGCGGGTTCCGGCACCGCCAGCAGTGCGGGTAGGAGTGCTCGTAGGTCTCGTGGCGCACGACGAGGCCGCGCTCCTTGAGCTCGCGGATCAGCCCGGGGTTGGCGTCGAACACCTGCTGCCCGGCGTACTCGGGCACCTCGGTGGTGAACCTGCCCTTGGAGTCCACGGGCACGACGGTCGCGATGCCCGCCGCGAGGCACACCGCGGCGTCGTCCTCGCCGAACGCCGGTGCGAGGTGCACCAGGCCCGTGCCGTCCTCGGTGGTGACGAAGTCGGCGGCGAGGACCTGGTGGGCGTTCTCCCGGCCGGTGAAGTACGCGAACGGCGGCGTGTAGCGCAGACCGACGAGGTCGTCGCCCGTGAGCCGCGTGACGACCTCCGGCGACTCCCCCAGCTCGCGCGCGTAGGCCGCGAGCCGCGACGCCGCGAGCACGAGGGTGCGACCGGCGAACGCGCCCTCGGCGGGGCGCACGGCGACGTAGTCGATGTCCGGTCCGGCCGCGACGGCGAGGTTCGACGGCAGGGTCCACGGCGTCGTCGTCCAGATGAGCAGCGAGGCGTCGGCGAGCGTGACGGGCGCGTCGACGAGTGGCAGCACGACCGTCAGCGCCGGGTCCTGGCGCGCGGCATACACGTCGTCGTCCATGCGCAGCTCGTGGTTGCTCAGCGGCGTCTCGTCACGCCAGCAGTAGGGCAGGACGCGGTAGCCCTCGTACGCCAGGCCCTTGTCGTGGAGCTGCTTGAACGCCCAGATCACCGACTCCATGAAGGACGCGTCGAGCGTCTTGTAGTCGTTGTCGAAGTCGACCCAGCGCGCCTGCCGGGTGACGTACTCCTCCCACTCCTTCGTGTACGTCAGCACGGACTCGCGGCACGCGTCGTTGAACGCGGCGATGCCCATCTCGTCGATCTGGGACTTGTCGGTGATCCCCAGCTTGCGCTCGGCCTCGAGCTCGGCCGGCAGGCCGTGCGTGTCCCACCCGAAGCGGCGCTCGACGCGGCGCCCGCGCATGGTCTGGTAGCGCGGCACGACGTCCTTGGCGTACCCGGTGAGCAGGTGGCCGTAGTGCGGCAGGCCGTTGGCGAAGGGCGGCCCGTCGTAGAAGACGTACTCGTTCGCGCCGTTCTCACCGGCGTCGCGCTGCTCGACGGAGGCGCGGAACGTGTCGTCCGCGGCCCAGTGTGCGAGCACGTCCTTCTCGAGCGCGGGCAGGTCCGGGCTCGGCGGGACGGTCGTGCCGGCGTCGTGGGAGGTGCGGTGCAGCGGGTACGCCACGGTGGTGCTCCTGGTCTCACGCACCCGGGTGCGGGTGCAGCACGGCCACGAGGACGACGACGTCCGGACGTCCGGACCCCACCGCGGTACCACCTCGCTTGCCGGGGACGCGTCCCCGACCTCTCGCCTGCGGCTGTGACGGGCCTGCCCCGTCCGGTTCTACTGAGGACCCGCGGGGTGCGGGGCCCGTTCTTCCGGAGGCTCACCGGTGATGGCCGGGTCGATGCCTGTGCGCTCAGCATACCGACGCCCCGGGCCCGGGCTCACCATGGGCGCCGCGAGATCGCGGCCGCGGAGCTCGAGCAACCGGAGCGTGCGGGGCGCGAGGTCGGCCGCGCGTCAGACGACGGCGGCGAGCTCGGCGTGGTCGGCCACGGCCGCGCCGAGCACCGCCCGCAGCGTCCGGCCGAGGAGCGCGACCGCGACCGCGCCCGCGACGCACCCCAGCAGACCGAGGAGGATCCCGGGACCACCGACGCCGACGACGAACAGCAGGTGCACCATCGGCGCGGCGGCGCAGACCGCCCCCAGGAGGAGGGCGCCGACGCCGGCGTCGAGACCGCGCCGGGCGCGCGGGGCGAAGATCTCGTCGCGCTCGACGCGGGTGACGAGCCACCAGACGGCCACGAGCGCGACCTGCAGGCACGCGAGCGCGGCGATCCCCGCCGCGGCGTAGGGCACGACCAGGTGCGCGGTCTCGGCGTAGCCACCGCCGAGCTGCTCGGCGAGCAGCGGCAGCTGCGTCTGGAGCACGAGCGCGCCGAGGAGCAGGGCACCGAGCGCGACGCGGAGCAGGGCACGGAGCAGTGTCGTCATCTATCGATTGTCAATCGATACCTCTCGACGGTCAAGAGGCGTTGGTGCGGTGCACCCGCGATTGGCCCGGAGCCCGCGCCGCGGGAGACCATCGGGCCATGCCCCCGCTCCCCACCCGCCCCGTGGCCCTCCTCGACCTCGACGGCACCCTCATGGACTCGGCACCCGGCATCGTCGCCTCGGTGAGCGCCGCGTACGCGCACGTCGGACTGCCGGCCCCCACGGACGCCGTCATGCGCTCGTTCGCCGGCCCGCCGATCCAGTGGTCGTTCACGACGCACGGCGTCGGCGCGGAGCAGCTCGACGCCGCCGTCGCCGCCTACGGCGCGCACTTCTCCGGCGCCGGTGTGTGGGACACCCGGGTCTTCGACGGCGTGCCCGCGGCGCTCGCGACCCTGCGGGAGGCGGGCGTGCTGCTCGTCGTCGCCACCGCCAAGCCGCTGCGCTGGGCCGCTCCGATCTGCGACGAGGTCGGCCTGACCCCGCTCCTGGACCACGTGGTCGGCGCCCCCGACGACGAGTCGGAGAGCAAGGGCGACATCATCGGGCGCGCCCTGGCCTGGGTGCACAGCGCCGTCGACGGTGCGGACGTGCGCGCCGTCATGCTCGGCGACCGCGAGCACGACGTCCACGGCGCCGCGGAGCACGGCCTGCCCTGCCTCGGGGCGCTGTGGGGCTACGGCGGCGCCGACGAGCTGCGCGCGGCGGGTGCCGTGGAGCTGCTGGACTCCCCCGCCGACGTGCCCGCCGCAGTGCTGGCGCACGTCGGGCCGGTGGCACGATGACGGGCCCCGCGCCCCTCGTCCTGCTCGACCTCGACGGCACCCTCACCGACTCGTACCCCGGCATCGCCGCGAGCGCCCGCGTCGCCTTCGGCACCCTCGGCCTGCCGGTTCCGGACGCGGCGGCGCTGCGGCGCTTCGTCGGACCGCCGCTCGTCGAGTCGTTCGCGCTGTTCGGCGTGGCCCCCGAGCGCGTGCCCGACGCGGTGGCCGCGTACCGCGGGTACTTCCGCGAGACGGGCATGTGGGAGAACACCGTCTACCCCGGGATCCCGGACCAGCTCGCCGTGCTGCGCGACGCCGGCGTCCGGCTCGCCGTGGCCACCAGCAAGCCCGAGGTGTTCGCCGGCCCGATCTGCGAGCAGTTCGGCCTCGCGCCGTTCGTCGAGGGCGTCTTCGGCGCGCCGCTCGACCACGTGCCGTCGACCAAGGCGACCGTCGTCGGAGCCGCGCTCGACGCCCTGCGCCCGGCGGGGCAGGTGCTCATGGTCGGGGACCGCGAGCACGACGCGCACGGCGCGCGGGCGCACGGCGTCGACTGCCTGGGTGTCGCGTGGGGCTACGCGCAGCCCGGCGAGCTGACGGCGGCGGGCGTCGTCGGTGTGGTCGCGGAGGTCGCGGACCTCGCGGCGGGTGTCCTCGCGGCGCTCAGCGCTGCGGCTGCACCGGGGGCAGCGCCGACCACGGGAAGGTGATCCAGCGGTCGGTCCGCCGCCACACGTAGTCCGGGTCGACCACCGAGCGCGGCTTGGCGTAGAGCACGGCCGTGCGCACCTCGCGGCAGTGCGTGGACAGCAGTCGCTGGACGAGCGCGAGCGTCTCGCCGGAGTCGGCCACGTCGTCCACCACGAGCGCGCGCAGGTCCGCCATCGCGTCGGTGTCGAGCAGCGGCGGCAGCAGCAGCGGCTCGGGCAGCGTGCTGTCGACGCCGGTGTAGAACTCGACGTTCATCGTGCCGACCGCCTTGGTGCCCAACGCGTACGCCACGGCACCGCCCGCGGGCAGACCGCCGCGCGCGATCGACACGACCACGTCGGGCGCGAAGCCCGAGTCGACGACGCGCTGCGCGATCTCGCGCGCGGCCGCACCGAACGTCTCCCAGTCCAGGACCTCGCGGTCGCTCGGCAGCTCCTGGCCAGGCCCGGCCTCCGTCGTCGTCATGGGGACATCGTCGCGTACGTGAGGCGTGCGCGGGCCGCCGGATCGTCCCGGGTGACACGGGTACGGTCGTGCGATGGTGACCTACCCCCGCCCCCTCGTCGCCGGCGACGTCGTGGGGGTGACGTCACCGTCGAGCGGCATCCAGCATGCGCAGCAGGCGCGGCTCGGCGTCGCGCTCGCCCACCTCCACCGGCTCGGCTGGGGCACGCGCGTGGGCGCGGTCATGGGCGGCGACCGGGTGTCGTCCGGACCGCCGCGCACGCGCGCGGCGGAGCTCACCGCGTTGCTCACGGACCCCGAGGTGCGCGCCGTCGTCCCGCCGTGGGGCGGGCACGTCGCGATCGACCTGCTGCACCTGCTCGACTGGGACCGGCTGGCGGAGGACCCGACGTGGTTCCTCGGGCTGTCGGACATCTCGACGCTGCTGCTGCCGCTGACGCTGCGCACGGGCGTCGCGACGCTGCACGGGCAGAACCTGCTCGACACGCCCTACCGCGTCCCCGAGCCGCTGCTGCCGTGGACCGACGTGGTCGCCGCGCCCGCCGGCGCCACGCTCGTGCAGGGTGCCGCGACGGCCTGGCGGTCCGGTCCCTTCGTGGACTACGAGGCCGAGCCCGGCGTCACCGAGTACGTGCTCGACGCTCCGGGCGGCTGGACGCGCGTCGACGCCGGGGCCGACGACGCGGGCGACGTCGACGTCACCGGCCGCCTCGTGGGCGGCTGCCTGGAGACGGTCGCGCACCTGGCCGGCACGCCGTACGGCGACCTCGCCGGGTTCGCGGACCGGCACGCGCCCGAGGGCCTCGTCGTCTATCTCGAGAACGCGGGCTCGGACTCCGCGGACGTGACGCGTCGCCTGTTCGGGCTGCGGTACGCCGGCTGGTTCGACCGGGCGACAGCCGTGCTCATCGGCCGCACGCAGGGCAAGGAGGTCCCCGAGCTCACGCACCACGACGCCGCGCGCCGCGCTTTGGGCGATCTGGGGATCCCCGTGCTCGCGGACGTCGACTGCGGCCACGTACCGCCGCACCTCGCGCTCGTCAACGGGGCGCTCGCGCGCGTCGTGCACGGGGCAGGCGGGTCGCGCATCGAGCAGCGCCTCGTCTGAGCCCCGCGTGACCACCCTCACGCAGGTCAGCGGCACGCCCGGGGACCGTCGGCCCCGCGGCGCGGTGCCCGGGTGCGGCAGAGTGGGCGCGTGAGCACCACCGATCCGCGCGCGCTGTTCCCGGGCAAGCACTTCATCAGCACCGTCCTCGAGGCGCTCGAGACCAAGACGGCGATGTCGGGGAGCCTCGCGCGCCGCTACCTCATGCGTGCCGGGATGGCGGGCATCGTGATCGGCGTGCTCTACGCCGCGAACTACGCGGTGATCGCGGGCTTCGCGCAGGTGTCCGCCGGCGGCTCGACCCTCGTGCCGCTGGGGCGCATGGCGGGTGCGCTGACGTTCGGCTGGGCGCTGGTGTTCATCTACTACTCGCGCTCCGAGCTCCTGACGTCGAACATGATGATCGTCTCGATCGGTGCGTACCACCGGCGCACCACGTGGGCGCGCGCCGCGCGCCTGCTCGGCCTGTGCTACCTCGGCAACCTCGCCGGTGGCCTGCTCGTCGCGCTCTTCCTGCGGTTCTCGACGCTCGCCGAGGGCGCGGTGCTCGAGCAGATGGTGGCGTCGGTGGAGCACAAGCTCGCCTACGTCGCCGACGGGCCGGTGGGCTGGGGCGACCTGCTGGTCCGCGCGGTGCTGTGCAACTTCTGCATCAACCTCGCCATGCTGCTGGTCTACAACGGCCTCATCAGCAACGACGTCGCGAAGTCCGCCGTGATGATCGTCGCGGTGTTCATCTTCGCGTTCCTCGGGCTGGAGCACTCGGTGGCCAACACCGTGCTGTTCTCGATCGTCGGGTTGCGCGAGGGCATCGACCTCGGGCTCGCGGCGGGCAACGTCGCGCTCGCGCTCGTCGGGAACTTCGTCGGCGGCGGGCTGCTGATCGGCCTGTACTACGCGTACGTCAACGACGACACGCAGTGGCTGCGCGACCACCCGGACGACACGCCCGCCGGCGGCGCGGGGCCGGCGGGCCGCGTCAGCTGAGAGCCCTCACCCGAGGCCCGGCACGTCCGACGACCACCGCGCGGGCTTGCCCGGGCCGAGGTCCGCGACGTCGTCGAGCACGTCGAGCGCCACGTCACGTCCCAGCCAGTCGCGCACGGCTCGCGCCGCGGCCTGCGCCGCCAGGACGTCCGGGGCGACCGCGCGCAGCAGCACTCCCCCGGCGGCGTCCTGGTGGACGTGCCACGCGACCAGCCCCGCCGCCTGCAGCACCTGCGTCGCGTCGACGGACGGCCGCGCGACGCCCGACGCGTCGAGGTAGCGCACGGCAGCGCGGCCCTCGAGCCCGAGCAGCACCGGACGCCCGTCGGCGGTGCTGCCGAGCGCCGCGTGGTCGCCCGTGCGGTAGCGCAGCAGCGGCAGGTACGGGTTCTCGTCGACGGTGACGACGACCTCGCCGCGCTCGCCCGGCGCCACCGGGCGGCCGGCGGGGTCGAGCACCTCGACGTGGACGCGCCGGTCGACGACCACGTGCCCCGGGGCGTCCTCGCCGGCCACGGCCACGGGGCCCGTCTCGCGCAGCCCGTACAGGTCGAGCAGCGGCGCGCCCCACACGTCGTGCACGCGGCGTCTGACGGCGGGCGTCACGTGCGTGGCGCCGTTGACCACCGCCAGCGGGTGCAGGGCCAGGCCCGCCTCCGCGAGGTCGAGCAGGTGCACCAGCGGCAGCGTGCTCGTGCTGACGACCTGCGGGTCGTGCTCGGCGAGCCACCGCTCCCGGTCCCCCGCTGCGCGCCATGCGGACGCGTCGAGGTTGACGCGCGCCATGAGAGGCGCAGGGACGCCGGGGTCGCGCGGGAACGCCGACATCGCCGAGACGTACGTGAACGCCGCGCGCTGGTCGACGAGGTTCAGCAGGCCGAGCCGGGCGGCGTCCGCGACCCACGTCGTGCCCGTCGCCTCGACGAGCGCGTGCAGCAGCAGCAGGTCCGCGGCGACAGCCCGCGGGTGCAGCGGGACGACGAGCGCCGCGCCCGTGCTGCCCGAGCTCGTGCCCTGCAGCACACGGTCGAGCGGCACGTCGACCGGGACGTGCGCGGCGAGGTCCGTCACGAGGTCGTGGCGCGTCACGGTCGGCAGCTCGTGCAGCGGGGACGACGGACCGCTGCGGCCGTCGCGCGCGGCCGCGCGGTACCGGGGCACGGTGGCGTGCGCGCGCTCGACCAGCGCAGCCACCCAGTCCGGCGGCGTCGCGCTCTGCTGCGTCCGCCCGCGCGCGGCCAGCGCCGTGAGGTCCGCCGTGTCCAGGCGGTCGCCCGTGGCGTGCACCCAGACCGGCGCCGCCGGGTGCTGCCGCGCCGCCTCGACGCGCACGAGGTCGGCCGTCGGCAGGCTCGGCCAGCGCTCGTGGTCGGTGAGCGCGAGCGCGCCCATCGGCGCGTACTCGGCCGGTGGACCGACGGGGTCGGGCCTGGCGCGGTCGGGCGAGGCGGGGTCGGGCGTCGCTCGGCCGGGCGTGCCGGCGAGCGCGTCGTCAGTAGTTGGCATACTGCGCCGCCGCCTCCTTCGCGCGCTGCTCCGCGAGCGCCTTCGCGAGCTCCGCGGCCCGCTGCGCCTCGGCCGCCATCTCCGCGGCGACCCGCCGCCGGTGGCGCGTGCTGACGACGCGCCAGGCGTCGCCGGCCGTGTGCGGGTCCTCGCCCGCGGGCAGGACGCCCAGCACGGCGAGGACGGCGCGGGCCAGCTCCTCGCGCGCGACCTCGTCGTCGGTCCAGGTCGCGGGTTCGCGCAGTTCCGCGAGCTCGCCGGCCACCGCGAGCGCCGCCGCGACGACGAGCCTGCTGAGCCCGCCCGCGCGCTTCGCGACGTCCTGCAGGCCGGGGTCGGCGCGGACCGCCGGGTCGAGCGCCACCCACCCGGTCAGCAGCGCCAGCACGGCCCGGTCGCCACCGGGGTCGCCGGTGCGCTGGTCGAGCGAACGCAGCTCGCCGGCCTCGGCCACGCGTCCGTCGAGCACGACCGCGAGGTCCGCGAGCGCCGCGGCCGCGTTCGCGCCTGGGTCGCGCAGCGCCGCCGGCGCGGCCGCCAGGCGGCGTGTCACGACCACGAGCTCGGGGCCCGGCCGGCGCTCCCCGGACACCAGCGGGCGCGGCAGCCGCGCGTCGTCGTCCCTCATCGCATCTCCCCCCACGTCCGGCGCGCGAACGCGCGCGCGAACTCGACGAGGGCCTCGTCCCCCGTCACGCTGTGCACGTCGTACCCGGCCGGCAGGTGCGGGACCAGCCCGGGCAGCCGGTCGGGCGGCACGTCGAGCAGCAGCGTGCCGCCACCGCCCGCGGCCTGCACCGCGCGGCTCGCGACGTCGGGCTCGAACCCGAGACCGCGCGGCGGGACCATGGAGCGGGCGCCGTCGTCGGACACCACCGCGATGTGGGTGGCGCGTGCGGCCGTCGGTCGCTGCCCGGCCTCGCCGAGGTGCGTGCGGCGCAGCAGCGCGAGCGGGAAGGCGGTACCGCCGCCGATGTAGGCGACGACGGCACGCAGGGCGGCCTCCGGGTCGCGCGTGAACCCGTCCGTCCCGGCGACCTCACCGGGCCCGGACCACGTCGTGGCCTGCACGCGCGCGCCGGCACGCAGCGCCGAGAGCACCAGCACGGCGCCCGCGAGCGCCACCCACGAGAACCGCCGCGGGTCGGCCATCGACCCCGACGAGTCGAGGTACAGGTCGAGGTCCACCGGGACGCGGCGCGGCTCGACGGGCTCGTCCTCCAGGGTGTGCCGGCGGACCGTCGTGAACCCCGGGACGACGACGGGCGACGCGGTCATCGTGCCGACCCAGTCGACGTCGGCGAGGTCCTCGCCGAGCTCCCACGGCTCGAGCCCGGCCAGCAGCCGCTCGGGCACGCCCCGCTGCACCACCTGCCGGAAGGGCACGAGGTACGGCGCGGCACGCTCGCGGTACCAGGCGACGGCGACGTCCTCCGCCGTCGCGGACGACCCGAGGGCCTTCAGCGTCGCGTGCAGCTCGGGCGGCAGGACGGGGCTGTGCTGGGTTCCGGTGCCGTCGGCCGACCCGTCGGGGGGCACGGCCTCGTCGACGTCGGGTGCGGCCGTGACCGCGTCACCCACGACCGCGGGGTCCTGCGCGGGGTGCACGACGGGCGTGGCCAGGTCGTCGCTCGTCACGCCGTACGGCAGCCCGTCCAGGGACGCCTCGTCGCCGCACGCCAGCGCCCGTGCCCCTGCGAGGCCCGCCGCGTCCCCGAGCTCGTCCGCGAGGGCGGTGCGCACGAGCGCGGCGAACCCGCCGGCCCCCGCGACGGGGTCGCGCGCGTACGCCCGCACGAGGCGCGCGCACAGCCAGGCGGCCTCCTCGCGGACCGGCACGGCGGTGCCGCACAGCTCGTGCCGCGGCAGGCCCCACAGCAGCTCGCACGCGCGCAGCACGAGGGCCATGAGCGGGTCGCTCGGCGTGCCCAGCGCGCGCCACACGCCGGCGAGGTCGGCGCCGCCGGTGCGCTGCAACCGGTCGTTGATCAGCAGGTCGCTCCAGAGGTTCGCGACGAGCGGCACGAGGTCGTCCCGGTCGGCCAGTCCTGCGCGCACGCGCGCCGCGATCCGCACGCGCGTGCGGCCGTCGACGGGCGCGAGCACATGGTGCCCGACCTCGTGCGCGAGCACCGCCACGGCATGCTCCGCGAGGCCCAGGCGCGCGGCGTGCGCGAGGTCGACGTGCACCTCGACGTCGCCGCTGTCGTACCAGGCGAACGACGGCACGTCCGCCACGGGCACGGTGTGCAGGTGCGGCGGGTGCATGCGCGTGGTCCTGCCCCACGCGGCGAGCGCGTGCGGCCAGGCGTCGCGCCAGGCCGCGACCAGGGCCTGCGCGGCCGGGTCGGGCGTCGTCGCGCGGGACCTCATGCGGCCGCCACGCGGACGACGTCGAGGGTGCACGAGTGCGTGCGAGCCACGAGCAGCACGTCGGGCCGCTCGCCCGGCACCGCGCCCGTGACCTCGTCGAGCCACGGCACGGGCAGCCGGCGGGCGTCGGGTCGCGGCGGTGCGACGGTCGGTGGCGGGTCCTCGAGCCCGACGACGGCAGAACCGTGCACGTCGGCCACGACGGCGCCGACCGTGCCGTCGACGACCACGAGCCAGCCCGTCGGTCCGCCGGCCGCCACGCGCGGCACCTGCACCCAGGGGCCACCCCACCCGACGAACCCGCCGACGCGCTGCACCACGCCCGGGCCGTCGTCGCGCCCCGGCCACCACCACCGGTCGGCACGGTGCCGCTCCAGGACGACGCCGACCTCCGCCTCCGGCACCTCCAGGAGCGCGGCGGCGGTCGCCGCCGGCAGGGCCGCGGCGGCGTCGAGCGCGGCGTCGCGGTACCGCACGAGGCCGCTGCGCCACGCGGCGACGAGCAGGGCCGGGCGCACGTCCGTGGGTGCGGCCGGCACGTCCGCGCGTGCGACCCGGTCGACCCACGCGTCGAGCAACCCGGCGCGCGCCACGCCACGCGAGGCTGCGAGCACCGCGGGGACCACGTCCGCGGGCCACGCGCGCACCCACGTCGCGAGGCGCGGCAGCACCGTCAGCACGACGCCGCGCGGCACGGACGCTGCGTGCCAGCGCCCGCGGGCGAGCAGGTCGAGGGTCGCGCGCACGAGCGGCAGCGCGACCTCGGGGTCGCCGTCGAGCGCCGCGACCGCCGGCTCGAGGTCCGTGAGCGCCGCACGCGCCGCCGCCGCGTCCACGCCCCACCCCGCCGCCTCGCGCAGCCACGGATCGACCGTGGCCGCGTGGGCACGGACGAGCGCGGGGACTCCCGTCACGACGACTGCCACCGCAGCCAGCGCAGGTACGAGGAGTACCGCTGGTGCGCGTACTTCAGCGCGAGCGCGTCGTCGTACATGTCGCCGTGCAGCTTGGTGCGCTGCCAGCCCGAGAGGATGCGCTCGATGGTCGCGAGACGCGCCAGCACGACCTTCTCCTCGATGCCATCGAGACCGGCTGCGAGCTCGGCGAGCACGTCGCCCACCGGGTCGTCGCCGTCGAGGCCCGCGGCGTCGTACTGCAGGCACGCGGTGTCGAAGATCTCGCGCAGCCACGAGACCCGGTCCGTGCGCAGCGCCTCGCGCTCGGGGTCGTCGAACGCGGGCGCGTCGAGGTCGGGCTGCAGCTTGTCGTGCAGCACGAACGGCAGCACGGCCCGCAGGTCGTCGAGCTCCACCTGCGCGTCGCCGCGGAAGTACGCCATGGCCTTGGCGTACAGCACGAGGGACTGCAGCGCGCGCACGGACAGGCCGTTGAGCGTCTGCGCGCCGATGTCGTCGCGCCGGTCGCGGCCGTCGTCGGACGCCAGGAGGGTGTGCGGGTCGGCGCCCGCGAGACGGGCCGTGTCCTTGGTGCGGTACTCGAGCTGCGAGCCGGCACGCTCGAGCAGCTCGAGCTGTGCCGCGAAGAACTCCAGGCGGCGGCGCACCGGCCGCGGCAGCGGTACCGCGAGCACCTCGCGGTGCAGGCGGTCGTGCTCGTCGGCGTCGAACACGATGCCCGGCGGCACGTTCTCCTCCGGCCGCACACCGCGCTCGGCGCGCGTCACGAGGTCCCCGAGGAACCGCGAGTTGAACGCGAGCGCCTTGACGACCACGTCGATGCGGTCCCGCAGCGCGTCGACCACCTGGAAGGTGCCGCCCCCCGCGTCGTCGTTGGCCGTGAGGTACCAGGCGGACGCACCGGTCTCGTAGACCTGGTCGAACACCTCGACGTAGCCGTCGGCCAGCACCGTGAGAAGCGCGGACTGCGTGCGCGTGGGGATGCGGTTGTACTCGTCGACGATCTTCACGCGCATGCCCAGCCACGAGCGCCACGCGACGTCGACGTCCGCCAGACGCTCGGCGTTGACGAGGTCGCGCGGCAGCGGCGTGCCGAACATGTCCTGCACCGTGAGCTGCGGGTGGCCGTGCTGCATCGCGCGGCGCACGTCGCGCACGGGGTAGCCGGCGATGACGCCCATGAGGATCGCCGAGGCCGTCTTGCCGCGGCCCGGCCCGCCGACGAGCAGGCAGCGGCCGCGCACCGCGAACGTCAGCAGCGGCAGCAGCACGAACGACGAGTACGACTGGTCGGTCGGCAGGTGCACCGCGGCCCGGGAGTCCCCCAGCCGGTAGGTCGTGCGCGCCTGCCCGGGCGCGGAGAACTCGACGTCGTAGTGCGGGCTGATGACCGCGTGGTTGACCATCCAGAAGTACGCCTGGCGCAGCTTCTCGTCGAGGCGCGGGGCGGTCGCGTCAGCCGGGAGCTGCTCGTCCGCGAAGAGGTGGGCCGCGTCCAGCTCGACGTGCGGGGTGCCCGCCGCCCCTGCGCGGGTCGGTGCCTGGGAGACCTGCTGCAGGTCGTGCTCGCTCACGTCGCGAGTGTGGCACGGTCGCCGTTCGCCTCGGGCAGCGGGTCGGCGAGGTCACGCGGTCGGCGCAGCAGGTCGTCGACGAGCGCGACGGCCGCGGCGAGCCGCTCGGTGCGTGAGCCGCGCAGCTCGACCCACGGCACGCCGTCCGCTGCCTCGCGCCGCGTCAGCTCCTCGCGGAACCGCGCCTGCATCGCGTGCCGCACGTGCTCGCCGTCGCGCCAGCCGTCCTGGACGAACGGGATCTCGTCGCCCGTCAGCAGGTACAGGTCGGGCACGCGCTCCTGCGCGAGTGCGACGACCGTCGGCGACGCGTGCCCCACGTAGCGCTCGTGCCAGAGCGTCGTGGCGGTGACGTCGGTGTCGCACACCAGCAGCGGGCGCGGCGTGCGGCGTGCGGCGTCGTCCTCGCGGCGCGCCTGCTCGCGCGCGACGAGGTCGAACTCGGCCGTGTGCCACGGCGCGTCGAGACCGCCGGGGCGGGCGGTCGTCCACTCGCGGCCGAACTCGGCGACCGTCGGCAGGCCGTAGTGGGCCGTGAGGTCCTGCGCGAGCGTCGTCGTGCCCGTCGACTCGGCGCCCGTCACGACGACACGGCGCACGAACCACGCGCGCACGGCCGCCGGCAGCGCCCACCAGTACCGCGCGGGGTCGGCGCGCACCGCCGTGCCGGAGACGGGCAGTCCCTGGCGGCCCGGGTCGACACGGTGCCACCGCGCGCCGAGGCGGCGGGCGAGCTCGCCGCCGTAGGAGTCGGACGTGACGACGAGGTCGACGGGTGCGTCGAGCAGCGACGCGATCACCGCGACGTGCGCGTCCCACGCCCCCGGGTCGGCGTAGTCCACCGGGTGGTCGTCGATCCCGTGCACGACGTGCGCGGTCGGCAGCTCCTCGCGCAGCCACGCCGCCCGGACCTCGCCCGGCAGGGACTCGGCGCTGGACGCGAGCACCTGGACCGTCACGCGGTCGCACCGTGCCTGCGCGGCGTGCACGAGCGCGAGGTGGCCCGCGTGCGGCGGGTAGAACTTGCCGATCACGAGGCCGTGCGTCACGCGGGTGCCGCCGCGTCCACGTCCGCGCGGCGCGCGACGTCCGTCGTCGCCCGCAGGTCGCGGCTCCACTGCCGCCACCCGTGCACGCACAGCCCGAGGAACAGCACGTAGAGCGCCGCGGTGAGGTACAGGCCGAGCGTCACGTACAGCGCGACGAGCAGCACGTCGGTGACGATCCACACGGCCCACGAGCCGAGCCACTTGCGGCCCATCATCACCTGCGCGACGAGGCTGAGGGACGTGGTCACGGCGTCCGCCCACGGCTGGGCCGACTCCGCCGTGCGCGTCAGCACGAGGGCGATCGTGACGGTCAGCGCGGCGGCGCACACGAGGGCGAGTGGCCACACGAGCCGCGGCGTGCGGCGCACCGGCAGCCGACCGGCATCCGGACCGCCGCGCACCCACCACCACCAGCCGAGCCCGCCGAGCAGGAGGTAGACGACCTGCAGACCGGCGTTCGCGAGGATCCCCGTCTGCCAGAACAGCACCACGAAGACCAGGTTGTTCGCCATCCCGACGGGGAAGTTCGCGACGTGCTGGCGCGTCGCGAGCCACACGCACGTCGCACCCGTGACGAACCCGACGACCTCGACCCAGTCCATGAGGGGTCACGGTAGCGCTCACGTCGTGCGGAGCGACTCCTGCCACTGCGCGTGCAGCGTGGCGAACCGCCCGCCCGCCGCGACGAGCGCCGCGGGGCTGTCGTCCTCGACGACGCGCCCGCCGTCGACGACGAGCACGCGGTCGGCGTGCATGACGGTGGACAGGCGGTGCGCGATGACCACCGCCGTGCGGCCGGTCAGCAGCGTGCGCAGACCCTCCTGGACGAGCTGCTCGCCGGGGATGTCGAGCGAGCTCGTGGCCTCGTCGAGCACGAGCACGGCCGGGTCGGCGAGGAACGCGCGCGCGAACGACACGAGCTGACGCTGCCCCGCGGACAGCCGGACGCCGCGCGTGTCGACGTCGGTGTCGTACCCGTCGGGCAACGACGCCAGGAGCTCGTGGACGCCGACCGCGCGAGCCGCCTGCTCGATCTGCTCCTGGCTCGCACCGGGACGACCGAGCGCGATGTTGGCGCCCACCGACCCGGAGAACAGGTACGCCTCCTGCGTGACCATGACCATCGCGGTCCGCAGGTCGCGCGGGTCGACGTCGCGCAGGTCCACGCCGTCGAGCAGCACGGCCCCGGCACGCGGGTCGTAGAACCGTGCGAGCAGCTTGGCGACGGTCGACTTGCCGGCGCCCGTCTCCCCGACGAGTGCGACGGTCTGCCCCGCGGGGACGTGCAGGTCGAGGCGCGGCAGGACGGTCGGCCCGTCGCCGTACCCGAACTCGACGCCGTCGAAGCGCACGTCACCCCGCGGCTCGCGCAGCCGCACGGGGTGCACGGGGTCGGCCACGGTGGGCTCCTGCGCGAGCAGCCCCGAGAGCTTCTCCAGCGCAGCGGTCGCGGACTGGAACGAGTTGTAGAACATGCCGATCTGCGCGAGCGGCGCGAAGAACCGGCGCGCGTACAGCACGGCGGCGACGAGGACGCCGACCTCGAGCGCGCCGTCGAGCACCCGCAGCCCACCGATCAGCAGCACGACCGGGACGGTGACGTTGCCGATGAGCACCAGGCCGGTGTCGAAGACGCCGTTGACGCGGATCGCCTCGGCGTTGGCCGCGCGGTACTCCTCCGCCTCGACGTCGTAGACGGCCGCCACCTGCTGCTCGCGCCGGAACGCCTGCACCGCACGGATGCCCGTCATCGTCTCGACGAACCGCACGATGACCCGCGCGACGGCCGTGCGCGAGCGGCGGTACTGCGCCTGCGAGCGCACCTGGAACCAGCGGGTCAGCACGACGCCCGGCACCACGGCGACGAGCAGCACCAGGCCGGAGCGCCAGTCGAGGACCGCGAGACCGACGGCCGTGAACGTCATGGCCAGGCCGCTCGCGGCAAGCGTGGTCACACCGCCGTCGAGCAGCTCGCGCAGCGCCTCGAGGTCCGAGGTCTGCCGCGAGATGATCCGGCCCGACGTGTAGCGCTCGTGGAACTCCAGGCTCAGGCGCTGCGTGTGGCGGAAGACGCGCCCGCGCAGGTCGAGCAGCACGGCCTGGCTCACCGTGGCGGCGAGGCGCACGGTCGCGGCGGTGAAGACGCCCGCGACCAGCGCCGTCAGTCCGTACCCGCCCGCCACCAGCAGCAGCGGCGTCGCGTCGCCGGCGCGCAGCGCGGGGATGCCGCGGTCGATGCCCACGGCGACGAGCGCCGGGCCGGCGACGAGCGCCAGCTGTGCGACGACCACGACGAGCGCAGTGAGCCCCGCGCGCCGGGCGACGGGCCGCAGCAGTGACGCGAGCAGCCCGAGCGAGCGGCGCCGGACCTCGCGCGGCCCCGCGTCGTCGTGCTCGTCCGCCGACCCGACGGCGCGTCCGGGTGCCGTCGTGGCGGTCATCGCCCCACCTCCGCGGCGACGTCGAGGTCACCGGGGAGCGGCCGGGCCGCCTCGTCGCCCTCGGCCGTGAGCACGTAGCGGTAGTGCGGGTGCGACGCGAGCAGGTCGGCGTGCCGGCCCACGCCCGTGATCCGCCCGTCCTCGAGCACGGCCACACGGTCCGCGAGCGCGACCGTGGAGGTGCGGTGGGCGACGACGAGCGTGGTGGTCCCCGCCAGCACGCGCCGCAGCCCCTCGGTGACGTCGGCCTCGGTCGCGACGTCCAGCGCCGAGAGGGGGTCGTCGAGCACGAGCACCCGGGGGCGGCCGGCGATCGCGCGGGCCAGTGCGACGCGCTGGCGCTGGCCGCCCGACAGGCTCATGCCCTCCTCGCCGACGACGGTGTCGACGCCCTGCGGCAGGCGGTGCACGAACCCGGCGCTGGCCACGTCGAGCGCGATGCGCACGACGTCGTCGACCTCCTGCTCGGTCATCTCCGCCAGCCGCTCGGTCGGCACACCCATGAGCACGTTGTCGCGCACGGACGCCGAGAACAGGATCGGGTCCTCGAAGGCGACGGCCACGGCGCCGCGCAGGTCGTGCCGTGTCACGTCCCGCACGTCGACGCCGTCGACCAGCACCGCGCCGCCCGTGACGTCGTACAGCCGGGGCACGAGCTGCAGGAGCGTCGTCTTGCCGCTGCCGGTGAGCCCGACGAGCGCCATCGTCTCGCCCGGCTCGAGGACGAGGTCGACGCCCCGCAGCACCTCGGCGGACCCGGGCGTGTGCGCGAACCGCACGTCCCGCAGCTCCACGCGCGTGCCGCCGGCCGGCGCGGCCGGCAGCGCGACGGGCTCGGCGGGGTCGGCCAGCGCGGGCACGGTGTCGATGACGTCGAGGAAGCGGTCGGTGCCGGCGCGCGCGTCGAGCGTCATCGCCATGAGGTGCCCGAGGCTCTCGACGGGCCGCGTCATCACGGTCGCCGTCGCGAAGAACGCGACGAGCGCGCCGACGCTCACCCGGTCGGTCGCCGCGAGCCACACGCCGAGCCCGAGCGCCACGGCCAGGGTCGTCTCGGGGATCCAGGCGAGGGCGAACGACATCCGCGACTGCGCGCGGGCCTTGTCGAGCTCGGTGCCGCGCAGCTCGTCGGCCTGCCGGACGAACTCCTCGAGCGCGTCGTCGCCGCGGCCGAACGCCTTGAGCACGCGGATGCCGTGCACGGACTCCTCGACGCGCGTCGCGAGGTCACCGGCCTGGTCCCGTGCGCGCCGCGCGACCACCTTGTAGTCCTGCCGGAACCGGAAGCCGAGCCAGATCACGGGCACGGCTCCGACCAGGTACACCAGACCCAGCGGAGGGCTCGTCGCGAGCATGAGGCCCGCGCCCACGAGCACGGTCGTCGCGGCGACGACGAGCTGCACGAGACCGAAGACCATCCACCGGCGGACGGTGTGCAGGTCCCCCATCGAGCGCTGCAGCAGCTGACCGCCGCCCCGCCGGTCGTGGAACGCGACGGGCAGGTCGAGCAGGTGACGGAACAGGTCGGTGCGCATGGTCCGCTCAACACCGGTCCCGGGGGTCGCGATGAGCGCGCGGCGGCACCACACGAGCACGGCCTCGAGCACGCCGAGGACGAGCACGAGCAGGGCCGCCTGCACGACAGCCGTCCGCGAACCGTCCGTCAGCAGCGGACCGTTGACGACCGAGCGGAGCACCTGCGGCACCGCGAGCGCGATGAGGCTGGCGACGAGCGTCGCGGACCCGCCGAGCACCACCCGTGGGAGCGCCGGCCGGGCCCACCGCACGAGGCGGAGCAGCGCACGCGTCGTGGAGGTCTCGGCTGGTGGCACTCGCCCAGACTAGGACGCAATCCCTGCGTCGCGCGTCGGGATTGTTCGATCCGTTGCCTCAGACACCCGTCCGCGCGATGGTCGTGTTGTTCGCCTGCGCCCGGGGCCGCACGACGAGCAGGTCGACGTTGACGTGCGCCGGGCGCGACAGGCTCCACGCGATCGTGTCGGCCACGTCGTCGGCGACCAGCGGCTGGTACCCCGCGTAGACCTTCGCCGCGCGTTCGGCGTCCCCCGCGAAGCGCACGAGCGAGAACTCCTCGGTCGCGACGTTGCCGGGTGCGATCTCGATGACCCGGATCGGCTCGCCGACGATCTCCCAGCGCAGCGTCGTGGCGAGCATCCGCTCGGCGTGCTTGACGCCCGTGTACCCGGCACCGCCGGGGTACGGCGCCTGCCCCGCCGTGGACGTCACGACGACCACGTCGCCCTCGCCGCGCTCGCGCAGCAGCGGCAGCACGCCCTGCGTGACGCGCAGGGTGCCGAGCACGTTGAGCTCGTACATGGCGCGCCACCCCGCGAGGTCGGCCTCCTCGACCGTGTCCAGGCCGAGCGCGCCGCCCGCGTTGTTGACGACCGCGTCGAGCCCGCCGGTCTCCCGCACGTGCGCCAGCAGCGCCGCGACGTCGGCGTCCTGCGTGACGTCCGCTGCGAACGCGTCGGCGCCCGTGTCGGCAGCGAGCGCGGCGAGGCGGTCGGCCCGGCGTGCCGTGGCGACGACGTCCCACCCGTCGGCGCGCAGGCGGCGCACGGTGGCGGCGCCGATGCCGGACGACGCCCCGGTGACGAGGGCGCGGCGGGGGCGGTCGGTCGTGGGCATGCGGGTCTCCTGGGGTCGGCGGCGGGCACGAGCATCGCACGGCGGGACGGGGCTGGATCGACGTCTCGCGGGCGAAGGAGGCGGGCGAAGGAGAGGAGGCGGGCGAAGGAAGAGCGCGAGCGTCGGGGCTGGATCGACGTCTCGCGGGCGGAGGTGGGGCGTCAGAGGTCCGTGGTCACCTCGGTGAGTGCCTCGTCGAGCAGGGCGAGTCCCTCGCGCGCCTCGTCGGGCGTGACCACGCACGGCGGCACGACGTGCACGCGGTTGTCCGCGACGAACGGCAGCAGGCCGCGGGCGAGGCACGCAGCCCTGACCGCGCCCATGACGGCAGGCGCGACCGGCTCGCGCGTCGCACGGTCCGCGACGAGCTCGACGGCCCAGAAGACGCCGGTGCCACGCACCTCGCCGACCAGCGACTGCCGCTCGGCGAGCTCCGCGAGCCCTGGCCCGAGCACGTCGCGCCCCACGGCGGCGGCGTTCTCGACGATCCCCTCGTCCTCCATGGCACCGATCGCGGCGACGATCGCCGCCATCGCGAGCGGGTGCCCGGAGTACGTCAGACCGCCGGGGAAGACGCGCTCGTCAAACGTCGCGGCGATCTGCGAGGAGATCAGCACGCCGCCGGCCGGGACGTACCCGGAGTTGACGCCCTTGGCGAAGGTCACCAGGTCGGGTACGACGTCGTGGGCGTCGAACGCGAACCACTCGCCCGTGCGCCCGAAGCCCGCCATGACCTCGTCGAGGATCAGCACGATCCCGTACCGGTCCGCGATCTCCCGCACGCCCGCGAGGTACCCCGGCGGCGGGACGAGCACGCCCGCGGTGCCCGGCACGGTCTCCAGCAGGATCGCGGCGACCGAGTCGGGCCCCTCGCACTGCACGATGCGTTCGAGATGCCGCAGCGCGCGCTCGCACTCCTCCTCGAGCGCCGTCGCCCAGAACTCCGAGCGGTACAGGTACGGCCCGAAGACGTGCACGTGCCCGCGCGCGTACTCGTTGGGGACGCGCCGCCAGTCCCCCGTCGCGACGACGGCCGCCCCGGTGTTGCCGTGGTAGGAGCGGTAGTGCGAGACCACCTTGTCGCGGCCGGTGTGCAGGCGCGCCAGGCGGATCGCGTTCTCGACGGCGTCGGCGCCCGCGTTGGTGAAGAAGACCTTGGTGAGCCGGTCCGGCGCGTGCCCCAGGATCGCGGCGGCCGCGCGGCCGCGCGTGAGGTTCGCGGTGGCGGGAGCGATCGTCGCGAGCAGCCCGGCCTGCTCGCGGATCGCCTCGACGACCCGCGGGTGCTGGTGCCCGATGTTGGTGTTGACGAGCTGGCTGGAGAAGTCGAGGTAGGTGTGGCCCGCGTGGTCCCACACCGTCGACCCGCTGCCGCCGGCGACCACGAGGGGCGCGACGCGCGCCTGCGCGGACCACGAGTGGAAGACGTGCGCGCGGTCCAGCGCGACGGTCTCGGCGTCGAGCGTGAGGCCGTCGACCTCCACGGGTGCTGCCATGGTCCGTGCCTCCCTGGGTTCGCGGTGCGCGGTGCACCCTGGCGGTGGTCCCGGGGCGGGGAGTGCCCGCCCCGGGACGGGGCGGTCAGTTGCCGCCCTCCTGCAGCTCGACGTCGACCGGCGCGAAGTCCGCCCCCGTCACGTCCACACCTTCCTCCTCCAGCTCCGCGAGCGCCTTCTCGACGTACGCGTTGGTGTAGGCGGTCTCCGGCGGCTCGGAGGTGATGATCGTCGCGCCGGTCTCGTTGTGGGTCTCCATCGCAAGCTTCACCGTGCGCTCCCACGCGGCCTCGTCGACGATCCCGATGCCCGCGGTGGACGGCCAGATGAGCTTGTTCACCTCGTTGGTCATCCACAGCTGGTGGGACGTGCCGAGCGTGGAGCCCGCGGCCGTGACGATCTCGGCGGCGTCCTGCGGGTTGTCGCGCGCGAACGCCCAGCCCTTGAGCGACGCCTTGAGGAACCTGACCGTGGTCTCCTGGTACTCCTCGTCGTCGGCGAGTCGCGCGGCGTCGGCCCAGATCGCGTCCTGCAGCATCGCGACGCCCTCGTCGTTCCAGTCGATGACCGTGAAGTCCTCGGGCGTGTAGAGCTCGCCGGTGTCGGGGTCGACGGTCTCGAGGAGCTGGGCGTACTCGTTGTACGTCATGGCCTGCGCGGCGTCGATGTCGCCACCGAGCAGCCCCAGCATGTCGAACGCCTGCGTGACGAGCTCGAAGTCCTCGACGCCGGCCTGGTTGAGCCCGGCGAACAGCTCCCACTCGTTGCCGTACCCCCACGAGCCGATCGTCCTCCCCTCGAGGTCGGCGACGGACGCGATCCCGGAGTCGGCGAACGCGACCTGCAGCGTCGCGGACCGCTCGAACACCTGGGCGACGTTCGTGACCTGGGCGCCCTGCTCGATCGAGCCGAGCACCTTGGGCACCCACGCGATCGCGTAGTCGACCTCGCCCGCGGCCAGCGCGTCCTGCGGCACGATGTCGCCCCCCGAGGGCACGATCTCGACGTCGAGGCCCTCGTCGGCGTAGTAGCCCTCCGCGACGGCCGCGTAGTACCCCGCGAACTGCGCCTGCGTCAGCCACTGCAGCTGCAGCGTGACCGGCGTGAGGTCACCCTCGCCGCCGTCCGCCTCCGCCGTGTCCGTGGTCGAGCAGCCCGCCAGCAGCAGCCCGGCTGCCGCCAGGGCCGCGACGGTCGCCCCCCGACGCGTCGTCGTCCTCATGTCATCTCCCCTCGGTGGTGCGTGCCGCGGCACGCGGGTGGGCACTGCGGGTCGGCCGTCCTGGCGGCGCCGGCAGGAGGACGTGGGCGGGTCCGGGCGTCATGCGCCCGCCCGGCGGGTGGCGACGTGCTCGGCGGCGGCGGTCACGGCGTAGAACGCGAGGCCGACGACGACCCCGCCGAGCACATACGCCCACGCCCGCGCGTAGTTCGAGGCCGACGCGGCCGTCGTGATGAACGAGCCGATCCCCGAGCGCGGGCCGCCGAAGTACTCGGCGACGATCGCGGAGATGACGGCGAGGGACGACGCCATGCGCAGTCCGGTGAACACGAACGGCACCGCGGTGGGCACCGTGACCGCCAGTGCCGCCTGCCGCGGGGTGGCCGCCAGCGCGTGCATGAGGTCGCGGTGCACGGGACGGACCTGGCGCAGTCCGCGCAGCGTCGTGACGTACACGGGCACGAACACCGCGAGCGCGGCGACGAGGACGCGCGCCTGCTCCGACGCGGCGCCGTACATCGCGTACAGGACGGGCGCGAGCGCCACGACGGGCACCACGGCCAGGGCCGCGACGACGGGCTCCGCGAGGACGTCGACGAGCCGCACGACCGCGGCGACGACCGCGAGCAGCACGCCGAGCGTGGCGCCCACGACGAGCCCGACCAGCGCGTTCCCGCCCGTGACGAGCGCGGCCGACGTCACCGGACCGAGGTAGGTCGTGAGCTCGTCGAGGATCGCCGCAGGGCCGGGCAGGACGAACGCCGGGACGTCGCCGAGCGTGACGACCGCGTGCCAGGTCGTCACGAGCGCGACGAGCAGCACGACGGGCGGCAGCACCTGCCGCACGGTGCCGCGCCGACGCGCGACGGCTCCCCCGCTCACCGCACGTCCACGCCGCGGCCGGTGGCGCTACCGCCGTGCAGCGCCTCGCGCACCGCGGCGACCGACGCGACGAACGCCGCGTCGTTGCGGAGGTCGTCACCTGCGTCGTCGGTCGGTCCGACGGCGGGTGTCGCGGCGCCGGACCGGTCGAGCGTCACGGGCACGACCTCGCGGATCCGCCCGGGGCGCGGCGACATCACGACGACACGGTCGGAGAGGAACACGGCCTCCGGGATCGAGTGCGTGACGAACACGACCGCGGCACGCGTCTCGGCGCAGATGCGCAGGAGCTGCGCCTGCAGGTGCTCGCGCGTCATCTCGTCGAGCGCGCCGAACGGCTCGTCCATGAGCAGCAGCGACGGGGACACCGCGAGCGCGCGGGCGATCGCGACGCGCTGCTGCATGCCGCCCGACAGCTGGTCGGGGTGGTGGTCGGCGAAGTCGCTGAGCCCGACGAGCGCGAGCAGCTCGTCGGCTCGCTCGCGGCGCCCGGCCCGGCCCGTGCCGGACAGCGCGAGCGGCAGCTCGACGTTGGCGCGCACGGTCCGCCACGGCAGCAGGCCGGCCTGCTGGAACGCGATGCCGTAGTCGCGGGCCAGGCGCGCCTCGCGGGCGCTGCGCCCGAACACCCGCACGGTGCCGGCGGTGGGCTCGTCGAGGTCCGCGACGAGCCGCAGGAGCGTCGACTTGCCGCACCCCGACGGCCCGATGAGGGAGACGAACTCCCCCGCGGCGACGGTGAGGTCGACGCCCTGCAGGGCGTGCACGTCCCCGCTGCGCCCCGCGAACACCCGGCTGACCTGCTCGACCTCGACCGCGACGGCACCGCGCGGGTGCGGCGTCGACGCGGGCTGCTCCTGCACGACGCTCACGGCGCCACCTCCACCCGTCGGTACCGACGCAGGGACCGGCCCAGCAGGGCCACGAGACCGGCGGCGACCAGCCCGAGCAGCACGGCGCCGAGGATCGGCGCCCACGGCTTGGGCGGGTCGCTCGCCGCGAAGTTGGCGAACTCGAGGATCATCCGGCCCAGCCCGCCGGGCAGGCCCGTGGCGACCTCGGCGACGACGGCGCCGACGACCGCGTTGGCGGCGGCGAGCCGCAGCGCAGGCAGCAGGTGCGGGACCGCGGCGGGCAGGCGCAGCCGGACGAGGGTGGTGCCCCAGCCGGCGCCGCAGGCGCGCATGAGGTCGACGTGGATCCTGTCCGGTGACTGCAGACCCCGCAGCGCTCCGACCGCGACGGGGAAGAACGCGAGGTAGCTCGCGATGACCGCGACCGACATCCACGGCTGCCACGCGAAGGAGCCGATCTCGAGCCGCGCACCCCACGAGCGCACGAGCGGTGCGAGCGCGATGAGCGGCACGGTCTGCGACAGGACGACCAGCGGCAGCACGGCCCGCTCGACGACCGCGACCCGTAGCATCGTCAGCGCCAGCAGCGCGCCGACGAGCACGCCGATCGTCCAGCCGACGAGCGCGATCCCGAACGAGAACGCCCCGGCCCGCAGCACGGCGAGCCACAGCACGTCGGCGCCGGTCGCCCCCGAGACGGGCTCGAGCAGGCGCGCCGCCACCTGCCACGTGTGCGGCATGGCGAGGTCCGTGGTGCGCGGCAGCAGTCGGGTCTCGCCGACCGCCCAGCCCTGCGCGGGCCCGAGCAGCTTGTACGCCTCCCACAGCGCCGCCACGGCGAGCGCCGACGTCACGGCGACGAGAGGGCGGACGCGCGTCAGCCGCGCGAGCCTGGTCCCGCGCGCCCGCACCGTCGCACCGGACGCGGGTGCCGGGGCCCCGGACGGTGCGACGGCCGGCGTGTCGGTCGTGGTGCTCATGCCGTGACGGCCTGCGGGACGTCGACCGGATCCGGGGGCGTCGTCGCGCCGGACGACGCCGCCGTCGCGACCACCGGCTCGGCCATCGCCGGGATGATGCGCTCGCCGTACAGCCGCAGCGTCTCCTCCTTGTTGTCGTGCTGGAGGTAGACGGCGAACTGGTCGCAGCCCAGGGCCTCGAGCTCGCGCAGCTTCTCGACGTGCTCGTGCGGTGAGCCGAGCAGGCAGAACCGCTCGACGATCTCGTCGGGGACGAACGTCGTGTGCGAGTTCCCGGCGCGGCCGTGCTCGTTGTAGTCGTAGCCCTCCCGGTCGCGGACGTAGTCGGTCAGCGCCTTCGGGATCGCGGAGTCCGTGCCGTACCGCCGGACGATGTCCGCGACGTGGTTGCCGACCATGCCGCCGAACCAGCGGCACTGCTCGCGCATGTGCGCGCGGGCCGCGGGCGACGCGCCGTCGCCGACGTAGGCCGGCGCGGCGATGCAGATGTCGACCTCGTCGGGGTCCCGGCCCGCGGCCTCGGCCGAGTCGCGCACCGCCCTGACCATCCACCGGGCGATGTCGGGGTCGGCGAGCTGCAGGATGAAGCCGTCGCCGACCTCGCCCGTCAGCTTCAGCGCCAGCGGCCCGTACGCGGCGACCCACACGTCGAGAGCCGAGCCCTTCGACCACGGGAACCGCACCGTGCGCTCCCCCAGGTCCGCCGGCCGGTCGTTCGCGAGCTCGCGGATGACGTGGATCGACTGGCGCAGCGTCGCGAGGTTCGACGGCCGCCCGTTGAGCGTGCGCACCGCGGAGTCCCCGCGCCCGATGCCGCAGACGGTGCGGTTGCCGTACATCTCGTTGAGGGTCGCGAACAGCGACGCGAGCACGGTCCAGTCGCGCGTCGCGGGGTTGGTCACCATGGGCCCGACCATGACCTTGCGCGTCGCGGCGAGGATCGCCGAGTAGATGACGAACGGCTCCTGCCACAGCAGGTGGGAGTCGAAGGTCCACACGTGCGTGAACCCGTGGGTCTCCGCCTGGCGTGCGAGCTCGACGGTGCGCGACGCGGGCGGGTTGGTCTGCAGGACGACGCCGAAGTCCATCTCGATCCCCTCCTCAGACCAGGTACTGCGTCAGGTCGCGCTTGAGGTAGCGCCCGTGCCCGGGCCGGCCGTGGTAGCCGTCCGCGTCGACGAGGACCTGGCCCCGCGACATGACGAGGTCGACGTGCCCGTCGACCTCGAACCCCTCCCACGCGGAGTGGTCCATGTTCATGTGGTGCGAGGCGACACCGATCGACGTGTGCCCCGTGGGGTCGTAGACGACGACGTCGGCGTCGGCACCGGGCGCGATCACGCCCTTGCGGCCGTACAGCCCGAACATCCGCGCGGGCGTGGTCGAGGTGATCTCGACCCACCGCTCGAGCGTGATCTGCCCCGTCACGACGCCCTGGTACATGAGGTCCATGCGGTGCTCGACCGACCCGATGCCGTTGGGGATGGCGCGGAAGTCGCCGAGGCCGAGCTCCTTCTGGCCCTTCATGCAGAACGGGCAGTGGTCGGTGGAGACCATCTGCAGGTCGTTGGTGCGCAGCGCCTGCCACATGTGGTCCTGGTGGCCCTCGGCGCGGCTGCGCAGCGGCGTCGAGCACACCCACTTCGCCCCCTCGAACCCGGGCGCCCCGAGCTGCTCCTCCAGGGAGAGGTAGAGGTACTGCGGGCAGGTCTCGCCGAAGACGTTCCTCCCGGCGTCGCGCGCCCACGCGAGCTGCTGCACGGCCTGCTTGGCGGACACGTGCACGACGTACAGGGGGGCGTTCGTGACATCCGCCAGCATGATCGCGCGGTGCGTGGCCTCCTCCTCGAGCTGCCACGCGCGGGCGATGCCATGGAAGTACGGGTCCGTCCTCCCCTGCTCGACGAGCTGCGCCGCGAGCACGTCGATCGCGGGCCCGTTCTCGGCGTGCATCATCGTCAGCAGCCCGAGGTCGGCGGCCTTCTGCATGGCCCGCAGGATCTGTGCGTCGTCGGAGTGGAAGACGCCGGGGTACGCCATGAAGAGCTTGTAGCTGGTGACGCCCTCGTCGACGAGCGACTCCATCGCCTTCAACGCGTCGTCGTCGACGCCGCCGACGATCTGGTGGAACGCATAGTCCACCGCGCAGTTCCCGGCAGCCTTGGCGTGCCACGCGGCGAGCCCGTCCTGGACCCGCTCGCCGGCGCGCTGCACGGCGAAGTCGATGATCGTCGTGGTCCCGCCCCACGCCGCGGCGCGCGTGCCGGTCTCGAACGTGTCGGACGCCGACGTGCCGCCGAAGGGCAGCTCCATGTGCGTGTGGGCGTCGATGCCTCCCGGCACGACGTACCTGCCGGTGGCGTCGACGACCCGGTCGATGGACCCGGCGAGGTCGTGCCCCAGGAGCGTCGAGCCCGGCGCGAGCACGGCGGCGATGGTCTCGCCGTCGACCAGGACGTCGGCCGGTGCGCGACCGGTGGCCGACACGACGGTCCCGCCGCGGATGAGCGTGGTGGTCATGGGTCCTCCTCTCGGGTACGCGCGGGTCAGGGGGCGACGATCGGGCCGTACGCCTCGGGGCGGCGGTCGCGGAAGAACTGCCAGCGCTCGCGCACCTCGCGCACCTGGTCGAGGTCGAGGTCGCGGACCAGGAGCTGGTTCTCGCTCGACGAGCCGACCTCTCCGACGTAGCTGCCGTCCGGCCCCACGGCGTACGACGAGCCGTAGAAGTTCACGGCGTCCTCGCCGTACTCGTTGTCCTCCCGGCCGACGCGGTTGTTGGCGACGACGAAGTACCCGTTGGCGACCGCCGCGGCGGGCTGCTCGATCTCCCAGAGCCGGTTGGAGATCCCGGGGGCGGTGGCGTTGGGGTTGAAGACGATCTGCGCCCCGTGGAGCGCGAGCACGCGCCACCCCTCGGGGAAGTGCCGGTCGTAGCAGATGTTCACGCCGATGCGCCCGGCGGCGGTGTCGAACACCGGGTACCCGAGGTTGCCGGGGCGGAAGTAGAACTTCTCCCAGAACTTCGGCAGGTGCGGGATGTGGTGCTTGCGGTACCGGCCCAGCACCGTGCCGTCGGCGTCGATGACGACGGCGGTGTTGTACAGGACCCCGGGCTGGTCCTCCTCGTAGATCGGCAGCACGACGACGATCCCGAGCTCGGCGGCCAGCCTGCTGAACCGCTCGGTCGTGGGGCCGGGCACCGGCTCGGCGTAGTCGTAGTACGCGGTGTCCTGCGTGATGCCGAAGTACGGGCCGTAGAACAGCTCCTGGAACGCGATGACCTGCGCACCCGCCGAGGCGGCCTCGCGCGTCCAGTCCTCGTGCAGCCGGATCATGGACTCCTTGTCCCCGGTCCAGGTGGCCTGGGTGAAGGCGACGCGCACGACGCTCATGTGTCCTCCGGGTTCGACGACGGTGGGCGGCGGAGCGGGGCCGCCGGTGAATGTGACTGTCAGGCTTGGACATTTCCGCGCCGTCACGCGTCCTTTGCGCGCGGCGAACTTCCGGCGGCCGGGCGTGAACTTCTGGACACGCGTCCGAGGGCGGAGCCGCTCACCTGCCGGACACGCGTCGGCAACACTGACCGGCCACCATGCGGGCATGTCACCGCAGGAGCTGGCCGACCTCGTCGCCGACCGGTCCCCGCGCGGGATCGCCGCCACCATCGCGCGCCTCGTGCACGCGGGCGACCTCCTGCCCGGCGACCGCCTCCCGACCGTGCGCGAGCTCGCGGGCGCGCTCGGCGTCAGCCCGGCCACGGTGGGCTCGGCGTGGCAGACGCTCGCGTCGGCCGGGCTGGTCATCTCGCGCGGGCGGGCCGGCACCTCGGTGCTCCCCGGACCGGCGGGACGTCTGCCCCCGCGGTACCGCGACCTGGCCGACGCGCCCGCGGCGCGGCTCGACCTGGCGGCCGGGAGCCCCGACCCCGAGCTCCTGCCCGACCTCGCGCCGGCGCTCTCCCGCGTGGCGTCCCGCCGGCACGGCCGGCCGGCGTCCGGCTACCTCGACGACCCCGTCGTGCCCGAGCTCGAGCGGCTCCTGCGCTCGTCGTGGCCGTTCCTGCCGCAGCGGCTCACGGTCGTCGACGGCGCCGTGGACGCGCTCAGCCGCGTCCTGGAGCAGGTCAGCGGCTTCGGCGACCGCGTGGCCGTCGAGGACCCCGGCTTCCCGCCCGTGCTCGACCTGCTCGACCACCTGGGCCTCGAGCGGCTGCCGGTCCCCCTCGACACGCACGGCCCGCGACCCGAGGCCCTCGAGTCGGCGGTCGCGGCCGGCGCGCGCGTCGTCATCCTGCAGCCGCGCGCGCAGAACCCGACGGGCGTGAGCACCACGCCGACGCGGGCGCGCGAGCTCGCGGCCGTCCTGCGACCGGTCGCCGGCCAGGTCTGGGTCGTCGAGGACGACCACTCGGGCGAGATCGCGTCGTCGCGCGACGTGAGCCTGGGCCAGCTGCTGCCGGACCGCGTCGTCCACGTGCGCTCCTACTCCAAGTCGCACGGCCCCGACCTGCGCATCGCCGCCGTGGGCGGGCCCGCCGTGGTGCTCGACGGGCTCGTCGCCCGTCGCATGCTCGGCCCGGGCTGGACCAGCCGGCTGCTGCAGCACGTGCTCGCGGACCTGCTGACGGACGCCCCGGCCGTCGAGGCCGTCGCGCACGCCCGGCGCGTCTACCACGGGCGGCAGCGGGCGCTCTGCGCCGCGCTGGCCCGTCACGGGCTGGCGCTGGCGCCGGGCGACGGCATCAACCTGTGGGTGCCGGTGCGCGACGAGCAGACCGCGCTCGTCAAGCTCGAGGCAGCCGGGGTGCGGGTGGCGCGGGGCCGGCCGTTCGTCGTCGACCCCACGCGGTCGCCGGGGTTCGTCCGCGTGACCGTCGGTGTGCTGCGGGCGGAGGACGTCGAGCACGTCGCCGCGGCGCTCGCCCAGGCCGCGCGCGCCTGACACCCGGCCGCGCGGAGAGCGGCACGCGCCCGGGACCGGAGTCCCGGTGCACCCGTGGGACGAGCACGTATGGCACTCGGTTGCCATTCGTGACGGTCGTCTGCATTGTTTCGCCCATGGCGCTGACCAGGCGCGCGACGCGACAGTGAGGTCCCGATCCACGCGCCACGAAGGGACTGTCATGTCGAGAACCCGCAGCAGGACGGCTGCACTGCTGGGGACGGTCACGCTGGTCGCGGCAGGCGTCGTCGCCGCGGCCACCGCCCCCGCACACGCCGCCCAGACCATCACCAACGTCGCCTACGCACCGGCGGAGCCCTCCGGCAGCCGGGGCCACCTCCTGGACCTCTACATCCCCGACGGCAACGGCCCGTTTCCCCTCGTCCTGTGGTCGACCGGGTCGGCGTGGTCGTCCGACGACGGCAAGTCGGGCGCGAGCGCCATCGCCCAGCAGCTCAACCCCCGCGGCATCGCCGTCGCGGGCGTCAGCGTGCGCTCGGCCTCGCAGGCGAAGTTCCCCGCGCAGGTCCACGACATCAAGTCGGCCACGCGGTTCCTGCGCAGCAACGCGGCGCAGTACCGGCTGAACCCGAACCAGTTCGCCAGCATGGGCGACTCGTCGGGCGGCTGGGTGGCCGCGATGGCTGCGGTGTCCAACGGCAACGCGTACCTCGAGGGCACCGTCGGCACGACCGGCGTCTCGAGCGACGTGCAGGCCGGCGTCGACTTCTTCGGCCCCACCGACTTCGCGCGGCTCAAGGAGCAGGACCCGGGTGGCTTCATCGACCACGACAGCCCCAGCGCGCCCGAGGGCCAGCTGCTCGGCTGCGCCACGCCGACGTGCCCGGACAAGGTGCGCCAGGCCAACCCGCTGACGTACGTCGACGCGCAGGACCCGCCGATGCTCCTGCTGCACGGGCAGGCGGACAACGTCGTCCCGCACGCCCAGACGGTCATCTTCTACGACGCGCTGAAGGCCGCGTGCGTCGACACCCAGTTCTTCTCGGTCCCCGGCGCCGGCCACAGCCACGCCGACGTGACGAGCTCCTCGCGCTTCGGCCGGCAGACAGTCCGCACCGTCGAGGGTTGCCGCGAGACGGTCACGCAGGGCACGCCGAACCCGAGCTGGGACACCATCGCGGCGTTCCTCAAGGACGCGTGGGCGGGCGGCACGTCGACACCGACGCCCACCCCGACGCCGACGACCAGCCCCACGCCGAGCCCGACGGACAGCCCGACGCCGACGCCGACCTTCTCGCCGACCCCGAGCCCGACGCCGAGCCCGACGCCGACGCCCACCCCCACGCCGGGCACGGGCAACGGCTGCTCGGCGACGTACCGGGTGGTCAACGCCTGGCCCAACGGCTTCGTCTCGGAGGTGAAGGTCACGGCCGGTGGCGCGTCCCTCTCCGGCTGGCGCGTCAGCATGACGCTGCCCGGTGGTCAGGCCACGCAGGTCTGGAACGGCCAGTCGTCGGGCGGCGTCGTGTCCAACGCTCCGTGGAACGGGTCGCTGGGCGCCGGGCAGAGCACGACGTTCGGCTTCCAGGGCACCGGCAGCGGCGAGGGCGCGACGGTGTCGTGCTCGGCCTCATGACGCCTGCGACCCGCTGACGCGGGTGCCGAGGGGCGGCGTGCCCGGGACCTCCCGTGCACGCCGCCCCTGCGGCGTGCCGCCGCTTGCACGGGGCCGGGGGTGAGCGCCTAGGGTGACGGGTCGGAACCCGACCACCGCCTGGGCCGGGTCGCACCGCCCCCGCCTTGGGGCGGTCCTCCGCGGCGCGACGTGCGCCTCGCCCTCGACCGCGCCCGACGGCGTGCGCGGACAGCGACCACCGGAGAGACCCCATGCCGCGCACCCGCCGTCCCCTGCTCCTCGCCGCCCTCGTCGTGCCGGCGCTCATGCTCGCCGCGTGCGCGTCGGACGCGCCCGCCGCACCCGCCCCGACCGCGGCGGCGACGACCGCAGGCTGGGAGCCCGTCACCGTCGACAACTGCGGCACCCGGGTCACGTTCGACGCGCCCCCGCAGCGCGTCGTCGCCATCAAGTCCTCGACGACCGAGATGCTGCTGGCCCTCGGCCTGTCGGACGTGCTCGTCGGCACCGCGTTCGCCGACGGCCCGGTGCCGGAGCGGTGGGCCGCCGACGTGGCCGACGTGCCCGTCCTGTCGGAGAAGGTGCCGGGCCCCGAGGCCGTCCTCGAGGCCGAGCCCGACCTGGTCTACGCCGGGTGGGAGTCGAACCTCAGCGCCGACGGCGCCGGCGAGCGCGAGACCCTCGCGGGCCTCGGCATCGCGACGTACGTCTCCCCCAGCGCCTGCAAGGCGCCCGGGTACCAGCCGGACCCGCTGACGTTCGACGACGTCCTCGACGAGATCCGCGAGGTCGGCGAGATCTTCGGCGTCCCCGACGCGGCGGCCGACGTCGTGGCCGAGCAGCAGGCGACGCTCGACGCGATCGAGCCGGTGGAGGGCGTCACCGCGGTGTGGTGGTCGTCCGGCACCGACACCCCGTACGTGGGCGCCGGCATCGGCGCACCGCAGATGCTGCTGCAGACCGCCGGGCTGACCAACGTGTTCGCCGACGTGCACGACACGTGGACGTCGGTCGGCTGGGAGCAGGTCGTCGCGGCCGACCCCGACGTCCTCGTCCTCGTGGACTCGGCGTGGAACTCCGCGCAGAAGAAGAAGGACTACCTGGCGGCGCACCCGGCCGCGTCGCAGCTCACGGCCGTGCGCGAGCAGCGGTACGCGGTCGTGCCGTTCGCGGCGAGCGAGGCCGGCGTGCGCAACGCGCAGGCCGCGGCCGACCTGGCCGACGCGGTGCGGGCGCTCGGCACGACGACCGAGGACTGACCCCGCACGATGCTCACCCCTCGCACGCCGCCGCCCGGCCCGGCGCCGCAGCGCGCGGCCGCCGGTGCCGGGGCCGGCCCGCGCGCACCGCGGCGGCCCCCGCTCGCGCTGCTCGTCACCCTCGGGGCGGGCGCCCTGGTCGCGACGCTGCTGGTCGCGGTGACGATCGGGCCCGCGGACGTCGCGGTCGGCGAGGTCGTGCGGTCGGTGCTCGCGCACCTGGGCCTGCGCCCGGCGGACGTGCCGCGGCTGCACGACGCGATCGTGTGGGACCTGCGCCTGCCCCGCGTGCTCACGGCTGCCGCGGTCGGCGCGGGCCTGGCCGTCGCGGGCGCCGTCATGCAGTCGCTCACGCGCAACCCGCTGGCCGACCCGTACCTGCTGGGGCTGTCGTCGGGCGCGTCGCTGGGTGCGGTGGCGGTGCTGGTCCTGGGCGTGGCGCTGCTGCTGCCCGTGGCGGCGTTCGCCGGGGCGCTGCTCGCGCTCGTCGCGACGCTCACGCTCGCGCGTACCGGCGGCACCCTCACACCGACGCGGGCGGTGCTGGCCGGGCTGGCGGTGTCGCAGCTCGCGGCCGCAGCGACGTCGTTCGTCGTCTTCTGGACGGCGACGGGTGACTCGTACCGGGAGATCCTGTCGTGGCTCATGGGGTCGCTCGCGGGGGCGACGTGGTCGTCCGCGGCCATCGCGGGCACCGCGCTGCTCGTGGTCGGCACGGTCGTGCTGCTGGCGGCGGGGCGGCTCGACGCGTTCGCGTTCGGGGACACCGCGGCGGCCGCGCTGGGTGTCGACGTGGACCGGACGCGCTGGACGATGATGACGCTCGTGGCTCTCCTGACGGGCGCGATGGTGGCGGTGTCCGGCGCGATCGGGTTCGTCGGGCTGGTGCTGCCGCACGCGGTGTCCGTGGTGACGGGCCCGGCGCACCGGCGGCTGCTGCCGGTCGCCGCGCTGGCCGGGGCGGTGCTGCTGGTGTGGGCGGACACGCTGGCGCGCACGGTGTTCGACCCGCGCGAGCTCCCGGTCGGCATCGTCACGGCGCTCATCGGGGTGCCGGTGTTCGCGGTGCTGCTGCGACGCGGGCGGGGTGGCTCGTGGAGCTGACGATCGCGGGGGCCGGCACGCGGCTCGGCGGGCGGTGGGTGGTCGACGGCGTCGACGCGACCCCGCCGGCGGGTGCGCTCACCGGGCTGCTCGGGCCCAACGGTGCGGGCAAGACGACGCTGCTGCGGCTGGTGGCGGGGCTGCTGGCGCCGGAGGCCGGCGCGGTGCTCGTGAGCGACCCGGCCGCGGCCGACCCGGCGCCGACGCTCCCGGTGCACACGATGCCGCGGCGGGTGCGGGCCCGGCACGTGGCACTGCTGGAGCAGTCGTCGGACGCGGCGGTGCCGCTGAGCGTGCGCGAGGTCGTGGCGCTGGGGCGCATCCCGTACCGCTCGCTGTGGGGTGCCGACCCCGATGCGGGCGCGGTGGACCGGGCGCTGGGGGCGGCGTCGGCGGAGCACCTGGCGGACCGCGCGTGGTCGACGTTGTCCGGCGGTGAGCGTCAGCGTGTGCACGTGGCGAGGGCGCTGGCGCAGGAGCCGTCGCTGCTGCTGCTGGACGAGCCGACGAACCACCTCGACGTGAGCGCCCAGCTCGCACTCCTGGGCTTCGTCCGGGACCTGGGTGTGACGACGGTGGCGGCGCTGCACGACCTCAACCTCGCGGCGGCGTACTGCGAGCACGTGCTGGTGCTGTCCGGGGGCCGGCTCGCCGCCGCCGGCCCGCCCGCGGACGTGCTCACCCCCGCGCTGGTGCGCGAGGTGTACGGCGTCGACGCGCACGTCCTGACCCACCCGATGACGGGCCGTCCCGTCATCGCCTACAGCCCGACCGGGACGGTGGACGTCTGAGGACCGCGGGGCAGAACCGCTCCAGTTCGGCCGTTGCCCTGCCGATCTCCCGGGAGTGACTGCGGCGTCCTCGACGACGGAGCCGACCACCGCCAGGTCCGTCGGACCGCGGCCCCCGGTGGTCGGTTTCATCGCGCCCAACGTCCACGGCTACTTCTTCGGGAGCGTCCTCACCGGGGTCATCGACGCCGCCACCGCCCGCGGTGCGCGTATCGTCGCCGTCCAGACGCACGACGCCGGCCTGCTCGACTTCGAGGACGACCACTTCTGGGCCCAGCTGGGCTGGGACCACATCGACGCGCTCGTCGTCGCCCCCGCAGCCGTGTCCACCGCCTACCTGCAGGCCTTCGCCGCGACGGGCAAGCCGGTCGTCACCGTCAACCAGGTGTCGTCGGGCCTCGACTGCCCCACGGTCGTCCCGGACAACGACGCGGGTGTGCGTGCGGCGCTGGACCACCTGGTCGAGCACGGCCACACGGACATCGCCTTCGTGGGCCGGTCCCCGGCGAACGCCGACGACGCGATCCGCTACGAGGCCTACCGCACGGCCATGCTCGCGCACGGCCTCGTGCCCACCGAGGTCGTCCCGGTGCCGTGGCTGCTCGACGAGACCTACGACGGTGCGCCGGCGGTCCGGCTCCTGCGGGAGCGCGGCGCGCTGCCGCAGGCCGTCGTCGCGTGCACGGACGCGACCGCGATGGCGCTCATCGAGGCGCTGACCGCCGAGGGTGTCGTCGTCCCGGACGACGTCGCCGTGGTCGGCTTCGACGACATCGCCGAGGCTGCCGAGCACCGTCCCCCGCTGACCACGGTGGCGCAGAGCTTCAGCCAGGCGGGCTCGACCGCCTGCGAGCTCGCGCTGCAGGCCCTGGGCGGCACGCCCGTCGCACGCGGGCTGCACTGTGTGCCCGTCGAGTTCGTCGTGCGCGAGTCGTGCGGCTGCCGCACCGTGGAGACGCGCATCGACGAGGACCCCGGTGACCTCAGCAGCCTCGGCGCGCCGTTCGTGCGCGACCTGGGCGGCGCGCTGTTCGGTGAGCAGGGCATGACGGCCACCCGGCAGGACGGCCTGCGGGTCGCGACGCAGCACCTGCTCACCCTGTTCGGCCGGAGCCTGCTGGCACCGGAGGCGGACCTCACCGCGGTGGAGAAGTCGGCCGCGGACGCGCTGCGGCGCGTCGCGGGTCGGACCTCGTCCCCGCTGAACGCCGTGGCGGCCGTGCGCCGGCTGGCCGACGCGGTCGCGGCGCGGCTCGCCCCCGGTGACGCGCCGGCCGCGGCCGCGTTAGACCGCCGTGGCGTCGACGTCACCAGCCGGGCGCTGGAGTCGCACCGCCCGCACGTCAGCGGCGCGGTCGTCAACCAGCACGTCGAGGTGCAGCGCCGCTACCACCGGGTGAGCACCGAGCTCGTCCGCCGGCAGGACCGCGACGTGCGGTCGCTGACGTGGCTGCGCGGCACGGACGTGCCGCGCGGGTGCCTCGCCCTGTGGGACGACGCGCGCGAGCTGCGGATCGTCGGCGTGTACCCGGACGGGGAGGGCGACGGCCGTCGCGACGAGCCGTGCGACGTCCGCGCGTTCCCCCTGGCGTCCTGTGACGACCAGGTCAGCCCCGACGAGCTGACCCTGGTGGTACCGGTCCGCTTCGAGGGCAGCGACCACGGCTTCCTCGCGCTCACCGGCCCGTTCGACGTCATGGAGGAGTCGGTCTTCGAGCGGTTCAACCACTGGGCGGTGCTGCTGGCCGTCGCCCTGGACCAGGACCGTGCGGTGGAGGCGCTGCGCGTCAGCGAGGAGCGGTACGCGCTGGCCGCGGAGGCGGCCAACGACGGCATGTGGGACTGGGACCTCGAGACCGGCGCGGTGTACTACTCGGCCCGGTGGAAGGCCCTGCTGGGCTACCGCGACCACGAGATCGAGGGCACGTCGCACGAGTGGCTCAGCCGCGTCCACCCGGCGGACCGCGGAGCGGTGGACCGGGCGCTGGCCCACCACCTGGACGGCCGTGACCCGGCGATGGAGGTGGAGTACAGGCTGCGGACCGCCGACGGCAGCTACCGGTGGATGATCACGAGCGCCCTGTCGGTCCGTGACGCGGACGGCACCGCGACCCGGCTCGTGGGGTCGATGACGGACGTCACCGAGCGCAAGCAGCTCGAGGATCAGCTGCGGCACGACGCGCACTACGACCTGCTCACGGGATTGCCGAACCGTGCCCTGTTCCTGGAGCGGCTCAACCAGTCGATCCTGCGGACCCGGCGCCACCCCGACTACCGGTTCGCGGTGATCTTCCTCGACCTGGACGGGTTCAAGGTCGTCAACGACAGCCTGGGCCACCAGGTCGGTGACGAGCTGCTCATCGAGGTCGCTGCCCGGTTGTCGTCGGAGGTGCGCGCCACCGACACCGTGTCCCGGTTCGGCGGCGACGAGTTCGCGCTGCTGGTCGACGACGTGAAGGACGTCGCGGGGTTGCCGGACGTGGTGCGCCGGCTGCTGTCGGTGGTGTCGGTGCCGGTCGTCCTGGAGGACCGGACCCGGACGGTCAGCGCGGCGGCGGGGATCGCGGTGAGCGCCAGCGGGTACGACACGGCCGACGAGTACCTGCGCGACGCGGACACCGCGATGTACCGCGCGAAGGCGGAGGGGCCCGGTGCGGTCGTCCTGTTCGACACGGCGATGCACGCACGTGCGATGGCGCGCCTGCAGATGGAGTCGGCACTGGACCAGGGCATCGCGGAGGACGAGTTCGAGCTCTTCTACCAGCCGATCGTGCGGATGGACACGCGACAGATCGTCGGCATGGAGGCGTTGATCCGTTGGCGGCACCCGCAGCGTGGGCTGGTCGCGCCGAACGACTTCCTGCCGGTCGCGGAGGCGACAGGCCACACCCGGCCGATCGGGCAGTGGACGATCGGCGAGGCGTGCCGTCAGATCCGCGAGTGGTTGGACGTGGTGCCCGGCTTCGAGGCGTGCACGGTCAGCGTCAACCTGTCGAACCGGCAGTTCTGGGACCCGGACCTGCGCCCGACGCTGCGGTCGGCGCTCGACCGGTACGCCGTGCCGACGTCGTCGATCGTGTTCGAGGTGACGGAGGGCGTCATCATGGACAACCAGGACGTGGCGGTGAGCTTCCTGCACCAGCTGCGCGAGGAAGGTGTCGAGCTGCACGTCGACGACTTCGGCACGGGCCACTCGTCGTTGTCGTCGCTGCACGAGCTGCCGGTGGGGGCGTTGAAGATCGACCGGTCGTTCGTCCAGCGGATGCAGACGAGTCCGCGCAGCCACGAGCTGGTCGGCCTCATGGTGACGATGGGCACCCGGTTCGGGCTCGACGTCATCGCCGAGGGCATCGAGACGGAGGAGGAGGCCGCGGCGCTGTCCCGGCTGGGTTGCCCGTACGCCCAGGGGTACCTGTTCTCCCGGCCCTTGCCGGCGACCGAGGCGACGGCGCTGCTGCTCGCGCAGACTGCGGTCACGGCGAGCTCGCCACGGGAATAGTGGGACGGCCGTGCCGAGGGTGCGGCGTGGTCCCTCCGGGAGCGTCCGGGACGTCGCCGACGTCCGGCTCGCCCGGGACCGGCCGTTGCCCCGTCCGCCTCCACGTGCTCACCGTCCGTCGCCGGGTGGGAGCTCGGGGCGGTACAAGGTTGCCACGACGGTGTCGAAGAGGGCGCACCACTGATCGCGCAGCGCCACGAGCGGGGTGCTGAACGACAGGTGCACGAGCCCGTGGTCGTCGCGCGGGTCGGTCCAGTAGTCGCACGCCAGCCGGGGCAGATCGCCACCCGCTGTGCGTTCGCGCACGGCGCGCAGGAGGACGCCGAACGGCCCCGACCCGACCTCGAGCCGACCGCCGGCGGCCTTCGTCGTCGCCGCCAGTGCCGCACGTACGGCCTCGACCCCGGCCTCGTCGCGGAAGGACCCCGCCGCCCGGTAGGCGGTCAGTGTCGCCGGGATCGGCTGCCCGCCCGCGCGCGTCAGCATGAGCGCGAGCAGCCAGCCGCCCGAGGCGGCGGCGCGTCGTGCACCGGCGTTGAGCGCGACCCGCAGCGCGTGCCGCAGCGCCTCGTGCGCCTCGTCGTCGCCGATCTGCTCGTCGACGAGCCGCGCGACGACGAGTCCGCGCTCCGCCTCGTCCGCGAGCGGCACCACCACCCAGTCCGCGGGCAGCACGATCCCGATCGCCCCGGCACCCGCGTCGACGGGCGCGCTCACACCTGCCGCCGCCCGCCGGGGATCTCCCCGAGCTCGAGCACCAGTGACTCCGCGATCATCCGCCCCTGCCGCGCGACCTCCGTCACCAGGTCCAGGTGCACCGTGTTGAACACCAACGACGCCGCCTCCACCGCACCCGGCGGGAACACGTTGAGGAACAGGTACGCCTGCACCTGCCGCTCACCGAACCGCCGCAGCAGCACCTGCTCGATCGTCATCCGACCCGCGGGCACGTGAGCCGTGTCCGCCGCGTACTCGACGATGCGCGTCGTCCACCCGAAGCTTCTTCGCAGGTTCCGGGCCAGACGTTGCTCTGGAGCTGTTTCGCCGCCCGGCGCCGAGATGACGACCATGTCGAGGATCGCGGCCACCTCACCAGTCCTGCGGTCGGGCACCCACACCGCGTTGTGCGCGACGATGCCGTTCTTGCCCAACGAATCAGCGTTGACGAGCTCAACCGACCTCGCAGTCACGTCGCGTGCGGATCCTACGTCGGCGAGGTGCGACGCGATCTCCCGAGCGACCGCCCGGATCCCACTACCAGGCTCCCAACCCATCCACCCTTCAGGATTGACGAACGTGAATCCGACAAGGGCCCCCGTCTGCTTCGCCGCCCCGTCCGTCATCTGACCGGCCTTTCGTCCGAGGTGGTGGAGAACTCGAGCGCGCACGTGTCCGCGAGAGCGCTGTCAGGTCGTAGAGGGCCGAGACCGCACGCGGTCTCCAACGCCTGGACTCCTCCGCTCGACCACGACCAGAGCTTGGCCTGTCGGCCCGCTCCCGACGCCGATAGGCCTCGCGCAGCGGCCTCGTTCCCGAAGACGGCGAACACCCCGGCCGACTTGCTCTGCGCCCAGGAGCGCCCGGGCCGCCGAGGCGTGCGCCGCGTAGGCGATCTCCCGGGCGTCGGCGAGCTGGTCGGCATAGGTCTGCAGCGCCTCGCCCGCCGCGGCGTACCGGCCGTGGGCGCGCTCTATCGTGTCCGCGAGCCGTGTGGCCTTGGCCGCCACCTCCTCGACCGCGGCGGAGCCACCACCCACCTCGGTGGCGATCGCCCGCAGGTCGTCCGCGGAGCGCCCGATCTGCCGCGCGACGCGCGCGTACTCCTGGCCGGCGGAACGGACGCGCTGAGGATCTCCCCCCACGGGGTCGAGCACCGCGAGCGGGTACCAGTCGACGGGACGCGTCACACGAGGCCCCGGAGCTCCGCCGCGAAGGCGGTGTCGAGGTCGGCGAACGTGTCACCGATGCGCCCGCACGCCTCACCGAGGAACCCGATGTCCTTGACCACGCCGACGCGCACGTCGTCCCAGCCGATCGCGTGCTCACCGACGACGCCCGCGAGCTCCTGGTGCCCGAGCGCGGGGAGCAGCTCGCGCGCGGTGACGTTCGCGGTGGCGAACGTCTGCGCGAGGTCGGCGAGCCGTCGGCCGGCGGCCGTGAGGAGAGCGGTGCCGACGGTGAGGCGTGCAGGCCCCGTCATCAGCGACGCAGCCCGGCGGCGAGCTGGGCGTCGGCGTCCTCCAGCGTCGCGGCGGCCGCACGCAGGTACTCGCCGAGCGACGTCAGCGCGGCGACCGTGTCGGTCGCACCCTGCGTGAACTGGCGGTAGGACTCGCCGAACGCGACGGACGCCTGGTCCGTCACGAACCCCGAGGACACGAGCTGCTCGATGAACGAACGCAGCTCGCCCAGGCGCGTGGTGATCTCGTCCTGTCCCGCGGTCAGGCGCGTCGCCGCGTCCCGCATCTCCTGGTAGCTCACGTCGATGTTCGCCATGTGGCACTCCCCTGCTGGTCGTCGCCGGCAGGGTCCGTCCCCACCGTGGTGTCCGTGCACCGGCGCCGACGCTAGCGACTCCCGGCCCGACTCGTCCGGGTTTGTCCACAGGCTCCGCAGAGCGCCCGGTCGTCCACAGGAGCTCAGTCCGACACCGGCAGCTGCACGCGCCGCAGGCGCCCCTGCTCGACGAGCACGCCGCGCCCCGGAGGGAACTCCGCCCTGCCCATGCGCGGGAACGTCGTGCGGAACAGCGCGTCGCCGTCCATGTGGTCGGGCTGCAGCACCAGCCCGCGCCGCCCGTTGCGCACCTCCGCGACCAGTGGCCAGGACGAGCCCCACGTGCTCGTCTCCGACTCCGCGAGCACGAAGTGGTCGTTGCGCCGCGCGGCCCGCACCGCGTCCGTGAGCGCCTGCTCGGCCGGCCCGCCGAGGAGGTCCGCGATGGCCTCGACGACGAGCACGACCGGCACGTCGTCCTCCGGCGCGGCCGTCAGCCGCGGCAGCAGGTCCCGTGCGAGGGCCGCGATCTCGTCGGGCGTCGCGGCGCACCCTGTCCAGTCCACGCGCTCACGCACCGGCGAGCGCCGCGCGCCGACGTAGTACAGCGAGGCGCTCGGCATCGCACGACGTAGCGCGTCGCCGAGTGCGACGAGCGCGGTGGTCCGCCCGGACCCCGGCATGCCGGCGAGCAGGAACGTGCCGCGCGGCGCGAAACCGCAGGGCGCGAGCGTGTCGTCCGCGACACCGAGCACCGGCAGGCCGTCGACCGTCGCGGGCAGGCTCGCCGCGGCGACGAGCGTCGGGAGCCGTCGCACGGGCGGCGTCGGCGGCACACCGGCCGCCCGCAGCCGCTCGGCGACCGCGGAGATCGCGACCGCCTGCTCGGCCGGTGCGGTGCGCCCACCGGGCACGGCCACCTGCAGCTCGTCGCCCTCCCCGGCGAACACGCCCCGCCCGGGCGGCGCCTCCGGCCCCAGCACGTCCGGGGGCACGTCGAGGACGGCGTACGCGCCCTCGTCGGCCTGCCGCAGCACGAGCCGGCGCGCGACGCTCCCCGCCAGCGACGTGGGCAGCGCACCGGGCCGCTCGGCGGACATCGCGACGTGCACACCCAGCGGTCGCCCCTCGGCGACGAGCCGCTGCAGGACCGACCACGCCCCCGTGCGCCCCGCGTCGGCCTCGTGGGCCTCGCGGAACGCGCCGAGCCCGTCGATCAGGAGCAGGAGGCGCGGCTCGTCCGTACGCCCGCTCAGCGCGCGGTACTCCGTGAGCGTGCCCGCCCGGACAGCGGCGTAGCGGGTGGCGCGCTCGTCCAGCGCAGCCCGCAGCGTGCGCAGGAGCCGCTGCAGCCGCTCGGTGTCGGAGCCCTCGACCACGGACCCGACGACGGGCAGGTCCTCGAGCATCGCGAGCCCGCCCGACCCCAGGTCCAGGCCGTGCACCTGCACCGGCCCGCCGGCGCCGAGGGTGCCGAGCGCCGCGCTCACCGCGAGCGTGCGCAGGGCGGTCGACTTGCCGGACCCGCTGGTGCCGAGCACCACGATCGACCCCTCGGTGTCCGCGTCCCACACCCACGCGTGCTGCTCCTGGCGCGCGGGCCGGTCGACGACACCGAGCACGACACCCGGTCGCGCGGGGTCCGCGATCTCCTCCAGCGCCTGGACCGGTGCCAGCTCGGGCAGCCACGGACGACGCGGGGGCTGGATCGCCGCGGCGCGCGCGGCCGCCCGCACGGTGCGCACGGTGCGCGCGAGATCCGTCGGCCCGTCGTCGTCGAGGTCCACGGCGTCGACGGGCGCAGGCAGGTCCCACGGCTCCCCGGGGCCGAACTCCAGGCTCTCGAGCGCGACCGCGGCCCGCGGCGGCGTGGCGCTGGAGCGGCCCCCGGCGTACCCGGCCTGGAACAGCGCGATCCGTCCGGGCCCGGTCCGCACGGCACCGCGCCCGGGCACGCCCGGGTCGAACCCGGCGGCCAGCGGCGTGCCGAGGACGTCCACCGAGTCCGCCTCGTCGGCCATGCGCAGCGCGACGCGCAGGTTCGTGTTGGCGCGCAGGTTGTCCTTGATGACGCCCGCGGGGCGCTGCGTGGCCAGCACGAGGTGCAGGCCGAGGGACCGACCGCGCTGCGCGACGTCGACGACGCCGTCGACGAACTCCGGGACGTCCGCGACGAGCGCCGCGAACTCGTCGACCACGATGACGAGCGAGGGCGGGGTCTGCGGGTCGCCGGTGCGCTCGAGCGTGAGCAGGTCCTTGACGCCCTTGCGCTGCAGCAGGTGCTCGCGGCGGCGCAGCTCGGCGCGCAGGGAGACCAGGGCGCGCCGCACGAGGTGCGGGGACAGGTCGGTGACCAGGCCCACGGCGTGCGGCAGCTCGACGCAGTCGCCGAACGCGGCGCCGCCCTTGTAGTCGACGAACAGGAACGTCACGCGGTCCGGGCTGTGGGCGGTGGCCAGGCCGAGCACCCACGACTGCAGGAACTCACTCTTGCCGGAGCCGGTGGTGCCGCCGACGAGCGCGTGCGGGCCCTGCGCGCGCAGGTCGAGCACGAACTGCCCGCCGGAACCCTGCCCGACGACAGCCCGCAGGCCCGCGTCCCCGCGGCGCCGCACGGGCGTCCCGGTGCGCGCGACGACCGACCCCGTCTCGTGCCACCGCTCGACGACCGCCGCGGGGTCGTCGGCGACCTGCGGACCGAGGAGACCCAGCTGGCCCACGCTGCGCGGCAGGTCGGACTCGTCGACCACGGGCGAGCCGTCGTCGACGACGGCCGCGAGACGCCGCGCGAGGTCCGTCGCCGCCGGGACGTCGAGCCGCTCGCACTCGACGCCGTCCCAGCGCCCGTCGCGCGTCCGGCCGACCCGCACGCCCGCCTCGTCGACGACGAGGAAGGCCCGGCACGCGGCGGGCAGCGACTCGACGTGCGCCGCGCACCACAGCACGTGCACGCCGACGTCCGGACCGTCCTCCGCGAGGCGCACGAGCCGCCCGCGCTCGGCCTGCGCGTCGTCCTCCACGAGCAGGAGCACGGCGGGCTCGGCCGTCTCGCCGTGGCGCCCGAGGGCCCGGCGCGCGGCGACGAGCTCCTCGAGCGCCGTCACGACGGCGGTCGACGTCACGGGGTCGGCCGCGAGGTGCGGGCCCGGCAGCGGGCTGTGCGGCGAGGCGACGTGCGGCAGCCACTTGACCCAGTCCCAGCGGTCGCGGCTCGAGGAGGACGCGATGCCGGTGAGGACGAGCTCCGACGGCGCGTGCAGGCACACGAGCTGCGCGACCAGCGCGCGTGCCACGTCGTCGACGTGCTCGCGCGGTCCCGCGACACCGAGGGCCCCGACGTCACGCAGCCCGATCTCGACGGGAACACCCGTGACGTCCGCGAACCGGTCCCGCACCGCCTCGACGAGCGCCCAGTGCTCGGGCGTCGCGCGCCCGCGCGCGGGCAGCCGCACCGTCGTCCGCGACGCGGCCGTGCCGACGCCGACGCGCAGCGTGAGGAACGCCGGCTCGCCCGGCCGCCGCGCCCACAGCACGGGGCCGAGGTCGCGCGCGGCCCGCACGGCCTGCGCGGTCGACGGCAGCTCGCCGAGCCGCACCTGCCGCTCCTCCTCCGCGCCGGCCGCCAGGTCCTGTTCGAGCGCCTCCAGCGACGCCTGGAACGCGGCGGCCTCCTCCTTCAGCCGGCGCCGCTCGGTGAACCGCCGGTCCACCCATCCGGCGACCAGCAGCAGGGGGCTGAGCGCAAGGAACGCGAGCGTCGTCGCGTTCGGCCGCAGCGCGTAGAGCACGGCACCCATGACCACCGGCGCCGCGAGCGCGACGAACGGGAACCGGCCGGGCCGCGCCGGCTCGGGCGGCGCGGGCGCCTCGACGGTCCGCTCGGGGTGCACGGGCACGACGCGCGGCGAACGGTTGAACGCCACGACGGCGGCACCGTCCCCGCTGCCGTCCGCGGGGCGCACGCGCGTGAGCGTGAGGATCGTCTCGCCCAGCACGACGTAGTCGCGCGGCCCGACGACGGCGCGGTCGACCGGCCCCCAGCCGATGACGACACCGTTGGACGAGCCGGCGTCGACGACCTCGACCGCGTCGCCCACCACGACGCGCGCGTGCGTGGTGGACACCATCGGGTCGGTGAGCCGCACGTCGCAGTGCGGCCCGCGCCCGATGGTCGTCGTCCCGCGCGGGAGGTGGACCTCGAGCCCGGCCTGCGGCCCGCTGACCACGTGGAGTCGTGCGTACGCGTCGTGCGGTGCGACGCCCGTGCCCGCGGGCTCGTCGCGCGCGGGCGTCAGCCCCACCGTCGACCCGGCGCGCAGTCCCGCCTCGGCCAGCCCGGCCCGGCGCGGCAGCGTCCGCGCGGCGGAGCCGTCGGGCGGCGCGAGCGCGAGCGTGACGGTCCCCCCGAGGACCCGGCCGGCGGCGGCCTCGGCGCGCACGAGCGCGTCGGCGACGTCCGCGACGGTCGCCGCGGCGTCGGAGGTCACGACGACGTCGACGTCGACGACGCGGTCCGTCACGGGCCGGCGGTACGTGAGTCGGGTCCGCACGTCGTCCCCCTGCACGTCGGTCGGGTGGTGCGCCGGCGGGCACCGGGCGCGCCGAGGGTAACGAGGCGGTGGGTCCCGATGTCCGCTTCGTCCACAGGTGCGGCGGACGACGCCCGTCGTACGCCAGGATGTCCGTGTGACGAGCGGCGACGGTCCTCCCGACGACCTCGCCGCCTGGGACCGGGCGGCGGGGGCCTACGCCACCGCGATCGGCGGGCCCGACGACTCCTTCCGCCGCCGGTTCGAGCCCTTCCTCGAGCGGTGGCTCCCGGCGGGCTCCCCGCGCGTCCTCGATCTCGGCTGCGGGCACGGCTGGCTCGCCGGGCTGCTCGCGGCCCGCGGCGCGCACGTCGTGGGCGTCGACGGCAGCGGCGAGCTCGTCGCCCGCGCGCGGGCCGCGCACCCCGGGGTGCGGTTCGAGGTCGCGGACCTCGTCGACGGCCTCCCCGACGACGTCACGGGTCCCGTCGACCTGGCCGTCAGCCACATGGTCCTCATGGACCTGCCCGCGCTCGACCGGCTCCTGGCGGACGTCGCCGCGCGGCTGACCCCGGACGGCGCGCTCGTCGCGAGCCTCCTGCACCCGGCCTTCTTCCGGCAGCAGCCCGCGGACGACGGCGAGCGGCACCGCCGCGTCACGGGCTACCTCGCGCACGAGGAGTGGTGGATCGAGACGTTCGGGGGTCACCGGCACTACCACCGGCCGCTCGCGTGGTACGTGCAGCGGCTGCGCGACGCGGGTCTCGTTCTCGTCGACCTCGACGAGCCCCCGTCCCTGCCGCCGCACCGCGCGCCGGAGGCGCAGTGGACCGACGAGGAGCGCTGGTTCGCCTCGATCCCGACGATGCTGTCGTTCGCGGCACGGCGCGCCTGACCGAGCGGGACGACCTGCGTCAGAATGACGTCATGACCCTGTGGATGACGGGCGACGACGCCGCCGACCACCTGCTCGACTCCGACCCGTTCGCGCTGCTCGTCGGGATGCTCCTCGACCAGCAGGTCGCGATGGAGTCGGCGTTCGCCGGGCCGGCGAAGATCTCCGACCGCATGGGCGGGTGGGATGTGCACCGCATCGCCGACGCCGACCCCGAGGAGTTCGCCGCGCTGTGCGCGACCCCTCCGGCCGTGCACCGGTACCCGGGCTCGATGGCGGGCCGCATCCAGGCCGTCGCGCGCGCGGTCGTCGACGAGCACGACGGCGACGTCACGCGCATCTGGACCGAGGGCGAGCCCGACGGCGCCTCCGTGCTCCAGCGCCTCAAGGCGCTGCCCGGGTTCGGGGACCAGAAGGCGCGCATCTTCCTCGCGCTGCTCGGCAAGCAGCGGGGCGTGCAGCCGGCGGGCTGGCGGGAGGCCGCGGGGGCGTACGGCGACGACGAGTTCCGCTCGATCGCGGACGTCCGCGACGCCGACTCCCTGGTGAAGGTCCGCGAGACCAAGCGCGCCGCGAAGGCGGCGGCGAAGGCGGCCCGCGCCTAGCGTCGCGGGCAGCAGCGTGCCTCATCCTCGGGACCGACGCGCGGACCGGTCGCGGGACCGACGCGCCGCGCACGCGGTATCCGCCACGATGACGCCATGACCACGTCGCCCGCCCCGGCCCCGCTGCCGCAGGCCGCCCCCGTGCAGCTCGCGGCACCTCACGTCGACCCGGTCCCGGCGTCGCAGCGCGCGGTGGCTCCCGACGTGGCGCGCGGCCTCGCACTGCTCGGCATCGCGCTCGCCAACTCGGTGGTCCACCTCAGCGGCGGCGAGATCGGCGCGGGCTCGCGGCCGGTGGACGGCTCGACGCTCGACCGCGTCGTCGACGGACTCGTCTCCCTGTTCGTCGACCGGCGGACGATGCCGATGTTCGCGCTGTTGTACGGGTACGGGATCGGTGTGGTGGTGCGGCGGCGGGCCGCCGCGTGGGTGCCGTGGCCGGTGGCCCGGGGCGACCTGCTGCGCCGCGCGGGCGTGCTCGTCGCGTTCGGCGCCGTGCACATCGCGCTGCTGTTCGAGGGCGACATCCTCGCGTCGTACGGGCTCGCGGGTCTGCTGGCGGTGGCGTTCGTTCGGGCGAGCGACCGCAGGCTGCTCGTCGTCGCCGCGTGCGTGCTGCCGGTCGCCGCGCTGGCCATGGGCGGCTACGGGGCGATGCTCGCGCTGTTCGGCGGCACCGGCGACCTCGAGGTGCCGGCCGACGACAACGCGCTCGTCGCCGCGCTCTTCCGCCTCGTCAGCATCGCTGTCGCGCCGCTCGGCGCCGTCGTGGCCGTGCCGCTCGTGCTCGCGGGGCTCTGGGCCGCGCGCCGTGAGGTCCTCGAGCGCCCCGCGGACCACCTGGCGCTGCTGCGCCGCACGGCGCTCGTCGGACTCGCCGTCAGCATGCTCGGCGGGCTCCCGCAGGCCACGATCGTCGCGCGGCTGCGCGAGGCGTCGGTGCTCGACGCGTTCGGCTCGGCGGCGCTGCACCAGCTCACGGGCGTGGCCGGGGGGCTCGCGTTCGCCGCGCTGGTCGGCTGGGCGGTCGCCGCCCGCGGCACGACGCTCGACAACCTGTCCCCGGCCGGACGTGCGCTGCGCGCCGTCGGGCAGCGCTCGATGACCTGCTACCTGCTGCAGTCCGTGCTGTTCGTGCTGCCGCTCGCACCCTGGGCGGGCGCGCTGGGCGTCGGCATGAGCACCGCACAGGTCGCCGCGTGGGCCGTGGGCGTCTGGCTCGTGACCGTCGCCGTCGCGGTCGGCCTCGAGGCCACCGGCCGCCGCGGACCCGCCGAGGCGCTCTACCGCCGGCTCGTCTACCGCCCCGTCACGGCCTGACCGGTCCGTGCGGGCTCAGGTCCGTGCGTCCGCCCGGACGCGTCGCGACCTGCGCGCAGGCCGTCCCTCGGACCGCGGTCCCGCGCGTGCGTGACGTCCGCCACCATGACGCCATGACCGCGTCGCCCGGCCTGCCGCCGCAGGCCGCCCCCGTGCCGCCTGCCGCAGCCCACGTCGCCCCCGTGCCACCGTCGCAGCGCGCCGTGGCGCCGGACGTGGCGCGTGGTCTCGCGCTGCTCGGGATCGCGCTCGCCAACGCCGTGGCGTACTTCACCGGGCTCGGATCACGCCCGGTGGACAGCACGACGCTCGACCGCGCCGTCAACGGACTCGTCTCCCTGTTCGTCGACCGGCGGACGATGCCGATGTTCGCGCTGCTGTACGGGTACGGGATCGGCGTGGTGGTGCGCCGTCGCACCGCCGCAGGGGTGCCGTGGCCGGTGGTCCGGGGCGACCTGCGGCGCCGTTCGGGCGTGCTCGTCGCGTTCGGCGCCGTGCACATCGCGCTGCTGTTCGAGGGCGACATCCTCGCGTCGTACGGGCTCGCGGGTCTGCTGGCCGTGGTGTTCGTCCGCGCGAAGGACCGCGCACTGCTCGTCGTCGCCGTCGTGCTCGCGGTCGCGGCAGTGGCCATGGGTCACGCGTCCCTGCTCGCACTCTCCGCGGACACCGGGGCGGCCGAGGTGCCGCCTGACACGGGTGCGCTCGCTGCGCTCGTGTCCCGGACGGTCCGCTTCGCGACCGCGCCGATCGGCGCGGTGGTCGCCGTGCCGCTCGTGCTGGTCGGTCTGTGGGCCGCGCGCCGTGAGGTCCTCGAGCGCCCCGCGGACCACCTGGCGCTGCTGCGCCGCACGGCGCTCGTCGGACTCGCCGTCAGCGTGCTCGGCGGGCTCCCGCAGGCCACGATCGCCGCCGGGCTCCGCGAGGCACCGAGGCTCGAGGCGTACGGGGCGGCGGCGCTGCACCAGCTCACGGGCGTGGCCGGGGGGCTCGCGTTCGCCGCGCTGGTCGGCTGGGCGGTCGCCGCCCGCGGCACGACGCTCGACACCCTGTCCCCGGCCGGACGTGCGCTGCGCGCCGTCGGGCAGCGCTCGATGACCTGCTACCTGCTGCAGTCCGTGCTGTTCGTGCTGCCGCTCGCACCCTGGGCGGGCGCGCTGGGCGTCGGCATGAGCGCCGCACAGGTCGCCGCGTGGGCCGTGGGCGTCTGGCTCGTGACCGTGGCCGTCGCGGTCGGGCTCGAGGCCACCGGCCGCCGCGGACCCGCCGAGGCGCTCTACCGCCGGCTCGTCTACCGCCCCGTCACGGCCTGAGTCACCGCGCCGGGTCGAGCAGGGCGAGCAACCACCCCGGCCCGACGGCGCGCACGTCCCCGAGCCGCATCCGCAGGCCCTGGTCCGCCGTCACCACGAGCACGGGCGCGTCGACCTCCTCGGCGACACGCACCACCTCGGTGTCGCCGTCGTGCGGCGCCCGGTGCACGACGAGCCCGGGCACTGCGGGGGCTGCGGCGTCGCGCGCCCGTCCCTCGAGCACCACCTCGACCCGCGCGAGCCGCACGTCCCCGCCGTCCGGGCCGGGCGCCGTCGTCGCGACGACCCCGGCCAACCGGTCGAGGAGTCGCGCCGCTGCTCCCGCGCGGTCGCGCCACCAGCCGTCGGGCCGAGAGCCGACGACGTTCGCGGCGTCGACGACGAGCACGACGTCGGTGGCGGCCGTCGCGGCCACGCTCACCGCTCCGGACGCTCGAGCGCGTCCTTCCACCCCTGCGCGTACGCCTCGGCGGAGCCCTGGTGGAACATGTCGTCGGGACCGGTGCGCACCAGCACGCGCGCGCCCGGCCCGTCGTCGTCGGTCACCACGTGGCTCACCCCCCGGACGACCGCGACAGGACGCCCCGAGGCCTTGCCCTTGACCAGCTCGGCGGCGCTCGCGATCTCGTCGGCCACCGCGGCCACGGTCATCGTCAGCGGGCGGCCGAACGTGTCGAGCTGGCCGCGCAGGTCGTCGAGCACGTCGACGCCGGCCGCGCCGATCGCCAGGTCGGTGACACCCTGCCGCCACGGGCGCCCGGCCGTGTCGGTGACCAGCACGCCCAGCCGGACACCGAACGCGGCCGTGAGACCGGCGCGCAGCGCCCGCGCCGACGCGTCGGGGTCCGCGGGCAGCAGCAGCACCGTGCCCTCGGGGGTGTTCGACGCATCGACACCGGCCGCGGCCATGACCAGCCCCAGGTGGTTCTCGACGATCCGCGTCACGCCGCCGGCGTGCTCGCGTGTCGCGACGACACGCACGGTCTGCTCGGTGATGGCCCGTTCGCGGTCGTCGGCCGCGACCACGCGCCCCTCGGCCTTGGAGACGACCTTGCTGGTGACCACGACGACGTCGCCGTCCACGAGCGCATGACCCGGGTCCGCGGCCGCGTCGGCGCGCAGCGCGGCGACGAGCAGCGCGACGAGGTCGTCGCCCGGGACGATCTCACGGATGCCGTCGGGCGCCCAGACGCGCAGCTCGCCCACGCTCACCGCGCGAGCTTGGGCAGCACGTCGCGGCCGAAGACCTCGATCCACTCGCGCTGGTTGCGGCCGACGTTGTGCAGGTAGATGCGGTCGAACCCGAGGTCGACGTACTTCTGGATCTCGGCGCGGTGCACGTCGGGGTCGGACGAGATGACCATGCGGCCCTCGAAGTCCTCGGGGCGCACCAGCTTGGCCATCTGCTCGAAGTCGAAGGGCGAGCGGATGTCGGCCTTGGGGAACTTCATGCCGCCGTTGGGCCACTCCCGCATCGCGTGGGCGAGCGCCTCCTCGTCGGTGTCCGCCCACGACAGGTGGAGCTGCAGCACCTTGGGCATGGCGTCGGGGTCCTTGCCGGCCTCGCGCGCGCCCTCGGCGAACTTGCCGAACAGGCCGCTGATCTTCTCCAGCGGTGCGCCGACGGTGATGATGCCGTCGGCGTGCTTGCCGGTGCGCTTGGCGGTGACGGGCCCCGCGGTGGCGACGAGGATCTCGGGGGCCTCCTCGGGCATGGTCCACAGGCGCGTCGACTCGAGCTTGTAGAACGGCCCGGCGTGCTTGACGTCCTTGCCCGCGAGCGAGGCCGCGAAGAGCTTCTTGATGATCTCGATGGCCTCGAACATGCGGTTGATGCGCTCGGGTGCCTCGGGCCAGTACCCGGCGACGACGTGCTCGTTGAGCGCTTCGCCGGAGCCCAGGCCCAGCCAGTGCCGCCCGGGGTACATGGCGGCGAGCGTGGCCGACGCCTGCGCGACCATCGCCGGGTGCCAGCGGAACGTCGGCGCGGTGACGCCGGGGCCCAGGTCGCCGGTGGTGCGCTCGCCGACGGCCGACAGCACGTTCCACACGAACGACGACTGCCCCTGCGCGGGCACCCACGGGGCGAAGTGGTCGGCGGCCATGACGCCGGAGAAACCGTGCTGCTCGGCGTGCACGGACAGCTCCACCGCCTCGCGCGGGTGGAACTGCTCCAGCATCGCCGCGTACCCGACCGTCAGACCTGCCACGTGGTGCGCCTCCCGGCTGCTCGATGTCCTGCGTCGAGCGTAGCCGCGACCGCCGACGCGAGGCCGGTCCATGGGCTGTCGGTGCGCTCACCGCACGACGAGGGCGGGGTGACGGGGGTCGTCGACGCGCGCGACGACGTCGGCGACGTCCTGGGGCGCGACCTCGTCCTCGTAGCGCGCGAACGCCGGCAGCTGCCAGACCCGGTCGGGCCCGAGCCGGCGCGCGAGCGTCGCGGGCCGCACCGTGAGGTGCACGGCGAGGTCGGCGTCGAGCCACCGCCCGAGGAGGAGCTCGCCGTCGAGCACGAGCACGGCCCGCTCCCCCGCCCGCGCGCGCGCCGCCCGCGTCGCGCGGTCACGGACGGGGTCCCACAGCGTGGGCAGGTACGTGCCGTCGACGCCGAACGGGTCGAGCACCTCGCGGGCCAGTGCACCGACGTCGAGCCGGTCCTCGAGGTAGGCGTCGGGGTCGTGGCGGCCGTGCTCGTACCGCACGGAGGCGGGCCGCAGGAAGTCGTCGGCACGGACGCGGACGACCGGTCGGCCGGCGGCCCGCAGCGGCTCGACGAGCGCGTCGGCGAGCTGGCTCGGCCGCAGCGGCGCGGCGCCGTCGACGAGCACGCGGCACCGGCCGGGCACGTCGAGCACGTGCTCGACGACGTGCGCGGCCAGCGCGTCCGGGGTCGTCGGGTGCACCGTCACGGCTCCCACCCCATCACGTGTCGCCGCGCGTCAGGGATGCAGCAGCACCGCACCCGCCTTGCGCCCGGCCTCGACGTACGCGTGCGCCGCGGCCGCCTCGACGAGCGGGTACGTACGGTCGACGACGGGCCGCAGGTCCCCGGCGCGCAGCATGCCGAGCAGCACCGTCATGTCGGCCACCTGCTGCGCGACGGGACGCAGCCCGGTGAACGCGACGGCGGCGGTGCGTCCTCGCTCCAGCCGCCGGGTGGCGGTGCGGACGACCGTGCCGAGCGACGGCACCGTGGTGAGGTAGGCGCCGCCCGGTGCGAGCAGGTGGCGGGTGGCGCGCGGCGAGCTGGTCCCGACGGCGTCGAGGACGACGTCGTACGTCCCGGTCAGCCGCTCGAGCGGCGTGCGGAGCCGGTCGACGACCTCGGCCGCCCCGAGGTCCGCGACGAGGTCGACGTGCGACGGACCGCAGACGCCCGTCACCGTCGCGCCCAGGTGGACGGCGAGCTGCACGGCCGATGCGCCGACCGCACCGCCCGCGCCGTTGACGAGCACCCGCAGACCCGGACGGGCCCGGGCGTGGTCGCGGACGAAGGGCAGTGCGGTGAGCCCGCCCTCGACGACCGCGACTGCCGCGTCGTCGGTGAGGCCGTCGGGCAGCGCCACGACGTTCGCGGCGGGCACGCGCACCTGTTCGGCGGTGCCACCCATGGTCATGCCGACCTGGGCGACGACGCGCGCGCCGACGCGCCAGGCGCCCGCGTCGGGGCCGGCCGCGGTGACGACGCCCGCGAGCGTCCCGCCGAGCACCTGGTGGCGAGGGCGCAGCAGGCCGGAGGCGAGCCGTGCGAAGGCGGGGTCGGCGGAGCGGAACGCCATCTCGGCGCGCGCGACGGCGACGCTGCGCACCGCGACGACGAGGTCGCTCGGGCCCGGCACGGGGACGGGACGACGGACGACGCGCAGCACGTCGGGCGGGCCGTAGCGCTCGAACGCCACGACGGTCATGGTCCCGGTGGAACGGTCGGTGGGGGTCTCGGTGGGCACGGCAGCCTCCTGGGGCGGCACGTCAGTCCGCGTCGTCGGGGTAGTCGAAGACCTCGTCGAGCGGGACGCCGAGGGCCCGCGCGATCTGGAAGGCGGTCTCGAGGGACGGTGAGTACCGGCCCTGCTCGATCGCGATGACGGTCTGGCGGGTGACGCCCAGGTGCCGGGCGAGCTCGGCCTGGGTCATGTCGCCGCGTTCCGTGCGCAGCGCCCGGATGCGGTTGGTGACGCGCGTGGGCCTGCCTCCCACGTCAGAATCCCCGGCGGTATACGACGACCTTGACGAGGCTCGCGACGACGGCCCCGAGCACGAACGCGAGGTACATCGCGTTGGCGATCCAGAAGTGGTCCGCCTCGGCCAGGGTGAGGGCGAACGGCCCGACCATCGCGACCGCGAGGACGATCCCGCCCACGTACTCGCCGCGCCGGTCGATGTCCCGGTCACGCACGTCGGCCTTCTGGGTCTCGCTCGGGCGCACCATCTCGACGACGACGCGGCCGACGGCGGTGAGCACGACCGAGATCGCGACGCTGCGCAGCAACGGCGACGTGTAGTCGACGGCGGCGAGCGGGCCACCGGCGGCGAGCCGCAGGACGACCAGGGCGTACCCGGTCCACACCGCGACCGCGACGAGCCCGTAGACCCACGCGCCCTTCTCCTCGTACGTCATCACCCCTCCACTCGTGTCAAGAAACTTTGACACGAGGAGCGTGCCGCGCGGCGCCACCCGATGTCAAGAATTCTTGACATCGGGTGCGCGGGTCCGGGATCGGGGGCTCAGACCGGCTCGGGCGCCACCTCGCGCTCCTCGAGGACGTCGACCGCGGGCGCAGGCGCCGCACCGTGCGCGACGTCCTGCTCGGCCCCCAGGCGCACGAGCGCGACGCCCGCGACGACGAGCACGGCCCCGACGCCCTGCACGACCAGCGGCTGCTCACCCAGCAGCACCCACGCGAGCGCCACCGACAGCAGCACCTCGGACAGCGCGAGGAACGACGCGAGCCGCTCCCCCAGCAGGCGCACCGACACGGCGGAGACGCCATAGGCCACCGCCGTCGGCACGATGCCGACGACGAGCAGCGGCACGGCCCAGTGCATGCGCGCACCCAGCACGTCCACCTGCACGTCGGGCGCGACGAACGGCAGCAGCCCGACCGCCGCGAGCAGACCGACCACGGCCGCGCCGACCGCCATGGCCGCACCGGCCAGGCTCACCGGCGGCAGCGCGATGGGCCGCGCCGTGAACGCGAAGTAGGCGGCGTTGCCCAGCGCGGCCAGACCGGCGAACAGCAGACCCACCGGGTCGAGACGCACGGCCCCCGTCACGTCGAGGACGAGCACGAGCCCTCCCATGGCGAGGGACGCGCCGACGAGCGTCGCGCGCGACGGCACCCGGCGCGTGCGGACCCACGCCCACAGCAGCAGGAGCAGCGGGCCGGTGTACTCGACGAGGAGCGCGACGGCGACGGGGAGCCGCTCGACGGCGAAGAAGTAGAACGTCGAGGCGCCGGCCACGCCCGTCAGCCCGAGCCCGACCACCGTCGGCCAGTCGGTGCGCAGCGTCGCCCATCTCCCGCGCAACGCCCACGCCGCGGGCCCGGCCAGGAGCAGGGCGCCGAGCGTCAGGCGCACGACGATCGCGGCGCCCGGGCTCCACCCGGCCGCGAGCAACGGCTTGACCACCGGCCCGCTCGTGGCGAACGCGAGGGCGGCGACCAGCCCCGCGACGATCCCGACGCCCCGTGTCCCGGTGCCCGCAGCAGCGCCCTGCACGTCGTCCTCCCGCACGTCGACCCGGCGGGCACCTGCGCGCGTGCGCTCGGTCGTGACGGGACCCCGGCGCCGGACCTCCCGGCACCCCGGAGCGGGCTGCGCAGCAGCCGTGCGCTCCTATGCTCGTGACCGTAACCGCGCCCCCGGACAGGAGTCAATGTGGTCTTCGCTCGTGACACCGAGCTCAACCTGCTCGCCGCGGTCGAGCTCGTCAACACCGCGCGCCGCCGCGACGGACACGACGCGATGGCGACCGTCGCGGACGTCGACGGGTTCTTCACGCGCTGGGGCTACACCGGCCGCCACGACCGCGACGACGCCGAGGTCGCGCACGTCCAGGCGGCTCGCGCGCGCGTCGCGCGCCTGTGGGAGGTCGACCGCGACGAGGCGGCGGAGCTGGTCAACGCGATGCTGCGCGAGGCCGACGCCACCCCCTTCCTCGTCCGGCACGACGCCGTCGACTGGCACCTGCACGCCACGGCGCCCGGCGCGAGCCTCGGCACGGTCGTCGTCGTCGAGACCGCCATGGGCGTCGTCGACGTCGTGCGGTCCGACGAGTACGAGCGCATGAAGGTCTGCGAGGGCGAGGGGTGCACGGCGGTCCTCGTCGACCTCTCCCGCAACCGTTCGCGCCGCTTCTGCGACGTCAACTCCTGCGGCAACCGCGCGCACGTCGCGGCGTACCGGGCGCGCCGCGCGGGGACGGAGTAGCCACCCCCGCTTCGTTGACGAGTCAACTTCCGTTACCCTGGCCGCCCGATGGCCCGGCAGCGAGACGGAGACCCGCGATGAGCAAGACCCCCCAGCGCGACGAGCGAGCAGCGCGGCTCGCGCAGGTCCAGTCCGAGCAGCGCCGCGCGGCACGTCGGCGCACCGTCCTCGTCGCGAGCGTCGCCGGAGGCCTCGTCGCCGTCCTGGTGGCCGTCACCGCGTTCGTGCTCGCCGGAGAGGCGCGCCGGGTGTCGGAGCTCGAGGCGCAGGCCGCCGCGGACATCGAGGGCGTCGAGAAGTTCGAGGGTCACGAGTTCACGCACGTGACGACGCAGGTCGACTACCCGCAGACGCCGCCCACGGGCGGCGAGCACGACGCGGTGTGGCAGAACTGCGGCGTCTACGAGGCCCCCGTCGTGAACGAGCACGCGGTGCACTCCCTCGAGCACGGGGCCGTCTGGTTCACGCACGACCCCGCCCTCCCTGCGGACCAGGTCGCCGCCCTGCACGCGCTCGCCGACGGCCAGACGTACGTGCTGGTCTCGCCCTACGAGGGCCTGCCCTCGCCCGTCGTCGCCTCCGCGTGGGGCTACCAGCTCCAGGTGGACGACGCCACGGACGAGCGCCTGAAGGTCTTCCTGCGCAAGTACCTGCTCAACCCCGACCTGCCCGAGGCCGGGGCGCTCTGCAGCAACGGCATCGGCGCCCCGGCGTGACCTCGCCCGACGACGACGAGGCACCCGCGCGCTCCGCACTGGGGCACGCGCTCGGCGGCCTGTCCGCCACGGGCCGCGTCGTCGTCGCCGTGCTCGTCGCGCTCGCGCTGCTCGTCGGCGTCGGCGTCGGGGCGACGCTCGTCGCGCGCCCCGATGCCGCCGCGCCGACGGACCGCTCGGTCGACGCGGGGTTCGCCCGCGACATGCAGGCCCACCACGCGCAGGCCGTCGAGCTCGCCGTGCTCCTGCGTGACCGCTCGGACGACGAGACGCTGCGCGCGATCGCGCTCGACATCCTCACGATCCAGCAGCAGCAGATCGGTCAGATGGCCGCCTGGCTGCGCCTGTGGGGCCTGCCGCCGGCGTCGCCCGACGGGCCGATGGCCTGGATGTCCGACGGGGGGCACGCGCACGCCACGCCCGGTGGCGGCCTGTCCGCGATGCCCGGCTGGGTGCAGCCCGAGGACCTGGCCACGCTGCGCGACGCCGAGGGCGTGACGGCGGAGCGGCTGTTCCTCGCGCTGATGATCGAGCACCACGCGGGCGGCGTCGAGATGGCCCGGTACGCCGCCGAGCACGCGCGGCACGGCGAGGTCGTGCGGTTCGCCCGGGGGATCGTGGACTCCCAGACCCGCGAGCAGGTCGTGCTGGAGGACCTCCTGGAGGCGCGTGGCGGGCCCCTGCCCGGTTGACGCGCGTGCGCGCCGGACCTCCCCGATCTGGGAGGATGGTGCACCATGAGCGACCAGACCCCCCGGCCCGAGACCCCGACGAGCGCACGCGCCGCCCGCCAGGTACCGGACAAGGTGACGGTCGACGGCCTGGAGGACCGCTGGTCGCGGACGTGGGCCGACGAGGGCACGTACACGTTCGACCGCACGGCCGAGCGTGAGCAGGTGTTCTCGATCGACACGCCGCCCCCGACCGTGTCGGGCTCGCTGCACGTCGGCCACGTCTTCTCCTACACGCACACCGACGTCGTCGCGCGGTTCCAGCGCATGCGCGGGCGCGAGGTCCTGTACCCCATGGGATGGGACGACAACGGCCTGCCCACCGAGCGCCGCGTGCAGAACTACTACGGCGTGCGCTGCGACCCGTCGCTGCCCTACGTGGAGGGCTTCGTGCCGCCGCACGAGGGCGGCGAGGGCAAGTCGATCAAGCCGGGCGACCAGGTGCCCGTGTCGCGGCGCAACTTCATCGAGCTGTGCGAGCGGCTGTCCGCCGAGGACGAGCTGCAGTTCGAGGCGCTGTGGCGCCGCCTGGGCCTGTCCGTCGACTGGTCGATGACCTACCAGACCATCGGCTCGACCGCCCGCGCGGTCTCGCAGCGCGCCTTCCTGCGCAACCTGCAGCGCGGCGAGGCGTACCAGGCCGAGGCCCCGGGCCTGTGGGACGTGACGTTCCAGACGGCCGTCGCGCAGGCCGAGCTCGAGGCGCGCGACTACCCCGGCGCCTTCCACAAGGTGGCGTTCCACCGCCCGGACGGCGAGCAGGTCGTCATCGAGACGACCCGCCCCGAGCTGCTGCCCGCGTGCGTGGCGCTCATCGCGCACCCCGACGACGAGCGCTACCAGCACCTGTTCGGCACCACCGTGACCAGCCCCCTGTTCGGCGTCGAGCTGCCGGTGCTCGCGCACCCCGCGGCCGAGCCCGACAAGGGCGCCGGCATCGCGATGTGCTGCACCTTCGGCGACCTCACCGACGTGCAGTGGTGGCGCGAGCTGCGCCTGCCGACGCGTTCGGTGGTGGGCCGCGACGGGCGTGTCCTGCGCGACACCCCCGAGTGGCTGACGACCGACGAGGGCCGCGCGCGGTACGCCGAGCTCGCGGGCAAGACGACGTTCAGCGCGCGCGAGGCCGTGGTCGCCGGGCTGCGCGAGACCGGCGACCTGCTGGGCGAGCCGGTGCCGACGCAGCGCAAGGCGAACTTCTACGAGAAGGGCGACAAGCCCCTCGAGATCGTCACGAGCCGGCAGTGGTACATCCGCAACGGGGGGCGCGACGAGGACCTGCGCGAGCAGCTCCTGGGCCGCGGGCGCGAGCTGGAGTTCCACCCCGACTTCATGCGCGTGCGCTACGAGAACTGGGTCGGTGGGCTCAACGGCGACTGGCTCGTCTCGCGCCAGCGGTTCTTCGGCGTGCCGATCCCCGTGTGGTACCCGCTCGACGAGCAGGGCGAGCCGCAGTACGACGCACCGCTGCTCCCGGGCGAGGCGGCCCTGCCGGTCGACCCGTCGAGCGACGTGCCGGCGGGTTACACCGAGGACCAGCGCGGCGTGCCCGGCGGCTTCGTCGGCGACCCCGACATCATGGACACCTGGGCGACGAGCTCGCTGACGCCGCAGATCGTGTGCGGCTGGCTCGACGACCCGGACCTGTTCGCGCGCACGTTCCCCATGGACCTGCGGCCGCAGGGTCAGGACATCATCCGCACCTGGCTGTTCTCGTCGGTCGTGCGGGCGCACCTCGAGTCCGGTTCGCTGCCGTGGAAGCACGCGGCGATCAGCGGCTGGATCCTCGACCCCGACCGCAAGAAGATGAGCAAGTCCAAGGGCAACGTCGTCACGCCGCTGGGCCTGCTCGAGGAGCACGGGTCGGACGCCGTGCGCTACTGGGCCGCCAGCGCGCGCCTGGGCACCGACGCGGCCTTCGAGGTCGGCCAGATGAAGATCGGCCGCCGCCTGGCGATCAAGGTCCTCAACGCCTCGAAGTTCGTGCTGTCGTTCGGTCCCGCCGACGAGCCGGTGTCGCTCGACGCCGCAGCCGTCACGCAGCCGCTGGACCGCGCGATGCTCGCCGGGCTCGCGGAGGTCGTCGAGCAGGCCACGGCCGCGCTCGACGCGTACGACCACACGCGCGCCCTGGAGCTCACGGAGACGTTCTTCTGGACGTTCTGCGACGACTACCTCGAGCTCGTGAAGGACCGCGCGTACGGCGCGGGCGCATCGGCGGCCGACGTGACGCCGGAGACCGCCTCGGCGCGCGCCGCCCTGGGCCTGGCGCTCGACACGCTGCTGCGCCTCTTCGCCCCCGTGCTGCCGTACGCGACCGAGGAGGTCTGGTCGTGGTGGCGCGAGGGCACGGTGCACCGGCAGCCCTGGCCGACGAGCGCCACGCTGCGCGCCGCCGCCGGGGACACCGACCCGGGCCTGGTCGCGGGCGCCGGCGCTGCGCTCGCGGCGCTGCGCAAGGTGAAGTCCGAGGCGAAGGTCTCGATGCGCACGCCCGTCGAGCACGCCGTCCTCGAGGTGCCCGCCGCGCTGCGCGTTGGAGTCGAGGCCGCGCTGGACGACGTCCGCAACGCCGGGCGCGCGACGGGCACGCTCGAGATCGCCGGCGGCGACGGCGAGACCGTCGTGGCGCGCGACGCCCGCCTGGGCGAGGCCGCACCGCGCTGAGGCGGGTGCGTCCGGGCAGGCAGGGGCTGCGTCCGGCAGGGCGCGGCCCCTGCGCGCGCGACAGGGGGCCGGCGGTGGCAAGGTCGGGACCGAGGTCCCCTGCACAACCCTGCATCGGATAGCCATAATGTGCAGCGTATATTTATGCGCGCATCGCTCCGCTCGGAAGGACCCCTCATGCGCCACCCCTTGCCTGCCGCCGCCCTCGCCGGTGCCGCCCTCCTCGCCCTGGCCGCGTGCTCCGGCTCAGGCTCCGGGGACGATGCGGCAGACGGGGAGCTCGCCCTCGTGACTTCCGGCACGCTGACCGTCTGCACGAACCCGCCGTACGAACCGTTCGAGTACGAGGAGGACGGCGAGATCGTCGGCCTGGACATCGCGCTCACCGCCGAGATCGCGGCCGACCTCGGCGTCGAGCTGCGGCCGCTCAACACCGGTTTCGACGCGATCGAGTCCGGCGCCGCACTCAACGCGCGCCAGTGCGACATCGCGGCGTCCGCGATCACCATCACCGACGCGCGCGAGGAGAACGTCGACTTCACCGACGCGTACTTCGACGCCGACCAGGGGGTCCTCGTCGCCGCGGGCTCCGCCGTCGCCGGCGAGGACGACCTCGCGGGGCTCAAGGTCGGCGTGCAGCAGGCGACGACCGGCGCCTCCTGGGTCGAGGAGCAGGGGCTCGAGGGCGTCCAGTTCGAGGACCTCGGCCTGCAGATCCAGGCGCTGCGCAACGGCCAGGTCGACGTGGTCGTCAACGACGTCACCGTGCTGGAGTCGTACGTCGACGACGAGCTCGAGGTCGCGTTCGTCGTCGAGACGGGTGAGCAGTACGGCTTCGCCGTCCGCACGGGCAACACGGCCCTCCTCGAGGCCGCGAACGCGACGCTCGCGCGGATCACGCAGGACGACACCTACGACACGCTCGTCGCCCAGTACTTCGGTACGGGCGCCGCGACGGACTGATGTCCGTCGACCTCGCCGCTCCCGTCGGACGGGCGCGCATGAGCCCGCGCCGGCGGGCGCGGGTGTCACGCGGCGTGCAGTACGCGGTGCTGCTGGCCGTGCTCGTCGTGCTGCTGGCGACCGCCGACTGGAGCACCGTCGGGCAGACGATCTTCAACCCCGCCGCGGCGGGCGAGATGCTCGACAAGCTGCCGCGCGCGTTCCTCAACACCGTCACGTACACGCTGGCGGCCTTCGGGGTCGGGCTGACGTTCGGGACCCTGCTGGCGCTGATGCGCCTGTCGTCCGTCGCTCCCTACCGGTGGATCTCGACGACGTACGTCGAGTTCTTCCGCGGGATCCCGGCGCTGCTCGTGGTGATCGCGGTCGGGTACGCGGTCCCCATCGCCTTCGGGGTCGCGCTCACCTCCATCACCGCCATCGCGGCGATCGCCCTCGGCTCGGTCTCGGCCGCCTACATCTCCGAGACGGTCCGCGCCGGCATCCAGGCCGTCCCCCGCGGCCAGGTGGAGGCCGCGCGCTCGCTGGGCATGTCGCACACCCGCACCATGATCGAGGTCGTGCTGCCGCAGGCGTTCCGCACGGTGATGCCTCCGCTGACGAACGAGGTGCTGCTCCTGACGAAGGACACCTCCCTGCTGTTCGTGCTCGGCCAGACGCCGGAGTTCTTCGAGCTCACCAAGGTCGGGCGCGACGCGCTGTCGACCGCGTCCGGCGGGCTCACCGGCCTGTTCGTCGTCGGGGCCTGCTACCTCGTCATCACCATCCCGCTCGGCTTCCTCGCGCGCCGGCTCGAGCGACGCACCGGAGGGCACGCATGACCGCCGACGCCACCCGTCCCGTGGTGCAGGTCCGCAACCTGCACAAGTCGTTCGGCGACCGCGAGGTCCTGCGCGGCATCGACCTCGACGTCGCCGGCGGCGAGGTCGTGTGCGTCATCGGACCGTCGGGCTCCGGCAAGTCGACGCTGCTGCGCTGCGTGAACCTCCTCGAGCAGCCGACGTCCGGCACCATCGAGGTGCTCGGCGCCGAGGTCACCGACCCCGACGTCGACATCGACCGCGTCCGCACCCACGTCGGCATGGTCTTCCAGCAGTTCAACCTCTTCGGCCACCGGACCGTCCTGGAGAACTGCACGATGGCCCAGCGCCGCGTGCTGGGCCGTTCGCGCGCCGACGCGGAGCGCATCGCCACGGCCAACCTCGAGCGCGTCGGTCTGGCGGACCGCGCGGGTGCGATGCCCGGGCAGCTGTCCGGGGGCCAGCAGCAACGCGTCGCCATCGCCCGCGCGCTCTCCATGGACCCGCAGCTCATGCTGTTCGACGAGCCCACGTCGGCGCTCGACCCCGAGCTCGTCGGCGACGTCCTCGGCGTCATGCGCGACCTCGCCGACGCCGGCATGACGATGATCGTCGTCACCCACGAGATGGCGTTCGCCCGCGAGGTCGGCGACCGCGTCGTGTTCATGGACGACGGCGTCGTCGTGGAGTCCGGGCCGCCCGAGCAGGTGATCGGCGCCCCGCACGAGGAGCGCACCCGCACGTTCCTCCAGCGCGTCCTCGACCCGACGCACCGGCACCCGCAGGACTGACCCGCACCGGCCCTCCGACCCGGGTGCGACGGGTCCGCGTGCCCTAGCCTGGTCCGCGTCGCGCAGCACGTGCACGGCCACCGGGAAAGGACGCGTCATGGGTGTCGACGAGCACTCCGGGCTCGTCGACCCGGCGCGGGCGGCCATGGTCGCCACCTGGTGGCCGGACGACGACGACGCGTACCTCGCGCTCACCCTGCGCGTCGCCGGCCGCTGGGACGAGGACCGATTCCGGGCGATGCTGCGCAGCGCGGACGCGCTCCTCGACGTCCTCGAGCGAGCGGTCGACGGCGACGACGCCGGGGACCCGGCCGCGCTCGACGTCCCCGCGATCGAGAGCGAGGCGCGCACGCTCGTCACGCTCATGGCGCACCCCGGGTTCCGCTCGGAGAACGACCTCGGTCTGACGCGCGCGGCGTACGACGCGTTCCTCGACGAGCGCAGCGCGGCGCTCCTGGCGCTGGCCGGGCGACGACGCGCGCTCCTCGCCCGCGCCGTCGCGCCGTCCACAGGTCCCGACCTCGCCCTCTCCCCCAGCCCCGTCCCGAGCCCCGACCAGGAGCCCCGATGACCGACACCACCTCCCCCGCCCTCGTACCTCCGGACCCGGCGGCGTCGATCTGCACGATGCTGGCAGCCCGGCTCGCGCGCGACCCCGACGACGTGTTCGCCGAGCGGCAGACCGGCCTCGGGGAGACGTGGCAGCCCGTCACGGTCGCGGCGTTCGTCGCCGAGGTCCGGGCCATCGCCAAGGGCCTGGTCGCGTCCGGGATCGAGCCGGGCGACCGCGTCGCGATCATGTCCCGCACGCGCTACGAGTGGACGCTCGTCGACTTCGCCGTGTGGGTTGCCGGCGCGGTCGGCGTGCCGGTGTACGAGACGTCGTCGGCCGAGCAGGTCCGCTGGATCGCGTCGGACTCGGGGGTGCGTCTCGCGGTCGTCGAGACCGCCGCGCACGCGGCCGTCGTGGCCCAGGTGCGCAACGACCTGCCGGGCCTGACCGAGGTGCTCGTCATCGACGAGGACGCCGTCGGCACGCTCGTGGCGCGCGGCGCCGACGTTCCGGACACCGAGGTCGACCGGCGCAGCGCGCTGGCACGCGGCGACGACCTCGCGACCGTCATCTACACGTCAGGCACCACCGGCCGCCCCAAGGGCGTCGAGCTCACGCACGGCAACTTCGTCGAACTGTGCCGCAACGGCGCCGTCGGTCTCGCGGAGGTCGTCTCCAAGCCCACGTCGCGCACGCTGCTGTTCATGCCGCTGGCGCACGTCTTCGCTCGCTTCATCCAGGTGCTGTGCGTCGAGTCCGGCGCCGTGATGGGGCACGCCCCCGACACGCGCAACCTGCTGCCGGACCTCGCGTCGTTCCAGCCCTCGTACCTGCTGGCCGTCCCCCGCGTCTTCGAGAAGGTGTACAACTCCGCCGAGCAGAAGGCCGGCTCCGGCGCCGCGCTGCGGATCTTCCGCTGGGCCGCCAAGGTCGCGATCGCGTACTCCCGCGCCCTCGAGACGCCCGACGGCCCGAGCGCCGCGCTGCGCGCGCAGCACCGCCTCGCCGACCGCCTCGTGCACCGCAAGCTGCGGGCCGTCCTCGGTGGGCGCGCGGAGTTCGCCGTCTCCGGCGGCGCGCCGCTCGGCGAGCGGCTCGGCCACTTCTACCGCGGCATCGGCGTGCAGGTGCTCGAGGGCTACGGCCTGACCGAGACCACCGCGCCGACGGCCGTGAACCGCCCCGGCCTGACGAAGATCGGGACCGTCGGCCCGCCGATGCCCGGTACGTCCGTGCGCGTCGACGACGACGACCAGATCTGGATCGCCGGCCCGCACGTGTTCCGCGGCTACCGCCACATGCCCGAGGAGACCGCCGAGACCGTCGTCGACGGCTGGTTCCGCACGGGCGACATCGGCACGCTCGACGAGGACGGCTACCTGCGGATCACCGGGCGCAGCAAGGAGATCATCGTCACCGCGGGCGGCAAGAACGTCGCGCCCGCCGTCCTCGAGGACCGGCTGCGGGGGCACCCGCTCGTCAGCCAGGTGGTCGTCGTGGGCGACCAGCGCCCGTTCATCGGCGCGCTCGTCACGCTCGACGCGGAGATGCTCCCGGGCTGGCTCGCCATGCACGGGCTACCCCCGATGGACGTCGTGGCCGCCGCCGCGCACCCCCAGGTCCGCGAGGCGCTCGACCGCGCCGTGGACCGCGCCAACGAGGCGGTGTCGCGCGCCGAGTCGATCCGCAAGATCGAGGTGCTGACCACGGACTTCACCGAGGCGAACGGCTACCTGACGCCGTCGCTCAAGGTGAAGCGCGCGGCCGTGCTGCGGGACTTCGCCGCGCGTGTCGACGCGCTGTACGTCGACACGCGCGACTGACGCCCCTCGTCTACCCCACGTTGCGCAGCCGGCGGCTGTCCGCGGACTGCGACGGCACGGACTCGCTGGGCGTCGACTCGTCGGCCCAGCGCAGGGTCGCGCCGATCCCGTCGACGAGCTCGACGTCGCCGTCCTCCTCCTCCACGAACGTCACGCCCGCGTCCTGGCCGACGACCGCACGCATGAGGGCGACCTGCGCGGGCATCTCGCGTGCATCGCCGTCGACCACGCCGATCGCCGTGAGGTCGGAGCGCGACGTCGCGATGTCGAGCACGCCCGGGCCGACCCACAGCGTCCGGTCCGACAACCCGGCGTCGAACGCCGCCGCGCTCACCACGAGCTCGTCCACCTGCGCGCGCCGCAGCACGTCGACCACGTCGTCCAGGCCGGCCACGGCACCCTCGCCGCGGCCGTGCGCCTCGCGGTAGCGCTCGACGTGCGCGGAGCGCCGGCGCGTGCGGTGCGCCGTGACGGCCTCGGCGACCCGAGCGGCGAACGCGGCCTCGCGGATCCCCTCGCCGCGCCCACCACCGGGGACCTCGACGACGAGCTCGCGCGCGTGCTGCGCGAGCGCGTCCCGCACGAGCGGGACGGTGCGCACGTCACCCGTGAGCACCACGAGGTCGGGCCGCTTGTCCCGCAGCCGCTTGTCGAGGACGGCCGCGACGGACTCGGCGTTGCGCTGCCAGGAGTCCTCCGCGCGCGTCTGCCCGCGCCGTTCGATGCCGCCCTCGCGGACCTTGTGGACGTCGTCGTGGCCACCGTCGATGGTCTCGGTCACCGGCCCGCGGTACGCACCGTCCTCCGCGTCGCCCCACCGCAGGTCCGCACCCGTGCGGTCGACCGCGACGACGAGCACGCTGACGCTCTCCTCGCTCGCGCGGACCACCGGGCCGAGGGCCGGGACAGGCCCGTAGGTGCCGGTCGAGGCGACGGGCGCGGCCCGCAGCACGCGGTCGACCACCACACCGTCCGCGTCGGCCACCAGGGCGCGCCCGTGCGGGTCGCGCCGGCCGTCCGGCTGTGCGACGCGCTCGGCGATCTCGTCGAGGAGCGCGGCGGGGGCGCCGTCGCGCTCGAGGTCCCGGCGTACCGCGCGCCACCGCTCGACGGGCCCCGACTCGCCGGCCACCTCGGCCGGCGATGCGTCGAGGTGGACGGTGACGAACGGGGCCGGACGGCCGAGCAGCGGCTTGAGCCAGTGCAGGTGCATAGGGACTCCTCCTGCGTGCACGTCCCCCGCGACGGCACCACCGGTACCCCGGGGGGCTGACCCCTCTACCTTGGGTCACCGCGCGGGCCCGCGCCAACCGGCGCACCGGGTGAGGACAGGGCGGAGCGCGGCTGGTCAGGCGCGAGCCGCGTGGTCCTGCGCGATCGCCTCGTGGTGGCGGATCACCTCGCCGACGATGAACGCGAGGAACTTCTCCGCGAAGACCGGGTCGAGGTCCGCCTCGCGCGCGAGCTCGCGCAGCCGCGCGACCTGCTGCGCCTCGCGACCGGGGTCCGACGCGGGCAGGCCCAGCTCGGCCTTGAGCACACCGACCCGCTGGGTCGCCTTGAACCGCTCGGCGAGGATGTGGATGAGGGCGGCGTCGATGTTGTCGATACTGCCGCGCAGCCGGGCCAGCTCCGGCGGCACGACGCGTGCGGGTGCGTTCACGCGCTCTTCTCGCGGGGCGTGCGCTTCTCCCGCGTGTCGCGCGGGACCAGCGTGGGGTTGACGTTCTCCAGGACGACCTCCTGCGTGATGACGACGCGTGCGACGTCGTCACGCGACGGCACCTCGAACATCACCTGCTGCAGGACCTCCTCGAGGATGGCCCGCAGGCCACGGGCACCGGTGCCGCGCAGCAGCGCCTGCTCGGCGACGGCCTCGACCGCGGCCTCCTCGAACTCGAGCTCGACACCGTCGATCTGGAACATGCGCTGGTACTGCTTGATCAGCGCGTTGCGCGGCTCGGTGAGGATGCGCACGAGCGCGACGCGGTCGAGCGGCGAGACGGTCGTGATGATCGGCACCCGCCCGATGAACTCGGGGATGAGGCCGAACTTCAGCAGGTCCTCCGGCATGACCTCGCCGTAGACGTCGGTGTCGTCCGCCGAGTGCAGCGGCGAGCCGAAGCCGATCCCCCGGCGGCCCGCGCGGGACGTGATGATCTCGTCGAGCCCCGCGAACGCGCCGGCGACGATGAACAGCACGTTCGTGGTGTCGATCTGGATGAACTCCTGGTGGGGGTGCTTGCGCCCGCCCTGCGGCGGCACCGACGCGGTCGTCCCCTCGAGGATCTTCAGCAGCGCCTGCTGCACGCCCTCACCGGAGACGTCGCGCGTGATCGACGGGTTCTCGCTCTTGCGCGCGATCTTGTCGATCTCGTCGATGTAGATGATGCCCGCTTCGGCCTTCTTGACGTCGTAGTCGGCAGCCTGGATGAGCTTGAGCAGGATGTTCTCGACGTCCTCGCCGACGTAGCCCGCCTCGGTGAGGGCCGTGGCGTCCGCGATCGCGAACGGGACGTTGAGCATCTTCGCGAGCGTCTGCGCGAGATACGTCTTGCCGCAGCCCGTGGGGCCGATCAGCAGGATGTTGGACTTGGCGATCTCCACCGGCTCCTCACCGGCGGGCACGCGTGCGCCCTCCCCGGCCTGGATGCGCTTGTAGTGGTTGTACACCGCCACGGCGAGCGACCGCTTCGCGGGCTCCTGGCCGACGATGTACTGCTCGAGGAAGTCGAAGATCTCCTTCGGCTTCGGCAGCTCGACCATGCCGACCTCGGTGGCCTCGGCGAGCTCCTCCTCGATGATCTCGTTGCACAGGTCGATGCACTCGTCGCAGATGTAGACACCCGGGCCCGCGATGAGCTTCTTGACCTGCTTCTGCGACTTGCCGCAGAACGAGCACTTGAGAAGGTCCGCACCGTCCCCGATACGCGCCATGTGCGTCCCCTTCCCTCGTGTCGCCCTCCGCCGTCCTGGCGGTGCGCCGTCGTCGTGACCTCACGGTAGGCGAGTCACGTTCCCCCATTGCACACCACGTGCGCCGCCCTGTCAGCCGAACCCTGCCCGCGGGTCGCGGCGTGTCGGGCGCGACGCGCCGTCCGATGTCTCCCGATTCGCACGATTGGCCCAACCCGGGCCCGGCGCACCCCCGGCCCCGCCCTGTGCGGGGGCGGGACCGTGGGTGACGACGTCAGGCGGGCTGCACCACCGCCGGGTGGACACCCTTGCGGCTCTCGAGCACCTGGTCGACGATCCCGTACTCCTTGGCCTGGGCCGCGGTGAGGATCTTGTCGCGCTCGATGTCCTGCTGCACCTGCTCGAGCGGTCGGCCGGTGTGCTGCGCGAGCGCCTTCTCGAGCCAGTCGCGGATGCGGATGAGCTCGTTGGCCTGGATCTCGATGTCCGAGGCCTGCGCGTAGCCGCCGCCCTCCATCGCGGGCTGGTGGATCAGCACGCGCGCGTTGGGCAGTGCGAGCCGCTTGCCGGGCGAGCCGGCGGCCAGCAGGATCGCTGCCGCGGAGGCCGCCTGCCCGAGGCAGACGGTCTGGATGTGCGGCTTGATGTACTGCATGGTGTCGTAGATCGCCGTGAGCGCCGTGAAGGAGCCGCCGGGCGAGTTGATGTACAGCGTGATGTCGCGGTCCGGGTCCGTGGACTCCAGGACCAGCAGCTGCGCCATGACATCGTCCGCGGACGCGTCGTCGACCTGCACACCGAGGAAGATGATGCGGTCCTCGAACAGCTTGGTGTACGGGTCCTGGCGCTTGAAGCCGTAGGCGGTGCGCTCCTCGAACTGGGGCAGCACGTAGCGGCCGGTCGGCGAGGCGGGCGCCGTGCCGCCGGCCAGTCGGCCGGCGCGGGCGATGAACTGGGACTCCATGCTCACGAAGGTTCTCCTCGCTGGTTCGCGGTGGCCGTCAGGACTGGGTCCCGCCGCCACCGGCGACGGAGTTCGAGCTGGAGACGACGTGGTCGATGAACCCGTACTCCAGCGCCTCGGGCGCGGTGAACCAGCGGTCGCGGTCCGAGTCGGCGTTGATCTGCTCGACGCTCTTGCCGGTCTGCTCGGCGATCAGCTCGGCCAGGACCTTCTTCATGTGCAGGATCAGCGCGGCGTTGATCCGCACGTCCGTCGCCGTGCCGCCGATGCCGCCCGAGGGCTGGTGCATCATGACGCGGGCGTGGGGCGTGGCGTACCGCTTGCCCTTGGTGCCCGACGAGAGCAGGAACTGCCCCATCGAGGCGGCCATGCCCATCGCGATGGTCGCGACGTCCGGCTTGATGTACTGCATCGTGTCGTAGATCGCCATGCCGGCCGTGATCGACCCGCCCGGCGAGTTGATGTACAGCCAGATGTCCTTGTCGGGGTCCTCCGCCGCCAGCAGCATCATCTGCGCGCAGATGGCGTTGGCGTTCTCGTCGCGGACCTCCGAGCCGAGCCAGATGATCCGCTCGCGCAGGAGGCGGTTGTAGATGGAATCGTTGAGGCCGAGGCCCGGAGAATCTGCCCGGGCCAGGGCCGGCACCTGCTCGTTCACGAACGCTCCCTCGTCTCCGCTGCGTGCGACCTGCGCGCACCCCCTGCCTTCGTCGGGCCTGCGGCGTCGCGCGTTGCAGCGACCCTAACGCGCACGCACGCCCGCCCATGTCCCGGCGGCGCGCCGTTTCGCTGACGGCGCAGCGGCGTCGCCCCCTCGCCGAGCGGTACCTACGCCGACGGCCCCGACGCACGCGCGGGGCGTACGGCGGGGCCGTGGGGACGTGCGGCCGCGACGGGCCGGGGCGTCAGGCCTTCTCGTCGGCGCTGTCCTCGCCGAAGGCGACCGCCGAGAAGTCGGTGGCGGCGTCGGACGGCGCCTGCTCGGCGGCCTCCAGCGCCTCGTCCTCGTCGTCCGAGCCGATGAACTCCGACAGGTCGACCGCCGCACCGGAGCCGTCGACGACGGCGACCTTGCGCAGCGACACGGCGAGCGCCTTCGAGCGCGCGACCTCGGCGACCATCGCGGGGATCTGGCCCTGCTGGTCGAGCGTGGTGATGAACGTGTTCGGGTCCATGCCGTACTGCCGCGACGCCGACACCAGGTAGTCGAGCAGCTCGCTCTGGCTGACCTTGATGTCGAGCTTCTCGGCGAGCGTGTCGAGCAGGATCTGGTTGCGCAGCGCGGTCTGCGCCTGCTCCGTCACCTCGGCGCGGTGCTCGTCGTCCTCGAGGCGACCCTCGGACTCCAGGTGCCGGTGGACCTCGGCCTCGACGACGCCCGCGGGGACGGGGATCGCGACCTCGGTCGTGAGCTTCTCGACGAGCAGGTCACGCGCCTGCACGGCCTGGTTCGACGCCTTGATGCGCGCCGCCTGCTCGCGCAGGTCGGCCTTGAGCTCGTCGATGGTGTCGAACTCGCTCGCGAGCTGCGCGAACTCGTCGTCGACCTCGGGCAGCTGGCGCTCCTTGACACCCGTGGCGGTGACGCTGACGAGCGCCTTCTCGCCCTTGCGGTCGCCGCCCGCGAGCTCGGTCTCGAACGTCGTCCTCTCGCCGGTGGACAGCCCCACGAGGGCCTCGTCCAGACCCTCGAGCATGTTGCCCGAGCCGATCTGGTAGCTGGTGCCGGAGACCTGGTCGATCTGCTCGCCGTCGATCGTCGCGGTGAGGTCGATGACGACGAAGTCGCCGGACGCGGCCGGGCGGTCGACGCCGACCAGCGAGCCGAAGCGCTCGCGCAGCGCGTCGAGGCGCACGTCGACGTCCTCGTCGGTGACCTCGACGTCGTCGACGGTGACGCTCAGGCCGTCGAGCTCGGGCAGCGTGATCTCGGGGCGCACCTCGACCTCGGCGGTGAAGTGCAGCTCACCCTCGTCGCCGGCCGTCAGACCGGGCACCTTGGTGACCTCGACCTCGGGCTGACCCATCGGACGCAGCGAGTTCTCGCGCACGGCGTCGGCGTAGAACGACGACAGGCCCTCGTTGACGGCGTGCTCGATGACGGCGGGACGCCCCACGCGCTGGTCGATGATGCGCGGCGGCACCTTCCCCTTGCGGAAGCCCGGCACCGTCACCTGCTCGGCGATGTGCTGGTACGCGTGGTCGATGCTCGGCTTGAGCTCGGCGTACGTCACCTCGACGGACAGCTTGACCTTGGTGGGCTCCAGGGTCTCGACGGCGCTCTTCACTTCGATGGTCTCCAACTGGTCATGGCCGGGCGCCGGCGATTCCGACGGGGTGGCTCGCTTCGGTCTGCACGCTCTGGGAGGCGCTGCACGCTGCGGCCCGGGCGACGTCGTGACCGCTGCCGGGGACCAGCCCCGGTGCGGCGACGTGCGAGCACCCGACGGCGCGTACGCGCGACCCTCGATGCTACGCCACGAGCAGGACCGCCCGCCAAAGCGTGCGCCGGGGCGGCGCGGGCGACGGCCCCGGGCCGACGAGGGGACCGACACGGGCCGGGGAACCGGTAACCTTGCTCCGCCGCCCGGTCGTCCGGGCGCGTGCGGACGTAGCTCAATGGTAGAGCCCCAGTCTTCCAAACTGGCTACGCGGGTTCGATTCCCGTCGTCCGCTCCCGCCGTCGGCCGCGACGCACCGTGCCCACGTTCGCACCGCTGCGCACCCTCGCACGGTCGAGCCACGCGAGCCGGCGTCGGCACGTCGTCCACTGTCGGGGTGGTCGGATTCGAACCGGCGACCTTCCGCTCCCAAAGCGGACGCGCTACCAACCTGCGCCACACCCCGTGCGCCGCGCAGCCACCCGGGCGGTCACGGCACGCGCTCACCCTACGCTGCGCGCCCGCGGACCCGTGGGCGCGCAGCGCGGGTCGTCAGGTGTTGTACGCGGCGATGCGCACGGCCGCGTCGGCACCGGACCCCGTCACCTCGACCTCCAGGAAGTGCCACGCCACGGTCGACCCCGGCTCCCGGGCGAGGTCGACGCAGCGGTCGACGCCCTCGGGGCAGCCCCACGACCCGCCGGCCGGCGGCAGCACGGCACCGGGCTGCACGGACGCGAGCCACGCCTCGACGTCCGCCGGGTCGGCGGTCGTCGTGGCCTCGTAGGACGTGTCCTGGAACGCGCTGATGCGGCACCGCGGCTCGCCGGGCAGCGGGGTCGACGTCCCGACGAACGCGAGCATCTCGGCGCAGTCGACGTCGCCGTCCTCGCCGAGCGTGACCCGGTCGGCGGCGCCGTCCCCGCGCCCGCCGCCGGAGCCCTCCGCCCCGCGCGTGGCGCCCGTCGGAGCGCACCCGACGAGGGCGAGGAGGGCGAGAGCGGCCGTCGCGACGACCCGGTGCTGCAGACGCATGGCCGGGAGGCTAGCGGCCCCCGTCCGGGCGACGCGTCCCCCGCCGGTCGGGCCCGCCGGCCCCGAGGTCCTCCCTCCGGCTGACGCCGCGCGGCCACCCGTCGGGACGTCCGCATGCCGGACACCCCGTCTCACGGGAACCTTTGCGCGCGTGCTGCTGTTGACGCTAGCGTCGGCTCACCACGGGTCGACGCCCGTGCACCCCGGCCCGCCGTCGCGGCGCGGCCCCGGACGAGGAGAGCGATGCGCGTGCCCACCGCCGCCGTTGCCCCCGTCCTGCGCGCCTGCGTGGCGTGTTGTCGCTGTCGGTAGAGCGCTGGCCGCCGCACGCCCCGTGCAGCGCATCCCCCCATGGGTGCACCCGTCCAGCGCTCGCCCCGGAGGGCCACCGCGGACTCCCCCGGCACCTCCCCGTCTCCACCCGCGCCGTCCGGCGCACCCGTCGCACACCCCCCGCACTGCCGCTCCCTCGACGGGACGGCACCGACCGAAGAGGAACCATGGCACGCATCTACGACGACGCGACCGCGCTCATCGGCAACACCCCGCTGGTCCGCATCAACAAGATCACCGACGGAGCCGGCGCCACGGTCGTCGGCAAGCTCGAGTTCTACAACCCGGCGAGCTCGGTGAAGGACCGCATCGGCGTCGCGATCATCGACGCGGCCGAGAAGTCCGGCGACCTGCAGCCCGGCGGCACGATCGTCGAGGCCACCTCCGGCAACACCGGTATCGCGCTGGCGTTCGTCGGCGCGGCGCGCGGGTACAGGGTCGTCCTGACGATGCCCGAGACGATGTCGAAGGAGCGGCGAGCGCTGCTGCGGGCGTTCGGCGCCGAGCTCATCCTCACGCCGGGCTCCGAGGGCATGAAGGGCGCCGTCAACCGCGCCAACGAGGTCGCCGCCGAGCGTCCGGGCGCGATCCTGGCCCGCCAGTTCGCCAACGAGGCCAACCCCGACATCCACCGCCGCACGACGGCCGAGGAGATCTGGGCCGACACCGACGGCAAGGTCGACATCCTCGTCGCCGGCATCGGCACGGGCGGCACCATCACCGGCGTCGGCCAGGTGCTCAAGGAGCGCAACCCCGACATCAAGATCGTCGCGGTCGAGCCGGCCGAGTCGCCCATCCTCAACGGCGGCGCGCCCGGCCCGCACAAGATCCAGGGCATCGGCGCCAACTTCGTGCCCGAGATCCTCGACACCAGCGTGTACGACGAGGTCATCGACGTCGACGCCGAGACGGCCGTCGCCGTCGCCCGCCGCGCCGCGCGCGAGGAGGGCCTGCTCGTCGGCATCTCGTCCGGCGCCGCGCTGCACGCCGCCACGCAGCTCGCGCAGCGCCCGGAGAACGCGGGCAAGCTCATCGTCACGATCATCCCGTCGTTCGGTGAGCGCTACCTGACGTCGGTGCTCTACGCCGACCTGCTCGACTGATCACCCGGGCCCGGTCGTCGTCCGCACGACGACGACCGGGCCCGCACCCGTCCGCCCGTCGGTCGAACGCCCACCCGGAGCCCGCCATGCGTCCCTTGCAGCACTTCCTGCGCACCCTGCGCGACGACCTCGACGCGGCGCACCGGCACGACCCCGCCGCCCGCACGCGGCTCGAGGTCGCGCTCGCCTACCCGGGCGTGCACGCGATCTGGGTGTACCGGCTCGCGCACCTGATGTGGCGGGTCCCGGTGCTGCGACTGCCGGCCCGGCTCGTGTCGCAGGCAGCCCGCGCCGCGACCGGCGTCGAGATCCACCCCGGCGCGCGCCTCGGTGAGCGCCTGTTCATCGACCACGGCATGGGCGTCGTCATCGGCGAGACCGCGGAGGTCGGCGACGACGTCGTGCTCTTCCACGGCGCCACGCTGGGCGGCCGCTCGATGAAGCGCGGCAAGCGCCACCCCACACTGGGCGACCGCGTCGTCGTCGGCGCGGGCGCCAAGATCCTCGGCCCGGTGTGGGTCGGGCACGACGCACAGGTCGGGGCCAACGCCGTCGTCATCGCCGACGTCCCGGCGCGCGCCGTCGCCGTGGGCGTGCCGGCCAAGATCCGGCAGCGGGGCACCGACGTGCCCTTCGACGTCGAGGTGGACGACCCCGCGATCTTCATCTGACGCGGCGTCGACGGTCCGGGCCCGATCGACGGGTCGCGGGTCCACGGCGGGCTCGATCGACGGGTCGCGGGCCCACGGCGGGCTCGATCGACGGGTCGCGGGCCCAGGGCCGGGCTCGATCGACGGCTCGCGGGTAGGGGTGGGAGGGGAGGGTTCGTGGCGGCGGCTGTTGTTCTAGTTGTTGTGTAACTAGTAGACTGCGGCCATGCTCTTCCGCATCGACACCACCTCGGACGAGCCGCTGTACGTGCAGCTCGCGGCCCAGGTGCGCACTGCCGTCGCCCACGGCGACCTGCAGGCCGGCGAGCGACTGCCGTCGGCGCGCGAGCTCGCGGCGTCGCTCGAGATGAACCTCCACACCGTGCTGCACGCCTACCAGGAGCTGCGCGACGAGGGGCTGATCGAGCTGCGGCGCGGGCGCGGCGCGGTCGTGACGGCCGACACCGCACCGGACCTGGCCGAGCTGAGCACCGCGGTCGACGCGCTCGTCGCGACCGCCCGGCGACTGCGCGTCGCCCCCGAGACCGTGACCGCCCTCGTCAAGGAGGCCCTGCGATGACCACCGCCCGTCCCACGCCCCCGCACCGCACCGCGACGACGGTGACGACCCTCGTGGTGCCGCTGTTCGTGGTGCTCGCGACCGTGGCCGTGGCGGTCTCGTGGACGCCCCGCCTGCCCGACCCGCTCGCGGTGCACTGGACCGCCTCGGGGGCGCCGGACGCGTTCGGCTCCCTCAAGGACGCCGTCGCGATCCCCCTGCTGTTCGCCCCGCTGCTCGCGACCGGGATGTGGGCCCTGGCCTTCTGGGTGGGGCGCGACACCGCCACCCGGCGGCTCGCGGCGGGCGTCGCGAGCGGGACGGCGGTGCTGATGTCGGTCGCCGTCCTCGGCAGCCTGGCCGTGCAGCTGGACCTGGCCGACGCCACCCGGGCCCCCGGGATCGACGGCGTGGCCGCATGGGCCTTCGGCGCCGGTGCCCTCGCCGGTGCCGTGGTCGCGGTGCTCGTGCCGCGCAGCCCCCGGCAGCCGACCGCCGCTCCGGTGGACCCGGACGCCCCCCGCACGACACTCGCACCGACCGAGCGCGCCGCGTGGAGCCGCTCGGTGACCAGCCCGGTGGGCGCCGTGGTCGCCGGGTCGGCGATCGTGCTCCAGCTGGCGCTGGCCGCCGTCCTGCGCACGCCCGCGCTGCTCGTCGTCGCGGTCCTGCTGGGACTGCTGATGGCCTCGATGCTCGTCCTGCGGGTCGCCGTCGACGCCCGCGGTCTGGTGGCCCGCTCCCCGCTGGGGTGGCCGTCCGTGCGCGTCCCGCTCGACGAGGTCGTCGCGGCCCGCGTCACGCAGGTCGATCCCTTCGGCGAGTTCGGGGGGTGGGGCTACCGGATCGGCGTGGGCGGGCGCGTCGGGTTCGTGCTGCGCAAAGGCGAGGGCATCGAGGTCGAGCGCACCGGCGGGCGCGTCACGGTGGTCACCGTCGACGACGCCGCGGCCGGTGCCGCGCTCCTCAACACCCTCGCCGACCGCACCCGTGGGGGCGCTACCGCCCGGTAACGTCGGGCGGGCGCCGCCCGGCGCACCGTCGACGACGACAGGGAGCAACGCATGCGCCTCGGGTACCACACGGGCTACTGGTCGGCCGGTCCCCCACCCGGCGCGGCGCAGGCGGTGCAGGCTGCGGACGAGCTCGGGCTGGACTCCGTGTGGACGGCCGAGGCGTACGGGTCCGACGCGCTCACGCCGCTCGCGTGGTGGGGCGCCGGAACGCGTCGCGTGCGCCTCGGCACGGCGATCGCGCAGCTCTCCGCGCGCACCCCGACGGCTGCCGCGATGGCGGCACTCACGCTCGACCACCTCTCGGGCGGGCGGTTCGTGCTCGGCCTCGGGGCGTCGGGCCCGCAGGTCGTCGAGGGCTGGTACGGACAGCCGTACCCGCGCCCGCTGGCCCGCACCCGCGAGTACGTCGACGTCGTGCGCCAGGTGCTCGCCCGCGAGGCGCCGGTCACCTACGACGGCGCGTTCTACCGCCTGCCGCTGCCCGCGGACGAGGGCGCGGGCCTCGGCAAGGCGCTGCGCTCCACCGTCCACCCCCTGCGCGCCGACCTGCCGATCCACCTCGCCGCCGAGGGGCCGCGCAACATCGCGATGACGGCCGAGATCGCCGACGGCTGGCTGCCGCTGTTCTACTCCCCCCGCATGGACGCCACGTACCGCGAGCTGCTCGCCGAGGGCTTCGCGCGCCGCTCGGCGGCCCGCCGCCCGGCCGAGGAGTTCGAGGTCGTCGCCACCGTGCCGGTCGTGCTGGGCGACGACGTCGAGTCCGCGGCCGACGTCGTGCGCCCGTTCATCGCGCTGTACGCGGGCGGCATGGGGGCCAAGGGCGCCAACTTCCACCGCGACGTGCTCGACCGCCTCGGCTACGCCGCGGCGTGCGACGAGATCCAGGCGCACTACCTCGCGGGCGACAAGGCGCGTGCCACGGCCGCGGTCCCCACCGAGCTCGTGCGCGACGTCGCCCTCGTCGGCACCGAGGCCGACCTGCGCGCGCAGCTCCCGGCATGGCGCGCGACGGCCGTCACGACCGTCCTCGCGCAGGCCGACCCGCGCGCCCTGCCGCGGATCGCCGCCCTGTGGGGTGATCCTGGTCCGGACGCCGGACCTGCCGACCGTCGCACGCCCGACCCGGCCTAGCCTGGTCCGGACGCCGCGCCGGGGAGGAGCCGCGTCGGTTCGCACGGAGCACGTCCGCAAGGGGTCGCAGTGGCAGTGGTCGAGCAGGTCGTCGCACGCCCGACGGCCCGGCCCGCCGCCGCACCCGCGCCCGTCGCGCTGCCGCACCTGCGCGGCCTCGACGGCGTGCGCGCGCTCGCGGTCGTCGCCGTCCTGCTCTACCACCTGGGCGTGCCGTGGGTGCGCGGCGGGTTCCTCGGCGTCGACGTGTTCTTCGTGCTGTCCGGCTACCTCATGGCGACGCTCGTGCTCGACGAGGTCGAGGCGACCGGGCGGTTCCGCACGGGGCGCTACCTCGCCCGGCGCGTGCGACGGCTCGTCCCGGCGCTCCTGGTGGTGCTGGCGGCCGCGTCGGGTGCCGCGCTGCTCGTCGCACGCGACGCGCTCGCGTCGCTGCGGGGCGACCTGCTCGCCGCGCTGACGTACACGTCGAACTGGTGGCAGGTGGTCGCCGACCGCTCGTACTTCGAGCTGGCCGGCCGCCCACCGCTGCTCGGGCACCTGTGGACCCTCGCCGTCGAGGCGCAGTTCTACCTGCTGGTGCCGCTGGTGGCGCTGCTCGCGCTGCGGGCGCGCCGCACGCACGTCGGACTGCTGGCCGCCGGCCTCGCGGTCGCCTCCGCGGTGGCGATGGGCGTGCTGGCCACGCGCGCGGGGATGCCGGTGCCGCACGATCCGACGCGCGTCTACGTGGGCACCGACACCCACGCGACGGGTCTGCTCCTCGGCGTCGCCGCAGCGACCGTGTGGCAGCCGTGGCGCACGTGGCGACGACCGGGCTCGTGGGCGACGGAGCGCGGGGACCCGGTGCGGCGCTTCGAGGCCGGGGTCACCGACGTCCTCGGGGTCGCGGCGCTCGCCGGCGTGGTGGCGTGCGTGCTGCTGGTCGACCCGTACTCGGCCGGGCTGTACCGGGGCGGGTTCGCCGCGTTCGCAGCGCTCGCGATCGTGCTCGTGGGCGCGGCAGCCGACCCGGCCGGTCTGCTGGGACGGGCGCTCGCGCGGCAGCCGCTGCGGTGGCTGGGCGAGCGGTCGTACGGCATCTACCTGTGGCACTGGCCCGTCCTGCAGCTCATGCGGCCCGACCAGGACGTCACGCTGCCGGAGTGGGCGTCCCCGGTGGTCCGTGCGGGCGTCACGCTGCTGCTGGCGGAGGCGTCGTACCGGTGGGTCGAGACCCCCGTGCGCCGGGGTGCGCTGCGGCGACTGGTGGCGCGGCTGCGCACACCCGCGCCCGGGCGCGCGTCCCTCGTGGTGCGGACGGCCGCCGTGACCGCGTGCCTCGCGACGGGCGTCGCGCTGCTCGGCACCGCCGTCGTGCGGACCCCCGCCGACTCCCCCCAGGTCACCGCCGCGCCGCCGGGCCCGGAGGTCACGGCGCCGGCCGGACCGGACGCGATCGGGTCGGTCGTCCCGCAGCAGGACCGCACCACGGCCGCGACCCCCACCGCGACCCCCACGCCCGTGGACGAGGTCGGCACGGTCGTCGCGGTCGGGGACTCGGTGATGCTGGGGGCGGCGGCGGAGCTGGGCGCCCACGGCGTCGCGACGGACGCGGTGGTGTCGCGGCAGTTCGCCGAGATGGCCGACCTCGTGCTGCAGGCGGCGGCCGCCGGGACGCTCGGTCACACGGTGGTCGTGCACGGCGGGACCAACGGGCCCGTCGCGGAGGAGGACCTGCGACGGCTGCTGGCCGGGACCGTCGACCGCCGCGTGTTCGTCGTCAACGTGCGCGTGCCGCGACCCTGGGAGCAGTTCGACAACGAGCTGTTCGCGCGCGTCGTGCCCGAGTACCCGCACGCCCGCCTGCTCGACTGGAAGTCGGTGGCCGAGGCCAACCTGCCGTGGTTCTACGACGACGGGATCCACCTGCGCGAGGGCGGCGGGCGCGAGGGCTACGCGGCATGGATCGTGCACGAGATCCAACCGCGCCGCTGACCGCAGTCCGGGCGGTGATTGCCGGGACGAAGCCGTACCGCTATGGTCTGCTCGACACGTGGTCCCGAAGGTCTCACATCCTGAGATCTCGCCGCTGTCCCTACGCTGACAGGAGGCCCGCGATGCTCGTCGCCCGCCCCGTCCGCGTCATCTCCCCCACCATGTGCCGCTGTTGCCCGTGCTGCGCCATGCAGCCCTGCGCCGGCACCCGCTGACCCCCAGCGACACACACCGACCCGACCGGGTCGCCGCCGGTGCCCGCCCCCGTGGCCGCCGGCTCCCGCCGGACGCCCACGCCCGACCTACGGACGTCCCCCATGACCCAGAGCACCACCGCCGACCGCCGCGCGCACACCGTCTCGCTCGACGCCGTGCGCCGCACGTTCCCCACACCGGCCGGGACCCGCACGGTGCTGCACGGCGTCGACGTCGAGCTGCGCGCCGGCGAGATCGTCGCGCTCGTCGGACCGTCCGGGTGCGGCAAGTCGACGCTGCTGCGCCAGGTCAGCGGCCTGGACACCCCCGACTCCGGGCGCATCCTGCTCGACGGCACACCCGTCAGCGGCGTCGACCGGCGCACGGCCGTCGCGTTCCAGGAGCCGCGCCTGCTGCCGTGGCGCACGCTCACCGGCAACGTCGCCCTCGGCCTGCCGCGCGGCACACCGAAGGACGCGGGCCGCGAGCGCGTCGCCGAGCTGCTGCGTCTCGTCGGGCTCGAGGAGTCCGCCGGGCTGCGTCCACGCCAGGTGTCCGGCGGCATGGCGCAGCGCGCGTCGCTCGCCCGCGCCCTGGCGCGCAACCCCGGCGTCCTGCTGCTCGACGAGCCGTTCGGCGCGCTCGACGCCCTCACCCGCCTGCGCATGCAGGACCTCCTGCTGACGGTGCACGCCGCCGAGCCCACCACCGTCCTGCTCGTCACGCACGACGTCGAGGAGGCGCTGTACCTCGCGGACCGCGTCCTGCTGCTGCGCAACCTCGCGAAGTGCCCCGAGGGCACATCGACCGTCGCGCGCGTCATCGACGTCCCCGGCTCCCGGCCGCGCGACCGTGCCGACCACCGGCTCGCCGAGCTGCGGGCCGAGCTGCTCGAGGGCCTGGGCGTCCCGACGCACCACGTCGCGACGGACCCCGACCTCCACCCGTCCATCTGATCCCCCTCCCCACCCGGGCCGCCCGGCCCCTTCCCCCGAGATGAGAGAACCGACGATGAGGATCCGCACCGCCGTCTCCGCCACTGCACTGTCCCTCGTGACCGCCCTGGCGCTGACCGGCTGCGTCGCCGGTGAGAACGCCGATGCCGAGGCCGCCGAGCCCGCCGGCAGCTCCGACGCCGCAGCCTCGGAGTGGAGCGCCGACACGCTCGACGTCGACTTCGCGACGTACAACCCGCTGAGCCTGGTCATCAAGGACCAGGGCTGGCTCGAGGAGACCCTCGACGGCGTGACCGTCAACTGGGTGCAGTCGGCCGGCTCGAACAAGGCCAACGAGGCGCTGCGCGCCGGCGCGGTCGACGTGGGTTCGACGGCCGGCTCGGCCGCGCTGCTCGCGCGCTCCAACGGCTCGCCCATCCGCACGATCGGCATCTACTCGCAGCCCGAGTGGGCCGCGATCGTGGTTCCCGGCGACTCCGCCATCACGTCCGTCGCGGACCTCGCGGGCACGTCCGTCGCCGCGACCAAGGGCACCGACCCGTACTTCTTCCTCCTGCAGTCGCTCGAGGAGGCCGGCGTCGCCCTGTCCGACGTCGAGGTCCAGAACCTGCAGCACGCCGACGGGCGCACGGCCCTCGAGCAGGGCTCGGTCCAGGCGTGGTCGGGCCTCGACCCGATCATGGCCGCGGGCGAGGCGGAGTCGGGCCTGAAGCTCGTCTACCGCAACATCGACTTCAACACCTACGGGTTCCTCAACGCCACGGAGGACTTCCTCGAGGAGAGCCCCGACCTCGCGCAGGCCGTGGTCGACGCGTACGAGAAGGCGCGTGCGTGGGCAGAGGAGAACCCGGAGGAGGTCGTCGAGATCCTCGCCGAGGTCGCCGGCATCGACCCGGCCGTCGCCGAGAAGGTCATCGTCGAGCGCACCAACCTCGGCGTCGACCCGGTGCCCGGTGACGCGCAGCGCAAGGTGCTCGAGGTCGTCGGCCCGATCTTCGTCGAGTCCGGTGACGTCGCCGACCAGGCCACGATCGACAAGGCGCTCGACGAGCTCTTCGAGCCGACGTTCGCCGAGAAGGCCGATCCCGCGAACATCGCGGGCTGACCGCAGGCGGTGCCCCGCCGCCCGTCCGCGGCGGGGCACCGGCCTCCCCTCCCCCACCGCCCTGCCCTCCCGACCCACCGCCCTGCCTTCCCCACCCACCGCCCTGTTCCCCCCCAGGAGCCCTCCCCATGAGCCACGAGACCGGCCCGGCGCCCGTCCTCACCGACACCGAGAGCCGTCCGCTGCCCCACCAGAACCCCCACGACAGCGGCCCGACCCGGCCCGCGAGCGCGTCGTTCTGGTCCCGGCGCAGCACGCGCGTGGTCGGCGGCGCGGTGCTCCCGCTGCTGCTGCTGACGGTCTGGCACCTCGTCACGACGAGCGGCCTCGTGCCGCCCTACCAGCTCCCCGCGCCCGCGTCGGTGTGGCGTGCCGCCGTCGACCTCGCCGAGCGCGGCGACCTGCAGACGCACGTGGCGATCTCCGTGCAGCGCGTGCTGATCGGGTTCGCGATCGGCGCGCTGGCCGCCCTGGCCGTCGCGGCGTTCGTCGGGCTGTCGCGCGCCGGCGACGTGCTGCTGGCGCCGACGCTCGCCGCGATCCGTGCGGTGCCGTCGCTCGCGTGGGTCCCGCTGCTCATCCTCTGGATGAAGATCGGCGAGGAGTCGAAGATCACGCTCGTCGCGATCGGTGCGTTCTTCCCGGTCTACACGACGGTCGCCGCCGCGCTGCGGCACGTCGACCCGCACCTCGTCGAGGCCGGGCGCGCGTTCGGGTTGCGGGGCGTCGAGCTGTTCCGCTCGGTGCAGCTGCCTGCGGTGATCCCGTCGGTCATGTCCGGCCTGCGGCTGGGGCTCGCGCAGGCGTGGCTGTTCCTCGTCGCCGCCGAGCTCATCGCCGCGTCGATGGGCCTGGGCTTCCTGCTCACCGACTCCCAGAACAACGGCCGCGTCGACCGGATCCTGCTCGCGATCGTCCTGCTCGCCCTCATCGGCAAGCTCACGGACTCCGTCGTGGCGCTCGTCGAGAAGCAGCTCCTGCGGAGGTTCGCATGACCACCCTGACCGCCCTGCAGACCGAGACGCGGACGTACCCCGCGCCCGTCGAGCTCGCGGCGACGTCCAACGTCCGCCCCGAGGACTGGGCGCGCGCCGCGGCCGACCCGGTCGCGTTCTGGGAGGAGGCGGCACGCCGCCTGCAGTGGGACGAGCCGTGGCACACCGCGCACACGTGGTCGCCCCCGGCGCCCGTCGACGGCGGGGCGCCGGACGAGCTGACCGTCCCCGAGGCTCGCTGGTTCCTCGGCGGGCGGCTCAACGTCGCGGTGAACTGCGTCGACCGTCACGTCGCCGCCGGCCGCGGCGACAAGGTCGCGCTGCACGTCGAGGGCGAGCGCGGCGACCGCCGCTCGATCACCTACGCGCAGCTGCAGCGCGAGGTCGCGCAGGCCGCGCACGCGCTCACCGAGCTCGGCGTCGGACCCGGCGACCGCGTCGTCGTCTACCTGCCCGTCATCGCCGAGACCGTCGTCGTGACGCTCGCGATCGCGCGCATCGGCGCCGTGCACTCGCTGGTGTTCGGCGGGTTCTCCGCCGAGGCCGTGCGGTTCCGGGTCGAGGACACGCAGGCCAAGGTGCTCGTCACGAGCGACGGGCAGTTCCGCCGCGGCCGGGCCGTGGAGGTCAAGTCCGCGGCCGACGAGGCCGTCGCAGGCCTCGACCACGTCGAGCACGTGCTCGTGGTGCGTCGCACCGGCCAGGACGTCGCGTGGACGCCCGGTCGTGACGTGTGGTGGCACGAGGTCGTCGACCGCCAGCCCGACGTGCACGACCCCGAGTCGTTCGACGCCGAACACCCGCTGTTCGTCATCTACACCTCGGGCACGACGGGCAAGCCGAAGGGCCTGGTGCACACGTCGGGCGGTTACCTCACGCACGCCGCGTGGTCGCACTGGGCCGTCTTCGACGCCAAGGACGACGACGTGCACTGGTGCACCGCCGACCTCGCGTGGGTCACGGCGCACACGTACGAGATCTACGGGCCGCTCGCCAACGGCCTCACGCAGGTGATCTACGAGGGCACGCCCGACACGCCGCACCGCGAGCGCCACCTCGAGGTCATCGAGCGCTACGGCGTCACCACCTACTACACGGCCCCCACGCTCATCCGCACGTTCATGACGTGGTTCGGCGACGAGCTGCCCGGCGGTCACGACCTGTCGAGCATCCGGCTGCTGGGCACCGTCGGCGAGGCCATCAACCCCGAGGCGTGGGTGTGGTTCCGCCGCACGTTCGGCCGGGACGAGGCCCCGGTCGTCGACACCTGGTGGCAGTCCGAGACGGGCGCGGCGATGATCGCCCCCGTCCCCGGGGTCACGACGCTCAAGCCGGGGTCCGCGACGCGGCCGCTGCCGGGCATCGCCGCGAAGGTCGTCGGCGAGGACGGCGTCGAGGTGCAGCCCGGTCAGGGCGGCTTCCTCGTCGTCGAGCGGCCGTGGCCGGGCATGGCCCGCACGATCTGGCGCGATCCGCAGCGGTACCTCGACGCGTACTGGCGGCGGTTCGCCGGGCACGGGCCGCACGGTGGGTACTTCCTCGCCGGTGACGGCGCGTCGTACGACGAGGACCGGTACGTGTGGCTGCTCGGCCGCATCGACGACGTCATCAACGTCTCGGGTCACCGGCTGTCGACCATCGAGATCGAGTCCGCGCTGGTCGCCCACCCGGCCGTCGGCGAGGCCGGCGTCGCGGGTGTGACCGACCCCGTGACGGGCCAGGCGATCGCGGCATTCGTCGTGCCGAGCACCCCGCCGGGGCCCGTGGAGGACGTCGAGGCGTGGCTCGCGGCGACCACGGCGCTGCGCGAGGACCTGCGGGCCCACGTCGGGCACGCGATCGGGCCCGTCGCCAAGCCGCGCCACCTGCTGGTCGTGCCCGAGGTCCCCAAGACCCGGTCGGGCAAGATCATGCGCAGGCTGCTCACGCAGCTCGTCGAGGGCACGACGCTCGGCGACACCACGTCCCTGCAGAACCCGTGGGCCGTCGAGCAGGTGGGCACGCTCGTCACCGCCGGCCTGCGCCGCTGACCCCGACCCGTCCCCCAGCAAGGAGCACCGTGAGCGAGCACCGCTTCGGCTTCCGCACCCGCGCCCTGCACGCCGGCGGCATCCCCGACGCCACCACGGGCGCGCGGGCCGTGCCGATCTACCAGACGACGTCGTTCGTCTTCGACGACACCGCCGACGCCGCGAACCTCTTCGCGCTGCAGAAGTACGGCAACATCTACTCGCGCATCGGCAACCCGACGGTCGCGGCGTTCGAGGAGCGCCTCGCGTCCCTCGAGGGCGGCATCGGCGCCGTGGCGACGGCCTCCGGCATGGCGGCGGAGTTCCTGGTGTTCGCCGCGCTGGCCGGGGCCGGCGACCACATCGTCGCGTCCGCGCAGCTCTACGGCGGCACCGTGACGCAGCTCGACGTGACGCTGCGGCGGTTCGGTGTCGAGACGACGTTCGTGCCGGGCACGGACCCGGCGGACTACGCCGCCGCGATCCGCCCGGAGACGAAGGCCGTGTACACCGAGGTGATCGCGAACCCGTCCGGCGAGATCGCGGACCTCGCGGGGCTCGCAGAGGTCGCGCACGCCGCGGGCGTGCCGCTCGTCGTGGACTCCACGCTCTCGACGCCGTACCTCGTGCGGCCCATCGAGCACGGCGCGGACGTCGTCATCCACTCCGCCACCAAGTTCCTCGGCGGGCACGGCACGACGCTGGGCGGCGTCATCGTCGAGTCGGGTCGGTTCGACTGGGGCAACGGGCGCTTCCCGACGATGACCGAGCCCGTGGCGTCGTACGGCGGCGTGCGCTGGTGGGAGAACTTCGGCGAGTACGGGTTCCTCACCAAGCTGCGCTCGGAGCAGCTGCGCGACATCGGCCCGGCGCTGTCCCCGCAGTCGGCGTTCCAGCTGCTGCAGGGCGTCGAGACGCTCCCCCAGCGCCTCGACGCGCACCTGGCGAACGCGCGCGAGGTCGCGACGTGGCTCGAGTCGGACCCGCGCATCGCGAAGGTCCAGTGGGCCGGGCTGCCCTCGCACCCGCACCACGAGCGCGCGCAGCGGTACCTGCCCCTGGGGCCCGGATCGGTGTTCGCGTTCCGGCTCGCCCCGGCGGGCGACGTGCCGGGCCGCGAAATCGGCGCACGGTTCATCGAGTCGCTGCAGCTCGCGAGCCACCTCGCGAACGTCGGCGACGCGCGCACGCTCGTCATCCACCCCGGCTCGACGACGCACCAGCAGCTGAGCGCCGCGCAGCTGGAGGCCGCGGGCGTCCCGGAGGACCTCGTGCGCATCAGCGTCGGCATCGAGGACGCCGAGGACATCCTGTGGGACCTCGACCAGGCGCTGACCGCCGCGACCGGCACGACACGGGAGGACGCCCGATGAGCGCACGTACCTGGCAGGGCCCCAGCGCGCCCGAGCGGCTGTCGATCCTGCGAGCGACGCGCTCGATCGCGATCGTCGGCGCGTCCGACAACCCCGCGCGCGCGTCGTACTTCGTGGCGACGTACCTGCTGTCGTCGTCACCGTACGACGTGTACTTCGTCAACCCGCGCGCCGACGAGATCCTCGGCCGTCCGGTGTACCCGTCGCTCGACGCGCTGCCGGTCGTCCCGGACCTCGTGGACGTGTTCCGCCGCCACGACGACCTGCCCACGGTCCTCGACGAGACGATCGCGGTCGGCGCCAGGACCCTGTGGCTGCAGCTCGGGTCGTGGCACGAGGACGTCGCCCGGCGGGGCGAGGAGGCCGGTCTGGACGTCGTCATGGACCGCTGCGTGAAGATCGAGCACGCGCGCTTCCACGGCGGGCTGCACCTGGCCGGGTTCGACACCGGCGTCATCTCGTCACGCCGCGCGCTGGGCTGAGCGGGCCGGGCGCCGGGCCGGGCGCGAGCCGCCCGGCGCCTCAGTCCTCGGGGAACCAGACCGCCCGACGCACCCGGACACGCGCACCGTCGGGCGTCAGCGGTGTGCCCTCGGCGCGCAGGTGCGCCAGCGCGCGGCCCTCGTGGCACGCGGGCAGCCCGCCGTCGGCCCGGACGACGCGCCACCACGGCACGTCGCCGCCCTGCGCCATCGCCCGCCCCACCTGACGCGGTCCGCCGCGTGGTCGGCGCCCCGCGGCGGCCGCACGGTCCGCGAGCACCTCGGCGATCAGCCCGTACGTCATGACCCGCCCGGGCGGGATCTGCACGACGAGCGCGTGCACCTCGGCCCGCCAGCCGTCGGCCTCCTCGTCGGGTACCGGGTTCCCGCCGCCCACGCTCACCTCCTGCGCAGGACGACGACCGCGCGGTCGTCGTCCTCGCCCGCCCGCACACCGGCCAGCACCTCGTGCGCGCTGCCGGGCCGGGCCGCCACGACCGCCTCGACCACGCCGAGCAGCCGGTCGATGCCCTGGTCGACGTCGCGCCCCGGCGCCTCGACCAGACCGTCGGTGTAGAGCACGACCGCGTCGCCGGACGCCAGCACCCCGGTCGTCACGGCCGGCTGCATGCCGCCGACGACGCCCAGCGCGACGCCGCCCACCGCGTCGAGCACCTCGATGCGGCCCGAGCCCGCGTGCAGCACCGCGGGCGGCGGGTGCCCGGCGACGCCCACGCGGAACGCACCCGTCGAGAGGTCCACGGCGAGGTGCACGGCCGTCGCGAACCCCTCGTCCCAGTCCTGCTCGAGCAGGTAGGTGTTGGCCGCGGGCAGGAACCCCTCGAACGGCAACGCTCCCAGCAGGCCGCTCAGCGCACCCTGCAGCTGCAGCGCCCGCACGCCGGCCGCCTGGCCCTTGCCGGACACGTCGACGAGCACGATCTCGATGTCGGTGCCGGCCCGCCGCGCGACGAGGAAGTCGCCGGAGAACCCCGCGTGGTGGGCGGAACGCACGACCGCGTCGACCTGCCACCCGACGGGCAGCGCCGGCAGACGACCGCCGACCGCGAGCCGGTCACGCAGGTCGACGAGCATGAGCGCCCCCGGCGCCCCCTGCAGGCCCAGACGGTCGCGCTCGCGCCCGAACACCAGGACGGCACCGCACGCGAGCGCGACCACCAGGAGGGGCCCGGGCGTGGCGGCGGACGGGCGGGCGGACGCGCTCACCGCGGCGAGCACCGCGACCAGCACGACGAGCCCCACCAGGTACCGCCACCGCAGCACGAACGCGCCGACGAGCAGCAGCAGGATGAAGCCCGAGAGCGCGAACCAGCTCGACGCACGGATCGCGCCCAGCGCGTACAGGCCCGACAGCACGACGAGCACGGCGAACGTCCGCGGCTGGGGACCGGCCGCCCACCCGGACAGGACGCGCCACACCCAGCCACGGCGCCCGTCGACGGGTGAGGTGACCACCTCGGCAGCGTAGGCGCCGGACGGGCTGCGCAGCGCACGGCCGCGCCGTCCGTCCTCGCGTTCGCTATTCACGTGCGTCGACGCACGTCACGCGCGCAGGATGAGGGCATGAGCACCCTGCCTGCCGGCTACCGCACCGTCGCGGTGCCGTCCGACCGCGTCATGGACTACCGCCACGTCGACGAGCTCGCGTTCGCGACCACGTCCGACCCCGAGATCGACGCCGTCGCGCCGTTCCCCGTGCCGACCGACCGGCTCATGGCCGTCGAGGGCCCCGACGGTGCGTACGTCGCCGTCCACGGGTCGTACGAGTTCCGCATGCCGGTGCCCGGCGGTGCCGTGCCGTGCGCGGGTCTGACATGGGTGGGCGTGCGGCCCGACCACCGCCGCCGCGGGTTGCTGACCTCGATGATCGGGACGCACGTCGAGCGCTCGCTCGGGCGCGGCGAGCCGGTCTCGGCGTTGTTCGCCGCGGAGGCCGGCATCTACGGCCGCTTCGGGTACGGGTCGGCGTCCGACGAGGTGAGGCTCACCCTCCGGCGACGCGCCGCGCTGCGGCCCGTGGCCGGCTCCGACGCCCTGACGGTCCGTGTGCGGCGGGCGACGCCCGAGGACGTCGCCCTCGCCGCCGAGCTGGACGCGCGCGCGGCCGCAGGCCGGCCCGGCTGGATGCCGCGGGCCACGCCGCCGCTGCAGGCACGGATGGTCGCCGACCCGCCGGCGTGGCGGAACGGCGGCGAACCGCTCGTGATCGTCACCGTCCACGACGGCGACGACGTGCGGGGTCTGGCCCTGTTCCGGCGCAAGGAGGCGTGGGGCGACGGCGGGGCGGAGTACACGGCCGCGGTGCGTCAGGCGTCGGCCGTGGACGCGGCGGCGACCCACCGGCTGTGGTCGTTCCTGCTCGACCTCGACCTCACGACGAGCGTCGAGACGCCGGCGCTGCCGGTCGACGACGCGCTGCTGCAGCTGCTCGTCGACCTGCGCCCCACGCGCCGCCGCGTGGGCGACAACCTGTGGGTGCGGGTCCTCGACCTGCCCGCCGCGCTCACCGCGCGCCGGTACGCGCGCCCCGCGGACCTCGTCCTCGACGTCACGGACGCGCTGCTGCCCGCCAACGCGGGCCGCTGGCGGCTGACGGTCGACGCCACGGGCACCGCGGAGGTGTCCCGCACCGACGCGGCGGCGGACGTCGCGCTCGACGTCCGCGAGCTGGGCGCGCTGTACCTCGGCGGTCGCTCGGCGCGGGCACTCGCGACCGCGGGGCTCGCGGCCGGCGCGCCGGCGGAGCTCGACCGCCTCACGGCGACGTTCGTCTCACCGCTCGCGCCCGTGTGCCCCTGGATCTTCTGACGCGGCCGACGCGTGCGCGGTGCGCCCCGGACGCCCGGGGCGCACCCGCTGCGGCGTCAGGAGCGCGCGGCCTCGTACGCCGCCAGCTGGTCGATGCGGCGCTGGTGGCGCGCGTTGCCGCTGAACGGCTCGGCGACGAACGCGTCGACGAGCTCGATCGCCTCGTCGACGGAGTGCTGCCGCGCGCCGACCGCGACGACGTTCGCGTCGTTGTGCTGCCGGCCGAGGCGCGCGGTCTCGACGTTCCACGCGAGCGCCGCGCGCACGCCGGTCACCTTGTTGGCCGCGATCTGCTCGCCGTTGCCCGAGCCGCCGATGACGACGCCCAGGGAGCCGGGCTCGGCGACGACGGCCTCCCCGGCGGAGAAGCAGAACGCGGGGTAGTCGTCCTCGGCGTCGTACTCGAAGGCACCGTGGTCGACGACCTCGTGGTCGGCGGCCCGCAGGTGCTCGACGAGCGCGACCTTCAGCTCGTACCCGGCATGGTCGGCGGCGACGTGGATGCGCATGTGCACATCCTGCCGCAGCGTGGACCCCGCCGATGTCACCGTCTCTTCGTAGGCTGTCGGCCATGACGCGCAGCGGAGTGCCCCTCGACGACCTCGACCCGTCCGTCCGGCCGCAGGACGACCTCGACCTCTTCGTCAACGGCCGGTGGGCCGCCTCGTACGTGATCCCACCGGACCGGTCGATGGACGGCCCGTTCCGGGCGCTGTACGACGAGGCGGAGCGCCAGGTCCTGGACATCATCACCGACGCCGCGCAGGCGGCGGGCGAGGGCGACGGCGTCGAGGCCAAGATCGGGGCGCTGTACGCGAGCTTCATGGACACCGACGCGGTTCGGGCGGCGGGCGTCGAGCCGCTGCGCGAGGACCTCGCGCTGGTCGACGCCGCCACGACGCCGGCGGAGCTGACGGTCGCGGTGGGCCGGCTGCAGCGCACCGGCGCGCTGTCCGCGGTCGACCTGTACGTCGACAACGACGCCAAGGACCCCGACTCGTACGTCGTGCACCTCGTGCAGGGCGGGCTGGGCCTGCCCGACGAGGCGTACTACCGCGAGGAGCAGCACGCGGCCGTGCGCGAGAAGTACCTGCCGCACGTCGCCCGCATGCTGCGGCTCGCCGCGCCCGTCTCCGGCGTCGTCGCCGCGGGCGACGCGGACGACCTCGCGGCGCGCGTCGTCGCGCTGGAGTCGCGCATCGCGGCGCACCACTGGGACGTCGTCAAGGACCGCGACGCCGAGCTGACGTACAACGCGCTCACGCTCGCCGAGCTCGCCGCGCGGGCGCCGGGGTTCGACTGGCGCGCGTGGGCCGAGGCGCTCGGCGCGCCGGCCGGCGCGCTCGACCGCCTCGTGGTCCGCGAGCCGTCGTTCGCCGAGGGGCTGGCGGCGCTGTGGACCGAGGTGCCGGTCGCGGACTGGCAGGCGTGGGCCACCTACCACGTGGTGTCGTCGCGCGCGCCGTACCTCACGGACGAGCTCGTCGAGGCGAACTTCGACTTCTACGGGCGCACGCTGTCCGGCGCGCCGGAGCTCCGTGACCGCTGGAAGCGGGGCGTGTCCCTGGTCCAGGGGGCGCTCGGCGAGGCCGTGGGCAAGGTGTACGTCGAACGGCACTTCCCGCCGTCGCACAAGGAGCGCATGGACGAGCTCGTCGCGAACCTCGTCGAGGCGTACCGCCGGTCGATCACCGAGCTCGAGTGGATGGGCGAGGAGACGCGGCAGCGCGCGCTGGAGAAGCTGGCGAGGTTCACGCCCAAGATCGGGTACCCCGCGAGGTGGCGGGACTACTCGGCGCTCGAGGTGCGTGCCGACGACCTGGTGGGCAACGTGCGGCGGTCGAACGCGTTCGACCTCGACCGCGAGCTCGGCAAGATCGGGAGGCCGATCGACCGCGACGAGTGGTTCATGACGCCGCAGACCGTCAACGCCTACTACAACCCCGGCATGAACGAGATCGTCTTCCCCGCGGCGATCCTGCAGCCGCCGTTCTTCGACGCCGAGGCGGACGACGCCGCCAACTACGGCGGCATCGGCGCGGTCATCGGCCACGAGATCGGGCACGGGTTCGACGACCAGGGCTCGAAGTACGACGGCGACGGCCGCCTCGTCGACTGGTGGACGGCCGAGGACCGCGCGGAGTTCGAGCGCCGCACGAAGTCGCTCGTCGACCAGTACGCCCAGTACTCGCCCCGGCAGCTGGGCGGCAGCCACCGCGTCAACGGCGAGCTGACGATCGGCGAGAACATCGGCGACCTCGGCGGCCTGTCGATCGCGGTGCGTGCGTACGAGATCGCGCTGGGCCACCCCCTGGACGAGGCACCCGTGCTCGACGGGTACACGGGCCTGCAGCGCCTGTTCATGGGCTGGGCGCACTCGTGGCGCACCAAGGGCCGCGACGAGGAGGTGATCCGCCGGCTCGCGACGGACCCGCACTCCCCCGACGAGTTCCGCTGCAACGGCGTCGTGCGGAACATCGACGAGTTCTACACGGCGTTCGACGTGCAGCCGGACGACGCCCTGTGGCTCGACCCGGAGCAGCGCGTCCGCATCTGGTGATGCGGACGAGCGCGGTGCGGTCCCGTCAGGGTCGCACCGCGCTCGTCGTGTCGTGCCTCACCGCGGGCCCGCGTGCGGGACGAGCAGCGTCAGGGCAGCGCGTTCCACTGGGCGCGCGCGAGCCGGAACCCGACGCCCGTCGCGTCCGTGCAGGTGATCCCGTCGGTGCCGGAGGCGCAGGTGTAGTCGCCGACGCTCGCCGTGGAGCCGTAGGGCAGCTCGGACGTCGGGGTCACCTGCGGGACGCCGTCGTCCTCGCACCGGAACGCGAAGCCCTCGGCGTCCAGACCGATCACGTGACCCGTCTGCCCCTCGCACCCGGTGACCCGCGGCGGCGCGTACGTGAAGCTGCCGATCGTGCACAGCACGCCCTCGATGCTCATCTCGCACGCGATGTTCCCGGTCGGCGACGCGAACGCGACCGGGTCGACCGCGACGTCCTCCTGCCCGTCCCCCGCGTCGGAGGTCGCCTCGGCGCTCGCCGTGGGCGAGCTCTCGGCCGCCCGCGCGCCGTCGACACCGCCGCCCCGCGGCAGCGTCACCACGAGCACGACGAGCGCCAGGACGAGCAGCACGTCGACCAGGACGAAGACCTGCATACCGCGGCTCAGGCCGCGCAGCACTCCCAGGCGGTTCACGCCGCGTCGGGCGCGTCGAACACCGGCCCCTGGGTGCGGGTGCGCTTGAGCTCGTAGAAACCGGGCACGCTCGTGACCAGGGCGAGCCCGTCGAAGAGCCGTCCGGCGTCCTCGCCCTTCGGGGCGGGCGTGATGACAGGGCCGAAGAAGCCGACACCGTCGATCGCGACGACCGGCGTGCCGACCTCGTCGCCGACGAGCTCGATGGCCTGCGCGTGCGAGGCCCGCAGGAGGTCGTCCACCTCCTGCGTGGACGCGACGTCCGCGAGCGCCGCCGGCAGGCCGACCTCGGCGAGCGACTCCGCGACGATCGCGTCGAGGTCCGTGCGACCGCCGGGGTGCACGCGGCTCCCCATCGCGTCGTACAGCGGCTTGAGCACCCCGTCGCCGTGGTCCCGCGCAGCCGCGACCAGGACCCGCACCGGGCCCCACGCCGCGTCCATCAGCTCGCGGTAGCGCTCGGGCAGGTCACGGCCCTCGTTGAGCACGGACAGGCTCATGACGTGCCACCGGACGTCGACGTCGCGCACGCGCGCCGCCTCGTCCATCCACCGTGACGTCATCCACGCCCACGGGCAGGCAGGGTCGAACCAGAAGTCGACGACGGGCACACCGGGCTCCTCTCGCGCAGGGTCGTGCCCGAGTGTGCCCCTTCCGGTGAGGCTACGCACATCCCCGCAGGTCGCCGGGCCGACGGACGGGCCACCGTGGCATGATCGTGCGGTCGCCCACGCGCGACGGGCCGTGCCCCTCCCCGCCCCGACCTGACCCCCGGTCGCCGCCGCCGGGCAGGCACCGCCGCAGACCACCGCGGCCACCGCCGCCGCCGACCGATCGGAGAGCATCCGTGCCCGGAGAGAACCTCACCCGTGCCGAGGCGGCCGAGCGGGCCGCCCTCGTCCGCACGCACGCGTACGACGTCGAGCTCGACCTCACCACGAGCCCGAAGACGTTCGCGTCGCGCTCCACGGTCCGGTTCTCCGCGACGCCCGGGGCGAGCACGTTCGTCGACCTCATCGCGCCGGCGGTGCACGAGGTCGTGCTCAACGGCCGCAGCCTGGACCCCGCCGACGTCGTGCGCGACTCGCGGATCCACCTCGACGACCTCGCCGAGGAGAACGAGCTCACGGTCGTCGCCGACTGCGCGTACATGCACACGGGCGAGGGCCTGCACCGGTTCGTCGACCCGGTCGACGACGAGGTGTACCTCTACAGCCAGTTCGAGGTCGCGGACTCCCGGCGGGTGTTCGCGGTGTTCGAGCAGCCCGACCTCAAGGCGACGTTCACGTTCACGGTCACCGCTCCCGCCCACTGGACCGTGGTGTCGAACTACCCGCAGGTCGGCGAGCCGCAGCGCGTCGAGGGCGGTCAGAACCTCAACGGTGGCCGCGACGAGGGCACCGCGACGTGGCGGTTCGAGACGACGCCGCGCATCTCGTCGTACATCACCGCGGTCGTCGCGGGCCCGTACCACGGCGAGCACGGCGAGCTGACGAGCAGCGACGGGCGCACGATCCCCCTGGGCGTGTACTGCCGCGCGTCGCTCGCCGAGCACCTCGACACCGACAACATCCTCGACGTCACGCGCGCCGGCTTCGCCTTCTACGAGGACAAGTTCGGCCACCCGTACCCGTTCGCCAAGTACGACCAGCTCTTCGTGCCGGAGTTCAACGCCGGAGCCATGGAGAACGCGGGCGCGGTGACGTTCCTGGAGTCGTACGTCTTCCGCTCCAAGGTCCCCGAGGCCACCGTCGAGCGCCGCGCGGTCACGATCCTGCACGAGCTGGCGCACATGTGGTTCGGCGACCTCGTGACGATGCGCTGGTGGGACGACCTGTGGCTCAACGAGTCGTTCGCGGAGTACGCGTCGACGCTCGCCACGGCGGAGGCCACGCGGTGGACGAGCGCGTGGACGACGTTCTCGTCGCTCGAGAAGTCGTGGGCGTACCGGCAGGACCAGCTCCCCTCGACGCACCCGATCGTCGCGGACATGCGCGACCTCGAGGACGTCGAGGTCAACTTCGACGGCATCACGTACGCCAAGGGTGCCTCGGTGCTCAAGCAGCTCGTCGCGTGGGTCGGCCAGGAGCAGTTCCTCGCGGGCGTCCGCGCCTACTTCGACCGGCACGCGTGGGGCAACACGCAGCTGCACGACCTGCTCTCGGAGCTCGAGACGACCAGCGGCCGCGACCTGTCGGCGTGGTCCGCGCTGTGGCTCGAGAAGGCGGGCGTCACGCTGCTCCGCCCGGAGGTCGAGGTCGACGCCGACGGCGTCATCACGTCGTTCGCGGTGCTGCAGGAGGTGCCCGACGAGCACCCGACGCAGCGGCCGCACCGGCTCGCGGTCGGCGGCTACGACCTGGTCGGCGAGGGCGACGCCGCGCGCCTGGAGCGCACCGTGCGCGTCGAGCTGGACGTCGACGGGCCGCGCTCCGAGGTGCCCGAGCTCGTCGGCACGCGGCGACCCGCGCTGCTGCTCGTCAACGACGACGACCTGGCCTACGCCAAGGTCCGCCTCGACCCGCAGTCCCTGGCGACGGCCGTGGCGCACCTCGACAAGTTCACCGACTCGCTGCCCCGCACGCTCGTGTGGAACGCGGCGTGGGACGCGACGCGCGACGGTGAGACACCGGGCCGCGACTTCGTCGACCTCGTGCTGGGCAACATCGCGCACGAGACCGACTCCTCGGTGATCCTCGTGCTGCTGCGCCAGCTCGCCACGACGCTCGACCTGTACGTCGCGAGCGAGCACCGCGACGCGACCGCCACGGCCGCGGCCGACCGGCTCCTCGAGCTCGCGCAGGCCGCGCCGGCCGGCTCCGACCAGCAGCTCCAGCTCGTCAAGGCGTTCGCGAGCCGTTCGCGCACGAGCGAGCAGCTCGACGTGGTCACCGAGCTGCTCGACGGGCGGCGCGCGCTCGACGGCCTGTCGGTCGACACCGACCTGCGCTGGGAGCTGCTGACCGCGCTCGTCGCCGGTGGTCGTGCCGGCGACGCGGACGTCGCGGCGCAGCAGGCGGCCGACCCCACCGCCACCGGCCAGCGTGCCGCGGCGGCGGCCCGGGCGGCGGTCCCGACGTCCGACGCCAAGGAGCGGGCGTGGGCGGCGGTCGTCGGCGGCGACGAGCTGCCGAACGCGCTGCAGGCGGCGACGATCAGCGGGTTCGGCCGGGTCCACGACACGACGCTGCTCGTGCCGTGGGTCGACCCGTACTTCGCCGACCTCGAGCGCGTGTGGGCGGAGAAGACGAACGAGATGGCGCAGAACGTCGTCCTCGGGCTGTACCCGACGGCGCTGGCCGACGACCCGCGCGTCGACGTCCTCGGCGCGACGGACGCGTGGCTCGCGGCCCACCCGGACGCGCCCGCGGCGCTGCGCCGACTCGTCAACGAGTCCCGCGACGGCGTGCGCCGTGCGCTCGCCGCGCAGGAGGCGGACCGCCGCCGGGCCTGAGCGTCAGTGCCGGGTGCGCGCGGCGGCGACCGCGCGCACCCAGCGCTCGGCCTCGCGGGGGCTGCGCAGGCGCACCACGTGGCAGTCCGGCGCGTCCACCAGCGCCGCGTACTGCGTCGCGCGGCTGCCGTGCGTGCGCCACGCCCAGAGCACGACGTTCTGGTGCGGGTCGCTGCTCAGCAGCGACGACAGCCGCTCGCGGTTGCCGTGCCAGAGCTCCCGCCGCGTGATCCCGCGCCACAGCGTGCGCCGTACGACGCGGCCCATGACGACCCGTCGCGGGTAGTCGAGCCAGACGACCGTGTCGGTGGTGTCGAGCGCACCGCCGAGCCGCGAGTCCCAGTTCCCGTCCGTGACCCACCCCGGACCGGCGGTACGTGCCCGCACGTCGGCGAGCGCCTCGTCGGGATCGCGCTTGACCCAGCCCGGCCCCCAGAACACCTCGTCGAGCTCGACGTGCGGGACCCCCAGCACGCCGGCGAGCCGCCGCGCGAAGGTCGTCTTGCCCGAACCCGTCGTCCCGACGACCCGGACGCGTCGCAAGGGCGTGCTCGGGCGGGTCACGACCCCATGGCGTCGGCGAGCGACTGCGCACGCGCGTGCGTGAACAGGTCGTCGAGCAGCACCGGACGCCCGGTGCCGTCGGCGAGCGGCACCTTCCAGTTCGGGTACTCCTGGTCCGTGCCCGGCTGGTTCTGCGCGCGCCGCTCCCCCACCGCGTCGGCGAGCGAGACGCCGAGCAGCACGGCGGGCGTGGCACGGACCCAGCGGTGCAGCGCCTCGACGATCTCGCGCTCCGACGGGTCGTGGCCCAGCAGGCCGCGCTCGCGCAGCGCGTCGAGCATGCGCTCACGCTCGGCGGCTGCGTGCGCGCGGACCGTGGCGACCGGCTCGGTGAGCAGGCCCAGCCTGTCGCGCAGCGCGACGTGCTCACCGGCCAGGTAGCCCGCGGTGGGCGGCAGGTCGTGCGTCGTGACGGTCGCGAGCGCGCGGTGCCGGTAGGACTCGGGAGGCCGGGGGCGGCCGTCGTGCTCCTGCTCGAACCACAGCACGGACGTGCCGAGGATCCCTCGGTCGTCCAGGTAGTCGCGGACCCACGGCTCGACGGTGCCGAGGTCCTCGCCGATGACGACGGCGCCGGCGCGGTGCGCCTCCAGCGCGAGGATGCCGACGAGCGCCTCGTGGTCGTAGCGCACGTACGCGCCGTCCTTGGCGCCGTTGCCGACCGGCACCCACCACAGCCGGAACAGCCCGATGACGTGGTCGATGCGGATCGCACCGGCGTGCCGCAGCACGGTGCGCAGCATGTCGCGGTACGGCCGGTACGCCGCGCGCGCGAGCGCGTCCGGGTGCCACGGCGGCTGCGACCAGTCCTGGCCCTGCTGGTTGTACATGTCCGGCGGGGCGCCGACCGAGGCGCCCGTCGCGAGCACGTCCCGCAGCGCCCACGCGTCGGCGCCCTCGGGGTGCACGCCCACGGCGAGGTCGTGCATGATCCCCAGCGCCATGCCGCTGTCCCGTGCCACGCGCTGCGCGTGCTCGAGCTGCTCGTCGGCCACCCACTGCAGCCACGACCAGAACGCGACCCGGTCGGCCAGCTCGACGGCGGCCGCGGCGACCGCGTCGGACAGCGGGTCGTGCAGCTCGTCGGACCATCCCGCGGGCGGGCCGTGCCGCTCGACGAGCGCGCACCACAGCGCGAACTCGCGCAGCCCCTCGCCCTCCTCCTCGACGTACGCGTCGAAGGCCGCCTGCCGCGCCGGCGCGAGCGGGTGCGCGTGCACGACCTCGAGAGCGGCGCGCTTGGCGGCCCAGGCGACGTCGCGGTCGATCGGCCCGGGTTCCGCCGCGAGACCCAGGACGGGTTCCGCGGCCCACTCGACGAGGGCGCGGTCTGCGGCCGACAGGTAGGCCGTCTCGGGCACGTCCTCGACCCGGACGTACAGCGGGTTGACGAAGCGCCGCGTGGTGGGCAGGTACGGGCTGGGCGTGAGCGGCTCGACCGGCTCGGCCGCGTGCAGCGGGTTGACGAGGAGGAAGTCGGCCTTCCACCGGTGGGCGGCGAGCCAGCCGAGCTCGGCGAGGTCGGCGAGGTCACCGACGCCCCACGACCGGCGCGAGCGCACCGAGTACAGCTGCGGCATGAGCCCCCAGACGCCGCCCTCGCGCAGTCGCTCCGGGAGCTCGAGGCGGTGCGGCGTGACGACGACGGGGCTGTGCGCGTGCGCACTGGGGCCGTCCGCGCGGATCTCGTGCCAACCGAGCGGCAGGTCGGTAGGGAGCTCGAACGTCGCGCGGCCCACGAGCCGGCCGTCGACGGTGCGCGGTTCCACGACGACGTCGACCTGCGTGACCTCGCGCCGCCCGCCGCCCGCCTCGGCGTCGAGCTCGAGCCACACGTCCACCGGGTCACCGTGCGTCACGTGCACCGGGACCTGCACCGCGGCCCCCTCGCGGAGCACCACGACGGGCGGCAGCACGCGCCGCCACGGCATGTTCTCGACGTGCGCGAGCGCCAGCTCGACCCGCTCGGGTGACGACGCGTCGACGCCCAGCGCGGCCAGCACGCGCACGACCGTCTCGTCCGACGCCTCGTGCTCGTCCCCGTCGTGCCCCTGGTACCGCGGCACGACGTCGTACGCGGCGGCGAGGCGCCACAGGTCCTCGTGTCTGGTCGTCTCGGGCACGTGTCGATCCTGCCAGAGGGGGCGCCGGACCGCTGGACGCGGGCCCGAGGACCCAGCCCGCGTCGGCACGTCGGTACCGGGGGCTCTGTCCGCCGGGGTCCGGGATGCACGACGCTCCCGGGTATGAGCCGGTGGAGCACCATCACCGACCGCGAGCGCGGTCAGGGGACCCTCGAGTACGTCGGCGTCGTCGCCGTCGCCGTCCTGCTCGTCGCCATGCTCGTGCTCGGTGTGAGCCCGGCCGCCCGCACCATGGCGGCGCGGATGGTCTGCGAGGTCACGACCCTCGGTCAGGGCGACTGCGGGTCCGCGCAGGGCGAGGACCCCGGCACGGACGCACCGGGCGAGGACGACCCCGGCTGGTGGTGCCAGAACGTCGGCTGGTTCTGCGACGACGACGAGGACGAGCAGCAGGAGGACGAGGAGGAGGACGACGGCGGCTGGTGGTGCCGCACGCTCGGCTGGTGGTGCCCCGACGAGGAGCCCACCGACGACCCGACGTCGACGCCCACCGCGACCCCGACGGGCCACCCGACCGACCCGGCCACCGGCCTGCCCGTCGTCGACGGCGTCACGATCCCCGAGGGCCTGGACCCGGACGGCGAGACCGTCCGCACGCTCCTGCAGACCGAGCGGGGCCGCGAGATGCTGCAGTGGCTCGCCGACAACGGGATCGAGGTCCGCGACAGCAGCCGCGGCTCGTACTGGGACGGCGAGCACATCTTCCTCGACACCTCGATCTCGCCGCTCGACGCCGTGCGCACCCTGGTGCACGAGGTGAACCACGCGCAGAGCGACGCGGCGGGGACCAGCCCGGACGTCCACACCGACTCCCGCGACGACTACGTGGACGGGATGCTCGACGAGGAGACGCGCGGTGTCGTGGAGGAGATCCTGGCGGCCCGCGAGCTCGAGGACGCCGGTGTGTCGATGCCGACGAACGTCTCGGACGACACGTACTGGGACGCGCACGACGCGGCGCTCCGGGCGGGCCGCAGCGCGCAGCAGGCCCGCGACGCGGGCTTCGCCGCCGTCCGCAACCTGTTCCTCGACGGCACCTTCGTGACGTCGAACACCGGTGACGCCTACGACGACTACTACGGGGACGCATGGGACAGCAGGCACTGACGGCGGCTAGCGTGACGCGACCGACCACGGGACGAGGAGCAGACGTGCGACGCACCCACCACCTGCCGGGAGCGGTCGTCGGCACGACGCTCGCGCTCGGCGCCCTCCTGACCCTCACCGGGTGCGGCACGGGCGACGTCGACCCGACGAGCCCGACCACCACGCCCGGCAGCGCGCCGAGCAGCGTGGGGAGCAGCAGTCCGACCGACGGCCCCGAGGAGGGCGACGTGAGCACCAGGCTGGCCGACGCGGTGCGCCCGCAGGACCCCGGGCTCGCGGACCTCGTGACCGCCGACGGGACGACGGTGACGCCGCTGGACACCCCGTGGCTCACCGGGTGGCAGGTCCTCGACGTGCTCGCACGTGGCGGCTCCCACGGGTCGCGCGCGTACGTCGCGCTCTCGGACGACGACGAGGCCGTCGTCCTCGCGGGCGCGCCCGAGGCCTTCGCCGACGTGCTCGCACGCGCGGACGTCCGCATCGAGGACGAGGCGACCGCGGTCGCCGTCGTCGACACCTACCTGGACGCGACGCGCTCGTTCCGGCAGTGGTCGCAGCGGATCGCGTCGTTCGACGAGGTGCGCCTGCGGCCCCGGCTCGACGCCGACGCGCAGGCGGCCGCGGACGCGGCGCGCACGACGCTCGCGGGGCAGCTGGCCCCGACCAGCGCCGCGCCCGCGGGCGACGGGTTCGACGTCGTCGCGTGGGTGCAGGACGGCGGGACGGTCGCGCGGCACACGGTCCACCTGGGCGCCGACGGCACGCTGACGGACGAGGTCGAGGACGTCGTCACGGACCTCCCGGTCGCGATCTCCCGCTGACGGGACCGCTCGTGTCACCCGGACGGGCCCTGCGGCCCACCGCCGGGCCGCCGCGGGACGGCAGGATGCGGCCGTGAGCTCCCCCCGACGTCCCGGCGCCCGTCCCGTGCGCAGCCCGGCCGGCGCACGTGACGCCGGTCAGGGCACGCTCGAGTACCTCGGCGTCGTCGTCCTCGCCGTCCTGCTCGTCGCTGCCCTGGTGCTCGCCGTCGACCCCGGCGCACGGGCCCTGGCCGCGCGCGCCGTGTGCCAGGTCGCGACGCTGGGCCAGGGCGACTGCCAGGGCGATCCCGCGCCGGACGGCGACGACGACGGGTTCTGGTGCTTCCTGCCGTGGGCCTGCAACGACGACGAGCAGGACGGCGGCGAGGAGCGGGAGGAGGAGCAGCAGACCGACGACGACGACGGCGACGACGGGTTCTGGTGCTTCCTGCCGTGGGCCTGCAACGAGGACGACGAGGAACCCGAGCAGACGCCACCTCCGACGCCGACCGCGACCCCGCAGCCGACGGACCCGGCCAACGGGCTGCCGGTCGTCGACGGCGTCACCATCCCCGACGGCCTGGCGCCCGACGACCAGGTCGTCCTGGACCTGCTGACGACGCAGCAGGGCCGCGAGGCGCTGCAGTGGCTCGCGGACCAGGGCATCAAGATCCTCGACAGCTTCAACGGCACCTACTGGACCGAGAGCTACCAGGAGATCTCCATCGACACCGGTCTCACCTCCACGCAGCAGCCCCGGTCGGTCATCCACGAGGCACGTCACGCGCGTGAGGACGCGGAGGGCACCAGCCCGGACCGCACGGCGACGACCCGCGACGAGTACGTGCAGCGCATGATCGACGAGGAGACGCGGGCGGTCGTCGACGAGATCACGCTCTCCCGGGCGCTGCAGGACGCCGGGACCCCCACGTCGACCGAGCAGGCGGACATCAACTACTGGAAGGCGTACGACGCCGCGGTGGCGGCGGGGCAGGATGAGCAGGCGGCGCAGGCCGCAGGTTCCGCCGCCGTGCGCGAGATGTTCACGAGCGGCTGGTTCCGCACGTCGACGACCAAGCAGCCGTACGTCGAGTACTACGGCGAGCAGTGGGACAAGGGGCAGGGATGAGCCAGGGGCAGACCACACGGACCGCACGCGTCGCCACGGTCGTCGTCGTGCTGGCGGCACTCCTGGGAGCCTGCGACGCGGCCCCGGCCCCGACACCCTCGAGCACCGGCACCCGCGTCGCCGGGGAGGAGAGCGACGTGCGCACCCGGCTTGCCGACGCCCTGGCCACGGACCGGCCGGACCTCGCGAGGCTCCTCACCGACGACTCGGTGACGCTGACGCCGGTCCCGACACCCTGGCTGCCCGGCCGGCAGATCCTCGACGTCCTCGCGGACACCGGCTCGCACCCCGTGCGCTTCTACGTCGCGCTGAGCGACGAGGGCGACGCCGTGGTGCTGACGCGCGACGCGGACGCGTTCGTCGGGCTGCTCGCGGACGCGGACGTCCGCGTCCCCGACGAGCAGACCGCGGTGGACGTCGTGGACACGTACCTGGACGCGACGCGCTCGTTCCAGGTGTGGTCGCAGCGGGTGGGCTCGCTCGACGAGGTCGAGCTGCTGCCGACGCTCGACGCGGAGCAGCAGGCGGCGTGGGACGCCGTGGTCGCGGACCTCGGCGCGGACGTGGCACCGACGCGCGCTGCGAGCCGCGGCGACGGGTTCGACGTCGTGGCGTGGGTCGCCGACGGTGACACGCTGGTGCGGCACGACGTGCGGGTCACCGAGGACGGCGGGCTCTCCGACCGGACGACGGTCCTCGCGACCGGTCTGCCGGTCCCCGTCTCCCCCTGAGCCCGCAGACGTGCGTGGGGCCCGCGACGTAGCCTGGGGCACCGTGACGACCGAGCCGCACGACGCGACCCGTACCAGCACCGCCCTCGCCTACCCGGTCGCCCCGCGCGCCGATCTCGTCGAGGACCTCCACGGTCACCGCGTCACCGACGCGTACCGCACGTTGGAGGACGCCGACGACGACCGCACGCAGCGTTGGTCGCGCGCGCAGGACGACCTGTACACGGCGTACCGCGCCGGCCTCGCGCAGCGCGCGCAGGGCACCCCGTTCGCCGGGGACGCGCTGCAGGCCCGCCTGCGCACGCTGCTGGGGGCCGGGTTCGTCGGGGCCCCGGCCTGGCGCGGCGACCGGCGGTTCTTCTCGCGCCGCGCGGGCGGGCAGGAGCACGCGGTGGTCGTCGTGGCGGAGCCCGGGGAGCACGGCACGACCGAGCGCGTACTGATCGACCCGCTCGTGCTCGACCCGGCGGGTACGACGACGCTCGACGCGTGGCAGCCGTCGAAGGAGGGCACCCGGCTCGCCTACCAGGTCTCGCACGGCGGCACGGAGGAGAGCGTCCTGCACGTCCTCGACGTCGCGACGGGCGAGCTCGTCGACGGGCCGGTGGACCGTGCGCGCTACTCCCCCGTGGCGTGGCTGCCGGGCGGCGACGCGTTCTACTACGTGCGCCGCCTCGCACCGGACCTGCTGCCCGCCGACGAGCGCCAGTACCACCGCCGTGTGTGGCTGCACCGCGTCGGCACACCGGCCGACCAGGACGTCGAGGTCTTCGGCGCCGGGCAGCCGATGACGACCTACTACGGCGTGCAGGTCAGCCGCGACGGGCGCTGGCTCGTCGTCTCGGCCGCCGCCGGGACGGCGCCGCGCACGGACGTGTGGATCGCGGACCTCACGGCGCCCGGCGGGCTCGAGGCGCCGGCGTTCGTCGAGGTCGCGGTGGGGCTCGACGCCGAGGTGGGCGTGTGGGTCGGCCGCGACGGGCGACTGTACGTCCACACCGACCTCGACGCGCCGCGGGGACGGCTCGCGGTGACCGACCCGACGACGCCCGGCGTCGCGCACTGGCGCACGCTGCTGCCGCAGGACGACGAGGCGGTGCTCGAGGACGTCGCGTTCGTCGACGCCGGCGACGCGACCTCCCCGACGGCACTGCTCGCCGGGTGGCGCCGCCACTCCGTCAGCGAGGTCACGGTGCACCACCCCCGCACGGGCGCCCGCACGGGCGAGGTCCCGCTGCCCGGCCTGGGCTCGGTCTCCGGGCTGGTGACGCGGCCCGAGGGCGGCCCGGACGTGTGGTTCTCCTACACGGACCACGTGACCGTGCCGCACGTGCACCGCTACGACGCGAGGACGGGTGAGGTGACGCTCTGGGCGTCGCCTCCCGGCGCGCTCCCGGACCTGCCGGCGGTGCGCACGCAGCAGGTCGAGGTGACCAGCCCCGACGGGACCACCGTGCGCGCCTTCGTGCTCGCGCGCTCCGACCTCGTGGACGCCGACGGCCGTCCCCTCGCGCCCGCCCCGACCGTCCTGTACGGCTACGGCGGCTTCCAGGTCAGCCTCGACCCGGCGTTCTCCGCGACGACCCTCGCGTGGGTCGAGGCGGGGGGCGTGTACGTCGTGGCGAACCTGCGCGGCGGCGGCGAGGAGGGCGAGGAGTGGCATCGCGCGGGCATGCGTGGGGCCAAGCAGAACGTCTTCGACGACTTCTTCGCGGTCGCCGAGCACCTCGTGGCGGCCGGTTGGACGACCCCCGACCGGCTGGCGTGCTGGGGCGGGTCGAACGGCGGGCTGCTCGTGGGTGCCGCCGTGACGCAGCGCCCGGACCTGTGGGCCGCGGCCGTGTGCTCGGCGCCGCTGCTCGACATGGTGCGCTACCAGCGCTTCGGCCTGGGCGTGACGTGGACCGAGGAGTACGGGGACGCGGACGACCCGGAACAGCTGGGTTGGCTGCTGGGCTACTCGCCCTACCACCGCGTCGTCGCCGGGACCGCGTACCCGGCCGTGCTGTTCACGGTCTTCGAGGGCGACTCGCGCGTCGACCCGCTGCACGCGCGAAAGCTCGCCGCCGCGCTGCAGGAGGCGAGCTCGTCCGACCCCGCCGAGCGGCCGGTGCTGCTGCGCCGCGAGCTCGGTGTGGGGCACGGTGCGCGTGCGCTGTCACGGACCGTGGGGTTGTCGGTCGAGCAGCTGCAGTTCGTCGCCGACCGCACCGGCCTGCTCGCGGCGGTGACGCCGTGAGCGCGGTGATGCCGGCCGTGCTCGTGGCGGCGACGCAGGACGGGACCAAGGCCGACGACCAGGAGTACGGCGAGTGGCTCGGGGAATGGGGCGCATGGTTCCTCGGCGTCCCGCTGCGGATCGTGCTCATCATCGTCATCAGCACGATCGCGCTGCTCGTGCTGCGGCACGTGATCTCCGGGGTGGCGCGCCGCGTCGCCGAGGGTGAGCCGACGGGCGGCGTGCTGGGCCGGACCGAGGTCGGCTCGGTGCTGCTGCGGGCCAACCCGCTGGCCAGCGCGCGGCGGGCGCAGCGCGCCCGGACCATCGGGTCGGTGCTGCGGTCGACCGCGTCGATCGTCGTGGGCTCGCTCGCGGCCGTGCTCGTGCTCGACGCGCTCGGCGTGAACCTCGCGCCGTTCATCGCGTCCGCGGGCATCGTCGGCGTCGCGGTCGGCTTCGGCGCGCAGAGCCTGGTCAAGGACTTCCTGTCCGGGCTGTTCATGCTCCTCGAGGACCAGTACGGCGTCGGTGACGTCGTGGACGTGGGCGTCGCGACGGGCACGGTCGAGGCCGTCGGGCTGCGCGTCACGCGACTTCGCGACAAGGACGGGACGCTCTGGTACGTGCCGAACGGGTCGATGCTCCGCGTCGGCAACAGCACGCAGGGCTTCAGCACGGCCGTGGTCGAGGTCGACGTCGACTACTTCGTCGACCTCGACGAGGCGCGGGCGCTGCTCACGGAGGCAGCGCGATCGGTCGCCGCCGACCCCGTCGTCGGCGCGTACCTGCAGGGCGAGCCGACGGTGACCGGTGCGGAGAAGCTCGCCGCCGACGCGGTCGGACTGCGGCTGTCCGTCCGCACGGCGCCGGCGATGCAGTGGGAGGTGGCGCGGCACCTGCGGGTCGCCGTGCGGCGCGTGCTGGAGGAGGCCGACGTGCCGCTCGCGGGGCAGCGGGACGCGCTCGCTGCGCACCGCGAGCGTGCCGTGGCGCCCGGGGCCGCGACGCCGGAGGCCGCGACGCCCGAGGCCGCGGACGGCGACGTCCCGCCGCGCGACCCGCACGACACTCCCGTCCACGACGCCGTCGAGCCACGGCGCCCGCCGGCCGGTCCGACGACCGGCTGACGCGTCAGCCCGCGGTCCACTCCAGCAGGACCTGCCCGGCGGTGACGTGGTCCCCCTCGGCGGCGATCTGCTCGAGGCTGCCCGGGGCGCCCTGGAGCGCGACGACGGGGCACACGGTCGGCAGCCCGGCGGCGGCGACGTCGACCGGGGACCATGTGAGCACGCGCTCCCCAGCGTGCACGCGCTGGCCGCGCTCGACGTGCACGTCGAACCCCAGGCCCGCGAGCGTCACGGTGTCGATGCCGACGTGCACGAGCACGGCGCGGCCGTCGATGGTCTCGACCGCGAACGCGTGCGGGTGCAGCGCACCGATGGTCCCGGCGCACGGCGCGACCACGTCCTGCCGGCCGGTGCGGTCGGGCTCGATCGCGACACCGGGCCCGACCATCGCCTGCGCGAAGACCGGGTCGGGCACGTCCGTCAGCGGCAGCACGGTGCCGGGGACCGGGCTCAGGAGCCGCGTCGCGGACACGCGCGTCTCAGCGCAGCGTGTCGAGCTCGGCCGCGAGGTTGTCCGCCTCGGGCCCCACGATGACCTGCACGATGCGGCCCGAGCGCACGACGCCGAACGCGCCGCTCGCCTTCAGCGCGGCCTCGTCGACGAGCTGCGCGTCACCGACCTCGACACGCAGGCGCGTGATGCACGGCTCGAGGTCGACGACGTTCGTCTCCCCACCCAGTGCGGCCAGGATCTGCTCTGCCTTGCTCAATCGCTCTCCCCGGGTGTCGTCGTGACGCCTCAGGCTACCTCCCGGACGCCACGCACCGCCCGGCCGTCCGTGGGCCGTGCACACCGCACCGCCCAGGCGTGTCGACGCTGGCCCGCGGTGCGCGGGCGCGACAGACTGCGGGAGCGGGTGAGGGCACCGGGGCGCACGGCTCCGGGCCGTCCGCGGCGGACCGGGGAGGTCGGGTGGGCAGCACGAGCGTCGTCGGGATCGGTGTGAGCCCGGGGCGAGCGGTGGGCCCAGCGGTCCACCTGCCCGACGCGGTCGCCGAGCCCCCCGCCGGGCGGCGTCTGGCCCCGGGCTCGGACACGCAGGCCGCGGCGGAGCGCATCGCGCGGTCCGCCGCCGCCGTCCGCGACGAGCTCGACGCCGCGGCGCAGGCCGCGGAGGGCGACAGCGCGGCGCTGCTGTACGCGACCGCCGCGATGGCGTCCGACCCCTCGCTCGTCGCGGACGCCCAGCAGCGCGTGCGCGAGGAGCACCTGGTCCCCGAGCGGGCCGTGTGGGAGGCCGCGGATGCGGTGTCCTCGCAGCTCGAGGCCCTCGGCGGGTACATGGCCGAGCGGGTGCGTGACGTGGTCGACGTGCGCGACCGCCTCGTGGCGCACCTCACCGGCCAGCCGGCCCCCGGCGTCCCCGTGCGGCCGTACCCGTACGTGCTCGTCGCGCTCGACCTCGCACCCGCCCTGACGGCGACCCTGGACCCGCAGCGCGTGGCCGCGATCGTCACCGCCGCGGGTGGCCCCACCTCCCACACGGCGATCCTCGCGCGCTCGCGCGGCATCCCCGCCGTGGTCGCGGCGGCGGGCGTCCTGGACGTGCCGGAGGGCACGCTGCTGCTGGTCGACGGCGCCGCGGGCACCGCGCGGACCGACCCGTCGCCGGAGTCGGTCGCTCGGGTGCGGGCGCTCGCGGCGGCCGTGCGGACGTTCGACGGCGACGGCCGCACGGCGGACGGTCACCGCGTGGAGCTGCTCGCGAACGTCGGCGACCCCGCCGAGGCGCAGGCCGCCGCGGACTCGGGCGCCCAGGGCGTCGGGCTGTTCCGCACCGAGTTCGCGTTCCTCGACCGCGCGCAGGCACCGGACGTCGACGAGCAGACCGCCGCGTACGGGCGCGTGCTGGCCGCGTTCACGGGCCGCAAGGTCGTCGTGCGCACGCTCGACGCGGGCGCCGACAAGCCCCTGCCGTTCCTGCACGCGGCCGCCGAGGCCAACCCCGCGCTGGGTGTCCGGGGTCTGCGCGTCGCGCAGGAGCGCCCCGGCGTCCTCGAGGACCAGCTGACGGCCATCGCCCGGGCCGCCGCCGCGCACCCGGGCACGACCACCTGGGTCATGGCCCCGATGGTCGCGACCGTCGACGAGACCGAGCAGTTCGTCGCGGCGTGCGCGCGCCACGGCCTGACCACCGCCGGGATCATGGTCGAGGTGCCCAGCGCGGCGCTGCTCGCCGGCCCGCTGCTCGCGCACGCGCACTTCGCGAGCATCGGGACGAACGACCTCACGCAGTACACGATGGCCGCGGACCGCCTGCTCGGGGCCGTCGCGGCGCTCTCCGACGCCTGGCAGCCCGCGGTGCTGCGGCTCGTCGAGGCCACCGCGCTGGGCGGCGCGGCGCAGGGCCGGCCCGTCGGCGTCTGCGGCGAGGCTGCCGCCGACCCGGCGCTCGCCGTCGTCCTGGTCGGCCTGGGCGTCACGTCGCTGTCGATGACGCCCCGCGCGCTGCCCGACGTCGCGGCCGTGCTCGCCGCGACGGACCTCACGACGTGCCGCGTCCTGGCGCGCCGCGCCGCCGACGCCGCGAGCGCGGCCGACGCCCGTGCGGCGGTCCGCGCCGGCCTCCCGGTCCTCGACGACCTCGGCCTCTGACCCGTCGCCTCCGACCTCTCCCCCGTTCCCCCTGGCGCGGGAGCAGGCCGGTCACCCCCGCGAGGTCGACCGCGGCACCGGCGTGGTGCGTCGCACACGGCCGGACCGCCGGGGCTCGCGGCCGCACGTGTGAGGATGGCGGCGTGAGAAGCGACTCGTTCTACGCCGCCGTCGGCGGGCACGAGACGTTCGTGCGGCTCGTCGACGAGTTCTACCGGGGGGTCGCGGCGGACCCGGTGCTCAAGCCGATGTACCCCGAGGAGGACCTCGGGCCCGCCGCCGAGCGGCTCACGCTCTTCCTCGAGCAGTACTGGGGTGGCCCGACCACGTACTCCGACACCCGCGGCCACCCGCGCCTGCGGATGCGGCACGCGCCCTACAAGGTGAACCCCGACGCACGTGACCGCTGGCTGCTGCACATGCGCACGGCCGTGGACTCGCTCGACCTCGCCCCGCTGCACCGTGCGGAGCTCTGGGACTACCTGGAGCGCGCCGCGCACTCCATGATCAACACGTTCGAGGACTGACATGACGTCGACCGACGCGAGCCGCGACCCCGTCGTGGCCGTGCTGCGCGCCCTGGACCTCACGGCGGACCCGCAGGAGCCCGACACCTTCGAGGGCGTGAGCCTGCCGCAGCCGCAGGGCCGTGTGTTCGGCGGGCAGGTGCTCGCGCAGTCGCTCCTCGCGGCGGGGCGTACCGTGCCGGACGGGCGGCTCCCGCACTCGATGCACGGCTACTTCCTGCGGCCCGGCGACGACGCCGCCCCCATCGGGTTCGCGGTCGAGCGGCTGCGCGACGGCCGGTCGTTCTCCGCGCGGCGCACGCACGCGCTGCAGACCGGTGCGCCGATCCTGTCGATGATCGCGTCGTTCCAGGAGCAGCAGCCGGGCATCGAGTACGCCGAGCGGATGCCCGACGTGCCGCAGCCCGAGGAGATCGACTCGGCGCTCGAGGTGCTCGGCGGGGTCGACCACCCAATGGCGCGGTTCTGGGCGCAGGAGTCGGCGTTCGACCTGCGGCACGTCGACGGCCCGATCTACCTGCGCCCGGCGACGGACTCGCCCCTCGGACGCCAGTGCGTCTGGGCCCGCGCCCGCGGTCCCGTGCCCGACGACCAGCTGCTGCACCGTGCGCTGCTCGCCTACGCGTGCGACCAGATCATGCTCGAGCCGGTGCTGCGCCGGGCCGGGCTGCCGTGGGCGACGCCGGGGCTGTCGATGGCCAGTCTCGACCACGCGATGTGGTGGCACCGGGACGTGCGCGTCGACGACTGGCTGCTGTTCACGCAGTCGACGCCGAGCGCGCAGGGCGGCCGCGGCCTGGGTGCGGCGCGCGTCTTCGACCGCTCGGGGTCGCTCGTCGCGACCATCGCGCAGGAGGGCATGGTGCGCGTCCCCGCCTGACGGACGCCCGCGGTCGACGTGCGCTCGACGGGCGCGACGCGCCCTGCCGGGTCACACTCTCGGGCATGGTCCGGCTCCGACGTGTGCGCATCGACCAGCCCGGCTGGACGCGGCGCCGGGCCGGTCGCGGCTTCGTGTACCTCGACCACGAGCGGCAGCGCATCGCCGACGCCGAGCACCTCGAGCGCATCACCGGCCTGGCTATCCCGCCCGCGTGGCGCGAGGTGTGGATCTGCCCCTGGCCCAACGGCCACATCCAGGCAGCGGGCCTCGACGACGCGCGGCGGCGGCAGTACCTGTACCACCTGCAGTGGCAGGCACGGCGGGCACGGCTCAAGCACGAGCACGTGCTCGAGGTCGCACGGCGCCTGCCGGCGGCGCGTCGGCGCGTGCGCGCGGACCTCGCGCTCGAGGGCATGCCGCGGGACAAGGCGCTGGCGCTGGCGTTCCGGCTGCTCGACCGCGCGTACCTGCGGGTCGGCACCGAGGGCTACACACGCCGGCACGGGTCGTTCGGGCTCGCGACGCTGCGTCGCGAGCACGTCCACGTGCTGCCCGACGAGGACGGCCGGCCCGGTGCGGTGCACCTGCGCTTCCCCGCCAAGTCGGGCCAGGTGCGCGACACGGTCGTCGACGACGAGGTCGTGGCCGAGCTCGTCCGCACGCTCGTGCGGCGCCGCGACGACAACCCCGAGCTGCTCGCGTGGCGCGACGACGCCGGCTGGCACGACGTCACGAGCGCGGACGTCGGCCGGTACGTGCGTGACCGCCTCGGCGAGGCCACGCCCAAGGACTTCCGCACGTGGCACGCGACGGTGCTGGCGGCGCGCGGCCTGGCCGAGGCCGGACCCCCTCCGCGCAGCGAGCGAGGGCGGCGCCGGGTCCTCGCGGCGGTGGTCAAGGACGTCGCCGAGGAGCTCGGTAACACACCGACGGTCGCGCGCGCGTCGTACGTCGACCCGCGCGTCATCGAGCTGTGGGAGCGGGGCGAGACGATCGCCCCGACGCGCTCGCAGCAGGTCGCCGAGCGTCGCACGCTCGAGCTGCTCACGTCCTGACGGCCGCACCGGGTGCGGCGCCCGCTGCCCGGCCGCAGACTGCCCGGATGAGCGACGAACGCACCGACCCGGTCACCGCGCCCGAGCCGGACCTCGCGCCCCAGCCGGTGGCCCGCACGCTTCCCGGTCTCGTGCCCGGCACCGGTCCCGACGGGCGCCCGCGCCCCGACGCCCCGCTCGCGGCCGTCACCGGCGTCACCGGGTACGTGGGTGGGCGGCTCGTGCCCGAGCTGCTCGCCGCCGGGTACCGCGTGCGGGCCGTCGCGCGCCACCCCGAGCGGCTGCGGGGGCGCCCGTGGTACGACGACGTCGAGGTCGCCGCCGCGGACGCGGCCGAGCCCGAGCAGATCCGCGCCGCGCTCGCCGGCGCGGACGTCGCGTACTACCTCATCCACTCCCTGGGCACGGGTCCCACGTTCGAGGAGCGGGACCGGCGCACGGCCCGGGTGTTCGGCCAGGCCGCGCGCGAGGCCGGCGTCGGTCGTGTCGTGTACCTCGGTGGTCTGCACCCCGAGGGCGAGGAGCTCTCGCCGCACCTCGCGTCACGCACCGAGGTCGGGGACATCCTCCTCGCGTCGGGTGTGCCGACGACGGTGCTGCGGGCCGCCGTCATCCTCGGCTCCGGCTCCGCGTCGTTCGAGATGATGCGCTACCTCACCGAGCGACTGCCCGCCATGACCGTGCCGCGGTGGGTCGCCAACCGCATCCAGCCCATCGCGATCCGGGACGTGCTGCGCTACCTCGTCGGCTCCGCCGCGATGCCGCCCGACGTGTCGCGGGCGTTCGACGTCGGCGGACCGGACGTGCTCACGTACCGCGACATGATGCAGCGGTACGCGCGCATCGCCGGGCTCCCGCGGCGGCTGATCGTCGCGGTGCCGGTGCTCTCGCCGCGTCTGTCGAGCCTGTGGGTCTCGCTCGTGACGCCCGTGCCGGGCGGGCTCGCACGCCCCCTCGTCGAGTCGCTCGTGCACGAGGTGGTGTGCGACGAGCACGACATCGCCGCGCACGTCCCGGACCCGCCCGACGGCCTCGTCGGGTTCGACCGTGCGGTACGGCTCGCGCTGGCTCGCGTCCAGGGCGCGAGCGTCAGCACCCGCTGGTCGTCCGCAGCGCCGCCCGGCGCTCCCAGCGACCCGCTGCCGTCCGACCCCGACTGGGCGGGCGGCTCCCTGTACGTCGACGAGCGGCGCGTCCAGGTCGACGCGTCGCCCGCGGCCCTGTGGCGCGTCGTCGAGGCCGTCGGCGGTGAGCGTGGCTGGTACTCGTGGACGCTGGCGTGGCGTGTCCGGGGCCTGCTCGACCGCGTCGTGGGCGGCCCGGGCCTGCGGCGTGGACGCCGCGACCCCGCGCGGCTGCGGCTCGACGACGCCGTGGACTTCTGGCGCGTCGAGGACCTCCAACCCGGCCGGCTGCTGCGGCTGCGCGCCGAGATGCGGCTGCCCGGGCTGGCGTGGCTCGAGCTGCGCGTCGAGCCGGCCGACGGCACGGCCGGGCCGGACGACGCGGGCACGTGGGACCCCGACGCGTGGCGACGAGCGCCCGTGGTGTTCGCACAGCGTGCGCTCTTCCACCCTCACGGGCTCGTCGGCCAGCTCTACTGGTGGGCCGTGTACCCGTTCCACGGTGTGGTGTTCGGCGGCATGCAGCGCAACGTGGCACGTGCCGCGGAGCGGGCCGAGCGTGCACGGTCCGACCGCGGGCGTCCCGGCGCCCGCGTCACGCCCGGCGGCGGATGACGACCGGCTCCTCCAGGTAGGGCATCCACACCGCGCGCTCCTCCGGCGTGAGCCGCCGCGGGGCGCCGGTCGCGGAGTCGACCAGCACGATCGTCGTCGTCGCGACCGCGAACGCCACCGAGCCGGCCACCTCCGACGGCGCGTCGCGCACCTCGTAGCACACGTCGAGGCTCGCTCCCCCGAGGTGCCCGAGCCACAGCTCGATGACCACGGGTGCGCGCCGGTACGGCAGCGGCCGGACGTACTGGATCTCCTGACGTGCCACGAGCGTGGACGTGAGGGCCCCCGGCCCCGCGTCGAGCACCGCGGTCGGCCGACCGCCGTCGGGCACCGCACCGTCGGGGCCCTCGGGATGGCGCCAGAACACCTCGATGCGCGCCTCCTCCAGCAGACGCAGCATCTCGACGTTGTTGACGTGCGCGTACGCGTCCATGTCGGACCAGCGCAGCTGCACCGGCACCACGATCCTGGCCATGCGTCCTCCTCGCCCGGCGCCGGCGCGGCGCCCGGGTCATCCTCGCCCGGCGCCGGCGCGGCGCCCGGGTCATCCTCGCGCGGCGCGGACGCGGTGCGGAAATCGACGACCCGGACGGGCTCAGCGACCGGCAGCCCGTGCGGCCTGCGCCCGGCAGACGGCCAGGGCGTCGGTCTCGGCGGCCAGCGGCGCGAGGACCAGCCGCTGCGCGACCTCGGCCACGGACGCACGCAGCCGCCGGCGCGCCGCTCCCGCCCGCGCCCGCGCACCGAGCCGCCCGGCGATCGCGCCCGCCAGCGCGACGAGCCACCCGGCGGCGACTCCGCCGACCAGCAGGACCGTGGGTGCGGGGGCCGGTCCCCACACGGGCGTCACCGGGTCCGGGAGCTGGAGGTAGGCGAGCCCGGCCAGCCCGGCCAGCCACAGCGCGCCCGCCACCGCCGCGGCGAGCAGCAGCCACTGCAGCGCGCCGAGCGCGCGCCACCACCACACCGCGCGCTCGGGCAGCAGCGGCGTGCGGGCGACGGCGTGGTCCAGGGCGTCCGGCAGCGCGGCGGTGTCGAGGCGCCGGCGTGCGGCGAGCACCCAGCCGTCGGGAGCGCCGGCGAGGACGGCGTCGGCGTGGTCACGCACGGCCGTCGCGGCGCTCGCGCGCTGGGCCGCACCGGCCGGCGGCAACGAGGTGCGGCTGACGTCCGCCTCGGCTGCGGGACGGGGCGCCAGGTGCAGGCGGCGCAGCGGGTCGGGACGCAGCCGCGCGAGCCACCGGACCGGGGGCCACCCCGTGTGGGCGGCGGCGCGTCGCACGGCGGAGCATCGGACCGCGGCGACGACGGTCGGCACACCCGCCGCGTCCTCGAGCGCGTCGAGCAGCGTGTCCGTCGCGGCGCCGCGCCGGCGCGCCGGCACCGGACCGCACGCGTCGGCGAGGTCGCGCGCCGCGGCACGCAGGTCGGCACCCAGCCGCTGGTTGCGTGCCTCGCGCCGCTCGACGGCGCGGGCGACCAGCGACCGCAGCTCGTCCACCCCGGCGCCCGTGCGGGCGGACGCCGCCAGCACGCGGGCGCGCGCCAGACCGTCCTGGGCAGCGAGCCGCCGCAGGTCGGCCACGACCGCGTCCGCGTCCGCCGGGCCGAGCCGGTCCGCCTGGTTGAGCACGAGGACCACGACGTCGTCGTGCCCGGCCAAGGGGCGCAGGTAGCGCTCGTGCAGGGCCCCGTCGGCGTACTTCTGGGGGTCGACCACCCAGACGAGCAGGTCGGCGCGCGCGACCAGCCGCTCGGCGCGCACCCGGTGCTCGACGACCACGGAGTCGTGGTCCGGCAGGTCGAGCAGCACCAGACCGTCGCTCATGCGCGACGTCGGGCCCGGCGCGCCGCCCGCCGCCGGCACGGGACCGGCCGGCACCGTGTGCCGCCGGCCCACCTCGAGCCAGTCGAGCAGCCGCGCCGGCCCGTCGGCGTCCGGGTCGTCGCCCACGACGACCGCCAGCGGGTGCGACGTCGTCGGTCGCTGCACCCCTGTCGCCGCCAGGTCGGCGCCCGCGAGCGCGTTGAACAGCGACGACTTGCCGGATCCCGTCGCGCCCGCGAGCGCGACCACCGTGTGCTCGGCCGACAGACCGGCGCGTTCCCGGACCCGCTCGGCGACCTCCCGGGCGTCGGTGAGCAGCGGGCCGGGCAGGCGACCGTCGCCGGCGTCGAGCGCGACGTCGAGCGCGGCGAGGCGCTCCTCGAGGCGCAGGCTCATGCGTCGTCCCGCCCGCGACCGAGCAGGCGGCGCCAGAAGCCGGCGCGCGGTGCGTCGCCACCGCGCGCGTCCGGGTCGCCGGCCACAGGTCCGCCGTCGGGTGCCGCGTCCGCGCCGCGCAGCGTGCGGCCTGCGACGAGTGCCGGTCGGCCACCGGACGCGGGTGCCGGTCGTGCCGAGCGTTCCGTCCGCGCCGCCCGGTCGACGTCGTCCGCCGCCGCCCGCAGGTCGTCGCCCGTGCCGGACACGCCCGACGCGTCGAGCTGGGCGGTGTACCGCTCCGCCTCGCGCGCGAGCACCGCCTCCACCCGCGCGTCCAGCCGCTCGCGCGCGTGCGCGGTCAGCCGCCGGACGGCGTCGTCGCCGAAGACGGCCTCGAGGAGCTTCTGCGCGACGACGGCGGTCCCGCCGGCGATCCCGACCTCGACCCCCGTCAGTCCGCCCGTCGACGCGAACGCGAGCACCATGAGACTCAGGCCGGCCGCGTTGACGCCGAACGACAGGTACCGGGCCGTGCCGCGCCGGGCGGCACCCTGCTCGCGCACCAGGTCCAGCACGTCGGCCTGCCAGCCGCGCACCTGCGCGTCGACCTCGGCGCGCAGCGTGCCGGACGCGCGCGCCAGGTCCAGGCCGCGCAGCAGCGCGGCCCCGGCCGGGTCGGCGCGCCAGGCGCCGTGCGTGCGCTCGGCGGCGGTGTCGGCCGCGTCGAGCACGACGGCGCCGAGCCCGGACGCGATCGCGTGCTCCACGCGCGGCGCCTGCGCCGGGGCCCCGCGGAAGAACGACGTCACCGCGTCGCGGACGCGCCCGACGCCCTGCTCGACGGAGCGCAGCAGCTCGCCCGTGCCGACGAACTCCTGCCAGCGGGCGAGCACCTCACCGCGGAGCATCGCACCGTCCGACGTCGCCGTCCGCACGCTCGCGGCCGCGTCGGTGTACGCCGTGGCGACGTGCCGCCGCAGCCGCGCGTCCGTGGCGACCTGCGCGTCGACCGCGTCCGCGAGCTCACGCGCCCGGCGCGCCAGGTCCTGCACGACCCCGTCACGCGTCGCGAGCGCGACCGCCTCCCGGGCGCCGGCGTCCGCGCCGAGGTCGGTGAGCCAGCGCGCGACCTCCCGGACCGCGGTCTCGGGGAGCAGCCCGTCGGTGAGCGTCGACTCGCGCACGACGAACAGCCGCGCCTCGGGCAGCCCGTTCTCGTCCATCATCCGGCGCAGGTCGTCCGCGACCTCCTCGGTGCCCGGGTCGACGCGGTCGACGACGAGCGCGACCTGCGCGTGCCGCTGCGCCGCGCGCAGCAGCAGGTCCCACGGCACGGCGTCGGCGTACCGGGCCGCCGTGGTGACGAACAGCCACAGGTCGGCGGCGTCGAGCAACTGCGCGGCCAGCCGCCGGTTGCCGACGTCGACCGAGTCGACGTCGGGCGCGTCGAGCAGGGCCAGACCCCGCGGCAGCGCGTCGGACGCGACGAGCCGCAGCGCACGTGCGGGGTCGGCCGGCTCGGTGGTGGGCGTGGGCCCGCCGGGCGGCACGTCCGGGACCGTGGACGTGCGCCCGGGCGGGGTGCCCGTCAGACGGGCGAGGCCGGGCAGCACGCGGTCGGTGGAGTACCAGCGCTCGTCCAGCGGGTGGTGCACGAGAACCGGCGCCCGGGTCGTGGGGCGCAGCACGCCCGGGACGGAGACCTCGGCCCCGAGCAGGGAGTTCACGAGCGTGGACTTGCCCGCTCCGGTCGACCCGCCGACGACAACCAGCAGGGGCGCCGACCGTGCGCGCAACCGCGGCAGCAGGTACCCGTCGAGCTGCGCGAGGGCGGCGTCGCGGCCCTCCCGTGCGGTCTCGGCGCCGGGCGCCTCCAGCGGGAGCTCGAGCGCCGCGAGTCGCACGTGCAGCCGCTCGAGCGCCCCGAGCAGACCGGCCGCTGCAGCCCCGTCGTCAGCGTCCGCCACGCCGCCGACCGCGTCGCGCGGCGCCGCGGCGCTGACCTCGGGCTCCGTCATGCCGCCAGTCTGCCCGACCGTCCCCCACCTCACCCCCCGGGGGCGTCGCGGGGGTGCCCGGCCGGGGCCGGCCACGCAGGCGAGCCGACTCTCGTTCCGGTGCGCGAGGGCCCGGACGAGGTGTCTCGTCCGGGCCCTCGCGGTGGTGCCGGGTGCGTCAGTCGCGGCGGAGCTTGCGGTAGGTGACGCGGTGCGGGCGGGCGGCATCGGCGCCCAGGCGCTGCACCTTGTTCTCCTCGTAGGAGGCGAAGTTGCCCTCGAACCAGTACCAGGCCGCCGGGTTCTCCTCGGTGCCCTCGTAGGCGAGGATGTGCGTCGCGACACGGTCGAGGAACCACCGGTCGTGGGAGACGACGACGGCGCAGCCGGGGAACTCCAGGAGCGCGTTCTCGAGCGAGCCGAGGGTCTCGACGTCGAGGTCGTTGGTGGGCTCGTCGAGGAGCAGCAGGTTGCCCCCCTGCTTGAGCGTCAGCGCGAGGTTCAGACGGTTGCGCTCACCTCCGGACAGCACGCCCGCGGGCTTCTGCTGGTCCGGGCCCTTGAAGCCGAACGCCGCGACGTACGCGCGCGACGGCATCTCGACGTTGCCGACCTTGATGAAGTCGAGCCCGTCGGACACGACCTCCCACAGCGTCTTCTTGGGGTCGATGCCGCCACGGGACTGGTCGACGTACGAGATCGAGACCGTCTCGCCGACCTTGAGGTCGCCCGCGTCGAGCGGCTCCAGGCCCACGATCGTCTTGAACAGGGTCGTCTTGCCGACGCCGTTCGGGCCGATGACGCCGACGATGCCGTTGCGCGGCAGCGTGAAGCTCAGGTCGTCGATGAGCACGCGGTCACCGAAGCCCTTGCGCAGGTTCGCGGCCTCGATCACCACGTTGCCCAGGCGCGGACCCGGCGGGATCTGGATCTCCTCGAAGTCGAGCTTGCGCGTGCGCTCGGCCTCGGCGGCCATCTCCTCGTAGCGGGCCAGACGGGCCTTGGACTTGGTCTGACGGCCCTTGGCGTTCTGCCGCACCCACTCCAGCTCCTCCTTGAGGCGCTTGGCGAGCTTGGCGTCCTTCTTCCCCTGGACGTTGAGACGCTCCTGCTTCTTCTCCAGGTACGTCGAGTAGTTCCCCTCGTACGGGTAGAGGCGGCCGCGGTCGACCTCGCAGATCCACTCGGCGACGTGGTCGAGGAAGTACCGGTCGTGCGTGACCGCGAGGATCGCGCCGGGGTACTGCTGCAGGTGCTGCTCGAGCCAGAGGACGGACTCGGCGTCGAGGTGGTTGGTGGGCTCGTCGAGCAGCAGCAGGTCGGGCTTCTCGAGGAGCAGCTTGCACAGCGCCACGCGGCGGCGCTCACCACCGGAGAGCACGGACACGTCCGCGTCCGGCGGCGGGCAGCGCAGCGCGTCCATCGCCTGCTCGAGCTGGGCGTCGAGGTCCCACGCGTCGGCCGCGTCGATGGCCTCCTGCAGCTGGCCCATCTCGGCCAGGAGCGCGTCGAAGTCCGCGTCGGGGTCCGCCATGAGCGCGGAGATCTCGTTGTAGCGGTCGAGCTTGCCCTTGATCTCGGCGACGCCCTCCTCGACGTTGCCGAGGACCGTCTTCTCCTCGTTGAGCGGCGGCTCCTGCTGCAGGATGCCGACGGTGTAGCCGGGCGAGAGCCGCGCCTCGCCGTTCGACGGCTGGTCGAGCCCCGCCATGATCTTGAGGATCGTCGACTTGCCGGCGCCGTTGGGGCCGACGACGCCGATCTTGGCGCCGGGCAGGAAGTTCAGGGAGACGTCGTCGAGGATGACCTTGTCGCCGTGCGCCTTGCGCGCCTTGTACATGGTGTAGATGAACTCAGCCACTGCGTGCTCGTCCGCTCCTCGTAGGTGTCTGGTGGTGCCGCGGGACCGGGCTCGCGCGCCCCCGGGGCGCACGAGCGGTGCGTTGGCGAGGGTCGCGCGGCACCGCCCGGTCGTCGGGCGCCGGGTACCGGTCCACCAGCCTAGGCGATCACCCGCGTCCGGCGGTCGTCGGCCCGGCCACCGCGAGCTCGGCGAGCTCCTCCTCCACGACGTCCGACTCGTCGACCGGCGGCTCCTCGCCCGGCGGGAGATCCTGGGCGGACGCCCACGGGTCGTCGGTGAACGCAGCGTCACGGGTCGGCGCCTCCGGCTGGTCCTCGCGCGCGCGCCGCGGCCCGCTGAGGGCCCGGCGGAACTGCGTGCGCCCGAAGCTCAGGTCGTGCCCCACCGACAGCGCCTCGAGCACCAGCTCGGAACGCGGCGAGCCGTCCTGCGCGACCCACTCGGACTGCCCGAGCCGCCCGACGACCACGACGGGATCCCCCTTGGCGAGGGAGTCCGCGAGGTTCACGGCCGTGGCGCGCCACGCCTTGACGGTGAACCACAGCGTCGGCCCGTCGCGGAAGGCGCCCGTGCTGCGGTCGAGCACGCGGCGCGTCGACGCGAGCCGGAACTGGGTGTACGGCACCCCGCCGATGCCGTCGAGGTGATAGGTCCGCAGGTCGGACCCGACCCATCCGACGACCGTCACGTCCTGCGTGTGCGTTCCCATGGTGGTCCCCTGTCTGCCGTGGCCCCGCGGTCGCGGGGCGTCGAGCAGCCATCGTGGGTCGCGCGGGCCGCGCCGCGGCCGCGTCGCGGCAGATCGGTGGACGAGGACCTCGCACGGCGGGGCTGTGGTCGGCTCGAGGCCCCGGTGCGTCCCCCGGGGACGAGCGGCGCAGGCGTCAGTCCTCGCCGAGCGCCCGCGACGCGAGCTCACGCGCGTGCCGGTGCTCGGCCAGCACGTCCTGCGTCGGCGTGAGCAGCCGGCTGCGTGCGGCCGACTCGATCGCCGCCCGTCCGTCGGCCACGACCTTCGCCCGGCGCCGTGAGGCGGCGCGACGCCGCACGAGCGTCGCGACCCCGAGGAGCAGCACGCTGAGGGCCAGCACGCCGGCGACGGCACCGGTCGGCGGCTGCCACGGGACGTCAGCCCCGAGGCGCTCGGCCAGGAGCAGCCCCGCGCCGACCAACCCGGCGAGCCCTGCCACGGCCGCGAGCACGAGCGACGTGGTCGCGGCGCGCGAGCGGCGCGCCGCGAGCGGCACGTGCGCGAGCGCGCTCGTCACGGCGAGCCGCAGCTCGGCCGTCGTCGCCACGCGCGAGCGCAGGTCCTCCGCCCACGGCCTCGGCAGGCCCTGGGTCACGCTCGAGAGCCACGACGCGCGCGCCAGTCCCACACCGTCGGCGTGCACCTCCCCCAGGCGTGGCGGCTCACCGGCTCCCCCGCGCACGGCCGCCGCGACGGCGTCGCCCACCGCCGTCAGCCCTGCCGCCGCCGACAACCGGTCGACGACGACGCCGACCGCCAGCGAGCTCGGCGCAGGCTCGCGCGGCGCGACCTGCGCCCGGACCAGCCGCGCGGCGTCGGCGATCTCGGCATCGGCGTGGACCGCGGCCACGGAGCGGCGCGCGACGGCGTCCGCGAGAGCGTCGCGCAGCCCGGCCACCCCGTCGCCGGTCGTGGCCGACACCTCGTGAACCTGCACGTCGGGCAGACCGTCCTCGACCAGCAGGCGCCGCACGTCCGCCACGAGGTCGCCGCGCACCTCCGGCGGCACGGTGTCGACCTGGTTGAGCACGAGCAGCATGGAGGCGTCGCGACCCGTCATGCGGCGCAGGTAGCCCGAGTGCAGCGCGTCGTCGGCGTACTTCTGGGGGTCGACGACCCACACCAGGAGGTCGACCTGCGGCAGCACGCGGTCGACGACCTCACGGTGCTCGGGCGCGATCGAGTCGTGGTCGGGCAGGTCGAGCAGCACCAGGCCCCGCAGCGACGCCTCGCTGTCCCCGTCGAGGAGGCTCTCGCGCTCGATGCGGTGCTCGGGGTCGACGCCGATCCAGTCGAGCAGCGGACCCCCGTCGGCGCCCCACACGCACGCGGTCACGCGCGAGGTCGTCGGACGCCGCACGCCCACGTCCGCGAACTGCAGCCGGCTGACGGCGTTGAACAGGCTGGACTTGCCCGACCCGGTGCCGCCGGCGAGCGCGACGACGGTGTGGTCCACGCCGAGGGCGAGCCGTTCCCGGACGCGGTCGATCGTGCCGCCCACGCGCGTGACGACGTCCGCGTCGAACCGGGTGCCGCCCACGGCGAGCGCACCGTCGAGGGCGTCGACCCGCTCGACGAGCGCGGCGGTCGTGGCACCACGCACCGCGCCGGCGGGTGCGGCATCGGGCACGACCGGGACCTCGTGCGTGCGCCCGTCCGCCCCGGGGGCGACGGGGACGGTCGTGGTGCTCGTCGGGTCGTCGCTCACGTCAGCCCCTTGAGGACGGCGAGTCGCAGACGCAGGCGCGACGACGCGTCCGCCGCGAGGTCGGGGTCGTCGAGCGTGCGCTCGGCGATGGTGCGCTCGAGGTCCACCTGCGTGCGCGCGCGCCGCGCGAGGTCGTCGCGCAACGCGGTGACGACCTCGTCGGCGGGGTCGCCCAGCAGCGTGCGGGCGGCCGCGGCCGCCTCGTCGACGCCGGCGGCCGCGGCGAGGACGAGGGCGGTCAGCCCTTCCTCCCCCACGGCCCTGCTCACCTGCGCCCGGCGACGGGCGTCCGCGCCGCTCCCGGCGAGCAGCACCCGGACGTGCCGCGCACCCTCTCCCGACCACGCACGGGCGGCGCGCTCGGCGGCCGCCCCGCGCGACGCCTCGCCGTCGGGCCAGCGCGCGAGGACCGAGTCCCCGCCGGGCGGTGCCTGCGGCCCGGTGAGCGACGCGCGCAGCGCGGCGCCCGCGCGCAGCCCGACCGCCGTGAGCACCGACGCCGTGGACTCGGTCAGGTCCGACATGAGGGGCGCGACCGCGGCCGCGCGGGCGCGTGCGGTGCGCGAGGAGCCGCGGACGCGTCCCGACCGGCCGACGAGGCGCGCGAACGGTGCTCCCTTGGCGACGAGCTCGGCCCAGCGGGCGCGCACGGCGCCGTCGGCGACAGCTCCCGAGCGCACCGTCCGGGCGGCGGCGTCGCCCGGTGCGGCGGTTGCCTCGTCCAGCGTGCGGGAGATCCGTGCCGCGGCGTCGGCCTGGTCCTGCACGGCCTCCGCGAGCTCGTCGACCCACGGGCGCAGTGCGGCGAGCGAGCCGCGCAGCGTGCGGGCGACGACCGTGCGGGCCCGGTCCGGGCCGGCCAGCGTGGTGAGCCAGCGCAGGACGGGCGCCACGACGGGGCCGGCCAGCGGGCCGGAGTGCGGACCCACGTCGGGGATGACGAAGAGCGGGGATCCCGCCAGGCCGTGGGCACGCAGCCGCTCGAGCAGGTCGCCGCGCACGGTGGGCAGCGAGGCGGCGGGCACGCGGTTGAGCACCATCGCGACGGACGTGCTGCGTTCGACGGCCGAGCGGAGCACCTGCCACGGCAGCGCGTCCCCGTAGCGCGACGCGGTCGTGACGAAGAGCCACAGGTCGGCCGCCTCGAGCAGACGGTGCGCGGTGTCGCGGTTGGAGTCGAGGACGGAGTCGAGGTCGGGTGCGTCGAGGATCGCGATGCCCCGCGGCACGGTGTCGACCGCGACGGCGTCGACCTCGTCGAGCACGGGGTGGTGGGACAGCAGGTCCGTGTCCAGCGGGTGGTGCACGAGGACGGGCTCGCGCGTCGTCGGTCGCAGCACGCCGGCCGCGGTCACCTCACGCCCGACCAGGGAGTTCACGAGCGTCGACTTGCCGGCACCCGTGGACCCGGCCACGACGACCACCGCCGGCGCGGACAGCTCCGTCAGGCGGGGCACGAGGTGCTCGTCGAGCTGGTCGACGAGTCGTGCGCGCGACGCCCGCGCGTCGCCGACCCCGGGGATCTCGAGCGGGAACGACGTGGCGTCGACGTCGCGCCGCAGGTCCCGCACGGCGTCGAGCAGGGACGTCTGCGCGAGCGGGCGCGCGAGGATCTGCGGGGCCGTCGCGGGCTCGGCGACGGCTCCCGGCGCAGGCTCTGACGTCTGCGCAGGGACGGTCCCGGGCTGCGCGCTCACGGTCCCATTGTCGGTGCGACACCTGACCAGGCCAAACGCGGCGCGCGGGTGACAGGTCAGCGGTGTGCCCTCCGCAGCCCCTCGGGGCAGCGCCGTGGGCCGTGCGCGCCACTACGCTGGGCCGCACCAGCCCCCGTAGCTCAATGGATAGAGCAACGGCCTTCTAATCCGTAGGTTGCAGGTTCGAGTCCTGCCGGGGGCGCCGATCGTCGCGCCACACCAGGATGGTCAGATCGACCATCGACGACTGGACACCGGCCGCACCGAGCTCCACAATGGTCGCGATGACCATAAACCCGTATCGACGGGTCACCGGGATCGGAGCCGCACCATGAAGAGCGCCCTCGTCGTCGTCGACGTCCAGAACGACTTCTGCGAGGGCGGGTCCCTCGCCGTCGCCGGCGGAGCGGCCGTCGCCGCGCGCATCAGCGACTACCTGCGCCGCCACGGTGCCGAGTACGACACGATCGTCGCGACGCGCGACTGGCACGCTCCCCTGCCCGACACCAACGACGGCCACTTCGCCGCGCCGGGCACCGAGCCCGACTACGTCACCACGTGGCCCGTGCACTGCGTCGCCGGCACCCCCGGTGCGGAATACCACCCGGACCTGGTGCTTCCCGAGCGCACCGTGCACGTCGTCAAGGGCGAGTCGCGGCAGGACTACTCGGGTTTCCAGGGCCGCGTCGTCGACGCCGACGGGCCTGCGCAGCTCGGCGCGCTGCTGCACGCCCGGGACATCGCGTGCGTGGACGTCGTCGGCATCGCCACCGACTTCTGCGTGGCCGCCACCGCGACCGACGCGCGGCGCGCGGGCGCGACGGTCGTCACCGTCCTCACCGACCTGACGGCCGCCGTCTCCGCACCCACGGCCGTCAGGGCCCTCACCGACCTCACCGCGCAGCGGATCCGTCTCGAGGAGTCGCGATGAGCGCCACCGCACCCGAGGGCTACGACCCGGCGGACTACCCACCGTTCGCCCTCACCGTCGACCTCGCGGTCTTCACGGTGCGCGACGGCGGGCTCAAGGTGCTCCTCGTCGAGCGGGCCGAGGACCCGTACGCCGGCGCGTGGGCGCTCCCCGGCGGGTTCGTGGGGATCGACGAGGACGTCGCCGACGCGGCGTGGCGCGAGCTCGCCGAGGAGACCGGCCTGACGCGCACCGACTGGCACCTCGAGCAGCTCGGCACGTGGGGCGCGCCCGGCCGCGACCCGCGGATGCGCGTGGTCTCGGTGGCGCACGTCGCGTTCGCGCCCCACCTGCCGGACCCGCAGGCCGGGTCCGACGCGCGACGCGCCCGCTGGTGGGACGTCGACGACCTCGAGCTGCCGGGACTGCGCGGCGGCCACCACGACGACCCCGTCGACGACGCGCCCGCGCTCGCGTTCGACCACGCGCAGATCCTCGCTGCGGCGTTCGACCGCGTCGCGGCGAAGATCGAGTACACGTCGCTCGCGACAGCGTTCTGCCCACCGACGTTCACGCTCGGCGAGCTGCAGCACGTCTACGAGGCGGTGTGGGGGGTGCGCCTGGACCGCTCGAACTTCCGCCGCTGGGTGCAGCAGACGACCGGCCTCGTCCGACCGGCACCGACGGGTGAGCTGCGGGCACCGCAGGGCCGCGGCCGGCCCGCCGCGCTCTTCGAGGCCCGCACCGACGGTGTCGTGACGCTGCACCCTCCGATGCTGCGCCCCGCGGACGCGCGGGCGCTGCGCCGGGACGGCGTGCCGCGCTGAGCCACGGGCGGGCGGGGAGGACGCGTCAACCGGTGTGCCGGGCGAGCTCGTAGCCGTCCTGCACGTGCACGACCTCGAACGGCACGCCCGGGTGCAGCAGCTGCGCGACCTGCAGCACGTCGCCCCACTCGGCGGGCGTCCCGCCGGAGTAACGGTCGATGAGCAGGTACTCCGGCACGGGGTTCTGGTTGCCCAGGTAGTACACGTCCGTACGGTCGACGAGGTACGACATGAGGCCGACGTCCGTCTCGACGACCGCGCCGTCCGGGACGGCGGCGAGCGTGGCCCGCGCCGCCTGCGTGCGTGTCGCTGCGAAGTGCTGGCCGGGGTTGGTCAGCTGCCACAGCGGCAGCTGCGACATCAGCATGAGCGTGGCCGTCAGGCCGACCACGGGCGCGTACCGGGAGTAGCGCCGCAGCCAGCGCACCCGACCGCGTCGCGCACGGTCGACGCCGTCGAGCATCGCGACGAACGCGATCGGCAGCAGCACGGCGCTGTAGTGCCAGGTCGGCTCCCAGTAGCCGGGCTCGGCCGACAGGAAGCGCCAGCCCAGCGTCGGCGCCGCGACGAGCACGAACGGCGAGCGCAGCGCGATCGCGCCGGTGACGACCACCAGCAACCACAGCGTGTACGCCTTGGCCGGCGCGTACAGCGCCAACGGGTCCGCCAGCGCGGCCCCCACGTCGAGCCGGGAGCCGTACGCCCACTCCCCGTCGGGGTTGAGCAGCGGCAGCACGACGCGGGTCGCCAGGAGGAACGCCGCGACACCCCACGCCGACAGCCACAGATAGGACAGCCGCCGCGCGCGCCACGCCAGCACGCCGCCGAGCACGGCCGTCGTCAGCCCCAGGTCCTCCTTCACCAGCGCGAGCAGCGCACCGGCCACCAGGGCGTCCCGCCACCGCTCGCGCAGGACGCCCGACAACGCGATCGCCAGCAGCGGCACGGCGAACGCGATCTCGTGGAACTGCGCCTCGACGGCGTACTGCAGCCCCCAGCTCAGCCCGAACGCCACCCCGACGAGCGCCCCCGTGACGCGCCCGAGCAGCGGCACCGCCGCCCGCGTGACCACCGCCGCCGCCAGCCCGAACAGCACGTTCTGCAGCACGAGCAGCGTGAACGCCGACGGCGCGAGGGCATACACGGGGCCCAGCAGCACGAGCAGCGGGTGGAAGTGGTCGCCCAGCAGGTGGTACTCGGGCCCCTTGATGTGGACGATCGGCGTCTCGAGGCTCGCGTAGCGCGACGCGAGCTGCGTGAAGATCCCCAGGTCCCACGACCGCACGACGAACGCGCGCCACTGCGCCAGGGAGTAGACGGTGTAGACGACGGCGACCAGCAGACCGACGGCCGAGGGCAGCGCCCAGGTGCGCGCGGCGCCGCGGGCGCGCTCGCGCCACGCCGGACGCTCGACGAGCGCGACGTCCGCGGCCGCGGCCGTCGGCTCGTCGGGAGTCGGCGTCACGTCGGCGGCGGGAACCTCGTCCGGCTCCGGGCGGGACGTCGCGTCGTCCTCGGCCACGTCGGCGACGGGTACGGGCTCTCGGGACGACACGGGACCTCCAGCGGCGCGGGCGGCGGCGCGGCGACCACCGATGGACGCCTGGCATCCTGCCACGCCGTCCCGACGCCCGGAAATGTCGTGACACGGCGGGACCGGTTCTGGTGCCCTGGATCTGCCCACCCACCACGAGCACACCCCGTCCGGGGGTGTCCTCGTCATGCCCTCGAGGAGACGACATGCATCCCCTGAGCACGTACGAGGCGCACCGCCGCGACCAGGCCGCGCTGCTGCGCCGCTCGACGCAGCAGCGCACCGGCACGCCGGCCGCGGCCCGTCGCACCCGTGCCCGGCGTCGGCCGCCGGACCCGCCGGACCGTCGGTCCGGCATCCGCGTCACCGACACCTGGCTGCCCACGGCCCCACCCGTGGCACCATGAGCCCGTGCCCACGCCCGCCCACCGCGCACCCGCCGTGGGCGGGCGTCCCACGTGATGGGGCGGCACGACGGCCGCGCCGCGGTCCCGCCCGCCCCGTGGTACGCCCGCGTCGCCCGGGCGGCCCTGCGCTGGCTGGGCCGCCTGGCGCTCGGCGCGCTGGCCGGCGGCGTGGTCCTGGGGGCGACGCTCTGGGCCGGCACCTCGTGGCAGGCGTCGCGTGCGCTGGGCGCCGCTGCGGCCTTCGTGGTGGTCGTCGCGACGGCGCTCGCCGCGACGCTGCCACCGTTGCCCGACCCGACGCCGCCGCCACCGCACGACGAGCCGGGGACGCGCCGCCCCACGGCCCGCGACGGCCGATGACGCGCACGCGTCCTAGTCTGTCGCCGTGACCAGCACCGCCGACGACGCACCGACCACCTCCCCCGCACCCGCGCACGGCGCGCACGCGAGCAACGACCGCATCGTGTGGGTGGACTGCGAGATGACCGGGCTCGACCTCGTGCACGACGCCCTCGTCGAGGTCGCCGCCGTCGTCACCGACTCCGAGCTCAACGTCCTGGGCGACGGGGTCGACGTCGTCATCGCGCCGCCGGCCGAGGCGCTCGCGCAGATGAACGACTTCGTCCGGTCGATGCACACGACCTCCGGGTTGCTGCCCGAGCTCGAGCACGGCGTGACGCTCGAGGAGGCCGAGGCGCAGGTGCTGGAGTACGTGCGCACGTGGGTGCCGGACGTCGGCAAGGCCCCGCTGGCAGGCAACTCGGTCGGTACCGACAAGGCCTTCCTCGACCGCCACATGCCCGGCCTCGTCGGGCACCTGCACTACCGGATCATCGACGTGTCGTCGATCAAGGAGCTCGCACGCCGCTGGTACCCGCGCGTGTACTTCGCCGCCCCGGAGAAGAACGGTGGCCACCGCGCGCTGGCCGACATCCTCGAGAGCATCGACGAGCTGCGCTACTACCGGGCCGCGCTGCTGCCTGCCGCGCCGGGTCCGGACTCGGCGCACGCGCGCAGGGTCGCCGCCCAGGTCGCCGCGACGAGCGTCAAGCGCGGGCTCCTGCCGGGCGCCTGAGCGTCCCCGCGCGCCTCGCACCGGGGCGCGCGGAACGGCGCGGACCGCGGCACGGGCCCGGGGAACGCCGCAGGGCGCCGACCGAGGTCGACGCCCTGCGACTGCTGGGGTGGCTAACGGGACTTGAACCCGCGACCCCCTGGACCACAACCAGGTGCTCTACCAGGCTGAGCTATAGCCACCGCGGTGCCCACGATGCGGGGCACCAGCACCGCTGCGAGCAGCGGGCCGACGACGAGTGTAGCGGGTGCGACGGCGAGCTTCGTCACCCATGACCGCCGCGCTGCGCGGCGCAGCGTGCGAGACGCGTCACAGCCGCGCGACGACGGCGTCCGCGAACCGCTCGACGGCCCCGGGACTGGGCTCGAAGAACAGCGCAGGCTCGGCGAGCTCGACCTCCAGGACGACCGGCTGACCCTCGTCGTCCGGGATGAGGTCGACACGCGTGTACAGCAGCGGCGCGCGGTCGGGGAACACCTTGCCGAGCTCGGCGACCACCAGGTCCCCCAGCGCGCGCTCCCGCTCGGTCGGCTCGCCCGCGGCGAGCACGCGCTCGCGGAACATCACGCCCTCGGTCTCCCCCGCCCGGTACGGCCCTTCGAGCAGCGGCTCCTTGCGCACGGCGTGGCTGAACTCGCCGTCGACGTAGACCAGCGCGCTCTCGCCCTGGGTGTCGACCTGCGTGAGGTAGCGCTGCAGCATGACGCGGCGACCGACCGCGAGCAGGTTCTTGGCGTGCGTGATGGCCAGCGAGCGGGACGGGGTCTCGCCCGCGTCGTACCGGCCGGTGTCGCGCGAGCCCGCGCTGACCGTGGGCTTGATGACGAAGTCGCCGAACGCCGGGAACCGCGTGTGGATCGCGCGGGCGTCGAGGTTGCGCTCCGGGTCGAGCCAGATCGTCGGGACGATCGGGATGCCGCGCTGCTCGAGGTCCCGCAGGTACGTCTTGTCGATGTTCCACGCGACGACGTCCGCGGGGTTGAGCAGCGTGGAGGTGCGCTCGACGCGCCGCGTCCAGTCGGAGAACTGGGTGGGCCGGTCGGTGTAGTCCCACGTCGAGCGGATGAGGACGCGCGAGTACGCCGACCAGTCGACGGTCGGGTCGTCCCACACCACCACGTCGGTGGGGACGCCGCGCTCGTGCAGCGCCGCCCGCAGCGGGAGGTCGTCGGCGTCGAGCTCGGGAAGCTGGGCGCACGTGGCGAGGGCAAGGCGTGCGGTCGGTTCGCTCACGTCCTGCACTGTACCCAGCGCGTGTGACGAGCGTGCTCCGGTCGTGTGACGTCCCGGCGACGTCCCGGCGTCGGGCGTCGCCCGACGTCAGTCGGTGCCCCGGCCCGCCGCGGTCAGCCGGCGCAGCGCGCGCACGACGCTGTCGCCCGTGGCCGTCCCGACCGGCCGGCCCGCGTCGTCGAGGACCGCGAGGCGCGCCCCGTCGTGCCCGGCGGCGACGGCGGTGAGGGCCTCCACGACGTCCCCCAGCTCGGCACCCAGACGCACGGCACCGCCGCGGGGCGCACCGTCGCCCGGCGCAGCGTCGCCCGGCGCACCGTCGCCCGGCGCACCGTCGCCCGGCGCAGCGTCGCCCGGCGCACCGTCGCCTGGCGTGGCGGCCCGCGCGGGCGCGTCGTGCCGGGGCTCGAGGTCCTCGGGCTCCAGCCGGCCGAGCGCCAGGAGCCGCGCGGTGCGGCCGCGGCCGACGAGGTCCGCGACCTGGTCCGACGCCGGGCGCGCCACGACCTCCAGGGGGTGCGCGAGCTGCTCGACGCGCGCACCGCGGCTGAGCACGACCACGCGGTCCGCCATCCGCACCGCCTCGTCCACGTCGTGCGTCACCATCATCACGGTCGTGCCGAGCTCCCGCTGCAGCCGCGCGAACTCCTGCTGCAGGCGGGCACGCCCCACGGGGTCGACCGCGCCGAACGGCTCGTCCATGAGCAGCACGGGCGGGTCCGTCGCGAGAGCGCGCGCCACACCGACGCGCTGCCGCTCGCCGCCCGACAGCTCGTGCGGCCAACGCCGCGCGTACCGGTCGGGGTCGAGCCCCACGAGCTCGAGCAGCTCCAGGACGCGGGCGCGCGTGCGGCGCCGGTCCCACCCGAGCAGCCCGGGGACGGTGCCGACGTTCTGCGCGACGGTGCGGTGCGGGAAGAGCCCGACGTTCTGGATGACGTAGCCGATGCGGCGGCGCAGCGCGACGGGGTCGACGTCGGTCACGTCCTCGTCGCCCAGCACGATGCGCCCGGACGTCGGCTCGACCAGCCGGTTCGCCATCCGCAGGGTCGTGGACTTGCCGCAGCCCGACGGCCCCACGAGCACGAGCAGCTCGTGCGCCCGGACCGCGAGCGTGAGGTCGTCGACGGCGACCGCTCCCGCGTACTCCTTGCGCACCGCCTCGAAGCGGATCGCCGCGGCGTCCTCGACCCCGGCAGCGCCGGGCACGGCGGGTGCTGACCTCGTCACGGGCAGCGACGCTAGCGGCCGCCACCGACGTGCGCGCGCCGGAGCTCACCGCGCGCGTGTCGGTGCACGTCAGTAGGTTCGGCGCATGCCGTCCGGTCCGGTCCTCGCGGCCGCCGCCAACCCGTGGTTCTCGTGGGACTACCTCGAGCGCAACGGGTCCGACGTGCTGCGGTACACGCAGCAGCACGCGTCGCTGACGGTGCAGGCCGTGCTGATCGCGCTCGTGGTCGCCCTGCCGCTCGCGGCGCTCGCGCACGCGCGTCCGCGCCTGGCCGCGCCGGTCCTGGCGACCACCGGCGTGCTCTACACGGTCCCGTCGCTGGCCCTGTTCGCGGTCCTCGCGCCCGTGACGGGCATCGGGCGGACCACCGTGCTCGTGGGCCTCGTGGTGTATGCGCTCCTCGTGCTCGTCCGCAACGTGCTCGTGGGGCTGCAGTCGGTGGACCCCGCGGTGCGCGACGCCGCACGCGGCATGGGCTACGGACGCTGGCGCCTGCTGCTGGGCGTCGAGCTGCCGCAGGCGGTGCCGGCCGTCGTCACCGGGATGCGCCTGGCGACCGTGAGCACCGTGGCACTGGTGACGGTCGGTGTGGTGGTCGGGTACGGCGGGCTGGGGCAGCTGATGTTCCGCGGCTTCCGCAGCAACTACCACGCGGAGGTCATGACGGCCACCGTGCTGTGCCTCCTGCTCGCGCTCGTCGCGGACCTCGTCCTGGTCGCCCTCGGTCGGGCGCTGACGCCGTGGAGCCGCGCCTCGGCCGGCAGGCGGCGCCGGGGGCCCGCGCCGTCCGACGCGCGTGAGGAGGTCGCGTGGGCGTCCTGACCGAGGCCTTCCTCTGGCTCAACGACCCCCTGAACTGGACGGGCCGGCAGGGCGTGCTCGCCCTGACCCGCACGCACCTGGCGGTGTCGGCGGCCGCCGTCGGTCTCGCGCTCGTCGCCGCGCTGCCCGTCGGGCTGTGGCTCGGGCACCGCGGCCGCGGCGCCACGCTGGGTGTCGTCGTCGCCAACACCACGCGCGCGCTGCCCACGCTGGCGCTGCTCACCCTGCTCGCCGCGGCCGGGTGGTTCGGCAGCACGGCGACCGCCCTGGCCTGCGCCGTGTTCGCGGTCCCACCGGTCCTCGCGAACGCCGTGACCGGTGTCGCCGGGGTCGACGCCGACGCGCGCGACGCGGCGCGAGGCCTCGGCATGTCGGGGGCCCGCGTGCTGTGGACCGTCGAGGTGCCGCTGGCCCTCCCCCTGGTCGCCGCGGGCATCCGGACCGGCGCGGTCCAGGTGCTCGCGACGGTGCCGCTCGCGGCGCTCGTCGGCGGCACGAGCCTGGGCACCGTGGTGGTGAGCGGGTTCGCGACCCAGCGCTACGGCAAGGCGCTGGCCGGCGGCATCCTGGTGGCCGGGCTGTGCCTCCTGGTCGAGGGGGTCCTGGCGGTGCTCGAACGCGCCCTGACACCCCCGGGGTTGCGCGCGCAGCGTCGGGGCGCCCGTGACCGGCGCGCAGCGCGCCCGGGCACCGCGCCCGCTCCGGTTGCCGTGGGCGCCGGCGGCGGATCGAATGATCCCCGGACGTCCCCCTGACCGTCCGCCCGCGCTCTGCGACAGGAGACCTGCATGCGCACCAGCACGCGCACCCGCTCGCTCGGCGTCCTCGCCGCCGTGGTGCTCACCCTCGGGGCGTGCGGCACGCCCGGCTCGGGCGGTGGCCAGGCCGAGACCGAGCCGACGAGCGCCGCGGGCGGACCGCCCGCGTGCGCGCCGGTCGCGGGCGAGACGCTCGTGGTGCTCGAGGACGACAAGGGCCTGCAGAACGCCGACAACGTGCTCCCCGCCGTCAACGCGCAGGTCGCGGCAGAGCACCCGACGGTGCTCGAGCTCCTCGACGCCGTGTCGGCCGCGCTCGACACCGACCGGCTCATCGAGCTCAACCGCGCGGTCGACGTCGAGCGCAGGACGTCGGCCGAGGTCGCGCAGGATTTCGTGGCCGAGAAGTCGCTCGCCGCGACGGACGCGACGGCCGGTGCGGGCACGACCCTGACCGTCGGCGCCGCCAACTTCTCCGAGAGCATCACGCTCGCCGAGATCTACGCCGCCGTGCTGCGCAGCGCGGGCTTCGCTACCGAGGCCCGGACGATCGGCGCGAGAGAGACGTACCTGCCCGCGCTGCAGTCCGGCGAGGTCGCGGTCGTCCCCGAGTACGCCGCGACCCTCGCGACGTTCCTCAACGGCCAGGTCAACGGTGCGGACGCGCCGCCGGTGGCGTCGAGCGACGTCGACGAGACCGTGGCCGCGCTCACACCGCTGGCGGCGGAGTCGGGCCTGGTCGTGGGCGCCCCGTCGGAGGCGCAGGACCAGAACGCGTTCGCCGTGACGGCGGAGTTCGCGGCCGAGCACGGTCTCGAGACGCTGTCGGACCTCGCCGCGAGCTGCGGTGGCGTCGTGCTCGCGGGGCCGCCGGAGTGCCCCGAGCGACCGTTCTGCCAGATCGGTCTCGAGGAGACGTACGGACTGTCCGTCGGCGAGTTCAAGTCCTACGACTTCGCGCTCATCGGGCAGGCCGTGCGCCAGGGTGACGCCGCCGTGGGCCTCGTGACGTCGTCGGACGGGTCGCTCGCGCCGCGGGGCTGACCCGCTCGGCTCGAGCGCCCGTCCGCTCAGCGACCGTCGGCCTCCAGCAGCCTCAGCCACACCTCGCTGAGCGTCGGGTACGACGGGACGGCGTGCCAGAGGCGTGACAGCGGCACCTCGCCGACGACCGCGACGGTGGCCGCGTGCAGCATGTCGGCCACGTCCGACCCCACGAACGTGGCGCCCACGAGGACGTCCCGGGCGCGGTCGACGACGACCTGGGCACGTCCCTCGTACCCGCCGGCGGTCACGGTCGCGGCCGCGAGGTCGCCGAGCTCGTAGCCGAGCACCCCGACGTCCAGGTTCGCGTCGCGCGCCTGCGCCTCGGTCCGGCCGACCCACGCCACCTGCGGGCGCGTGAAGACCACCTGCGGCACCGCGGCCTCGTCGGCGGTCGCGCGGTACCGGGACCACGGCGTCGCGGCGGCCTCCGCCGCGCGTGACGGACGTCGTGGCGCGTCGGGACCGTCGGCGGTGCCCGCGGCACGCGGGTCGAAGCGCGCGGCGATCACGTCTCCCACGACGCGCGCGTCGTACTTGCCCTGGTGGGTGGTCGCGGTGCGGCCGGTGACGTCGCCCGCGGCGAACAACCAGCCGCCGTCGAGCGCCGTCACCTGCAACCGGTCGTCCACGGCGAGCGGCGCACCCGGCACCAGGCCGAGGGTCTCGAGCCCGAGGTCGGCGGTCGCGGCACGCCGGCCGGTCGCCACGAGCACCTCGTCGACCGTGAGCCGCTCGACGCGCTCGTCGCGCGGGCCGGAGCGGTGGGCGACGTCCAGGTGCACCTCGTCGCCGTCGCGGACCGCCGACGTCACCGACGCACCGAACGCAACGCGCACGCCGCGCGCGACGAGCGCCCGTGCGACCGCCTCGCCCGCGAACGACTCCGCCGCGGGGAGCAGCCGCTCACCGCGCACGAGCACGGTCACGTCGCTGCCGAGGTCGGCGAACGCCGTCGCCATCTCGGTGGCGACCACCCCACCGCCGACGACCGCGAGGCGCGGCGGCACGCGGTGCGCGGACGTGGCCTCGCGGCTCGTCCACGCTCGGACGCCCGCCAGCACCTCGGGCACGACCGCCTCGGAGCCGGTCGCCACGACGACGGCGTGCCGCGCCCGCACGGCGCGCACGCCGCCGTCGGCGCCCTCGACGACGAGGGCGCGCGGCCCGGTGAACCGGGCGTGACCACGCAGCAGCGTCAGGCCGGCCCCCTCGACCCACGCGACCTGCTCCGCGTCGTCCCAGTGCGCCGCGACCTCGTCGCGGTGGGCGAGCACCGCGGCCGGGTCGAGGTCACCGGTCACCGCGCCGTCCGCCCCGGCGACCGCGCGCACCGCCGCGAGGACGTCCCCGGGGCGCAGCAACGCCTTGGACGGCATGCACGCCCAGTACGAGCACTCGCCCCCGACGAGCTCCGGCTCGACGACCGCGACCTGCAGCCCGGTGCGGGAGGCGCGGTCGGCTGCGTTCTCCCCCACGGCCCCGGCTCCCAGGACCACCACGTCGAACTCGCTCACGTCGTCCGCCACGACCCCTCCGTCCCGTCCCCGTCGCACCATCGTGGCGCGACGCGGACCGACCTGCCCATCGAGGTCCGTCGCCGGGGACGACGACACCCCGCCAGGAGGGATCCTGACGGGGTGTCGTGGCTGGTACGCCCCCTGGGACTCGAACCCAGAACCCGCTGATTAAGAGTCAGCTGCTCTGCCAGTTGAGCTAGAGGCGCGCGGCTCGAAGAGATTAGCAGGCCCGACCGGCCGGGTGCGAACTCGTTCCCCGTCGGCGCCCCCGGGTGTGACCACACTCACGCGTCCGGGGTGTCGGCCTCGCCGCGCTCGTCCCACCACGCGTCCTCGGGCAGCCCCTCCTCGACGAGGATCTCCTCGGACGTCGGCGCGGACGGCGTCAGCAGGTCGACGAGCAGCGTGAGCGGCACGTGCTCGGCGAGCAGCTCCTGGGCGTGCTGCGTGGTGTCGACACCGAGGACGACGACGGACTCGTCGGGCTCGACGGACGAGGGCGCGCCCTCGACGTCGCCCGGCACCCGCTGCTCGTGCATGGCCGACCTCGTCTCGCCTCGTGACCGGGACCTCGGTCCCGACCTCCTCGCCCGACGATACGACGCCCGCCCGCACCGGGGCGAGATGCGACGCCGCCCCCGAGACGTCTCGTGACGCTCGTCACAGGTAGAGGCCCGTGCCCTCGCCGCCCGCCCGCGGGTCCGCGACGCCGTGCACGTCCTTCTCCCGCAGGAGCAGGTACGTCATGCCGGCGACCTCGACCTCGGCCCGGTCCTCCGGGTCGAACAGCACGCGGTCGCCGAGCTCGACCTGCCGCACGTGCTCGCCCGCGGCGACCACGGTCGCCCAGGCCAGTCGCTTGCCCACGGCAGCCGTCGCAGGGATGAGGATGCCGCCGCCGGTGCGCCGCTCGGCCGCGTCGGCGTCGAGCTCGACCAGCAGGCGGTCGTTGAGCATGCGCAGGGGAAGGTCCCGCCCGGGGGCGGTGCGGGAGGTGGGGGTCGCGTCGATCACGCGCCGACGGTACCCCCGCGGCCCTCTAGGTGTTGCGTCTCATCAGGTTGGTGACACCGCGCGGGGCGTGAGCGAGGGGTAGGCCCGCCGGCGGCAGGATGGGAAGTGCGACCAACACATCCGCGCCGAGAGAGACCTACCCCTCATGAGCCACGCTAACGCCCCGTTGACCCCTGCCGGCAGGCTCCGCCTGGTCCTGCGCTGCCAGACCTGTCCGATCGCTCACGTCGCTGCCGAGGCCGGGATCTCCCGACAGTGCCTGTCGAAGTGGAAGGCCCGCTACGAGCAGCTCGGCGAGGTCGGGCTGCTGGACCGTTCCAGCGTCCCGCACGCGAGCCCGACCCAGCTGGACCCGGGCGTCGTCGAGCAGATCGAACGCCTGCGCCGGGAGCACAAGTGGACCGCCCGCCAGATCCACCTCGAGCTGACCCGCAGCGGGCACCGCGTCTCGCTGGCGACGGTCTCGCGGTGGCTGGTCCGGCTCGGGATCAACCGGCGCCGGGACATCGACCCCGACGGGTCCACCAACCGCACCACGGGACGGATCACCGCGCGCTACCCCGGGCACATGGTTCACCTGGACGTGAAGAAGGTCGGACGGATCCCCGACGGCGGCGGGTGGCGAGCCCACGGCCGCGGCTCGACGCAGGACAAGGCCGCTCAGCGCGCCAAGACCTCCGGCGCCCGCGCGGGCTACGTCTACCTGCACTCCGCGGTCGACGGGTACTCCCGCCTGGCCTACACCGAGCACCTGCCCGACGAGACAGCGGCCACCACGATCGGGTTCTTCCACCGCGCCCGAGCGTTCTTCGCCGCCCACGGCATCGACCGACTCGTGCGGGTCGTCACCGACAACGGGGCGAACTACAAGGCCACCGCGTTCACCCGCACCGTCCTGGCGACCGCATCACGCCACCAGCGCATCCGCCCCCACACGCCCCGGCACAACGGCAAGGTCGAGCGCTACAACCGGATCCTGGCCGAGGAACTCCTCTACGCCCGGGTCTGGACCTCCGAAGCCGAGCGCGCCGCTGCGATCAAGGTCTGGAACGTCCACTACAACTACCATCGCGCTCACACGGCCGCCAATGACCGCCCCCCAGCCTCACGCCTGCGCGCGGGCGTCACCAACGTCATGACCCAGAACATCTAGGCTGACGCTCGTCGCCCATCCCCGACCCGCAGGAGTGACCCGTGCCCCGCCTCGCCGTCGGCGACACCGCGCCCGACCTCACACTTCCCAGCACCGCCGGCGGCACGCTGTCGCTGCAGGACCTCCGCGGCCGTGCGGTCGTCGTCTACTTCTACCCCGCGGCCGCGACGCCGGGCTGCACCACGCAGGCCTGCGACTTCCGCGACTCCCTGGCCTCGCTGACCGCCGCGGGCTACGAGGTCGTCGGCGTCTCGCCGGACCCGCTCGACAAGCTCGCGACGTTCGTCGCGGACCAGGCGCTGACGTTCCCGATGCTGTCGGACCCCGACCACGTGGCGCTCGAGGCCTGGGGCGCGTGGGGCGAGAAGAAGAACTACGGCCGCACGTACACGGGCGTGATCCGCTCGACCGTGGTCGTCGACGCCGAGGGCAAGGTCGCGCTCGCGCAGTACAACGTCAAGGCCACGGGCCACGTCGCGAAGCTGCGGCGCGACCTCGGCATCGACTGAGGCGCCGTCCCGGGTCGCGGCGGTCGTGCCAGACTCGGCACGCACGCGGGAGTGGTGAAACGGCAGCCACGCCAGGTTTAGGTCCTGGTGCCCGCAAGGGCGTGCGGGTTCGAGTCCCGCCTCCCGCACCACGACGACGGGGCCGGGGCTGCGCGCCCCGACCCCGTCGTCCTGCGTCGCGTCAGCGGAACGGCAGCTCCACCACGGAGTCACCGGTGCTCACCGACGTCGGGCTGCTGCCGATCGCGTTCCACACCGCGACCCGCACCGTGCCGTTGCGCAGGTCACCGAGCTCTCCGGTCACCCGGTCCAGGCCGACGGTCTGCGTGTAGCGCTCGGGGCCCGGCACCGGGTCGGTCGCGAAGTACCGGTACACCTCGACCCGGTCCCACGTCCCGTCGCCCGTGAGGTCGTACGAGACCGACACGCGCGTGCCGTTGCCGACCCGGGTGCCCGCGTCCAGCGCGAGGTCGAACGCCGTCGCGGCGCCCGTGGCGGTGCCGTTCAGGCCCGTGGCCTGCGCCACGACCGCGTCCGGCGCCTCGGTGGCCGTGTCGATCCCGCGCGCCGCCGGCACCTCGAGGGCGCCCGGCGCGCCCGGCGACGGCACGAGCGTGCCGCCGGGACCGAAGGCCAGACGGAACCCGCCCGCGGGCGTCGTCGGCTGGGGCTTCGGGGTCGGCTTCGGGCTCACCGTCGGCTTCGGCGTGGCCGTGGGCGTCGGCTTCGGCGTGGCCGTGGGCGCCGGCGTCACCGTCGGCTTCGGCTCGGTGGTCGGCTGCGGACCACCGGGACCGCCGACCGCGCCGCCGCCGGACCACGTGTGCGCACCCGTCGCGACGGTCTTGCCCGGCGGGACCTCGACCTTCGTCCCGTCACTGAAGACGACCGTGCGGGCCTTCGACGAGACGTTGGCGGCGACGTACGTCCGCGCACCGTCCTTGACGAACGCCGCCGACAGCGGGCTCGACCCGCGCACGGTGGTGTCGAGGTTCCCCAGCGCCGCCAGGTTGGCGACCCAGTGGTAGGTGTGCGCCCGCGACTCGCCCTCCTCGACGGCGTAGCCGGGGTCGGCCTCCAGCTGCTCCAGCGCCTCCTCGCCGTTACCGAGCGCGAGATAGCTCCACAGGATGTCCTGCCAGACCGTGGGCTTGCCGCCGTTGGCCTTGACGAGCTCGGCGTAGTTCTCGACCACGTCGTCGGGCCGGATACCGAGGTACAGGTGCGAGCCGGTGATGGGCAGCGTGTTGATGCCCTGGATCATCTCCGCCTCGGCGGAGAACCACGTCGAGTACGTGCCGCCGTCGCCCCAGACCATGCCGAGGGTCGTGTGGCCGAACTCGTCCGGGATCGCCTTGGCCTGGTCGAACCAGTACTCCTGGATCGTCGCGGCCTGCGTGGCGTAGAGGTACGCACCGGCGTCGCGCACCGCCGTGTTCCCCGTCGCCTCGCCCCACTGGACGAGCGCGCCCGCGAAGTTCTGGCCCTCGGAGCTCGACTCCTGGTTGTTGCCGGCCGCGAACGCACCGTGTCCCGAGGCCCAGTCGTGCCCGGCGTAGATGTCGAAGTCCCGCAGGTACGGGAACCGCGTCTCGGCGCGGTCGTACCCGTTGGCGTCGCGGATCAGCAGGTCGACCATGCCGCCGTACTGCTCGTCCGACGCCCACGCGGGGTCGAAGCGTGCGAGCGTGGCCGCTGCGGCGATGAAGTAGCCGTAGTGGAAGTGGTGGTCGTTGAGCTCGGTGTCCGAGCCGTAGGACGCGGGGTAGCCGATGAGGGTGCCCCAGCGCTCGTCGTAGGCGAAGACCTGCTCGGACTTGCCGGGCTCGGCGGTGAACCAGTCGGTCAGGGTGTCGCGGACCAGCCGCAGAGTGCGGTCGCGCACCTCGGTCTCGCCGAGCTGGTCGGCGATCTCGATGATCCGCGTGGCACGGCCCAGGGCCTTGCCGGTCCAGTAGGTGTCGGCCCGCAGGATCGGCAGCGGGTCGGCTGCGGCCTCGGCGAGCAGGCGGTCGAGCGTGGCACGGCCCTCGCCGTCGGCCGTCGCGACGGCCGGGACCTCGGGGAGGATGCCGGTGAACGGCGTCTCGGTGGTGAACGACGTGGTGCCCGCGTACGCCGTCATCGTGCCGCGCGGGCTCGGGTAGGTCGCGTCGAGCTCGTCGCCGTCGACGTCCGCGAGGTAGCGCTGCTGGTGCGGGTAGAGCGCGACGACGGCACCCTCGGCGTAGCCCTCGAGCGCGCTCGTCCCGATCTCGTAGGTCGTCGAGACCACGGCGCCGGCAGCGTCGTAGCTGTAGCTCGCCTCGGTGCTGGTGACCTCGGCGAACGCGGAGCCGGCGACCGCCTGGAGCGCCGCCTCGCGGTCGGCGTCGGTCGCGTCGGCGGCCGTGGCAAGCGCCGTCACCGCGAGGTAGCCCTGGCCCGCGAGCGAGGAGCGCAGCGTGGAACCGGAGACGTCCCAGCTCGCGCCCGACGGCGCGAACGCCGCGTAGTCGTGACCGTTGGCCGTGAACCCGACGGTGCTGCCGTCGCGCTGCCAGACGCGCACGTCGTGCTGCGAGCGCAGCAGGGCGTCACCGCCCTCGACGTGATACCAGGACGTGGGCAGGCCGTGCCCGATCGTGGCGCGCAGCGAACGCGTCCCGTCGGACCACGACGGTGTCACGGTCCAGTCGGTCCAGCCGGCGACCTGGACCGTCGGGGCGTCGAGGCCCGCGACACCGACCAGGACGTCCTGGACGTACGTGAAGTGGAACTCACCGATGCCGCCCTTCGTCCCGGACAGCGTCGCCTCGCGAGGCGTCGAGATCCCCAGGCCCGCGGGGGTGGGCTGGTAGGACGCGGGGTGCGCGTGCAGGGGTTCGCTCATGCGGCAGTCGAGGCGCTTGTACAGCAGCGACGACCACCAGTCGTTGGTCGGCAGCGGGCCCTGCGGCGCGTCCTCGGTCAGGGCCGAGCGGGGATCGGCCTCGATCGAGTCGCACCCCTCGGGCGTCGGACCGACGGGCGCGGCGGCGTACCCGCCGGCACCGACGTCGACGACGCCCTCGGCCGCCGTCGACGCGCCCGACGGCACGACGACGAGTGCGGCTGCGACGGCCAGCGCCAGTGCGGTTCCGGCCGCTGTCCGCCGCTGCGCGTGCGGCGCCGGGCCCCTGCTGCGGGCATGGTGGGATGGGGACCCCTGGGGGGTCCTGTGATGTGTTGACATGGTGTGTTGCCCCCAGGCGGCACGCTCGCACGCGGGCGTGCGGCGGGTCACCCTCTGTGAGAACGGTGCCCGGCGCCCTTGCCGCGCACCGCGACGCTCCCCGCACGACCCCCGTTGGTCGTGCTGCGATGAGTGCGGTCGTTAACCCCACGTTAACATTTCATTGACACGCGTCAACTCGACACCGGGACGTCACCTCCGCCCCGGGCGCGCCGCCCGGGGACGGCAACGGCGGAGGACCCCTGAGGGCCCTCCGCCGCGTCGTCGTGCCGCTCAGGCCGTGGCCTGGCGCTCCGCGATCTTCGCGCGGACCTCGTCCATGTCGAGCTCCTTGACGGCCGTGACGACCTGCTCGAGGGACGGCGCCGGTAGCGCGCCGGCCTGGTTGAACACCAGGACGCCGTCGCGGAACGCCATGAGCGTCGGGATCGACGTGATCCGCAGCTCCGCGGCGAGCTCCTGCTCGGCCTCCGTGTCGACCTTGGCGTGCACGATCTCGGGGTGCTGCTCGCTCGAGGCCTCGAACACCGGCCCGAACATGCGGCACGGGCCGCACCACGACGCCCAGAAGTCGACCAGGACGATCTCGTTGTCCTTGATCGTGTCGGCGATCGTGTCGGCGGTCAGTGTGGTGGTGGCCATGAGGTGTCTCCGTCCTGCAGGGGTTCGACGGGTACAGCGCCGCATCCCGCGCGGGTATTCCCGACCCCGTCGCGAGGCGATGCGGACGATGGGCGGCGAAGAGGGTAGAACTGCACGGTGACCGCGTCCGCCGAGTTCCCCCCTGGTCCCGAGCGCCCCGCCGGCTGGCTCGCCCGTGAGCAGATCGCCGCCGCCCGCGCCCAGCTGCCGATCCTCTACGTCGACGCCGTGCCCGTGCGCGTCGACGAGGCGGGCGACGTCGTCGCCGTCGGCCTGCTGCTGCGCGTGACCCCCGAGGGCGTCATGTCCCGCGCACTGGTCTCGGGCCGCGTGATGTACCACGAGCGCGTCCGTGACGCGCTGCTGCGGCACATCGAGAAGGACCTCGGCCCCGTCGCGCTGCCGCAAGTCCCCGCGTCGCCGCAGCCGTTCACGGTCGCGGAGTACTTCCCCACCCCCGGCGTCACGCCGTACCACGACCCGCGGCAGCACGCGGTGTCGCTCGCGTACGTCGTCCCCGTCACCGGCGACTGCCGGCCGCAGCAGGACGCGCTCGACCTCGCGTGGATCACGCCCGAGGAGGCCTGCACCGAGGCCGTGCAGGTCGAGATGAACGGCGGCCAGGGGCTCCTGCTCCGCCAGGCGATGGCGTGGGCCGGCCGCCTGCCGTGACCACCCGCCCGGGTGCGGCCCCCACCGCGACCCGGCCGCCGCGCGACACCGCCGCGCGCGTGCTGCACGCGGGCGTCGCGGCCTGCGCCACCCTGGGTGTCGCCGTGGAGGTCTCCCGGGCCCTGGTCACCGGTGACGGCGAGCGCCTCGTGCGGCTCTTCTCGTACTTCACGATCTGGACCAACGTGCTCGTCGCCGGGGTGTCCGTGCAGCTGGCGGCGCGCCCGCGGCACGACGGCCCGGTGTTCCGCGCGCTGCGGCTCGACACCGTGCTGTGCGTCGTCGTGACGGCCGTGACGGTGCACCTCGTCCTGGCACCGTACGTCCCCTCCGACCCCGCGGGGCGCGTCGCCGACGTCCTCACCCACGTCGTGACCCCGTCGGCGACCGTGCTGGTGTGGGCGCTGGTCGGGCCACGGCCACGGATCACCTGGCGCACGTGCGCCACCGCGCTGGTCCTGCCCGGCGCGTGGCTCGCGTGGACGTTCGCGCACGGCGCCGTGAGCGGCTGGTACCCCTACCCGTTCCTCGACGCGCGCCGGACCGGCCTCGCCGACGCGCTGCTGGGTGCCGCGACCGTCGTCGCGCTCGGCACCCTGCTCGGAGTGCTCCTGCGCCTGGTCGAGCGCGTCCTCCCGGCCGCGCCGCGCTGAGCCGCGGACGGCCGGCGGTCAGCCGCCGAGGTCCAGGTGCGGCCAGTCGGCGAGGTCGGCGCGCAGCTGACGGTCGTGCGTCGCGACGACGACCGCCGCCGACGTCGCGCGCAGGGCGGCCGTCAGCTCGTCGACCAGCCCGACCGACAGGTGGTTCGTCGGCTCGTCGAGCACCAGCACGTGCGGCGCGGCGAGCAGGGCCCGCGCCAGGTCGAACCGGCGCCGCTGCCCGATCGACAGCTCGCGCAGCGGTCGCTCGAGGTCGGCCTCGGTGAGCAGGCCGAGTGCGGCCACCGGCACGAGCGCGTCAGGGTCCAGCGCGCCCGCCTCGAGCAGGTCGAGAGCGTGCCGCGCGTACGCGTCGAACGCCGTCGGCCCGTCCCCGCGGGGTGTCGGGACGTGCTCGCCGGGACCCTCCTGCGCCAGGACACCGCACCGCACGCCGGGCGCGACGGTCCGCGCCCCGCGGTCCAGGCCGAGCGCACCCACGAGGGCGGCGAGCAGGGTCGACTTGCCCGCACCGTTGGCACCCGTGACCAGCAGCCGGCTCGCGGGCATCACCTCGACGCGCCTGCCCGGCAGGTCCAGACGCCCCGCGACGCGCGGCGCCCGCAGCTCCAGCAGGGCGCCTCCCGCGTAGCCCGGAGGCACCGACGGCAGGTCGGGGAACCGCAGAGCCGGGGGTGGCAGCGGCACCTCGACCGCCTGCGCCTCGAGCCGCTCGATCAGCCGGTCCGCGGCCTTGACGTGCTGGCGCGCCCGCGTGGCGCGGCGGTGCGGTTGCGACCCCTTGGGCGGTCGCCACTCGTCCGACAGGCCCTCGTACGACGCGTCCAGACGCTGCGCGAGCACGCGTGCCCGTTTGCGCTCCGCGCGGTACCGCGCGCGCCAGCGCCGCAGCATCTGGTCGCGCGCGAAGCGGTAGTCCGCATAGCGCGCGGCGCCGTAGAGCACGGGGCGCCCGTCCATCGCCGGATCCATGTCGAGGATCGCGGTCATGACGTCGTCGAGCAGGCGCCGGTCGTGCGTGACGATGACGACACCGCCGGTCCACTCGCGCAGCTGCGCCGTGAGGTGCTCGACACCGCCCGCGTCGAGGTGGTTGGTCGGCTCGTCGAGCAGCAGCAGGTCGGCGCGCTCGGCCAGCCGGCACGCCAGCCGTACGCGGTACCGCTCCCCCACGCTCAGCTCCGCCAGACGCCGCTCGCGGTCGCGTGGGGCCTGCAGGCGCGACAGGCCCTCGTCGACGCGTCGGTCGACGTCCCACGCGGAGAGCTGCTCGTAGCGGGCGATCGCCGCGGACAGCGCGCCGACGTCACCGCCGTCGTGGTCGAAGCAGTCGATGACGGCCTGCAGGTCCGCCGCTGCCGCCCGCGTCGCGGCCGACGTCGCGTCGACCAGCGTGCCGATCGTGTCGCCCTCGCCGACCGCGAGGTCCTGCTCGACGACCGCCAGCGTGCCGTGCCGGCGCACCGTGCCACCCTGCGGGTGCAGGCGACCGGCGAGCACGCCGAGGAGCGTCGTCTTGCCGGCTCCGTTCTCCCCGACCAACCCGATCCGGTCCCCGGGCGAGACCGTGAGGTCCAGCCGGTCGAGCACGGAGCGGCCCGGGTACCCGAAGGTCACGGCCTCGGCGACGAGCTGCACGTCCCCGGGTCGCCGTGCGGCCTGCTCGCTCATGCCCGCAGCGCCGCCACCAGGTGCGGGACGAGCGCGCGGAACGCCTGACCGCGGTGGCTGATCGCGTTCTTCTCCTCCGGGGCGAGCTCGGCGCACGTCCGCGTCCCCCCCAGGGGCACGAGGACGGGGTCGTAGCCGAAGCCGTTCGCACCCCGTGGCGCGGCCGCCAGCGTGCCCTCGAGCGTGCCGACCTCGACGTGCTCGGTGCCGTCCGGCGTCACGAGAGCCGCGGCGCACACGAACCGCGCACGCCGGTGCTCGGGTGCGATGTCCGCGAGCTGGGCGAGCAGCAGGTCGAGGTTCGCGGCGTCGTCCCCGTGCCGCCCCGCCCAGCGCGCGCTGAAGATCCCGGGCGCGCCGCCGAGCACGTCGACGCTGAGACCGGAGTCGTCGGCGACCGCGGGCAGGCCCGTCGCCGCCGCGAGCGCCCGCGCCTTGATCATCGCGTTCGCCACGAAGGTGACCCCGTCCTCGACGGGCTCGGGCGCGTGCACGTCACGCGCGCCGAGCACCGCGGCCGGGCCGAGATCCGGCAGGTGCGGTGCGAGGATCGCGCGCAGCTCGCCGACCTTGTGCGCGTTGTGGGTCGCGAGGACCAGTCGCGCGCCCTGCGGGACGACGACGCCGGGAGCCGTCACGGCGCGACCCCGAGGCCTGTGGAACGTGTCGCGGTGCCGTCGCCCGCCGGCGCGGCGAGCACGGCCGCCTGCAGCGCGGCGAGCTGCGCGGTGCCGGCGACGGCGAGGTCGAGGAGGGCGTCGAGCTCGGCCCGGTCGAACGGTGCGTGCTCGGCGGTGCCCTGGACCTCGACGAACGCACCCGCGCCCGTCGTCACGACGTTCATGTCGGTCTCGGCACGCACGTCCTCCTCGTAGGGCAGGTCGAGCACGGGCACGCCGTCGACGACGCCCACGCTGATCGCCGCCACGGAGTCGCGCAGCACCGTGCGACCGGGCTTCACGAGGCGCTTCGTCGTCGCCCACGCCACGGCGTCCGCGAGCGCGACGTACGCGCCCGTGATCGCGGCCGTCCGCGTGCCGCCGTCGGCCTGCAGCACGTCGCAGTCGAGGACGATCGTGTTCTCCCCCAGCGCGGCGACGTCGACGACGGCGCGCAGGGAGCGTCCGACCAGGCGCGAGATCTCGTGCGTGCGGCCGCCGACCTTGCCGCGCACCGACTCGCGGTCCGAGCGGCTGTTCGTCGCGCGCGGGAGCATCGCGTACTCGGCCGTGACCCAGCCCTCGCCGGAGCCCTTGCGCCACCGCGGCACGCCCTCGGTGAACGACGCCACGCACAGCACCTTCGTGCCGCCGAACTCGACGAGCACCGAGCCCTCGCCCGCGTCGAGGAACCGGCGCGTGATCGTCACGGGCCGCAGCTCGTCCGCCCGCCGCCCGTCCTTGCGCACGATCCGCGCACCACCGGACCCCGCCGCACCGACACCCGCTCCACCGACACCCGCTCCACCCACACCCGACCCAGCACTCACCATGCCCCCGACCCTACGTTCACCCCCGACCCCCCACCGAACCGTCCACCCTCCCTCGCCGACGCCGGCGGCGAGGAGCAGGCGGATCATCGGGTCCCCCTGCCACGCGTCCTGCCAGGTCCAACGGACCACGCGCGCTCCTGTCGCGCGGAGGCGGTCCTCGCGGAGCTTCTCCTGCCGGACGACCTCCTCGGCGACGTCGCCCTCCGAACGCCGGACCGCGCACGACGTGGACGTGGTCGTCGCGGCGGCCCACGAGCGGCAGTCCGTGGACGGCGGCGGCGGACCGGTGCGAGAGCACGGCGAGTGCGCCCTCGGACGCCTCCGCTGCCGCGACCGCGCGCAGGCGGTACCGCTCGTCCGCGGACGCCTCGTCCCACGCGGCGGTCGGCACGTGCACGCCTCGTCGGACGCGGCGGACGCGTCCCGCCCCGACCGTCGAGCTCCGACCTCCACGCATCGCCCCGTCCACCACGCGGCCAACCTCCCACCACGCGCTGTCGGCGTGCGTCGCGCCGCCCACACCTCGCGCCGAGTGCGGGGGTCAGAGGGTGTAGGTGGCGCCCGGGGTGGCGAGGGTGAGGGGGCCCGCGTAGACCTCGCGGGCCTCGGTCAGGGCCACCTGGGGGTCGTTCCACGCGGGAACGTGCGTGAGGACGAGGGCGCGGCTGCCGCCGCGGGTGGCGGCCTCGCCGGCGCGACGGCCGGTGAGGTGGACACCGCGCACGGCGTCGTCCCGCCCCTCGACGAACGCCGCCTCGGCCAGGAGCAGGTCGGCGTCCGTGGCCAGGTCGTCGAGACCCGGGCACGCGTCGGTGTCGCCGCTGTAGGCGAGGGTGACGCGCCGCGCGGGGTCGCCCTGCGACGGGCCGGTGACGCGGATGCCGAACGCCGGCACCGGGTGCTCCACGGGCACGGCCTCGAGCGTCAGCGGGCCGACCTGCACGACCTCGCCCGCCCGCCAGGCGCGGACGTCGAACTGCCCGGCGGTGTCGGTCGCGGGGTCCTTGCCGGACAGGTGGGTGAGCCGTTCGACCGTACCGTCGGGGCCGTGCACCGGCAGTGACGGCAGCGCACCTGCCGGGCGGTAGCGGCGGTACACGCCGAGCACCGCCAGGTCCGCGACGTGGTCGGCGTGCAGGTGCGACAGCGCGACGACGTCGAGCGCCGCCGGGTCGCCCCAGCGCTGCAGCGCACCCAGTGCGCCGTTGCCCAGGTCCAGCAGGGCCGACCACGTGCGCCCGTCCGCGTCCTCGGCCTGCACCAGGTACGACGACGCCGCCGACTCGGGCGAGGGGAACGACCCCGCGCACCCCAGCACGACCAGCCTCATCGCAACGCCCCCCGTGGCTCGACCGCCTCGACCTCCGGCCCCAGGAACCGCCGCGCGAGGGCCGCGAACGACCCCGGGTCGCCCGTCGCCAGGAAGCGGTGCGTGGGCGGCCCGGCGGCGGGGTCGCGCTCCAGGTCGTGCGCCACGAGCGTCCGGTAGACGTCCTTGGCGGTCTCCTCGGCGCTCGACACGAGCGTCACCTGGTCCCCCATCACGTACGAGATGACGCCGGTGAGCAACGGGTAGTGCGTGCAGCCGAGCACCAGGGTGTCGACGCCCGCCTGCCGCACGGGGTCGAGGTACTCGTGCGCCGTGGCGAGCGCGTCCGGGCCCGACGTCACGCCGGCCTCCACCAGCTCGACGAACCGGGGGCAGGCGCGCGACGTCAGGTCGACCCCCGCGACCGCGAACGCGTCGTCGTACGCGCGTGACTCGACGGTGGCGCGCGTGCCGATGACGCCGATGCGCCCGTTGCGGGTCGCCGCGACAGCACGCCGCGCGGCGGGCAGCACGACCTCGACCACCGGCAGCCCACGACGCACGGTGTACCGCTCGCGCGCGTCACGCAGGACGGCGGCCGACGCGCTGTTGCAGGCGATGACCAGCATCTTGACGCCCGCGTCGACGAGGTCGTCCATGATCTCGAGCGCGTGGGCGCGCACCGCCGCCAACGGCTTGGGGCCGTACGGCCCGTTGAGCGTGTCCCCGATGTACAGCGTGGACTCGTGGGGCAGCTGGTCGAGGACCGCGCGCGCCACCGTGAGGCCCCCGACACCGGAGTCGAAGATGCCGATGGGCGCGTCGTTCACGCCACCGAGACTAGCCGCCGGACCGCGCTCGCCCGCCGCCACCACCGTGCGGTGCGGCGAGCATCACAGCCAGCAGCGACTCCTGGAGCCACGAGAGCGCGCCGTAGACGGACGCGAGGTATGCCCGCACGTCGTCCTCCGGTTCGCTGACCGGGCCGTCGTAGAGCGCCTCGGAGTCGGCGTCGGTCCGCAGCTCCAGACGCTCTCCCAGGACGAGGCGCAGGTCGGTGATCGCGGCGGCCACGTCGTCCGCGTCCTGCGGTGCGACGACCAGCGCGTGCTCGGGCCAGCCCGGTTCACCGTCGACGAGGGACGTCCACAGGTTCCGCAGCCGCGTGATCTTGCGCGCCCGCAGGTCGTCCTCCGTGAGGCGGCGGAACTCCCCCGCGACCTCCGGGTCGTCACGGGAGGCGTCGGGCAGCAGCCGGCGCACGGCCGGGTCCTGCGGGGGCGGGACGGGCGCCGTGCGCAGCGTCCAGCCGTCGGGACCGGCGGGCGCGGCGGTCTGCGACCCCGGCCGGTCCTCGAACCGCCCGGCGCCGAGCAGCTCGGCGACGTCCGCGACGACGGACGCGACCACCGCCCGCTCACCGGCGTCCATGCCCGCGACGTACCGCCCGCGCTGACGGCGGAACGCGCGCATCAGTCCCCGCTCCGCTGCAGCGTGGCCCACAGCCCGTAGGAGTGCATGGCCTGGACGTCGACCTCCATCGCCTCGCGGTTGCCCGTCGACACGACGGCGCGCCCCTCCTCGTGGACCTGACGCATGAGCCGCTCCGCCTTCTCGCGCGCGTAGCCGAAGTGGGTCTGGAACACGTACGTCACGTACGTCATGAGGTTGACCGGGTCGTTCCAGACGATCGTCACCCACGCGTCGGCGGTCGACGATGCCTCGTCGACGTCGGGACGCGTGTCAGGAGCGGTCGTCGCAGGCACGACCACCACTGTAGGCGCCGGCACCCCGTGGGGCGGGTGCCGGACCGGCGCCCGGGCGTCTACGTTGACGCCATGACGGACAGCCCGCCCCCCGCACCCGCTCGCACCCCTGCCGTCGCCGCCGTCGGGTCCGGCAGCACCGCGCTGCTCACCGACCGCTACGAGCTGACGATGCTCCAGGCCGCGCTGGCCGACGGCACCGCGCACCGGCGCTGCGTGTTCGAGGTGTTCACGCGGCGCCTGCCGGCGGGCCGCCGCTACGGCGTGCTGGCGGGCACCGGCCGCGTGCTGGAGCAGCTCGCGGCCTTCCGCTTCGGCACCCCCGAGCTCGACTGGCTGGCCGACGAGCGCGTCGTCGACGACGCGACGCTGGCGTTCCTCGCGGACTACCGGTTCGACGCGGACGTCGTCGGCTACGCCGAGGGGGAGGTGTTCTTCCCGCAGTCGCCGGTGCTCGTCGTCGAGGGCACGTTCGCGCAGGCGGTGCTCATCGAGACGCTCGTGCTGTCGGTGCTCAACTACGACTCGGCCGTCGCGTCCGCGGCCTCCCGCATGACGAGCGCGGCCGTGGGACGGCCGTGCCTGGAGATGGGCGCGCGACGCGCGCACGAGGACTCCGCGGTCGCCGCGGCCCGGGCCGCGGTCATCGCGGGGTTCGCCGCCACGTCCAACCTGGAGGCAGGGCGACGCTACGGGCTGGGCACCATCGGCACGGCCGCGCACGCGTTCACGCTGCTGCACGACGACGAGCGCGCCGCGTTCGCCTCCCAGGTCGCCTCGCAGGGTCCCGGCACGACGCTGCTGGTCGACACCTACGACGTACGCCGGGGCGTGGAGAACGCGCTCGCGGCGGCCGGGACGGGTCTGGGTGCGGTGCGTCTCGACTCCGGCGACCTGGGGGTCCTGGCGCAGGAGGTGCGCCAGCAGCTCGACGACGCCGGCGCCCGCGACACCCGGATCGTCGTGACGAGCGATCTCGACGAGTATGCCATCGCGTCGCTCGCCGTCGCCCCGGTCGACTCCTACGGCGTGGGTACGTCGCTGGTGACGGGCTCGGGCGCCCCGACGTGCGGGATGGTCTACAAGCTGGTGGCGCGCGAGGGTGCGTCCGGGGAGATGGAGCCCGTCGCCAAGGCGTCCCGCGCCAAGACGAGCGTGGGCGGGCGCAAGTCGGCGGCCCGGCGGCTGGACCGGGACGGGCGCGCCGTGGAGGAGGTCCTCGTGGTCGGGCCGGACGACCAGGTCGCGGCGTGGACGCGGCGGCAGGCCGCGGACCCGGACCCCCTGCTGCGGCCGTTGCACGTGCCGCTGGTCGTGGACGGCGAGGTGCTGCCCGGGCTGACGGCGGCCGCGGGCGTGCGCGCTGCGGCGGCACGCCACGCGGCGTCCCGCGACGAGCTCCCGCGCGGCGCGCGGCGGTTGTCGGCGGACGAGGCGGCGGTGCCGACCGTGGAGCTCTCGCTCGGGTGAACCGTACGACGCCGACGGGCCGGGACGCGCATGGCGTCCCGGCCCGTCCGAACGGCCGAGGGAGGGGGTCCCGGCCGGAGGCGTGGTGCTAGATCCTCGACCGACCACGGCCCACGAGGCCGAGGATCAGGCTCACGACGAGGACGATGACGCCGATCCAGATGAGGAACTGGCCGATGTTGGTCGCGACGCCGAGGATGACGAGGACGACACCGACGAGGATGAGGATGAGCCAGGACGGCATGTGAGCACCTCTTTCAAGCAGCTCCGGCGACACCTTCCGCCGCCGGGCTCCGGATCCGGCTCCGGGGGGACCCGGGCCGGTTTGGCACGGAAAGAGCCTGGCAGCGTTGCCTCGGCTCGGCACGTCGAACGACCGAGTTGCGCGACCGGCGCCGGATGCTATGTGGTCACCCGTCCAGCGCCCTGACCTGCGGTTTCATCCACATCTCATTGTTCGCATGATGAGACACGGGGGGTTGACAAGCGCCCTGCTCCGACCTAGCGCCTGCCGACGAACCACCCGCGCAGCATCGCGATCCGGGCCTCGAGCTGCTCCGGTGCGGCGACCGCGACCTCCGGACCACCGCACCGCCGGCGCAGCTCGGCGTGCACGGTGGCGTGCGGCTGGCCGCTGCGACGCGCCCACGCGCCCACGAGCTGGGCGAGCTCCTTGCGCAGCTCCGCCTGCTTGCGGTGGTCGACGACCTCGACCTGCTCGGCCTCGCCCCGACGGCGACGCGCGCCCTGCTGGTCGGCCTGCCGCTGGCGCAGCAGGGTCGTCACCTGGTCGGCGTCGAGCAGCCCCGGCAGCCCGAGGAAGTCGAGCTCCTCGTCGGAGCCCACCTCGGCCCCCGTCCCGAACTCGCCGCCGTCGAACAGCACGCGGTCGAACGACGCCTGGGCCTCGAGCGCCTCGAACGTGCCGACGACCCCGTCGGAGCCGACCGCGTCCTCGCTCTTCTGCTCCCGCTCGGCCAGCGCCAGCAGATCGGCCTCGGGGTCCTCCGAGCCGGTCGGCTTGTCCAGCGCGTGGTCGCGCTCGACCTCGAGCGACGCGGCGAGCTCGAGGAGCTGCGGCACGCTGGGCAGGAAGACCGACGCGGTCTCGCCGCGACGCCGCGCGCGCACGAACCGCCCGACGGCCTGGGCGAAGAACAACGGCGTCGCCGTGCTCGTCGCGTAGACGCCCACGGCCAGGCGCGGCACGTCGACCCCCTCGGACACCATGCGCACGGCGACGAGCCAGCGCGAGTCGCTCGCCGCGTACTCCTCGATGCGGTCGCTCGCGCCGTCGTCGTCGGACAGCACGACCGTCGGCGACTCGCCCGTGAGCCGCGCGATGTGCCCCGCGTACGCGCGCGCGTCGGTCTGGTCGGTGGCGATGATCATCGCGCCCGCGTCGGGCACCGTGCGCCGGACCTCGGTGAGGCGGCGGTCCGCGGCGGCGATGACCGACGGGATCCAGTCACCGTTCGGGTCCAGGGCCGTCCGCCACGCCTGCGACGTCATGTCCTTGGTCAGCGGCTCGCCCAGGCGTGCCGCGACCTCGTCGCCCGCCTTGGTGCGCCACCTCATCGACCCGGAGTAGGACAGGAAGATGACGGGCCGCACGACGTGGTCGCGCAGCGCGTCGCCGTACGCGTAGGTGTAGTCGGCCACCGAGCGCCGGATGCCCTGCGCGTCGGGCGCGTAGGTGACGAACGGGATCGGCGCCGTGTCCGAGCGGAACGGCGTCCCCGTGAGCGCGAGCCGGCGCGTGGCCCCCTCGAAGGCCTCGCGGACCGCGTCGCCCCACGACAGCGCGTCGCCACCGTGGTGGACCTCGTCGAGGATGACGAGGGTGCGCTCGGCCGTGGTGCGCGCGGCGTGCAGCGCCGGCTTGCTCGCGACCTGCGCGTACGTCACCGCGACACCGTCGTACCCGGCCCCGTGCCGCCCCTGCGCGTTGCTGAAGCGCGGGTCGAGCCGGATGCCGACACGCGCGGCCGCGTCGGCCCACTGCTTCTTGAGGTGCTCGGTGGGCGCGACGACGGTGACACGGCGCACCACCTTGGCCTCGAGCAGCTCGGTGGCGATCCGCAACGCGAACGTCGTCTTGCCGGCGCCCGGCGTCGCGACGGCGAGGAAGTCGCGCGGGCCGCGCTGCCGGTAGAGCTCGATCGCCTCCGCCTGCCACGCCCGCAGGCTCCCGGCGGCACCCCACGGCGCACGCGCCGGGAACGCCGGCGGCAGCTGCTGCGCTGCCGACGTCGAGGGGTGCTGGGGGGTGTGGACAGGGGCTGCGGACCGACGGGCCGCGCTCACGCGCCGCCCGCGCCGGAGCCGGAGCCCTTGCCGCGGCCGAAGAAGCCGCGGCCCCCGCCGCCGCCCTCCGAGCCGCCGTCCCCGTCCTGGGGGTCGCGGAGGCCGTCGTAGACCTCCTTGCAGATGGGGCAGACCGGGAACTTGTTCGGGTCACGACCCGGCACCCAGACCTTGCCGCAGAGCGCGATCACGGGCTTGCCGGTCATCGCCGACTCCATGATCTTCTCCTTGCGCACGTAGTGCGCGAAGCGCTCGTGGTCCCCGGGCTCGACCTGCTCCGTGGTCTCCGTGCGCTCCAGGAGCGAGGTGCCGCCCTGCGGGCCGAACGGGTCGTCGGGTCCTGTCGGGGGGGTGGGCTCGCTCATGGCGCACATCGTACGTCGGGGGTCCGACGTCCCGGGGGTGACGGCCGGCGCACGGCGATGGACGCGCACGGCGCTTTGTGTCAAAGTATCGACACATTGATCATCCGATCGGAGGGCCCGTGCGCTCGCTCCTGCTCCTGCTGCTCGCCGTGCCTCTGGTGGCCCTCGCGGCCCTCGTGACCGTCGTCGTCACGTCCCGTGCCGGCCGCACGCCGACGGACGCGGGCCCGTCGCCCGAGATCACGACGTCGCCCGTCGCGTACGCGCGGGCCCGCCGCCACGCGGCGCTCGTCGGGGCCGCCTCGTGGGCCGCACTCGTCGTCGTCGCCGCCGCACTCCCGCCCGCGGTCCCGTTCGGCCGCGACCAGGGCATCGCGCTCGCGTGCGCGCCGGCGGTGGCGGGCGTCGTCGCGCTGCTCGTCTCGGCTGTCGGAGAGCGGACGTGGCCGCGCCCCGGCGCACCCGTCCGACGCGCCTCCCTGGCGCGCCGCACCGCGCAGGACGTGGCCCCGCGCGCCCTGACCACGCTCGTCGGCGTGTGGGTGGCGGTGCTGCTCTCCGTGCTCGCTGCGGCCGCGCTCACCGCGGGTGACGACGGCCGGACCCTCACCGTGCGGCACGACGCGTTCGCCACGTCGAGCGCCGGGCCGTACCCCGGCGCGCCGTACGGCGCACCGGTGGCTGCGGTCGTGGCCGTGCTGCTCGTCGCGACGGCACTGGCCCTGCACCTGGTGGCGCGCCGCCCGGCAGTACCGGACGTGTCGACGGCCGACGACGGTGCGCTGCGGCGCGCGAGCGCACGGCGCGTCCTGGCCGCGGTCCAGCTCGTGCTGGGCGCCACCCTCTCCGGTGTCCTGCTGGTGGTGGGCAACGCGCTGTGGAACGTCTCCTCCGGCGGGTACGACGCGGGCGACGGCTGGGTGAGCACGACCGACGGCACCCTGCGGGCGTTCGGCCTCGCCGTCGCCGTCGCCGCCGTCGGCGTGATCGTCACGTCGCTCGTCGCCACCGGCGTCGCGCTCGCGCGGGCGTCGCGGGAGAGCACGCCGGCCGTGGCGACCCCGGCGCCCGCGTGAGCGTCCATGTCGAGGTCGACGTCACGTCGGGCGTGCCCGTCTACGAGCAGGTCCGTGCGCAGGTCGTGGCGCACGTCGCCGCGGGACGCCTGAGCCCCGGGGACCGCCTCCCCACGATCCGCGCGCTGGCCACCGACCTGGGCCTGGCCCCCGGCACGGTCGCGCGGGCGTACCGGGAGCTCGAGCAGGCGGGCGTCGTGGCGACGCGCCGCCGCACGGGCACGGTCGTCGCGGACGACGCCGCCGGCGGCCAGGACTCCGCCGCGCACAGCGCGGCACGCCGTGCCGCGACCGCCTACGTGACCGCCGCCCGCGCGGCCGGCCTCACGACCGACGAGGCGCTCGACCTCGTCCGCGGCGCCCTGCTGACCTGAGCGTCGCCGAGCGCGGGCGACGCGGCGCGAGCACGGTCCGGCCCCCGTCCCCGGTGAGGCTCCCCCGCACCCGTCCCAGGAGAGTCGGCCTCGTCAGCGGGTCGTGAGCCAGCCGCGGGCGCCCGGGTGCCGGACCGAGCGGGTCGCGGCGTCGACGCCCCGGGTCAGCGCGGCCAGCGGGTCGTCGCCCGCCGCGAGGGCCGCCGCCATCGCCCCGTGCAGGACGTCGCCCGCACCGAGGGTGTCGACGACCTCGCCGGGCCGGACCGTCGGCGGCTGCAGGTACGACCGGACGGGACCACCGGCCGTCGAGCGTCGGACACGGACCGGGCGCGGGCCCGCGCTGCGCGCGACGAACGACGGGCCGAGCGCCGCGACCTCGTCGAGGAGCGCGTCGACGAGGTCGGGGTCGGCTCCTGCCGCCGCACGGCCGCCGGGGACCGTGAAGTCCGCCGACAGGACCGCGTGGTCGACGAGGGCGAGCAGGTCGGGCGTCGACGGCTTCCAGCTGCCGCCGTCGAGCAGCACCGGGACCCCGGCCGCGCGGGCGGTGGCCGCCAGCGCGAGCGCGGCGTCCGGGTGGTGGCCGTCGACGAGCAGCGCACCGGCGCCCGTCAGCGCACCCGCGTCCGGTCGGGGCAGGTCCGCGACGCGAGCGCCGTTGACGGACACGACGGCACGCTCCCCCGTCGCGCGCGTGACGAGCACGGTGGAGACGGGGAGCGCGCCCGGCGCGTCGGGCAGCAGGTCGACGACGTCGACGCCCGCCTCGGCGAGCCCGGCGCGGGCGACGTCCGCGAGCGGCCCGCTGCCGAGCACGGTGACCAGGGTCGCCCGGACGCCCAGCCCCACGGCGACCGCCGCGGCGTTGGCGGCCGGCCCTCCGAAGGTGACGGCCAGGCCGTCGGCGACGACCTTCTCGTCGGGCGCGGGCAGGCGGTCCACGACCTGCGTGACGTCGAGCGTGGCGAGGCCGCAGCAGACGAGGCGGTCGGGCATGCCCGCATCCTCGCAGCCACCGGGCGGTGCGGGGCGGGAGCGACGCCGCCGCACACGCGCGCGGCATCGCCATGTGATCGTTCACAGGCGAACCGTTTCACCGGCCACCCGGGGACTTCACCCGGAATGTCCGACCGTGGTTGGGTGAGCGCGCAAGCGCTTCACCTACGAGAGGCAGACATGTCCCGCAGACCCACGACGGTCCGGCGCACGCGCCTCGCGCTCGCCGCCGTCCTCACGCTCGTGCTCGGCGGCACGCTCGGCCTGGCCACGGCCGGCGGCGCGTCGGCCGCGAGCGTCGACACGAGCGCCTGGTACGTCCTCGTCAACCGGCAGAGCGGCAAGGCGCTGGACGTCGCCGCCAAGAGCACGGCCGACGGCGCCGGGATCCAGCAGTGGACCCGCAACGACGGCACGAACCAGCAGTGGCAGTTCGTGGACTCCGGCTCCGGGTACTACCGGCTCAAGGCGCGGCACTCGGGCAAGGTCCTCGACCTGTGGAACTGGTCCACCGCCGACCGCGGCGAGTTCCGCCAGTACCAGGACCTCAACGGCACGAACCAGCAGTTCCGGCTGTCCGACTCCGCGAGCGGCGCCTACGTGCGGCTGCTCAACCGGCACTCCGGCAAGGCCCTGACGGTCACGGACCGCTCGACGGCCGACGGCGCGACGGTCACGCAGCTGACGGACAACAACCAGTACAACCAGCAGTGGCAGCTGGTGCGGGTCGGGTCCGGCGGTACGACACCGACCCAGCCGCCGACGAGCTCGCCGACCACGCCACCCCCGTCGAACGGCGGCTCGTGGCCGGCGGCGACCGGCCAGCAGCGCGTGACCGCGACCATCAAGGTCAACGGGACGTTCGACGGCAGGCTCGTGCGGTACTACGGCCTGTCGTCCGGCGGTCAGGACGAGGGGCAGCCGCCCGTCTTCGAGCTCGCCGACGGGTCGACCATCAGGAACGTCATCCTCGGCACGGGCGCCGCCGACGGCATCCACTGCCGCGGCACGTGCACGATCCAGAACGTGTGGTGGGAGGACGTCGGCGAGGACGCCGCGACCTTCAAGGGCACGTCGTCCTCGCAGACCATGACGGTCGACGGCGGCGGCGCCCGGTACGCGCACGACAAGGTGTTCCAGCACAACGGCCCGGGCACCTTCGTCATCAAGAACTTCCAGGTCCAGGACTTCGGCAAGCTCTACCGCTCGTGCGGCAACTGCTCCACGCAGCACGCACGCTCGGTGCAGGTCTCGAACGTGCAGGTCACCGCGCCCGGCAAGGCGATCGTCGGCATCAACCCCAATCTCGGGGACCGCGCGTCGATCTCGGGCATCACCGTGATCGGCGACTCGTCGCGGAAGATCGCCATCTGCGAGGAGTACCGCGGCGTGACGTCGGGCGAGCCGACCAAGGTCGGCTCGGGCCCGAGCGCCGCGTGCGGCTACAGCACGTCGAGCATCACCTACCGCTGACGCACCACCGACGCACCGACCCGCGGCCGTGCCCGGTCGACGAGCCACCAGCCCGTCGCACCGAGCACGGCCGCGGCCGTCAGCACCGCCCGCCAGGTCCCCACGAGGTCGGCGGCGGGGTGCGACGCTGCGAACACCGCGAGACCCACGGCCAGCACGACGAGCGGACGCCCCCACCCCACCCGTGGCACCGCGAGCGCCAGGCACGTCGCGGCGGTGGCCAGCAGCACCACGGCGCCGAGCCACCGCACCCCCGTCCCCTGCGCGAGCGCGAACGCGAGGACGAGGCCGACGGCGGCGACGGGCGAGACGGGCACGCGGGGCATCCACCCACGCTAGCCGCCGCCACCCGCCGGACGTCCCGTGCGGGCACCGCCCCGGCGGCCCTACGGTGAGCGGGAGACCCCGCCGGACCCCTCAGGGAGACCCACGTGCCCACGCCGCCCATCGACCCCACCACGACGAGCGCCTGGCAGGCACTCACGCAGCACGAGACCGCGCTGAGCCCCGACCTGCGCGCGTGGTTCGCGGCCGACCCCGACCGCGCCACGCGCCTCACGCTGCCGCTCGCGGACCTCACCGTCGACCTGTCGAAGAACCTCGTCACGGACGAGACGATCGCGCTGCTCGCGCGCCTGGCCGACGAGGTGCACCTCGCCGAGCGCTACGAGGCGATGCTCGCCGGCGAGCGCATCAACGTCACCGAGGACCGCGCCGTGCTGCACACCGCGCTGCGCCGCCCCGCCGACGTCGAGCCGCCGCTGGTGGTCGACGGTCAGCAGGTCGACGACGACGTGCAGGCCGTGCTCGCCGAGGTGTTCGCGTTCGCGGAGAAGGTGCGCGCGGGTGAGTGGACGGGTGTCACGGGCGAGGCGGTCCGCACGGTGGTCAACATCGGCATCGGCGGCTCGGACCTGGGACCCGTCATGGTCTACGAGGCCCTCGAGCCGTACGTGGCCGACGACCTCGAGGTGCGGTTCGTCTCCAACATCGACCCGACCGACCTCGCGCAGAAGACGAAGGGTCTGGACCCGACGACGACGCTGTTCATCGTCGCGTCGAAGACCTTCACGACGCTGGAGACCCTCACCAACGCACGCCTCGCGCGGCAGTGGCTGTGGGACTCCCTGGCGGCCGCCGGGCACCTGGAGGACACCGACGAGGCCCGTCGCGAGGCTGTCGCGAAGCACTTCGTCGCCGTCTCGACGGCCCTGGACAAGGTCGCCGACTTCGGCATCGACCCCGCGAACGCGTTCGGGTTCTGGGACTGGGTCGGCGGGCGCTACTCGGTGGACTCCGCCATCGGCACCTCGCTGGCCATCGCGGTCGGCCCGGACGCGTTCGGCGACCTGCTCGCGGGCTTCCATGCCGTCGACGAGCACACGCGGACCACGCCCGTCGAGCGGAACGTGCCCTTCCTCATGGGCCTGCTCAACGTCTGGTACACGAACTTCCTGGGCGCCCACACGCACGCCGTGCTCCCCTACGCGCAGCAGCTGCACCGGTTCCCTGCGTACCTGCAGCAGCTGACGATGGAGTCGAACGGCAAGTCCGTGCGCTGGGACGGCACGCCCGTCACCACGCAGACCGGTGAGGTGTTCTGGGGCGAGCCCGGCACCAACGGGCAGCACGCGTTCTACCAGCTCATCCACCAGGGCACGCGCCTGATCCCGGCGGACTTCATCGCCGTGGCCAACCCCGCGTACCCGCTGCGCGACGGTGACACCGACGTGCACGCGCTGTTCCTCGCCAACTTCTTCGCGCAGACCAAGGCGCTGGCGTTCGGCAAGACGGCGGACGAGGTGCGCGCCGAGGGCACGCCCGAGCACATCGTCCCCGCGCGCGTGTTCCCCGGGAACCGCCCGACCACGTCGGTCCTCGCGCCCGCCCTGACGCCTTCCGTCGTGGGTCAGCTCATCGCGCTGTACGAGCACATCACGTTCGCGCAGGGCATCGTGTGGGGCATCGACTCGTTCGACCAGTGGGGCGTCGAGCTCGGCAAGAAGCTCGCCCTGGAGATCACACCGGCCGTGACGGGCGACGCACAGGCACTGGCCGCGCAGGACCCGTCGACGCGCGGGCTCATCGAGCGCTACCTCGAGCTGCGCGACTGACACCGACGGCCCGCCTCCCCCTCGCGGGGCGGCGGGCCGTCGCGCGTCACCGCCGGATCAGGGCCAGGCGCAGGTGAGGGCCGCGTCGTCGGGCGAGCCCGAGGCCAGGAAGCCGAACTCGGTCGAGCCGGTCAGCCCGACGACCGGGCTCCACGGCGCGGGCGTGAACGTCTGCGGCGACGTGCCGCCGGGGATCGCGTTCCACGCGTTCGCGATCCGGCCGCGCGGCAGGTCCACGGTGACCACCCAGCTGTCCGTGGCGTAGAACATGGACAGGTTGCGCACCTTGACCGACGCGACGAACCCGTCGCCCACCGGCTCGTGACCGTCAGCGCCGCGGCGCACCCCACCGGGTCCTCGATGACCGGGGGTGTGGTCGTCGGGCCGGGCGACGGCGGGCCGTCGACGTCCGCCGGCGTGGGCGTCACGGACGTCACGACGGGCGCCGGCAGCCCGTCCACGTCGGCGGGGGTCACGCTGGGGGTCTGCGACGGCGGGGGCACGTCCCCGCGGGTCACGAGGTCGAGGGCCTCCGACGCCACCGGCAGCCACGTGGCGGCCATCCGCTGCGTCCCCGCGTCGTTCGGGTGCACGCCGTCGGACGTGTGACGGGCCGGGTCCCAGCCGGTCCAGTGGTCGGCCACCAGGACCGGTGACGTCGGGGTGCTCACCTCGAGCGCCCAGCCGGGCGCCGCCGCGTCGAGCGCCCGCGTGCGGTCCGGGCAGTCGGCGCACGTGGGCGGTGCGACCGGGACGATCTGGGCGACGGCCACGACGACGTCCGGCTCGACCGCGCGCATCTGCTCGACCAGGGTCGTCCACGCGGCGAGGATCTCGGCAGTGCTGCGGTTGCTCCACACGTCGTTGGTCACGAAGTGCATGAGGACGACCTGGGGCCGCGTCGCGGCGAACCACGCAGCCGCGCGACCGGACGCTGCGACGTCCGTCACCAGCGCCCCGCCGTGCCCCTCGTGATCGCCGTCGTGGGCGACGCCGCAGCCCTGCGCCGGGAGCGTGCCGACCATGTCGACCGCGTGCCCGGCGGCGGTGAGGTCACGATGCAGGAGCGCACGCCAGCAGCCGGGGGACCCGGTGATGGAGTCGCCCAGCGCCATGACGCGCACGGGCTCGGGCTCGTCGACGGCGCCGGCGGGTGCACGGTCCTGGGTCGATCGTGGCCCCCCGTCCTCACCTGCGGGGGACGGCGAAGCGCTTCACCGCGACCTTCGGTGCCCGGAGGGGCACCGCGACGCGTCAGCGCGGCGTCGCGGAGCAGGTGACCGTCCCCGGCGTCGGGCTCCCGGTGCCCTGGAACCCGAACTCGGCCGTGCCCCGGGACGTGAGGAACGAGTTCCAGGACGCCGCGCGGAAGGTCGCCCCGTCGGCGTCGGTCACGACGGTGCTGCTCCAGGCGTGCGTGGCCTCGCCCGCGGGCAGCTCGACGCGCACGGTCCAGCCCTCGAGGCTCGAGAACGTGCTGACGTTGACGACGCGGACCTGCGCGACGAAGCCGCCCGGCCACTCGCTGAGGACCTCGTAGGCGGCCTCGCACCCCGCGCGGTCCTGGGGCATGGTCGGGGTCTGCGTGGGGGTCGACGGGCGCGGCGCGGGCGACGTGCTCGCAGGGACCGACGTGGCGAGCAGCCCGGCTCCGGGATCGACGCGCTGCGGGCCGGCGGCGGCGGCCTGCGCACCGACGATCGAGCCGGTGACGATCACCGACGCGACCCCCAGCAGGGCGGCCGCGCGGCGGGCCGGACGACGGCAGTGGTGGACGGTCATGGGAGCCCCTTCGGACGAGCTGCGACGTTCGCGCCAGCCTGCCCGAGCGAACCGTTTCAGCAGTGAGCGGCCCGGAACGTTCCGGCCCGTGGCAGGCTGACCTTGCGTGCCGGCGGCACGTCGTGCGAGCGGGAGGTGGCAGGTGGCGGAGCCGACGGGCCGCGTGCGGGTCGACGCGTGGGCGTGGGCGGTGCGGCTCTTCCCCACCCGCTCCGCTGCGGCGGCGGCGTGCCGCGCGGGCCACGTCCGCGTCAACGGCGAGCGCGCCAAGCCGGCGACCCAGGTCGTCCCCGGGGACGAGGTGCAGGTGCGCGGCGGGGCGCGCGAGCGGCTCGTCGTCGTGCAGCGGCTGCTCGTCAAGCGCGTCTCCGCGGAGGTCGCGCAGGCGTCGTACCTCGACCGCTCCCCCGTGCCGCCGCCCCGCACGCAGGTGGCGCTCGCCGGGCAGCGTGACCGCGGCGCCGGGCGCCCGACCAAGCGGGAGCGGCGCGAGATCGAGAAGCTGCGCGGCCGCTGACGCCGGACGGCCCTCAGCGCGCGGCGCCGGGCGCGCCCGCGATCCGGGCCATCCACTCCCCCACGCCCGTCTGCTCGAGCAGGTCGTCGACCCGCGGGCTGGTCGCGACGAGGCGCAGCACGACGCCGCGCTCGGCCGCGTCGCGGGCGAGGCGCACGAGCACCGAGAGCCCGCTGGAGTCGAGGAACGTCACGGCACCCGCGTCGAGGTCGACCGTGCGCACCCGCGGGTCGGCCAGGGCCGGCCAGAGCGCGGGAGCGTCCCGCTCGCGCACCACCATGTCGACCGGCCCGGTGAGCACGACGTGGAGCACGTCGCCCGCACGTCCCACGTCGAGCCGTCCACCCGCCGCCTGCCCGCTCATCGCCCGATGGTGCCGCGACGCCGGAGCCCGCGCACGTCGGACGGCGCCGGGCCGGGCGCGGGGCCGCCCCGTCGGGGACGGATCGTCGCGGGGTGCATCCTGGTGCGGTGACCCCCGAGCCCGCGACCGGCGACGCGCACGTCGTCGTCGCGTGCCCGCCGGGCCTCGACGTGCGTCGCACGCTGCTGCGCCTGCGCCGCGGCACGGGCGACCCGACGTGGGCGTGGCAGCCGGACGGCGTGTGGCACGCGACCCGGCGCGGTGACGACGTCGCGACACTGCGCCTGCAGCCGGTCACCGGCGGGGTGCGCGCCGACGCGTGGGGCCCGGGCGCGGCCGGGGTGCTCGCGGACGCGCCCGGGCTGCTGGGCCTGCACGACGACGTCTCCGGGTTCGCGGCGCACCTGCACCCCGTCGTGGCACGTGCGCACCGCACGCACGCCGGGATCCGGCTCGCACGCGGCGGTGACGTGTGGCCGGCGGTCGTCACGGCGGTGCTGGAGCAGCGCGTGGTCGGCGTCGACGCGAAGGCGTCGTGGCGGCGGCTCGTCGCACGGCACGGCACGCGCGCGCCGGGGCCGGCCCCCACGGCGCTGCGCGTCGCACCGCCGGCGCGCGTGTGGGCCGCCCTGCCCGTCTGGGAGTGGCGCGGCGCCGGCGTGGACGCGCAGCGCTCGGACACCGTCCGCCGCGCCGCTGCGGTCGCGCACGCCTTCCGCGCCGACCTCACCTCCACCGAGCTCGCGCGGCGCCTGCAGACCGTGCCCGGCATCGGGCCGTGGACGGCGGCCGAGGTGACGTCGCGCGCGCTCGGGGACCCCGACGCCGTGCAGGTCGGCGACGCGCACCTGCCGCACCTCGTCGGGTGGGCGCTGACGGGCCGGCGCGCCGACGACGCGGGGATGCTGGAGCTCCTGGCCCCCTGGCAGGGCCACCGGCAGCGGGTCCTCGTGCTGCTGGAGACCGCGCACCGCGGGCAGCTGCCGGCGTACGGGCCGCGGGGCCGGCGCGCGCTGCCGATGCGCTGACGTGCGCGGCTGCGGCGCGCCCGGCGTCGTGGACGGACGTGCCGCGGCGGCGACGGACGGTGATACTGGCCACGACCCCGTCACGACCCTGGAGGAGCCATGGCTTCCGACGAGACCGCGTACTCGACCGACCCGGCGCCGGGGGCGCCCGCGCGCGCCGCGACCGGGGTGCTGTGCCTGCTGCTCTTCGTCGGGTCGTTCGCGCTGTTCACCATCGGCTTCGAGGCCGACGGGGCGGCCGGCGCGCTGCTCGTGACCGCGGCCATCGTCGCCTTCGGCCTGGCGTTCGCGATCCCGACGACGATCCTGCCGGCGCTCGAGGAGCGCGACCGGCGGTGACCGTGGCCGCGACGACCCCGACGCGCCTGCTGCTGGTGCGCCACGGCGAGAGCGTCGGCAACGTCGCGGCGTCGCGGGCGGAGCGCGAGCACTCGCTGCTCGTCGACGTCGCGACGCGCGACGCCGACACGCCGCTGTCGGACCGTGGGCGCGAGCAGGTCGCGGCGCTCGGCACCTGGCTCGGTGCGCTGCCGCCCGAGGACCGCCCCGAGGTCGTGTGGTGCTCGCCCTACGTCCGCACGCTCGAGACGGCCGGCATCGCGCTCGAGACGGCAGGGCTCGCCCTGCCGGTACGTCGCGACGAGCGGCTGCGTGACCGTGAGCTCGGGATCCTCGACCGGCTCACGTGGCGCGGCGTGCGCGAGCGGCACCCGCAGGAGGCGGAGCGCCGGCGCCACCTCGGCAAGATGTACCACCGCCCGCCGGGCGGCGAGTCCTGGGCGGACGTCGCGCTGCGCCTGCGCTGCGCCCTGGCGGACCTGCAGACCCGCGACGCGGGCCGGCGCGTGCTGGTGGTGGCGCACGACGCGGTCGTCATGCTGCTGCGGTACGTGCTCGAAGAGCTCACCGAGGACCAGGTCATGAGCGAGTCCAGCGTGCGCAACGCGTCGGTCACGCGGCTCGACCGCGTCGACGACGGCTGGCACCTGGCCGTGTTCGACGACGTCGCGCACCTCGCGGCGCTCGACGCGGCGATCACCGAGCACGAGGGGACGGAGGACACCGGTGGCTGAGGACCCCGTGCTGACGCCCGCGCTGCTGCGCGAGCACCCGCTGCCCGAGCCGACGGGCGGCAAGGACGCCCGCGGCGGCGTCCTCGTCCTCGGCGGCGCACGCGGCACGCCCGGTGCGGTGCAGCTCGCGGGGCTCGCGGCCCTGCGGGTGGGCGCGGGGCGGCTGACGCTCGGCGTCGCGGCCTCGGTGGCAGCGGCGCTCGCGGTCGCGACGCCGGAGGCGGGGGTCGTCGGGCTGCCCGAGGACGACGGCGGCTCCGTGACGGGCGCGGGCGACGCGCTGGCCGGCGAGCTCGAGCGTGCCGACGTCGTCGTCGTCGGACCGGGGCTCGACGAGCCGGAGGGGACCCTCGCGCTGCTGCGCGCCGTGCTCGAGGACGCACCCGCCGAGGCGCGGCTCGTGCTCGACGCCTTCGCGCTCGGCGTGCTGCGCGATGCGGACGACGTGCGCGCGGGCGTCCGCGGGCGCGCCGTGCTGACGCCCAACACGTCGGAGGCCGCGCGGCTGCTGGGCGAGGACCTCGACGACGCGACGGGCGAGGGCGGCGACGACGCGGACGTGCCCGTCGCCGCGCGGCTCGCCGACGGGTACGGCGTCGTCGTGGCGTGCGCGGGCGTGGTGGCCGAGCCCGGTGGCCGGCGCTGGCGCTCGTCCACCGGCTACTCGGGGCTGGGGACCTCCGGCAGCGGTGACGTGCTCGCCGGGGCGGTCGGCGGGCTCGCGGCGCGCGGTGCGGACCTCGCGCAGGCGGCGTGCTTCGGCATCGAGGCGCACGGCGTGGCGGGCGACCGGCTGGCTGCGGCCGTCGGATCGCACGGGTACCTCGCGCGCGAGCTGCTGACCGAGCTGCCGCGCGTGCTCGTCGAGCTGCGCGCCCGCTGACGGCCCCGCCCGGACGCTCCACCCGCCGGACGCGGGGTGGACGTGACGCGCGAGTGCAGCACACTGGGGGTGTGGACACACCTCGCATGAACGTCGAGTCGTTCAACCTGGACCACCGGACCGTCGTCGCGCCGTACATCCGGCTCGCGGACCTCAAGGAGCTGCCGCACGGGGACGTCATCTCCAAGTTCGACGTGCGCTTCGCGCAGCCGAACGTCGCCCACCTCGAGATGGACGCCGTGCACTCCCTCGAGCACCTGTTCGCCGAGCACTCGCGCAACCACTCGGGCCGCGTGCTCGACTTCTCCCCCATGGGCTGCCAGACGGGCTTCTACCTCATGCTCGAGGGCCGCTGGGAGGAGCAGGACGTGCACGACCTCGTCGCCGCGACCCTCACGGACATCCTGGGGGCCACGGAGGTGCCCGCCGCCAACGAGGTGCAGTGCGGCTGGGGCGCGCACCACACGCTCGCCGGCGCGCAGGACGTGGCCCGCACGTTCCTCGCGGCGCGCGACGGGTGGAGCACGGTGACCGCGTGAGCGAGGCGCTCACCGCCGCGCCCGGCGCGCAGGTCGACGCGGTCGTCGTCACCGCAATGGGCGTCGAGGCCACACCGTTCCTCGAGCGCGCCGCGCACGTCGGTGACGAGGTGGAGGCCCTCGGCGCCCGGCGCCGCGTGCTGGACCTCGGCGGTCCGCGGGTCATGCTCGTGACGTGCGGCATCGGTCTGGTCAACGCCGCGTCGGCCGCGACGCTCGCGCTGCACGGCTCCCGACCGCGCGTCGTGCTCAGCGCGGGCTCGGCCGGCGGCATGGGGCTCGACGTGCGCGTCGGGGACGTCGTGGTCGGCGCGTCGACGGTCTACGGGGCGGCCGACGCCCGGGTCTTCGGGTACGCGCTCGGGCAGGTGCCCGGTATGCCCGCGCGGTTCGACGCCGACCCGGACCTGCTCGACGCCGTCGACGGTGTCGACGCGGGCGGGCTGACGGTCCGCACGGGCACGATCCTGTCGAGCGACGTCTTCGTGGACGCCGAGCGGGTCGGGGCGATGCGGGAGGCGTTCCCCGACGCGCTCGCGTGCGACATGGAGTCGACCGCGCTCGCGCACACCGCGCACCTGGCCGGTGTGCCGTTCCTGTCGGTGCGCGGCATCTCGGACCTGTGCGGCCCGATCGCCGGCGTGGACTTCGGCGCGCACGTCGACGACGCCGCCGAGCGGTCCGCGACGGTCGTCCTGGGACTGCTCGACGCGGTGCTCGCTCCTGCCTGACGCGCGCGCCCGCTGGGCACGCGTGCGCGGCCACGGCGGCGCGTCGACCCGGTGAGTTCGGCGGGCGGGCGGGGTCGGCAGGGAGCGGACGGAATGGTGTCGACCTCGGCGAGGTTGACGTCCGAGACTGTCCGGCGGCGTGATCGCGCCGTGCTGCCGCGGTCCACCGACCGCAGGACCTCCCGCCCCCCGCCCGCAGCCGGGCCCGAGACGTCAGGCGACCACCTTGACCGACAGCACCACCCCCTCGACCGCCGTGGCACCGTCCCCGGCCGCCGCGCCCGCCGCGCCCGCCGCGCCCGCGAGCCTGTCGCCGCGCGACCGGCTCGCCGTCGCGCTGCTGCTGGTCTCGACGTTCGTCGTGATCCTCAACGAGACGATCATGGGCGTCGCCCTGCCCCGCCTCATGGTCGACCTCGCCATCACCGCGAGCGCCGCGCAGTGGCTGACCACCGCGTTCCTCCTGACGATGGCCGTCGTCATCCCCGTCACGGGGTTCTTCCTGCAGCGCACGACGACGCGCCGCGCGTTCCTCACCGCGATGGGGCTGTTCTCGCTCGGCACGCTCGTCAGCGCGCTGGCCCCGGGCTTCGAGGTGCTGCTCGTCGGCCGGGTCGTGCAGGCGCTGGGCACCGCGGTCATGCTGCCGCTGCTCATGACGACCGTGATGACCGTGACGCCCCCGGCGTCACGCGGGCGCACGATGGGCAACATCTCCATCGTCATCTCCGTGGCGCCCGCGCTGGGGCCGACCATCTCCGGGCTGATCCTCTCGGTGCTCGACTGGCGCTGGATGTTCGGGCTGGTCCTGCCGATCGCGCTCGGCGCGCTCGCGCTCGGGGCCCTGCGCCTGCCCGACGTCACCGAGCCGCGCCACGCGCGGGTCGACCTCGTGTCGGTGCTGCTGTCCGCGGTCGCGTTCGGCGGTCTGGTCCTCGGCATGTCCCGCATCGGCGAGGCCGCGACCGGCGACGTGCAGCCGGCGACGCTCGGCGCGCTCGTCGCGGGCGCCGCCGGGCTCACGCTCTTCATCGCGCGGCAGGTGCGCCTGCAGCGCACGGACGACGCGCTGCTCGACCTGCGCACGTTCCGCTCCCGCACCTTCGCGGTCGCGGTCGGGCTCATGGCACTGATGATGATGTCGCTGTTCGGCGTCATCATCATGCTGCCGATCTACGCGCAGACGGTGCTGGGGCTCGAGGTCCTCACCACGGGCCTCATGCTGCTGCCCGGCGGGCTGCTCATGGGCCTGCTCGCGCCGGCGGTGGGCCGCGCCTACGACAAGGTGGGGGCGCGCCCGCTGCTCGTGCCGGGCACGGTGCTGGTCGGGGTCGCCGTGTGGGGCATGGCCCTGCTGCTGGGCCCGCAGAGCTCGCCCTGGCTGCTCGTGGCGGCGCACCTGACGATGTCGGCGGGGCTCGCCCTGGTCTTCACGCCGCTGTTCACCTCCGCGCTGGGATCGGTCCCGCCCGAGCGGTACTCGCACGGCTCCGCGGTCATCGGCACCGTGCAGCAGGTCGCCGGCGCCGCAGGCACCGCGGTGTTCGTCACCGTGCTGTCGGCCACCGCCGCGGGCCTGACCTCCGGCGGCGCCTCGGAGGTCGCCGCGACGGCCGGTGGCGTGCACGCCGCGTTCCTCGTCGGTGCGCTGCTCACGCTGCCCGCCGTCGCGGCCGCGTTCGCCGTGCGGCCCGCCCCCGCGGGCACCACGGTCCCCGCGCACCACTGACGCGCGCCACGCCCGGTCAGGTCCCCGCGGGGCCCTGGCCGGGCGCGGCGAGACGCGCGACCGCCTCGACGACGGCTGCGTGCAGCCGCGGGTCGTCGAGCAGGCGGAAGTGCCCGTCGAGCGGGAGCCGCACGTTGACGGCCCCGGCGAGCTCGCTGCCGCCGGGCACGTGCGGGTCGAAGCGCGCGTGCACCGACCAGATGCGCGCGTGCGCCGCGACGTCGCGCGCGAGGGCGAGCACGTGCGGGTCCCGCGGGGACAGCGCGCGCACGGACCGCGCGGGGAACCACCGGGCGTACACCGACCCGGCGAACGGCGTGTTGACGGCGACGAGCCCGGCGACGCGCGGGCCGACCTCCGGGTGCGTCAGCAGGAGCTTGCCGATGAGGCCGCCCTTGGAGTGCGCGACGAGGACGACGCCTCGCAGGTCGAGCTCGGTGAGCTGCGCGGCGGCGTGCTGCGCGGAGGCCTCGAGCGGACGGTGGTTGAGGCCGAGCGCCGGCACCGTGTGGACGGGGTGCCCCGCCGCGTGCAGCGCCCGGGCGAGCGTGCCCATGACGGGCCACGTCTCGTAGATCCCGGGCAGCAGGAGCACGGGAGCGCCCGCGCCCGACGTCGGCGTCGCCGACTGCCGCCGGAGGCTCGCCGCGACCTGGGCCCGGGCGATCCACGCGTAGTCGCGCGCCCATGCGACACCCTGCTGCCACCGCCGCCGGACCCCTGCCGCGAGGTCCGGGTCGCCCGTCGCCCCGCTCATGGCACACCGTGCTCCGCGGGCTCCTGCCCCGGGCCGTCGCGCGGCGGGTCGGTGGGCGACGGCCCGGTGGACCGCTGCTCGGCCGACAGCATCCCGGCGTGCTCCAGGACGAGCGCGGCGACCTCACGCGCGTGGGACTGCATCGTGTTGTGCGCCGCCCCGGGCAGTGTCGCGGCGCGGCCGCGCGGAGCGACGCGCGCGAGCCGCTCGACCCACCCGGCGGGTGCGACCCGGTCGCGCGAGCCGCGCACGACCAGCACGGGCGCGCCGGCGCGGCGCAGCAGGCCGAGCACGTCGTGGTCGAGCATCCGCGTCAGCTCCGCGGTGTACCAGCGCGGGCCGCACTCCAGCGTCGTGCGCGCCAGCTGCGCGAGCACGTGGGGCGGCTCGGTGGCGCAGCTCGCGGCGAGCCGCACGAGCTGCCGCGCCACCGTGGCGGCGGTGTCGTCGACGGTGGGCCCGAGCAGCACGGCGTGGGACGCCGTCACCGGCGACGTCGCGAGCACCTCGGTGACCACCTGCGTGCCCATGGAGTGCCCCACGAGCACCGCGTCGTGCACGCCCGTGCGCTCTGCCCACCGGGCGACCAGCCTGCCGAGGTCGCCCATCCCCAGCGGCTCGGCGGGGCGCGGCACGCGCCCGAACCCCGGCAGGTCGAGCGCGTGCACGGTGCCGTGGCGACGCAGGTGCTGCGCGAGGTCCGCGAACGTGACCGACGACGCGCCGAGGCCGTGGACCAGCACGAAGGGCCGGCCGGTGGCCACGCGCTCGTCGGCGGCGTACGTCGACGTGCGCAGCGGCAGCCCGTCGACCCGCAGGCGCGCGACGTGCGGGTCGGTCCCGGGCCGGGCCGGCTCGCGCAGCAGCAGGGTCACGCGTCCTCCTCGCCCGCGGCGCCCCCGCGGGCGCCGACCAGCGGATCCTGACACGGCGACGTGCCGTCCGCAGTGGCACGCGCACCTTGCGCGACGCCCGGCTCAGCCCGGCGCGGCCTCCGGCAGGTCCAGCACGGCGCGGGCCCCGCCGCGCGGCGCGTCCTCGATCCGGACGTCCCCACCCAGCTCGCGCGCGACCTCCCGGGCGATCGCCAGGCCGAGGCCCGCGCCCCCCGCGTCCCGCTCGCGCGCCTCGTCCAGCCGCACGAACCGGGCAAAGACGCGCTCGCGGTCGCCGGGCGCGATCCCGTGGCCGTCGTCGTCGACGACGACACGCGCGCGTCCCGCCGCGGTCCCGGCGCAGACGTCGACCGTGCTCGCCGCGTGCCGCACGGCGTTCGCGACGAGGTTGCGCACGACACGCTCGACGGCGTCGGCCGTCCCGGTGCCGTGCGCCGCTCCGACGACCTGGACGCGCACGCCGCGCGCGTCGGCGTCCGCGGCGACGGACGCGACCGCGTCCGCGGCCACGGCGGCGAGGTCGACGGGCCCGGGCACGACGCCCGCGGAGCCGACCCGGGCCAGCACGAGAAGGTCGTCGACGAGCGCCTGCATGCGCGCGACCTGCGGCGCGAGGTCCGCGACCAGGTCGTCGACCGGGTAGGCGTCCGGGTGGGCCGCGGCGACCTCGACCGCGGCGCGCGCGGCCGCCACGGGCGAGCGCAGCTCGTGCGCGGCGTCGGCGACGAACGCGCGCTGCCGCGCCGCGGCGACCTCGAGCCGGTCGAGCATGGCGTTGAGCGTGCGGGCCAGCGCGCCGAGCTCGTCGTCCGCGGCCGGCACGGGCAGCGACCCGGGACCGCCCGCGAGCGCGACGCGGTCGGCCGCCGCGCGCAGGTGCTCCACGGGCGCGAGCGCACGGCCCAGCACGGCCCACAGCACGAGGGCGAACCCCGCGGTGAGCACGGGCACGACGGCGACGAGCGCGACGCGCAGCGCGGCCAGGACCCCCTGCACCTCGGTGGCGGGCACGGTCGTCACGAGCGTCGCGGGTGCCCCGCGCCACGTGACGTCGCGCACCGCGGCACGGGCGGCGGTGTCGTAGGCGCTCGCGCCGGTGCCGACGACCAGGACGTCACCGCCCGCCTGCGCGCGCCACGTGGCGAGGGTCGCGGCGTCGACCACGGGCAGCGTGCGCGACGCGGTGGTCGACGTCGCGAGCACGCCGCCGTCGGCGTCGAGGAGCTGCGCGACCTCGCCGGGCTGCGCGACGGGCAGTGCCGCGGGCACCCGGTCGTCGGCCACCAGCGACGCCAGCACGGTCGACCGCTCGCGCACGACGTCGTCGAGGGCCGCGGTCCGGGCGGCGCCGAGCGCCGTGGACAGCGCGAGCGCGCCGACGACGAGCACGCCCGCGACGGCCGCCGTGGCGACGAGCGTGAGACGGGCCCGCAGCGACATCCCGCGCCACCGCCGGGCGCGGGTCACGGCCTCGCTCACCCCGCACCCACCCGGTACCCGGTGCCGCGCACCGTGAGCACCGCGTCCCTGCCCAGCTTGCGCCGCAGGTAGCCGACGTACACCTCGACGACGTTCGGGTCCTCGCCCCCGGTGTCGAAGACGTGGTCGAGCAGCTCGATCTTGCCGACCACGCGGTCGGCGTGGCGCAGCAGGTACTCCAGCAGCGCGGTCTCCCGCGCGGTGAGGTCCACGGGCCGCCCGTCGCGCGTCACCTCGCGCGTCGCGGGGTCGAGCGTCAGCGCACCGGCCCGCAGCACGGCCGGACGCGGCGCGACGGGCCGGCGCACGAGCGCCCGCAGCCGCGCCACGAGCACCACGAACGAGAACGGCTTGGTGAGGTAGTCGTCGGCGCCCACGTCGAGCCCGTCGGCCACGTCGTGCTCGCCGTCCTTCGCCGAGAGCATGAGCACGGGCGTCCACACGTCGAGCGCGCGCAGCGCGGTGACGACGTCGTAACCGTTGCGCCGCGGCAGCATGACGTCGACGACGAGCACGTCGTACGCGCCGTCGACCGCCATCGCCAGGCCCGTCTCGCCGTCGTGCGCGGCGTCGACCGCGAACCCCTCGGCGGTCAGGCCGCGGCGCAGGGCGCGCACCAGCCCGACCTCGTCGTCGACCACCAGCACCCGCACCCCGGCAGCATCCCACCGTGCGCACGCGCGGGTCGTGTCCGCGGCCGGCGGCGCTCTCAGGGTCCGCTCAGCGACACCGGTGCACGGTGGTGCCATGGACACCGCACCCGTCTCCCCCACCAGGACGAGGGCCCGCGCCGCCTGGGCCGTGCCCGCCGCGGCCGTCGTCGCCGTCGCCGCCGCGTTCGCCGCGCCGCCGCTGCTCGCGTCCGCGCGCTCGGCGAGCCTCCCGCTGCTCACCGCCGAGGAGCTGCTCGAGCGCGTGCTCGACGCCGAGCCGCCGGCGCTGTCGGGCACGGTCGTGCACACCGCGCGCCTCGGCCTGCCGGACCTGTCCCTCACGCAGGTGGCGGGGGCCGACCCCGTGAGCCTGCTCGGCGGTTCGACGACGCTGCGCGTGTGGAGCGACGGCGGGCAGCGCTCGCGCGTGTCGCTGCTCGGCACCGCGTCGGAGTACTCGGTGGTGACCGACGGCGCGCAGGCGTGGACGTACTCGTCGTCCGACGACGAGGTCGTGCACTACGCACCGTCGCCGCAGGACGCGCAGCGGGTCGAGGAGCTCGCGCAGGCGAGCCCGCCCGCGGACCTGCCGACGCCCGACGAGCTCGGCCGCGACGCGCTCGAGCGGGCGCGGGAGCACGCGACCGTCGGCGTCGACGCGGCGACGACGGTGGCAGGGCGCGACGCCTACCAGGTGGTGGTGACGCCCCGCAGCGACACGACGCTCGTGGGGCGGGTCGTCGTGGCCGTGGACGCCGCGACCTGGTCGCCGCTGCGCGTGCAGGTGTGGAGCAGCGACGACGCGGCGACGCCCGCGCTCGAGCTCGGCTTCACGGACGTGACGTTCGCCGACCCCGGCGACGCGGTCCTCACGTTCTCGGCGCCTCCGGGCGCGAGTGTCCGGGAGGTCGTCGTGCCGCTGCCCACCGAGGAGGACCTCGCCGAGCGCGCAACCGACGCCTCGTGGCCCACCGACGCGGACGACGCCGAGCTGCCCGAGGGCGTCCAGGTCACCGGCGAGGGCTGGGACACGGTCCTCGAGCTGTCCGGGGTGGACGCCGCCGCACTGGTCGCGGGTGACCCCGCGGCGGTCGCCGGGATGCCCGGCGTCGACAAGCAGTTCGCGGGCGAGGGCGCGCAGGGGCTCTACGAGCAGTTCGCGCCCGAGGGGGACGGTCCGCCGATGGACCTCGACACCGCGTCGCTGTACGACCAGCTCACGACGCCCGTCGAGGGCGGACGTGCGCTGACGTCGAGCCTGCTCTCGGTGCTGGTGCTCGACGACGGCCGCGTGCTCGTCGGCTCCGTGCCGGTGGACGTGCTGCGCGCGACGGCCGACGCGTGACCACGACGACGGGCACGGCGGGTGCGGCGGCCACGGCCGTCGCACCCGCCGTGCGCCAGGCTGGTGCCGTGAACGACGACGCGATCCGCACGCACGGTCTGACCAAGCGGTTCCGCAGCGGTCAGGTCGCGGTCGACGGTGTCGACCTGGCCGTGCCGCGCGGCGCCGTCTACGGGTTCCTCGGGCCGAACGGCTCGGGCAAGACCACGACGATCCGCATGCTGCTGGGCCTCGTGACGCCGACGGCGGGCGAGGTGCACCTGCTGGGCGAGCCGATGCCCCGGTCCGCCGCCCGCGTCCTGCCGCGCGTCGGCGCGCTCGTCGAGGGGCCCGCGTTCCAGCCGTATCTCTCCGGTCGCGCCAACCTCGCGCGCCTCGACGCGGTCGACGCGTCGGCCGACCCGCGGACGGCCCGCACCCGCGCGGACGCCGCGCTGGACCGCGTCGGGCTCGGTGCCGCCGCGGACAAGCGGTACCGGCAGTACTCGCTCGGCATGAAGCAGCGACTCGGCCTGGCCGCGGCGCTGCTGCGCCCCCGGGACCTGCTCGTGCTCGACGAGCCGACCAACGGGCTCGACCCGCAGGGCACGCGGGAGGTGCGGCACCTCGTGCGCGAGCTCGCGGACGGCGGGACGACCGTGCTCGTCTCGTCGCACCTGCTGGCGGAGATCGAGCAGGTCTGCACGCACGTGGGGATCATGGGCGCCGGGCGGCTGCTGCTGCAGGGCCCGCGCGCCGCGCTCACGGCGCGCCGCGGGTCGCAGGTGGTGGTCCGCACGGCGGCGGCCGACGCCCCCGCGGCGCTCGCCGAGCTGCGTCGCCTCGGGCTCGCGGACGCGACGGCCGGGCGGACGCTGGCGGACGGCGACGTCACCGTCACCGCGGCCCTGCCGGGCCCGTCGGACGACGGGACGACCGCTCCTCCACCGCCGGAGGTCGCCGCCGCGCTCGTGCGTGCCGGGGTCGGCCTCCTCGGCTTCGAGGTGCGCCGGCCGTCGCTCGAGGAGGTCTTCGTCGAGCTGACCGGGGAGGGTTTCGATGTCGCTCGCTGACACCGCGCGGCGCGAGGCGCCCGCCGACCTCGCACCCGCCCGCCACCGCGGCGCCACGGCACGGCTCGTGCGCTCCGAGCTCGGGCTGGTGCTGGGTCGGCGGCGCAACGTCGTGCTGCTCGCCGGGCTCGGCCTGGTCCCGCTGCTGCTCGGCGTGGTCGTCTCGCTCGCGCGCGACGCGGGCCTCGAGGGCCAGGGGCCGCCGTTCCTCTCCGACGTCACCGGCAACGGGCTGTTCCTCGTCGTGGTCTCGCTGTTCCTGTGCACACCGTTCCTGCTGCCCCTGACCATCGGGATCGCGTCGGGCGACGCGATCGCCGGTGAGGCCTCCGCCGGCACGCTGCGCTACCTGCTCACGGTTCCCGTCGGCCGCGGGCGGCTGCTGGCCGTGAAGGCGCTGGGGGCGCTGACGTTCGCGGCCGCCGCGGTCCTCGCGGTCGCGGTGGTCGGGCTCGTCACGGGTGCCGTGCTGTTCGGCGTCGGGGACCTCACGCTGCTGTCCGGGGACACGGTGCCGCTGGCGGACGGCGTGCTGCGCGTCGCGGGCGTCGTGCTGTACGTCGGGCTGTCGATGACCGGCCTCGTCGCCGTCGGGCTGTTCTTCTCCACGCTCACCGAGGTGCCGGTCGGCGCGATGGCCGCCACCGTGGTCGTCGCGGTGGTCTCGAGCGTGCTCGTCCAGCTGCCGCAGCTCGCGGCGATCCACCCGCTGCTGCTGACGTACCACTGGTTCGACTTCGCGGAGATGCTGCGCGTGGTGCCGTCGGTGCACCAGCTCGCGCAAGGGCTCGCCGTGCAGGCCGGCTGGGTCGCCGTGTTCGGGTCCCTCGCGTGGGCGCGGTTCACGACGGCCGACGTCACGTCCTGAGGGACTAGAGGATGCGCGGGGCGTCCGGTGCCAGCCGGCGCTGGACGCCCCGGCCGAGCGCGAGCCCTGCGAGCACGCCGAGGCTGATCGCGACCATCGACACGCCCGTCGTGACGATCGTCGCGATCGCCTGGTCCGTCGATCGCCCCAGCGCCGACGTCACGCCGACCAGCCCCAGCGCACCGGGGACCAGGACCCAGAACCCCGGCAGGAACGTCACGAGGAACGGCGGGCCACCGCGCCGGGCCGCTGCGAGCATCGCCACCGGCGTCATCGCCAGCGCACCGACGAACGACGACACCACCGCCCCGAGGAGCACGCCGCCGACGACCTGGCCCGCGTACGCGACGAGCAGCACGAGCGTGATCCACGGCAGCGCGCCGCGGTGGGCGTCGTTGTGGAGCACGACGCCCACCGCGTAGACGAGCACCCCGACCCACGGTCCCGCCCAGCCGAGCGGCTGACCGGTGTCGACCTGGCCCACCTGCGCGGCCGGGACCCCCACGAGACCGGCGGCGGCGGTGATGCCGAGCGCGAGCAGTACGAGCTGCATGACGCCCGCGGCCAGGCGCGCGGAGCCGGCGATCATCTGGCGCGTGGCGAGGTCGATGACGCCCGTCGTGAGCAGCGCACCGGGCAGGAACGTCACGAGCGGTGCCACGAGCGGCGCCAGGAGCCCCACCTGCCAGCCCGTGCGCACGAGCAGCAGCACCGGCACCGCGACGACGAACGCGCACAGCGCGACGAGCAGCCCCTGGTACACCGACGGGACACGGCGCGTCAGCGTCGTCACGGCGGCGACGAGCCCGCCCAGCACCGCGGCCACCGGCACGTCGAGCCAGCCTCCGCCGAGCACGAGCGACAAGCCCGCGGCGACGCCCACGTACCCCGCAGCCCGCCGGACCGTCGACGACGACGGCGAGGACAGCACGATCGCCGTGAGCGTCTCCAGGCCCTCGCGCGGGCGCACGTCACCGCGCGACGCCGCGTGCGCGAGGTCGAGCACGTCGGCGACCTGGTCGAGGCGCAGCACGCGCGACCCGGCCGTGCTCACGGCCGTCTGCACGGTGTCGTGCTGCGGCACCGAGACCACCAGCGCTGTCGGGAACGTCACGACCGCGGCCTCGGGCAGCCCGTTGACCGCCGCGACACGCTGCAGCGTCGAGTTGACCTGCACGATCGGCGACCCGGTGTCGATCATCGCCTCGCCGAGGCGCACGAGGAACCGCACGGTGACGTCCGCCCGGGCACTGAGGGCCTCGGCCGGCGACCCCTCGTCCTGTGGTGTGCCGGGCGCGGCGCCCGCCTCGCCGGACGGCCCCCCGTCCGTCGCGACCGTGCCGCCGGTCACCGGCAGCGTCAGCGTCGGCGCGTCGTCACCTCCCGGCCGGGGGGCCGGCGGCGCCCCGGCGGCGCGCTCGGGCTGCCCGCCGTCCGACGCGGCACCGTTCCGACGCCACCACCAGGCCAGCCCCACGGCGGCGAGCACGAGCACGAGCGCCGCCGCCACGACCATCCCCCACGGCACCGTCGACTCCACCACGGCCGGTCGCGACGGCCACGTGGGCACGAGCGCACCGGTGGTGGCCGTCGGCGTCGGCTCCGGGAGGGGCGTCGGCTGCACCTCGCCCGGGGTGGGCCCGGGCGTGACCTCGGCCGTCACCTGGGGCGCGGGCGCCGGGGTGAGCGGGTCGGCCTCCGGTGTCGGCACGGGGGTCGCGTCCGGCGACGGCGCCTCGGTCGCGCCGGACGTCGGGGTGGCCTCGGGCGAGGACGAGGGGGACGGTGAGGGGGTCGCGGCCTCGAGCGCCTCGGCCGGTTCGACGTCCTCGACGGCCCACGGCAGCGTCACCGCGGCACCCGTCACCGTCGGGAACCCCGGGGGCGCCGCCCGCCCACGTCGTCCCCTGCGCGCACCGTGCCGCCCTCCGTCCTCCGCCGTCGTCCGCTCATCACAGCCCGTGAGGCACGCTACCCACGCACCGGCGGCCCGGCACGGCAGGATGGAGCCGTGACCCTCACCCCCGAGCCCACCCGCAAGCTGCGCTCCGCGCTGTTCGTCGACTTCGACAACGTCTACATCGGCCTCGCCCGGCTCGACCCGCGGGCCGCCGAGGCGTTCGCGACGGACCCTGGTCACTGGCTGTCCGAGCTCGGCCAGGGCTCCGACGTCGACGGGGACCTCACGCGCCGCTTCCTCGTCCGGGCGTGCTACCTCAACCCGTCGGTCTACTCGCGGTTCCGTCCCAACTTCACGCGCGCCGGGTTCCAGGTCGTCGACTGCCCGTCGCTCACGCAGCAGGGCAAGTCCAGCGCCGACATCAACCTCGTCCTCGACGCGGTCGACGCGCTCGCCGCGCCCACGCGGTACGACGAGTTCGTCATCGTCTCGGCCGACGCGGACTTCACGCCGCTCGCGCAGCGCTGCCGCGCCGACGACCGTCGCGTCACCATCATCACGGCGTCGCCCGCAGCCTCCGCGTACCGGTCGGTCGCGGACACCGTGATCGGTGCCGACGCGCTCGCGGACCTGGTCACCCAGACCGCTGCGACCTTCGACGCCGAGAGCGTGCCCGAGGCGGCCGCCGAGCCCGCCGTCGCGCCGACGCCCGCACCCGTCGTCGAGCAGGCCCCGCCGGCGGGCCGGGGGGCGCGACGTGCGACCCGCGCGGCGACCACGCGCGACGTCCCGGCGGCGCCCGCCCCGGCACCGGAGGAGGCCGCCGACGCCGGGCCGTCCGAGGCGCCGCCGGTACGCGCGACCACGCGCGCACGGGTCGCCGAGCGCGTCGTCGACGAGGCCGAGGCGCGCGCCCGCCGCGCGGTCCGGCGTGCCGTGCGCACCGCCGACGCACCCCTGCCCCTGGGTGCGGCCGCGCAGGTCGCGCAGACCGCGGACCCGTCGCTCGCAGCCTCGCAGTGGGCCGGTGCCGGGGGCTTCACGGCGTGGCTCTCGCGTGCGCTGCCGGACCTCGACGTCTCGACCCGCCCGCCGGGCCACGTGTGGGACCCGCAGCGCTTCGGCGAGGCCGACCTGCCGGGTGCCGTCGCGGACACCGCCCCCAACGAGCTGCAGCGCCAGGTGATCGCGGTGACGGACACGCCCGGGCTGAGCCAGGCGCAGTACCGGGTGCTCCTGCAGACGCTCGCGTCGGACGTGGCCGCGCACCCGTTCGACCGCGTCGCGACGTCGCGCCGGGTGCACGAGGCGTGCCAGCAGTCCGGCACCAAGGTCGGCCGCTCGACCGTGAACTTCGTCATCTCGGGCGTGCTGTACGCGGGCCTGTCGCTCGACGCGTCGCCGACGCCCGAGCAGGTGGCACGCGCCTGGGCGGACAACGTCATCGGCCTGTGCCGCGGTGCACGCATGGAGCTGACGAACGGCGACGCCGCAGCGATCCGCGCGTGGGTCGGCGGCGGCCTGGTCACCGGCTGACGGCGGTCCCCGACGCGGGCCGGCCCGGCCGCCAGAGGGCGACCGGGCCGGGAGGTGGACGGGGGGTGCTGCGTCAGGCGGCGTACGCGTTGCCCGGCGCCGCCTGGGCGGCCGCGGCGGGGCCGCGGTAGGTGCTGGACCCGAGCCACAGGATCCAGGTGAAGACGACGGTCAGCAGGATCAGGCCGATGGTGAAGCCGATCTCGTGACCGAACGACTTCGACAGGTCGTTCATGACGATGATCATGGCGACGACGTTGACGCCGGGGATCAGGAACAGGATGAACCACCACAGCGGGCGGCCGACGACCTCGAGCAGGACGATGAGGTTGTAGATCGGCACGAACGCCGCCCAGCCGGGCTTGCCGGCCTTGGTGAAGACGCCCATGAGGCCGAGGGCACCGATGACGTAGCCGACGATGCCGGCGATGAGACCGAAGCTGGCGAGGGCGCCCGCCGCCGCGGCGGCCTCGGCGTCGGTGATCGGGACCGCGAGAAGGTTGGACATGGCGGGCAGAGTAGCGTCCCTGGGAGTCCGCTGTGTCCGTTTTAGCCGGTTGTCGTGGGGGATCTTTCCGGTGTCGCCCGGACGGCCCAACGCGGCGTCAGCCCTCCGCGTCACCCGCCGCGAGGAACGATGCGACCACGGCGCCCAGCCGGTAGGGCGCGTCACGCGGCAGCATGTGCCCCGCGCCCGCCACGACGACGAGCCGCGCGTGCGGGACGGCGTCGACGAGGGCGCGCGTGTGCTCGGGCCGCACGACGTCCCGCTCCCCCACCACGACGAGCGAGGACACCGCGATCCGGGCGACGTCGTCCCTGGTCAGGCACGGGTCCCGCGTCATGAGCGAGAGCCGCTCCGCCCGCACCCGCAGCGCCGGGACGACGCGTGCGAGCGCGGCGACGACGGCGTGCTCGCGGCGCACTGCGGCCGACGTGGGCGCCGTGAGCCCCGACGGGTCGAGGTTCGCGCCGACGACGACGAGCCGGCCGACCGCTGCGGGGTGGCGCACCGCGAGCTCCAGCGCGACGTTGCCGCCGTCGGAGAACCCGAGGACGTCGACGCCCACCAGACCGAGCCGCTCGAGCACCAGCGCGACGTCGTCGGCCATCGTCGCGATCCGCAGCGGGCCGTCACCGCGCGGGCTGCGGCCGTGCCCGCGGGAGTCCACGCCGACGAGCGTGCGCCCCGCACCGAGCGTGGGCACCATCCGGTCGAACACGTGGTGGTCCTCGCCGTTGCCGTGCAGCAGCACCAGCGGTGGTCCGGACCCGCGCGTCACCACCCACAGCGGCCCGACGAGCCGCCCGGGCGCCGGCACCCGCAGCCGCGCGCCCCCGCCCGCACCGGCCGGCCCACCCTCGTCACCCATCCACCCATCCTCGCCGAGTGCGGGGGAAACCACGCGAGTCCGGGGGTCGTCGCCCCCGCACTCGGCGAACTTCCCCCGCACTCGGCGGCCGGGGGGCGGGGGGGAATGGGTGAGTGGGTCCGGGCCGTTCGGGGTGGGGTGACCGCGATCTCCGTCCTCGACCTCGTGCCCGTCCGCTCCGACCAGACGACCGCCGACGCGGTCGCCGCGACGCTCGCGCTCGCGCGGGTCGCCGACGAGGTCGGCGCGCGTCGCTACTGGCTCGCCGAGCACCACAACATGCCGGCGGTCGCCGCCACGAACCCGCCGCTGCTCATGGCGCTCGTCGCGGCGGCGACGTCGCGCGTGCGCGTCGGGTCCGGCGGCGTGATGCTGCCGAACCACTCGCCGCTCGTCATCGCCGAGCAGGTCGCTCTCCTCGAGGCCGCGTACCCCGGCCGCGTCGACGTCGGCATCGGCCGCGCGCCCGGGTCCGACCCCGTGACGAGCCACCTGCTGCGCCGCGGCACGACGGGCGACGCCGTCGACACCTTCGACGACGACGTCGCGACGCTCGCCGCGCTCGTGGGGCGCGACGGCGTGGACGTGCGGGTCGGCTCGTCGACCTTCGCGCTGCGCGCGACCCCGCGGGCCGTCTCCGCGCCGCAGCTGTGGCTGCTGGGCTCGTCGACGTACTCGGCGCAGCTCGCCGGGCGCCTGGGACTGCCGTACGTGTTCGCGCACCACTTCGCCGGGCGGGGCACCTCGGAGGCCGTCGCGCTGTACCGTCGCACCTTCGTGCCGTCCGAGGCGCTGGCCGAGCCGCGCACCATCGCGGTGGCCAACGTCGCGGTCGCGGGGAGCGAGGCGGAGGCGCGCCGCCTGGTCCTGCCGCAGGTGCGCACGATGTGGCGGCTGCGCTCGGGCACTCCCCTCGAGCCGCAGGAGCTCGTCGAGGACGCCGAGGCGTCCCCGCTGCCCGCCGCCGCCGGCGAGCTGCTGGCCGGCATGACGGCGTCGTGGATCGTCGGCGACCCGGCGCACGCCGCAGCCGAGGTGCGCGACCTCGCTGCACGCCTCGGCACGGACGAGATCATGGTCCAGCCGGTCGCCGGCGCCGTGCGCGGCACGCCCGCCGACCGCTCCCCGGCACGCGAGGCCACCCTCCGCCTCCTGGCCGACGCGCTCGCCTGAGCGCCGCCCCCGCCACGCCGAGGGCGGTACTCGCACCGAACGCGGTACGGACGAGTGCCGCGCTCGACGAGGAGGGTCAGGAGCGCTCGAGGAGCGTGAGGACCTCGTGGTGCGCCGTGTGGGGGAACATGTCGAGGACCTGGGCGCGGACCAGCCGCAGCGACGGCATGTGCGCCAGGTCGCGCGCGAGCGAGCCGGCGTGGCACGACGAGTACAGCACGCGCGGGACGCCGCTGGCCTCCAGCCACCGGCTCAGCGGCTCCCCCAGGCCGCGACGCGGCGGGTTGACGACGACGAGGTCCGGGACGTCGGTCGCGTCCAGGGCGAACGCCGTGGCGTCGCCGGCGACGAACCGCGTCCCGGGCAGGCCGGCGTCGCGCGCGGTGAGCTCCGCGCTCACGACCGCCTCGGCGCTCGCCTCCACCCCGACGACCTGCCGCCCGGCGCGCGCGAGGTGCAGCGCGAACCCGCCCACGCCGCAGTAGAGGTCCCACGCGGACGTCACGGCCGCCTCGTCGGCCCAGGCGAGCGCCTGCCGGTACAGCGCGGCCGCGACCTCGGTGTTGGTCTGGAAGAAGCTGCGGGGGCGCAGGTGCAGGTCCAGCCCGTTGACGTGCATGCGCAGCGTCTCACGCGCGGTGAGCGGGATCTCGCGCTCCCCCTCGAGCACGGCGGCGTGCGCGGGCTGCACGTTGACCGACGCGACGACGAGGTGCGGCAGGTCGGTCTGCAGCCTGGGCAGGTGCTTGCGGATCCGCGCGAGCGCCTCGGTGCTGCGCAGCACGAACCGCACCATGAGCTCGCCGTCCGGTGATCCGGTGACGAGCACGTGCTTGAGCTCGCCGGTGCGCGTCGGGACGTCGTACGGCGTCAGCCGTGCCCGGGTCACGAAGTCCGCGAGAGGGCTGAACGCCGCGCTCACGGCGGGTGGGTAGAGCGGGCAGCCCTGCAGGTCGACGCCGTGCCCGTGCCCGTCGAGGATCCCGAGGGTGGGAGCCTCGACCGTGCCCGCCACGACCATCTTGGCCTTGTTGCGGAAGCCCGCCGCGGCGCTGGTGACGGTGGGCAGCCAGGTGACGCCGGGCGGGTCCCCGAGCACCGCGCGCACGTGACGCTCCTGCGCGGCGAGCTGCTCGGGGTACGGCTGGGCGAGGAGCGTGCACGAGCGGCACACGCCCGCGTCGAAGTAGCCGCAGCGCACGCCACCAGGGTACGGGCGTGGCGGAGACCCGGGACTCCACGCACCCGGACCGTCGGCCCACCGGAGCGCGCTCTCCGACCGCCGGATCGGACAAACCGCTCCGACCGGGATGGAACGCCTTGTGACGTCGGTGTCCGATCCCCTAGGGTCACAGCCGCGGGAGCGCTCCCGCACCGCGTGCTGCCGACGTCGCCGGCCGCGAGCCATCGCTGATCGACGGCACCAGGGGGAACAACCGATGGACCGCACCGCTGCGCCCGTCCCGACGCGCGCCCACGCCACCGGAGACGACGCCACACGTCGCGTGGCCCTCGTCACCGGGGCCACGTCCGGGATCGGCGCGGCGACCGCGCTCGAGCTCGCCTGGCGCGGGCTGCGCGTCGTCGTCCTCGGCAGGGACCCCGAGCGCGGCGCCGCGGTCGTCTCGCGGATCCACGCCTCCGGCGGGGAGGCGGCGCTCGTCACGGCCGACCTGTGCGACGACGCCGGGCTCGAGGCCGCGGTCGACGAGGCGGCGGACATGTGGGGCCGCCTCGACCACGCCTTCAACAACGCCGGTGTGACGGGGCCCGGCACGGTCGCCGACGCGACGACCGCCGACTTCGACCGCGCGTTCGCCGTCAACACGCGTGCACTGTGGCTCTGCATGCGGGCCGAGGTCCGGCACATGTCGCGCACGGGCGGCGGGTCGATCGTCAACAACCTCTCCGTGCACTCGGTGCGCACCGTGTTCCGTGGCCTCGCCCCGTACGCGGCGTCCAAGGCCGCCGCGCTCGCCCTGACGCGCTGCGCAGCCGTGGAGCTCGCCGACCAGGGCATCCGGGTCAACGGCGTCGCGCCCGGCCCCATCGACACCGGCATGTTCGCCGGCCCCGGCCTGCACCCCGACGGCGTCGACGCCTGGGAGCCGCTGCTGCCCATGGGCCGCGCGGGCACGACGGGCGAGGTGGCGGACGCCGTCGCGTGGCTGTTCTCCGACGAGGCCCGGTACGTCACGGGCAACGTCGTCGCCGTCGACGGCGGCTTCCTGGCCTGCTGAAGGACCTCAGCGAGGAGTTGTCCACAGGTCGACGGGACCAGCGCCCGCGGAGCGTGGCCGCACTGCTAGCGTCACGCCCGTTTCGTCCCGTTTACCACCGAGTCCGGGGAGTCCCGTGCGCACCTTCGTCGTCGTCGTCCTGTCCACGTTGGGTGGCCTCCTGCTGCTGACCGGAGGCGCCGTGGCGGTTCTGGTCGGCCCGGACGACACCGTGTCCCTCCCCGCGGGCGACGTGCCCGCCGCGTCGGGCGTCGCGATCACCTCGTACGACCTGTTCCCCCTGCGTGACCTGACGCTGCACGTCAGCGCGACGTCGGCCGGCGGCCAGGTCTTCCTCGGCAGCGCGCACCCGGTCGACGCGCGCGACTACGTCGCGGGTGTCGAGGCGTCGTGGGTCAAGGGTGTCGACCGGACGGGGACGCTGACGACCGACCTGATCGAGGGTGAGCTCCCGGCACCGGAGGTCGACCCGACCGCGACGGCCTTCTGGTACGACGACGCCGCCGGCGCCGGCACGCAGTCGCTCGACGTCGAGCTGACCGGCGAGCCCGTGACGCTCGTGGTGGCGCCCGTCGGCGGCCCCGCCGCGACCACGCTCGCGTTCGGTGCCGTGGTCCCGCGGCTCTTCCCGCTGGCCCTGGGCGTGGCAGGCGTCGGCGCGCTGCTCGTGGCCGCCGCCGTGCTGCTGCGGGTGCAGGGAAGCCGGCGGGCGTCGGCGGCGACCCTGCCGGCCGAGGACGCGGAGCGACCCGAGGTGGGCGAGGACGTCGAGCCGGCCGTCGCGGCTCACGGCACGGTGCAGCGCCGCCTCCCGGGCACGGCGCGCCGCCGCGCCGCGGTGCTCGCCGCCGGGGTCACCGTGACGGTCACCGCGTGCGTCCCGGTGCCGTCCGCCGTCGAGCATCCCGCGCAGCCCGTGCGGATCGCCGCCGACGAGGCGGAGCTCGCAGCCGCGCTGACGTCCTACGGCGAGCGCGTGAGCGCCGCCAGCCAGGTCGCCGCACAGCTCGACCCGGCGGCGTGGGCCGGGACCGAGACCGACGGGCGCCTCGCGCTCATGGAGTACCGCACCAAGCTGGCGGCGGCGCGCAACGAGCCGCCCGCGGCGTACGCCGTGACGTACTCCCCCCTCGACGTCGCCGTGCCCGAGTTCACCGCCTACCCGATGTGGTTCATGGCGCTGGTCGAGGCGACCACCGACGGCGAGCCGGGCGAGACCCCCCAGCTGCGGGTCTTCGAGCGTGAGCGTGCGACCTCACCGTGGCGGTCGAGCTTCGCGATGGACGTCCCGGCGGACTCCGTCTCGCTGCCCGACCCGGGAGGGGCGAGCGTCGCCACGGCCGAGCAGGTCGCCGCGGGGCTGGCAGCCGTCGAGCTCGTCCGGGCCCACCTCGAGTCCGGCGCCGAGGTCGCGGTCGACCTGGGCGAGCTGGGGGGCTTCCGCGAGGACGTCCTCGGGGACGACCTCGAGGGCCGCCTCTCGCTGACCGACGCGAAGGTGACGCACTACGAGGGCGGTGACGACCCCGCCGCCCCCGGCGGTCCGGTCCAGGTCGTGCCGGTCGCCGACGGCGTGCTCGTCACCTCGGCCCTCTCGTACGTGTTCAACCGCCGCCTGGAGGCGGGCTGGACCCTCAACCTCACCGACGACGCCGTCGCGGAGGTCACCGGCCAGACCGGCGACCGGCAGAACCTGCGCACCCTGGGGCTGGTCCAGACGGTGCTGCACGTGCCCGACGGCGGCACGCCCCGCGTGGTATCGGCGGGGTGGGGGTTCGTCGCGCCGCGCGTGTGAGCCGAACCCGACCTAACCTCGGGGGACGCACCGTCCGAGGAGGAGCACGTGACGCACGACCGGAGCACGACCGACCACCCGGGTGACGGGGTTCCTCGCACCATCGGCCGCGTGCTGCTCGGCGGGCTCCTCGCGTTCGCCGGGACCAGCCACCTGACGTTCGCGCGCGAGGAGTTCCAGGCGCAGGTGCCGTCGTGGTTCCCCGTCGGCACGGACGCGGTGGTCGTCGGGTCGGGGGTCGTCGAGATCGCGCTCGGCGCCGCGCTCGTGGCGGCGCCGCGGCGGTACCGCCCCTGGGTGGGGGCCGCCGCGGCCGCGTTCTTCGTCGCGATCTTCCCGGGGAACGTGGCGCAGTACGTCGAGCAGAAGGACGGGTTCGGCCTCGACACGGACGCCAAGCGCCTGGCGCGCCTGCCGTTCCAGGCCGTCCTCGTGGCGTGGTCCCTGTGGTCCACGGGGGCGTGGCGCGCCTGGCGCGAGGCGCGCGCCCACCGCTAGTCCGCCCGCGGGTCGCGTCGGGTGACGCAGTACACGACACCCGCCGGGCCCCGCAGCACGGTCCACTCCTCGCGCACGTCGAGCACCTCGGCCCCGAGGTCGACGTGCTCGGCGACCACCGTGGCCACCTCGTTCCCGGCCGCGAGGTCGAGGTGCGCGGACACCCGGTCGCGGTCGTCGTCCGTCCCGAGCGTCTGCGCGAGGAGCCGCAGCGGCATGCCCGCCGGGCGCTCGAGCACGTGGAACTCCGGGTCGACCTGCCGCGCCGACCACCCGGTGAGCGCCGTCCAGTACGCGAGCTCGCCGGTCAGCAGGCCGGCCGGGACGTCGAGGCACACCTGGTCGAGTCGCGCCGTACCGCCGCGCGCGCCCATGACCGGCGCGGGTCGGGCCCGCTCCCCCTCGTCCGGCACGAGACAGTGCACGAAGCCCCCGGGCGAGACGAGCACGACGTGCTCCTCGCGCAGCAGCACCCGCGCACCCAGGCCGACCGCACGCGACGCCTCGGCGTCGACGTCCTCGACGTGCAGGTCCACGTGCACCCGCGGGACGTCGCCGAGCCGCTGCACCCGCAGGAACGCGTCCCCGTCCCCCGGGAGCAGCGTCGCGAACTGCGCGTCCTCGCCCCGCGGCTCCGACGGCGTCGTGGCCGTGACCGCGCACCAGAACGCCGTGCCGCGCGCGTGCACGTCCGCGGGGAGGTCGAGGAAGGCGGTGTTCCAGACGACGCTCATGCGCCCGACCCTAGCGACCAGCCGGGGGGCTGTCGCCGGGGTCGGGCGCACGGCGTCAGGGCGTCGTGAGGTCGAAGCTGCTGACCGTGACGGCGCCCCCGAGGGACGTGGTGGCGTGGTTGAAGATGCCGAACCGGTAGCCCATGAAGAACTGCCACGCGTTGTCGAGCGTGAACGCCGGGCCGAGGTTGCGGAACGTCGTGCCGTCCGTGCTGTAGGAGAACGTCGCCTGGCGGTTCGCGCCGGGACGGATGTCGGCGGACGTCCGCAGCCAGATCCGGCCCCCGCTGACGTCGGCGCTCGCGCGCTCCGTGCCACGGCCCGTGGTCGACCACGACGAGTCCATCGTCAGGCCGTCGGTCATGACGACCCGCGTCCGGCCGTCGCCGCCCTTGACCACCCCGATCCACGCGGACGTCTGCCGCAGCATCGCGAGCCCGGCCCGGTCACCGGCGGCCATCGAGGAGTAGTCGAGCTCGATGGTCGCCGTCGACGTGGGCCCCTGGATGCGGTGGGTCAGCGTGTTGCGCGCGGCGTAGAGGTCGTTCGTGACGCTCGCCGTCTGCAGCCGCAGCCCGTCGCCCACCGAGAAGCGCGAGGTGTCCGGGTTGTGGTTCCACTCCCAGCGCGGGCCCAGCCGCGAGCCGGTGAACGAGTCCCTGCCGGTCATCGGCTGGACCGTGCGCGTCGTGCTGACGGCCGGGCGCGGGTAGGTGGTGCCCCAGCGGCCGTTGACGGTCTGGACGGAGGGCCAGCCGTCGCGCCACGTCAGCGGCGCGAGCGTCGGCATGCGGCCGCCCGGGTAGGCGTCGGTGAACGCCATGTACCACCAGTCGCCGGCCGCGGTCTGGACGATGCCGCCCTGGTGGGGCACCCCGCCGCCGCTGATCGGCCCGGGGAGGTCGAGCAGCACCTGACGCTGCTCGTAGGGGCCGAACGGTGAGCGCGAGCGCAGGACGTACTGCCCGTTGGCCGGGCGGGTCAGCCAGATGTAGTAGTAGCCGTCCTTCTTGTAGAACCGCGCGCCCTCGAGCGTGCCGATGTTCGACGGCGTCTGGTACACCTGCTGCGCCCGCACCTGCTGCGTGCCGTCCGCGTTGAGCTGGGCGACGCTGATCGTGCCGTTGCCGTACGCGAGGTACATCGTGTCGTCGTCGTCGATGAGCAGGCCGGCGTCGTAGTAGCAGTTGTTGATCCGCGCCTTCTTGGTCCAGGTGCCGTCGACGGCCGACGCCGTGTACACGTAGGTGCGGTTGAACTCCGTGCAGCCGTACCAGTAGTAGGTACGGTTGCTGGGACGGTAGTTGAGGGTCGACGCCCAGATGCCCTTGACGTACCGGTGCCCGCCGACGAGGTCGTACTTCTGGTCGTCGAAGTCGAGGCGCGGCACCGAGTGACCGGCGTACTCCCAGTTCACCAGGTCGTAGGACCGCAGGATCGGCGCGCCCGGCGAGTAGTGCATCGTCGAGGCCGAGTAGTAGTAGGCGTCACCGACGCGGATGATGTCGCCGTCGGCGAAGTCCTGCCAGACGACGGGGTTGGTGAATGTCCCGGTGCTCGGCGGCGTCGTCGGACCGGAGGTCGGGCCGGGGGTCGGGCTGGAGGTCGGGCTGGACGTCGGTGTCACGGGGCTCCCTATGGGCACGAGCTGCCACTGCTGGTTGGTTCCTCCCCACGGGTTGTACTGGACGATCTCCGCATTGTCGTCACGCGACGCGTTCTGCACCTCCAGCGCCTTGCCCGAGTGCCGGCTGACGAGCATCACGTAGCCGTCGGACGTGTCCTGCAGGCGCCACTGCTGGTTGGCGCCGCCGGTGTCCGACCACTGCACCACCTTGGCGGCGTCCGCGGTCGACCAGCCCTGCACGTCCAGCACCTTGCCCGAGTGCTGCGACCGCACGCGGTACCAGCCGCCGCCGGAGTCGAGGAAGCGCCACTGCTGGTTGGCCTGGGACCCGCGCGTCCACTGCGTGAGTCGTGCGCCGTCACCGGTGGCGAAGTTGTAGACGTCGAGCGCCTTGCCGCTGTTGCGGTTCACCAGCACGTACGACGTGCCGGTGTCGACCGTGGCGGCCGCGGCGTCAGGGGCCTGGGCGACGGCGACCAGGCCGGCGCAGGCCGCGGAGAGCACGGCCGCAGCAGCGAGCAGCCGGCGGGGGCGCGACTGGTGGAACGGGACGACCTGAGCATCGGACCTCCTGGGACGCGCGCGGCACCGGTGGCGCGCGCAGGGTTGTGATCGTTCACAACTCACCGCGCACGGCAGCGGGCGTCGTGAGCGGGATGCGCTTGCCATGCTGAGGTCGGGAACGCCGGCCGAGCAAGACCGCGGCCGCTGTCGAAGCGTTTCACCAGCCGGAATTGCCCCGTGCCGCGCCGCGGGCGCCGTCCCGACCGCCGTCAGCGCCCGGCCGCCTGCCCCTCCTGGTACCGCGGCACCCACGCGCCCACGTCGCCGCGGCCCAGTGCGACCGCGAGCAGCTCGGGGAACACGTCGGGCGTGCACGCGAACGCGGGCGTACCGAGCCCCGCCAGCGCCGCCGCGGTCTCGTGGTCGTACGCCGGGGCACCCGAGTCGCTCAAAGCCAGCAGCACGAGCACCTGGACGCCCGACGCCTGCATGCTCGCGACGCGACGCAGCAGCTCGGCGCGGATCCCGCCCTCGTACAGGTCGCTGATCAGCACGAACAGCGTGTCCGCGGGGCGCGCCACCAGGCCTTGGCAGTACGCGACCGCGCGGTTGATGTCGGTCCCGCCGCCGAGCTGCGTGGAGAAGAGCACGTCCACCGGGTCGGCGAGCTGGTCCGTGAGGTCGACCACGCTGGTGTCGAACACGACCAGCGACGTGCGCAACGACCGCATCGACGCCAGCACCGCACCGAAGACCGCCGAGTACACGACCGAGTCCGCCATCGACCCGGACTGGTCGACGGCGAGGACGACGTCACGGGCCACCGTGCTCGACGCCCGCGAGCGCCCGACGAGCCGGTGCGGCACGAGCGTGCGGTGCTCCGGCAGCCAGTGGCGCAGGTTGGCCCGGATCGTCGCGTGCCAGTCGACGTCCCGCGGGCGTGGCCGGTGCGTGCGGTCGCCGCGCAGCGCCCCCGTCACGGCGGACCGGGTCGCGGTCGCGATGCGCCGCTCGATCTCCGCGACCACCTGCGCCACCACGTGCCGCGCCGTCGCGCGCGTCGTCTCGGGCATCTGGTGCCGCAGCGACACGAGCGTCGACACGAGCCCGACGTCCGGCTGCACCGCGGCCAGCAGCTCGGGCTCGAGGAGCAGTCGCCGCAGACCCAGCCGGTCGACGGCGTCGCGCTGCATGACCTCCACGACGCTCGACGGGAAGTACGTGCGGATGTCACCGAGCCACCGCGCCACCCGCGGGGCGGAGCCGCCGAGACCCGCGCTGCGCGGGGCGCCCGCACCACCGCCGGGGCCCGTGTCGTACAGCGCTGCGAGGGCGGCGTCCATCGCGAGCTGGTCGGCGCTGAGCCGTACCGCGCCCCCGTCGGGCGTCCCGCCCTCGCCGAGCAGGAGGCGCCACCGCTGCCGTCGCACGGCGTCGTCGACACGGGGCACGCCGGCGGACGCACCGTCGACGGCGACGTCGCCGGGGGCCACCTCACCGCCCGCCCCCGGGTCCGGCGCCGGCATCACGTCGTCGCTCGTCATGACGGTGCCCCCAGCAGTCGCAGGACGGTCGCGAGCGGTGCGCTCACCAGCTCGGGATCCAGGTCGAGGTCGTCCTCGACGGCTCGCGCCCGCCCCGCACCGAGGTGCGCGACCGCGTCCGCCAGGGCACGTCGCTCCCCCACGGGCAGGCCGCCGAACGTGCGGCGCAGCAGCGGCAGCACGTCGGTGAAGTCGTCCTCGCGCAGCGTCGCGACCCAGTCGTCGAGCACGGTGAGCAGCCGGCGGTCCCCGGCGATGAGCAGCCCACCGCCGTCGAGGAAGCCCTCGGCCCACGCGGCCGTCGTGCGGGCCGGGGTGCCCCGGGACAGGGCACGCGACAACCGCGTGGCCGCGGCCTCGGGCGTGAGCTCCTGCGCGTCGAGCAGCAGGCGCGTGGCCCGCCCGGAGAGCACGCCCGAGACGTCGGTGCGCCCCGCGACGCCCCGCAGCGCAGCCGTCCACAGGGCACCGACGTCCGCGTCGTCCCGCAGCCGGACGGCGTCGTGCGCCGCGTCGAGATCGGTGCGCAGGGCCCGTGCGGCGTCGTCGTCGAGGCCCGTCACGGCGCCCGGGAGCGCCGCGCACGCGCGCACGACCAGCGCGTCCGCGACGCGGGCGAGCGCCTCGACGCGGGTGCCGCGCACGTCGGTGTACCGGTGCGCGCGCACCAGCGGGGGCACCGCATGCAGGACGTGCGTCACGTCCACGTCACGTGCCGCACGTTCGTCCAGGGCCGGCAGCAGCGCGTCGAGCGCGTCCGGGAGGTCGGCGACCAGCGTGTGCTCCACCAGGCGCGTGATCGCCGGCAGGTCCGCCCCGGCGGCGCCCGCGACGACGCACGCCGCGGCCGCCGCGGGCACGGTCACGCCCCAGGTCGACGCCTCGACGAGCGCGACCGTCAGCTCGGGCCGCCAGTGCAGCGACCAGGTCTCGCGGAACGTCCCCGTGCTGCGGGTGCGCGCGACGTCCGGCGTTCCCCACGCGACGCCGAGCAGCGCGAGCCGGTGCAGGAGCTGCGAGCGCGCGAGGTCGTTCGCCTTGCGCAGGTCGAGCTCGAGCGTGCGCGGGGCGGCCTCGAACGGCAGGCGCAGCCGCCGTGCGGTCGCGCGGAGGTCGGCCTCGAGCGGGACCGTCGGCACGTCGTCGGGCACCGTGCCGAGCCGCTCGCCGACGACGAGGTCGGCGGTGACGTGCGCGAGCAGCGCGTCGTCGCCCTCGCACAGCACCGCACGGGTGGCCTCGGTGACCTCCGCGAGGCCGGCGAGGGGGCGTCCGCGCACCGCGGCGAGCACGGTCGCGAGGCGCGTCGCCTCGATGACGTGCGCCGACGAGACCGGCAGGTCGCGCTCGCGCAGCACACCGGCCACGCGCACGAGCCACCGTGCGACGACGTCGTCGTCGCACGTGAACAGGTGCTCGTACCAACCGGGCGACTCGATGCCGGCGCCGTACCCCGAGCGCAGCGACAGCCGTGACGCGGTCCACGGCGCCCACGTGAGCAGCACCTTGCGCTTCGGCAGTCCCGTCAGGAGGCGGGCGTCCGGGGCGGCCGCGGGCAGCCGGCCCCGCAGCGCGGGTGCGTGCCACGCGCCGCAGACCACGGCGACGCGCTCGTGGCCCTCGCGCAGGGCCGCACGAACCTGCTGGCGCATGTACGCCTCGCGCCGTGCCTCGTGCCGCTCGTGGTCGTCCGCCGGCGCGTCGCCGGCCACGCCGCGCGTCCCGGCACCCGCACCCTCCTGCCCGAAGGCCTCGCGCAACGCGGCCATCGCGTCGGCGACGACGTCGAACGGTGCCGCGTCGCCGGAGCGCTGCTCGACGACGTCCTCCCACCACCGCTCGGGGTCGTCGTACCCGGCGGCGTGCGCGAGCGCCGCGACGGGGTCGGCGCGCACGTCCGATGCGTCGGGGCCGCCGACGCCGCCCGCCTCGTCCGCGTCGGCGGCGTCGTCCTGGTCGACTCCGACGCCCGCGCCGGGATCGCCGGACTCCCCACCCGATGCATCCCCGTCCGGCGCCTGCCCGTCCGGCGCGCCCGCTCCCGGCTCGCGCGCCAGCACGACGCCCGCGGGCAGGTCGATGAACCGCGCGGGCACCCCGTGCTCGGCGGCCCACCGCAGCGCCTGCCACTCGGGAGAGAACGTCGCGAACGGCCACCACGCGGCGCGGCGCGGCGCGTCGGTGGTCGCGGCCAGCAGCGCGACGGGCGGCTCCATACCCTCGCGCCCGACGAACACCGTCAACGGGTCCGCGTCCGCCGGTCCCTCGACCAGCACGACCGTCGGGCACCACTCCTCCAGCGCGGCGCGCACGGCGCGCGCCGAGCCGGGACCGTGGTGCCGCACGCCCAGGACACGCACGCGCGGCTCCGCGGACGCGTCGGCGGAGCCCACGGCGGCCACGGGCGCGTCGGCAGCCGGAGCGTCGACCGTCATCCGCTGACCTCGCGGCACGCACCGTAGAAGTCGTGCCACCCGTCGCGCTCGCGCACCACGGACTCCAGGTACTCGACCCACACCGCGGTGTCGGCGACGGGGTCCTTCACGACGGCGCCGACGATGCCGGCCGCGACGTCCGCGGGCCGCAGCACGCCGTCGCCGAAGTGCGCGGCGAGCGCAAGGCCGTGCGCGACCACGGAGATCGCCTCCGCCGTCGACAGCGTGCCCGACGGGGTCTTCAGCGCCTGCCGTCCGTCGAGGGTGCTGCCGGACCGCAGCTCGCGGAACACCGTGACGACGCGCCGGATCTCCTCGTCGGCCGGCGGCACCTCGGGCAGCTCGAGGGACGCCCCGACCTGCGCCACCCGACGCGTGACGATCTCGACCTCCTCGTCCTGCGTCGCCGGCAACGGCAGCACCACGGTGTTGAACCGGCGCCGCAGCGCGGACGACAGCTCGTTGACGCCGCGGTCGCGGTCGTTGGCGGTGGCGATGACGTTGAAGCCCTTGGCTGCCTGCACCTCGCTGCCCAGCTCCGGCACGGGCAACGACTTCTCCGACAGCACCGTGATGAGCGCGTCCTGCACGTCCGACGGGATGCGCGTGAGCTCCTCGACGCGCGCGATGCCCGCCTCGCGCATCGCGGTCATCACGGGCGACGGGACGAGCGCAGCGTCGGTGGGGCCCTCGGAGAGCAGGCGCGCGTAGTTCCAGCCGTAGCGGATCGCGTCCTCCGACGTGCCGGACGTGCCCTGGACGACGAGCGTCGAACGCCCGCTCACGGCGGCCGCGAGGTGCTCGCTGACCCACGTCTTGGCGGTGCCCGGCACACCGAGCAGCAGGAGCGCGCGGTCGGTCGCGAGCGTCGCGACCGCGACCTCCACGACGCGACGCGGTCCGACGTACTTGGGCGTGATCACGGTCCCGTCGGGCAGCGTTCCCCCGAGCAGGTACGTCACGACGGCCCACGGCGACATCTGCCACGCGGGCGGGCGCGGGCGGTCGTCGGCAGCGACGAGCGCCGCGATCTCGTGCGCGAACGCCTGCTCGGCGTGCGGGCGCAGCAGGGTGTCGACGTCGGTCATGCCAGCTCCTCGAGGATCTCGCGGCGGGTCCGCAGGGTATCGGCGAGCGTGCGCAGGACGCGCGCGGTGCCGTCGTCGGTGCACCGGTCGGCGGCGGCGCGCACGCGCTGCTCCGTGCCGGGGTCGGTCGCTGCCCCGGCGGCCAGCGTGGGCAGCTCGTGCCGCAGCTCCCACTCCGGCATCACGGGCGGGGCCACGACATGGCGCAGCACGTCGTCCGTGAACGCGTCCGGCCAGGGCGCGTCGAGCGCGCGGCCCGCCTGGATCGCGCGGCGGGCGTTCGTCAGGTCGGACGTCGTGGAGCGGGCGGCGATCGCTCCGGCCGCAGCGGCGCGCTCGGGGCCGGGCAGCACGGCGAGCAGGTGGGTCCACTCGGGGTGCTCGCCGAGCAGCGCGGCCGCCCAGGCGGCGTCGCGGGTGCGCAGGGCCGCCTCCTGCCAGGCGTCGTGCAGGAGGGGGCCGAGGTCGTCGGTGACGTCGAGCCGCACGAGCGTGCCGGCGTCCTTCCCCAGGTGGGCGACCCACACGTCGGGCGGCGTGGCGGCGACGAGTGCACGCAGCAGGTGCCCGCGCCGCCCGCCGGTGACCGAGCGCACCCGCTCGAACGGCGCGGTGGGGTCGTCCTGCGGCAGCCGCACGACGAGCACGTGCCGCAGCATCCGGCGTTCGATCGCCACGCACTCCAGCGCACGCCGCGCGCAGTCCTGCGCGAAGGCGGCCCCGGGCAGGTGGACGAGCACCTGCGCGGCCGCCTCCCGGACGGTGGCCGCACGGTCGGCGAGGCTGCGGGCGAGCCGCTCCTCGTCGTCGCGCCGCACGTCCCGACCGATGGCCTCGATCGCGGTGACCCGCTCGGCCGCGGGCCGCTTCGACCACTGCGGGTCGTCGACGACCGCGCGGGCGTCGTCGGCGGCGCGGGCCGTGCCCGCGGCGTCCCGCGGCACGGCGTCGAGCAGCCCAGCCCAGGAGTGCCGCTGCGCCGCGAGCCAGTGCCCGCGGGTGCCCAGCACGGCCTGGACGAGCGCGAGGTGGGGGCGGGACGCGGGTCGCGCGGTCCACTCGAGCAGCTCGGGCAGCAGGCGCGGGGGTGCCACGCATCCCCGCGCCGCTGCCGTCCGCAGCCAGTGCGCGACGAGCACGTCGTTCAGCTCGCCCGACCCGGCGAGCAGCGTCGTGAGCCGCGCACGTGCCGCCGGCCCGGCGACGGACGCGGGCTCCGGCTCCGCGGGCACCGGCGGGGTGGCGTCGGGCGACGCGGGCACGACGCCCGCACGCCGGGCGACGACGTCGAGCGCGACGACGTCGAGCAGCCGCGCCGCGCCCTCGGCGGCAGGCGCGGCGGCCACCGCCTCGCCGACCACGCCGGGCAGGGCCGCCGCGTCGACGTCCGGCCCACCGCGGCGCAGGCCGAGCAGCGCGGCGGTGACCAGGTCGGCCCGCGTCGTGGTCACGTCCGTGCTCACAGCAGCACCACCTCCCCGTCGGCCCAGGCGGCGACGGCCTGCAGCCCGGTGGGCGTGCGGTCTCCGACGAGCGTCACGGGCGCGCCCCCGCTGACGGCGAGCAGGCGCCAGCAGCGGTCGGACGCGGCGAGCGGCAGCGCGGCACCGGCGGCGTCGACGACGTGCCAGGTCCGCTCGTGGTCGCTCGGGACCGGCGTCACGGTGTCGAGCACGACCGGGAGTGCCGTCGCCCAGGGGTCGGCGGCGAGCAGCGCCGACCATGCGGCCGCCGCGTCGCCGAGCGTCACGCCCCGGACGTCGCGCAGCGGCTCGGGCTCGCCGTGCCGCTCGCCCACCGCCGCACGCGTCGGGTCGCCCGGGTACAGGTGCAGGTCAGCGTCGACCACCGACCCGACGAGCAGCGGCACGTCGAGCGGCTGACCGGGTGGTGCGAACGCGACGACGACCGCGTCCCGGCCGCTCGCCTCGCCGCGCACGTGCACCCGCCGCACGACGAGGCGCTCCTCGGCGGTGTCCCGCTGCCCGACCACCTGCCACCGGTCGCGCACCGCGGGCCCCGCGAGCACGTCCTGCAGCCGCTCGGGTTCCCCCAGCCGTCGGCGCACCACGGCCGCCGTCGGCGCGTCGAGGGATTCCACACGCGCGTGCGCGCGCACCAGCAGGTGCAGCAGCGCGAGCTCGTCGAGCAGGCGCGCGGTCCACCCGTCGCCGCTCGCCGCGACCCCGGCGAGCCGCCGGACCCCGTCGGCCAGTCCCGGCGCCTGCGCGTCGACGAGCCGCGCGGCGACCTGGTCGAACGGCCGGTAGCCGGCGTGGTCAGCGCCCGCGAGCCCCTGCTCGACCTGGTCGTGCAGCCAGCGTTCGAGCTCCGCGACACCGTCGGCGACACGGCCCCGGCGCTGCTCCGCGCGACGCGCGGCCGCCGCGGGGTCGGGTGCTGCCTGCGCACGCTGCTCCGTCCGCTCGGCGCGCTGCGCGCGCGACTCCAGCCACGTCCGCGCGTGCTCGGCGGGCTCGTCCGCGTCGGGGACCCCGCCGGCCGCCCACAGCAGGAGCAGCCCGATCGCGTGCTTGCAGGGGAACTTCCGGCTCGGGCAGGAGCACTTGTACGCCGGCCCGGCGAGGTCCACGACCGTCGCGTACGGCGTCTTCCCCGACCCCTGGCACAGCCCCCAGACGGCCGCGGGCGCCCCGCTCGCCCCGGTCGCGGACCACGGCCCGGACCCCGAGAGCTTGCGCCCGGCCGCGACGGACGACGCGTCGGGTGCGAGCGCCACGACCTGCTCCGCCGACCACCGTGCTGACACGAGGCGTCACGCTAGCGACCCCCACCGACACCCGGGGCGAGGACGCGGCGGAACCATCCGTTCGGCCTCGCGTCGGGCTGCGGACGCGTGTCCTCGCAGAGCTCCTCAGCCGTCCGCCCGCGCCGGCAGCACGAGCGTGAACGTCGTCCCCTCCCCCACGGTCGACGCGATGCGCACCGTCCCGCCGTGCGCCTCGACCACGGCCCGCGTGATCGACAGACCCAGCCCCACGCCGGGGATCGCGCGGCGCGTCGCGGTGCTCGCGCGGTAGAAGCGCTCGGTGAGGTTCGCCAGCTCGTCCGGCGGGATGCCGATGCCGGTGTCGCTCACGGCGACCACCGCTCCGCCGTCGTCACCGGGCTCGACGGACACCCGCACGGTGCCGCCCGTCGGCGTGAACTTCAGCGCGTTGGAGACGAGGTTGTCGATCGCCTGCCCCAGCCGGACGGGGTCGGCGCGCAGCGGCGCCGGCCTCAGGTCGCCGGCGAGGGTCACGCCCGCCGCGTCCGCCGCGGGCGCCGCCGACGCGAGCGACGCGCGCGCCACCACCGCGGCGTCGACGTCGGTCGGGGAGATCGCGAACGTCCCCGCGTCGACCTGCGCGCTGAGCAGCAGGTCGCTGACCAGCCGCAGCTGCCGCCGGGCGTTGCGGTCGATGATGCCGAGGTACTCGCGCTGCTCGTCGGTCAGCTCCTCGGTGCCGTCGAGCAGCAGCTCGACGTACCCGAGCACGGAGGTGAGCGGCGTGCGCAGCTCGTGGCTGACGAGCCCGACGAACTGGTCCTTGAGACGCGCCGCCTCCCGCTCGGCGGTGACGTCGGTGGCGACCACGACGTAGCCGGCGACGCTGCCGTCGGGCTCGGTCCGGCGCGTCACGGCGGGGTGGACGGTCACGTGCGAGCCGTCGGCCCGCACGTACGTCCAGTCCGTGGCCGCACCGGCCGGGCCGCGCCGCGGGGCGACGAGCGCGTCGACGAGCGCGTCCTGCAGATCGGCTCCCGGCGACTCGCCCGTGCGGGCCAGCACCTCGTCCGCCAGGTGCAGGTCCACCAGCCGCAACCGGCCCACGACCGCACCCTGCGAGTACCCGAGCAGGCGTTCCGCGCCCGCGTTGAAGACCTCGATGCGGCCCGTGGCGTCGGTCGCGATGATCGCCTGCTCGGTGGCGGAGTCGATGACGGAGACGAGCTGCTCGTAGGCGGCGCGGCGCACCGTGACCGCCCGCTCGAGCTCGGTGGCCGCTGCGCGGGCCTGCTCGAGCAGCGTCTGCTGCTCGAGCTGCAGCTGCGCGAGCGCCGCGTTGCGCGCGCGCAGGCGCGTGGCGGTCTCGTGCACGAACAGTCCGATGATGAGGGCGATCGCGGAGACGAACAGGCTGCGCAGGACGACGGACCCGGACATCACCGCGCCGCGCGTCAGCCCCAGCCCGACGAGGATCGACACGGCCGCGCCCGCGGCACCCACGAACACCCCCGGCAGCCCGCCCCGGACGCTCAGCGCGAGCGCGGGCAGCAGCACCATCGTCCCGTAGGGCGACGCGGCTCCCCCGGTCGCGTACCGCAGCGCGGCGACGACGACGAACTGCAGGAGCGTGAGCACCTCGGGGCTCACCGGCGGCAGCCGCCGCCACGGCACGGCCACCGCGAGCACGAGCACGAGCACGGTGAGCCCGACCGCGAGCACCAGCCCGGCGGCGGACGTCGGCGGCACACCCATCACCAGCTGTCCCACGACCGCGAGCCCGAACAGCGCGACGAACGGCAGCTGCCGCTCGACGACGGACGCACGGCTGCCCAGCACGCGGCCCACCCGGCCGAGGTACCGCAGGTACTGCGGGACCTGCGGCTCGCCGGGGATGGCGGGCGTGGTCGTCACCGGCTCACCGCGACGAGCAGCAGCACGAGCACGGTGAGGGCCGCTCCGGCGACGCCCGCGAACGCCATGTACCGCTCGCTGCGCCGGTTGCGCGCGACCTCGTCCGCGAGCGCCTCGTCGGTGCCCGTCGCCCACCACGCCGGCCCGCCCGGCGTCCGCCCCGGTGCGCTCATGCCGCCACCTTGCCCGTCTTCTCGGTCTTGTCCCACACCTGCGCGGCGCCGCGCCACTGCCGCACGTACGCGTCGAGCGTGATCGCGCACAGCAGCGGCCCGTAGCCGACGAGATACAGCAGCGGCTTGGACAGCCACCCGACGCCGCGCACGTCCTCGAGGTCGTGGACGACGCGCGACAGCGCCATCGACAGGACCGGCCAGCAGTACAGCAGCAGCGTCCACGCGGTGGTGCCCGCGGCGGTGGGCGCCAGCCCGAGGACCCCGGGCACGGTGACGAGCCAGAAGTCCGGGTGCGCTGACGCGACGACGAGCACGAGCGCGCCCACGCCGGGGAACAGCAGGCCCTCGAGCCAGGACCGCCGCGCGGTGTCGAGGTCGACCAGCAGCGTCGTCACCGTGATGAACAGGTACGTCGCGATGCCGAACCACCACAGCTCGCCGAAGACGGCACCTGCGGTCCCGGGCGAGACGAAGAAGAGCCCCACGAGCCCGACGGACGCGGCGATCAGCGTGAACGGCAGCGCGAACACCGAGAACCACACGAGGCCGAAGTCGACGCCGCCGAGCCGGTGCCCGCGCGCGGGACGGAACCACACGCGGCGGAACCTGTGGGTGATCTGCACGTTGCCGCGCGCCCAGCGCACGCGCTGCTTCCACAGCGCCCGCACGGAGTCGGGCTCCTCGGCGAGCACGACCGCCTGCCCGTCGAACACGACCTGCCGCCCGTCGAGCTGCGTGAGGAAGGTCGAGAAGGTGTCCTCGGCGAGCGTCGAGGTGTCGATGCGCCCGCCGATCGCCTCGAGGTTGGCGCGCGTGTGCAGCTGCGCGCCGCCGGCGAGGCAGGCGACGGCGCCCATGACGTTCTGCGCGCGGCGGGCGCACGCCTGCGCGGTAACGTACTCGTACCCGATGAACCGCGCGACGGCACCCGGCGTGCGCGAGCCCTCGCGGATGTACGCGGTGACGGCGCCGACGCGCTCGTCGGCGAGGTGCCGGGTCATGCGGCGCAGCGCGTCGGGGCGGTAGATGACGTCGGCGTCCATGATGAGCAGCGCCTGCATCCAGTCGTCCGTGAGCAGGTGCGCGATGCCGTGGTTCAGCGTGTGCGCCTTGCCCTGGCCGCCCTGCTCGCGGCGCAGCAGCACGATGCGCCCCGGGTGCTCGGCGGCCTTGGCGCGCACCACGTCGGGCGTGTCGTCGGTGCTGGCGTCGTCGACGACGAACACGCGCAGCCGGTCGGGCGGGTACTGCAAGCGCATGAGCCGCTCGAGCGACGCGGCGAGCACCGCCCCCTCGTTCCACGCGGGCACGACGACCGCGACGCGCGGCAGGTACGGCCCCGCCCGGCCCAGGTGGTTCCGGAACCCGTGGACGGGCACGAGCAGGTACTGGTAGATGCCGCCGAGCGCCGGGACCAGGCCGAGCGCGACGAGCGCGACGAGGACCGCGACGAGGACCGCGTGCCAGTCCACGCTCACGACGACCCGACCCACCGGTACACGCCGACGTCGTCCGCACGGTGCGCGTCGGTCGACGCGACGAGCGTCACGCCGGCGGCCCGCCACCGGTCGGTGACGCGCACGCCCGGGCAACGCCACTTCTCGTTGACCTCCACGGGCGTGCCCGTCGCGACGAGGACGCGCGCGAGGTCGTCGAGCAGCGCGTCGGGCACGTCGTCCTCCGTGAGCCCGACCTTCGGCAGGATCGAGAACGGGTGGGCGACCTGGGCGCGTCCGGCGCGCTCGACGGCGCGCAGCGTGCCGGTGACGACGAGCTCGACGACGTCGGACGGGCTCACGCGGCCCTCCGCGACCATCCTCACCGTCGTCGACGGGCTCCACGGGCCGTCGGTACCGGGCACCTGGTGGTCCGCCAGCAGCACGCGGTCCGGCCCGTCGGGCGTGCCGAGGGCCGCGAGCACCTGCGGCGGGGCGTCGATCGCGCCCCGGGCGTCGAGGATCTTCGCCTCCACGCCCGTCAGGACCCGCAGGCCCTCGACGACCGGCAGCGCGCGCACCGCGGCGAGCATCTGGGGGACGTACGTCGTCGAGACGCGGACGTGGTCGACCATGCGCACGGTCCGCAGCCCCGCGCGGTGGGCCGCGTCGAGGTTCTCGGCGAGGGTGCTGACCGCGTCGTCGGAGAACGTCGAGTGGACGTGGTGGTCCTCGTCCACACGTGGCCTGCCGGCGGTCACGGCTCGGGCAGCACGTCGCCGACCGGCAGGAACACGTCCTCCAGGTAGCGGACGTTGGCGATCTCGACGAAGTCCAGGCTGCGTGGCAGGTCGCGGCCCAGGACGTCGTCGAGCACCAGCGACGGCATGTCGACGCCCGCGGCGATCGTCAGGGGCATCGCCCCGGGGAACCGCGGGTTCACCTCGAGCAGCGCGGGGACGCCGTCGGCGTCGCGCTTGAGCTGCACGTTCGCCACCGACGTCAGTCCGACGGCGCGTGCGACGGCGGAGGCGGTGGCGACCAGCTCCTCGTCGTGCACCGTCACCCCTGCCACCGCGACCCCGGAGTCGACGCGCAGCCGCGCGCGCGGGACGGCCGCGATCACGTGGCCCGTGGAGTCCGCCAGGACGTCGACCGAGTACTCCTGCCCGGGCAGCAGCTCCTGGACGAGCAGGTCGTCCTCGTCGTGCACCGCGTCGAGCTCCCGCGCCGAGCCGACCGTCCGCACGCCGCGCGACCCCGCGCCGCGTCGCGGCTTGACGATCACCGGGAAGTCCCAGCCGGACAGGGCCTGCGGCGTGCCGAACAGCTCGGTGCGCGGTACCCGCACGGTCCCCGCGCAGGCGTGCGCGAGCGCGAGCTTGTCGAGGCACGTGTCGAGCGTGCGCGACGACGGCGAGGCCAGGCGCGTGCCCGCTGCCGCGAGCGCGTCGCGTGCCGCGGCCAGCCGAGGCAGCTCGACGTCCACGGTCGGGACGAGCACGTCGATGCGGTCCCGCTCGCACATGCGTCGCACCACGTCGACGAACTCGGGCGCGCGGCCCGCCGGGACCAGCCGCCGGTTCTCCGCCGGCACCAGGTACAGGGCGCTGGCCCACCGGTCCATGTCCGCCGCGAGCACGTCGACGTCACCACGCCGCAGCAGCGAGCGGACCACCGCGACCCCCGCCGGCCCCCCGGCACCCGTCACCAGGACGCGCGTCATGGTGTCAGCTCCCCCGAGCGAGGCGCGGGCAGGGTCGCCGCCGCCGGCGCCGCTGCGGCCGCGCGGCCGGAGAGCATCGCGGCCGCACGCACGGTCTCCAGCGGCTCCGCGTAGCGGCCCGTGCCGAACCGCGACCAGTAGCGCGCGGTCGAGCGCACCGCGTCGGGCTCCATGTAGTCGCGGTGCGACTGTGAGGAGAACGCCGCGAGCATCTCGAGCTTGGTCTCCAGGAACCCGTCGACGGGCACGAACCTGCTGGGCCGGAAGTCGACCGTGCAGGACGGGCTCTGGAAGCACGCGAGGGACGGCACGCGGCGCGTCGCGACCATGACGGCCTCGTGCACGGCCCGGTGGTCCTGGTGCCGGTCGTGCGCCGAGTGCGTGTAGACGACCGTCGGCGACAGCTCACGGACGGTGTCCTCGATGACCGTGATGAGCCCCGCTGCCGGGTCCATCCGGGTGTCCTCGAAGTCGTGCAGGTACAGCCGTGCACCGATGACGGCCGCCGCGGCCAGCGCCTCGTGCCGGCGGGTCTGCGTGTCGCCGCCCACCGCGCCGCCCGACAGCGTGAGGATGACGACCTGGTCGCCCGCGGCCCGGTGGGACGCGAGCGTCGCACCGACGCCGATCTCCACGTCGTCGGGGTGCGCCCCGACCGCGAGCACGACGTCCCGGGTGCCTGCCGCCTCGCGGCGGGCCTGCCCCTCGGCCGCCAGGGCGGTGACGCGCTCCAGCAGCGTCGCGGCGGCGACGGGCTTGACGAGGAACTCGTCGGCGTCGCGCCGCAGCGCCTCGACCGCGTAGTCGACGGAGGCGAACGCCGTCATCACCGCGACCGGCACCCCGGGCGCCCGCGAGCGCAGCTCCCCCAGCAGCTCGAGCCCCGACATGCCGGGCATCTGGATGTCCGTGAGGATCACGTCCGGCGCCTGCCGCGCGACCTCGGCGAGCGCCGTCATCGCGTCGCCGGCGACGACGACCTCCATGCCGCCGCGCCGTTCGAGCACCGTGCGGACGAATCCAGCGGTGTCCGCGTCGTCCTCGACGACGAGCACTCTGGTCCGTGCCTCTGTCACTGCTGTCCTCCCACCCCTGGAGCAGCGCCGGACGACCACGCTACGTGGCAGGTGGCCGTGCGTCGCGCACGTGTCGACGCCCGCGTGACCGCAGAAAGGGACGATCGTCGTGAATGGCACGACACCGGGCGTCGCGGGCGGCCGGCGACCGGGTGAAATGCACGTGCTCGACGAGGCTCGGGAGCACGACGCCCCGCGCTGCGCTGTTCGGGTGGCTCACCGCGAAGTGCCTGACCCACGCGTCCGCTCCCCGGTACGGTCCGGCCGACGAGTCGGCAGCGGGAGGAGAGGGCACCATGCGGCAGGTGGTCGGTGGCGCGCTCGTCCTGCTGCTCGCGGTCGTCGTGGCGGCGTGCGCACCGGACGGCAGCGAGGAGGAGCAGACGTTCGAGGACTACTGCGACGCCGTCCACGAGGTGTACGACGTCCAGGCCGAGGCGACGTCCGACGGGGTGCTCGTCACCTGGGACGGTGCGCGGACGCTGGACGAACCCGCGACCTTCGTCGTCCACCGCCGACCCACCGGCGCCACGCCGTGGCAGAGGGTCGAGGAGGTCGACCGCCTCGACGACGACTACACCTACCTCGACACCCGCCCGGCCGAGCAGGCCGGGGTCGCCTACGAGTACGAGGTGACGTACGTGCTGCCCGCGTGCGGCGGCGAGAGCGAGCTCTGCCCGCCGTTCGCGTGCGACCCGCCGCCGGCGGCCACACCCCGTCAGGAATGACTCCTCCGAGCACGACGACGGCCGCCGCCCCTGGGGGGCGACGGCCGTCGGACGTGGAGGTGGCGGGAATCGAACCCGCGTCCGATGACGTGGGACCAGGGCTTCTCCGGGTGCAGTCCGCAGTAGATTTTCTCAGCCCCCACGATCACGCGGACAAGACGTGGACGGGCTCAGTCGGCTAGGAGTCCCGCCCGTCCCACCGACGAGGACGGACAGCAGTGGCTCTCTAGATGACGCCGGGAACTAGACCGAGAGCATGTCTAGGCCGACGGACTTCGAGGCTCGCTCAGGCGGCGAGGGCGAAGTCGGTGCGCTTGGAATCGGCACCTATGAGTCGCACGGAGCGTTTACGAGATAACCGTGCATCCTCGACCCGCTTCACCTGGTTCGACGATCACCGTCGAAACCGATCACCCCCAGGGTGGTGTTCACTTGTCAAGCTGACCGTCCGCCCTGGTGGGGCCGACGACGTGGACCAGCGTACGGCACAACGTGCGGGGCGTCGTGAGGATTCCCGCGGCCTCAGGCACCCAGGGCGCGCGCCGCGACGGCGACCGCCCCGACCGCGACCCCGAGCACCACCGACAGCGCACGGCCGGCCCACCGGGGTGAGGTGGTCGCGCGTGGCACCGGGACGGTGCGCGGTGCCGGCGCGGGCGCCGCCGGGCGCCGCGGCAGGACGTACGGAACGTCCGGGAGCGACGTCACCTGCGGCAGCGGCGGGCGGCGGCGTGCCCCTGCCGGCGGCCGACGTCGACGCGACCCCACCGGTCGCGGCCCGTCATTGAGCACGTGGAGCGGGACGGTGGGCAGCCGCCAGCCGTGACGACCGGCGGCGCCCGCCGGGTCGTCCCGGACCCACAGCGGCACCCGCCCCGTGGGCGAGGACGGCACGTCCCTCGGTGATGACATGCCACGACGTCGACAGACGCACCCGACGACTTGAGCGCCTCTCCCCCGAACGTGACACCCCGTCAGTCCGGCGGGGCCCTGGGGCCGGCTGCTCGCAGCCCACCCGAAGCTGCCACCCCGGTCGACGTCGTCGTAGATCCCGGCGCACGTCCGGCACATCCCGAACTCCTCGCCGCCGGCGGGGCGTACGGCGACGACGACCGGCCCGCCGCCGCACGGGCAGATCCAGACCGGCTCGACCGTGGTGGGTGCCTCGACCGTGCGACCGAGGATCCGGTCGGCGTCGAGCCCCTCGGCGACGAGGTCATGCTCGACCGCGCGCACGAAGCCGTCGAGGATCCGCAGGTCGGCCTCGATCGTGACGTGGAAGTCCGCGAGCAGGTCACCACCTCGCGGCAGGAACTCGTTCCCTTCGCGGACGAACCGCACGGTGCCCTCCTGGTGCTGTCGACGCGTGTCGCCGACGTCCCAGCGTCGGGTGCGACGCGGCTCGTGAAGGTAGCGCCGCGACACGTCACGGGTCGACGGAGATGCCGCGGTGGTTCACCCGGTCGCGCCTCCCCGGGCGGCCAGCTGGGCCTCGATGAGCTCGACGGCCAGCCAGTGCCCCCGGCGTCGGGCCATGTCCAGCGCGGACTCCGCCGGGAGGCCCGCCGCCCTGAGCGGGTCCGCTCCCCTGGCCAGCAGCAACGCCGTGGCGTCGACGTGCAGCGGCTCGCCGGACTGCACGTGGGAGTCGATCTCGACGTCGATCGCGTGATGCAGGAGCGGCATGCCGAGGTCGGTCTGCTCGACGTCGACACCGGAAGTCCCGGAGGTCCCGCAGCTCGGGCAGGAGATCGTGCTCGACGGCGAGGTGCGCCGGATCCGTGCCGGGAGCGGCGGCCTCGCCCGTCGCCGGCCCGCGGACCACGGAGGCAGCCACTTTGTCAGTCTCCCGCCCAGTACTCATTGCTTCTCCCCGCGACCCACCAGTCCACAGGGATCTCCTCAGGCTCCGCCCACCTGGTCGTACCGGGCATCACATGGACGCCCTCGACGACCTCCCAGGACGGATACGTTGAGATCACCGCTTTCCCGAAAGCCACGTCTGCGGGATGCAGCCACACCTCCGCCGCGACGTCGCAGAACAGGACGACACGCCCGGACTCCGTCATGAGGGGCTCGAGAAATCCCTCGCCGCATTCTGGGCACCTGAGCGCCCATCCTTTCGCTTGAGACATTTCCATTCAGGGTCCAAACCGTGTTCGCGTGCGAAATGAGGATGTACTTGCGGGCCGTCAGGGAGCGTCACTGTCGATGCTCATCCGTACTCGTTCATGGTCAGCTCGATGGCGTGGTCGCCCGACGCGTCACCGCACGGACCGACGAAGACGTCGCGCCAGATGATGTCGGGGCCGAAACCTCCCCGGTCCGCCCGGAGGTCGACCTCGGCATCGCCCTGGCGAAGGACCACCTCTCCGTCGTCGACCACCTCCCACTCGATGTCGCCGGACATCGTGCGGAAGTCCTCGGGGTCACAGGCGTCGCCCGCCCCGTAGGGGATCGCCTCGACGACTCCGACACCACCGGCGTCGAGACGCACCGACTCGCCGTCGTCACCCTCCCAGAGCTCTCCGACCGGCACCGACGGCGCCTCCTGCTCCACGCATCCCGCGGCGACCAGGCAGAGCGACGCCGCCATGACGCCCGCGACAACCACACGCTGCGGGGCTCGACCCGGGCGCCGGCTCACGGCCGTCACGTGCCGACCGCCTGCAGCCTGCCGCGCGTCGCCGAGCCGTTCAGCCACTGCGTGAACTGCTGGGCGGTCATTTCTGCGGAGCGCTGGCCGGCGATCTCGTAGCCGGACGCCCTCCTGGACGAAGCGGCTGACGTCGTCGTCGGACGAGGGCCCGGTTGGCCGCCGACCGCATCCGCCGGACCACCTCCGCCCCGCTGATCTCGCTAGTCGCCCCGCTCGCGCGACCTCCTCGACGTCGCAGGCGACGTCGAGGAGGTCGCGCGCAGCAACGAGGTCATCGTTCTCGCGCAGGTGTCACTGCGACGTCGCCTCCACCGTGGGGATGCGCTCGAGCCACCGGGTCGGGACGTCGACGTACGTCTGGTCCTCCAGGTTCTTCCACTGTGCGTCGGTCAGTGGCCGCTTGGTACCGCCTGCGACCTCCCACTTCTGCTTCGAGGCGACGTCCCGCAGCACGATCGGGCCCTCGGGAACGGGGCTCATCCCAATCCAGGGTGTAGTCGCTGTCTGAAGCCGCCGGTCTCGAGCAGGCTGCGGGCGATGTAGTTCGCGATGTTGCGGAAGCCGAGGGCCGAGCCGCGCAGGTGTTCGAGGCGTCCGTTCATGGCCTCGGTGGGTCCGTTGCTGGTGCCGGGTCGCTCGAAGTAGGCCAGGACGTCGGCGGCCCGCTTCTTCAGGGTCCGCCCGAGCGTGCGGAGCTCGATCAGGGCGGCCGGGACGCCGGTCGTGACGGACTCGATCAACTGGGTCATGAGCTGCTTGCCGCGGGCGCGGTCGGGCTCTCGATAGGCGCCGACCATGCGCTGGTAGATGCCCCAGGTCGCCTCGACCTGCACGTGGTCCTCGTTCTCGAACAGCGCCGTCAGGCGCTGGCGTTGCCGGTCGGTGAGCAGGTCGGCACCGGTGTGCAGGGTCCGCCGGGCGCGGTAGAGCGGGTCACCGGCGCGGCCGCGGTGACCGTGCAGGTCCTGCTGGACCCGGCGCCGGCAGCGGTCCAGCGCGTCCCCGGCCAGGCGGACCACGTGGAAGGGATCCATCACGCAGGTCGCCTCGGGCAGCTCCTCGGTGGTGGCGGTCTTGAAGCCGGTGAACCCGTCCATCGCCACGACTTGCAGAGCGTCGCGCCAGGACTGCGGACGCTCGGCGAGCCAGGTCTTGAACGCCTGCTTCGAGCGGCCTTCGACCATCGCCAGCAGTCGCGAGGGCCCGGTCCGGTCGCGGGCCGGGGTCAGGTCGATGATGACCGTGACGTACTTCTCCCCGCGGCGGGTGTGTTGCCACACGTGCTCGTCGACGCCGATGACCTTCACGCCCTCGAAGCGGGCCGGGTCCTCGAGCAGGACGCGTGCGCCCTCGGCCAGGACGGCGTCGTTGGCGGTGTCCCACGACACCGCCAGAGCCTGGGCGAGGCGGGCGACGGTCAGGTGCTGGCAGACCAGCCCGACCAGAGCCCACCGCAGGGCGGTCCGGGACAGTTTGGCGCGCGGTTCGGCGGCGCGGCTGGTGTCCTGGCGCCAGACGTGCCCGCAACCGGTGCACTTGTAGCGGCGGATCGTGACCAGCAGGGTCGTCGGGCGCCAGCCCAGCGGCTCGTGCGCCAACCGTCGGGTCACGGTGTCCCGCGGGCCGCCTTCGCAGCCGCAACGCCGGCACCAGCGCGCCGCCTCGTCCTCCTGGACGCGGCAAGCGAGCACCGCCCGGTCAGTTTCCAGGTGCTGGCCCACGACCACGAGACCGAGCTCGTCGAGGCGGCAGAACGTCGTCAGGTCAGGGGTCGTGAAGGTAGCGTCAGGCACGTCGAGGTCTTCCTGGATGGCTGTGTGAGAACTTCCATCCTCGGGAGACCTCGACCTCTACCCGGGCACCGACGCGCCGCCCGTCCCTCGCGCCGCCTGGCCGCCGGCTACACCCTCAACTGGGAAGAGCCGGGAACGGTCGCCGTAATGCGCTTCATGAAGTTGTCCGGCACGTTCGTAAAGCGCGGCGACCCGATCGCGGCGTAGTCTGCCGCGGAGAGGTGATGCGCCGCGCCACCGACGACCTGGTAGACCGCCCCGTTGCGCGGCGTGCGCACGATGACCGGCTCGGTGGGGATGCCCGTAGGCACCCGGGAGATGACTCGCGGGTGCACGTTGTAGTGCAGCGCACCGATCTCCTGCAGCTCGGTGGTGTTCGCGACCGGGTACCGCGAGCAGCCGATGACCTGCCAGATCGCACCGGTCTCGGGGTTGCGCAGCAGCACGGGGCCTGCCGGCGCCTTGTCGACGGCCTTGGCGATGAAGCCCGGCGGCACGTCGACCCACGCGGGGCTCCCGATGGCGGCGTGCTCCGTCATGCTGCGCACCCCCTGACGCGTGCCGCTGAAGATCTGGTGCACCGCCCCGGTCGTGTGGTCACGCAGCACCGTGCCGTCCGCCGGGACGGACCCGAGCTTCGCCGCCGCGGCCTGGCTGACCTCGGTCACCCCGCGCGGCCCGATGGCCTGCCACTCGCTCGGTGTCAGGTGGTACTTGGCGCCACCGGCGACGACGTAGATGGCACCGTCGGGCGTCCGGATGAACTGCCCGTTGCTGAACCCGGTCGCCGCCGCGGGGACGGACGGGCCGGCGCAGACCTTCGCCGGCTTCGTCGTGTGCCCGCTGATCCACGCCCCGAGGTCGTCGACGCGGGTCTCGGTGGCCTCCTGGCGGGTGCTGGTCGCGCCGAGGCACCCGCCCTGGTAGGCCGTGTGATGCAGAGCGACGACCTCGACGCCGTTCGACGTGGCGCGCAGGGCCGGACCACCGGCGTCGCCCTTGCAGATCGTGGCGCCGGATGCCGCCGCGGTGATGTCGAGGCTGGTGCCACCGACAGCCGCAACTGTGTAGGTCGCGGCTCGCACGGTGTCCGGCACGATCGCGTCGGCGGTCCGCCCGTACCCGGTGACCGTGAGCTCGTCCCCCGCGGCCGGCGGTGTCGTGGCGACCGCCGCCGGCGTGACATCCTCGACGGCCTGGGCGAGACGCACCAGCACGACGTCGCGGTCCGGGTGCGGCACGAGGAGGTCGGCGGCCACCACGTGCCCGGCGGTCGTCGTCAGATCAGCGCGGCCGATCGTGGCGGTGACCGCCGACCGCGGCGCACCCAGGACCGCGGGTCCGCCGGCGACGGGCGCGACGCACGACGCGGCCGACAGGACCCACCGCTCGGAGATCCGCACGCCCGAGCACGCCCGCTCCCGCACCTGTCCCGGTGGCGTGTCCGGGTCGCCTGCGACCTCCAGTCTGACGGTCGCCGCGGCGGCCGGGCCGGTCACGCCCTCCCCCTCCACCGCGTGCGCGGCGGGAGCCACCGACACCGCCACCCCGAGCGCCAACGACGCGACCAGCGCGCCCCCCTGCATCCTGCGCCTCATGCTGAGCCCTTCCTCGTCAGAGAGATCCACTTGCGGTGAGCACGTCACGGAACTCCCACCCGTTCGCCGCGCGCCTGGACGTCGACGACGGTCCGGCCCTCGAGCGTCTCCCACAGCGCGTCGTCAGCGGCCGCTTGATCCCTCCAGCGACCCGACGGTCGTTGCCTGTGCGAGGCCGTCACGGTCCCCACACCCGCCCGATGCGGTACTCGCTGGTGACGGCCAGCCGCACGAGGAGGTCCGGGATGTCGCCGCCTTCCTGCAGCATGTCGCCGAAGCTGCGGAGGTGGTTCGGGTCGGGCGAGCGGCCGAGCATCTGCTGGTCGGCCTGGTCGACGACCCGGTCGCGGTACTCGTCGGAGTGCACGAACTCCTGGAGCACGGCGGTCCGTCCCTGCTGGGCGGCGCGGTCCGTCCAGTGGGTGAGCTCGACCGCGGTGGCGTCACGGCCCAGCAGGTCGCGGTGCAGGGCCTGGACGAGCCCGGTGTCGGTCGACCCGGCGCGCGCGTAGTACTCCGCCGTGCTGACGAAGTGGTGCGTGATCGCGAACGTGTCCATGCCGCCGTCGTAGCGCGAGACCCAGATGTCCCGTTGCGTGTCGGTGGGCTGGCGCCCGAGGAGCGTGACGTACGTGTCGGTGACGAAGACGCGGCGCCACGAGAGCGAGTCGACGATGCCGACGGTGATGTCCCGCAGCGTCTCGCCCTGGTCGAGCCTCGTCGCCCAGTGAGCGATGTTGCCGGATCCGGCCTCCCGCTTCAGGACGTCGCGGTACAGGGTGGCGACGTACGCCTCGGTGAAGCCGGACTCACCGGGCTTGGGCGCCATCGCCGCCGCGATCCAGCGGCCGAGGTCGTCCACCCGGGTCTCTGTGGCGTCACGCCGCGTTCCGGCGGCGCCGAGGCAGCCGCCCTGGTAGGCGGTGTGGTGGATGGCGACGAGCTCGACGCCACCCGTGTCCGTCGCGCGCAGCGCCGGGCCGCCGGCGTCGCCCTTGCAGATCGCGGCGTCGTCCTGCGCGGGCGCGATGTCGACCACGCCGTCGCCGAGCGCCTCGACCGTGTACGCGGCGGCGTGCACCGTGTCGGGGACCACCGCGTCGGCCGTGCGGCCGAACCCGGCCACGGTCAGCGTGTCGCCGACCGCCGGCGGGGTCGTGGCGACGACCACGGGGGCCGTGGTCACCTTCGACGCCAGGCGCACCATGACGACGTCGCGGACGGGGTGCGGGACGAGCCGGTCGACCGTGGCGACCTTCCCCGACGTCGCCGTCAGGTCCGGCCGCCCCACCGTCGCGGTCGTCGGCCACGGCGGCGCGTCGAACGACACCTTCCCGCCGGCGTCCGCGAAGCACGACGCCGCTGTGAGGACCCATGACGCGGCTACGAGCGCACCCGAGCACGCCCGCTCCCGCGTCTCCCCGGGCGCCGCGTCGGGGTTCCCGGCCATCTCGATCTTCACCGTCGCGCCCGCGACGGCACCGCTCGGGACCACGCCCTGCGCGGCGTGCGCCGGCGGCGCCACCGCCGCGAGCGCCGCCACGACCGCGACCAGCGCGCCCATCTGCTTCCGGCACCCCATGGGACGCCCCTCCTTCTCGTCGATCCTCACGTCCCGTCCCTCCTGGCCGGCGCGCGTCACAGCGCCCACACCCGTCCGTTGCGAAACTCACCGCTGACCGCCAGCCGCACGAGCAGCTCCTGCACGGTTCCTCCGGCGGGGTCACCGGCGATCTCGATACGTACGGTGGCGTCCGCCACCGCCCCGGGCGCGACCTCTCCCGCCGCCGCGTACGCCACCGGCACCACGGCCGTCGCCGGCCCCGTCGCCGCTGCCAGGGCACATGCCCACCCTGCTACGACCCCTGCACGACGCACCGCGTCCACACCTCTCGGCTCAGCACGGCCCCTCCGGGCCCTCACGCACGCCGGACGGCCGTCGGGTGCGCGTCCCACCGCGCACCCGACGGCCGTGGCCTCGGTCTAGTCCAGGACTGCGACAGCCAGCGGGCCGGCTGTCGTGACCAGGGAGCTGCGGTTGGTCCAGCCGTCGTTCGACGCGGCCTCCCACACCTGGCCGCCGTTGACCGTGTAGATGTACTTCACGCCCCGCGCCGTCATGGCTGCGATCGCCCCGGGTGCCGGGACCTGCGAGTCCTGGTTCCTCCACCCGTTGTTCGACGCCGCCTCCCACACGCGACCACCGTTGACCGTGTAGAGGTCGCGATAGAGCGAGGCCACGTAGGCGCTCTGGAATCCGTCGTCACCCGGCTTCGGTGCAGTGACCTGCAGGACCCACGGCCTCAGGTCGTCGACGCGGGTCTCGGTCGCGTCCCGCCGCGTGCTCGCCGAGCCGAGGCACCCGCCCTGGTAGGCGGTGTGGTGGATCGCGACGAGCTCGACCCCACCACTTCCCGTGGTGCGGAGCGCGGGTCCACCCGCATCGCCCTTGCAGATGCCCGCGTCGTCCTGCGCGGGCGTGATGTCGAACGCGACGTCCAGGACCGACGCGACCGTGTAGGGCGCGGCATGCACCGCGCGGGGGACGACAGCGTCCTTGGTGCGCCCGTAGCCGCTGACCGTCAGTGTCTCGCCGACCACCGGGGCCGTCGTGGCGACCGGCACCGGAGCCGTCCCGCTCACCCCGGTCGCGAGATGCGCCAGGACCACGTCGCGGTCGGGGTGCGAAACCAGGCGGTCGATTTTCACCACCTGGCCCGACGTTGCCGTCAGGTCCGGCCGCCCGACCGTGGCCGTCGTCGCCCACACCGGCGCACCCGCCGGGACCACGCCCGACGCGTCGGCAAAGCACGACGCCGCGGTCATCACCCACGACGCAGCAACCAACGCACCCGAGCACGCCCGCTCCCGCGTCTGCCCGGGCGCCGCACTGGGGTCACCGGCGATCTCGAGACGCACCGTCGCGGCCGCTGCGGCAGGCTCAGTCACCGAACCCTGCACCGCCCGTGCCGGCGCCTCGACCGCTGTCAGCGCGACCAGAGCGGCGAGCGCCACCAGCCCCACCCGTTGACCATGTCCACTTCTACCGATGCTCTCGCTCATGCGCACGCTCCTGACTCTCCTGCCGGACGAGCGCAGCTGCGCTCGTCCGGCAGGCCTCTTCCGACTCACCCCGACGTGCTGCACGGCCCCTGGTGGCACTTCCCCCAGACGCTGGTCCAGCCGGCGTTCAGCGCGCCCTCCTTGACGAGTGCGGCACCGTCACCGGTGACCACACCGATGCGGTTGCCCGAGAGCACCATCGACTGCACACCGCCGTACTCGACGACCCATCCCGCTCGCAGGTCGCCCTCCTTCACCAGGGCGTCACGCCCGTTCGTCAGCACACCGATCCGGTCACCCGACAGCGCGAGGTCGCGCACGCCGCCGTGCTCGGCGACCCAGCCGGCACCCAGACCGCCCTCCTTCACGGAGGCTTCGCCGCCGTCAGACAGCACGCCGATGCGGTTGCCGGACAGCACGAGCTGCTTCACGCCCCCTGACACCTTGACCCATCCGGCGTTGACCGGCCCCTCCTTCACAGAGGCGTCGCCGCCGTGGGTCAGCACGCCGATCCGGTCGCCGGACAGCACGAGCTGCTTCACGCCCCCTGACACCTTGACCCACCCGGCGTTGACCGGCCCCTCCTTCACAGAGGCGTCCCCGCCGTCCGTCAGCACACCGATGCGGTCGCCGGACAGCACGAGCTGCTGCACGCCACCGGCGACGCGGACGAACGGGGCCGTGATGCCCCCGTCCTTCACGAGAGCGACGCCGTCCGACGTCAGTACGCCGATGCGCGTGCCGTCGAGGACGACCTGCGCGGCGTCGTCGTGCACCGTCGTCCAGCTGCCCGTGAGCCCGTCGGCGACGATCGCCTTGCGTGCGTCGGTCACGACGCCGACACGACCTCCGCCGAGCGCCAGGTGCTGCGTCGGTGCGGTGACCTGCCCGACCCAGTCGCGGAGGTCGTCGACGCGCGTCTCGGTGGCCTCCCTGCGGGTGCTCACCGACCCGAGGCAGCCGCCCTGGTAGGCGGTGTGATGGATTGCGACGAGCTCCACTCCCCCACTCGCCGTCGCACGCAGCGCCGGGCCACCCGCGTCGCCCTTGCAGATTGCGGCATCGTCCTGCGCCGGCACGATGTCGAGAGCCCTGTCGCCGACCGACGCCACCGAGTACGCCGCGGCGTGCACGGTGTCGGGGACGACGGCGTCGGCGGTACGGCCGTACCCGGCGACCGTCAGCGTCTCGCCGACCGCCGGCGGCGTCGTCGCGACCGCCAACGGAGTCGTGGTGGTCACCGTCGACGCCAGGTGCGCCAGGACGACGTCGCGGTCGGGGTGCGGCACGAGCCGGTCCACCTTGAGCACCTGCCCGGTCGTCGCCGTCAGGTCAGGGCGCCCCACCGTCGCCGTCGTCGCCCAGCGCGGCGCGCCGGCCGTCACCGCCGCGCCGGACGCGTCCGCGAAGCACGACGCTGCCGTGATCACCCACGACGCGGCGACCAGCGCCCCCGAGCACGCCCGCTCCCGCGTCTCCCCGGGCACCGCGTCGGGGTGACCCGCGATCTCGAGGCGCACGGTCGCCGCCGCTGCGGCCGCCCCGGGCACGACGCCCTGCACCGCGTGCGCGGGCGCCGCGACCGCCGTCAGCGCCATCAGAGCGATGACTGCCCGGGCAGCCCTCCACCTACGTCCGTCGACCTGATTCACGTACTCGCTCCTCCCACCCCGGGACGACCCCCGCGGTGCTCATCCAGCCCGGACACTTCCGACCCGTGCGCGCACGAGTGCTCGTGCGCTCCGGCCGGCACTACCGCCAGACGCTGCTCCACTCGGCGTTCAGGGCGCCCTCCTTGACGAGTGCGACACCGACACCGGTCACTGCGCCGATGCGATTTCCTGAGAGCACCAGCGACCGCGCGCCGCCATGCTGGACGACCCAGCCCGCCCCGAGGCCCCCCTCCTTGACGGAGGCGACGCCGCCGTGGGTCAGCACACCGATGCGGTTGCCGGACAGCACGAGCTGCTTCACGCCGCCGGCCACCTTGACCCACCCGGCGCCGATCCCGCCCTCCTTCACGGAGGCGTCGCCACCGTCGGTCAGGACAGCGACCGTCCGTACCCTCGTCGCACGCGCCGTCGTGCTCGCGCCGCGCACTGCGGCAGCGACCTCAGGCACCGTCGCCCCAGTCCCCGAAGCGCAGCTCCACCAGCACCGCCTGCGGCAGCACCTCGTCGTCAACCCCGGGGCTGATGGGCCGCTGACGGTTCGCGGGGATCTCGACGACCTCCTCGGTCGGCTTCTCGCCGGTCACCTCCGGGGGGATCACCGCCGTCGCGACCACGTCGTCCGCTCCGGCCCGCACCATGAAGGTGTGGGGGATCTCGAGCACGAGGAACCCGCGCGAGCCCGTCGTCTCGAAGCAGTAGTTGCGGGTCGTGTCGCTCCCGGGGACCGCCCCCCGTACCCGGATCTGGTCCGCATCACACACCCGGTCGTCCGGCCCGGGGACGTACTGGATGTGCCCGTCCCCCGAGACGACCTTGAGCCCGTGCTCGCTCAGGATCTGGTCCGCACCGGGGTACGCGAAGTCCTCGACGAGCGACCCCTGCACCTCGGAGTCCGCGACCGCCGCCGGCGCACCCGACGCGACGACCATTGCCCCACCGACGACCGCAATCGCGGCACCCACCACAGCAACTACTCGCTTCACTGCATCCTCCGTCGTGTCTCCTGCACCCGAGCCCGTCGGACACCGCCTGGCGGCCGTGTCGAGAGCCGTGAGGTTCACTGGCTGTAGTTCCTGCTCATCTCGACCGTCTCCTCGACCGATTCCCGCCCGCACGGGCGCACACGGACATCCCGCCAGATCACGTCGCCGGCGAACGGCCCCCGACTCGCCGAGACGGCGACCTCCAGGTCTCCCTGGCGCAGGGTGAGCTCGCCGCCCTCGATCTCTTCCCACGCGACGTCGCCCGACATGGTCCCGAAGCGCGTGGGGTCACATGCGGAGCCCGTGTCGTACGGGAGGCCCTCGACGACTCCGACGCCACCGGGCTCGAGTCGCATCGACTCGCCGTCGTCCCCTTCCCAGAGCGCGCCGGTCGGCACTGACGGGGGGGTGTCCTGCGTGCACCCTGCGGTCACGAGGCAGAGCGTGGCCGCGCTCCACACGAGCGCTCGCCGCCGGCCCCGGGCTGGACGCCCCATCACGGCCGCCACTTCTCGGCTGCTTCGAGCCGACTGCGGATCTCCGGGCTGTTCAGCCACTTCGCGAACTCCTGGACCGTCATCCCGGCGTCGTAGGCGTCGGCGATCTCGTAGCCGAGCTGGATGGCCACGTCGTCCTTCGGGTCCGCGTTCCCGGCGTCCGGCCCGTGCGACGCGAGCACCGCGCTCTCCAGGCTGAACCCGAACCTGCTCATCATCACGCCGTACTGGACGTTCCCGAAGACGTCGTAGTACAGCTCGGAGCCATCCGGCATCGCGACCCAGGAGTCCTCTCGGGTGTGGACGCCGAGACGTTGGGCGAGCTCCACCTTGGCGTCCCACTCGCACCCGTCGCAGAACGTCGCGTTCATGTCCCGCAGCATCTGCGCGACCAGGGTGCCCTTCGGGTGCCCCACCATGATGGTCGCGAGTTCGTACGACTCCTTCTGGCCGACAAGACCCGCAAGGCTTCCGAGCGTGACGTTGCCCGGCTTGAAGCCCGACCCCGCCATCGCCCGGAGGACCATCGGGGTGACCTCGTTGAGGAGCTTGCGGTTGGACGTACCGATCTCGGTGAACTCGTCGGCCTTCGCCGTTCCCAACCAGTCGTTCATCTGCTCGAACGCGATGTGCGTGGCCAGGCCCCCCCGCAGCTCGGGCTGGACGGGGTAGCACTTGATGTAGTCCCGCGACGCCGGGCTGCCGCAGGTCACCCAGTCCACCAGGACGGTTCCGAAGGTCGTGAAGCCGTTGGTGCACGCCACGGAGGACTCCGTCGGCTGACCGGTGGGGCTCAGACACATCCAGTACCGGTGGTAGGAGCTCGCCGTCCCGACACCTGTGGGCGACGAGCCCTGGGCGAGGTTGCGGATCGCGACCTCGTCCTGCTTGAGCTGCTTGACGTAGTTGGTCCAGACCGAACGGGCTGCGTTCTCCGCAGCTGTCGCGTCGAGTCCCGCGTCGCGCGCAGCTACACGGGCCGACTCCTTCGCCATCTGAGCCGTCGCTGCGTCGGTGACGGCCCGCTCCGCGGCCTTCGTCGCCGTCACTGCGGAACGTGCCGCGCTCTGCGCGCTCGCACCCGCCTGCGCCGCCGCGGCGACCGCGGTCTGCGCCGAGACGGCCGCCTTCTCCGCCGACGCGCGCGCAGCGGACGCCGATGTCGCGGCCTGCTGTGCGTAGGTCGCCGCCTGGGCCGCCGCCGAGCGTGCCTGCTCCGCAGCCGCCGCGGCCTCGCCGGTCGCCTTCGCGGCGTCGGCCGCCACCCGACGCGCCTCCGCCGCATCGGCGAGAGCTCGCTGCGCGTACTCCTGCGCCTGGGCGACGAGGGCACGGACCGCCTCGACGTGTGCAGCCTGCTCGAGGTCACGCTGCGCAGCCTCGAACTGGCCGACCGCGAGGAAGTACGACAGTCCCGAGCGGGGGCCTTCGAGTGCGACCTGCGCGGCGGCCTTCACCTCGGGGCCGCCCTCCTCGAGGACACGCGCGGCCTCGATCTCCATGTCTGCCGCCCGCGCCACGTACTGACCCGTCCGCAGGAACTCGTGCATCTGCGCCGGCGTGCCCTCGAGGACCCTCTGGGTCGCCTCGTACAGCATCGGACCGGGGTCCGCGTCCAGGATCCTCGCCAACGCGCGCTCGTCGTCGAGGACCTTGCGCGGGTAGGCACGGGTCCGCAGGAACGTCGCAGCAGCCCCGTCCTCACCGTTGACGGCCGTGAGCGCCGCCTTCCTCTGCTGACCGTCGGGCAGTGTGTCGATGAGACGCCACAGCCGCACGCGGTCGTCCTGGTCGGCCGCGGCGGCGCGTCCCGCGTCGAGCCACGAGCGCAGGACGGCCTCGTCGCCGGCCAGCGCGTCCGCGGCTGCCGCCGCCGTCCACTCACCTCCCGTGCTCAGGAGGTCCATGGCGGCCAGTCGGCCCTGCTGCAGGACGGTCGCGCTCGTCGCGTCCTCCGCGGTCGCCTCGTCGAGCAGCGCCCGCGTGGCGGCAGGTACCCGGTCGTCCTCGGGCGTGTCCCACCGCAGGCTGCGATCCCACGCGAGCATCTCGCCGCCCGATTCCCCGGAAGCCTTCTCGGCCGCAGCGGCGTTGCGCGCGGCCACGAGGCCGGCGTCGATCGCTTCCTCGAGCCTGGCCGCGTCGGCCTGACGCGCCAGCTGCTCCACGACGACGGCCTGCTCCGCGGCGTCGACCGCGAGCTTCGACGCCTTCGTCGCGTCCTCCGCGTGCGTCGCCGACTCCGCGGCAGCCGTCGCCGTCTCGCCCGCGTGGTCCGCCGCGTCCTTCGCGGCGGCCGCTGCTGCCGCGGCGTGCTCGCCGGCCTGACGTGCGAACTCGAACGCCTGGTCGCCCGCGGCTGCCGCCTGCTCGGCGAACTGCAGGCTCCGCACCGCCGCGGCTGCAGCAGCGGCCGCGCGGGCGCGCGCCTCGGCCGCGGCCTGCCGGGTGCGCTTGGCCTGGCTGACCGACACGCCCGACTGCCGCGCAGCCCGGTCCGCCGCCTCCGCCGCGGCGTCGGCGTCCTGGCTGGCACCGACCGCCGCCTCGGCGGCCGCGCGAGCCGCAGCGATCGAGGCGTCGCGCTCCTTGCGGATCCCGACGAGCGTCTTGATCCGCGCGGCCGCCGCGTCGGCCGCCTCTGCCGCGGTACGGGCGGCCGCGGCCCTGTCGCGGTCCGTCCGCGCAGCGGCGGCCGCAGCCTGGGCGGCTGCTGCCGCCTGAGCCGTCAGCGACGCGGCGGCGGTCGCCTTCCGTGCCCCCTCGGCGGCCGTCTGTGCCGCCCGCAACGCGGCGCTCGACGCGGACGAGGCCTCTCCTGCCGCGCTCTGCGCGGCGATGGCCGCGTCCTCGGCGCGCCCGGCGGCCGCGGAGGCACCTTCCGCGGCGCCGCCCGCGGCCTGCGCCTGCGCGAGAGCCTCCTGAGCGGACTTCTTCGCGTTGGCGGCCGCGGCCACCGCCCGCGACGACGCCGCTGTCGCCTCGCCCGAGTGGGTCGCGGTGTCCTCGCTCGCCGCGCGCGCCTGCTCGGTCAGACCGGCGACGGTCGCCATCTCCGCGTCCCGCGCACGCGCGACGTGCTGACCGTGCTGGAGGAACTCCTCGAGCTGCTCCGGTGAGCCCTCCAGAGCCACCTCAGCGGCCGCCGCCAGCGCGGGTCCGCTGTTCTCGGGTCCGCCCGTCAGCATCCGCGACGCGCGGATCTCGTTGTCGGCGTGCCGCGCCCTGGCCAGTCCGGTGCTCAGGAACTCGGACCACGCCAGCGCGTCGCCGTCGAGCGCCTTCTCCGCAGCCTGCTGGGTCACGGGTCCGCCCGCCGCCATGGCGCGCACGACCCTGAGCTCCTCGTCGGTCTCCCAGGCAGTACGGAAGCCCTCCTGGACGAAGCCCCGCACGTCGTCGTCGGACCCGGCCAACGCTCGGTTGGCCGCCGCGCGCATCGCCGGTCCGCCCGTGGCACCCAGGGACTGGGCGGCGCTCCGGTAGTCGACCGCGAGCGCTTCGTCGTACCCGGTCTCGAGGAACGCCTCCACGTCGGCGTCCGAGCCCACCGCGGCGGCCGCGGCCTCGCGAGCCACCTGAGGCGTCCCGGCCTGGACGAGCAGCACGACCCTGCTGCGGTCGACCTCGGCCGACCCGCCGTCCGTGCCGGCGGCGTACGCGGTGGACGTGCCCCCCAGCGTTGCTCCCAGCGTCACCGCCACCACAGCAGACAGCACCGACCGACGACCTGATCGCGCCACACCATCCCCCTTGGGGCCGCCCCGGTCATCCCGGTGCCGACCCGTCGCCCCTGCTCGACCGAGGGACACCCGCCCGTGGGACGACACGAGGAAGCCGCAGCACACCCGCCGACGGGTCGCGCTGCAGGGCAGCCCGGTGCGCGCCGCCACACACCTCGGCGAACGGCGGAACCGCCGTCGCCTCGCTGCACGTACGAGGCATACCTCTCGTCGGGGAGCCTAGCGTCTAGACCATCACGAAGGTGGTGATTCGGACACGTGACACAGAGAGACAGAGAGACAGCCGATCACGAGCGCCGGGAGCCGGGGCTGCGTCGGCCGGCCCACGGCCTGCCAGGTGCGGCTCCGGTCATCTCGTGCGCCCGTCGGTGCCGTACCCGACGATGGCCTCATGGACCTGCCCGTGATGCCGCCCGTCGCGCCGATGCTGGCGAAGTCGGTCAAGGAGATCCCCGACACCGGCCACGTCGAGCCGAAGTGGGACGGCTTCCGCACGATCGTCTTCCGCGACGAGGACGACGTGGAGCTGGGCAGCCGCAACGGCAAGCCGATGACGCGGTACTTCCCCGAGCTCGTCGAGGCGCTCAAGGAGAACCTGCCGGAGCGCTGCGTGCTCGACGGGGAGATCGTCGTCGTCACGGGCGACCGCCTCGACTTCGACGCGCTCCAGCAGCGCATCCACCCCGCGGCCAGCCGCGTGAAGCTGCTGGCCGGGCAGACCCCGGCGTCGTTCGTCGCATTCGACCTCCTGGCGCTGGGCGACGACGACCTCACGGGCCGCCCGTTCTCCGAGCGCCGCGCCCGGCTCGTCGAGGCCCTCGCCGGCGCCCGTCCCCCGGTCCACGTCACGCGCGCGACCGGCGACATGGCCGAGGCACAGCGCTGGTTCACGCAGTTCGAGGGCGCCGGCCTCGACGGCGTCGTCGCCAAGCCCCTGGACGCGCCGTACCAGCCGGACAAGCGCGCGATGTTCAAGATCAAGCACGAGCGCACTGCCGACTGCGTGGTCGCCGGGTTCCGCTGGCACAAGACCGGCGACGTCGTCGGGTCGCTGCTGCTCGGCCTGTGGAACGACGAGGGCCGCCTGCAGCACGTCGGGGTCAGCGCGTCGTTCCCCATGGCACGGCGCCGCACGCTGCTCGACGACCTCGCGCCCTACCGGGACGTCGACCTGGCCGACCACCCGTGGGGCGCGTGGGCCGACCAGCAGGCGCACGCCGACAACCGCCTGCCCGGCGCGGTGAGCCGGTGGAACGCCACCAAGGACCTGTCGTTCGTGCCGCTGCGCCCCGAGCTCGTCGTCGAGGTCGCGTACGACCACATGGAGGGCGACCGGTTCCGGCACACGGCGCAGTTCCGCCGCTGGCGCACCGACCGCGACCCGCGCACGTGCACCTACGAGCAACTCGACGAGCCTGTCGGCTACGACCTCGCGGACGTCCTCGGCGGCTGAGCGACTCGTCCGCGGCCCGCCCGCCCCGTACGCCCCGCTCAGGCCAGGGGGACGACCGCGAGCAGCGCCGCCGTCACCAGGACCGTCGCCACGACCTCCCCCGCGCCGATCACCGCGGGTCGCGCCCGCGGCCACCGCCACGGCACGACGGCGGCGCGCACGGCCAGCAGCACGCCGACCGCCCCGAGCACGGGGTGCACGGCCGCCAGCACCGCGGCGACCAGCACGTGGTACGCCACGGACACCTGCCGCACGCGGGGGTCGTCCCGCTCGCGGATCAGGGACTTCACGTAGGGCACGGTGCCGAGGAAGTAGGCGAGCAGCACACCGGTGGCCGCCCAGACGTCGACCGCCCGTGGCGTACCTGTGCCGAGCACCGCGGCGACCGGCGTCAGCAGCGCCGCCGCCGTCACGGTGACGGTGTCGTTGAACCACGAGCGGTCCGCGCGCCGCAGCGACGCGACGAGGCTCGCGACGAGGAGCGGCGCGAAGACCGGGGCCCACACGAGGAGCCGCGGCGCCACCACGAGCAGCACGGCCAGCAGCGCGAGACCGACGCCGCCGTACACGAGCACCGGACGCCGGTACCGCGGCTTGCGTCCCGACCGCAGCCAGAGCCCCGCCGCGTGGTACGCGAGGTACCCCACGAGCCACGCGACCAGCAGCAGGACGTGCCGCCACGACCAGCCGCCGACGATCCCGCCGACCACGGGCGGGACCACGAGCATCGCCCACGCGCCGTGCTGCCGCGGCACCCACCCGGGCGGGGGCCGTCGACGTCGCACGCGGGGTGCCGGGGCCGACGTCGTCGTCACGCGGCGCAGCCTAGACCCGCCCGACCCCGGTGACGATGGGTCCGAGGTCCGGGCCGCGCGCGCGACCTCCTAGTCCGCGAGCCCGATCGCGTACCCGACGAAGAACAGCGCGGCGACGACCACGACCCCGCCGATGACCAGGTAGGCCGCCCAGTTCGCCCCCCGCGATCCCGTCGCCGGCTGGCGGTCCGACGCACCGGACGTCGACGACTCCCCCGGTGGCGTGTCCCCGGGCGCGACCCCACCCCCGGGCTCGAGCCCGGGTGTGGTGGACGGGTCCGGGTCGGGACTCGTCGGCGTGCTCATCCACCCACCTCCTGTGCGTCGTGGTCCTCCACGGTGCGTGCCGCAGCGTGCCTCGGCAACCGCTGAGACGTCCGTGCCGGTCAGGAGGCCGCGAGCGTGAGCAGCTCGGAGTCCAGCGCGATCTGCGTGTCGAGCGTGACGTAGCCGCGGTCCTCGAAGAGCACCGTGACGCGCTCGGCCTCGACGACGCTCACGGTGCCCGGCCCGAACTCCCGATGCTCCACCTGCTGGCCGGACCGCAGCCGCTGCCGCGACACGGTGAGCGACGTCCCCGCCTCGCAGCTGTCGCACCGCTCGCACGTGTCGCGCCGCTCCTCGCCCAGCAGCTCGAGCAGCAGCCGCCGTCGGCAGTCGGTGGTGTCGGTGTACGTGCGGACCAGCTCGACGCGTGACGTCTCGAGCCGCGCCCGGCGCTCACCGGCCTCCTGCACGTCGGCGAGGACGCGACGCACCACGACCCCCTCGACAAGCCGCAGACGACCGCCGTCGTCGCGCACCGCCGCGACGTGCTGCAGCGTCCCGACGGCCCGCGCGACCGTCCGCCGGCCCAGGCCCGTGCGCGACACCAGCGCGGCCACGTCCCCCGGTTCCTCCGCGAGCGCGGCGAGCACGCGGCGCAGGGTCGCCGGACGCGGCCCCCCGCTCGCCCGCTGGTAGCGCGACAGCGCGTGGTCCTCGGCGCGCACGACGACGACACCACGCGCCGGCTCCTCGTCGCGCCCCGCCCGTCCGACCTCCTGGTAGTACTGGTCGAGCGTCGCGGGCGCCCCGGCGTGGACGACGAGGCGCACGTCCGGCCGGTCGACGCCCATGCCGAACGCGGACGTCGCCACCACCAGCTGGTCCTCACCCCCGAGGAACCGGTCCTGCACCCGGGCACGCTCCGCGGCCGGCAGCCCGGCGTGGTAGACGCTCGCGGGCCGCACCTCGGCGATGAGTGCGGCGAGCTGCTCGCAGTGCGCGCGGGTGCGGGCGTAGACCACGACGGCGCCGGGCTCCTCGGCCACGAGGTCCCGCACGACGGCGTCCCGCTCGTCCTGCGTCGCGACGTACCGCGCGCCGAGCCAGATGTTGGGGCGGTCGGCGTCGTGCACGAGGACCCGCGCGTCGCGCATGCCCAGGCGTCCGACGATCTCGTCACGGACGTGCGTCGACGCGGTCGCCGTGAGCGCGAGCACGCGCGGTGCGCCGAGCTGCTGCACGACGCCGCCGACGAGCAGGTAGTCGGGGCGGAAGTCGTGACCCCACTCGGCCACGCAGTGCGCCTCGTCGACGACGACGAGGCCCACGTCGGCGTCGCCCAGGGCGGCGCGCACCACGTCCCGCTGGAGCTGCTCGGGGCCCAGGAGCAGCACGTCGAGCCCACCGGACGCCGCGGCCTCCAGGGCCTCGCGCTGCTGTGCCGCGGTGCGGGCCGAGCTCACCGACGCGACCCGCAGACCGGCCTCGGCCAGCGCACGCTCCTGGTCGCGCTGCAGCGCGATGAGCGGCGACACGACCACCGTGAGCCGTGCCGCCAGCAGGGTCGCGATCGCGTACACCGCCGTCTTGCCGGCACCGGTGCGGGCGACGAGCAGGGTGTCGTGGGCGGTCAGCCCGCGCAGCGCGTCCCGCTGCGCCTGGCGCAGCTCGGTGCCCTCGCCGAGCACCCGCTCGACCGCTTCCTCGAGGGTCGCGCCCGCCCGGCCCCCGGTCGTGGTCGGCGCCGTCCTCCGGGTCGCGCTCCCCGTCGTGCCCTGCGTCGTCGTCGCCACGCCACCGTCCCTGTCGCTCGCGGATCCCCCGCGAGAGGTCTACCCGCTGCGGAGCCGGAGCGCGCGCCGAACGTGCGTCAGGCGGTGGTCACCAGCCGCCGCCCCCACCGCCGCCGACGCCCCCGCCCGAGAACCCGCCACCCCCGCTGAAGCCGGAGTCGCCCGACGACCCGGGCGTCGGTGCGGTGATCGCGGCGGTCGCGATCGACTCGAACCGGTCGATCGCCCCGGCGAACCCCGTGGCCCAGAAGCCGTACGACGCGGGGTACGCCCCGACGTACCAGGACGGCTGGTCGATCACGTACCCGCGCGCGGCGAGCTCGGCGAACACGCGCGCCCACCGGTCGGCGAGGCCGAAGACCATGGCGTACGGCAGGTAGCGGCTGAAGACGTCCTGCCCCTCCTCGAAGCGGATCTGGTCCCCCTCCGCGACCTGCAGGTACCGCCGGAACCCGAGCGCGTGCGCGAGGACCGCGGTGCCGTCCGCCGTGCGCGCGGGGGCGGCGCCGCTGAGCGCGAGCACGAGCACCCCGACCAGTCCGAGCGCGACGCCGACCAACGAGAGCCCGGGCACCGAGCCGACCGCCCAGCCGGCGACGAAGCCGCCGAGACCCGCGACGAGCAGCAGGATGCCCACGGCGATCCACGACGCCCGCACCGTGCGCGGGTTCGCACGGAACCACCCGACGTCCGTGACGTGGTCGTACATCATGCCCTGCACCTTGGCGAGGGACGACGAGAAGGTGGTCCTCAGCGCCGACAGCCGGACCTGGCTGCCCGTGGCGAACAGGTCGGCCAGCAGCGTCGCCTCGAACGGCAGCAGACCCTCGGTGCTCTGGCGCGTGCGCACGAGCGTCCAGTCCTTCGGCTTCCTGCCCGGCTTCGAGCGCGGCACCTCCTCGATGCGCAGCCAGCCGCGCACGGCGAGGTCGATGATGGTGGCCGTGACGTCGACGGCGTCGGCCTTCTCGTCGACGAGGGTGCCGATCTCCCCCGGGCGCGTGCCCTCCGGCGGCTGGAACTGCACCGTCACCGGCGCCCGCTTGTCGCGGGCCCCGACGGACGTCTCCTGGCCGGAGGCGGGGCGCAGCCCCGGCGTCAGGCCGAGGTAGGCGCGGTCACGACCGGTGCGGCGCACGCGCGCGACCGCGAGCGCACCGCCGACCAGCGCGACGCCCGCGGCGCCCGCACCGCCGGCACTCACCGGCCGCAGCGGCAGGGTCGGGTCGGGCTTGTCCCGCAGGATCGGCTCGACGCCGGGGAACGTGCCGCCGGGCCACCCGGTGACGGTGGTGAGCTGGTCGCCGACCACGACGACGTCCTGCGTGAACGTGGCGCCGGTGTCCCGTGTCGTCGCGTCGTCGCAGGGCGTGGTGGAACCGTACGGCCCGACGAAGCACACGGCGCCCTCGACGTCCGCAGGCCCGGTCACCGTCACCGAGACGTCGGACAGCGGGATCTCCCAGCCCGGCCCGATGACGTTCCAGTACAGCTCGTCACCGGAGTGCTGCTCGTTCGCGGGGTTGAGCCACCCGTCGACCGTCATCTCGACCACGTACGTCTGCACGCCCGCGACGTCGCCGACGTCCGGGTCCCCGATCCGGAGCACGACGGCCGACGACTGGTCCTCACGGTTCACCTGCGCGGGAGCGCCCGTCGGGCTGGACGCGGTGACGTCGCGGTACTCGAAGAACCGGTCCCGGTCGTCGTCGTACGACACGCGCGTGGGGAACGAGAGGTAGGGTCCGTGACCCGGGTCGTCGCCGAAGTCGAAGTCGAGCTCGAGGCGCAGGGCGACGGTGCCGTCGACGGCGACGTCCGCCGTGACCTCGTACCGGGTGATCTCCCGCCCGCTGACGAGGTCGCCGGGGGTGCCCGCGGCGAAGGCCGCGGGCGGCGCGCCGAGCGCCTCGCGCGGTGCGAGCAGCAGCACGCCGAGGGCCAGCAGCACGACGAGCGCCGTGACGCCCAGCCGGCGCACGGCGCTCAGCACCGCGGGATCGGTATCGGACGGGCGAGGCGGCACGACGTGCGGCGCGGTGCTCACCGGTCGCGGCGCTCGCGGATCGCGCGCTGGGCCTCGAGGTTGTCCTGCCGCTCGCGCAGGGCCTGCCGCTTGTCCCAGTCCTTCTTGCCGACCGCCAGCGCGATCTCGACCTTGGCGCGCCCGCCGAGGAAGTACAGCGCGAGCGGCACGATGGTGTGCCCCTTCTCGCGCGTCTTCGCGTCGAGGCGCTCGATCTCCTCGCGGTGCAGCAGCAGCTTGCGCTTGCGACGCGGTGCGTGGTTGGTCCACGTGCCCTGGGAGTACTCGGGGATGTGCACGCCGTGCAGCCACGCCTCGCCGCCGTCGATCTCGGCCCAGCCGTCGACGAGCGACGCACGCCCGGCGCGCAGCGCCTTGACCTCGGTGCCCGTCAGGACGAGCCCGGCCTCGAGCACGTCCTGGATGAGGTAGTCGTGCCGGGCCTTGCGGTTGGCGGCGACCATCGTGCGGCCGTCGGCCTTCGCCTTCGCCACGACACGGCCCTCCGTTCTGCTGCTGGTCGGCGCGCGTCACGCGGCCGAGGTGGTCACCCCTGCGGGGCACGGCACGACGGGCGTCGGCCGGGCACGAGCCTACCGGCGCGGCGCGCCGGACCCCCAGGTCATTGCCAGGCTCGCGTCACAGCCCCAGGTAGGACCGCGGGTTCACCGTCGCTCCGTTGACGTACACCTCGAAGTGCAGGTGGCACGCCGCCGACGTGCCCGTGTTGCCCGCGTACCCGAGGAGCTGACCGGCACGGACGTTCGCCCCGCCACCGACCGCGAAGGACGACATGTGGTTGTAGCTCGACATGAGCGACGAGCCGTTGACCCAGCCGTGGTCGATCATCACCTGGCCGCCGTACCCCGAGCGGTGGCGCGCCCACTGCACGGTGCCGTCCCGGCCCGCGTAGACCGGCTCACCGCAGCGGTCGCGCAGGTCGATGCCCGCGTGCAGGCGCCAGTACCCCAGGACGGGGTGCAGGCGGTTGCCGTACTCGGACGTCACGACGATCGGGTTGTGCGCCGTGGGGTTCGCGAACAGCGCCCCGGGCCGCGCACCGCCCGGCTGCGCACTGCCACCCCCGCCCCCACCGCCGGTCTGCCCCGCGGCCCGCCGTGCGGCCTCCTCCTTCTCGCGCTGGACGCGCTGCGCCTCGATGATCGCCGCGAGCTCCCCGGCGACCGCCGCGCGCTCGGCGTCGTTCGCGGCGACCTGCGCCTGCGCCTCGGCCTTGCGTGACTCGATGTCCGCCGTGCGCTGCTGCTGCTCCGCGACGAGCCGCTCGACCTCGGCCTTCGCCGCCTCGGCCTGTCGTTGTGCCTCACGCGCCTCCGCGAGCTTGGCGTCCGCCGCCACCTTCAGCTCGTCGACCTTGGCGCGCACGGCCGTCTGCCGCGCCTGCGCGTTGCGGTTCTTCGCCGCGAGGGCCGTGAGCTCGTCGAGCACCTGCGTCTGCGTGCGCAGCGCGGTGGACACCAGCCCGTACTTCTCGACGAAGTCCTGCGAGCTCTCGGCGTCGAGCATGACGCTCATGCCCGAGACGTCCCGGCCGCCCTTGTACGCCTCGCGCGCCATCTGTCCGATGGCACCGCGGATCTCCTGCTCGCGGGCGTCGTCCACGGCGATCTGCTCGGTGATCGCGGCCTCCTCGTCGCGCGCCGCCTGCAGCCGCGCGGCGAGGATCTCCGCCTCACGCTGCGCGGCCTGCGCCGCCGCGACCGCGGCGTCCAGCGCCGCCTGCGCGACGGGCAGCTGCGCCTCGACCTCCGCGAGCCGCGTCAGCGCGGCCGCGAGCTCACCGCTGAGCTCCTCGATCGCCTCGGCGAGGTCCGCCGCCCGCTCCTCGGCCGCTGCGGCCCGCTGCTCGGCGGCCGCGCGCCGGTTCGACAGGTCGTCGGCCGTCGCGGGCGCCGAGCCGGCGACGAGCGCGGGCAGCGCGACGGCCAGTGCGCACAGCGCCGCCAGGAGGGCGCGCACGGGGCTCCTGCGGGCGGTGGTCGGTGTGCGGTGGGCTCGGCTCATGGTCAGACCTTCGTGTATCGGCTCAGCGTGACCAGGGAGGAGATCGCCGCGAGGACGAACGCGACGACCACGAGCAGCGGAGCGATCGCCAGCACGTCGGACGTCCCCACGTACGGGATCCAGGTGACCGACTGACCGAGCCAGTCCGTCACGAGGTACTCCACACCCAACCACAGCCCTCCGATCGCGAGCGCGGCACCGAGCGTCGCGGCGATCGCGCCCTCGAGCATGAAGGGCAGCTGGATGAACAGCGTGGAGGCACCGACGAGCCGCATGATGCCCGTCTCGCGCCGGCGGCTCAGCGCGGACAGCCGGATCGTGGTGGTGATGAGCAGGACCGCCGCGAGCAGCATGATCGCCGCGAGACCGGCCGCCGCCCACGTCGCGCGGTCGAGCACGAGGAAGAGGTTGTCGAACAGCCGGCGCTGGTCCTCCACCGACTCGACGCCCGGGCGGCCGGAGACCACGTCGGCCACGACCTGGTACTGCTCGGGGTCGGTCAGCTTGATGCGCAGCGACGAGTTCATGTCGTCCGCCGTCGCCGCCGAGGCCCAGAACTGGTCACCGAACTGACGCTGGAAGGCCGCGAAGGCCTCCTCCTTCGACTCCTCGTAGATCTCCTGCACGTACTGGCCGACCTCGGGCGCGTCGAGCGCCGCCAGGATGTCCTCGCGCTGCTCCGGCGTGACCTCGCCGGCCGCGCACGTCGGGGCCGCGGAGTTCGACGGGCACAGGAAGACCGAGACCTCGACCTTGTCGTACCAGTCGTCCTTCATCTTGTCGATCTGCGCCTGCAGCAGCGCCGCGGCGCCGAGGAACGTCAGGCAGACGAACGTGACGAGGACGACGGAGATCGTCATCGACAGGTTCCGGCGCAGGCCGATGCCGATCTCGGAGAGGATGAACTGGGCGCGCATTTGCGGACCCCCTCAGCGGTCCGAGCCGTAGACGCCGCGCGACTGGTCGCGCACCATCTCGCCCGTGCTCAGCTCGATGACGCGCTTGCGCATCTGGTCGACGATCTCGTCGTCGTGCGTCGCCATCACGACGGTCGTGCCGGTGCGGTTGATCCGGTCGAGCAGGCGCATGATCCCCAGGGACGTGGTCGGGTCGAGGTTGCCGGTCGGTTCGTCGGCCAGCAGGATCGACGGCCGGTTGACGAACGCGCGGGCGATGGCGACGCGCTGCTGCTCGCCGCCGGACAGCTCGTGCGGGCGGCGCTTCTCCTTGCCCGCCAGGCCGACCATGTCGAGCACGTCGGGCACCGTGGTGAGGATGTGGTGGCGCGGCTTGCCGATGACCTGCAGCGCGAACGCGACGTTCTCGAAGACCGTCTTGTTGGGCAGCAGGCGGAAGTCCTGGCAGACGGCGCCGATCTGCCGGCGCAGGTGCGGCACCTTCCAGCTCGACAGCGTGCCGAGTTCCTTGCCCGCGACGAACACCCTGCCGGCGGACGCGCGCTCCTCGCGCAGCACGAGCCGCAGGAACGTCGACTTGCCGGACCCGGACGCCCCGACGAGGAAGACGAACTCGCCGCGCTCGACGTCGAGGGACACCCGGTCCAGCGCGGGGCGTGCCCCACGCGCGTAGACCTTCGTCACGTTCTCGAACCGGATCACGACCGACCTCGCCTCGTCCTGGCGCCGGGTGTGCCGACGTCCGCCCGCGGGCCGCGGGCCTCAACGAGGGTAGGAACCCCGTCACCCGCACGTGGGCAGGACACGCCGCCCCGGGCGCTGTGAATCGACCCGGCCCGGTAGTGCGTGCCCGGCTCGTCCCGGTCCGTCCCGGACCGGTGTCCGGGACGGCGGTGACCTGCCGTCAGGAGCCCTCGAGCTGCTGGGCGCGCCGCCAGCGCACGCCCGCCTCGATGAAGTCGTCGATGTCGCCGTCGAACACCGACGCAGGGTTGCCGACCTCGTGCTCGGTGCGCAGGTCCTTGACCATCTGGTAGGGCTGGAGCACGTACGAGCGCATCTGGTCGCCCCACGACGCCTTGATGTCGCCCGCGAGCTCCTTCTTGGCGGCCCGCTCCTCCTCCTGGCGCACCAGGAGCAGGCGCGACTGCAGGACGCGCAGCGCCGCCGCCCGGTTCTGGATCTGCGACTTCTCGTTCTGCATCGACACGACGATGCCGGTGGGGATGTGCGTCATGCGCACCGCGGAGTCGGTCGTGTTGACGGACTGCCCCCCGGGTCCCGACGAGCGGAACACGTCGACCTTGATCTCCGACTCGGGGATCTCGACGGAGTCGGTCTGCTCGATGAGCGGGATGACCTCGACGGCCGCGAACGACGTCTGCCGGCGCCCCTGGTTGTCGAACGGCGAGATGCGCACCAGGCGGTGCGTGCCGGCCTCGACCGACAGGTGACCGAACGCGTAGGGCGCCTTCACCTCGAACGTGGCGCTCTTGAGCCCGGCCTCCTCGGCGTACGACGTGTCGAGCACGGACGTCGCGTAGCCGTGCCGCTCGGCCCACCGCAGGTACATGCGCAGGAGCATCTCGGCGAAGTCCGCGGCGTCGACGCCGCCGGCCCCGGCGCGGATCGTCACGACCGCGTCGCGCACGTCGTACTCACCGGCGAGCAGCGTGCGGATCTCGAGCTCGCCCAGGTCCTTGCGGATGCCGACGAGCTCGGCCTCGGCCTCGGCGAGCGTGTCGGCGTCGTCCTCCTCGGCGGCCATCTCGACGAGCGTCTCCAGGTCGTCGATGCGCCCGCGCAGCTTGTCGACGCGCTCGAGCTCCGACTGCGCGGAGGACAGCGCGCTCGTCACCTTCTGGGCGGCCTCGGGGTCGTCCCAGAGGTTGGGGACCGAGGCCTGCTCGGACAGCTCGGCGATCTTGGCGCGCAGCGCGGTCGGGTCGCTGACCGTCTCGATCGACTCCAGGGTCGTGCGCAGCTGGCGGAGCTCGGCGGGGAAGTCGGTGGTGGCCACGACCCACGAGGCTACCCGCTCCGCGCACCCCCGCCGGGCGTCACTCCGGCACGGCGCGCGTCACGAGGACCGGACAGGCGGCGCGCCCGACGAGCCACTGGCTGACGGAGCCGAGGACGAGCCCGGCGAGACCACCCCGGCCGCGCGTCCCGACGACGAGCAGGTCGGCCTTCTCGGCGTGCCGCGCCAGGAGGTGCGCCGCGTGCCCCTCCTCCGTGCGCGTCTCGACCTCGACGTCGGGCCAGCGCTCGGCGAGGAGCGCCTGGGCGGCGGCCAGCGCGTCGTCGGCACGCCGCACCGCGAGGTCGACGGGTGTCACCTCGGGGTGCTCACGCAGCCAGTCCGCGAGCGATCGACCGTGGGCGGCGACGTTCCAGCACGCGACGGCGCGCAGCCGCGCGCCCGCGCCCGTCGCGTAGCGCCCAGCGGCGTCGACGGCGCCGAGCGAGTGCGGCGAGCCGTCCACGCCGACCACGACGAGGTCCGTCGCCGCGCGGCCCAGCGCGGTGCGCGGGACCACGACGACGGGGCACGGCGCGTGCTGGGCGGTGCCCAGCGCGACCGAGCCGATGAACACGCCGGACAGGCGCGAGGACCCCTGGCGGCCCAGCACGACCAGCCGGGCGCCGACGGCGCGCTCGACGAGCGCCCGCGCCGGTGGCCCGTCCTCGAGGACGGCGGAGACCTCGATCCCGGGCACCGCGTCGCGGGCGACCTGCGCGCCCTCGTCGGCGACCTCCTGCGCCCCGGCGCGCACGAACGCCGACGCCGTGCTCAGCGGCGGCGCATCGAGCGTGCCGGAGACCCCCCACACATGCACGACCTGCAGCGGCAGACCGAGCCGTCGCGCCGACCCTGCGGCCCAGCGCACGGCCGCGACGGCCTCCGGTGACCCGTCGTACCCCACGACCACGTGACCGTCCATGGCGTCCTCCTCGACGCTCGTCCGACGAGCCCGATCGTCCCGCCGCCGGGCCGGCAGGACAAGGCGGACACGCCCCGGCGGGGCGAGACGTCCGAGGTCCGTCCCTCGTCGCCGCCCGGGTGCGGACCGACCGCGGGGTCAGGACGCGCGTGCGTTCGCGTCGACGACGAGCTCGATCCCGTCGCTCCAGGGAGCGATCACCCAGGTGACCAGAGGTGGACGCGTCACGGCGCCCAGACGGACGACGGCGGACCGACCGTCGGGCGTCGACGCCTCGAGCACCCGCACACCGTCCCAGCGCGCCGCCGGCTCGGGGTGCGCGGCAACGTACCGCTCGACCGCCGCGCGCACGGTCGCGTCGGTCAGGGGAACGCCCCCGGGGGCGCGCGCGCCCTCCTCGGAGAAGTAGGTGGTGCTCGCCTCGTCGGCCGCGGCGAGCGCGGCGAGGTCCGCGAGCGCCAGCAGCCGCTTGCGGTCGAGGTGCACGCCGGTCGCGGCGGTCACGACGAGCACGAGCAGCAGCGCGAGGACGCCGAAGCCGAGCGACAGCACCATGATCTGGCCGTCGTCCCGTCCTCGGCCCCGAGCCCGGTTCACGACGCGGCTCACCGCGCCGCCCGGTACGCGTCGACGGGCGCCACGCGCTCGGCGGCCACCGGGACCTCGAGCGGCACGACGTCGCCGACGAACGTCGGGACGAACGGCAGCGGCACGCGGACCTCCACGGTGGCCGCGACCTCGGCGCCGGGGGTCAGGCACGGGTCGGCGGAGCAGCGCACGTCGAGCGCGTCCGCCGGGTCGTCGTCGAACCCCTGGTCGAGGAGCGCGACGCCCACGGCCGTGAGGGCGCGCTGCGCGCCCTGCTCGGCGTCGTCCGCTGCCACGTACACGCGGGCCGCCTCGCGGGCCGCACCCTCGACCGCGAACGTCGCGGCCTGGACCCGGCCGAGCACGAGGACGAGGTAGACGGTCGGCACCAGCAGCACGAGCGAGATCCCGAGGAACTCGACGAGCGCGCTGCCCGCGTCGTCGCCGCAGCGGGTCCGCACCCGCTCGCGCACGGCCACGACGACCCGACGCAGCGGCCACCTCCCGACCACCGCGGCCGCCGTCACCACCGCTCCCGGTGTCACGGCCACTCCACGGGCGCGTGCCCGTCGAGCTCCATCACTCCCCCGGGGCCGAGCAGCCCGACGACGGGCAGGGGTACTCGCACGGTCACCTCGACGAGCGCGAGCCCGCCGGTGTCGACCCGGCGGGCGGTGACGTCCTGCGCGTACCTCTCCGAGAGGGTGGCCCGCAGCAGCTCGATCGTCCGTCCGGCGCCCTCCTCGGGGGTCCGGCCGACCCGCGCGGCGTACCGCGCGCCCTCGGCGGCCGCGTCGACGCACGTGTTGCGCACGTGCTGGACGAGCGCGACCTGCAGGACCGACGCGAACAGGACGACGACGAGGCCGCCGACGAGCGTGAAGTCGACGACGGCCGACCCCCGCTCCCGCTCGGTCAGTCGCCGGAGCGCGGGCTGACGCCGCGGACGGACTCGACGAAGAGCTCCTGCAGCGCCTCGCCCGCGACGAACCAGAGCACGGAGACGAGCCCGGCGGTCATGAGCGTCACGAGCACCCAGCCGGGGACGTCGCCACGCTCGCGGTCCGTCGTCGCCACGCGCTGGGTGAGCGCGCACCACGTCCTGGTCAGGTAGCTCATCGTCGACCTCCGTCGTCGTGCGGGGCGCGCCGGTCGGCGCCCCCGTGTGCAGCGCGGCCGGGGTCACAGCCCCACCCGCAGGACCACCACGCTGGGGAAGACGGCGAACAGGACGGTCACCGGGAGGATGAGGAACACCACCGGGACCATCATGAGCACCTCCTTGCGCCCACCGGTCTGCATGAGCGCGCGGCGCCCCTCCTCGCGCACGTCCTGCGCCTGGGCGCGGAGCACGTCCGCCAGCGGCGAGCCGCGCTCGACCGCCACCGCGACGCCCTCGGCGAAGCGCGCCAACGCGGGCAGCCCGGTGCGGTCCGCCAGCGTCTGGAGCGCGGTCGTGAGCGGTGCGCCGGCCCGGGCCTCCGCGAGGGTGCGCGCGAGCTCGTCGGCCAGCTCGCCCCGGGTCTGCCGCACCACACGCTCGAGGGCGCCCGTCGCCCCCTCCCCCGCGCTGACGGCGAGAGCGAGCAGCTCGGTGACGGTCGGCATCTCCGCGAGCAGCCGCGCCTCGCGTCGCGCCACCTGGCGGCCGAGGTACCAGTCGGGTGCGAGGGCGCCGACGACGCCGACGACGACCACGAGGGCGACGAGCGGCACGAGGGCACCGCCCCGGGTCGCCGCGAGGAGCACGGCCAGCAGCAGCCCGCCCGCGAGCCCGACGACGCCGCCCACCACCTGCTGCGCGCGGAACTGCTCCACGGTCTCGGTCCGTCCGGCGCGCACGAGGCGGTGCCGCAGGTCCGCCGCCGGCGAGCCGATGCGCGCGACGAGACGCACCCCGTCCGCCAGGAACGGCGCGACGAGCCGCTCCACCGTGCCCCACGGGCCCCGCGGCACGTCGGTGCGCAGCAGCGCCGACGTACCGCGTGTGCGCAGGTACGGGCCGACACGCTGCTCGAGCGTGATCCGGCGCGCCCGGAGCCGCAGCAGCACGAGGACCAGGCCCGCACCCCCCAGCAGGCCGACGAGCGCGCCGACCACCGCCGGGTTCACCGCAGCACCCGCGGGTCGTCGGGCAGCCGCGCGACGCGCAGCATGAGCCGGTAGGCCGCCACCGAGCTCGCGGCGCCTGCGAGGAGGACCGCGGCGCCGGCCGGGGAGTCGTAGGCGCGGATGGCCTCCGGCCGGGTCGCGAGCATCGCGAGCACGACCCACGGGGCGGCGACGGCCATGCGAGCCGCGTACACCGTCCAGCTCTGCCGGGCCTCGAGCTCGCCGCGCGTGCGCAGGTCGTCGCGGAGGAACGTCGACAGGGTCCGCAGGAGCCGGCCGAGATCCGTCCCGCCGACGTCCCGTGTCAGCCGCAGCGCCTCGATGATGCGGTCGGCCACGGGATCGGCGAGGCGGTCCTTGAGCGCATCGAGGCTGTCGGTGAAGCGACCGGTCGCGCGGTAGTCCTCGGCGAAGGCCCGGAAGGGCGCCCGCAGCTCGGCCGGGCCGCGGTCCCCGAGCTGTGCGACGGCCTCCGGGAGGGAGAGGCCGGCGCGGACGCCGGACGCGAGGTGGTCGACCACGTCGGGCCACAGCTCGCGCGTGCTCGCGAGGCGGCGCCGGGCGCGTCCCTGCACCAGCGCCCACGGCGCGCCCGCGGCGAAGCCGCCGAAGCACAGGCTGACGGCGGGCACGGGCACGACGAGGAACGCGACGGCCGCGACGACGAGCCCGACGAGCCCGCTCACCGCCAGGAGGCCGCCGGGCGTCACTCCGGTGACCTCGGCCTGGGTCAGCGTGTCGTGCACGCGTGCCGACCAGCCGTCGCGTCGCTCGTCGCCCGCGGCGGCGAGCGGCCACCAGGCCCACCACACGCACGCGAGCCCGGCCCCGAGGAGGAGTCCGACGACGACGCCCACGTCAGGCCTGCCGCAGGAGGGACGCGAGGTCGACGCCCGCGCGAGCGAAGCGCTCGACGTGCGGTGGGAAGCCGTCACCGCGCACGAGGAACCCGCCGCGCGTCGTGAACAGGTCGGCGGTCTCCACGACGCCGGCCTCGACCCGCCCGGGGACGGCCACGATCTCGCGCGTGCGGCGCCGGCCGCGCGCGTCGAGCTCGAGGTGCACGACGAGGTCGACCGACGACGCGACGGTGGGCACGACGAAGCGGTCGGAGATGTTCTCGCCCGCCAGCAGCGGCAGCGTGCACAGCTTGACGAGGGCCTCGCGCGCCGAGCTGGCGTGGAGGGTGCACATGGCGGGCACGCCGCTGTTGAGCGCGATGAGCAGGTCGAGCGCCTCGGCCTCGCGCACCTCCCCGACCAGGAGACGGTCGGGTCGCATGCGCAGGGCCTCCTTGACGAGCCGACGCAACGTGATCTCGCCGGTGCCCTCGAGGTTGGGCTGCCGCGTCTGCATGGCGACCCAGTCGCGCACCGCCGGTCGCAGCTCGAAGACCTCCTCGCAGCTGACGACCCGCTCGCGCGGGGGCACCGCGCCGGCGAGCGCGTTGCGCATCGTCGTCTTGCCGACGTGTTGCTAGTCTGCCCCCATGACGAAGCGCACGGCGGTGGCGGTCTACGCCCGGATCTCGCAGGACCGGTCCGGCGAAGAGCTCGGCGTGCGACGTCAGTTGGCTGACTGCCGCGCCGAGGCGGCGCGTCGAGGGTGGACCGTGGCCGAGGAGTACATCGACGATGACTCGTCGGCCTACTCCGGCAAGGTGCGGCCGTCCTACGACCGGATGCTCGCCGACCTGGCCGAGGGACGGCGAGATGCCGTGGTCGTCTGGCACATGGACCGCCTGCACCGCCGCCCTATCGAGTTTGAGCGGTTCGTCGAGGTGTGCACACGCGCCGGGGTGCAGGACGTGGTCACGCTGTCCGGGGACGTGGACCTGGCCAAGGGTGACGGGCTGCTCGTGGCGCGGGTGGTGGCGGCGTTCGCCGCGAGCGAGTCCGACGCCAAGCGGCGACGAGGCCGACGCAAGGCGCTGGAGATCGCTGAGTCGGGCCGTCCCATGATGGGAGGCCCGCGCCCGTTCGGATTCCTGGATGACCGGGTGACCCACCACCCCGCCGAGGCCCCGGTGGTGCGGGAGTTGGCGGCGCGGGCACTGGCCGGGGAGACCCTGATCTCGCTCTCCACCTGGTTGCAGGACAGCGGCGTGCGGACGGTCGGCGGCAACGAGTGGCGCACCACCACCGTTCGACAGCTGCTGACCAACCCCCGCGCGTGGGGGATGCGGGTGCACCAGGGGCAGGTGATCGGCAAGGCGACGTGGGAGCCGATCATCACCCCCGAGGACGGGGAGCGGCTGCGCCGGTTGCTGCTTGACCCCGCGCGGCGCACCAACCGGTCCGCGCGCCGGTACCTGTTGACCGGGATGCTGCGGTGCGGCAAGTGCGGCAGCCCGCTGCGCTCAGCGCCCAAGGACGGCAAGCGCCGGTACGGGTGCGCGATGGGTCCGGACCATCGAGGGTGCGGCGGGGTGTTCATCTACGCCGAGATGCTGGAGCGGTTCGTCACCGAGGCCGTGCTGTACCGGTTGGACTCACCGGTGATGGACGAGGTCCTGACCGGCGATGGGGACAACGACGAGCGCGCCCGAGCCCTGGGCGAGGCGATCAAGGCCGACACGGACCAGTTGGACGACCTGGCCACGATGTGGGCCGACGGTGAGGTGTCCAAGGCCGAGTGGCTCAAGGCCCGAGGTCGGATTGAGTCCCGCCTCGAGGCGAGCCGGGCCGAGTTCTACCGCGTGACGCATCGCGATGCCGTCGCGCCGTATCTCGGGCGGGGCGACGAGCTGCGTGCGCAGTGGGACGGGCTGGCATTCTCCCGCCAGGTCGCCATCGTCAAGGCCGTCCTGGCCCAGGCGACGATCCTCCCGGCAGCAGTGCCAGGCAGGCACGGACTAGACCCCGAGCGAGTGGAGCCCGAGTGGCGGCTGTGAGGGCGCGGCGGGCACCCCCGTGCGCGGCGCTGGCGCGCCGTGCGCGCGGGGGCTGCCCATCCGTGCCCCCAACAGGAAGCCGATCTGGCGCAGCGCAGCAGGATCGGTGATCTTGACGGGCACCCCCTGGGCGCGGCAGGTCTTCGTCACCCACCGAGCGACAGCGTCGTCCACCGGCATGGCGCTCAACTCGCCCACTGCGCCCAGATAGCCGGCGGACCCGTCCACCGCTCGGCGTCGACCGACGACCAGACCGTGGCCGGCTGCATCCCGAACAGATCCGACGCCTGGCCGATCACGTCCTCCGGAGACCGTCCCCGCAGCGTGACCTTCTCGGGCTGGAAGCCCTGCGCCAGGCCGTAGCGGTGCAGCCCCAGCACCCGCGCGGTGGGATCGGTGAACGTCTTGGAGACGTACTTGGCCAGGTAGCCCGCCGCCTGGCGCGCCTCCCCCAGCGCCCCGGCACCCACCGGCACGTGCCCCAGGAGCTTGATGTGGACGAACCCGCGACCCCACGCGCCGTTGATGACGGAGCGCGAGACGTACCGCCCCACCGCGAAGTGCACGTGCAGGCCGTGGCCGGTCTTGTGCCACTCCGGGACCCAAACGTAGGCCAGCGGCTTACCGCCCAGGTCCGTCCGCAGGGTGCGGAAGAAGTCTTGGATGTGCTCGCGGGTCTGCAACGGATCGTGGCAACCCTCACCGGCGTAGGTCAGGGTCCCGAGCCGGTTGAGGCGGTTCGCGGCGCAGTAGCGGCGCAGGGCCGCCCGTGCGCGCCGTCCGCCTTCCTGCGCGGCGCGCTCGGGGTCCCGAGCTGCGCCCCGCGCGACGTAGGAGCGCTGTGGGCGGTAGGACGAGACGAAGCAGCCGCCACCCTCGGCGGCACGCGGGTACAGCGACAGCACCCAGCCCGCGGTCCGGGGCGCATGCGAGCGCGGAGCCACGACGGCTCCTGCGTCGGCGATCTGCGCTAGTCCCATACCCCGGGACTATAGGAGGCCGCGGCCTCGTAGTCCCGGATCGTGGGACTACGGCTTGGGCGTGTCGCCTGCGGTCTCGTGGATGACCGTGTCCAGGTCGATGGTCACGCCTGGGAAGCGGTACACGTCCGGGTGCTCACCGAAGACCTTGCGGAACGCCGAGATCCGGCGGTAGACCGCCGACCGGCTCATCCCGAGCTGCGACTGCATCCCCTCGAAGCCACCGGCGGTGTGCCAGACGAACCAGAACCCGACCAGATCGAAGGTCGCTCCACGAGCGATCGGCAGGATGAGCGGACGCAACGGCTCAGCCAGCGGGTCCGTCAGGGGACGGACAGCCTTGGTGTACGCGGACCACGCCCGCTCCCACCTGCTCTTGGCGATGCCCTGGCCGTCCGGGGACGGCATGCGCTGTGCGCGGAAGTCAGACACGAAGCCTCCTAGTCCAGGACTCTGAGACTACCGCTCTTGGCCGACAGCCGGGAAGCCCCGGCTGGGTGCGCATGCGCCTCACCCCCGGGCGTCATCCCCACCGCTTGAGCCTTGCCCTCCGGTCACACGACTCAAGCGGCACTCTGCCCGTGGCCGGGGATGGTGCTCCGCACCAAGGTCCCCAGCTGCGCACGGGCGGCCGCTTGACCCGTGAGACCTCCGGACTGCTGCTCCGCTATCGGGATGATGCCCTCAGAGCGGCACCCCACGCGGAGCCCACCAGTAACGTTGCTACTTCAAGTCAAGACGAGGCATCCTGCTCCGCAGGACGCCTCGCAATGGCTCCGGAGACGAACCAGTCAACGAGAGTGGCCGCGAGCACGATACCGGCACGGGCCTCCTCGTGTGTCACGTCGCTGTAGTCGAGATTCCCGTGCCTATCTCGGTGTCCGCGATACAAGGTGCGGAGCATCTGCACGATCATCTCGGCACTCGGTGCATGGGCATGCTCTCGGAGAGGCAAGCGCCAATCACCAAGGGCGCGCATCCTTGTTATCACAGAACCAAGCGTCGCCTCCGTGTTTCCTGGCTCCACAACCGCGATGGCAGCAATCTCCACCGCGCGCACTGCATCCGCGTACCCCGCGGTGTCGTTCTTTTGCAGGCCGTGAACGTGCGCCCACCCTCTGGCGAGAAGGGTGCCCGCCGAGCCACCCTCGTTGATGACGCCCTCTACTGCGGACCGCACTCCCTCGGGCACGCGGTCAACCAGGCCGATCTTGTCGAACCGAGTCCCCACCGAGTATGCCGACTGCGCTTGCCTAAGAATCACGTCCAGGGTGAGAGCTGCGCCCGATATGCTGCGGAATCCTATCGACAACACCCAATCTACGATTTGCAGAAGCTCCATCTCCGGAAGTGCGCGAAGGCGCTCCCGAACAGAGTTTGCGCTAACGATCGAGTTACCGCTTTTGACACCAATATCGATCCGGAGGGTGTTCTGCATCGTCAGGATGATGCCTGCATGCAGCCAGCCGGCCCCAGCGTCTGGGTTTATCCACCGCGCAGAGACCCATGCCAATAAGGGCTCTCGCAGCCACTGAGGCACCCCCGGCACGAGAACGCGGTATTCTGCTACTTCTTCGGCGTCGAGGCCGAAAGGCACCCATCCGTCAGTCATGGGCTCAGCTTGCCAGAAGCGCGACGGGTGTGTGTGTCCAGAACTTGGCGGGGCATCGAACCGCATCGTGCTTAGAGTCCTCCGCACCTGGAGCCGCGGCGCCCGCTCGGTGCGCGCCACGCTCGCGACAAGACCATCACGTGTAGCTAGAGCTGTGGTTGAGTGGATCCGAGACGCCTAGCGAAGGCGGAGCCGGCATGCTCACTCGTGCAAGCCGAAGTGCGACCCAACCGCGAGCTCAGGAGGCCCCGTGTCCCCAACATTCGGTCACATCCCCGGCGTCCCCATCGGAACCACCTTCGAAAATCGAGCAGCACTTGCCGCGGCAGGGGTACACACACCGCACATGCAGGGAATCTCCGGGAACCGGGAGAATGGTGCAGATTCGATTGTGGCGTCGGGAAGCTATGTGGATGATGAGGATCACGGCGACTACCTCATCTACACCGGAATGGGAGGCCGCGACCTGGCCACCGGCCGACAGATAGCGGACCAGAGCGTCGATCAATACGCGAACGCTGGACTGATCACAAGCGAGCTCGCGGGTCACCCTGTCCGAGTCGTACGAGGCGCTAACGGCAACGCCTTGTACGCACCCCCGTCAGGTTTTCGTTATGACGGTTTGTTCACTGTTGAGTCACACTGGATGACTACCGGTCAAGATGGCTACAAAGTCGTGCAATATCGGCTGCAACGGCTTCCGAACCAGCCAGAACCCGAGGGCGTGGCGGAGCCGGAGGACGACCCAGCATACGCAGTTACTGTCGTCACCCGGCGGATCCGGAATACCGCCGTGGCGCAGCACGTCAAGGAGATGTACGAGCGAACGTGCCAGGTGTGCGACCGTGAAGTGAGCATCCTCGGCGGTTTGTACGTCGAGGGCGCACACATCCGCCCGCTCGGACGGCCGCACGTCGGACCTGACTCAGTAAACAACGTGCTCTGCCTCTGCCCCAACCATCACGTGCAGCTCGACTATGGCGGCATCGTCATCGGAGACGACATGCGGGTGACCGAGCGTGAGACAGGGAGCATGATCGGACCGCTCCGCTTGAAGCCCGGCCACAACATCGATCTCGCGCACGTGCGTTACCACCGCGCCCTCTGGCCAGAGGCTTAACTCGTACGGCTCGGGTAGCACCGTTGAGCGTGCGCCTCTTCGGACAGGAGGGGGTTGATTCACCGCTAGTCGGGTTGCCGGCCTGCGTGGCGCCGGAGACGAGCACGTTGAGGCCGACGCGGACGGCGGCCTGGAGGAACGCGGCCGCCTGCGGGGTCAGCGACCCCAGGGCGACCATGTCGTCCAGGCTGGTCGCCCGGACCACGTACTTGCGGATGTTGACGGACCAGTGCCGGCGCGTGACGTCGGGGATCACCGCGTGCAGGCGCTCGCCACCGGGCAGGGACGCGTCGACGAAGGGGCTCGACAGGTCCAGGCGACGACCGGACGCCTTGAGCATCTGCTCGACGAGGTCGCGCACCTGCGCGTCGGTGAGGATCGTCGTCGTCAGCTCGGGCTCGCCACGGCGGGCGACGAACACCTGCGAGGGCGAGTTGATCCAGATCTCCTCGACCTCGTCGTCGTCGAGGTACCGCTGCAGCGGTCCGAGACCGGCGACCGCGTCGACGACCGCCTTGTGGGCGGCCGCGGTGTCGACCAGCGGCGGTACCGACCCGATGAGCGAGCGTTCGTCGTAGTCGGCCATCGCGGCGTGCACGAGTGCGACCACACCGGCGCGGTCGCGCACGGGGTCGACCCCCCGACGCCGGATGAGCTCACGCACCTCGCTCTCGAGGATCGCCACGCCGTCCACGCCTGCATCCCCTTCCGCACCGGTAAACGATGTCGGTTTCGTCCGTTTCGACCACGAACGGTAGGGCATGCGGGCGCGGCGCGTGGGCCGCTGTCCACAGGCAGGACCGGGAGCTCGTGGCCTGTCACCCCTGCGGGTGCAGCGCGACCTCCGCCGTCGTGGTGCCGTACCCGACGTTCTGGCAGGCGTGCAGCGTCGCGGTCCCGTCCGGGGCCGCCCGCACCGTCGCGGTCCACCGGAACGGGGTGGTCACCGCCCGCAGCGTGACGCGGTACTCGCCCGGTCCGGGCCGGTCGACCGACGCGAGCACACGTCGGTCCCGCTCGGACCCGTCGTGCACGCTCGGCAGCGTGACCGTCTGCCCCACCCAGCGCGCATGGCCCGCCCGCAGTGCCACGACCCCGTGGGGGGTCGTCACCCGCAGCGTGTCCTCGTCGGCGCCGACCTCGATCCGCAGCCCCTGCACCGGGCCGACCGGGCGCTCGAGCACGAGGTCGCGGTCGACGAGCGAGGGCACGCCGTCCCCGGCGTCGGACGACGGTGCCGGGTGGGACAGCCCGGTCAGCCGCGCGACGAGCGCGTCGTGCGCGCGCCCGTCGACCGGCAGCGTCCCGGGCGCCAGGTGCGGCAGCAGGTCCCACACCCGGTCCAGGACGCCCTGCATGTCGAGGTCGCCCGCGGTCGTCGCGACCACGAGGTCGTGCTCCGGCACCACGACGCAGAACTGCCCGAAGGCCCCGTCCCCGCGGAACGCCCCGTGGCGGCAGCGCCACAGCTGGTACCCGTAGCCCTGCTGCCACTCCGCCGGACCGTCGCCGACGACGCGCGCGACCCCCGCGGGGGCACCGTCCGCGGTGGCCTGCGCGACCCATCCCTCGGGCAGCAGCCGCACACCGTCGACCACACCGTCCTGCGCGAGCAGCACCCCCAGCGCGGCGACGTCCTGCGTGCGCAGCGCCAGCCCGAACCCGCCCATGTCGACGCCACGCGGACACTGCTCCCACGTCGCCCCGGTGATGCCCAGCGGCTCCAGCAACCGGGGCCCGAGGTAGTCGAGCAGCCGCTGTCCCGTCACCCGGGTGACGATCGCCGAGAGCATGTACGTCGCCGCCGTGTTGTAGACGAACCACGACCCCGGCGGGTGCTCGACGGGCAGCTCGAGGAACGCCCGGGCGACGTCCGCGGCGGCGAACGCGTGCCCGCTCGTGTCCTCGTGGTGCCCGGTGCGCATCGTCAGCAGGTGGTGCACCCGCATGGCCGCGAGGTGCTCCGACGGCGCGGCGGGCGCCTCGTCGGCGAAGAACGACAGCACCGGGTCGTCGAACGACAGCAGACCCTCGGCGCGTGCCAGCCCGACGGCCACGGACGTGAACGTCTTCGACAACGAGTACAGGTCGTGCGGGAGCTCCGGGCCGTACGGGTCCCACCAGCCCTCGGCGACGACCGCACCGCGCCGCGCGACCACGACGGAGTGGGTCTCGTCGTGCGCGTCGAGCGCGTCGACGAACGCGAGCAGCGCCGCCGACGGCACACCCACGTCCTCGGGGGCACACCGGGGCAGGTCGAGACGGACGCGTCGTTGCTCCATGGCGGGATCATGCCCGACGCACGGGCGCGCGGCCCTGCCCTTCGTCCCGCGCCCCCTGCCGGCGGCGCCGAGGCCACGCCACACTGGGCCCCATGGGCGACGACCTGCCGCGGGTGACGATCACGTACTGCACGCAGTGCCGGTGGCTCCTGCGGGCCGCGTGGTACGCCCAGGAGCTGCTGACCACGTTCCACCGCGAGCTCGGCGAGGTCGCGCTGCGACCGGCGACCGGTGGCGTGTTCACCGTCCACGTCGGCGACGAGCTGCTGTGGGACCGGGCCGGCGGCCGGGGGTTCCCGGAGGTGACGACGCTCAAGCAGCTCGTGCGCGACCGCGTCGCTCCCGGGCGCCCGCTCGGGCACTCCGACGCGCGTGCGACCGGCGACGTCGCCGACGCCCCGGCGGGTCCCACGGCCTGAGGGGGCACCACGACTACCGTGGCCCCGTGAACACTCCGTCCCCCACGGGCGACCAGCACGTGCTCCGGCACGGTGACCAGGTCGCCGTCGTCACGTCCGTCGCCGCGAGCCTGCGCGAGTACCGCGTGGGCGAGCGCGACGTCGTCCTGCCCTTCGCGTCCGACGTCATCGCGCCCGCGTTCTCCGGGGCGGTGCTCGCGCCGTGGCCCAACCGCCTGCGCGACGCGCGCTACCGCTTCCGCGACGTCACGTACGAGGTGCCCCTGACCGAGCACGCGCGGCTCACGGCCCTGCACGGGCTCGTCTCGTACGAGCGCTTCGAGGCCGTGGACGCCGCACCCGACACGGTCACGCTGCGCCACGACCTCGTCCCGGTGCCGGGATACCCCTGGCCGCTGCGCCTGGACGTCAGGTACGTCCTGGGGGACGACGGCCTGACCGTCTCCGTCGAGGCGACGAATCGTGGGACGAGCGCCGCGCCCTACGGCGTCGGGTTCCACCCGTGGCTCTCCCCCGGCCCCGGCCCGGTCGACGCGTGCACGCTGCGCCTGGACGCCGAGCGCCGGGTGACGGTCGACGAGCGCCTGCTGCCGACAGGGACGCAGGCGGTCAGCGGCGCGTTCGACCTGCGTGAGGGGCGGCCGCTCGCGGGCGTCGAGCTCGACGACGCATGGGTCGGGGCGGTCCCCGACGCGGACGGGCTGACGTGGGCGACGCTCACGGGTGCGGACGGCCGCACGGTGGCGGTCTGGGCGGACGCGTCGCTGCCCGCGTGGCAGGTGTGCACGGGCGACGGGATCCCGGGCATCGACCGCCGCGGTGTGGCCGTCGAGCCGATGACGTGCATCGCGGACGCGTTCCGCACCGGCGACATGCTCGTGGAGCTCGAGCCCGGTGCGTCGCACGCGGTCCGCTGGGGCCTCACGCTGCGCTGAGCCGTCCCACCGGCAGGCCCGCCGCGGCGGGCCTGCCGGGGCGCGCACCGGCGCGTCAGCCGGCCGCCGACCTCGCGGTCAGCCGTAGTACTCGCCGTCGGCCTTGACGCCCTTGGTGTACTCCCAGTGCCACGGCTCGTACGGGCCGGAGCCGCCGCGCACGGCCCAGCCCGGCTGCTCCCAGCCGAAGACCGGGCCGTTCTCGTTGAGCCAGGTCCACCGGGCACCCGACGTCTGCAGCTGGCAGAAGTCCATCGCCAGGCCCCAGCCGTGGTTGCTCTTGCCGGGGGTGGCGGCCAGGCCGCCCTTCTGCGCCTTGACCGCGCGCTGCTGCGCGAGCGTCCGGTAGCCGGAGCTGAGGCACAGGTTGGTGCCGAAGCGCACGACGTGCGCCTCGTTGAGCTCGGCGAGCGCCACGGCCGCGTCGGCGCGCATCTGCGTGTGGCCGTCCCACAGCGTGCACAGGTCCTTCGTCGCCAGCAGGCCGTTCTCGCCCGCGGCGCGCACGGAGCCGTCGCAGCCCGGCAGCGCGGATCGCTCGGAGTCGCGCGACACCTCGGCCAGCGCGCGCAGCCGCGCGGAGCTGTCGGCGGAGACCAGCGGCGTCGGCGGGAGCTCGGACAGGGGGACGGCCGTGAGGGCGGCGACCGTGGAGGGCAGGTCCTCGTCCACGTCGGCGGCCCCGACGACGATCTCGCCGTCGGCGACTCCCTGGGACACGGGGACGACCACGGTCACCGCGACGAGGGCGGCGAGCACACCGGTGCGGCCGAGCACCGTGGTGGAGCGCCGACGTGGAGCCGTCGCGGCTCCCGCGTCCCCCAGGCCCTCGGCCACGGGCGTCGTCGCCACGGGGACGGGGACGGCGGTCGGCGCACTCCTGCGCGACCGGTCCCGGCGCGCGCGTGTCGTCGGCTCCGCTCGGTGGGATCCCACGACACCTCCGCCTCTGCCGTCCCGCCTGCCATCGGTTCCCCCCGATGCGGTCACGAAACCATAACGGGGCGAGCCGTCATCTCCAAGACCCGTACCGGTCACGAACCGGTACCAATCCGGACAACTGCTGCGACACGCGGGGCGACACACCGGGCGTTCACCGTTCCTCCACGGCGTGTTGCACAACCGAACCGCACCGCCCGGCCCCCGCGCGGCGCGCTGCACTCCCGGCTCACCGCAGCTGGCCGCGCTGCATCGCGTCGCGCACCTCGCCCACGAGCTCCTCGAGGATGTCCTCGAGGAAGACGACGCCTGCGGCCCGACCGCCGTCGTCGACGCGCGCGAGGTGCGAGCCCGAGCGCTGCATCGCGGCGAGCGCGGTCTCCACCTCGTCCTGCGGCCCGACCACCGCGAGCGTCCGCACACGCCACGACGGCACGGGCGAGGTGCGGGTCGCGCCGTCCGCGTACAGCACGTCCTTGATGTGCAGGTAGCCGGAGGGACGCCCCTCGGCGTCGACGACGACGAAGCGGCTGAAGCCCGTGCGCGCCACGAGGTGCTCGATGTCGTCCGGCGTGCTCGACGCGTCGACCGTCACGAGCTCGTCGACCGGGACCATGACCTCCGCGGCCGTGCGGTCGGAGAACTCGATGGCGCCCGTCAGCAGCCCCTGCTCGTCGGCGAGCAGGCCCTCGGCCTGCGAGCGCTCGACGATCGACTGCACCTCCTGCGCGGTGAACGCCGACGCGACCTCGTCCTGCGGCTCGACCCGGAAGGCCCGCAGCACGTGGTTCGCGAGCCAGTTGAGGGCGACGATCACCGGCCGCATGACACGCGCGACCCACACCAGCGGCGGCCCGAACAGCAGCACCGCACGGTCGGGCCCGGACACGGCGAGGTTCTTGGGCACCATCTCGCCCAGGACGACGTGCAGGTAGACCACGACGAGCAGCGCGACCACGAACGCGATGGGGTGCGTGAGCGCCTCGGGGACGCCGAGCGCGTGCAGCGGCCCCTCGATCGCGTGCGCGATGGCGGGCTCGGCGACCAGGCCCAGGCTCGTCGAGCAGACGGTGATGCCGAGCTGCGCCGCGGCGAGCATGAGCGAGACGTGCTCCATCGCCCACAGCACGGTCACGGCCCGACGGTCGCCGGCCTCGGCGAGCGGCTCGACCGACGAGCGCCGCGCGGACATGAGGGCGAACTCCGCGCCGACGAAGAACGCGTTGGCCGCGAGCAGCACGACGGCCAGGACGAGCGCGAGCGTGCTGTCCATCAGACCTCCCCCGCCTCGTCGCCGGGCACCTCGGTCACCAGGACGCGCTCGACCCGCCGGCCGTCCATGCGGTCGACCCGCAGGCGCACCCGCCCTTCGAGCACCTCGTCGCCCTCGACCGGGATCCGGCCCAGCCGTGCCATGAGGAGCCCTCCGACGGTCTCCCACGGGCCGTCGTCCGGTACCCGCAGGCCCGTGGCCTCGTGCAGCTCGTCGGGCCGCGCGACGCCGGGCAGCACCCACGACCCGTCGGCCTGCCGCGCGAGCGACCCGCGGGTGCGGTCGTGCTCGTCGGCGACCTCCCCCACGAGCTCCTCGACGACGTCCTCGAGGGTCACGGCGCCGGCCGTGCCGCCGTACTCGTCGACGACGACCGCCATCTGGAGCCCCTGCGCGCGCAGGTCGACGAGCAGCGGCCCCAGCCCCACGGTCTCGGGCACGCGGGGCGCGTCGACCATGAGCGCGGCGGCGGGCACCTCGGTGCGCCTCTCGTACGGCACGGCCATGGCCTTGCGCAGGTGCACGAAGCCCACGACGTCGTCGACCGACTCGCCGATCACGGGGAACCGCGAGTGGCCGGTCTGGCGCGCGAGGGCCATGACGTCGGCCGCGGTGTCGTCCCGGCGCACGACGACGAGCCGCGTGCGGTCCGTCATGACGTCGACGGCCGTCAGCGTGGAGAAGTCGATCGAGTTGGTGAGCAGGGTCGCGGTGGCCTGGTCGAGCGTGCCCTGGGCCGCCGAGCGACGCACGAGGGACGCGAGCTCGGCGGGCGACCGGGCCCCCGACAGCTCCTCGCGCGGCTCGACGCCGACGCGACGCAGCAGCGCGTTCGCCGTGCCGTTGGTGACACCGATGACCGGCCGCAGCGCCGTGGTGAAGCCCATCTGCAGGGGCGAGACGACGCGGGCGGTGCCCAGGGGGCGCGCGATCGCGAAGTTCTTGGGCACGAGCTCGCCGAAGAGCATGGAGAACCCGTTGACGAGCAGGAGCGCGAGCACGGCGGCCACCGCCCCGGCCCCGGCCCGACCGAGCCCGGAGCTCTCGAGCGGCAGGCCCAGCAGCCGCACGACGGCAGGCTGCGTGGTGTACCCGAGCAGCACGGTGGTGACGGTGATGCCGACCTGTGCACCGGACAGCTGCGTCGACAGCTGGCGCAGGGCACGCAGCACGGAGCGTCCGCGCTTGTCGTCGGGTCCGGTCCGGTCCTCGACGAGCCCGGGGTCGAGCGTGACGAGCGCGAACTCCGCCGCGACGAACACGGCCGTGCCCGCCGTGAGCAGCACGCCGAGGCCGACGAGCAGCCAGTCGGTCAGCACGGGACCACCCGCGCGGGGGGCGTGTCGGCGAGGCGGCGCTCGGGCGCCGCGAGGGACGAGGGTGGGCCGGCGGTGTCGCGCCCCGCAGGGGCTCCTGCGGCCGCGCGCTCCCGCGAGGCGCGGTGCGGTGCGGTCGGGACGCGACGCCGGCAGCGACTTGAGCTGCTCATGGTGGGCACATCCTACGGTCGGAGCCCCGACGTGCCGAGCGATCACCGGGACTGGTCAGGGGTCCATGTGCCACCCTGACCCCATGGTCACCACCGTGCCGCGCCCGAGCGCCACCACCGTGCTCGTCGTCGAGGACGAGCCCGCCATCGCCCAGGCCATCGTGCACCGCCTGACCGCCGAGGGGTGGACGGTCGAGGCCGTCGGTGACGGTCACGCGGGCGTCGCCGCGGCGGCCCGCCTGCAGCCGGACGTGGTCGTGCTCGACGTCATGCTGCCCGGGATCGACGGCCTGGAGGTGTGCCGGCAGATCCAGGCCGAACGCCCTGTGCCGGTGCTCATGCTCACGGCGCGCGACGACGAGACCGACATGCTCGTGGGCCTGGGGGTCGGCGCGGACGACTACATGACCAAGCCGTTCTCGATGCGCGAGCTCGTGGCCCGGACCAAGGTGCTGCTGCGACGCACCGAGCGGGCGGCACGCGCCGCCGAGCGCGCCACGGTCCAGCAGCCGGACCCGCCGCTGGTGGTCGGCGACGTGACGATCGACAGCGCGCAGCGCCGCGTGCAGCGCGCAGGCACCGAGGTGCACCTGACGCCGACGGAGTTCGACCTGCTGCTCACGCTCGCGTCGTCGCCCCGCACGGTCCTGACGCGCGAGCGGCTGCTCGCGGACGTGTGGGACTGGGTCGACGCGAGCGGGACGCGCACCGTGGACTCCCACGTCAAGGCGCTGCGCCGCAAGCTGGGTCCGGACCTGATCCGCACCGTCCACGGCGTGGGCTACGCGTACGAGCCGGTCGGGGACGCACCCGACGAGCAGGCCGCCGGCCGGTGAGCCCGGTACCGGAGCCGAACGCCCGCCACGCCCGCGGCGGCGACCGCTGGCGCCTGCCGGACGTACGCCCGCTCGACCCGCTGCGCAGCATCAAGATCAAGCTCGGCGTGCTCGTGGCCGCGACGGTCACGCTCGCGGCGTTCGTCATCTGGCTCGGGTACGGCCGCGCGCTGGGCCCCAGCCGCACGCTGCCCCTGGCGATCGCGCTGTCGCTCGTGGTGACGCAGATCCTCGCGCGCGGCATGACCTCGCCGCTGCGCGAGATGACGGAGGCCGCGCGGGCGATGGCCGGCGGCGACTACAGCCGGCGCGTGCGCTCGACGAGCCGCGACGAGGTCGGGCAGCTCGCGGAGGCCTTCAACACCATGGCCGACGACCTGGAGCAGCTCGACACGTTCCGCCGCGAGCTGGTCGCCAACGTCTCGCACGAGCTGCGCACGCCGGTGACGGCGTTGCAGGCGCAGCTCGAGAACATGGTCGACGGCGTGAGCGAGCCGGACCCAGCGACGCTCGCGGTCGCGCTCGCCCAGACCGAGCGGCTCTCGCGCCTGGTCTCGTCCCTGCTGGACCTGTCGCGCGTCGAGGCCGGTGCGATGGCCCTGCGGATCGAGGAGGTCGCGGTCGGCGACCTGCTGCGCCAGGCGGCCGACGAGGCGTCGCTCGTCGGGGCGGACAAGCGGCTGCGCTTCGCCGTCGACGTCGAGCCGGCCGACCTCACGGTCCCGGCCGACCCGGAGCGGCTGCACCAGGTCGTGGCGAACCTGCTGCAGAACGCGGCGCGGCACTCGCCGCCCGACGAGGAGGTCCGCGTGGCCGCGCGTCGCGTGGGCACCGACGTGCGTGTCGACGTCGTGGACCGGGGCCCGGGGATCGCCCGCGACCAGCGCGCCCACGTGTTCGAGCGCTTCGTGCGTGGCAACACGCCGGCGCTGACGGGCCAGGGCTCGACGGGCGGCACGGGGCTCGGCCTGGCGATCGTCCGGTGGGCGGTCGAGCTGCATGGCGGGACCGTCGAGGTCGCCGACTCCGAGTCCGGCTGCACGATGCGCGTGCGGCTGCCGGCGACCCGGCCCGACGCGGACGTGCCGCCGCGCGCTTGAGCCCCGGGCGGGCCGGGCTTGAGCCCGTGGGGGGTCGGGCTTGAGGGGTCGTTGACCCCCCGGTCCGCGGCGGGTGAAGAGGCTGCGCAGATCACGTCCGGGCGGGCTGCGCAAGGGGCCTGCGACCCCGTCGACCACGTAGTGTTGCCGTCAACAGAACTGGCGACGGCGCGGTCCGCACCGCGCACCGGAAGTGGGCGATCCCAGCGTGACGCAGAACGCGCAGTCAGACTCCACCCGTGCCGACTTCGGTGCGAACGAGTGGCTGGTCGACGAGCTGTACGAGCAGTACCTGAAGGACCGGAACGCGGTGGACCCCGCGTGGTGGGACTTCTTCGAGGGCTACAAGCCCGAGACGACGGGTGCGGCGACCAACGGCGAGACGAAGGACGCGCCCCGGGCGACGGCCGCGCCCCCGGCGCCCGCGCAGCCCACGACCGCGCGCACGCCGGCGGCACCCGCCGTCCCGGCTGCCCCGCCGGCACCGCCCGTCGAGGTCACCCCGTCGCCCGTCGCGACGGCGCAGCCCGCGACGGCCCCGTACGCGGAGGCGGCGACGCGGCGCACCGACGCGCCCGAGGTGCAGGCGGTCGACGACGTGCAGAAGCTCCGCGGCCCGGCCGCGCGCGTCGTGACCAACATGGAGGCCTCGCTCGAGGTCCCGACCGCGACGTCGGTGCGCGCCGTGCCGGCCAAGCTCATGGTCGACAACCGCATCGTCATCAACAACCACCTGTCGCGCGGCCGCGGCGGCAAGGTCTCCTTCACGCACCTCATCGGCTTCGCGCTGGTCGAGGCCGTGCAGGAGATGCCGGCCATGAACGCGGCGTACACGCTCGTCGACGGCAAGCCCGGCGTGCTGCAGCCGGCGCACGTCAACCTCGGCCTGGCGATCGACCTCGCCAAGCCGGACGGCAGCCGCCAGCTCCTGGTGCCGTCGATCAAGAAGGCCGAGACCCTCGACTTCGCCCAGTTCTGGACCGCGTACGAGGACGTCGTGCGCCGGGCCCGCAACAGCAAGCTCACGGTCGACGACTTCGCGGGGACGACCATCTCCCTGACGAACCCGGGCACGATCGGCACGGTGCACTCGGTGCCGCGCCTCATGCAGGGTCAGGGCACCATCGTCGGCGTCGGCGCCATGGACTACCCGGCGGAGTTCGCCGGTACGTCGGACGAGCAGCTCAACCGCATGGGCGTCTCGAAGGTGCTGACGGTCACGTCGACCTACGACCACCGGATCATCCAGGGCGCGCAGTCGGGCGACTTCCTGCGCATCCTGGGACGCAAGCTGCTGGGCGAGGACGGTTTCTACGACCGCGTCTTCGCGGCGCTGCGCGTGCCGTACGAGCCGGTGCGCTGGGTGCGCGACGCGAACCACGACCCGGACGCCGAGGCGATCAAGCCCGCGCGCGTCGCCGAGCTCATCCACGCCTACCGCTCGCGCGGGCACCTCATGGCGGAGACCGACCCGCTCGCCTACCGCCAGCGCAAGCACCCGGACCTCGACGTGCAGAACCACGGCCTGACGCTGTGGGACCTCGACCGCACGTTCCCCACCGGCGGCTTCACGGGTCGGACACGTGCCACGCTGCGCGAGGTGCTCGGGCTGCTGCGCGACTCGTACTGCCGCACGGTCGGCGTCGAGTACATGCACCTGCAGGACCCGCGGCAGCGCCGCTGGCTGCAGGAGCGACTGGAGTCGGGGTACGCGCGCACGCCGCGCGAGGACCAGCTGCGGATCCTGCGCCGCCTCAACGCCGCCGAGGCGTTCGAGACCTTCCTGCAGACCAAGTTCGTCGGGCAGAAGCGCTTCTCGCTCGAGGGCGGCGAGTCGCTCATCCCGCTGCTCGACGCGATCCTGTCGCGCGCTGCCGACGGCGGGCTCGACGAGGTCGGCATCGGCATGGCCCACCGCGGTCGCCTCAACGTGCTGGCCAACATCGCCGGCAAGTCCTACGGCCAGATCTTCAGCGAGTTCGAGGGCAACCAGGACCCGAAGTCGGTCCAGGGCTCGGGCGACGTGAAGTACCACCTCGGCACCGAGGGTGTGTTCACGGCCGAGTCCGGTGCGACGACCGCCGTGTACCTGGCGGCGAACCCGTCGCACCTCGAGGCGGTCGACCCGGTGCTCGAGGGCATCGTGCGCGCCAAGCAGGACCGCATCGACCTGGGCGGCGACGGCTTCTCGGTGCTGCCGATCCTCATCCACGGCGACGCCGCGTTCGCGGGGCAGGGCGTGGTCTTCGAGACGCTCAACCTCGCGCAGCTGCGCGGGTACCGCACAGGCGGCACGATCCACGTCATCGTCAACAACCAGGTCGGCTTCACCACCGGCCCGTCGTCGTCGCGCTCGTCGCAGTACGCCACCGACGTGGCCAAGGGCCTGCAGGTGCCGATCTTCCACGTGAACGGGGACGACCCCGAGGCCGTGGTGCGCGTCGCCGAGCTCGCGTTCGAGTACCGCGAGCAGTTCGACCGCGACGTCATCATCGACATGGTCTGCTACCGCCGTCGCGGTCACAACGAGGGCGACGACCCGTCGATGACGCAGCCGCTGATGTACAACCTCATCGAGGCGAAGCGCTCGGTGCGCAAGCTCTACACCGAGACGCTCGTGGCCCGTGGCGACATCACGCTGGAGGAGGCGGAGCAGGCGCTGCGCGACTACCAGTCGCAGCTCGAGCGCGTGTTCACCGAGACCCGCGAGGACGGCTGGACGCCCCCGCCCGCCGACGTCGAGACCGTCGCCGGCCTCGAGCGCCCGGAGTCGCAGCAGGAGGACGCCGGTGTCATGGTCGGCTGGCAGACGGCCGTGCCGACCTCGATCCTGCAGCGCATCGGCCAGGCCCACGTCAGCCCGCCCGAGGGCTTCACGGTGCACCCGAAGCTCGCGCAGATGCTCGCCAAGCGCGAGCAGATGAGCCGCGAGGGCGGCATCGACTGGGGCTTCGGCGAGATCCTCGCGTTCGGCTCGCTGCTGATCGAGGGCACGCCGGTGCGCCTGGCCGGGCAGGACTCGCGCCGCGGCACGTTCGTGCAGCGCCACGCGGTGCTGCACGACCGCGAGACGGGCGCCGAGTGGACGCCGCTGCTCTACCTGTCCGGCGACCAGGCCAAGTTCTGGGTCTACGACTCCTCCCTGTCGGAGTACGCCGCCCTCGGCTTCGAGTACGGCTACTCCGTCGAACGCCCTGACGCCCTGGTGCTGTGGGAGGCGCAGTTCGGCGACTTCGTCAACGGCGCCCAGACCGTCATCGACGAGTTCATCTCGTCGGCCGAGCAGAAGTGGGCGCAGCGCTCGTCGGTGGTGCTCCTGCTCCCCCACGGCTACGAGGGCCAGGGGCCGGACCACTCGTCGGCACGCATCGAGCGCTTCCTGCAGCTCGCCGCCGAGGACAACATGACGATCGCGCAGCCGTCGACGCCCGCGTCGCACTTCCACCTGCTGCGCCGTCAGGCGTACCAGCGGCCGCGCCGCCCGCTCGTGGTGTTCACCCCGAAGTCGATGCTGCGGCTGAAGTCCGCGTCGTCGGACGTGCAGGACTTCACGTCGGGCACGTTCCGCACCGTGATCGGCGACGACCTCGCGGCCGCCAAGGCCGACCAGGTGACGCGCGTGCTGCTCTGCTCGGGCAAGGTCTACTGGGACCTGCTCGCGCAGCGCGTCGCGGCGAACGACCAGCAGACGGCGATCGTGCGGTTCGAGCAGCTCTACCCTCTCGAGCCCGACGCGATCGCCGAGGCGCTGGCGCCGTTCGGCGACGCCGAGCTGGTGTGGGTGCAGGACGAGCCGCGCAACCAGGGCCCGTGGACGTTCGTGTCGACGCACCTGCCGCAGGTCGTCGGGCGTGAGGTGCGGGTGGTGTCCCGCCCGGAGTCGGCCTCGCCGGCGGCCGGGTCGGCCAAGAAGCACGCGGTGGAGCAGAAGTCGCTCGTCACGGAGGCCTTCGCTCGCTGAGCCCTCCGCACGCCGCCGCACGACCGACGGGGCCGGCCCTCGACCGAGGGTCCGGCCCCGTGGCCGTCCGTGGCGCCGGGCGTCTCAGGAGGCCCGCTCCTCGTCCGGCGCACAGGCGAAGCGCCGCCGGTACGCCAGCGGCGTGGTGCCGAGCGTGCGGGCGAAGTGGTGGCGCAGCAGCGCGGCGGTGCCGAACCCGCTGCGGCGCGCGACCTCGTCGACGGGCGCGTCGGTGCGCTCGAGCAGCTCCTGCGCCCGTGCGACGCGCTGCCGCGCGACCCAGGCGGCGGGCGTGGCGCCGGTCTCGGCGCGGAAGCGGCGGGCGAACGTGCGCTCGGACATCAGCGCACGGCTGGCGAGCGCGGGCACGCCGAGGTCCTCGTCGAGGTGCTCGAGCATCCACGTGAGCAGCGGCGCGAGCGTCTCGGCCGCGGGCGGCAGGGGCGTCTCGACGTACTGCGCCTGACCGCCGTCGCGCTGCGGCGGGACGACCATGCGGCGGGCGACGTTGGTGGCGGCCGCGGCGCCGAGCTCGCGGCGCACGAGGTGCAGGCAGGCGTCGATGCCCGCGGCTGTGCCGGCGCCGGTGATGACGCGGCCGTCCTCGACGAACAGGACGTCGGGGTCGACGGTGGCCGTCGGGAACCGCCGCGCGAGCTCGGCGGCGTGCAGCCAGTGCGTCGTGCAGCGCCGGCCGTAGAGCAGACCGGCCTCGCCCAGGGCGAACGCACCGCTGCAGATCGACAGGATCCACGCGCCGCGCGCGTGGGCGTCCCGCAGGGCGTCGAGCGCCTCGACGGGCACCTCCCCGGCGGGCACGCCGTAGGCCGGCACCACGACGAGGTCCGCGTCGCGGGTGGCCTCCAGGCCGTGCTCGACGACGATCGAGAACCCGGCCTTGGTGGGGATCGCCGCACCGGGCACGAGGCCGCACACCCGGAAGTCGAAGCTCGGGCCCCCGGTGTCGGACCGGTCGATGCCGAAGACCTCGCACGCGGTCCCGAGCTCGAACGCGGCGGTGCCCGGCAGGGCGATGACGGCGACGCTCCGCAGCATGCCCTGACGCTCGCATGGTGGTGGCAGAAAATCAATGCCCAGCGTCAGTCCTGCCACTGGTGGCGCGATCTTGTGGTGAGCAGAGTTTCCGCCATGGACATCTTCTGGCTCATCCTCACGCTTCTCGCTCTGTCCGCCTGGCTCGGACGGCTCGCGCACGTCGTGCGCGAGGACGGCCTGGGCCACCGCGAGCCCCCGCGCTCCCACCCGGACGACACGCCCTCCACCCGCGTCCGCTCCCGCTGAGCCGGACGCGCCCGCTGCGCGACACGGCACGGACGAGCGACCCGAACCGCACGACCACGTGCCCCACGCCTGAGACACTGGGGCCCAGCAGGCACCGGACCGCCCGGCGCTGCGGGCATGGGCAGGAGTGATGTGCGTGGGTGAGCTGCCGCTGCGCCTCGCGGTCGTGGGGGACGAGCTGGTGGCCGGTGCCGGCGACCCCAAGGGCCTCGGGTGGGTCGGCCGCGTCGCTGCGCGCACCCACGCGCCGGACCCGCTGACGGTCCTCACCCTCGCCGTCCCCGGCGAGACCAGCACGGACCTGGGCGCCCGCTGGGACGCCGAGGTATCGCGGCGCCTGTCCCCGCACGCCGACAACCGGCTCGTGGTCGCGCTCGGGCGCGCCGACATCGCCGCCGGCCTCTCGCTCGCGCGCAGCCGTCTCAACCTGGCGAACGTGCTCGACGTGGCGGACCAGCGCCGCATCCCGGCCTTCGTCGTCGGCCCTCCGCCGGGCGCCGTGCACGAGGGCGACCGGCTCGCCGAGCTGTCGGCCGCCCTCGGCGACGTCGCCGCCCGACGCCGCGTGCCGTACGTGGACATGTACTCGCCCCTCGCCGCGCACGACCAGTGGCTCGCGGACATGGCCACCTCGGCCCACCACCTCCCTGGCCAGGCGGGCTACGGCCTCATGGCGTGGCTCGTCCTGCACACCGGGTGGCACTCCTGGCTCGGGCTGCCCGATGACGGCGTCTGAGCCGCGCGACGTCACCTCGACCGGCACCCCGACGGACGCTGCCGGCTCCTTCGTCCGCGTCGTCGGGGTGCGGCCCGTCCTCGAGGTGTGCGGCCGCGTCGCGCTGATCCTCCTGGTCGCGGCGGTCCTGCTGTACGTCACCTACCTCGTCGTCGAGCGCCCGACGGCCGGTGACGCCGTCGACGCGGGCGCCGCCGCCGCGATCCTCGCGATGATGTACGGGCTGCACCTCGTCGCGGTCCTCGTCCTCGGACTGCCCGGCGGCCTGCTCACCGCGCACCTGCTGCGCCACGAGAGCTCCGAGGCGCGGCACGTCGCCGCGTTCGCCCTGACGGGGGCCGCGCTCGGTGCCGCCGTGCTCCTGGTGCTCGGGCAGGCGGGGCCCGCGGCCGTCTGGTCCGTGGTCGGGGGTCTGACCGCGGGCGGCGCCCGGGCGTGGACGGGACGCTCGCGCCGACGCCGTGCCGTTCACCCCGCCGGCCCGTATCTCCCCTAGCGGCCCGTCCCCTCATCTCGGTCAGGAGGCTGCGCGACCGCGCGGCACCGACGACAGGGGGACGCATCATGAGCACGACATCCGACATCGCCGACCGGCCCGCCGTGCGGCCGGTCTTCCGGCCCCGTGTGGTCGTCCGGCTGCACGACTGGGTCGACGTCCCGTACGAGGACGACGTCCAGCGCGTGCTCGTCGAGAAGTTCGGGCCCGGGCCGCTCGGCGACGTGGTCGACGAGCTGCGGTTCGAGCGCCTGTACACCGCGGTGGCGCCCGAGAAGCTCGACCGGCTCGTCGCGGAGGCCGGCGCCCGGGACCCGGGCTTCGAGCCGCGCCGCCTCACGCGGTGGTTCACGGTCGACACCCCACGACACCTCGGCGCGGCCGAGCTCACGAAGCTGCTGCTCGCCTGGGACGTCGTCGAGACCGCCCACCCGGACGCGCCCGCCGTCGACCCGCTGGTGGACGCCACGAACGACCCGCGCGCGGTCAACCAGGGCTACCTCGACCCCGCGCCGACCGGGATCGACGCCGAGTTCGCGTGGACGGTCCCGGGCGGGGCCGGCGCAGGCCAGCGGGTCGTCGACCTCGAGCAGGGGTGGACGCTGGACCACGAGGACCTGGCCGGGCACGGCGCGAGCCTGCTGTTCGGCACGCTGCAGAACGGGTCGCGCCCCCACGGGACGGCCGTGCTCGGCGAGCTGTGCGCGGTCGACAACACGCTCGGCGGGGTCGGGATCGCTCCGGAGATCGCGTCGGTCGACGTGACGTCGCACTCCGGCTCGCTGGCCAACGTGCCGGACGCGATCGTCGCCGCGCTGGACAGCATGCAGCCCGGTGACGTGCTGCTGCTCGAGGTCCAGACCGTCACACCGGCCGCCCCGGTGTTCGGCGCGCCGGTCGAGCTCATCGAGGAGTCGTTCGAGGCGATCCGGCTCGCGTCCGCGCTCGGCGTGGTCGTCGTCGAGGCCGCCGGCAACGGTGCGAACGACCTCGACGACGTCGTCGACGCCGCGGGTCGCCGGGTGCTCGCACCCGCGCACCCGGACTTCCGGGACTCCGGCGCGATCGTCGTGGGCGCCGCGTCGTCCACGGTCCCGCACGCGCGGATGGGTTTCTCGTCGTTCGGCGCACGCGTCGACTGCTTCGCCTGGGGCGAGAACGTCGACACGACGTCGTCGACCGCTGCCGGCGCGACCACCCTGTACACGACCGGCTTCAGCGGCACGTCGTCGGCCTCGCCGATCGTCGCGGGCGCCGCGTTGAGCGTGCAGGGCGTCGCCCAGGCCGCGGGGGGCGGCCGGCTGAGCCCGGCGCAGGTGCGCGCCGTGCTGTCCGACCCCGCCACGGGCACCGCGTCGGTCTCACCGGCCAGCGACCTCATCGGCGTCATGCCGAACCTGCGGGCGATCATCGAGGACGTGCTCGACATCGGCCTGGAGGACGTGTACCTGCGGGACAACGCGACCGACACCGGGGCACCGCACACCGGGTCGATCTCCACGAGCCCGGACGTGATCCTGCGCCCCGACGTCGTCGCGGACCCGCAGGCGACCTACGGCGAGGGCAGCGGCACCGAGAACAGCATGACGCTGGGGTACGAGGCCACCGCCGGGCAGGACAACCACGTCTACGTCCGCGTGCGCAACCGCGGCGCGGCACCCGCCGGCCCGACGACCGTGCACGTGTACTGGTCGGAGGTCGGCACGCTCATCACGCCCGACCAGTGGCAGCTCGTCGGCAGCACGACGCTGCCCTCGGTGCCCGTCGGCGACGTCCTCACCGTCGCCGACGCGATCACGTGGGCCGCAGCCGACGTCCCGGCGCCCGGGCACTACTGCTTCGTCGCGATCGCCGAGACGGCACAGGACCCCGCGCCACCGCTGGCGAGCCTCGTCGACTGGGACAACTTCCGGGCGTTCATCCACCACAACAACAACGTGACGTGGCGGAACTTCAACGTCGTGCCCACGCCGGGGCCCGACGACCCCGCCGTCCTGCCGTTCCACGTGGCCGGCGCCCTCGACCGGCGCGTGCCGATGCTGGTCGACGTCACCGCACGCCTGCCGCGCGGCGCGCGGCTGTGGCTCGACGCACCGGACTTCCTGCTCAAGGAGGCCGGCCTCCCGGTCGAGCAGGGCGAACCCGTCGGCGACGGGCTCGTGCGGGTGCCGCTGCGGCCGCAGGGCCGCCAGACGATCGCGGGGTTCGTCTTCCCGGCGCGGCTGCGCCTCGGCCTGCGGCTCGTCGTCGCGCTGCCGGAGGAGGCGCGTGAGCAGACGGGCTACCAGGTCACCGTGCGACAGGCGGCCCTCGACAGGACGCGCGCCGGCGAGCAGGAGTCGGAGCTCGGCCGGGTCACGTGGTACCTGGCCGGGCCCGAGTTCTACGAGCGGCGCACGGCGCGCGAGCAGGCCGGGCTCGCCTGACGCCCGACCCCGGCGCGGGTGGTCGCACGACCGCCACCACCCGCGCCGGGCAGGTCACCGCAGCGTCGAGCGCATCGTGCGCAGCGCCGTGTCCAGGACGGTGCGCAGCGTCTCGACCGTCAGCTCGTCGACGCCGGAGCCGGCGTCGACGCGCCGCAGGTCCGCCCGGACCTCGTCGCCGAAGCGCCGCACGATGTTCTCGGCCTCGATGCGCCGCCGGTGCGACGCGGTGCGCTGCGGGTCCGGCTCACCGGTCCCACGCGTCGCCGCGTCGCGGGCACGCTGGGCCGCGGACGCGAGGTCGGCGCGCAGCCCGCGCATCGCGGCCTGCACGTCGTCGCGCACCTGCGACGCCTGCGCCCGGACGGTCTCGGCGATTGCGGCCTCGAGGTGCGCGAGGTCGCCGCGGCGCTCGTCGAGCTCGGTGCGGCCGGCGGCGGTGAGGGCGTAGGTGGCCTTGCGGCCCTCGTCGGAGCGGTGGACCAGCCCCTCCTCCTCGAGGCGTGCGAGCCGCGGGTACACCGTGCCGGCGCTGGGCCGGTAGGTGCCACCGAAGCGGTCGCTCAGTGCCGTCATGAGCTCGTACCCGTGCCGCGGCCCGTCCTCGAGCAGTGCCAGCAGGTACAGCCGCAGCTGGCCGTGGGCGAAGACCGGGGCCATCATCAGAGCGCCTCGTCGACGGGGGCGTCGGTGACGGGGGCGTCGGTGACGGGCGCGTCGGTGACGGGTGCGTCGGAGACGGGGGCGTCATCCCGGACGTCGACGGGCACGTCCGACACGGGCGCGCGCAGCACCGTCACGTGGCCGGTCACGGTCGTCGCCGAGACGAACGCACCCCCGGTGCCGGAGTCGAGGTCGACCGTGCGGTGCCCCGGCCCGGAGCCCTTGTGCTCCTGGCCGTCGACGACGAGGCGCCCGCTGACCGACTGGGCGCGGACGCGCAGCCCGGCGGTCTCGGGCAGCCGGACGGTGAGGTCCCCCGAGACGGTGGTGACGGTGAGCGAGGACGTGCCGGAGCCCACGTCGAGCGAGACGTCGCCGGACACGGAGTTGCCCTGCACGAGCGTGAGCTCCCCCGACGCCGCGAGCTCACCGGAGACGGTGTTGAAGCGCAGGTCACCCTCGTGGCGACGCACCACGACCTCACCGGACACCGAGTTGGTGGACAGCCGCCCGCGCACGTCGTCGACGACGACGGAGCCGGAGACGGTCGAGACCGACGCGTCCTGCCGCAGGCCGGCGACCAGGCCGTCGGCGCTGACCGTGCCGACCTTGGCCAGCACCTCACGCGGGACCGCGAGGTGCACGTCGGCCTTGTCCTTGTCCTGGAAGTTGCGGAACTTCTCGACGAAGCCCTCCCAGCCGCCGAGCGTGAAGCTGTAGCCGACGCGCAGCTCGCCGTCCGCGAACGTCACCTCGAGCGGGCGGCCGTCGACGCGGTGCACCTCGAGCCGGGCGCCGCGTGCCTGCGGGTCGTCGTGCGCGACCACGTCGACCCGGCCCCCCACCAGCCCGACGCGCAGCGCGCGCACGTCCTCGACCTCGATCACCTGCGGGCCGGCGACGACCCAGGACTCCGTCGACATGGGGACCTCCAACGCGATATGCCGTGTGATGTAGACACGTTATATCGCGTCATCCGACCGCGCAACGCCCGACCACGGCACGACGACGGCCGGCACCCGCAGGGGGTGCCGGCCGTCAGGTCCTCCACGGGACGTCAGACCACGATGCCCGCGCCACGCAGCTCGACCGTGAGGTCGTGCGGGTTCGACGCGACCGCGAGCGCCTCCTCGTACGTCACGACCGCGTCGCGGACGAGCGTGTACAGGTGCTGGTCGAACGTCTGCATCTTGTAGAAGTCGCCCTCCTTGATGAGGTCGAGCAGCGGCGGGTTGTCCTGCGGCTCGATGATCGCCTCGGCCGTGCGGCCCGTGTTGATCATGACCTCGATGGCGGCCTGCCGTCCGCTGCCGTCGGCCTTGCGCACCAGACGCTGCGAGACGATGCCGCGCAGCGACTGCGCGAGCGCGATACGCACCTGCTTCTGCTCGTGCGGCGGGAAGAAGTCGACGATGCGGTTGATGGTCTCGGCCGCGTCGATCGTGTGGAGCGTCGAGAGCACCAGGTGCCCGGTCTCGGCGGCCGACAGCGCCGCCCGGACCGTCTCCACGTCACGCATCTCGCCGACGAGGATGACGTCGGGGTCCTGCCGCATCGCGGCACGCAGCGCGACCGTGAAGTCCGCCGTGTCCTGCCGGACCTCGCGCTGCGACACGATCGCCTTCTTGTCCGAGTGCAGGATCTCGATCGGGTCCTCGATCGTGACGATGTTGACCTCGCGGTAGGAGTTGATGAGGTCGACCATCGACGCCAGCGTCGTCGTCTTGCCCGACCCCGTCGGACCCGTCACCAGCACCAGGCCGCGCGGCTCGAGCGCCAGCTCTCCCACGACCTCGGGCAGCCCGAGCTCACCCAGCGACTGTGCGCCCACCGCCACCCGCCGGAAGACCAGCCCGTACGTGCCACGCGCCTGGTACGCGTTGACGCGGAAGCGGCCCACGCCGGACAAGGAGTACGCGAAGTCGGCCTCCTTGCTCTCGCGGAACTTCTCGACGAGGTCGTCGGGGAGCACCTCCTCGAGCATCCGCTCGGTGTCCAGCGGTCGCAGATCCGGGGCCTGCAGCTTGCGCAGCCGGCCGTCGACCCGCACGCGCGGCGCCGACCCGACCTTGCAGTGGAGGTCGGACCCTCCCGTGCTGGCCAGGGCGTGCAGGAACGGGATCACGGACTGGGGCTGCTGGCTCACGTCAGGTGCTATCGGGATCTCGGGGCCCTCACTTGAGCGTGCGCCGACGCACGAGGGTCTCCAGGTGTGGGACCATGGGGCGACATCCCCGGTGCGTGCCGTCCTCGCGCGCGCGCCGCGATCCGAGGAGAACCGCGATGAGCAAGCGTGGCCGCAAGCGTCGCTCCCGCAAGGGGAACGGCGCGAACCACGGCAAGCGTCCCAACGCCTGAGCGTTCGGCGCCGTGACGTGCCGACGGGCCCGGAGCACCCGCTCCGGGCCCGTCGCCGTTCCCGCACGCCGCCGTCGCGGCGACGCAGCCGTCTCAGGCCTGCGGGTCCACGGACGTCCGCAGCCGCAGCACGGTCAGCTGCTCGTGGATCCGGACGCGCAGCGTCTCCGGCGCCTCCTCCTGGCAGCAGCGCCGTACGAGCTGCTTGAGCACGAGCTCGACCTGCTCCTCCTCCAGGCACGGCGCGCACTCGTCGAGGTGCGCCTGCACCCGCCGGGCGTCGAGCTCCTCCAGCTCGGAGTCGACGTACTCCCACAGCCGCCCGACGGCCTCGTCGCAGCCGCACGGTGCACCGTCGACCGGCGTCAGGTCGACCGGCGTCAGGCCCTGGGGGTCCACCCCTTCGAACGTGCTCACCGCGCACCCTCCGGCGACGTCGGCGCGGCACCGGCCAGGCCGCGCTCGCGCGCGTAGTCGGAGAGCAGCTCGCGCAGCTGCGATCGCCCACGGTGCAGGCGGGACATCACCGTCCCGATCGGCGTGCCCATGATCTCGGCGATCTCCTTGTACGCGAAGCCCTCGACGTCGGCGAGGTAGACGGCGATGCGGAAGTCCTCGGGGATCTGCTGCAGGGCGTCCTTGACGTCGGAGTCCGGCAGGTGGTCGAGCGCCTCGGCCTCGGCCGAGCGCAGGCCCCGGGACGTGTGCGACTCCGCGCGCGCGAGCTGCCAGTCCTCGATCTCCTCCGAGCGGGACTGCTGCGGCTCGCGCTGCTTCTTGCGGTACGTGTTGATGTAGGTGTTGGTGAGGATGCGGTACAGCCACGCCTTGAGGTTCGTCCCCGGGCGGTACTGGTGGAACGCGGCGAACGCCTTGGTGAACGCCTCCTGGACCAGGTCCTCGGCGTCGGCGGGGTTGCGCGTCATCCGCAGCGCGGCGCCGTACAGCTGGTCGAGGTAGACCAGCGCCTCGGCCTCGAACCGGTCGCTGCGGGCGGCGTCGTCCTCCCCGGCAGGGGCACGCGTCGTGCCCGTCTCGTCGTCGGCACCCTGTGGCTCGCTCATCGGGATCGAGCCTAGTGCGCCGGAGCCCGGCCCACCCCTGGGGGCACCCACCCCACCCGTCCGGCCCTCGGGCACGCCCCACGGCGACGCGGCGGTCAGGGGGGCGAGTGGGGTCGGGGGTGCGGACGGGGCGACGGGAGACGTCTCGACGGCACAGCTCATGACCGGTCCAACACGCGGTCACCACGCGGGCATTCCCGCCTGCGCGCGCCATCGGGCGCCCGACACTAGCGTGGGACGCACCGCGCCACCCGCGGTGGACCCGTCCAGGAGGATCCCGTGCTGCTGCGTCGTCTCGCCCGTCCCCTGTTCGCCTCGTGGTTCGTCAGCCAGGGCCTCGACGCGCTGCGGCACCCGGCCGCCCACGCGCAGGTCGTGCGCGACGGGCTCGACGGGCTGCGCACCCGCGTGCCGGCGTCGGCCCGGTCGGCCGCGCCCGCACCTGTCGCGGCGGCGCTCGACGGCACGATCGGCGACGGGGAGCTCGCGACGCTCACGCGGGCGCACGGGGCCGCGATGCTCGTGGCGGGGGCGCTGCTCGCCGTGGGCCGCGCGCCGCGTACGGCCGCGCTCGCGCTGGCCGGGCTCACGGTGCCGCTCGTCGTGGTCAACCTGCCGCTCGGCAGGCGGGGGTCGCTGACGCCCGAGGAGAAGAAGGCGCGGACCGAGCGGCTGGTGCGCGCGCTGTCCTTCGCCGGCGGAGCGGTGCTCGTCGGCGTCGACCTGGAGGGCCGCCCCGGGGTGTCGTGGCGCGTCCAGCACGCGCGTTCCGACCGCGCCGCGATCAAGGCGGCACGCGCCGCGGAAGCGGCGAAGCACGACGCCTGAGGTGCCGCAGCGCGTGGACGCGCGAGGTCCGTGCCTGCGCACGCCGCTAGCCTGACGGCATGACGAGCCCGCACGCCGACCTGTGGTCCGCCCCCGTCGCCGACGCCCCGCTGGACGCCACCGTCGCCGTGCCCGGATCGAAGTCGCTGAGCAACCGCTACCTCGTGCTCGCCGCGCTCGCCCAGGGCCCGAGCACGCTGCGCTCGCTCCTCGTCTCGCGTGACACGCGCCTGATGGCCGGCGCTCTGGAGACGCTCGGGGTGCAGGTCGACCTCGGTGGCGATGCGGTCGGTGTCACGCCCGGCGCGCTGCGCGGGCACGTGACGGTCGACTGCGGGCTGGCCGGCACGGTCATGCGGTTCCTGCCCGCGGTCGCGGCCCTCGCCGACGGCCCGGTCCACTTCAAGGGCGACGTCGAGGCCCTCGTCCGCCCCATGGGTCCGCTGCTGCGGGCGCTCCAGGCGCTCGACGTGCGCGTCGACGAGGAGGGCGAGCCCGGCCACCTCCCGTTCACGGTGCACGGCACCGGTGCGGTGCGCGGCGGCCAGGTGGACGTCGACGCCTCCGGGTCAAGCCAGTTCGTCTCCGGGCTGCTGCTCGCCGCCTCGCGGTTCGACCAGGGCCTGACGGTCCGGCACACGGGCCCGACCCTGCCGAGCCTCCCCCACATCCGCATGACCGTCGAGGTGATGCGCGCCGCGGGCGTCGTCGTCGACGACTCCCGCCCCGAGATCTGGCACGTCGAGCCCGGCCCCGTCGCGGGCCGCGACGTGCACGTCGAGCCCGACCTGTCCAACGCCGCACCGTTCCTGTGCGCCGCGATGGTGGCCGGCGGGTCCGTGCGCGTCCCGGGATGGCCGGCGACCACGACGCAGCCGGGCGGCCTGCTGCCCGACATCCTCACGCGCATGGGTGCCACGGTCGCGCTCGACGGCGACGTCCTGACGGTGACGGGCACCGGCGAGGTGCGCGGTGTCGACCTCGACCTGCGCGCCGCGGGCGAGATCGCCCCGACCATCGCCGCCCTCGCCGTGCACGGCGACTCCCCCACGCGTCTGCGCGGCATCGGGCACCTGCGCGGCCACGAGACCGACCGGCTCGCGGCGCTCGCCGCCGAGATCACGCGCCTCGGCGGGCAGTGCGAGCAGACGTCCGACGGGCTCGTCATCACGCCGCGCACGCTGCACGGCGGGGTGTGGGGCACGTACGCCGACCACCGCATGGCGACCGCCGGTGCGCTCGTGGGCCTGCGTGTGCCGGGGGTCGAGGTGGAGGACGTCGCGACGACCGCCAAGACGCTGCCCGGGTTCGCCGACCTGTGGGCCGGCATGCTCGCGGCGTCCGAGGGGCACGTCGTCCGCGACGGCGTGACCGCGGGGCCCACCGTCTGATGGTGGGGCGGCGCTACGACGAGCGGGACGTGCGGATCCGGCCCGGCCGTGGTTCGCGCCCCCGCACCAAGCGCCGCCCCGAGCACGCCGACGCCCGCACCGCGATGGTCGTGGCCGTCGACCGCGGCCGCTACACCGTGCTCCTCGACCCCGGCGGCGCGGACGAGACGCGCGTACTGGCGATGAAGGCCCGTGAGCTCGGCCGCGAGCGCGTGGCGCCCGGCGACCTGGTCGACGTCGTCGGTGACACCACGGGCGCCGAGGGGTCGCTCGCGCGGATCGTGCGCATCGGTGAGCGCCGCACGGTGCTGCGCCGCACGGCCGACGACACCGACCCCGTCGAGCGCGTCATCGTCGCGAACGCCGACCGCCTCGTGATCGTCACGGCGCTGGCCGAGCCCGAGCCGCGCACCCGCATGATCGACCGCTGCGTCGCCGCCGCGTACGACGCGGGCATGGAGGTGCTGCTCGCGCTGACCAAGGGCGACCTGGCGGACCCGGGCGTGCTGACGGCGCTGTACGCGCCGATCGGCGTCGAGGTCGTGGTGACGCGCCGCCGGGTCGACCCGATGACGGGCGAGCGGACGATCGAGGGGCTCGACGAGCTGCGCGACGCGCTGGCCGGGGACGTGTCCGTGCTGGTCGGCCACTCGGGCGTCGGCAAGTCCACGCTCGTCAACGCGCTGGTGCCCGACGCGCGGCGCGCCGTCGGCGTGGTCAACGACGTCACGGGCCGCGGCAGGCACACGTCGACGTCCGCGGTGGCTCTCGAGGTGCCGGGCGCCGGCGCGCCGACGTGGGTCATCGACACGCCCGGCGTGCGGTCGTTCGGGCTCGCGCACGTCGACCCCGCGCACCTGCTCGGTGCGTTCGCGGATCTCGACGAGGTCGCGCAGGAGTGCCCCCGCGGCTGCACGCACCTGGCCGACTCCCCCGACTGCGCGCTCGACGACTGGGTCGCCGACGCCCCCGACGACACGGTCCGCGCGGCCCGCGCCGCACGGCTGGACTCCTTCCGCCGCCTGCTCGTCAGCCGCCTCGGCGTGGAGGACGAGCCCGATCGCGACGGCGCGCGCGGGCGCTGAGCGGCACGCGGGTTCGGTAGGTTGACGCGCGGACCACCGCGCCGAGCACGGCCCGGTGGGCACCGCCGCGTCTTCCCCGAGGAGCTCCATGGCCTACGACGACGACCTGAGGCTCGCGCACGTGATCGCCGACCAGGTCGACGCCCTGACGATGTCCCGCTTCAAGGCACAGGACCTGCGGGTCGAGACGAAGCCCGACCTGACGCCGGTGTCCGACGCCGACCGCGCCGCCGAGGACCTGGTGCGCTCGCAGCTCGGCCGGGCGCGCCCGCGCGACGCCGTGCACGGCGAGGAGCGCTCGGACACCGGGCACGGCCCGCGCCGCTGGGTGGTCGACCCGATCGACGGCACCAAGAACTTCGTCCGCGGGGTCCCCGTGTGGGCGACGCTGCTGGCACTCATGGACGGCGACGAGGTCGTCGTCGGGGTCGTCAGCGCGCCTGCGCTGGGCCGCCGCTGGTGGGCCGCGACGGGCACCGGTGCGTGGACGGGCAAGTCGCTCGCGGCAGCCACCCGCCTGCACGTGTCGGGCGTCGAGCGGCTCGAGGACGCGTCGCTGTCCTACTCCAGCCTCACCGGCTGGGAGGAGCACGGCCGGTTCGACCAGTTCGTCGACCTCACGCGGCGCGTGTGGCGCACGCGCGCGTACGGCGACTTCTGGTCGTACGTGCTCGTCGCCGAGGGCGCCGTGGACGTGGCTGCCGAGCCCGAGCTCGAGCTGTACGACATGGCCGCGCTCGTGCCCGTCGTCACCGAGGCCGGCGGACGGTTCACGTCGCTGCGCGGCGTCGACGGCCCGCACGGCGGCAACGCCGTGGTGACCAACGGCCTGCTGCACGACGAGGTGCTGGACGCGCTGTCCGTCTGACCCCTTGCTCCTCACCCGATCCCAGGAGATGACCGTGGACCCCGACCTCCAGGCCGCGCACGCGGCGTCGTTCACGCACGGAGCCGACGAGTATGCGGCCGTGCGGCCCGGGTATCCGGGCGCCGCGGTCGACCTCCTGCTGCCCGACGGTTCGCAGGACGTGCTCGACCTCGCCGCCGGCACCGGCAAGCTCACCGCGTCGCTCGTGGCGCGCGGCGCGCGTGTCGTCGCCGTCGAGCCGGCCGACGGCATGCGGGCGCAGCTCACCGCGGCGCTGCCCGACGTCGAGGTGCATGCCGGGACGGCCGAGGCGATCCCGCTGCCCGACGCGTCGGTGGACGTCGTGACGGTCGCGCAGGCGTGGCACTGGTTCGACGAACCGGTCGCGAGCGCCGAGGTCGCTCGCGTGCTGCGCCCCGGCGGCTTGGTCGGCATCGTGTGGAACGACCGCGACGAGGACGTCCCGTGGGTCGGTGCGTACGGCGCGCTGCTGCACGACGCCGCCGGGCCGCAGCTCGCGCGTGGCACGCACCCTGAGCTCGGCGAGGCGTTCACCGACGTGCTGCGGACCGACGTGCGCTGGGACCACGTCCTGACGCCTGACGAGCTCGTCCGCCTCGCCGGCACCCGCTCGTACGCGATCGTGCTGCCGCCGGACGAGCGCGCGGCACTGCTCGACCGCGTCCGCACCCTCGTCACGACCCACCCGGACCTGGCCGGCCTGACGGCGATCCGGGTGCCGTACGTCACGCGCGTCTACACGGCCCGCCGCCGCTGACGACACGCGACCGGAACCTGGCTCGCCGTTTCAGGCACCATTCGGTGACCCAGGGCCCGCTCGGCGACCCCCCACCCCGCCGACCGAAACCTGGGTCACGGTCCGACGTGCCATTCGGTGAGTCAGGTTGCGGTCGGCACCCAGCCGCCACCGGAACCCGGGTCACGGTCCGGCGCGCCATCCCGTGAGTCAGGTTCCGGTCGGCGACACCTCACGCCCCGACCGGAACACCGCTCACCGTTCGGCGCGCCATTCGGTGAGTCAGGTTCCGGTCGCGGAGGGTGGTGGGCGGGATCAGGGCAGGGACAGGGCTGCCGGGAACTCGGACAGCGAGCGGATCACCGTGACGCCCGCGGCCTCGACCTCGTGCGCGTCGACGGGGACGCGGCGCGGGCCGGGACGGTCGAGCCAGACGCCGTGCAGCCCGGCGGCGCGGGCCGCGGCCGCGTCGATGTCGAGCTCGTCGCCCACGTAGACCGTGCGGGCGGGCGCCGTGCCCAGACGCCGGCACGCCTCGAGGAAGACGCGGGCGTCGGGCTTGCCGAAGCCGAGCGTGTCGACGCCGACGAGCACCTCGAGCCGGTCGCCCAGCCCGGCGCGCTGCAGCTTGGTCGTCTGGTAGGCGCTGCGCGCGTTCGTCAGCGTCCCCACGCGCACACCCGCCGTGAGCAGCTGCTCGAGGACCTCCTCGACGTCGTCGTGCACGGCCCAGCCATCGGCGAACGCGGCGTCGAACAGCTCGTCCCACGCGTCGAACGCGGGGTCGTCGAGCACCGGCCCGCCGACCGCGGCGTGCAGCTCGTTCGCGCGTGTCATGCGCTGCTCGCGGAACGTCCGCTCGCCGCGCGTGTACGCCCGGTAGTGCCCGTTCGGGTCGGCACGCCACAGCGCGAGCGCCGCGTCCACGTCGGCGCCCGGCGCGTACCGGTCGAGCACCGCCGCGAGCGCGACCCGGAACGCCTCGCGCGTGTCGACGAGCGTGTCGTCGATGTCGAACAGGACGCCGTCGACGCCCGTCACAGGGTCGCGCGCAGCGCGGCCACGCGGGCGAGCGTCGCGTCCCTGCCGAGGATCTCCATCGACTCGAACAGCGGCGGCGAGACCCGGCGGCCGGTCAGTGCGACGCGCAGCGGCGTGTAGGCGAACCGCGCCTTGATGCCCAGGCCGCCCTCCTCCGTCGGCGCGACGAGCGCCGCGGCGAGCGCGGTCTGCGTCGCCTCGGTCGTGAACCCGTCGGCGGGGATCGCCGCGAGCACGTCGGCCGCACGGTCCAGCACGTCCGCGGCCTCGGGACGCAGCGCGGCGCGCGCGTCCTCGACGACCTCGACCGCGTCGTCGGCGACGAACAGGAAGCCGAGCATCCCCACGGCCTCGCCCAGCAGCGTCATGCGCTCCTGCACCAGCGGCGCGCCCGCGTCGAGCAGCGCGCGGTGATCCGCCGACAGGTCCGCGTACGACGCGGCGGGCACGAGCCCGGCGGCGTGCAGGTACGGCACGAGGCGGTCGCGGAAGTCCTCGGGCGCGAGCAGCCGCACGTGGGCGGAGTTGATCGCCTCGGCCTTCTTCAGGTCGAAGCGCGCGGGGTTCGGGTTGACGTCGGCGACGTCGAACGCCGCGACCATCTCCTCGAGCGTGAACACGTCACGGTCCGGCGCGATGGACCAGCCGAGCAGCGCGAGGTAGTTGAGCAGGCCCTCGGGCGTGAAGCCGCGCTCGCGGTGCAGGAAGAGGTTGGACTCGGGGTCCCGCTTGGAGAGCTTCTTGTTGCCCTCGCCCATGACGTACGGCAGGTGCCCGAACTGCGGCACGACCGTGGCGATGCCGAGCTCGAGGAGCGCGCGGTACAGCACGACCTGACGGGGCGTGGACGACAGCAGGTCCTCGCCGCGCAGCACGTGCGTGATGCCCATGAGCGCGTCGTCCACGGGGTTGACCAGCGTGTACAGCGGGTGGCCGTTGCCACGGACGATGACGTAGTCCGGCACGGAGCCGGCCTTGAACGTGATCTCGCCGCGCACGAGGTCGGTGAACGTCACGTCCTCGTCGGGCATCCGCATCCGGATGACGGGTTCGCGGCCCTCGGCCAGGTAGGCGGCCTTCTGCTCGTCGGTGAGGTCGCGGTCGTAGCCGTCGTACCCGAGCTTGGGGTCGCGGCCCGCGGCGCGGTGGCGCGCCTCGACCTCCTCCGGCGTCGAGAAGGACTCGTACGCGTACCCCGCCTCGACGAGGCGCGCGACGACGTCGCGGTAGACGTCGTACCGCTGCGACTGCCGGTACGGCTCGTGCGGGCCTCCGACCTCGACGCCCTCGTCCCAGTCCATGCCGAGCCAGCGCAGCGCGTCGAGCAGCTGCTCGTACGACTCCTGCGAGTCGCGCGCGGGGTCGGTGTCCTCGATGCGGAACACGAACGTGCCGCCGACGTGCCGCGCGTACGCCCAGTTGAACAGCGCGGTGCGGATCAGCCCGACGTGGGGCGTGCCCGTCGGGGACGGGCAGAAACGGACTCGCACGGCGGCGCTGGCAGGCACGGGAACACCTCGGCAGGTGGCAGGGGCGGGATAGCCTCCAGAGTACCGAGCGCGGGAACCCGTCCCGCGCGCACCCCGTTGGACAGGTCATGCCCGGTTCCGCGTCGACGCCAGCCGCTCCCCCGTCGCCGCCAGGTCTCGACGCACCGCTCCACGCGAGCGATGTCGCCGATCTCGACGTCGCCGTGGTGGTCCGCCGCCGGGCCGCCGAGCTGAGCGCGCCCGGCCTCGACACGGCCGACGTCGTCACGCAGGTCCGCACCGCGACGCGTGAGCTGGCACGGTTCCGCATGGTCTACGAGTTCGGCATCGAGGAGATGCTGACCAAGATCCGGATCCTGCGGTCGGAGTTCGCGCAGACGCACGACCACAACCCCATCGAGCACGTCAGCAGCCGCCTGAAGTCGATGGACTCGATCCTCGAGAAGGCCGGCCGCTACGGCTGCGCGACCGACCCCGACACGATCCGCGAGCGCATCCGCGACATCGCCGGCATCCGCATCACGTGCAGCTTCGAGTCCGACGCCTACCGCGTCGCCGACATGCTCGCGCAGCAGCCGGACGTCGAGGTGGTCCAGTGCAAGGACTACATCGCGCACCCCAAGGGCAACGGGTACCGCTCGCTGCACCTCATCGTGCGCATCCCGGTGTTCCTATCGGACCGCACCGAGCACGTCTTCGTGGAGATCCAGATCCGCACGATCGCGATGGACTTCTGGGCGAGCGTCGAGCACAAGCTGTTCTACAAGTACGACGGCGCGGTGCCCGACCACCTGCGCAGCGAGCTGCTCGACGCCGCCCGCACGGCGGCGGAGCTCGACGCCCGCATGAGCGGGCTGCGCGAGGAGCTGCACGACCTGGGCGACCGCGAGGCGGCGTCCGGGCCGACGGTCGCGCACCACTGAGCGGTGGTCACGCGGGGGCGGGCTCCTCGTCGCGCGCGCCCGGCGCCCACACGTCCCCCGGCACGTCGCCGGGCAGCAGCGGGTTGCCGTGCCCGACGAACCTGCCGTCCCTGCCCTCCCGCTGCGCCGTGCGGTAGTCCGCCAGTGCGCCCGTCGCCCAGCGGGACAGCAGCAGGATCGCGACGAGGTTGACCGTGGCCATGAGCGCCATCGCGATGTCCGCGACGGCCCACACGGTGGCGAGCGCGAGCAGTGCGCCGATGCCGACCGCGGCCAGCACGAGCGTGCGCAGGGCCGTCAGGGCGCGGCCCCGCACGCCGAGGTACGTGAGGTTGATCTCGGCGTAGGAGTAGTTGCCGAGCACCGAGCTGAAGGCGAACGTGAAGACCAGCAGGGTCATCGGCCACGTCGTCCACATGCCGAGCTCGTGGGCGACGGCGGCGGACGTCAGCGCGGCACCGGCGTCGGCCCCGGTCCGGCCCGGGACGTACACCTCCGGCCCGGCGGACAGCACGATGAACGCCGTCGCGGAGCACACGAGCATGGTGTCGACGAACACGCCGAGCGACTGGATGAGGCCCTGCTTCACCGGGTGCGACACGGTCGCGGTCGCCGCGGTGTTGGGGGCGGACCCCATGCCCGCCTCGTTGGAGAACAGGCCACGCTTGGTGCCGTTGAGGACCGCGGCGAGGATGCCGCCGGCGGTGCCGGCCAGGGCGCTGTCGAGGCCGAAGGCGCCGCGCAGGATCTGCGAGACGACGTCGGGCAGCGCGGCGAGGTTGAGCGCGACGATCACGATCGCCAGCAGCAGGTACGCGCCGGCCATGATCGGCAGCAGGACCTCCGCGACCCGGGCGACGCGACGCACACCGCCGAACAGCACCGGCGCGGCGAGCACCATGAGGCCAACCGCGCTCCACTGGACGGCGACGTCGTGGTTCGACGCGAGCGTGTCCGCGATCGTGTTGGCCTGCACCATGTTGAACGCGAACCCGAAGGTGAACACCAGCAGTACGGCGAACACCGCACCCCACCGGTACGAGCGCAGGCCCCGGTGGATGTAGTACGCCGGTCCCCCGCGGTACGAACCGTCGTCGACCCGCACCTTGAAGACCTGCGCGAGCGTCGCCTCGACGAGCGCGGTGGCCATGCCGACCGCGGCGACGACCCACATCCAGAACACCGCACCGGGCCCACCCAGCGTCAGCGCGACCGCGACGCCCGCGATGTTGCCGGTGCCGACGCGCGATGCCAGCCCGACCGTGAACGCCTGGAACGACGAGATGCCGCCGGCGGCGTCCTCCCGCGAGGACGCGATCTGCCGCACCATCGCCGGGAACAGCCGCACCTGCACGCACCCGGTGCGGACCGTGAACCACAGCCCCACGCCGACGAGCACGTAGACCAGCCAGTACGAGTACAGCGCGTTCGTGAGCCAGTCGATCCCCACCTGCAGGTCCATGCCGCGCCCCCGTCCGCCGGTCCTGTGAGGCCGAGCGTAGGGGCGCCCCCGCGGGGCGGCGAGGCGGGCGCTACGGCGTGCGGCGCAGCACCGGGTTGCGCAGCACCCCGATGTCCTCGACCTCGACCTCGACGACGTCGCGGTGCTCGAGGCGGCCGACGCCTGCGGGCGTGCCGGTGAGGATGACGTCGCCGGGCAGCAGCGTGAACACCTCGGAGACGTACGACACGAGGTACGCGACGTCGAAGACCATCTGCGACGTGCGCCCGTCCTGCCGGGCCTCGCCGTTGACGCGGGCCGTCACGGCGAGGTCGTCGACCGCGAGGCCGGGGACCAACCACGGGCCGATCGGGCACGACGTGTCGAAGCCCTTGGCGCGCGTCCACTGCGCGTCGGAGCGCTGGATGTCGCGGGCCGTGACGTCGTTGGCGACGGTGTAGCCGAAGACGTACTGCAACGCGTGCTCGGGGCTGACGTCCTTGGTGACCTTGCCGATGACGACGGCGAGCTCGGCCTCGTGCTCGACGTGCTCGGTCCAGTCGGGCAGCACGATCGGGTCGTCGGGGCCGATCACCGAGGTGTTGGGCTTGAGGAACAGCAGCGGCTGCGTGGGCACCTCGTTGCCGTGCTCGGCGGCGTGCGCGGCGTAGTTGCGCCCGACGCCGACGATCTTGGACCGCGGGATCACGGGTGCGAGCAGACGGACGCCGTCGTCGTCGAGCCGGACCCGCTCCCCCGTCGGCTGGACCGGGGTGTAGATCGGATCGCCCGTGATGACCACGAGCTCCTCCTGGCCGGGCTCGCCCTCGACGAGCGCGTAGCGGGGGTCGGAACCGTTGGTGAACCTGGCGATGCGCACGGCCTCAGCCTAGGTGCTCGCCCGAGGCGACCGGCGCGGCCGTCGCCTCAGGCGCGCGCCAGCACCTCGCCGTGCGGCACCATGAACCAGCCGTCGGGCGACGTGCCCCACTCGCGCCATGCGTCGGCGAGCAGCTCGAGGCCGACCTCGTCCGCGAGGCGGTGGTCCATGGCCTGCACGGCGAAGTTCGACGCGACGCACCGGTCCGCCCACAGTCCGGACCACCACGTGCGGTCCTCGGGCGTCGCGTAGCACCAGACGCTCGCCCCGGGTGCGACGCCCGCGGGGTCGAAGCCCGCCGCGCGCACCCACGACAGCAGGCGCCGCCCGGCGTCCGCCTCGGCGCCGTTGGCCTGCGTGACCTCGTGGTACAGCGCCTGCCACTCGTCGAGCCCGGGGTGGGGCGGGTAGCAGGTCATGCCCGCGTAGTCGGCGTCGCGCACGGCGACGACGCCGCCGGGGCGCGTGACGCGGCGCATCTCGCGCAGCGCCGCGACCGGGTCGGTGAGGTGCTGCAGCACCTGGTGCGCGTGCACGACGTCGAACGTGTCGTCCTCGAACTCCAGGGCGTACGCGTCGCCGACCTCGAAGCGCACGTTGGTCGCGCCCTTGGCGGTGGCGTGCGCCGTCGCGTCGGACAGCACCGCGGCGGAGCGGTCGACGCCCACCACCTCGCCCGGGGCGACCCGCGACGCGAGGTCCACCGTGACCGTGCCGGGTCCGCAGCCGACGTCGAGCAGCCGCTGCCCGGGCTCGAGCACCGGCAGCAGGTACCCGGCGGAGTTCTCCGCCGTCCGCCACCGGTGCGAGCGCAGCACGCTCTCGTGGTGGCCGTGCGTGTAGACGTCCTGGGTCCGCGTGGTCACGCGTCACTGTAGGCGCGGCGGACCGTCGCTGACCAACAGTCGGGACGGATGAGCTCACATGCTGAGAACTGCGGCGGGGTCCGCCACAGCGGGCACGTCTAGAGTGCGCAGCGTGCGACGCATCGTCGGAGTGGACACCGCTCGTGGTCTAGCCGTGCTCGGGATGGTCGTCGCCCACGTCGGCCTCGACGACCCCGGGCGGGCCTTCCCTCCAGGAGGGTGGTCGCAGATCGCCGACGGCCGCCCGTCGGCCCTGTTCGTGCTGCTGGCGGGCGTCGGGCTCGCCCTGCTGTCCGGGGGCCACGAGCCCGTGCAGGGTACCCGTCTGGTGCAGGCGCGGCTGCGGATCCTCGTGCGGGCCGTGCTGCTCGTGGTGCTGGGCACGGCGCTCGTGCGCCTGGACACGCCCGTCGTCGTCATCCTCGTCGTGTACGCCGGGCTGTTCGCCGCGGGCGTCGCGGTCCTGCGGCTCCCCCGCTGGGCGCTCGTCGTTGCGGCGCTCGTCCTGGCGGTCGGCGGGCCGTTCCTGCTCCAGGCCCTCCAGGGCCACGTGACGCTCGACGACGCGCACCCCGTCGAGCTCGTCAGCGTGCTCTTCGGCTACTACTACCCGGCGGTGGTCTGGTTCGCGTACGTCCTGGTGGGCCTGGCCGTCGGCCGCAGCAACCTGCGCTCCGGCCGCACGCACCTGCAGCTCGCCGCGTGGGGCGCCGGGCTGGTCGTCGTCGGCCACGGCGGCGCGTGGGTGCTGCGGCTCGCCCTCGGGCAGGTGACGGCGCTGACCACCTCCGAGCCGCACTCGTCGTCGTTCTTCGAGGTCACGGGCAACATCGGCACGTGCCTGCTGGTGCTCGCCGGATGCCTCGCGATCGGCGTGCGGTGGCCGCGCGCGCTCGCGCCCGTCTCCGCGACGGGCGCGATGGCACTCACGGCGTACACCGGCCAGATCATCGCCATCTGGGCCCTCGACGACCAGGTCGTCTGGGCGCCGACCCTCGGCAGCTTCCTGGCGTTCCTGCTGGGGACGGTCGCGTTCTGCTGGGCGTGGCGCGCGTTCGTCGGACGCGGACCGCTCGAGTGGGTGCTGCACGCCGTGTCCGTGCGCGCGGCTGACGTCACGCCGGACGAGCTGCCGGCGCGACGAGGCGCGGCGCACGCCCCGTCGCCGGACGGCCCGGAGCCGGGAGCGGACCGCTCGGGACCGACCCAGGACGGCTAGACGGGGTCGAGGATCCGGCGCAGGAACCGCCGGGTGCGCTCGTGGCTCGGCTCGCCCAGCACGGTCCGGTGCGGGAAGCGCTGGTGCGACCGGGCCGATGAGCACCGCCACGCTGCCGCGCTCGACGCGCAGGTCGACGCCTGTCAGGGCCACACGAGCGAGCGGGCCCACACGTCGCCGGTGCGCCGGTACACCAGCCGCACGTGCGCGCGGTCGGCGGAGCCCTGCCAGAACTCGACGACGTCGGGGACGACGAGCCACGCCTGCCACGACGGCAGCACGTACCCGGGCTCGGCGGCGATGCGCTCGCGCGAGGCCGCGAGCGACGCGTGCAGCTCGGCGACGGACGTCAGCGGCTCACCGGGGCGCACGCCGGCCGCCGCGGCCCGGGACGCGGGCGAACGCGCGAGGTAGTCCGCCGCGGACGCGTCGTCCCCGAGGTACCGCGCGGCGCCGGCGACGCGGACCTGCCGCACGACCGGCTGCCACCAGAACGCGAGCGACGCCTGCGGGTTGGCCGCGAGGTCGGCGGCCTTGGCGCTGCGTGCGTCGGTCGCGAACGCGAACCCGTCGGGCCCGACGTCCTTGAGGACGAGCACCCGCGACGACGGGCGACCGGCGGCGTCGGCCGTGGCGAGCGTCGCGGCGTGCGGCTCGGGCACTCCCGCCTCGACCGCGGCGGTGAACCACTGCGTGAACAGGTCGATCGGGTCGTGCGGCGCTGCCGCGGGGTCGAACCGCGGGGGCCGGCCGGACAGGGCGGGCAGGGACCGCAGGAGCTCGCGCACGGACGTCACCCTGCCCGGCCGCCGCCGGCGAGGCAACCGGCCGCGGGACGGCGCGAGCGGCGGACCCGCGCTCCACGTGGACCGGCACCGCGACCTACCCTGGACGTGTGCCCGCCGTCCCGTCCGCCCCGCCCCTGACCGTGCTCGACGCGGCCACGTGGTCGCAGCGCGTCGCGACGCACGGCGAGCGCGCCGACGCGCTGACGGCCGGTCACCGGGCACGCCGGTCACGGCACGAGAAGCACGCCATCGAGGACTTCCTGTTCGAGTACTACCCGGCGACGCCCGGGCAGCTGCGCCGCTGGCACCCCGGCGCGGGCGTCGCACTCGCCCCCGGCGCGGACGGGGCGGCGCCGCACGCGTCGTGGCGCTGGTACCGCACGGCCGACGACGGCACGGTGACGCTGGACCTCGACGCCTTCCTCGACGCGCGCGGCGACACCGTGCGGTTCGTCGCCGGGTTGCTCGCCGCCACAGCCGCGCGCCCTGCGGCGACGGGCTGCTTCGGGCTGCACGAGTGGGCGATGGTCTACCGCGAGCGCCCTGACGAGCACCGCCACCCGCTGCCCCTGCGCCTCGGGTCGGACGGCACGGACGCGGTCGTCGAGGCCCACCGCATCCGGTGCACGCACGTCGACGCCTTCCGGTTCTTCACGCCCGAGGCCGTGGAGCGCAACACGCTGACCCCCACGCGCGCGACGCAGACGGCGATGGAGCAGCCCGGGTGCCTGCACGCCAACATGGACCTCTACAAGTGGTCGCTGAAGTTGGGCCCGCTCGTGCCCGGTGAGCTGGTGCTCGACTGCTTCGAGCTCGCGCGGGAGATCCGCACGACCGACATGCAGGCCAGCCCCTACGACGTCACGTCCTACGGCCTGGACCCGGTCTCGATCGAGACCCCCGCGGGCAAGGCCGAGTACGTCCGCCGGCAACGCGACTACGCAGACCGCTCCATGACCCTCCGCCACCGTCTCCTCACCACCGTCACCACCCTCATCTGACCCGCCGAACAAGACCTTGTGCCGCTCATGAGCTGCTATGAGCGGCAGAATGACTTGTTCGGCGGGGCGGAGGAGGACGGTGGGGCCGTCAGCCGGCCGGCGCCAGGAGGTGGACGGCGATGACGGGCGGCGTCGTGCCGTCGACGGCGGCGACCGTGATCTCGCAGGTCCCGGGCTCCACGGGGACGTCGAGCATCCGTACGCCCTCGCCGCCGGTGACCTCGAACGCGCCGATCTCGGCGCCGTCACGCAGCAGCCGCGCCCGCCCCGGCGACGCCAGGTACTCGACGCGCAGGAGCGCCGCGCGGCCCTCGGGGTCGGCCAGGCGGTAGGAGAACGCGTCGTGGGTCGCGCGCCAGTGCCGGCCGCCGGTGGCGCCGGTCCACGAGTCCGTACCGCGGTAGCCGTGGTCCGTCTCGGGCTGCTGCTCGCCGCACGCCACGGTGTCCACCGTGCGCGCCGCGAGACCGAGCTGCGCCTCGTCGATGGCCGCCAGGGCGGCGCGTCGGGCCGGGAGGTCGGCCGCATCGGCGACGACCGGGAGGTAGAGCGTGTACCGGGCGTCGTGCAGCGTGTGCAGCGGTTCCAGGACGAGCGGCGCCTCCGCGCCCCGGTCGAGCACGAACGTGCCGTCCGGCCCGGGTCGCAGGGCCGCGCTGATGTCGTCGTCGGACCCGACGAGCACGGGGGTGTCCGCCAGCGGGCGCAGCGGGCCGTGCGCGACGTGGCCCATGCGGGCGTCGCCGGCGCGGAGCCCCACGAGGTCGTCGGTGTCGCCGCGCACCGCCAGGGCCACCGGGCCCCACCGCAGCGCGACCCAGCCGTCGTCGCCGGGCAGGCGCTCGGCCGCCGGCCCGGCGACGAGGCGCCAGGCGAGGACCTCACCGGCGCGCCACGTACGGCGCACGGTGACGTACCCGTCGCGCTCCGCGGTGGCGGGGACGCCGACGCCGTCGACGGTCGGCGCGAGGTCGCCGCGCGCCCACGACGGGCGCCGCAGGTGCACCGCGAGGTCCGTGGGCGCGTCGACGTCGACCGTCAGCGTCGCGTGCGTCGTCGCCAGCGCCCGCGGGTACGTCGAGTCGAGACGGACGCGCAGGCCGGGCTCCTCGAGCGTCGAGGGCACGGGCAGGTTGACGAGCAGGTCGTGGCCGCAGAGCGCATAGGCGAGCTCGCCGAGGCGCGCGTACGTCTCCAGCGCGGTGCCGACGCAGCACCACATGCACGCGTCGCGCGTCGAGTACACGCGGTAGTGCCCCGGGCGGGCCGGCGTGAAGTACACGAATCCGCCGTCGGGGTGCTGCGCGGACAGCACGTGGTTGACGAGCTGCCGCTCGGCCGCGTCGAGCAGCGCGACGTCGCCCGTGCGCTCGTAGAGACGCCGCTCGACCTCCAGCAGGTTGGCGGTGTTGCACGACTCCGGGCCCTCGCGGTGCGTCACGTGCCGCTCGGGCCGGGGCGTGAAGTGCTCGGCGACCGAGTGGCCGCCGAGCACGAGGGTGCGGTGGTCGAGGACGGTACGGACGAAGGCGAGCGCGGCGTCGGCCTCGCCGATCGCGGGCCAGCCGACCACCTTGGCGACCTGCGTGTTGGCGTGCAGGCCGTCGAGCTCGTCGCGGCTCTCGCGCAGGGGACCCAGCAGCGACTCGTCGGCGAACCGGCGCGCGAGCGCCGCGTACCGCGCGTCGCCCGTGAGCGCGGCGAGGTCGCCGTAGGCCTCGCACATGCCGCCGAACTCGGTGCGCAGCATGCGCGCGAACGCGGCGTCGTCGAGCCGGTCGGACAGCGCGACGCCCCAGTCGCCGAGCCGCACGGCCGCGCGCATCGCGCGCACGGCGACGTCGGCGGGCGCGTACCGGGCCGCGTCGATCAGCCCGGCGTACGTCTTGTGGACGTTGTACCAGGGCACCCACGCACCGCCGAGGTCGAACGTGCCGGCCTCGGCGCCGCCCGAGGCGACCGACTCCCACAGCGCCACGCCGCCGGGCAGTCCCCCGACGTAGCCGGTGCCGAGCGCGTCCTGGCAGAGGACGAGCCCGTCGACGAGCGCGTGCGCCATCCCTGCGGCCCGGTCGTCGCCCGTCGCCGCCCACTGCAGCGACGCCGCGGACAGCGCGTGGCCGCCGATGTGCCCGTCGAGCCCGAGCGACTCCCAGCTCCCGTACGGCTCCGCGACCGGCGGCAGGCCCGCCTCGCGGCGGAACGGCGCGAGCAGGCGGTCCGGGTCGAGGCCCAGCAGGTACTCCAGCGCGGTGCGCTGGGCCTGCGCGAACAGGCCGTCGGTGAGGCGCACCGCGCGCAGGCCGGGCAGGACGGGCGGACGGGCGACGTTGCTCACGTGCCGCAGCCTGACATCCTCCGGGGCCCACGTCACGCCTCCGAGAGATCGATCTCCCTCCCGGAGGGTCGTGCATGGCACGATTCCGCCATGACCTCGCGTCCCACGCTGCTCGACGTCGCGCGCGCCGCCGGGGTCTCGCGCGCCACGGCGTCGCGCGCGCTCGCCGGGGCACCGAGCGTCGACGGCGACCTCGCGCGCCGCGTGCGCGAGGCCGCCGCGGCGCTCGACTACCGCACCAACACCGCTGCCCGGGCCCTGCGCAGCGGCGCGACGGGCTCGGTCGCGCTCGTCGCCCCGGCGAGCGAGCTCGAGGGCCAGGGCGGGCCGTTCGTGGGCGCGCCGCTGCGGGGCGCGACCGCCGTGCTGTTCGCGCGGTCGGTGCAGCCCGTGCTGCTGCTCGACGACGGGCGGGACCGCGCGCCCCTGCACCGCTACCTCACGTCCGGGCACGTGGACGCCGCGGTCGTCGTGCTGCAGCGCGAGTCGGAGCCGCTGTTCGGCGAGCTCGGCGACCTGCCGCTGCCCGTGGTGTTCGTCGGGCGGCCCACCACCGCCATGGGCGAGGGCCTGACCTCGGTGGACTCCGACAACTACGGCGGCGGCCGGCTCGCGGCCCGCACCTTGCTGGAGGCCGGGCGGCGGCGGCTGGCGACCATCGCCGGACCGGCGGGCTACGCACCGGCCGACGAGCGCACACGGGGGTTCCGCGACGAGCTCGCGGCGTGGGACGTCGCACCCGGGCCCGTCGTGCACGGCGCGTTCACGGTGTCGTCGGGCGCCGCGGCGGTGGCGTCGGTGCTGCGCCGGGACCCGGACGTCGACGGGCTGTTCGCGGGCTCGGACCTCATGGCGGTCGGCGCGCTGCGCGTCCTGGAGACGGGCGGGCGGCGCGTGCCGGACGACGTGTCGGTCGTCGGCTTCGACGACACCGTCGTGGCCGAGACCTGCGACCCGCCGCTGACGACCGTCCGCCAGCCGCTGCGCGAGCTCGGCTCCCGCGCGGCCGAGCTGGTGCTCGACCTCCTCGCCCACCCGGGCTGCGCACCCCAGCAGGTCCTCCTCCCGACGACGCTCACCGCGCGCGAATCGGTCTGACCTCCTCGCGCGACCCTCCTCCGGTGGGCTAGCGTGCCAGAGATCGATCTCTCACCGTGGCGAGATCCTCCGAGGAAGGCCCTTCGTGAAGCAGGCTCTCGTGGTCCGCGGCGGCTGGGACGGGCACGCGCCCGTCGCCGCCACGGACATGTTCATCCCCCACCTGGAGACGTCGGGCTTCGCCGTGCGCGTCGTCGACACCCCGGAGGTCTACGCGCAGGACGCGATGACGGACGTCGACCTGGTCGTGCAGTGCTACACGATGGGTGAGGCGTCCGGCGCGGCCGTCGCGGGCCTGCGGAACGCCGTCGCCGCGGGCACCGGGCTCGTCGGGTGGCACGGCGGCATCGCCGACTCGTTCCGCAACAGCTCGGACTACCTGCAGCTCGTCGGCGGGCAGTTCGCGACCCATCCCTCGAAGCACCCCGACGAGTGCCACGGCGACCAGTCCGACAACTACCTGCCCTACACGGTCGACATGCTCCCCGCCGCCGCGGACCACCCGGTCACGGCCGGCATCGCGTCGTTCGAGCTCACCACCGAGCAGTACTGGGTGCTCACCGACGACCTCAACGACGTCCTCGCCACCACCACCCACCCCGCACCGCCGTGGCACCCCTGGCACCGCACCATCACGTGCCCCGCGGTGTGGACGCGGCAGTGGGGCGAGGGACGCATCTGCGTCGTGACGCCCGGCCACAGCCTCGACGTGCTGGAGCACCCCAGCGTCCGCACGATGATCGAGAGGAGCATGGTGTGGGCGAGCCGCTGAGGGTCGGGGTCGTCGGCTGCGGCGTCATCTCCGAGCAGTACCTGACGACGCTCGTCGGCGCCGCCGAGGTCGACGTCGTCGCCGTCGCGGACGTCGACCGCACGCGCGCCGACGTCACGGCGCAGCGCCGCGGCCTGCGTGCCGTCGACCTCCCCGAGCTGTACGCGCTCGACGGCCTGGAGTGGGTCCTCGACCTCACGACGCCCGCCGCCCACGAGCAGGTCGCGCTCGACGCGATCGCGCACGGCCGGTCCGTCCACAACGAGAAGCCGCTGTGCTCGACCGTCGCCGCCGCGCGGCGCGTGCTCGAGGCCGCCGGCGCCGCCGGCCTCGCCGTCGGCGGCGCCCCGGACACCGTGCTCGGCACGGGGGTGCAGACCGCGCGCGCCGCCGTCGAGGCCGGTGCCATCGGCCGCCCCGTCGCCGCGACCGCGACCATGGCGTGCGGCGGGCACGAGGCATGGCACCCGCAGCCGGACTTCTACTACGCGCCGGGTGGCGGACCGCTGCTCGACATGGGCCCGTACTACCTCACGACGCTCGTGCACCTGCTCGGCCCCGTCACGGCCGTGCAGGGTGTGGCGACGCGCCCGCGCACGCACCGCACGATCGGTCAGGGGCCACGTGCGGGCGAGCAGGTGCCCGTCGACGTCGCGACGCACGTCACCGCGCTCGTCGAGCACGCGTCCGGTGCCGTGACGACGCTGCTGATGAGCTTCGACGCGCCCGCCACGACCGCGAGCCCGATCGAGGTGCACGGCGAGGAGGGGTCGCTGCTGGTGCCCGACCCCAACCGGTTCGACGGCGACGTGCGCGTGCACGCGCGCGGCGACGAGTGGCGCACGCTCCCGGTGTCCGCGGGCTACGCGGGCGCGGGGCGCGGCGTGGGCCTCGTCGACGCGGCCCGCAGCGCCGACCGGCGCACCACCCGCGCGTCCGCCGACGTCGCGCTGCACGTGCTCGACACCATGGAGACCGTGCTGCGCGCCGCCGACGCGCGCACCCGGCTGGAGGTGGCGACCACGTGCGACGTCCCGCCGCTCGTCCCGCTGACCGACCTGACCCCGCTGTCCGACCCGAACCCCGGGAGGCCCGACATGCCCACCCCCACCCCGCACGCCCGGGCCGCGTCGTGACGGCGCGCCTCGGCGTGGGCATGGTCGGCCACGCGTTCATGGGCCTGGCCCACTCGCACGCGTGGCAGACCGCGCCCCGTTTCTTCGACCTGCCGCTGCACCCCGACCTCGCGGTCGTCGCCGGGCGCGACGCGCAGCGCACGGCCGCCGCCGCGCAGCGCCTGGGCTGGCGCTCGTCGACCACCGACTGGCGTGAGCTGCTGGGCCGCGACGACGTCGACCTGGTCGACATCTGCACACCGGGCGACACGCACGCCGAGATCGCGATCGCCGCGCTCGAGGCCGGCAAGCACGTGCTGTGCGAGAAGCCGCTGGCCAACTCGGTCGCCGAGGCCGAGGCGATGGTGGCCGCAGCGCAGGCCCACCCGGAGCTCGTGGCGATGGTCGGCTACTCCTACCGGCGCGTGCCGGCGATCGCGCTGGCCCGCCGGCTCGTCGCCGAGGGGCGCATCGGCACCGTCCGGCACGCGCGCGGCCTGTACCTGCAGGACTGGCTGTCCGACCCCGCGACTCCGCTGTCGTGGCGCCTCGACAAGCAGAAGGCCGGGTCGGGGTCGCTCGGCGACATCGGCGCGCACGTCATCGACCTCGTGCAGTTCATCACCGGCGAGACGCTCACCGGCGTGTCGGCGCAGCTCGCGACGTTCGTCGCGGAGCGGCCCGTCGCGGCGGAGTTCGGCGGGCTGTCGGGCGTCGGCGACGCGGGCGGTGCGACGGGCCCCGTGACGGTCGACGACGCGGCGGTGTTCACGTCGCGCCTGTCCGGTGGCGGGCTCGCGCTGTTCGAGGCGACGCGGTTCGCGCTCGGGCGGCGCAACGCGATCCGCGTCGAGATCAACGGCACCGACGGGTCGATCGCGTTCGACTTCGAGGACATGAACGTCCTGCACGTCTACGACGCCCACGACCCGGCGGGGCTGCAGGGCTTCCGGCGCGTCTACGTCACGGAGCCCGAGCACCCGTACACCGGGAGCTGGTGGCCCACCGGCCACGGGCTGGGGTACGAGCACGCGTTCACGCACCAGGTCGTCGACCTCGTCGAGGCCGTCGCCGCCGGCACGCCGCCGACGCCGACGTTCGCCGACGGGCTGCAGGTGCAGCGCGTGCTCGACGCGGTCGAGCGGTCCGCCGCGGACGACGCCCGGTGGACGCCGGTCGAGGGCTGAGGTCGTCACGTCGTGCCGCGCGGGACGTCCCGCGCGGCACGATGGGGCGATGACCCTCCCACCCGGGTACACGCTGCACGCCACGCCGCCCGCCCCGGACGACTACCTGCGGCTGCGACGCGACGCGGGCCTGCGCCCCAAGACGGTCGCGCAGGCCGCCGCGGCGCTCGCCGGCAGCTGGTCCGCCTGCCACGTCACCGCGCCCGACGGCACGACCGTCGCGATGGGACGCGTCGTCGGTGACGGCGGGTGGTACTTCGTCGTCGCCGACATGGCCACGTCACCGGCCCACCAGCGCCGCGGCCTAGGCACCGCGGTGCTTGACCACCTGCTCGCCGACGTCGCGCACCGCGCGCCGGACGACGCCTACGTGTCGCTGACCACCGAGTCGGCGGGCCGCGCGCTGTACGAGGGCGCAGGGTTCACGACGCTGAGGCCCGACCGGACCGGCATGCAGCTCGTGCTCCCCGCCCGCGCCACACCCTGACCGGACGGCTCAGCGCACCCCGGCCCGCACGTCGTCCACCCCGCGGTTGGCGAGCGCGTCGGCGCGCTCGTTCCCCGGGTCCCCGGCGTGACCCTTCACCCAGACCCACGTGACGTGGTGGCGCTGCACCTCGGTGTCGAGGGCCTGCCACAGCTCCTGGTTCTTCACGGGCTTCTTGTCGCCCGTACGCCAGCCGTTGCGCTTCCAGTTCGGCAGCCACTTCTGCAGACCGTTCATCACGTACGTGGAGTCGACGTGCAGCGTCACGCGGCAGGGCCGCTTGAGCGCGCGCAGCCCCTCGATGACCGCGGACAGCTCCATGCGGTTGTTCGTGGTCGCGGCCTCACCGCCCCACAGCTCCCTCTCCTGGTCGCCGAAGCGCATCCAGGCGCCCCACCCGCCGACGCCGGGGTTGCCCTTGCAGGCGCCGTCGGTCCACATCTCCACCACGGGCAGGTCGTCCGTCTTGCTCACGGGCGACACGTTACGGCGCCGGCGTCACCATCGGAGCACGGGCGCCCGGTCGAACTGGACGATCGCGGAGTCCTGTGTGACGAGGATCGCGTTCTCGACGACCGCCTGCGCGACGAGCAGCCGGTCGAACGGGTCCCGGTGCTCCCACGCGAGCCGCCCCGCGAGCAGCGCGTGCTCGCCAGTGATGGGCAGCTCGGTCGCGACGAGGTCGGCGAGCCGGTGCTGCCAGGAGTCGATGAGGTCGCTGGCCTCGAGCTTGCCCAGCCGGTGCTTGGTCGCCACCTCGAGCGCGGAGACCGCGGACACCAGGATCTCGGCACCCGGGTCGGCCAGCACGTCCCGCACGGACGTCGGCACGCGCAGCGGCTCACCGAGCAGCCAGAGCAGGACGTGCGTGTCGAGGAGGTACGGCCTCACTCCCACGCTGCGAGCTCGACCTCGTCGAGCGGCTCGAAGAACGACTCCGGGACGGTGAGGTCCATGGTGCCGAACGTGCGCGGTCGCGGCGCCACGGGAACGAGTCGCACGGCCGGGCGACCCGCGCGGGCGATCACGACGTCCTCGCCGCGCTCCGCACGCGCGACGAGGTCGGACAGCCGCGCCTTGGCGTCCTGCACGTTCATCGTCGTCATGGCAGGACCGTACGCCCACATGCACCATCTGGTCCAGGAGTGTTGGACCAGGTAGTCACCGCGGTCAGGCCGGGTGGCGCCCGTCGGTCACCTGCTCGCGGACGACGCGGCGCAGCACCTTGCCGACCTGCGAGCGCGGCAGGTCCGTGAGCACCACGAGCCGCCGCGGCAGCGCGTAGCGCGCCAGGCGCGTCTCGCACCACGCGCGCACCGCGGCGAGGTCGATGTGCGCGCCGGACCCGTCCTCGTCGAGCACGACGGCGGCCACGACGTGCTCGCCCATGTCGCCCGCGGGCTCCCCCACGACCGCGACGTCGGACACGCCGGGCATGTCACGCAGGTGGTCCTCGACCTGCGAGGGGTACACCTTGAAGCCGCCGGTGACGATCATCTCCTTCATGCGGTCGACGAGGACGACCATGCCGTCCTCGTCGACGCGCACGACGTCGCCGGTGCGCAGCCAGCCGCCGTCGAGCAGCTGGTGCGCGGTCTCCTCGGGACGGTTCCAGTAGCCCTGGAAGACCTGCGGTCCGGAGACCAGCAGCTCACCCTGCTCACCGGGGTCGACGTCGCGCGTCGGGTCCTCCTGGTCGACGACGCGGATGCGCGTCGACGGGAAGGGCAGACCGAGCGCGCCGGGGCGGCGGTCGGGGCTCAGCGGGTTGCCGAGCGCGACGGGCGACGTCTCGGTCATGCCGTAGCCCTCGGAGACCAGACCGCCGGTCACGCGCTCCCAGCGCTCGGCGGTCGCGCGCGGCAGCGCCATGGCGCCGCTGATCGAGTACCGGAACGACGTGAGGTCGGCGCCGGTCTCCTCGGCCGCGGTGGCGAGCCTGTCGAGCATGGGCGGCACGGCGGGCAGGAAGGTGCCCGGTCGCCGCTTCTGGGCGGCCAGCACCTGCGCGGGGTCGAACGAGGGCAGCACGACGAGCGTCGCGGCGATCCGCACCGAGTACGTCAGGCAGAGCGTGAGCCCGAACGCGTGGAAGAGCGGCAGCACGCCGTAGACGACCTCGGTGCCGGGCTCCGCCTGCGTCCACGTCTGCCCCTGGAGCGCGTTGGCGCCGAGGTTGCGGTGCGTGAGCACGGCGGCCTTGGGGGTGCCGGTGGTGCCGCCGGTGTACTGCAGCAGGGCGACGTCCGCGGCGGCCGGCGGCTCGGGCGCGGGCATCGGCGCGGCGGCGTGCACGAGGCGGTGCCAGTGCGGGACGCCCGCGGGGACGGGACCGCGCATCGCGGCACGGGTGCGACGGGCCCTCGGCACGGGCAGGTTCAGCGCCCAGCGCTTCGTGCGCGGCAGGTCGGCGGACAGGTCGACGGCGACGACGTGGCGCAGCTGCGTGCGGTCGCGTGCCTCGAGCACCCGCGGGACGGCCTGCTCCCAGACGACCGCGACGGTCGCGCCCGAGTCGGCGAGCTGGTGCGCGAGCTCGTCCGCGCTGTACGTCGGGTTGTGCTCCACGACGACGGCACCGAGCCGCAGCACCGACCAGAACGCGACGACGTGCGCGGGGCAGTTGGGCAGCACGAGCGCGACGCGGTCACCCGCGCGCACGCCCAGGTCGTGCAGCACGCGCATGCCGCGCGCGACCTGTGCGGCGAGCTGCCCGTAGGTCGTCGTCGCGCCGAGGAAGTCGAGCGCGACGCGGTCGGCGTGCGCGCGTGCGGCACGGTCCAGCAGCGCGGTCAGCGGCTCGTCGGGGACCTCGACGTCGCGGGGCACGCCCTGGGGCCAGGCGGCAGGGAGGTCGGCGGACGCGGTCGGGCGACTCATCACTACGCCAGAGTAACTTACGGAGCCGTAGGTTACGCGTCCGTAGGGCGCCGATCCGACGACGGCCGCGCACGCGGCGATGGGGCAGGATGACGCGATGCCCCACGACGCGGACGACCGGGCCGCCGGCCCGCACGCCCCCGACCCGAGCCCGACCGTCCCGCGCGGCGTGCCCACCGGCACCGTCCCCGTCCCGGCGTCCGTCGCCGCGCTCGCCGGCGGGCAGGACGTGGAGCCCGTCTGGGTCAACGAGGCCGGCGGCCGCACGTTCCGCCTCGGGCGCGAGCGGTTCGTCAAGTGGGCGCCGCGCCACGTGCCCGAGCTCGACCTCCCGGCGGAGGCGCTGCGCCTGACGTGGGCGGGGCGCTTCACGCCCGTCCCGGAGGTGCTCGACCTGGGCGTCGACGACGAGGGCTCGTGGCTCGTCACGGCCGCGATCCCCGCACGCAGCGCGGTCGACCCGATGTGGCTGGCCCGCCCCGCGGAGGCGGCAGCAGCCGTCGGCGCCGGCCTGCGCGCGCTGCACGACGCGCTCCCCGCCGGCGAGTGCCCGTTCGCGTGGCAGGTCGAGGCCCGCGTCGAGCGAGCCCTGGAGCACCTCCATGCCGGCGACTCCCCCACCGGGTGGGACCCCGTGCACCACCACCTCTCCGCCGCCGACGCCCGCGCGCGGCTGCTCGACGCCCCGCCCGTCGACCGGCTCGTGGTGTGCCACGCCGACGCGTGCGCACCCAACACCCTGGTCCACGACGACGGCCGCTGGGCCGCCCACGTCGACCTCGGGCGCCTCGGCGTCGCCGACCGCTGGGCCGACCTCGCGATCGCGACGTGGAGCACGACCTGGAACTACGGCCCCGGGTACGAGCGGCACGTCCTCGACGCGTACGGGATCGAGCCCGACGACGAGCGGACCGCCTACTACCGGCTCCTGTGGGACGCGACCTGACCTCGAGCGCCGTGGAAGGATCGCGACGTGCCCTCCCCCACCTCGCTGACCGACCGCCTGCCCACGGGTGACGCCGCGCACGACCCGGACACGCTGTACGAGGTGTTCACCACCTGGGCCGCCGACCAGGGCCTGGCGCTGTACCCGCACCAGGAGGAGTCGCTCCTCGAGCTGCTCACCGGGTCGCACGTGATCCTGTCGACGCCCACCGGCTCCGGGAAGTCGCTCGCGGGCGTCGCCGCGCACGCCGTCGCGCTGGCCCAGGGCCGCCGCTCGTACTACACCGCACCCATCAAGGCGCTGGTCAGCGAGAAGTTCTTCGCGCTCGTCGACGTGTTCGGCTCGGCCAACGTCGGCATGGTCACCGGTGACTCCGCGATCAACTCCGACGCGCCGATCGTGTGCTGCACGGCCGAGATCCTCGCCAACCAGGCGCTGCGCGACGGGCCGGCCTCCGACGTGGGTCTCGTCGTCATGGACGAGTTCCACTACTACGCCGACCCGCAGCGCGGCTGGGCGTGGCAGGTGCCGCTCCTGGAGCTGACGCGCACGCAGTTCCTGCTGATGTCCGCGACGCTCGGCGACGTGTCGTTCTTCGTCGACGACCTCACGCGCCGCACCGGGCGCGACGTGGCCGTCGTCGCGAACGCCGAGCGGCCCGTCCCCCTGACGTTCTCCTACTCCGTCGAGCCGCTGCACGAGCTGCTCGACGAGCTCGTCACCACGCGCCGCGCACCCGTCTACGTCGTGCACTTCACGCAGAAGGAGGCCGTCGAGCGCGCCCAGTCCCTGCTGTCGACCCCGCTGGCGAGCCGCGAGCAGCGCGACGCCATCGCCGCCGAGCTGGGCGGGTTCCGCTTCGGCCCGGGCTTCGGGAAGACCCTGTCGCGGCTGCTGCGGCACGGCGTCGGCGTGCACCACGCGGGCATGCTGCCCAAGTACCGGCGCGTCGTCGAGCGGCTCACGCAGCGCGGCCTGCTGCCCGTCGTCTGCGGCACCGACACCCTCGGCGTCGGCATCAACGTGCCCATCCGCACGGTCGCGCTGACGAGCCTGGTGAAGTACGACGGCGTGCGCATGCGGCACCTCACGGCGCGCGAGTTCCACCAGATCGCCGGGCGCGCGGGGCGTGCGGGCTTCGACACGGTCGGCGAGGTCGTCGTGCAGGCACCCGACCACGTCATCGAGAACCGCCGGGCCCTGGCCAAGGCGGGCGACGACCCGCGCAAGCAGAAGAAGATCGTCCGCAAGCAGGCGCCGGCCGGGCACGTGAACTGGACCGACAAGACGTTCGAGCGCCTGCGCGACGCCCCGCCCGAGCCGCTGACCTCGAGCTTCCAGGTGTCGCACGCCATGGTCCTGCACGTGCTGCAGCGCGGCCGGGACGGGCGCGGCGACCCCGTGGCCGTCATGACGCACCTGCTCACCGACAACCACGAGCCCGAGGGCGCGCGCGCCAGGCACGTGCGCCGTGCGGTCGACGTGTACCGGTCGCTGCGCGTCGGCGGCGTCGTGGAGCGCCCGTGGGTCGACGACCCGGCCGCCCCCGGCGGCCGACGCCGCACCGTGCGGCTCGTCGCCGACCTGCCGCCCAACTTCGCGCTCGACCAGGCGCTGTCGCCCTTCGCGTACGCCGCGCTCGACCTGCTCGACCCGCAGGACCCCGGGTATGCGCACGACGTCGTGTCCGTCATCGAGGCGACGCTCGACGACCCGCGCCAGGTGCTCGCGGCGCAGGAGAACAAGGCCCGCGGCGAGGCCGTCGCCGCCATGAAGGCCGAGGGCCTGGACTACGACGAGCGCATGGCGCTGCTCGAGGACGTCACGTACCCGCGGCCCCTCGCCGAGCTGCTCGAGGCCACCTTCGTCACGTACCGGCGCACCAACCCGTGGGTCGCGGACCTCGCGCTCTCGCCCAAGTCCGTGGTCCGCGACATGCACGAGCGCGCCGCGACGTTCGCCGAGTACGTGCAGCTCTACTCCCTCGACCGGACCGAGGGCGTGCTGCTGCGCTACCTCGCCGACGCGTACCGCGCGCTACGCCGTACCGTGCCCGAGGACCGGCGCACCGAGGAGCTCGAGGAGCTCATCGCGTGGCTCGGCGACCTCGTGCGCCGCACCGACTCGAGCCTGCTCGACGAGTGGGAGCGGCTCGCCGACCCGGAGACCGCGCTCGAGGCGGTCGCCGACGCGGAGGAGGGGGACGCTCCCCCGCCGCCCGTCACCGCCGACCCGCGCGTGTTCCGCGCGCTGGTGCGCGGCGCGATGTTCCGGCGCGTCGAGCTCGTGGCCCGCGAGCGCTGGGGCGCGCTGGCGACGCTGGGCGACGTGGACGCCGAGGGCGCGCCGTGGGACGCGGACCGCTGGGCCGACGCGGTCGAGCCGTACTTCGACGACCACGACGAGGTCGGCACGGGGCCCGCCGCCCGGGGGCCGGCACTCTTCCAGGTCACGCCGGGCACGGCCGCCGACGCGCACGGCCCGGCGGCCGGCACCTGGCACGTCCGCCAGGTCCTCGACGACCCGGCGGGTGACCACGACTGGCGCATCGACGCGCTCGTCGACCTCGCGGCCTCCGACGAGGCCGGCGAGGTGCGCCTCCGCATCCTCGACGTCGGCCCCCTCTGACCGGGGCAGGATCGACGTCTCACCGAGGGGGCGGGCACGGACGGGGTGGATGGGCGGCGAGCGCCTCCCCGTCCCACCCTCCCCCGTCCCACCCACCCCCCTTGTCGGCGAGCCGTCGATCCAGCCCCGGTGAGGGTAGGCACACCTGCGTCTGCGCAGGTCAGGGCAGGCTTTCCTGCGGTGACAAGCCGGGTGGCCGTGCCTAACGTGGGGTCATGACCACGACCACCGGCCACGTCCCCGGCCTCGGCGCGCTGCTGCGAGGGACCCGTGAGAACCGCCCCGCCCCCGCCGCGTCGAACGCCGGGCTGAACTGGCTGCGCGCCGGCGTGCTCGGTGCGAACGACGGCATCGTGTCCGTCGCGGCGACGGTCGTGGGGGTCGCCGGCGCTGCCGCGTCGACGTCGACGATCGCGCTGGCCGGCGGTGCCGCGCTCGTCGCCGGTGCGCTGTCGATGGCGTCAGGCGAGTACGTGTCGGTCAGCAGCCAGCGCGACGCCGAGCGCGTCGCCGCGGAGCAGGGCAACCCGATCAACGACGTCGACCACGACTTCACCAACCCGTGGCACGCGGCCTTCGCATCGATGGGCGCGTTCACGCTCGGTGCCCTGATCCCGCTGCTCGTCGTGCTGGCGCCGTGGACGACCGCGGCGCGCGTCCCCGCGACGTTCGTGGCCGTCGTCGTCGCCCTCGTCCTGACGGGTTGGACGTCCGCGCGCTTCACCGGCGCCTCCCACGGCCGGTCCGTGCTGCGCAACGTGGTCGGCGGCTCGCTCGCGATGGCCGTGACGTACGGCGTCGGCGCACTGGTGGGCGTCGCGCTCTGACGCCCTGCGACGCCCTACCCTGGTCGCCGTGGTCAGGAAGGACGCGCGCACCAGCACCGGGACCCCCGCCCTCGTGGCGCTCGTCGAGGCCGGTGTCCCGCACACCGCCCGCACGTACGAGCACGACCCGGCGAGCGACCTCGGCTACGGGCTGGAGGCCGCGCACCTGCTGGGCGTGCCGCCCGAGCAGGTCTTCAAGACGCTCGTCGCCGAGGTCGACGGCGCCCTCACGGTGGCTGTCGTCCCCGTCACGGGGAGGCTCGACCTCAAGGCCCTCGCCGCGGCGGTCGGCGGGAAGCGCGCCGTCATGGCCGACGCGCACGCCGCCGAGCGCGCCACGGGCTACGTCGTGGGCGGCATCTCCCCGCTCGGGCAGCGCACCACGCTGGCGACCGTGCTCGACGAGACGATCTGGCTGTTCGACACCGTGCTCGTCTCCGGTGGCCGCCGCGGGCTGGACGTCGAGCTCGCACCCGACGACCTCGTGCGGCTCACGGACGCGACGGTCGCCGCGATCGCGCGCGACTGACGCCCCGCCTCAGCGGCCGTAGGCGGCGAACGGGCTGTCGGTCGGCACGATCTGCTTGCCCAGTGGCACGAGCGACACCGGGATGAGCTTGAGGTTCGCGATGCCCATGGGGATGCCGATGATCGACACGAACAGGGGGATCGCGGTCGTGACGTGCCCGATCGCGAGCCAGATCCCCGCCACCAGCACCCAGACGACGTTGCCGATGGTCGACCAGGCGCCGGCCGTGGGCTTCTCGACGATCGTCCGACCGAACGGCCAGAGCACGTAGCTCGCGATGCGGAAAGACGCGATGCCGAACGGGATCGTCACGATCAGGACGCAGCAGATCACGCCCGCGAGGACGTACCCCAGCGCGAGCCACGCGCCGGCGAACACGAGCCAGATGACGTTGAGCAGGGTCTTCACGCCCCCACCGTGCCACGCGCGGCCGGTGCTGCGACATCGGGGATCCCCCGGAGCCCACCCGGGTCGTCAGTTCAGCGACACGTCGTCCGGCGCCGTCGACAGCAGCGCCAGGTCCCCGGGCTGGCGGCGCAGCACGCGTCGCCACAGCCCGCGCGGGTCGGCGCTGAACGCGTCCCCGGGCTCGTGGTCGACGACGAACCAGCCCCCGACGTCCACCTCGTCGTCGAGCTGTCCGGGCCCCCAGCCCGCGTAGCCCACGAAGACGCGCAGCGCGCGGACCGCGTCGACGACCAGGGCGGGCGGGGCGTCGAGGTCGACGACGCCGAGACGCGGGGACAGCGCCTGCACGCCCGGCGGGGCGTCGGCACCCGGCAGGTCCGCGAGCGCGAGCGCGGTGTCCCGCGCGACCGGCCCGCCCTGGAACAGCCGACCGGGCGTGCTCAGGTGCTCCTGCCACTGCGGCAGGACCGTGCGCGCGTCGATGTCGAGCGGACGGTCGAGCACGACGCCCAGCGCTCCCTCGGCGGTGTGGTCGAGCACGAGCACGACCGCACGCCGGAAGCTGCGATCACGCAGGCCCGGTGTCGCGACGAGCAGCCGCCCGGTGCACCTCTCCACCACGTCAGCATGCGACCGTGACGGCCCGGTCCGCCACACGTGCGCACGCGTTCTCACCCGCCGGTTCCGGCCGTCCGCCCGGCGTGGTCGGGGAGGTCGGCCGCGTGCCGGTACGGTCGGGGGTCGTGAGCAGCGACGACGTGGCGCGCCGGCTGGCGCAGGTGCAGGAGCGGGTCGCGGCGGCGTGCGCCGCGGCCGCTCGCCGGCCCGACGAGGTCCGGGTGCTGCTCGCGTCGAAGACGATGGACGTGGCGACGGTGCGTGCCGCGCTCCTGGCCGACACGGCTGCCCGCACCGCCGGTGCCACGCACGCGCCCGTCCTGCTGGGCGAGAACCGCGTCCAGGAGCTCGTGACCAAGGCACCCGCGCTCGCCGACCTCGAGCCGACCTGGCACGTCATCGGACCGCTGCAGTCGAACAAGGTGAACGCGGCGCTGCGCTGGGCGGCAGCCGTCGAGTCGGTGGCCGACGACGCGCTGGCGCGGCGGCTGTCCGGCCGCGCGCAGGGACGCGAGCAGCCGCTGGACGTGTGGGTGCAGGCCAACGTGTCGGGCGAGCCGACCAAGCACGGCGTCGCCCCCGACGCGGCCGCGGACCTCGCGGTGCGCGTCGCGGCGCTGCCCGGGCTGCGGCTCGCGGGACTCATGACCGTGGGGGCGCGCAGCGACGACGAGCGCGTCGTCCGCGCGGGCTTCGCGCGGCTGCGTGCGGTGCGCGACGAGGTCGTCGCGTCCGGCGAGCCGGGGACGGAGCACGCGCACGGACTGTCGATGGGGATGAGCGGCGACCTCGAGGCCGCCGTGGCCGAGGGCGCGACGGTCGTGCGGATCGGGACCGCCGTGTTCGGGCTGCGCGCGACACCCGCCGGGTGACCGCGGGGCGTCCGGCGGCGGCGACGACCGGCGCCGGGGAGGATGGACGCATGCCGCACGACGCGCCGCCGCCGCATGCTCCCGACCGCCGGTTCCCCCGCTGGGTCTACGGCGTCGGCACCGAGCCTGACGCCCGGTTCTCGCTCGCCAACGAGCGCACGTTCCTCGCGTGGGCCCGCACCGGCCTGGCGCTGCTCGCCGGCGGGGTCGCGCTCGAGGCGCTCGACCTGCCCGTCGAGCCGGGCATGCGGCTGGCGGCCGCGGTCGTGCTCATCGCGCTGGGCTCCACCGCACCCGCCGTCGCGTGGTGGGGGTGGGCGCGTGGCGAGCGCGCGATGCGGCGCGGCGACCCGCTGCCGGCGCCCGTCGGGTTCGGACTGCTCGTCGCGGGCGTCGCCGTCGCCGGCGTCCTGGTGCTGATCGGGCTGCTGCGCGCATGACGCCCGCACACCCCTCGCTCGCGGCGGAGCGGACCGCGCTCGCGTGGCGGCGCACCGCGCTGGGGCTCGTCGCCGGGTCGGTCGCGGCGGGGCGGCTGCTGGCGGAGACCTGGGGAGCCGCCGCGTGGGGCGTGGCCGTGGCCGGCACGGCGCTCGCGGTCGTGCTGCTGCGAGCGGCACGCCGCCGCCGGGCCGGGGTGCACGGGCGCGGGCGGGCGGCGTTGACGTCCGCCGAGCGCACCACGGTGGGGCGCGACCCGGGCGGCCGGCTCGTCACCGCGTGCGCGGCCGCGCTGGTCCTGCTGGGAGCCGCGGCGCTCGCCGTCGTGCTCACGTGGCCGCGCTGAGACCGGCGTCAGGTCTCCACACCACGACGGTGCACGTCAGACCGGCTGGGTCACCGGCGCGAGCGCCACGACCGACGAGCAGGCCGCGGCGACCTCCGCGTCGTGCGTCGCCACGACGACCGCGCACCCGTCCGTCGCCATCTCCCGCAACGAGTCCACGACCATGCGGCCGTTCTCGGCGTCGAGGGACCCCGTCGGCTCGTCGGCCAGCACGAGCCGGGGCCGGCGCACGAGCAGCCGGGCCAGGGCCACCCGCTGCTGCTCGCCGCCGCTGAGCAGGTACACGGGGTCCTCGCCCCGCCCACCGAGACCGACGCGCTCGAGCGCCGCCTCCAGCACGGCCCGCGGCACGCGTCGGCGGCCGCCCACGGCGATCTCGAGGTTCGCGCGCGCCGTCGCGTTCTCGACCAGGGCGTACCCCTGGAACAGGTACCCGAGGCTGTCGCGGCGGAACCGGCGTGCCCCGCCGGGGCCGAGCCGGGTCACGTCGACCCCGTCCACCACGACGCGGCCCGCCGTGGCCGGTTCCAGCAGCCCGACGCAGTTGAGCAGCGTGGACGACGAGTGCGGCGACGACGAGGCCCGCGCTGAGCACCGCCCACGCCGACGCGAGCAGCGGCTGCAGCCCGCCGAGGGCGAGGTCTGCGTCGGCGCCCGAGCCCTCCCCCGGGCCGGCGCCGAGCAACGCCGCGGTCGCGGCTGCGGAGGCCACGCCCACACCCACGAGCAGCGCACCCTCGGCGGCCAGGAGCCCGGGGTGCGTCCGCACGAGCGACCTGCCGTGCACGTAGGACACGAACAGCCGCTGCGCGTGCGCCCGCGTGTACACCTGACCGAGCCCCACGGCGGTCGCGAGCAGGACGAGCAGGGCGGCCGCGCAGTTCGCCAGGTGCAGCCGCAGCTCCCTCACGACCTGCGCGTACACGTCGGCCGCCTCCTGCCGCGCGGGGCGGAAGCTCGTCACGAAGTCCACCAGTCCGGCCTCCCGGGCGGACGCCACGGCGGTCTGCGGGTCGCGGACGAGCACCGCTCCCTGGCTGGCCCACGCCATGTAGTCGGCGGGCGGGACGACCCCGCTCGCGGCGTCGACGACGACCACGACCGGCGCGACCAGCACGGGACCGTCCGGCGTGCCGCGCTCCGTGCCGTAGGTGAACACCCGCTCCCCCGCAGCGCCGAGCACGGCCCGTGCAGGCGCTGCACCGCGTAGCCCTTGACGCCGGCCAGCACGCCCGCGGCGACCACCACGACGACGAGCAGGGCCACCACCAGCAGCCCCGTGCCGAACGGCTGGTGCCCCACCCACTGCGCGATCGCGCCGGCGTCGTAGTAGGCGCGTGTCTCGACCTGGTAGCCGAGGGCGCGCACGGCGTCCGCGACCGCGTCGCGACCGCCCGCGTCACCGAAGACCACGTACCCGCCGCGCGGGTCCAGGTGCCCCAGCTCCGCCAGCGCGTGGACCTGCGTGCGGCCCTGCGGCACGAACGCCGGGTAGCCCTCCTGCGCCCACGACGCACGCGGGCCGTCCGGGCGTCCGACCGCGAGGTACAGGTGGCGCAGCTCGCCCGATGCCAGGACGTCGTCCACGAGGCGCCCGACGTCGACGCGCTGCTCGCGGGAGACCTCGGTGAGCGCGGCCACGGCGGCGGCACCGCCGGCGCCGCCCTCGCCGGAGACGTGCAGGAGGTGGTCGGCGCCGAGCACGCCCGACTCCTCGAGACCCCGCACGACGAGGAACGCCGTGGCCGCGGCGTACAGCAGCACGAGCACGTAGGCCAGGCGCGTCCCGCGGTGGGTCATGTCGTCCTCCCGGGCCTGCGCCGGTGGGCGTCGGCCGTGGTGCCGGGCTGGGGTGCGGTGCGGCGGGGCCGGCCACGACGTGACCGGCCCCGCCGCGCGCGCGACCGCTCAGCAGTAGTGCCAGTACGCCTGGTCCTGCCGGAACGGGTTGGAGTCCCACGCCGACGCCTTCGACCACACCTCCGGAGCACGGCACTCCGAACGCACCAGGCCGCGGTCGCCGGTCACGGACGACGCGTGGTCCTTGGTCGGGTGCAGGTAGTTCGACCAGTTGTAGCTCGGCGTGAGGCTCGGACCGCCGTAGTGCCAGGTGCCGCCGCCCGCGGAGACGACCACGGCGTACGCCGCCGTCCCCCCGCTGACCGCGACGCCCAGCGCGAGCGCGACCGTCAGTAGTGCCCTGCGCGTCCGTGACGGGCCGCGTGTCGTGCCACGTGCTGCCATGGGTGCCCCCCCAGTGACGAGCCGGTCGACGACCGGCGTCGGAGGACCGGGACCAGGCGGCCCCGGTCGGTGGGCGACCGGAACCCTGACCGTGCCGCCACGCAGAGGAGTGCCCTGGGTCGGGGTGCGCGGCGTCGCGCAGCCCCCGGCTGTCGTGGTGCCCCCCTGACGGTGCGGCCGTGACCAGGAGGACATGCCTCCGGACGACCCGCCTCGGTCAACCCAAGTCAGTCCGGCAGAACGGTCAAAAAGGTGGGAAGGACGCGCTCGCCGGGGCCGGCACCCCGGTCAGGGCACCCGCGCCGTCCAGGACTCGTCGCTGAACTTGGTGCGGACCAGGTCGTGCGCGCGCTCGAGCTCCGCGGGCCGCAGCACGTCGTCGACCGTGCGGTACCGCGAGCGGAAGTGCGCCACGAACGCGTCGACCACCTCCGCACGCGGCAGGCGGGTCTGCGAGCGCACCGGGTCGACGCGCTTGTCCGCCGAGCGCGTGCCCTTGTCGGAGAGCTTCTCGCGGCCGATGCGCAGCACCTCGGTCATCTTGTCGGCGTCGATGTCGTAGGCCATCGTCACGTGGTGCAGCACGGCACCGCCGGCCAGGCGCTTCTGCGCGGAGCCCGCGAGCTTGCCGGCGGGTGACGCGATGTCGTTGAGGCCGGTGGTCCTCGCGGTGACACCGACGTCCGCCAGCGCACCCAGCACCCAGTCGTTGAGGAACGCGTACGAGTCCTCGAAGGACATGCCGTCGACCAGGGACCCGGGAACGACCAGCGAGAACGTGATGCAGTTGCCCGCCTCCATGAACATCGCCCCGCCGCCGGAGATCCGGCGCACCACCGTCACACCGTGCCGCTCGGCCGCCGCGAGGTCGACCTCGTTGCGCAGCGACTGGAACGAGCCGATGACGACCGCCGGCTCCTGCCACTCCCAGAACCGCACCGTCGGGCCGCGGCGCCCGGCCGCGAGCTCCTCGGTGAGCACCTGGTCCAGCGCGACGTGGACCGCGGGGTGCAGCGGACCGCCTCGCAGCAGCGCGAACTCGTGGTCGTCCCACCCCGTCGACAGGCCGAGCGCGCGGCGCACCGCGACCGCCACAGCCCGCACGTCGAACCCGACCATCGCCACCGGACCGGCCACGCGACCCTGGTCGGTCGCCAGCCGCAGCGCGTCGTCGAGCACCTGCGCGAGCTGCGCGACACCCGCGTCCGCGGGGACCCCCTCGAGCGCGCCAGAGAGCACGTCGAGCGCCTCGTCCGGCTCGAGGAAGAAGTCGCCCGCGACGCTCACGTCCCGCAGGCGCCCGTCCTCGACCTCGAGGTCGACGACCACGAGCTTGCCCCCGGGGACCTTGTACTCACCGTGCACCCCACCACCCTAGGCGCCGCGCCCGGGACGGTCCGCGCTCAGGACAGTCCGCGCAACGCCGCGAGCGCCCGGCGCTCGGCCACCTCGCTGAGCCGGTCGGGCGTGCCGAGCACCGCGGTCGCCGCGTCGCGGTCCTCCGCGTCCAGCGCGGTCGCCGTCCACGTGAGGATCGCGTTGCCCACGAGCACGTGACCGGTGGTCTGGTGGAACGTGTCGCCCTCGACCTGCACGGTCAGGTCACGCACGATCGCGGGGAACACCCCTTGCCCCTCGAGCGCCGGCTCGGCCGCCCACCGCACACCGTCGACGTCCGGCGTGACCTGCGTGTACTCGGGGCACTCGTCGACGGTCGTCACCAGCGCGCGGAAGGCGGCACGCGCGGCAGCGGCGTCGAGCAGCAGCACGACGTCCTGCTCGTACGTGAGGACGTCGTTCTGGAACGAGGCCGCGTCGTGGTGCAGGGGTGGCGCGGTGACGATCGTGACCGCCGCCGTGCACGACGCCGGGTCGACGACCGCGCCGGCCGGCAGGCCCCACGGGTTGGCCCCGGGCTCGCGGCCGCGGGTCACGCCGTCCGCCGCGCCCGGCAGACCCGCGCGCAGGTCTGCCGCGGTCGCGAACAGCGACCCGGCCGTCGCGGCGTCGAAGACCGCGGCCGCACCCGGCGGCGGCACGGCGCTCGTCGTCGGCGCGGGCGTCGTTGCGGTCGGCTCCGGCGTGGGCTCGGACGAGTCGTCGAGGGTCGCACTGACGGTCACGACGGGCGCGGGCGTGCCGCCCTGCCAGGGCTGCCACACCAGCACCATCGCGATCCCGAGCACCAGCACGAGGGCCAGCCACCACCAGCTGCGCGCACCACCCGGCCCCCGGTGGCGCACCGGGACGTCCGCGGACGTCACCGGGGCGTCGGACGGCTCGGGTGCAGTGCCGGACACGCAGGGGCTCCTCTCCGTCGCTCGGGCCGCGGTGCCTCCCCCGAGGCTAGGCCGTCGGCGGACCCCCGGCGCGACGACCCGCTGACCACCGTCCCGTCAGCGCGGGCGGACGCCCAGGTGGCGCAGCCCCCAGATCGCCGAGTCCGTCAACGCCTCCCACGAGGCCTCGATGAGGTTGGGCCCCACGCCGACCGTGCTCCATGACGTCTGACCGTCGGTGGTCTCGATGAGCACGCGCGTCACCGCGTCGGTGCCCTGCATCTGGTCGAGGATGCGGACCTTGAAGTCGATGAGCTCGAAGCGCGCGAGCTCGGGGTACACGCGCTGCAGCGCGTCGCGCAGCGCGTGGTCCAGCGCGTTGACCGGACCGTTCCCCTCCCCCGTGCTGACGATGCGCTCGCCGCCCGCGTGCAGCTTGACGGTCGCCTCGGCGGTCGCGGGCGTGCCGCGGCCGCCGTTGCGCTCGACGATCGTGCGCCACGACTCGACCCGGAAGTACGCGGGCCGCGCACCCTCGAGCTCCTCGACGAGCACCAGCTCGAACGACGCGTCGGCCGCCTCGTACGTGTACCCCGCGGCCTCGGCGTCCTTCACGCGGTGCACGACGCGCGAGAGCACGTCGGGGTGCTCCGCGAGGTCGATGCCGAGCTGGCGGCCCTTGAGCTCGATCGAGGCGCGGCCCGCCATGTCGGACACCAGCATCCGCATGTCGTTGCCGACGAGCTCGGGGTCCGCGTGCTGGTACAGGTCGGGGTCGACCTTGATGGCCGAGGCGTGCAGTCCTGCCTTGTGCGCGAACGCGCTGGCGCCGACGTACGGCTGACGCGCGAACGGCGAGATGTTGGTGACCTCGCTGATGGCGTGCGCGATGCGCGTCAGCTCGGTGAGGCCGCCGGGGGTGTCGGTGTCCCGCGCGAGCACCTGCCGGCCGAGCTTGAGCTCCAGGTTGGCCACGACGGACAGCAGGTCGGCGTTGCCGGTGCGCTCGCCGTACCCGTTGACCGTGCCCTGCACGTGCGTGCAGCCCGCGTCGACCGCGGCGAGCGTGTTGGCCACCGCGCACCCCGAGTCGTTGTGCGCGTGCATCCCGAGCAGCGCGTCGGGGCCGGCGACCGCCCGGACGTCCTGCACGATCTCGCGCACCCAGTCCGGCAGCATGCCACCGTTGGTGTCGCACAGCGCGACGACCTCCGCACCGGCCTCGAACGCCGTGACGACGGCGCGGCGCGCGAAGTCCGCGTCGTACCGGTAGCCGTCGAAGAAGTGCTCGGCGTCGACGAACACGCGCCGGCCCTCGCGCCGCAGGAACGTCACGGTGTCCGTGATCATCGCCAGTCCTTCGTCCGGGGTCGTGCGCAGCGCGCGCTCGACGTGCCGGACGTCGAACTTGGCGACGAGCGTGACGACGGGCGCCTCGGAGTCGAGCAGCGCGTGCACCTGCGGGTCGTCGGTCGCCCGCACGCCCGCCTTGCGCGTGGCACCGAAGGCCGCGAGCTCCGCGTTCCTCAGGTCGAGCTCCTTGGCGGCCCGCTTGAAGAACTCGGTGTCCTTCGGCACCGCGCCCGGCCAGCCGCCCTCGATGAAGCCGACGCCGAGCTCGTCGAGCATCGGGGCGATCGTCAGCTTGTCGGCGACCGACAGGTTGATGCCCTCCTGCTGGGCGCCGTCACGCAACGTCGTGTCGTAGACGTGGAACGGCGGCGGCGCGCTCGCGCCGGTCGGCGTGGGTGCCGTGGGCTGGGACACGGTGGCTCCTCGGGGTGGTACGGGCGTGCGTCGGCGGGGCGGTGCGCGGTGCGCGTCCGGCCGGGGTGGTGCCGGTGCCTCGTCGACGTGTCCGTGCGGGCGGGGGTGGTGCCCACGGACGTCTGGACCAACAAAAAGACCCCCCGGGGTACGGGAGGTCTGCGCGTCGGCTGGTCGGCCGACGCGCTACACGATGATGAGCGTGAAGCGGGTCACAGGCCGATGGTGGCACACGAGGGCTGCCCGCGGCAGCCCGTCCATCATGCGGACGGGTGGAACCTGGACGACGGTCCCGCAGGAACCGGGACCAACCGGTGCCGAACGGGCGACTCCTCGCTAGCGTGAGCGCTGACGTCACGCGCGACCCCCGACGTCATGTGCGAGACAGGAGCCGACGATGTCGATCCCCACCTCCGGCCGGCCGCAGGGCGAGCCGACCCGCAGGTACGAGGCCGTCCCCCCGGCCGCCGTCCCCCCGACGTCCCGCCCGGCCCCGCCCGCGACCGCCGCCCCGGCGCGCCCCGAGACCCGGCTCGTCGTCGAGACCGGCCGGTTCTGGGCGGGCGGCGCAGCCACGGCGTTCGTCGCGGCCCTCGTGGGAGTCGTCGGTGTCATCGTCCTCGAGTCGATCCTGCGCCTCACGCTGACCTACCGGGACCTGTTCGGCACGGGATCGGCGATGGGCGCGTACATCGTGGGCGGCATCCTCACGGCGGTCGCCGCCGCCGCCCTGCTGCAGCTCCTGGTGCTCACCACGCCCCGGCCCCGGGCCTTCTTCGGCTGGATCCTCGGCCTGGCGACGGTCGTCGCGACCCTGCTCCCCCTGACGTGGACCACCGACGTCGCGTCGGCGATCGCGTCGGGGGTCGTCAACATGCTGCTCGGCATCGCGGTCTGGTCGCTGCTGACAGGGGTCCTCGGCTGGACCGTGCGGCGGGTGACCGTGCCGACCGTGTGACCGTGCCGACGGGGACCGTGCACCGGGCAGCCGTCCGGACGCCGCCGGCGTAGAGCCGGCGGCAGGGCACCGGTGCAGCGCCCTGCCGCCGTGACGTCGTGCGCTCCGGGCCGGGTCGCGCCTCAGACGAGCCGACGCATCCACCCGTGCGGGTCGGACGCCCGGCCGTACTGGATGTCCGTGAGCTGGGCGCGGATGCGCGAGGTCACGGGACCCGCCGAGCCGTCGCCGACGACGAGGTCGAAGTCGTCGCTCGCGAGCCGTCCGATCGGTGTGATGACGGCGGCGGTGCCGCACGCGAAGACCTCGGTCACGCTGCCGTCGGCGAGCCCTGCGCGCAGGTCGGCCAGCAGCACCGGGCGCTCGGAGACCTCGTGGCCCGCCTCGACGAGCAGCGTGAGGAGGGACGAGCGGGTCACGCCCTCCAGGATCGTGCCCGACACCGGCGGCGTCACGACGGACCCGTCCGCGTGCACGACGACGACGTTCATGCCGCCGAGCTCCTCGAGCTGCGTGCCGGTGCGGTCGTCGAGGAAGCACACCTGCTCGAAGCCCTTGGCGTACGCCTCCTGCTGCGGCAGCAGGCTCCCGGCGTAGTTGCCGCCGCACTTGGCGGCACCCGTGCCGCCGGCACCGGCACGGTGGTACTCCTGCGAGACCCAGATCGACACCGGCCGCACACCGCCCGGGAAGTACGGACCCACGGGCGAGGCGATGACGAGGAACTCCGCCTCGAGCGACGGGCGCACGCCGAGGAATGCCTCCGAGGCGTACATGAACGGGCGCAGGTACAGGCTCGTCTCCTCGCCCGTGGGCACCCACGCGCGGTCGACCTCGACGAGCGCCCGGATCGCACCGAGGAAGTCGGCCTCGGGCAGCTCGGGCAGCGCGAGGCGCCGCGCGGAGCGTGCGAAACGCGCCGCGTTGGCGTCCGGCCGGAACGTCCACACCGACCCGTCGGCGTGCGCGTACGCCTTCAGACCCTCGAAGATCTCCTGCCCGTAGTGCAGCACGGCGGTGGCGGGGTCGAGGTGCAGCGGGCCGTACTTCTCGACCCGACGGTCGGTCCACCCGCTGCCGTGCGCCCAGGAGACGCGCGCCATGTGGTCGGTGAACACGACGCCGAACTGCGGCGAGGCCAGCGCGGCCTCACGGTCGGCGACGCTCGCGGGCGCATCGCTGAGGTGGATCTGGAACGTCTCGGACGAAGGGGTCGTCGCGGTGCTCATGGGAGGCCTTTCACCAGGGTCGACGTCGACGGTACCGGTGCGGACGGCCGGGAGGACAGGGCGCAGGCGTGCCTGCGGACCGGCGGACGCGCCGCGCTCGACCGGACCCGAGGGCTCAGCCGGCGACGCGGGCGGCGAGGTCCTTGCCCACCTCGGCCGTCGACCGTACTCGCTCGGCGGCGCCACGCTCGGCGAGGTCGGCCGCGACGGCCCCCTCGACCGCGCGGGCGGCGTCCGGCAGACCGACGTGGTCGAGCAGCATCGCGACCGACAGGACGGTGGCGGTGGGGTCGGCCTTGCCCTGGCCCGCGATGTCCGGCGCGGAGCCGTGGACGGGCTCGAACATGCTGGGCGCCGTGCGGTCCGGGTTGATGTTCGCGGACGCCGCGAGGCCGATGCCACCCGTGATCGCGGCGGCGAGGTCGGTGAGGATGTCACCGAAGAGGTTGTCCGTGACGATGACGTCGAACCTGGCCGGGTCCGTCACGAGGAAGATCGTCGCGGCGTCCACGTGCAGGTAGTCGACTGTGACGTCCGGGAACTCGGCGTTGACGGCCTCGACCGTGCGGCGCCACAGGTGCCCGGCGTGCACGAGCACGTTGTGCTTGTGCACCAGCGTGAGCTTCTTGCGCGGACGGGCCGCGGCGCGTGCGAACGCGTCACGCACCACCCGCTCGACGCCGAACGCCGTGTTCACGCTGACCTCGTTGGCCACCTCGGCCGGGGTGCCGACACGGATCGCGCCGCCGTTGCCGACGTAAGGGCCCTCGGTGCCCTCGCGCACCACGACGAAGTCCACGTCGCCGGGGTTCGCCAGCGGGCTGCGCACGCCGGGGAAGAGCTTGCCGGGGCGCAGGTTGACGTAGTGGTCGAGCGCGAAGCGCAGCTTGAGCAGCAGCCCGCGCTCGAGGACGCCCGACGGGACCGTCGGGTCGCCGATCGCTCCGAGAAGGATCGCGTGGTGGGTGCGGATCGCCGCGAGGTCCTCGTCGGTCAGCGTCTGCCCGGTCGTGTGCCAGCGGCGTGCGCCGAGGTCGAAGTCGGTCGTGCGAACCGTCGTCCCCGTGCCGTGCAGCGCCTGCTCGAGCACGAGGAGACCCTGCTCGACGACCTCCGTCCCGATGCCGTCACCGGCCACGACGGCCAGGTCCAGGATGGGGGGGGAGGTCGTGTCAGCCATGCTCGCATGGTACTCCCGCGTCCACGCCTCGGGACGAGCCGTCTCATCACGCGGTCGCGCCGGGCACGACGCCCGGCGCGTGCGGCGTCAGTCGACGGCCGGCGTCGGACCGCTCGTGGGGTACACGAGCTCGAACCGCTCGGTGACGACGTCCATGGAGGACGAGAACGCGTCGTCGCCCAGCACCCGGCGCCAGTACACCTCGTGCTGACGGCGCCAGGACTCCAGCGTCAGGTCGTCCTCGCCCTCGGCGGCCGCCAGGTCCGCCCCCACCTGGTCGAACGGCAGCACCTCGACCGCGGTGGTCCGCAGCAGCGCGCGCGGGTCGCCCGCGGAGTCGAGCACGATCGACACGTCCCCGACCTTCGGCAGCGGCTCGGCGCCGAACTCCACCAGCGCCGTGGACGTCGCGGTCTTGCGCCCTGCCAGCACGAGCGCCAGCAGCTCGTCGGCGAGCCGCGCGTCGTCCCCGAACGACCACGCGGGCGGCGCCACGGCACCGTCGACCGACTCCCCCAGCACCGTGTCGAGCTTGCCCCAGCCGAGGTGGCCGCGCGCCGCCTCCCAGAAGTCCGCGATCCGCGTGTCCTGCGTGTCTGCCTCGACCCCGGCCGTCGGCTGCTCGGTCATCGTCCACCTCTCGTCGTCCCACGCCCGCCGCCACGCCCCGGGCGCCGGACCTGCGCCGATCCTCCCCCACGCGCCCCGGCCGCGCACGCCGCACCCGCCACGACGCGAGAGGTCGGTCCGGCGCAGGGCTGGACCGACCTCTCGCGGGACAGGGTGGGGCCGCCTCAGCGGGCCGCCGAACCCTCCTGGTAGTCGCTGTCCGTCGGCTTGCTCCACGCGAACAGCTTGCGCAGCTCGCGGCCGACGGGCTCGATCGGGTGGTTCTGGCCCTTGGCGCGCAGCTCCTGGAACTCCGGGGCGCCCGCGTCCTGGTCGGCGATGAAGCGCTCGGCGAAGGCGCCGTTCTGGATGTCCGCGAGGACGGCCTTCATGTTCTCCTTCACCTCGGGCGTGATGACCCGCGGGCCGGAGACGTAGTCGCCGTACTCGGCCGTGTCGGAGACCGACCAGCGCTGCTTGGTGATGCCGCCCTCCCAGATGAGGTCGACGATGAGCTTGAGCTCGTGCAGCACCTCGAAGTACGCGACCTCGGGCTGGTAGCCCGCCTCGGTGAGCGTCTCGAAGCCGTACTGGATGAGCTGCGAGACGCCACCGCACAGGACGGCCTGCTCGCCGAACAGGTCGGTCTCGGTCTCCTCGGTGAACGTCGTCCTGATGCCGGCCGCACGCAGGCCGCCGATGCCCTTGGCGTACGACAGCGCGAGATCCCACGCCTTGCCCGACGCGTCCTGCTCGACCGCGACGATGACCGGCACGCCGCGCCCGTCGACGTACTCGCGGCGGACCAGGTGACCCGGGCCCTTGGGCGCGACCATGAGCACGTCGTGACCCGCGGCCGGCTTGATGTAGCCGAAGCGGATGTTGAAGCCGTGCCCGAAGACGAGCGCCGCGCCGTCCTTGAGGTTCGGCTCGATCTCGTCGCGGTAGACGAGGCGCTGGACCTGGTCCGGCGCCAGGATGACGACGACGTCGGCACCCGCGACGGCCTCGGCCACGGTGGCGACCTTGAGGCCCTCGTTCTCGGCCTTGGCCCGCGAGGCCGAGCCCTCGCGCAGACCGACCGTCACGTCGACGCCGGAGTCGCGCAGGTTGAGGGCGTGCGCGTGCCCCTGGCTGCCGTAGCCGATGACGGCGACCTTCTGGGACTGGATGATCGACAGGTCGGCGTCGTCGTCGTAGAACAGCTCAGCCACGGTGGAATCTCCTCGAGAAGTGATGTCTTCGTCAGTACGTACGGGTGGTGCTGGGCAGTCAGGCGGACCGGCTCACGCGCTCGAGGGCGCGGTCCGTGATGGACCGCGAGCCGCGGCCGATGGCGACGGTGCCGGACTGCACGATCTCACGGATGCCGAAGGGCTCCAGCGCCGCGAGCAGCGCGTCGAGCTTGCCCGGGCTGCCGGTCGCCTCGATGACGACGGTGTCCGGCACGACGTCGACGACGTGCGCGCGGAAGAGCTGGACGACCTCGAGCACGTGCGTGCGCTGCGCGACGTCGGCCTTGACCTTGACGAGCAGCAGCTCGCGCTGGACGGACGCGGCGTCCTCGAGCTCGACGATCTTGATGACGTTGACCAGCTTGTTGAGCTGCTTCGTCACCTGCTCCAGCGGGAGCGCGTCGACGTCGACGACGACCGTGATGCGGCTGATCTCCTCGTGCTCGGTCGGGCCGACCGCGAGGGAGTGGATGTTGAACGCACGCCGGGCGAACAGGCCCGCGACGCGTGTGAGCACGCCGGGCTTGTTCTCGACGAGGACGGACAGGGTGTGGCGGGTCATCGCTCCTCTTCCTCTCAGTCCTCGCGGTCCCACGCGGGGCTGATGCCGCGCGCGTACTGGATGTCGTCGTTGCTCACACCGGCGGCGACCATCGGCCACACCATGGCGTCGCGCGACACCGTGAAGTCGACGACGACGGGACGGTCGTCGATCTCCAGCGCGCGCTTGATCGTCGCGTCGACGTCGGCCTTGGTCTCGCACCGCAGGCCCACCGCGCCGTACGCGTCGGCCAGCTTGACGAAGTCGGGCACGCGCGCGGTGCCGTGCCCCGTGTGCAGGTCGGTGTTGGAGTAGCGCGACTCGTAGAACAGGGTCTGCCACTGCCGGACCATGCCGAGCGAGCTGTTGTTGACCACCGCGACCTTGATGGGGATCTCGTTGATCGTGCAGGTGGCGAGCTCCTGGTTGGTCATCTGGAAGCAGCCGTCGCCGTCGATCGACCAGACCGTGCGGCTCGGGTCGCCCACCTTCGCGCCCATCGCGGCGGGCACCGAGAAGCCCATGGTGCCCAGACCGCCGGAGTTGACCCAGGAGTCGGGGCGCTCGTACCGGATGAACTGCGCGGCCCACATCTGGTGCTGACCGACGCCCGCGACGTAGATCGCGTCCGGGCCGGAGATCTCCCCGATCCGCGAGATCACGTGCTGCGGGGCCAGGTGCCCGTCCGTCGGCTCGTCGTAGCCCAGCGGGAACGTCTCGCGCCACGCGTCGAGCTGCTGCCACCACGCCTCGAGGTCGGGGCGCCCGTGCTGGCCGTGCTCGCGCTCGAGCTCGGGCAGCAGGTCGGCGATGACCTCGCGCAGGTCGCCGACGATCGGCACGTCGGCGCGCTTGTTCTTGCCGATCTCGGCCGGGTCGATGTCGGCGTGCACGACCGTGGCGTTCGGTGCGAACGACGACAGCTTGCCCGTCACGCGGTCGTCGAACCGCGCGCCGAGGGCGACGACGAGGTCGGCCTTCTGCAGCGCGGCGACGGCCGCGACCGTGCCGTGCATGCCGGGCATGCCCAGGTTCTGCGGGTGCGAGTCGGGCAGCGCGCCGCGGGCCATGAGCGTGGTGACGACGGGCGCTCCGGACAGGTCGGTGAGCCGGCGCAGCAGCTCCGAGGCGCGGGAGCGGACGATGCCGCCACCGACGTACAGCACGGGCCGGCGTGACGTGGCCAGGAGCCGGGCGGCCTCGCGGATCTGCTTGGCGTGCGGCTTGGTCACCGGGTGGTAGCCGGGCAGCGCGATCTCCTGCGGCCACGAGAACGTGGTCTGCGCCTGCATCGCGGACTTCGCGATGTCGACGAGCACCGGCCCGGGACGACCGGAGCGCGCGATGTGGAACGCCTCCGCGATCGTCCGCGGGATGTCGTCCGCGTCCGTCACGAGGTAGTTGTGCTTGGTGATCGGCAGCGTGATGCCGACGATGTCGGCCTCCTGGAACGCGTCGGTGCCGATCATCGGGGCACCGACCTGGCCCGTGATCGCGACCATCGGCACCGAGTCCATGTTGGCGTCGGCGATCGCGGTGACGAGGTTGGTCGCGCCCGGGCCGGACGTCGCCATGGTGACGCCGACCTTGCCCGAGGAGTACGCGTAGCCCGCGGCGGCGTGCCCGCCGCCCTGCTCGTGGCGCACGAGGATGTGGCGCACGCTCTTCGAGTCCATGAGCGGGTCGTACGTCGGCAGGATCGCGCCGCCCGGGATCCCGAACACGACCTCGACGCCCGCCTCCTCCAGCGAGCGGACGATCGACTGCGCCCCGGTGACCTTCTCGGGCCCGACGCGGCGCTGCGCGTCGGCGGCCTCGTCGACGGGGCTCGGCACGTCCGCCGCCGCGCGCACGGGGCGCACGACCGAGCGGGGGGGTGCGGGATGGGGACCCTGGACCATCTGCGTCTCCTGCGGGTCGAGTGCGGGTGGTGGTCGTCCGGTGCGAGGGGGCCGCGCCGGACGGACGCCGGGCACGAAAAAGCCCCTCGACCCGGGCACCGGGCTGGACGAGGGGCGAGCGCGCGCGACGAGCGACCTGGGGCGGTGGCGTCAGCCGGCGCGCTCAGGAAGTACTACGAGGATCGTCTGCACGCTGGTGACCATACGCCTGCGGTCGGCGGATGTCACGTTCCACCCCTCTCGTCTCGCATCGTGGTTGACGTGTCCACCCATCGGACTTCTCGTGCCGTCGCGGTGCGCCGCGGGACGCTCCTGTCGGCGCGCCCTACGGTGGAGGACGAGCCGAGGAGGCACCCATGACCGTCACACCCGCACGCCGTGCCGCGACCGCGGGCGCCGTCGCGCTGCTGGCCACGACCCTCACGGCGTGCGGCGCCGCCGACGACCCGGCGACGACACCCGGCCCCACGTCGACCGCACCGGCGACCGCGAGCCCCACCCCGCCCCCGACCCCCGAGCCGACGCCCTCTCGGGCTCCGGCGCCCGCGCCGGAGCCCGAGACCGACCTCGGCGCGTTCAGCGCCCCCGGCACGGAGCTCGCGTCCGACGGGGACGCGTCGGGGTACGTCGTCACCGAGGTGCGTACCGGCGAGCACGACGGGTACGACCGGGTCGTCTACCAGCTCGAGGGTGGCCAGGGCGTCCCGGGGTACCGCGTGGGGTACGTCGAGCAGGCCGTCGAGGACCCGAGCGGCGAGGTCCGCCAGGTCGACGGCGACGCGATCCTCCAGGTGTGGCTCGTCGGCACGACGTACCCGACGGAGTCCGGGCCCCAGGAGCACTCCCAGGACCTGCGCCCCGCCGACGGCGACGTCGAGCACGTGGTGCGTCCGCTGACGTTCGAGGGGATGACGCAGTCGTTCGTCGGTGTGGACGACGGGCCCCGTGAGTTCCGCGTCACGGTCCTCGGCGACCCGGCGCGCGTCGTCGTGGACCTGCAGGACGACTGAGGCACGGGACGCCGGGCGTCGTCCGGGGCGGTGGTCGCGCCGGACCCCGCCGCGCCTCACGTCAGCGCGCCGTCCGCACCGGTCACGACGAGCACGAGCACGCACAGGCCCGCGACGAGCATCGCGAGCGTGAACGGGGCCCGGCTCGCCGGGCGCGCGGCGCCCACGACGCCCGCGGTGACCGCGACCGCCACGGCACCGACCCCGAGCGCGGCCGGCACCACCCGCGGCGGCCCGGGAGGCCCGAGGACCGCGACCACGACGGCCGCCGCCAGCACCCCCGGCGCCAGCACCGCCGTCGCCCGGCGGCCCAGCCGGTGCGGCAGCCCGCGCACGCCCGTCCCGGCGTCGTCCTCGAGGTCCGGCAGCACGTTGACGAGGTGGGCGCCGACGCCGAGCAGCGCACCGACCGCGACCAGCCAGCCCGCGGGCAGGCCGTCGCCCGGGCGGGCCAGCACGACGAACGCCGGCAGCGCACCGAACGCGACGGCGTACGGCACGCCCGACGCGACCGTCGACTTCAGCCCCACGTTGTACGCCCACCCCATGGCCACGACGGCGGCGTGGGCCGCGGCGGCCGCCGGCCCGGCGAGCAGCGACAGGCACACCGCGAGCGCGAGCGCGGCGAACGCCGCCGCGCGCAGCAGCGCCGGGCTCACGGCACCCGTGACGACCGGCTTGTCACGCCGCCCCACCGCGCGGTCGCGTGCCGCGTCGACCCAGTCGTTCGACCACCCGATCGAGAGCTGGCCGGCGAGGACGACGGCGAGCACGAGCGCGACCGTCCCCGCGGGCGCACCGACCGCCGCGGCGAGCGCCGTGCACAGCGTCGTGACGACGACCGTCGGGCCCGGGTGGCACGCGGCGAGCAGCGCGACGACGCGCTCGGCCGGGCGAGGCCGCGCCCGCACGGGTCGGGAGGCGTCGGTCACGGTGCGACCGTAGCCGCCGGGCCTGCTCCCCGCGCCGCGGGACGGGCACCGTGGCACGATCGCGACATGTCGCACCTGCTCGCGGTCGCCTCCGCCCTGCCGGGGCCGCCGCGTGAGCAGGGCCGCATCAGCGACGTGGTGGTGCCGCTCGTGGCGGGGGACGACGCGGGCGCGACACGGCTGCTGCGCCGCCTGCACGCCGGCAGCGGCGTACGGACGCGGCACCTCGCACTGGCACCGCAGGACTACGCCGGTGTGCGCGACTTCGGTCACGCGAACGACCTGTACCTGCGTATCGGCACGGACCTCGCCGCGCAGGCGGCGGCCGACGCCCTCGCGCACGCGGGTGTCACGGCCGAGGACGTCGACCTCGTGCTGTTCACGAGCGTCACCGGCATCGGCGCCCCCTCGGTCGACGCATCGCTGGTGCGCCGTCTGGGCATGCGCAGCGACGTGCGCCGGACGCCGTCCTTCGGCTGGGGCTGCGGCGGTGGGGCCGCGGGACTGGCGCGGGTGCACGACCACCTCGTCGGCCACCCGCACGACACGGCGCTGCTCGTGTGCCTCGAGCTGTGCTCGCTGACGCTGCAGCACGGCGACACCGACCCCGCGTCGCTCGTGGCCAGCGGGCTGTTCGGCGACGGCGCGGCCGCGGCCGTGCTCGTCGGCGACGCGCACCCCGCGGCGGCACGGGCGCAGGGCCCCGAGGTCGTGGCCGCCCGCAGCCGGCTGTACCCCGGCACCGAGGGCGACCTGGGGTGGCAGGTCGGCGCGACGGGGTTCCGGATCGTGCTCTCCGCCGGGCTGCCGGACGTCATCCGCGCCGAGCTCGCGGCCGACGTCGAGGGCCTGCTCGCGGCGCACGGCCTCAAGGTGGGGGACGTCACGCGGTGGGTCGTGCACGCCGGCGGGCCGAGAATCCTCGACGCCGTCTCCGACTCGCTCGGCCTGCCCGACGACGCGCTCGCCGCGAGCCGGGCCTCGCTCGCCGCCGTGGGCAACCTCTCGTCGGCGTCGGTGCTCGACGTGCTCGACCGCACCCTGCGCTCCGGGGCGCCCGGCGGGTCGCCCGGGGTGCTGCTCGCCTTCGGCCCCGGCGTGAGCGCCGAGGTCGTCCTGCTGCGCTGGTCCGCGACGGAAGGTTGACGACGTGCTCCCTCTCTACCTGACGGTGGTCGCACTGACCGCCGTCGAGCGCCTGGCCGAGCTCGTGGTGTCGGCGCGCAACGCGCGCTGGTCGTTCGCGCGCGGCGGCGTCGAGACCGGGCGCGGGCACTTTCCCGCGATGGTCGCGCTGCACACGGCGCTGCTCGTGGCGTGCGTGGTCGAGGTCGTCGTGGCGGACCGGCCCTTCCTGCCGTGGCTCGGGTGGCCCGCGCTCGCGCTCGTCGTCGCGAGCCAGGCGCTGCGCTGGTGGTGCATCGGCACGCTGGGGCCGCGCTGGAACACGCGGGTCATCGTGGTGCCGGACCTGCCGCTGGTCGGCGGCGGCCCGTACCGGTGGTTGCGCCACCCGAACTACGTGGCGGTCGTCCTCGAGGGGATCGCGCTGCCCCTGGTGCACACGGCCTGGGTAACGGCCCTCGCGTTCACGGTGCTCAACGCGGTGCTGCTGCTGCGCTTCCGGATCCCGGCGGAGGAGCGCGCGCTCGCCACCGTCGCGGCATAGCACGGTGGACACCGACGTCCTCGTCGTGGGTGGCGGCCCCGTCGGGCTCGCCGCGGCGATCGAGGCCCGGCTGCGCGGCCTGGACGTCGTGGTGGTGGAACCGCGCGCAGGCGCCGTCGACAAGGCGTGCGGCGAGGGGCTCATGCCCGGAGCCCTGCGCCTGCTGCGGGCGTGGGACGTCGACCCGGCCGGGCGCGCGCTGGCGGGCATCAGCTATCGCTCCCGCGCGGGCCACGTCGACCACCGGTTCCGCGGCGAGGCGGGCCGCGGCGTGCGACGCACGGTGCTGCACGACGCGCTGCGCGAGCGCGCGGCGGACCTGGGAGCGGTCACGACGCACGCCCGTGTCGACGACGTGCAGGTCCGCCCCGCCGGCGTCGTGGCGGCGGGCGTCTCCGCGCGCCACCTGCTCGCGTGCGACGGGCTGCACTCCACCGTGCGACGCCTCGTCGGGCTCGAGGCCCCTGCGCGCCGCCGTCCGCCCGGCACCGACCGCCGCCGCTACGGGCTGCGCCGCCACTACCGCACGGCGCCGTGGTCGGACCTCGTCGAGGTGCACTGGTCACCGGTCGCCGAGGCGTACGTGACCCCCGTCGCCGCCGACCTCGTCGGCGTGGCACTCCTGGGACCGCGCGGCACGGACCTCGCGTCCACGCTCGCGACCCTTCCCGAGCTCGCGGCACGCCTCGACGGTGTGCCCACCGGTCCCGCGCGCGGTGCGGGCCCGCTGCGGCAGCGCAGCCGGCGCCGCACGGCCGGGCCCGTCCGGCTCGTCGGCGACGCGTCGGGCTACGTCGACGCGCTCACCGGTGAGGGGCTGCGCGTCGGGTTCGCGCAGGCGCGCGCCGCCGTCGCGACGCTCGACGACCCCGCGGCGTACGAGCGCGCGTGGTGGGCGGCGACGCGTGACTACCGCGTGCTCACCTCGGGGCTGGTCACGTGGGCGGGGTCCCCGCTGCGCGCAGCGCTGGTCCCCGTGGCGCGACGCGCCCCCGGGCTCTTCGGTGCGGTGGTGGAGCGCCTGGCCAGGTGAACGGCCGACGCGTCAGGTGACGTCGCGGAACCGGAACGACAGCCACCCGACGACGACCATCAGCACCACGAGCACACCGCCCACCAGCGCGCCCTGACCCGCGCCGACCGCGTGGGACGCGAGCTCGCACGTCTCACCGGACGGGACGGTCGGGTCCGTGACGCACACCGGCACCCAGTACCACGCCCTGCCCTCGACGAAGGCGGCGATGTTCGTGGACGTGCGCAGCCAGCCCGCCTCGGGCAGCACCAGCGGCAACGCGGACTCCACCGTGGCGACCCACCAGACGGCCACTGCGGTGACCGCGGCGGCGTGCCGGACGGCGAACGCGAGACCGTGCACCGCCGCCGCCACCGCGAGCCCGACCACGAGCCACCGCACCGCGGAGGTCAGGAACCGGACCGCCCACGCACCGTCCACTCCCCATGCGACGCCGTTCAGCGCGCACACGGCCACCAGGCCCGCGAGCGTCAGCACCGCGGGCACGAGCGCGACCACGAGCGCGGCGACCGACGACGCCGCGAGCTTGGTCAGGAACACCTGCCCGCGGCGCGGCGCGAAGGTCAGCCACGTGGCGATCGCCCCGGACCGGAACTCGGACGTGACCAGTCCCGCGGCGGTCATGGCCATCGCCAGGACCGCCAGCGTCCCGAAGGTCGGCAGCCGTCCCGTGAGGACCGCCGCCAGGGTCGGGCGTTGCGGCAGGAACCGCTCGAGGGACGGCACGACGTCGCTGCAGCCGTGCTCGGCGTCCGGCCCTCCCGCGGCGCGCGCCTGCGCCTGGGCCTCGAGGCACAGCGCGACGACCTGCTCCTGCTCGGCCAGCGCCACCCGAGCGGCCTCCACCTGCGCCGGCGACGGCGGGCGGGTGCTCCACCACCCGGTGAGCACCAGGCCGAGCCCACCGAGCAGGACCAGCAGGAGCATCCCGAGCACGAGCGGACGCGCGCGGGCACGCGCGAGCTCGGCTCGCAGCAGCGCGGTCATGCCGCGACCTCCGGCGCACGACCGGCGCGCGCACCGGAGCCGGTGAGCTCGAGGAACACGGACTCCAGGTCACGGCGCACGACCCCGACCTCGTGCGGGAAGACGTCGCCGCGCGCGAGGACCTCCGTGACCGCCGCCGCGCCCGGTGCGCCCGAGACGAGCAGCACGGCCCCGTCGTCGCGGACGCTCCAGCCGTGCGCGACGAGCAGCTGGGCCCCCCGGACGGGATCGGCCACCCCCACCCGCACCGTCTGCGCGGCGTCCCCACCGAGCAGGTCGCCGACGCGCCCCTCGGCCACGAGACGCCCCCGCGCGACGACCGAGACGGTGTCGGCGACGTGCTCGACCTCGGCGAGCAGGTGGCTGGAGACCAGGACGGTGCGCCCCTCGTCCGCCAGCGCCCGCATCGTGGCGCGCACGTCGCGGATGCCCTGCGGGTCCAGCCCGTTCGTCGGCTCGTCGAGGATCAGCAGCGCGGGGTCCTTCAGCAGCGTGGCCGCGATCGCGAGCCGCTGCTTCATGCCGAGCGAGTACCGACGGAACTGGTCCTGCCCGCGCTCGCGCAGGCCGACCCGTTCCAGTGCCGCCTCGACCCTCGTGCCGGGGACGTCGATGGCGGCGGCGAGCAGCCGCAGATTGCGGCGTCCCGAGAAGTCGGGGCTGAACCTCGGCCCCTCGACGACGGCCCCCACGCGGCCGACGACGGCCGGCAGCCCGTCGGGCACGCGAGCCCCCAGCAGCCGCACGGACCCGCTGTCCGGCCGCACGAGCCCCAGGAGCATGCGGATCGTCGTGGTCTTGCCCGAGCCGTTGGGGCCGAGGAACCCGTGCACCCCGCCCGACGGCACCGTGAGGTCGAGCCGGTCGACCGCGACGACCTGCCGCAACGACGTCGTGCGGTACGTCTTGCGCAGCCCGCGGACCTCGACGGCCGGGTCGCCCGCTGCGGGGCGGGCAGGTTCGGTCATCCCCAGGGCTACGGCACCCCGCCCGACGCCCGACAGGCGTGCGCCGGCGGTTCACCCGTTCGCCGCACCGTCGCGGACCGCGGACGTGGGGCCGTCAGCCCGCGGCGCCGCCGCCCGGCACCGGGTCCATGTCGAACCCCGGCAGCCCGTCGATGCTCGTCCGGTTCTTCTGCCGCCGGTACGCCGCGCGCCCGTCGACGCCCTTGCGCGCCATGAACTGCGGCAGCAGGTCCCGCTCGCCGCGGTAGTCCATGAGGGGCACGCCGTACCCGCACGAGTCGGAGACCCGCTCGACATCGACCACGACGACGGCCCGCGCACCCTGCGACTCGTCGAGCCCGCCGTCGAACCGCGCGAGCAGCTCGTCGAAGTCGTCGTCGTACAGCGTGACGAACCGGCCCCGCCCGTGCAGGCGGACGATGTCCGGCGGTCCGTCGAACGCGCAGAACATCAGCGTGATCCGTCCGTTCTCGCGCAGGTGGGCGATCGTCTCGGACCCCGACGCCGTGAGGTCGACGTACGCCACGGTCCGCTCGTCGAGCACCGCGAACGTCCCGCCGACACCCTTGGGCGAGACGTTCACGCGCCCGTCCGGGCCGCTCGGCGCGGTCGCGACGAAGAACACGTGCTGCGCCGACAGCCAGGCGCGCATCCGGTCGTCGATGTGCTCGTGGACCTTCCCCATGTGCTCAGCCTGCCGCGCGGCGCAGGACCACGGCCTCCCATCCCGCGAGCCGGACGCGACCGGCGGCCGGCACCGCGTGCTCGGCGAGGTTGCCGAGCACCACGACCGCGCCGTCCCAGGCGTCGTCGACCTCCACCTCCTGGGGCTCGACGCCGAAGTTCCCGAGCACCAGCAGCACGTCCCCGTCGAGCGAGCGGGTGAACGCGTAGACGTGCGGGTGGTCCGGCAGCAGCATCCGGAAGTCGCCGAGCCGCACGACCGGGTCCGCGTGCCGCATCGCGATGAGGCGGCGGTAGTGGTGGAACACCGACGCCCGGTCGGCGCGCTCGGCCGCGGCGTTGACCGACCGGTGGTTCGGGTTCACCGGCAGCCACGGCTCACCCGTCGTGAACCCCGCGTGCGGCGAGGCGTCCCACTGCACGGGAGTGCGCGCGTTGTCGCGGGACATCGCCGCGAGCCCCGCGAGGACCTGCTCGTCGCTCACGTGCCCCAGCGCGCGCGCCTGCGCGGCGTACCGCAGCGCCTCGATGTCGCGGTAGTCGTCGAACGACGTGAAGTGGGCGTTCGTCATCCCGAGCTCCTCGCCCTGGTAGACGTACGGCGTGCCGCGGTGCAGGTGCAGGACCGTCGCGAGCATCGTGGCGGACGCGGTCCGGTGCTCGCCGTCGTCGCCGAACCGCGACACGATCCGCGGCTGGTCGTGGTTGTCCCAGTAGAGGGCGTTCCACCCCACGTCCGCGAGCCCCGCCTGCCAGCGCGCCATGACGGCCTTGAGGTCCCGCAGGTCCAGGGGCTTCGGGTCGTACTTGCCGCCCGGGCCGTGGTCGAGGCCGACGTGCTCGAACGTGAACACCATGTCGAGCTCGCGGCGGGCCGGGTCGGTGAACAGCACGCCGTCCTCGACGGTCGCACCGGGCGTCTCGCCCACGAGCAGCAGCCCGTCGCGCCGGCCGTCGAAGACCTCGCGGTGCATCTCCTGCAGGTACTCGTGCAGGCGCGGGCCGTGGATGTACTGCGCCGAGCCGTCGCCCAGTGTGCCGGCGGTCACCGGGCCGTCGGAGAGCGCACCGTCGGGCCCCACGACCTTGGAGATCAGGTTGATGACGTCCATGCGGAAGCCGTCGACGCCACGGTCGAGCCACCACCGCATCATCGCGTAGACCGCCTGGCGGACGTCGGGGTTCTCCCAGTTGAGGTCCGGCTGCCTGCGGCTGAACAGGTGCAGGTAGTACTCCCCGCTCGCCTCGTCGTACTCCCACGTCGGACCGGAGAAGAACGACGCCCAGTTGGTCGGCTCGGCGCCCGGGGTCCCCGGCTCCAGCCCGGGACGGGCCGCCCGCCACCAGTACCAGTCGCGCTTCGGGGAGTCGACGGACGAGCGCGACTCGACGAACCACGGGTGCTCGTCGCTGGTGTGGTTGACGACGAGGTCCATGACGACCTTGATGCTGCGCGCGTGCAGCGCCGCGACCACCTCGTCGAGGTCCTCCAGCGTGCCGAACAGCGGGTCGACGTCCTGGTAGTCGCTGATGTCGTACCCGTTGTCGTCCTGCGGGCTGCGGTAGATCGGCGAGAACCACACGACGTCGACGCCGAGCTCGACGAGGTGGTCCACGCGCTGCAGGACGCCGCGCAGGTCGCCGACGCCGTCGCCGTCGGAGTCCTGGAAGGACCGTGGGTAGACCTGGTACACCACGGCACCGGTCCACCAGGGGGCGTCGTCCGGCGTGAACGTCATCACAGGCTCCTCGGCTCGGGGACGACTCGACCGTCGCACGCCGCCCCGGCCGGTGCACGCCGGCGCACGCCCGGACGACGGAACCTTCCACCCCCGCCACGCTCGACTCCGGGGCACGGCCCGCGCGACGCTCGGGACCGACCACCGACCCGAGGGAGACCCATGTCCGACGCGTTCCACGGCGCCGACGTCGCCGCACTGCGGCAGCAGGCGGTGTCCCTGCACGGGGCGACCGAGGCGATCGTCACGTGCGTGCGGCGGATCACCGCCGCGCTCGACGCCCTGGCGTGGCGCGGCCAGGACGCCGCGCGACGACGGGACGAGTGGCGCACGCAGCACGCGCCGGCGCTCCTGCGCGTCGCGGAGGCGCTCAACGGCGCGGCGCTGCACCTGCTCGAGGAGGCCGAGCGGCAGGAGACCGCGAGCGCCGCCACGGGCGCGACCGCGGCAACCCCGGCAGCTCCGCCCGGGGGCGGCACGTGGGCGCAGCTCAAGGAGAAGGTCGCCGCGGGCTGGGGCGCGCTGGCGACGGTCGCGAGCGCCGTCGGCGACGGCCAGAAGGTCGCGATCTCCGCCGCCATGGTCGCGGCCGACCTGCGGTGGGACAACGTCATGTCGTCCACCCGCACGCTCAACCAGGCGACGAACATCATGACGGGAGCGCACATCGGCCCCGCGCTCGGTGGGGCGTTCACCGCCGCCACCGTGGTGTCCACCGCGGACAGCGCCGCGAAGGCCGTCACGGCCCACCGCTCGGGAAACCTGTACGGGACCGTCGACAACGGTGTGACCGCGGTGCTCAACGGCGCGAGCCTGTCGCCCGCCCTGACCGTGCCCGCGGCCGCGCTCAACGCGTCGTGGGACATCGGCACCGACATCGGTGAGGCCGTCAACCGGGGCATGGCGGGCACGGCGTTCGGGGAGCGGTTCACGCAGCGCATGGACGCGTCGTTCGACGTGGCCGGCGCGTGGGGCATGGTCGCGACCCCCGGCGCCCTGGTCGTGACCGCAGCCGAGGAGGTCGCGATCCGCGCTCAGGACGCCTGGCAGGGCCTCACCGGGACGGGCGACGGCACGCTGGACACCCGCCGCTAGTCTCGGGGCCGGACGTTGGACGCGTCCGGACGAGGCGGACCGAGGAGCGATGGACGACGACCAGCTGTGGGCACCCGCGCCCGCGCGCAGCACGCGGACCGAGGTGGACCTCGGCCTGCCCGGCCTCACCGACGTGCGCGAGGTCGCGCGCGGCGGGGACTCCGTCGTCTACCGGGCGCACCAGGCCGCGCTGCACCGGGACGTCGCGATCAAGGTGCTGCTCGAGACCGACCCCGCGACGATCGCCCGGTTCGCGCGGGAGCTCGAGATCACCGTGCGCCTGGGACGCCAGCACCCGCACATCGTCACCGTGCTCGACACCGCGACCACGAGGCAGGGCCACCCGTGCCTCGTCATGGACTTCTACGACCTGGGCTCGCTGCACGACCGGCTGCGCAGCCACGGTCCCCTGCCGGTCGCCGAGGTCGTGGCCGCGGGTACCGCGGTCGCGGACGCGCTGCGGTTCGCGCACCGCCACGGGGTGCTGCACCGCGACGTGAAACCGCAGAACGTGCTGGTGCTGCCCACGTCGTACGTGCTCACGGACTTCGGCATCGCGCGCATGGCCGACGCCGGGCACACCGCCTCGCTCGAGCGCTTCAGCTACCGGCACGCGTCACCCCAGGTGCTCGACGGCCTGGATCCCGACCCGACCGACGACGTCTGGTCGCTCGGTTCCACGATGTCCACGCTGCTCGACGGCCGCGCGCCCTTCGCCGCACCCGACCCGGCCGACGACACCGCTCTGGGCTACCTGCGCCGCGTGCGGACCGGGCAGCGCCGTGAGCTGGCGCGTGCCGACGTCCCGGACCGCCTGCGCGCACTCGTCGAGCGCTGTCTCGCGCACGACCGCGAGGGCCGGTTCGCCACGGCCGAGGAGGTGCATGCCGCGCTGCTCGCACTGCCCACGGAGACGCGTTCGTGGTCCCCCGGCGCGGCTGCGGACCCGCACACCGCCACCCCCGTCCGGGGCACGAGAGCGGTCCCACCGCCCACCTGGGCGGCGGGCCCGCCCGCGCGCTCGTACGCGCCCGCCGGTGCGACGGGTGACCCGGTCGCTGCGACGCCGGCGCCCGCGCCCGTGTCGTCGGCACCTCCCGCGCTCCCTCCGCTCACGCTGCCGCCCGTCCAGCCGGAGGACGACCGGTCGCTCGCGCCGTCCGCGCTGTCGCTGCTCAGCGCGAGCGGCGCGGCGCCGCCCCCGACCACCGACGACGAGGACACGGGCGTCCACCCGGAGCAGGCGGTGCCGACCGCGGCGAGTCCGCGCACCACTGCGGGCTCGCCGCGCCGCCGGCGCCCCGCCTGGGTGCCCGTGGCCGCGTTCATGGGCGGTGCGATCCTGCTCGGCAGCGCCGTCGGCGTGGGCGTCACCGTGTGGGCGAACGCGCAGCGCCGCGCCGCGCTCGTCGCGGCCCTGCCGACCCCGACGGCCGGCGCCGTCGACGTCCCCGTGCACGAGGGTCCGCTGCCGACCGCCGACGGTCCGCTGCAGGCCCCGGTCCTGGACGACACGATCGCCCCGCAGGACCTGGCGCTCGTCGACGGCGGGACGAGCCTCACGCTGAGCTGGAGCGACCCGACGAACGGCGACGTGACCTTCGTGGTCGTCGATCCGGACCAGGTGAACGAGGCGGGTGAGCTGGGGGTGGCCCTCAAGGTCGTCGACGCGGGCATCAACGAGGTCACCATCGAGGGTGTGGACCCGAACGCCCCCACGGTCTGCCTGACCGTCCTGGCCATCGACCTCGCGGACGCGGACCACAAGGGGATGTCGCCGCGGGAGTGCGTGACGGACCGGGTCGCCGCCGGCGCGGGGTGACCCCCGCACCGGCCGGCGCGTCGTCACCGCCGTGACGGCCCCGGTCGGTGCCCTGCGCCTCGCCCGCCCGTGCCCGCACGCCGTCGCAGCGGCGCGGGGTCCGCCCACCAGGTGAGCCGCCGGCCGAGAGGCGCACCCGCCCGCAGCCGGCGCTGCACCTGCACCGCCGTGCGCCACGCGCCCGGCGCCGGCACGGGTGAGGCCCCGAACGCGACGGCCTGCGCGGCGGTGGCCAACCCGTGGGCGGGCACGCCGCACAGCTCGGTCATGCGCCGCGCGAGGTCGTCGGCTGTCTCGCCCGGCGCCGGCGCACCCGCGCGCAGCAGCAGCGCGTCGGCGGCGTGCTGCCACGCCCCGACGGCACCGGCACGGCGCAGCCGGCCACGGCGCAGGAGGCGCGCACCCAGCACGGCGAGCCACGCCCCGAGCGCGGCCAGCAGGAGCGTCGCCGCGGCAGCCACGATCACGACGGCGGGATCCACCCGCCGGTCCTGCCCTCCGGGCAGCGGCGTCGCGGGTTCCTGCGGCTGCTCGTCCTCCGGCACCGGCGGCGGGTCGTCCTGGGTGGCGGTCTGCTCCTGCTGCTCGGGCGGCACCTGGTCGACGGCCGACGTCGTCACGGCGTCCGGCGCCGGGTCGAACCTCACCCACCCCGTCCCGGCGAGGTACACCTCGGCCCAGGCACGCACGTCGGACCCGTGCACGTCGCGCAGCGTCTCGTCGTCCGTCGCGGCGCCACCGGGCACCACGAAGCCCATGACCACACGCGACGGCAACCCCACGGCGCGCGCGAGCACGGCGAACGCACCGGCGAACTGCTCGCTGGTACCGACCTGCCCCCCGGCCTCCCGCTCCGCGAAGAGGAACTCGCGCAGGCGCGCGTAGGACGTGCCGCTCACGGCGTCGGCCGCCAGCTCGCGGTCCGCGCGCACCGTCGCAGCCAGGCGCTCCGCCTGGTCGAGGCGCGAGGACGCGTCCGCGACGACGTCCTGCGCGTAGGCACGCAGGTCCGCGGGGAACCGCTCGAGCCGCAGGTACCGTTCGACCTCCTCGCCGCCGGGCACGCCGGCGCGCACGGCGAGCGCGGGGTCGGGCACGTCGACGTGCCCGCGCACGCGGTAGACGAGCCCCTCCGGCAGCCGCCCCTCGGGCGTCGGCGGGACTGCCAGGACACCCGCGTCCACGTCGGCCAGGACGCCGGGCGCGTCCGAGGCCACGACCTCGGCGGTCGCCGGCAGCCACGAGCCCGGGGAGCCCGACGGCCCGGCGATCTCCACGAGCTGCACCTCGACGTCCACGTCACCGCGCGCAGCGCCCGGCGGGAGCGAGGGCTCGACGACCGTCCCGAGCGGGCGCAGGGCGAGGTCGGCATGCCAGCCGGCGCCGTCGTGGTCGGGCAGCGTGACCCACGTGAGGTAGCCGGGGTGCGTGCCGCGCACGCGCAGCACGGTGGCGTCGGCGTCGGACTGCCAGCGCGAGAGCTCCGCGAGCGGGTGCACGACGGCGGCCGGCACACGCGGCGGTGCGACGTGGTCACGCGGCTCGAAGGCGTCCCCGGTGACGGCCGCGGCGGCCGCAGCACCCCCGGCGCTGACGAGCGCGACGACCAGCAGCCCCGCGACGCCGCTGCTGCGCCACCGGGTGCGGGCCCGGCGCGGCGCACGCCCCAGCCGGGGCCGCGCACCGTCGCGTGCCAGCGCCTCGCCGTCCAGCAGCATCCAGCCGGCGGCGGCGAGCGCGACGAGCCCCGCCCCCACCGCGCCGCGGTCGGCGGCGCCCGCGGTGAGCAGCAGCGCGACGCCGTACACGACGACCGCGCCCGTGAGCGGTGCGACCCGGGCCGCCGAGCGGCGACCGAGCGCGAGCGCCACCGTGAGGGCGACGAGTGCGACGAGCGCGACGACCGGCGGTGCGAGCGCGGGGGCGGCGGGCCGCGGCGCTGTGAGGAGCCGTGCGACCGCGTCGGCGAGCGGCCCGAGGAGCTGGGCTGCCCCGGTGCTCCGCCAGCCGGCACCGTCGAGGTCGGCGTCGGCCACGGGTGCGGCGTCGGCGCCGAGGCGCGCGAGGGACGTCGCGGACGCGAGCACGAGCGTCACACCGGCGGCGCCGGTGGCCCACGGCGGGACCGCGAGCCGCCGCGCGAGCGCCACGACGGCGAACGCGAGGCCGACGACCCCGACGAGCGGGAGCAGCACGACCGGCGACGTGAACGCGGCCGCGACGGGGACGCACGCCAGCGCGAGCAGCGCGACGGCCCAGAGCGTGACGGCCGCGCCGGGGCCGCGGTCGGCGCCCTGGGCGCCCGGTGCGGGCGTCACGGCGCCACCGCCAGGTCCCAGCCGCGCAGCAGGTCCTCGGCGCGCGGTCCGCGCACGACGGTCGCGGCGTCGGCCGCACCCAGCGACCGCAGCGGCGCCGGGTCGACCACGAGCAGCGCGACCGTGTCCGCACCCCGCGCCGCGAGCAGCAGCGGCGGCACGGGTGCGGCCGCCCCCGTGACGACCGCGAGCACGTCCGGCCCCGGCCCGCCGCCGGACGGGACGGTGACCGTGCCCGCCAGCGGACGGTCGGTCGTCGCGACGAGCGTGAGCCGGTCGACCGCGTGCGCCGCCGCACGCAGCGGCTCGTCGCTGCCGGGCACACCGGCGGGTGCGGCGACGTCGAGCGACCCGGACAGCGTCACGCAGCGCACCGGCACACCCCCGGAGGCGCACGCGTGCACCAGGGACGCGGCGACGTCGACGGCCTCCTCGAAGCCGTCGCCCGCGGTCCCCGGCCGGTAGGCCGACGCCCGGTCGTCGAGCAGCACGGTGAGGTGCGGCTCGGCGGGGTCGGCGTCCTCGCGCACCATCGGGATGCCGTGGCGCGCGCTGCTCGCCCAGTGCACGCGGCGCAGGTCGTCCCCCGGCACGTACTCGCGCAGCCCCACGAGGTCGGTGCCGCCGTGCTCGACGCGCTCCTGCGCACCGGAGTGGCCGCGGCGGCGGCCCGTCGGCGGTCCGGACGCGACGATGAGCCGGGGCGTGACCTGCAGCGTCGAGGACCCGCCACGCCGCTCGCGCGAGCGCACGAGGTCCGCCGGGGACCGGCGCTCGAGCACGAACGGCCCGACCGGCAGCAGGCCACGGCGCTCCGTGGGCACCGGCACCTCGACCACACCGGAGTCGCGCGGCGCCAGCCGGGTCGGTGCCATCGCGATGTCGCGCCCGCCGACGTTGTCGGTGCCGGCGACCCGCACGGACAGCCACGGCGAGGCGTTCCGCAGCGCGATGTGCGCGGCGGCCGAGCCGAGGCGCGCGACGCGCCCGGGCACGAGGCGGTGGGTGACGTCCAGCGGCACCGGCAGCAGCAGGCTCACCACCGCGACGACGACGAGCCCGAGGGCCGCCGCTCCCAGCGCCACGAGGCCGGGGTAGCGCGCGACGAGGCCCAGCCCCAGCGCGAGGGCGCCCACGGCGGTGAGCGCGATCCCGCGCCCGGTGGGGCGCAGACGACGGGACACGGCGCCCGGCCTCAGACGGCCGCGGGCCGCGGCACGTCGACGGCCTCGACCGCGGACGCGACGACGTCGGTGGGAGTGACGCCCTCGAGCAGGGCCTCGCGCCGCAGGATGAGCCGGTGCTCGAGCACGGCGTGGGCGAGCGACTGCACGTCGCTGGGCACCACGTAGTGCCGCCCCTGCGCCGCGGCCTGGACCTGGCCGGCGCCGACGAGCGCACGCAGCGCGCGCGTGCTCGCGCCCAGCCGGGTGCGCGGGTCGGTGCGGGTGGCCTCGCCGAGCGCGCGCACGTACCGCAGCAGCGGGTCGGCGACGTGCACGCCACGCAGCTCGCGGGACAGCCGCGCGACGTCCGCGGGGCTCGTGACGGTGGGCACGGCGGCGACGTCGCCCGCGGACGAGCCCGGGTGCAGCACCGCCACCTCGTGCTCCAGGTCGGGGTAGCCCAGGCTGACGCGCAGCAGGAACCGGTCGAGCTGCGCCTCGGGCAGGCGGTACGTCCCGTCGAGGTCGACGGGGTTCTGCGTCGCGACCACGAGGAACGGCGCCGGCACGGCATGGGTCGCGCCGTCCGCCGTGACGGTGCCCTCGGCCATGACCTCGAGCATGGCGGACTGCGTCTTGGCGGCGGCGCGGTTGATCTCGTCCGCCAGCAGGACGTGCGCGAACACCGGGCCGGGCCGGAACCGCACGGCGCCGGTGGCCGGGTCGAGCACGGAGGTGCCCGTGACGTCGGCCGGCAGCAGGTCGGGCGTGAACTGGATGCGGCGTGACGTGCCGCCCAGCGCCGCGGCGAGGGCGCGGGCGAGCGTCGTCTTGCCCGTGCCGGGCACGTCCTCGAGCAGGACGTGGCCACCGGCGAAGAGCGCCGCGACCACGAGCTCCACCACGGGTCGCTTGCCGTGCACGGCCTGCTCGACGGCGTCGACCACACGTCCGTGCAGGACGCGGAACTCGGCGACGGTCGCCGCGGGGTCGTGGCTCATGCGGAGGTCTCCTCGGTGGGGGCGTACGGGGTCGGGACGTCGGTGCCGGTCACGGCGACGGAGCGGCGCAGGCGGGACGCGCGCAGCGCGCCGGCCGCCAGCAGCAGGCCGGCGCCGGCGGCCGCCAGCGGCGGGCGCTCGTCGCCCTGCGGCAGCCGGGGCGTCCACGGGACGGTGCGGACGGTGACCGGCGGGTCCCCGTCCCGGCTCACGGGCTCCGTGCACACGCCGGTCGTCGAGTCGCAGTAGCGCCAGGTCGAGCGCGGCGGGACCTCGGCGTTGTAGTTCATCGCGATGATGTTCGGACCACCGGGCACGACCGCGACCGGGGTCACCACGATGTTGCCGGGCGCGAACGGACCGATGACGACGTCGCCGGACTGGCACGACCACGGGACCGTCGACCGGCTGCCGTCGACGTCCTGGATCTGGAGCTCGCACGCGCCCTGGTGCTCGGCCATCTGCGCCGGCGAGCGGAGGTGCACGACCATCCGGACGTCGGGGTCGGTCGGGTCCGGCACGACGGGGTCGATCCCCTCGACGGGCTGCATGATCGGGACGAAGGGCGGGATCCAGACCTCCGTGGTCGCGACCGGCCCGGCGCCGACACCGTTCTCGGGCGTCACCGTGACGGTGATGCGGTCCTCGTCGAGGCACGCCGCGCCGCCGGTGCACGCCGCAGCGATCGTGACGTCGGTGCGGAACACCCCGCCGCCGGTCGCGGCGCAGCCCAGTCGCGCGGAGCAGCCCGACACCGCGGGCGGGGTGTGGGACCCGGAGAAGCCCCTGCCGGACCACGTCACCACGTACCGCTCGAGGGTGGAACCGTTGTCCTCGGGCAGCGTCCAGCGCACGACGAACCCGAGCTCGTCCCCGAGACGTCGCTCGATCTCCACCGTCAGCGGCCCGACGGTGCCCGGGACGCCCGGGACGACGACCGCCGGGGACAGCGCCGCTGCGCTGGTCAGGCCGCCGCGGGCCGCACGCACGGCGAACCGCAGGCTCTCCCCGGCGGGCACGTCACGCAGCACGACCGAGGTCGCGGCCGCCTCCACGGTCGTCATGGACCCGCCCGCCGGCCCGACGAGGTAGGAGTCCACGTCGTCGCCCGAGGGCGTCCACGACACCGTCACCGTCCCGTCCTCGCCCGCGACGGCACTCACGCCCGTCGGGGCGGCCGGCGGGGGCGGGCAGCCCTCGGTGCGCACCATGCGGGAGGACGCGGGCGCCGACACGACGCCGTCGGCGACGGCCTCCACGCTGAACGTCGCGAGCGTGCCGCAGACGACGCCGCGCACCGTCGCGGTCGTGGTGCGCCCGTCGACCTCGACGGCGGCGACGTTCGGCGCGGACGAGCGCACGACGTAGGAGTCGGGACGCGACGCCGCGTCGCGCCACCGCACGACGACCTCGGTGAGGCCGTGCTCGTCGGGCTCACCGGGGGTCGCGACGACGTGCGTCGGGCCCGGCACGGTGCGCGCGGTCGCCGACGGCGTGGCGGCGGCCGTGGCGAGGGGGCGTGCAGACCCTGCCGTCGGCGCCACGCCACCGGCCGGGGTCGGACCGGCCCCCGGGACGCCGGGGACCTCCGCGCCCAGCGCGCCGCCAGGGGCCACGACCGGCGCACCGCCCGGGCCCTGCGCACCACCCACGCCGCCGACGCCGGGCGCGCCGGCCTCCCGCTGCGGCGGCTGCGCCGAGACCGGGGCCCTGCGACCGTCGCGCGGGTCGTGCACCGGGACCTGCGAGCGTCCGGTGTCGATCACGCGCGTGCGCCCGTCGGCCTCGACGACCACGGCGCGCGAGCCGTCCTCCGTGTGGACGACCAGCCGCCCGTCGTCCACGAGCAGCTGCGGGTCCCGCCCGGCGGGCAGCACCACGTCGGCACGCGCACGCGAGCCGTCCGGGCGCAGCACGACGACCCGACCGGCGCCGGTGCACGGCACGTACACCAGGCCGGTGAAGACCGCGGGCCTGCCGGGGCGGGTGCACCCCAGCGTGCCGACCGCGACGTCGAGGACCTGGCGGCCGGAGAGCATGACGACCGCGGACCGGCCGGGGACCCCGGCGGGAGCGAGGTCACCGGGCGACGTGGCGGCCGGCAGCACCTCCCCCGTGAGGTCGGGGACGGCGACCGAGAGGTCGCGACCCGCGCCGACCTGCAGCAGCGAGCCGCTGTCGGGAGCGAACACCGTGACGCCGCGGGCGTGCGGCAGCAGCCGGGTGCCGGGCCCGGCCGAGTGCACCCGCTGCGCTGCGCCGACGTCGAACCGCCGCGCGTCCGGCTGCCACGCCACGCGGCGCAGGTCGCCGCCCGTTGTCACGAGCCACACGGCACCCTGGTCGTCGACGACCGCGTCCGCGAGCGCCGAGCCGGCGCGGAAGGGGGCGCCGAGGTCGCGCAGCGTGAGCGCGTCCACGGCGTGCACGACACCGGACCCGGGCGTCACGAGATAGACCCGCCCGCCGCCGACCAGCACCTTCGTCGGCTCGTCCGCTCGGCGCTCACCGCCCGCCAGCAGCGTCGACAGGTCGATGCTGCGCAGCGTCCCCGTGCCGTCCGCGACGACGAGGCGACCGTCGCGCTGGCTGATGAGCAGCTCCGCGCCGGGCTCGCCGACCTGCAGCCGGCGCTCCGCCCGGCCCGTCCCGGGGTTGATCTGCACGACCTGGCCCGTCTCGGGGTCCGGCAGCCACGTGACGCCGTCGGACATGCTGACGACGGTCGACGCCACGCCGGAGCCGAGCGCCGCCCCCAGCACGAGGGCGGCGCCCGTCATGGCGACGCCCGCCTCGGCGAAGCCGCGCTGCCGGTCTCCGGCGCGGCCCCGCAGGCGTCGCAGCAGGCCAGTGGTGGTGGTCAACCCGGTCTCTCCTCCGTGGGGGTCAGGACGTGCACCATGTCGGGCCTGCGGCGTCGGCGCAAGGCCCTGAGCGCTCCTGCGCCGAGGAAGAGGAACGTTCCGGCCGCGGCCTGGGACGCACGCCAGGGGTCCAGGTCCGGGTTCCCGATGAGCACCTCCGGCACACCGCCGGGCTCCGGGCCGGACTGCAGCTCGGTCACCGTGCAGCGCGGGAGGGTCGGGTCGCAGTACGGCCACGCCGAACGGTCGGGCACGGTGACCGTCACGGGTGCGGACAGCGCCCCGTTGCCGTCGGCGCGCAGCGCGACCGTGAGCTGCCCGCCACCCGACGCGTAGGTGCCCGCGGAGACCTCCCCGGCCGAGCACCCGACGGGGCGTGTCCGCTCGACACCCTCCCAGGTCGTCACGAGCGTGCAGCCGCCGCTGTGCGCCACCCACCCCTGCGGGGGGACGAGCGTGGCGATCATCTCGACCAGGGGGTCCTCGAGTGCGGGCGTGCGGGGCGTCACGGACGCGACGACGACCTCGCCCGCGGAGGGCCCGGCGGGGCCGGAGAAGCGGTGCTCGAACGTGGCGGCCGGGCCGGCACCGACGGCGTTGCGCGGCGTGACCGTCAGCGTGACCTCACCCCCGTTCACGCACGAGGTCCGTCCGCCACAGCTGAGGTCGACCTCGAAGGACGGCTGCGTGGTGACCTCCTCGCCGCTGTAGTCCCCGCCGCTCCACACCACGTGGTACGACTCGACGGGAGAGCCGTTGTCGACGGGGACGTCCCACCCGATCGCGAACTGGTACGTCGAGCCGGACCACCCGGTACGCATCCCCCCGGCGAACCGCACCTCCCCGGGGACGCCGACCACCGCCACGGGAGCGGACGGCTCGGACGGCGTGCGCAGGTCCCCGCGGAACGCCTCGACGACGAACCGGACACCCTGGCCGGGGGGCACGTCCCGCAGCTCCACCGACCTGGCCCCCTCGTCGGTCGCCGTGGTGGACCCGCCGACGGGTCCCACCAGGTACCCCTCGGCGCCGGAGTGCGACCGCGTCCACGACACCGTCACGGTCCCGTCGGGGTGGGCGACGGCCGTCACGCCCGTGGGCGCCGACGGCGCCCGCTGCGCGCCCGTGCACGACGTCCCCCGCAGCGACGGGCCCACGGCCGGCTCGGACGTGGCCCCGTCGGCGACCGCCACGACGGAGAAGGACCACCGGGTGTTGCACGCCACACGGATGGTGGCGGAGGTCGCGGCACCGCCGACCTCCACAGGATCGGGCGTCGGGTCGCGGTCGGCCGAGATGACGCCGTCCGACAGCGACGCGCGCACGACGTACGCCTCGGGCTGCGGGGACACCGGGCTCCAGGTGACGGTGACGTCGTCGTCGTACCCGTCCGACTCGCCGAGCGTCGCCTCGACCTGCGTCGGTGCGTCGGGCGCGCGCCCCGGGGTCGACGTGGGTCGGGCCGTCGACGTCGGGCGTGCCGTGGACGCCGCGCCTCCCGGACCGGCCGGCGGCCGGGTGATCGCCGGGGGGCGCGGGCGGGCGGTCGGGACCGGGCCGGTCGGTGTGCTCGGTGCCGCGGTCGGCTCCGGCGCGACCGCCTCCCCGTCGGGACCCTGCTCCTGCTCCTCCTCCTGCTCCTGCTCCTGCTGCGGCTGCTCGTGCTGCGGCCGCCCGGCGTCCTGCTGGTGCGGGCCGCGCTGGTGCGAGCCTGCGGGAGCGCCCGCGCCGCGGTGCGGCGGCCGGGGGGCGGGGACGGCGACGGGCGCCGAGGCGGCGTTGCGCGGATCGTGCACCGCTGTCCCCGCGCGGCCCGTGTCGACGACGCGCGTGCCGCCGTCGGCCTCGACGACGACCGCCTGCGAACCGTCCTCGGTGTGCACGACGAGACGTCCGTCGTCCACGAGCAGTCGCGGGTCGCGCCCGGCGGGCGCGACGACGTCGGGACGCGCACGGCTGCCGTCGGTGCCGAGCACGAGGACGCGCCCGGAGCCGGTGCACGGCACGTAGACCAGCCCGGAGAAGACCGCCGGACGCCCGGGCCGCGCGCAGCCGAGGGTGCCGACGCCCACCTCGAGCAGGCGGTCTCCCGAGAGCATGACGACGGCGGACCGCGCGGGCACCCCCGCCGGGGCGAGGTCGGTCGGGGCCTGCGCGGCGGGCAGCACCTCGCCGGAGAGCGCGGGCACCGCGACGGCGAGGTCGCGACCCACGCCGACCTGCACGATCGCTCCCCCGTCGGGAGCGAAGACGGTGACGCCGCGCGCGTGCGGCAGCAGCCGGGTGCCGCGGCCCGCGCCGCGCACGGGCCGCGGCTCACCCACCTCGAAGCGCGAGCCGCCGGGCTTCCACGTCACCGAACGCACGTCGCCCTCGGTCGTCACGACCCACACGGCGCCCCGCGCGTCCACGACGGCGTCGGCCAGCGGGACGGCGGCACGGTACGGCGAGCCGAGGTCCTGGAGCGTGAGGGGGTCGACGGCGCGCACGACACCGGTACCGACGCTCACGAGGTAGACCTGACCGCCGCCGACGAGGACGCGCGCGGGTTCCTCGGTCCGGCGCTGGCCCCCGGCCAGGAGCGTCGCGAGGTCGATCGTCGTGGCGGTGCCGGCGCCCACGTCGGTGACGACGAGGCGGCCGTCGGCCTGGCTGATCGCGAGCTCGCTGCCCGGTGCGGCGACCTGCAGGCGCCGCTCCGCGCGCCCCGTGGCGGGGTTGATCTGGACGACCTGACCGGTCTCCTCGTCGGGGAGCCAGGTGACGCCGTCGGACATCGACACGACCGTCGAGGCGACGCCGGAGCCGAGCGCGGCCCCCAGCACGAGAGCGGCACCGGTCACGGCGACGCCTGCCTCGGCGAAGCCGCGCTGGCGGTCGCCGGGAGCTCCGACCAGGCGCCGCAGCAGGCCGGGCGATGCGGTCTTGTGGCTCAACTGACGGACTCCCGATCGACGGTGGACGATAGTACCTGGACAACTCGGACACTTCCGGCACTCACGAGCAGCCCGCGACCGACGCCACCCATGGGCTCGTGGCTGTGCATGGGCACCGACGCGCCGACGAGCGAGCCGTCCGCCATCTCGGGCCCGAGGAGGACGGCGCGGCGCGAGCGGCGAGCCGCGGTGACCGCTCCCGCGACGTGCTGACGGGCGCGCGCCTCGTCGGCGTCGGCGGCCAGGACGACCGCCACCCGACGCGCCGGGCCCTCCTCGACGACCTGCGCGAGGAGCTCGACGAGCCGTCGTTCCGCACCCCCGCGCTCCCAGCCGCGTTCCCACTCGTGCACGTCGTCCACGAGCAGCACACGCCACGCGTCGTCCCGAGGCACCGGTGCCGCGAGGATCCCCTCGAGCACCGCCGCCGCCGCGGTGGGGTCGGCGACGGCAGTGGCCGGGCCAGCGTCGGCCCGGGCCCGCGGCCCGAGCAGGTGCACCGCGGCGGGCGGGTGGGTGGCGCGCCCCACCGCCTGCGCCAGACCGAGGAGGAACGACGTGCGGCCCGAGCCGCCGCGTCCGAGCACGAGCAGGGGCGCGGGCAGCAGCGGCAGGACGACGCCCGTCGCGAGGTCGGCGTCCACGCCGAGGCACACGTCGTCGCGCTCGGGGGCGGGGACGAGGTCGACCGGCACACGCGTCGGCATCACCGGGACGACGACCGGCGGCTGCTGCGCGTAGCGCGCACCCTCCCGCTCCGCGACGGCCCGCAGGTACGTGACCTGCTGCGGCGTGCCCGAGCCGCCGACGGTGGCGATCTGCACCTCGGTGCGCCCGAGCAGCCCACGGCCCGGCGCGGTGCGGTCGTCGAGGACGTTCTGCGGCACGCCGAGCACCTGGTAGTCGTCGACCGTCGTCATGCGCAGCACGAGCCGCTGCCCGAACGCGCCCGCGAGCGCCGACGGCAGGCCCGTGCGTCGGGGCGTCGTCGCGGTGACGTGCACGCCGCAGCGGCGACCGTCCTGCAGCACGGCGACGAGCTGGTCGACGTGCGCGCGGCGCAGCGGCCCACCACCCTCGAGGTGCTCGACGAGCTGCGGCAGGTTGTCGACCAGCACGTGGACGCGCGGCAGCACGACGCCCGTGGCGGCGAGCGCCTCGACGTCCGCGGCACCGTGGCGGGCGAGCAGCGCGTTGCGCTCGGTGAGGGTGCGGTGCAGCATCCGCACGAGCCGCGTGACGCGCTCGGGCTGCTGCTCGACCACGACCGACCCGACCGACGGCAGGGACTCGATGCCCGACAGGCCGCCGCCCGCGGAGTCGATGCCGTAGACGAGCGCGGGCGCGAGGTCGTGCGCGAGCGTGGCGGCCGCCGCCACCGTGCGCAGCAGCTCGGTCTTGCCGCTGCCCGAGGCACCGTGCACCAGCAGGTGCCCGGCCCGTGCGTAGTCGACCAGCAGCGGGTGCTGCGACTGCTCGTCGGGCTGGTCGGCGATGCCCAGCGGCAGGACGCCGGGGTCGGGCACGCACGTGTGCACGTCGGACGTGGCGCCGGGCACGGCCGCCTCGTCGCGCGCGTCGGCGCCGAGCAGGAGCGTGCCGGGTGCGCCACCGGCGAGCAGGACCTCGTCGGGCAGCGCGGGCAGCCAGGGCTTCTTGGGCGTGGCGAGCCCGGACCGTGCGAACGCCTCCCCCACGGTCAGCACGAGCCGCTCGAGGTCCGAGCGCTCGTGCACGCGCCCCGAGGCTCCGCTGGGCGTCGCGTCGGTGCGGGCGCTCAGCGCGCGGACCTGCACCGCGGCGACCTCGTCGCGCGCGGGCTCGTGGGCGCCCACCCACGCGACCTGCACCAGCTCGCGCGTGCCGTGGCCGGTGCGCCGCAGCCACGCGCGCCCGGGCGTGCGGCGCGACAGCGACGCGGCGTCGGGCGCCTCGATGACGTCCGTCGAGTCGTCGGTGGACGCCATGCGCAGCGCGATCCGCAGGTCGGTGTTGGCCTTGATCTGCGGCGTCACGACACCGGCGGGGCGCTGCGTGGCGAGCAGCAGGTGCATGCCGAGCGACCGACCGCGCTGGGCGACGTCGACGACGCCGTCGACGAACTCCGGGACCTCGCCGAGCAGGGCGGCGAACTCGTCGACGCAGATGAGCATGCTGGGCGGGGCGACGTCGGGCCGCAGCTTCTCGAGCGCGACGAGGTCCTTGGCCCCGTGCTCGGCGAGCAGGTGCTCGCGCCACGTCAGCTCGGCGCGCAGCGAGATCAGCGCGCGCTGCACGAGCGCCGGGGTGAGGTCGGTGATGTACCCGACGGTGTGCGGCAGGTCCGCGCACTCGCGGAACGCCGCGCCGCCCTTGTAGTCGACGAGCAGGAACGTGATGCGCGTGGGCGGGTTGTTGGTCGCCAGCGAGCACAGCAGGGTCTGCAGCAGCTCGCTCTTGCCGGAGCCCGTCGTGCCGGCCACGAGCCCGTGCGGGCCGTCCTCGCGCAGGTCGATCGTCACGACCCCGTCCGCGCCGGCACCGAGCTGTGCACGCAGGCCCCCTGCGGACGCCCAGCGGTCGAGCACGGCGCCCGCGTCGTCGGGGTCACGCAGGTCGCTGCCGAGCTCGGGCAGGCGCACCGAGGCGGGCAGCGCACTGTCGGGCGGCACGACGGCCGCCTCGTCCCGGAACGCGGTGAGGGTGCGCGCGGTGTGCCAGGCACCGGCGAGGTCGAGCTCGTCGACGACCTCCACGACGTCGTCGCCGCCGCGGTCGCGGCGCCGCACGAGACCCGCGTCGAGGTCGAGCATGACGTCGGTCGCCGAGGGCACGCGCGCGGGGTCGGCGCCCACCCACAGCAGGTGGACGTTGCGCTCGCCCGCAGCGGCGGCGACCGCCTCGACCGCACGGCGGCGCACGCCCGCGTCCTCGTCGACCAGGCACACGACGTGGCCGCGCTCGCCGTCGCCCGACACGAGCGCCTCGAGCAGCGCGCCGCCGTCGGCGGCGCCGACGGCCACGGGCGGCAGGCCCGCGATGCGCGGCGCGGCGTGCGGCAGCCAGCGCAGCCACGCCTCGACGTGCGTCGCGTCCGACCCGAGGACGGCCGCGAACGTCACGTCGGTCGGCGAGTGCGCGGCGGCCAGGCGCACCAGCAGCGCGCGCACCGCGGAGTCCGCGCGGGCACGGTCACGGCACACGACGGCAGCCACCCGGTGCCCGCCCAGCACGAGCGGCACCGGCTGGCCGGCCAGGGAGGTGCGGGTGGCGAGCTCCCGCGCCACGAGGTCGCGCTGCACCCGGTCACCGCCCCGCGCCACCTTGGCGGTGACGACCGCCGGGCGCGGGCCCAACCCCGCGCGGACCTGCAGGAAGTCCTCGTCGTCGCGCTGGCGGGCCCACGTGCCGGGGTCGCGCGAGGCGACGCGCTCGCGCACCGTGACGAGGTCCGGCTCGTCCTGCGCCGCGCGGCGGCGCTGCACGACGGCCGCGGCGTCGAGCCGCTCCAGGACGTCGTCGACGTCGTGCCGCCACGCCTGCAGCTGCTCCTCGTGCTCCGCGAGCGCCTGACGCCGCGCCACGCGGTGCTGCACGAGCATCATGAGCGGGAAGCCGAGCATGAAGACCAGCGAGAACGGGCTGCGGCTCGTGGCGAACATCGACCCGCCGAGCACGACGGGCATGAGCATCATCGGCCACGGCATCGGCGTGCGGCGCGGCGCGGTCGGCGGCGCGGGCACCTCGAGCTCCTCGGGCAGGAGCTGCGCACCGAAGCGCGGCGGCCGCAGCACGCCGTCGTCGGTCGGCAGCGGCGCGGTGTCGCCGCGGTGCACCTCGAAGGTCGTGCGGCCCACCTCGACCCGCTCGCCCCAGTCGACGGGCTGCGCGCGGACGACGGCGCGCCCGCCGACGCGGGTGCCGTGGGCGGAGCCCTCGTCGCTGACGACGACGCCGCCGGTGAGCAGCACGCGGGCGTGCACGCGCGAGACGGAGGGGTCCGTGAGGCGCACGGTCGCGAACGAGCCGCGGCCGACCGTGAACGCGTCGGACTCGACGTCGACGTCGGTCCCCGCGTCGGGGCCGGCGACCACGCGGACGCGCGCCCGGACGGGGCGGCGCCCGCCGGGCCGGTCGAGCCACGCCGCGGGCACGGAGGCGACGGGCAGCACGGCGCCCGTCCGCAGCGGCGCGTGCACCAGCGGCAGCGACGCCGGCCACGGCGTGCCGTCGGTCGTGGGGGCCAGCAGCGCACCGGCGCCCGCACCGAGGTGCGCCGCGAGCGCGCGCGCCAGGTCGGCGACGCGTGCGCCGTCCCGGGCGACGACCTCGACGTCGACGGGGCGCAGCCCGCTGTCGCGGGTCGGCTGGATGCTCAGGCGCCACATGGTGGGTGCTCCTGGTCGTGAGATGCGTGTGACGTGGTCGCGGGGCACGGGCGGGTGCGGGCCGCTCGGCCGCGCACCCGCCCGCCGGGGCACCGGCCGCGCCCCCGTGGGGACCGGACCCGTGCCCCGGGCGGCGGGGGTCAGGACGAGGCCGTCTCCTGGTCGTCCGCCTGCTGCGCGAGGGCCGCGGCGTTCGCCTGCAGCGCCTCGACCACGCGGTTCAGGGCGGGCACGTACTGGCCGGACCAGTCGGAGTTGAACCGCTGGGCGTCGGGGCCGTACCACGGCGTCGACTGGAGCTGCTGGGTGAGGCGGCTCGTGATCTGCGTGATGTTGTCGGCGTCGACGTTCATGAGGCGGACGAGGTCGCGGGCTGCGGCGATGTCCATGCCGAGGACGTTGCTCATGTGCTTCTCCTTCGTGAGGTGCCCGGGCGCGGTGCCCGGTGCCGTCGTGGTGGCCGTGCCGTGTGGCCGTGCCGTGGGTCAGGCCGGGTCGTCGGTACCGAGCCGGACGGAGGTGTGCGCGGCCGCGAGGGCGTCGCGCAGGTCGGAGGGTGTCGACTCGGACCAGCTCGAGACGACGGTCAGGGCGTGCCGGTGGTCACCCGGCACCGGGGTCGGGTCGACGAGCACGTCGACCCGCTGGTGGACCGTCCCGGCCGCGTGCGGCCGCGTGAGGCGGACCGATGCTGCGTCCCCGTCGTCCGCGGGGTGGGTGTCCCCCGGGTACTCCGCGAGCATCGCCGCGAGGACCTCGACGGACGTCGTGCCGGCCGGGACGAGGTCCGCGGTCACCGTGAGGTTCGGCACGAACCCGCCGGGCTCGGCCGCGGGCCGGGCCACCGCGAGCGCGCGCGGCGCCGGGGCCACCCGCCACCCGTCGGGCAGCGTGAAGCGGAAGCGCGGGGCACCGGGCAGCAGAGGGCCGGGGTGCTCGACGGTGGCCGCGCTCACCGCCCGCTCCGCCTGTCGATCGTGAGCTCGACGGGCACGGGCCGGGCGTCGGTGTCGTCACCGTCCGCGGCGTCGTCGTCCTCCTCGTTCCTGGCGCGCACGGCACCAAACGCCGCTGCGCCGAGCGCCGCGAGGCCCAGAGGTGCCGCCGCGAGCGCGATCGGCGGGCGCGAGCCGTTCTCCAGCGAGGCCATGCTCGCGGCGGCCGCGGCGCGCGCGTCACCGCCGCCGGCCCCGCCGATGCCCACGGGTGTCGCGGACACGGTGGGCTGGCCGGACACACCGCGCGGGTCGATCCCGCTGCCGGGCGTGTCGCTGCCCGTCGGTGCGCCGATCCCGGCGGACGTCGGCGCCACCGACCCGCCGCCCGACACCCCGCCGGCCGAGCCGCCACCCGAGAGCCCTCCGCCCGCGCCGCCGGCGGACCCGCCGCCGATCGCTCCGGAGGGGCTCGCGGCGAACGGGGCGACCGAGCCGCCACCCTGGACGGCGCCGGAGCCGCCGCCCGTGAACGCCGACGCGGGCTGGACCGTGATGCCCTCCGGCGTCACCGTGACCTTCCCGCCGCCCGTCACGTTCGACGTCTCGGTGCGCACGACCGGCACCGCGTCGGGGGTGGTGACCCTCGCCCCGGCGCCCTCGGCGCCATGGATGTGGATCGTCACGGAGCCGATCGACGGCGGCGTCTGGACCTGGGCACCGGCGCCGGCCGCGCCGCCGCCCTGCTGGGCCGGGGCGATCGCCGGCGTCGGGGCCGTGAGCATCGGCGCGTTCGCCGCGGACGCCTTCGGGTAGGTGACCTGCGTGAACGCGGCCGCCGGGATGTGCACCGTCGGGGTGTCGGAGCTCGTGGCCTTCTGCGTGGCCGAGATGAGCGCGAGCACCTTGCCGAACCCGCGGAGGTAGCGCGAGACCGTCTGCACCCACGGGATCACGACACCGCGCAGGTAGCGGGCGAAGGCGGCCGCCCACCCGGTCCACGACATCGCGTCGAGCGCCGCGGCGAGCACCTTCAGCGCCTTGACCACGTTGTCCGCGAAGTCCGCGGCGTCGTTCATCCGACGGACGATGCGGTCGAGCCCGTCGACGTCGGAGCCCTGGAAGGAGCGGGCCTGGAGCTGGGACATCGGTTGCCTCCTGCGGGGCCGGCTGGTCCGGCTCGGGGTCGGTGGTGTGCCTCGACGCTAGGGAGCGGCTCGCGGCGGGAGCCAGCGTCGCGGGGGTGGAAGGTTCCGCCGCACAGCGGCGCCGAGCGGGCGCCGCGGGGGCCTCACCGGCTCGCGTCCTCCTGCATCTGGGCGCGCCGGTCCAGCTCCACGCTGTTCTCACGGATGTTCTCCGCGGCAGCCCGCAGCTCGGGGCGCAGCGCGCCCGACCACTCGCCCACGAAGCGGTCGGCGCCGGGCCCGGACCACTGCACGGAGTCCAGCAGCGAGCCGATCTGGCCCACGATCCCGTCGAGCTGGCCGGCCCCCGTCCGCATGGCGCGGGCGTGCTGGCGGCTCTGCTGGGCGTCGATACCGAAGAAGGTGCTCTTGTCGTACATCCCGGTCTCCCTGGGTCGTCGTGGCTGTGCCGCGACGCTAGGGGCCACCGGGGGCCGGGCTACAGCCCGGCGGGGGTGGAACCTTCCGGGTTGAGACCCTCGCCACGGGCCTGCGCGGCGGCCACGACGCCCAGGTCCTCGGCCGTCACGAGCCGCACCTCGGCGGCGCGCCGGCCCACCGCGAAACGCACGTTCTGCACGCGCCCGCCGCCCTGCGAGAACGGGTCGTCGGCGGGGCCGAACGCCATGCGGGCGATCACGCGGATCGCGTCGTCGACGCGCTGCGCGCGCTCGAGGTTCCACGCGTGCCCGCGCCACGCCAGGACCCGCTCGTAGATCTCCCGGTTCGACGCCGGCCGCGGGTAGTCGTCGGCCCCGACGAGCCACGGCTCGGCCAGCGCGAGCGCGACGTACCACTCGCGGGACCAGCGCTCGAGGCGCGGTGCGGGCGCGGTGACCGCGCCCTCGAGGTCGGGGTCGGGCACCCAGGGGCGGGTCTCGCGCGGGTCGGCGGGGATCGTGACGTCGACGACGAGCACGAGGTCGGTGTACCGGCCCGGGCCCGTCTGACGCCCGCGCAGCAGGAGGATGTGGTTCTCACCCTCGTCGAGCAGGGCAGCCATACCGTCGCTCAGTGCGACGCGACGCGCCCCACCCGGGGCGTCGAACAGGCTCGACAGCTGCGCCTCGGTCGAGCCGCGCCAGCGCAGCCGCACGACCTCCTCGCCCACGACGATCTCGCCGACCACGCGCGAGACGTGCGGCGCCGCGCGCGGCAGCGTCAGCGCGGTGCTGCGCAGCTGCGCGTCCGCGTCGTCGTCCGGCAGGAAGGGCTGCGGGTCGCGGCCGACGAGCAGGGTCTCCCCGGAGCCGAGGACGACCGTCGGCACGCCGACGCCGCGCAGCGTCACCCGCAGCACGTGGTCGCCGTCCGGGTCGCGCGCGGGGCCAGGTGGGTCCTCATGGGTGCCCATACTGGTCGATTCCGGGCCCCTCGCGCACATGTCCGCCCGGCGTGGGCGGGAATCACCCGGTCAGGCGCCCGCCACCCGGTGCGGCCAGGGTGGGCCCCGCGGGCGGCGCGCCTCGGGCGGCGTCGTCCGTGAGCCGTGGCGCGACCGGCACCGGGCCCGTGGCCCGGCCCACGCTGAACACCGCGAGCGCGACCTGCGCCCGTCGGAGGCCCAGGCGGCGGCGCAGGCCGGCGGCGGCGTGCGGGGAGTCGACGACCTCGGAGTGCGGTGCGACCGCCAGGCCCGAGCGGTGCGCGTGCAGCCAGGTGCGCTGCAGCGCCCGGCCCGCGTCGACGACGTCGGCGGGCGGCAGACCGAGGCGGGCGTCGAGCGCCTCGGTGGCGCCCAGCACGCCCGGGGTGCGGGCGACGAGCACGAGGTGCTGCGGCCCCCCGAGCAGGGCGCCGGCCGCGGGCGCCGGGGGCAGCGGCCGCGCGCGCAGCAGCGCCTCCGCCACGACGCCGACGCGTCCGGCGACCGCGAGCGCGAGGTCGTGCAGCGCGGGCCGCCGCGTGAGCGGTGCGCCGACGCGTGCCAGCGGCGCGGGCAGCAGCAGCATGCGGTCGGTCATGCCGTCGCGGGCGTACCGCGGGTGCGCGGCGTCGAGCCGCAGCCAGCGCACGAGCTCGGCCGCCACCGCGCGACGCGAGACGGTCCACGCCGTCCCCAGCCGCACGAGCCGACGCATCGCGGCGTCGTCGAGCTGCAGCAGCGCGAGCCCGTCGGGCAGCGGCGGCAGGTCCGTGCGCAGGTCGGGCGCCGGGTCGAGACGGCCGCGGTAGGTGCGGCGGTCGCGGACGTCCTGCGGCGTGAACGGCGTCGGGACCGGCCGGTCGTCCGGGTGCAGCACCAGCACCGGCGCGTCGGGGTCGGCGGGCCCGCGCACCGGCAGGTCCTCGAGCCGGTCGAGGTGCGGGGTCGCCTCGACACGCACGCCGCGCCCGTCGGCTGCCGCGGCGACCGCGACGCACTCGACCCACGCGCCGAGGGACAGCAGCAGGTCGCGGAACGACGGGTCGCCCGCCGCGAGCACGCGGCCCGGGACCACGGCGACCTCGATGCGCCCGTCGCGCACGCGCGGCGCCCACGGCTGCGTGTTGTGCGCGGACGGCGCGCGGCCGGCCGTGCGGACCCAGCGGTGCAGGTCGTCGTGCGTGGTCATCGGGGGTCCTCCGCGGGGATCGGGGGCGAGGGCGGCGCGACGGGCCGCCGGTAGAACGTCACACCGTGCAGGGGCCGTCCGCCGACGCGCTGGAACTGGCGCGCGGACGCGGGGTTGTCCCGTCCCACGAAGGTCGAGCGCAGGCGCTCGTAGCCACCGGTCGCCAGGTGGGCGTGCAGCGTGCGGGTGAGCAACGTCAGCACCCCCTGCCCCTGCCGGTCCGGGTCGGTCCCCTGGACGACGAGCACCGCCTCGCGGCGGTAGCGGCCTCGCGTGGCCAGCAGCCGCAGCTGCTGCAGCAGGCCGAGCCGCCCACCGACGCGCTGCACGTAGGCCGTGATGTCGGGCACCACCAGCACGAACGCCACCAGCGCGCCGGTCGTGGCGTCGCGCGCGAGCAGCAGCAGGTCCTCGTCGACGAGGTGGCCCAGGCCGTCGGTGGCGGCGGCCATCTCGGCGTCGGTGATGGTCGTGTAGTACGGCAGGGCCGCGAAGGACCGGTTGAGGACGGCCAGCACCTCGGGGACGAGACGGGCCACCTGCGAGCGTCGCCCCCGCTCGAGCCGCAGGCCCGCCGCGCGCCACTCGTCGGCGGCCGGCAGCCCGTCGGCCGCTGCGGGGTCGACGTCGACGACCCACGTGTCCGACTCGCCCCAGCGCTCGAAGCCGAGGGCCTCGTACGTCGCCGGCACCGCGGCGGGGTTCCACGGCGAGTCGATGAACCCGCGCTCGGCGAACCCTGAGGTCACGACGCCGCCGGACTGGTTCGGCAGCAGCGCGACGGGTCCGAAGAGCTGCGTGCGGCCGGCGGCCCGGCGCTCGAGCTCGGTGACGAGCGCCGCGGCGGCCTCGGTGTCCGCGAACTCGGTGGCTCCGAACAGGAGCGACGGCGCGCCGAGCCGGGCGTCGAGGCGCGCGTCGGTGTGGACGGTCGTGCGGCCCACGACGCGCCCCACGGCGTCACGCGCGAGCAGCAGCGTCACCGGCTCGGGGTGCGGCGACGTGCCGCGCCACCAGGAGCCCACGGTGGACGCGAGCAGCGGGACGGCCAGGTCCCGCGGGTGCAGCCGCAGCGGCAGGTCGAGGAAGTCGCGCAGGTCGGCGCGCGTCCTCACCTCGGTGACGGTCGGGGCGCTCATGCGCCACCGCCCGCCGCGCCCGGGGCGGGCGCCGGCTCGGCGACGTGCACCCGGATGTACCCGCCCGTGCCGTGCCGCCGGTCGCGCGTGATCCACGTCATGAGGCGCCGGTGCGCGGGGTGCCGCGCGAAGGCCAGCAGCGCGTCGCGGTCGGCGAAGAACGCGAGCGTGCCGAGCGTGAACGGCGGCGCCCAGTACACGCGGTGCCACACGTACCCGCGCATCCGGCGCATGTCCGCGACCATCGGGGACCACTCGCGGGACAGCACGGCCCACGCGTGGGGGCCGCGGTAGCGCGTCGCGCCCAGGAACATCGCGCCGGCAGCCGACGGGGTCCCGGGCCGCCCGGTGCGATCCCCCGCCCGTGGCCGACCCTCGGCGCGGCGGCGCGGCGGCGCGGGGGCGACCAGCGGCGGCGTCCGGCCCTGCGCGGACTCGACGCTCGTCGGTGTGAACCGCTCGACGTGCGCCATGACGTCACCCTCCGCGCGCCACACGCCGTTCGAGTACCCCTCGGCCTCGGCGCGGAAGACACGCCACCGGTCCCGCGCCGGGTCGAGCGTCGTGGTCCAGCGCGCGGCCTGCGCGGACGTCGCGAAGCACACGACGCGCCCCCGCACGGCACCGGAGGCGTCGCGCGCCCGCACGCCGGTGCTCCACAGGTGCCCGTCCGCCGTGCGCGCCGCACGGCGCGTCGCGCGGACCCACGTCACCGCCCCGCCGGGACGCTCGACGACGACGAGCGCCTCGGCCCGGCCCGGCGCCGGGGCCCGCGAGAAGTCGCGCGTGCGCATCAGGCCCCGGCGCGCGGGTGCGCGGTCGACGGGTCCCGGTCGTCGGCGTCGACGAGGTAGACGTTCTTGATCTTCGTGCTGCCGCCGGTGAACGGCCCGGTGCCGTGGTCGTGCACGTGCACCCGCAGGTCGGCCGACGTCGGGTCCTCCGCGAGCGACTGCGCGACGTCGCGCGACACCGACGCGAGGTGCCCCAGCACACCCGCGGTCGCACGCTCGGCCAGCTCGGCGCGCTGGGCGTCCGACAGGTCCGCGTCGGCACGCAGCTGCAGGTGGATCGCCGGTCGCTGCTCGTGGTCGCCGATGTCGACCAGGGCGAGCCGGAACGACTCGATCGCGGCGGCGTGCGGGTTGTCGAGGTACAGGCCGTTCTCGACGTCGAGCGGGTAGAGGTTCGCGCCCATGTACGAGACGGTCGAGTCCTTGCGCCCGTACAGCAGCAGGAACGGCAGCCGCATGCGCTGGATCGCGTACGCGCGCTCGAACCCGAACGCGAGCCGGTGCCGCTGCGGGTCCGGCAGCGCCGCGATCGCGGCCTTCATCTCGTCGAACGTGACGATCCGCGCCTCGTCGCCGATGTCGTAGCGCAGCTTCGGGCTCATGATGTCGGCCGAGTTCAGCGTGACGAGCAGGCGGCCGTCCTCGGTCGTCTCCATGTACGTCTCGAGCGGGTTGTACTGGAAGACCATCGGGGTGCGCGTCTCGTCCGCGCCGAGCACGGTGTCGCGCAGCGGTCCGCCGGCCGCGAGCGTGCGCCGCACCCACACCGCGAGGTCGCTCTCCCCCGCCATGCCGATCGTCAGGTCGGACGCCCCGTAGCCGGAGTACACGCGACCGAAGCGGTCCTCGAGGTAGTCGCGCAGCCCCTCGGTGAGCGCCTCGCCGCCGACGAACCCGTTGAGGTCGTACGCGTCCCAGTCGAAGCCCTCGGCGTCGAGCCGGTCGCGCAGGTGCTTGAGGAACGGCGGGTACGCGCACACGAGGTACGTGTACCGGGGCCCGAAGTGCCGCAGGGTGTCGACGATCTTGTCGATGTCCGGCCCGGTGTTCTTCACCATCGCGATCCGGGACATCGCGATACCCGTGTTGGTGCCCGTCGCCCACGCGCCCATCGAGAACGCGTTCACCGCGAAGAGCCGACGCGTGCCGAACAGCGAGGTCACGTACCCCGCGACGTTCTTGTGGACGGTCGCGAGCTCACGCTTCGAGCGCATCCAGTTGTACGGCGTGCCGGACGAGCCGCTGGACTCGTCGACCACCGTGCCGACCGTCTCGATGACCCCGTGCCAGCACCGCTCGTCCTCGGGGTACCGGTCGACGTACCCGTGCTTGGACGTCGGGGCGTACGTCGTCAGGTCCCACCAGCGGAACCGGAAGCCGCCCTCCTCGACGTGCTGCCGGTACGCCGGGACGTCGAGGTACGCGTGCTGGCAGATCATCCACGCGTTGAGGCGCGCGAACCTCTCCATCGCGGGGTGGTAGTTGCGCGCCGTGAGGCGCCACAGCGCGGGGTGCAGGCGGTACGCGCGGTACACGGTGGTCACGCACCAGGTGGTGAGCCGCAGCGCGGCCTGCCGCAGGGCGCTCGTGGCGGTGGGGGTCACCCGGCGCACGATACCCAGGTCGGCGGACGGGCCGGGGCACCGCCGCCCCGGCCCGTCCACCGGCCCGCCGTCAGCCGCGCGCGGGCGGCCAGCCCCCTCCGGGCGGCGGCCAGCCACCGCCACCACCGCCGCCACCCGGCCAGCCACCGCCACCCGGCCAGCCACCGCCCCAGCCGCCCTCGGGCGGCGGGGTGTTGGAGGTCGCGGTGACCACGACCGTGGCACCCGTCGCGTCACCGGGCTGCTCGTGGTAGCCGCCGAGCGTGGGGCCGTCGGCGGTCCCGCCGACGGCGAGCCGGTACTGCGTGCCCGCGCGCACCGCGGGCGTCGAGACGGTGACGTTGCCCTGCGTCTTCGACGTGCGGAGCGACGCGACCACCGTGCCGTCGGGGGCGAGCACGTGCAGCAGGGTGCCCGCCGCCTGCTGCGGCTGCGCGGTCAGCGAGACCCACGCCTGCGGCGAGGCCGTCGACGGCACGGCGACGTGCCCACCGTGGCTCGTCCCGACCACGACACCGCCGGTGACCTGGAAGTCGCCGGAGACGTCGAGCGCGCTGTTGACCCACTCCGTGGAACCGTCGACGACGATCGTCCCGCCCGAGACGGCGGCGGTCCCGTTGGAGTCCAGGCCGTCGCCCACGGCCGTGCGCAGCAGGAGCCGGCCGCCGCTCACGGCGACGTGCACCCCCGGGAGGACGTCCATGGAGTCCGGCGCGACCGGGTCGGACGCGTTGATGGCGTCGTCCTGGGCGGAGACCTCGAGCTGCCCGTCGCTGATCTCGACGATCTTGGACTCGAGGCCCTCCCACGACGCCGTCACCGTGAGCACGCCGCCGGTCACCACCAGGCGCTCGCCCGCGTCGACGCCGTCACCGGCCGTCGCGAGCGTCGTGTCCCCGCCGGCGACGGTGATCGTGTCGTCCGCGTGCACGGCGTCGTCGATCGCGTCGACGGCGACCGAACCGCCCCCGATCACCACCGACACGTCACCGACGATCCCCTTCGCGCCCGTGTCGGTGCCCGCGCCCGCGCCACCGCCGGCACGGACCTCCAGGGAGCCGTCCCCGACGAGGACGTCCGAGGCCGCCGCCACGCCGTCGTCGCCCGACGTGATGCGTGTCGAGCCGCCGGCCACGTGCACGAAGCCGGCCTCCGGTGCGTCGTCGTCGGCCTTCAGGCCGTCGCCGGTCGCCGTCACGTCCAGGGCCCCTCCCGCGACCACCAGGTAGTCCTTGCCGCGCACGCCGTCGTCGGCGGCGTGGACCGTCACCTCGCCGCCGGCGACGACCAGGCCGTCCTTGGAGGCGATCCCGTCGTTCGCGTTGGCCGTCACCGTCAGCGCCCCGCTGCCCGCGATCGTGAGGTCGGCCGTCGAGAACAGCGCCGCGTTCGGCTCGTCCTGGCCCTCGGGGTACTGGTAGGCGGCCGGGTCGGTCAGGCTGTTGCGCGAGCCGTCGGCGAGGACCACGACGACCTCGTCGGCGTCGAGCACCTGCAGGGGCGCGGTCGTCGAGGACGTGATCGACGCGCCGTCGAGCACCACCCGCACGACACCGTCGGTCGCCGAGGCGACCACGAGAGCACCGTCGGTGAGCGTGCCGCTGACCCGGTACGTCCCCGGTGCGGAGATGGTGACCGTGCCACCCCGTGTGCTCGCACCGCTCCCCGTGACCTGCGCCGACGCACCCGACAGCGTGATCGTCGTCTCGTCGCCCGCGTCCCAGTCCAGCGCGTGGTCGGTCGCGTGCACCGGCAGGTTGGCGGCCAACGCCTCCTCCACGGCCGGCGCGGCCGCCTGCGCGGGGCTGCCGAGCACCCCCGTCACGAGCACCGCGGCGACCGCCGCGGCTGTGGTTCCTCGTCGCATGTCTGCTCCTTCGTCGCGGCGTGCTGCCCGCACACCCGGGCCGCGGGGAGCGGCCGACGAGCAGCGCGTCTCCCCCGCGGAACGTTCAGGGTCGGGATCGAGCATGGGGTCCACCGGTCAGCCCGCAGGCGGGCGGACGCCGCCCGGCGGCGGCCAGCCCCCGCCGCCGCCCCAGCCGCTCGGCGCGGTCGCAGCCTGCGCCGTCGCGACGACCGTGGCACCGGACGCGTCACCGGGCCGCTGGTGGAACCCCCCCGTGACCGGCCCGTCGGCCGTGCCGCCCACCGCGAGCCGGTACTGCGAGCCCAGCTGCAGCGACGCGTGGGAGTAGAGCAGGTTGCCCGAGGCCTTCGTCGTGCGGAACGACGCGAGCACGGTGCCGTCGGGGGCGAGCACGTGCAGCAGCGTCCCGGCCGGCTGCTCCGAGCCGAGCGACACCCACGTCTGGGGCGACTGGACGGTCGGGGTGCCGAGCAGCCCGGCGGAGCTGACGCCGATGAGCGTGCCCCCCGTCACCGTGAAGGCGCCGTTGGTGTCGACCGCGCTGTTGATGAACTCCGTCGGACCGTCGACCACGAGCGTGCCGCCGCTCATCTGGGCGGTGCCGTTGGAGTCCAGCCCGTCGCCCGTCGCGGCGTGCAGCACGGTCAGGCCGCCGCTGACGGCGACGTCGACACCCGGGATCGCACCCATCGCGTCCGGCTGCGAGGGGTCCGAGGCGCTGATCGCGTCGTCGGCCGCCGTGACCTCGATCAGGCCCCCCGCGATCTGGACGACCTTCGCCTCGAGGCCCTCCGAGGACTGCGTGACGATGAGCGCACCGCCGGTGATCGTCAGCCGCTCGCCCGCGTCCGCGCCGTCGCCCGCCGTGGCGAGCGTCGCGTTGCCCCCGGCGACGGTGATCGTGCCGTCGGAGTGCAGGGCGTCGTCGATCGCGTCCACGGCGAGCGAGCCCCCGCCGAGCACGAGCGACACGTCACCCACGAGCCCCTTGGCGCCCGAGTCGCCGCCCGCACCGGCACCGCCACCGGCCCGCACCTGCAGGTAGCCGTCCGAGACCACCACGTCGGACGCCGCCGTCACGCCGTCGTCGCCCGACGTCACGCGGGTGGCGCCGCCCGCGACGTGCACGAAGCCGCCCTCGGGGGTGTCGTCGTCGGCCTTCAGACCGTCGCCGGCCGCGGTGAGCTCGAGCGTGCCGCCGGTGACCACGAGGTAGTCCTTGCCGCGCACGGCGTCGTCCGCCGCGGTCACCGTGATCCGGCCACCCGCGACCACGAGGCCGTCCTTGGAGGCGATCCCGTCGTTCGCGCTGCCCGTCACCGTCAGCGCCCCGCTGCCCGCGATGGTGAGGTCGGCCGTCGAGAACAGCGCCGCGTTCGGCTCGTCCTGGCCCTCGGGGTACTGGTACGTCGCCGGGTCCGTGAGGCTGTTCGTCGAGCCCTCGGCGAGCACGACCACGACCTCGTCGGCGTCCTGCACCTGCAGCGGTGCGGTCGTCGAGGACGTGATCGACGCCCCGTCGAGCACCACCCGCACGACTCCCTCGCCCGCCGACGCCACGACGACCGCCCCGTCGGTGAGCGTGCCGCTGACCCGGTACGTCCCCGGTGCGGAGATGGTGACCGTGCCACCCTGCGCGCTCGCACCGCTCCCCGTGACCTGCGCCGACGCACCCGACAGCGCGATCGTCGTCTCGTCGCCCGCGTCCCAGTCCAGCGCGTGGTCGGTCGCGTGCACCGGCAGGTTGGCGCCCAGCACCTCCTCCACCACCGGTTCGGCTGCCCGCGCGGGGCTGCCGAGCACCCCCGTCACGAGCACCGCGGCGACCGCCGCGGCTGTGGTTCCTCGTCGCATGTCTGCTCCCTCGTCACGTGTGCTGCCCGCACACGGGTCCCAGGGAAGCGGTTGCGAGCCGCTACGTCTCGTCCTCGAAACGTTCAGGGTGGTGGTCGAAAGTCAAAAAAGCCTGTTACCCGAGCACCGCGCCGCGTGACGCGGACTGCACGAGCTTCTGGTACTTGCCCAGCACCCCACGGGTGTACCGCGGCGCGAGCGGCGCCCAGCCCTCCCGGCGGGCCACGAGCTCCGCGTCGTCGACGAGCAGGTCGAGCGTGGCGTGCGCGACGTCGAGCCGCACCCGGTCGCCGTCCCGGACGAACGCGATCGGCCCGGCGTCGACGGCCTCGGGCGCGATGTGGCCGACGCAGAGCCCCGTCGTGCCGCCCGAGAACCGCCCGTCGGTCACGAGGAGCACGTCCTTGCCGAGCCCCGCACCCTTGATGGCCCCGGTGATGGCGAGCATCTCGCGCATGCCCGGTCCACCCTTGGGGCCCTCGTACCGGATGACGACGACGTCGCCCGCCCGGATCGTGCCGTCCTCGAGCGCGTCGAGCGCGGCTCGCTCACGCTCGAAGACGCGCGCGGTGCCCTCGAACACGTCGGAGTCGAAGCCCGCGGACTTGACCACCGCACCCTCGGGCGCGAGCGACCCCGACAGGATCGTGATGCCGCCCGTGCGGTGGATCGGGTCGTCGAGCGCCCGCAGGATCTTGCCGTCCGGGTCGGGCGGCGCGATCTCGGCGAGGTTCTCGGCGACCGTGCGCCCCGTGACCGTGAGGCAGTCCCCGTGCAGCAGCCCCGCGTCGAGCAGGGCCTTCATGACGACGGGCACGCCGCCGACCCGGTCGACGTCGTTCATCACGTACCGGCCGAACGGCTTGAGGTCGCCCAGGTGCGGAACCTTCGCGGCGACGCGGCTGAAGTCCTCGAGCGTGAGGTCCACCTCGGCCTCGTGCGCGATGGCCAGCAGGTGCAGCACGGCGTTGGTCGATCCGCCGAAGGCCATGACGACGGCGATCGCGTTCTCGAACGCTTCCTTGGTCATGATCCGGCGGGCCGTGATGCCACGGCGCAGCAGCTCGACCACCGCCTCGCCCGAGCGGTGCGCGAACTGGTCGCGCCGCCGGTCGGCCGACGGCGGCGCGGCCGAGCCGGGCAGCGACATGCCCATCGCCTCGGCCACCGACGCCATGGTGTTGGCCGTGTACATGCCGCCGCACGCACCCTCGCCGGGGCAGATGGCGCGCTCGATGCGGTCGACGTCCTCGCGGCTCATCAGCCCGCGGGCGCACGCCCCGACGGCCTCGAACGCGTCGATGATCGTCACGTCCTTCTCGGTGCCGTCGGACAGCTTGACCCAGCCCGGCATGATCGAGCCCGCGTAGAGGAACACGCTCGCGAGGTCGAGGCGCGCCGCAGCCATGAGCATGCCCGGCAAGGACTTGTCGCACCCGGCCAGGAGGACCGAGCCGTCGAGGCGCTCGGCCATCATCACCGTCTCCACGGAGTCCGCGATGATGTCCCGGCTCACGAGCGAGAAGTGCATGCCCTCGTGGCCCATCGAGATGCCGTCGGACACCGAGATCGTGCCGAACTCCAGCGGGTACCCCCCGGCCGCGTGCACCCCGCCCTTCACGGCCTTGGCGAGCCGGTCGAGCGACAGGTTGCACGGCGTGATCTCGTTCCACGACGACGCGACGCCCACCTGCGGCTTCGCGAAGTCCTCGTCCCCCAGCCCGACCGCGCGCAGCATGCCGCGCGCCGCCGTCGCCTCCAGCCCGTCGGTCACCTGCCGCGACCGCGGCTTGATGTCCACGCCGTCGTCCCCGCCTGCGCTCGTCATGGGTCGAGACTAGGCAACCGCAGGGGGTCCGGGCACCTGCCGTGCCGTCCGGTGCGCGAGCTCGTCCGACGCCACGCCCCGGTGCGACGATGGGAGCGTGAGCCACTCCCCCGCCGCCCGCCGCCCGTCGTCCCTGCTCGTGGCCCCGCTCGTCGCCGTCGCGCTGCTCTCCGCCTGCACCGCCGGCGACACCCCCGACCCCGTGGCGTCCGCGGCCGCGCCCACCGCGACCGCGTCGTCGGGAGCGTCGCCCACCGCCGAACCCACGGCCGGCCCGCCGGCCGGCGAGGCCGGCACCGAGCTGCCGCTGGGCGACGGCGGACCCGAGGCGTCGTTCCAGACCTGGCTGGCCGCCAGCCGCGCGCCCGTCGCGGACGTCGCATGCTCCTACATGACGCCCGAGCTCGCGGACCGGATGGTCGCGGAGATCGCCGCGCAGGGCCTGCCCGTCACCGACTGCCCCGCCCTCATCGACCTGACGGCCGGGCTGTACGCGGCGTCCGGGCAGTCGGCCGAGACCGCCGTCGAGGTGGTCGAGCAGACCGACGACATGGCCGTGCTGCACGTCGTCTACACCGAGGGCAGCAGCTGCGGGCGGGTCGTCATGGTGCCCTCCGACGGGCACTGGGTGCTCGACGAGCGCTCGAAGGAGGAGTGCTGACGCGCGCGGCCGAGCCCCTGCACGTCGCGGAGGGGCTCGTCGAGGCCGACTACTCCCAGATCGAGCTCCACGTCGAGGCACCGGGCGGGTTCGACGCCGGACCGGGGACGGGCCTCACCCTGCCGCCCGAGGACACGTGCACAGCCCTCACCGTCGCGCGGCACCACGGCAGCGTGCCCGTGCGCCTCGAGATGCACGGGCACGCCCCTGCGCCGGACCCGGCGTGGGACGCCGTCGCCGAGGTGCCGCTGCGCGGCGGCGGGCCCGTGAGCGTCACGGGCTGGGCGACGCAGGACGCGGTCGAGGGCCCGGTGCTGCCCGCCGTGCCGATGCGCGCGCGGTTCGCCGTGCAGGACGGCCAACGCGGCAGCGAGCAGTTCGACGACGGCCCGTGGGAGGCCGCGGCCGTCGAGCGGTACGTCGTCCAGCTGTGGCCGGCGCCGCCCGCGCTGTTCCGTGTCACGTACACCGCCGGTACGTACGCCGACGTGCAGCAGGACCAGGACGGCCTCGCGCGGCGCATCGACGCCCGGGTCGAGGTGCGGCGCCCGGCCTGACACCACCCACGGCCCGCCCCGCTCCCCGAACCCCGGGCCCCCCGCGGCGGACGGGCGGGCAGCGCGCTGTCACACTCCTGGGCCCTCAAGCAGCCGCTCGTCATCTGCCGATGCGTGAGGAGGACCAGCGGGCGGCGCGCCCCGGGGCACAGGAGGTGATGCTCGACGTGGTCGCCCTGCTCGACCGCGTGACATCGCGGTCCTTCCTGGTGACGGGCCTGCTGGTCGTCGCCCTCGTCGCGATCGTGCCGGGGTGGCCGGGCGAGCTGCTGTGGGGCCTGGTCCCGGTGGCGACGGTCGGCGCGATGGTCCTGGGCATCCGCCGGAACCGGCCCGCCGCACCGCGGGCCTGGTGGCTCATGACGGCGGGGCTCGTCTGGGGCATCACGGCCGAGCTCGGCTGGACCGTCTGGTACGTGAGCGTCGGCGACGCCGCGCTGATCCCCTGGTGGTACGACCTCCTGTTCCTCCCGACGTACGGCCTGCTCGCCGTGGGCTTCCACGCCCTGCCCCGGAACTCCCTGCGGGCCCCGCACCCCACGGCCACGATGGACGCGGTCGTCGTCGTCGTCGGCTACGCGCTGCTGTACTGGGCCGTGGTGTACCGCGACGACGGCGTCGGCGGCATCGCGCTGAGCCCGCAACGCGCCGTGTCCGTGGCATCGCTCGTGGTCGGCCTCAGCGTCCACTTCCTCGCCGCCCGCCTCTGGTTCCGCTACGGCCCCCACAACGGGGCGTACGCCCGCCTGGGCTGCGGCATCGCGGCCGCCACGCTCGCCGACGTGCTCTACTCGGTCACCCTCGACGGTGACGCCGCCCCGGGTTCGTCGGTGCTGGACAGCCCGTTCCTCGAGGTGGTCAACAGCGCGGCCTGGCTCGTGTGGTTCGTGTGCTTCGGCGCCGCCGCGCTGCACCCGCACGCGCGCGGCACCGACGACGCGCCGCCGAGCGCGGCGTTCAGCTTCGCGCGGGGCATCCTCTTCTTCTTCGCGGTGACCGTGGGCCCCGTGACTTTCCTCGAGCGGGTCCGCAGCGGCCCGCGGGTCTCCGTCGCGTGGGAGGACCTGGCCGTGCCGCTGGTCACCATGGGCGTGCTGTCGGGGATCCTCGTCACGCGGCTCGTCGCCGGCAGCACCGTCGCGCAGCGCCGCGCCGTGCTGCTCGACCAGCAGGCGACCGATCTCGCCGCGGCCCTGCGCGAGCAACGCGCGCTGCAGGAGCGACTGCACCACCAGGCGACGCACGACCCGTTGACGGGCCTGGGCAACCGCATGCACTTCGCGGCGCGCCTCGACGACGCAGGCGCGGCCACCGACCGCGCCCTGCTGATGCTCGACCTCGACGGCTTCAAGGACGTCAACGACGGCCACGGTCACCCCGCGGGCGACCACCTCCTGCAACAGGTGGCGGACCGCATGCGCGACGTCGTCGACGACGAGGGCGCGACCCTGGCCCGGCTCGGCGGGGACGAGTTCGCGGTGCTGCTGGACGAGGCCCCCGGCTCCCGCGCCCACGACACCGCGTGGGACCTCGTGCGGGCGCTGTCGGAACCGTTCGTGGTGGAGGACGAGGTCATCGGCGTGACCGCGAGCGTGGGCGTGCGCGTGCTCGGACCGCAGGACACGGGCGAGGACGTGCTGCGGGACGTCGACCTGGCCCTGTACGCGGCCAAGGCCGCCGGGAAGAACCAGGTCGTCGTCTTCACCCCCGCCCTGCGCACGGAGCACGCGGACCGCTCCCGCCTGCTGACCGAGCTGCGCCACGCCCTGCCCGGCGAGGAGCTGGTCGTGCACTACCAGCCGGTCGTCGACCTGCGCACCCGGCGCGTGCTGTCCGTCGAGGCGCTGGTGCGCTGGGACGGTCCGCGCGGCCGCGTGATGCCCGACCAGTTCATCCCGCTCGCCGAGGAGACGGGGCTGATCGTGCCGCTCGGCGAGCACGTGCTGCGGCGCGCGACCGCGGACGCCCGCCCGTGGTGGGACGCGCACGGCGTGGCCGTCCACGTGAACGTGTCCGCACGGCAGGTGCGGCGGCCCGAGTTCGTCGACGTGGTCCGGGACGCCCTCGCCTCCACCGGCCTGCCCGGAGCCGCGCTGGTCCTGGAGATCACCGAGACCGCCCTGCTCGCGACCGGCAAGGTGGAGTCGGCCGTGGTGACGGCGCACCTGGCGGCGCTGCGCGGGCTGGGGGTGCGGGTCGCGATCGACGACTTCGGTACCGGGTACTCGTCCCTGGCGTACCTGCAGCGGCTGCCGGTCGACATCGTCAAGATCGACGGCGCTTTCACCCGGTTCGCTGCCCGGCCGGGTGACGAGTCACGGCGACGGCGGGCGCTGGCCACGGCGATCGTCGAGCTGTGCGCGACGCTGGACCTGGTGGCGGTGGCCGAGCAGATCGAGCTCGAGACGGAGGCGCGGGCCGTGCAGTCGCTCGGCTGCCCGCTCGGCCAGGGCTACCTGTTCGGGCGGCCGGTGCCCGCCGCGGAGATCGCACCCCTGCTGGGGAGGCCCGCCGACGCGGTGGTGAGGCAGCGCACCCGGCGGTGACGGCGCACGGGAGCTCGGCGATCCGGCTGGTCCCGTCCGACCCGGTCCCGCCGGGCGCGAGCCGCCCTGCTCAGCCCCGGCGGATCCGGCTGACGTCGCGCACCGCGCCGCGGTCCGCGCTGGTCGCCATCGCCGCGTACGCCTGCAGCGCGGGCGAGACGTAGCGGTCACGGTCGACCGGCTGCCACGGGTTCTCGCGTGCCTCCATCTTGGCGCGGCGCTCGGCGAGCACGGCGTCGGGCACGTTGACGCGAATGAGGCGTGACTCGACGTCGATCTCGATCTCGTCGCCGTCCTCGATGAGGCCGATGGTGCCGCCCGCGGCGGCCTCCGGGCTGACGTGGCCCACGGAGATGCCCGACGAGCCGCCGGAGAACCGGCCGTCGGTGATGAGCGCGCAGACCTTGCCCAGGCCGCGGCCCTTGATGAAGGACGTCGGGTAGAGCATCTCCTGCATGCCGGGGCCGCCGGCCGGGCCCTCGTACCGGACCACGACGACGTGCCCGGGCTCGACCTCCTTGCGCAGGATCTTGTCGACAGCCTCGTCCTGCGACTCGCACACGAGCGCCGTGCCGACGAAGTGGAAGACGTCGGGGTCGATACCGGCGGTCTTGATGATCGCGCCGTCCTCGGCCAGGTTGCCGCGCAGCACCGCCAGGCCACCCTCGACCGTGTACGCGTGCGCGACGTCGCGGATGCACCCGCCGGCCGCGTCGGTGTCGAGGGACTCCCACACGTTCGAGGTCGAGAACGCCCGCGTGGTCCGCACGCCGCCCGGCGCGGCGAGGAACAGGTCCTGCGCGCGCTGCGTGGCCTTGCCGCCGCGGATGTCCCAGTCGTCGAGCCACGCCCGCAGCGTCGGGGTGTGCACGCTCGTCACGTCGTGGTCGAGCAGGCCGCCGCGGTCGAGCTCGCCCAGCAGCGCGGGGATGCCACCGGCGCGGTGGACGTCCTCCATGTGGTAGTCCGGGTGGTTGGGCGCGACCTTCGCCAGGCACGGCACGCGACGGCTGATGGCGTCGATGTCGGCCAGCGTGAAGTCGACCTCCGCCTCCTGCGCGGCGGCGAGGATGTGCAGCACGGTGTTGGTCGAGCCGCCCATCGCGACGTCCAGCGCCATGGCGTTGGAGAATGCCGCCCTGGTCGCGATCGACCGCGGGGCGACCGAGTCGTCCTCGTCGTCGTAGTAGCGGCGCGCGAGGTCGACGATCGTGCGGCCGGCCTCGAGGAACAGCTCGCGGCGTGCGGTGTGCGTGGCGAGGGTCGAGCCGTTGCCCGGCAGCGACAGGCCGAGGGCCTCGGTGAGGCAGTTCATGGAGTTGGCCGTGAACATGCCGGAGCACGAGCCGCACGTGGGGCACGCGTTCTCCTCGACGCTCGCCAGCGCGGCGTCGGAGACGTTGTCGTCCGCCGAGTAGTTGATCGCGTTGATGAGGTTGAGGGCCGTCGTCGCGACACCGTCGGCGACGACCGCCTTGCCGGCCTCCATCGGCCCCCCGGAGACGAAGATCACGGGGATGTTCAGCCGCAGGGCCGCGTTGAGCATGCCGGGCGTGATCTTGTCGCAGTTGGAGATGCAGACCAGCGCGTCCGCGCAGTGCGCCTGCACCATGTACTCGACCGAGTCGGCGATGAGGTCACGGCTGGGCAGCGAGTAGAGCATGCCGGCGTGACCCATCGCGATGCCGTCGTCGACGGCGATGGTGTTGAACTCCTTCGAGACGCCACCGGCCTCGCGGATCGCCCCCGCGACGAGGTCGCCCATGTCCTTGAGGTGGACGTGGCCGGGGACGAACTGCGTGTACGAGTTCGCGATCGCGATGATCGGCTTGCCGAAGTCCTCCGAGCCCATGCCGGTGGCACGCCACAACGCACGGGCGCCGGCCATGTTGCGACCGTGGGTCGAGGTACGAGAGCGCAGCGGACGGCTCATCGCGGAGGTCTCCTTCGGCGGGGGGCTGCACCACCTCGGCGGTGGCGCGCGGCCACGATACGTCGGCGCGACGCGCGGCGTGCCGCGCGTCCGGCCGGTGATCCGCCGGCGGCCGCTGCTCCGGCCGCCGGCGGGGCTCTCAGCGCACCGTGACGGTGGTCCAGCGCGGGTCGTCGAGCGTGACGGCGTAGGTCTCGCCGGTGAGCTCGACGCTCGCCTCGACGTCACGCTGCGCGCACGACGGTCCGACCCAGACCTCGAGCTCGCCGGGCTCGACGACACGGGCGCCCGAGCGGTCGGTGAACGCGAGTCGCGCCGCGGGGACGACGAGCTCGACGTCGACCTCCTGGCCGGGGTCGAGCTCGACGCGGTGGTAGCCGACGAGCTGTGCGACGGGGCGCGTGACGCTCGCGACGACGTCCTTCACGTAGACCTGCACGACGTCGGCACCCGCACGGTCGCCGGTGTTGGCCACCCGGACGCTCACCGTCAGTCCGCCGCCCGTCGACGCGCCGGGGGCGACGCGCAGGTCGGTGCGTGAGAACGAGGTGTACGACAGGCCGTGACCGAACGGCAGGGTCGGCACCGTGCTGAGGTTGGTGACGTCGCCGTCCCCTCCCAGCGCCGGGTGCAGGTAGGTGTACGGCTGCGCCCCGGCGGAGCGCGGCAGGCTCACCGGCAGTCGGCCCGACGGGTTGACGCGCCCGGTGAGCACACCGGCGATCGCGTTGCCGCCCTCCTCGCCGGGGAAGAACGCCTGCACGGCGGCCGCGCAGCGTGCGAGCGCCCAGTCGATCGCGTACGGGCGCCCCGTGAGGAGCACGAGGACGACGGGCGTGCCGGTGGCGAGCACCGCCTCGACCAGCTCCCGCTGGACGCCGGGCAGCTCGAGGTCGTCGCGGTCGCACCCCTCGCCGACCGTTCCGCGGCCGAAGAGCGCCGCGTGGTCACCGACCACGAGCACCGCGACGTCCGCGGCGCGGGCCGCGGCGACGGCCGCGTCGAAGCCCGAGCGGTCGTCGTCGTCGACGCCGCAGCCGGGCGTGACGGTGACGGTCCCGTCGCTGTGCTCGCGACGCAGCGCCTCGAGGACCGTGGGCGTGTCGAGCCGCACGTCCGCGTCGGGGTGGTGCGCGAGCACGTGGTTGAGGAACGAGTAGCAGCCGAACAGCGCGGCCTCACGGTCCGCGTTCGGCCCGATGACCGCGACGTCCGCGTCCGGGGCGAGCGGCAGCGTCCCGTCGTTCGACAGCAGCACGAGCGAGCGCTCGGCGAGCAGGGCGGCGACCTCGCGGTGCGCGGGCGAGTCGAGGTCGACCTCGGTCGGCGGCTCGTCCTCGAACGTCGCGTCGAGCAGGCCGAGCTCCTCCTTCTGCGCCAGGGCGCGCAGGACGGCCCGGTCGACGAGCGCCTCGTCCACCGTGCCCGCACGCACGGCCTCGGCCAGCGGCTCGAGGTACGCGTCACCCGTGGGCAGCTCGATGTCGACGCCGGCCACCAGCGCCTGCCGCGCGGCCTCGCCCAGGTCCCCGGCGACGTGGTGCAGGAGCTGCAGGAACGCGACGCCGAAGTAGTCCGCCACGACGGTGCCGTCGAAGCCCCAGCGCTCGCGCAGCACGCCCGTGAGCAGCTCGGGGTCCGCGGCGACGGGGACGCCGTCGATCTCGGCGTACGAGTGCATGACGGAGCGGACGCCGCCGTCGACGACGGCCATCTCGAACGGCACGAGCAGGACGTCGGCGAGCTCACGCCGCCCGACGTGCACGGGCGCGAAGTTGCGGCCGGACTGGGACGCGGAGTACCCGACGAAGTGCTTGAGCGTGGCGTGGATGCCGGTGCTCTGCAGGCCGCGCACGTACGACGTGCCGACCGTCCCGACGAGGTAGGGGTCCTCGGAGATGCACTCGTCGACGCGCCCCCAGCGCGGGTCGCGGATGACGTCGAGCACGGGCGCGAGCCCCTGGTGGACGCCCAGGGTGCGCATCGACTCGCCGATGAGCTCGCCCATGCGCGCCACGAGGTCGGTGTCGAACGAGGCACCCCACGCGAGGGGCGTCGGGAAGGTGGCCGCACCCCACGCGGAGAGTCCCGTGAGGCACTCCTCGTGCACGAGGGCGGGGATGCCGAGGCGCGTCTGGTTGACGAACCAGCGCTGCTTGTCCCAGAGCCACGCGGCGCGCTCCGCGGTGTCGACGGGGCGCGTGCCGTACACGCGTGTGAGGTGGCCGAGCCCGTCCTGGATCGAGTCGTCGAGCCCGCGCGGGGCCTCGAACTCGCCCTGGAGCGGTGCGACGGCCTCGCCCTCGCTCTTCTCCCAGAAGCCGACGATCTGCGCCAGCTTCTCCTCGAGCGTCATCCTGCCGAGCAGGTCCCGCACCCGGTCCGAGACCCGGGGTGCGGCGGGCAACGCGAGCTCCGTCACTGGACTCTCCTTCAGGTGCGGCCGCCACGGTGCGGGCACGGGCGGCCGGGGCCTCGCGCACTGTCGCGCGCGAGGCCCACGGGCACGCCGGGGTGGGGAAAGCAGGGAGAAGGGCTCAGCCCTTCACGGCCCCCTGCAGGCCGCTGACGATCCGCTTCTGCATCGTCAGGAAGAACACCAGCGCCGGGATGACCGCGAGCGAGGTGAACGCGAGGACGCCGGCCGTGTCGGCCGAGTGCTCGGTGGAGAAGTCCGCGACACCGAGCGGCAGCGTCTTGAGACCGGGGTCGTTGAGGAACAGCAGCGGCAGGAGGTAGCCGTTCCACGAGCCCACGAAGGCGAGGACACCGGTGGTGACCATGCCGGGCCCCGACAGCGGGACCAGGATCCGCCAGAAGAACCCGATGCGCGACGCGCCGTCGAGCATCGCCGCCTCCTCGAGCTCGTTGGGCAGCGCCATGAGGAACGGTCGCAGGATCACGATCGTCATCGGCAGCGCGAACGCCGCCTGCGGCAGTGCCACACCCGCGAAGGTGTTCGTCAGCCCGAGCTGCCGGACCATGAGGAACAGCGGGATGATCGCCACCGTCAGCGGGAACATCAGACCCATGACGAAGACGTTGAACAGCGCCTGGCGTCCCTTGAACCGGTAGCGCGCGAGCGGGTACGCGGCCATCACACCGGCGACCACGACGAGGGTCGTCGTGAAGACGGCGATGATCACGGAGTTGACCGCGTACTGCCAGAAGCTGCCCGAGGTGAGGACCCCGATGTAGTTGTCGAAGATCCACGGGTTGGGCAGCCCGACGGGGTTGGCACCGAGCTGACCGTTGGAGCGGAAGCCGCTGAGGACCGCGTACACGACCGGCGCCAGCGTGACGCCGGCGACGAGCACCGAGGCGACGTACACCCACGGGCTGACGGAACGGCGGCCGTGCGAACCGGACCGGGCCGCTGCACGGGAACCGCGCGAGGGCGGGGCGACGACGGAGGTCATCGGGACACCTTCTTCCGGCGCTGCTTCGGCTTGTCGTCGCCCGCGTCGCGGTTGAGGACGAAGGCCTGGAAGAGGCCCGCCAGGATGAACGAGATGACGAAGAGGATGATCGCGACCGCGGACGCGTAGCCGTACTGGCTGCGCTCGGTACCCTGGCGGATCAGGTACGTCGCCATGGTGGTGGTCGCGTTGTCCGGGCCACCCCTGGTGAGGATCCAGACCATGTCGAAGAGCTGCAGCGAGCCGATCATCGACAGGAACGCCCAGGTCCGGATGGTGGGGCCGAGCAGCGGGATCGTGATCTTGCGCTGCGACTGCCACCAGCTGGCGCCGTCGATCGAGGCCGCCTCGTGGAGCTCCTCGGGAACGCCCTGGAGGCCGGCGAGCAGCAGCACGATCGCGAGACCGAGGTACTTCCACGTGAGGACGCCCATGACGGTCCACAGCGCGACGCTCGGGTCACCGACCCACGCCTTCGCGAAGCTGTCGAGACCGATGGTCTCGAGGAACGCGTTGACACCACCCTGGGGCTGCAGCAGCAGCTTCCAGATGACACCTGCGACGACCTCGGCCAGCACGTAGGGCACGAACACGATGACGCGCATCGCGGTCTGACCCGGGAACTTGCGGTTGAGGAGCAGCGCGACCAGCAGGCCGATCGGCAGCTGGATCGCGATGGAGAGGATCGCGATCGTCAGGTTGTTGGTCACCGACCGCTGGAAGATCTGGTCGGACAGCGCCATCACGTAGTTCTGGAGCCCGACGAAGTTCTCCATCGGCCCGAGGCCGTTCCAGCGGAACACGGAGAAGCGCGCGGCCTGGACGACCGGCACCACCACGAAGATGGCGAACAGCAGGAGCGCCGGCGCCACGAAGAAGACGATCTCCAGGCGCTTGCGCCACTCGTTGGACGACGCTCCGCGCCCGCGCGGCCCAGGGGCCGCCGACCAGGCCGTAGCCTGGCCGGCGGCACCCGGGTTCACTGCGGTAGCGGCACGAGCCCTGGTTGCGTGCCCCCCGCGGGGGGTCAGGTCTCCTGCCACGTCGGTCACTTCTCGAGGTCAGCCGCGGCCTGGGTCGCGTCGACGATGCCCTGAGGCGTCCCGCTCCCCGCGAACACCGACACGATGGCCTCGTTCATGGCGCCACCGATGTTCTCGCCGAACTGCGTGTCGAAGTACAGCTGGACGTACGGAGCGTCGTTCCGGTACGAGAGCAGCTGCGCCAGCTCCGGGGCCGCGACGAACGCCGTGGCGGACGGGAGCGTCGGCAGGCCCATGTCGAGCTCCGCGAAGCCCTTCTGGACGTCGTTCGACAGCATGAACTCGATGAAGTCGACGCAGATGTCCGGCGCGTCGTTCGAGCACGCCCACGCGTCACCGCCACCGAGCTGGGCGGCCGGGTCACCCTCGCCACCCGCGACCTCCGGGAACGGGAACCAGCCGGTGTCCTCGCCGAGGCCCTGCTCGTCCTCCGTCAGGCCCTGCATGACGCCGGGCTCCCAGTGGCCGGCGAGCTCCATCGCGACCTTGCGGTTCGCGAGGAGGCCGGAGGCCGACTCGGGCGTGCCCTGGGCCTCGGTGCCGAGGAAGCCGGTGTTGAACGGCTCCTGCGCCACCAGGTCGGCCAGGCTCTCGCCCGCCTTGACCCAGCAGGGGTCCGTGAACTCGAGCTCCTGGGACGCCGTGGCGATCGTGTCCTGCGAGCACTGACGCAGGGCGAAGTAGTACCAGTAGTGCGCGGCGGGCCAGGCGGAACCGGCGCCGACCGAGATCGGCTCGATGCCGGCGCCCTTGAGCGCCTCGACCGCGGCGTACAGGTCGTCCATCGTCTTGGGCGCCTCGGTGATGCCCGCCTGGGCGAACATCGACTTGTTGTACCAGAAGCCGACAACACCCATGGAGAAGGGCAGCGAGTAGACACGGTCCTCGACCGTCCAGCCGCTGACCGAGCCGCCGAGCGCCGAGATCGTGTCCGCGGCGTCGTCGGTGATGTCCTTGACGAGGCCCGCGGCGACGTGCGCCTTGAGCTCGCCGCCACCACGCTCCATGAAGATGTCCGGCTGGTCGCCGGTCTGGAACGCGGCGTCGAGCTTGGTGAGCATGTCCTCGTGCTGGAGGGCGCTGACCTCGATCGTCACGCCAGGGTTGTCCGACTCGAACTCGTCGGCCAGCTGGTCGTAGTAGTCCTTCCCCGCACCGGTGTTGGAGTTGTGCCACCACGTGAGGGTGACGTTCTCGCCAGCACCCTCGGTGGGGTCGTCGCTGCCGCTCCCGGAGCTGCAGGCGGTCGCGATCATCGCCACCGCTGCGCCGAGCGCGACCGCGCGCAGTGCCGCAGTCCTCTTCATCTTTGAATCTCCTCGTCGTCGCTGAGAGGTCGGACGGCGCCTAGGTTGACAGTGGTCCAGGAGCGGTGTCAATCGATGTCGATAACGTTATCGACACGATGTCCTATGATCACCGCGTGGACTCGCTCCCCCGCGTGAAGATGGCCGATGTCGCCCGAACCGCCGGGGTCTCCGTCGCCACTGTCTCCAAGGTCGTCAACGGTCGCTACGGCGTCTCGCAGCGCACACTTGAGCGAGTACAGGAGGTGATCGCGGACCTCGGGTACGAGGCGAGCCTCGGCGCGCGCTCGTTGCGTTCGGCCAGGACGAACGTCCTCGGGATCCTCGTCGCCGAGTTCGAGCCGTTCTCCGCCGAGCTGCTCAAGGGCGCCGGCAACGCGGTCACCTCCACAGGGTACGAGCTGCTCGCCTACTCGGGCGGCGGCGGCTCCGCCGAGGTCGGGTGGGAGCGGCGCTACCTGTCACGCCTGTCCGGCACGCTCATCGACGGGGCGATCATCGTGACCCCGACCGTCGTCGAGGCCCGGCCCGGTGTCCCCGTCGTCGCCGTCGACCCGCACGCGGGCCCGACCGGCATGCCGACCGTGGACTCCGACAACCTCACGGGCGCCGAGCTGGCGACCCGGCACCTGGTGGAGCTCGGCCACCGCCGCATCGCGTTCCTCGGCGGACGCCTCGACCTGGCGTCCGCCCGTCTGCGTGACCAGGGCTTTCGCAACGCCATGGCGGAGGCCGGCATCTCGGTCGACGAGTCCCTCGTCGGCATGGGCGACTACCGGCGCGGCGCGTCCCAGGAGCCGGCGCGCGCGCTGCTCGACCGGCCCGACCGGCCCACCGCCGTCTTCGCCGCGAACGACCTGTCCGCGCTCGCCGTGCTCGACGTCGCCCACGAGCTGGGCCTGTCGGTGCCGGGCGACCTGTCGGTCATCGGCTTCGACAACGTGCCGGAGTCGGCGCTGAGCACGCCGCCCCTCACGACGGTCGCCCAGCCGCTGCAGGCCATGGGCGCGGAGGCGTTGCGGCTGCTCGTCGACCTCGTCGCCGGCAAGGACGTCGAGACGCACCGCCGGCTCCCGACCGAGCTCGTCCTGCGGTCGTCGACCGCACCGCCGCGGCAGGTCTGAGACCGCCCCGAGACCCACCTGTGACCTCACCCGGACGCACCCGTCCGGGTGAACGAGGGCGGACCGTCCCCCGTCCGCGGTCACCCCCGGGTCGCGGTCTCCGCTCCCCCGGGCGCCCGAACGGCCGCACGACGTCGCCATGTCAACAGGTTGACACCAGAGGTGTCAACCTGTTGACTTGCCGCATGACGACGGACGCCGACCGCAGCCTCGCCGGTGACCTCACCGTCACGCTGCACCACCTGGTCGACGTCGTGGCCGAGTACGCCGACGACGTCCTGACGCGTCGGCACGGGGTCACGTTCAGCCAGTACGTGTTCCTCCACGTCCTGGCAGACCTCGACCACCCGGACGTCACCTCGCTCGCGCGCTGCCTGCGCGTGACCAAGGCCGCCGTCAGCAAGCGCGTCGGCGGGTTCGTGGACGCGGGGTGGGTCCGCACGCTCGACGACCCGTCCCACGGCCGGCGCGTCCTGCTGGAGCTCACCGACACCGGCCGGCGGCTCGTCGACCACGCGCGGGCGGACCTCGAGGAGGATCTCGCCGCGGCGTACGGCGCGACGCCCGGCGTCGACCCACGGACCCTGCACGGCGACCTCACCACCCTGCTCGACTCGATGCGCGCGGCGCTCGGCACCCGCGTCCCGGGGTCACCGCTCGTCTGATCCGGCGCCCCACCCGCACCGTGCGCGACCGCACACGGTGCTGCTCCGCCCTGCCCACCAGCCCGCTCACCGGAGGTTCCCCGTGCACGTTCTCGTCGTCGTCGGCCACCCGCTGCCCGGCTCGTTCAACCACGCGCTCGCCCACGCCTACGCCGACGGCGCACGCACCGCGGGCGCCGACGTCCGCGTCCTCGACCTCGCGACCACCCCGTTCCCCCGGACGGCACCCACCCGTGCCCAGCTCGCCGCCCACGACGGCACCACGGACCACCTCGAGCCCGAGGTCGCCGCGCTCGTCGAGGAGGTCCGACGCGCGGACCACCTCGTCGTCCTGCACCCGCAGTGGTGGGGCACGTACCCCGGCGTGCTCGCCGACTTCCTCGCCCGCACCCTGCTGGCCGGCACCGCGTTCCGCTACGACCCCGGCGCGCGCCTCCCGCAGCGGCTCCTGCGGGGGCGCACGGCACGGACGTTCATGACGATGGACTCGCCCCGCCTCTGGAACGGGCTCGCGTACCGCGACGCCGCCGGTGCCACGCTCGGCACCGCGACCCTCGCCTTCTGCGGCTACCGGGTCGTGGGCCGCACGACGTTCCCCGTCGTGCGCTCCGCCCCCGAGCGCCGTCGGGCGCGCTGGCTCGCGACAGCCGCCCGGCTGGGACGCCGCGACGTCGCACGCCTCGCCGCACGCCATGCACGACGGGCGTCCGCGCCGCCGGCGACCCCCGTCCTGCGGTGAGCGCACGGGCGGGTTAGCGTGCCGCGTGCCGACGATCTGCTGGTTCCGCCGTGACCTGCGCCTGTCCGACCACCCCGCGCTCGTCGCGGCGGTCGCGGAGGCCCGGGCGGCGGGTGACGAGGTCGTCGCGCTGTACGTCGTCGACCCCGCCCTGTGGCGCGCCGCCGGGACGCCGCGGCTGGCGTACCTGGCGGCGTCGCTGCGCTCGCTCGACGAGGCGACGGGGGGCCGGCTCGTGGTGCGCCACGGCCGGGCAGACCGGGTCGTGCCCGCGGTCGCGCGGCAGGTCGGGGCGAGCTCGGTGCACGTCAGCGCCGCGACCGAGCCGTACGGACGACGCCGGGACGAGGCCGTCGAGGCCGCGCTGGACGTCCCGCTCGTGCGCACCGGCTGCCCGTACGCCGTCGCGCCGGGCCGGCTCCGCACCGGCCAGGGCGGGCCGTACCAGGTCTTCACGCCGTTCCGCGGCGCGTGGCTCGACCACGGCTGGCACGAGCCCGCACCGCGCCCGCGTGACGTGCCGTGGGCGGCCCTCGCGTCCGACGGCCTGCCCGACGCCCCGGCGACGGACGTGACGCTGCCCCCCGCCGGCGAGCGCGCCGCGCGCGAGCGCTGGCACGCGTTCGTCCGCGAGGACCTCGCAGGCTACGACGTGGACCGGAACCGGCCGGACCTCGACGTCACGTCGTGGATGTCGGTGCACCTCAAGCACGGGGAGATCCACCCGCGCACCCTGCTCGCCGACCTCGCCGACGCCGGGCGCGGCGCGCGCGGCCCACTCGCGGACTCGGTCGCCACCTACCGCTCGGAGCTCGCCTGGCGGGAGTTCCACGCCGACGTGCTGTGGCACCACCCGGCCGCGGCGCGCACGTCGCTGCGCGAGGTCGTGCCGCAGGACGCGTGGGCGACCGGCCCGCCGGCCGACCGTGCGTTCGCGGCCTGGACCGACGGCCGCACCGGGTACCCGCTGGTGGACGCCGGCATGCGGCAGCTGCGCGCACAGGGCTGGGTGCACAACCGGGTCCGCATGGTCGTCGCGTCCTTCCTCGTCAAGGACCTGCACCTGCCCTGGCAGCGCGGTGCCGCGCACTTCATGGAGTGGCTCGTGGACGGTGACGTGCCGCAGAACCAGCTCAACTGGCAGTGGGTCGCGGGCACCGGGCGCGACGCGGCGCCGTACTTCCGCGTGTTCAACCCCGTCACGCAGGCACGCAAGTTCGACCCCGACGGGACGTACGTGCGGCGCTGGGTCCCCGAGCTGCGCGACGTGCCGGACCGTGCGGTGCACGAGCCGTGGACGCTGCCCGGCGGGCTGCCGGCCGGCTACCCCGAGCGGGTCGTCGACCACGCCCACGAGCGGGAGGTGGCGCTCGCCGACCACGCGCGGCGGGCACGCTGAGACGTCAGGTCGCGTGACGAGGTCACGTCCGCGCGACCTCGTTGACGGGCGCCCCACCCTCCAGCAGCGCCGTGAGCTGACGCCGGACGAGCTGCGCGACGCGCGGGTACGTCGCGTCGGTGTTGCCGCCCTGGTGGGCCGTGACCAGCAGGTTGGGTGCGTGCCACAGCGGGTGGTCGGGCGGCAGCGGCTCGGGGTCGGTGACGTCGAGGGCCGCCCGCAGCCGGCCGGCCGTGAGCTCGGCGAGGAGCGCGTCGGTGTCGACGACCTTGCCGCGCGCGACGTTGACGAGGATCGCGCCGTCCCTCATGCACGCCAGGGCCGCGGCGTCGAGCAGGTGGTACGACGTGCGCGACAACGGGATCGCGAGCACGACGACGTCGGCGTCCGGCAGCAGGTCGGGCAGCTCGTCGACACCGTGCACGTGCCCGTCCGCGTCGTCGCGGGCGGTGCGCGCGACGCGCACGAGGTCGACCTCGAAGGGCCGGAACCGCGCGACGACGGCCTGCCCGACGGACCCCTGCCCCACCACCAGCACGCGCCGGTCGGCGAGCGACGGCCCGAAGGGGTTGTCCCAGCGCCGGTCGGCCATCGCCCGTACGGCCCGCGGCAGGTCGCGCTGCACGGCGAGGGTCAGGGCGACGGCGAGCTCGGCCGTGCCGGCGTCGTGCACCCCGCGGCCGTTGCACAGCACGATCCCGGGCGGCAGGTACGGGCGGGCGTGCTCGTACCCCGCGCTGGGGAGCTGGACGTACCGCAGCCGCGGGAGGTCACGCAGCAGCGCGAAGCCCTCGGGGCGGACGAAGTAGTGCGGGACGACGACGAGCCGGACGTCGGCCGCCGCGGCCGGGTCGAGCGGCCCGGTCATGTCCCAGCGCACGAGCCGCAGGTCGTCGCGGCGCTGCGAGGCCAGGTCGGAGAGCCGCTCCAGGAGGTCGTCGTCGGGGACGGTGGCGGTGAGCACGCCCGTCATGCGCCCGGGCGACCGGCCCGGTACTCGTCCTCGAGCATCGACATCACGACGGCGTCGCACCACCCGTCGCCGTCGCGGTACGCGTCCCGGCGGCGCCCCTCGACACGGAACCCGATGTTCTCGTACAGCGACACGGCCCGCGTGTTGATGCTCAGCGCCTCGAGCTCGACGCGGTGCAGGTCGAGGCCGTCGAACGCGAAGCCCAGCACCAGCTCGATCGCCTCGGTGCCGTAGCCACGGCCGCGGTACGCGGGGCGCATCGCCAGGCGCAGCCCGGCGCACCGGACGTCCTCGTCGATGTCGTTGAGGACGATCTCCCCGCGGTACTCGTCGTCGCCGCTGGTCGTCACCGCGAAGTCGTAGCGGCCCTGCGCCTGCTCACGGCTCGCGCACCAGGCGTCGATCTCCTCGTGCGTGAAGACCCGGGTCGTGCCCGTCAGACGGTTGCCCTCCGGGTCGGTGAGCATGTCCCACATCGCCTCGGCGTCGTCGGCCCGGATCGGACGCAGGACGATCATCTCGCCCTGCAGGGTCGGCTTCTGCATCGCTACCTCCGTCAGGCCGGGCCCCGGCACCACGCGCGGGTGCCGCCACCGTCTGCCCTCCGGCGTGCGTCGCATCGTACAAAACACCCGGACGACCGGGGTCCGACACGACGCACGCCGCAGGCGACGGCACTCAGGCCTGGACGCGCTCCAGGACCAGCTCGCGCACCCGGCCGGCGTCCGCCTGGCCGCGTGTCGCCTTCATGACGGCACCGATGATGGCACCGACGGGCCCGAGGTTGCCGGAGCGGATCTTCTCCGCGATGTCCGGCTGCGCCGCGAGCGCGGCGTCGATCGCCTCGAGCAGCGGGCCGTCGTCGGAGACGACCTCGAGGCCCCGCGCGACGACGACGTGCTCGGGGTCGCCCTCACCGGCCAGGACACCCTCGAGCACCTGGCGCGCGAGCTTGTCGTTGATGCGGCCGGAGTCGACGAGCTGCTGCAGCGCGCCGATCTGGGCGGGCGTGATCGGCAGGTCCGCCAGCTCGACGTCCTGCTGCTTGGCGGTGCGGGCCAGCTCGCCCATCCACCACTTGCGCGCTGCGGCCGGGCCGGCGCCCGCGGCCACGGTGGCCTCGATGAGCTCGACGGCCCCGGCGTTGACGACGTCGCGCATCTCGGCGTCGGCGTAGCCCCACTCCCCCTGGAGGCGGCGGCGGCGCGCCGCGGGCAGCTCGGGCAGCGCGGCGCGGATCTCCTCGACCCACGCGCGGTCCGGGACGATCGGGACGAGGTCGGGCTCCGGGAAGTACCGGTAGTCCTCGGCGTCGGACTTCACGCGGCCGGACGTCGTGCTGCCGGTGTCCTCGTGCCAGTGCCGCGTCTCCTGGACCACGGCGGCGCCGGCGTCGAGCACGGCCGCCTGGCGGCTGATCTCGTAGCGCACGGACCGCTCGACCGAGCGGAACGAGTTGACGTTCTTCGTCTCGGTCCGGGTGCCCAGCGGGGACTCGGGCGTGGGCCGCAGCGAGACGTTGACGTCCGCGCGCACGTTGCCGCGCTCCATGCGGGCCTCGGACACGCCGAGCGCCCGGAACAGGTCGCGCAACGTCTGCACGTACGCGCGCGCGACCTCCGGTGCACGCGCGCCGGCGCCCGTGATGGGCCGCGTGACGATCTCGACGAGCGGCACGCCCGCGCGGTTGTAGTCGACCAGCGAGTACTCGGCGCCGTGGATGCGCCCGGTGGCGCCGCCGACGTGCGTGTTCTTGCCGGCGTCCTCCTCCATGTGGGCGCGCTCGATCTCGACGCGGAACGTCGTGCCGTCCGCCAGCTCGACGTCGACCCACCCGTCGTGGGCGATCGGCTCGTCGTACTGCGACGTCTGGAAGTTCTTCGGCACGTCCGGGTAGAAGTAGTTCTTCCGGGCGAACCGGCAGGACTCGGCGATCGAGCAGTTCAGCGCCAGGCCGATGCGGATCGCGTACTCCACCGCGGTGCCGTTCACCGCCGGGAGCGCACCCGGCAGCCCGAGGCTCACGGGCGTGACGTGCGTGTTCGGCTCCTCGCCGAACGTCTGCTCGGCGCCGTCGAACATCTTGGTGCGCGTGCCCAGCTCGACGTGCACCTCGATGCCGATGACCGGGTCGAACCGTGCCACCGCGTCGTCGTAGTCGACCAGGTCGACGTCCGTGCTCGTGCTCATCAGGCGGCCCCTCCGGCCAGCTCGGGGGCGCGGCCCAGCAGCGGGCCCTCCCAGCTCGTCTCCAGCAGCGCCTCGAGCGCCGCTCCCACGCGGTACAGCCGCGCATCCTCGCGCGCCGGCGCGAGGATCTGGAACCCGACGGGCAGGCCGTCGTCCGACAGCCCGTTCGGCAGCGACATGCCCGGCACGCCCGCGAGGTTCGCCGGGATCGTCGCGACGTCGTTGAGGTACATCGCCAGCGGGTCGTCGAGCTTCTCGCCCAGCTTGAACGCCGTGGTCGGCGCGGTCGGCGAGACCAGCACGTCGGTCTGCTCGAACGCCGCCGCGAAGTCGCGCTGGATGAGCGTGCGGACCTTCTGCGCCGAGCCGTAGTAGGCGTCGTAGTAACCCGCCGAGAGGGCGTAGGTGCCGAGGATGATCCGGCGCTTGACCTCGTCGCCGAATCCCTGGCCGCGCGTCGCCGCCATGACGCGCTCCGCCGTCACCGGACCCTCGCTCGGCTCGACGCGCAGGCCGAAGCGCATGCCGTCGAACTTCGCGAGGTTGCTCGACGCCTCCGCGGGCAGGATGAGGTAGTACGCGGCGAGCGCGTAGGCGAACGACGGGCAGGAGACCTCGACGATGTCGGCGCCGGCGGTGCGCAGCGCGTCGAGGGACTCCTCGAACCGCGCGATGACACCCGGCTGGTAGCCCTCGCCCTGCAGCTCGCGGATGACGCCGACGCGCACGCCCCGCAGATCGCCCGCCGCGCCCTCGCGGGCCGCGGCGACGTAGCCCGTCGCCGGGTCCGTCAGCGACGTGGAGTCGCGCGGGTCGTGCCCGCCGATGAGCTCGTGGAGCAGCGCCGAGTCCAGCACCGTGCGCGTGCAGGGGCCGGCCTGGTCGAGGCTCGAGGCCAGCGCGACGAGACCGTAGCGGGACACGCTGCCGTAGGTGGGCTTGACGCCGACCGTGCCGGTGACGGCCGCGGGCTGGCGGATCGATCCGCCGGTGTCGGTGCCGATCGCGAGCGGCGCCTCGTACGCGGCCACGGCCGCGGCGGACCCGCCGCCCGAACCGCCCGGGATGCGCTCGAGGTCCCACGGGTTGTGCGTGTTGCCGTAGCCCGAGTGCTCGGTCGACGAGCCCATCGCGAACTCGTCCATGTTCGTCTTGCCGAGGATCGGCAGTCCGGCCGCCTTGATCCTCTCGACGAGCGTCGCGTCGTACGGGGGCACCCAGCCCTCGAGGATGCGCGAGCCGGCGGTGGTCGGCAGGCCACGGGTGACGACGACGTCCTTGACGGCGATCGGCACGCCCGCCAGGGGGTGCAGCTCCTCGCCGGCGGCGCGGCGCGCGTCGACGTCGGCCGCGGTGGCCAGCGCCTCGGTGTCCGCGACGTGCAGGAACGCGTGGACGGCGGGCTCGACGGCGTCGATGCGGTCGAGGTGCGCCTGCGTCGCCTCGACGCTGGTCACCTCACGCGCGGTCAGTCGCTCCGCGAGCTCCGCCGCGGTGAGCCGGGTCAGGTCGGTCACGTCACTCCTCCCCGAGGATCTGCGGGACGAGGAACTTGCCGTCCTGCGCGGCGGGAGCCTGCGCGAGGACCTCCTCGCGGTCGAGCGGCGCGACCGGCTCGTCGGCACGGAACACGTTGGACAGCGGCAGCGGGTGGCTCGTCGCAGGGACGTCCGGGGTGGCGACCTCGGAGACACGGGCGACGGACTCGACGATGACGTCGAGCTCGCCCGCCAACCGGTCGAGCTCGGCCGGTGTCAGGTCGATCCGGGCGAGCGCGGCGACGCGCGCGACCTCGTCGCGGGAGAGGGTGGACATGGTCCGTGAGTCTAGTGGTGGGCGGGTGACGCCGGGCGACGTCCCCGTGGCGACGTCCCCCGGCGCGGGCGGGTGCGACGCTAGCGTGACGGCCGTGACCGGACGCTACGAGCGCCTCGACCCCGCGGCCGTGCGCGCCACCGTCGACCGCCTGCACGCGCGCATCGCCGCGCGGTTCCCCGAGCGCAACCTGCGGCACGTCGCGGCCGAGCTCGCGGGGCTCGTGCGCGACGTCGGCGAGCAGGAGGCCCGCACGCGCCGGCACGAGCACGCCGCCCGCGTCGCGTCGCTCACCGCCGTCGTGCTCGTCGTCGCCGCGACCGTGTTCGCCCTGACCATGGCGGTGCGGGACGCGATCGCCGCTGCGACGTCGCTGCGGGCCTTCGAGTGGCTCCCGGTGCTGGAGAGCGCCATCAACGACACCGTGTTCGCCGGGATCGCCGTGTGGTTCCTGCTCGCGGTGCCGGGGCGGCTGCAGCGTGCCGCGACGCTGCGTCGCCTGCACCGGCTGCGCTCGCTCGCGCACGTCATCGACATGCACCAGCTCACCAAGGACCCCGAGCGCCTGCGCCCGTCCTTCCGGGCGACCGCGGAGTCCGTCGACGTCGACCTCGACGCCGACGGCCTCGCGGCGTACCTCGACTACTGCACCGAGCTGCTGAGCCTCGTCGCGAAGGCCGCTGCGCTGTGCGCCGAGGAGTCGACCGATCCCGTGGTGCTCGACACCGTGAGCACCGTGGAGAACGTCACGGGCGGCATGTCGACGAAGATCTGGCAGAAGATCGCGACGCTCGACCTGCCGGCGGTCAGACGGTCCGGGACGTCGCCGCACTGACGAGCGCGAGCAGCGCCTCGGCGTACGCGTCGGCCGCGTCCTCCGCCGTGAAGACCCGCTCGGGCCCGTGCGGCAGCTCCACGAGCACCTGGTAGCGCCCGTCGGTCGAGCGCGCGAGGCTGCGGAACGTGCCGCCGAGCAGCTCGCGCATCTGGTCCTCGCGCGGCAGCCACAGCGCATCGGCCAGCTCGAGGGAGTCCAGCGCCCACTCGGTGGTGCCGTTGAAACCCAGGATCGTGCCGGTCTCGTACTCGTGCGCCTCGACGACCATCTCGGAGATCGTGAAGACCTCACCGCCCATGTCGACGCTGCGGACCACGAAGCGGTCACCGGGGCGCGGGTGCCACTGCAGGCCGGCGGCCTCCAGGGCGAGGGCGTTGTCGGTCGAGAGCATGCGCCCAGTATCGGGGCGCATCCCCTCCCCGTCGCCCGCAACCCACCCCCGGCCCCGCGCGGGAGAGCGATCCAGCTGCGCACGAGAGGTCGGTCCGGCTCCTGCGTGGACGTCAGCAGGACGTGGCGGACCCCGACCACGGCTGGACGAGGTAGGCGTACCGGTGCGCCGGGCGGAAGCCGAGCGCGTCGTAGAGCCGGACAGCTGCGGCGTTCCCGGTCTCGACCTGCAGGAAGGCCCGTCGGGCGCCGTGGTCCGCCGCGAGCGCGAGGGCCCGGAGCGTCAGCGCCCGGCCGAGCCCGCGCCGCCGGGCCCGCGGCACGACCTGCAGGCAGGACAGCGCGACCCAGTCGTGGGCGTGGGCGGCGCGGATCACGGCGACGTCACCGTCCACGCCGGCCGCTGTGAGGTAGTGCGCCCGGGCTCCGGCCACGATCCGCGCCGACGGCTCGCGCGCGCCGCCCTTGCCGCTGAGCCACACGTCGAGCCAGGCGTCGTCGGGCGCGTCCGCGACGCGCACGTCGACGCCCGTCGGCGCGTCGACGACAGCCGCGGGCAGGTCCCGGACCAGCACGTCCGTCACGGCGGCGACCTGGTAACCGCGTGCGTCGAGCGCGGGCGCGAGCGTCGGCGGGTCGTGCGGGTCCCCGACCCGGATCGCAGCGGGCGCACCGTCCTCGCGGTAGAGCGCCTCGACACGGTCGAGGGTGGCCTCGAGGTCGGCGACCTCGGTCAGCGCGAGCGTCGACGAGGCGCGGCGCGTGACCCCGCCGGACAGCCCGACGCGCCACCCGTCGACGTCCACGACGCGCAGCGGCGGCCACGTCGCGGACTCGACGAGCGCGCCGGGCGCCTCCGGGACGTCCCAGGTGTGCACCCGCATGGTGAGCTCGTCGGTCCAGTCCCGCTCGGGGCGCGGCACGAATCCGAGGCGCGCGTACAGGCGGTGCGCGGCGTGCATCGTGTCGAGCGTCGACAGCACGGCGGTGCGCGCACCTCGACCGACGGCCTCCCGCAGGGCCGCGAGCACGAGCTGCTCCGCGACGCCCGCGCGTCGGGCGCCGGGGTCCACCGCGAGCATCCGCAGCTCGAGCTCACCGTCCTGCGCGATCTCCGCGTACCGGGACCCCGGCGTCGCCAGCGTGATGGTGCCGAGCACCTGCGCACGGCCCGTCGACGGCGCCGTCGCCACGAGCACGGTCGCGTCGGCCGCGCGCGCGGCGGTGTCCCGCAGCTCGTCGGTGTACCAGTGGCCGGGCTCGACCAGGCCGTCCGCGACGTACGCGGCCACGGTGAGGCCCCCGACGCGCGCGTGGTCCTGCGGCTCGACCGGCCGCACGACGACCGCGGGCCGGGACGACCCGCTCACCCGGCGTCCGCGGCGTCCGACGCCGCGGACGCCTCGTCGGGCGGCACCACCGCGCCGGGCCCGTGGGCGAGCAGCGCCTCGAACCCGGCCTCGTCGAGGATCCGCAGGCCCAGCTCGCGGGCCTTGGTCTCCTTCGAGCCCGCGTTCTCGCCGACGACCACGAAGTCGGTCTTCCTCGACACCGACCCGGACGCCTTGCCGCCCCGTCCGAGGATCGCCTCCTTGGCGCCGTCACGGCTGAAGCGCTCGAGGCTGCCGGTGACGACGACGGTCACGCCCTCGAGCGTGCGGGGTGTCGACTCGTCCACGGCGTCCTGCATGACGACGCCGGCCGCAGCCCACCGGTCGACGATCTCGCGGTGCCACGGCTCGGCGAACCAGTCGAGCAGGGAGCGCGCGATGGTGGGGCCGACACCTTCGACACCGGCGAGCCGCGCGACCGCGGCAGCGTCGGCGGCCGGTGCGCCGTCCTCGTCGGCGATCGAGCCCTCCACGGCGTCGTCCGCGACGGCCCCGCCGTCGACCGCCTCCTGGGGCGCGTCCACCGCTCCCCGTGCGGTCGGGTCGACGACCGCCCGCAGCGCCGCCATCGACCCGAACTCCTGCGCGAGCGCGCGCGCGGCCGTCGGCCCGACATGACGGATGCTCAGCGCGACGATCGCGCGCCACAGCTCCTTGGTCTTCGCGAGGTCGAGCTGGTCGAGCAGCGTCCGGGCGGCCTCGGAGGGCTCCCAGTCGGGCAGCGTGCGCCCCGCCGCCTCGGCGGCGGCGCGCTGCGCCCTGGTGTGCTTGAGCGTGCGCCGGAACGGCGTGCGGCGGCGCACGGTGCCGTCGGCGTCCTCCTTGGGCAGGCCGGTCTCGGCGTCACGGACGACGACCTCGACCTCCGCCAGGCGCGCGAGGCTCGCGGAACGCACGCGCTCGACCTCCTCCGGCGGCGCGTCGGCCGGGTAGCCGACAAGGTCGAAGAGGTACGCCTCGTTGGGGACCGGCGGGACCTCGGGGACCTCGGGCTGCGTGAGCGCGGCGGCGGTCACCTCGCCGAGCACCTCGATGTCGAACGCACCGCGCGACCCGATGTGCTCGAGGCGCCCGCGCACCTGGGCCGGGCACCCCTGGGCGTTGGGGCAGCGCAGGTCCACGTCGCCCTCGCGCATGGGCCGCAGGGGCGTGCCGCACTCGGGGCAGTCGGCCGGCATGTGCCACTCGACACGCGGCACGTCGTCGTCGGGAGCCTGCGGCGCGGGGCCGACGATCTCCGGGATCACGTCGCCGGCCTTGCGCAGGACCACCATGTCGCCGACGCGCACGCCCTTGACCTTGACGACGTCCTGGTTGTGCAGGGTCGCCTGGCGCACGGTCGACCCCGCGACGAGGACGGGCTCCATGACGGCGAACGGCGTGGCGCGGCCCGTGCGGCCGATGCCGAGCTCGATCGCGAGCAGCCGCGTGTTGACCTCCTCCGGCGGGTACTTGTAGGCGATCGCCCACCGCGGTGCGCGGCTCGTGGCGCCGAGCCGCCGCTGCAGCGCGATGTCGTCGACCTTCACCACGACGCCGTCGATCTCGTGCTCGACGTCGTGCCGGTGCTCGCCGAAGTGGGCGACGCGGTCCCAGACCTCGTCCAGGCTGCCGACCACGCGGGTGTGCGTCGAGGTCGGCACGCCCCAGCCGGCGAGCAGGTCGTAGACCTGCGACTGCCGGTCGATGCCCGTGCCGCGACCGTCACCCCACGTCAGCGCCCCGATGCCGTGCGCGTACATGCGCAGCGGACGCGCCGCGGTCACGCGCGGGTCCTTCTGCCGCAGCGACCCCGCGGCGGCGTTGCGCGGGTTCGCGAACGGCGCCCTGCCCGCCGCGACCTGCGCCTCGTTGAGGGCGCGGAACGCATCGACCGGCAGGAACACCTCGCCGCGGATCTCGATGACGTCGGGGTGCGTGGCCGGGTCACCGCCGAGCACGTCGGGGATCGTCGAGATCGTGCGGACGTTGAGCGTGACGTCCTCCCCCGTGCGCCCGTCGCCGCGCGTCGCGGCGCGCACCAGTCGGCCCTTCTCGTACAGCAGCGCGATCGCGAGACCGTCGATCTTCAGCTCGCACAGGTACTCGACCGGCACCGTGCTCTCCAGGTCACGCTGCACGCGCTCGGCCCACGCCACGAGGTCCTCGCGGGAGAACGCGTTGTCGAGCGACAGCATGCGCTCGACGTGGTCCACGGCCGTGAACTCCGTCGAGAACGTGCCGCCCACCTGCTGCGTCGGCGAGTCCGGCGTCCGCAGGCCCGGGTGCTCGTCCTCGAGCCGCTCCAGCTCGCGCATCCGCTCGTCGTACGCCGCGTCCGACGAGCTCGGCGCGTCGCGCACGTAGTACGCGAACTGGTCCGCCCTGATCTGCTCGGCCAGCGCCGTCCAGCGGTGCCGGACCTCGGCGGGCACGTCCTGCACGTCGGTCGCGGGGGTCGTGTCGCTCACCCGCCCATCATGACGTGCCGCACCGACAGCCTGCTCACGCGCCACCGCCCCGCCCCTGCGGAGAGCGTGAGCACGCCATGGCCCGACCCGACCTACACTCGGCTCGTGCCTGGACCCGCAGCCTCCCCCGACCTGCGCGCCCGCGCGCGGGAGAGCGGGAGCAAGGTCGCCCGTCGCATGCTCGACCAGCCGCTGAGCCGCGTCGGCGTGCTCGGTGCCGTGGTGCTCCTCGCGGCCACCGCGGCGTTCGGAGGTCTCGAGGAGGAGGCGCAGGACGGGCCGGAGGTGCTCGCGTTCGACGTCCCGGCGGACGTCGCGCCGTTCGAGCTCACCGTGCACCGCGTCGTGTGGACGACGGACCTGCCGGGTCAGTACCTGTCCGAGAAGGACAACCGGTGGATCGGCGTGGTCGCGACCGTGCGGAACACCAGCGACGCCGGTGTGCTGGGGTCGACGCTGTCCGACGCGCTGACGGTGCAGGACGTCGACGGGCTGATCGAGCGCCCCGGTGAGAACGGGGTGCGCGCCACGTCGACCGTCGTGCTCGCCGACGGCTCGTCGCTGAACCCGGTGCAGCCCGGGCTGACGTACGAGGCGGCGTTCCTGTTCGAGCAGGACGGTGACGTCCCGCCGCCCGAGCGTGTGACCGTGCAGGTGCAGCGGCACACGTGGCGGGGCGGGGCACTCGACAGCACGCTCTCGTGGCGGTTCCCCACGACGGCCCTGCGCGGTGAGCTCGACGCGCGCGCCGCGGCCGACGACACGGCGCAGGACGACGCATGAGCGGGACCACGGCGGGCGAGCTGCCGGGCGCCGCGGCACCGGGCGGCCCCGACGGGCCGGCCGCCGCACGTCGCCACCGCCTGCGCCTGCCCGACCGCCGCACGCTCGGTGCCGGCGTCGGGGTGCTCGCCGCGCTCGCCGTGGGGCACGTGGTGGTCACCGCGTTCCCCGTCTCCGACCGCGTGCAGGCCTCGTTCCTGAGACCGGCCGAGGTCGGCGAGCCCGTCGAGCTGCGGTACGCGCGCCTGACGGCCGGGACACCCGCCGGCTCGACCGTCCTCGCCCCGCAGGGCGGCACCCTGCTCGCGACCCCGGGCGTCTGGCTCACGGTCCCGCTGACGATCGAGGTGGTCGGCCAGCCGCGCGCGCTGGGTTTCGCCGAGCTGCGCGGCGGCGACGGGCGGACGTACGCCGTCTTCACGGGTGGCCGGTCGGTGTTCCTGCCCGGGACGGCGCAACCGGGCGTCCCGCGGCACGCGACCGTGCAGGTCGAGGTCCCGCCCGCGGCCGTGCCCGGCGCGCACCTGCGCATCGGCCTGGACGGCCGGGACCAGCGCCACGACGACGTCGCCGACATCGACCTCGGGCTGACGCAGGCGGACGCCGACGCGTGGGCGGACGACGACACCCCGCTCGTGGTGCAGGCGCCGACCGACGGCCCGCAGGAGCGCTCATGAGCACCCCGGAGCCGCGCGCCGACGGCTGGTGGCGCCGCAACCGCTGGGCGCTGGCGGCGTTGCCGCTCGCCCTGGCGCTGACGATCGCCTCGGCGGGCGACCGCGTCCGCACGATGTGGTGGGAGCAGGACCTGCGCCGCCCCACCACCGCCGCGCCCGGCGCCACCGCGGCCTTCCACCAGGTCGTCCGCGACGGCCTCGGCAGCACGTACCCGATCGACGTGCAGGTCCGTCTGGACGAGGTGGGCGACGCGCGCTCGCTGCCCGACGGGCTGGACCCGCCACCGGGCACACGGGCGGTGCAGGTGGACCTCACGCTGGCGGCCGAGCCCGACGTCTCCCTCGTCGGCTGCCACCTGGCCGTGCGGGACGCCGCGGGCACCCGGTACGACTACGTGTCGAACGGCTGGGGTGCCTGGCAACCCACGTCGCCGTGCGTGCCGGAGGACGCCACCGGCCCGTGGCCGTCGCTCGGCGACGACCTGGACGACGCGCTCTCGGCACCCGAGGGGTCCGAGACACCGCGACCCGCGACGTGGTCGGTCTCCCCCGTCCTCGTCGTCCCCGCCGACGTCGAGGTGACGGACGTCGTGCTGTGGTGGCAGATGCCGCAGCACGTCTTGCTCGAGGTCGGCCGGTAGCCCAGGACGGGCGGCGAGGTCAGGGCGCTGCGACGTCGGCCGGCTCCGACACCGCAGCCTGGCCGGCCAGCATCCGGTGCACACCGGCCGCCAGCAGCGCCATCGTCAGCGTGAGGCCCACTGCCGTCGCGACGGCCGTGACCATCGGCGCGAACGCGAGCCACGTGTCGACGTCCTGCGGCCCCGTGGTGGCCCGTGCGAGCAGCGCGAGGCCCTCCTCGACGCGCGTCGCGACGAGGAACGCGAGGGCGAAGACGAGCATCGGGCCCAGCCCCGCCAGGGCGAGGCGCCGCAAGCCGTCCGTCAGAGCGCGGAACCGCCCGCGCACGTCCCCGACGACGGGCGCCGCGGCCTCCGTGGTCCACCGCCGCACCGGCGCCGGCACCCGCCGCCACGCCGCCGGTCCGCCCGGCTTCCGCTTCGGCAGGTCCGCCAGCTTGTGCCCGTACACGACGGCACCGACGGTCAGCCAGGCGAGCGGGATCACGACGAGGTCGTCGAGGTTGCCCAGGACTCCCGCCACGGCGTCGACGACGGTGTCGACGGGCCCGGCCACGGGCCCGATCGCCTCGAGGAACCGCAGCCAGGCGTCCAGCACGATCGCCACGGCGCGGCGGCTCTCGACCCACGCCCACACCCCCCCGAGGAGCTCGGTGACGTACGCCGCGACGACGAGCAGCCAGAACGCCTCGACATACGCACCGGCGAACGCCAGGGGGCGGCTGTGCCGGTGCTTCTCCCAGCGCCCGAGCAGCCATCGCAGCACGACCGCGACGACGACCACCGCGACGAGCGCCCAGCCCGTCGCGAGCTCGGTGAACGAGAAGTCGGCCCCCTCGCCCAGCAGCCACGTGCCCTCGTTGAACTCCCGGGCGGCGGCCGTGTTGAAGAAGCGCCCGCGGTCCTCGGCCAGGTACCCGTACGACGCGTAGAGCGCGAGGAACGGCACGAAGACGGAGGCGAGCACGTCGAGCAGGCTGCGCGCGGGCGCATTGCCGTCGGACGAGGACGCGTCGGCCCGCGCGAGGTCGGGCAGGTCGCGGCGCAGCACGTGCAGCATCGCGACGATCCCGGCGACCATGCTCAGGGGTGCGAGCACGAGCACGGCCCACCCCAGCGCGCCGTGGTACCCGGCGGCGTTCACCGCGGCCCACCCGGCGGCGTAGCGCCCCGCCACCGCGAGCAGCGCGACGAGCAGCAGCACCGGCCACGACCTGACCCACAGCCGCCCGCCGAGCGCGACGACCGCCCCCAGGTCCCGCAGCCAGCCGCGGAGCCCGGGACGGGCGGTCTGCCTGTTCGGGGTCGCGTCGTCCACGGCGGACATCATGGCGCGCCCGGGCCCGGTACGGGTCCGCCACGCCCGGGTGCGACCGTCCGTCGCGAAAGCAGCGCCGCGACCGTCCCCGCGACGCCGCCGAGCGCGAGCAGGAGCGCCGGCGCGGTCACGGCCACCGGCACGGACGCCACCACGACCTCCTGCCGCACGCCGTCGACGTCCCACTCGCACACCGCGCGCGCCGGCAGCACCTCGTAGCGGACCTCCGCCGTGGTGCCCGGCACGTAGGCGAGCAGGCACGGCTCGGTGCGCGCGGCGGTGGCCTGCAGCGTGGCCGTGCCGATACCGATCCAGCCGACCGCGAGCACGACGACGCCGACGAGCGCGAGCCCGGAGCAGACGAGGAGCACGAGCGCGCGACGCGGCGAGCGTGCCGGGCGCCGGGTGGGGGCGCTCACGACTCGGCCCGCTCGGCGACGACGCCCGCGGCCCGCACGAGGCCCGCGAGCGCGCCGCGCGCATCGTCCGGGATGGCGCGCTCCGGCGGTGCTCCGGCGAGGAGCACGACGTCGCGCAGCCCTCCGGCCGGCATCCCGACGGACCGCCACGGCCGCAGCAGCACGTCGGCCTGTCCGACGACGTCGGGCCCGGCGCACTGGGACGACGCCTGCGGCGGCAGCTCGGCCCACAGGGCGGTGCCGCCCTCGACGACACGCGCGACCTCCTCCCAGCCGCGCTCACCGATCCCGGCGACGGCGAGCGCCGCGCCGTCCGCGGACGACGCCCCGACGGCGGCGAGGGCGGACCATGCCGTGCCCCCGTGCACGACGAGGGCCGTGGCGCCGGCGCCCCGGGCTGCGTCGGCGACGGCGCCGAGCCCCTCGGCGACCACGGGGCCCGGCACCCGGCGCAGCGGCGCCCGCCCCGAGAACCCCGGGACGGCACCGGCGAGCACGGGCGCCAGCAGCGGCTCGCGCAGCAGCACGCGGACGTCGGCGCCGGGCACGACGCGCCGCAGGTCGGCGACGCGTGCGGCGACGCCCTCGGCGCTCGCGGCGACGACGTCGCGCACGGCCCCGTGGTCGGACAGCAGCTTGTCCCCGCGGGCGAGGTACACGTCGGCGGCGAAGGTGAACGGCCCCAGGACGGGCAGGACGAACCCGCCGACGTAGCCGTGCGCCGCGACCGCGAGCGCGTCGAGGTCCTCGCGTGCGAGGGCACGCGCCCGCTCCAGGTCACGCCCGGGACGGTCCGCGAGCTTCCAGCCGTGCGGCCCGAGCTCGGCGGGCATGTCGGTGAGCAGCGCGACGGCCGCCCCGGTCGCGTCGCCCCACGGCCCGCGCGCGGGCAGCAGCGGCGCGAAGGGCAGGCCCTCGACCTCGGACGGGGTGTCGGCCAGGTCGCCGACGACCGTGGTCGCGGCCTCGAGCGCGTCGGTCCCGGGCCAGGGGCCGACGCCGCTGACGGCGGTCACGCGCTCCTCGCCCCCTCGCCGACGAGGTCCGCGGCGGACCGTGTCGCGGCGACCGTGGCCTGCCCGACCACCCGCGAGCCGTCGTACAGCACGAGCGACTGCCCGGCGGCGACGCCGCGCAGCCCGGCCCCGGAGACGTCCACGGTCACCGTGCCGGCGTCGGCGGCGAGGACGCGCGCGGGTACGTCGGTGCCGTGCGCGCGGACCTGCACCGTGCACGTCGCGCCGGCTGCCGGGACGTCGCCGAACCACACGGCCGCGTCGCCGCGCACCTGCGCGACGTCGAGCGACTCCGCGGGGCCGACGACCACGCGCCGCTGCACCGGCTCCACCGCGAGCACGTAGCGCGGCCGCCCGTCGGGTGCCGGACGGCCCAGCGCGAGCCCGCGGCGCTGCCCGACGGTGTACGCGTAGGCGCCGTCGTGCGTCCCGACGACCTGCCCGGACTCGTCGACGACCTCCCCGGGCTGCTCGCCGAGCGCGCGCCGCAGGAACCCCTGGGTGTCGCCGTCGGCGACGAAGCAGATGTCGTACGAGTCGGGCTTGGCCGCGACCGACAGACCGCGCGCGACGGCCTCGGCCCGCACCTCGGACTTCGACGCGACGTCGCCGAGCGGGAAGACGGCCCGGGCGAGCCGCTCGGGCCCCATGACGGCCAGCACGTACGACTGGTCCTTCGCGGGGTCGACGGCCCGGTGCAGCTCGCGCGACCCGGCACGCTCGACGACGCGCGCGTAGTGCCCGGTGCAGACGGCGTCGAAGCCGAGCGCGAGCGCCTTGTCGAGCAGCGCCGCAAACTTCACGTGCTCGTTGCAGCGCACGCACGGGTTGGGGGTGCGCCCGGCGGCGTACTCGGCGAGGAAGTCCGCGACGACGGTCCGCTCGAACCTCTCCGACATGTCCCACACGTAGTAGGGGATGCCGAGCACGTCGGCGGCACGGCGCGCGTCGGACGCGTCCTCGATCGAGCAGCAGCCGCGCGATCCCGTGCGCTCCTGCGCGGGTGTACGTGACAGCGCCATGTGGACGCCGACGACGTCGTGACCGGCGTCGACGGCACGCGCGGCCGCCACCGCGGAGTCGACGCCCCCGGACATCGCGGCGAGCACGCGCATCAGGCGTCCACCAGGCTCGACAGGCCGGCGGCGCGCGCCCGTTCCACCGCGCCGGGCAGCGCGGCGAGCGCCGCGTCCACGTCGTCCGACGTCGACGGGTGCCCGAACGAGAACCGCAGCGCACCGCGAGCGTCGTCCTCCCCCACGCCCATCGCCAGCAGGACGTGCGACGGGCGGGGCACCCCGGCCTGGCACGCCGAGCCCGTCGAGACCTCGACGCCCGCGGCGTCGAGCAGGTACAGCAGGGAGTCACCCTCGCAGCCCGCGAACGTCAGGTGCGCGTTGCCGGGCAGGCGCCGTGCGGCGTCCGCGGGGCCGCGCAGGGTCGCCCCCGGCACCTGCGCCAGGACGCGCCGCACGAGGTCGTCGCGCAGGGCGCCGACCCGGGCGGCGTGGGCCTCCCGCCCGGCGACGGCCTCGTCGACCGCCGCCGCGAACGCCGTGATCAGCGCCGGGTCGAGCGTTCCGGACCGCACGCCGCGCTCCTGGCCACCGCCGTGCAGCACGGGCGTGAGCTCCAGGCCGCGGCGCGTCAGGAGCGCACCCGTCGCGCCCGGGCCGCCCACCTTGTGGCCGCTCACCGTGAGCGCGTCGACCCCGGACGCCGCCAGCCCGACCGGCACCTGGCCGACGGCCTGGACGGCGTCGGCGTGCACCGGCACCCCGTGCCGGTGGGCGAGCGTGACCACGTCGTCGAGCGGCTGCAGCGCGCCCACCTCGTTGTTCGCCCACATCACCGAGACCAGTGCGACGGTGTCCCCGTTCGCCTCCAGCTCGGCGCGCAGCGCCTCGACCTCGACGACCCCGTCGCGGTCGACCGGCAGCAGCACCAGCTCCGCGCCGGCGTGCTCCGCGAGCCAGAAGGCGGGATCCAGCACGGCGTGGTGCTCGACCGCCGACACCACGACCCGGCGACGCGCGCGGTCCTGCGTCCGCCGGGCCCAGAACAGTCCCTTGACCGCGAGGTTGTCGGCCTCCGTGCCGCCGGCGGTCCACACGACCTCGCTGGGCCGCGCACCGAGGGCCGCCGCGAGCCGCTCGCGCGCCTCCTCGACCGTACGGCGTGCCGCACGGCCCGCGGTGTGCAGGGAGGAGGGGTTGCCGGTGTGCCCCAGGGCCGCCGTCAGTGCCGTGAGCGCCGCGGGGCGCATCGGCGTGGTCGCCGCGTGGTCGAGGTAGGCCGCGCGGGGGCGGGGAGAGCTCACCGCGACAGTCTACGAACGCCACCGCGGCGGTCCCACCCGCACGTCGCCTCCCGCGTCCCTCCACGCTTCCTGCCCACCGCCGTTGCGAGAAGCCCCGGTGGGCGCCCGTGCGTTGCTGGCAGGATGGGCGCGTGAGTGCCGACGACGTCATGGCGCTGCCGCTGGCCTTCGGGGGCCAGCGGCTCGACTGGCGTGACCTTCCCCGGGCGGTGCGCGAGCGCATCGAGACGCTGGCCGGTGCCCGCGTGACGGCCGAGATGTCCGCCACCAGCGGGTTCTCCCCGGGCTTCTGCGCGGTCCTGGAGCTCACCGACGGCCGGGCGGTCTTCGTCAAGGCCGTCTCGTCCGACCAGAACCCGCACTCGCCGCAGCTCGCGCGCGCCGAGATCCGCGCCGCGAGCGCGTTGCCGCCGCAGGTGCTGGCCCCCGCGCTGCGGTGGTGGGACGACGACGGTCACTGGGTGCTGCTCGGCTTCGACGCGGTGCACGGCCGCTCGCCGGAGCTCCCCTGGCGCGCCGACGACCTGGCACTCGTGCTGTCGGCCCTCGACGAGCTCGCCCGGTGCACGCCCGTCGCCGGTCACGGCCTGCCGCGGATCGAGGAGCAGCTGCGCGACGACTTCACGGGCTGGCGCTCGGTGCAGGAGGCGTCGCCCGAGCAGCGCGAGCTGGTCGCGACGCTCGTGGACGAGCCGGGCCGGTGGGCCCTGGAGCACCTCGACGACCTCGTGCGCTGGGAGCGGGACTCGCTGCGGGTCGTCGCGGGTGACGCGCTCGTGCACGGCGACCTGCGGGCGGACAACGTGATGATCGAGGAGGGCCACGACCGGGTGTGGCTCATCGACTGGCCGCACGCGAGCGTCGGCGCGCCCTGGGTGGACCTGGCGTTCATGCTGCCGAGCGTCGCCCTGCAGGGCGGTGCGGGCGACCCCGCCTGGCTGTTCTCGCGCAGCGAGGCGTCGCGCGGCGTGAGCCCTGCGGACCTGCGCGCGGCGCTCACCGGGCTCGCGGGGTACTTCGCGTGGTCGGCGGGGCAGCCCGCCCCGCCGGGGATCCCGAACCTGCGGGCGTTCCAGGCCGCGCAGGCCGGCGCGACGCTGCGCTGGATCCGCGAGCTGACCTGACCGACCGGCCTCACCCACATGCCCGGCGGGACGGGCCTCGGCCGGTCCGACGGACGGATGCCCCGGGCTCAGCCCTGCAGCCGGCGCAGCTCCGCGGACGCCTGCGGGAGCACGGTGAACAGGTCGCCCACGATGCCGAAGTCGGCGATCTCGAAGATCGGCGCGTCGGGGTCGGCGTTGACCGCGACGATCGTGCCCGACGCCTGCATGCCGCCGCGGTGGTGCACCGCGCCCGACACGCCCGCACCGACGTAGAGGCGCGGCGCGATCGTCACCCCCGTCTGGCCGATCTGGGCGTCGTGGCCGATCCAGCCCTCGTCGGTGGCGACGCGCGTCGCGCCGACCGCCCCGCCCAGCACGTCGGCGAGCTCCTCGACGGCCGAGAAGTCACCCTCGGTCCCCCGGCCGCCCACGACGACGACGTGGGCCGACCCGAGGTCGGGGCGGCCCGACGCCGCCAGCTCGGTGCGCTCGACGAGGCGCACGCGCGTCGACGTGGCACGCACCTCGACCGGCAGGTCGACGACCTGCGGCGACGCCCCCGCCGGGGCGTCCTCCGCGACCACCGAGTTCGCCTTGACGGTGACGACCGCACGCGGGGCGACGACCTTGCACCGGGTCGTCCACGTGCCGGCGAGGACGGTCTTGTGCGCGATCACGCGCCCGTCCTCCACGGCCAGCCCGTCGGCGTCCGTCACGACACCCGCGCCCGTGCGCACCGCGAGGCGCGCGGCCGCCTCCTTGTTCTCGAACGACGAGACGAGCAGCAGCAGCTCCGCGCCCGTGGCGGCGGCCACGGTCTCCAGCCCGTCCGCCAGCACGGCCGACAGGTGCAGGTCGGCGTCGGTGACGAGCCGGTGCACGGTGCTCACGCCCTGGGCCGCGAGCACGTCGAGCGCCGCGGCCGGGTCCTCGCTCCCGGCCCACACGCCGTGCACGCCGGCGTCGCCCGCGAGCGTGCGGGCGAGCGTGAGCAGCTCGCGCACCGGGGGGCGCAGGGTCCCGTCGGGGGCGTGGTCGAGCAGGACGAGCACGGGGGTGGCGGTCACGACGGTCCTCCGGGGCGACGGTGGTGGGTGCGGGGCGGGACGCAGGAGGCGTCAGACGAGCTTGCGCTCGACGAGCCAGGCCGCCAGCCGCGTGCCGGCGTCGCCCGTGTCGGTGAGCAGGACGCGGTCCTCGCGCGGCGGGCGGGGCGCGGCCTCGAGCACCCGCGTGCGAGCGCCGGCGGCACCCACGGTCGCCGGGTCGACACCGAGCTCGGCGAGCGACAGCGTCGTCACGGGCTTCTTGCGGGCGGCCATGATGCCCTTGAAGTTGGGGTACCGCGGCTCGTTGATGCCGTCCGTGACGGACACGAGCGCCGGAATGTCCGCGGTGAGCGTCTCCGTCGCGTGGTCGAGGCGGCGGCTCACGGTCACGGTGCGGGCGTCGGCGTCGACCGTCAGGGCCGACGCGAGCGGCAGCGCCGGGAGGTCGAGCTGCTCCGCGAGCGCGGTCGGGAGCAGCGACGTCAGGCCGTCGAGCCCTGCCATGCCGGTGACGACGAGGTCGACCGGGGCCTCCGCGCCGATGCGGCGGACCGCGGCGGCGAGCACCGTCGCGGTGCCGATCGCGTCGGACCCGGCGACGGCGTCGTCGAGCACGTGGACGGCCTCGTCGGCGCCCATCTGCAGGCCCTTGCGGACCGCGTCCACGGCGTCGTCGGGACCGACGGTGAGCACCACCACCTCCCCGTCGTGCTCCTCGGCGAGCACGAGCGCGGCCTCGACGGCGTTCTCGTCGAGCTCGTTGAGGGTGCCGTCACCGCCGTCCCGCACGACGCGCCCGTCGGGACCGAGCTGCCGGTCGGACTGGATGTCGGGGACGAACTTCACGCAGACGACGATCCTCACGCCGTGCAGGCTACCGTCCCGGTCCGGTTCTCCCGTGCGGGGTGTTCGCCTGGTGGAAACACGTGCGACACGACCCGGACGCGTGTCCTGGCACCATGGTCCCCGTGAACGACACCGCGCCGACCGGTCCGCTGCGCGGGCCCGTGCACCTCGGCGTGCACGTCACCGACACGGGCGTCGACGTCGCGGTGCTCGCGCCGCACGCCACCGCGGTCGAGCTGTGCCTGCTCGACGGGCCGCACGAGGCACCCACCGAGCGACGCGTCCCGCTGGTAGGACCGCGCCTGGGCGTGTGGTCGGCGTCCGTGCCCGGCGTGCGGCCGGGCCAGCGCTACGGCCTGCGCGCCGACGGCCCGTGGGAGCCCGTGCACGGCATGCGCTACAACCCCGCCAAGCTGCTCGTCGACCCGTACGCGCGCGGCCTGGCCGGTGAGATGGGGTACGGACCGCAGACCTACGGGCACGTCGTCGGCGAGGACCTGGTGGGCGACCCGTACGGCCCGCGGGACGGCCGCGACTCCGCGGCGCACGTGCCGCACGGCGTCGTCGTCGACACGCGCCGGCTGCCCGGCCCGGACCCGGCCGCGAACCGCCCGTGGACCCCGTGGTCCCGCACGGTCGTCTACGAGGCCCACACCAAGGGCCTGACGCGCCTGCACCCCGCGCTGCCGCCCGAGCTGCGGGGCACCTACGCAGGACTCGCGCACCCCGCCGTGGTCGACCACCTGCTCTCGCTCGGCGTGACGGCGGTGGAGCTGCTGCCGATCCACGCGTTCTCCTCCGAACCGCACCTGGTCGCCCGCGGGCTGACGAACTACTGGGGCTACTCCACGCTCGGCTTCTTCGCACCGCACGCCGCCTACGCGACGCCCGCGGCGCGCGCCGCCGGGGCGGGCGCCGTCCTCGACGAGGTCCGCGCGACCGTGCACGCGCTGCACGAGGCGGGCCTCGAGGTGCTGCTCGACGTCGTCCACAACCACACCTGCGAGGGCGGGCTGCCGGGCCAGCACGTGTCCTGGCGCGGGCTGGACAACGCGTACTACTACACGCACGACGGCGGTGTGCCCGCCACGCTCCTCGACGTCACGGGCACCGGCAACGCGCTCGACTTCCGCCGCACGGGCGTGGTCGCGATGACGCTCGACTCGCTGCGGTACTGGGCGGACGTGGTCGGCGTCGACGGCTTCCGGTTCGACCTCGCCGTGACGCTCGGTCGCGGGCCCGACGGCTTCCGCCCCGACCACGCGACGCTCGTCGCCGCGGCCACGGACCCCGCGCTGGCGGGGCTCAAGCTCGTCGCCGAGCCGTGGGACGTCGGCCCGGGCGGATGGCGGACGGGGCAGTTCCCCGCGCCGTTCGCGGAGTGGAACGACCGGTTCCGCAACGCGGTCCGCTCGTTCTGGCTGGCCGACCCCGGGCGCGCCGCCCACGGCCTGCCGGGCCACCGCGTGCGCGACCTGGCGACGCGGCTCGCCGGCTCGGTCGACCTGTTCGGCCACGGCACGCCGCCACTGGTGCGCGGGCCCCGCGCGTCGGTCAACTTCGTCACGGCGCACGACGGCTTCACGATGGCGGACCTCGTCGCCTACGACCACAAGCACAACGCCGCGAACGGCGAGCAGAACCGCGACGGCTCCGACGACAACCGGTCCTGGAACCACGGCGTCGAGGGCCCTGTGCAGCGCGACTCCCCGGCGGCCGACGTCGCACCGCTGCGCCGCCGCTCGGTGCGCAACCTGTTCGCGACCCTCGTGCTGGCCGCCGGCACGCCGATGATCACGGCGGGCGACGAGATCGGGCGCACGCAGCGCGGCAACAACAACGCCTACTGCCTCGACGACGAGACGTCGTGGGTGCGGTGGGACCTGACACCGTGGCGCAGCGACCTGCTCGCCACCGCCCGCCACCTGGTGGCGCTGCGTCGCGACCACCCCGCGCTGCGCACGCAGGAGTTCTACAGCGGGCGCCCGCGGACGCCCGGTGGCCCGCCGGACCTCGGCTGGTACGGCGCGGACGGCACCCCGTTCGACCACGACCGCTGGCACGACGCGTCCGTCCGCACGTTCCAGATGGTGCGGGTCGCCCCGCTCCCCGACGACGACGAGGTGCTGCTCGTCGTCAACGGCGCGCTCGACACGGTCACCGTGACGCTCGCGGACGGCGTCGGCGACGCGTGGCGGCTGGTGTGGGACTCCGTGTGGGAGCACCCGTCGGAGGTGTCGACACCGGCGATCTCCGGCGGCCTGCACCAGGCGGTCGGGTCGCAGACCACCGTGGAGCCGCTGAGCATGCGGGTGTACGTGCGCCCCTGAGACCGGCCACGCGCGGGGACGGCCGGTAGCGTGCGACGCATGACGGACTCCCACGACGTCGTGGTCGTCGGTGCGGGCCTCGCCGGCCTGGTCACCACCACCGAGCTGCTCGCCGCCGGCCGGCGCGTGCTCCTGCTCGACGCCGAGCCACCCGCGAGCCTCGGCGGTCAGGCGTGGTGGTCGTTCGGCGGCCTGTTCCTCGTCGACTCCCCCGAGCAGCGTCGCCTCGGCGTGCGCGACAGCGCGGAGCTCGCGCTCGCGGACTGGCTGGGCTCGGCGGCGTTCGCCGACGACGGGTCGGACCGCTGGGGACGCGCGTGGGCCGAGGGGTTCGTCGACTTCGCCGCCGGCGGGCTGCGGCCGTGGTTGCACCGCCTCGGCGTGCGCTGGTTCCCGCTCGTGCAGTGGGCCGAGCGCGGCGGGTATCTCGCCGACGGGCACGGCAACTCGGTCCCCCGCTTCCACGTGACCTGGGGCACCGGGCCGGGCATCCTCGAGCCGTTCGTCCGGATGCTGCTCGACGCGCACCACGACGGTCGCGTCGAGGTGCGCTTCCGCCACCGGGTGACGGCCCTCACGACGACCGACGGGCGCGTGACCGGGGTCCGGGGCGACGTGCTCGCGCCCGACGAGGCCGAGCGGGGCGCCCCCTCGTCGCGGCGTGCCGTCGGCGAGTTCGCGGTCGACGCGCCGGCCGTCGTCGTCGCCACCGGCGGGATCGGCGCGAACCACGACCTGGTGCGCGCCACGTGGCCGCCGTCCGCGGGTCGGCTGCCGGAGCGGATGCTGTCGGGCGTGCCGGACCACGTCGACGGCTCCGGCATCGAGGCGGCCCGGCGGGCCGGCGCGCACGTCGCGCACCCGGCGCGCATGTGGCACTACCCCGAGGGGATCGCGAACCACTCCCCGGTGTGGACACGGCACGGCATCCGCATCCTCCCGGGCCCGAGCTCGCTATGGCTCGACGCCGACGGCAACCGCCTGCCCGCGCCGCTGTTCCCGGGGTTCGACTCGCTCGGCGCGCTGCAGCACGTGACGGCGCGCGGTGACGACCACTCGTGGTTCGTGCTCGACCGCACGATCCTCGGCAAGGAGCTGGCGCTGTCCGGCTCGGAGCAGAACCCCGACCTCACGGGCCGCGACGTCCGCCTGCTGCTCCAGCGGGTGCGACGTGACGCCGTGGGCCCCGTCGAGACGTTCGCCCAGCGCTCGCCGGAGTTCGTCGCCGCGACGACGCCCGCCGAGCTCGCCGCCGGCATGAACGCGCTCACCGGCACGCCCCGCATCGACGCCGACGCGCTCACCGCCACCATCGTGGCGCGCGACGCCCAGGTCACCACGGGCCTGGGCAAGGACCTGCAGGTCACCGCCACCGCCATGGCGCGCCGGTACGTGGTCGACCGCGCGATCCGCGTCGCCCCACCGCACCGGCTCCTCGACCCGGCGCACGGTCCGCTCTACGCGGTCCGGCTGTCGGTGCTGACCCGCAAGACCCTCGGGGGTCTCGCGACCGACCTCGAGGGCCGCGTCCTGCGCCCCGACGGCGAGGTGCTCCCCGGTCTGTGGGCCGTCGGGGAGGCCGCCGGCTTCGGCGGCGGCGGCGTCCACGGCCACCGCGCCCTGGAGGGCACGTTCCTCGCCGGCTGCCTCCACACGGGCCGAGTCACGGGCCGCGCCCTCGTCGACACCCTCTGACCCCACCCCACACCCCACACCTCCCACACCCCACCCCTCCCACACCCCCGCCGAACAAGACCTTCTGCCGCTCACAGAGCCCGATGAGCGGCAGAAGGTCTTGTTCGGCCGGCGAGGAGTGGCCGGATGACCGGGACGACGCGAGCCGAGCCGACATCGGCCGCCGTGAAGCGCAGGACGACGGTGCCGGAGGCGACGATCGCGTTCTGGCGCTCGCGGTCGCGGTAGAGGGCCGCCGGGGTCGAGTGCGGACCCCGGCCGTCGATCTCGACGACGAGGAGACGGTCGCCGGCGAGGTGCCACCCGAGGTCGCCGCGCGCCACGATGCGCCCTCGAACGTCCCGGACCGGGACCTGGAGGTCGTCCGGCGGGATGCAGGCGTCGACGCACTGGAGTCGTGCCCTCGTCTCCAGCGGTGACTGCGCCCGACCGTCGACGAGTTCCCACCAGTCAGCGAGCCGTGCGGCACCCCGGCGCCCTCGTGCCAGCGCGCGTACGGCGAGCAGGTCCGGCGTCACCAGTCGCTGCTGGACGGCCGAGTCGAGCACGGCGACAGCGTGCTCCCGCGACAGCTCGCACACCGCCTGCGCGAGCGCCAGCTCGGGTGCCACCATGCGCGCCCCGCGGACGACGTGGATCTCCGCCGTCCGGAACTGCCGCGCCCGCGCCACCCCGCGAGGACGGCGCGGGCCGGCGGGGCCGCCGTCCTCCGCGACGACAGTCGCACCCCCGGCATCCCCGGCCTCGAGACTGGCCTCGGGGCGGATGTCGCGAGGCAGACCCTCCACCCCGTACAGCGCGAGGGCGCACGCACCGACCGCGACCGCCCGCTCGGGTCCGAGCGCGAGCAGCGCCGTCCAGGCGGACCGCCGCCGCAGGTGGTCCGGGTCGCGGAGCTCCTCCCGCCCCGCGGCCGCGTCACCGAACAGCGGGGCTCCCCACCACCGCTCGACCTCGGACGCGAGGTCGAGCACCCCGCGGACGACGGGCACCAGGACACCCGAGCGCCGGAGCGCGGTCCGGCGGTGCCGTGTCAGCCCGGCCGCATCGCACTGGCGGGTCGAGACGAGCCCCTCCTGCCGACGAGCACGTCGGAGCAGCGCCTCGGGCACGGGAGCAGCAGGTCTCACCCCCGAACCCGACCATCCCCTCGGACCCCCAGCGCCCGTGGCCCCGCCCACCTGTGGATGCACCACCCCGGCCACCGACCTGTGGTCGGTTCGCCGAACAAGGCTTTCTGCCGCTCATGAGGTCACATGAGCGGCAGAAGGTCTTGTTCGCCGGGGATGGAGGGAGCGGGTATGGAGGGAGCGGGGATGGAGGGAGATGGTGGGATCAGGGGGCCGTGGTCACCAGGCCCGCGGCTGCCACCGACGTCAGGGCCGCGTGGCGGGGGACGACGCGGACCGTGTAGCCGAAGGGGCCGGGGGCGGTGAGCGCGACGTCCCCGGAGTACCCGTACCGGTCCGCCTCGAGGCTGTCGTCCAGGCGCAGGGCCGTGACGCGGAACTCGGCGATCTCGTCGTCCGGCGCCACGGGGCCGTGCAGCACCTGCACCTCGACGTCGTCCGGCGACAGGTCGCCCAGCGCGACCCACGCCTGGACGTGCAGCGTGTCCCCCACCTGCGGTGACGTGGCCACACCACCGGAGTCGACGTGGTCGACCCGCACGCGCGGCCACGCGGCGCGCACGCGCTCGCGCCAGTCCGCGAGCGCCGCCGCACCCGTCAGCCCGTCGGCGCCGAGCGCGGCGCCCGACGCCGCCGCCGGGACGTACAGGTGGGCAACGTAGTCCGCGACCATGCGCGTCGCCTGCACCTTCGGGCCCAGCGTCGCGAGGGTGTGCCGCACCATCGCGATCCAGCGTCGCGGCACGTCCTCGGCGTCACGGTCGTAGAAGGTCGGCACGACCTGCTGCTCGAGCACGTCGTACAGCGCGGCGGCCTCGGCCGCGTCCCGCGCGCCGGCGTCGTCGACACCGTCCGCGGTCGGGATGACCCAGCCGTTGTCCTCGTCGTGCCACTCGTCCCACCAGCCGTCGAGCACGGACAGGTTGAGGCCACCGTTCAGGGCGACCTTCATGCCCGACGTGCCGCACGCCTCCAGCGGGCGCAGCGGGTTGTTGAGCCACACGTCGCAACCCGGGTACAGCGTCGCGGCCATGCGCATGTCGTAGTCCGGGAGGAAGGCGATGCGGTGGCGCACGTGGTGCTGGTCGGCGAACGCGACGAGCTCGGCGATGAGCCGCTTGCCGGGCTCGTCGGCCGGGTGCGCCTTGCCGGCGACCACCACCTGCACGGGACGGTCCGCGTCGAGCAGCAGCGCCGCGAACCTCTCGGGATCGGCGAGCATCAGCGTCAGGCGCTTGTACGTCGGCACGCGGCGGGCGAAGCCGATGGTGAGCACGTCGGGCGAGAACGCGTCGTCGGTCCAGCGCAGGTCCGCGGGCAGCGCGCCGCGCCGCAGCCACGACGCACGCAGCCGGCGGCGGACGTCCGTGACGAGCCTGGTGCGCAGCCGTCGCCGCAGCTGCCACAGCTCGGTGTCACCCACCGTGCCGCCCGCCTCCCAGCCGGCACCCGTGGCGAGGTCCTGCGCGCTCATGCGGTGCGCGGCCAGCGCCGCGAGCTCCGGGGCGACCCACGTCGGCGCGTGCACGCCGTTCGTGATCGAGCCGATGGGCACCTCCTGCGGGTCGAACCCCGGCCACAGGCCGGCGAACATCTCGCGGGACACGCGCCCGTGCAGCCGGGAGACCCCGTTCGCGCGGCCGGCCAGTCGCAGGCCCATCACGGCCATGTTGAACAGTCGTGGGTCGCCGCCCTCGTGGTCCTCGGTGCCGAGCGCGAGCACGTCCTCGAGCGGCAGCGTCCTCGTCTCGTCGAGGGCCTGCAGGTACTGCTCGACCGTCCTGCGCTCGAAGCGGTCGATGCCGGCGGGCACCGGCGTGTGCGTCGTGAAGACGGTGGTCGCCCGGACCAGCTCGAGCGCGGTCGCGAACGACGTGCCGTCGACCACGAGCTCGCGGACCCGTTCGACGCCGAGGAACCCGGCATGCCCCTCGTTGGTGTGGAAGACGTCGGGCGCGGGCCCGTCGGTCAAGCGGGCGTGCGTCCGCAGCGCGCGGACCCCACCGACGCCGAGCAGCAGCTCCTGCTCCAGGCGGTGGGTGCCCGCGCCACCGTAGAGCCGGTCGGTGACGGCGCGCGCCGCGTCGTCGTTCGCCGGCACGTCGGAGTCGAGGAGCAGCAGCGGCACCCGACCGACCTGCGCGACCCACACCTGCGCGTGCAGCGTCCGGCCGCCGGGCAGTGCGAGCTGCACCTGCGCGGGCGCCCCGTCGGTCTCCCGCAGCAGGGTGAGCGGCAGCCCGTCGGGGTCGAGCACCGGGTACGTCTCGGTCTGCCGCCCGGACCGGTCGAGCGCCTGCCGGAAGTACCCGGCGCGGTACAGCAGGCCGACGCCGACGACCGGGACGCCGAGGTCGGACGCCGCCTTGAGGTGGTCGCCCGCGAGGACCCCGAGCCCGCCGGAGTACTGCGGCAGCGTCGCGGCGACGCCGAACTCGGGCGAGAAGTACGCGATCGACGCGGGCAGCGCGTCGGCGCTCTGGCGCTGGTACCAGCGGGGCTGCTCGCGGTACGCGCGCAGGTCGGCCGCGGCGGCGCGCACGCGCGCGACCTGCTCCTCGTCGGCGGCGAGCTCGTCCAGCCGCTCGCGCCCCAGCGCGCCGAGCAGCGCGACGGGATCACCGCCGACCTCCTCCCAGAGCGCAGCGTCGAGCCCTTCGAAGACGGCACGGGTCCCGGGGTGCCACGACCAGCGCAGGTTGTGCGCGAGCTCGTCGAGGTCGGCGAGGGGTTCGGGCAGGACGGTGCGGACCGTGAACCGGCGGATCGCTCTCACGGCCGTGAGACTACGCAGAACGGACGGATCGCACAGCCCTCCGCGACCGCCTGATCCGGACACGCGTCCGGGTCGGTCGTGACGACGGGCCGGGGCGCGGGTGACGCAGGCGCGACGCGCGGGGCGACGCGCCGTCCCCGGATGCCGCCACCCCGACCTGCCGGATAGGTTCGGGACCGTGACGACTCCCCGCCGCCCTCGTCGCACGTCACCGGCCGAGCGACCCGGCCGCCCACGTGCGGACGTCCCCGTGCCCGCGTCGGAGCAGCCGACCGGCACGGGTACGACCTCCCCCGCCACCACACCTGCCCCGGCAGCGGCGCCCACCGCGACAGCCGCCGCGGCGCCCACCGCGCCGGTCCCGGCGCCGCCGTCCCCGAGCCCGGCACCCGCGCCCCCGGTCGGCCGGATCCCGGTGCTCGACGTGTCGCCGGTCGCCGAGGAGGGCCGGTTCCCGGCCAAGGCCGTCGTCGGCGAGGCGGTGCCGATCGAGGCGACGGTCATCCGTGAGGGCCATGACGCTCTCGGGGCCACGGCCGTGCTGCTGCGCCCCGACGGCTCGGTCCACTCCTCGGTGCGCATGGCCGACGTCGCGCCGGGACTGGACCGCTACGGCGCGCGCGTCGTGCCCGACGCGGAGGGTGACTGGTCGTTCCGGGTCGAGGGCTGGTCCGACCCGTACGGCACGTGGGCGCACGACGCCGCGATCAAGGTCGAGGCCGGCATCGACGTCGAGCTCATGCTGACGGAGGGGACACGGGTCCTCGAGCGCGCCGCGCACCGCACGGGCGACGACGCGGTGCCGCCGCGGGGCGCTCGCGTGCTCCTCGACGCGGTCACGGCCCTGCGCGACACGACGCGCCCGCCGCTCGCGCGGCTCGCCGCCGCGCTGTCGACCGAGGTGCGCGAGGTCCTCGCGGAGCACCCGCTGCGCGACCTGGTGACGACCTCGCGTACCTACCCCCTCGTGGTGCACCGTCGGCTCGCGCTGAACGGCTCGTGGTACGAGCTGTTCCCGCGCTCGCACGGCGCGACGTTCGACGAGACGACCCAGGAGTGGACGTCGGGGACGCTGCGCACGGCGGCGAACCAGCTGCCGCGCATCGCGGCGATGGGCTTCGACGTCGTGTACCTGACGCCCGTCCACCCGATCGGCACGACGTACCGCAAGGGCCGCAACAACGCGCTGACGGCGCTGCCCGGCGACCCGGGCTCCCCGTACGCGATCGGCTCGCCGGACGGCGGGCACGACGCGATCGAACCGAGCCTGGGCACGTTCGAGGACTTCGACGCGTTCGTCGCGCGTGCCCGCTCGCTGGGCATGGAGGTCGCGCTCGACATCGCGCTGCAGGCCTCGCCCGACCACCCGTGGGTCGCCGAGCACCCGGAGTGGTTCACGACGCGGGCGGACGGGACGATCGCCTACGCGGAGAACCCGCCGAAGAAGTACCAGGACATCTACCCGCTGAACTTCGACAACGACCCCGAGGGCATCTACGCGGAGATCCGCCGCGTGCTGCAGGTGTGGATCGACCACGGCGTCACGGCGTTCCGCGTCGACAACCCGCACACCAAGCCGCTGTCGTTCTGGCAGCGCCTGCTGGCGGACGTGCGCGAGTCGCACCCGGACGTGCTGTTCCTGTCCGAGGCGTTCACGCGGCCCGCCATGATGCTCACGCTCGCGAAGATCGGGTTCCACCAGTCGTACACGTACTTCACGTGGCGCAACACCAAGGCCGAGCTCGAGGAGTACCTCGCCCGCGTCGGCGGCGCGGAGGCGCCGTGGCTGCGCCCCTCGTTCTGGCCGACGACGCACGACATCCTGCCGCCGTACCTGCAGCAGGGCGGGGTGCCGGGCTTCGCGGTCCGGGCGGTGCTCGCCGCGACCGGCTCGCCCACGTGGGGCGTCTACTCGGGCTACGAGCTCGTGGAGGACGTGCCGCGCCCGGGCGTCGAGGAGCAGATCGACAACGAGAAGTACGAGTTCCGGCCCCGTGACTGGTCACGGGCGGACGACCTGGGCATCGCGCTGCTGATCGGCCGGCTCAACGAGATCCGCCGCGCGCACCCCGCGCTGCAGCAGCTGCGCAACGTGCGCGTGCACCCCACGACCGACGACGCGCTCGTGTGCTTCTCGCGCCACCTCGACGCCGAGCACTCCCCCACGGGACGCGCGGACACCGTCGTCGTCGTCGTCAACATCGACCCGCACCGTGCGCGCGAGGGCACAGTCCACCTCGACCTCTCGGCGTTCGGACTGCCCGCCGGGCGTGGGGTGGTCGCGCACGACGTGCTGTCGGGCGAGTCCTTCGCCTGGTCCGACGAGGTGTACGTCCGCCTCGACCCACAGGTCCGCGTCGCGCACGTCGTGCACCTCGAGCACGCGCCCGGGCAGCGATGAGGCCGCACGACACGTCGGCGGGCCCCGACGCCCCCCGGACGCCTCCGCTCGGCACGCGCGCGCTCGGATCGCCTCCGGGGACCCCGCCGCCGGGATCGTCGCCGTCCCCCGACGCCGCCCTCGGCTCGTCCACGCCGGTCCCGACGCCGCACGTGGCGTCGCCCGTCGCGACCCACCGCGAGCCGCCGCCGACGACCGCGGCGATCGCGATGACCGGACTGCCCGAGCGCCGTCAGCCCGACGTCCCGGCGCCGGTGGCGACGGGCGGGCGCGACAGCAACCCCGACTGGTACCGCACGGCGGTGTTCTACGAGGTCATGCTGCGGACGTTCGCCGACTCGGCGGGCAGCGGCAGCGGCGACCTCCCGGGCCTCATCCAGCGGCTCGACTACCTGCAGTGGCTCGGTGTCGACTGCCTGTGGCTGCCGCCGTTCCACCCCTCGCCGCTGCGTGACGGCGGGTACGACGTGTCCGACTACACGGCGGTCGCGCCGCAGTACGGCACGCTCGACGACTTCCGCACGCTCGTCACCGAGTGCCACCACCGGGGCATGCGCATCGTCGTCGACCTCGTGATGAACCACACCAGCGACCAGCACCCCTGGTTCCAGGCGTCCCGCTCCGACCCGAACGGCCCGTACGGCGACTTCTACGTGTGGAGCGACGACAACACGCGCTACCAGGACGCGCGCATCATCTTCGTCGACACGGAGACGTCCAACTGGACCTTCGACCCCGTGCGCCGGCAGTACTTCTGGCACCGGTTCTTCAGCCACCAGCCGGACCTCAACTTCGAGAACCCGCGCGTGGTCGACGCGATGCTCGACGTCGCGCGCTTCTGGTTGCACCTGGGCGTCGACGGCTTCCGGCTCGACGCCGTGCCGTACCTGTTCGAGGCCGAGGGCACCAACTGCGAGAACCTCCCGGAGACGCACCAGTTCCTGCGCAAGGTGCGACGCATGATCGACGAGGAGTTCCCCGGTCGCATCATGCTCGCCGAGGCGAACCAGTGGCCCGAGGACGTCGTGCACTACTTCGGCACCGAGGAGGAGCCGGAGTGCCACATGTGCTTCCACTTCCCCGTCATGCCGCGCATCTACTACGCGCTGCGCGACCAGCGGGCGACGCAGATCGTCGACATCCTCGCCGACACCCCCCCGATCCCCTCGTCCACGGGGCAGTGGAGCACGTTCCTGCGGAACCACGACGAGCTGACGCTCGAGATGGTCTCCACCGAGGAACGTGCGTCGATGTACGGCTGGTACGCGCCCGACTCGCGGATGCGTGCCAACGTCGGCATCCGACGCCGCCTGGCCCCGCTGCTCGACAACTCCCGCAAGGAGATCGAGCTCGCGCACGCGCTGCTGCTGTCGCTGCCGGGCAGCCCCTGCCTGTACTACGGCGACGAGATCGGCATGGGCGACAACATCTGGCTGCCGGACCGTGACGCGGTCCGCACGCCCATGCAGTGGACGCCGGACCGCAACGCGGGCTTCTCGACCGCCGACCCCGGCAAGCTGTACCTGCCGCTCGTGCAGTCGCTCGTCTACCACTACGGCAACGTCAACGTGGAGTCGCAGCTCGCGCAGCCGACGTCGCTGCTGCACTGGGTGCACGGCATGCTCGCGGTGCGGCGCCAGCACCCGGCCCTCGGGCTCGGGACGTTCGAGGTCGTGCCGTGCGACAACGAGTCCGTGCTGACGTTCCTGCGGCGCACGGACGACGAGACGATCCTCGTCGTCGCGAACATGGCGGCCACGGCCCGTGCGGCGACGGTCACGCTGCCGGGGTGGGCGGGCGCGGCGACGCGCGACGTGTTCGGCGGTGCGCACTTCCCCGACGTCCGCCCGGACGGGACGCTGACGTTCACGCTGGGCTCGCGCGAGTTCTACTGGCTGGAGCTGACGGCATCGTGATCCTCGACGCGACGGCACCCGACGAGCTCGACCGCGACGTGGTCGGGCTGCTGGGCACGTGGCTGCCGCAGCGGCGGTGGTACCCGGCCAAGGGGGTCGACGCGCACCTGTCGTGCCTGGGCACGGTGCACCTGGCCGACGACGTGCGCGTGCTGCTGGTGCGGGCCCGCGCGGGGGCGGTGGACGTGGTGCTGCAGGTGCCGGTCGTGCTGGCCGACGCCTCGGCGGACGACGTGGACCCGACGGTGGTCGTGGGCGCCGTGCGGGGCCGCACGGTTCTCGACGCCGCCGGCGACCCCCGGTTCCTCGCCGCGTGGCTGACGGCCGCGGACGGCCCCGGCGCCGACGTGGACGTGCGTGCCGCCCGTGTCGTCACCGGCGAGCAGTCGAACACGTCCGTCGTGCTGCCCGGAGCTGCGGGCGGCCCGACGGGCATCCTCAAGGTCCTGCGCTCGGTGGCCGACGGCGAGAACCCCGACATCGACGTGCCGCGCCGGCTCGTCGACGCCGGCTGGGACGGTGTCCCGGCGCCGATGGCCTGGGCACAGGCCCGGTGGGCGACTCCCGACGGCGGCACCGCGGTCGGGTACCTCGGCGTGCTCAGCGCGTTCGTGCCCGGCGCGCAGGACGGCTTCGAGCTGGCGTGCACGTGGGCGCGTGAGGGCCGCGCCTTCGGCGGGCCCGCGGCCGAGCTCGGCGCGACCGTGGCGGGCATGCACGACGCCCTGGTGCGCGCGTACGGCGCGGAGGCCGCGGGGGACGCCACCGCGCCCGCCCGCGCCCTTGCCGACCGCTTCGCCTGGGCCGTTGCGGCCGTCCCCGCGCTGACGGTGCGGGAGGCGGCGGTGCGCGCGGTCGTCGACGAGCTCGCCGCCCTGGCGAGCGCCCCGGCCCGCCAGCGCGTCCACGGCGACCTGCACCTCGGCCAGGTGCTGCGCTCCACGGGACGCTGGTTCGTCATCGACTTCGAGGGCGAGCCTCTCGCCCCGCTCGCAGCGCGCGTGCGACCCGACCTGGCGCTGCGCGACGTCGCGGGGCTGCTGCGCTCGTTCGACTACGCAGCTGCCGTGGGCGGGCTCACCGGCGACGCAGCGGCGGCCTGGGCCGCCGACGCGCGCGCCGGCCTGCTCACCGGGTACGGCGCTGCCGACGACCCGACGAGCACCCTGCTGCTGCGTGCCCTCGAGCTCGACAAGACCCTCTACGAGGCCGTGTACGAGGCGCGCAACCGGCCCACGTGGGCCGCGATCCCGCAGGCCGGGCTGGACCGCCTGCTCGGCTGAGCCCGCGTCCCGGCTCGCCTCAGTCCACGCGCGTCGCCCGCACCAGGACGAGCTGCTCCGGCGCCAGGTGCGGTGCCCGTACACCGACCTTCGCCAGCACCCGTCCCGTGGTCCGGATGCCCTCGGGGCCCCACCACGGCGTCGGCCAGCCGCCGCGCGACCCGCCGCCCGGCTCCTGCGGGCGCACGTGGTACGTCGCCGCCGGGTCCAGACCGGGCAGCGCGACGGTGCCCGCGGGCATCTGCGCGGACGACGCGATGCTCGCGATCGTGAACAGTGCGTCGCTCCCGTCCTGCGCGACCACGCCGTGCACCTGGACCGCCGGGTCGGCGCCGTCCGCGTGCACGCTCGCGCCGGTGTGGAGCAGCCCGCGCACGTCCTTGTACAGCGCGACCCACGACGCGAGCTCGGCGCGCTGGTCGGCGTCCGCCTGCTGCAGGTCCCACTCGATGCCGAGGTGGCCGAAGAGGGCGGTGCCGGCCCGGAACCCGAGCGACGCGGTGCGCCCGGTCACGTGGGAGGCGGAGGACCCGACGTGCGCCCCCATGAGCTCGAGCGGGATCAGCAGGTTCGTCCACCACTGGATCGAGCGGCGCTCGAGCGCGTCGATGCAGTCCGACGCCCACACGCGGTCGGTGCGCTGCAGGATCTCCAGGTCGACCCGCGCCCCGCCGGACGAGCACGACTCGATCTCGACGCGCGGGTGCCGCGCGCGCAGCGCGTCGAGCAGGCGGTAGACGGCGAGCGTCTGCCCGTGCACACCGGGGACACCGTCGGGGCCGTGCCCTGCGTCGACGAGGTCGCGGTTGTGGTCCCACTTGAGGTACGCGATGTCGTTCTCGGTGAGCAGCGCGTCGAGCCGCTCGAGGACGTGGGCGAACGCCTCCGGGCGTGCCAGGTCGAGCACCTGCTGCGAGCGTGCGGGCCGCGGCAGCCGGTCCGGCAGGCGGAGCACCCAGTCGGGGTGGGCCCGCGCGAGGTCCGAGTCCGGGTTGACCATCTCGGGCTCGACCCACAGCCCGAACTGCATCCCCCGCGCCGTGACGTGCTCGATCAGCGCCCCGAGGCCGTCGGGCCACACCTCGTCGGAGACGTACCAGTCGCCCAGGCCGCTGGTGTCGTCGCGACGGGAGCCGAACCATCCGTCGTCGAGCACGAAGCGCTCGGCACCGACCTCCGCCGCCGCGTCGGCGAGCTCCGTGAGCCGCACGAGGTCGTGGTCGAAGTACACCGCCTCCCACGTGTTCAGGGTGACGGGGCGCGGGCTGCGCGGGTGCTGCGGACGTGCCCGCAACCAGCCGTGGAACCGCGCCGCGACCGCGTCGAGCCCGTCCTCGCCGTACGACCCGTAGACCCACGGGCTCGTGTACGACTCCCCCGCGGCCAGCCGCACCTCGCCCGGTCCCAGCAGCTCACCGCCGCCCAGCAGGCCTGCGTGGTGGTGGCTGCGCTCGGCGACCGTCCGGTGGTTGCCGGACCACGCGACGTGCCACCCCCAGGCCTCACCACGCCGGTGCCCCAGGTCGTCCGTGCCGGCGACCAGCACGTACGGGGTGTCGAAGCCCGTGCGGCCGCGGCGGTTCTCGCGCAGCCGTGTGCCGTGCGTGAACGCCGTGCGCTGCGGCGCGCGCTCCCGCGCCCAGTGCCCGCCGAAGTCCAGGAGGGTCGTGGCCCGCGCGGGCACGGGGAGCATGAGCAGCAGACCGCCGACCTCGTACGGGTCGCCCCCGGTGCTCGTGAGGGTCGCCCGCTGCCGCACCAGCCCCTGCGGCGTGAGCTCCACGACGAGCTCCAGCTCCAGGCCTGTCGCCGGGTCGGCAGCCGGGACCACGAGCACCGCGCCGCCGTCGTCGCCGGACGTCAGTGACGGTGTGCCCGCCGCGAAGCGCGGGGACCACGAACGCCCGGCGCGTGATCCGGTGAGGCCGGGGGTCCCCAGCCACCCCTCGGCCTGCGACGGCAGCACGGAGGGCACGACCTCGCCGTCGACGGGGAACCCCGCGGGTGCCGGCCGCACGGCGAGCCGCAGGTCCGCCAGCGCAGCGTCGTCGAGGTCACCGAGGTCGGCACCCCAGTGCAGCACGCGCGGCATCCCCGCGAGGTCGAGGACGAGGCTGACGCCTGCGGCCCGCAGGTGCAGGAGCTCGGGCGGCCGCGCGCCGCCCTGCGGGTCGCACGGCGTGGACATCGTCTCGTCGGGACGCTGGGGCACCGCTCACCTCCGTTGGTGGGTCGCGTGAGTCTACGGCGCTGCGCGGGGCGAACCCGTGGCACCGGTCGGTGGGGCCGCCGCCCGATGCGCCGTGCGGCACGCGGGGGCCGCTCGACCGACGATCACCTGCGACAACGGCACGAGGGTGGTTGGGTAGTGACATGACTGCGGCCGCCCCCTCTCCCGTGCCCGTCGACCACGACACGCTGCGCGCCGTCGCGGCGGGCGCGCACTACGACCCGCACGCCGTCCTCGGCCCCCACGTGGGCGACGGCGCCGTGACCGTCCGCGCGCTCCGACCGCTCGCCGAGCGGGTCGAGGTCGTGACCGCGGACGGGTCGTTCCCTGCGCAGCACGAGGTCGACGGTGTCTGGGCGGCGCTCCTGCCGGGCACCGAGGTGCCGGACTACCGCCTCGAGGTCACGTACGACGGGTGGACGACGACCGGCGACGACCCGTACCGCTTCCTGCCGACGGTCCAGGAGCTCGACCGTCACCTGGTCCGCGAGGGCCGTCACGAGCAGCTCTGGCAGGTGCTCGGTGCGAACGTCCGCACCTACCCGGGGCAGCTCGGCGAGGTCCGAGGCACGGCATTCGCCGTCTGGGCCCCGAACGCGCGCGCGGTGCGCGTCGTCGGCGACTTCAACCACTGGCAGGGCGCGACGCACGCGATGCGGTCGCTCGGCGACAGCGGCATCTGGGAGCTGTTCGCCCCGGGCGTCGACGCAGGCGCCCGGTACAAGTTCGAGATCCTCGGGTCCGACGGCTCGTGGCGCCAGAAGGCCGACCCGCTGGCCAAGGGCACCGAGGTCCCGCCCGCGACCGCGTCGGTCGTCGTCGAGTCGGGCTACGAGTGGTCCGACGACGCCTGGATGGCGGCCCGGGCGCAGCGCGACCCGCACGCCGGCCCGGTCAGCGTCTACGAGGTGCACCTCGGTTCGTGGCGGCAGGGGCTGTCCTACCGGGACCTGGCGCACCAGCTCACCGAGTACGCGCTGGACCTCGGCTTCACGCACGTCGAGCTGCTGCCCGTCGCGGAGCACCCCTTCGGCGGCTCCTGGGGCTACCAGGTCTCGTCGTACTACGCGCCGACGTCACGGTTCGGGCACCCTGACGACTTCCGGTACCTCGTCGACTGCCTGCACCGCGCCGGTATCGGGGTCATCGTCGACTGGGTGCCCGCGCACTTCCCCAAGGACGAGTGGGCCCTGGCGCAGTTCGACGGTACCGCCCTGTACGAGCACCCCGACCCGCTGCTCGGCGAGCACCCCGACTGGGGCACGTACGTCTTCAACTTCGGCCGCGCCGAGGTCCGCAACTTCCTCGTCGCCAACGCGACGTACTGGCTCGAGGAGTTCCACGTCGACGGGCTGCGGGTCGACGCCGTCGCGTCCATGCTGTACCTCGACTACTCCCGCCAGCCCGGCCAGTGGCGGCCGAACGCGTACGGCGGGCGCGAGAACCTCGAGGCGATCTCGTTCCTCCAGGAGGCGAACGCGACGGCCTACCGCCGGACCCCGGGGATCATGATGATCGCCGAGGAGTCCACGGCGTGGCCCGGCGTCACGGCCCCCACCTCCGCGCAGGGCCTCGGATTCGGCTTGAAGTGGAACATGGGGTGGATGAACGACACCCTGCGGTACCTGCGCGAGGAACCGATCAACCGGCGCTACCACCACCACGAGATCACGTTCTCGATGGTCTACGCGTTCTCGGAGCACTTCGTGCTCCCGATCAGCCACGACGAGGTGGTGCACGGCAAGGGGTCGCTCTACGAGCGGATGCCGGGCGACCACTGGCAGAAGCTCGCCGGTGTCCGGGCACTGCTCGCCTACCAGTGGACGCACCCCGGCAAGCAGCTGCTGTTCATGGGTCAGGAGTTCGCGCAGCAGACGGAGTGGGCCGAGGCGCGGTCGCTCGACTGGCACGCGCTGGACGACCCGGCGCACCGCGGCGTCGTCCAGGCCGTGCGCGACCTCAATGCCCTGTACCGGCGGACTCCGGCTCTCTGGGCGCTCGACCACACGCCGGACGGGTTCGAGTGGCTGGCGTCGGACGAGGCCGACCTCAACCTGCTCGCCTACGTCCGCAAGGCTCCGGACGCACCGACCGCCGTCGTCGTGGTGAACTTCGCCGGGGTCCCGCACGAGGGATGGCGACTGCCTCTTCCGCACGGGGGCACCTGGTACGAGGCGTACAACTCCGATGCCGCGGCGTACGGCGGCTCCGGCGTGGGCAACCTCGGGCGGATCACTGCCGAGCCGGTCGAGCACTACGGCCGCGGATGGTCGGCGGAGGTCCGCGTCCCGCCCCTGGCCGCGGTCGTGCTCGTGGCCGAATCCCCCGCGCAGGACACTACCGCCGGCACCCCGGATCCGACCGCGACGAGCTGAACGGCCCCGCACACGAGGGCGAGGGGCGCCGTCCCAGGGCGGTGCCCCTCGCGCCGTGACACGAGCGCGCCGGCCGTGGAACGACGAAAGGCCCACCCCGTGAGGGGTGGGCCTTTCGTGAATGGTTGTCCGGCGGCGTCCTACTCTCCCACACCCTGGCGAGTGCAGTACCATCGGCGCTGAAGGGCTTAGCTTCCGGGTTCGGAATGGGACCGGGCGTTTCCCCTTCGCTATGACCGCCGTAACGCTGTCGAGTTGTCAACGAGCACACGGGTGCCGTTGGTTTCTCGGGAACCGCACAGTGGACGCGTAGCAAGAATGATGGTTAGTCAAGTTGTCGGCTTATTAGTACCGGTCAGCTGCGGCAGTCGTTGGTCCTGCCTTCCACATCCGGCCTATCTACCCAGTGGTCTAGCTGGGAGCCTCTCACCCCGAAGGGCGTGGAAACCTCATCTTGAAGCAGGCTTCCCGCTTAGATGCTTTCAGCGGTTATCCCTTCCGAACGTAGCCAACCAGCCGTGCTCCTGGCGGAACAACTGGCACACCAGAGGTTCGTCCGTCCCGGTCCTCTCGTACTAGGGACAGCCCTTCTCAAGTTTCCTGCGCGCGCAGCGGATAGGGACCGAACTGTCTCACGACGTTCTAAACCCAGCTCGCGTACCGCTTTAATGGGCGAACAGCCCAACCCTTGGGACCTACTCCAGCCCCAGGATGCGACGAGCCGACATCGAGGTGCCAAACCATGCCGTCGATATGGACTCTTGGGCAAGATCAGCCTGTTATCCCCGGGGTACCTTTTATCCGTTGAGCGACGGCGCTTCCACAAGCCACCGCCGGATCACTAGTTCCGACTTTCGTCCCTGCTCGACCTGTCAGTCTCACAGTCAAGCTCCCTTGTGCACTTGCACTCGCCACCTGATTGCCAACCAGGCTGAGGGAACCTTTGAGCGCCTCCGTTACATTTTAGGAGGCAACCGCCCCAGTTAAACTACCCACCAGGCACTGTCCCTGATCCGGATCACGGACCGAGGTTAGATGTCCAGAGCGACCAGAGTGGTATTTCAACGTTGACTCCACCGACACTGGCGTGCCGGCTTCACAGTCTCCCACCTATCCTACACAAGCCGCACCGAACACCAATACCAAGCTATAGTAAAGGTCCCGGGGTCTTTCCGTCCTGCTGCGCGTAACGAGCATCTTTACTCGTAATGCAATTTCGCCGAGTTCGCGGTTGAGACAGCGGAGAAGTCGTTACGCCATTCGTGCAGGTCGGAACTTACCCGACAAGGAATTTCGCTACCTTAGGATGGTTATAGTTACCACCGCCGTTTACTGGGGCTTAAATTCTGAGCTTCGCGCCGAAACGCTGACCCGTCCTCTTAACCTTCCAGCACCGGGCAGGCGTCAGTCCGTATACATCGTCTTGCGACTTCGCACGGACCTGTGTTTTTAGTAAACAGTCGCTTCTCCCTGGTCTCTGCGGCCCTCCACGCTTCCCCGAGCAAGTCGGTTCACGCTTGAGGCCCCCCTTCTCCCGAAGTTACGGGGGCATTTTGCCGAGTTCCTTAACCACGATTCTCTCGATCGCCTTGGTATTCTCTACCTGACCACCTGAGTCGGTTTGGGGTACGGGCGGCTAGAACCTCGCGTCGAGGCTTTTCTTGGCAGCATAGGATCACCCATTTCCCGCATACGCGGTACCCGTCGGCTCTCAGGCTTCACGAGGTGCGGATTTGCCTACACCTCACCCTACGACCTTGGACGTGGACTACCATCGCCACGCTGGGCTACCTTCCTGCGTCACCCCTGTTAATACGCTTACCTACTACCAGCTCGGGTCCCGCGCTCCCCTGCCCCGGTGTCCCGAAGGACGATGGAGCAGGCTCGGACGGTTAGCATCACCAGATTCGGTATGGGCGGTTCTTCGCCGGTACGGGAATATCAACCCGTTGTCCATCGACTACGCCTGTCGGCCTCGCCTTAGGTCCCGACTTACCCAGGGCGGATTAGCCTGGCCCTGGAACCCTTGGTCATTCGGCGGACGGGTTTCTCACCCGTCATTCGCTACTCATGCCTGCATTCTCACTCGTGCCGGCTCCACCACTGGGTTCCCCCGCGGCTTCACTGCCGGCACGACGCTCCCCTACCCATCCACACGACTGAACCACGAAGGCTTGTCACGTGTGTGAATGCCACAGCTTCGGCGGTGTGCTTGAGCCCCGCTACATTGTCGGCGCGGAATCACTTGACCAGTGAGCTATTACGCACTCTTTCAAGGGTGGCTGCTTCTAAGCCAACCTCCTGGTTGTCTGTGCAACTCCACATCCTTTCCCACTTAGCACACGCTTAGGGGCCTTAGCTGGTGGTCTGGGCTGTTTCCCTCTCGACTACGGAGCTTATCCCCCGCAGTCTCACTGCCACGCTCTGGCTTACCGGCATTCGGAGTTTGGCTAACGTCAGTAACCTGGTGGGGCCCATCGGCTATCCAGTAGCTCTACCTCCGGCAAGAAACACGTGACGCTGCACCTAAATGCATTTCGGGGAGAACCAGCTATCACGAAGTTTGATTGGCCTTTCACCCCTAACCACAGGTCATCCCCCAGGTTTTCAACCCTGGTGGGTTCGGGCCTCCACGCGGTCTTACCCGCGCTTCACCCTGCCCATGGCTAGATCACTTCGCTTCGGGTCTAGAGCACGCGACTACGATCGCCCTGTTCGGACTCGCTTTCGCTACGGCTTCCCCACACGGGTTAACCTCGCCACGTACCACTAACTCGCAGGCTCATTCTTCAAAAGGCACGCCGTCACCCCTGCTAGGGAGGCTCCGACGGATTGTATGCACACGGTTTCAGGTACTATTTCACTCCCCTCCCGGGGTACTTTTCACCTTTCCCTCACGGTACTTGTCCGCTATCGGTCACCAGGTAGTATTTAGGCTTACACAGTGGTCTGTGCAGATTCACTCCGGGTTTCTCGGGCCCGGAGCTACTTGGGATCCCCTTCGGGAGGCCACATCATTTCGTCTACGGGGGTGACACCCTCTGTGCCGGGCCTTTCAAGACCCTTCGACTATGACATGACTTTCTGACTCCCTGCTGGTTCGGCAGAACCAACCGAAAGGTCCCACAACCCCGAACGTGCAACGCCTGCCGGCTATCACACACGCTCGGTTTGGCCTGATCCGCTTTCGCTCGCCACTACTCACGGAATATCTCTTCCTGCCGGTACTGAGATGTTTCACTTCCCGGCGTTCCCTCCACACACCCTATATATTCAGGTGCGGGTCACACGACATGACTCGTGCGGGGTTTCCCCATTCGGAGATCCTCGGATCACGGTTCGTTTGCCAACTCCCCGAGGCTTATCGCAGGCTACTACGTCCTTCTTCGGCTCCTGGTGCCAAGGCATCCACCCTGTGCACTTAAAAACTTGACCACAAAGATCATTCAAAGATGCTCGCGTCCACTGTGCAGTTCTCAAGCAACCACCGGCCACCCCCGATCACCCGGCGCCTACCACCCCCACCCACCCGCTCCACGAAGAAGCAGACGGACAAGGCCGGCGGTTCGACCGAACCGAAGGTCCCGACCAAGGCAACACCCACCACGTGGCTGTTCCCTCAGGACCCAACAGCGTGCCAAGCCGACCCGCGACCGGACCGAGCCACTTCGTTCCCTCCCCGCAGCAAGCTGCAGGCGTACTAGAAGCACCCGGTCCCACGGACCGACCAGTAGCCGACGTTCCACCCTCGAGCACCACCCCGATCACGTTCGGACCGGGCATGGGCCTGGACGCCCCACCACACCCCACGACAGGGCCGGCAGACGCCAGATGCTCCTTAGAAAGGAGGTGATCCAGCCGCACCTTCCGGTACGGCTACCTTGTTACGACTTAGTCCTAATCGCCAGTCCCACCTTCGACGACTCCCCCCTTGCGGTTGGGCCATCGGCTTCGGGTGTTACCGACTTTCATGACTTGACGGGCGGTGTGTACAAGGCCCGGGAACGTATTCACCGCAGCGTTGCTGATCTGCGATTACTAGCGACTCCGACTTCATGGGGTCGAGTTGCAGACCCCAATCCGAACTGAGACCGGCTTTTTGGGATTCGCTCCACCTCGCGGTATCGCAGCCCTTTGTACCGGCCATTGTAGCATGCGTGAAGCCCAAGACATAAGGGGCATGATGATTTGACGTCATCCCCACCTTCCTCCGAGTTGACCCCGGCAGTCTCCCATGAGTCCCCGGCATAACCCGCTGGCAACATGGGACGAGGGTTGCGCTCGTTGCGGGACTTAACCCAACATCTCACGACACGAGCTGACGACAACCATGCACCACCTGTACACCGACCTTGCGGGGCGCACATCTCTGCACGTTTCCGGTGTATGTCAAGCCTTGGTAAGGTTCTTCGCGTTGCATCGAATTAATCCGCATGCTCCGCCGCTTGTGCGGGCCCCCGTCAATTTCTTTGAGTTTTAGCCTTGCGGCCGTACTCCCCAGGCGGGGCACTTAATGCGTTTGCTGCGGCACGGAATCCGTGGAATGGACCCCACACCTAGTGCCCAACGTTTACGGCATGGACTACCAGGGTATCTAATCCTGTTCGCTCCCCATGCTTTCGCTCCTCAGCGTCAGTTGCGGCCCAGTGACCTGCCTTCGCCATCGGTGTTCCTCCTGATATCTGCGCATTCCACCGCTACACCAGGAATTCCAGTCACCCCTACCGCACTCTAGTCTGCCCGTACCCACTGCAAGCCCCAGGTTGAGCCTGAGGTTTTCACAGCAGACGCGACAAACCGCCTACGAGCTCTTTACGCCCAATAATTCCGGACAACGCTTGCGCCCTACGTATTACCGCGGCTGCTGGCACGTAGTTAGCCGGCGCTTCTTCTGCAGGTACCGTCACTCTCGCTTCTTCCCTGCTGAAAGCGGTTTACAACCCGAAGGCCGTCATCCCGCACGCGGCGTCGCTGCATCAGGCTTGCGCCCATTGTGCAATATTCCCCACTGCTGCCTCCCGTAGGAGTCTGGGCCGTGTCTCAGTCCCAGTGTGGCCGGTCGCCCTCTCAGGCCGGCTACCCGTCGTCGCCTTGGTAGGCCATTACCCCACCAACAAGCTGATAGGCCGCGAGCCCATCCCCCACCGATAAATCTTTCCAGACGCTACAGATGCCCGTGCGTCTCGTATCCGGTATTAGACCTCGTTTCCAAGGCTTATCCCAGAGTGAAGGGTAGGTTGCTCACGTGTTACTCACCCGTTCGCCACTGATCCGGTCAGCAAGCTGACCTTCACCGTTCGACTTGCATGTGTTAAGCACGCCGCCAGCGTTCGTCCTGAGCCAGAATCAAACTCTCCGTGAATGTCAAACAGCCACCCACCAACCCGAAGACCGGCAGGCAACAGACACACAAAGAAACCCACCACAAAGAGTGGGCATCAACTGGCATCAATACTCCAAGCCATCACCACGGGGTGGATCCGACCTGGACTCGACACCACAAACATGGCATCGACTACTTGGCACACTGTTGAGTTCTCAAGGAACAGACGCGCATCCACTGGACCCTTTCGGGCCTGTCTGGAGGCAACCGTTCAAACTTAGCCGATCCGCGGCTCCCGGTCAACTTCGGCCTCTCGGCTTCCGTCTTCCCGGCTGCCTGGTCCTGCGACCCGGTCTCGGCTCGTCCCCGCCCGCCCCGAGGGGCTGCGGCGGCTGGTGAACCGTACCTGATCGCCGGACCTGGTCCGACCGTGCTGCGCCGGCTCCGTGGAGCCGCTGCAGCGGGATGACCGTACCTGGTGCTGGGACCTGTCCGGACCACCCCGCCGGAGCCCGTGGGCTTCGGCGACTGGAGGACCGTACACGGTCTTTCGACCTGGTCGATCGCCCCCGAGATGCGCACGACGTCCGGGCGCGCAGCGCCGTCGTCGAGTCGTTCTGGGGGGAGCCGTCCCGGGGGACCGACCATCGAGCCGAGCTCGGTGTCCGTTCCTCCCTGCCGGGCGGCCGGGAGTACGTTACGCAGCCTCCCGGCTCTGCGCAAGTTCCGCTCCACGAGCGGCCTGCCTGCCGTTCCCCCCGGCGCGGTGGCCCGGGCGGCGGCCGGTCCCGCGCGTCGGTCAGTAGAGCGCGGCGGCCAGCGCCCGGCGCGCGGCGACGACCCGCGGGTCGTCCGACCCGAGGACCTCGAAGAGGTCGACCAGGCGCACCCGGACACGCTCCCGCTCGTCCCCCGCGGTGCGACGCACCAGGTCGACGAGACGTGCGAACGCGTCCTCCACCGCCCCGCCGAAGACGTCGAGGTCGGCGACCGCGAGCTGCGCGTCGACGTCGTCGGGGTGTGCGGCTGCCGCCTCGCGCACCGCGCGGAGGTCGGCGCCCGCCGTGCGCTGCATGAGGCCCACCTGGGCGAGCCCCGCGCGCGCCATCGCGTCGCGAGGGTTGTCGCGCAACGCACGCTCGTACGCGTTTCGCGCGGCCGGGAGGTCGTCGCGCTCGATCGCGTCGTAGGCCTCCTGGTGCAGCGGCGGCAGTGCCGGCTCGGCCGGGGCCTCGGGTGCGGGCCCCGCCTGCACGCGTCCGGTGACGCCGTTCGCCTCGGCGGCCGCGAGGAGCTGGTCGAGCACGCCGCGCACCTGCTCGCGCGGGTACGACCCCTGGAACAGAGGGACGGGCTGCCCCCCGAGGACCGCGACCACGGTCGGCACGGACTGCGCCTGGAACGCAGCCGCCACCTGGGGGTTGGCCTCCGCGTCGATACGTGCCAGCAGCCACCGGCCGGCGTCCTCGGCCGCGAGCGCTGCGAGGTCGGCCGCGACCTGCTGGCTCACCTCGCTCCACGGCGCCCACAGCACGACCACCACGGGGTGCTGCGTGGAGGACTGCACGACGTCGGCGAACGTCGACTGGTCGACGTCCTTGACGTAGGCCGCGGCGGCCTCGAGCCCGCCGGGGCTGCCGGGCGGTGGCGTGGACGGGCGTGCCAGCGCCGACAGGTCCACCGCCCCACGCGCGTCGAGGCGGGGACGGGGCGGCTGCGACGGCTGCGACATCACGAGCTCCTCAGGTCGTCGTGCTCAGGTCGGTCCTCGCCGTGCACCCGCGGGTGCACGGCTCCGGGAGGATTCTGCCCTCTCGACGGGCCCCGGCTCACGCCGTGGCCGCGCCGGTGACCGACTGCTCGCCCGCGAGGACCTGCACCTGCGCATCGCTGCCGGCGGGCGGCACGTACATCACGACGACGCCGGCGAAGATGCGCGTCAGGCTCGTGCCCGCCGTCGTCGCACCTCCGGCCAGCGCCGAGTAGAACGGCTCCACCTGGATGCTGCCGCCCGTCGGGGGCAGCGTGACGGTCGTCGTGGTCTCGATCTCGCTGACGACGATCGCGCCGCCGTCCGCGGTCTGCATCGTCACCACCGGCTCGCCCTTCGGCGCGTACGTCTGGGACAGCGTCGCCGCGTCCCCGAGCTGGGTGACGACTCCGGAGCGCTCGGACTCGATCGCCGACCGGAAGGCGTCCGGGGCGAACGAGCCCACGTGCGGCGACGCGTCGCCGTTGGCGAGGACGTCGGTGTACTGCGCGACCGCGTCGCGCGGAGTGACGAGCAGACCCTCGGCGTCCGGGGGGAGCGTCGGGCTGCCCTCCTCGGGCGCCGCCGTGGCCGGCGTCTGCGCCGACGGCAGCAGCCGCGCCCAGCCCCAGAGCTTGTACTGCTCGCGCGGGGCCGACTGGCGCAGCACGAGCACGCGGGGCGCCTGGAGGTCGGCGGGCTGCTCCGTCACCACGAGCTGCACCCGCGGCCACGTGTCGGTCTCGGGGACGATCAGCGCCTGCTCGTCGAAGGGCAGCACGGTCGGTGGCCGGGCGCCGCCCGTCGCCACGGTCCGCACGTACTCGGCCGACCGGATCGCCAGCGCGGGTCCCTCGAGCCGCGCCGCCAGGCCTGCGGGGTCGTTGGTCTCGTCGCCCGCGGCCACGACGTCCGCGACCGCGTCGAGCACGCGCTGGGCCTGCGCGACGGACACCGCGGGCGGCGGGACCGCGGGGACGGGTTCCGGGTCCGCGGTGGGCAGCGGCGTGCTGCAGCCGGCGACGACGAGCAGCGGGAGCACCGCCGTCACCAGCAGCACGCCCGGACGCCGTCGGGACGCGGCGCCCGGGGCCGCCGCGTGGCGGGTGGCGTTCATCGTTCCTCCTGCGAGCCGGTGTCGTCGTCCGTCGGGGGCAGCCCCCAGGCACGGCGCCACGCGTCGGCGCGCGAGCCGCCGCCCTGCTCCGGCGACGAGCCGCTGCGCGGACCGGTCGGGACGGGTGCGTCACGGAGCCACGCGGGCCGCGGTGTCGCGGGCGTGGCGGCGTCGGGCGACGGCACCGGGGCCCCGGCGACGGGCGACGCGGCACCGGACGGACGCGGGGCGTCGGGACGCCGTGGCACGTCGGGACCGGTGGCTCGCCCCGTCGGGGCGCCGGGCGCAGGGGGGGCGGACCCTCCCGGGCGGGGAGCCGGAGCCCCGGCAGCCGCCCGGGGCACGGCGCGACCGCCGCCGGGAGCGCTCGGCACCGGACCTGCGTCCGGGCGGCGCGGGGCGTCGGGTGAGCCGGGCGCACCGGGGGGCGGCAGCCGGTGACTCGCGCCCGGGACGGCGGGGGTCGCACCCGTCGCAGGCCCGAGCCACGCCGGGCGGCCGTGCGCGGGCGAGGGTCGGCCGCCGCCCCCGGCCGGGTTCCCCGGGCCGGCGGGCGCCGAGGCGGCGGGCACGGCAGGGACCGTCGACGGGGCGGAGTCCGACGGGTGCCCCGAGGTCCACGGGGACGCACCGCTGCCGACGGACCATCGCGGTGACCCGCCGGGCCGGCCGGTGGGTGCGGGGACCGCGGACGTCGGCGCGCCGCCCGCACCGGCGGGTGTCCACCCCGCCGACGCCGCGGGCACCGCCGTGGTCGGCGCGTCGTCACGGGACGGGCGCTCGGGCGAGACCGCCCCAGGGGTCGGCGTGGCAGGCGGGGGCGTCGGTCGCCACGCGGGCCGGTCCGCACGCTCGGGACCGACCGGCGCCGCGGTCGCCGGGACGTCCGCGGCAGGCGCGTCGGGGGTCTGAGCGTCACCGGCGGCGCCGCGTGACGTCACCGACCGCAGTGCGCGCCGGGTGGCCGGCGCGACGCTCGCGAACGCGCCACGCACACCGCCCGGGGCGGCGGGGACGTCCTGCGGCTCGTCGGCGGGGGGCTGGGACGCGGCGCCGACGGTGCCCGCCGCGCCGACCGGGACCGGCTGCCCGTGCTCGATGGGCGGCGCGCCGCCGGGCCGGGCGTCGTGCGGGGCACGGACGCCCGCACCGGCGGCATGGTGCGCGGCCAGCTCGCGGAGCTGACGACGCGTCAGCCCGACGGGGGTGCCCGAGCCGTCGACGACGGGGACGGGTCCGGTCCCGACGGGGGTCCACCCCGCGTCCTTCCCGCGCCGTGCGCGGACGACGTCACGCAGCAGCAGCGCCGCCGACAGCAGCACCAGCAGCGAGCCGACCACGACGCCCGGCCACAACCAGGGGGTGGTGACGACCTGCGGCCACGCGAGCGAGACCCGCAACGGTGTGCCCTGCGTGCTCGCGGCCAGCACGCTCCAGCGTCCCGGCTGCGCGGTCCAGGTGATCTGCGCCTCGCCGTCGCCGCGCTGCTCGGCGACCCACAGGTCGGAGCCCGAGGGGTCCGGGACCGTGGGCGCCGCGTCCTGGCCGGCCGCCGCCTCGCCGTCCTCGGATGCCTCGCCGTCGGCGACCTGGTCACCCTCGGCAGCGGACCCGCCGTCCGCGGGCGCCTCCCCCGACCCGCCGTCGGCCGGCGCCTCGTCGTCCGCCGGCGCCGTCGCGGTCGGCGTCGGTGCCGCGACCTCCTCCGCCGCCAGCGCGTGCCAGCCGGACAGCCCCGTGACGCGCTCGTGCGGGTCCTCCCCCACCCAGCCCGCGACGTCCGTGTCCCGGCCGATCGCGAGCACCACCGGACCGTCGGCCTCGGCGCGCACCGTCACCTCGTCGGCGGCGAGCTCGAGCACACCCGGGTCCGTGACGACGAGCGGCTCACCCGCCCGCAGCTCGGCCACGAGCACGTCGTCGGCGCGCCACAGGGTGGCCGAGGCCACGCCCAGGGCGATGACGACGACACCCACGAGCCCGACCACGGCGACGACCAGTCGCTTGACCACGCACTGTCCTTCCGCTGACGAACGACCCAGGATAGGCAGACGGGCCCGGACCGGCAGAACCGGGACGCCGCCCCGGGGTGACCATCACGCCACCTCCACGAGCCCCGCACGCGGCGGACGTCCGGGCGGGACGTTACGGGACGAACCGGGCGCGCTCCACGCGGAGCTCCGTCCCGAGCCTCCCCCGCACCGCTGCCCGACGCACGTGCAGCGCCCGCCCGGAGGGCGAACACCCCTGGTCACGGGCGGTGCGCCGCGTATCCTGACCGAGGGGCACCGGTCCGTCGAGGAGGACCTCGGCCGCAGCCGACCGCCGGGCCCCTCTCCCAGGAGGATCACCCGTGCCCGAAGCCCGGAACCCGTTCCCCGTCGTCAACTTCCGCGGCTACGACCGCGACGCCGTCGACGCCACGATCACCTCGCTCGAGCAGGCGCTCGCCGACGCGCGCGCGCAGGTCGAGGCGCTCGACCAGGAGAAGCTGAAGGTCGCCGGCGAGCTCACCGAGGCGCAGCGCCACCTCCGGGAGGCCGAGCGGCCCACCTACGCGGGCCTGGGCTCGCGGATCGAGCAGCTGCTGCGCTCGGCCGAGGAGCAGTCGTCCGACGTCATGAGCCAGGCCAACGCGCAGGCGGCCGACGCGCTCGCGCGCGCCAAGCTCGCCGCGGGCCAGCTGCGCGCCCGTGCCGAGAACGAGGTCGCCGAGCTGCTCGCGACCGCCCGGCGGGAGGCCGACGAGGTCCGCACGACCGCGGCCGCCGAGGCCGAGAGCTCGCTGCTCGCCGCCCAGCGCCGCGCCGAGGAGCTCGTCGGGTCGGCCGAGCGCGAGGCCGCGCGCATCCAGAGCGCCGTCGCGACCGACGAGAGCGAGCGGCGCACGTCGCTCGAGCGCGAGCTGGGCACGCTGCGCGCGCGGGTCGAGCACGAGGCGACCCAGCTGCGGATCGCCACCGAGCGGACCGCGACCGAGCTGCGGACGCGCACGGAGAGCGAGACGGCCGCGCTGCGCGAGGAGACGGAGCGCTACGCGCAGGACCTGCGGCAGGCCGCCGACCAGGAGACGACCGAGCTGCGGCAGCGCGTCGAGGCCGAGGTCGCCGCGCTGCGGGGTGACGCGGAGCGGTACGCCGCGCGCGTGCGCTCCGAGGTGAGCGCCGAGGTCGCCGCGTGGCGCCAGTCGGCCGCCGAGGAGACCACGGCCCTGCGCGCCGCGGCGGCCGAGTACGCGGACGCGACCCGCGCGGCCGCCGACCGCGACGCCGCCGCGCTCCAGCAGCGGGTGGCGTCGGAGGTCGCCGCGCTGCGCACCGAGGCGGAGCAGTACGCGGCCTACGTGCGCGCGACCGCCGAGCGCGAGACCGGTGAGCTGCGGGCCGCGACGAGCGACGAGATCGCCCGCGCCCGCGCCGAGGCCGAGGACGCGGTCGCGACGCTGCGCACCGAGTCGGAGCAGTACGCGGCGCAGCTGCGTGCGCTGGCGGACCGGGAGACCACCGAGCAGCGCGAGCGCACCGGCTACGAGGTCGCCCACCTGCGCGAGACCGCGGAGCGCGAGACGGACGAGCTGCGCACCACGACGGAGCGCGAGACCGCCGAGCTCGTCGCGGCCGCGGAGCGCGAGACCACCGAGCTGCGCGAGCGCACGCGCCTCGAGGTCGAGCGGCTGCAGACCGAGGCGCACCGCGCGATCACCGAGGCGACGACGCAGGCCCGCACGCGCGCCGACGAGCTCGTGCGCCGCGCCGAGCAGCAGCTGGCGGACGCCGAGCTCGCGATCGCCGCGCAGCACGAGGCGGCCGAGCGGCACGACGCCGACCGTCACGAGTCCGCGCGGGCCGAGACGGAGCGACTCGTCGCCGACGCCGAGTCCCACGCCGCCGAGGCCGAGGAGCGCGTGGCCAAGGCGCTCGCGCACGCCGAGAAGGTGCGGGTCGACTCCGAGAGGCAGGCGGCCGAGCTGCTCGCCAACGCCCGTCGCAACGCCGACCGCGTCGTCGCCGAGGCGCGCGAGCACGCGGAGAAGCAGATCTCGGACGCGCTGGCCGAGTCCGAGCGCGAGCGCACGACCGCGACCCGCCAGGTCGAGGACCTGCACCGGCAGCGGGAGTCGATCACGTCGTACCTCGACGAGCTGCGCAACCTGCTGGGCACCAACCCGGACCGCGCGACCCTCGAGAAGGCCGGCCGCATCGAGGCGAGGTTCGAGCAGGAGCAGTCGGCGGCGCGGGAGGAGTCCCGCACCGGGTCGGCGCCGGTCGCGTCCGACGGCGCTGCCGTGGACGACGCTGCAGCGCACGACGCAGCAGACGCAGCCGCGCACGAGACGGCCACGACGACGGACGACGTCGCGACGGACGGCGACGTCCCGACGGACCAGGCTCCGGCCGACGACGCCCCGGCCGGCACGGACGCTCCCGCCGCCGACGAGGCGCCCGACGAGGCTCCCGCTGCCACGGCCCCGCCCGCCGGGCCGGCACGTCCGGCCCGGCCCGCGCGCACCGGGAAGTCGCGTCCGGCCCCCGTGTCGGCCGCGATCCCCGTGGTCCCGTCGCCCGCCGTGCGCCCGGAGGACGCGTCGCGCGACGCGTCGTCCGGGTCGCGCTGAGCCACCACGACGTGAGCGCGCGGTGACGTCGCAGCCTCCGGTGCCGGGCGGTCCGACGGACGGCCCGGCGCCGCAGGACCCGCAGGCGGCCCGGTGGCGGGCCGAACGACGCGAGGCTGCCGCGGCGCACGCCGCCGCGCTCGCGGCGCGTCAGCACGCCGAGTCCACCCGGGCGCGGGCGATGATCGCGGAGTTCCTCGAGGCAGCGCGGGCCCGCGGGGTGGCACCCGTCGCGCTGCACGTGCGCTCGTACGACGGCCGGTCGCGCTACCGCACGCCGCTGGCCGGCTGGTACCTGCGTCGCGACGAGACGGTCGGCGTCGACACGGCCGGGGAGTTCTACGTCCTGACGGCGCCGTCGAGCCTCGTCTCGCGGCTGCGCGGCGTGCACCCCACGCCGCAGGACCCGCCGCTCGTCATCGGTGCCGGCGGCAAGGACGGCGAGTCGATCGACATGCGCGACGCGCTCGCCCGGGTGCTGTCCGGCGAGGTCTGAGAGCGCCCGCGCCCGTCCCCGCTCAGCCCGCCTCGGAGACGCGCTGCGCGAGCTCGACCAGCGCCGTGCGCACGGCCGCAGGGTCCTCGACCGCCGACAGGTGACCGACACGCGGCACGACGACGAGCAGCGCCTGGGACGACGCCTCGGCCATGTGCCGCGCCTCGTCCACGCCCGTGATGGTGTCCTCGTCCCCCACGACGACGGTGACCGGCCCGGTGAAGCCCTGCAGCACGGCGGTGCGGTCGGGACGTGCCGCCATCGCCCGCTGCGCCCACGCGACGCGGGACGGGTCCTGCTCGCCGACCCACGCCGTGACCCGCTCCACGACCTCGGGACGCGCGGTGCGCGTCGTCTCCCCCAGCAGCACGTCCGGCATGCCGCGCACGGGGTCCACGGTGCCGGCCGCCGCCACGTCGGCGGCGACCTGGAGGCGCTTGGCCGCCGCCTGCGGGGTGTCGGCGGTCGACTTCGTGTCGACGAGCGCGAGCGCCGCCACGAGCCCGGGATGCCGCTCGACCAGCGCGAGGGCGACGTAGCCGCCCATCGACAGCCCGGCGACGACGGCCGGGCCGCTCCCTGCCGCGCGGATGGCGTCCGCGACCCGGTCCGCCGCGGCCTCGAGCGACGGCGGTGCGTCGCCCGCCGGCACGGCCAGGTCCGGCGTGAGGACGGTGCCGGGCAGGTCCGCCGCGACGTCCTCCCACATGCGGTGGTCGAGCGGGAAGGCGTGCAGCAGGACGATCGGGGTGGTGGTCACGCGTCCTCCAGGGATCGGGTGGTGGTCCGGTGGTGCGAGGAGCGGGAGCGCGCGAGGGCGGCGGCCGTCCCGAGCAGCGCAGCGACGCCGTCGTCGGCGTTCGAGGGCACGGTGACGCTCGCCGCCGCGAGCACGTCGGGGTGGGCGTTGGCGACGGCGAACGCCCGCCCCGCCCAGGTGAGCATCGGCAGGTCGTTCGGGGCGTCGCCGACCGCCCAGACCTGACGCGGTGCGATGCCGCGCGCCGCCGTCCACCGCGCGAGCGTCGCGGCCTTGGTGACGCCCGGGGCGGCGATCTCGCCGAGCGCTCCGGCCGCGGACGAGCTCACGAGCGCGAGGTCGCCCACCACCTGCTGCGCCTCGGCGACGAACAGGTCGGCGTCCTGCGTACGGCGGGGAGCACGCACGAGGAGCTTGAGCGTGGTCGCCGGCAGCACGTCCTCGATGCGCGCGGCGCACGGCGTTCCGGGGGGGGGCGCGGGTGGTCGGAGGCGAACCCGTGCTCGAGCGCGAGTCCCTGCGCGCTCTCGACGGCCACGTGCACCTCGCCCCACGCGGCGCGCAGACGCGCGACGACCTCGGCGACACGGGCGGCCTCCATACCGTGCTCCTCGAGCACGCGGAGCCCGGCGACGTCGACGACGGACGCGCCGTTGGCGCAGATCGCGACGCCGTGGCCGGCGACGTGCACGGCGAGGTCCTCGAGCCACCGGTGCGGACGCGCGGTCACGAACACGACGTCGAGACCGGCGTCCTCGGCGTCCGCGAGCGCCGCGGCCGTGCGCCCCGAGACCGTGCCGTCGGGCGCCAGCAGCGTGCCGTCGAGATCGCTCGCGACGAGCCTGACGTCGTCCGTGAGCGTCGCGAGGACGCCGGAGCCCGTGGCGCTCATCGGCGCGTCGGCCCGCGTCGGGTGCGTGCGTCCCAGCACGCGGGGTGCCAGTGACGACGCTCGTCGAGGCCGTCGCCGCGCCACGAGTCGGTCCGCCACGCGACGACGTGCGGGGTGCCGGGTGCGACGACCTGGTCGCAGCCCGGGCAGCGGTACTCGCGGTCGGAGCCGCGGACGCGCTGCACGACCCACTCGCCGTCGGGCCCGGTCTCGGCGCGGCGGCCGCCGGTGGCGCGCTCGACGTCGAGCGGCACGTACGGCGCACCGTACGGACGGCGCTCGGAGCGGCGGGAACGGGGCACGCCTCCATCCTCACCCGGACTCGGCGTGCGGCACCAACGCGCCGTCCGGGACCCACCACGCGCCGGTGGCGCGTGCGGGTCCCGGACGGCGGGGGTCACAGCGAGGCGGCGGACTCCGGCGTCGGGATCGTGCCGGTGCGGACGAGCTCGCGGTACCAGCGCGCGGAGTCCTTGAGCGTGCGGACCTGCGTGTCGTAGTCGACGTGCACGACGCCGAACCGGCGGTCGTAGCCGTACGCCCACTCGAAGTTGTCGAACAGGGACCACACGAAGTAGCCCCGCACGTCGACGCCCTTGTCGCGGGCCTCCCCGACGGCGTCGACGTGGTCGTGCAGGTACGCGACGCGGTCGGGGTCGTGGACGCGGCCGTCGTCGGTCACCGTGTCGTAGAACGCGGCGCCGTTCTCGGTGATCGCCAGCGGCAGCTCGGGGTAGCGCTCGTGGAGCTCGAGCAGCAGGTCGACGAGGCCCTGTGGCTCGATGTTCCACCCCATCGCGGTGTGGGGACCCGGCTGCGGGAGCCACTCGACGTTGTCGGCGCCGATCCACGGGCTGACGACGGACGACCGGTGCCCGTCCGGGCCCGGCGTGCCGTCGCCGACGGGCGGCGTGCCGTGCTGGACGCGGCCGGTCGAGTAGTAGTTCACGCCGAGCAGGTCGATCGGGACCCGGATGAGCTCGAGGTCGCCCTCCTGCACGAAGGACCAGTCGGAGATGGCGGCGGTGTCGGCGAACACCCGCTCGGGGTAGGCACCCTCGAGGAGCGGGCCGAGGAAGACCTCGTTGGCGATCGTGTCGATGCGGCGCTTCGCCTCGACGTCGGCGGGTGCGGGCGAGGCCGCCCGGGTGACGTGCAGGTTGAGGGTGATCGAAACGGGCGTGGCAGCACCGAGCTCCTCGCGGATCGCGGTCGCGGCCAGCCCGTGCGCGAGGTTGAGGTGGTGCACGGCGGCGAGCGCGGCGGCCGGGTCGGTCACGCCGGGGGCGTGCACGCCGGAACCGTAGCCGAGGAACGCGGAGCACCACGGCTCGTTGAGCGTCGTCCACAGGTGCACGCGGTCGCCCAGCGCCCGCGCGACGACGCGGGCGTACGCCGCGAACGCCTCGGCGGTCGCACGGTTGGTCCAGCCGCCCGCGTCCTCCAGCGTCTGCGGCAGGTCCCAGTGGTAGAGCGTCACGACGGGCTTGATGTCGGCGGCGATCAGGCGGTCGACGAGGTCGGAGTAGAAGTCCAGGCCGGCCTGGTTGACCTCGCCGGTGCCCGCCGGCAGCACGCGCGACCACGAGATTGAGAACCGGTAGGCCTGCAGGCCGAGGTCCTGCATGATCGCGACGTCCTGCGGCACGCGGTGGTAGTGGTCGACCGCGACGTCACCCGTGTCACCGTCGAGGACCTTGCCCGGCGTGTGGGAGAAGGTGTCCCAGATCGACGGCGCGCGGCCGTCCTCGGCCACGGCGCCCTCGATCTGGTAGGACGCGGTCGCCGACCCCCAGAGGAAGTCGGCGGGGAACGCGCGGCCGGACGGCCTCGTCGTGCTGGTCATGGCATGGCCTCCGGTGGGGGCGGGAGCTGGTGAGGGTCGGCCGGCGGTGGGGGCCGACGGACCCGCGCGGCCTCGGTGCCCGCGGGTCGAATCGATACGATACACAGCCTGGGACCGCTCCCGCACCCCTGGGACGACTCCGCCACGCCGTACCGCCCCACCCTGCCCGGCCCGGCGGGCGCCGCTAGGGTGATCGGCACCACGCGGGGGAACGTCCACCGACGAGCGCGTGACGAACGGAGCGACGTGGCGACCACCATCGACGACGTGGCACGGGCGGCGGGGGTGTCGACCTCCACCGTGTCCTACGTGCTGTCCGGCAAGCGGCCGATCTCCGCGCCCACACGGCAACGCGTCGAGCGCGCCATCCGGGACCTCGGCTACCGCCCGCACGCCGGCGCGCGCGCGCTCGCGTCCAGCCGCACCGACGTCATCGGCCTCATGGCACCCCTGCGGGTCGACGTCGACGTGGCGGTCATCATGCAGTTCGTCACCGGGGTCGTCACGGCCGCCCGCACCTTCGACCACGACGTGCTGCTGCTCACCTCCGACGAGATCGCCGGCATGGAGCGGGTGGCGTTCGGGTCGATGGTGGACGCGTTCGTCATGCTCGACGTCGAGGCGGAGGACCCGCGCGTCCCCGTGCTGGCCGAGCTGAGCCAGCCCGCCGTCCTCATCGGCCTCCCCCGCGACCCCGAGGGCCTGTCCTGCGTCGACCTCGACTTCGCCGCCGTCGGGCGCACCGCCGTCGCGCACCTCGCGTCCCTGGGGCACCGCCGGGTCGCGCTGGTCGGGTCCCCGCGTGCGGTGATGGAACGTCACACCTCGTACGCGGAGCGGCTCGTCGAAGGGTTCACGCTGGGCGCGGCCGACGCGGGCGTCCGGGGCGTCGTCGAGCCGTGCGAGGCATCGTCGGCCGGTGCCGCCGACGCCGTGGCCCGCGTGCTGGCCGACCAGCCCGACGTCACCGGGCTCGTCGTGCACAACGAGCTCGCCCTGCCGTGGGTCCTCTCGGCGCTCCGCGAGCGCGGCCTGCGCGTCCCCGACGACGTCTCGGTGCTGGCCGTGTGCCCGCCCGACGTCGCGCTCGCGCAGCCGCTGCCCATGACGAGCGTCGAGATCCCCGCCCACACGATCGGGCGCGTCGCCGTCGAGATGGCCATGGCGCGCGTCGAGCGCCACGAGCCGGCCGAGATCCGGCTCCTGCCGCCGCAGCTCGTCGAACGCTCGTCGACCGCGCCGCCGGCACGCTGACCGCACGGGTCGCCTCAGGCGACCCAGACACCCCCGCGCGCCACCCGGACCGGGCGCAGGTCGGCCGTCGTGACGAGGAGGTCCGCCCGGCGACCCGGGACGAGGGCACCGACGTCCCGCCGCCCGAGGACGTCGGCGGGCGTGGTCGAGGCGGCGCGGACCGCCGCCACGAGAGGTACACCCGCCGCGACCGTGCCGCGCACGACGTCGAGCAGGTGCGCGGTGCCGCCCGCGATCGCCCCCGCCGACGCCGTGCCGTCCGGCGCGACCTCGAGGACCCGCGCCACGCCGTCGACCACCCGCACGGCGTGCGGGCCCAGGCGGTGGTCGCCGTCGGCCGCACCGGCGGCCGCGACCGCGTCCGTGACCAGCACGACGCCGTCCGGCCCGACGAGGTCGAGCACCGAGCGCACCGTCGCGGGCGCCAGGTGCGTGCCGTCGGCCACGAGCTCGACGACGAGCTCACCGCGCGCCGCTGCCGCGAGGCACGCCGCCACGGGGCCGGGGTCGCGGTGGTGCAGGGGACGCATGCCGTTGAACAGGTGGGTGGCCGTGCCGCGCGCACCCCGCGCCTGCGGCACGGTGGCCAGCAGGTCGAAGGCCCGCGCGATCGCCGCCTCGGTGACCTCGGCGGTCGCGTCGGTGTGGCCCACGGAGGGCAGCGCGCCCGCCCCGACGAGCGCGGCGAGGACGTCGTCGCCCCCGTCGGCCACCCCCGGGACCTCGGGCGCGACCGTCATGGTCAGCAGGTGACCGCGCGCCGCGGCGGCGAGCTCGCGCACGAGGGCCGCGTCCCCCACGCACATGTGGTCGGGGTGCTGCGCACCGCACCGCGCGACCGAGAGGAACGGTCCCTCGAGGTGCACACCCGCGACGACCCCGGCGTCGGCCGCGTCGGCGAGCAGCGCGGTCCGCGTCAGCAGGTCGTCCCGAGGTGCCGTCACCAGCGACGCGACGAGCGTCGTCGTGCCGTGGCGCAGGTGCTCGTCCGCGGCGTGGCGCACGTCCTCGAGCCCGGTCGCGTCGGGAAAGCCCGCTCCCCCGCCGCCGTGGCAGTGCAGGTCGACCAGCCCGGGCAGCACGACCAGACCCGGGGCCGGCGCGGGCAGCAGGTCCTCCGCGACCTCGCCGGACGGCCCCACCCACACGATCGTGCCGGCACGGACCGCGACGACGGCGTCGCGTGCCACCGCGGACGGTGTCACGACGTCGCCGCGGACGAGGACGGCGCCGGCGAGGGCCGGGACGGCGGTCGTCATGACCGCATCCTGTACCCCGCCCGCGCCCGGGGGCGGATCGCCCGTCGGCGGGTCGCTCCCCGCGATCGTGGCGGTTCCTCGGCGCCGGCCAGGTGAGGTGCGCGGACGAGGTCACGTTGGACGAGCGACCTGCCGATGCCGAGATGTCGGCCGGCACGTCGTCCGGCGGCCTTCGGACACCCGGGAGAACCCACGCGCACCACGAAGAAGAAGACGAACCGCGTCGTCCTGGCGACCGGCGCCCTGACGCTCCTGGCCGGCGGCATCGCGTTCGCCTACTGGACGGCCGGCGGCTCAGGGACGGGCGAGGCTGGCACCGGCACCACGGCGCCCCTCACGGCGAACCAGACGAGCACCGTGTCGGACATGGGCCCGGGCATCGGCCCCCAGCCGCTCTCCGGCACGTTCACGAACCCCAACGAAGGCCCGGTGTACGTCGCGACGGTGACGGCGAGCATCGCCGCCGTGGTGGACGTCAACGGCGACCCGGTGGCCGGGTGCAGCACCGAGGACTACACGCTCACCGGCGAGGTGATGACCGTGAACGCCGAGGTCGACACGGGCGACACCTGGGGCGGCGCGACCATCGCCTTCGCGAACGACGCGGCCAGGAACCAGGACGCCTGCAAGGGCGCGACCGTGGAGCTGGCCTACGCCGTCAGCTGACCTGCGCACCTGCCGCGTGGGCGGGTGGACCCGCGTGTCCGCCCGCCCACACGCACGACCGGACCTCACGGCGAGGAGGTGGACGCCCTGAGCACGAGAACCTCGCCGCGCCGCGCGTCCGTCCTCCTGTGGGGCGCGGGCGCTCTCGCGCTCGTCCTCGTGGGCTTCCTGCTCGGCCGCCTCGGCGCAGGACAGGGCGTCACCGGAGCCGGAGCGAGCGGCGTCGACGCCGCCGGCGGCGGCACCTCCCTCGAGATCAGCGGCAGCACCATCCGGGAGCTGCGCCCCGGGACCACGAGCCCGATCGACGTCGCGGTCACCCACCGCGGCGACCAGGCCGTGGTGGTGACCGACCTGGTGGTCGAGATCGTGGACCTCAGCGCACCGCAGGCCGACGACGACCGCCCGTGCACCCCGGCCGACTTCGTGCTGACCCAAGCGCCTGCCTCTCTCGCCGTGGACGTGGACGCCCGGAGCACCGCACGCCTGAGCGGCACCTCCGCCCCTCCCGCCACGTGGCCGCGGATCGAGCTCGTCGACCGGCCCGTCAACCAGGACGGCTGCCAGGGCGCGACCGTCACGCTCGCGTTCACGGCCGTCGGGAGGTCCTCGTGAACGCCCGCGCAGGCACGCGCACCGGGGTGCTCGCGGCCGTGCTCGTCGTCGCCGCGGCCGGCACCTCGTACGCGGTGTGGTCCGCCGCCGGGACGGGCGCGGGGACCGCGACGACCGGCACGACGGTGCCCGTGACCCTCTCCCCCGGGACCCCGACCACCCGGCTCTACCCCGGGGGGACCGCCGAGGTGAGCCTCACGGTGACGAACCCGAACCCCGTCACCCTCGTGGTGCCCGCCCTGCTGCTCGACACGGCCCGGGGCACCGGCGGGTTCGACACGACGTCCGGCTGCGACGTGTCCGCGCTGTCCTTCACGGACCAGACGAACGGTGGTGCGGGGTGGACCGTGCCGCCCCGGGTCGGCGGCGCGGCCGGCACACTCGACGTCACCCTGCCCGCGGCGCTCGCGATGGGCGCCGACGCGCCGGACGCGTGCCAGGGCGCGACGTTCTCGGTGTACCTGCGGGCGGACCCGTGACGCCCCGCCACGCACGGCACCGCGCACGCCGGCTCGTCGCCCCGCTCGTCGTCGTGCTCGTCGTCGCGCTCGGTCTCGGCAGCCAGGCGTGGTGGACGGTGGACTCCGGCGCAGGCGGCCGCGGCGCCGCCGCCGCCGGCAGCGTCGGCCCCGGTTCGGCGCCCACCGTGCTGCTCGACGGCACGAGCGCGACCCTGACCTGGGCGGCGGGGACGCTCGCGTCGGGCGACCCTGCGCCCGGCCACCTCGTGCGCCGCTACGACGCGGACACCCTGGTCGAGCAGACCGTCCTCACGGCGTGCAGCGGCATCGTGCCCGGCACATCCTGCACCGAGGCACCGGTGCCGGCCGGCCGCTGGGTCTACACCGTGACGCCGCGCATCGGTGGCTGGTCCGGCGCCGAGAGCGGCCGCAGCGCCGTGGTCACGGTCGTCGGCGACGACGGCGACGGCCCCACGGGCGGCACGGTGGAGGCCACGGGCCTGACGGCCGGCTACTCGCGCACCACGACACTGACCCTCGTGACGTCGCCCGGCACGGACCCCGCCGGGATCGCGCCCGGCAGCACCCTGCATCGCGCCTCGGCGCCCCTCACCGACGGCACCTGCGGGACGTTCGGCACGGCCGTGCTCGTCGCGACCGACCCCGGCGGGGCGCCGACCGACACCGTGGCGGACCAGTCCTGCCACCGGTACCTGCTCACCGTGGCGGACACGCTCGGCAACACCACGACGTACACCAGCGGCGACGTCAAGGTCGACACGGTCCCGCCGTTCGCCCCCTCGCTGACGTTCTCCGGCTTCTCGAGCACCGCCTGGTCCGGCACCGGGTCGACGGTGCACTACCGGTCGGCCGCGCCGAGCGGCGCCGTGACCCTCACGGCGACCGCCTCCGACACCGCCTCGGGGATCGCGACGTACGTCTTCCCGACGCTCGGCAGCGGCTGGACGTCGACGCCCGGCGGCACCGGCGTCGTCACCTACCGGTGGACCGGGACGCCGGCGGGGCCCGGGACACGCACCGTCACGGCGACCGACCGCGCGGGGAACACCTCCGCGCCCGCGCCCTTCACGCTCGTCGCGGACGACGAGGCACCGGAACCGGGGACGATCGCGTACCCCGACGGCGTCCGGTCGAGCACGACCGTGAGCGTCTCGTTCACCACCGGCACGGACGCCGGCTCGGGCATCGGCTCACGCGTGCTGCAGCGGTCCGACACACCGCTCGTCGGCGGCCTGTGCAGCGCGCCGTGGTCCGCCTGGGTGACCGTCCCGGGCGGCACCGATCCCGCGTCGTCCCCGGTCGCCGACGTCGTGACCAGCGCACGGTGCTACCAGTACCGGTACGTCGTCACCGACCGGGTCGGCAACCAGCGGGTCACGACCGGGCCCGCGATCGTCCGGTTGCGGGCGCCGTACCCGGCCGTGGTCATGAGCACACCCGGCCTGCTCAGCTACTACGAGATGGACGACGGCGGCGAGGTCACGCGCGACACCTTCACGTCGACCGCAGGAGCCACCCTCGAGAGCCGCAGCGGCGAGACCCGGGCGACGTGGCTGCCTCACGGGATCCTCGCCCCCGTGCCGATGGTCGTGACGGACGCAGGCCGGCTCCGGCGGGACGGCGTCGACTCCTACGCCTCCCTGTACCTCGTGTCGGGGACGCCGCCCACGGCCAACTACACCGTCAGCGCCGACATCCATGTGAGGTCGACGGTGCCGAACGACATCGTGGGGGTCGTCGGCCGCGTGGACCCGAGCGTCACCATGGGCACCTACTACGTCGCGCGGTACGAGACGGGGCCCGGCAGGTGGTACCTCTTCCGCGTCGTCGACAACGTCTACACGTACCTCGGTGACCACGCACAGACCCTCACGGCCGGCACGTCGTACCGGTTGTCCCTGGAGATGGTGGGCAGCACGATCCGGCTGCTCGTCGACGGCGTCGCGCGCGTGGCCGTGACGGACACCGCACCGATCCTCGGGCCCGGGCGCGCCGGGTTGGCGTCCGGGTTCGCGTGGGACGTCCCGAACACCGCCCCGATCGTCACCACGATCACCGACTCCACGGGCATGCACCTCGACAACTTCGCGGTGACCGCCTCCCCCGCGCTGTCCGACAGCGTGGGCACGAACCACGGGCAGTACGTCAACGGGCCGCTCCTGCGTCAACCGGGCGCGCTCACCACCGGCGGCGGCGGTGCCGCGACGTTCGACGGGACCGACGACCACGCGCGCCTGGCCCGCCAGCTCCACGCCGACTTCTCGATCGAGTTCTGGTTCAAGGGGTCCTCCGCCGGGGGCGAGAGCAGCGACTGGGAACAGAACACCGGCCTGCTCCACGCGAGCGCCAGCTGGAACAACGCGAACGACTTCGGGATCTCGGTGCGCGCCGACGGCGCCGTCGTGGCGGGCACCTCGGCCGCGAGCGGGAAGGGCAACACCAGCATCACGTCGGCCGCCGGCTACCTCGACGGCCGGTGGCACCACGTCGTCTTCACCCGGCAGAAGTCCGGACCGATCACCCTGTACGTGGACGGCACCACGTCGTCCGGTACGGGAAGCACGGTGGACCTCACCACGGCGACCGACATCAACCTGGCGCGGATCCAGCCGAACCCGGACCAGCCCGCCGCCGGCATCAACCACTTCGCCGGTCAGCTCGACGAGGTCGCCCTGTACACCACGGTGCTGTCACCGGCCACGGTCCAGGCGCACTTCGCCGCGCGGTAGGCCCCGCCGTCAGCACGCGTCGGGACGGCCAGGGCGCTCCGACGCGTCCAGGCGGCGGGCGACGAGGCCGGCGACCACGCCGCCCACGAGCCCGCCGAGCGCGGGCAGGCCGATGAGCTCGTCAGCGACCCCGCCGACCTGCCACGGCCAGGACGACAGCAGCACGCCGGTCTGCACGACGCCGACGAGCAGACCGCAGAGCAGACCGAGACCCGCGTGCACCGGCAGCGACCTGCCCGCGCGGCCGAGCACCGTACGCGCGATCAGCACCAGCGGCACCGCACAGAGCACCGCCGGACCCGCGGCGTAGACGAGCAGCAGCGTCGGAGCGGTGACGACCGTCGCACCCCAGCCGTCGGCCGCCAGCACCTGGCACGCCCGCACCAGCCACACCGTCAGCACCGCCGCCACGACGCCTGCGACGGCCGGCACGGTCCACAGCCGCGTCACGACCGCACCGACGCGACGAGGCGCAGCGCGTCCTGCGCCAGACCGGAGGCGACCGGGAGCCGCGCGAGCCCCACGAGCCGTGCGACGAGCGGCGCGGCCCCGTCGACGAGAGCGTGCGTCCGACGCGCGCCAGGGCTCGGGTCGTGGACCCAGAACACCGTCAGGCCCAGCTGCGCGAGCCACAGGAGCTCGGGCAGGTCCCGGCGGAGCGCCGCGGGCACCGCGGGACGCGCACCCTCGACCACCTCGCGGAACAGCGCCAGGCTGTGCTCGGCCGTCGCCGCGGACGATGCCGAGAACGGGCTCGCGGGCGAGCCCGGCCGGATCGCGGCACCGATCGACTCGACCCCGAACCGGTGGTACGGCGCGAAGACGTCGACCACCGCGTGCCACACGAGACGCAGGCGGTGCGCCAGGTCGCCGCCGTCGGCGAGCAGGGGCCGCACCCGCTCGGCGTGCTCGCGGTTGACCTCGCGGTAGAGCTCCTGCACGAGGTCGTCCTTGGAGCCGAAGTGGTGGTAGGCGTTCCCGACCGCCACTCCGGCCTCCTGCGCGACGACGCGCATCGTCGTCGCGTCGTACCCCCGCTCGCGGAAGAGACGCAGCGCGGTGGCGCGGATCAGCTCGCGGGTCTCCTCCGCGGACCGCCGCGGGCTCACGCGGCCACCGCCGCGTGCAGGGTGCGTCGAGGGCTCATACCCCGAGTGAACATGTTTGGTTGAACATGTTCAAGCCGCCAGGCCGCCCCCCGTCAGAACAGCCGCGAGTCGACGTCGTCGACACCCTTCATCGCGTCGTAGTCCAGGACGAGGCAGGAGATCCCGCGGTCCACCGCGAGCACGCGGGCCTGCGGCTTGATCTCCTGGGCGGCGAAGACGCCGCGCACCGGCTTCAGCAGCGGGTCGCGGTTGAGCAGCTCGAGGTACCGCGTGAGCTGCTCGACACCGTCGATGTCGCCCCGCCGCTTGATCTCCACGGCGACGGTGCCGCCGTCGGGACCCTTCGCGAGGATGTCGACGGGCCCGATCGCGGTCGGGTACTCCCGGCGCACGAGCGTGTGCCCGGTGCCCAGGAGAGCGATCTGCGCCGCGAGGAGCTCCTGCAGGTGCGCCTCGACGCCGTCCTTCACCAGGCCGGGGTCGACACCCAGGTCGTGCGCGGAGTCGTGGTGCACGTCGTACAGGTCGACGACCAGCCGGTCGTCGGACTTGGCGTGCTGCACCGTCCACACCTGCGTGATCCCGGCGGCACGCTGCTCGTCGTCGGGCTCCCCGACCGCGAGCGTGCAGGGCGGGCTCATCCAGTTCAGCGGCTTGTACGAGCCGCCGTCCGAGTGCAGGAGCACCGACCCGTCAGCCTTGACGACGACCAGGCGACGGGCGCGCGGCAGGTGGGCCGACAGCCGTCCCGTGTACCGCGCGGCGCACTCGGCGACGACCAGGCGCATGCGCGCTCTCCTCCAGTTGCTGCGGTTGCGGTGGCGGCGGCCGGCGCAGGGCGTCAGATGACCCTGCCGACCCGGGACGGCGTGGCCTCGAGCCACGACGTGAACCCGGCGTAGGCGTCGGCGGACATCTGCAGCGTGATCTCCCTCGACGGCCCGCCCGAGGACGGGACGACCCGGCAGCGCGCGACGACGGCCTGGGGTCGACCCGCGACCAACGGCAGCACCGTACGCTCGAGCACCTCGATGCTGCTGCGCGACCACACGCGGGCCGGACGCGGGACGATCGAGTAGCGGCGCCACCAGTAGAGCGTCATCGAGCCGTACTGGCCCACGCCGCGCGCGGCCGACGACTCACCCCGGTGCAGCTCCACGAGGATGCACTGGAACGCCCCGACGCGCCGCGACAGCGTGCGTGTGCGCGAGAGCCACAGACCCGCCACGACGACGACGGCGGCGAGCAACGACGCCACGACGACGGCGACCCCTGCCGCACCGCTCACGCCGCGACCTCCACGCCGCCGTCGTCCGCGTCAGTGCCCGGCCGCGGCGGTGCCCGCCGACGTGACCGAGTCGACCACCACCGTCACCTGGTCCGAGTCGACCGACAGGAACCCGCCGTCGACGTGCCAGGACAGCGGCGCGCCACCGCCGGCAGGAACCACCCGCACCGAGCCGGGCCGCAGCACCGACAGGATCGGGGTGTGCCCGGCGAGGATGCCGATGTCACCGTCGGCGGCAGGCGCCGACACCTGGCGCGCGGCGCCGGACCAGACCTTGCCGCCCGCCGCCACGACGTCGACCTCGAGCTGTGCCACCGTGCTGCCTCCTGGAGTCCGTGGGGTACGCCGTCAGTGCCCGCAGGCTCAGACGCCGTACTCCTTCTGGATGCGGGCCCAGTTGCGCTCGAGGTCCTCGAGGCCACCGATGTTGAAGAACGCCTGCTCGGCGATGTGGTCGAACTCGCCCTCGGCGATCTTCTTGAACGCCTCGACCGTCTCGGCCACGGGGACCGTCGAGCCGACGACGCCGGTGAACTTCTCGGCCATGTAGGTGTTCTGGGAGAGGAACTGCTGGATGCGGCGCGCACGCGCGACGATCGTCTTGTCCTCCTCCGAGAGCTCGTCGACGCCGAGGATCGCGATGATGTCCTGGAGCTCCTTGTTGCGCTGCAGGATCGACTTCACCTGCGTCGCGACGTCGTAGTGCTCCTGGCCGACGTACCGCGGGTCGAGGATGCGGCTGGTCGAGGCCAGCGGGTCGACGGCCGGGTACAGACCACGCGAGGCGATCTCACGGCTGAGCTCGGTCGTCGCGTCGAGGTGCGCGAACGTCGTCGCCGGGGCCGGGTCGGTGTAGTCGTCGGCGGGCACGTAGATGGCCTGCAGCGACGTGATCGAGTGACCGCGCGTGGAGGTGATGCGCTCCTGCAGCTGGCCCATCTCGTCCGCGAGGTTCGGCTGGTAGCCGACCGCGGACGGCATGCGGCCGAGCAGCGTGGAGACCTCGGAGCCCGCCTGCGTGAAGCGGAAGATGTTGTCGATGAACAGCAGCACGTCCTGCTTCTGCACGTCGCGGAAGTACTCCGCCATCGTCAGCGCGGACAGCGCGACGCGCAGACGGGTGCCCGGCGGCTCGTCCATCTGGCCGAAGACGAGGGCCGTCTTGTCGAAGACGCCCGCCTCCTCCATCTCGACGATGAGGTCGTTGCCCTCACGCGTGCGCTCGCCGACACCGGCGAACACCGACACACCACCGTGGTCCTGCGCGACGCGCTGGATCATCTCCTGGATGAGGACGGTCTTGCCGACACCGGCACCACCGAACAGACCGATCTTCCCGCCCTGCACGTACGGCGTGAGCAGGTCGATGACCTTGATGCCGGTCTCGAACATCTGCGTCTTCGACTCGAGCTGGTCGAAGGCCGGGGGCTTGCGGTGGATCGGCCAGCGCTCGGTGACCTCGAACTTCTCGCCCTCGGCGAGGTTGAGGACCTCACCGGTGACGTTGAAGACCTTGCCCTTGGTGACGTCGCCGACGGGAACCGAGATCGGCAGGCCCGTGTCACGCACCTGCGCACCGCGGACGAGGCCGTCCGTCGGCTTCAGCGCGATGGCACGGACCAGCGAGTCACCGAGGTGCTGCTCGACCTCGAGCGTCATGGTGAAGGAGCCCTCGCCCTCACCCTGCGCCGAGAGGTCGATGTCGACCTCGAGGGCGTTGTAGATCTCGGGGATCTGGTCCGGCGGGAACTCGATGTCCACGACGGGCCCGATGACCCGCGCGACCCGGCCGACGCCGGGCGTGCCGGCGGTCGCGGCCGTCGCGTCGACGGTGGTGGCGGTCATGTCTGCCTCGCTTCGCTCGTCCGGGCGGCTCGGGCGCCCGGCTGGGGTCGGTGTCGTGCTGGCGTTCAGGGGTCAGGCGGACGCGAGAGCGTCGGCGCCCGACACGATCTCGCTGATCTCCTGGGTGATCTCGCCCTGACGCGCCTGGTTGGCCAGTCGCGTGTAGGTGCGGATGAGGTCCTCGGCGTTGTCCGTGGCCGTGTGCATGGCCCGCTGGCGCGCGGCGAGCTCGGAGGCCGCCGCCTGCAGGAGGTTGGCGTAGATGCGCGTGCGCACGTAGCGCGGCAGCAGCGCGTCCAGCACGTCCTCGGGGCTCGGCTCGAACTCGTACAGCGGCAGCGCGTCGTGCTCGCCTGCGGGCGCGACGCCCTCGACGACCTCGAGCGGCAGCATCCGGATCACCCGGGGGCGCTGCGTGACCATGTTGACGAACTGGGTGAAGACGACATGGACCTCGCCCACGCCACCCTCGTCCGCCGGTGCACGGAACGCCGTCAGGAGCGTGTCCGCGATCTCGTCGGCGACCTCGGGCGTCGGCGCGTCGGAGAACCCGCTCCACTGCCCCGCGAGCTCCCGCTGGCGGAAGGTGTAGTAGGCGACGGCGCGGCGCCCGGAGACGTAGAGCGCCACCTCCTTGCCCTCGGACTCCAGGCGCTGCACGAGCCGCTCGGTCTCGCGGATGACGCTCGCCGAGTAGGCGCCCGCCATGCCACGGTCCGACGCGATGACGAGCACCGCGACGCGCTTCGTGTCGTCCCGCTCCACGAGGAACGGGTGCGACACGTCCGAGTGCGTGGCGACCGCCGACACGGCACGCGTGATCGCGCGCGAGTACGGCGTCGCCATGGCGACCCGGTCACGCGCCTTGCCGATGCGCGAGGCCGCGATGAGCTCCTGGGCGCGGAACATCTTCTTGAGCGACTGGGTGCTCTTGATCCGCGCCTTGTAGACGCGCTGCTGACCCGCCATGCTCAGGCCCGCTTCTGGCGGACGATCTGCTCCTGCTCGACCTCGACGTCGACGTCCTCGTCCGCGGTGCCCACGAGCGGGCTGCCGTCGAACTTCAGGAAGCCCTCGCGGAACTCGTCGATCGCGTCGCCGAGCGCCTTCTCCGTCTGCTCGTCGAGCTTGCCGGTCTCGGCGATCGTCGACAGCACGTCGGTGTTGCGGCGCAGGTGGTCGAGCAGCTCGGTCTCGAAGCGGCGGACGTCCTCGATCGGGACGTCGTCCAGCTTGCCCTTGGTGCCGGCCCAGATGGAGGCGACCTGGTTCTCGACCGGGTACGGCGAGTACTGGCCCTGCTTGAGCAGCTCCATGAGGCGCGCACCACGCGTCAGCTGCGCGCGCGACGCCGCGTCGAGGTCGGACGCGAACATCGCGAACGCCTCGAGCGAGCGGTACTGCGCGAGGTCGAGCTTCAGCGTGCCGGAGACCTGCTTCATCGCCTTGACCTGCGCGGCACCACCGACGCGGGACACCGAGATGCCGACGTCGACGGCGGGGCGCTGGTCGGCGTTGAACAGGTCCGACTGCAGGAAGATCTGGCCGTCGGTGATCGAGATGACGTTGGTCGGGATGTACGCCGAGACGTCGTTGGCCTTGGTCTCGATGACCGGCAGGCCCGTCATCGAGCCCGCGCCCAGCTCGTCCGAGAGCTTGGCGCAGCGCTCGAGCAGACGGGAGTGCAGGTAGAAGACGTCACCGGGGTACGCCTCGCGGCCCGGCGGGCGGCGCAGCAGCAGCGACACGGCGCGGTACGCCTCGGCCTGCTTCGACAGGTCGTCGAACACGATGAGGACGTGCTTGCCCTGGTACATCCAGTGCTGCCCGATGGCCGAGCCGGTGTAGGGCGCGAGGTACTTGAAGCCGGCCGGGTCGGAGGCGGGGGCCGCGACGATGGTCGTGTACTCGAGCGCACCGGCCTCCTCGAGCGCGGAGCGCACCGAGGCGATGGTCGAGCCCTTCTGGCCGATCGCGACGTAGATGCAGCGCACCTGCTTGGTCGGGTCGCCGCTGTCCCAGTTGGCCTTCTGGTTGATGATCGTGTCGATCGCGATCGCCGTCTTGCCGGTCTGACGGTCGCCGATGATGAGCTGACGCTGACCGCGGCCGATCGGGATCATCGAGTCGATGGCCTTGAGGCCGGTCTGCAGCGGCTCGTGGACCGACTTGCGGGCCATGACGCCGGGGGCCTGCAGCTCCAGCGCGCGACGCGCCTCGGTGGCGACCTCGCCCAGGCCGTCGATCGGCTGGCCCAGCGGGTCGACGACACGACCGAGGTAGCCGTCACCGACGGCGACCGAGAGGACCTCACCCGTGCGGCGGACCTCCTGGCCCTCCTCGATGCCGGTGAACTCGCCGAGGACGACGACACCGATCTCGCGCACGTCGAGGTTGAGCGCCAGGCCGAGCGTGCCGTCCTCGAACTTCAGCAGCTCGTTGGCCATCGCGCCGGGCAGGCCCTCGACCTGCGCGATGCCGTCGGCGGCGAGCGTGACCCGACCGACCTCCTCGGTCACCGGGCCCTTCGGCTCGTAGGACTTCACGAAGCTGTCCAGCGCGGAGCGGATGTCCTCCGGCCGGATCGTCAGCTCAGCCATGGCGTTCTCCTCATCTGACGCACGCGTCTCGCGCGTGCGGTGTGTCGTGGGGCCGGGGTCCGGCGGTGTCAGCCGGCCAGCTGCCGGCGGGCGTCGGCGAGTCGGGACAGGACGGTCGCGTCGATGACGTCGGGGCCGGCCTGCACGCGCAGACCCCCGACGACGTCGGGCTGGACGACGACGTTGACCTGGACGGCCCGGCCGAGCGCGCGGCCCAGCAGGTCCGTGAGGCGGCCGGTCTGCGCCGCGGTGAGCGGCGAGGCCGAGACGACGGTGGCCACCTCGCGGCTGCGCAGCTCGGCGACGACGTCGCCGACGTGCTGCAGCGTGGTGACGAACCGACGCCCGCGCGGAGCGGCCGCGGCGCGTCGCACGACCGCACGCGTGACGGGGGTGCCCTGACCGCCGAGCAGCTGCTCGGCCAGGGAACCGCGCGCCTGCGCGGGATAGGTGTCGTCCTGCAGCGCGCGGCGCACCTCGCGCTGCCCGGCGAGCGCCCGCGTCACCGCGAACAGCTCCTCCTCCACCTGCACGAGCGTGCCGTCGGCCTCGGCCGACGTCAGCAGGGCCACGAACGCCAGGCGCTCGGTCGCCTCCGTGAGGTCGGCGTCCGCCGACCACCGGGAGGCCACGAGCGCCTGCGCGATCTCGACGGTGCGGGAGTCCGCACCGTCGAGGAGCCGCGCGACCAGCGCGCTCTTGGGCTCACCCGCGAGCGACGGGTCCGCGAGCGTGCGACGCAGCGATCCCGACGAGTCGAGCGCGTCGACGAGCGCGAACAGCTCCTCGCCGACGGTGCGTGCCTGGCTGCCGGCGGCACGGATCACCGGAGCGAACCGGTTCTCCACCACCTGCAGGGAGGCGCGACTGGTCCCGCGCATCAGTTCCCCTTGCCTGCGCTCGTGGTGGTGCTGGCCTCCAGCTCGTCGAGGAAGCGGTCGACGACGCGCGAGCGGCGTGCCTCGTCCTCGAGCGACTCGCCCACGATCTTCGACGCGAGCTGCGTCGCGAGCGTGCCGACGTCGGTGCGCAGCGACACGGCGGCCTGCTGACGCTCCGCGTCGATCTGGCGCTGGGCCGTCTCCGCGATGCGTGCCGCCTCCTCCTGCGCGCGCGTGCGCGCCTCGGCGACGATCTGCCCGGCCTCGGTGCGCGCGTCCTCACGGATGCGCGCCGCCTCGGAGCGGGCGTCGGCGAGCAGCTGCTGGTACTCGGCGAGCTGCGCGGCGGCCTCGGCCTGTGCCGACTCCGCCTTGGCGATGCCGCCCTCGATCTTCGCGGTCCGCTCGTCCAGCACCGCCTGGAACTTCGGCAGCACGAACTTGTAGAACGGGATCGCGATGCCGACGAGGACGATCGCCGACCAGAGCAGGTCGTAACCGGCGGGGACGAGCAGCCTGATGCCCTCGACCTCTTCTCCCGCAGCCGTCACGACGGCCGCGGAGACCGCGGCGACGCTCACTGGAAGAGGAACCCGGTGATGAGGCCCAGGAGGCCGAGGACCTCGACGAAGCCGATACCGATGAACATGGTGGTGCGCAGCTGGCCGGCGACCTCGGGCTGGCGCGCGATGCCCTCGACGGTCTTGCCGATGAGGATGCCCAGACCGATACCCGGGCCGAGCACCGCGAGGCCGTAGCCGACGGTCGCGATGTTCCCGGAGACGGCGTCAGCGGCGGCGAGGATCATGCTGGTGTCTGCCACGGTGGCTCGTTCCTTCCGTTGGGTCCCCGGCCGGTCGGCCGGGGGCTCGTACTACGTGCGGGACCACGACCCCGCGGGGGTGGTGTCAGTGCTCTTCGGAGATCGACAGGCTGATGTAGACAGCCGCGAGCACCACGAAGATGTAGGCCTGCAGCGCCGCGACGAAGACCTCGAAGAGGGTGATCGCGAAGCCGCCGAGCAGGCTGGGGACGGCGAACACGGTCATGCCCGACATCGACCGGACGAAGAAGTCCGTCGCGGCGAAGCAGAGCACGAGCATGAGGTGACCCGCGACCATGTTGGCCATGAGTCGCACGGCCAGCGTCACCGGGCGCAGGATGAACACGGTGAGGAACTCGACCGGCGTCAGCAGCACGTAGAGGAACGGCGGCACGCCGGGCGGGAAGAGGCTCGACTTGAGGAACCCCCCCAGCCCGTGCGCGCGGATGCCGGCGCCGAGGTACATGACGTACACCCACAGTGCGAGCATGACCGGCAGGCCGATGAGCGAGGTCCCGGCGATGTTGAGGCCCGGGATGATGCCCGTGAGGTTGAACGCGAGGATCGCGAAGAAGATCGTCGTGAGCAGCGCGACGTACTTGTGCGCCTTCTCCTTGCCGATGATGTCCTCAGCGACGTTGACGCGGACGAAGTCCAGCAGGAGCTCGGCGACGTTCTGGCCGCGGCGGGGCACGAGCTTCGCGCGACGGGCCGCGATCACCATGATCGTCACCAGGACGATCGCGGCGACGATGCGCACGAGCTGCATCCGGTTGAACTCGAGGAAGGTCCCCTCGAGCAGCACCGGGTGCGGGAAGAAGTCGGCGATCGAGGGCGTGTGGAAGACGTTCTCGTCCGCGGCGAGCGGCATGGTCGTCGCGATGCTGGACAGGGCGGTCTCCTGTGGTCGTGATGCGGCGGTGCCGCCTCGTCGCGGGCACACCGGCAGCACCTGGCCGTCGTGGATGGTGGAAGCCTAACCCATGGGTGACCTAGGTCCGGCCCTCCCGGCCGCCGGATGTGGTGATGCAGGTCACCGTCCGCCGGCACCCGGCTCGACGTACGGCACACGCCCGTTGGCGACCGCCCGGTAGTCGAGGAAGGCGGACCCCACGACCCCCAGGGCGAGCACTGCCGCCAGCACCCCGCGGGAGTAGAAGTCCTGGTCACGCAGCACGGCGAGCACCACCACCACGACGAGCACCTTGGCGAGCCACGTGCCCATCACCACAGCCGCCATGGTGTGCGGAGGTGAGTGCAGCGTGCGGAGCATCGCGACCACGGTCGTGCCGGAGAACACCAGCGCGAGGCCGACGCCCACGAGCGCGCCCCACACTCCCGGCAGGCCGGCGACCAACGCACCGACGCCGATGCCGAGGACCGCCAACGTGCCCAGCAGCAGCGCGGTGTCCCGCAGCGCCCGGCGGAAGACGGCGGCCGTGGGGTCGGGCGCCGGGGTCGTCGGGTCGGTCGTCATGGCAGGGCCTCCACGGAGGTCGGGGTGCGCCCGCGCAGCGGGCCGAGGGTCAGGGCGGTGGCGACGAGCACGCCGACGCCGGTCGCGACGAGCACGGTGGTGGTCGACAGGACGGCCAGGGCGGCCACGCCGAAGGCGAGCACGGCCGTCCACACGTACATGATGAGCACCGCGCGGCGGTGGCTGTGGCCGAGCGCGAGCAGCCGGTGGTGCAGGTGCAGCCGGTCGGGGTGGAAGGGGCTCTTCCCCTTCAGCAACCGGCGCACGATGGCCAGGCCCATGTCGAGCAGCGGGAGCACGAGCACCGCGACGGGCAGCAGGATCGGCACGTAGGCGGGGAACTGCACGCGGTCGACGACGGCCGCGGGGTCGATCTGCCCGGTGACGACGATCGCCGCGGAGGCCATCACGAAGCCGAGCAGCATCGAGCCGGAGTCACCCATGAAGATGCGCGCGGGGTACAGGTTGTGCGGCAGGAAGCCCACGCACGCCCCGACGAGCACCCCCACGACGAGGGTCGCGAGGCTCGAGAAGTCGTCCCGGCTGGTGTCCGTCGTCAGCAGGTAGGCGTAGACGAAGAACGCGGCACCGCCGATCGCCAGGACCCCCGCGGCCAGCCCGTCGAGCCCGTCGACGAAGTTCACCGCGTTCATCGCCACGACGACGGAGACGACGGTGACGAAGACCGCGGTGCGCGACGATCCGCTGAGCACGGCCCCGATCGGGAGCTGGTACAGCAGCACGCCCTGCCACGCCAGGAAGCCCGCGGCGAGCACCTGGCCCATGAGCTTGGTGAGCCAGTCGAGGTCGTAGATGTCGTCCGCCACACCCAGCGCGCACACCAGCGCCGCTCCCCCGACGATGCCGAAGATCGGCCGCGGGTTGGCGTACACCGGCTCCAGGAAGGGCATCTGCGACCCGATGAGCAGCGCGACCAGCAGGCCCGCGAACATCGCCATGCCGCCGAGGCGGGGCGTGGGCACGGCGTGCACGTCGCGGTCGCGCACCGCCGTGATGGCGCCCCAGCGCAACGCGCACCACCGGGCCAGCGGGGTCGTCAGGTAGCTGACGACCGCGGCGATGATCGAGACGAGCAGGTAGGTCCTCACGACGCGGGCGTCCCCGACCCCTCGCCCGGCGTGGGCCCCGGGGCGGCCGCGGGCGGCGGAGGCGGCGCCATGACCGGGGCCACGGTCGCGAGCGTCGCGAGGTCGAGCGCCCCGAGCCGCACCACGCGCAGCGCGTCGCCCGTGGCGTCGACGATCGTCGAGGCCACTCCCCCGGGCGCCGTCCCGCCGTCCAGGTAGACGGCCACCGCGTCCCCGAGCTGCTCGTGCGCCTCCGCGGCCGTCGTGGCCGCCGGCCGGCCCGTGCGGTTGGCGCTCGAGACGGCGAGCGGGCCCGTGCGCCGCAGCAGCGCGAGCGCGGCCGGGTGGTCCGGCATGCGCAGCGCGACCGTGCCGTGCGTCTCCCCCAGGTCCCACGCCAGCGACGGCTGCGCCCGCAGGATCACGGTGAGGCCGCCGGGCCAGAACGTCTCCGCAAGCGCCCGGACCGCGTCCGGCACGTCGGTGGCCAGGCCGTCGAGGGTCCGCACGTCCGGGATGAGGACGGGCGGCGGCATCTGCCGCCCCCGCCCCTTGGCGTCGAGCAGGGCCTGGACGGCCCGCGCGTCGAACGCGTCGGCGCCGATGCCGTAGACGGTGTCGGTGGGCAGGACGACCAGCTCGCCGCGACCGACGGCGTGGACCGCCTCGTCGACGGCAGGGCCCCAGGTCGCCGGGTCGGTGACGTCCTTGATGCGCGGGAGGCTCACGCGGGCGAGTCTCCCACGACCGCGCGCGCGATCCGCCGCGCGACGAGGGTCCGGGGTCGGCCGGTGAGGTCCGGCACGGTGCGCACGTCCTCGAACGCACCGGTGGCGGCGGCCGCCGCGCGCGCCTGGGCGTCCTGCACCTCGGCGTGCTCCATGACGAGCAGGCCGCCGGGCGCGAGCAGCCGCGCCGCCGCCGCGATCACGGCGCGCGGTACGTCGAGCCCGTCGGAGCCCCCGCCGTAGAGCGCGAGGTCGGGGTCGTGGTCGCGGACCTCGGGGTCCAGCGGCACCGCGTCGGGCGGGATGTACGGGGGGTTGGAGACGACGACGTCGACCGTGCCGTCGAGCTCGGCGAGCAGCGCGGGATCGCGCACGTCGCCCTGCACGACGCGCAGGGCGCGGCTCGCGACCGCGCCCGCGTTGTGGCGCGCGAGCCCGACCGCCTCGTCCGAGAGGTCGACGGCGACGACGCGGCTCGCGGCGACCTCGGTGTCGACGGACACGGCGATCGCGCCCGTGCCCGTGCACAGGTCGACGACGAGGGGACTGCCGCCCCGGGCCGCCACCGCCGCCGCCTCGTCGACCGCGAGCTGCGCGACCGTCTCGGTCTCGGGCCGGGGCACGAACACGCCGGGCTCGACGCGCAGCGTCACGTACCGGAAGACGGTGTGACCGACGATGTGCTGCAGCGGCTCGCGGCTGCGGCGCCGCTCGACGAGCTCGGCGTACTGCGCCGCGAAGCCCTCGGGCAGGGGCGGCGCCATGACCGGCTCCACGCGGGGCAGGCCCAGCGCGTACGCGGCCAGGGCGAGCGCGTCGTGCCGCGGCGAGGGCACGCCGGCCTCGGTGAGGACGGCGGCCGCGCCGTCGACGTACGCCCGCAGGCCGGGGCCGGCGTCCACGCCGCTCACGCCACGCCACCGCCCGCGGCCGCCAGACGCGCCGCGTCGTCGGCCTCGACCGCCGACGCGATGACGGGCCCGAGGTCGCCGTCGAGCACCTGGTCGAGGTTGTACGCCTTGTAGCCCGTGCGGTGGTCGGCGATGCGGTTCTCCGGGAAGTTGTACGTCCGGATCCGCTCCGAGCGGTCCACCGTGCGCACCTGGGACCGCCGCGCCTCGCTCGCCGCCGCGGCCGCCTCCTCCTGCCGCGCCGCGAGCAGTCGCGCCCGCAGGACGCGCATCGCCTGCTCACGGTTCTGCAGCTGGGACTTCTCGTTCTGCATCGACACGACGATCCCGGTCGGCACGTGCGTGATCCGCACGGCGGAGTCCGTCGTGTTGACCGACTGGCCACCGGGGCCCGACGAGCGGTAGACGTCGATGCGCAGGTCGTTCTGGTCGATGTCGACGTCGCCGTCGTCGTCGGCCTCGGGGAACACCATGACGCCGGCGGCGGACGTGTGGATCCGACCCTGCGACTCCGTCACGGGCACGCGCTGGACGCGGTGCACGCCACCCTCGTACTTCAGGTGCGCCCACACGCCGTCCTCGGGCGGGCCCGCCGCGCGCGCCTTGACGGCGACCTGGGCGTCCTTCACGCCACCAAGATCCGACTCGGTGGCGTCGAGGACCTGCACGCTCCAGCCCTGGCGTTCGGCGTACCGCGTGTACATGCGCAGCAGGTCGCCCGCGAACAGCGCGGACTCCTCGCCCCCCTCGCCCGCCTTGATCTCGAGGATGACGTCACGGCCGTCGTCCGGGTCGCGCGGCACGAGCACCCGGTGCAGACGCTCGGCAGCCTCGTCGGCCGCGGCCTGCAGCGCGGGCACCTCGGTGGCGAACGACGCGTCCTCGGCAGCGAGCTCCGCGGCGGCCTGCGCGTCGTCGGCGGCCGCACGCCACTGGCGGTACGCCTGCACGACGCGCCCGAGCTCGGCGTAGCGCCGTCCGAGGCGCCGCGCGCGCGCCGCGTCCGCGTGCACCGCGGGGTCGGCGAGGTCCCGCTCGATCTGTGCGTGCTCCGCGAGCATCGCCTCGACCGCGTCGAGCTGCTCCACCTGCGTGCCTCCCACCGGTACCGACGTGGGGCGGCCGGCGGCCGCCCGACACAGCAGCAGCGCCGGTGCGCGCGCGGACACGACCATGGAGGGCCGTCGTCCGCCGGGCGCACCGGCGCTGCGGAGGAGCTAGTTGGCCGACTTCTTGCCGTAGCGGGCCTCGAACCGGGCCACGCGGCCACCGGTGTCGAGGATCTTCTGCTTGCCCGTGTAGAACGGGTGGCAGGCGCTGCAGACGTCGGCGTGGATCTTGCCGTCGGTCACCGTCGAGCGGGTGACGAACGAGTTGCCGCAGGTGCACGTGACCTCGGTGAGGACGTACTCCGGGTGGATGCCAGACTTCACGAGAGCTCTCCTTGGGGTTTGCCTCCGGGTCCGGACGCGTTCTCGCGCCGGTGAACCGCAGACCGACGGACCATTGTGCCAGAACCACGGGGACAGCCGGAACCGTCCCGGTCGCGGCAGTCGCGCCGGCGGCGCTCCGCGGGCGACGGCTCCCTGCTGGAGGTGCGTCCGACGGCGTCCGTCAGGCCGCGTCCCCCGGCAGGCCCCGCTGGGCGGAGACCTGGCGGTACCACGTGACGAGCGCGGGCCCCGGGACGCCCGCCCGGCGGCGCAGCGCGGCGATCGGCAGCTCGCGCGGTCGCAGGTCGATCCAGCTCGCACGGGACAGCCCCGGGAAGCCCGGCGGCAGCGCGACGTGGTCGCGCCGCGTGCCGCGGTCCTGCGACGTGAACCGCGCGACCTCGCACGTCCGGTCACGCACGCGGAGCACGAGCACCGGCCGGTCCTTGCTCCCCGTGCCGTCCTCGTACGGGACGTCCGCGAACCAGATCTCGCCCGCGTACGGAGCGCGCGACGCCTCTCGTGCGCGTGCGGCCGCGCGCGCACGACGTCGCCGCGACCGGCCCCGCACCACGAGGAGCAGGAGGACCGCCGCGAGCCCGAGGACCACCTCGGGCTGCACGAGCAGCGTGAGGACGTCGTCCGGTGTCGTCGGCACGCCGTGAGGGTAACCCTCGCGGGGGGTGGTGACCGCCGAGGACACGGCGACGGCCCCGCACCCGTGGCTGCGGGGCCGTGCGTGGGTCGGCGTCAGACGACCGTGCGGCCGACGCCCTCCTCGAGCGCGGGACCGTTGTTGCCCGGCGTCGTCTTCTGCACCTGGAGCAGGAACTCCACGTTGGACTTCGTCTCGCGGAGCTTGCCGAGCAGCAGCTCGATGGCCTGCTGCTGGTCCAGCCCGCCGAGCACGCGGCGCAGCTTGTAGATGATCTTCAGCTCGTCGTTGCTCATGAGCACCTCCTCGCGGCGGGTACCGGACGCGTTGACGTCCACCGCCGGGAAGATGCGCTTGTCCGCGAGCTGGCGCGACAGGCGCAGCTCCATGTTCCCGGTGCCCTTGAACTCCTCGAAGATGACCTCGTCCATCTTCGAGCCCGTCTCCACCAGCGCGGAGGCGAGGATCGTCAGCGAGCCGCCGTTCTCGATGTTGCGCGCCGCACCGAAGAACCGCTTCGGCGGGTAGAGCGCCGAGGCGTCGACACCCCCGGACAGGATGCGGCCCGACGCGGGCGCGGCCAGGTTGTAGGCGCGCGACAGCCGGGTCAGCGAGTCCAGCAGCACGACCACGTCCTGACCGAGCTCGACCAGGCGCTTGGCGCGCTCGATCGCGAGCTCCGCGACGATCGTGTGGTCCGACGCGGGGCGGTCGAAGGTCGAGGCGATGACCTCGCCCTTGACCGTCCGCTCCATGTCCGTGACCTCCTCGGGGCGCTCGTCGACGAGCACGACCATGAGGTGGACCTCGGGGTTGTTGTGCGTGATCGCGTTGGCGATCTGCTGCATGATGATCGTCTTGCCGGCCTTGGGAGGCGCGACGATGAGGCCGCGCTGGCCCTTGCCGATGGGCGCGACGATGTCGATGACGCGCGGCGTCAGCCGGCCCGGCTCGGTCTCCAGACGCAGCCGCTCCTGCGGGTACAGCGGCGTGAGCTTGGTGAACTCGGGACGCTCGCGGGCCTCGTCCGGCAGCAGGCCGTTGACCGTGTCGAGCCGCACGAGCGCGTTGAACTTGTTGGGCCGGCCCCCGCTGGGCTGCTGCTCACCCTCGCGGGGCTGGCGGACGGCGCCGGTGATCGCGTCGCCCCGGCGCAGGCCGTGCTTCTTGACCTGGTTGAGCGAGACGTAGACGTCGTTGGGCCCCGGCAGGTAGCCGGTGGTGCGCACGAACGCGTAGGACTCGAGGACGTCGAGGATGCCCGCCACGGGCAGCAGCACGTCGTCGTCGGTGACCTCGACCTCGTCGAGGCCGGCGAGGTCGCCCTGGCCCGTGCGGGACCGGCCCCTCTTGCGGTCCCGGTCCCGGTCGCGGAAGCGGTCCCGCGAGCGACGCCGGCGGCCGCCGCGCTCCTCGTCCTCCGGCTTGTCGCCCGCACCGGCCGGGACGCCCTGCGCGGGCGCGTCGGCGTCCTGCTCCGCGGTGCGACGCTCGCCCTGGGGGCGCTCACCGTTGTGGCGGCGCTCGTTCTGCCGGCGCTCACCCTGGGGGCGCTCGCCCGGCTCCTCGGCCGGCGCGGCTTCCGGGGCACCCGCGCCGCGGCCGGCGCGGCGCGAGCGGCGTTCACCTGCGACGTTGCCGACGACGTCCGCCGCACGGGCCGCGCGGTCGTCCCGCTGCTCGGCCGGCGCGAGCCGCGCGTCGAGCGCCGCCTCCAGACCGGCGAGCGCGTCGCGGCCGGCCGGCCGACGCTCCGACGCCGCAGCACCGGGCTCCCCCGACGGTGCCGGGGACGCCACCGGGAGGTCCTGCGCGGGCGCGCTCGTCGTGACGCGCTCGGCGACCGCGGCCCGGGCGCGGCGCGTCGTCGCGCGCGTCTCCAGAGCCTGCGGCCGGTCACCGGTGCGCGCGGCGGAGATCGCCTGGACCAGGTCGCTCTTGCGCATCTTGCTCGTGCCCTTGACGCCGAGCTGGGCGGCGAGCGCCTGGAGCTCCGGCAGGCGCATCGCGGCGATGCTGCCCGGTCCCGGTCCGCCCGTGGCGGGCGTGGCGGCGTCGATGGTGTCTGTCACGAAGGATCCTTCCCCCTCGTCGGGGCCCACCCGGTCCACCCGGGAGGGGCTGCGTCCGGTCGGCGTGACCAGACGGAGTGGGTGCCACGCGCGCTGGGTACGACGACGTCTGCTCGCGCTGGCGGGGTGTTCCCCTCGTCGTCGACCCAGGTGACCGTCCGGCAGGTTCCGGGTGGGTGGTCGGGAGCCGGGGACCGGGTGGTCCGCCGGTGGATCACGGGCGGATCCACCGGGGGCCGGAGGACGAGGTCCGGGGAACGCCGATCAGCCTAGCACCGCAGGATCGGGGGCCTGTCGCGCCCTCCTCCGGTTCACCCGGCTGCGTGGTCGCGGTCGGCGAGCGGCGACTCAGTCGAGCACGGCCGTGACCGACGCACCCGCGGTGTCCACGTCGAGCGGGAGCACGCGCCAGCCGGCCATGACCCCGCCGAACGCGTCGGCGATCGCGGCGTCCGCGTCCGTCGTCCCGTCGCGTCCGCGGCGCGCGAGCGCGAGCACGGTCGGGCCCGCGCCGGAGACGACCGCGGCGACCCCGCGGGAGCGCAACGCGTCGACGAGCGCGAGCGACGCGGGCATGACCTCGCGCCGGTAGCCCTGGTGGAGCCTGTCCCCCGTCGCGGCGAACAGCAGCTCCGGGTTGCGGCCCAGCGCCTCGACGAGCAGCGCCGAGCGCCCGGCCTGCCACGCCGCGTCGGCGTGCGGCACCTGCGCGGGCAGCACACCGCGCGCGGCGCGCGTCGACAGGTGGCCGGGCGGGACGACCGCGACGGGCGCGACGTCCTCGTGCACCGCGAGCCGCACGGCCCGCACCGCACCGGGACCGGCCGCACCCGGCTCGTCGCTCCACGCGACCGTGAGGCCTCCGAGGATCGCCGGCGCGGCGTTGTCCGGGTGCCCCTCGAGCTCGGTGGCGAGCGCGAGCGCGGTGTCGTCGTCGAGCGCGTCCGGCTCGGCGACCAGACCACGCGCGGCGAGGATCCCCGCGACCACCGCGGCCGCCGAGGAGCCCAGACCACGCCCGTGCGGCACCCGGTTGCGGCACGTCAGGTGCAGGCCCGTCTGCGGTGCGCCGACGTGGTCGAGCGCGACGCGCAGCGCCCGCACCACCAGGTGGGTCTCGTCGTCGGGGACCGTCCCGGCCCCCTCACCCTCGACCTCGACCCGCACGTCGGAGGTGCCGAGCGCGCGCACCTCGAGCTCGTCGTGCAGGCCGAGCGCGAGCCCGAGCGCGTCGAAGCCGGGGCCGAGGTTGGCGGACGTGGCGGGGACGCGGACCCGCACGTGCGCGGCACGCAGGCGCACGGTGGCTCAGCCCAGGCCGAGCGCGTCGGCGATCGTCACGACGTCGGTCGTCACACGCTGCGGCCGTACCTCGCCGCCGTCCGCCGTCCGCAGCGCCCACTGCGGGTCCTTCAGGCCGTGACCCGTGACCGTGACGACGACCCGCGTACCCGCGGGCACCAGCCCGCGCTCGGCGCATGCCAGCAGACCTGCGACGCCCGCGGCCGACGCGGGCTCGACGAACACGCCGACCTCGGCCGACAGCACGCGGTGCGCGGCGAGGATCTGCTCGTCGGTCACCGACTCGATGACGCCGCCGGACACGTCGCGCGCCTCCTCGGCCTGCTGCCAGGACGCAGGGTTGCCGATGCGGATCGCCGTCGCAATCGTCTCGGGTGCGTCGACCGGGTGGCCGAGGACGATCGGCGCGGCGCCGGCCGCCTGGAAGCCCCACATCACGGGCGTGCGCGTCGCGACCGCCGGCAGGCCGGCGCCGTCGTCCAGGCCCGCGTACTCGCGGTAGCCCTTCCAGTACGCGGTGATGTTGCCGGCGTTGCCGACGGGCAGGCAGTGGATGTCGGGGGCGTCGCCGAGTGCGTCGACGATCTCGAACGCCGCCGTCTTCTGCCCCTCGATGCGGGCCGGGTTCACCGAGTTGACGAGCTCGACCGGGTACGCCTCGGCGAGCTTGCGCGCGGCGATCAGGCAGTCGTCGAAGTTGCCGTCGACCTGCAGCAGGTGCGCGCCGTGCGCGATGGCCTGGCTGAGCTTGCCCATGGCGATCTTGCCGTCCGGCACGAGGACCGCGCAGACCATGCCGGCACGCGTCGCATAGGCCGCGGCCGAGGCCGACGTGTTGCCCGTCGACGCGCACACCACGGCCTTCGCGCCGCGCGCCGCGGCGGCGGAGATCGCCGTCGTCATGCCGCGGTCCTTGAACGACGCGGTCGGGTTCATGCCCTCGACCTTGACGTGGACCTCGGCGCCCGTGCGCTGCGACAGGACGGGGGCGTGGACGAGCGGCGTGCCGCCCTCCCCCAGCGTGACGATGCGCTCCTGGACGTAGGCGGGCAGACGGTCGGCGTACTCGGCGATGACGCCGCGCCACTGGTGGGCCATGGGGTTCGGTTCCTCGGGTGGTGGGGGTGGGTCTCAGAGCACCGGCAGCACGGACACGACGTGACGCACGACGTCGAGGGCCGCGACCGCGTCGACCGTCGCCCGCAGCGCGCGCTCGGCAGCGGTGTGCGTGGTGATGACGAGCGTCGCGGACGCGTCGTCGCCCGTCCCCTGGAGCGTCTGCCGCACGGACTCGATGGACACGTCCTGCGCGGCGAGCTCGGCGGCGACGCGCGCGAGCACGCCGGCGCGGTCGTCCACCTCGAGGCGCACCTGGTAACGCGAGCGGGCCTCGCCGCCGTCGAGCACGGGCAGGTCGGCGTGCGACGACTCGACCGGGCCCTTGCCGCCCAGCACGCGGTGCCGCGCGACGGACACCAGGTCGCCGAGCACGGCGGACGCCGTGGGCGAGCCGCCCGCGCCGCGGCCGTAGAACATGAGCTCGCCGGCTGCCTCGGCCTCGACGAACACCGCGTTGAACGCCTGGCGCACGCCGGCGAGCGGATGGCCGGACGGCACGAGCGTGGGCTGCACGCGCACGAGCACGCCCTCGCGCCCGGCGGCGTCGGTGGCGCGCTCGGCGACCGCGAGCAGCTTGAGGACGTGGCCGGTGCGGCCCGCCCAGGTCACGTCGTCGGCCGTGAGCCCGGTGATGCCGGTGCGGTCGACGTCGTCGAGCGCGACGCGGGTGTGGAACGCGAGGGACGCGAGGATCGCGGCCTTGGCCGCGGCGTCGTACCCCTCGACGTCGGCGGTCGGGTCGGCCTCGGCGTAGCCGAGGTCCTGCGCGTCGGCGACCGCCTCGGCCAGCCCCTGGCCCGTCGTCGTCATCTGGTCGAGGACGTAGTTGGTGGTGCCGTTGACGATCCCGAGCACACGCTGCACGGTGTCGCCCGCGAGGGACTCGCGCACGGGGCGCACGATCGGGATGGCACCCGCGACCGCGGCCTCGAAGTACAGGTCGACGCCCGCCGCGTCGACCGCGTCGTACAGCGCGGGCCCCTCCTGCGCGAGGAGCGCCTTGTTGGCGGTGACGGCCGACGCGCCGTGCGCGACGGCCCGCAGCAACAGGGTGCGCGCGGGCTCGATGCCGCCCATGAGCTCGACGACCACGTCGGCCTTCTCGACCAGCGACTCGGCGTCCGTCGTCAGCAGCGCACGGTCGACCACCGGGTCGCGCTCGGTGTCGAGCGAGCGGACCGCGACGCCGACGAGCTCGAGCCGGGCACCGACGCGCGCGGCGAGCTCGTCGCCCTCCGTGACCAGCCGACGCACGACCTCCGTGCCGACGACGCCGCAGCCGAGGACGGCGACGCGCAGGGGCGGGTGGGTGCCGGGGGTGAGGGCCACGCAGGTGCCTTCCGAGCAGGGCGGTCGCCGAGGGCCGCCGGGTGGGTGGTCGCGACCGGCCGCGGTGCAGGTGGTCGCGGCCCCAGGATAGGGCGGACCGGCGACGGCGCGTCGTGGCGTCCGCCGTCGCGGTCCGGGAGGACCTGGACGGGCGTTCTTGTCCGGCCTCGTCCGCGTGATCTACCGTGTCCGTGCTGACAGAGTGTCAGCAACGTCCCCCGCCCCCCCGGGAGCCCTGTCATGGCCGTCACCACGCCCGACCAGCTCCTCGAGCCCGCGCCCCCGCTGTCGGCGGCGCTGCGGGCCGGCACGCGCCAGGAGCACGAGGACGCCGAGCGGTCCGCGTTCGTCGAGCACCTCGTGGACGGCACCCTGCCCCTCGCCGGCTACGTCGACCTCGCGGCGCAGCAGCACGCGATCTACACGGCGCTCGAGGCCGCCGGCGACCGGCTCGTCGCGGCCGGCACGCACGGTGACCTCGTGTTCCCCGAGCTGGTGCGCGTCCCGGCGATCGAGAAGGACCTGGCGTTCCTCGTCGGTGCGGACTGGCGCGCCCGGGTGCGCGTGCTGCCCGCGACCGCCGACTACGTCGCACGGCTCGGGCAGGTCGGCGACGACCTGCCCCGGTACGCCGCGCACGCCTACACCCGGTACCTCGGCGACCTGTCCGGCGGGCAGATCCTCCAGCGGATGCTCGAGCGGCACCACGGCCTCGCCGGCGACGGCGTCTCGTTCTACGACTTCCCGCAGATCCACAAGCTCAAGCCGTTCAAGGACGTCTACCGCGAGCGGCTCGACGCGCTCGACCTCACGCCTGCGCAGCGCGACGAGGTCGTCGAGGAGGCACGCGTCGCGTTCCGCCTCAACCGCGCGGTGTTCACGGACCTCGCGGCGGCGCACGTCCGCTGACCCGCCGGCGCCGGACGTGCGACCCGGGACGGCGCGATGCGGTCGCACGTGCGACCACGTCTCGTCCCCTGACGGCGAGAGGTGACCACTCTCCTGCGCACGGGTCGCCCGTCCGCAGCTGCGTCAGTCGGCGCGGACGTCGAGCGCGAGGAGGTCGTCGACGGTCTCCCGGCGCACGAGCACGCGGGACTCCCCCGCCGTCACCGCGACCACCGGCGGGCGGGTCAGCAGGTTGTAGTTCGACGCCATCGAGCGGCCGTACGCGCCGGTCGCGGCGACGGCCAGCAGGTCGCCCGCGCGCACGTCACCCGGCAGCCGCACCTCGTGGACGACGATGTCGCCGCTCTCGCAGTGCTTGCCGACGACGCGCGCCAGCACCGGCTCCGCGTCCGAGACCCGCGACACGACCTCCGCGTGGTAGTGCGCGCCGTACAGCGCGGGGCGGATGTTGTCGCTCATGCCGCCGTCCACCGAGACGTACGTGCGCACGCGCCCGTCGTCCAGCCGCACCGGCTTGACGGTCCCGACGGTGTAGAGGGTGAGGCCGGCCGGCCCCACGATCGCCCGGCCCGGCTCGATCGACAACCGCGGCAGCGGCGTCCCGAGCTCGCGCGCGGCGTCGGCGACGGCCTGCGCGACCTCCTTGGCGATCCGGCCCGGGTCGAGCGGGACGTCGCCGGGGAGGTAGGCGATGCCGTAGCCGCCTCCCAGGTCGACCTCGTCGACGAGCACGCCGGTGCGCGCGTGCAGCGTCGCGCGCAGCGCCAGCACCCGCTGTGCCGCGACTGCGAAGCCCGACGGGTCGAGGATCTGCGAGCCGATGTGCGAGTGGATCCCGAGGAGGTGCAGCTCGGGGCGCTCGACGACGCGCAGCAGCGCCGTCAGCGCGGGGCTGTCGCCACCGTCGGAGGCCAGCGACAGGCCGAACTTCTGGTCCTCGTGCGCGGTGGAGATGAACTCGTGGCCGCCCGCGTGCACGCCGGTCGTCACGCGCACCATGACCGGTGCCGGGGCACCGTCCGGCCCGCGGTGCGCGCGCACCAGCGCCGCGAGCCGGTCCACCTCGACGAGCGAGTCGACGATAATCCGGCCCACACCCGCGTCGAGCGCGGCGCGCAGCTCGTCGTCGGACTTGTTGTTGCCGTGCAGGCCGATGTCCGCCCCCGGCACCCCGGCCGCGAGCGCGACTGCGAGCTCGCCGCCGCTCGCGGTGTCGACGCGCAGGCCCTCGTCGTGCACCCAGCGCGCGACGGCCCGCGTCAGCAGGGCCTTGCCGGCATAGTAGACGTCCACACCCGTGCCGACCTGCGCGCACGCCGTCTCGAACGCCGTGCGGTAGGCCCGTGCCCGCGAGCGCAGGTCCGCCTCGTCGACGACGTACGCGGGCGTGCCGTGCGCCGCGGCGAGGTCGCGCACGTCGACGTCCGCGACCCGCACGGCACCGTCGGCGCCGCGCACCGCGCCGGAGGACCAGGGCAGGCCGAGCGGTCCGGCGGTCACATCCGCTCCGGCGCGCTCACCCCGAGCAGGTCGAGGGCGTTCGCGAGCACCTGACGCGTCGCGTCGTTCAGCCACAGGCGCGTGCGGTGGGCGTCCGTGAGCTCCTCGTCGCCCCACGGCACCACGCGGCGCTTCTGGTCGTACCACTTGTGGTAGGCGCCGGCGACGTCCTCGGCGTAGCGCGCGACGCGGTGCGGCTCGCGCAGGTCCGCCGCCTGGGCGACCACGCGCGGGAAGTCCGCGAGCAGGCCGAGCAGCTTGGCCTCCGACTCGTGGTCGAGCAGGGAGGCGTCGAAGCCGTCCTCGCGGCGCACGCCGGCTTCCGCCGCGTTGCGGGCCATCGCCGCGGTACGGGCGTGGGCGTACTGCACGTAGAAGACGGGGTTCTCGTTGGTGGCCTTCGCGAGCAGGTCGAGGTCGAGGTCGATCTGCTGGTCCGACGACGACCGCGACAGCGCGTAGCGCGCGGCGTCGACGCCGACCGCCTCGACGAGGTCGTCGATCGTGATGATCGTGCCCGCGCGCTTCGACATCCGGACGGGCTCGCCGTCCTTGACGAGGTTGACGAGCTGGCCGATGAGCAGCTCGAGGTTGACGTGCGGCTCGTCGCCGAACGCCGCGCAGACCGCCATCATGCGGCCGACGTACCCGTGGTGGTCGGAGCCGAGCATGATGACGACGCGGTCGAAGCCGCGCTCGCGCTTGTCGAGGTAGTAGGCGATGTCGCCCGCGATGTAGGCGGCCTGCCCGTCCGACTTGACGACGACGCGGTCCTTGTCGTCGCCGAAGGCCGTGGTGCGCAGCCACAGCGCGCCGTCGGCCTCGAACATGTGGCCCGACGCCCGCAGGCGCTCGACCGCCCGCTCCACGGCACCGGACTCGTGCAGCGAGTCCTCGTGGAAGTACACGTCGAAGTCGACGCCGAAGTCGTGCAGGGACGTCTTGATCTCGGCGAACATCAGCTCGACGCCGCGCGCCCGGAACGCCTCGGTCGCCTCGGCGTCGGGCAGCGTGCGCGGGTCGGGCTCACCGGCGGCCTGCGCGTCGGCGATCACCCGGTCGGCGATGTCGGCGATGTACTGGCCGCCGTAGCCGTCCTCGGGAGCCTCCTCGCCGCGGGCGCGGGCGACGAGCGAACGCGCGAAGCGGTCGATCTGCGCGCCGTGGTCGTTGAAGTAGTACTCGCGCGTCACCTCGGCCCCGGACGCCTGCAGCACGCGCGCGAGCGCGTCACCGACCGCCGCCCAGCGCACGCCGCCGATGTGCAGCGGGCCGGTGGGGTTGGCCGAGACGAACTCGAGGTTCACCTTGAGCCCGGCGAACGTCGCGTTGCGCCCGTACCCCGCCCCCTGCTCGACGATGCCGCGCGCGAGCTCGCCCGCGGCGGCGGCGTCGAGGCGGATGTTGAGGAAGCCCGGACCGGCCACGTCGACCGCGGCGACCCCGGGCACGTCCGCGAGGCGGCGCGCCAGCTCCTCGGCGAACGCCCGCGGGTTGCTCCCGGCCTTCTTGGCCAGCTGCAGCGCGACGTTCGTCGCCCAGTCGCCGTGCTCGCGCTGCCGGGGGCGCTCGATGTGCACGCGCTCGGGGAGGGCGGCGGGGTCGAGGGCGAACGTGCCGTCGTCGACGGCCTGCACGAGAGCGACGCGCAGGGCGTCGGCGAGCTGCTCCGGGGTCACGGGACACAGGATAGGCGTCGGCCACGCGCCTCCGTCGCCGCCTCTCGCGCACCCGGTGGCGCGCGACACGCCGCGGCCGACCGGCGGACGGGACTGGTCCACAGGTCGTCGGACGTGTTGACTCGGCGGGGGCACCGTGGCCGCCGGGCCGTCGGTGCACGCCCTGACCGTGACCACGAGGAGGCCGACGCCCATGGCGCGACGCACCGGACTGATCGACAGCGCCGTGGAGTCGCTGCGGTCCCGCATCTCCTCCGGGCAGTGGCCTGTCGGCACACGGATCCCTCCCGAGCCCGCGCTCGTCGAGCTGCTGGGGGTCGGGCGCAACACGGTGCGCGAGGCGGTGCAGTCGCTCGTGCACGCCGGGCTCCTCGAGCGCCGGCAGGGCTCCGGCACGTACGTGCTCTCGACGTCCGAGCTCGCGGTCACGATGGGCCGGCAGATCGCGGACGCCCGCCAGCGCGACGTGGTCTCGGTGCGCCGCGCCCTGGAGATGGAGGCCGCCCGCCTCGCGGCGCGCGCACGCACCGCGACCGACGCCTCCGAGCTGCTCGCCAAGCGTGACGCACGGGCGCGCGCCTACGAGGGCGGGGACCTCGACACGATGGTCGCCACCGACCTCGAGCTGCACCGCTCGATCGTGCGCGCCGCCGGCAACCCCGTGCTGCGCTCGCTGTACGACAACCTCATCGAGGCGATCGGCGACAACATCCGCTTCAACTTCGTCACCGACGCGCACGCCGCGGACGCGCACGACTCGCTCGTCGAGGCGATCGTCGCGGGCGACCCGGAGCGCGCGGCCGCCGAGACGAGCAGCTACCTCTCGGGGCTGCTGGAGGACGCCTGACACCGCGGGAGCCGCGACCGGGGCACGGGTCCGACACGCCGCCCGCGGGCTGGTAAGGTCGGGGATCGCCGCGCGCCCGTAGCTCAGCGGATAGAGCGTCTGCCTCCGGAGCAGAAGGTCGAAGGTTCGAATCCTTTCGGGCGCACCACCTCGCAGGCCGTGCCGCACACCGCGGCACGGCCTGCGTCGTTCCCGCCCGACGCGCGCCGTGCCGCCCGGCCCCCTAGCGTCGGTCCCGCCAGGTCTGCACGACCCGGCCGGACCGCACCGGGAGGACGACGATGGCTCTGCTCGGACGCCGCCGCACGTCGCAGCAGGTCGGCGAGGCCCCTCCTGCGCCACCGGCCACGCCACGCACTCCCGCGACGGCGTGGTCCGACGGCCTCGGGCGCGTGGGCACCCGCTCCGTCCAGGTGCTCGCCGTCCTCGCGCTCGGCGCGGTCGTGGTGCTCGCCCTGACCCGGCTGACCCTCGTCGTGATCCCCGTGCTGATCGCGCTCGTGCTGGCGTCCGCGATCTCGCCCCTGGTCGGCGCGCTGCGGCGGCGCGGCGTCCCGTCGCTGCTCGCCACGTGGATCGCGCTGCTCGGCCTCGTCGCCCTGCTCGCCGCGATCGTGTGGCTCGTGGTGCGCGCGGTCGTCGACCAGTGGGACGAGCTGCGCGACCAGGCGCTCGACGGGTTCGACGAGCTGCAGACGTACGTGCAGGGCCTGCCGTTCGACGTGACCGACGAGCAGATCGCGTCCGTGCGGGAGTCCGCCGCGGGCCTCCTGCGGTCCGACGCCGTCGGGTCGGGGGCGATCGCGGGCGTCTCGCAGACCGCCGACTTCGTCGCCGGGTTCTTCATCATGGTCGTGGTGCTGTTCTTCTTCCTCAAGGACGGACCGGCGATCTGGGAGTTCCTGCTCCGCCCCTTCGAGGGTGAGCGGTACCTGCGTGGCAGGCGCGTCGGGGACGCCACCGTGCGGGCGCTCGGCGGGTACGTGCGGGGCACGGCGATCATCGCGGCGGTCGACGCCGTCGGCATCGGCATCGGCCTGGCGCTGGTCGGCGTGCCGCTCGTGATCCCCCTGTCGGTGCTGGTCTTCCTGCTCGCGTTCGTCCCGCTCGTGGGCGCGACGATCGCCGGCGTCCTCGCGGCGCTGGTCGCGCTGGTCGCCGTCGGGCCGGTGCAGGCGCTGGTCGTCGTGGGCATCGTCGTGCTGGTCAACCAGCTGGAGGGCGACCTCCTGCAGCCTGTCGTCATGGGACGTCAGCTGCGCCTGCACCCGCTGGTCATCCTCGTGGCCCTGACCGCCGGCACGGTGCTCGCCGGTGTGACCGGCGCCGTGCTCGCGGTGCCCCTCGCGGCGTCCGCCTGGCGCGCGGTCCAGGTGTGGGACGGACCGTCGCTGCCCGCCCGGTTCGCACGCCCGAAGCGCCGCGAGGCCGTCTGACACCTCCCGTCCTGGCCGCACGGGCGCGCCCGCGCCGACCGGGGACCGACGACCCGTCGCCCGGGACCGAGGTCCTCCCGCGAGGCCGTGACGGCGGACGTGGACGACGTCCGTCACACCGCGGGGACTTTCATCCCACCTTTCCGGACTCCCCCGTCCCTAGCGTCGGTACCAGCGACGGACCCTCCAGCGTCCGTCACCCTCACCACTACACGGGGAGTCGAAGGTGTCCGAGACCACCAAGAAGAGCACCCGCGCGAAGGCCCCCGCCGGCGCGTCGGCCGAGGCCCCCGCGGCGGCCGCGCAGCCCGCCGGCGTCGCCCTCGGCGTGAGCGAGGCCGACGCGGTCGCGCAGTCCGTCGACCTGCTCGTCGCGAACGCCACCAAGGCGCTCGCCGAGTTCGAGTCCATGACGCAGGAGGACGTCGACCGCTTCGTCAAGAAGGGCGCCGTCGCGGCCCTCGACCAGCACGGTCAGCTGGCCAAGCTGGCCGTCGAGGAGACCGGGCGCGGTGTCTTCGAGGACAAGGCCGTGAAGAACATCTTCGCGTGCGAGCACGTCACGAACTCGATGGCGAACCTGCGGACCGTCGGCGTCATCAACGTCGACGACCTCAACGGCATCACCGAGATCGCGGAGCCCGTGGGCGTGATCGCCGGCATCACCCCCGTCACCAACCCCACGTCGACCGCGATCTTCAAGGCGCTCATCTCGCTGAAGACCCGCAACCCGATCATCTTCGCGTTCCACCCGAACGCCCAGCAGTGCTCCGTGGCCGCCGCCCGCATCGTGCGCGACGCCGCCGTGGCCGCCGGCGCCCCCGAGCACTGCATCCAGTGGGTCGAGGCCCCGTCGCTCGCCGCGACCGGTGCCCTCATGAACCACCCGGGTGTCGCCACCATCCTTGCGACCGGCGGCAACGCGATGGTCAAGGCCGCGTACTCCTGCGGCAAGCCCGCCCTGGGCGTCGGCGCCGGCAACGTCCCGGCGTACGTCGAGAAGTCCGCCAAGCTCGCCCGCGCGATCAACGACATCGTGCTGAGCAAGGCGTTCGACAACGGCGTGATCTGCGCCTCCGAGCAGGCCGCCATCCTCGACGACGAGATCTACGACGCCGCGATGGCGGAGTTCGCGAAGCTCCACGCGTACCGCGCCACCCCGGCGGAGAAGGCGAAGCTCGAGCGCTTCATCTTCGGTGTCGAGGCCGACGGCGAGAACTGCGCGGGAGCCAAGCTCAACCCGGCGGTCGTCGGCAAGTCGCCGGTGTGGATCGCCGAGCAGGCGGGCTTCACGGTCCCCGCGGACACCTCGATCATCCTGGCCGAGGTGTCGGGCGTCGGCCCCGCCGAGCCCCTGACCCGCGAGAAGCTGTGCCCGGTCCTGGCCGTGCTGCGGGCGTCGTCGACCGAGGAGGGCATCGCGCTCGCCGAGAAGATGGTCGAGTTCGACGGTCTGGGCCACTCGGCGGCCATCCACACGCTCGACGAGGCGCTCACGGTCGAGTTCGGCCGGCGCGTCAAGGCGATCCGCGTCATCTGCAACGCGCCCTCGTCGCTCGGCGGCATCGGTGACATCTACAACGCGTTCATCCCGTCGCTCACGCTCGGCTGCGGCTCCTACGGCCACAACTCGGTGTCCAACAACGTGTCGGCCGTCAACCTCGTCAACGTCAAGCGCGTGGGCCGGAGGAACAACAACTTGCAGTGGTTCAAGGTCCCCGCCAAGACGTACTTCGAGCCGAACGCGATCCGCTACCTCGCGGACATGGCCGACGTCGAGCGCGTCACGATCGTCACCGACGCGACCATGACGACCCTCGGGTTCGTCGACAAGGTCCTCGACGTGCTGCGCCGCCGCGGCAACAACGTGGCCGTGCAGATCATCGACCAGGTCGAGCCCGAGCCGTCCGTGAAGACCGTCCAGGCCGGCGCCGCGCAGATGCGCCACTTCCGGCCCGACACGATCATCGCGCTCGGCGGTGGGTCGCCCATGGACGCCGCGAAGGTCATGTGGCTGCTGTACGAGCACCCGGAGATCGTCTTCTCCGACCTCAAGCAGAAGTTCTTCGACGTCCGCAAGCGCGCGTTCAAGTTCCCGGTGCTGGGCGACCTGGCCAAGCTCGTGTGCATCCCCACCACGTCGGGCACGGGCGCCGAGGTCACGCCGTTCGCCGTCATCAGCGACGTCGAGGCGGGGAAGAAGTACCCGCTCGCCGACTACGCGCTGACGCCGACCGTCGCGATCATCGACCCGGTCCTCACGCACAAGATGCCGCGGTCGCTGGCCGCCGACTCCGGGTTCGACGCCCTGACGCACGCCACCGAGGCGTACGTCGCGGTGTACGCGAACGACTTCACCGACGGCATGGCGCTGCAGGCGATCCGCCTGATCTTCGACAACCTCGCGCAGTCGGTGAACGGCGACCCGAGCGACCCGCTCACGCAGGACGCGCGGGAGAAGATGCACAACGCCGGGACGATCGCCGGCATGGCGTTCGGCAACGCGTTCCTCGGCATCGTGCACGCCATGGCGCACGTCGTCGGCTCGACGTACCACCTGGTGCACGGCCGCACGAACGCCACCCTGCTGCCGCACGTGATCCGCTACAACGGCACCGTCCCGACCAAGCTCACGAGCTGGCCGAAGTACGAGTCCTACGTGGCGCCCGAGCGCTTCCAGCAGATCGCGGCGATGCTCGGCCTGCCGGCCTCGACGCCCGAGGAGGGCGTGGAGTCCTACGCGCTGGCCGTCGAGGCGCTGCGCGCCAAGGTCGGCATCCCGCAGTCGTTCCAGGCACAGGGCGTCGACGAGCAGGAGTTCATGAGCCGGCTCGACGAGGTCGCCATGGGCGCCTACGAGGACCAGTGCGCCCCGGCGAACCCGCGCATGCCGATGATCGACGACATGAAGGACATCATGACCGCGGCCTACTACGGCACGTCGCTGGAGGACGTGCGTGGTCGCCGCGAGCGGGCGGAGGGCTGACCGACCTCCCCGACGGTCCGCCGACGTGCCCCACGCGCGCGGCACCTCCGTCACCGCTCCGACGCCCCCGCCCCGCTCCCGCGGGCGGGGGCGTCGCCGTGCGTGGCCCGCGTCCTCGACGCGCGGATCCCCCCGTTGCCGGGCAAACTGGGGCGCCCCGGCCACCCCCCGGCCGGCTCCCCGACCCGAGGAGGACCCCCGTGGCCGCGTCCGGCACCCCCGTCCGTCGTCCCCTGACCGGTCCCGCCCGGGCCGTGCACGCACTCGCGGCGGGCGCGCTCGCGCTCGGCCTGGCCGCCTGCACGGACGCCGACGTGCAGCAGGCCGCCGACGACCTCGGCACCGCCGCCCAGGGCGCCGCCGACGAGATCACGGCCCTCGGCGACGGTCTGCAGCAGGCGCTCGCGGACGCGCAGGCGCACGCCGACGAGGCGCGCGCCGAGGTCGAGGAGGCACGGGCTGCCGTCGCCGGCATGGGCGACCAGGCCCGCGGTGAGGCCGACGCCGCCGTCACGAACGCCCAGAGCGCGGTGGACGACGCCGAGGCCGCGCTGGAGAAGGCGCGCGCCGAGGGCGCCGAGGCGTCGTCGCAGGCGCTCGCCGACGCCCGGGACGAGGTCGACGCCGCGCGCGCGGAGCTCGACGCCGTGACCGCCGGTGCCGGCGCCGAGGCGGGCGGGGCGCTGCAGGAGCTGGGGGCGAAGCTCGCGTCGCTCGGTGAGGACCTGCGGGACGCCACCGCGTGAGGCGGCTCGCCCGCGGCCGGATCGCGCAGCGCTCCGGCGGGTGAAATCCGCGACGTGCCGCCGCGGGCGTTGTCCGGGGACCCGCACCTGCCGATCTTGAAGGCATGACCGTTCGCACGCCGACCCGAGAGGTGCGGCACCACCGCACCGAGTGGTGGGTCGTCGCCGCCTGGGCGTCGCTGGCCCTGCTCGTGGTCAGCGGCATGCTCGCGGCGGCCGGCCTGCTCTGAGCGCCCGGCGCCGGCACCCGCCGGCGCGCCTATGCTCGCGCCGTGACGAGCCGGTGGCAGCAGGTGGCAGCGGCGGCGGGGCTCCTCGACGCCGACGGGACTCCGCGCGCGACGATCTTCGCGGAGATGTCCGCGCTCGCGGCGCGCACCGGGGCGCTGAACCTCGGGCAGGGGTTCCCGGACGTCGACGGGCCCGAGCCGGTCGCCCGCGCGGCCGCCGACGCGATCCTCGCCGGGGTGAACCAGTACCCGCCCGGGCCCGGTATCGCGCCGCTGCGCGAGGCGGTCGCGGCGCACCAGCGCACGCGCTACGGGATCGACGTCGACCCGCAGACGCAGGTGCTGGTGACGACGGGCGCGACCGAGGCGCTGGCCGCCGCGGTCCTCGCGCTCGCGCAGCCGGGCGACGAGGTGCTGACGCTCGAGCCGTACTACGACTCCTACGCGGCGGTCGTCGCGATGGCGGGCGCGACCCACACGACCACTCCCCTGCGTCCGTCGCCGGACGGCTTCCGCCTCGACGTCGCAGCCCTGGAGCGTGCCGTCACGCCGCGCACGCGCCTGCTGCTGCTCAACTCGCCGCACAACCCGACGGGTGCGGTACTGCGTCGAGACGAGCTGGCGGCGGTCGCGCGCGTCGCGGTCGCGCACGACCTCCTCGTGGTCACCGACGAGGTGTACGAGCACCTGGTCTTCGGCGTCGAGCACGTGCCGGTCGCGACGCTGCCGGGCATGGCGGGGCGCACGCTGACGATCTCGTCGAGCGGCAAGACGTTCTCGTTCACGGGCTGGAAGATCGGGTGGGTCAGCGGGCCGGCGGAGCTGGTCGCCGCCGTGCGGACCGTCAAGCAGTTCCTCACGTACGTGTCCGGCGCGCCGTTCCAGCCCGCGGTCGCGCACGCGCTGACGGACCCCGACGCCCTCGCGTGGGTCGACGGGCTCGTCGCGTCGCTCGCCGAGCGCCGGGACCTGCTGGCGGCCGGGCTGCGCGACGCCGGCTTCGACGTCGTGCGCCCGGACGGCACGTACTTCGTGCTCGCCGACGCCGCACCCCTGGGCGCGGTGGACGGGGCCGAGTTCTGCCGCGAGCTCCCGCAGCGCGCCGGCGTCGTCGGGGTCCCCGTCAGCGCCTTCACGCGCGCCGGCTCCCCCACGCACGACGCGCTGCGCACGTGGGTGCGCTTCACGTTCGTCAAGCGGCAGGACGTCCTGGAGGACGCCGTCGCGCGCCTGCGCGCGGCCTTCGCCTGAGGGCTGGACCGGCCCGTCCCGCGCGGGGCGCCCCCTGCCGCCGAGACGTCGATCCGGCTCCGGGGCGTCGCGGCGACCACGACCTCAGGACGCCTGCCAGGCCCCTCCGCGCCAGAACGCGGGCGTCGCCAGGGCGAGCACCGCGAGCGCCACCGTCGACGACGCGAGCATCACCGCAGCCATCGCCACCGCGCCGCCGCCCAGCAGCCCGGACACGTTGGCGACCAGACCGCCCGTGCCCGCCTGGAGCGAGCCGATGAACGCCGCCGCGGTCCCGGCCATCGCACCGTGCCGGCCCAGCGCGAGGGCCGTGGCGTTGGGCGGCGCGAAGTTCACCAGGGCGAGCACGAGCCACAGCACCGCGACGAGCGACCAGACACCGCCGACGCCGGTGAGCGCGACGCCGAGCAGCACGCCGGTGAGCACCACCGTCGCCACGAGCGCGACCCGCAGGATGCGGACCGGCGCGACCCGCCGCACCACCGCGGCGTTCACCTGCGCGCCCAGGACGAGGCCGATCCCGTTGACCGCGAACAGCAGCGCGAACTGCTGCTCCGTCAGCCCGTAGCCGACCCGCAGCACGAACGGCGACGCCACGACGTACGTCATGAGGACCGCCATCGTCAGGCCCGGCAGCACCGCGAGCGCCACGAAGTGCCGGTCACGCAGGAGCGCGAGGTACCCGGACAGCGCCGTGCGCACGCCGCCGGGCCGTCGGCGCGCCGGCGGCAGGGTCTCGGGCAGGCGGCGCAGCACGATGAGCCAGAGCACGACGCCGAACGCCGCGAGCACCACGAAGACCGCGCGCCAGCCCCACTGCCCGGCGATGAGCCCGCCCAGGGAGGGCGCGAACAGCGGCGCCGCGCCGATGACGAGCATGAGGCGCGACATCAGGCGCGACGCGTCCGCGCCGGTGAAGCGGTCGCGGATCACGGCCATCGCGACGACGGTCGCGGACGCGTTGAAGAACCCCTGCGCCACGCGCAGCGCGACGAGCGGCACGATGGCGGGTGCCACGGCGCACAGCAGCGACACCAGCACGTGCAGCGCGACGCCCACGAGCACCGGGGCGCGGCGGCCGAAGCGGTCGGACAGCGGGCCGATGACGAGCTGCCCCACGGCACCGCCGACGAGCATGCCCGTCATGGTGAGCTGGACCGCTGCGGCCGAGGTCCCCAGGTCCTGCGCGACCTCCGGCAGCGACGGCAGGTAGATGTCCGTCGAGATCGCGGGAAGCGCGCACATCGTGCCGAGCAGCAGCACGTGGCGCGCGTCGGGACGGTGGACAGGGTCGCCGGCCGGTGCCGGGGCGCGGGCGTCGCTCGGCGCCGGTGCGTCCGGCGTGGCAGGTACGCGCGACGTGACGGGTGCGCGCGACCGTGGGGTGGCGTCCGTCGCCGAGAGCGCGTCCGGCACGGGGGCGTCGGACCGCGCGTCGGCGGTGGGGTCGGGCTCGTGCATCCCCGCCATGGTCGCACCGCGACGCGCGCATGACGAATCGATTCGACCGGGCAGCGCCCGCCGTACGTCGCCGGTGTCGGTCGTCGGTGGCAGGCTGGCCCGCATGTGCGGCAGGTACGCGTCCTTCCGGGAGGACCAGTCGATCGCGGACGAGTTCGCGGTGGCGACGGTGGCCGACGACGTGCGACTGCTGCCCCCCTCGTGGAACGTCGCCCCGACCGACGGCGTGCGGATGGTCGTCGAGCGTGCCGACCGCACCACCGGGGAGATCACCCGGCAGCTCCGCGTCGCGCGGTGGGGACTGGTGCCGTCCTGGGCGAAGGACCCGTCGATCGGCAGCCGCATGATCAACGCGCGCGTCGAGACGCTCGCCGACAAGCCCGCGTTCGCCAAGCCGCTCGCCGCGCGCCGCGCGCTGCTCCCGGCGGACGGCTACTACGAGTGGCAGGCCGCCCCCGAGCCGCCGGCCGGCTCGTCACGCGGCCGCCGCTCCCCCAAGCAGCCGTTCTGGATCCACCCGGAGGACGGGGCGGTCGCGGCACTCGCCGGACTCTACGAGTTCTGGCGGGACCCGTCGAAGGCCGACGACGACCCGGAGCGGTGGATCGTCTCGGCGACGGTCGTGACCCGAGCGGCCACGGAGGCGCTGGCCCCGATCCACGACCGGCAGCCGGTGATCCTGCCCCCGGGGGCGTGGTCCGCCTGGCTCGATCCCGCGATCGGCGCCGGCGACGCGCGCGAGCTCCTCGACCTCGCACCACCGGCGCTCACGGCGACCCCCGTGACGACACGCGTCAACGCGGTCGCGAACGACGGCCCGGACCTCGTCGAGCCGGTCGGCCCCGACCTCCCGCTCTGAGCCCCTGCACGGCCCGCGCCGGGGTGCGAAGCGTCCGGGACACCTCGCGCCCTGTTCGTGTCCCCCCCGGCCGCGTCAGGGCGTCGCGCGCTCCAGGCGGTACGGGACGACCTCGCCCACGCCCTGCAGCTCGCGGGACGGCTGGGCGGTGACGACGAAGCGCGGGTCGCCCCCGAGGACCTGCGCGGTCGTCGCGTCGACGAGCACGGTGCTGGGGTCCGCGACGTCGGTCAGACGCGCCGCGAGGTTGACGCTCGCGCCGAAGACGTCGCCGAAGCGTGAGAGGACCCGCCCCCAGACGAGCCCGACGCGGACCGGGCCCACGCCACGCGCGCCCTCGGCGAGCTGCCCCGCGCCGCGCGCGGCCTGGACATCGAGCGACGCGCCGAACGCGTCCGCCAGACCGGTCGCCACGACGGCCCCCACCCCGGGGGTGTCCGCGATGAACAGCACGGCGTCGCCGATCGTCTTGACGACGCGCCCGCCGGCCTGCGCGACGACGTCGCGCGCCGCCGTCTCGAAGCGCTGCACGAACAACGACAGGTCGGTCGAGCCCAGCCCTGCCGTACGCCGCGTGAACGACACCATGTCCGCGAAGCCGACCGCCCGTGCGAGCGGCAGCACGCTGCCGTCGACCGCGACGTCGCGCAGCTGGCCGAACTCCGCCGCGTAGCGGTCGGCGACGGCCGCGAGCTGGCGGCGGTAGGAGTGCAGCAGCTGCTCCTCGAGCAGCGGGGCGAGGTCCCGCAGCCGGTCGAGCACCAGCAGCCGGGCGGACGTGTCGTCCAGCCCGTACCGGGTCGCCATGTCCTCGACGAGCGCCTCGACCTGCCACAGCGCGAGCCGGTCGGACGTGTGGCCCAGCGCGCGGAACAGCGTGACGACCGTGCCGAGGCCCAGCCCGTGGTCGAGCACGAACGACTGCGCCCGCCGGAGCGCCTGGACGTCACGGTCGGTGAACACCACGTCGTCGTCGCCCTGCGTCGGCATGCCGAGCGTCCGCCAGTACGTGCGGACGGTGTCGAGGTCCGTGCCCGTGAGCCGGGCGAGGTCGCGCGCGCTGAGCGTGCGCGGGCCACCGAGCAGGAGCTCGTCGAGCTCGTCGGTCGTGCCGGACGTCGGCGGGCCGGGCGCGGGCGGCGTCCCCGGCAGCGGGTCGGTGCCCGCCGGCTCGCTCTGGGACCCACGCTCCGGCACGGCACGCAGCCTAGTTCACCCGGCTGTGGCGTCGGTCACGCGCACGTGCGTGACGTCACCCGCGAGGACGTGGTGGGCGGCACCGTCGGTGTCCTGCACGACGAGCGCGCCGTCCGGGGCCAGCGCCGTGGCCGTCCCGACGAGGTCCGCACCGCCCGGCAGCTCGACCCGCACGCGCCGACCGAGCGTCGAGCACACCGACGCCACCTCGTCGAGGAGGCCCGCGGCGACGGCGTCGCCGTCGTGCTCCGACCAGCGCCGCGCGACCTCGTCGAGCGCGGTGACGAGCGCCACGAGCAGGCACCCACGGTCGGCCGACCGCGCGCCCGCGAGCGCGAGCGACGTCGCCCACGGCACCGGCAGCTCGTCGGCACGCTGGTCGACGTTGACGCCGATGCCCACGGCGACGGCCGGCACCTCGGGCACGGCCTGGGCGAGCACACCTGCGACCTTGCGCGTCCCACCCCACCCGGCGAGCTGCCCGACGGCGTCGCCGAGGTCGACGAGCACGTCGTTGGGCCACTTGAGCACGGCCGGCACACCGGCGGTCGCCCGCAGCGCGCGCACCGTGCCGAGGCCCGCGAGCAACGGCAGCCACCCGTAGGTGGCCGGCCCGGAGCGGGGACGTGCGACGAACGTCGCCGTGAGCGCCGACCGCGCGGGCGTCTGCCAGGTGCGCCCGGCCCGCCCGTGCCCCGCGGTCTGGTGCTCCGCGACGAGCACGCTGCCGTGCGGCCACGCGGCGGGCTCGGTGCGCAGCCCCGCGACCACGGCGTCGTTGGTCGAGCCCGTCTCGGCCACCACCTCGAGACGGGCCAGCGGCCCGGCGGGGGCGAGCAGCAGCTCCCGCAGCGTGTCGACCTCGAGGGGCGGGCGCGTGCTCATCGCGCCATCATCGCGCAGCCCCCGTGCTCGGCGCCGCACGAGCGCACGGAGGTCGTGTTGTGGGGTCCCCACAGGCCGTCCGGGGCAACACGGTCGACCGGGTGCACGGTCCTGGCGGACCCGCACAACTAGCCTCGTCGGGTGACCCAGGACGAACCCACCGTGCGCGGCGTCGCCACCGACACCGCCGAGCCCGCCGCGGACACCGCCCCAGCACCCGCCCGCACGACCGCCGGGCTGCTCGAGGACCTGCGCGCGCGTCGCGCCGCGGCCGTCGACGCGGCCGAGGAGAACGCGGTCGCCAAGCAGCACGCGCGCGGCAAGAAGACCGCCCGCGAGCGCATCGAGTCGCTGCTCGACCCGGGCTCGTTCGTCGAGCTCGACGCCTTCGTGCGGCACAGGTCGACGAACTTCGGGCTCGAGAGGAAGCGGGTCGCGGGTGACGGCGTCGTCGTCGGGCACGGCACGGTCGACGGCCGCCCGGTCTGCGTGTACTCGCAGGACTTCACGGTCTTCGGTGGCTCGCTGGGCGAGGTGCACGGGCAGAAGATCACCAAGGTGATGGACCTCGCGCTGCGGACGGGTGTGCCGCTGGTCGGCATCAGCGACGGCGGTGGCGCGCGCATCCAGGAGGGCGTGGCGGGCCTCACGCAGTTCGCGGAGATCTTCCGCCGCAACGTCGCCGCGTCGGGCGTGATCCCGCAGATCAGCCTCATCCTCGGCCCGTCGGCCGGCGGCGCGGTGTACTCCCCGGCGCTCACCGACTTCATCGTCATGGCCGACGGCACGTCGAACATGTTCATCACCGGCCCGGACGTGATCCGCGCCGTGACGGGCGAGGACGTGGGCTTCGAGGAGCTCGGCGGCGCGACGACGCACAGCACGCGCTCCGGCGTCGCGCACTACATGGCCTCCGACGAGGACGACGCGATCGACTGGGTGCGCACGCTGCTGGCCTACCTGCCGACCAACAACCTCGCCGAGCCGCCGGCGTACGCGCAGGAGGCCGACCTCGAGGTCACCGAGGACGACCTCGTGCTCGACACCCTGGTGCCGGACTCGGACAACCAGCCGTACGACATGCACACGGTCCTGGAGACGGTCCTCGACGACGGCAGCTTCCTGGAGGTCCAGGCGCTGTACGCGCAGAACGTGGTCGTCGGGTTCGGGCACGTCGAGGGGCAGCCGGTCGGCATCGTCGCGAACCAGCCGATGCAGATGGCGGGCACGCTCGACATCAACGCGGCCGAGAAGGCCGCACGGTTCGTGCGCACGTGCGACGCGTTCGGCATCCCGGTGCTGACGTTCGTCGACGTCCCCGGCTTCCTGCCGGGCACGGACCAGGAGTGGAACGGCATCATCCGCCGCGGCGCCAAGCTCATCTACGCGTACGCCGAGGCGACCGTCCCGCTGGTCACCGTCATCACACGCAAGGCGTACGGCGGCGCGTACATCGTCATGGGCTCCAAGCAGCTCGGCGCGGACGTCAACCTCGCCTGGCCCACCGCGCAGATCGCGGTGATGGGCGCGGGTGGCGCCGTGAACATCCTGCAGCGCGGCGCGCTCAAGGCCGTCGCGGACGCCGGCGGCGACGTCGAGGCCGAGCGCCGCCGCCTGACGGCGGAGTACGAGGAGGCGATCGTCAACCCGTGGGACGCGGCGGACCGCGGCTACGTGGACGACGTGATCGAGCCCTCGGCGACGCGCGCGCAGGTCGTCCGCTCGCTGCGCCTGCTGCGCACCAAGCGCGCGAGCCTGCCGCCCAAGAAGCACGGGAACATCCCGCTGTGAGGGGCCACGCATGACGGGCGACGCGCACGAGCAGCACGGCCACGACCGGTCCGACGAGCACGACCCCGCGTCGCACGGCCGCGAGCCGCTCACGGGCGTGGACGCGCGCGGTCTGCACGACGCCGTCGACGAGCTGGCGTCGGCCCTGCACGCGTACGTCGAGACGGCCGTGGGCGTCCGCGCGGAGTTCGGGGCGCGTGAGGCCGACGAGGACCCGCGCGTGCTGGCCCTCGAGGGCCGGGTCGGGTCGCTGAACGCACAGCTGTACGACCTGCTGCACGCGCGCCTCGGCCTGCACGCGGACCTCACGGGCATGACGTGGGAGGACGACGACGCGGACGCGGACGCGCCGGCGGCGCCGGGCGACCACGACACGTTCCACCTGGGGTTCGTGGTCGAGCTCCCTGCCACGGTGAGCGACCTGACGCTCGACGCGGTCATCGACCTCGTCGACGACGGGGGCGCGCAGATCGCGCAGACGCTGGCCGAGCGGGGGTACGTGGTGGGCGAGTGGGGCGCGGGGCGCGGGGCGCCGGTGCTGCTGGACGACGAGGACGACGACGAGGACGACCGGTGAGCGGCGACGTGGACGCGGCGGTCGCCCCCGCGCAGGACCCGCACGTGCAGGTGGTGCGCGGCACTCCCGACGAGGACGAGCTCGCGGCTCTCGTCGCGGGCCTCGTGGCCGCCGCGGCGAGCCGCGCACCGCAGGAGGAGACACCCGACGAGCACGCGCGCGCCGCGCGTGCCCGGTGGGTCGCACCGGGCCGGTTGCGCGGGACGAGCCTGCCGACGCGCGGGCCCGACGCCTGGCGGTGGAGCCTGCGCTGACGGACCTAGGCTGCTGCGGGTGACGTCCTCCACCGCTTCCCGCCCTGTCAGTCCCGTCGACGCCGTCGCCGACGCCTACGTCGGCACGCTCGCCCGTCTGCACCCTCTCGAGGCGACGTACCTGGGGATCCCCGGGCACGACCGCGAGATGACGGACTTCTCGCCCGACGCCGCCGCCGAGCGCGCCGCCGCCGCTCGCTCGACGCTCCTCGCTCTGGAGGGCCTGTCCGCCGCGGACGAGGTCGACGAGGTCACCGTCGCGTCGATGCGCTGGGCGCTCGGCACGGGCATCGCCCTGCACGACGCGGGCGAGCACGCCCGCTACCTCAACAACATCGCCTCGCCGTCGCAGCAGGTCGTCGAGATCTTCGACCTCATGCCCACCGACAGCGAGGAGGCGTGGGACGCCGTCGCGGCGCGCCTGGCCACGGTGCCCGACGCGCTCGCGTCGTACGTCGCGTCGCTGCGGCACGCCGCGGCGGCCGGCGACGTGGCCGCGATCCGGCAGGTGCAGGCCGTGATCGCGCAGGCCCGCGAGGTCGCCGACCCGGAGCGCTCGGCGTTCACGCGGCTCGTCCGGGGCGACGACGCACGCCGTGCGCTGGGTGACGACCACGCGCTGCGCGCCGACCTGGAGCGCAACGCGGCCACGGCACGCCGGGCGTACGCGGACCTCGCCGAGTTCCTCGCCGACGAGCTCGCGCCGGGCGCGCCGCAGCAGGACGCCGTCGGCCGCGACCGGTACGCGCTGTGGTCGCGGCACCACGTGGGGGCGCAGCTCGACCTCGACGAGACGTACGCGTGGGGCCTGGAGGAGCTGGCGCGGGTGCAGGCCGAGCAGGCGCAGGTCGCCGCACAGGTGGCCGGTCCCGGCGCCAGCGTGGCGGACGCCGTCGCGGTGCTCGACGCGGACCCGGCGCGCCGCCTCGACGACACGACCGCGCTGCAGGCGTGGATGCAGCGGACGTCGGACGCCGCGATCGAGGCGCTCGACGGCACCCACTTCGACATCCCGGCGCCCGTGCGGACGCTCGAGTGCCGCATCGCGCCGTCGCACACGGGGGCGATCTACTACACCGGGCCGAGCGACGACTTCAGCAGGCCGGGCCGCATGTGGTGGTCGGTCCCGCACGACGTGACGTCGTTCTCGACGTGGCGCGAGCGCACGACCGTCTACCACGAGGGCGTCCCGGGCCATCACCTGCAGATCGCCCAGGCGGTCCACGAGCGCGCGACGCTCAACTCGTGGCGTCGGCTCGCCTCGTGGACGTCGGGCCACGGCGAGGGCTGGGCGCTCTACGCGGAGCGGCTCATGGCGGACCTCGGGTTCCTCGACGACCCGGGCGACCGGCTCGGGATGCTCGACGGCCAGCGGCTGCGTGCCGCGCGCGTCGTGTTCGACCTCGGCATGCACCTGGGGCTGCCCGCGCCGGCGGAGGTCGGGACGTGGACGCCGGAGAGCGGCTGGGACTTCCTGCGCGCCAACGTCAACATGTCGGAGTCGTTCGTGCGCTTCGAGTACACGCGCTACCTGGGCTGGCCGGGGCAGGCGCCGTCGTACAAGGTCGGGCAGCGGCTGTGGGAGAAGGCACGGGACGCGGCGCGTGACGCGGCGGCCGCGCAGGGCCGCACGTTCGACGTCCGCGAGTTCCACGCCCGCGCGCTGTCGCTGGGGTCGGTCCCCCTCGAGGTGCTGCCGGGGGCGCTGGCGCGCTGACCCCGCGCGGTACCCGGCCCGCGCGCGGACGGGCCCGGCGGCGTGACGTCGCCGGGCCTGTCCACGCCGAGGGCTCAGGAGTCGAGGATCGCACCCTCGATACCCGCGACCATCGCGTCCCACCTGTCGTGGACGTCACCGTCGGGCTCGCCGATGATCGCGATCTGGGTGCCACCCCAGAAGGCCCACACCACGGACATCTGCGGGATCGCCGGCATCGGCGCGCCCTCCGCACCGGCCTCGGCGAAGCCGCGCACGACCGGGTCGTCGGAGATCGCGTCGACCGCCGAGGTCAGCGCGGGCGCGCGGCCGGTCGCCTCGTAGAGCGCCGTCTGCGTCTCGTGGTCGGCGAGGTGGTCGAGCAGCGCACCGGCCGAGACCTCGTCGGGCGTCGAGCGCGCGATGAACGCCATCTGCACGCCGACGAACGGCTGCGCGGGCTCCGGTCCGGCGGACGGCACGGGCAGCACGGTGACGTCGAGGCCGGCGTCGAGGAACGTCGGCACGTTCCAGGGCCCGGTGAGGACGAACGGCGAGCGTCCGGCACCACGGTAGGCGGGCACGACCACGTGACGTACAAACGTTCTGTTGCACACCGTTTGTGGCGCCCGTCCGTGTGACCTCGGGTCGCGCGAGGATGTGCAGGTCGCGACGCGAGCCCCCGCGCCGCACCCACCCCGGGGCGACGTCAGACGAAGAGCGTCCAGCCGTACTTGGCCATCACCACGGCCGCGAACAGCACGAGCACGGCGACGGTGACGAACCAGTCGTTGCCCGACGCGACGAACCGGCGCCCCCACGGGCCCCAGCGTCCGGGAAGGTTCAGGTGACCGTCGCGCACGTTGACGCGCGTCAGCCCTGCCCACACCAGGGTGGTGGTCACCGTGATGAGCAGGCACCAGGGGCACAGCGCGCCGATGACGAAGAACGACTGCTGGAACAGCCACCACGCGAAGACCAGGCCTGCGGTGTAGACGACCTGGGCGCTGAGCATGAACCAGCGCGGGAACAGCACGCCGCCGATCATCGCGACGGCCACGGTGATGACGATCGCCTCCGCCGCGATGCCGAGGAACGCGTTGGGGAAGCCGAAGAGCTCGGCCTGCCACGACGCGCCGACCGTGCCGCACGAGATGACGGCGTTGAGGTCGCAGCTCAGCGCCGCCGTCGTGTCGGTCGCCTTCGCCACCGCGATCGGGATGGCCTCGTACGACAGCACGAACGACGTGTACAGACCGATGAGCCCCGAGACGAGCATCTCGATCGCCGTCCGACGCCGCCAGGCCGGCGGTGCGGGGCGCCGCAGGTCGGGGTCGTCGTCGAGCAGCGCGGTCTCGAGGTCGTCGTCGATCTCGCGCGCGTCGGCCTCGCCGCGCACGTCCTTGGTCGCGTCCTTCACCGTGGTCTCCTCGCCTGCGGTCAGGTGCGACATTCTGCCCTGCGTCCCTGTGAGACCGCAGGCCCCACGTCCCGGGCGGACCACCGACCTGCAGGTGGGCGCGGCGTAAGGTCGTCGCCGTGACCCGGCTGCTGCTCGCCTCCGCCTCCCCCGCCCGCCGCTCGACGCTCACCGCAGCGGGCCTCGACCCGCTCGTCGCGGTCTCGGCCGTCGACGAGGACGCGGTGCTGGCCGCCGCGCGCGAGCGCTGGGGCGACCTCGACCCGGCGGACGCGGTGCTCGTGCTCGCGCAGGCCAAGGCGGAGGACGTCGCGCACCGGCTCGACGACCTCGACGTCGAGGGCTGGGACGACGACGAGGACGTCGTGGTGCTCGGCTGCGACTCGATGCTGGAGCTCGACGGCGAGGTGCTGGGCAAGCCCGCCGACGCGGAGGACGCGGTCGCCCGGTGGCGCGCGATGCGCGGCCGCTCCGGCGTGCTGCACACGGGCCACTGGCTCGTCGACGAGCGCGACCCCGACGCGGGCGGCACGCGAGCGACCCTGGGGGCGACGGCGTCGACGGTCGTGCACTTCGCCGACCTCTCGGACGCCGAGGTCGCCGCGTACGTCGCGACGCGCGAGCCCCTGGCCGTCGCCGGGGCGTTCACGATCGACGGCCTCGGCGGACCCTTCGTCGAGCGCATCGAGGGGGACCACCACACCGTCGTGGGCGTCAGCCTGCCGCTGCTGCGGCACCTGCTCGCGGACGTCGGCCTCACCGTGCCCGACCTCTGGCGCCGCTGAGCACCCGCGCGCTGGTGGGTTCCTACAAGGTCCCGCGGGCGCCGCTTGGGGGGTAGCGGCAATCTTGTGGCGACGCCCGGGCGGGACTGCAGGCGGGCGCACCGCGCGCGTTACCGTGAGCCGTGCCCCTCATGACCAAGGTCCTCGTCGCGAACCGCGGCGAGATCGCCGTCCGCATCGCCCGTGCCTGCCGCGACGCCGGCGTCGCCTCCGTGGCGGTGTACTCGGACACCGACCGGGACGCGCTGCACGTGCACGTGGCGGACGAGGCGTACGCCCTCGACGGCGCGCGCGCGGCCGAGACGTACCTCGACATCGCGAAGCTGCTCGACGTCGCCCGCCGCTCGGGCGCCGACGCGGTGCACCCCGGCTACGGCTTCCTCGCGGAGAACGCGCAGTTCGCCCAGGCCGTGATCGACGCGGGCCTGACCTGGGTCGGCCCGCCACCGGCCGCGATCGAGTCGCTCGGCGACAAGGTCAGCGCGCGCCACATCGCGCAGCGCGCCGGCGCACCGCTCGTCGCCGGCACACCCGACCCGGTCGCGGACGTGAGCGAGATCCACGCGTTCGCCGCCGAGCACGGTCTGCCGATCGCCATCAAGGCCGCCTTCGGCGGTGGTGGGCGCGGGTTGAAGGTCGCGCGCGAGGCCGACGAGATCGACGAGATGTACGAGTCGGCGGTGCGCGAGGCCGTCGCGGCGTTCGGTCGGGGCGAGTGCTTCGTCGAGCGCTACCTCGACCGGCCTCGGCACGTCGAGACGCAGTGCCTCGCGGACGCGCACGGCACGGTCGTGGTGGTCTCCACGCGCGACTGCTCGCTGCAGCGCCGCCACCAGAAGCTCGTCGAGGAGGCGCCCGCGCCGTTCCTCACCGACGAGCAGAACTCCGCCCTCGTGACAGCGTCGAGGGCGATCCTGCGCGAGGCCGGGTACGTCGGCGCCGGGACGTGCGAGTTCCTCGTGGGGGCCGACGGCACGGTCTCGTTCCTCGAGGTCAACACGCGCCTGCAGGTCGAGCACCCCGTCACCGAGGAGATCAGCGGCATCGACCTCGTGCGCGAGCAGCTGCGCATCGCAGCGGGCGAGCCACTGGGCTACACCGAGGTCGCGACGCGCGGACACTCGATCGAGTTCCGCATCAACGGCGAGGACCCGGCGGCGGGCTTCCTGCCCGCGCCGGGCCGCATCACGCGCCTGCGCCTGCCCTCGGGCCCCGGCGTGCGCGTGGACTCCGGGGTCGTCGAGGGCGACAGCGTCTCGGGACTGTTCGACTCGATGATCGCCAAGCTGGTCGTCACGGGCGCGACCCGCCGCCAGGCCGTCGAGCGGGCACGCCGCGCGCTCGCCGAGCTCGAGGTCGTCGGCATCCCGACCGTCGTGCCGTTCCACCGCGCCGTGCTCGAGGCCGAGGCGTTCGTCCCCGCCGACGACGCGCAGCCGTTCTCGGTGCACACGCGGTGGATCGAGACCGAGTTCGCCGAGACCGTCGCAGGGCTCGGCGGTGCGCCGAAGCCGGCCGACGAGGACGAGCCGGCACCGGACGCCGAGCTCGAGCGCGTGGTCGTCGAGGTCGGCGGCAAGCGGCTCGAGGTCGTGCTGCCCGCCGCGCTCGGCCTGGGTCGGGGCCCCGCCGGCGGGCGTCTCGCCGCGGGACGCACCGGTGCCGCACCCCGGCGGCCCGCGCGCACGCGCGCCACCCGCGCCGGTGCGTCGAACGGCACGGTGCTCGCGTCCCCGATGCAGGGCACGATCGTCAAGGTCGCGGTCGCCGAGGGCGCGCAGGTCGCCGAGGGCGACCTCGTCGTGGTGCTCGAGGCCATGAAGATGGAGCAGCCGCTCGTCGCTCACCGCGCCGGGACCGTGCAGTCGTTGACCGCCGCCGTGGGTGCGAGCGTCAGCGCGGGCGGCGCGATCTGCGACATCGTCGGCTGAGCCCCCGCATGGCCGCACCGGAGGGGCGCCGTCGCCCCGGCGACGGCTGGGTGGAGTGCGCCTGCGGGAGCCGGCACTGGGGCGTGTGCGGGGCGGCCGGGCTGCTGCTGGTGCGCCGCGACACGGCAGGACGCGCGACGCACGTGGTGCTCCAGCACCGCGCCCTGTGGAGCGACCAGGGCGGCACGTGGGGCCTGCCGGGCGGGGCCCGCGAGCCCGACGAGACAGCCGCGCAGGCCGCACTGCGCGAGGCGCACGAGGAGGCGGGCGTGGACGCGGCGACCGTCGCCGTGCGCGGCGAGCACGTGCTGCAGCACCCCGACTGGTCCTACACGACCGTGCTCGCGGACGCCCTCACGCCGTTCACGCCCACCGCGACCGACCACGAGAGCCTCGAGGTCGCCTGGGTCGCGGTCGCCGACGTCACCGCGCGCGACCTGCTGCCGGCGTTCGCCGACGCGTGGCCGACCCTGCGCGCACGGCTGGACGGCTGACCACCGGTCAGCCGGTGCGTCGCAGGGCTCCTGCCCGAGCACCGGTCGGCCCACGAGCCTGGGCGCCGCGACACGACGGGTGACCGCCGGCTCGCAGCCGCGGCTCAGTCCTCGATGCGCTGGTGCAGCATGCGCGCGACCTCGCCGATCGTGCCCGACATCGACGGGTAGACCGTCGACGCCTCGGCGACCTCGTCGGCCGTCAGCCGGTGCTGGACCGCGAGCGTGAGCGGGAAGATCGACTCGCTCGCGCGCGGCCCGACCACGACAGCCCCCAGCACGGTGCCCGTGCCGGCGTGCGCGAAGATCTTCACGAAGCCGTCGCGCACGCCGAGCATCTTGGCGCGGGGGTTGCGCGCCAGCGGCAACGTGCTCGTGCGGTAGTGCGTCCCCATGGCCTGCAGCCGCGACTCCGACAGCCCGACGGTCGCGATCTCCGGCACGGTGAAGATGTTCGCCGAGATGCCGCGCAGCGCGAGCGGCGCCACCGCGTCGCCGAGGGCGTGCGACATCGCGATCCGGCCCTGCGTCGCGGCGACCGACGCGAGCGGCAGGACCCCGGTGCAGTCGCCGGCGGCGTAGACACCCCGCACGTTGGTGCGCGAGACCTTGTCCACCTGGACGTGGCCCGACGGGGTCAGGTGGACGCCCGCCTCCTCCAGGCCCATGTCGCGCGTCGTCGGGATCGAGCCGACGGCGAACAGCACGTGCGAGCCCTCGACCGTGCTCCCGTCCTCGAGGGTCACGACCACGCCGTCGGCGGTGCGGCGCGCCGCCGACGCCCGCGAGCGCGACGCGACCGTCATGCCCCGCTGCGTGAACACCCGCTCGATGAGCTCGGCGGCGTCGGCGTCCTCCCCCGGGAGCACGCGGTCACGGCTGGAGACGAGCACGACGTCGGAGCCGAGCAGCGTGTAGGCGCCGGCGAACTCCGCGCCGGTGACGCCCGACCCCACGACGACCAGCCGCTCCGGCACCTCGGTGAGGTTGTACATCTGGGTCCAGGTGAGGATGCGCTCGCCGTCCGGGCGTGCGTCGGGCAGCACGCGCGGGGTGGCACCGGTCGCGACGAGGACGACGTCCGCGGCCAGGACGTGCTCGGTGCCGTCCTGCTCGGTGACGGCGACGCGCTCGGGGTCGAGCAGACGGCCCGTCCCGTGGACGATCTCGACGCCCTCGCGGGCCAGCCGACCGCGGATGTCGGCCGACTGCGCGGCTGCGAGCGCCTTGACGCGCGCGTTGACCGCCTGCAGGTCGATGCGGTGGCGCAGCGCCTCGGCCACGTTGACGGGGCCGCCGGCGCCGCCCGCGCCCAGGTCGTCGAGGCGGATGCCGAGCTCGGGCGCGCGGTCGGCGATCGTCATCCACTCGGCCGTCGCGATGAGCGTCTTGGACGGCACGACGTCGGTGAGCACGGCCGAGCCCCCGAGCCCGGCCCGCTCGACGACCGTGACGTGCGCCCCCAGGCGCCGGGCGACGAGTGCCGCCTCGTACCCACCGGGGCCGCCACCGACGATGACGACGCGTCCGCCGGACGGTGCGGCGGGGGCGTCACGGACGGTGGAGGCGGCGGTGGCGGCGGCCACCTGCGGCTCGTCGGGCGCGGCGGTCTGCTGGCTGGTCACGGCACCATCCTGCCGTGCCGTCCCACCGTTAGCCTGTTGCCCATGAGTGACGTCTCCCCCGCCCGCGACCTCACCGGCGGCGCCGTGCCCAGCCTCGACGACCCGACGACGGACCCGTTCGACGTGGCCCGCCTGGCCGCGGAGGTGATCGCCCGCCGCACGGGCGTGGAGAAGCACGACGTCGCGCTCGTCCTCGGGTCCGGCTGGGGCGGGGCGGCGGACCTGCTGGGCGAGACGGTCGCCGAGCTGCCGAGCCACGAGGTGCCCGGCTTCGGGCGGCCCGCGGTGGCGGGGCACGTCGGGACGCTGCGCTCGGTGCGCATCGCGGGCGAGGGCGACCGGCCCGACCGGCACGCGCTCGTGCTCGGGTCGCGCACGCACCTGTACGAGGGCCGGGGCGTGCGGCGCGTCGTGCACGGCGTGCGCACGGCCGCTGCGACGGGCGCGTCGACCGTGGTGCTGACCAACGGCTGCGGCGGGCTGAACCTCGCGTGGGGGCCGGGCACGCCGGTCCTCATCCGCGACCACCTCAACCTCACGGCGACGTCGCCGCTGGAGGGCGCGACGTTCGTCGACCTGACGGACCTGTACTCGGCGCGGCTGCGCGCGGTGGCACGCGAGGTCGACGCGACGCTGGACGAGGGCGTGTACGTGCAGTTCCCCGGGCCGCACTACGAGACACCGGCCGAGGTCGCGATGGCAGGCCGTCTCGGAGGCGACCTGGTCGGCATGTCGACGACGCTCGAGGCCATCGCGGCGCGCCACGCGGGCCTGGAGGTGCTCGGCATCTCCCTGGTCACCAACCTGGCCGCGGGCATCAGTCCCGAGCCGCTGGACCACGCCGAGGTGCTGGCCGCCGGGCGGGCCGCGGGCCCGCGGATCAGCGCGCTGCTGGCCGACGTGGTGCGGCGGTTGTGAGGCGCACGCACTGACGGTGCCGTGGGGCGCACGCGTCGCTAGGTTGGACGGGTGAGCACCGACGACCTCGGGGACCTGGCCGCACGCGTCGAGGAGTGGGTCGCGGACGACCCGGACCCGGACACCGCGGCGGAGCTGACCCGACTGCTGCGGGTCGCGCGCGACGCCCCCCCCGAGGGCGCCGCCGCTCCGGAGGCGGACCTCGCGCGGGCCGACGCGCGCGTCGCCCGCGCCGAGCTCGCCGACCGGTTCTCCGGGCTCCTGCAGTTCGGCACGGCCGGTCTGCGCGGCGCGCTCGGCGGCGGTCCGCACCGCATGAACCGCGCGGTCGTCATCCGCGCCGCGGCCGGTCTCGCGCACTTCCTGCGCGGCGAGCTCGAGGGTGTCGTGCCCGCGCCGCGCGTGGTCGTCGGGTACGACGCGCGGCACAACTCGCACCGCTTCGCGCTCGACACGGCCGCGGTCATGACGGCCGTCGGCATCGACGTGCTGCTGCTACCGCGTGCGCTGCCCACGCCGGTCCTGGCGTCCGCGGTGCGGCGCTTCGACGCGGACGCGGGCGTCATGGTCACCGCGTCGCACAACCCGCCGCAGGACAACGGCTACAAGGTCTACCTGGGCGGCCGCGTGGTCACCGACGCCGGGCAGGGCGCACAGATCGTGCCGCCCGCCGACGCGGCGATCGCTGCCGAGATCGCGCGGGTGCCGTCGGTCGCGTCCGTGCCGCGCGCGTCGTCGGGCTGGACGACGCTGGGCGAGGAGGTCGTCGACGCGTACGCGCGTGACGCCGCCGCCGTCGCCCCCGGCGGCGACCCCCGGGCGCGCGCGGACCTCACGGTCGTGCTCACACCGCTGCACGGCGTGGGCGGCCGTGTCGCGCAGGACGTGCTCGCGCGCGCAGGGTTCACGGACGTCACGCTCGTCCCCGAGCAGGCCGAGCCCGACCCCGACTTCCCCACCGTCGCGTTCCCCAACCCGGAGGAGCCGGGGGCGACGGACCTGGCGCTGGCCCTCGCGGCGTCGCTGCGCGCGGACCTCGTCGTCGCGGTCGACCCCGACGCGGACCGGTGTGCCGTGGCCGTGCTCGACCCGCGCGCCCACCGCGCCGCGGTGGGACCGCAGACCCCGCAGGCCGACGGCTGGCGGATGCTGACGGGTGACGAGGTGGGCGCGCTGCTCGGCGCGGACGCCGCCGCGCGCACCCGGGCCGCCGGGGACCCGGCGGGGGCGACGCTCGCGTGCTCGATCGTCTCGTCGCGCCTGCTGGAGGCGGTCGCCACCGGCGCGGGCCTGCGGTTCGCGTCCACGCTCACCGGCTTCAAGTGGATCTCCCGCGTCGACGGCCTGGTGTTCGGGTACGAGGAGGCCCTCGGCTACTGCGTCGACCCGGCGCACGTGCGCGACAAGGACGGCATCTCCGCCGCGGTCCGCGTGTGCGACCTCGCGGCACGGCTCGCCGCCGAGGGTCGCACGCTCGTCGACGCGCTCGACGACCTCGCGCGCGCGCACGGCCTGCACGCCACCGGGCAGGTGAGCGCACGGTTCGCGGACCTCGGCCGCATCGGTGCCACCATGACCGCACTGCGCGAGTCGCCGCCGACGACCCTGGTGGGCTCTCCCGTCGTGCAGGTGGTCGACCTCGCGGCGGGCACCGACGACGAGCGTGGCGGTCTGCCGCCGACGGACGGGCTGCGCCTGCTGACCGCCGACGGGACGCGCGTCGTCGTGCGCCCCTCGGGCACCGAGCCGAAGGTGAAGGCGTACCTGGAGGTCGTCGTGGACGTCGCCCGCGACGCCGACCGCGACGCACTGGACGCCGCGCACCGCACGGCGCGCGAACGGCTCGACCACCTCGCACGGGACGTGCGCACGGCCCTGGGCCTCGACCGCCCCTGAGGCGGACGTCAGCCGGTGTGCTCGCAGCGCACCTGCGGGACCTCCAGGGCGCTCTCGCCCTCCGCGGCGGCGTTGAACCCGAGCGTCACGCTGCCGCCGTTCGCGATCGACCCGTTCCACGACAGGTTCTCGGCCGTGACGGTGCGCCCGCTGCGCGTGATCTCCGCGCCCCACGAGTCGGCCATCTCCAGGCCGAGCGGCTGCGTCCACGTCAGCACCCAGCCGTTGACGCCCGACGTGGTCGCGGTGACGACGAGCTGGACCTGCAACCCGCCGGGCCACGAGGTCACCACCTGGTACGAGGCGGTGCAGGCGCCCGCAGGCACGGCGGCAGGCGGCGCGGCCACCCCGGGCGACGTGGCGGCGGCGGGCGGCGGGACGGTGTCGGGCGTCGTGGCGGGCCCCGACGGGGACGGTGCGTCGGCGGACGCCGGGGCGGGCGTGGGAGTCTGCCCGGGTGCCGGCTCGGGGGACGGTGCGATGGTGGCGGCGGCGGTGCTCAGCCGGGTGTCGCTCGGCGCGAACGGCATGACGACCGTGTTGACGTCGGTGTCGACCGCGCCCGGGTCGCACGTCGCGGTGGGCCGGTAGGACGTGTAGGCGCCCGCGTCGCACGCGAAACCGACGACCGCGTCACCGCCGACGAGGACGTGACCGGTCAGGCGCGCCGTGCCCCGCACGACGGCGGCGTCCCGGACCACCACGTCGCCCGTGAGCTCCGCACCGGCCTCGACCCACGCGCGTCCCTCGAGCCGGACGCCGGGGCCGACCGTCGCGTCGCCGCGCACCACGGCCCCGGCGGCGACGTACGCCGCCGGGTCGACGTCCGCGTCGTCCGCGACCCAGCCGCCGCCGTTCGGGTGGGCGTGCCCGCCTGCGACGTCCGCGACGTCGGGCTCGGCGACGGCGGCCCCGGCGACCCGGAACTCGTACGGGTAGCGCGTCGTGCGGGCGAAGCCCTCGGCGGTGGGCGCCACGACCCGCGTCGGCGTCGCGGCGACCACGAGGTACAGCTCGTCCTCGCCCGGGTGCAGCGCAAGGCGCAGCTCGCCGTCGACGGCTTCGGTCACCGGGCCGTACCGCGGCCCGCTCGCGCCGACGGCGACGAGCCCGAAGCTCCAGCCGGGGTCCTTGCCGGCGAGCTCCTCGGCGTGCCCGCGCACCCGCACGCGCACGTCCGCGCCCGATCCGTCGGGCGTGAGCCGCACCACCGTGTAGCCGTAGGCCGCCGGGGCGAAGGCCCCGGTGACACGGTGGTGCCCCGGGTCGTCGGGCACGGCCTCGGTGGGCGTCGTGCGGTGGGCGACGAGGACGGGGTCCAGCCGCTCCAGGAGGTCCCCGGGGCCGCCCGCGCCGGACACGTCCGCCACGGCGGCGCGCATCGCGTACTGGGCGACGCGCCGGTTGAGACCGGAGGCGTCCGACTGCGTGAGCCGCGCGTACGCCGCGAGCACGTGCTCGGTCTCGAGGGACTCGGTCCAGAGCCGCTGCACCAGCGTCGGCGACTCGCGGTCGGCCAGGTGCTGCAGGAGCAGCCACCCGGCGGCCCCGTGGCGGGGGCTGCCCCACGCTAGCTGTGGTGCCAGGACGTGGTCGGAGACGTCGGCGTGCTCGCCGCGCACCGCGTACGTCGCGAGGTAGGCCGACGCGGCCGGACGCAGCACGTCGGCCGCCTCGGGCGTCAGGCCGTGGCCCGGGTGGGCGGCCTCGGTGAGGTGCTGCAGGGTCTCGGCGACGCCGCGTGCCAGCTCCCAGGGCGTGCCCTGCGGGGCACGCGCCCGCGCGCCGGCGGTGGCGTCCGGGGTGGCGTGCGGGGTGGCGTCCCTCGTCGCGGCCACCACGCCACCGGCGTCCGACGCCGGCGCGTCGTCACCCACCGAGCCCGCCAGCACCTCGGGCCGCACCCGCAGCAGCGCCACGCCGTCGACCACGGCGCCCTGCGTCAGGGGGACGGCGTCGGCCCCCACCGAGAGGCCGCCGCCGACGACGGGGGCCATGTCCGCCGTCGCGCCCGGGCCCGCGCTCCACGTGCCGTCGACGACCACGAGGAGCTTGCGCGTCGCGAGCGGGCCACCGGGGGCACCGAGCCCGAGCGCGTCGACGTCGAGCGCGTGCAGCGCCTCGAGCTGGGCGAGCACGACGTCGGGGTCGAACCTCAGGCCCTCGGGTGCCGCGGTCGGGTCCTCACCGGCACGGTCCCCCCACGCCAGCGCGACGTCGTCGCCCTCGACCACGTGCGCGCTCCGCCACGCGGTGCGCCACCCGTCGGGCACGACCAGGTCCTTGGGGCCGGCGACGCCGGTGCCGAGCGCCGTCGCGAGGACCGCTCCCAGCACGAACGCGACGACGAGCGCCACGACGAGCGTGCCGCGCCTGAACCGGCCCATGACGCGTGCGTCTCCTCCCCGCGGGTGCGCACGGCGTGGTCGTCCGGACCGGGTGCACCTGCTCGTGACGTCGGTGGTCGTCGGCCACGAGCCCATCGAACCGGACGACCGTCCACCATCGTCCGACCTGCGGCCACAAGTCAACGCCCGTTTCGTCCGGGATCAGCGGGATTCACCCGGCTGGACGACGAACTCTCACGCCTCTCTCATGGCCGACGGGCGGCTCACCGACGCCGGAACGGGACGAACCACGCTCAGTAGTCGCCGTCCGCCGTGAGGCCCGCGAGCACCGCGGCCGTCCCCGACAGGCCCAGCCGGGTCGCCCCGGCCTCGACCATCGCGACCGCGTCGGCGGCCGTGCGGACGCCGCCGGACGCCTTGACCCCGAGCCGGCCGCCCACGGTCCGCGCCATCAGACGCACCGCATGCACGCTCGCCCCACCTGCCGGGTGGAACCCGGTCGACGTCTTGACGAAGTCCGCCCCCGACGCCTCGGCCGCACGGCACACCTCGACGATCTCGTCGTCGCTCAGCGCGGCGGACTCGATGATGACCTTGAGCACGGTCGGTGCGGGCACCGCGTCGCGGACCGCTGCGATGTCGGCCGCCACGTCGGCGAACCGCCCCTCCTTGGCCGCACCGACGTCGATCACCATGTCGACCTCGTGGGCCCCGTCGCGCACCGCGCGCGCGGCCTCCGCCGCCTTGACCTCGCTGTGGTGCTTGCCGGACGGGAACCCGCAGACCGTGGCGACCAGCAGGTCCGGCTCGCCGTCGAGCCCCACCGGGACCTCCAGCGGCAGGAACGACGGCGACACGCACACCGAGTACGCACCGAGCCGCACCCCCTCCGCGACGAGCGCCTCGACGTCGGCGCGCGTCGCCTCCGGCTTGAGCAGCGTGTGGTCGACCAGCCGGGCGAGCCCGACCGCGTCGAGCACGGGCTGCGAGGTGGTGTCGTCGGTGGTCATGCGCGGTGCCTCCCGGGGCGGTCGGTGCCCGGCGCGGCCGCCGGACGGACGATGCGGTCGACGAGCGCGCGGCGCTCGTCCTCGTGCAGGAACGCGTGCCGGGCCGCCGTGACCTGCACGTCGACGACGTCGTCGAGACTCCAGCCGGCCTCGCGCACGAGCAGCCCGAGCTCGCGGGACAGCGACGTCCCGGACTGCAGGCGGTTGTCGGTGCTCACGGTGACCTCGAAGCCGGCACGGCGCAGCAGGGTGACCGGGTGGTCCGCGACCGAGGGCGCCGCGCCGGTCTGCACGTTGGACGACGGGCACAGCTCCAGCGGCACGCGCCGGTCGCGCACCCAGTGCGCGAGCACACCCAGCCGCCACCCGCCGTCGGGGTCCTCGTGCACGTCGTCCGCGAGCCGCACGCCGTGGCCCAGGCGCACGGCGCCCGCGACGTGCAGGGCCTGGGCGACCGAGTCGAGCCCGGCGGCCTCCCCCGCGTGCACCGTGGCCGGGAAGCACGCGTCGCGCAGCAGCCGGAACGCCGTGGCGTGCCGCGACGGCCCGAACCCCTCCTCCGGGCCGGCGATGTCGAAGCCCACGACGTCCACGTCGCGGTTCGCCAGCGCGAGCGCCGCGATCTCCGCCGCCCGGTCCGCCTGGCGCATCGCGCACAGGACCTGCGTCACCCGGATCTCGTGACCGTCGGCCGCGGCGAGCTGCATGCCCTCGGCGAGACCCGCACGCACCGCGTCGACCACCTGCTGCAGCGTGAGACCCGCCTGCAGGTGCTGCTCCGGGGCGTAGCGCTGCTCGGCGTACACGACGCCGTCGGCGGCCAGGTCGAGCACCGCCTCGCGCGCGACGCGCCGCAGACCCTCGACGGTCTGCATGACCGCCAGGGTGTGGACGAACGTCTCGAGGTAGCGGGGCAGGGAGCCCGAGTCCGCGGCGTCCCGGAACCACGCGCCCAGCGCCTGCGCGTCGGTCGCGGGGAGCTCGTGACCGACCTCGGCCGCGAGCTCGAGGACCGTCGCCGGCCGCAGCCCGCCGTCGAGGTGGTCGTGCAGGAGGACCTTGGGCAGCTCGCGCAGGACGGTGCCCAGGTCCGGGACGTCGTCAGCGGTCACGCGTCGGGTTCCTCGTCCAGCGGGACCTCCGCCGACTGCTCCACCACGTCGGCCTCCTCGGCCGACCCGTCACGGTCGGCCCGCGGGAACGGCGGCGCGTACTCCTCCGCATCGCGCGGGTCGGGCACGTCGGACTCGTCGACGTCCGTCAGGCGCAACGGTGCCTCCTCGACCGGGACGAGGCCGGCGTCGCGCCAGGCGTCGGATCCGGGGACGGTGCTCATGGCTCCTCCAGGTGGTCGGTCGGTGGGCAGGGTCGTCCTCATCGTGGCCCGCGGGCGCGGCGCCCGCGACCCGTGCTGCGTCAGCCCGCGGCGACGCGGTCGAGGACGAGCGCTCCCCGTGCACCCGGGGTCCCGGCCGGGTCGACGACGACGCCGTCCACCAGCGCCTCGCGCGCGCGCGTGAACCGCTCGGGGGTGTCGGTGTGGAGCGTGAGCAGCGGCTGGCCCGCGCGCACGGCGTCCCCGGGGCGCGCGTGGATCTCGACACCCGCGCCCGCCTGCACGGGGTCCTCCTTGCGCGCGCGGCCCGCGCCCAGGCGCCACGCGGCGACGCCCACGGCGTACGCGTCGAGCGTCGTCAGCACGCCGTCGGCCGGCGAGAGGACCTGCTCGGTCTCGCGCGCCCACGGCAGCGGCGCGTCCGGGTCGCCGCCCTGCGCCGCGACCATGCGGCGCCACACGTCCATCGCGCGACCGTCGGCGAGCGCAGCCGCGGGGTCCGCGTCGGGACGCCCGGCAGCGTCGAGCATCTCGCGCGCGAGGGCGACCGTGAGCTCGACGACGTCCGCCGGCCCGCCGCCCGCGAGCACCTCGACGGACTCGCGCACCTCGAGCGCGTTGCCCGCTGTCAGGCCCAGCGGCACGGACATGTCGGTCAGCAGCGCGACCGTCCGCACGCCCGCGTCCGTGCCGAGCTCGACCATGGTGCGCGCCAGCTCGCCCGCGCGCTCGGCGTCCTTCATGAACGCGCCCGAGCCGACCTTGACGTCGAGCACCAGCGACCCCGTGCCCTCGGCGATCTTCTTGCTCATGATCGAGCTGGCGATCAGCGGGATCGCCTCGACCGTGCCGGTGACGTCCCGCAGCGCGTAGAGCTTGCGGTCCGCGGGCGCCAGCCCGGAACCGGCCTGGCAGATGACCGCGCCCACGTCGTTGAGCTGGCGCAGCATCTCGTCGTTGCTCAGGGCGGCGCGCCACCCGGGGATCGACTCGAGCTTGTCGAGCGTGCCGCCCGTGTGGCCCAGGCCGCGGCCCGACAGCTGCGGCACCGCGACGTCGAAGACCGCGACGAGCGGCGCGAGCGGCAGCGTGATCTTGTCGCCGACACCACCGGTCGAGTGCTTGTCCGCCGTCGGGCGCGACAGGCCCGCGAAGTCCATGCGCTCGCCGCTGGCGATCATCGCGGCCGTCCAGCGCGCGATCTCCGCACGGTCCATGCCGTTGAGCAGGATCGCCATCGCCAGCGCGCTCATCTGCTCGTCGGCCACCGCACCGCGCGTGTACGCGTCGATCACCCAGTCGATCTGCGCGTCGCTCAGCCGACGCCCGTCGCGCTTGGCGACGATGACGTCGACGGCGTCGAACGGCTCGCTCATGCCCCTGCCTCCCCCGTACCGGCGCCACGCTCGACGAGGTCCACCGGCCCGAACGCATCGGGCAGCACCTCACTCATCGGGCGGATCCCGCTCACCGTCTCCACCAGGAGCGTCGGGCCGCCGTGCTCGAAGAGCAGCTGGCGGCAGCGCCCGCAGGGCATGAGCACGTCACCGTGCCCGTCGACGCACGTGAACGCGACCAGCCGGCCGCCTCCCGTGACGTGCAGCATCGACACCAGGCTGCACTCCGCGCACAGGCCCACGCCGTACGACGCGTTCTCGACGTTGCACCCGACGACGACGCGACCGTCGTCGACGAGCGCAGCGACGCCGACGGGGAACCGTGAGTACGGCGCGTAGGCGCGCGTCATCACGTCGCGTGCGGCGGCGCGCAGCGCCTCCCAGTCGACGGTCGGCGTGCTGGACCGGCTCACGGGGTCACTCCTTGACGTACGGCGTGCCGGAGGCCGCCGGGCCGCGCGAGCGCCCGACGAGCCCGGCCACGGCCAGGAGCGTCACGACGTACGGCAGCATGAGCATGAACTGGCTGGGGACGGGTGCGCCGACGATGCTGAGGGCGCCCTCCAGGTTCGACGCGAAGCCGAACAGCAGGGCGGCCAGCGCCGCCTTCACCGGGTCCCACTTGCCGAAGATGACGGCCGCGAGGGCGATGAACCCCGCACCCGCGGTCATCTCCTTGCCGAAGCTGGAGACGGAGACGACGGTGTAGAACGCCCCACCGACACCGGCGATGGCCCCCGCGATGAGGACGGCGGCGTAGCGCGTCCGCTCGACCCTGACGCCCACGGTGTCCGCGGCCTTCGGGTGCTCGCCGACGGCCCGCAGCCGCAGACCCCAGCGCGTGCGGTACAGCGCGTACCAGACGCCGGGCACGGCGAGGTACATGAGGTAGACGATGACCGACTGCCGGAACAGCGCGGGGCCGAGCACCGGTACGTCGGACAGCAGCGGGATGGCCACGGTGCTGAACCGGGTCGTCGAGTTGAGGTCGGGGTTGGGCACCAGGACCTGCGTGTACAGGAAGCTCGTGACGCCGATGACGAGGACGTTGAGGACGACACCGACGATCACCTGGTTGACCTTGTAGGTGATCGTGAAGACGCCCAGGACGGCCGCCACCAGCACGCCGGCGACGACGGCGGCCAGCAGGCCGGCCCAAGGGCTGCCGGTGACCGAGGCGGCGACGGCCGCGCAGAAGGCACCCGCCAGCAGCTGACCCTCGATCGCGATGTTGACGACGCCCGCACGCTCGCCGATCACGCCGCCCAGCGCGCCGAAGACGATCGGCACCGCCAGCAGCACGGCGCCGCCGACGACGCGCGTCGCGGGGACGTCGCTCGCGCTGCCGGCCGCGGCCCACGCGAGGAACCCGACGAGGAACACCACCGCGAACAGCGCCGGGACCCACCCGGCGACCTTGCGGGTCCGCGCGACGAACGCCCAGGCGACCGCGGCGAGCAGCGCCATGACGACCGTGGTGACCCATCCCGTGGCCGTGCCGGGGACGACGAGGTTCGGCAGCGCGACGAGGTCGCCAGAGCTCGCGAGGCGGAACGTCGCGTCACCCTCGCGCGGCGACGCCACCAGCAGCAGCGCGAGCAGCGCGGTGACGACCGTCAGGACGATCGGCGTCTTGCGGGACACGACCGTGACCTGCCGGTGCTCGACGATCTCCTCCGGCACGGGCGCCTGCTCGAGGGTGGCGCTCATCGCTGCACCTCCTGGCGGCGCGGCGCGCCGGTCGTGCGGGCCGGGCGCGCGGGGCGGCGAGCCGGCTGCGGGAGCCGGAACACCGCCCGCACCAGCGGCGGCGCCGCGATGAACAGGACGATGAGGGACTGCACGACCAGGACGATCTCGATCGGGATGCCCTCGGAGGCCTGCATGACCGAGCCGCCGGCCTTGAACCCGCCGAACAGCAGGCCGGCGAACAGGACGCCCACCGGGCTCGACGAGCCGAGCAGCGCGACGGTGATGGCGTCGAACCCGATGCCGGCGTCGATGTCGTAGCTGAACCCGGTGGTGATGAGGCCGAGCACCTGGGTGCTGCCGGCCAGCCCGACGAGCGCACCGCTGACGAGCATCGCCAGCACGGTCGAGCGCGGCACGTCGATGCCGGCGACCCGTGCGGCCCGCTGGTTCTCGCCGACCGCGCGCAGCTGGAAGCCGAGCTTCGAGCGCTCGAGCAGCCACCAGGCGACGGCCACCGCGACGAGCGCGAGCAGGAAGCCCAGGTGGAGGCGGAACTCCGGGCCGAGCAGCCGCGGCAGCACCGCGGTCGACGCCATCGGGGGCGACTTCGGGTTCGCCGAGCCGGGGGCCTGCAGCAGCCCCGGCGTGGCCAGGAGGTACGACAGCAGGTAGAACGCGACGTAGTTGAGCATGATCGTGACGATCACCTCGTGCGCACCGGTGGCGGCCTTGAGCAGGCCGGCGAGCCCGCCCCACAGCGCGCCGGCCGTGACGCCGACGACCAGCGCGACGACGAGGTGCAGGCCCGCGGGCAGGTCGAGCGCGAAGCCGACCCACCCGGCACCGACCGCGGCCATGAGCATCTGGCCCTGGCCGCCGATGTTGAACAGCCCGGACCGGAAGCCGATCGCGAGGCCGAGCCCGGCGGCGATGAGCGGCGTCGCGTACGTCAGGGACTGTGTCAGGGGCCGGATGGCCTGCGCGAACGAGTCGGCGGTGTAGTTGTAGACCGCGCCGCGGAACAGCGCCGCGTACGCGCCGCCGACCGCCTGCCCGATCGCGGCGAAGGTGTCACCGGGACGCGCGAAGAAGTAGCCCGACGCCTGCTGCACGCCCTCGTCGGTGAAGGCGATCATCATCACGGACCCGGCCAGCACGGCGAGCACGACCGCGCCCAGCGACACGGCCCACCCGCCCGAGGTGACGCGGACGAGCGCCTCGCGCCACCGGTAAGCCTGCTGCGGGTCGCCAGCACCCGCGTCGGCCGCGGCGCCCTCGGCGTCCGGTGCGACGGTGTCCTGGGTGACGACGTCCGCCGCCGCGTCCGGCTCGGGGGCGGTGCCGCCGCCGTCCGGCGCGGGCTGCCTGGTCTCGCTCACGCGACCTCTCCCTCGGTCGGAGCGACGCCGGCCATCATGAGGCCGAGGACGTCGCGGGGGGTGTCGGACGGCACGATGCCGACGACGCGTCCGCGGTACATCACGAGGATGCGGTCGGCGAGCGCCACGGCCTCGTCGAGCTCGGTGGCGACCACGACGACCGGGACACCGGCGTCGCGCGTCTCGACGACGCGCTTGTGGATGAACTCGATCGACCCGACGTCGACGCCGCGCGTCGGCTGGGCGGCGACGAGCAGGCGCAGGTCGCGCGAGAGCTCACGGGCGACGACCACCTTCTGCTGGTTGCCGCCCGACAGCCGGCCGACGGGCTCGTCGATGCCCTGCGTGCGCACGTCGTACTCGGCGACCTTCTCGCGCGCGAACCGGTCGCGCTCGCGCAGCTGCAGCGCACCGCCGCGGACGAACGGCGGGCCGTCGACGCGGTCGAGGACGAGGTTCTCCGCGACGGTGAAGCCGCGGACGAGCCCGTCCTCCGTGCGGTCCTCCGGCACGTACCCGACGCCCGCGTCGAGCACCTGGCGCACGGACCGGCCCACGAGCTCGGTGCCGTCGAGCTCGATGCTGCCGGTCACGTGGTCCTGCAGCCCGGCGAGGGCCTCGGCGAGCTCGGTCTGGCCGTTGCCCTGCACACCGGCGACCACGAGGATCTCGCCGCCGGGCACCTCGAAGGTCACGTCGTCCACGAGCACGGTGCCGCGCGCGTCGGTGACCTGCAGGTGGTCGACCCGCAGGCCGCCGCTGCCCGGCTGGGGCGGGTCCTTGTGCACCACCAGCTCGACGGGGCGCCCGACCATGAGCGAGGCCAGCTCGGCGTCGGTCGCGTCGGGCGCCGCCTCACCGACGATCCTGCCGCGCCGCACGACCGTGATCCGGTCGGCGACCTCGCGCACCTCGCGCAGCTTGTGGGTGATGAAGACGATCGCGGCGCCACCGGCCTTGAGCTGGCGCATGATCGTCATGAGCTCGTCGGTCTCCTGCGGCGTCAGGACGGCGGTCGGCTCGTCGAACACGAGCACCCGCGCGTCGCGCGACAGCGCCTTGATGATCTCCACGCGCTGCTGGACCCCCACGGCGAGGTCCTCGACGACCGCGTCGGGGTCGACGTGGAAGCCGAAGCGGTCGGCGATCTCGCGGACCTGGCGGCGGGCCGCGTCGAGGTCCAGACGGCCGCCCGCTCGCGTCTGCTCGTGCCCGAGCATGACGTTCTCCGCGACGGTGAACACCGGGACGAGCATGAAGTGCTGGTGCACCATGCCGATGCCCGCGGCCATCGCGTCCCCCGGCCCGGCGAAGCGCTGGACCTGGCCGTCGAGGAGGATCTCGCCCTCGTCCGCCTGGTAGAGGCCGTACAGGACGTTCATCAGCGTCGACTTGCCGGCACCGTTCTCGCCCAGCAGGCAGTGGATCTCCCCCGGCTCGACCGTCAGGTCGATGTGGTCGTTGGCGACCAGTGCGCCGAAGCGCTTCGTGATGCCGCGGAGCTCGAGCTTCATCGGTCAGTCCTCGGTGTCGACGAGAGGTTGCGGCGTGCGACGGTCCGATCGTCGCACGCGGACGCCCCGGACGGACCGCACGGGGCCGTCCGGGGCGTCGTCGCACGTCAGGCGTGCGGGTGGGGGGTCACTCGGCGAGGTACGAGGTGACCGTGACGTCGCCGTCGATGATCTGCTGCTTGAGCTCGTCGACCTCCGTGACGAGCGCCGCGTCGACCTTCGACTCGAAGTTGTGCAGGTCGGCGATGCCGACGCCCTCGTTCTCGAGCGTGCCGACGTACGCCTCGGGGTCGAACGAGTCGTTGCCCGACGCGGTGACGGCCTCGAAGGTCGACAGCTTCATGTTCTTGAGGATCGACGTGAGGACGAGGTCCTGGGTCGACGGGTCGGTCTCGTAGATGTCCGCGTCGACGCCCACGAGGGCGACCTCACGGCCCGAGTCCGCGATCGCGTCCATGGCCGACTGGTAGATCGGGCCGCCGACGGGAAGGATCACGTCCACGCCCTGGTCGATGATGCCCGCCGCGACCTGCTTGGCGGTGTCGTTGGCCTCGAAGCCACCGGTGAAGGAGCCCTGGTCGCCACCCTGGTAGCCGACCACCTGGACGTTCGCACCCTTGACCGTGTTGTAGTGCTCGACGCCCTGCTTGAAGCCGTCCATGAAGATCGTGACGGTCGGGTAGGGCTGCCCGCCGAAGGTGCCGACCTTGTTGCCGCCGACGCCCGCGGAGTAGCCCGCGGAGAGGTAGCCGGCGAGGAACGCGGCCTGCGCCGTGTCGTAGAGCAGCGGCTTGATGTTCTCGGCGTCCTTGTTGCCGTCGAAGTCGTTGTCCGCGGCGTCGTCGACCAGGATGAAGTCGATGTCGGGGTTGGCGGTGGCCGCCTCGACCGTCGCGGCGGACAGCGCGAAGCCGACCGAGACGATCGCGTCGCAGCTCTCGGCGACGAGGCTCTCGAGGTTCGTCGCGAAGTCGGCCTCGGAGTCGGACTGCACCTCGGCGAACTGGGCGCCGAGCTCCTCGGTCGCCTCCTTGGTGCCCTCGTAGCTCAGCTGGTTGAAGCTCTTGTCGTCGAAGCCACCGGCGTCCGACACGATGCAGCCCTTGAAGTCGGACCCGGCCGCCTCCGTGCTGCCGCCCGCCGGCTCGCCCGACTCCTCGGGCGCGCTGCCGCACGCGGCGAGCGCGAGCGCCACCGCCCCACCCAGTGCGGCCACTCGAATGATCTTCTTCACGACAGGTCTCCTGCTTCTGCTCGTCCCGCCGCTCGGGCGTCCGGCTCCTGCCGGCGGCGCCACGTCGCGCTGCCGCAGGCCTGCCGGACCGGTCGGCCTGATCACCTCGACCCTAGGCACCACGAGGTCACCAGGCTGTTACCGGCGAGTATCCCCGCAGGTTCCGTGATGAAAACGCAACCTGGTCCCGTCCCTCGGTCGCGGTGTCCGTGTCCCGAGACGGACGTTTCAGACGCGCGCGCGCCGGCCCGCCAGGTACGCGGTGCGCGCGAGGAGCAGCGCGCCCGCCTCGATCGCGCGCTCGTCGACCCGCAGGTCGCCCTGGTGGATGTCGTACGTGTGCCCCCCGGGCGTGCGCGTGCCGAGCCGGGCCATCGCCCCGGGCACCTTCTGCAGGTACCACGCGAAGTCCTCGCCGCCGAGCGACTGCTCGGTCAGCCGCACCGCGTCCGGCCCGAGCACGTCGTGCGCCGCCTCCTCCAGCAGCCCCGTGCTCTCGGCACGGTTCTCCACGGGCGGCACGCCCCGCTGGTGCTTCACCTCGACCTCGACGCCCAGGGGGTGGACGACGTCGTGCACCGCCTGCTCGAACACCGCCGACGCGCGCTCCCACGCCCGCACGTCGAGGCACCGCAGCGTGCCCATGACCGTGCCGGTGCCGGGGATGGCGTTGTGGACCGTGCCCGCGTGGACCGCGCCCCACGTGAGGTTGACGCCGGAGCGCGGGTCGAGCCGCCGGCCCAGGACCGCGGGCACCTGCGTGACGACCTGGCCGAGGGCGAAGACGACGTCGCCCGTCAGGTGCGGGCGCGACGTGTGACCGCCGCGTCCGGTGACGGTGACCGTCACCTCGTCCGACGCGGACGTGATCGGCCCGATGCGCGTGCCCACGAGGCCGACGTCGAGCTTGGGGTCGCAGTGCACGGAGAAGATCTCGCCGACCCCGTCCAGGCCGCCCTCGTTGATGACGTCGATGGACCCGCCGGGCTGCACCTCCTCCGCCGGCTGGAACAGGAGCCGCACGCCCGTCTCCAGGCCACCGGCGTCCGCGAGCCGCGCGAGCGCCAGGCCGGCGCCCAGCACGGCCGTCGTGTGGACGTCGTGCCCGCAGGCGTGCACCACGCCCTTGTGCGTCGACGCCCACGGCAGGCCGCACGTGTCGGGCACGGGCAGCCCGTCGAGGTCCGCGCGCAGCGCCACGCGCCGGACGCCGGACGCCGCCACCGAGGGGCCGATGTCGCACCACAGGCCCGAGCCCGTCAGCAGGTGCGGCGTGAGCCCGGCCGCCCGCAGCCGGTCCGCGACGACGCGCGTCGTGCGCTCCTCGGTACGGGCGAGCTCGGGGTGCGCGTGCAGGTCGCGGCGGATCTCGACGAGCTCGGCGCGCAGCTCGCCCAGCGTGGCGGCGAGCTGCCGCGCCACCGGGTTGGCCGGCTCCGGCGCGAGCGTGCGCAGCGGCGGCACGTCGTGCGCGCTGACGGGCACGGACAGCTGGTCGGACGCAGGCGCAGGCATCCTCCGAGGGTATCGCCGCCGCCCGCCGCCGCCCGCGGGCGTCCACGGCGCGACCGCGGTCGCGCCGCTCACCCCCGCTCAGAGCAGGTCGTCGCGCCCGCGGTCGCGCCAGGCGTCGACCGCCTGCTTGACCTGCTGGGCGTGGGCGCGCGTCGTGACGAGCACCGCGTCGGGGGTGTCGACGACGACCGCGTCCGGCACCCCCACGACGCTCACCGTGCGCCCGCCCGTGGCCACCACCGCCCCGTCGGCGTCGACGCGCAGCACGAGGTCCGCGTCGCCGAGCGTCGCGACTCCGTCACCGCCGGCCGCGAGCAGCGTGCCCAGCGACGCGAAGTCGCCGATGTCGTCCCACCCGAACGTGCCGGGCACGACGGCGACGCCGCCGGCCGCCGCGACGGGCTCGGCGATCGCGTGGTCGATGGCGATCTTCGTCAGCCCGGGCCAGGTGTCCGCGAGCCGTGCGTCGCGCTCGTCGGTGTCCCAGGCGGCCGCGATGCGGCGCAGGCCGTCGTGCAGCGCCGGGAGCTGCGCCGCGAGGTGGTCGAGCAGCACACCGGCCCGGACCACGAACATGCCCGCGTTCCAGCTGTACTCGCCCGTCGCGAGGTACTGCGCAGCGGTGGCGGCGTCGGGCTTCTCCGTGAACCCCACGACGCGCAGGGCGTGCGGCGCTCCCGGGGCGTCGAGCGGCGCACCGCCGCGGACGTAGCCGAACGCGGTGGACGGCTCGGTCGCACGGATGCCGACGGTGACCACAGCGCCGGTCCGGGCCGCCGCGACCGCCTCGCGGATCGTCGCCTCGAACTCGGGCAGGCCCGTGATGACGTGGTCCGCGGCGAACGAGCCGAGGACGACGTCGGGACCGTGCCGCTCCGCCAGGACCGCGGCGGCCAGCCCGATGGCGGCCATCGAGTCGCGCGGGCTCGGCTCCGCGAGCACGCGGTCGACCCCGAGCTCGGGCAGCTGGCGCACGACCGCGTCGGCGTGCCGCGCCCCGGTGACGACCAGGACGTTGCCGGGACCCGTCAGCGGCAGGAGCCGGTCGACGGTGCCCTGCAGCAGCGTCCGGCCCGAGCCGGTCAGGTCGAGGAGGAACTTCGGGTACCCGGACCGCGACAGCGGCCACAGCCGGGTACCGGCGCCTCCCGCGGGGACGACGGCGTGGAAGTCGGCGATGGTCGAGTCCGGCATGCGCCCACCGTAGTGGCAGGCCACGACACACGAGGCACGTCCCGGCGGCGGACACCGCACCTGGCCAGGACACCTGGGCCGGAGGTCCTGTCACCGCCCCCTGCACTGTGCGGTTGATCACAATGACCGCCCCGGGCGATGCTGAGGGCGCCGCGGCGCCCCGCCCTCCGGTGACGTGTCACTAGAGTGGCGGGACGTCCAGGACATCGCCGTCCGCACGCGAACTCGCCCTTTGGGAGGCCCCACCGTGTCCTCAGCGCCCACCGCGCCATCGCGGCCGGCCGGAACGCTCTACCGCGGGCGCGAAGGCATGTGGTCGTGGGTCGCGCACCGCATCACCGGCTTCGCGATCTTCTTCTTCCTGCTCGTGCACGTGCTCGACACCGCGCTCGTCCGGGTCTCGCCCGAGGCGTACAACGACGTGATCGGCACGTACAAGAACCCGGTCATGGGCCTGGGCGAGGCCGGCCTCGTGCTCGCCATCGTGTTCCACGCGTTCAACGGGATCCGCCTGATCCTCGTCGACTTCTGGGCGAAGGGGCCCAAGTACCAGCGGCAGATGCTCTGGGTCGTGCTCGTGCTCGTCGTCGTGACGATGGCCGGGTTCCTGCCGCGTCACCTCATGAACGTCTTCGGGGGCCACTGATGAGCGCCATCGCCGATCCCAAGGCCCCGCGCGCCTCGCGCCCGGGCCCGTCGCGCCGCACCACGCGCGGCAACTTCGAGCTGTACGGCTGGATGTTCATGCGCGGGTCGGGCGTCGTCCTGGTCGTGCTGATCTTCGGCCACCTGTTCGTCAACCTCATGGTCGGCGAGGGCATCAGCGCGATCGACTTCGGCTTCGTCGCGGGCAAGTGGGCGTCGCCGTTCTGGCAGGTCTGGGACCTGCTGATGCTGTGGCTCGCGATGCTGCACGGCACCAACGGCGTGCGGACGATCATCAACGACTACGCCGAGAAGGACACCACGCGTCTGGTGCTCAAGCTCGCGCTGTACGTCGCCACCACGCTCGTCATCGTGCTCGGCACGCTCGTGATCTTCACGTTCGACCCGTGCCCGCCGAACAGCCCGGCCGACCTGCTGCCGTCCTTCTGCACGGCCTGACCCACCCGCGACGCCCCAGCAAGGAAGGCACTCCAGCCGATGCAGACCCACCAGTACGACGTCGTCATCGTCGGCGCGGGCGGCGCAGGGATGCGTGCCGCGCTCGAGTCCTCGACGCGCGTGCGCACGGCCGTCATCTCCAAGCTCTACCCCACGCGCTCCCACACCGGTGCGGCGCAGGGCGGCATGTGCGCCGCCCTCGCGAACGTCGAGGAGGACAACTGGGAGTGGCACACGTTCGACACCGTCAAGGGCGGTGACTACCTGGTCGACCAGGACGCCGCCGAGGTCATGGCCAAGGAGGCCATCGACGCGGTGCTCGACCTGGAGAAGATGGGCCTGCCGTTCAACCGCACGCCCGAGGGCCGGATCGACCAGCGCCGCTTCGGCGGGCACACCCGCAACCACGGCGAGGCCGCCGTGCGCCGCTCGTGCTACGCGGCGGACCGCACGGGCCACATGATCCTGCAGACGCTGTACCAGCAGTGCGTCAAGAACGACGTCGAGTTCTTCAACGAGTTCTACGTGCTCGACCTGCTGGTGGACCACGACCTCGCCGCCGGCGACGTCGCGGAGGGCGCCGAGGTCAACGCCTCGGGCGTCGTGGCGTACGAGCTGGCCACGGGCGAGATCCACGTCTTCCAGGCCAAGGCCGTCGTGTTCGCCACGGGCGGCGCGGGCAAGATCTTCAAGACCACGTCGAACGCCCACACGCTGACCGGTGACGGCATGGCGCTGGCGTACCGCCGCGGCATCCCGCTGGAGGACATGGAGTTCTTCCAGTTCCACCCGACGGGCCTCGCGGGACTCGGCATCCTGCTCTCGGAGGCCGCCCGCGGCGAGGGCGGCATCCTGCGCAACTCCGAGGGCGAGCGCTTCATGGAGCGCTACGCCCCCACCATCAAGGACCTCGCACCGCGCGACATCGTCGCCCGGTCCATGGCCAACGAGGTCCGCGAGGGCCGCGGCGCCGGTCCGAACAAGGACTACGTGCTGCTCGACCTCACGCACCTCGAGCCCGCCCACATCGACGCCAAGCTCCCGGACATCACCGAGTTCGCGCGCACGTACCTGGGCATCGAGCCGTACACCGAGCCCGTGCCCGTCTACCCCACCGCGCACTACGCCATGGGCGGCATCCCCACCAACATCGAGGGCGAGGTCCTGCGCAACGCGACCGACGTCATCAAGGGGCTGTACGCGGCCGGCGAGGTCGCGTGCGTGTCGGTCCACGGGTCCAACCGCCTGGGCACCAACTCGCTGCTCGACATCAACGTGTTCGGCAAGCGCGCCGGCAGGGCCGCCGCCGCGTACGCGGCGGGCGCGTCGTTCGTCGAGCTGCCCGACAGCCCGGCCGAGCGCGTCGAGGCCGGTCTCGAGCAGATCCGGACGCGCCCCGACGGCGAGCGCGTCGCGGACATCCGCCGGGCGCTGCAGGAGACCATGGACGCCAACGCCCAGGTCTTCCGCACCGCCGACTCGCTGACGCAGGCGCTGGCCGACCTCAAGGAGCTGCGCGCGCGGTTCGAGCGGGTCTCGGTGCAGGACAAGAGCCGCACGTTCAACACCGACCTCCTCGAGGCCGTCGAGCTGGGCTTCCTGCTCGACATCGCCGAGACCGTCGTCGTCGGGGCTCTCAACCGCGAGGAGTCCCGCGGCGGCCACTTCCGCGAGGACTTCCCCGACCGTGACGACGCGAGGTTCATGCAGCACACGATGGCGTACCGCCGCCCCGTCGCCGAGGGCGCCGCCGGCGTCACCGGAGGCGACGGCGCGTTCTCCCGGGCCGAGACCTTCGACGGCTACCAGGTGGTCCTGGGTGCCAAGCCCGTGACCGTCACCCGCTACCAGCCGATGGAGCGCAAGTACTGATGACCGCCACCGTGGAGAACCCCGCCCCCGAGGTCGGCGCCGTGCCGTCCTTCCAGGTCACGCTCAAGATCCGCCGGTTCCTGCCGGCCGACGAGGACCTGCCCGCGTTCGGCGAGGCGTTCGTCGCCGAACCGCGCTGGGACGAGTTCACGGTCGACGTGCACGGCACGGACCGCGTCCTCGACGCGCTGCACAAGATCAAGTGGGAGCAGGACGGCTCGCTGACCTTCCGGCGGTCGTGCGCGCACGGCATCTGCGGGTCCGACGCGATGCGCATCAACGGCCGCAACCGGCTCGCGTGCAAGACGCTGCTCAAGGACCTCGACCCGTCGAAGCCCATCACCGTGGAGCCCATCAAGGGCCTGCCCGTGGTGAAGGACCTCGTGGTCGACATGGAGCCGTTCTTCGCCTCCTACCGCGAGATCATGCCCTTCCTCATCACGACGGGCACGGAGCCGACCAAGGAGCGCCTGCAGTCCCCGCAGCAGCGCGAGCGCTTCGACGACACCACGAAGTGCATCCTGTGCGCCGCGTGCACGTCGTCGTGCCCCGTGTTCTGGACCGACGGGCAGTACTTCGGCCCCGCCGCCATCGTCAACGCGCACCGGTTCATCTTCGACAGCCGCGACGAGGGCGGCTCGCAGCGCCTGGAGATCCTCAACGACAAGGAGGGCGTGTGGCGCTGCCGCACGACCTTCAACTGCACCGAGGCGTGCCCGCGTGGCATCGAGGTGACGAAGGCGATCCAGGAGGTCAAGAGGGCCATGATCACCCGGGCCTTCTGAGACCTGCACGCTCTCGACGGGCGTCCTGGCGGAATCACCTGGGAGGACGCCCGTCCGCTTGTCATCATGTCGTGTGCTCCCGTACGACGCGCTCGCCGCCCTGCCCCGCTACGACGAGCCGCAGGACGGCGCCCCGGAGGAGGTGCTCCCGGGCGGCAACGTCGGCGGCGCGGTCCGGGTCGGCGGCACGGTCCGCCGTCCGGCCGGCCCGTGGACGCCGGCTGTGCACGCGCTGCTGCGGCACGTCCGCGCACGCGGGCTGGACGGGGTGCCGGAGCCGTGGGGCGTCGACGCGCAGGGGCGTGAGGTGCTCTCGTTCCTGCCCGGCGTGGTCGTCGACCTCGCCGAGGTCACCGACGCGCGCCTGGCCTCGGGCGCTGCGTGGGTCGCGCGCTACCACGCCGCCGTCGCGGACCACCGGCCGGGTCCCGTGCGCTGGCGGTTCGTCGAGCGCGATCTCGCCCCCGGCGAGATCGTCTGCCACCACGACGCGACGATGTACAACATGCTCGTCGCGCAGGCGGGCGCCGACGAGGTCGTCGGGGTGGTCGACTGGGACGTCGCCGGGCCCGGTGTCCCGCTCGACGACCTCGCGATGCTCGCCTGGAGCGGCGTGCCGTGCTACGAGGACCCGGGCGTGCACGAGGGCGCGCGGCGACTGACGCTGCTCGTCGGCGCCTACGCGCGCCAGGCCGCGACGCTGGGGCTGCCGACGCCCACGGCCGTCGACGTCGCACAGCACGTCGTCACGCGCATGGCGTCCGCCACCGACCGCATCGCCGCCGGCCAGGCGGCCGGCGACCCGGGCATGCTCAACCTGCTGCGCGTCGGTGAGCCGGCCCGCACCCGCGCCCAGCTCGCCGCCTACCGCACCCGCCTCCCGGACCTCCTGGCGGCTCTCGCGGATCTCTGACACCGCCGGCGACGGGCTGGATCGACGTCTCGCGGGCCCCGGGGGGTCTCGTCGTGCGACACGCCGACCCCGCGAGAGAGCGATCCCGTCACCCCCCACGTGGTCCGTCGTCGTCCGGGACGGCGTCCGGGGAAGCGGGTGGGTTCGCCGTCCAGGCGGCGGCGAGCAGGACGATGCGCGCGATGAGGTTGATCCACAGCAGGAGCACGACGACGAGAGCGAACGACGCGAGCACCGGGTTGGCCTGCACGGACCCCGCGACGACGGACGTGCCCAGGACACGTACCACCCCGAGCCCGGCGGCGGCGATGCCGGCGCCGTGCAGCAGGTCCCGTCGCGGTGGCGCCTGGCCGGCGAGGACGCGCACGACCATGACGAACACGAGCGCGTCGACGACGAAGGCCACCACGATCCCGACCACGCGCAGCACGACCCCCGACCCGTCCGAGATTCCCAGCGCCCCCAGCAGCCAGTCGGCGGCCGTCGTGACGACGATCCCGAGCACCGCCGACAGCAGCACCGCGAGCGCGATGCCGACGAACCCGCCGAGCTCGCGCAGCTTCCCCGCGACGATGGTCACCGCGTCGTGCGCCCCGAACATCGCACGCACGGCCGTGCGCAGCGCCGACGTCGCGGAGATCGCACTGAAGAGCAGCACGCCGAACGCGACCACGCCCGCGACGCTCAGCCCCGCCGTCATGACGAGCTCGTCGGGCTCGAGCAGCCCCGTGCCGTCACCGGTGTCGATGATCCCCGGCAACGCCTCCGAGATCGTCAGCAGGACCGTCTCGCGCAGCTCGGCGTTGTTGCCGAGGACCGCCATGAACGCGGTGTAGCCGATGGTCAGGCCGGCGAAGACGGAGAACAGGGACGTGTAGGCGATGCCGCCGGTGAGCAGTCCGCCGCCCGCCTGCCCGAAGCGCGCGTTGGCGCGTGCCACGCGGGTGGCCTGCCACCAGGCCAGCAGCGCCCGGAACCGCTCGACGAGCCCCGCGCCGCCCGGCGTCCAGCGGTGCTGCTCGACCGGGTCGGGCGCCTGCCCGGACGCGCGCACGTACGCCGCGCCCTCGCCGGCAGCGGGCCCCGCGGTGCTCGGCTCGTGGCGGTCGGGAGACGGCTCCATGCCGTCGAACCTACGGCCGCTCCTGCGGCCCGGCATCCGCGAGCGCACCCACGGCACCGAGCACGAAGCTCCGGGCCGGACGCCACGCCGTGCCGTCGTGGACGAACCGGTGGACGTGCGTGACGTCGAACTCCGCCTCGTACTGCGCCATGTCCTTCTCGGCGAGGTCGAGCGAGGCGTCGTCCACGTCGTGCGCGATGGTGACGTGCGGGTGGTACGGGAAGTGCGCCGGGACCTGCAGGGGCCCCGCCCGCAGCGACGACTCCAGCGCGGCGCACTGCTCACCGCCCTCCGCCAGCGCGACGAACACGACCGGTGAGACCGGCCGGAACGTGCGGGTCCCGTGCAGCCGCACGTGGAACGGACGGTGGCCCGCGACGGTCCGCGCGAGGTGCGTGTCGAGCTCGTCGAGCAGGTCGTCGTCGACCGGCGTGGGTCCGACGAGCGTCACGTGCGGCACGACGTTGCGCGCCTCGGGGTCGCCCAGGCGCAGGCGCGCGTCGTGCAGCTCGCCGCAGAACGGCTCGGGGACGGTGATCGCGACACCGACGATGCTCTGGCCGTCGCCCGCCAGGGGCAGCCTCACGCCCGACGCCGCGGGAGCAGGCCGGAGCGGTCGTAGACGCGCTCGAGCGTGGGCGTGGCGAGCTCGCGCGCGCGCTGGGCGCCCGCCGCGAGGACGTCGTCGAGCGCCGACGGGTCGGACATGTAGTGGCGCACCCGCTCCTGGAACGGGGTGAGGAAGTCGACGACGACGTCCGCGAGGTCCTTCTTCAGGTCGCCGTAGCCCTTGCCGGCGTAGTCGGACTCGAGCGACGGGATCGACCGACCCGACAGCGCGGCGAAGATCGTCAGGAGGTTCGAGACGCCGGGCTTGGCGGCGGGGTCGTAGCGGATCTCGCGCTCCGCGTCCGTCACCGCCGAGCGGATGCGCTTGGCGACGACCTTCGGGTCGTCGAGCAGCTCGATGAGCCCGTTGGGGCTCTCGGCCGACTTGCTCATCTTCGACGTCGGGTCCTGCAGGTCGTAGATCTTGGCCGTCGCGGACACGATGTACGGCTCGGGCACGACGACCGTGCCCGGGCCGAACCGCGAGTTGAGCCGCTGGGCGAGGTCACGGGAGAGCTCGAGGTGCTGGCGCTGGTCCTCCCCCACGGGCACCAGCGCCGTGTCGTACAGCAGGATGTCGGCTGCCATGAGCACCGGGTAGGTGAAGAGCCCGACGGTCGTGCCGTCCGAGCCCTGCTTGGCGGACTTGTCCTTGAACTGCGTCATGCGGCCCGCCTCGCCGAAGCCGGTGAGGCAGGACAGGATCCAGGCGAGCTCGGCGTGCTCGGGCACGTGCGACTGGACGAACAGGATCGAGCGCGCGGGGTCCACCCCGGCGGCCAGGTACTGCGCCGCCGTGCGGCGCGTGCGCTCGCGCAGCACCTTCGGGTCGGGGCCGACGGTGAGGGCGTGCAGGTCGACCACGCAGTAGATGGCGTCGTGGGTGTCCTGCAGCGCGACCCACTGGGTCAGCGCACCCAGGTAGTTGCCGAGCTGGAGCGAGTCCGACGTCGGCTGCATGCCCGAGAAGATGCGCCCGCCCGCCGTCGGCGAGGTGGCGGGCTGCGTCGTGGACAGCACCTGGGTCATGTGCGCGGGCCTCCTGAGGTGGTCGGCCGGGGGGCCGGGGTCGTGCGGGTCGGGTGCTGCTGGACGGACGTCCCGGATCAGGTCGCCTCGTCGTCGAACGGTGCCGGGGTCGTGACCACGGCAGCGGCGGCCGACGTCCCCGCTGCGGCGGCCGACCGGGCGCGACCGGGCCGTGGGACCGCGGGCCGCGACGGCGTCCGTGGCGGTGGTTCGTCGAGCAGCGCGTCCCGCACGATACGGCGTGGGTCGTAGCGGCGCGGGTCGAGCGCCTCCCAGTCCACGCTGTCCTCGCCGAGCTCGGCGCCGACCCGCTCCCGGGCGTCCCGGGCGAGGTCGCGCAGGCGGCGCACCCACCCTGCGAGCTGCTCCGCGTACGTGGGCAGCCGCTCGGGTCCGACGACGACGGCCGCGACCAGCAGCAGCACGAGGAGCTCGCCGCCGTTGATCCCGAACACCCGCTCAGGCTACCGCGACGCGGGTCACGACCGGGGCCTCACTCCGACGCCTCCAGGCGCACGCGCACCTCACGCTCCTCCTCCCCGGTCCGCACGCGCAGCACCACCGTGTCGCCGACCTGACGGGCGCGGATCGCGACGATGAGCTCCTCCGACTCCGTCACCGGGCGGCCGTCGATCGCGAGGATCACGTCGCCCCGGCGGATGCCCGCACGGTCGGCCGGGCCGTCCTCGCGGACGGCGACACCGTCGCGCGGGTCCTGCGCGAAGACCTGCACACCCTCGCCGGAGTACGCCGGGTCGAGGGTCACGCCGATGACGGGGTAGGTGGCCCGGCCGGTCTCGATGAGCTGCTCGGCGGTGCGCCGCGCCTGGTTCGACGGGATCGCGAAGCCGAGGCCGATGCTCCCCATGTCCGTCACGCGCCCGGGCAGCTGCGCGATCGCCGAGTTGATGCCCACGACCTCGCCGCGCGCGTTGACGAGCGGGCCGCCGGAGTTCCCCGGGTTGATCGCCGCGTCGGTCTGGATGGCGTTGATGAAGGCCTGCTCCGTCTCGGAGGCACCGGCGACGACGGGGCGGTTGAGCGCGCTGACGATACCCGTCGTCACCGTGCCGACCAGGCCCAGGGGCGCGCCGATCGCGACCACCGGGTCACCGACGACGACGGCGTCCGAGTCGCCGAGCGCGAGCGGCGTCAGCCCGGTGGCGTCGACCTTCACGACCGCGAGGTCGTAGTCGGCGGTCGCACCCACGACGGTGCCGGGCAGCTCGCTGCCGTCGGAGAGCTGCACGACGAGGGTGCCGCCCTCGGCACCCTGGACGACGTGGTTGTTGGTCAGCACGTACCCGTCCTGCCGGAGCACGAAGCCCGACCCGGTGGCGCCGCCGTCGGCCGTCGTCACCGCGAGCGACACCACGCTCGGCAGGACGCCGGCGGCGATGCCCGCGATCGACTCCGGGGCGCGGTCCGGCTGCGCCGCGGGCGCCGGCACGACGGGCAGGCCCGCGTCGACGAGGCGGGCGTCGCCGGTCTGGTGGCGCGCGCCGAGCAGACCACCCAGGTAGCCCGCCGCGAGCGACAGCAGGACCAGTGGCACGACCCATGCGACCGACGGCGTGCGGCGCCGCCGCCGCGGAGCCGCGGCAGGGGCGGGCGCGAACGCCGGCAGGCCCTGCGCCGCACCTCCTGAGACCCCGTGCGACCGGGCGGCCCCGGCGCCGAGTTGGGGCGGGAGCGCGCTGGACGGGGCGGGCGCCCAGGGACCGCCGGGCGCACCCGACGGCGCGAGCGGCGGCGGCAGGGACGACCCGGGCGGCGTGGCGGGCGACGGTGCCGCGGTCGTGCCACCCGACGCGCGCCGGTAGGACGAGGGCGCGGCGAAGGGCGCGACCGGCGGCGGCGCGGGTACCTGCGGCGCCGGGACCGGCGGCTCCGGGTGCTCGGTGGCCCGCTCCGGTTGCGCGACGCCGCCCGCGGGCACCTGGCCCTCGTCGCTCACGGGCGCTCCCACACGGCGGAGACGGTCTGCCAGCCCCGACCGATCCGGCCGGTGACGGTGTCGTCGTACCCCGCGGACGGGAACGCCGCGACGAGCTCGTCGATCTCACCCTCGTCCTGCGAGGCGACGACCTGCACCACGGTCGAGCCGGACTGCCATGCCACCTGCCACGGCTCGACGGACAGGACGTACACCTGCCGCCCCCCGACCTCGCGCACGGGCGCCCCCTCGATGGCGTCCGTGTCGAGCCGGCCCTGCTGCTCGGTGACGACGTACGTGCCCGACGGGCCGGTGACGTCCACCTCGAGCACGCGCGCGCCGTCCGCCGGCGACCAGCTCAGCGAGCCGACGTGCCAGCCGGCCGGCAGCTCGCGGGGGAAGGTCCAGCCGTGTCCGCGCAGCCACGCGACCGTCGCGTCGTCGACGGGCACCTCGTCGTGCGAGGGGGGCACCGACGCGTGCGCGAGCAGCCCGAGCGCGGCGGCCGGGTGGCTCGACGGCGTCACGACCGGCCGCTCGCCGAGCACGAAGAGCGCGGCGGCCACCGCGCCCAGGCCGGCGACCGAGCCGACGACGAGCCGTGCGGGCGTGCGGCGCGCGACCACGTCCCCGCGCAGCGCGTGGGTCGCGGCGAACGGCAGCGACGCCCCGGCCCCGACGGCGAAGGGGTCGCGCGGGGCCGGCGGCACCGGTGGCACCTGCGAGGAGAGCGAGAGCAGGCGCGCGGTGAGGTCGTCGGTGGGCTCGACCGGCTCCGCCGCGGCGAGCGCGCGGCGCGCGGCGCGGGCGGCCGCGAGCTCACGCGCGCAGGCAGGGCAGCAGGCGACGTGCGCGAGCGCACGCTCGGTGGCGGCGGGGTCGAGCTCCCCGTCGACGAGCGCGCTGATCCGCGACCCGAGGTGCATCATCCGGGCACGTCCGCCGGGTCGGCCGCGGCCACGTCGAGGTCGGCGCCGTCGAACGGGCGCCGGTGCTCGAGGGCCACGCGCAGCCGGGCACGCGCCCGGTGGATGCGGGAACGCACGGTGCCGAGCTTGATCCCGAGCGTGACGGCGATCTCCTCGTACGAGAGCCCCTCGATGTCGCACAGCACGACGGCGGCACGGTACTCGGGCGGCAGCTCGTCGAGCGCGCGCTGCACGTCGTGGTCGAGGTGGGTGGACTCGAACGCGCGCTCGGGGGTCGCGAGCAGGTCGGACGACGTCCACCGCTCGGCGTCGTCCCCGATGGGCTCGATGCGCACCCGCTGCCGACGACGCGCGAGATCGAGGAAGAGGTTCGTGGTGATGCGGTGCAGCCAGCCCTCGAACGTGCCGGGGCTGTACGTGTGCAGGGACCGGAACACGCGGACGAACGTCTCCTGCGTGAGGTCCTCGGCGTCGTGCCGGTTGCCGGTGAGCCGGTAGGCCAGGCGGTAGACCCGCCCGGAGTGCTCGCGGACGATGTCCTCCCACGACGGGGCCTGCCACTCGGTGGGCTGGGGACTCATCTGCTTCGGGGCTCTCCTCGTTCGGCTGCCGGGTCCTCAGTCTCCCAGGTCGCGCCCCGACCCTCGACCCGTGTTCGTCGTGGGCGGAACCGGGTGCCGGCGGACGGCACGCGGGGCGTCGGGCCGCACGTCCGCAGGACGTCCGGGACGCGGGACTACGCTGGCGCCCAGGCACGCCCGACCGGGGCGGACGACGAGGAGGCGCGTCATCTCCACCGACAAGGCGACCAGCTGGGTGTACTGCGAGGAGTTCCTCGAGGAGGACGACGTCCTGCTGCGGGCCCGCGAGCGCGCGTCGCACCTCGGCTGCACCCCGGTGCTGCCCGGCGCCGGGGCGGCGCTGCGCGTGCTGGCGGCGGCGGCGCAGGCGCGGGCGGTCGTCGAGGTCGGTACCGGTGCCGGCGTCGGTTCGTTGTACCTGCTGCGCGGCATGCCGGCCGACGGCGTCCTGACGACGATCGACCTCGAGCTCGAGCACCAGCGTGCGGCGAAGGAGGCCTTCGCCGAGGAGGGCGTGCGCAGCACCCGGACGCGCGCGATCTCCGGCCGCGCGATGGACGTGCTGCCGCGCCTGACCGACGGCGGCTACGACATGGTCGTCGTCGACGCGGACGTGGAGAACTACCCGGCGTACGTCGAGCAGGCGGTGCGTCTGCTGCGTCCCGGCGGCGTGCTGGCGGTCGACGACGCGCTGTGGCACGACCGGGTCGCGGACCCGGCGCGGCGCGACGAGGCGACGACGACGGTGCGCGACGTCGGCCGCCACGTGCGCGCCGACGACCGCCTGGTCCCGGCGCTGCTGCCGGCGGGCGAGGGTCTGCTGGTCGCCGTCCGGCGCTGAGCCGCGCTCAGTCCAGCGCGGCGAGGTACTCCAGCAGCAGGCGCGCCCCGTAGCCCGTGGCGCCCTCGGTGACCTCGTGCTTGTCCGACGTCGAGCGGCCGGTGCCGGCGATGTCGAGGTGCGCCCAGGCCCGCTGCCCGACGAACCGGCGCAGGAAGAGCGCGGCCGTGATCGACCCGCCCCCGATCCTGCGGTCCTCGGGGACGTGGCGCAGGTCGGCGACCGACGAGCGCACGGCCTCCTCGTAGTCCGCGACCAGCGGCATGTGCCACACGAGCTCACCCGTGCGCCGACCTGCCTCCGTGAGCGCGGCGACGAGCGCGTCGTCCGTGCCGTACAGCGCGGCGTGCTGACGGCCCAGCCCGAGCGTCGCGGCACCCGTGAGGGTCGCGACGTCGACGAGCACGTCGGGCTCCAGCGTCGCGTCGGCCCAGGCGAGCGCGTCGGCGAGCACCAGACGCCCCTCGGCGTCGGTGTTGGCGATCTCGACGGTCGTGCCGCCGTGGATCGTCACGACGTCCCCGGGCCGGTAGGAGGCTGCACCGACGTGGTTCTCCGCGAGCGGGAGCACCGCGGTGACGCGGTGCGGCACCTGGGCCCGGGCGGCGGCCAGCACGGTGGCGAGCGCCACGGCCGACCCCGCCATGTCGGTCTTCATGGGCACCATCGCCTCGCGCGGCTTGATGGACAGCCCGCCCGTGTCGTACGTGATGCCCTTGCCGACGACCACCACGTGCCGCCCGCCGCCCTTCGCGGGCGTGTACGTCAGGCGCACGAGGCGCGGGGTCGACGCCGAGCCGGCACCGACGGCGAGGATGCCGCCGAACCCGCCCGCGGCGAGCTCGCGCGGCCCGAGCACCTGCACGTCGAGCCCGGCCCTGGAACCGAGGCGCCGCGCGCGGTCGGCCATCCACGCGGGGTCCTTCACGCTGGACGGCGTGTTCGCCAGGTCCCGCACCAGCCAGGTCGCCTCGGCGCCCGTCCGCGCGGTCTCGACCGCGGCTGCGACGGCCGCACCGTCGCGACCGAGCAGCACGAGCTCCGCGGGCCGCTCGTCGTCCGGGGTCCGGGTCGTGCGCGGCTGCCGGTAGGCGGCCAGCAGGTAGCCCTCGGCGACGGCGCGTGCGGCCTGCGCTGCGCCCGCCTCGTCGTGGTGGGTCTGCGCGCCCACGGTCGCGGCCACCCGCGTCAGCCCGCGCGTCGCACGCGCGAGCGCCGCACCTGCCCGACGCAGCGCCGTCGGGCCCTCGTCGCCGACGCCCACGAGGACGATCCGCGGCGGCAGTCCCGCCCACGGCAGCTCGACGGACGAGCCGACGGGCAGCGGCAGGTGGACGGTGAACGCCTCACCGGCAGCACCCGTCAGACCGGCGCGCTCCGCGAGCTCGGCCAGGTCGATGCCGTACCGCGCGGCGGCCTGGGGCGTGCCCGAGCGGGGCTGCAGCGCATCGTCACCGTCGCGGCCCGGGGCCACCTGCACGGCGACGGCGTCGACCGACCCGTCGTCCAGGAGGTCCGAGTCGGCGACGCTCGCCGCGTGCAGCGTGACGGCGGGCGGGGTGCGCGGCGGCAGGGCCGCCGCGCCGGTGGAGCGGGGAGTCATGCGCAGGTCGTCAGCCGACGACGGAGGTCAGTGCCTCGCCCAGCTCGGCGGCCTCGGTCGCGTTGAGCTCGACCACCAGCCGTCCGCCGCCCTCGAGCGGGACGCGCATGACGATGCCACGGCCCTCCTTGGTCACCTCGAGCGGTCCGTCGCCGGTCCTCGGCTTCATCGCGGCCATCCGGGGCCTCTCCTTCGCGTCGCGCGTCACCGGCCGACGGTCGTCGGGCGGGCCCGACAACCTCCTGGTCAGCCGGTTGTCCGACGACCATCCTAGTTCACCGGGCACCCGCACTGTTCGGGTCGCCGGAGCACGAACGGGTCACGGGGGCCAGTCGCCGTGGGGGTTGAACTCCCACATCTGGCGCACCCAGAGCACCTGGAGACCCAGCATGAGCAGGAGGATCGCGCCGAACCACAGCCGCCGCGCCCAGGTCGGGCGCCGCACGACGCCCACCGTCGCGGCGGCGAGCGGGAAGGCCAGCAGCAGGAACCGCGCAAGGCTGGAGCCCGGCTCGATGACGGCGACGATGTACAGCAGGTACGCGGCGGACCACGCGTGCAGCTCCGGGCCCAGGCGCCACGCGGCGGGCACCACCAGGACCGCGGCGACGAGCGCGAACCCCGCGAACATCGCCGGGACGCCCCACTCCCCCAGCCAGAACTGGGGCACGTACGTCCAGCCGTGGAACGGTGTGACCTCGCGCACCCCGCGCCACGCCTCCTGCGTCTGGAGGTAGCCGTCCGGCACGCCGGTGACCCAGCCGCAGATGGCCGGCCACGCGACACCCGACAGCCCGGCCGCGGCGGCGACGCCCGCGAGCCCCGCGGCCTCGCGCGGGCCGAAGGTGTCCTCGCCCCGCCGGGCCCGCCACCACCGGGCGCCCGCGTGCACGACGACCACGACGGCCATCGGCAGCGCGACGGCCCGCGTGAGACCGAGCGCGAGGATCGCCAGCACCGCCCAGGCGTACTGACGTCGGACCAGCAGCAGCAGCGACGTCGCGATCAGCAGGAGCGCGGCAGCCTCGGTGTACGCGACCTGCAGGACGGCGGCCGTCGGGAACGCGCAGACCAGTGCGACGGACGCGAGCGGCAGCCCGGGCCGGGCGGCGACGGCCCGCGGTGCGCCGTACCGGACGCACTCGTGCACGACCAGCATCGCGGCCCCGCCCAGGGCGGTCGCGACCAGCGGCGCGACGACGACCCACGTGCCGCCCGTGAGCTGCATGACCACGCGCACGAGCGCGGGGAACAACGGGAAGAACGCCCACGCGTTCTGCTGCACGAGGCCCTGGTCGTCGCGCGGCAGCTCCGCGGGGTACGCACCCTCGGCGATCTGCTGGTACCAGCCCGCGTCGTAGAACAGCCCGACGAACTGCAGGTAGGACGGGTTCGCGGACGCCCAGTGGGTCGCCTCCTGCACCGTCGACGTCCAGAGGAACGCGCCGGCGACGAGCACGCGTGACGCGGCCCAGACCAGCAGCACGTGCACCCACCACGGCCACGCCGCGACGCGTCGCCACCAGGCCGGTCCGGCGGGCGCCGCGGGCTCGGGGGCGGCGAGGTCGGGGTCGGCGGGCTCGCCCGCGGCGCCGGTCACGTGCCGCGTCCCGTGGGCGGCGGTCGCCGCGTCGCCGGCGACGTCGTCGGTCGCCGGGCCGGGTGCGGCGTCGACGACCTCCTCGACGTCCGCGCCGGGCGTGCCGTCGCCGCTCACAGCATCCCCCGCAGCGCGTGCACGGGCGCCCGCTCGGCGCGCAGCGCTGCGACCATGTCGAGCGTGCGCCGCGTCGCGGCCACGTCGTGCACCCGGAACACCCGGGCGCCGAGCCAGGCCGCGACCGCGGTGGCCGCGAGCGTGCCCTCGAGCCGTTCGTCCGGCGGGAGGTCCAAGGTCTCCCCGACGAGGTCCTTGCGTGATATCGCCATGAGCACAGGGTGCCCGATCTGCACGATCTGCGGGGTTCTTCGCAGCAGGTGCAACGAGTGCCAGGTCGTCTTGCCGAAGTCGAGGGTCGCGTCGACGAGCACGGACGCGGGGTCCACACCGAGCGCGACGGCGCGCGCCGCGGCCGCCGTGAGCGTGGTCACGACGTCGACGAGCACGCCGTCGAGCGGGTCGACGCCGCCGGGCGCGGGGTACTCGACGCGGAACGGGTCGGTGCGGGGCGCCGCGCCGCCGGTGTGCGAGCACACCACGCCGAGCCCCCGCTCCGCGGCGACCTCGACGAGCGCCGGGTCGTGCCCCGCCCACGTGTCGTTGAGCAGGTCGGCACCCGCGTCGGCTGCGGCGCGCGCGACGCCGGAACGCCACGTGTCGACGCTCACCAGCAGGTCGGGGTGGCGGGCACGGACGCGCTCGACGACGGGCAGCACGCGGGCCATCTCCTCCGCCTCGTCGACGACCGGTCCGCGGCCGGCGCGCACGCCGCCGACGTCGAGCACGTCCGCACCGTCCGCGACGGCCCGGTCGACCGCGGCGTCGACCGTGTCCGCGCGGTACCGCGCGGCGGCGTAGAACGAGTCGGGGGTGCGGTTGACGACGGCCATGACGACGGGCCGGTCGACTCCGAACGTGCGCCCGCGCAGGCGCAGCGGCACCGCGCCGGCGGGGACGCCCGGCAGCGGACCGCTCGTCACCACCCGCCGCCCGCGAGCGCATCGCCCTCGGCGGCACGCTGATCGCGCTCGGCCGCCTGCGCGGCCGCCTGCTCCCGCGCGCGCAGCTCGACGTTGCGCCGCACGACGATGTCGACGGCGTCCTCCGCCGTCGTCGCGACCTGCAGCAGGTCGACGTCCGCGGCCGCGATCATCCCCGCCGGGTGCACGGTCTCGCGCAGCCACGACAGCAGACCCGTCCAGTAGTCGCCGCCGACCAGCACGATGGGGAACCCCGTGACCTTGTGCGTCTGCACGAGCGTGAGCGCCTCGAACAGCTCGTCGAACGTGCCGAATCCGCCGGGCAGCACGACGAAGCCCTCGGAGTACTTGACGAACATCGTCTTGCGGGCGAAGAAGTACCGGAAGTTGACCCCGAGGTCGACCCACCGGTTCATGCCCTGCTCGAAGGGCAGCTCGATGCCGAGGCCGATCGACAGCCCGTCGGCCTCGGCCGCGCCGCGGTTCGCGGCCTCCATGATGCCGGGGCCGCCGCCGGTGATGACCGCGTACCCCGCCTCCACCAGGCCGCGCGCGACGTCCCGGGCGAGCGTGTAGTACGGGTCGTCGGGCGTGGTGCGGGCCGAGCCGAAGACGCTCACCGCGGGGCCGACCTCCGCGAGCGCGCCGAAGCCCTCGACGAACTCGCTCTGGATCCGCATGACGCGCCACGGGTCGTCGTGGAGCCACGACGCGCCGCCGCCCGTGGAGAGCAGCCTCTGGTCGGACGTGGTGGCGGGGATCTGGTCGCGGCGCAGGAGGACCGGGCCCTGGCGGTACTCCGGCGCCGGTGCCGGCGTGTCGTCGTGGGTCATGCGAGGAGCCTAGGCCCGCCACCGGGCGGTCGGGGTGCGGCGGGCCGTCGGCCAGGGACGCTCGTCCCGTGCCGTGCCCCGCGCCGCGGTGTGTGATGGCCGTCATGCGCCCGCACGGCCCCGTCGTCCGCACCGTCCGCCACGACCCGGCGGACCGACCGCTGCTCGTCGTCTGGGAGGCGACGCGCGCGTGCGCGCTGTCGTGCGTGCACTGTCGCGCCGAGGCGCAGCCGCGGCGCCACCCCCGCGAGCTCGACACGGACGAGGCCACGGACCTCATGCGGCAGGTCGCCGCGTTCGGCCGGCCGTCGCCGATCTTCGTCATCACCGGCGGGGACTGCTTCGAGCGGCCCGACCTGACCGAGCTGGTGCGCCGCGGCCGGGAGCTGGGGCTCGCGGTGGCCGTGTCGCCGTCGGGCACGCCCCGGCTGGACCGTGACGCGCTGCGCGGTCTGCAGGAGGCGGGTGTGACCGCGCTGTCGCTGTCCCTCGACGGTGCCACCGCGCAGGTCCACGACGGCTTCCGCCGGGTGGCCGGCACGTTCGACCGGACGGTCGCGGCCTGGACGGCCGCCCGCGAGCTGGGCATCAAGGTGCAGGTCAACTCGACCGTGTCGCGGCGGACCGTGCACGAGCTCCCCGACCTGGCGGCGCTGGTCCGCGAGCACGGCGCCATGACCTGGAGCGCGTTCATGCTCGTGCCGGTGGGCCGCGGTGTCGACCTGGGCGCGCTGAGCGCGCAGGAGGCCGAGGACGTCATGAGCTACCTGTACGACCTGGGGCCGCACGTGCCGGTGAAGACCACCGAGGGCCACCACTTCCGGCGCGTCGCGCTGCAGCGGGCCGTGCTCGAGGCACGCGGGGTCGACCACGTCGCCGCCCTGGGGCTGGGGGACCTGTACGCGGAGCTCACCGAGCGGACCGCCGCGTTCGGCTGGGGTGCGGCGGTGCGACCGCGCCGCCCGCCGGTGAACGTCAACGCCGGGCACGGCTTCGTGTTCGTGTCGCACGTCGGCACGGTCCACCCCTCGGGGTTCCTGCCGGTGACGGCCGGCGACGTGCGCGAGCAGCCCCTGACGACGACCTACCGCACGTCCGAGCTGTTCACCGGGCTGCGGGACCCCGCGCGGCTGCAGGGCCGGTGCGGCGCGTGCGAGTTCTCCCGGGTCTGCGGCGGCTCTCGCTCACGCGGGTGGGCGACCAGCGGCGACCCCTTCGGGGAGGACCCGCTGTGCGCGTACGAGCCGGGCTCGTTCCCGTACCCGCAGGACGTCGAGGCCCTGCTCGCGTCCTGAGCGGCCGGGCGCCGCGGCCCTCAGGCCGTCGCGTGCAGGGGTCCCGCGGGCGCGTCGCCGGTGAGCCAGGCGCGCAGCGCGCGGTGGCACAGCTCGATCTGCGCGACGGGCACGCGCTCGTCGTCCTTGTGCGCGAGCAGCGGGTCGCCGGGGCCGAAGTTCACGGCGGGCACGCCGAGCGCGCTGAAGCGGGCGACGTCGGTCCAGCCGTACTTGGGTGCCGGACGTCCGCCGGTGACGGCCAGGACGGCGGCGGCGAAGTCCTGCGCCGCGGGGGCGTCCAGACCCGGGCGGGCGCCCGCCGCGGCGTCGGTGACGACGACCTCGTAGCCGGCGAACAGCTCGCGCACGTGGGCCACGGCCTCGTCGACCGTCCGCGAGGGCGCGAAGCGGTAGTTGACGGTGACGACGCACGCGTCGGGGATGACGTTGGTGGCGACGCCGCCGCTGACGAGCACGGCGTTGAGGCCCTCGCGGTAGGCCAGTCCCTCGACCTCGACGGTGGCGGGCTCGTACGCCTCGAGCCGGCGCAGCACCTCGCCGGCCGCGTGCACGGCGTTGACGCCGACCCACGCGCGCGCCGAGTGCGCCGCGACGCCGCTCAGCCGCACCTCGACGCGCAGCGTGCCGTTGCAGCCGCCCTCGAGGCCACCGTCGCTCGGCTCGCCCAGCACGGCGAAGTCGCCCGCGAGCCAGTCCGGGTGCCGGTCGGCGACGCGGCCCAGCCCGTTGAGGTCGGACGCGACCTCCTCGTGGTCGTAGAACACCCACGTGACGTCGTGCACCGGGTCGGGCAGCGTCGCGGCCAGGTGCAGCGCGACGGCGCAGCCCGCCTTCATGTCGACGGTGCCGCGGCCCCACAGCTCGTCGCCCTCGAGGCGCGTCGGCAGGTTGTCCGCGACGGGCACGGTGTCCAGGTGGCCGGCGACGACGACGCGACGCGCGCGACCCAGGTGCGTGCGCGCCACGACGGTGTCGCCGTCGCGCAGGACCTCGAGGTGCGGGTGCGCGCGCAGGGCGCCCTCGACGGCGTCCGCCAGACGGGTCTCGTCGCCGCTCACGGACGGGACGTCGCACAGCGCGCGGGTGAGCGTCACGACGTCGGCGGACAGGTCGAGCAGGTCATCGGCAGGCACGTCGCCGACCCTACGCGCACCCCGCGCGCGCCCGGGTGCGTCGTCCGCACCGTAGGCTTGTCTGCCATGACCGACCGCACGGCCTGGGGCCTCGGCCTGGCCACCGTCACCGCTGCCGGCACGACGCTCGACGTCTGGTACCCGGCACCCGCCCTGGGCAGCGCGCCCGCGACCCTCGACGTCGCCGACCCCGGGTCGGTGCGCCTGCACGCACCCGACGGGCTCGCTGCCGGCGAGCGCGAGGACGAGGCGCGCGGCGTGCGCGTCACGCTCGTGGCGACCGTCGTCGACCTCGACGCACCGCCCGCCGACACCGCCGACGCGTACCTGCGCCTGCACCTGCTGTCGCACCGCCTCGTCGCGCCGCGCGGGCAGAACCTCGACGGGATCTTCGCGGTGCTGCCCAACGTCGTGTGGACCGACCGCGGGCCGTGCGCGGTCGAGGACTTCGAGGCCACGCGACTGCGCCTGCGCGCCGCGACGGGCACCCCGGTGACGGTGTACGGCATCGACAAGTTCCCGCGGATGGTCGACTACGTCGTGCCCGCGGGCGTGCGGGTCGCGGACGCCGACCGGGTGCGGCTGGGCGCGCACCTGGCGGCCGGGACCACCGTGATGCACGAGGGCTTCGTCAACTACAACGCCGGGACGCTCGGCACGTCGATGGTCGAGGGCCGCATCTCGGCCGGCGTCGTCGTCGGCGACGGTTCCGACGTGGGCGGCGGTGCGTCGATCATGGGCACGCTGTCCGGCGGCGGCCGCGAGGTCGTGTCGATCGGGAAACGCTCGCTGCTGGGCGCGAACTCGGGCCTCGGCATCCCGTTGGGCGACGACTGCGTCGTCGAGGCCGGCCTGTACGTCACGGCCGGCACCAAGGTGCGGCTCGTCGGCTTCGACCTCGAGGACGCGGTCGACGACCACGGCGCACGCGTCGTCAAGGCCCGCGCGCTCGCGGGCGCGGACAACGTGCTCTTCCGGCGCAACTCGCGCACGGGTGAGGTCGAGGCGGTCGCGCGGTCCGGCGCCGGTGTGCAGCTGAACTCCGCGCTGCACGCCAACTGACGCCGTGGCGCGCGGTCGCCGCGGTGGCTGCCTGCCGGTGCTCGTCACCGCCGGGCTGGCCGTCGTCCTGCTCGTCGTCGCCGTGGGCGCGGTCGTCGCGCTGCTGCGCGCGCGACCTGCCCCGCCGGTCGCCGAGCGGTGCGTCGCGCACCTCGACGGCACGGACTGGAGCCTGAGCCCGGACCAGGCGCAGCACGCCGCACTGGCAGCCGCCGTCGCGACCCGCCGTGGCATGCCCGCGCGCGCGGTGACCATCGGCATCGCGACCGCACTGCAGGAGTCCCGGCTCGAGAACATCGACTACGGCGACCGCGACTCGGTCGGCCTGTACCAGCAGCGCCCGTCACAGGGCTGGGGCACGGTCGAGCAGATCATGGACCCGGTGTACTCGACGACGAAGTTCTTCGAGGGCCTCGAGAAGGTCGAGGGCTACCAGGACATGCCGGTCACGCAGGCCGCGCAGGCCGTGCAGCGCAGCGGCTTCCCCGACGCGTACGCCCAGCACGAGGTGCGGGCGCGCGCGTGGGCGTCCGCGCTCACCGGGCACTCCCCCGCCGCGCTGAGCTGCACGCTGCGTCCCGTCGAGGAGCCGGCCGGGCCCGACGCCCTGCTGGCGCGCGTCGCCCGCGACCTGGGCGAGCTGCCGGTCAGCGTGACGCTCGGCGACGGCGAGGGCGTCCCCACGTTCGTCGACGTCACGGCGAGCGCGCTGCCCGTGGACGACGCCGTGCGGGCGGGCTGGTCGTTCGCGCAGTGGGCCGTCGCCGTCGCGGACGCGGTCGACGTCGACGCCGTGGCGGTGGGCGACTCGACGTGGTCGCGCGCCGCACCCACGTGGCAGCCGGGCGAGCAGCCGCCCCTGCCCGACGGGCAGGTGCGGCTGACGCTCGCCGGCTGACGCGACAGGTCAGCGGCGGTCGGCCGGCACGTAGTCGCGCTCGGTGGCGCCGGTGTAGACCTGGCGCGGGCGGCCGATCTTCGTCTGCGGGTCGTTCATCATCTCGCGCCACTGGGCGATCCAGCCCGGCATGCGCCCCAGGGCGAACAGCGGCGTGAACATCTTCTCCGAGAAGCCCATCGCCTTGTAGATCAGCCCCGTGTAGAAGTCGACGTTGGGGTAGAGCTTGCGGGAGATGAAGTAGTCGTCCGACAGCGCGATCTCCTCCAGGCTCATCGCGATGTCGAGCAGCTCGTCGGCGCTGCCCAGGGCCTGCAGAACCTCGTGCGCGCTCTGCTTCACGATCGCGGCGCGCGGGTCGTAGTTCTTGTAGACCCGGTGGCCGAAGCCCATGAGGCGGACACCGTCCTCCTTGTTCTTCACGCGGCGCATGAAGTCGGTGGCGTCACCGCCGTTCGCCTTGATCTGGTCGAGCATCTTCAGCACGGCCTCGTTGGCGCCACCGTGCAGCGGGCCCGACAGCGCGTTGATGCCGGCCGCGACCGACGCGTAGATGTTGGCGTGGCTGGAGCCGACGACGCGGACGGTCGACGTCGAGCAGTTCTGCTCGTGGTCGGCGTGCAGGATCAGGAGCTTGTCGAGCGCGTTGACGACGACCGGGTCCGGGTCCCACTGCTGGTAGGGCACCGCGAACGTCATGCGCAGGAAGTCCTCGACGTACCCGCGCGAGTAGTCCGGGTAGAGCAGCGGCTCACCCTTCGAGGCGCGGTGGACGTAGGACGTGATCGTGCGCGTCTTCGCGAGGATCAGCACCGTCGCCAGCTCGACCGTCTCGGGGTCGAACGGGTCGAGCGACTCGGGGTAGAAGGTCGACAGCGCGTTGAGCGCCGAGGCCATCACGGCCATGGGGTGCGCGTTGCGCGGGAACGTCCCCATGAAGGTGCGGAAGTCCTCGTGCACGAGCGTGTGCCGGTTGACGCGCTCCTCGAACGCCGACAGCGCGTCGGGCGTCGGCAGCTCGCCGTGGATGAGCAGGTACGCGACCTCGAGGAACGAGGAGTGCTCGGCGAGCTGCTCGATCGGGTAGCCGCGGTAGCGCAGGATGCCCGCGTCGCCGTCGATGTAGGTGATCTGCGACTCGCACGAGGCGGTGTTCATGAAGCCCGGGTCCACGGTCACCATGCCGGTGTCCCGCAGCAGGGACGAGACGACGATCCCGTCGTTGCCCTCGGTGGCGGGCACCACGGGCAGGTCGCGTGCCTGCCCGTCGACCACGAGCTGGACGGGGGCCTGCACCGGTGCGGTGACGACGTCCGACATGGGGGTTCCTTCCTGCGCCGACGAGCGGGTCCGTCCGGCTGCGGCGGTGTGCCGTACGAGCCGACGGGGAGGCCGACACACGGTGGTGACCCTCGTCGGCCCAGGCGACCGTACCTGCGATACCGGCCCCTTGACGAATGTGCGACGGACCCTTGGCCCGGATGTGAGGTTCCTCACAAGCTCCTGCGAGAAATCTACGACGTCCGGGACGCGGGGACCACGCCGCGGACGGTGGGAGCGCTACGCGCCGGACAGCCGGGCGGCCGCCTGCGCCGCCCGCTCGTCCGACACCGTCAGCGCGACCCGCACGTGCCCCGCGGCGGCCGCCCCGTAGAACGCCCCGGGCGCGACCAGGAGCCCCAGGGCGGCCAGGTCGCCCACGGTCGTCCACGCGTCCTGCAGCGGGCCGTCGGGCCGCACCCACAGGTACAGCCCGGCGTGCGAGCGGTCGACCACGTAGCCGGCGGCCTCGAAGCCCGCCCGCAGCGTCGCGCGCCGCCGACGGTACCGCTCGCGCTGCTCCGCCACGTGCGCGTCGTCGCCCAGGGCGACGGTCATGGCCGCCTGCACCGGGGACGGCACGATCATGCCCGCGTGCTTGCGCGGCTCGAGCAGGCCCGCCACCAGCGCACGGTCGCCGGCGACGAACGCGGCGCGGTAGCCCGCGAGGTTCGACTGCTTCGACAGCGAGTACACCGCCAGCAGACCCGTGAGGTCACCGCCCGTGACGCGCGGGTCGAGCACGCTCGGCACGCCCTCGGCCACCCACGGCTGGTCCCACGCGAGCTCCGCGTAGCACTCGTCGGACGCCACGACGACGGGCCGCCCCGTGCGCCGCGACGCCGCGCGCGCCGCCTCGACGACGGCCCGCAGCTCCGCGACGCCCAGCACGGAGCCGTCGGGGTTGCCGGGAGAGTTCAGCCACACGAGCCGGACGTCGTCCCGCCGTGCGAGCTCGCCCGCCGGGTCGTCGGTGGGCACGGGCGCCGCCCCGGCGAGCCGCGCACCCACGTCGTACGTCGGGTACGCAGTCGCGGGGTGGAGCACGGCGTCACCCGCCCCGAGCCCCAGCAGCGAGGGAAGGAAGGCGACGAGCTCCTTGGACCCCAGGGTCGGCAGCACCCCCGCCGGGTCGAGCCCCGGCACGCCGCGGCGCCGCGCGAACCACGCCACGACGGACTCGCGCAGCGCAGGCGTGCCGTGGGTGGTCGGGTAGCCCGGCGCGTCGGCCGCCGCCGCGAGCGCGTCCCGCACGACCTGCGGGGTCGGGTCGACCGGGGTGCCGACCGAGAGGTCGACGATGCCGTCCGGGTGTGCGCGCGCGACCTGCGCGTACGGCGTCAGCGAGTCCCAGGGGAAGTCCGGCAGCGCGCCGGTCAGCAGGCCCACGTGCGCCCCTGGCCAGGGTCCCGGCGCGTCACTCGCCGTGGACCCGCAGCGGCAGGGTGGCGATGATCGGGTGGTCGTGCGCGATCTCACCCATCTTCGCGGCGCCACCGGGCGAGCCGATCTCGTCGAAGAAGTGCACGTTCGCCTCGTAGTACTGGCTCCACTGCTCGGGGACGTCGTCCTCGTAGTAGATGGCCTCGACGGGGCACACCGGCTCGCACGCACCGCAGTCGACGCACTCGTCCGGGTGGATGTAGAGGGAGCGCTTGCCCTCGTAGATGCAGTCGACCGGACACTCCTCGATGCACGCCTTGTCCTTGACGTCCACGCAGGGTTCGGCGATCACATACGTCACGGGGGTCCTCCACGATGTGCAGCGGTCAGCCCTAGTATCCCCCACGTGCACGACACCCCGTCCCGCCGTCCACGCTGCGACACACGGAGCTCCCGGTGAGCGGCGAGATCTGGCGCGCGTGGGTGCCCGGGACGCGCGTCGTCGTGCGCCGCGTCCGCGACGACCTGCCGCCGGGCACCCCCACGGGCACCCTGCGCGGCGGTGAGCCGCCGTTCACCGACGTCCTCGGCGAGGTCGTCGGGGTCGACGCCGACGGGCTCACGGTGCGCACGCGGCGCGGCGACGTGCGCGTCCCCGCCGCCCACGTGCTGCGCGCCAAGGTGGTGCCACCGCCCCCGCCGCGCCGGGCGCGACGGGAGCGCGACGACACCGCCTGACGTCAGGGCGTGGGGGACGCTCCCGGCGCCGGCGCGGTGCCGCAGATGACCTTGTTCTGCGGCTTGTAGCGCCACGTGAACGGCTCGGTCGCGACGAGCTCACCGTTGAGGTACACCTTGCGCGTGTTGGTCACCGTGAAACCCGGGTTGCCCGCGCTCTGCGGCTCGCACGTCGGCGACTGCGAGTAGACCGTGGTCGGGGCCACCACGCCCGAGCGACCGCTCTTCTCGGTCTCGACCGTGAAGTGCTTGGTGCTCCAGATGCGCACGTGCGCGCGACCGTCGGCCACGAAACCCTGCACGAGCGCGCCGTACGGCGTGTTGTTCCGCCACCTCATGTCGAGCACGCCGGTGAAGATCGTGGCCTCCCGCCCCTCGGGGTAACGCTGGAACCACTCGCTGTGGGGCTTGTGCTCGACGTCCTCGTAACCGGCGAAGTACCCCGCGTTGAACGCCGTGGTCGAGACCTGCGACAGGCCACCGCCCCACGCGTCCGTGTGCTCCCCGTTGACGATCGCGCCGGCCTGGACGAACCCGTGGGCGGCGTCGACAGGCCCCAGCGCCTCCGTGAGGCTGAAGACCTCGCCGGGGCGCACGAGCGTCCCGGTGATGTTCCGCAGGCCGGTCGCGATGTTCGACGTGCGCCGCGGCTCGCTGGTCAGCGGGGTGGAGAACTCCGAGACGATCTCCTTGACGCCGAGCGCCTCGAGCGCAGCAGTCGTCTCCGCCGGGTCGGACTCCACGAGGTCGACCGCGGCGAGCCGTCCCTCGCCCGCGGTGGCCGCCTGCGCGACCGACGCGGACAGCGTCGCGGGGTCGAGCGTCGTGCCCGGCGTCCCGGGCACGATCACCGGCGCGCCGCCCTGGAACTCGAAGCGCGCGTCGGACGCCGAGGTGAGCAGGTCCGGCAGCTGGGCGAGCACGGACTGCGACAGCGCCTCGCCGTCGAGCTGGAGCTGGAGCTGACCGTCGACGGGCACGACGGCCGCGTGCGCCGTGAGGGTCGCGACGTCGAGGACCGCCTGGCGGTCGGCCACCTGCACCGTCACCGGGGCGGCGGCGAGCGGCTGCGCGAGCTCGGCGAGCGCGCGGTCGGTCTCCTCCTGCGTCACCGCCGGGGGCACGGCGCTCGTGGGCAGCTCGACCGGCTGCTCGGCCGTGAGCCAGCCGTCCTCGAGGACAGCCGCGGCACCCGCGGTGTCGAGCTCCCAGCCGTCGACCGCGTCGGTCGAGTGCGCCGCACCGTCGGCGAACACGACCGTGCCGTCGACCGGGGCGAGCACGAGCGAGCCCGACAGCTGCGTGAGCGCCGTGTCGAGCGCGGACTCGTCAGCGACGGTGACGGGCCGCTGCTCCCCCACACCGACCACGTGGCGCCACACGCGTGCGGGCTGCGCCAGGTCCACGCCCGTCAGTCGCGCGACGGTCGCGGCAGCGTCCAGCTCCAGGCCCGCGGCGACCGGGTCCACCTCCGCCTGCACCTCCTGCGCGACGACCGCCACGGGGGACGTCGTGCGCTCGGCGAGCTCGTCGCGCAGGTGCTGCTCGGCCTGCGCCGACGACAGGCCGCCGATCTCGACGCCCGCGACCGTCGCGCCGCGCGGCACCCGGTCCGCGAGCGCGAACGACGACCCGACGTAGACAGCGGCGAGCAGGGCCAGTGCACCACCCGTGATCGCCAGCGCCCGCGGCCACCGGCGGTCCGACTCCTCGGGCTCGAAGACGGCGAGCGGCGACGCGTCGTCGGGCTCGGGTCCGGCCGGGGCGACCGGCTCCGCCGGTGCCTGCGGTGCGGCGAGCGCGGACGTCCGTCGCGGCGGGACGGTCGGGGCCGCGGGGGTCGCACGCGTCGCGACGTCCGTACCGGCGGCCGGCAGGACCGTCGTCTCGTCGGGCCGCGGCGTCGGTGGGACGACGGCCGTGTCGTCGGTGCGCGGCACCGACGGCACGGCCTCGACCTCGTCGGCACGCTCGGCAGCCGGCTCGGCGTCGACCGGCTCCGCGGCGACCGGCTCGGCGTCGACCGGCTCCGCGGCAACCCGCTCCACGTCGACCGGCGTGGGCGCACCGGTCGCGGAGCCGGCTCCCGGTGCTGCGTCCCCCGCGAGCCCCTGCTCGCCCGCTGCCTGCGCGGAGGCGTCCGTGGCGTCGTCCGGCGCGGCGGCGGCCTCGTTCTCGGTGGCCGACCCTTCGGTGTCCGCGGCCGGCCCGGATGCCTCGGGGCCCGCGGCAGCGGCGCCGTCGGGACCGTCGGCGTCGGCATCACCCGGCCGGGCCGGGGCGTCCTTCGGCAGCGCGTGGGCGGGCACGCCCACCGATGCCGCGTTGAGCGCCGTGAAGGCCAGGGCCGACAGGCTGCCGAGATCGAGCGGCGGCAGGGGCCCGGGGGCGCCGGGCACCGGAGCGGGGGCGGCAGACGCAGTCCCGGCAGACGCGGTCCCGGTCGGCACGGACCCGGACCGCGGTCCGGCGGCCGGCGCCTCGGGCTCGTCGGCACGCTCGTCGGCACGACCCGGTCGGGCGGGCGCCTGGGCGGTCGGCTCCTGCCCGGCGTCCGACGCCTGGGTGGCGGACGGCTCGGCGGCGGGCTCCGGCGCCGCGGGCTCGGCGCTCCCGGCCGCCGGCGGCGCCGGCTCCGGCGGTGGCGCGGTGACCGCGACGTCGTCCCACGACGGCCACGCGGCCAGGGGCGCGGCGGGCTCCGGCGCGAGCGGGCGCGCGCGGGTGACCGGCGGCGGGACCGCGGGCGGCGGCGTCGAACCGCGCGGACCGTCCTCGCCGGTGGTCACGGGTGCGTCGACGGCGTCCGCACCCGCCGGGGCGTCCTGGGTGGCGGCGTCCGCCGCCGGGGCGTCGGTGGCCTCCGCCGTCCCGTCGGCGTCGGCCGCCGGCGCGTCGGTACCGGTCGAGCCGTCCGTGGTGGCGTCGGACGTGGGCGGCTCGGGGACGGTGGCCTCCGGCGCGTCGTGGGGCTGCGGCACACCGCCGCGGGGCACGTCGGCGGAGTCGCGGTCGGCGCCGCCGGTCGGCGTGTCGCGGTCGGTCCCGTGCATGATCGATCCCCCGAGCTGCTCGTGCGCGCGCACGACGCGCGCCCGCCGATTCTACGGTCGTGATCTGCGAGAACAGTCGGACAAATCTTCCAGATCAGCAACGATCACCCGCTCCGCACGGGCCGCAGACGTGTCGGCAGGGCTAACGGACGCCCCGCAGCCGACCCCGGAGGTGGACCAGCCCACCGGCCCCGGCCGCGCCCTCCCGCGCCGCGAGCACACGACCGACCACCACGTCGTGGTCCCCCGCGGGATGCACCGCCTCCGTCCGGCAGTCGAGCCACGCGGCGGCACCGTCGAGCCACGCGGCACCCGAGACCGGCGCCGGGCGGTGCGGGACACGGTCGAGCTGGCCGACCGCCGGCCGCCCGGGTGACGCGAGCCAGTCCGCGACGTCGGCCTGGTCGTCGGCCAGGACCGAGACCGCCCACGTGTCGGCGTCGTCGAGCACGTCGCGCAGACGCGCGTCCGTGTGGACGCAGAACAGGACCAGCGGCGGCTCGAGCGACACCGACACCAGCGACCCGACCGTCGCCGCGTGGGCGACGCCCCGGCGCTCGACCGTGACGACCGCGACGCCGGCCGCGAGCCGTGACGCGACCGCGCGCAGCCGGTCACCGGTCACGCCCTCGCTCACGCCGGTGGTGCCTCGTCCTCGACCCACCGCCGGGGCACGAACGCGACCACCGCGACAGCCGCTGCGGTCCCGGCCACCCACGCCCAGCCCCACAGGTCGCTGCTCGGCACGAGCAGGTCACCACCCGGCCCGCCGGAGGCGAGCACCTGGATCGCGACGAACGTGCCGCCCGTGCCGGCGACGTAGCCGAACCACCCGGCCCAGGCGCGGGTCGTCAGCAGGATCACGAGCACGAGCAGGATGCACAGCACGAGACCCCACGGTCGGACCGCGCGGTGCATGGCCGTGCCGATCGTCCCGGCCAGGACACCGAGACCGAACGACGCGACGGCACGCCGGAGGGTCGCGGCTGAGGGCGGCTGCACGGCGCTCAGGCTACCGGTCGCACACCGGTGGGCCACACGACGCCCGCGGGCGCCGGGCGGCCCGGCGCGAACCGGTAGCCCTCGACCACGGGCAGGGCTCCGAGGACGGCGTTGCTCAGCGCCCAGCACCCCAGGAGCGCGTCGTCGTCGACGGCGCGCACGGCCTGCACCTGCGTCGCGTGCGCCCGCAGGGCCTCGAGCACGCGGTCGCGCACGGGCGCGACCTCCACCAGCAGGTCCACGTCCTCGTCGGGCACGACGACGGCGGCCTGCGGGCCGTCCGGGTCCGGGGGCGTCAGGGCGTGGGCGGCCGCCCCGAGCGCGGCGCGCACGGCCGGGCCCGCGAGCGCGGCCTGCGCCCGTCGCGTCGCGCCGCGGCCCGCGACCGCCCACAGCACGACCGGCACGGGCGCGTCGGCGGCGACGAGCTCCAGCGCACGCGTGGTGACCTCGTGCGTGCGCACGTGGTCGGGATGGCCGTACCCGCCGCCGGGCTCGTAGGTGACGACGACCTGCGGGCGGTGCTCGCGCAGGACCGCCGCGAGGGCCTGCGCCGCCTCGTCCAGCGGGACCGACACGAACGCGCCCGGCGGCACGTCGGCGGCGGCGCCGGCGCGACCCGTGCCGACCCACGCCATGCCCGAGTCCTCGTAGCGACGGTCGGCGCCCGCGTCGAGGAAGCGGTGGCCCCGCACCCCGAGCGCGGCCAGCGCACCGGCGAGCTCGCTCTCCCGGTGCGCGGCCAGCGCCGGGCCGTCGCCCTCGAGGTGCGCCCACCTGCTCCCGATGACCTCGCCACGCTCCCCACGCGTCGCGGTCACCACGGTGACCGGCCTGCCGGCGGCCGCCCACGTCGCCAGCAGCGCCCCGGTCGCGAGGGACTCGTCGTCGGGGTGCGCGTGGACCGCGAGCAGGCCACCGGTCATGCGGGTCAGGACTTCTTGTTGCGCGCCGTCTGCCGCGCACGCTCCGTCTGGTCGAGGACCACCTTGCGGATGCGCACGACCTCGGGCGTCACCTCGACGCACTCGTCCTCGCGCGCGAACTCCAGCGACTCCTCGAGCGTGAGCTTGCGCGGCGGCACCAGGTTCTCGAACGACTCCGCCGTGGACGAGCGGATGTTGTTGAGCTTCTTCTCCTTGGTGATGTTGACGTCCATGTCCTCGTTGCGCGCGTTCTCGCCGACGACCATGCCCTCGTACACCTCGGAGGTCGGGTCGACGAAGAACGTGCCGCGCTCCTGGAGGTTGAGCATGGCGAACGGTGTCGCCACGCCCGCGCGGTCCGCGACGAGCGAGCCGTTCGTCCGGGTCTCGATCGGGCCGGCCCACGGCTCGAAGCCCTCGGCGATCGACGACGCGATGCCGGTGCCGCGCGTGTCGGTGAGGAAGCGCGTCCGGAAGCCGATGAGGCCGCGCGCCGGGACGACGAACTCCATGCGCACCCAGCCGGTGCCGTGGTTGCTCATGGTCTCCATGCGGCCCTTGCGCTGCGCGAGGAGCTGTGTGACGGCGCCGAGGTACTCCTCGGGGACGTCGATCGTCATGCGCTCGGTGGGCTCGTGCACCTTGCCGTCGATCACGCGGGTGACGACCTGCGGCTTGCCGACCGTGAGCTCGAAGCCCTCGCGGCGCATCTGCTCGACGAGGATCGCCAGCGCCAGCTCGCCGCGGCCCTGCACCTCCCACGCGTCCGGGCGCTCGGTGGGCAGGACGCGCAGCGACACGTTGCCGATGAGCTCGCGGTCGAGCCGGTCCTTGACCTGGCGAGCGGTGACCTTGTGGCCCTTGCCGCCCTTGCCTGCGAGCGGGCTCGTGTTGATGCCGATCGTCATCGAGATCGCGGGGTCGTCGACCGTGATGAGCGGCAGCGGGCGCGGGTCGTCCGGGTCGGTGAGGGTCTCGCCGATGGTGATGTCCTCGATGCCGGCGACGGCGACGATGTCGCCGGGGCCCGCGGAGTCCGTGGGCACGCGCTCGAGCGCCTTGGTCTCGAGGAGCTCGGTGATGCGGACGTTCTGCAGCGTGCCGTCGTGCCGCGCCCACGCGACGGTCTGCCCCTTGCGGAGGGTGCCGTTGTGGATGCGCAGCAGCGCGAGCCGGCCGAGGAACGGCGAGGCGTCGAGGTTGGTGACGTGCGCCTGCAGCGGCGCCGCGGGGTCGTACGACGGCGCGGGGATCTTCTCGAGGATCGTCGCGAACAGCGGCTCGAGGTCCGGGCTGTCGGGCAGGCCGCCGTCGGCGGGCTGCTCGAGCGAGGCCTTGCCGACCTTGGCGGCGGCGTAGACGACGGGCACGTCGAGGATCGCGTCGAGGTCGAGGTCCGGCACCTCGTCGTGCAGGTCGGACGCGAGACCCAGCAGCAGGTCGGTCGCCTCGTGGACGACCTCGTCGATGCGGGCGTCGGGGCGGTCGACCTTGTTGACGACGAGGATCACCGGGAGCTTCGCGGCGAGCGCCTTGCGCAGCACGAAGCGCGTCTGCGGCAGCGGGCCCTCGGACGCGTCGACGAGCAGGACGACGCCGTCGACCATGGACAGGCCGCGCTCGACCTCGCCGCCGAAGTCGGCGTGGCCCGGGGTGTCGATGACGTTGATGGTGATGCCGTCGGGCTGCCCGACCTTCGCGGCGGCGGGCCCGGCGTACCGGATCGCCGTGTTCTTCGCGAGGATCGTGATGCCCTTCTCACGCTCCAGGTCGCCCGAGTCCATCGCGCGCTCGTCCACGTGGTCGTGCGCACCGAACGCGCCGGACTGCCAGAGCATCGCGTCGACGAGGGTCGTCTTGCCGTGGTCGACGTGCGCGACGATCGCGACGTTGCGCAGGTCGGAGCGCACGGCGGTGCCGGCGGCCTGGTCGGTTGCGGGCATGCGGGGACTCATCTCAGCAGGTGTGGGGGCGCGCCGGGCGCGGCGCAGCGTCCCATCCTACCGTCGTGTCCAGTTCCACCACCATGTGAGGTCCGCCGCAGCAGGTGTGAGCACCGGGACGTCCGCGACCACCGGCAGCCCGCGGTCCTCCGCCGCGTCACGCGTGGCGGACACCGTCAGGACGGGTGTGCGCACCACCGGGAGCACGGCGCCCCACGTGCGCAGGGCGGCCGACGCGTCCGCGACCTGCGCACCCGCGGCGTCCGGGTCCGGCTGCGCGACCAGCGCGTCGAGCACCTCGTCGAGCGCGGGGTCCGCGTGGCCCGTGACGTTGGTGGCGCCCCCACTGCGCCAGCGCGCCGCGAAGGCGGCGACGGGCAGGTCCTCCTGGGCGACGGGTACGAGCGCGGCGTCCCAGTCCTCCGGGCGCGTGCGCAGGCTCTGCGCCGCGTCCGCCGTCGCCACGGGGACCACCTCGAAGCCCTGCTCGGCGGCCGCCGTCGTCAGCGCGTCGAGCACCGCCGCGCGCAGGGGGTCGGCGGTGTTCGTCAGCACCCGCACCTCCACGGGCCCGTCGGCCGCCGCCGCGGCGGTGGCCGACGCCACCGGCGTGGGCGTCGCCGCCGGCGCCACCTGCGCCGCGACCACCTCCGACACCTGCGCACGCGCCCACAGCGGGCGCACCGCGTCGACCACGACCTCCTCGCGCGGCACGCTCACGAGGAACGCCGCGCGCAGTGCGGCGACCGTCGCCGCCGGGTCGGGCGCGTCCTGGTACGAGCCGGGATCGAAGACGCCACCGGCGTCCTGCTGCAGCACGAGCTGGAGCACGGCGTCCCCGCCCGTGGCGATCGCGACGTCCTCGAGGCCCTCCGCCGCTGCCAGGACGTCGGACGTGCTCACCGGTGCTGCCACGTCGACCTCGTCCGCGGCGAGCGCGTCGAGCTGGGCGAGGGGATCGAGGTCCGTGCGCACCCGCACCCGGTCGTACGCCGCCGGCGCCTCCCCCGCGTACCGCTCGTTGCGGACCATCTCGACGCCCGCTCCCCCCACGTCCGCGAGCACGTACGGTCCGGTCGTCGTCGTGAGCGTCGGGTCCGCCGTGACGTCCCCCGCGCGCCCGGCCGCACGCCAGACCCGCGAGATCGGCACGAGCGCCGACCGGTCCTGCTGCTGCACGGCCGTCACCACCGCCTGCGCCCAGCCGGCGGCCTCCTCGAGCTCCTCGCCGGCCCCGGCGTCGTCGCGCTCGCCCGCAGGCTCGGGAGTGGCGTCGGGATCCGCGTCGCCGGAGGGCGACGCGGACGCCGCTGCGACGGGCGAGGGCGACGTGGTCGCGGTGGCGTCCGCCGCGGCCTGCGCCGACGGCGACGTGGTGCCCGTGGCCGTGGCCGACGGAGTCGCCCCCGGGATCGGCAGCGCGGGCGCGTCGGGATCGAGCGCGAGGCGCCCCAGGACGTGCGCGGGCAGGTTGACGTCCAGCGCGGTGCGCCAGTCGGCGACAGGGGCGTCGTAGACGACCGTGACGGTGTCGCCCTCGACGGTCGGGACCGACGCGGCGCGCGCGAGCGCGGCGGACGCGGCACCGAAGACGACGACGTCGTCCCGGGTGTGCGCGACCACGCCGTCCGCGTCGAGCTCGGGCACGACCTCGTCCAGCTGACCGCTGCGCGCCGCCCACTCGAGCAGCAGGTCCGCGGGGGTGACGGGCACGCCGTCGGACCACCGCGCGGTCGGCGCGATCGTGTAGCGCACCGTCAGCGGGTCGTCGCCGACCTTCTCGACGGTGCCGAACGACTCGTCCGGGCGGACCGTGCCGTCGGGCTCGATCGCCGAGAACCCGGACTGCACCAGACCGCGCACCAGCACGCTGCCCGGCGCACGACCGGCGGCCGTCGCGCCGTTGAGCGAGGCGAAGGGCAGGTCCACCGAGACGACCACGGTCCCGGCACGCGCCGGGTCGACCTCCTCGGCGGTGCACGCCGCGAGGGTGGTCACCGCGAGCACCGGCACCAGGAGCGTCGCCGCGCGGCGCCCGGCCCGCCGGCCCGCCCCGTGCGACCGCGTGTCCTGCGTGTCCCCCGTCGTCCGCCCGCTCGCCACGCTCACCCGTCCGCCTCCCGCACCGTCCACGCCCCGTCCGTCGGGACCCTGCCACGCCCACCCGTCCATCGGCGCGCGGACGCGCGGACTGAACCCCACGAGAGCCGCGAATCGGCACGATCGCACCGCACCGCCGCGCACCCGCCCGTCCCACCGCACACCGGACGCCGTGCGAGGCGCTCTGCCCCGGTCCGACGCCCGCGCGTCAGGAGCGCGGACGACGACGCCCGGCCACCCCGGGGGGCGGCCGGGCGTCGGGCGGCCGGGGTCAGACGCCCGTGCCCCGGGTCCGCTCGTTGTCGACCTCGTCGATCCCGACGGCGTCGTGCCGCGCGGCGTCGGCGGCCTGCCGCGCCTCCTCGGCCTCGAGCTCGGCGCGCTGCGCCTCCAGCAGGGCGTCGCGGGCGACCCGGCGCTCCCTCTGCGCGTCCGGGTCGGGCACGGGCACCGCGGCGATGAGGCGCTGCGTGTACGGGTCCTGCGGGTCGTGGACGACCTGCGAGGTCTCACCCACCTCGACCAGCCGGCCGTTGCGCATCACCGCGATCCGGTCGGACAGGATCTCGACGACCGCCAGGTCGTGGCTGATGAACAGGCACGCGAAGCCGTGCTCGCGCTGCAGCTCCTGGAAGAGGTCGAGCACCGCCGCCTGCACCGACACGTCGAGCGCGGACGTCGGCTCGTCCGCGACCAGCAGCCGCGGCTCGAGCGCGAGCGAGCGGGCGATGCCGACGCGCTGACGCTGACCGCCGGACAGCTCGTGGGGGTATCGGTTCCGCATCGCGCGCGGCAGGTGCACCTGGTCGAGCAGCCGCTCGATCTCGCGCTGCATCGCCGCGCCCTTGATGCCGCGGTGCAGCAGCAGCGGCTCGGCGATGGACTCACCGATCGGGAGGCGCGGGTTCAACGACGAGCCCGGGTCCTGGAAGACGATGCCGACCTTGGTGCGCAGCGGCTTGAGGTCCTTCATCGACGCGCCGACCATGTCCTGGCCGACGATCTTCAGGGACCCGCTGGTCACCGGCAGCAGGCCGACGACGGCCCGGCCGATGGTCGTCTTGCCGGACCCCGACTCGCCGACCAGGCCCACGACCTCGCCCTGCCGGACCTGCAGCGAGACCCCGTCGACGGCCCGGAACGTCGGCGTGCGGCGACGCCCGGGGTACTCGATGACGACGTCCTGCGCATCGAGCGCCAGCGGCGTGCCGTCCTCCAGGACGGGCGCCGGTGCCACGACCGGCTCCGTGGTCACCGGCTCGCGCGACACGGACTTGCCGAGGTGCGGCACCGCGTCGAGCAGCTTGACGGTGTACGGGTGCTGCGGGTTGCGGAAGACGTCCGCCGCCGCGCCCTGGTCGACGATCCGGCCGTCCTTCATCACGATGATCGTGTCGGCCATGTCGGCCACGACGCCCATGTCGTGCGTGATCAGCACGATGCCCGCGTCGATCCGCTCGCGCAGGTCGCGCATCAGCTTGAGGATCTCCGCCTGCACGGTGACGTCGAGCGCGGTCGTCGGTTCGTCCGCGATCAGCAGGGTCGGGTCGCACGCCAGGGCCTGCGCGATCATCGCGCGCTGCCGCTGCCCGCCCGACAGCTGGTGCGGGTAGGAGTCGACGCGCTTCTCGGGGTTCGGCAGGTCGACGAGCCGCAGCAGCTCGATCGCGCGCTCGCGCGCCTCCGCGGGGCCGATCTCGAAGTGCGCGCGCAGCGTCTCGACGATCTGGAAGCCGACCGTGAAGACGGGGTTCAGGGCCGTCATCGGCTCCTGGAAGATGACCGCGATCTCCTTGCCGCGGATGCGGCGCAGACGCTTGGTCGGCATGCCGACCAGCTCACGGTCACCGAGCTTCGCCGAGCCGCGGGCGCGGCCGTTCGGCGGCAGCAGGCCCAGCAGCGCCATCGAGGACTGCGTCTTGCCGGACCCCGACTCGCCGACGATCGCGAGCACCTCGCCCGGGCGCACGTCGTAGGAGACGTCGGCCGCGGCCGGGTACCACGTGCCGTCGACGTAGAAGTCGACGCCGAGGTCCCGCACCGACAGGACGGGCTCGTCGGTCCGCGTGGGGACCTCAGGGGTGTCGATGGCCACCGTTTCAGCGTCCTTCCTGCACGTGCGCCGTGCACCCGGTGGGGGTGACGCCGTGCCGGTCTGCGAGCATGGTCACGTGGGTGCCACGCAGGAGTTCACGTCGGGTTACGGGCGCGGCCTGACCGCAGCGGTGGCGGTGGTCGCCCTGGTCGCGGTCGTGGCGGTCGGCGTCGAGGACGGCGCGGGCGGGGCGCTGCGCGCCCTGCCGCTCGCGGCCCTCGTCGTGGCCGTCGTCGGCGCGCTGTTCTGGGCCCCGGGCGTCGAGGTGTCCGACGGCGAGGTCGTGGTGCGCAACGTCCTGCGCACCGTGCGCGTGCCGTGGCCCACGTTCCGCGAGGTCGAGTACGGCTGGTCGCTGGTGGTGCGGACGACGGGCGGCGACGTCACGGTGTTCGCCGCACCGCGCGAGAGCGGCACGGCCCGTCGGGTGCGCCGCGGCGGCACGCCCCCGCCCGCCGCGCTGCCGGCCGAGGGCACCGTCCGCTCGCTGCGCGCCACGGCCGAGACCGTGGGCGCCGCCATCGAGGCCCGGCACGACGCGCTCGTGCGCGCGGGCCACCTCGACGGTGCGCAGCGTGTCGCCGCAGCGCAAGGCCTGGCGCCCGCGCGCCGCGTGCACGTCGTGACGGTGGGCGCCGTGGCCGTGCTCACCGCCCTGAGCGTCGCGGTGCTGGTCACGGGCTGACGAGCGGAGCACGCCGGTCACGACCCGGTGCCGGGGTCGCCGGAGGGGTCCGCCGGCCGGACCGTCGGGGTGGTCGCGCGCGCCACGGCGGCGTCCGCCGCCATCGCCTTGGCCATCTTGCGCTCCGACGGGATGCGCTTCTGGCGCGGGTCGAACGCGTCGCGCAGACCGTCACCGATGAAGTTGATGCTCAGCGCGATGACGATGATGAACAGGCCCGGCCACCAGAACAGCCACGGCCGCGTCGCGAACGCCTGCTGGTACTGGTTGATGAGCTGGCCCAGCGAGATCTCCGGCGCGACGATGCCGAACCCCAGGAACGACAGCGCCGTCTCCAGCAGGATCGCCGAGCTCATGAGCAGCGTGACCGACACGATGACCGTGCCGATCGCGTTCGGCAGGATGTGCTTGAAGATGATCCGCAGGTTGCTCGCACCGGCGACGCGCGCGGCGTCGACGAACTCCCGCTCGCGCAGGGAGAGGAACTCGCCGCGGACCAGGCGGGCGAGCGTCGTCCACAGGATCAGGCCCATCGCGACGGCGAACACGACGCCGCTGACCGTGCCGGCGATCTTGCCGACGACGGCGCCGATCACGATGGTCGGGACCGTGATGACGAGGTCGGTCAGCCGCATGAGGACCGTGTCGGAGCGGCCGCGGAAGAACCCCGCCGCCGCACCGATCGCGATGCCGATGATCGCCGAGACGCCGCCGATGACGACCATCACCATGAGGGACGTCTGCACGCCCGCCATGACGCGCGCGAAGATGTCGCGGCCGATCTCGTCCTGGCCGAACGGGTGCTCGCCGATCGCGAAGCCGCTGCCGCCGAGCCACGTGGGCAGGGACATCGACGGCCGGCCGCCGTCGACGACCGACGGCGTCTGGTACGGCGTCCACTCCCACCAGCCGGGCACGGGGCCGACGCCCACGGACGTGAGTGCCAGCAGGGTGGTCAGGCCCAGCATCACCAGACCGAGGATGGCGCCCTTGTGGCGGAAGAACCGGCGCCGGACGATCTGACCCTGGGAGAGGCCCTCGACCTCCTTGAGCTCGATCTCGTTCTCGAGGCGGTCGTCGAGCGGCGCGTCGGACGGGGGTGTCATCGGGGTGCTCATGCGTCCAACCGGATCCGGGGGTCGATCGTCGCGTACACGATGTCCGCGATGATGTTGGCGAGGATGGCGAGGAAGGCGGTCACGAGCAGGTAGGCCATGACCGGGTCGATCTCGGCGCCGTCGAGCGACCCCACGAACAGCTGCCCCATGCCGGGCCGCGCGAAGACGGCCTCGGTGATGATCGCGCCGCCCAGCAGCGTGATGACGTCGATGGGGACGACGGTGGCGAGCGGGATCAAGGCGTTGCGGAACCCGTGGCGCACGACCACCAGCCGCTCCGGCAGGCCCTTGGCGCGCGCGGTGCGGATGTAGTCCTGGTTCATCACCTCGAGCATGCTCGACCGCGAGTACCGGGTGTACGACGCGAACGCGATGAGCACGAGCGTCAGGGTCGGCAGCGCCAGGTGCGTGAACGAGTCGAGGACCTGGACCCAGTAGTTGCCGCCGAGGTTCGGCGTGCGGTCGCCGAACGTCGGGATCGGGCGACCCGACAGTGCCTTGAAGTACGGGCCCCAGACCTGCATGACCTGGTCGACGAAGATCAGTGCGCCCATGACCACGGCGACCGCGGCGCCGGCGCGCGCCGACAGGCGCCAGTCCGCGCCACCGTAGAGGCGGCCCACGACGTAACCGATCGCGGCCGAGAGCAGCCCGAGCCCGGCGATCATCCAGTGCGACTCCGCGACGGAGTCGAAGACCACCTGCATCGGGAAGTACAGGACGGTGCCGAGCACGACGACGGTCAGTGCCGTCCACAGCGCCCGGCGGTTGTGCAGCCCGGCGAACACGCCGACCACCGCGAACGCGCTGCCGGCGCCGAGCACGAGGAGCAGCACGGGGCCGATCTGCGGCCGCTCCCACCACCCCGTGAGCTGGACGTAGGCCAGCAGCGCGACGTTGGCCGCGGCGGCGGTGCCGAAGACCTGGAGCCGTCGCAGCGCCGTGCCGCCGATCGCGAGCGACCACAGGAGCCCGACCACCAGGGACGCCCCGATGATCACCGGCCACGCCACGACCGGGTCGCGCAGGAAGTCGTTGAAGCCGATGGCCGCCCACTGCTTGAGCAGCACCGCGACCCAGAAGGACGGGAGCGAGAACAGCAGGAACGACAGGAAGATGATCAGGTAGTCGAACGCGCTGTACTGCCGCAGCGCGGACACGATGCCGACCGTCACGCCGAGGAGGACCGCGAGCAGCGTCGAGGCGGTCACCAGCTCGAGCGTCGAGCCGATGGCGTGCACCAGCACGTCGCTCACGTCCCGCCCGGAGCGCCACGCGGTGCCGAGGTCACCCGTCAGCAGGTTGCCGAACCACTGGAAGAACCGGACGACCACGTTGACGTCGAGGTCCAGGTCGGCGATGCGCTGGTCGATGAGCTGCTGCTTGTTGGGAGCGGTGCTCTCGATGAGGTCCTGCAGCGGGTCGATCGCCCGATCGACCAGCAGGTACATGAGGAAGAGCGCCACGACGAGCGTGGCGATCCCGGCCGCGATGCGGCGGAGGAGGAAGTTCAGCACGGAGGGCTACCTCGGGTGTGGCGGGAAGCCGGTCGTCCGGGATCGTATCCCGCTGACGTCCAGGTGGATGTGGGACGCGGCCCGGGACGCAGGTGCGTGCGGCGCCGCGGCACCGGTCTGCGCAGGCACGCACGAGGGCGCCGCGGGCCGCAACCCCCGGCGCCCTCGTGCGTGCGGTGAGCCGCTCGGGCCCCGGCGCGGGTGCGCCGGGGCCCGGTGCGTCACTCGGAGGCGCCCTCGGTGGCCGCGTCGCCTGCGGTCCACTCCCAGAAGCCGTAGAAGATCGTCGGCGCGATCCCCAGCTTCTGGACGTTGCCGATCTTCTCCGGGTTCCAGGCGGTGACGCCCGGGTGCTGGAAGATCGTCACGCCGAACGCGTCGTCGACCAGGTGCTTCTCGACCTCACCGAGGATCCGCTCCTGCTCGGCGGCGTCGGTCTCGGTCTGCAGCGCGTCGTACAGCGCGTCCACCTCGGGGTTGGAGTACCCGTAGTAGTTGTTCGTCGCGCCGGTGCGGTAGTTCGCGTCGGACTCGGTGACGGCGGTCGAGGTCGACTGCCACCCGAAGAGCGCCGCGTCGTAGAACGACCGCGCGTTCGACAGGTCCGTACCCCAGTCCGTCTGGACCGTGTAGGGGACGACGTCGAAGCCGGCCTCGGCGGCCGAGCCCTTGATGAGCTCGTACTGGTTCACACGGCGCGTGTTGTCCGGGTCGAAGAGCAGACGCACCTGGACGCTGGGCACACCGGCCTCGGCGAGCAGCGCCTTGGCACCCTCGATGTCGACCTCGCCGTAGGCGTCCTGCTGGCCGTTCGCCTCGACGATGCCGTCGTACATCGGCGAGCCGGGCACCTGCGTGAAGGAGTTGCGGACCTCGGCGTCGGGGTTCAGCGGCTGGATGAGGTCGGTGACGATCTTCTCGCGGGGGATCGTCTTGAGGAAGGCCTGGCGGATCTTGTGGGCCTTCTCGGTGTCGCCGCCGTAGGTCGCGGCGTCGAACGGACCGCCGTTGCCCTGCTGCAGGTCGACGTGCTCGTACGTGCCCTCGACGTTCGTCTCGACGGTCAGGCCGTCGATCGCCTCGAGCGCCTTGAGGACGTCCGCCGTCGACTGCGGGCTGATGAGGTCGACCTCACCGTTCTGCAGCGCCTGGACCTGACCCATCGGGTCGCCGTTGTAGCGGACGGTGACCTTCTCGAAGACGGCCTTCTTGTCGCCCTCGTAGTCGGGGTTCGCCGTGAGCGTCAGGTACTGCTGCTCGACGAACTCCGTGATCGTGTACGGGCCCGAGGTGACGAGCAGCTGCGGGTCGTCGGGCAGGGACGCGAAGTTCCAGTCGTCGCTCCAGACCTTCGCGATCTTCGACAGGTCCTCGAGGTTCTCGTCGGTGATCGCGGCGATCAGGGCCTCGGTCGCCTCCTCGGGGTCCTCGATGCCGAGGGCCCGCTGCGCCACGATGTGCGCGGGGAGGTTGTTGTCGATCGCGACCTCCCAGTCGGCGAACGGCTTGGAGTACACGAGGGTGATCGTGTCGCCGTCGATCTCCGGGGTCTCCGTGATCAGCGCCACGGACGGGCTGGCGGCGTCGAAGTAGACACCCGCGTCGAGCGCGTCCTGGTTGGTGACGTTGCCCTCGTCGTCGTACTCGGGCTCGACGTTGTTGAACTTGCCGCTCTGGGCGGCCCACTCCAGGAGGAGGTCGGCCGGGCCGGCCGAGACGCCGTCCGACCACTTCGCCGTGTCGGCGTACGTGTACGCGACGGTCAGCGGGTCGTCGGAGACCTTCTCGTAGGTGCCCCACGACTCGTCCGGCACGACCTCGAGGTCGGCGTTGTAGTCGTTGAAGCGCGAGTTGGCCATGTACGTGATGATGTTGTTGGCCGTCGCGTTGCCCGTGATGCTCTCGCCGTTGAAGGACGAGAACGGCTGGTTCCAGGCGATGTTGATCGCGGTGTCGGTGTTGATCCCCGCGTTGTCGTCGTCACCCGACGTGTCGTCGCCGCTACCGGTGCAGGCCGCGAGGGCGAGGACGCTGACCGTCGCGACCGACGCGAGGGCAGCCTTCCGTGTGATCCTCAATGTTCCTCCTGAGACGTGGTGGACGTGACCGCGCGACCCCGCGTCTGGAGTGAGGGGCCCGCAGGCGCAGTCGCCCGCCTGAATTGTGGCCACGCTAGCCCGGGCTGGCCGGACAAAGGAGACATGGACGTTCGCCCATGTCGATCGTTACCTGATTGATACTGGTCAGTACCGTCCATGATGCGAGACACGCACGGCCTTAACTAGGCCGAAACGCTCCCGACACATCCCACGTTCGGGTGGAAGAGGACGTCCGACTACTCCGCTGCGCCTGGACCTCTGCTATGGCGGATCCTCCCGGCACGTCGCCGTCATGCCCCCTCCTCCCCCTCGCGGTCCTGCCACGTGCACAGGCAGGAACGGTTGCCGTCCGCGTCGGCCAGCACCCAGAACGCCGGCGCCTGCGAGTCGTCGACGACCCGCCCGCCCGCCGCGACGGCCGCCTCGATGCGACCGCGCACCTCACCCGGGTCCACCCAGACGTCGAGGTGCCACCGCTGCCGCGGCTCGCCCGCACCCGACTCCTGGAACCACACCGGCGGGAGCCGGCCGGCGACGTCGCGCACGTCCTGCCCGCCCTCCGGGCGCCGGTAGGCGAGGAACGCCTCCCAGAACGGCAGGACGCGCGCGGCGTCGGGGGTGTCGAGCGCGAGCTCGAGGCTCTGCAGCCCCGCGACCGTGAGCGTCAGCCCCGCGTCGGACGCCAGGGCGGAGACCGTCCGCGCCAGCTCGACGTCGCGCTGCGTCACCCCGCCCGCGTCGTGGCTCCACAGCCGGACGTCGACGTGCCCCCAGCGCAGGTCGAGGTCCGGGTGGTGGTCGGCCTGCTCCGCGGCCGCGCCGACCGCGTCGACGAGCGCCAACCCCGCAGCGAAGCCCCCCGTGACGACGCACGTGCGCAGCCCGTCCCCGACCAGCACCCAGCCGTCGGGGGCCAGCTCCGCCACCTGCCGGCCCGTCAGCGTCGTCGCCATGGTCCCCATCGTGGCGTGACCGCGCGCGCGATGCGCGCCGAACACGCGGCAGCGCCCTCCACAATGTCTCGGGTGGACGACCTGCACGTGACCACGGGGCCCGGCGCCCCGCGCGGTCTCATCGTGCCCGCCGACGAGCTCGTCGAGCAGTTCTCCCGCGCGTCCGGCCCCGGCGGCCAGGGCGTCAACACCACCGACTCGCGCGTCCAGCTCAGCCTGGACCTCGCCACGACCTCCGCGCTCGACGACGCCCAACGCGCCCTCGTGCTCGCGCGCCTGGCGCCGCGCCTCGCCGGCACCGTGCTGACGGTCACGGCCACCGAGCAGCGGTCGCAGCGCCGCAACCGTGCCGCCGCGCGCGAGCGTCTCGCCGACCTGCTGCGCGGGGCGGTCGCTCCCCCGGTCCCCCGCCGCCCCACCCGCCGCACGCGCGCGTCGCAGCGGCGGCGGCTGCAGGACAAGCGCGAGCGTGCGCAGCTCAAGCAGGACCGGCGGCGCCCGCGGACCGACTGAGTACTACCCGACCGGCAGGCGGTACAGCACGAGCTCGTCGTCGTCGGGCTCCCCCCAGAGCGTCGTCGCGACCACGCCGGCGTCGGGCGCGACGTGCTTCACACGGGACCCCGACGGCAGCCGGTGGACGTGCCCCACGGTGCCCGAGCGCACGTCGACAGCCTGGAGCCCGTCCTCCAGGACGGCCCACAGCAGACCTCGCCCCGGGTCGGCCACGAGGGCTGACGCGCGACCGGTGAGCCGGTGGCCGGCGTCACCGTCGAGCCGCACGACACGCGCAGTGCCGTCGTGCCCGTCCCGGCTGCCCGCGGGCACCGCCCACAGGCCGTCGAGCCAGGCCATCGCGACCACCCGGGGTCCAGGACGCTCGTCGACGAGCCGAAGCGTCCCGACGTCGAGACGACGCCACCCGCCCTCGCCCGTCCGCCGCGCGACGGCGACGCCGTCCGGGAGAGCGGCGACCACGGGGTTCGCGCCCACCGTGACGCGTCGCGTCCGGCCCGTGGCCAGGTCGAGCACCCCCATGGCCGGTGCGACCCGGTTGGCCATGACGAACCGGGCGTCGTCGAGCGGGAGCAGCCGGTCGGTGTACCGGACCAGCCGTTCCTCCCAGGTGCCCTGCACCTCGAGCGTCAACGGGTCCACACGCAGCAGGCGACGGTCCGTGGCCACCCAGAGCGACCCGCCCGCGAGTGCCGTCGTGCGCGCCTGCTGGTGCCGTGTGCGCACGTCCGCCGTCACGACGCCCGTCGCGAGGTCGAGCCGGTGCAGCGCCAGCGACGCGAAGGCGACGGTACCGTCCCCGACCCACACCGAGCCCGTTCCCGCGTCGCACCGCACCGTGTGCGACACGTGGCCCCGCACGGGCACCCGCCACAGCTCGACGAGCGGCACGGGCGCGCGACGACCACCGAGGAGACCCATGACTGCTGACAGTAGCCGCCACGTCCAAGACCTCGACCCCGTCACGGCCGTGTCAGGCGGCACCGCTCGCGGACCCCACCGCCGCGGCCGTGGGGCCCGGTACGCCACGCAGCAGAGATCGACACCGGCGAGCTCACGCAGGTGCCGCCTGTGTCGTCATCGACCCTCCGCACCTCGAGACCGCCCCTGGACCTGGGACGACACCAGTCGTGGCACGACGGCACCTCGGGCGGGACACGCTCGATCAGGGCCGAGCGGACGGCGCGTCAGACGTTGAAGCGGAACTCCACCACGTCGCCGTCGTGCATGACGTAGTCCTTGCCCTCGACCCGGGCCTTGCCCGCGGCCCGCGCCGCGGCGACGGACCCGGCCTCGACCAGGTCGTCGAACGAGATCACCTCGGCCTTGATGAAGCCCTTCTGGAAGTCCGTGTGGATGACGCCCGCGGCCTGCGGGGCCGTCCAGCCCTGGCGGATCGTCCAGGCGCGCGACTCCTTGGGACCCGCCGTGAGGTACGTCTGCAGGCCCAGGGTGTGGAACCCGACGCGCGCGAGCTGGTCGAGGCCCGACTCGGTCTGGCCGTTGGCCTCGAGCATCTCGCGCGCCTCGTCCTCGTCGAGCTCGACGAGGTCGGACTCGAACTTCGCGTCGAGGAAGATCGCGTCGGCGGGCGCGACCAGGGCGCGCAGGCGCTCCTGCATCGCGGTGTCCGCGAGCCCCTCGTCGTCGGTGTTGAAGACGTAGATGAACGGCTTGGCCGTCATGAGCTGCAGCGCGCGCACGTGCTCGTCGTCGCCCAGTCCCGCGGCGAACAGCGTCTGCCCCGTCTCCAGGACGGCGAGCGCACGCTTCGCTGCGTCCAGCACCTCGGGCTCCGTCTTCTTGCCGCGGACCTCCTTCTCGAGACGCGGGATCGCGTTCTCGAGGGTCTGCAGGTCCGCCAGCACGAGCTCGGTGGCGATGATCTCGATGTCGCCCTCGGGGTCGACCTTGCCGCTGACGTGCACCACGTCCGGGTCGGCGAACGCGCGCGTCACCTGGCAGATCGCGTCGGCCTCGCGGATGTTGGCGAGGAACTTGTTGCCCAGGCCCTCGCCCTCGCTCGCGCCCTTGACGATGCCGGCGATGTCGACGAACGACACGGTCGCGGGCAGGATCCGCTCGGAGCCGAAGATCTCCGCGAGCGTCGCCAGCCGCGGGTCCGGCAGCGGGACGACACCCACGTTCGGCTCGATCGTCGCGAACGGGTAGTTGGCCGCGAGGACCTGCGCGCGGGTCAGCGCGTTGAAGAGGGTGGACTTGCCGACGTTGGGCAGGCCGACGATGCCGATGGTGAGAGCCACGGGCGACGAGTCTACGGGGCCCGGCGGGTGCCGGGTCCGGGGCTCACGGCCGCTCGCCGGTCGTGACGAGCCGGTGCACGTGCTCGGCCGCGCGTGCCGCGCCGTCGACGCCCGCGAGCCGCTGCTGCAGGCCCCGCGCGGCCGTGCGGAACCGCGGGTCGCGGACGACGGCCGCGACCTTGGCCGCGAACCGACGCGAGCCGACCTCCGCCGGCCGGGCGGCGAGGGCCGCGCCGTGCCGCTCGCACTCGTCGACGTTCCACCGCTGCTCCAGCTGCAGGCCCATCCCGACGAACGGCACACCGCTCGTCACCGCGGCCTGCACCGTGCCCTCGCCCCCGTGCAGGACGGCCGCGTCGACGAGCGGCAGGACCTCGGGCGTCGGCAGCAGGTCCGTCAGCAGCACGTGCGGTCCCAGCTCGGCCTGGAGCCGCTCGCGCGCGGGTGCGTCGAGGTACTGCGTGACGGGCGCGACGGCCGTCACCGGCATCGCCGCGAGCGCCCGCAGCACGCGCTCGGCGAGTCGCGCGGACGCCGAGCTGCCCAGCCCGACGTACACGACAGGGCGGTCCGACGAGGTCACGGCCCGCCGCACGTCGTCGGGCACGGGCACGTCGAGACGCGCGAACACCGGCCCGACGTGCGCGAAGCCCGGCGGCAGGGGGACGTCGTCGAGGAACCCCGCCATCGACGCCACGAGCGTGACGTCGGCCTCCATGGCCAGCACCGTCGGGCGCGGCAGGCGCAGGCCGTGCTCGCGCGCGACGACGTCGAACGCGCGGGGTCGGACGGTCAGGCGCGGCAGGCCGTGCCGCAGCAGCGTGCCCGCGAGGGTGTCGACCCCACGGGCGAGCGCGGACGAGCCGCCGTTGACCGGGACACGCCGCAGCGTCTCGAGGTGCGGGCGGCTGAACGCGTACGGCACCAGCTGCACGAGCGGGACACCGACCACCCGTGCGGAGACGAGCTGCGTCATGGTCCAGCCGTTGACGACGACCGCGGCGTCGACCTCGCGCAGCAGCGCCGTCTCGGCGGACACGCGCGCGCGGACGGTCGGCACGTCGAAGCCGCTGCGCAGCGCGCGCCCCTGGTCGAACCGCAGGAGCTGCTCGGCCTGGGCGTCGGTCAGGACGGGCTCGAGCATCCGTATCTCGAAGCCCGCGTCCCGCACCAGCGACGCGTACCGCTCGCTGTAGCCGGAGAACACGCAGCGGTGCCGGCCGGCGAGCGCGCGGGCGACCTCGATCGCGCGCGTCGTCTCGGCGAGGTTGAAGGTCTCCGGTGCGAGCACGACGGTCCGGGTGCCGGTCGCGGGCGGGGCGGAGGGCACCGCGCCCGCACGCGACCGGCGCGGACTCACGTGAAGGACCGCATCCGCTGCAGCAGCTCCGGTCCGCGGCGCTCGAGCAGGGACCCGCCCCACCGCACGCCGCCGACGAGGACGGCCGCACCGAGCACGGGGCCGACGACGAGCGCGACCCAGCCCAGCACAGCGGACTGCTGCACGACCGACAGCAGCGCCAGCACCGCGACCGGCGCCGCGAGCAGCCCGACCAGCGTGAAGCCGGCGAACTGCGACGTGAACGCGGCCGCGCTCGCACCCTGCTTGGTGCCGAACGGGTTCTCGCCCGGCAGCTGCACGGGGTACACGACCATGGCGGACACGACGCTCGCGCCGCCGAGCGCCGTCAGGAGCAGCCCCAGGCCGGCACCGAGCAGGGCCGGCAGGGCGTCCCAGCGGTCGGCGTACCAGACGGTGCCCAGCACCACGACGACCATCATGACCAGGCCGATCACCCCGGCGACGACCACGCGGCCCCACCGGTCGGCCACGCCACGCAGCGGCGACGCGACGTGCGACCAGAACGCAGTGCCGTCGTATGCGACGTCCGCCGAGATGCTCCAGCCGACCGTGAACGCGGCGACGGGCCCGGCGATCAGCACGATCTGGCTGCCGGGCGACGACGCGACCAGCACCAGCGGCAGCACGGGTGCGACGAGCACCGCCACGGCGTACCGGGGGTCGCGCACCCAGTAGGTCGCGGCGCGCGCGGCGACCGCACCCGTGCGCGTCGCGGGCAGCCGCGCGAACCAGCCCAGGCCCCGCGAGCGGGAGTCACCCCCCTCGCTCACGGGGTTCGTCAGCGTGCGGTCCAGCGCCCAGGACCACGCGACGAGCGCGAGGGCGACCGTCGCGACCGCGATGGCCAGGCGCAGGGCGAGCCCACCCCAGTCCGCTGCGACCACGGCGGGGGCCAGCGCCCACGGGGCGCCCAGGGGCGTCCAGGCCAGCACCCGTGCGACGGGACCCAGCCCGCCGACGCCCGACGTCGCCTGCGTCAGCCCCTGCATGATCGGACCGAGGAGGACGACCGGGAGCACCGCGACCGCCGCCACGACCTCGCGCACCCGCCGCCTGCCGAGGACGGGGGCGAGGACCGTCGTCGTCGCGCGGGCCCCCACGGTGCACGCGAGAACCGCGAGCACGGCGCCGACGAGCGCGGCCAGGGCGGCGAGCGGGTCACGCCACCACGCCAGCGGCGTCGAGAGCGCGCCGAGCGTCGTCACGATCCCCGGGATGCCGATCAGCCCGGCGAGCGTCAGCCCGACCAGCAGGTCCCGGCGCGGCACGCCGAACGTCACGAAGCGACGCGGGTCGAGCGTCGCGTCCACGCCGAACGCCACGAGGGGGACCACCCACCAGCCGAGCACGACGAGCGAGCCCACGACGACGAGGAGGTCCGCCCGCAGCGGCGCGTCGACGACCCCCAGGGCGACGACGCCCACGACCACGCCGGCCAGCACCGAGAGCCCGTACAGCGCCGCCACGACCAGTCCGAGCACCTGCCAGACGCTGCGCCGCAGGCCGTTGCGCAGCAGGGTCAGCTTCAGTCGGACGAGGTGCGCAACCACGCGATGCCCTCCCCGCTGATCCGCCCGCCCACGAGCTCGACGAACCGCTCCTCGAGCGAGCGGCCGGCACGGACCTCGTCGACCGTGCCCGCCGCGAGCACGTGCCCCTCGGCGACGACGGCGACGTGGTCGCACATGCGCTGCACCAGGTCCATGACGTGCGACGACACGACCACCGTCCCGCCACCCGCGACGTACTGCTGGAGGATCTCGCGGATGTTCGCCGCCGAGACGGGGTCGACGGCCTCGAACGGCTCGTCGAGCACCAGGACGCGGGGGGCGTGCACGAGCGCGCACGCGAGCGCGACCTTCTTGGTCATGCCCGCCGAGTAGTCGACGACCAGCGTGTCGGCGTCCGCCTGCAGACCGACGGCCGCCAGCAGGTCGGCCGTACGCGCGGCGACCGTCGGGCGGTCGAGCCCCTGCAGCAGGCCCGCGTACGTCACGAGCTGGGCGCCGGTGAGGCGGTCGAACAGGCGCACGCCGTCCGGCAGCACGCCGAGGATCCGCTTGGCCTGCACCGGGTGCGCCCAGATGTCGACGCCGTGCACGAGCGCCGTCCCCGCGTCGGGGCGCAGCAGCCCCGTCGCCATCGACAGCGTCGTCGTCTTCCCCGCGCCGTTGGGGCCGACGATGCCGTAGAACGAGCCCGCCGGGATCGTCAGGTCGATGCCGGCGACGGCGACCTTGTCGCCGAAGCGGCGCCACAGGCCGCGCAGGGCGATCGCGGGCGCACCGGGCACGGGCGCGGCGCCGCCGGGGGCGGGGCCGGCAGGCCCGGGACCGGGCTGGGGCAGGGGCGGGGACGTGGTCACGGCGTCGAGGATAGGGCGGCGGGGTCGCCGGACGGATCGGTCGCGGGACGGAGCTTGCGCTCCGCCCCGGGACGGGGCCGGCGACCCGGAACCTTCCGGTGCCGCCAGCCTGACCTGCGCGCCCTCCGGGGTGGACCCTGTGCGCCATGCAGAGTGGAAAGTGGGAGAGCCTGGTCGCCACGCCGCGACCCGTCACCAAGGAGATCGAGGAGGTCTGGACCAAGCCGTTCTTCTTCCTGCGCGGCGCGGTCCGCAAGTGGGAGCAGGGGGTCGTGCACGCGCCGCTCGTGTTCGCGTCCGTCGTGCAGGCCAACCGCGTGCTGTGGGACGCGGAGCACTCGACGTTCGCGCCGGCCGTCCTGCTGTACTCGCGGGACCCGGCACGCAGCCGCGACGCGCAGTGGCTCCGCGAGCTCACCGAGCGGGTGCGCGCGCTCAAGGAGACGCGGACGGGCGACCCGGCCGTCGACCGGTTCGCCGACCTGCTGGCCGACGAGGACAGCAACTTCTTCGAGGACCTGCCCGCGAGCCTGACGGGCGGCGCGCACGCCCGGATGCACGTCACGTTCGTCAACCCGGCCGACCTGCCCGGGCGCGCGATCCCCGAGGACGGCCTGCTGCTCGGCCTCGGGCTCGAGGAGTCCGTCAAACTGCTGCCCGCGTCGTACTACGCCTGACCCCCCGCCGACCGGAACCCCGCTCCTCGTCCCCGGCGCCTGTCGGGGACCCGTGTTCCGGTCGGCGGGTGCCGGCCTCCCGACGCCGCGGAAGGTTCCGGCCCTCGGGACGCGCGCCGCGGCCACCGGGGCTGCTTCGCTTCGTGGCATGACGACGCCCCGGTGGGACCGCCTCGTCGCCACGTCGCGACCGAACCTCTCCGTGGTCGAGGGCCTCCACGGCAGACCGTCCGCGCTCGTGCGGCCAGCCCGGCAGCGGTGGGAGGAGGAGGCGCGGAACGCCCCGCTGGTGCGGGTGTCGGTCGTGCAGGCGGACCGCAGCCTGGACGACCCCACCGACCGACGCCCCCGGGACGCCGTCGTGCTGTATACCACCGACCCGCGGCTGTGCCGCGACACGGCGTGGCTCGCCGAGGTGACGCAGCGCGTGCGCGCGGTGCGGGGCGGTCGGTCCGGCGACCCGGCGCTCGCCCGGCTGCGCGACCTGCTCGACGGCGGGCGCGACGGCGTCGTCGAGGACGTCCCGAAGCGCCTCACCGGTGGCGTGCGCACCCGCATCCAGGCGACGCGCATCGGCCCCGGTGAGCTGCCCGGCCCGACGGTCCCCGAGGACGGCATGCTGCTGGGCCTGGCGCTCGAGACCGGCGTCCGGCTGCTGAGGACCGCCCAGTACGAGTGACCGGCGCGGGCCGGGCCGCGCGGCGTGCGGGGCATGTCGGAGGCTCCTGACAGGGTGGGCGCATGCACGTCACCGCCGCCCTCGCCGCCGTCACGCCCGCCGCCACGCCCGGGGCGGGGTCGCTCGTGGCGGCCCTGCTCGCCGGGCTGGTCGTCGGTGCCGCGCTCGCGTGGGCGGCGGCGTCGGCGCGGGCCGCACGCACGACCGCGGACCGCGTCCGCGCGGCGGAGGTCGAGGCCGCCCGGGCCCGGGCACTCCTGGACGCGGAGCGCGCAGGAGCCGGCGACCGGTTCCGTGCCCTGGCGGACGAGGCGCTCGCCGCGACGAGCGAGCAGTTCCTCGCGCTCGCGCACCAGCGGCTCGCGGCCGAGCACCAGACGCAGGTCGGCGAGCTCGCGCAGCGCGAGCAGGCCGTGCGGGCGATGGTCGAGCCGCTGGCCCGCACGCTCGAGCACGTGCGCGCCGAGCTCGTGGAGGCGGAGCGCGCGCGCGTCGAGGGCAACGCCGCCCTCGGCGAGCAGGTCCGGGCCATGCGCGCCGCGTCCGAGCAGCTCCGCGGCGAGACCTCTCAGCTCGTCACCGCGCTGCGCTCGTCGCAGGTGCGCGGGCGGTGGGGCGAGGTGCAGCTGCGCCGCGTCGTCGAGGCCGCGGGCATGCTCGCGCACGTCGACTTCGTCGAGCAGGAGCAGGTCCGCACCGACGACGGGCTGCAGCGCCCCGACATGGTGGTGCGCCTGGCCGGCGGCAAGCACGTGGTCGTCGACGCGAAGGTCGCGTTCCTCGGGTTCCTCGAGGCCGCGCAGACGGACGACGAACGCGTGCGCGCCGAGCGGCTCACGGCGCACGCCCGGCACGTGCGCAAGCACGTCGACGACCTGGCGTCCAAGCGCTACTGGGACCAGTTCGCCCCCGCACCGGAGTTCGTCGTGATGTTCGTGCCGGCCGAGTCGTTCCTGCACGCCGCCGCGGACCAGGACCCGACGCTCGTGGAGTACGCGTTCGAGCGCAACGTCGTGCTCGCGACCCCCACCACGCTGCTCGCGCTGCTGCGCACCATCGCGTACGCGTGGCGGCAGGACGCGCTCGCCGCGAACGCGCAGCAGGTGCTCTCGCTCGGCAAGGAGCTGCACGGGCGGCTCGCGACGATGGGTGGCCACCTGGCGCGCCTGGGCCGGTCCATCGACGCCGCCGCCGGTGCCTACAACCAGGCCGTCGGGTCGTTCGAGTCCCGCGTGCTCGTCAGCGCCCGGCGCTTCGCCGACCTGCACGTCGTCGACGCCGACCTGCCGACGCCCGAGCCGGCCAACCCGCGCCTCACCGCGCTGAGCGCGCCCGAGCTCGTCGCGTCGGCCACCGAGCAGGTGGTGTCGCTGGACGACGCGGTCCTCGGGAGCGGGAGCACCGCGCGGGACGCCCGGGCGTTCGACGAGGAGGCAGCGCGCACGGCGTCGCACCGCGCCGGCTCGGGGTTCGACGAGGGGCGCGCGGCCCCCGGGGCGTGACCCGGGAGCCGCGCGGCTCGGTCAGGGCTCGACGAGAACCGAGAGCTGCGAGGCCGAGTGCTCCGCCCACGCCGCCTTGCCGGAGAGCACCGCGACGTGCGACGTCAGACGCAGGTTGCGGTGCTCGCACATCGACGTCGACGTGGACGTGGGTCTCGGCTTGATGCGGAAGCGCAGCTCGACGAGCACGGCATCGTGGTGGACCGCCGAGGACACGTCGAGCCGCTTCGTGCCGTCGAGCGTCCTGTCGACCTCGACGCACGCGGCCGGGTAGGGCTGGTCGTCCTGGTCGCGCAGCACGATGGTGCCCTCGACGAGCGACCCGCCGCCGAGGTCCGCCGTGGTGCAGGGGGACGTCGACTGCTGGCTGCCGGCGCACGTCGTGACGGCCAGGTGCGCCTGCGCGAGCATCCATCGGCCGGGCGCGGTGTCCGAGGGCTTCGCGACGGTCGTCCGGACCTTGTTGATGCGCAGGGCGGCCCCGCCGGGCACGGCGCGCTCGGCCGCGGAGCCGGGCTCGGGCGCCGCGCTGTAGTAGCAGTCCTCCGGGTGCCCGCCGACGAACTCCTTCGTCGCCGGCCAGTAGCAGTTGACGGCGTTCTCCGGGTCGGCGACGGGCGCGGTCGCCTCCAGCGTGCTCGTGCCGACGACCTTCACCTTCTCGCCGCCCACGGCGAACCGTGACCGTGCACCCCACTCCCCGCGGCACGTGTAGTGGCCGGGCGAGCTGAACTCCACGAGGGTCCGCACGACGGCGGTGTGCGTCTCGCCCAGGAGGACGTTGCGCGTGAGGTTCTTGCCGTTGACCGGCGACCCCGAGACCACTGTTCCCGTCGACGTGACGTCACCGGCCTTCGGCTGCCGCACCCCGCCGATGATGCCGTCGTGCGTGTCCTCGATGGGGTGGCAGCGCACGCTCCAGATGAGCATCGCGCGGTCGACCGGGCCGCGCGTCTTCTCCAGCGTCGTCGGGATCGTCAGGGTGACGAGGCGCTTCTCCCCCGCGTCGCCGACGGCGACCGACATCTCGTCGCCGACGGGGAACATCTTGGTCGAGCCCTGGGAGTTCTCGACGTCGAGCCACGTCCCGGCCGGGATCACCGTGCTCAGCGCGCCGGACGGCGTGACCGTGGCGACCGGGACCGGGGTCTTGCCGGGCAGCGACGTGCCGAGCGCGGCGGCGGGCGTCGCGGCGAGGAGCGTCACCGCCGAGGCCGAGGCCACGAGGGCGAGCACGCGGCGCCGCCACGCGGCGCGCGGGTCAGGGGAGTGCGTGGGAGGCGTCTTCACGCAACCGGACGATAGCGGGCGAACCGCCCACGGAGCGTCGGTTCGTGCGACGTCGCCCGGCGGCGTGCGTCAGACGGGCTGGACGTCCAGGCGACGGCGACCGTCGGGGCGCGGACGGCCCGTCGGCTCCCCCGCGGCCTTGAGGTCGGCGCGCAGCTCGCGCGGCAGGGAGAACATGAGGTCCTCCGTCGCCGTGCGGACCTCCTCGACCTCGCCGAAGCCGTGCTCGGCGAGGAACGCCAGCACGTCGGACACGAGGATCTCGGGGACCGACGCACCCGACGTGACGCCCACGGTCGTCGCGCCGACGAGCCACGCCGGGTCGATCTCCGCCGCCTTGTCGACGCGGTACGACACACCCGCACCGGCGTCGAGCGCGACCTCGACGAGCCGGACGGAGTTCGACGAGTTCGCGGAGCCGACCGTGATGACGACGTCGCACGACGGTGCGAGCTTCTTCACCGCGACCTGGCGGTTCTGCGTCGCGTAGCAGATGTCGTCGCTCGGCGGGTCCTGCAGGTGCGGGAACTTCACGCGCAGCCGGCGGACCGTCTCCATCGTCTCGTCGACCGACAGCGTGGTCTGCGAGATCCACATGACCCGCTCGGGGTCGCGCACCTCGACGTGGTCCGCGTCGTCCGGGGAGTTCACGACCTGGATGTGCTCGGGGGCGTGGCCCTGCGTGCCCTCGACCTCCTCGTGCCCGGTGTGGCCGATGAGCAGGATGTCGAAGTCGTCGGCCGCGAAGCGCACCGCCTCCTTGTGAACCTTGGTCACCAGGGGGCACGTCGCGTCGATCGTCTGCAGGTTGCGCGCGGCGGCCGACGCCTTGACCGCGGGCGAGACGCCGTGCGCCGAGAACACGACGCGGGCGCCCTCGGGCACCTCGTCGGTCTCGTCCACGAACACCGCGCCGCGGGCCGCGAGCGTGTCGACGACGTGCCGGTTGTGCACGATCTCCTTGCGCACGTACACGGGGGCGCCGTAGTGCTCGAGGGCCTTCTCGACCGCGATGACGGCGCGGTCGACACCGGCGCAGTACCCGCGGGGCGCGGCGAGGAGCACGCGCTTGCGCGGGGCGTCGGCGGCGCGCACGTCGGCGGGGTCGGGGGCAGCGTGGGTCACCTCGCCAGTCTAGGCGCCGGGTCGCACAGGGGCCCGGGTGAGGCCGGTCACCGTGACCTGACCTCCACGAGACCCGCGCGACGCGGGCCCGGCGCCCGTGTCTCGCGTCGGTCGCTGTCGGATCCGTGGGGCAGGCTGGGCACGTGCACGACGAGACGAGCGCCCTCGCGGCCGGTGCCCCACCCGCCGCGCTGCCGCTGCCGCTGAAGGCCGCCGACACCACGCCCGAGCGTCCGTGGCCGGTGCGCCACCTCGCCCCCAAGGTCGCCGACTACGTCGCGCGCATGCCGCCGGTGTGGGTCGAGGGGCAACTGCTCAACGTGCGGCGGTGGAACTCGCTGCTGTTCCTCACGCTGCGTGACACCGACCTCGACATGTCGATCTCCGTGACGCTGCCCGCGGTCGCGGCGATGAGCCTGGGCGACCGGTTCGCCGACGGCGCGCACGTCGTGGTGCACGCCCGCCCGCAGTACCAGGTGAAGAAGGGCTCGCTGGGGTTCGCCGCGGACCGCGTCCGGCTCGTCGGACTGGGCGAGCTGCTCGCGCGCATCGAGCAGCTCAAGGGCGTGCTGGCGGCCGAGGGCCTCTTCGACGACGCGCGCAAGCGGGCCCTGCCGTTCCTGCCTGGCGTCGTCGGACTGGTGTGCGCGCAGCAGGGCGACGCCGAGCACGACGTCGTATCGAACGCCCGCGCGCGCTGGCCCGCGGTGCAGTTCGAGATCCGCCGCGTCACCGTGCAGGGTCCGAGCGCGGTGCCCGAGGTCTCCGCCGCCATCGCCGAGCTCGACGCCGACCCGCGCGTCGAGGTGGTCGTCGTCGCGCGCGGCGGCGGCTCGTTCGAGGACCTCCTGCCGTTCAGCAACGAGACGCTGGTGCGCGCCGCGGCCGCGTGCCGCACCCCGCTGGTCAGCGCGATCGGCCACCACATGGACTCCCCGCTGCTCGACCTGGTCGCGGACCTGCGCGCGTCGACGCCCACCGACGCCGCCAAGCGCGTCGTGCCCGACGTCACCGAGGAGCGCGCCCGCCTGGTCCAGGCACGCACCCGCACGCGCGCGGCCGTGCAGCACCGGCTGGCCCGGGAGGAGTCGACACTCGCGCACCTGCGCAGCCGGCCCGTCCTGGCGCGCCCCGAGACGCTCGTCGACCCGCACGTCGACGTGCTGCGTCGGCTGACGGCGCGGGGTCGGGCCGTGGTCGACGCGGCCGTCGCGCTCGCCGCGACCGAGACGGCGCGGCTGGCCGGCCAGGTACGTGCACTGTCCCCCGCCGCGACGCTCGAACGCGGGTACGCGGTGGTGCAGCGCGCCGACGGGGTCGTCGTCCGCAGCCCCGACGACGTCACCGCGGGCGACCGCCTCCGCGTCCGCGTCGCCGCGGGCGAGCTCACCGCCGAGGTCACCACCTGACCCGTCCCCCACCCCCACCCCCGAGACGTCAGCCCGGCCCCACACCCACCCCCGAGACGTCAATCCAGCCCCACCCCCACCCCCGAGACGCCAATCCAGCCCCACCCCCACCCCCGAGACGCCAATCCAGCCCCACTCCCGAGACGTCAGTCCAGCCCCACCCCCGCCCGCGATACGGCAAACCACGCGCAGTGGCGGGCGGGGTCGACGTCTCGCGGAAGGGGCGCGGGTCGCGGGGCTGGATCGACGTCTCACGCCAGGGGTGGGTGCGCGAGGGCCGGAACGATGGCTCACGCCAGGGCGGGGTGCGTGAGGGCCTGAACGATGTCGTGCGCACCAGGTGGGTGGCGGTGTGGACGTGGGGGGCGGGTGTCCGGGTCGGCTGGTTGACTGTGCGCGTGGCACCACGTGAGACGACCGCCGGCGGCGCCCCGACGGCCTCGGAACCCCTGCCTGACCCCGCGGCTCTCGGCTACGAGCAGGCGCGCGACGAGCTCGGCGCGATCGTCGCGCGGCTCGAGTCCGGAGCCGGGACGCTCGAGGAGTCGCTCGCGCTGTGGGAGCGGGGTGAGGCGCTGGCCGCCCGCTGCCAGGAGTGGCTCGACGGCGCGCGGGCGCGTCTGGCCGCCGCGCGCGAGGGCGCGCCCGGCGACGAGGAGGCCGACCGGTGAGCGTCACCCGGACGGGACGCGTGCCCGCGGGCGGCGCAGGCGCCGGGCGTGCGCTGGTCGTCGGCGAGGCGCTCGTCGACGCCGTGCGACACCCCGACGGCTCGAGCGCCGAGCACCCCGGTGGGAGCCCCGCCAACGTCGCGCTGGGTCTCGCGCGGCTGGGGCGGCGCGCGGACCTGCTGACGTGGCTCGGGGCCGACGCGCGTGGCGACCTGGTGCGACGCCATCTCGAGGCGTCGGGCGTGCGTGTGCTGCACGGTGACCGGACGCCGGCGGCGACACCCGTCGCGACCGCCCACCTGGACCCCGCGGGGGTCGCGACCTACGAGTTCGACCTCGAGTGGGACCTACCGTCGACGTGGGACGAGGACGCCGACGACGCGCTCGTCGTGCACACCGGCTCGATCGCGGCCGTCCTGACCCCCGGCGGCCCGAAGGTCGCCGACCTGCTCGGGAGCCGCCGCGCGACGTCGACGCTCACGTACGACCCGAACCTGCGCCCTGCGCTCATGGGTGACCCGGCCGACGTGCTGCCGGTGGTCGAGCGGCTCGTGCGCGGGGTCGACGTCGTCAAGGTGAGCGACGAGGACCTCGCGTGGCTGCAGCCGGGCGTCGCACCGGCGGAGATCGCCGAGACGTGGGTCCGGACCGGCCCGGCGCTCGTCGTCGTCACGCACGGCGGCGAGGGCGCGTTCGCGGTGACGTCCGCCGGAGCGCGGCTGTCGGTCGCGGCCCCGCGCGTCACCGTCGCCGACACCGTCGGCGCGGGTGACTCGTTCATGGGTGGGCTGATCGACGGGCTGTGGTCCGCCGGGCTGCTCGGCGCCGGCCGGCGTGCGGCGCTGCACGACGTCGACGCGGACACCGTGCAGGCCGTGCTGGAGCGCTGCGCGCGCATCGCGGCGATCACCGTCTCGCGGCCGGGCGCGAACCCTCCCACCCGCGTCGAGCTCGACGAGCCGACCACCGACGCCCAGCCGGCCGTCGACGCCACCACCCCCACCCTGCCCACCGACCCGAAGGGAGCCGGCGCGTGACCGCTGCCGCCACCACCCCCCAGACCCCCGCCGAGGCGTGGGCCGAGCTGTGCGACGGCAACCGCCGGTTCGTCGAGGACCGCATGCTGCACCCCTCCCAGGGCATCGACCGGCGCACGGAGCTCAGCGCCGAGCAGCACCCGTTCGCGGTGCTGTTCGGCTGCTCCGACAGCCGGGTCGCGGCGGAGATCATCTTCGACCAGGGCCTCGGCGACCTCTTCGTGGTCCGCACCGCCGGGCACGTCCTCGACACCACCGTCATCGGGTCGATCGAGTACGGCACCGAGGTGCTGTCGGCACCCCTCGTCGTCGTGCTGGCGCACGACTCGTGCGGTGCGGTCGCCGCGGCCACGGAGGCGATCGCGCACGGCAACCCGACGCCCGGCTTCGTGCAGGCGGTCGTCGACCGCGTCATCCCGTCGATCGTGCGGCTCACCGCCTCCGGGCGTCCGCTCGAGTCGTTCGACGCGGCGACGCTCGGCCACGAGCACGTCCTGCACACCGCGCGCCAGCTCCACGCCTACTCGGTGGCGCTGGCCGACGCGGTCGCGGCCGGCCGCACCGCGATCGTCGCGGTCGAGTACACGCTCGCCGACGGTCGCGCGAGGCTCGTCGAGGTCATCGGCGACGTGGGCTTCGGCCCCGGCGTGGTGCCGCAGCCGGAGCCGCTCGACGTCATCGAGGGCTGACCCGGCCGCGGGCCGTCGCCGCCGGTTCGACGCGGCCGGTCGGCGGCGGGCGCCGACCCGCCGGACGTCCGGCCGGCGGGCAGGACGTCAACCCGCGCGACGGGCCGCCGGCTCGTCGTCGTGGGCCGTGCGCCGCTCGCGCCAGTAGAGCGAGCCGTCCTGCCGCCGCCCGACGAGCCCGGACTCGACGAGGTCGCGCCGCACGCGCACCGGGTCGTCGGCGATCTCGGCGACGCGCGCGGTGAGCGTGGCCTCGTCGAGCTCCTCGCCCGGCGCGACGAGCAGCGCCGCGACGTGCTCGAGCAGCGTGTCCCGGTCCGTCGACCGCCGGGGCGTCGTCACCCACCGCCCACGCACCAGGAACCGTTCCGCGTCGCAGACCCGCGTCGTCGCGCCCTCCTCCATGCGCCCATCGTCCCCCGCGAAAACCACCACCGGACCACCATTCCCCGTTCGAGTCCCCGGTCGGTGAGTCAGGTTCCGGTCGGCGGGTGGGGTGGGCGCCGAGCGGAACCTGGCTACCCGTCCAGGCCCGCGAACAGTGAGTCAGGTTCCGGTCGGCGGGTGTGGGGTGGGGGTCAGGCGGCGGTGTCGCGGTCGGAGCTCCCGCGCTCCTTGGCCTCCGTGCGCTCGGCGCGCTTGCGTGCCCGCTCGGTGGCGCGCTTGCGCTCCTCGACGCTGTCCTCGTCGGCCTTCCGCGCCGCCTCCTCGTCGAACGTGAGGTTGTCGCCGGTCTCGGGGTCGAAGACGAGGAGCCGGGACGGGTCGAACCACAGCTCGGCCACGTCCCCGTCACGGGCGTGCGACTCGGCGCCCAGCGCGGCGACGAGCTGCGTGCGCATGCCCTCGCCGTCGAGGTCGCGGTCGAGCTCCGCGAGGGTGGCGGCCACGTCGTCGCGCGTCTCGAACGGGATGTACGCGTAGAGCTCGGCGCCGAGCCACTCGACGACGTCGACGTCGGCCTCGAACGTCACGCCCTTGCCTCGCGTCTCGTCGTCGAGGGTGTCCGCGTCCTCCAGGTGCTCGGGCCGCAGCCCGACGATGACGAGCTCGCGGTCACCGACGCGCGACCGCAGCGCATCCGTCAGCGGCACGTCCGCGAAGGGCAGCCGGAGCACGTCGCCGTCGACCTCTCCGGGCAGGAAGTTCATGGGCGGGGATCCGATGAATCCCGCCACGAACAGGTTGACGGGCTGCTCGTACAGTGCGCGCGGCGACGCCGCCTGCTGCAGGACACCCTTCTTCAGCACCGCGACGCGGTCGCCCAGCGTCATGGCCTCGGTCTGGTCGTGCGTCACGTAGAGCGTCGTCGTGCCCAGGCGGCGCTGCATGCGCGCGATCTCGGTGCGCATCTGCCCGCGCAGCTTGGCATCGAGGTTCGACAGCGGCTCGTCGAACAGGAACGCGCGGGCCTCGCGCACGATCGCCCGGCCCATGGCGACGCGCTGCCGCTGGCCGCCGGAGAGGTTGGCGGGCTTGCGCTCGAGGTGCTCGCGCAGCTCGAGGGTGTCTGCGGCCTTCTCGACACGCGCACGGATCTCCGACTCCGGGTACCGCCCCTTCTCGAGGCGCAACGGGAACGCGATGTTCTCGAAGACGCTGAGATGCGGGTAGAGCGCGTAGTTCTGGAAGACCATCGCGAGCTTGCGGTCGCGCGGCGCCTTGTCGTTGACGACGTCACCGTCGATCCGGATCTCGCCGTCGCTGATGTCCTCCAGCCCCACGACCATCCGCAGCAGCGTCGACTTCCCGCAACCCGAGGGCCCGACGAGGATGACGAACTCGCCGTCGTCGATGTCCAGGCTCACGTCGTTCACCGCCGGGTAGCCGTCGCCGTACTTCTTCACGACGTGGCTGAGCGTGATCGCTGCCATGACGGTCCTCCTCCTGCGCCAGGGCGTCAGCCCTTGACCGCGCCCTGGGTGAGCCCGGCGACGATCTGACGCTGGAACAGCAGCACCAGCACGACGACGGGGATGGTGACGATGACGGCGGCGGCGGAGATCGCCCCCGTGGGCTCCTCGAACTGCGAGGCGCCGGTGAAGAACGCGAGCGCGGCCGGCACGGGCCGGGCCGCCTCGGTGGACGTCAGCGAGATGCCGTAGACGAAGTCGTTCCACGCGAGGAAGAACGCGATGATCGCAGTGGTCGCCACGCCGGGCCCGGCCAGCGGCACGATGACCTTGCGGAACGCCTGCGCGGTGGTGGCGCCGTCGACCTGTGCGGCCTGCTCCATCTCCCACGGGATCTCACGGAAGAAGGCCGTCAGCGTCCAGATCGACAGCGGCAGCGTGATCGACAGGTACGGGATGACCAGACCGGCCCATGTGTCGAACAGCCCGACGGAGCGCCAGATGTTGAACAGGGGTGTGACGATCGAGATGACGGGGAACATCGACACCGCGAGCGACAGGCCCAGCACGAACGCCTTGCCGGGGAAGTCGAGCCGCGCGACGGCGTACGCGCACAGGGCGGCGAGCACCACGGCGATCGCGGTGGCGATGAGGCAGATGCCCACCGAGTTGCGCAGCGCCGGCAGGAACAGCTCGGACGCCGAGCCCGAGAGGATCAGCTCGTAGTTCTGCCACGACACGCTCGACGGCAGGAACCGCCCGTCGTCGAGGTCGGCCGGCGCCTTGAGGGACAGCGAGACGATCCACACCACGGGGAACAGGCAGTACAGGAAGATCGCGATCCCGCCGACCCACCACCAGACCTTCGCGCGCGCGCTCATCGTCCCGCCCTCGTCGACGCCGCCAGGTTCACCTTGAAGCCCTTGACGAACATCAGCGCGATGAGCGCGACGGCGATGGTCAGCAGCACGGACACCGCCGAGCCGATGCCGATCTCGAGGCGCTGGATGGTCTGCCGGTAGGCGAGGAACGACACCGACTCGGTGCCGGCGGCGCCGTTCGTCATGATGAAGATGTTGTCGAAGATCCGGAACGCGTCGAGCGTGCGGAACAGCAGCGCGACCATGATCGCGGCCTTCATGTTGGGGATCGTCACGCGGCGCATGCGCTGCCACCACGTGGCCCCGTCGACCTTCGCCGCCTCCTGCAGCTCGCCCGGCACCTGCGCGAGGCCCGAGAGCAGCAGCAGCGAGATGAACGGCGTGGTCTTCCAGATCTCCGAGATCGAGATGACCGTGACGGCCGTGCCGAACGACGCGAACCAGTCGGTGTCGTCGCCGACGAACGGCAGCCAGGCGTTCACGAACCCACTGGTGAGGTCGAACATGAACCGGAACGCGAACGCCGAGACGACCGTGATGATCGCGTACGGGATGAGGATCGCGGTGCGCAGCCCCGGCCGCAGGGCGCCGAGCGCGTTGTTCATCACCAGGGCCAGCGCGAAGCCGAGGACGAGCTCGACGACCACGGTGACGACCGTGATGAGCACGGTCACGCCCAGGGCCTGCCACCAGATCGGGTCGGAGAGGATCAGCCCGTAGTTGCCGAGGCCGACGAACGAGCGGGCATCGGGGTTGGTGAGCTTGTAGTTGAACAGCGAGTCCCAGACGGCCTGCAGGATCGGGTAGCCGACGACCGCGAGGAGCACGACGATCGCGGGACTGGCGAGCAGCAGGCCGAGCCGTGCCTCCTGGCGTCTGCGGTCGGACAACGGCGCCCGGCGACGCGTGCCCCGCGCGGCCTCGGCTGCGGCCGGGACGGCCGTGGTCGCGGCGCTCACAGCAGCGCCCTTCCCTGGAGCACGTCCATGACGAGGGTGTCGGCCCTGCCGGGACCGGAGTCCGGCGACACGCTGCGTGGCGGGTGCCACGTGCGCTGGATGCTCGAGGACACCTCGTTGTAGAACGGTGTCTGCGGTCGCGGGGCCGCGTGCTGCAGGGACTCCCGGATGAGGTCGGCCATGGGGAACTCCTCCTGGACCTCGGGGTCGTCGAAAGCCGCGAGGGAGCCGGGCGGGTTGCCGTCGGAGATGTAGTAGGCGGCCTGCTTCTCGGGCTGGACGATGCACTGGGCGGCCTCGAACGCGAGGTCCTGGTGCTCGCCGAACGCGCTGACGCCGAGCGTCACCCCCCCGATGGGCGGCCGGGCCTGCTCGCCCTCCACGGCCTGCGGGTACATCGCCCAGCCGTAGTCGTCGAGCGTGGCCTGGTCGAGGCTGCCGCCCTCGACGCCGGCCTTGCCGCGCTGCCAGACGAACGGCCAGTTGACCATGAAGCCCGCGTCGTCGCTCTCGAACATCGAGGCGTTGATGTCCTCGGTCGCGTTGGACAGCTGCGGCCCGCCGACGCCCGCGGCGGTGAGGTCGGCGATGATCTGGGCGGCCGTGCGGCCCGCGTCGGAGTCGAGGCTCGGGACGACCGCGCGCGGGTCCTCCTCCTCGGGGTTCTCCAGGACGTGCCCGCCGGCCGACTCCACGAGCGCGTTGACCCACACGGTGAGCGACTCGGCGCGCGTGCCCTGCACGGCGACCGTGACGTCCTGGTCGGCCGCGGCCTGGATGACCTGGTCCCACGTGACGGGCTGCGTCATGTCGAGCCCCGCGGCCTCGGCGACCGACTTGCGGTACCACAGCAGCTGCGTGTTGGCCCAGAACGGGACGACGACGAGCTCGTCGTCGAACGTCGCGGCCGCCACCGCCCCCTCGGCGACGTCCTGCGTGACGGCGTCGGCCACGTCGTCCGGCACCTCGGCCAGGAAGTCCGCGTTGGCGAACTCCGGGACGAACGGCGGGTCGATGCTCATGAGGTCGATCGACGTGTCACCGGCGGCGAGGCGGCGCACGAGCTGCTCCCGCTGGCTCGGGGCGTCACGCGGCAGCAACGTCACCTCGAGGCGGTACGCGCCGCCGGACTCCTCGCTGCACTCGGACGCGATGCGCGCCTGCCCGCCGGAGTCCGGGTTGATGTACCACATGAGCGTCGGCGGGCCCTCGTCCGCCGACGCGCACGCGGCCAGCGGCGCTGCGAGGGCCAGGGCGAGGAGGACGGCAGGTCGTCGCACGTGGGTACCTGACCTCTCGCGTCGTCGGGGAGGTGCGGGGCGGACGTTCACATCCGACTACGGCCCGCAGGGTTTCGCCACCGGGGAGCGTCGCGCCCGGGCCGCCCACCGGCGCCCGGCGGCGGTGGAAGGATGGTCGTCATGACTGACATGAACGCTCCCGACGGCGCGGGCGAGTACCGCATCGAGCACGACACGATGGGCGAGGTGCGCGTCCCGGCGCACGCGCTCTACCGCGCGCAGACGCAGCGCGCGGTCGAGAACTTCCCGATCTCGGGCAGCACGCTCGAGCGCGGGCACGTCGAGGCGCTGGCGCGCGTGAAGAAGGCCGCGGCGAAGGCCAACGCCGAGCTGGACGTCCTGCCGCAGGACGTCGCCGACGCGATCGTCGCCGCCGCCGACGAGGTCGCCTCGGGCGTGCACGACGCGCACTTCCCCGTCGACGTCTACCAGACGGGCTCGGGCACGAGCTCGAACATGAACACCAACGAGGTCCTGGCGACGCTCGCGACGCGCCTGCTGGGGCGCGACGTGCACCCGAACGACCACGTCAACGCGTCGCAGTCGTCGAACGACGTGTTCCCGACGTCGGTGCACGTGGCGGCCACGGCCGGCGTCGTGCGCGACCTCGTGCCCGCGCTCGAGCACCTCGCCGGCGCGCTGGAGGAGAAGGCCACCGCGTGGGCCACCGTCGTGAAGTCCGGCCGCACGCACCTCATGGACGCCACGCCCGTGACGCTCGGCCAGGAGTTCGGCGGGTACGCCGCGGCCGTGCGGTACGGCGTCGAGCGCCTGCAGGCCGCGCTCCCCCGCGCCGCGGAGGTCCCCCTGGGCGGTACCGCCGTCGGCACCGGCATCAACACCCCGGCGGGCTTCCCGCAGCGGGTCATCGCGCTGCTGGTCGAGGACACCGGCCTGCCGCTGACCGAGGCACGGGACCACTTCGAGGCGCAGAGCTCGCGTGACGGCCTCGTCGAGCTGTCGGGTGCGCTGCGCACCATCGCCGTGAGCCTGACGAAGATCTGCAACGACCTGCGCTGGATGGGCTCGGGCCCCAACACCGGCCTCGGCGAGATCGCGCTGCCCGACCTGCAGCCCGGCTCGTCGATCATGCCCGGCAAGGTCAACCCGGTCGTCCCGGAGGCCGTGCTCATGGTGTGCTCGCGCGTCGTCGGCAACGATGCGACGGTCGCGTGGGCGGGCGCGAGCGGCTCGTTCGAGCTCAACGTGCAGATCCCCGTCATCGCCTCGGCCGTGCTGGAGTCGATCCGGCTGCTGGCGAACGCGTCGCGCGTGCTGGCCGACCGGACGGTCGCGGGCACCACGCCCAACGTCGAGCGCGCCCGCGCGCTGGCCGAGTCCTCGCCGTCGATCGTCACACCGCTCAACCGCACGATCGGGTACGAGAACGCCGCGAAGATCGCGAAGCACGCCGTGAAGCAGGGCGTGACGATCCGCCAGGCGACGCTCGACCTCGGGTTCGTCGAGCGCGGCGAGCTGACGCTCGAGCAGCTCGACACGGCGCTCGACGTGCTCGCGATGACGCGCCCGCCGCAGGCCTGACCAGGGCGGGGACACCCGGCGGCGTCGTGGGCCGGGAAGCACCCGAAGGGGTGAGATCACCCCGTCGGGACCCCAACCTTTCGTGTCACTCGAACGGGTGTCGGAGGCCCGCCCACCTGCGGCTTTACCTCGCCTAGCATCGCCGTCAGCCGCCCGACCGGGCGGCTGACGGCGACGCAGGACGAGGTGCGGGCACATGGTGTGGCGGACGCAGGTCCTGCTCGGACGCCTGCGTGACCAGGCGACCGTCCTGGCGACGGTCGCGCTCGTGACGTTCGTCGCCACGACGCTGCTCGGCACGTTCGCGCTGCTGCTGGACGCCACCGGCGACGACGCCGTCGATGCCGCTCTCGGCCGGCTCCCGGACTCCGCGATCACGCTCGAGGCGACGATCCGGGTCAACAACAAGGACACGCAGACGGCGCTCGACGCCGCGGGCGACACCCTCGCCGCGATGCTGGGCGACGTCCCCACCGAGCGCACCGCGTGGCTGACCGGCCGCACCTGGTCGCTGCCGCGCGTCGAGGGCGCACCCGTGGCACCCCTCGCCTACCCGGCGAGCACACCGCTCGTCCCCGACCAGACCGAGCTGCTCAGCGGTACGTGGCCGGACGCCGCGCGCGACGACGCCGGACGCCTCCTGGTCAACGTGCCGGGCGTCGCCGCCGAACGCTACGGCTGGGCCGTCGGCACCGAGGTCCCCGTGCGGACGCTCGGCGGGCAGGCGGAGGACACCTGGCTCGTCGTCGGCACGCACGAGATCACGGGCCCACCCGCGTCGTGGTCGCGCGATCCCCTGGGCGGCGCGGGGCACGACGCCGCGTACCCGGTGCCCGGCACGCTGGGCAAGCTCGTCACGGACCTCTGGGGACCCGTGGTCGTCGCTCCCGAGGCACTGCTGGGCCCCGGCGTCACCGAGCGAGCGCACCTGCTCGTGCTCCCCGACCTGACGGGTGCGCCCCGCGGCGCGCTCGCCACCGCGCGCGACTCGCTGACGTCGGGCCAGGTCCGGCTGTCCGCCGCGCTCACCGACGTCGGCGTCAGCGGGTCGATCCGCACCGACCTCGGGACCACGATCGACGCCGCCTGGCGCGAGCTGACCGTCACGCGCGTCGGCGTGGTCGTCGTCGGCCTGCTGCTGGCCGTGCTGGCGACCACCGTGATGCTGCAGGCCGCGCGCCTGCTCGGCGAACGGCGCGCCGCCGAGGGCGAGCTCGTGGCCGCGCGCGGCGCGTCGCCCGCGCAGCTGCGCTCGCTGGCCGTGCTCGAGGCGGCCCTGCTCGCCGTGCTCGTCACGGGCACCGCGCCGTGGGCGGCGCGCGCGCTGTTCGCGCGGCTCGCCGACACCGGGGGGATGAGCGCGGCCGGCCTGACGGCACCGCCTGGGGTGCCACCGGCGGTGTGGTTCGCGTGCGCCGGGGTCGCGACCGTGCTGGCCGTCGCACTGGTGGTGCCGTCCTGGCACGTCAGCGGCTCCTCCCACGCGAGCGCGCACGCGCACCTCGTGCGCACGGGCGCCGACGTCGCGCTCGTGGCGCTCGGCGGCGTCGCCCTGTGGCAGCTCCTCGACTACGGCGCGCCCCTGACCCGCGGTGCCGACGGCCCCCGCCTCGACCCCGTGCTCGTCCTGGGCCCCGCGCTCGTCACGCTCGCCGCGGCCGTCCTGGCGCTGCGCCTCGTGGGCCCCGTCGGCCGCGGCGCCGACGCGCTCGCGCGCCGGGGCACCACGCTGGTCGTGCCGCTCGCCGCATGGCAGGTGGCGCGGCGCCCCGCCGCCGCGACGGGCACGATCCTCGTGGTGGTGCTCGCGGTGGCCGCGGCCACGTTCTCCCACGCGTTCCTCGCGACGTGGCGCCTGTCGCAGCTCGAGCAGGTCGACCTCGCGCTGGGCACCGACGCGCGCATCGAGGGCGCGCGCGGCGAGCCGCTCGTGGTCTCGGCCGACGTCCGCGGCGCGCTGGCGGACGCTCCCGGTGACGCGGTGCTGCAGCCCGTCGTCGTGCGGAACGTCGGCGTCGGCCGTGCGCTCGGTGCGGACCGCGGCTCGTCCGCGATCGACGCCCGGGTCATCGGCGTCGACGCGAGCACGCCCGACCTGCTGCGCGGGCGCGGCCCGGAGCCCTGGGAGGACGTCGTGCGGGACCTGCCGCACCCTCCCGGCTCGGCACGGGCCCCGGAGCGCACCGCCACCGGCACCGAGCTCCCCGGCGATCCGCAGTGGCTGCTCGCGCGCGTGACCCCCGGCTCCGCGCCCGAGGCGAGCGGCCGGGCGTACCTGCGGATCGCGGTCGAGGACGAGGCCGGCGCGCGTGCCTGGCTGGCCACGCCGGAGCTGCTCCTCGGCGAGCCGGTCGACATCGCCCTCGAGGTGCCCCGCGCGCGCGGTCCCCTGCGCGTCGTCGCCGCGTCGTTCGTCGTCGCGCTCGACGGCACCCCGTTCGAGGTCGCCGTGGCGACGAGCCCCCGCGACAAGCTCGGGCAGATCGGTCTCGCGGTGCACGACGTGCGCGTGCTGGACCGCTCGGTGGACGCCGGGACGCCCGACGAGGCGACGCTCGCGGCCGCGCAGGGCACCCCGGTCGACCTCTCCGGGGCCCCGTGGGAGGGTTCCGCGACGAGCGGTGGGGTCGTCCGCGACGTGCTCGTCGGGAGTGCGGCGACGGCCCCGGCGCCGTCGGGGCTGCCCGCCGACGCGCTCGTGCTCGACGGCCTGTTCGACATGAGCACGCTGGACGCCTCGACGGGCCGGCTCGTCGCGCACGCCTGGCCCGCGCAGGAGCGGGTCCGCGCGGTCGTGACCGAGTCGCTCGCGGAGCGCGCGGACCTCCGGGACGGCGCCGGGTTCGTGATGCGCATCGGCGACGCGCAGGTGGACGTGTACGTCGAGGCGGTCGTCCCGTACGTCCCCGGGGCCCCGCGCGGCCCGGCGCTCCTGGTGGACCGCACCGCGCTGGGCCGCGTCGTGACCGAGGCGGCCGGTACGGACCCGCTCCTGGACGCCTGGTGGCTGGCCGCACCCCCGGCGCAGACCGCGGACCTCGCCGGTGCGGTCGCGCACGCCACCGGGGGCCACGCCACCGTGCGCAGCACCGAGCGCGCCGCCGCCGTGGCCGGTCCGCTGCGCGTGACGGTGCCCGCAGCGCTGTCGCTCGTGACCGCGGCGACCGCGATGCTGGTGCTCGTCGGGCTGGGGTCGAGCGCGGCGGCCGTGGTCCGGTCGCGCCGGCTCGAGCTCGCCCGGCTGCAGGCGCTCGGCGCGTCGCGCCGCTCGCTGGTCGGCGGGCTGCTCGGCGAGCACGCGCTGCTCGTGCTCCTCGGGGCCGGCACGGGTGCGCTGATCGGGTACGGGCTGTCGCGCGTCGTCGCGCCCGTCCTCACGGTGTCCGGGGACGGCCGCAGACCCGTGCCCGCGCCCGTGGTCGACTGGCAGGCCGAGGAGACCTTCGCGATCACCGCGGGCCTCGCGCTGGCCGGGTGCGCGGTGGTCGCGCTGCTCGCCACCGTGCTGGTACGACGCGCGTCCGGCGCGCTGCTGCGACTGGGGGACGACCGATGAGCACCCTCGGGACGCGCGTCCGCGCGACGACGGCCCACGCGCTGCTGGTCACGCAGCGACGTGCCGGGCAGGACCGGTCGCTGCTCGTCGGCACGGCCCTGCTGCTGCTGGTCACGCTCGTGCTCACCCTCGGCGTCCCGCGCCTGGTCGAGCGCACCGCGGACGAGGCGGTGCAGGAGACCGTGCGCGCCGCGGGCCGCGACGCGGACCTCGTCGCCGTGCCCGTCGCGAACCCCGACCGCATGGGGCCGCTCGACCCGGAGCTGGAGGCGTACGGGGCGGCCGGCTTCCTCGGCCAGGAGCTCGGCGACGTCATCGAGATGCCGGTCGCCACGGTCGTCGGCGCGCCCGCGACCGTCCGCACACCGGCCGGCGCGTTCTCCCTCGACCTCGTGCACGTCGGGCGCCTGCGGGACACCGAGCCCGCCGTGCGCTGGGTGGCCGGCACCGAGCCGACCGCCGTGCCGGACGACCAGCAGAACGGCCGCGTGCTGGGCGACGACGGCCCCCGGTCGGTGCAGGTGGGCCTCAGCGTCGCGGCGGCCGAGGCGCTCGGCGTCAGCATCGACGACGGGCCGTTCACCGCGCGGCGCCAGACCTCCGGCGGCTGGAACCACATCGTCGTGACGGGCCTCTACGAGCCCGTCGACCCGCAGGACGCGCTGTGGGCCGGCCGGCCCGGCCTGCTCGCGGCCGTCACGTCACCGGTCGGCGCCGAGACCCGCCTGCAGACGTCCGCCTACGTCCCCCGGGCGTCGGTGCCGGACATGGTCCACGTGCTCGGGACCCTCGGCGTGGCCGCGTCGGCCCGCGCCGCCGTGCGGACGGACGGCCTGACGGTCGCCGGCGTGCACGACGTGGTGCACACGATCGAGGCGCTGGCGGCCCGCTCGGGGCGCCTCACCAGTGGCCTGCCGGGCGTCGTCGAGGCCTTCGACGCCCGCATGTCCGCGGCCCGGGCGCAGAGCTCGCTCGTCGTGGCGGGCGTCGCGTCCGCGGCCGCGCTGTGCCTCGTGCTCGCGGCGTCGCTGCTCGTCACGCGCCGCCGCCCGTTCCTCGCCGCGGAACGTGCCCGGGGCGCGTCGATCGCGTCGGTCGCGGCTCGCGGGCTGGTGGAGTCCGTGCCGGTCGTTCTCGCGGCAGCGCTGCTCGCCGGCGTCGTCGTGCTCGTGCCGCTGCACGACCAGCCGGGGTCCGCGCTCCTCACCGTCGCCGTCGCCACGGTGGCCGCGCTCGCGCCCGCGGCGCTCGCGGCCCGCGAGGCCGTCGGCGCGTGGAACGGCCGCCGCGTGCCCGCCGACCGCCGGGCCCGCGCCGCGCAGCAGGCCCGCCGGCGCGCTCGGCGCGTCGTCGTCGAGGTCTCGACCGTGCTGCTCGCCGCCGGCGCGCTCGTGTCGGTGCGCGGTCGCGGGCTCGTGCCGCTGTCGGCCGGTGAGGTCGACCCGCTCCTCGCGGCGGCGCCCGTGCTGGTCGCGTCCGCCGCGGCGCTCGTCGTGGTGCGGGTCTCCCCCGCCGTGGTCCGGTGGGCGGGCCGCGGGGCGTCGCGCTCACGCGGCTTGGCGGCACCGCTGGCCGTCGCCCGCGCGCACGGCGCGACGACCGCGGTCGTGCCGCTGCTCACGGTCACGGTGTGCGTCGCGCTCGTCGTGCTGTCGGGCACGCTCGTGCACACCGTGCGCGTCGGACAGCAGGCCGCCGCCGACCAGCTCGTCGGCGCGCCCGTGCGCCTGGACGGGCGGCTCGGCACGTTCAGCGGCCGGGACGTCCTCGAGGCGGTCGCGCAGGCCCCCGGCGTGACGACGCTCGCCACCGGCGCGCAGATCCCCCGGCGCACGTTCGGCGAGCGCACCGGCCTGACGGCGACCCTGCTGGTGGTGGACGCCGCCGAGCTCGCGCAGGTCCGCGCCGCGGCGGGCCTGCCGGTCGACGACGGTCTCGCCGCGCTCGGCGAGCCCGGGCCGGCCGGGACGGTGCCCGCGCTGGTCAGCGCCGACCTGCTCGCCCGGTCCGGGACGCTCGGGGCCGGCACGCAGGGCACCGGGACGTCGGGCACCGAGGCGATCGTGTCGGCGCTCAACGCCACGCTGCGGCTCGACGTGCGCGGCACCACCGGGCTCACCCCCGACGCCGGCGCGCCGACGCTCGACGCGCGCATCACCGACACCGTCGGCGACGACGACGGGCTGGTCGTGGTCGACCGCGCGCTGCTCGCGCGCGTCGCCGACCAGGCGCCGAGCGTCGACCGTGCGTGGGTCGCGGGTCCGGGCGCCGTGGCGGCCGTCGAGGCCGCGGGCGTGCCCCCCGAGGACCGGTCGGGCATCGTCGTGACGACGCGCGACGGGTGGTGGCGGGCCTGGTCGCAGGCGCCGCTGACGTCGGCGCTCACGACCCTGTTCCTCGCGTCGGTGGGGGTGCTGGCCGCGCTGGCCGTGCTGGCGCTCGCGCTCGTGGTGGTCGCGACGGCCCGCGAGCGCGGCCGCACGCTGTCGGCGCTGCGCACGCTGGGCCTCGACGCGCGGACCGCGCGCTGGGCGACGCTCGGCGAGCTCGCGCCGCTGGTGCTGGGCGGGCTCGTAGGCGGTGCGGTGATCGGGCTGGGCGTGCCCCTGCTCGTCGGGGACGCCCTGGGCCTGCAGAGACTGACCGGTGAACCGACCGGGACGACGGTCGTCCTGACGTGGTGGCCCGTGGTCGCGGCGGTGACCGCGCTGACGGTCGCGCTCGTGGTGGCCGTCGCGGTGGAGCAGGCCGTGCGGCGGCGGGACCGGCTGGGCGACGTGCTGCGGGTGGGTGAGCGGTGACCGAGAGGGAGCAGACCATGGACGACGGACCGACGGTGCAGGACGCACCCCCGACCAGTCTGGCCACGCTGGAGGAACGCGCGCGGGCGCGTCCCGAGGCGTTCGGGCGGACGTCGCTGATCGTGTGCGAGTCCCTCGTCCGCATCTACCAGGCGGAGGGCATCGAGGTGCAGGCCCTGCAGGGCCTGGACCTGCTGGTCGACGAGGGCGAGCTGGTGGCCGTCGTGGGGGCGTCCGGGTCCGGCAAGTCGACGCTGCTGTCGGTGCTGTCGGGGCTCGACGTGCCCACGGCCGGCAACGTGCGCGTCGGCGAGTGGGACCTCATGACCATGACGGCGCGCGAGCGCGTCGAGTACCGGCGCTCCACCGTGGGTTTCGTGTGGCAGCAGACCGCGCGCAACCTCGTGCCCTACCTCACGGCCGCGGAGAACGTGGAGCTGCCCATGGCGCTCGCGGGGCGCCCCCGCAAGCAGCGGCGCAGCGAGGCCGCGGCGCTGCTCGACGTGCTGGGCGTCGCGTACTGCGCGGCCCGCCGGCCGAGCCAGATGTCGGGCGGCGAGCAGCAGCGTGTCGCGATCGCGGTCGGCCTGGCCAACTCCCCGCGTGTGCTGTTCGCGGACGAGCCGACGGGCGAGCTCGACACCGCGACGTCGAACGACGTGCTCGAGGCGATGCGCGCGGTCAACCGCGACCTGGGCACGACCGTCGTCGTGGTGACCCACGACCCGAGCGTGAGCGAGCACGTGCAGCGCACGGTCGAGATCCGCGACGGCCGCACGAGCACCGAGGTGCTGCGCCGCACCGCGACGCGTGACGACGGCACCGAGCACGAGGTCGCCGAGGAGTTCGCGGTGCTCGACCGCGCGGGCCGCGTCCAGCTGCCGCGGGAGTACCGCGAGACGCTCGAGCTCGTCGGGCGGGTGCGGCTCACGCTCGAGCAGTCCCACGTCGCGGTGCGCCCCGGTCACGACCGGCCGGGTCACGATCGGCCGGGCCACGACGCCCCGCCCGCCGCGACCGACCCGCAGCACCCGAGCCACGGACGGAGAGCCCGATGACCGCCACCACGACCGACCGCCGCGGCGCCGGGAGCGCGGCCGACGCGCCGCTCGTCGTCGTCGAGCACGTCGACCGCACGTACGGCTCGGGCCACGCGGCGGTCCACGCGCTGCGCGACGTCTCGCTCACGGTCGCGCCGGGCGAGCTCGTCGCCCTCGTGGGCCGCTCCGGCTCGGGCAAGACGACGCTGCTCAACACGATCGGCGGGCTCGACCGCCCGGACGGCGGCCGGGTCGTCGTCGCGGGCCGTGAGGTGTCGTCGCTCGACGAGAAGGGCCTGGTCGCGCTGCGCCGCGACGTCGTCGCGTTCGTCTTCCAGACCTTCGGGCTCGTGCCCGTGCTGACGGCCGCGGAGAACGTGGGCGTCCCGCTGCGGATGCGACGCACGCCCGTCGCGGAGCGCGAGGCCCGCGTCGAGCTGCTGCTCGACCTCGTGGGACTGGGCCCGCACGCCCGCCAGCGCCCGGGGCAGCTCTCCGGCGGTCAGCAGCAGCGGGTGGCGATCGCCCGCGCGCTGGCCAACTCCCCGCGCCTGCTCATCGCCGACGAGCCCACGGGCCAGCTCGACTCCGAGACGGGCCGGGCGGTGATGGCGCTCATCCGGGCCGTCGTCGAGGCCGAGGGCATGACCGCGATCGTCTCGACGCACGACCCGGTGATGGTCGCGCTGGCCGACCGCGTCGTGAACCTCGCCGACGGCCGCCTCGTCGACGCCTGACGTCCACCCACCCCGCACGACCGACGACGAGGGAGCACCATGAGATGGCGTGGCCGGCTGCTGCGCGGCCGAGGTCAGGACCAGGCCCCGGTCGTGCTGGTCGTCACGCTCGTGGCGGTCGCGTCCGCGACCCTCGTCGGCCTGCTCGCCGGGCTGCTGCACGTCGCCGAGCGCGACGCCGTGCCGCAGGCCATCAGCCGGCTCGACCCGCAGCGCACGCACCTCGAGGCGACGCTGTGGGTGCGCGGGGACGACGTCGAGCCGGCGCTCGACAGGGCCCGCGACGGCCTCGCCCGCATCACGGGGGACGTCCCGACCACCGAGCGGACGTGGCTGATCGGCGGGCTGCGCGCGCTGCCGACCGAGCTCGGCGTCCCACCCGAGCTGACGTACCTCGCTGCACTCCCCCACGACGACGAGGACCTCGTGCGCCTCGCGAGCGGACGCTGGCCCGCCGCCTCGACCGACGCGGACGGCCGCGTCGAGGTGAACGTCCCGGTCGTCGCCGCGCAGGCGCTCGGGTGGGAGGTCGGCAGCACCGTCCACGCCCGGCCGTGGGGCGAGGAGCACGGCGACGCGTTCGTCGTCGTCGGGACCCACGAGCCCGCGGGTCCGCGCAGCGCCTGGTCGCGCGACCGGCTGCGCGGCCAGGGACGCAGCGCAGGGTTCAACCTGCCCGGGTCGGCCGGTCTGATCCGCACCACCGCGTGGGGACCGCTCGTCGTCGACCCCGCGGTCCTCACCAGGCCCCAGATGGTCGACACCGCCTACCTCGTGGTCGAGCCCGACCTCGCCGCGTCGACGGCCGACGCGGTGGCGGCGCTGCGCACGCAGGTCGACGACGGCGCGCGGATCCTCTCCGACGCACTGACCGGCCCCGTCAGCGGACGGCTGCAGACGGACGTCGACACGACGATCGACGCGACGTGGCGCGAGCTGGTGGTGACGCGCGCCGCGGTGGTGACGATCGGCCTGCTGCTGGGCACGCTGGCCACGACCGTGCTGCTGCTGACGGCCCGCCTGCTCGCGGAACGGCGAGCCGGGGAGGCCGAGCTGCTCGCAGCCCGCGGCGCGTCTCCTGCGCAGCTGCGCTCGACGGTGCTGCTCGAGGCCCTCGTGCTGGCGACCCTCACGTGGCTCGTCTCCCCGTGGCTCGCGCGCGGCGCGCTGGCGGTCGTGACCCGCTCGGGCCCGCCGGCCGAGGCCGGCTACACCGTGCCGGAGGGCGTGCCGGGCGGCGTGCTGCTCGCCTGCGGCGCCATCGCCGTCGCTCTCGCCGTCACGCTGTGCGTGCCCGCGTGGCACACCGCGGGGTCGACGTCGCGCTCCGTGCACGGCGGACTGCTGCGCGTCGGCGGTGACCTCGCGCTCCTCGTGCTGGGCGCGCTGGCGCTGGGCCAGCTCGTCGCCTACGGCTCGCCGCTGACGCGCGGCGCCGACGGCCCGCGGCTGGACCCCGTGCTGGTCGCCGGTCCCGCGCTGGTGTGCCTCGCGGCGGCGACGGTGGCGCTGCGCCTCGTCGCGCCCGTCGCGCGCGCCGGCGAACGGCTCGCGCGTGGCGCCCGCTCGCTGGTGCTGCCGCTCGCGGCCTGGCAGGTGGCACGGCGGTCCGCGGTGGCCACCGGCACCGTGCTCGTGGTGGTCGTCGCAGTCGCGGCCGGCACGTTCAGCGCCGCGTTCGCGGCGACCTGGCGCACGTCCCAGGTCGAGCAGGTCGACCTCGCGCTGGGCACCGACCTGCGGGCCGACGCCATCGAGGAGGACCCCCTCGCCGCGTCGGCCGCGCTCGCCGCCGCGACCGCCGCGTACCCGGACGCGCACGGCCAGCCCGTCACGGACCGCGTGGTCGGGATGGGCCCGCGGGGCAACACGGGCGGGGTCGGCGGCAGGCTGGTCGCGCTCGACGCGTCCCGTCCTCAGGACCTGCGGGGGCGCTCGACCACCCCGTGGCGCGAGGTGGTCGCCGGGCTGCACGCCGACGAGCCGTCGACGACCGTCGGGACCGAGCTGCCCGCCGGCACGCAGTGGCTCGTGCTCACGGGCTCGGTCGACACCGACCCCTTCCTCAGCGGCACCGCGGTGCTGGGCCTCGGCGTCGAGGACGACCAGGGTGTCCTCACGCAGCTCCCGCCGCGCACCGCGCCGCTCGGGAGGCCGTTCGAGGTCGTGCTCGAGGTGCCCGTCGCCGACCGGCTGCGTGTCGTGGCAACCGACCTGACCGTGAGCGTCCACGAGCCCGAGAGCGTCCTGACGACCGACTCCCGCCTGGTGCCCGTGCGGACCACCCTGACGTCACTGCGCGCGGTCCCGCGCTCGGCCGGCATCGGCAGGGAGCTCGACGTCCACGAGGCACCCGCGCAGCCCGTGCCGCTGCGCCTCGACGGCTGGACCGGGGTCGTCACGCAGGGCGAGAGCACCGTGGGCGCCCCGGAGCTCGTACCGGTGGGTGCCCCGGGCGCGTGGCACGTGACCGGCACGATGAAGGTCGACACGTGGGGCACCCCGCCGGTGCGCGTGCTCAGCGCCGCGTGGCCGCTCCCCCGGACCGTGCCCGCCGCCGTGAGCGAGTCGGTGCTCGACGTCCTCGAGACGCGGCAGGGCCTGACGATCACGGTGGCCGGCGTGTCGGTCCCGCTCCAGGTCGAGCGGCTCGTCGAGCAGGTCCCGGGCGTGCCGCGCGGGATCGGGGTCGTGGTCGACCGCACGACACTCTCGCGGGCCGTGCTCACCGCGGGCGGCCGCACGGACCTGCTCGACTCCTGGTGGGTCGCGGCCCCGGCGACCACCACCGCTGCGCTCGCCGCCGACCTCGCGGGCGTCGACGCCGACGTCACGACACGGGCGGCCGAGCGGCACGACGCGCTCACCGGGCCCGTACGGGTCGCGGTCCCGACCGCGGTGTCGCTGGTCGCGGTGTCCGCCGTGCTGCTCGTGCTCGTCGGCACGGGCGCCGTCGCCGCCGCGTCGCTGCGCTCGCGCCGCCTGGAGCTCGCACGGCTCCAGGCGCTCGGCGCCTCGCGTGCCGGGCTCGTCGGAGGGCTGCTCGCCGAGACCACGCTGCTCGTCACGGTGGGGGCCCTCGCGGGGCTCGCGGCCGGCTACGGGCTGGCCGCCGCGGTCGCCCCGCTGCTGACGATGTCGCCCGACGGCCGCACGCCCGCACCCGAGCCCTGGCTCGTGTGGGGCTGGGGAACGCAGTCGCTGCGCACCCTCGGCGTCGTCGCCGCCGCGTGCGCCGTCACCGCCCTCGTCGCCGTGCTCGGCGTGCGCCGCACGTCGGGAGCCGCGCTGCGGATGGGGGACGACCGATGACCGTGCTCGCCACGCGGACCCGCGCGACGACCGGGGCCGCGCTGCTCCTCCCGCGCCGCCGCGCCCGGCAGGACGCCGGCCTGCTGCTGGGCACCGCGCTGCTCCTGGCAGGCGCGCTGCTCGCGCTGCTCGCGGCGCCGCGCCTGCTCGACCGCACGGCCGACGAGGCCCTGCGCACGGCGGTCGCCCACGCCGGCGCCGACGCCGGGGTGACCCTGCGGGGTGCCTCGCCGAGCGACGCCGCACCCCCCGGTGCACCGTTCGACGAGCTGGTCCAGCAGGCGCGGTGGATCGACGCCGAGGTGGACCTGATGCTGCCCGCCACCGCTGTCGGCCGCTCCGCGCCCTACCGCACGGTCCTCGACGGTCGCAGCGCGTTCGCGGACGGCGGGCCGGACGGCGTCGTGCTCGCCACGCGTCTCGTCACCGTCAGCACGCCGTCGGACCCCGCGGACCCCGTCCGCTGGGTCGCCGGTCGCGTGCCCGAGGCGGCCGACCCCGGGACCCCGGAGGACCCGCGGCCCCCGACCGTGCAGGTCGGTCTGCACGTCGACGCGGCGCGCGAGCTCGGTGTGGACCCGACCCTCGCCCCGGTCAGGCTGCGCATCGGCACGCGGACCAGCTACCAGACCGTCGACGTCACCGGCCTGTACGAGGCCGTCGACCCGCAGGACCCGCACTGGGCGCGCGTCCCCGAGCTCCTGGGCCCGGTCGCGACGCCGACGTCCGAGGAGACGCCCCTGCTCGTCGGGCTGTACGTCGTGCCGGACGCCGTGAGCGACATGGCCCGCGTGATGGGCACGGGGCGGCTGCCCGGCTCCGCGCTGGCCCTGCCGGACGTCGACCGGATCACGACGGCGGACGTCCCGTCGCTGCGCCGCGACGTCGTGTCGTTCCTCACCACCGAGAAGGGCGCGTCGAGCGGTCTGCCCGCCGTGCTCGACGCGTTCGCCGCGCACCTCGGCGCGGCGCGCGCACAGGCCGCCCTCGTGCTCGCGGGACTCGGGGCGACCGCCGCCTGCTGCCTCGTGCTGGCCGCGGCTCTGCTCGTCGAGCGCCGCCGCACCCACCTCGCGGGCGAGCGGGCCCGGGGCGCGTCGCTCGCGTCGGTCGCGCTGCGGGGTGCGGTCGAGTCGCTGCCGCTGGCCGCGCTGGCCGCGGCCGTCGCGTGGACCGCTGTCACCGTGTGGCTGCCGCGCGCCGCCGCCGGGACCTGGCTGCCCGTCACGGTGACGCTGGTGGCGGCCGCCGCGCCCGCGGTGCTCGCCGCGCGCGCCGCGGGCGCGGCCTGGGCGGGCCGGCGCGTCCCGGCGGACCGTCGCGAGCGGGCGCGGCTCGCCGGCCTGCAGGCCGCCCGCCGCCTGCTCGTCGAGCTCGTCGCGGTGGCCGTCGCGGTCCTCGCACTGGTCTCGCTGCGCGGCCGGGGCCTGGTGCCCGCGACGGGCGCCTCGGCCGACCCGCTGCTCACGTCCACGCCGTTCCTGCTCGCGGTCGCCGCGTCGTTCGCCGTGGTGCGCGTGGCGCCCGCGGTGGTGCGTGCCGTCGGCCGCTGGACCACGCGGACCCGCGGCCTCGCCGGCCCCCTCGCCGCGACCCGCGCGCAGCGGGCCGCGACGTCGCTGCTGCCGCTCGTGTCGGTCACGGTCGCCGTGGCGCTGATGGTGCTGTGCGGTGTGCTCGTGCAGAACGTGCGGGACGGCCAGCAGGTCGCGGCCGACCGGCTGGTGGGGGCCGACGTGCGCGTCGACGGCGCGCTCGAGAGCGACCGGGCCGCGGCGGCGCTCGACGCGCTGCGCGCCGCACCGGGCGTCACGGCGGTCGCGACCGGTGCCCAGCTCACCGAGCGCACGATCGGGCGCGACCTCGACCTGGCTGCGACCGTGCTGGTGGTCGACGCGCCCGAGCTCGCGCGCGTGCGCCAGGCGGTCGGGCTGCCCGTCGACCCGCGGCTCGACGCGCTGCGTGTGCCCGGGGGCCTCGGGCCGGACGACCTGGTGCCCGTGCTCGTCGACCCCGACCTGCTGCCGCGTCTGGGCCGCACGCAGGACCTCCTGCTGCAGGTCTACACGCGGCACGTCGACACCGAGGTCGTCGGCACCACCGCGCTGACCCCCGACAGCGGCGCGCCGCCCGTCGACGCGCGCGCCGCGGGGGCGTCCGTGACGGGCGACGACGGGGTCGCGGTCGTCGACGCCGCGACGCTCGCGCCCGTCGCGGAGAAGATGCCGCCGGTCACCCGGGCGTGGGTCGCCGGCCCGGGGGCCGCGCAGGCCGTGGCCGACGCGGGCCTCGCGGACCTGCCGGGCGTGACGGTGACGACGCGCGACGGCTGGTACGAGCAGTGGTCGCGGGCACCCATCCCCGGTGCGCTCACCGCCCTGCTGCTCGCGGCGGTCGGCGCGCTCGCGCTGCTCGCGGTGGTCGCGCTCGCGCTCGTCGTGGTCGCGACGTCCGGGGAGCGGGGCCGCACGCTGTCGACGCTGCGCACGCTGGGTCTCGACGCGCGGACGGCGCGGTGGGCGACGCTCGGTGAGCTCGCGCCGCTGGTGGTCGGCGGGCTGCTCGGCGGCGCCGTGATCGGCCTCGCGCTGCCCGTGCTCGTCGGTGACGCGCTGGGGCTCGCGTGGGTGACCGCGGCGCCCGGGTCCGTGCCCGTCGAGCCGGTCCTGTGGCCGGTGCTGCTCGCGGCCGCGACGCTCGCGGTGGCGCTCCTGGTCGCCGTGCTCGTCGAGCAGGCCGTGCGGCGGCGCGAGGACCTCGGCGAGGTGCTGCGGGTGGGGGCCCGCTGACCCGCGGACCGTCGTGGTGCGGCGTCAGCCCGCGGCGTCCGCGACGCGGGCGGCGGGCGCGACGCCAGGTACGGGCTGGTGACCACGCATCGCGAACGCGCACAGCGCCCCGAGGACCAGCACCCCGACCGTCACGGCGAGCGTCTGGGCGGCAGCCGTCGCGAACCCCGCGTCGACGGCCGCACGGGCGGCGGCACGCAGCGCGGCGGCGGCGTCCGGGGGCACGCCGTCGGGCACGTCGACCCCGCCCGCGGCGCCCAGCCCTGCGGCCGCGGCCTGCCGGACCCCCTCGACGAACGGCTCGCGCAGGTCGGCCGGCAGCCCCGCGGCGGCGTCCCGCGCGGCGGCGGGCATCGTGGTCGCGAGCCGCGTCGTGAGCACCGCGACGACGACGGCCGACCCGATGACCCCACCCACCTGGCGCGTCGTGTTGAACGCCCCGGCGCCGGCGCCGGCGGTGCGCTGGTCGAGGCCCGTCGTCGCGAGGTTGCCCAGCGGCGAGAACGTCAGGCCCGTGCCCACGCCGAACCCGAGCATCGGCACCACCAACCGCCACAGCGGCACCCCCGGCTGCACCTGCGTCGCGAGCACCCCGATCGACACCGCGAGCACCGAGAAGCCCGTGGCGACGGCCCACTTGCCCGCGACGCGGTCCGACAGCCGCCCTGCGAACGGCGCCACCACCCCGGAGACCAGCGAACCCGGCAGCCCGACGAGCGCCGCGTGCAGCGGCGAGAGCCCGAGCACCTGCTGCAGGTACAGCGTGAACGGGAAGAAGATGCCGGTCATCGCGAACGACACGGCCGCGCCCGCCGCGTTCGCGAGCGCGAAGTTGCGGTGCACGAACAGCCGCAGGGGCAGCAGCGCGGACTCCCCCAGCCGCCGCTGCCACAGCACGAACGCCCCGGTCACGAGCGCCCCGGCGCCGATGACGAGCGGCACCGAGACGGGGCCCGCGATGGTGCCCCACTCGTAGGTCGCGCCCTCCTGGAGGCCGAAGACCAGCAGGCCGAGCCCGACGACCGACAGCACGACGCCCGGCACGTCGAACGTGCGGTCGTGCGTCGGCAGGTCCGGCAGTGCGCGGACCGCGAGCCACAGGGCGACGGCGCCGACGGGGATGTTGACGAAGAAGATCCACTCCCAGCCGACGGTCTCGACGAGCAGGCCGCCGAGCACGGGTCCGGTGATCGTCGCGACGCCCGCGACCGACCCCCACACACCGAGCGCCGCACCGCGCTTCTGGGGCGGGAACACCCGGGTGATCATCGCCATGGTCTGCGGCGTCATGAGCGCGCCCCCGACGCCCTGGACGGCCCGCGCCGCGATGAGCTGCCCCGCCGTCCCCGCGAGCCCGCAGGCCAGCGACGCGAGCGTGAACACCACGAGGCCGGCGAGGAAGACGGGCCGGGGGCCGAACCGGTCCCCGAGCCGTCCGGTCACCAGCAGCAGCACCGCGAACGTCAGCAGGTAGGCGCTGTTCACCCAGCCGACCGTCGTCAGGCTCGCGTCGAACGCCGCCTGCAGCGTCGGGACGGCGATGTTCACGATGGTCGTGTCGACCATGATCATGAAGAACCCGAGGCACAGCGGGGGCAGGACGCTCCACGGGCTGCGGCCCTGCAGGTCGACGCCGGGTGCGGTCATCACAGGCTCCGGTCGGGCGCGCCGGACGGGGCGCGGTCACCGGGGCCCCGGCGCGGGACCCGGCGCGACACTACGCCCGCGCGCGGCACGCGGCCCGGCGGGACGGCGCCGTCGCAGGACCGGGACGGCGCCGTCGCAGGACGACGACACGGACGCCGACGGACGAGGTGGTCGTCGGACTCCACGCGCGGACTACCGGTCGGTACGCAGCCGTTCGTACGCCTGGAGCGCCAGCGAGTCCCCCGAAGACGCGCCGATGCGGTACTGCTCCATCGCCCCCGAGATGTCACCCCTCTCCTCGAGCAGTGCACCGAGATTGTGGTAGCCCAAAGGATCACCAGTCTGGATGTCTCGTTCGTACATTTCAGCAGCCCGGGAGTAGTCGCCAGCATCGAGATACAGGTTCCCGAGATGAAGAAGGTGCTGCACTCCTCCCCGAGCGACGTCCTCCTCGAGAACGCGGATCGCCTCCTGCGCCCGACCGGTCGACTCGAGCAACTGAGCTAGCGCCTTCCGCGCATCCGGCGACTCCTCGGCACCGCGCCTGAGCTGCGGTTCGAGCGTCACGTCACGCCTGACCTCCCACATCCAGGCTGCCGCCTGCCCGGCAGCCGACGGATGACCCGCCGCTGCCGCCGCCCTCAGCCACGTCATGGCAGCACGTTCCTCACCCGCCCCGCGAAGAAGCACAGCCAGCGTCACCATCCCGTCCGCGTCTCCAGACTCAGCGGATCTCACCAGCGCTTCGCGGGCGCCCTCGACGTCGCCCACCTGGACCAGGGCGTACCCCAGGGGATGCCAAGCGTGGTGCTGCCCGCCGTCCGCCGCACGACGAAGGTGCGCGACCGCCTCGCCCCACGACCCCGCCTCAATCAGGAGGAGACCAAGGTTGAGCAGCGCGTCGGTCTCCCCGCGGTCGATCGCCACCTCGTACGCCGCCGCCGCCTCCTGCGGACGGCCCAGAGCACGCAGCGTGTTGCCCAGGTTGAATGACGCCACCGCGTCGCCGAGTCGGGCTGCCGATTCAAAGCACTCAGCAGCCATCTCAAGCATGCCGGCATCGGCCAATTCGACCCCGAGGTCGACGAGCTCGTCCAGGTCGCCCGACCTCGCGGCGGCGGCCCAGCGTGTGCGCAGGTCCGACCTCAGGACCGACGCACTCGCGCCATCAGCAGCGTCTTCCATCACCGGCGCCTCTTGTTCGGGTTCTCCTTGAAGTTCGGCTTCTCGCGCCCACCATGACTAAGGCGATCTTCATGTTTTTGCTTTCCGGACTTTCCGTTCGACATATCTCGGTGCGGCTTTGCTAACGGTGCGGGCGCACGCGGTGGAACAGGTGAAACGTGTAGGACGCTCCGGGTCGACCCGTCGACCGACGCGGCGACCCGATGTCGGACGGCATCGGGCTAAGGGGCATCCTCCGGGCCGAAGACCTCGTCGGCGTCGGGCAGCCCCCAGCGGCGCGCGCACCGGTCGACGAGGTCGCGGACGTACCGCTCTCCGGCCGCCGCGTCGCGGACCGGCAGCTCGGTGACGTCGAGGGTGAAGTGCGTCTCGACGACACCTGCGGCCTGGGACGCGCTCCACCGCGTGCCGGGAGGGCCCCACAGCGCGTCCTCCCAGTAGATCGCGCCGGCGCACCGGAAGGCCCGAAGGCCGCAGGCCGGCACCGCGTCGGCATAGGCGCGGTTCCCGTCCCAGACCGCGAGCAGCTCGGCGACCCGCTGGCTGCAGGCGTCATGAGGGACGGGCTGCGCCTCGAACCAGACCGAGACGACCTCGACCTGTCCGTCGTCGTCGTAGAGGTCACCTGTGTCGACGAGAGGCCAGTCCTCGCCCTTCTCCTCGCACACCTCGAATGCGACCTCCGCGAGCTCGAGGGCGTACTCGGGCGGGTAGGTCACGACGACCGGATCCCGCCGGCGTGCCACGCGGTCCACCTCCCCCTGACCGCGCGCGACGACCGCCAGCTGGAGCGCACGCAGACCGTCGCCGACGGCACCGGTCCCGTCGTCGTGGCACAGCGGGGCGGGGTCGAGGCGCTCCAGCTCCCGCTCGAGCGCGAGGTGGAACCCGGCGATCGTCCGCACCGGGAGCTCGCGCAACGCCCCACGCAGCGTGTCGAGGCTGTCCAGGTCGATCGTCCCGCCCGTGGTGCCCAGCAGGTCGAAGAGCCTCGCACGCGAGATCGCTCGCACACCGTTCGTCATCGGCAGCTCGTCAACTGTCCGGGCGGGCAGTGCCCGTGCCTGCCCGCGTAGCTGCGGATGAGCGACGCCTCCTTGGCCGAGCCGCCACCCACCCCCGGCGCGTGGCGCGCGCAGACCACGTACATGCCTGGCTGAAGTACTTGGCGCACTTCCCGAGTTGTGACTGCGGACGGGAGCCACCCGCACGGGAGATGCCGTACTCGTACGTCGTGCCGCTCTTCGCGGTGTGAATCTCGTACACCAGGTACTTCGCACCCTTCTGGTCCTTCGCAGTCTTCGTGCCGGACCGGGGCATGGGGATCGACACCGTCGTGGGCAACGTCACCCCGCGCCCGTTGACGACGCAGTGTTGCCACAGCACGACGGTCGCGGCAAGGGCCACCGCGAGCAGGAGCACGACCGCGATCACCGGGATGGCGATGGCCGCCTCCCCGTCGAGGTCAAACATGTTGATGGGGTCGGCCGGGTACGCGTACGCGTTGTCGACGCCACCCTCGACGGGATCGACGGACAAGAACCTCCCGAGCCCGGGCAGGTAGACCCTCGCGCCCATCTCGATGGCCGCCAGCGGCCCGGCGTGCTCGTAGAGCTTCTGGTGCTGGCCGACCCAGGCGTTGTCCCCGTCCCCGGGCAGCGTGTCGGGCACCGCGTCGTCGGCTGCGGTGGTGCCGATGCGGCCTGTGACCGGGTCGATCGGCTGGCCGAACGGGTCGTAGCTCGCCCGCGCCCCGATCCGCGCGCCGGCGGCCTCGGTGGTGACGACGAGGTCGCCGTGCACGTTCGGGTACGACCAGCGCGCGCCTCCGCTGACCGGGAGGTTGACCAGCACCCCTCCGGGCAGCGTGAGCGTCCGGGCGACCAGCACGCCCGCGGCGTCGAGCACGAGGTCCGGGGAGTCCCCGGGCCCCGTGAAGCCGTACCGCTGGACCGACGTCGTCCCCGCCACGGTCTGCGTGCGCTCCACGATGCGGTCGCTCCCGTCGCGCACGTACGTCACGTCCGTGCCGTCCCCGGCCGACGTGGACACATGGCGCCCCGCGGCGTCGTACGTGAACCGCTGGTCCGCCAACGCGGTGGTGCTGCCCGTGGCGTCGTACATGATCGACGACGCCGTCACGGTCCGCGACACCGCGGTGGCACCCGAGGGCGCACCGGTGACCGTGGTGGACGTCAGGCGGTCGGCGTTGTCGAAGCACGAGCGCACCGTCGTCGGCGTCCCGCCGTCGAGCACGTCGGTCGAACCCATCCGGTTGCCGTTGAGCCCGGCGCGCACGTTCGCACCGCACCCACCGCTGCTCGCAAACGTGTACGACAGGTCGTGCCGCGGGATCACGGCACGCACCAGTCGCCCGGCGCCGTCGTACCAGTACGACGACCTCTCCTGGACCGAGCCGTCCGTCAGCGTCCCGCTCAGGATGCGCCCCGTCTGCGACCGCACCACGGAGTCGCTCAGAGAGCCACCGCCAGGGAACGCCCCACCCAGCCGCGTCACAGCGCCGGCAGGGTCACGCGCGATCGTCAACGACGACCCGTGCACGACGACCAGGGGTCAAGCTCCAGGCCCGATCATATTGCCGACCGACCAGTCGGTGGGGATCGATGCCTTCGCCACAGTCCTGGACGACCGCGACCTGAGCGAGCGTCCTCACGGCAGCCCGCGCAAGATCGTCCGAAGCGCGTCGATCCGCTCGGGGTCGCTCCCCCACCCGGCTCGCCCACCATCTCGAGGGATCGTGCGCCGACTATGGGCCGAACCCTGTCGGCATGGACGACCTCCCATCGACGTGGCGGAACATGCCCCGTCTTCTCTGCGTGGGGTCGCGAGCGTCGGACGTCCCGCACTTGTCCGCGCCCGCTCCGGCCGGTCTGGTCACTTCAACGGGACTTCCTACCCGCCAGCCGCGACCACACCCTGCGGACCAGCGGCGGGCGCGCAGGGACGACGTCCCACTGTGTCAGGTCGAGAAGGCCCCCGACCAGAAACTCTGCGGAAGCGTTCATGACGATCGACACCGTGTCCCCGTCGACGATCTCAAGTACGGGCTCTCCTGCGCGGTCGGCCCCGATCTCGACGTCAGCGGACCACGGCGCGTACCTGGCGAGTAGCTCGACTGCAGCCTCGTCGTCGGCGCTGATGCGAATACCTGAGGGATCCGTGCCCTGCGCAAGCGAGGCGAGCTGTCGCCGGACATCTTCGACCTGGTCATCAGGGCGGCCGTAGGCGTCGATCGTGATCCATTGCGGACGCAACGAGGAGACGACCAACCGAACGAGATCGGAAACGGCGTCGGCACCAAGACGATCGACGGAGGAGATCAGCATGTCCGGTCGTCGTATCACATCACATCACCCCGAGCAGCAGTCCAATATTTCATACGTCAAACCATGCTGATTGGCCAGTTCATGCCATCTGGACCGGCGAGCGAAACCTATTGAGTACATCCTGAGGCAGAACCACCGGTACCCAGAACACCGCACCCCGCCCAACGGTGCCGACGGCACCCAGAGCTGCCCGTCCACCGGTGGCAAGCACACTACCGGTGACTCGCCCGAGCGCCCTCGCGGCATCTCTCAGACGCACGTGACCACCGCCCTTCGGGTTGTAGTGCCATCCGTTGTGCTTGTCCCATTCGACCCGGCTCGCATGATTATTCCAGTGGATTCCTGGTCGACCCTTTCGCATCACGAGATACCTACCCCCGCCCAGGCTCACGTTGCGCTGCATCATGACCTGCTGGCGCACGCTTTGCTTCGCGGATCGCACCCAGGACCTCAATGATCGATTGCCGTCAAGATCGAAAGAGTTGATCGGGTCGGTGGGGTACACGTACGCGTTGTCGACCCCGCCCTCGACAGGGTCCACGGACAGGAACCTACCGAGCCCGGCCAGGTACACCCGGGCGCCCATCTCGATCGCGGCCAGGGCCCCGGCGTGCTCGTAGAGCTTCTGGTGCTGCCCGACCCAGGCGTTGTCCCCGTCCCCGGGCAGCGTGTCCGGCACCGCATCGTCCGCGGTGGTGGTCCCGATCCGACCGGTGGCCGGGTCGATCGGCTGACCGAACGGGTCGTACGACGCCCGCGCCCCGATCCGCGCACCCGCACCGTCCGTGGTCACGATCAGGTCACCGTGCACGTTGGGGTACGCCCAGCTCGAGCCGCCGGTGACCGGTACGGTCACCAGCAACCCGCCAGGCAACGTCACCGTGCGCGCGACCAGCGCTCCGGTGCCGTCGAGCACCAGGTCCGGGGAGTCCCCCGGCCCCGTGAAGCCGTACCGCTGGGTCGAGGTCGTCCCCGCCACCGTCTGCGTGCGCTCCACGATCCGGTCGCTCGCATCACGCCCGTACACCACAACCGTCCCGTCGGCCGTCGATGTGGACGTGTGCCGCCCCGCCGCGTCGTACCCGAACACCTGGTCGGCCAGCACGGTGGTGCTCCCGCCGGCGTCGTACGTGATCGACGCCGCCGGCACCGTGGACGCCACCGCAGTGGCACCCGCCGGCGCACCGGTCACCGTCGTCGAGGTCAACCGGTCGGCGTTGTCGAAGCACGAGCGCACCGTCGTCGGCGTCCCACCGTCGAGCACGTCGGTCGACGCGGTCCGGTTGCCGTTCAGCCCTGCGCGCACGTTCGCCCCGCACCCCCCGGTGCCCGCGAACGAGTACGACAGGTCGTGACGCGGGATCGTCGCCCGCACCAGCCGCCCGGCGCCGTCGTACCAGTAGGACGACCGCTCCTGCACCGACCCGTCGGTCAGCGTGCCACCCAGGATCCGCCCGGACTGGGACCGCACCACGGCGTCACTGAGCGACGCGCCACCCGGGAACGACCACCCCAGACGCGTCACCGCACCCGCGGGGTCGCGTCCGATCGTCAGCGAGGAACCGTTGCCCGCGTTCCCCGTCCCTCCGGGGTACCCGACCGAGGCCAGGTCGCCGCCGGTGTCGTACACCGGCTCCGCGACGACCTTGTCACCGTCGCGCACCCGCGCCACCCGGCCGTCCGCGTCGTACTCCATCCGCGCGACGAACGTCCTCGACCCGACCACTGTCGTGAGCTTGGACGGCCGGCTCGCCGCGTCGTGCTCGGTGGTGGTCCGCACACCCCACACGTCGACGTACGTGGCCGCCCGTCCCAGCAGGTCCGTCGTACTCGTCGTGAGCTTGGACGAGCCCGGCGCCGCGGTGTCGTGCGTCTGCGTCGCCCGAGGATCACCCTGGACGGCGGGGTTGACCGACACCGTCCGGGCCGGTACGTCGCCCACGGCCGGGTAGACGGTCTTCACGGCGCGACCGCGGGCGTCGTACGTCGTGCACGTCCACCCCTGCCCGCTCTCCTTGGTCCCCGCGACCCGGCCCCACCGGTCGTAGACGAAGAACGCGACCACCGCGGACCCCTTCGCAGGGGTCGGTTCCGTCGTGGACTTGAGCATGCCACCCTGCACGGTCCCCGCGGGAACCCCGCACACCGCCTCGGTGAGGCCCTCGGTCGCACCGTAGTACGCGTACGTCGTGCCGAGCGCGGCGTGCGCCGCGACCGTCGGCGCACCGCCCGCCGCCGCCGTGGCGGCCGGCAGGAAGCGTCCCGTGCGCCGCAGGTACCCCGTGCCACGCGCCTCGTACGTGGTGGTCGTCGCGAGCTTCAGCCCGTCGGCGTCCTCGACGACCTGCGTGGGCAGCCCCAGCCACGGCTCCGAGTACGTCGTCACCGTGCGGGTACGTGCGACCTTCGTCGCGTCCTCACCGGCCGGGACCGCGTCGTCCACCGTCGTGGACGTCACCAACCCGAAGTCCGGGGAGAGCACCGACGCCGGCAGCGCCACCGCCGCCGATGCCCCCGGCGGCTGCCACATCACCGACAGCGATCCCGGCCCACCGGTGTTCGCGTAGTCGACCCGGATCCGGTGCGGGCCGGCAGTCAGCGCCTTCTGCACGGTCATGGTGCCGATCGTCCAGTTGTCGAGCAGCAGGAGGTCGTCGACCCAGATCCGGACCGCGTCGTCCGCCTCCGTCCTGAACAGGTACGTCCCCGTTGACGGCAGCTGGATGTACCCCGTCGCGCGCAGGCTGAACGGCACGTTGCCGGGCACGCCCGTGGCGGGCGCCTCCGTCCCCCAGTTACGGCTGATCGACCCCGCCGCGTCGAGACCGAGCGCGAACGCCGCGGGCTGGCCGCCGAGGTGACCGTTGGTGAAGTACTGCACGCTGAGGCCGCGCATGCCCTCGTCGTAGGCGGTGCTGGTGTGCGCCGGCACCACCGGGCACGACGCGAGCGGCCGACGGTCGGCACCGAAGCATGCCGCCGGCGCCGGGCCGTACGAGTCCGTGGGCCTGTCGTGCGCGTCGTACAGGGTCGTGGACATGCGACCGGCCGCGTCGGTGGACGAGAGCACCTGGTCCTTGTGGTTCCACTCCTGGCTCGCTGTCAGCCCCGTCGCCGAGCGGTCCGTGAGCTGGCGGTAGGCGTCGTCGTAGGTGACGGTGCGCGCGTGGCCCGCGGGCGGCGAGTCGATGCCCGTCCTGTCGACGTGCGTCGTGCCGGCGCTCGCGTAGGTGAAGGTCGCGGCCTGGCGGCCGGTGGCCGTCACGCCGTCGGCGGCGGGCAGCACGACGCGGGACGCCTTGCCGCCGGAGTACTCGATCTGCACGCGGTGGGCGTCGGTCGTGGGCTGGCCGAAGCGCGCGATCCAGTCGTTCACCAACGGCGTGACGATCGTGCTGAGCTCGCCGGTCGCGCCGTAACCGAAGTCGGTGACCTCAGCGCCAGGGTCGACGATGCGCGACAGCCGCCCCGAGGAGTCGTAGAGCAGGCTCGTGGTGTCGCCGAACGAACCCGCGGTATCACCCGGGTAGACGATGCGGCACAGCATCCCGGCCGGGGTCTCCGCGAAGCCCGTCGGCGGGGCGGCGCACGCCTTGCCGTTCGCACCACCGGTCAGCCCGGCGGGTGCGTCCTGCCCGGCGTAGAAGAACAGCACGGCCCGGCCCGACACCGGGTCCTTCACCGCCTTGAGCTGCCCGGTGCCCGTCCAGTACTCCATGACGGGCGCGGCCGGCTTGAGCGAGTTGGCCGCGTTCGTCACCGACTCGATGCGCCCGTTCGTGCCGAACGTGTGGACCGTCCCGTCCTCCTCGGTCAGCGAGACCTGACCCGTCGTCGACAGCGCCAGCACGCCGTACTCACCGGTCGGCGGGGTGAAACCACCGGCCGACGTGCGGGTGTAGGTGTGGGTCGTGCCGGTCGCGTCCGTGAGGATCGCGGCGTTGCCGTCGACGGTCACGGAGACGTAGTCCCCGGCGTCACCCGCGAGCGCGGAGGACGCGGACCACCCCGCGGGCAGGGCCTCGACCGTGGGCGTCAACCACGACGCCGGAACGACGACCTCCTGGCCGGACGGGGTACGGGCCCACAGCTGGAACGTCGCGGCGCCGCCCTGCTCGAAGAAGTCGACCTGGATCGGCGTCGGCGCGGTGGTCAGGCTCACCGCGGAGCCCCAGTTCGGTCCGCCCGACTGCGGCGTCCAGCGGTCCAGCACCGTGGCCGATCCGATCCTGACCCGCGCCCCGTCGTCCTGCACGACACCGAACGTCCAGGAGCCCGCCGTCGGCGGCGTGATGAAGCCCTTCCAGCGCACCATGAAGTAGTCGTTCGGCACCGCTGGCGCGGGCGACTCCAGACCCCAGGCGAACGACAGCTGCGGGTCGAGGCGGGTGAGCACGGGCTTGGCTGTCGCGAAGTCGTACGAGGGCGAGGCCCCGCCGACCGGACGGACGTCGTAGTACTGCCCCGTCAGCCCGCGCTGCCGGACCAGCTGCGAGTTGTACGAGAACGACAGGCCCATCGGCCCGCCCAGTGCCGACACGGTCGGGGAGTCGAACCGCAGGCCCACGTTCCCGTTGGCGAGGTTGACCGTCACCGGCCCGACCACCTCCACCGGCGCAGGGCCCGACTCGGCGAGGCGGCGGTTGACCGTGAGCTTGCTGGCCCACGGGATCGGGGACGTCGCGTACGCGCTCTTGGTCAGGACCGTCCACGTGTACACGCCACCGTCCCGCAGTGCGCCCTCAGGCACGGTCCACGTCGGCGAGGCCTGCCAGCCCGACGTGACGACGGTCCCGGTCGCGGCGTCCGCCCCACTGGCGATCCGGAACTGGTACGTGAACGCGTCGCCGTTGGGATCCGGTGCGGGCTGCACCGCGAGCGTGGGCGTCAACGACGCCGTCATGCTGCCGTTCGCCGGGGTGGCCGTCGCCTGCTTGAGGTCAGGGAAGGCGTCCGTCGTGAACGACCAGGTGGCCGAGCCCCGCTGCGTGCTGGTGCCGAGGTGCCCGTCCCACGTGCTCCAGAGGTCCGCCTTCCAGTAGTACCGCGTGTTGGGCTGCAGGATGTTCGGCGGGATGTCGACCCAGTTCTGCCCCACGGAGGGTGAGATCCATACGGGCGCCTGCGCGTCGATGTTGGGGTTGGTGCTGACGCGGAAGATCCATCGCGAGACGCCCGTGTCCTGCGGCACGTTGGCGTGTGCGCCGATCCGGGGCGCGAGCCCGGCGCGTCCGCCGTTCGGCGGCGCCTCGGCGATCGGGCCTGCCGGGGTCGGGAAGTCCACCCACGTGACCTCGACGACCGTCTCGAACTTCTTGTAGCTGTAGGTCCGGTGCGCCTCGTTGCCGACGATCATGAGGTACGGCCGGTTGTCGCGCGTGTTGACCCAGTTCGACCAGTGCCTCGCGAGCTGGTCGCCCTCGAACCAGACGCTGGTCCCGAAGTGCCCGCTGGACCCCGACAGGTGCGGACCCGCCGCCGCGAACTTCATGTCGGACGCCCAGTACAGGTTGGCCGGGTGCGCGTTCGGAGTACCACCGCGCAGCTCGGCGTACACCTCGGAGTCGATGATCTGCTTGCCGAAGAACCGGCTGATGTCGTAGTGGAGGATCGTCCGCCACGCGCTCGTCCCCGAGTCGTTGGGGTTGCCGATCCGCGAGTAGCCGTCACGCGTGATGGTGCCGTCGGACTTGAACGACCAGACGTCGTCGTTACCCACGATGGTCGACGGGTCCACCGAGACCGGGTAGACACGCGCGCGGTCCGTCAGCCACCGGTGGTCGGGCGCGAGGGTGATCGTCCAGCCCGACGCCTCGTCGCCCGACAGGGTCATCGGGACGTTGACCTCGGCCGGTTCGCGCACGCCTTGCTTGCCGGAGGAGTCGAACATGACCGCGGGCGGGATCACCAGGGCGAGCTCGCCGGCGGCGTCGAGCAGCTCGATGGAGCCGTCCTCGGTCGCGTGCGGCGTGTAGCCCTTGCCCGTCAGCCGCCAGGTCCAGCTGGGTGCCGACGTCGGAACCTTCTTCAGCAGGAGGATCTCCTTGACCGCGCCCCGCTCCACCTCGTAGACGAGGTCGGTGTCGCGGAAGACGTCGGGGTAGCGGACCTCGTTCTTCGACCTGCGCTGCTTGCTCGCCCCGGCTCCCTCGAGGCCGAACCCGACGGTCACGCGGCCGCGGTGCACCGTCAGCACGGACTCCGCGTCGGCCCGGGGCGCGAACCGAGGTCGCAGGGGGTGCTGGGACACCACGCCGACGCCGCCGCCCGCGTCACCGACTGTGGTCGAGGGGGCTGCCCACGCGCCGCCGAGCGACCGCGCGTTGAGCGGCTCGCTCGAGATCCGGGTGGTGTAGGTGCCGTCCTCGTTCGCGAGCACCTCCTCGAACTCGGACCTGTCGACCACCGTGGAGCTGGCCTCGTCGAACCCGTCGACGTCGTCGGCGTCCTTCGTCGAGAGGGTCGGCTCGGGCTTTGGTGCGGCGAGGGTCGGGGCGTCGAAGTCACCCTCGGGGACCGGGCCGGTCAGCGCCGGAGCGGGCTCGGAGGTGACCGGGGCATTCTGCTCCGGGTGGAGTTCGACCTTCTCGACCGCGGCAGCCGCCGCGGCTGCGGTGTCGCGCGGAGCGGCCTCGGCCGGGCGGATGTCCGCCGCGACCAGCCCGAAGGCGACAGCCGCGACGAGCACAGTGGTTCCGACGCGCGAACGGGTGAGAGCGACGTTCATGACCATCCTGGACAAGCCGGCACCTATCGCGCGAACTGTGCGGCGACGGGAATGTAGCGGTGGTCATGACTGGTCCGTGGCCGGTTCGACCACGCGTCACCCGTTCGGACGCACGTTCCGCCCGGCGCCCGACGCCGGACGACGGCGGGGCGCCCACCCGCAGGTCGGCGCCCCGCCGGGGACGAGCGGCCGTCAGGCCTCGATGCCCTCGAACAGCTCGGTGACCAGCGCCGCGACGGGCGAGCGCTCGGAGCGCGTGAGCGTGACGTGCGCGAACAGCGGGTGCCCCTTGAGCGCCTCGATGACGGCCGCGACGCCGTCGTGCCGCCCGACGCGCAGGTTGTCGCGCTGCGCGACGTCGTGCGTGAGGACGACGCGCGACGACTGCCCGATGCGCGAGAGCACCGTGAGCAGCACGTTGCGCTCGAGCGACTGGGCCTCGTCGACGATGACGAACGCGTCGTGCAGGGACCGCCCGCGGATGTGCGTGAGCGGCAGCACCTCGAGGATGTCGCGGTCGAGGACCTCCTCGACGACCTCCTTGCTGACCAGCGCGCCCAGGGTGTCGAACACGGCCTGCGCCCACGGGTTCATCTTCTCGGCCTCGGAGCCCGGCAGGTACCCCAGGTCCTGCCCGCCGACCGCGTACAGCGGCCGGAAGACCATGACCTTGCGGTGCTGGCGACGCTCCAGGACGGCCTCCAGGCCGGCGCACAGCGCGAGCGCGGACTTGCCCGTGCCGGCGCGCCCGCCGAGGGAGACGATGCCGATCTCCTCGTCGAGCAGCAGGTCGATCGCGACGCGCTGCTCCGCGGAGCGACCGTGCACGCCGAACACGTCGCGGTCGCCGCGCACGAGCTGCACGTGCTTGTCGGCGGTCACGCGACCCAGCGCCGAGCCGCGCGGGCTGTGCAGCACCAGGCCCGTGTGGCACGGCAGGTCGCTCGCACCTCCCGTGAGCGCCGACGGCCCGGTGACGACGTCGGCGAGCGCGACCGACTCGTGCTCCCACAGGTCGGCCATCTGCTGCTCGGACAGGTCGAGCGCGTCCATGCCCGTCCAGCCCGAGTCCACCGTGAGCTCGGCACGGTACTCCTCGGCGACGAGCCCGACGGCCGACGCCTTGACGCGCATCGGCAGGTCCTTGGAGACCACGACGACGTCCTTGCCCTCGGCCTGGAGGTTGGCCGCGACGGCGAGGATCCGCGTGTCGTTGTCGCCCAGCCGGAACCCGGCGGGCAGCACCTCGGGGTCGACGTGGTTGAGCTCGACGCGCAGCGTGCCGCCCTGGTCGGTCACGGCGATGGGCGCGTCGAGGCGGCCGTGCTTGATGCGCAGGTCGTCGAGCAGGCGCAGGGCGCTGCGCGCGTAGTAGCCGAGCTCGGCGTGGTGCCGCTTGCCCTCGAGCTCGGTGATGACCACGACGGGAAGCACCACGTCCTGCTCGGCGAAGCGCAGGATCGCGCGCGGGTCGGACAGCAGGACGGACGTGTCGATGACGTACGTGAGGCGGGGGCCGGGTGTGTCGCCGTCGGTCGGGGCGGACGGCGTCGTGTCGGTCGTGGTGCCCAGGTCGTGCTGCGAGATGTGGTCCACGGCAGGCTCCCCTCGGCGCCTCAGCGCCGGTCTGGACGCTTCCCGACGACCCCTGGCGCGGCTGCGCACGCGGACCGTCGATCGGCGGCGGGACGGGGTCGGCCGGCCGAGGGCCGGTACCGGCCCTCCTCCCGGAGCACTGGCTCCATGGGCTGGCCTCCCGGGACGACGGGCGTCGTCCTTCCCGCCGACCGTAACCCGCTACGCATCCGTGACCTACGACACACCGCGACGACACGCGAAGGTTTACGCGCCGTTCACCTGGACGACGGACCCGCGGCCCGCGTCACCGTCCGAGGCGGCGCTCGCGCTGCCCGTACGCGCGCACCGCGCGCAGGAAGTCGACGCGCCGGAAGTCCGGCCAGTACGCGTCGCAGAAGTAGAACTCCGAGTGGGTGCTCTGCCACAGCAGGAACCCGCCGAGCCGCTGCTCGCCGGACGTGCGGATCACCAGGTCGGGGTCCGGCTGACCCTTGGTGTACAGGTGCTCGGCGATGTGCTCGACGTCGAACGCCTCCGCGAGCTCGTCGAGGCTCGAGCCGGCCTCGGCGTGCATGCGCAGGAACGCGCGCACGGCGTCGGCGATCTCGCGGCGCCCGCCGTAGCCGACCGCGGCGTTGACGTGCAGGCCCTGCACGTCGGCGGTCGCGTCCTGGGCCGCCTTGAGCGCGGCGGCGGTGCAGTCCGGCAGCATGTCGAGCGCCCCGACGGCCTGGATGCGCCAGCGCCGCTCGGCGGCGAGCTCGCCGACGACGTCCTCGATGACGCCGAGCAGCTGCTCGAGCTCCTCGGGGTCGCGCGCGAGGTTGTCGGTCGAGAGCATCCACAGCGTGACGACCTCGACGCCGACGTCCTCGCTCCACTGCAGCAGGTCGCTGATCTTGTCGGCCCCGCGACGGTGGCCGGTCGCGGACGACAGGCCGCTGTCGCGCGCCCACCGGCGGTTGCCGTCGAGGATGACGCCGATGTGCCGCGGCACCTGGTCCGGCTCGAGCGAACCGGCGAGGCGTCGCTCGTACAGGCCGTAGAGCGGGTGCGGCAGGCGCACGCGTAGCCTCCCAGGAGCGAGCCGTTGGACGTCGAACACGGTACTCGCCACGATGGGTGCGCGGGAGCGGGTCGACCTGGTGGCCCAGTGGTAGGACGTCCGGCGCCCGCACCTACGGTGGCGTAACCTACGCTGACGTAGGTATGCCACGCAGCACGACGAGAACGGTCACGAGCCCTTGATGAGCACCTCCCCGACGCAGGGCACGCCGCCCGCCCCGCGCGAGCACGACGACGGCGCGGCCGGCCCTCTCGGGAGGGCCGTCGAGGGCATCGGTGACGCCGTCGAGGCGGTCGTCGAGAACGTCAAGCCCCGGCTGCGCGGCTGGGTGCACGCCGGCATGGCGCCGGTGGTGCTCGTGGCGGCCGTCGTCCTCGTGGCCGCCTCGCCCACCCCCGCGGCCCGGTGGTCCAACCTCGTCTTCGGCATCACGGCCGTGCTGCTGTTCGGCACCAGCGCGGTCTACCACCGCGGCACGTGGTCGCCGCGCGTCGCCGGTGTGCTGCGCCGCCTGGACCACACCAACATCTTCCTGATCATCGCCGGCACCTACACGCCGCTCGCGGTGCTGCTGCTGCCCACGTCGACCGCGCGGCTGCTGCTGGTCATCGTGTGGTCGGGTGCGCTGCTCGGCCTGCTCGCGCGCATCTTCTGGCTCAACGCCCCGCGCTGGGTGTACGTGCCCATCTACCTCGCGCTCGGCTGGGTGGCCGTCGGGTTCTTCCCGCAGTTCTGGCAGACCGGCGGGCCCACCGTGGTCTACCTCGTCGCCATCGGCGGCCTGGCGTACACGGTCGGCGCGGTCGTCTACGGACTCAAGCGCCCCAACCCGAGCCCGCGCTGGTTCGGGTTCCACGAGATCTTCCACGTGCTGACGGTCGTCGGCTGCGGCACCCACCTGGCCGCCATCGCGGTCGTCACCTCCCGCCTCTGACCCCACCCCAGGGCGCGAGACAGTGATCGCGTCACGCACCCCACGCCACGGACGAGCGATCCAGCCCGACGGGTGCGGCCCGTCAGTCCCGCGGGACGACCGCGTAGCGGCGGTGGGTGAGAGACGGGTTGCGCTCGCGCACGGCGTGCATCTCGTCGGCGTCGAGGTCGACGGTGCGCACCTGCGGCTCCTCGTCCGCCTCGAGCCCCACGACACCGTCGGGCCCCACGACGAGCGAGCGCCCCACGACACCCTTGCCCGCCTGCCCCACGGCGACGACGGCCGCGGTGTTCTCGATCGCGCGCGCCACCGCGAGGGCGCGCCAGTGCATGGCCTTGAGCGGCCCCGCCGCCCACGCGGCCGGCACGACGAGCACGTCGGCCCCGGCGTCGACCAGGCGGCGCGCCGACTCGGGGAACCGCAGGTCGTAGCAGGTCAGGACCCCGAACCGCAGGCCCGCAGCCTCGACGACGAGCGGCGGGGCGTCGGCCGGGCCGGGGGCCAGGCGCTCCGACTCGCGCTGCCCGAACGCGTCGTACAGGTGCACCTTGCGGTAGACGCCGGCGATCTCGCCCGTCGGCGCGACGGCCACCACGGCGTTCACGCCGCGCGGGCGCCCGTCGGGGCCGGGCTCGCCGCCGGGCAGCGTGGTGCCCGCGACGACGGTGAGGCCGTGCGCCGCGGCGTCGGCCCGCAGCGCCGACACGAACGGCCCGTCGAGCGGCTCGGCCAGCTCGATGCCGACGCCGCGCGGGTCGAACGCGCTCGCGTACTCGGGCAGCACGACGACGTCGGCGCGGGCCCGCGCCGCGGTGCGCAGCGCGTCACGGGCGACCAGCACGTTGGCCTCACGGTCGGGCCCGACGCTCAGCTGCGCCAGCGTGACGCGCACCGCGGGCCGGACGGGCGGCTCCGGCCGGGACGTCACGCGCGCTCCCCCGCGGCCGGCGGCTCGGCCACACCGCCCTCGGTCTCCGGGTCGGCATCCGCCCGGGTCCTCGCACCCCCCGTGGGCTCGGCCGACGTCCCGTCACCCGGGGTCCCCTCGGGTGCGCCGCTCGCGGCGGCGAGTGCGGCCTCGGCCGCCGCGCGCTGCCGCTCGCGGTGGTCCGACCGGCGGATGCGCCGCGTGAACGAGATCCCGAGCGCGATGATCGCAAGGGCCAGCGCGAACGTCGCGACGAAACCGGCGAACCCCGGCGACCCCTCGGTCGGGCTCTCGTAGGTGGGCCCGGGCAGCCGCTGGGAGAACCGGGCGCCGGCGACGAGGGCCGTGGCGGCCAGGGCGGACGTGGTCATCGGGCGTGCTCCGTCCCGCGGATCCCCGCGAACAGGTCGGTCTCCGGCAGCGTGGTCTCGACGCGCGACTCGGCCAGCTCGTACTCCTCGTCGCGCCACGTGGCCAGCTCGACCTCGCGCGGGACGGCGAAGAACCAGCCCTCGGGATCGATCTGCGTCGCGTGCGCGCGCAGCGCCGCGTCGCGCCGGTCGAACCAGTCGGCGCACTCGATGCGCGTCGTCACCTGCCGCTCGGGCACCTCGCGCGCCTGGCGCGAGTCGATCCAGTCGCTGAACGGCGACTCGCCCCCGGCCGCCACGATCGCGTCGTGCACGGCCCGCATGCGTGCGAGCGAGAACCCGTGGTTGTAGTAGAGCTTGAGCGGCGTCCACGGCTCGCCGAGCCCCCGGTAGCGCTCGCGGTCCCCCGCGGCGGCGAACGCCTCGGCCGAGACGCGGTGGCACATGATGTGGTCGGGGTGCGGGTAGCCGCCCGACGGGTCGTACGTCGTCATCACGTGCGGGCGGAACTCGCGCACGGCCGCGACGAGCGGCGCCGACGCCTCCTCGAGCGGCAGCGTGGCGAACGAGCCCTCGGGCAGCGGGGGCAGCGGATCACCCTCGGGCAGGCCCGAGTCGACGAAGCCCAGCCAGCGCTGGCGCACGCCGAGCGCCGCGGCGGCCGCCGCCATCTCCTCACGACGCACGGCGGCCATGGCCTCGAGCCCCTCGGGTGCCGGCCCGTAGCCCGGGTTGAGCACGTCCCCGCGCTCACCGCCCGTGCACGTCACGACGAGGACGTCGACGCCCTCGGCGGCGTAGCGTGCCGTGGTCGCCGCACCCTTGCTGGACTCGTCGTCCGGGTGCGCGTGCACCGCCATCAGCCGCAGCCGCTCCGAGCTCACCGGTGATCCTTCCGTGGCAGGTCGTGGGACGAGAGACAATGATCCCCCACACCACCGACACCCGCGCACGACCTCCAGGAGGCCCCACCGTGGTCGCACCGGCTCCCCGCCCGCCCGCCGGGCGCTACGGACCGGAACCCACCGCCACGACGCGCCGCCTGCAGCGGCTCGGCCTCGCCGCCGTCGTCGTCGTCGCCATGGTCGTCCTGGCGTGGATCGGCACCGGTGTCATGCGTGACCCGGTCCTGTGGCAGGACGTCGGCTACCGCGTCGACGGGCCCGCGTCCACCGAGGTGACGTTCGACGTGACGACGCCGCTGGGCGCCGCCGCCACGTGCCGCGTGCAGGCCCTGTCGTCGTCGTACGCCCAGGTCGGCGTTCTCGACGTGCCGGTGCCGCCGGCGGACACGCGGACCCGCCGTGTCACCGTGACCGTCCCGACCGTGGAGCTCGCGGTCACCGGGGTCGTGCAGGGCTGCGAACCGGTCGACTGACCCGCCACGGTTGGTACGCTTGGCGTTTACGCCGCCCCCGGTCCGGCGTCGCACGACAGGTCGACGCGACCGCGGTGGCAGGCACCCCCCGCCCCCGCACCCGCGTCGTCGGAGTCACGACGTGCGCGTCGACGGGGGCTCACGGCCGTCGGCACCGGCGGCCCACCGGAGCAAGGAAGGAGCGATCGTGACCGAGACGACTGCAGCCACCTGGCTGACTCAGGAGGCCTACGACCGCCTCACGGAGGAGCTCGAGTACCTCCAGACGGTCGGACGCAAGGAGATCACGGACCGCATCGCCGCGGCCCGCGACGAGGGCGACCTCAAGGAGAACGGCGGGTACCACGCCGCGCGCGAGGAGCAGGCCAAGCAGGAGGCCCGCATCCGCGAGCTCCAGGCGAAGCTGCGCAACGTGCAGATCGGCACGCCCCCCGACGACGGCGTCGTCGAGCCCGGCATGGTCGTCACCGCGGTCGTCGCGGGCGACGAGATGACGTTCCTGCTCGGCTCGCGCGAGATCGCGGGGACCGCGGACATCGACGTCTTCTCCCCCACGTCGCCGCTGGGCGCCGCGATCCACGGCCACAAGGTCGGCGACTCGACGACCTACGAGGCCCCGAACGGCCGCCAGATCCCGGTCGAGATCAAGGCCGCGAGCCCCTTCCAGGGCTGAACCGCCCACCTGCGCCGAGTGCGGGGGAAGCGACCCGAGTGCGGAGGGAACGACCCCCGCACCCGGGGCGGTTCCCCCGCACTCGGCGTTCGTGTCAGCAGCGGTAGCCGGCGGCGCGCAGACCCGCCAGGAGGGTGCCGCAGTGCTCGGGGCCCTTGGTCTCGATCTGCAGGTCCACCGCGACGTCGCTGAACGCCAGGTCGTCGCCCGTGCGCAGGTGGCTGACGTGCATGACGTTGCCCCCCATCGCCGCGACCTCGCGCAGCAGCTCCGCGAGCGCGCCCGGGGTGTCCTCGACCACCACGTGCAGCTGCAGGTACCGCCCCGCCGAGGCCAGGCCGTGCCGCACGACGCGCAGCAGCACGAGCGGGTCGATGTTTCCGCCGGACAGCACGCACACGATTGGTCGCCCGTCCGGGGCGATGCCGCGCGGGTCCGCCATCACGGCCGCGACGGCCGCCGCGCCCGACGGCTCGACGACGAGCTTGGCGCGCTCGGCCACGAGCAGCAGCGCACGTGACAGGTCCTCCTCGGAGACCGTGCGGACCGGCACGCGATGGCTGGCGAGCACCTCGAACGGCACCGCGCCGGGGGTGCCGACCGCGATGCCGTCGGCCATCGTCCGCAGCTCCGGGGCGCGTGTCGGGCGGCCCGCGGCGAGCGACACCGGGTACGCCGCGGCACCCGCGGCCTGCACCCCGACGACGCGCACGTCCGGCCGCTCGTCGAGCGCCGCGGCGACACCCGCCGCGAGCCCGCCACCGCCCACCGGGACCACGATCGTCCCCACGTCCGGCACCTGCTCGAGCACCTCGAGCGCGAGGGTGCCCTGACCGGCGTCGACATCGGGGTGGTCGAACGGGTGGATGAGGACCGCGCCGGTGCGCCCCGCGTGCTCGTGCGCCGCGACGAGCGCCTCGTCGACCGACGTGCCCACGAGCTCGACCCGCGCGCCGTAGCCCCGCGTGGCCGCGATCTTGGGCAGGGCGGCGTCGACGGGCATGAAGATGACCGCGTCGAGGCCGAGCAGGTCGGCCGCGAGCGCGACGCCCTGGGCATGGTTGCCGGCGCTGGCCGCGACGACGCCGCGCGCCTTCTCCGCGTCGGTCAGCCGCGCCATGCGCGTGTACGCGCCGCGGATCTTGAACGACCCGGCGCGCTGCAGGTTCTCGCACTTCAGCCAGACGTCCGCCCCGACCATGCCGGACAGCGCACGGCTGCGCTGCACGGGGGTGCGCTCGGCCACGCCCGCGACGAGCGCGGCAGCGGCGCGGACGTCGTCGGGACCGATCACGGGGTGACGGGCGAGTCGTCGCCCGAGGTGGTCCCCTCGGCGCCGCCGTGCGCGGAGCCCTCGCCACGCGCCGCGCGCGCCTCCGACTCGGCCTCGGCGGCCGCCGCGACCGCGCGGTCGAGCACGGGGTGCCCCTTGGCGCGGATGGGCACGTGGTCGTCGACGCCCAGCTGGGGGAACTTGTCGTGCCCGTGCAGGTAGAGCACCACGGTGTTGACCAGCGCCGCGAGCGGCACCGCGAACAGCGCGCCGACGATGCCGGCGACCAGCGAGCCCGTCGTCACGACCAGCAGCACGGCGACAGGGTGCAGGGAGACCGCGTGCCCCATGAGGAACGGCTGCAGCACGTGCCCCTCGAGCTGCTGCACCAGCAGCACGATCCCCAGCATGATCAGCGCCGACACCCAGCCCTGCGTGACGAGCGCGACGAGCACCGCGATGGAGCCGGTGACGATCGCGCCGACGAACGGGATGAACGAGCCGAAGAACACGAGCACCGCGAGCGGCACCACCAGCGGCAGCTGCAGGAACGCCGCACCGATGCCGATGCCGACCGCGTCGACGGCCGCGACGAGGATCTGCGTGCGCGTGTACGCCCCGAGCGTGACCCAGCCGCGACGGCCGGCCTGGTGGACGCGCTCGCGCGAGCCGCGCGGCATCAGCCCGACGAGCCAGGCCCAGATCCCGCGCCCGTCGATGAGGAAGAACAGCGTGCAGAACAGCGCGATGAGCGTGCCGGCCGCGACGTGCCCGACCGTGACGCCGACCGACAGCGCGCCCGAGACGAGCTGCTGCCCGCTCGACGCGGCGGCGTCCTGGACCTGACCGAGGTAGTCCTCGATCTCGCCGGTGCCGAGCTGCAGCGGGCCCTCCGAGAGCCAGGTCAGCAGCTCGTCGAAGCCGCTGCGTGCCTGCTCCCAGAGCTCGGCGATGCCGTTGACGATCGAGCGGCCGGCGAGCGTCAGCAGCCCCGCGACCAGCGCGATGAGCCCGACGAGCGCGGTGCCCGCGGCCGCGGAGCGCGGCAGGCGCACGTACCGCTGCAGCGCGCGGACCACCGGCGAGAGGAGCACCGTCAGGAGCAGCGCGACGGCGACGGGCACGACGATCACCTTGAGCGCCGCGACGAGCCACAGCCCCGCGGCGAGCGCGGCGAGGATCACCAGCGCGCGCCACGACCAGCCGGCCCACGCCCGCACCGACGCGGGCACCGGGTCGGGGCGGGGTGTCAGCGGCGGCGTGCCGTGGTCCGAGGTCACCGGTGGATACCCGCGGCCGTCAGCGCCTGCTCGAGGTCGGCGAGCTGGTCGGCGGAGTCCTCGATGCCCACCGACAGGCGGACCAGGTCGTCGGGGACCTCGAGCGCGGTGCCGGCGACGGAGCCGTGCGTCATGCGCCCCGGGTGCTCGATGAGCGACTCGACGCCGCCGAGCGACTCCGCCAGCGTGAACACACGCGTCGCCGCGCAGACCGCGACGGCGGACTCCGCGGAGCCCGTGCGGAACGCGACCATGCCGCCGAAGCCCGTCATCTGCCGCGCCGCGACCTCGTGGCCCGGGTGCTCGGGCAGCCCGGGCCACAGCACCTCGTTCACGCCGGGGTGCTCGACGAGGAACCGCGCGACGGCCTCGGCGTTGGCGACGTGCCGGTCCATGCGCACCGCGAGCGTGCGCAGCCCGCGTAGCGTGAGCCACGCGTCGAACGGGCCGGCGACCGCGCCGGACGCGTTCTGCAGGAACCCGACCGCGTCACGCAGGGACGTGGTGCCCGTGGGCCCCTCGGTGCCGGCCGGGAGCTGCGCGCCGTCGGCCACGACCACGGCCCCGCCGACCACGTCGGAGTGCCCGCCGATGTACTTGGTGGTGGAGTGCACGACCACGTCGGCCCCGAGCGCGAGCGGCTGCTGCAGGTACGGCGTGGCGAACGTGTTGTCGACGGCGAGCACGATGCCTGCGGCCTGCGCGTGCGTCGCGATCGCCGCGATGTCGGCGATGCCGAGCAGCGGGTTCGTCGGCGTCTCGACCCAGATCACCTTGGTGCGACCCGGCTGGATCGCCGCGAGCACCGCGTCGGGGTCCGACAGGTCGACGGGCGTGTGCTCGATCCCCCACGGGCCCAGGACCCGTGCGACGAGGCGGTACGTGCCGCCGTAGGCGTCGTTCGGGACGATCGCGTGGTCGCCGGGACGCAGCACGGCGCGCAGCAGCGTGTCCTCCGCCGCAAGGCCCGACGCGAACGCGAACGCGGCGTCGCCGCCCTCGACGGCGGCCAGCGCCTGCTGCAGCGCGTCGCGCGTGGGGTTGCCGGAACGGGAGTACTCGTAGCCGTCCCGCAGCCCGCCGACGCCGTCCTGCTTGTACGTCGAGACCTGGAAGATGGGCGGGACGACGGCCCCGGTGCGGGGATCGGGGTCCTGACCTGCATGGATGGCGCGGGTCGAGAAGCCGGAGTCGGTCCAGTCGTGAGGCTGCGCGAGCGGGTCGTGGGTCACGTCCCCAGGCTAGGCGGTCGGCGGGACGCAGGCGCGTGGCGGCGCGCGCCCGGGTGTGGAACACCCCCCGTCCGCCACCTGTTGCACCCGGTGGACCCCGACGTGAAGGAGACGGTCATGGCCTCGCTGTTCGAGACGCTGCTCGGCTCGTCGCTGCGCACCACCATGGTGGACGCGGAGCACGCGCTGAAGGGACGGGACGGGTACGCCTACCGCGTGCCGGAGACGCACGTCGTGCTGGGGACCCCGTTGCAGGGCCCGTGGCCCGAGGGCACGCGGGTGCTGTACCTGGCGTCCGGGTGCTTCTGGGGTGCGGAGAAGGAGGCGTGGCAGCTGCCGGGCGTCGTCACAACGGCCGTGGGGTACATGGGCGGCTTCACGCCCTACCCGACGTACGAGGAGACGTGCACCGGCCGCACGGGCCACACCGAGACGGTGATGGTGGCGTACGACCCGACCGTGCTGTCCGACGTCGACCTGCTGCGGCACTTCTGGGAGGAGCACGACCCGACCCAGGGCTTCCGGCAGGGCAACGACGTGGGCACGCAGTACCGCTCGGCGGTGTTCTTCACGACGCCCGAGCAGGAGGCGGCCGCGCGCACGACGCGCGACGCGTACGCGCCGGTGCTCAAGGCCCGCGGGTACGGCGACGTGACGACCGAGATCCGGTCCGTCGAGGACGCCGGCACGTTCTACTACGCCGAGGACTACCACCAGCAGTACCTGCGCAAGAACCCGGGCGGCTACTGCCCCGTCAACTCCACGGGCGTCGCCTGCCCCGTCCCGTCGGCCTGACGCACCTGACCGGATCGCTCTCCCGCCACCGATAAGAGGCGCGCGAGAGAGCGATCCAGCCCGACCCCCACCCCCAGGGGCGCGAGCCGCCGATCCAGCCCCACCTCCCCACCCCCAGGGGCGCGAGCCGCCGATCCAGCCCCACCTCCCCACCCCAGAGCGCGAGCCGTCGATCCAGCCCTGCCTCCCGCCCCTGCGCACGGTCAGGCAGTGTCCGCGACGGGCGCCGACGACCCGTCGCGAACGTCGCCCGCGTAACCCCACGCGCGCGCCTGTCGCGTGCGTTCTCGGATACCCGCGGCACGCCGGTGGACCCGTCTTCGTCACTCGAACGCGAGGCGCTCGACGGGCTGCCCGGTGACATGTGCGATGAGGTCGAAGCCCTTGTCGACGGCGAGCACCGTCATGCCGAGCTTCTCGGCGGTCGCCGCCACGAGCAGGTCGGGGATCGACGCCGCACGGTGCTCACCACGGTCGGCGAGCAGGGTCTGGACCTCCAGAGCCCGCGCCTCGATCCCGGGCGTCAGGTGCTCCACCGGCATGAGCGAGACGGGTGGCGCGGACGCGGCCTCGCGGGCACTGCGACCCGAGAGGGCCGAGAACCCGACCTCGAGCCGCGTGACGTGGGCCAGGCGGAGCAGACCACGCTCCAGCCGCGCCTGCCACAGGTCACGTTCCACCGCGTAGGGCAGGCGGACGAGCGCGGACTTGTCCACGAGCCAGGTCGTCACCGCCATGCGGACGCCATCACCTCGGGGTCACCGAGGTCGCCGAACTCCCGCGCGAACCGGTCCCAGTCGTCGGGGGTCATCGTGGGACGCGGCGCGTCCGCACGGACCTCGGCCTCGAGGTGCCGGCGCAGCACCTCGGCACGAGAGAGCCCGAGGCTGGCGGCCTCGGCGTCGAAGTGGGCGACCGCGGCCTCGGAGAGACCGCGGACGAGGATGTCGGGCATGGAGCACCTCCGTTCGATATCGCGATATCGATCGGAGGCCTGCAGGAGAAGCAGTGCCGACGAGCGGGCGTCGGTGGCCCGCGTCAGGATGAGCCCATGCTCCTCGACGACGTCGCCGACGCGTCCGCGCAGGTCGCGGCCACGCGCTCGCGGCTGGCCAAGCGGGCGGTGCTCGTCGACGTGCTGCGGCGGGTCGCTGCGGACGGGCCGGACGACGTCGCGATCGTGTCGCGCTACCTCGGCGGCGAGCTGCGGCAGCGCCGCACCGGGCTCGGGTGGCGTTCGCTCGCGTCGATGCCGGGAGCGGCCGAGGTCCCGTCGCTCAGCGTGCACGACGTCGACGCGGCGTTCGCGGGCATGGCCGTGCTCGCCGGGCCGGGGTCGGCGACGGCCCGCACCGAGGCGGCGCGGGCGCTGTTCGCCGCGGCGACCGAGCGCGAGCAGCACCTGCTCCGGGGTCTCGTGAGCGGCGAGCTGCGGCAGGGCGCGCTCGACGCCCTGCTGCTCGACGCGGTCGCCGAGGCCGCGGGCGTCCCTGCCGACGTGGTGCGGCGCGCCGCGATGCTCGCAGGCGAGACCGAGGCGGTGGCGGTCGCTGCGCTCGGTGCGGCCTCCCCCGACGACGCGCGGACGGCGCTCGACGCGTTCGCGCTCACCGTGGGACGTCCGGTGCGGCCGATGCTCGCGCAGTCGGCGCCCGACGTACCGACGGCGGTCGCGCAGCTCGGCGAGCGCGCCGGCACCGCCGAATCGCCCGCCGCCCAGGTCGTCGTCGACACGAAGCTCGACGGCATCCGCATCCAGGTGCACCGCGACGGTGACGACGTGCGCGTCTGGACCCGCAGCCTCGACGACATCACGGCGCGCGTGCCCGAGATCGTCGCGGCCGTGCGGGGACTGCCGGCGCGCGCGCTCGTCCTGGACGGCGAGGCCCTCGCGCTCGACGCCGACGGCCGTCCACGCCCGTTCCAGGAGACCGCGTCCCGCAGCGCGACGCGTGACGCCGAGCTCGCCGGGTCCGCGACGCTCACGCCGTTCTTCTTCGACGTCCTGCACGTCGACGGCCGCGACCTGCTCGACGCCCCGCTGCGCGAGCGCCTCGCGGTGCTCGACCAGGTCGCCGCGCCGCACGTCGTCGCGCGCGTCGTCACCGCCGACCCGGCCGTCGCCACCGAGCACTTCCGCGCCGTCGTCGCGGCCGGTCAGGAGGGCGTCGTCGTCAAGGCCGCCGACGCGCCGTACGAGGCGGGGCGCCGCGGCGCCGCGTGGGTCAAGGTCAAGCCGCGGCACACGCTCGACCTCGTCGTGCTCGCCGTCGAGCGCGGGTCGGGGCGGCGCGCCGGGACGCTGTCGAACATCCACCTCGGCGCACGCGACCCCGCGACCGGCGGGTTCGTCATGCTCGGCAAGACGTTCAAGGGCATGACCGACGAGATGCTCGCCTGGCAGACCCAGCGGTTCCGCGAGCTCGAGGTCGCCGACGACGGGTGGACCGTGACGCTGCGGCCGGAGCAGGTCGTCGAGATCGCCTTCGACGGGCTGCAGCGCTCGACGCGCTACCCCGGTGGCCTGGCCCTGCGCTTCGCGCGCGTCCTGCGCTACCGCGACGACAAGCCTGCCGCCGAGGCGGACACGATCGAGACGGTGCACGGATACCTCACGTAGCCGACTCCTCCGCGCCGTCCGCCGAGGAGCCGCCCGCCGAGGCGGACACGATCGACACCGTGCGGCCGCCGCCACGCCGGTCGACGCCACACCGTCCCCCGCGCAGGCGACGGACCGCATCGAGCGACCCCACCGGGTGGACGCGCACGGCAGGATGGCCCCCGTGGGCCGGAAGAGCAGAGCGAAACGCGCCCGACGTGAGCGCGACGCTGCACAGCGGCGCGCAGCTCTCGCCAGGGGCCTGGACCCGGACCGCGTCGCGACCGTGACGCTCGTGGCCGTCGCGGTGATCACCGTCGTGGTCGTTGCTGTCGCGTGCTGCGCGGAGGCGAGGATCGGACCTCGAGGCACGGAGCTCGGGCTTGTCCTGGGCAGGTACAACCCGGGGGTGCTGAGCGTCAGCGTGCCGGACGGTGCCCTGCCGGTGGTGGCGCTCGCGCTCATGTGCGTACCCGTGACGCTCGCCGCCATCGGTCGAAGGGCCACCCGAGGTAGACCGACGACCTCCCGCTGCACCGGCGCCGCAGCGGTCGTGACCGTGGTGGTCGCGCCGGTGATCGTCGTGACGGCCGTCGCGACGGCGCTGGGTGCGGCCGACAGCGACTGGATGGTGGCCGCGCTGATCTGGCCGCAGGTGTCCGCCGTCGTCGCCGTCATCGCCGTCGCGGCCGTCGGTGACAGCATCCGGCCGCGACGACCCAGCCCCCGCATCTGACGCGTCGCTCCCGCCCGCCCGGGCGCGGGCTGGACTGCACTCTCGGCGCGAGGGGCGGGGGCCCCTCACTGCCGGCGTGAGAGTGCAATCCAGCACGTCCCGGGCGAGAGATCGCCGTCCGGGGCGGGGTTTGACAGGGTGTGCGGGTGGCAGACGACGAGGTGACCAGCCGGGGCGCGGTCGACGCACCCGAGCGCCCCGAGGCCCCTGCATGGGCGCGACAGCACGTCGCCGGGTGGCGGGTGGTCGCGGCGGCGCTCGTGTGCGGGTCGGCGGTGCTGATGTTCGCGATCCACGTACGGCCGCTGGCGTACGTGCCTCTCGTGCTCGGCGTCGTCCTGGGGTGGGCGGTCGACCGCGTGCTGGGGCGCGACCTGCTCGTCATCGCGGCGGGCATGTCGATCGTCAGCACCATCCCGCTGGCCGCCGACCTGTCGGACCTCGGCATGGTGCAGTTCACCATCGCGCTGTCGCTGGCCGTGGTGATCCCGTACCTGCTGTCCACGCACGTCAACGGCGACCGCGTCATCCGCTTCCCGTGGCGCACCGGCAAGCGCTGGAACCGCACGCAGTGGGCGTACCTGCTGTTCGTCGTCGGCGCCGGGTACCTGATCCTGCCGTTCTACTTCCTCGACTCCGGCGCGTACCGGAACTGGCCGACCGTGGTCGAGGGGCACGAGATCGCGCGGCTGTTCGTCGGGGTGAACGCCGTGGGCACGTGGGACGAGCTGTTCTTCGTCTGCACGGTGTTCGCGCTGCTGCGGCGGCACTTCGGCCTGTGGACGGCCAACGTGCTGCAGGCGCTGGTGTTCGTGTCGTTCCTGTGGGAGCTGGGCTACCGCGAGTGGGGCCCGCTGCTGACGATCCCGTTCGCGCTCATCCAGGGCTTCACGTTCAACCTCACCAAGTCCCTCACCTACGTGCTGGTCGTGCACCTGCTCTTCGACGCCGTCGTCTTCATGGTGCTCGTCCACGCCCACACGCCCGAGCTGTTCGACGTCTTCGTCACCGCGCCGGCTCGTTGACGACGCTGCCCCCCGAGGAGGACCCCATGACCGACGCCCTGACCACCTGGGCCGGCAGCCACACGTTCCGCGGCGGACCGGTCGTGCGTCCGCGGACGGTCGAGGAGGTCGCCGACGTCGTCGCCGGGGCGCGGCACGTGCGGGCGCTGGGCTCGCGGCACTCGTTCCACGACCTCGCGGACTCCCCCGGCACGCTCGTCGCGCTCGACCGCCTCGAGGTGCCCACGGTCATCGACCCCGACGCGGGCACCGTCACCGTGGGCGCGGGCGTGCGCTACGGCGAGCTCGCGCAGGACCTGCACGCGGCCGGCTGGGCGCTGCACACCATGGCGTCGCTGCCGCACATCGCGGTGGCGGGCACGGTCGCCACCGCGACGCACGGCTCGGGCGACACGGCGCCGAACCTGTCGTCGGCGGTACGGGGGCTCGAGATCGTGGGTGCCGGCGGCGAGGTGCGCACGCTCGGCCCCGACGACCCCGAGCTCGCGGGGTCGGTCGTCGCGCTGGGTGCCCTGGGCGTCGTGACGCGCGTGACGCTCGCGGTGCAGCCCACGTTCGACGTCGCGCAGGAGGTCTGGCTCGACCTGCCGTGGACCACGGCGCTCGACCGGTTCGACGCCCTGACGTCGTCCGCGTACTCCGTCAGCCTCTTCACGGACTGGACGGGCGACGCCGTGAAGCAGGTCTGGCGCAAGCACCGCGTCGACGGCGACGCGTGGACGCTCCCCGGGCCCGGTGAGGTGCTCGCGGGCGCCCGCCCGGCGCCCGGGCCGCAGCACCCCGTGCCCGGCCCCGACCCGGTGGCCTGCACGCAGCAGGGCGGCGTGCCGGGTGCGTGGCACGAGCGCCTGCCGCACTTCCGCCTCGACTTCACGCCGTCCGCGGGCGCCGAGCTGCAGTCCGAGTGGCTCGTGCCCCGGGCCCACGCGACGGCCGCGATCGACGCGCTGCGCGGCATCGGCCACGTGACGTCGCCGCTGCTGCTCGTCAGCGAGATCCGCACGGTGGCGGGCGACGACCTGTGGCTGTCGACCGCGCACGGCGGCGACCACGTGGCGCTGCACTTCACCTGGAAGCCGCTGCGCGCCGAGGTCGAGGCGGCGCTGCCGGTGATCGCGGCGGCGCTCGCACCGTTCGCGGCCCGCCCGCACTGGGGCAAGCTCTTCGCCGCCGACGCGGCCACGCTGCGCGGGCTCTACCCGCGGTGGGACGACCAGCTCGCGCTGATCGCCCGCCGCGACCCCGACGGGATCTTCGCCAACGACTTCCTCCGGCGGGTCGGACTGCGCCCGGCCTAGTCCGAGCCCGCGCCTCGCGAGGCACCACCCCCGAGGGGGCAGGGCTCGTCACGTCCGCGCGGGAACTGCACGTCCGGAGACGCACCGCGCCGCCGGTGCCCGTGGGCGGCCGGCGGCGCGGGGACGGCGAGGGGTGGTCAGCTGACGCCGACGATGTCCACCACGAACACGAGCGTGTCGCCGCCCTTGATGCCGGCCTGCGGCACGCCGCGGTCGCCGTAGGCGAGGTGCGACGGGATCGACAGCAGCACGCGCGAGCCGACCTGCTGGCCGACGAGCCCCTCGTCCCAGCCGGCGATGACGGCGCCGACGCCGATGGGGAAGCTGATGGACGAGCCCCGGTCGAAGGAGTTGTCGAAGACGCCTCCCTGCCACGACTGGCCGAGGTAGTGCACCTCGATGTCCTGGCCCGCCTCGACGAGCGCGCCGTCGCCGCGGCTGAGCACCACGACCTCGAGCTCACCGGACGGCGAGGCGTCCGGGAACGTCAGCGTGGGCTTGGTGCCGGGGGCACCCGAGACCTCGGGCAGCGCTGCGGCCATGTCGACTTCTCCTTCGGTGGATGACAGTGCCCGACCATCCTGCCCTGCCCGTGGCAGCGGCGCCGACCGGGCGGCCGTCCGCGCGGCGCGACGCCCGCCCCTCGACACCGTTGGCTAATAACATTAGCTTTGTGGCATGGCCCCCCTCCTCGTGATCCCCGACGGCACCGTCTCCTACGACGTCCACGGCCCCGCCGACGGCCCCACGGTCGTGCTCGTGCCCGGCCTCGGCGACCTGCGCAGCTCGTGGCGCGACCTCGTCGGCCCGCTCGTCGACGCCGGCCACCGCGTCGTCACCACCGACGTGCGCGGCCACGGCGACGGCACGCACGGCTTCACGCGGCACGGCGTCGAGCCCACGGCCGACGACGTCCGGGAGCTGCTCGACACGCTCGACGTCGACGCCGAGCACCCCGCCGTGCTCGTCGGCGCGTCGTTCGCCGCCGGTGCCGTGGCCCGCGTGGCGGCGCAGGACCCCGACCGCGTCCGCGGCGTCGTGCTCGTCGCGTACGCCGGCAACGGCGAGCCTGCCGGCCGCTCCGTGCGGCTCCAGATCCGTCTGCTGCTCGCCCGCCCCTGGGGCCCGCGGGCGTGGACGGGGTTCTACCGCAGCCTGCTGCGAGGCCGGAAGGCGGCATGGACCGACGCTCACCTGGCCGACCTGCGCCGCGCGCTCCGCGACCCCGCCGCCCTCGCGGACGTCCGCGCGCTCGCCCTCGCGCTCGTCGGCGGCGGTCACCGGACGCTGCTCGGCCAGGTCACCCGGCCCGTCCTCGTCGTCACCGGCACACTCGACCCCGAGCACCCCGACCCCACCGCGGCCCACGCCGCGACCATGGCCGCCGTCCCGCACGACGCGGTCACGGGCGTGCTCGTCCCCGAGGCCGGCCACTACCCGCAGCACCAGCGCCCCGACGTCGTCGTGCCCGCGCTGCTCGACTTCCTCGCAGGCCTGACCACCCGCGGTGACGTCACGCGCGGCGGGGTCGCGTGAGCCCCCGGGCGGGCCTCGACCGCTCCGCCGTCACCGAGCACGCGCTCGCCGTGGTCGACGACGGCGGCTCGCGGGCATGGGACACGCTGTCGCTCGCGGCCGTCGCCGCGCGCGCCGGCGTCGCCGTGCCGAGCCTCTACAAGCACGTCGAGGGCCTGCCGGGCCTGCGGCGCGAGGTCGCGCTGCGCGCGGTGACCGAGCTCGACGAGGTCGTCGCGGGCGCCACCGGCGCACCCGATCCGCAGCAGCGGCTGCGCGACGTCGCCCAGGCCATCCGCGCGTGGGCGCGCCGCCGCCCGGGGCGCTACCAGGCCGTGCAGGGCGGCTGGCTCGCGCACGCCGACGCGGCCGACGTCGCAGCCGTGGGTGCCAGGGTCGTCGCGCGGCTCTCGGACCTCGTCGCCGACCTCGGCGTGCCGTCCGAGCGCCGGATCGACGCCGTGCGCGCCGTGCGCGCCGCGGTGCACGGGTTCGTCGCGCTCGAGCTCGACGGTGGGTTCGGCATGCGCGAGGACGTCGACGTCAGCTTCGCGTACCTCGTCGACGGGATCGTCGCCGGGCTGCGCCGCACCGCGGCCTGACGACGCGTCAGCGCGCGAGCACCCCCGCGAGCCAGCGCAGCTGCGCGTCGAGCTGGAACCCGCCGCCGCCCTCGTGCTCGTTGAACTCGTACACCTCGATCGCCCGGTCCGGCCGCTGGTCCGCGAGCGCGCCGTAGTGGTTGTAGGCCGCGAAGACGGTCGACGGCGGGCAGATCGGGTCGCGCAGCGCCACGGAGAACAGCGTCGGGGCTGTCGCGCGGCGCGCGAGGTGCACGCCGTCGAGGTACGACAGCGTGCGCATGACGGCCGCCTTGCGCTCGCGGTTCACCGACAGGTAGCGCACGACCTCGTGGTACGGCTCGGCGTCGGTGATCGCGATCGCGCGCGGGACGTGGCAGAGGAACGGCACGTCGGGCATGACGGCCGCGAGGTCGGGCACCAGGCCCGCGACGGCGAGCGTCATGCCGCCGCCCTGGCTACCGCCCGTCACCGCGACGCGCGCGGGGTCGACACCGGGCAGCGCACGCACCGCCTCCACCGCGCGGACGCCGTCGGTGAAGACCCGCCGGTAGAAGTGCTCGGCCGGGTCGAGGATGCCGCGCGTGAGGAACCCCGAGACCTGCGGACCGCTGCCCGGGGCCGGGTCGGCGGTGTCGCCGCCGCTCCCCCAGTGCGACCCCTGCCCGCGCGTGTCCATGAGCAGGTGCACGTACCCCGCGGCGGCCCACGCCAGACGCTCGAGCGGCCGGCCGCGCCCACCTCCGTACCCGAGGAACTCCACGACCGCCGGCAGGGACGACCCGTCCGTCGCGGACCCCGCCGGGCGCGTCACCCACGCCTTGATCGGGTGCCCGCCGAACCCCGCGAACGTCAGGTCCTCCACGTCGACGAGCGTCAGCGGCGAGTCGTGCGGTGCACGCCGCACGTCGAGGTCGAACGCCCGGGTCTCCGCGAGCGTCGCCGCCCAGAACTCGTCGAGGTCCGCCGGCTCGTCGAGCTCCGGCAGGTAGCGCTCGAGCTCGGGCAGGGGAAGGTCGAACAGCGCCATCGCAGGGTCCTTCACGGGTACGGCCGGACGGGTCGCGCGATGCTAACCCGCCCGCGGGCCCGCCCCGCGGGACCTCGCGCGCGTCAGTGCGTGAGGAACCCCAGCAGGTCGTGACGCGTGAGCACGCCCACGGGACGCCCGTCGTCGACGACCATGAGCGCGTCCGCCTTCTCCAGCGCGGCGCGCGCGGCCTCCACCGGCTCGCCCGACCCGATGAGCGGCAGCGGGGGCGCCATGTGCTTGTCGACGCGGTCCGCAAGCGAGGCGGCCCCCGAGAACACCGCGTCGAGCAGCTCCCGCTCGCTCACGGACCCGGCGACCTCGCCGATCATCACGGGCGGCTCGGCGCCGACCACGGGCATCTGCGAGACACCGTACTCACGCAGGATCTCGATCGCGTCGCGCACCGACTCGGTCGGGTGCGTGTGGACCAGGTCGGGCAGCGCACCGTCCTTGGAACGCAGCACGTCCGCCACCGACGCACCGTCGCCCGCCGAGAGGAACCCGTACGACCGCATCCAGCCGTCGTTGAAGATCTTCGACAGGTAGCCGCGCCCACCGTCGGGGAGGATCACGACGTACACCGCGCGGGCCGCCGCCTCGGGGTCGCGCTCCTGCAGGTCGCGCGCGTGCCGCAGCGTCGCCTCGACGGCCATGCCGCAGGACCCGCCGACCAGCAGCCCCTCCTCGCGGGCCAGCCGGCGCGTCATGTCGAACGAGTCCGCGTCGGAGACCGCGATGATCTCGTCGGGCACCGCGGGGTCGTAGGCGGTCGGCCAGAAGTCCTCGCCGACACCCTCGACGAGGTAGGGGCGCCCGTCACCGCCGGAGTACACGGACCCTGCGGGGTCCGCACCGACGACGACCACGCGGCCACCGTCCGCGGCGGGCCGGTCGGCCGACACGTCCTTCAGGAAGCGTCCGGTGCCGGTGATCGTGCCGCCCGTGCCGACGCCGGCGACGAGGTGCGTGACGCGCCCGTCGGTGTCGGCCCAGATCTCCGGGCCCGTGCTCGCGTAGTGGCTCGCGGGACCGTTGACGTTGGCGTACTGGTTGGGCTTCCAGGCGCCGGGCGTCTCGCGCGTGATGCGGTCGGAGACCGAGTAGTACGAGTCCGGGTGGTCCGGCGGCACCGCGGTGGGCGTGACGACGACCTCCGCACCGTACGCGCGCAGCACGTCGCGCTTGTCCTGGCTGACCTTGTCCGGGCAGACGAACACGCAGCGGTAGCCCTTGCGCTGCGCGACGAGCGCGAGGCCGACGCCGGTGTTGCCGGACGTCGGCTCGACGATCGTGCCGCCGGGCTGCAGCTCGCCCGAGGCCTCGGCGGCCTCGATCATGCGCAGGGCGATGCGGTCCTTCACGGACCCGCCGGGGTTGAGGTACTCGACCTTGGCCAGGATGGTGGCGGTCAGGCCGGTGGTGACGGACGAGAGCCGGACGAGCGGGGTACCGCCGACGAGCTCGGAGACGTGCTGGGCGTACTTCACGCCCTCGATCCTCTCATCGTCACGGACGCGGCAGCGGCACCCCGACCAGCTCCTCGATCTCCGCGAGGTCGACACCCTGGCCCCAGTCCTCGTAGAACGTCGTCGACGTGCCGGTGGTCGTCTGCCCCGTGCCGTCGACCGCGGTCCCGGTCACGTCGAGCCGCGCCGTCGGGCCCGGCACGTCCGTCCAGACCACGAGCTCGGTCGTCGTCGCCGGGATCGCGGGGATCGGCTGGAACGGCCCGTCGGCGCGGATCGGCCACAGCGACGTCGTGGTGCCGTCCGCGAGCTCCACCTCGGCACGCTCCCCCACGGTGAAGCCGGGGGCGACGGCGATCATCGCGTACGTCATCCCCGGCTCGCTGGTCGTGCGGTACCCGTCGACGCCGTCAGCCGCGCGCATCTGCTCGGACGAGCCGCCCGGGTCGGCCTGCACCCACGTCCCGTCCGTGAACAGCCACCCGGTGTCGGGCGTCACCGCCACGGACGGCTCGCCGTTGCGCGAGCCGACCGCGTACAGCCCGCCGTCGACCAGCGCCCAGCGCTGGTCGGACACCTGGCCCTCGAGCCGGGACTCGAACCGCCCGCTGCCCGCCGCGCGGATGTAGTCGGTGAGGCAGGTCGCGAGGTCGACGCTCGCGATCCGTGCCCCGGTCACGAGCTCGATCGCGGCGCACGACGCGGGCAGGGCGGGGGCCGCGGGCTCGGCCGGTGCGGTCGGCTCACCTCCGCCACCCGGGCCGCCGCCCGTGCCCCCGGCCGGGGCAGACGTGGTCGGCGCGGCGCCGGGCTCGCCGGCCGCGCACGCCGTGAGCAGCAGCAACGCGGTGAGCGTGAGAACGGTGCGGGGCAGGCGCATGCGGTGACTTCCTCCGTGCGGGTGACCCGGGCGGGACCGGGTGATCTGTCCGCTAATGTCGCCGGGCGCCGTGCGCGCGTCAAGGAACCCGGGATCGACCTGCGCACGCGGTCGGTCGCGCGCTGCCCGTCGTGCAGCGCGCAGTCCGCAGGCGGCAGGTTCTGCCAGGAGTGCGGCAGCTCGCTCGCGGCCGAGCGCACGTGCGAGTCCTGCTCCGCGACCAACCCGGCGTCGGCGAGGTTCTGCAGCGGGTGCGGCACGCCGTCGGGGGCCTGACGCACCTCCTGCGCACGTGACGACGCCCCGCCGACCCGAGGGTCGGCGGGGCGTCGTCGTGCCCGTGCGTCGCGGTCGGACCGTCAGTCGCCGCGCAGGATCGCCAGCAGGCGCAGGAACTCGAGGTACAGCCAGACCAGCGTGACGATGAGACCGAACGCGGCCGCCCACGCGAACTTCGCGGGCACGCCCGCCTCCACGCCGCGCTTGATGGAGTCGAAGTCCATGATGAGGCTCATCGCAGCCAGGCCGACCGCGATGAGACCGACGGCGATGCCGAGCGGGCCACTGCGCAGCGGACCGAAGTCGCCCCCGCCGACGCCGAACAGCATGAGGCCGAGGTTGACCAGCGAGTACAGGGCGTACCCGGCGATCGCGATGAGCAGCGTGCGGCGGAACTTCGGCGTGACGCGGACCTTGCCGGAGCGGAAGAGGAACAACGAGACCGCGAAGACCGACAGGGTCGCCAGCACGGCCTGCGGCACGATGCCGTTCCACATGGTCTCGTAGATCGCGCTGATCCCGCCCAGGAACACGCCCTCAGCGGCCGCGTACAGCGTGATCAGCACGGGGCTCGGGTTCTTCTTGAACGCGTTGACCAGGCCGAGGACGAGGCCGACGAGCATGCCCACGATCCACAGCTGGGGCGCGACCACCCACGTCGCGGCACCGACGACCACGAGCAGCGCGAGCAGCCCGCCGGTCTTGACGATGACGTCGTCGTACGTGAGGCGGCCCGTCTCGCGCGTGGTCGCGGTGGGCGCGTCGTACATCTGCTCGAGGGTCGCCGCGTCGGTGGTCGCGGTGCCCCACGCGGGTGCCTGGGTGGTCGCGGGGCCGCCGCGGCCCTTGCCGCGGGGGTCCCCGAAGACGGGACTGTTGTTGAAGACGGGGTTGGTCATGCGACACCTCTGGTCGTGGCCGGCCGGGACAGGTCTTGTCGACGTCTGGCACAACGTAGCGGGTGCCCCGGACGTTCCCCACCGGGCGGGCCCGGAGAGTTCCGCCCACTGCCCTCGTTCTCGCGGATGAGCCGTCCGCGCCCCGGATCGGTCGCGGGAGGGTGCCGTGACCGCGGCGCACGGGAATAGCGTCGTCGGCATGAGAACACCGACGCCCACCCGGGGGACCCGATGATCGAGGCACAGGGACTGACCAAGCGCTACGGCAGCAAGACCGCCGTCGACGGCATCGACTTCACGGTGCGCCCCGGCCAGGTCACCGGCTTCCTGGGCCCCAACGGTGCGGGCAAGTCGACGACCATGCGGATGATCGTCGGTCTCGACCGGCCCAGCGCCGGGTCCGTGACCGTGGGGGGGCGCCCGTACCGGCAGCTGCGAGCCCCGCTCACCGAGGTCGGTGCCCTGCTCGAGGCGAAGGCCGTCCACCCCGGACGCACGGCCCGCAGCCACCTGCGCGTGCTCGCCGCGACGCACGGCATCAGCACCGCGCGCGTCGACGACGTCATCGACCTCGCCGGTCTCGGCCCGGTCGCGGACAAGCGCGTCAAGGGGTTCTCGCTCGGCATGGGCCAGCGCCTCGGCATCGCGGCCGCGCTGCTCGGCGACCCGCACACGCTCATCCTCGACGAGCCCGTCAACGGCCTCGACCCCGAGGGCGTCGCCTGGGTCCGCGGACTGGCGCGCAGCCTGGCCGCCGAGGGCCGGACCGTGTTCCTGTCGTCGCACCTCATGAGCGAGGTCGCGCTGACGGCCGACCGGCTGCTCGTCATCGGTCGCGGGCAGATCCTCGCCGAGGGCCCGGTGGACGAGGTCGTGGCACGCGCCACGACGTCCACGGTGGTCGTCCGCAGCCCGCAGGCCGGCGAGCTCGCCGCGCTCCTGGCAGGCCGGACCACGACCGTCACGTCGTCGGAGCCGCAGCTCCTCGAGGTCCACGGCCCGAGCGCCGCCGAGGTCGGCGAGCTCGCCGCCGCTCACCGCATCGTGCTGCACGAGCTGCACACGGTCACCGGCTCCCTCGAGCAGGCCTACCTGTCCCTGACGGCCGACGCCGTCGAGTACCACTCCGGCGCGCCCGCCGACGCGCCCGCGCAGACCTCGGAGGTCGTCCGATGAGCACCGCCACCGCACCCGCCGCACCGTCGGCCACCGCTGGCGCCCGCGTGACGTTCCCCCGCGTGCTCCACAGCGAGTGGCTGAAGCTCGTCTCGCTGCGCTCCACGTGGTGGACGCTCGGGATCGCGTTCGTGCTGCTCGCCGGCCTTCCCGTGATGCTCACCGCGGCGTCCGGAGCGGTCCCGGAGCTGGGGTCCGACGCCCCGGCAGGCAGCGCGGACGCGGTGTCCACGGTCGTCAACGGCGGCCTGCAGATGGGCTCGCTGGCGATCGTCGTCCTCGCCGCCCTGGTCGTGACGTCCGAGTACACGACCGGCTCGATCCGCTCGACGCTCGCCGCCGTCCCGACGCGGCTGCCGGTGCTCGTCGCCAAGCTCGTCACCGTCGTCACGGTGACGTTCGCCGTCGGTGTCCTGGCCTCCGCGGTGGCGTTCGGCGTCAGCGGGCTCATCGACGGCGACGTCGTGCCCGACTTCTCCGCCCCCGAGGTCACGCGGGTCGTCCTCGGCGGCCCGCTCGTGCTCGCCGGGATCGCCGCGTTCACGTTCGCGACGGGTGCGCTGCTGCGCAACACGGCGGCGACGATCGCCGTGGTGATGGGGCTGCTGCTCGTCGTCGAGAGCATCGTCAACCTCGTGCCGTGGAAGGCGTTCGAGTACGTCCGCCCGCTCCTGCCGTTCTCGGCGGGGTCGTCGGTCATGGCGACCCAGGAAGCGATCGACGCGAGCGCGGAGATGTTCCCGCGGGCGTTCGACACCGGCCCGTGGGGCGGTTACGCGATCCTTCTCGGCTGGGTCGCCGTCCTGTTCGTCGCCGCCACGGTGCGGCTGCGCGCGCGCGACGCCTGAGGCGTCCACGCACCACGCGGCGCACCACCGTCCTGGAGGGGGACGGTGGTGCGCCGCGGTCGTGCCGCCCCACACCCCACCCCCGCCGACCGGAACCCGACTCACCGGATGGCGGTCCACCCGGTGAGCCACGTTCCGCTCGGCGCTGCCCCACCCCCGCCGGCGGAGGGTGGGGCGGCCGGGACGTCAGGCCGTCGCGGCCCGTGCCCTCGCGTCACGGCGCGCCGCGCGCCGGGCCGCACCGCGCGCCCGGCCCCGCTCCACCAGCGTGTAGAGCACCGGGACGAGCACGAGCGTCAGCAGCGTCGAGGTGAACAGGCCGCCGATGACGACGATCGCGAGCGGCTGCGAGATGAACACGCCGCCGCCGGTGAGCCCGAGCGCCATGGGCACGAGCGCGAAGATCGTCGCCGCAGCCGTCATGAGGATGGGCCGCAGCCGCTTGCGCGAGCCCTCGGTCACCGCCTCGTCCAGGTCGCGGCCGCGCTCGCGGTACTGGTTGACGAGGTCGACCAGCACGATCGCGTTGGTGACGACGACACCGATGAGCATGAGCACGCCGATCAGCGCGGGCACGCCCAGCGGCGTCCCGGTGAGCAGCAGCCCCAGCAGCGCACCGGTGGCCGCGAACGGCACCGACACCATGAGGATCAGCGGCTGCAGCAGCGAGCGGAACGTCGCGACCATGACGACGTAGACGATGACGATCGCGATCAGCAGCGCGAGCCCGAGGTCCGCGAACGCGTCCTCCTGGTCGGCGGCGACACCGCCGACCTCCAGGCTCGCCCCCGGCGGCACGTCGACGTCCTCCAGCGCGGTCCGCAGGCGCTGCGTGAGCGCCCCCAGGTCCTGGTCGGCCGGCGTCGCGGACACCGTCGCGGCGCGGCGGCCGTCGATGCGCGTGGTCGACACCGGGACCTCGACCTGCTCGACCTCGGCGACGGCCGTCAACGGCACGAGACCCGTAGCGGTCGGCAGCACGAGCTGCTCGAGCTCGGCCACGGTCGTGGGGCCGGGCACGGTCACCACCGTGAGGTCCACCGGACCGGTGCCGAGGTCGACCGTCCCCACCGGCTGCGGGCTCATCAGCCCCGCGACGGTCCCGACCACGGCGGTCTCGGTGAGCCCGGCCGCGGCCGCGGCCTCGCGGTCCACCGTCACGCGCACCGTCGGCTGGTCCGCGGCCAGGTCGTTGACGACGTCCGTCGTGCCCTCGACCCCGGCGACGACGTCCCGCACCTCGGCCGCGAGCGCCGCCAGCTCCTCGGGGTCGTCGGCCTGCACGACGACGTCGACGGTCGACGAGCCGAACGCTGCGTCCGCCCCGGCCACGACGACGTCGCCCGCGACGTCCAGCGACCCGACCGCGTCGCGCACGTCCTGCGTGACGGCCTCGGTGTCCTCACCGTCGAGCGTGAGGGCGAACGTCGCGCGCGGCGCGCCGCCGCCGGAGAAGACCGACTCGATGCCGCCCGACGACCCGACGGTCGTCTGCACGGTCAGCACGCCGTCGACCTCGCCCAGGGCCTCCTCGACCTCGCGCGCCGCGGTGTCCTGCGCCTCGAGCGACGTCGCGGGCGCGAACGTCTGCGACACGGTGAGCGTGTCCTGGCCGCTGTCGCCGAGGAAGTTCGTCTCCAGCCGCGTCGCCAGCCCGACGGTGCCGCCGAACACCAGGAGTGCCACGACCACGGTGACCACCGGGTGCGCGAGCGAGGCCCGCAACGTCGCGAGGTAGCCGCGCTGCAGCGCCGAGCGCCGCTCCTTCTGCTCGGCCTCGGCGCGCACGCGCGCAGCCTGCTCGGGGTCCGGCGACCCCGCCCTGACGAACCAGTAGGCGAGCACCGGCACGATCGTCAGCGACACCAGCAGCGACGCTGCGAGCGCGATCGCCGTGGTGAACGCGAACGGCCGGAACAGCTCGCCCACCATGCCGCCGACCAGGCCGATCGGCAGGAAGACCGCGACGGTCGCGATCGTCGACGCGGTGATCGCCGCGGCCACCTCGCGCACGGCCGTGACGATCGCGTCGAGCTTGGCCTCGCCGTACGACAGGTGCCGCTTGATGTTCTCGATGACGACGATCGAGTCGTCCACGACGCGCCCGATCGCGATCGTCATGGCGCCGAGCGTGAGGATGTTGAGCGAGTAACCGGCGAGCTGCAGACCGATGAACGTCACGAGCAGCGACAGCGGGATGGAGATCGCCGAGACCAGCGTCGAGCGCAGCGACGCGAGGAACAGCAGGATCACCACGACGGCGAAGACCAGGCCAAGACCACCCTCGGTCGCCAGGCCCTCGATGGACTCCTCGATGAAGGGCGCCTGGTCGAACACGACCGCGACGTCGACGTCGTCGCCGAGCTGCGCGCGCAGCTCGGCCACCGCCTCCTGCGCGCCGTGGGACACGTCGACCGTGTTGCCCGCGGGCGTCTTGGTGAGGGACACCGCGAGCGCGGGCTCGCCGTCGAGGCGCGAGTAGCCGGTGGCCGGGACGGGCGCCAGGACCACCTCGGCGACGTCGCCGAGGGTGACGGGGGCCGCGGCACCCAGCAGCGGCAGCGCGCGCAGGTCGTCGAGCGACGTGATCTCCGAGCCGGCCTGCACCGACAGCGTGAGGTCGCCGTCGGCGACGGTGCCCGTGGGTAGCACGAGCCCGTTGTCCTGCAGCAGCGTCTGCACGGCGGCCGGCGACAGACCGGCGGCGGTCAGGGCGGGCAGGTCGAGCGTCACGGTGACGCCCTGCTCGGCGACGCCCGTCACGGCGACGGTCCGCACGCCGTCGACCTGCTCGAGGCGCTGCACCACCACGTCCTGCACGGCCCGCGCGAGCGCCGCCGCGGGCTCCTCGTCGTCGCGCACGTCGTCGGGCGTGCCGGCCACCGCGAGCTGCACCACGGGCAGGTCGTCGATCGAGCCGGTGAAGACGCTGGGCTCGACGCCGTCGGGCAGTGTCGTGCGGATGCGGTCGACCGCCGTCTGGATCTGCTGGGCGCGGGCGTCGACGTCGACCCCGTAGGTCAGCTCGACGACCGTCGTCGACACCGACGTCGCGGACGTCGACGTCACGGACTCCACGTCCGCGATCCCCGCGAGCGCCTGCTCGATCGGCTCGGTCACCTGCTGCTCGACCAGCTCGGGCGACGACCCGGGATCGACCGCGACGACGAACGCCGTGGGGATCTGCAGCGACGGGATGAGCTCGGACTTTAGGGAGCCGAGGCTGGTCCAGCCGAGCACGGCGATCGCCACCGTCACGAGGGCGACGACGGACCTGTTGGCGAGCGAGAGCCGGGCGAGCCGGGACATGGGGGCCTCCGGGGCGACCGGGCGCAGCCGGTCCGGGCAGGGAAGGTGTCGACCGGGCGAACGCGCGACAGGGGCACTGGTGTTCCCGATCCGGGGGGTGACGTGCGACGTCATGCTGCCACCGGCTCGCGGGCGCGGCCCGCGGGAGCCGCGGTTAGGCTCGCGTGCGTGACTCCCCCCGGCACCCCTGCCCCGTCGAGCGCGCCCACGCGGCGACCGGCGCCCGTGCTGGCGCGCGTGGTGCGGACCGAGCGGCTGACGCCGCACCTGCTGCGCGTGGTGCTCGGTGGGCCCGGCATGGCGCCGATCGCACCGCCCACCGAGGCGGACTCGTACGTCAAGCTCGGCTTCGCCCCGGACGGTCCCCGCCCGCTCGGCCCCGATGGCCGGGTCGACGTCGAGGCGCTGCGCGCGGCGCTGCCGCAGGGCGCGGAGGTGCGGCTGCGCGCGTACACCGTGCGCGCGTACGACGCGACGACGCACCAGCTGACGGTCGACGTCGTCGTGCACGGCGACGAGGGGGTCGCAGGCCCCTGGGCTCTCGCCGCCCGGCCCGGCGACGAGGTCCTCGTGCACGGGCCCGGCGGCGCCTGGTCACCGGACCCGGAGGCCGAGGTGCACCTGCTGGCCGGTGACGCGAGCGCGCTGCCCGCCGTCGCCGTGGGCCTCGAGCGCCTGCCGCGTGACGCCGTGGGGCTGGCCGTGCTCGAGGTGCACGACGCCGACGACGAGCTGCCGCTGGACGCGCCGGCGGGGGTGGAGGTGCGCTGGGTCCACACCGGCACCGGCGTGCCGGGCGTCGCGCTCGTCGACGCCGTGCGCTCGTGGCCGTGGCCGGCGGGCCGGGTGTGCGCGTTCGTCCACGGCGAGGCCGGCGCGGTCAAGGAGCTGCGCGGCTACCTGCGCGCCGAGCGTCGCGTCGCGCGCGGCGACCTGTCGATCTCCGGGTACTGGCGCCTCGGCGCGGACGACGAGGGCTGGCGGGCCGCCAAGAAGGACTGGGCGCGGCAGATCGAGGCCGCGGAGGCGGCGGCCGGTCTCGACTGACCCACGGCCGCCGGCAGCCCGGGTAGCGTCGCCGCCATGGCTGACGACGAGACGACGTTCGAGACCACGATCGGTGTCGAGGTGAAGGGCGACGTCTGGAGCTGCGTCGAGATCCCCGACTCGGTGGCGTTCCTCGGCACCGGGCGGAGCGTGAAGGTCGACGCGGTGGTCGACGACGTCCGGCTCGAGAACGTCGGGGCGGTGGTCACCGGCACGGGCGGGCACATGGTGTCCCTCAGCGCGAAGGTCCGCAAGACGCTCGGCAAGGAGATCGGCGACCCGGTGCGGGTCACCGTCACGAAGCGCTGACCACCCGGGCCCCACCGCCGGCCGCGGGGCCACCGGCCGCGGCGAGGTGCCCCCGCCGGGGTTCGAACCCGGACTGGACCGGGTTTAAGCCGGTTGCCTCTGCCGGTTGGGCTACGGGGGCGCGCCGCCATCCTGCCAGCCCACCCTCCCGCCGAGTGCGGGGGAAACGTCGCGAGTGCGGGGGTGGTTTCCCCCGCACTCGCGTGCGATCCCCCGCACTCGACGGGAGAGGCATCGTCCGGACGCGCGACACGCCCCGATCCGGGGACGGGGTCGCGGGGTCGTCGAGCGCGGGGTCGTCGAGCGCGGGGGCGTCGAGCGCGGGGGCGTCGAGCGCGGGGCCGTCGGTCGGGGGCGGGTCAGGCCTTGCGGGCCTGCTCCTTCGCGGCCGGGGAGTCCTTCTCGGCCTTGTACGGCGGCAGCGACTCGCCACCGGAGGCGCCGTCCGTCGGCGCCGTCGCCTGCGAGACCTGCTCGACCTTCGGCTTCGGCGGCGCCGACGCGGCACGGAACTCCGCACGCGGGTCGTGCAGCGACCCCAGGGCCACGACCTCACGGCGCAGCAGCACCGACCCGGTCCAGCCGGCGGCGATCCGCAGCTTGCGGTTGAACGTCGGCATCGCGAACACGTGGTACGTGCGGTGCAGGACCCACGCGAGGAACCCGCGCACCTTGATCCGCCCGAACATCTGCGCGACGCCCTTGTACATGCCGAGCGACGCGACCGCACCGACGTTGCGGTGCTTGTACTCGGTGGGCTGCGCCGAGCGCAGGACGAGCGCGAGGTTGTCCCCGATGTGGTTGCCCTCGCGCAGGGCGTGCTGCGCGTTGGGCGGGCAGAACTTGCCGGGGTTGTACAGGTCGGGCACCGCGGCGCAGTCGCCCGCAGCCCACGCGTCCGCCACGACCGTGCCGTCCTCGTCCGTGACCTGCAGCGTCGCGTTGCAGATGACGCGGCCCATATGGTCCAGCGGCAGGTCCGACTGCTGCAGCACCGGGTTGGCCTTGACACCCGCGGTCCACACGACGGTCTCGGCGTCGAACTCCGTGCCGTTCGACAGCACGATGCGCCCGTCGACGCACGACGACAGGAACGTCGACAGGAAGATCTCGATGTCCCGCTTGCGCAGCTGCTCGAGCGTGTACCCGCCGAGCTCCTCGCTCACCTCGGGCAGGATGCGCGGGCTGCCCTCGACGAGCACGAACCGCAGCTCCTCGGGCTCGATCTGCTTGTACTTGCGGACCGCGTAGCGCGCCATGTCCTCGACCTCGGCGAGCGCCTCGATCCCGGCGAAGCCGCCGCCGACGAACACGAAGGTCAGCATCTTGCGACGCAGCTCGGGGTCCCACGTCGAGGCCGCGACGTCGATGCGGCCCAGCACGTGGTTGCGCAGCGCGATGGCCTCCTCGACGTTCTTGAAGCCGATGCCCTGCTCCGCCAGGCCGGGGATGGGCAGCGTGCGCGCGACCGAGCCGAGGCCGACGACGAGGTGGTCGTACGTGACCCAGTACGAGTCGCCCTCGATCGGCGTGATCTGCACGCGGCGGTTGGCGTGCTCGATCTGGGTGACGTGGCCCTGCAGCACGTCGACGTTCTTCAGTGCACGACGGTGCGGGGCGACGACGTTGCGCGGGTCGATCGAGCCGGCCGCGGCCTCGGGGAGGAAGGGCGCGTACGTCATGTAGGGGCGCGGGTCGACGACGACGATGGCGGCCTCGCGCTTGCCGAGCCGGCGGCGCAGGCGGCGCGCCGAGTACAGGCCGACGGTGCCACCGCCGAGGACGACGACACGCGGCACCTTGCGGGGCTTGCCGGCCGGGGCGGGCATGAGCTCACCCGTCGGGCGGGCCGCGTCGACGGAGGCGGTGGACGACTGAGACATACCTCCAACGGTAGACGCGCGCACGACGAGCGGCCTCCCGCGAGCGCGGTGACGCCGCGCACACCGCCGGGGTCAGCGGTGTGAGATCCGCCGCACTCAGGCGCCGGAGGACCCGTCCGGCTCGTCGCCGGAGGCGTGCCGCTCGACCGACACGCGTGTGATGCGACGCCCGTCGACGGCCACGACCCGCAGCCGCGCGCGCGTCGTGCCCGCCGCCGGCACGTCGGCCACGTCGCCCGGCTCCGCGATCCTGCCCAGGCGCGCGAGCACGAATCCGGCGACGGTCTCGTAGGGCCCGTCGGCGAGCACGAGACCCGTGCGGTCCGCGAAGTCCTCGAGGGACAGGCCCGCGTCCACGTCGGTGTCGGCGTCCCCGGCGGGCGCCGGGTCATACTCGTCGACGATGTCACCGACGAGCTCCTCGAGCAGGTCCTCGAGCGTCACGATGCCGTCGGTCCCGCCGTACTCGTCGACGACGACGGCCAGGTGCTGACCGGTGCGGCGCATCTGCGACAGCGTCGCCAGCACCGCGTTGGTGCCGGGCAGGGACACGACCGGCCGGACGACGTCGCGCACGGTCGTCGCCGCGATCTCGACGATCGCCTCGACGACGCCCTCGCGGCCGTGCGCGTCCGGGTCCGCGTCCGCGTCACGGACGGCCCGGGCGACCGGCGCGAGCAGGTCACGCACGTGCACGAACCCGACGATGTCGTCGAAGTCCTCGCCCGTCACCGGGTAGCGCGAGTACGGCAGCGCGGCGACGGTCTGCGCGGCACGCGCGATCGGCTCGTCGGCCGCGAGGAAGGCGACGTCGGCGCGCGGGCGCATCACCTCGACGAGCGAGCGGTCCCCGGCGTCGAACACGTCGTCGACGATGCGCCGCTCGTCCTCGGGCAGGTCCGGGTGTGTGCGCACGAGGTCGCGCAGCTCCTCGTCACTCATCTGGTCGCTCGTCGCCGCCGGGTCCAGGCCCAGGAGCCGCACGACGCCGTTGGTCGAGCGGGACAGCAGCCACACCACGGGCGTCATGAGCGCCGCGAAGCGGTCGAGCGGCGGGCCCACCCACATCGACACGCGCGCGGCCTGCTGCATGGCGACACGCTTGGGCACGAGCTCTCCGAGCACGAGCGAGAGGTACGCGATGACGAGGGTCAGCACGACGAGCGCGACACCCTCGGCGGCGCCGGACGCCATGCCCAGGTCGACGAAGACGGGCGCGAGCGCGGACGCGAGCGTCGACGCGCCGAACGCCGCCGAGAAGAACCCCGCGACGGTCACACCGATCTGCACGGCCGCGAGGAACCGGTTGGGGTTGCGGGCGACCGCGGCGACACGCGCACCGCGCGGACCCTGCCGCTCGATCTGCACGAGCTGCGACTCGCGCAGCGAGACGAGCGCCAGCTCGGTGCCGGCGAACACCCCGCCGATGAGCACGAACAGCAGGACGAGGCCGATGTCGGCCCAGGTGTCGGCGGTCACGAGCCCTTCCCGGTCGGTCGCAGGTGAGCCTCCACCCTAGAGGGCCTGCCCTCCCCGCGCGCCCGCCCGTCGCACCGGGTGGGGGCGATGCTCACGTGCGGTGGACGTGTCCTCCCCGTACGCGGTGATCGCGTCCCGCTCCTCGACGTCAGGGGGCGGGGACGGGCGCGTCGGTGGCGGGGGCGTCGGAGGCGCCCGGGAGGCCCGAGTCCGCGGCGCCCGCCGCCGGTGCCTCGGTGGCCGGCTCCTCGGGGGTGCCGGGGGACGGGCGCGGGGTGGGGGCGACGGTCTCGGTCGTCCACGGGGTGACGGGGGCCGCGGCGGCGAACGGCCAGGTGGCCGTCACGAGCTGCCGCCGCACGTCGGGCTCAGCCGGGTCCGGCGCGGTCTCGGCGTCCTCCCACAGGTCGCGCGGCAAGGTGTGGAGCGGGAAGACGTTCCAGCGCGACTGCCCGTTCACGCCGGGGACCCCGACGTGGATCAGCGGGGCGTCAGCGCCGTCCGGCCAGAACTCCTGCTGCATCCAGATGTCGCCCGCGTACGGCTCGGTGGTCACAGGGCGCCCGTCCTGGTCGAAGACCTGCGCTCCGTCGACCGGGTTGCCCTCGGCGTCGTAGACGAAGAGGTTCGACGCGTACTCCCCCGCGACGAGCACGCCGTCCTGCGGGGTCGTCTCGACCCACGTCTGCGCCGCCGCGGCGTCGCTGCGGTGGACCTGCGGCAGCGTCAGCAGCAGGACCACGGCCGCGAACGCGAGCGCGCCGTTCACCACCCGCAGCACGCGGTGCCAGCGCGGACCGGTGCGCCACCGGCCGCGTCCCCACTGCGCGCTCGCGACGACCGCGAGCAGCAGCAGCACCCAGCCGCCCGACGTCGACGGCAGCCAGAACGCGTACGTCTCGCCGCCGACGACCTGCAGCAGCAGGTGCGCGAGCGTCCAGCCGCGCAGCACCCACCACGCGGGCCGCAGCTCGACGAGCAGTTCCTCGACGTGCGGGAACCACCGGGTGGCGCGCAGGCGTGCCAGGGTGGTGCGCTCGGCGTCGCGGGCCGCACGCCACGGCGCGAGGAGCGCTGCGCGGAACCTGCTCTCCGGACGCGCGCCACCGAGCGCGGGTGCCAGACCTGCCGCGGTCCGCAGCTCGGCGGCGTACGCCCCCGGCGCACCGAACTCGTCGACGAGCGAGCCGCGGTGCGCCCGCCCGTCGTCGGCCAGGGCGTCCGCCAGGTTGGCCTCGAGACCGTCGGTCAGGTCGTCGACGTGCTCGGGTCCCAGGTCCGCGAGCGCGGCCCGCACCTGCGCGGCGTACGTCCGGACGTCCTGCGCGATCGCGTCGTCGACGATGCTCATGCCCCACCCTCCGTCCCGAGCAGGCGCTGCATGGTGCCTGCGAACTCGTTCCAGTCCTTGCGCTGCGCCGCGAGCGTCGCCCGCCCCTGCGCGTTGATGCCGTAGTACTTGCGGTGCGGGCCCTCGTCGCTGGGCACGACGTACGACGTCAATGCACCGGAGGAGTACAGGCGCCGCAGCGTGCCGTACACCGAGGCGTCGCCCACCTCCTCGATGCCGGCGGCACGCAGGCGACGCACGACGTCGTACCCGTAGCCGTCCTCGTCCGCCACGACGGCGAGCACGGCGAGGTCCAGCACCCCCTTGAGCAGCTGCGTGGTGTCCATGCGGCCTCCCGCTCGTAGCGACCCCTCCCGTCGCCCCCGGGTGGTGGCCGGGGCGACGGGACGTGGCGCGAGCCCGCACTCGGGCCCGCACGTCGCACAGTACTGCGGCATCCGCACTACTGTCCACGCCACGCCACATCACCCCACGCCACATCTCGCCACGCCACGCAGCCGACCCCACACCTCGCCGACCGGAACACCACTCACCGAACGACGGCCCGGAACGTGAGCCAGGTTCCGGTCGGCGGGGTGGGCGGGCGCGGCAGCACCACCGGAACACCACTCACCGAACGACGGCCCGGAACGTGAGCCAGGTTCCGGTCGGCGGGGTGGGCGGGCGCGGCAGCACCACCGGAACACGGTTCACCGAACGACGGCCCGGAACGTGAGCCAGGTTCCGGTCGGCGGGGTGGGCGGGCGCGGCAGCACCACCGGAACACCACTCACCGAACGACGGCCCGGAACGTGAGCCAGGTTCCGGTCGGCGGGGTGCGGTGGGGTGGGGTCAGCGCTCGGCGATGCTCCAGGCGATGCCGTCGAGGATGTCGTGCTCCGACGTCACCACGTGGGTGAGTGCTCCGCCCGCGGCGTCGACCTCGTCCCGCACGCGGCGCACGACGTCACGCCAGACGAGCGCGCCGGCGCCGATGACGTCGACGCGGCCCGGGTGCAGGTACGGCAGCGCCGCCCGCTGCTCGCGCGTGCGGGCGAGCATGTCCTCACAGCTCCCCAGCACGTCGTCGACGCCCAGCACGGCGCCGTCGATGCGCGTGCGGTCATAGCGGTCCAGTCCGAGGGCGTGCGCGGTGAGCGTGGTCACCGACCCCGCGAGCCCCACGAGCGTCACGGCGCGTCCGAGCGGGACCACCTGGGCCGCGGCGTCGAGGGCCTGCCGGACGTCGTGCGACGCGGCCGCGAGCTGCCCGGCCGACGGCGGGTCGTCGTGCAGGTGGCGCTCGGTGAGCCGCACCGAGCCGACGTCCATCGACACGGCCGCCTCGGGCGCGCCCGTCCCGAGCACCAGCTCGGTCGAGCCACCGCCGAGGTCGACGACGAGGAACGGCGCGTCGAACCGGCCAGCGAGCACGCCCGTCGCACCGCGGAACGACAGCCGCGCCTCCTCGTCACCGGCGACGACCTCGGGGTCGACGCCCAGCGCCTCGCGCACGCCGGAGACGAACTCGTCCCGGTTCCGCGCGTCACGCGTCGCGGACGTCGCGACGAACCGCACGGCCTCGACCCCGAGCCGCCGGCAGACCTGGTGGTACCGCCGGGCGGCGTCGAGCGTCCGCGCGAGCGCGTCGGGCGCCAGCAGCCCCGTGCGGTCGACGCCCTGGCCGAGCCGCACCACCTCGTTGCTGCGCTCGATGTCGACGAGCGTGCCCGCCGCCGGGTCGACGTCGGCGACGAGCAGACGGATGGAGTTGGTCCCGCAGTCGATGGCTGCCACGCGTGTCACCGGCACATCGTGCCACCGCGCACCGACGTCACCGGACACGGGCAGAGCCTGCGCGGCACCTGGGCGTCAGCAGGTGCAGCGGTCGGGGCGCCACCGCTCGGCGACCATGCCGAGCGTGAGGTCCCCCACGGGGTTGACCCCGGGGCCGGCCGCCAGGGCGTGCGCGACGAGCACGTGCAGGCACTTGACCCGCTGCGGCATGCCGCCGGCCGAGATGCCGGCGATCTCCGGCACGTGCGCGATCGCCTCCCGGTCGGCGAGGTAGGCCTCGTGCGCCCGCCGGTGCCCCGCGGCGAGCTCCTCGTCCTGCGCGAGCTGCGCCGTGAGCTCCTTCATCACACCCGTCGCCTCGACCTCGCTCACGGCCGCGACCGCCTGCGGTGACGTCAGGTAGTACGTCGTCGGGAACGGCGTGCCGTCCTCCAGCCGCGGCGCCGTGCGCACCACGAGGGGCCGACCGCAGACGCACCGCGCGGCGACACCCACGACACCGCGCGGGGGACGCCCGAGCTGCTCGGTGAGCACGGCGACGTCCTGCGCGCTGACATCGCTCGCGACGGGCACCGGCGGCGCGGGAAGGGCCGAGGGCCCGGGCACGTCGCGGTGCGTGGTGGGGTCGGGTGCGGGCACGTCGGTCCGTTCGTCGGGTGGCGTCAGGGGGCGACGCCCATTGTCCCCCAGGGCGGCACCGCGCCGGCCGGCCCGGGCGCCTCAGCCGGCTGGATCGGTGCCGGACCCGGCTCCCGGCGCGCCCTCGGGGGTGACCGGGGTCTGCTCCGCGCCCGGCGCCGTGCCGTCGACGTCGAGCTCGCCGGCGACCCGCACGGACTCCCACACGGTGGTGTACCACGGGCGTGTCGCACCGTCGGAGGGTGTGCTCACGGGGCCGCTCGGGTTCGCGGGCGTGTCCGGGACGACTTCCGGGTCGACGACGCGGTAGGCGGTCTCCCCCGGCATCACGAACGACAGCCGCTCACGCGCCTGCGCGATGACGTAGGCGTCGTCGTCCCACCGCAGGAGGTCGGCCTCGAGCTCGGCGTTCTCCGCGCGTGCGGCGTCACGCTGGGCGCGCAGCTGCTCGACCTCCTGACGCGTCTCGAGGTACGAGCCGAGCGTCGGGTAGACGAGCACGAACGCGACGAGGACGACCAGCGAGAACACCATCGCGCGGACGGTGAACATGCGGGGCACGGGCAGTCGCGCGCCACTCGCCCGGGGGGTCCCGCGCGGGGGCGTCGAGCCGCCGCGCGTCGAACCTCCGGGGCGGCGGCCCGCACGTGCCGACGCGGGCCGGGACGTCGCCACCCGGGGCACCGCACCGGAGCGGGGCGTGGCTCCCCGCACGCCGCGCGGCGCCGTGGTGGGCCCGCCCGCCCGGCCCGTGGACGCCCGTCCGGCGCGCGGCACGGCGCCGGAGGCCGTGTCGTCACGGCCCGACCGGCGGCCGGAGCCGGGGGCGGGCGGACGACGCGGAGCGGACATGGCGACGATTCTGCCCGCCCCTCCCCCGAATGGCTGGACGTGGCGCCGTGCGTCGCGTCACCTCCTGACGGTTCCTTGTCACGCACGGTAGCGTGCGCCACATGGAACCGACGCCGAACGACGTCCGGACCCAGCTGCGCCGGGGCACCCTCGAGTTCTGCGTGCTCGCCCACCTGGCGGCGTCCCCCGCCTACGGGCAGGACATCGCCCGCGCGCTCGGCGCGGACCACGTGCTGTTCGCGTCCGAGGGCACGCTCTACCCCCTGCTCACGCGCCTGCGCAGCCGTGGCTGGGTCGACACCAGCTGGCAGGAGTCCCCCACCGGACCGCCCCGCCGCTACCACCGCCTCACCGACTCCGGCCGCGCGGCCCTCGACGCCTTCGTCGAGGTGTGGCGCCCCTACCGCAGCGCCGTCGACCACCTCCTGGAAGGACTGCCCGCATGACCGCCGTCACGTCCCCGCTCGTCGCCGCGTACCTCGCCGACCTCGAGCGTCGTCTCGCCGACGCCCCCGCCGCCGACCGGCTCGACGTGCTCGACGCGGTCCGCGAGCACCTCGACGCCGCGTTCGCCGAGGCCGGCCCGGCGCCGTCCGACGACGACGTGCGCCGCGTGCTCGCCGACCTCGGCAGCCCCGACGACGTCGCCGGGGCGCTCGCGCTCGCCGCACCGCCGGCCGCCGCGACGCCGGTCGCACCCGCCCCGCCGCGGACGTCCGTCGGCGTGTGGGTGCTGCTCGTGCTCGCCGGCCTCGTCGCGGGTCTGCTCGTCGCACCGCTCGTCGTCGCGCTCGGGATCGTGCACGTCGCCGCGCTGGTGACCGCGCTCGTCACCGTCGTCGCCGTCACGACGTGGGTAGGCGTCCGGGCGTTCGGGCCCCGCGGGCGCCACGCGCGCCGGGGATGGCAGATGGCCTTCGCGGTCGCCCTGCCGGCGACCCTCGTCGCCGGCACGGTCCTGCTGGGGTCGGCGTTCTTCCTCGTCGTGGAGGACGGCTCCGCCGAGAGCGGCCCGGTGGTGGTCGTCGAGGAGTGACGCCCTCGGGGTACGACGATGCCCGGCCACCGCGAAGGTGGCCGGGCGTCGTCGTGTCAGCCGAGGATCAGCGGCCGAAGCGCGGGAAGGCGCTCGCACCGGCGTAGATGCCGGCGTCGTCGAGCTCCTCCTCGATGCGCAGGAGCTGGTTGTACTTGTTGATGCGCTCGCCGCGGGCGGGCGCACCGGTCTTGATCTGGCCGGCGTTCGTCGCCACCGACAGGTCGGCGATCGTCGTGTCCTCGGTCTCGCCGGAGCGGTGCGAGGTCATCGTCGTGAAGCCGGACCGCTGCGCCAGGGTGACCGCGTCGAGGGTCTCGGTGAGGGTACCGATCTGGTTGAGCTTGACGAGCAGCGAGTTCGCGGCCTTGAGCTGGATGCCCTTGGCGAGGCGCTCGGGGTTGGTGACGAACAGGTCGTCACCGACGATCTGCACCTTGTCGCCGACCTTGCCGACGAGCTCGGCCCACGAGTCCCACTCGTCCTCGGACAGCGGGTCCTCGATGGACACCAGCGGGTAGTCCGCGACGAGCTGCTGGTAGAACGCGATCATCTCGGCGGGGGTCTTGGCGACGCCCTCGAACTGGTACGCGCCGTCCTTGAAGAACTCGGTGGCGGCCACGTCGAGCGCCAGCGCGACGTCCTTGCCGGGCACGAAGCCGGCCTTCTCGATCGCGACGAGGATGAGGTCCAGCGCGGCGCGGTTCGACTCGAGGTTCGGCGCGAAGCCGCCCTCGTCGCCGAGGCCCGTGCTCAGGCCCTTGCCCTTCAGCACCGACTTCAGCGAGTGGTACACCTCGGTGCCGGTGCGCAGCGCCTCGCGGAACGTCGTGGCGCCGATGGGTGCGACCATGAACTCCTGGATGTCGACGTTGGAGTCGGCGTGCGACCCACCGTTGAGGATGTTCATCATCGGCACGGGCAGGACGTGCGCGTTGGGGCCGCCGACGTACCGGAACAGCGGGAGGTCGGCCGAGTCGGCCGCGGCCTTCGCCACGGCGAGCGAGACGCCGAGGATCGCGTTCGCGCCGAGCTTGCCCTTGTTGGGCGTGCCGTCGAGCTCGATGAGCGCGGCGTCGACGAGACGCTGCTCCGATGCCTCGAAGCCGATGAGCTCGGGCGCGATGTCGTCGATCACGGCGTTGACGGCACCCTGCACGCCCTTGCCGAGGTAGCGGGGGTCGTCGCCGTCACGGCGCTCGACGGCCTCGAACGCGCCGGTCGACGCACCCGACGGGACGGCGGCACGGGCGATGGTGCCGTCGTCGAGGGCGACCTCGACCTCGACAGTGGGGTTGCCGCGCGAGTCCAGGATCTCGCGGGCGCCGACGGCCTCGATGCTGGCCATGGTGCTCCTTCGACAGACGGTGGGTTTGCGCACCCAGCCTAGTGCCGCTGGTCAGCCGGGACGCCGGGACCTTCGGCAGGTGGACGACACGCCCGTGACCAGCGGCGACGCACCGGGCGCGCCCCGGGGTCGTCGGCGAGCAGGTCGTGGGAGCATGCGGCGTGACGTCCGAGGATGCGCCGCCGCCGGCGCTCGTGGCACGGCTGCGCGCCGCCGGGTGCGTGTTCGCCGAGGACGAGGCCGCGCTGCTCGTCGCGGCCGCAGCCGACGGGCACCCCGCCGGCCCCACGTCCGACGGTCTCGCCCACGCGCTCGAGGTGCTGGTCGCACGCAGGGTCGCGGGGGAGCCCCTCGAGACCGCGCTGGGTTGGGTGGCGTTCGCCGGGCTGCGGCTGCAGGTCGGGCCCGGCGTGTTCGTGCCCCGCCGGCGGACCGAGCTGCTCGCACGCACGGCGGTGGACCTGGCCCGGGACGCCGGGCCCGCGCCCGTCGTCGTCGAGGCCTGCTGCGGCGTCGCTCCCGTTGCGGCGCTCGTGGTGCACGACGTGCCCGGGGCGCGGGTGCACGCGACCGACCTCGACCCCGCCGCGGTCGCGTGGGCGCGGCGCAACCTCGCCGGGCGCGGCGCCGTGCGGGAGGGCGACCTGCTCACGCCGCTCCCGGTGCGCCTGCGCGGCCACGTCGACGTGCTCGTCGCGAACGCCCCGTACGTGCCGCACGACGCCATCGCCACCATGCCGCCCGAGGCCCGTGACCACGAGCCCCGACTCGCGCTCGACGGCGGCCGCGACGGCGTCGACGTGCAGCGCCGGCTCCTCACCCTCGCGCCGGCCTGGGTGCGCCCGGGCGGGTACGTGCTCGTCGAGACGAGCACCCGGCAGGCTCCGGCGACGCGTGCCGCGTGCCCCGCCGGGTGGGCCGTCGAGGTGCGGCACGACGACGACATCGACGGCACGGTCGTCGTCGCCCGCCGTCCCGCCTGACCGCAGCCGCTGCCCGCGGGGCCCGGTCCGGTCGGTGCCCCGCGCCGCCCGCGGGCCGCTTCACGCGACCCGTCCGGCATCCGGACGGATGCATGGACGAGACCGGGCCCGGACCGCTCACCACGGTGGATGAGCGACCAGGGCCCGGTCTCGTGCGCCCGGCGTCCCGTCAGGCGGGACGCCGGGTCGCGTCAGCCGTCAGGAGCAGGCGGCGCCGTTCAGCGTGAACTGCGTCGGCTTGGCGCTGTTGCCGTTGCCGTTGTGGCTGCCGTTGAAGCCGATGTCCACCGTGGCGTCGGCACCCAGGTTGCCGTTCCACGCCTCGTTGCTCACCGTCACGGTCTGGCCCGACTGGGCCCACTTGGCGCTCCAGCCCTGCTGGACGGACTGGCCGGCCGGCAGGTCGAACTCCAGGGTCCAGCCGGACAGCGCCGCGCCCTTGTTCGTCACGCGGACCGAGGCCGTGAAGCCGGTGTTCCACGCGTTGGCCGTGTAGCTCACCGTGCAGGCGCCACCCGGGTTCTGGGTCGGCGACGGGGTGGGCGACGGCGTCGGGCTGACCGTCGGGGTCGGCGTCGGGGTCGGGGTGACCGTCGGCGTCGGGGTCGGCGTCGGCGTGACCGTCGGCGTCGGGGTGACCGTCGGCGTCGGGGTCACGGTCGGCGTGGGCCTCGGCGTCGACCCGATCTGCGTCGGGTCCACGACACCCCAGTAGGCCGGCTTGACCTGCAGCTGACCGTCGAACAGCAGCGGCGCGGCACCCGCGCGCAGCCAGGTGCGCGAGTCCTCGAGACCCCACACGGTGATCGACTCGAACGACGCCGCGTGCTTCTCGAACATGTCGAACATGTCGCGGTAGTAGTACCCCTGCTCGAGCAGGCGGTCGGCCGGCGGCGTGGTCCAGGACTCGCCCTCGTGACGGTAGGTCGAGGCGTCGAACTCCGTCACGGCCTGGCGCACGGGCAGCGCCTCGAACGCCGTGATGGTGTCCTCGGCCATGCTGATCGAGCGGCCGACCTCGACGTGCAGCTGGTGGCCGACGCCGTCGACCGGCACACCGTCCGCGAGCAGCTCCTTCACGAGCGCGAGGTACGGCGCGCGCTTGTTGGGGTACTCGGAGTTGTAGTCGTTGATGAACAGCAGGACCTCGGGGCCGAACGCGTCGCGCGCGTAGCGGAAGGCGTCGGCGATGTAGGACTTGCCGAGGATCCGGTACCACTCGCTGCGACGCAGACCGTCGGGCTGGTTCTCGTCGATGACCTCGTTGACGACGTCGAACGCGAAGATCGGGTTGCCGGGCGTGCCGTACTCGCCGTACGTCGTGCGGTAGTGGTCGGCGATCGCCTCGATGTGCGTACGCAGGCGCTCGCGCAGCAGCTCCTGGTCCGCGGCGGACGTCGTGAGCGACGACCCGTCGCGCTGGAAGAACCAGGCCGGTGTCTGCTGGTGCCACAGCAGCGTGTGGCCGTAGACCCGCATGTCGTGCTCGATGGCCCAGTCGACGAGGCCGTCGGCGGCGGTGAACGTGAACGTGCCCTCGGTGGGCTGGATCGCGTCGGGCTTCATCTGGTTGCCGGGCGTGATCTGCTCGGCGTGGTGCGCGAGCAGCGCGCCGCGGCCGCCGACGGTGTCCTGCGGCTCGACCGCGATGCCGAAGGGCACGGACACGGCGTCACGGACGGGCGTCACCGACGTGTCGGGCGAGTAGGTGATCCCGCTGACGACGACGTCGTCGACCATGACGTCGACGGGTGCGGAGACCGACTCGACGTACAGCGACGCGGTGTCGAACGGGCCGGGCACGTAGGTCGCGACGACCTGCTTCCACTGGCTCGAGACGTTCTCGACGGTGGCGACGGTCTCGTACGACGGCTCGCCGGCGAGGTCACGCTGCACCGAGACGCGCAGGTCGGCGGAGCCGGCGCCGTCGGGCAGCCGCAGCCACAGGCCGACGGTGTACGTGGTGCCCGGCTCGAAGATGTCGGTGACGGGGATCAGCGCGCCGTCCCACGGGTCGACCCGGTCCTCGACGAGCAGGCTGCCGGTGCCGCGCGCGCCCACGGACGTCGTGCTGACGGTCGCGGCGCCGCGCGCCTCCCAGCCGTCGAGGCCGGCCTCGAAGTCGCTGTCGATGACGACGGCGGGCGATGCGGCACCGGCCGGGGCGACGAGCGGCGACGCCGTCGACACCGCGGCGGCGAGCCCTGCCGCGACGAGGGCCGCCACGGCCGCGAACGCGGGCCGGGTGCGAAGGGCGGGAGCGGACGACATGGGGGAACTCCTCGTGACAGGTGGTGGAGCGTCACAGCGCGATCCGGCGCGAGGCTAGGGGTGCGCGCCACACCCCGTCACCACCCGAACCGTTTCAGCCGTCCCATGACCGGCCGGCCGGCGGTGGTGGTCGCGGCGGGACGACGACCCGGGCGGATCGTCAAGGGGACCTCGGCCCGAGTTCGGCCCGGACGAGCCCGGCGACGACGCCGGAGACAGGCCGGGGGCGACGGTGCACCCGGCACCGTCGCCCCCGACCCGCGGCCCCGGTCAGCGCGGCCGCGTCGAGACCTTCCCCGTCACCCGACGGCCAGCGGTGCGACGATCCGCTCCACCTGGTCCTTCGCGTCGCCGAAGAGCATCGCGGTGTTCTCGCGGAAGAACAGCGGGTTCTGCACGCCCGCGTACCCCGTCGCCATCGACCGCTTGAAGACGATCACCTGACGTGCCTTCCACACCTCGAGCACAGGCATGCCGGCGATCGGCGACGACGGGTCGTCCAGCGCCGACGGGTTCACGGTGTCGTTGGCGCCGATGACGAGCACGACGTCCGTCTCGGCGAAGTCGTCGTTGATCTCGTCCATCTCGAACACGATGTCGTACGGCACCTTCGCCTCGGCCAGCAGCACGTTCATGTGCCCCGGCAGCCGCCCGGCGACGGGGTGCACGGCGAACCGCACGTCGACGCCCTGCCCGCGCAGCTTCGCCACGAGCTCCGCCACGGGGTACTGCGCCTTGGCGACGGCCATGCCGTACCCGGGCGCGATGACCACCCGCTGCGCGTCGCGCAGCATGTCGGCGACGTCCGCCGCGGAGACCTCACGGTGCTCGCCGTAGTCGCGGTCGCCGGCGACCACGGTCCCCCCCTCGGTGCCGAAGCCCCCGAGGATCACGGACACGAACGACCGGTTCATGGCCTTGCACATGAGGAACGAGAGGATCGCACCGGACGACCCGACGAGCGCGCCGACGACGATGAGCAGGTCGTTGCTGAGCATGAAGCCCGCCGCGGCCGCGGCCCACCCCGAGTACGAGTTGAGCATCGAGACGACCACCGGCATGTCGCCGCCGCCGATCGACGCGACCAGGTGCCACCCGAGGGCCAGTGCGACCACCGTCATGAGCACCAGCGGCAGCAGCGACGGCACGGCGAGGAACCATGCGAGCAGCCCCGCCGAGGCGACGAGCGCACCCAGGTTCAGCGCGTTGCGGCCCGGGAGCATGAGCGGAGCGCTGCGGATCCTCGCCGACAGCTTGAGGAACGCCACGACCGACCCGGTGAACGTCACGGCGCCGATGAGCACACCGAGGAACACCTCGACCAGGTGCAGCGCGTCCGGCTCCTCGGTGAGGAACGAGTTGAAGCCGACGAGCACCGCGGCGAGCCCGACGAACGAGTGCAGGATCGCGATCATCTCCGGCATCTGCGTCATCTCGACGCGCCGCGCGCGCCACATGCCGACGCTCGCGCCGAGGGCGAGGGCCAGCGCGATGAGCATGAGCGTGACCGGGACGGGACGCTCGGAGACGTCCGCCGCGAGCGCGACGGTCGCGAGCAGCGCGAGGGCCATGCCCGCGATGCCGTAGAGGTTGCCGCGCCGGGCGGTCTCCTGCTTGCTCAGGCCCGCGAGGGACAGCACGAACAGGATCGCCGCGACCAGGTAGACGGCCTGGGCCAGTGAGGTCAGCACGGTCCTCACGCCTCCTTCCGGAACATGTGGATCATGCGGAACGCGACGAGGAACCCGCCGAAGATGTTGATCGCCGCGACGGTCGCGGCGACGAAGGCCAGCGTGCTGACCACCCAGCTCGAGCTGCCGATCTGCAGCAGCGCACCGACGAGGATGATCCCGCTGATCGCGTTGGTGGTGGCCATGAGCGGCGTGTGCAGGGAGTGGCTGACGTTGGAGATGACGTAGTAGCCGACGACGACCGCGAGCGCGAACACCGTCGCGTGGCTGAGGAACGACGCGGGCGCCGTCGTCAGCGCGAGGACGGTGAGCACCGCGCCGAGCCCGGCGAGCACACCGTTGCGGCGCTGCCGGCGCGCGGCGGCCTCGGCCTCGGCAGCGGTGCGCGCGGCGCGCTCCTCCTCGGTCTCCACCGGCGCGGTCGGGGTCGCCGCGGGCGCGGCCGACACCGCGACGGGCGGCGGCGGCCAGGTCACGTCGCCCTCGGTGGTCACGGTCATGCCGCGCTGCACCGGGTCGTCGAGGTCGAGGACCAGCTCGCCGTCCTTGCCGGGCGTCAGCAGCGCCAGGAGGTGGACGACGTTGGTGCCGAAGAGCTGCGACGTGTGCTGCGGCATGCGGCTCGGCAGGTCGGTCCACCCGAGGACGACGACGCCGTTGTCCGTGACGACGCGCTCGCCCGGAACGGTGAGCTCGCAGTTCCCGCCGCCCGAGGCCGCGAGGTCGACGATCACCGACCCCGGGCGCATCGCCTCGACCATCTCCTTGGTGATGGTCCGCGGCGCCTGTCCCCGCACGAGCGCGGTGGTGACGACGACGTCCGCCCAGGCGGTCTGCTCGGCGTACATCGCCGCGGTCAGCCGCTCCTGCTCGGCGGTGAGCTCGCGCGCGTACCCGTCGGTCGAGACCTCCTGGCTCGCGCCCTCGGCCTGCACGAACGTCGCGCCCATCGACTCGATCTGCTCCCCCGCCTCAGGGCGCACGTCGAACGCGCGGACCTGTGCACCGAGGCTCGACGCGGTGCCGAGGGCTGCCAGGCCCGCGACGCCGGCACCGATGACGAAGACGTTGGCGGGCGGGGTCTTGCCCGCCGCCGTGACCTGCCCGGTGAACATGCCGCCGAACTCCTCGGCCGCCTCGATGACGGCCCGGTAGCCCGCGACGTTGGACAGCGTGGACAGCACGTCGAGCGCCTGCGCGCGCGAGATCCGCGGCACCGCGTCGAGCGCGAGCGCGGTGACCCCGAGCGTGGCGAGGCGGCCGGGCAGCTCCGGGTCGGCGAACGGCGCCATGGTCGCCACGAGCGTCGCGCCGCGTCGCATCCGCTCGACGTCGGAGGGCAGGTGCACCGCCGTGACGACGTCGCACGCGAGCACGTCGGCGCGGTCGCAGGTGCTCGCGCCGGCGGCGGTGTAGGCCTCGTCGGTGAACGTCGCGGACGCGCCCGCGTCGTGCTCGACGACCACCTCGTACCCGAGGTCGCGGAGCTTCGCGACGGTCCGGGGTGTGGCGGCCACCAGCCGCTCGCCCGGGCGCTCCTCGCGCAGGACGCCGATCCTCATGCGTGCTCTCCTTCGACTCCGGACGGTGGGGGACGTCGGTCCCCCTCGCACGGCCCATCCTGGTCCGGGCCGTACGGTGACGAGTCGGACCTTCGACCCGGACGGGCCGGTCCGCCGTGGTGGGGCCTCGCATCCTCCCCCACCCCAGTCTCACCCTGCGAGACGCGTCGCGTCCCGGGCAGGCGTCAGGCCTCGGCCCGGCGGGCCGCCGCCTCCCAGTCGGCGGTCGCGCGGCGCAGCGCGGCCTCGGCGTCGACGCCCGCGTGCTGCGCCGCAACGACGAGCGCGAGCAGCGCCTCGCCGATCGCCGCGGGAGCCGCGTCGGCAGGCACCGGGCCGTCGGACGAGGGTCCCGCGGGGACGGGCGCCGTGTCGAGCAGCCCGGCGCGGCCGGCCCGCGCGACGAGCTTCTGCGCGCGCGCCAGCGCCCCCATCGACGCGGGGACGCCGTCGAGCACCGACGTGCGCGCGGGCTTCTCGGCGCGCTTGAGGTCCTGCCACCGGGCGTCGACCGTGGCCGCGTCGAGCACCTGCCCGGCACCGGGGCCGAACACGTGCGGGTTGCGACGCACCAGCTTGGCCGCGAGGTCGTCGGCGACGTCGCCCACGTCGAACGGCGCCACGGGGTCCTCCGACGCGATGCGCGCGTGGACGAGCACCTGCAGCAGCAGGTCGCCGAGCTCCTCACGGACGTGCGCGGGGTCGCCGTGCTCGACGGCCTCGACGAGCTCGTGTGCCTCCTCGAGCGCGTACGGCAGGAGCGAGGTGTGCGTCTGCTCGGCGTACCAGGGGCACCCCTCGGGCGAGCGCAGCCGGTCCATGACCGCGACGACGCGCGCGAGCGCGGCCGCCTGCCGGTCGTGCGGCCCCGGCGCGCCCGTCAGGGCGTCGGCTCCGGCTCCGGCGTCGCCGACGAGCCGTCCCGCCCGCCCTCGGGCACGACCCACGACGGCGCCGCGGGTGGCGCGACGACCAGGTCGTCGGTGAACTCGCCGAACCGCGGGTTCACCTCGATGTCCGCGGCGGCGACGCGTCCCTGGTAGTCCTCGGCGGCCGCCTGCGCGTCCTCCAGGCCCTGCAGCGCGCTGGCCGCCAGCGAGTAGCGCCCCACGGCGATCGCACCCGGGCCGAACTCCAGGGCCTCGCCCTTCTCCTCGCCGAGCGACTGCACGGCCACCGAACGCAGCAGCTCCAGGGCCTCGTCGTCGTTCACGCCGACGCCCTTCTCGGCCGCGACCTGCGCGGCGAACGGCTCGGTGATGAGCACGCCGAGGACGTCCTGGGCTCCGGCGCCGTTGAAGATCGGCTCGAGCTGCTCGTACGTCGTCGCGAGCTCGGCCGTGGTGATCGTCCGGCCGTCGACGACCGCCGCCGTCCCCGGCTGCCCGGCGCACCCGGCGAGCAGACCGCCCGCCACGACCGCCGCCGCCACCATCCGCACGCGTCCTCGCGTCCGTCGCACCGCCACCAGGGCCTCCCGCTCACGTTCCGTAGGGGTCGCCCGCCATCGTAGGGCCTAGCGCCGGACCCTCCGCGCCGCGCCGGCCGCGTCCACCTCGCCCGGTGGTATCACCCCCGTGCGGGCCCGCCTCCTCCAGGGCACAGGCGCCCGGACCGCCGTGCGCCGTGCACCGGGGGAGGAAGCGATGGAACGAGGATCGGAACGGCTCGTCGCCGGCTGGCGCGACGGGGGGTTCGCCCTGGACGAGGAGCTGGTCGAGCGCGTGCTCAGGATCAGCTCGCAGTTCGACATCGACGACTGGTACATCGCCGGTCAGCCGAAGCCCGACCTGCTCCGCACGTCGTTCGCCGTCAAGGGTGTCGACGCGCTCGGGCCCGTCGTGCAGGACCTCGTCGGGGCGCTCGACGGCCTCGGCCTCGGACGGGCGGGCGGGCTGCGGGTCTTCCCGCGCGGGATCCCGGCCGACGTCTTCCACGTCGAGCTGCAGGTGGGCGCGCGGTGAGCCCCGCCGGCGCCGCAGGTGACGTCGTCGGACCCCCGGGTGGGCGCGGCATCCTGCAGATCCACCCGACCCGTCGCTGCAACCTGCGGTGCCGGCACTGCTACTCGCGGTCCGGGCCCGACGTGGACGAGGCCCTGACGACGGCCCTCGTGCGGTCCGTCGTCGAGGACGCCGCCGCGCTGGGCTACGGCGTCCTCGGCGTGTCCGGCGGGGAGCCGCTGCTGCACCCGGGCCTCGGTGAGCTGCTGCGCACCGCCCGCGGGGCGGGCATGCGCACCACCGTGACGACCAACGGCATGCTGCTGACCCCGCGCCGGGTGGACGAGCTCGCGGGGTGGGTCGACGTGCTCGCGATCTCCCTCGACGGGGCGCCGGACAGCCACGTCGCGATGCGCGGCGACCCGCGCGCCTTCACCCGCATGGCAGGACGGCTCGAGCACCTCGCCGCCTCGGGGACCGCGTTCGGCTTCGTCTTCACGCTCACGCAGCGCAACGTGCACGAGCTCGACTGGGTCGTCCGGTTCGCGCGCGAGGTCGGCGCCGGCCTCGTCCACGTCCACCCGCTCGAGCCCGAGGGCTATGCCCTGGACAACCTGCCCGGCGCCGTCCCGGACGTCGTCGAGCTCGGGTTCGCCGCCGTCGAGGCGCTCCGGGTGAGCCAGGAGGCCTGCGGCCCCGCCCTGCAGATCGACGTCGTCAGCCGCCGCACGCTGCTGTCCGACCCCGCCCGCTTCCTCGCCCTCGACGCGCCGCCCGACGGGCCGCTCGGCTCGTGGCTCAGCCCGCTGGTGCTCGAGACCGACGGCACCGTCGTCCCGCTGACCTACGGGTTCCCGCGCCGCCACGCGCTCGGTGACGTGCACACGGCTCGGCTCGTCGACCTCGCCGCGCAGTGGGACGCCGCGCCGCTGCTCGACGTGCTGCGCGCGACCCACGACCGCCTCACGGCACCGGACGGCCCGCCCCTGACCTCCTGGTACACCGAGGTCCTCACGACGGCCCGCGACCGGGTCGAGGTCGGAGCCGGGACGTGACGACCGCGGCGCCGCGCGTCAGCGCGCCGTCCCCGCCGCCGCGGCGGCCGCGACGTCACCGCGCACGATCGCGTCGACGAACTGCCGTACCCACGTCATGACGTCGCGCCCGTGCAACGGCTTGCCGCCGATGCGCGCGGTCGTCGGGAACGGCACGAGCACCGTGCGGACGGCCGGCTTGAGCACCGCACCCGGGTACAGGCGCTTGAGCCGCAGCTGGGCCGACTCCGGCAGCTCGACGGGCGCGAAGCGGACGAACCGGCCCTGCGCCGTGACGTCCGCGAGGCCCGCCGCCCGCAGGTGCAGGCGCAGCTGCGCGACCTCGAAGAGGTTCTCGACGGGTCCCGGGACGGGGCCGTAGCGGTCGACGAGCTCGGCGTGCACCTCGCGCAGGCCCGCGTCGTCCGTGGCCGCCGCGATCTTGCGGTACGCCTCCAGGCGCAGCCGCTCGTGCGCGATGTAGTCGTGCGGCACGTGCGCGTCGACGGGCAGCTCGATCGTGACGTCGGGGAGCTCCTCGGCCTGCTCGCCGCGGAACGACGCCACCGCCTCGCCCACCATCCGCACGTACAGGTCGAAGCCGACGCCCTCGATGTGCCCGGACTGCTCGCCACCGAGCAGGTTGCCCGCACCGCGGATCTCCAGGTCCTTCATCGCCACGGCCATGCCGGCCCCCAGGTCGGTGTGGGCGGCGATGGTCTGCAACCGGTCGTGCGCGGTCTCGGTCAGCGGCACCTCCGGCGGGTACAGGAAGTACGCGTACGCGCGCTCGCGGCCGCGGCCCACGCGCCCGCGCAGCTGGTGGAGCTGCGAGAGCCCCAACCGGTCCGCGCGCTCGAGGATGAGGGTGTTGGCGTTGGAGATGTCCAGGCCGGTCTCGACGATGGTCGTGCAGACCAGGACGTCGAACCTCTTCTCCCAGAAGTCGACGATGACCTGCTCGAGCTGGTGCTCCCCCATCTTCCCGTGCGCGACGGCGATCCGGGCCTCGGGGACCAGCTCGTTGAGTCGTGAGGCGGTCCGCTCGATCGACTCGACCTTGTTGTGGACGTAGAAGACCTGGCCCTCGCGCAGCAGCTCACGCCGGATCGCCGCGGAGATCTGCTTCTCCTCGTACGGTCCCACGAACGTGAGCACCGGGTGGCGCTCCTCCGGCGGTGTGGCCAGCGTGGACATCTCACGGATGCCCGTGACGGCCATCTCGAGCGTGCGCGGGATCGGCGTGGCGCTCATCGCCAGCACGTCGACGTTGGTGCGCAGCGCCTTGAGCGTCTCCTTGTGCTCGACACCGAACCGCTGCTCCTCGTCGATGATGACCAGGCCGAGGTCCTTGAACCGCACGCTGCCGGTGATGAGGCGGTGCGTGCCGATGACGACGTCGACCGACCCGTCCGCGAGCCCCTCGACGACCTGCTGCGACTCCTTGGCCGTCTGGAACCGGGACAGCGCCGCGACCTTCACCGGGTACGGCGCGTACCGCTCGGTGAACGTGTCGAGGTGCTGCTGCACCAGCAGCGTCGTCGGGACCAGGACGGCGACCTGCTTGCCGTCCTGCACGGCCTTGAACGCCGCACGCACGGCGATCTCCGTCTTGCCGTAGCCGACGTCACCGCACACGAGGCGGTCCATGGGGACCGTCTTCTCCATGTCGGCCTTGACCTCCTCGATCGTCGCGAGCTGGTCGGGCGTCTCGACGTACGCGAACGCGTCCTCGAGCTCGCGCTGCCACGGCGTGTCCGGGCCGAACGCGTGGCCCGGCGTGGCCATGCGCGCCGAGTACAGGCGGATGAGCTCGGCCGCGATCTCCTTGACGGCCTTGCGGGCGCGCCCCTTGGTCTTCTGCCAGTCCGCGCCGCCCATGCGGTTGAGCGTGGGCGCCTCACCGCCGACGTACTTGGTGACCTGGTCGAGCTGGTCGGTGGGCACGTACAGCCGGTCGCCGGGCTGACCGCGCTTGCTCGACGCGTACTCCACGACGAGGTACTCGCGCGTGGCCGCCGCCGCGCCCGACCCGATCGTGCGCTGCACCAGCTCGACGAAGCGGCCCACACCGTGCTGCTCGTGCACGACGAAGTCGCCGGGGCGCAGCTGCAGGGGGTCGACCACGTTGCGGCGCCGGCTCGGCATGCGGCGCATGTCGCGCGTGCTCGACCCGGCGCGGCCCGTGAGGTCCGACTCGCTGAACACCGCGAGGTGCAGCGCCTCGTGCACGAAGCCCGGACCGAGCGGCGCGGGCGTGACCAGCACGACGCCGCCCTCGGGCTCGTCGTCGACCGACGCGACCAGGCGCGCCGGCACGTCCGCCGCGCGCAGCTGCTCGACCATGCGCTGCGCGGGACCGTGCCCCTCGGTCGCCAGCACGAGCCGCCAGCCCTGCTGCTGCAGCCGGTGCACGTCCTGCACCGCGCGAGCGACCTCGCCGCGGTACCGCTCGACCTCGCGCGCCCCCACGACGAGCGTGCGGACGTCGGGCGCGGCAGTCGGACCCTCGTCCGTCGCGGGGCTGTCGTCGCCCGTCACGGCGTCCGCGTCGAGCGTGAAACCCGACAGCGTCCACCAGCCCAGCGCGCGCACGGCGGCGAGCGCGCGGACCTCCGCGAACGACGCGAACGACGCGGACGACAGGTCCAGCGGCGTCGCCGCACCCGCTGCGGCCGAGGTCCACGCGGCCTCGAGGAACTCCTGCGTGGTCGCGACGAGGTCGTGGGCACGGCGGCGCACGCGCTCGGGGTCGACGACCACGAGCAGCGACTCGTCGGGGACCAGGTCGAGCACCGGGACCATGCGGTCCACCAGGACGGGCGCGAGCGACTCCATGCCCTCGACCGCGATGCCCTCGGCGAGCCGGTCGAGCATGTCGAGCGCGCCGGGCAGCTGCTCGCGCAGCGCGGCCGCGCGCGCCCGTACCGCGTCGGTCAGCAGGATCTCGCGGCAGGGCGGCGCCCACAGGCCGTGCTCGGCGACCTCGAGGCTGCGCTGGTCCGCCACGGAGAACCAGCGGATCTCCTCGACGTCCTCGCCCCACAGCTCCACGCGCAGCGGGTGGTCCTCGGTGGGCGGGAACACGTCGAGGATCCCGCCGCGCACCGCGAACTCGCCGCGCCGCTCGACCATGTCGACACGCGTGTACGCCGCGTCGACGAGCCGCTGCGCGAGGTCGTCGAGGTCGACCTGCTGACCCGTGCGCACCTCGACGGGCACGAGCTCCCCCAGCCCGTCGACGACCGGCTGCAGCAGCGCGCGCACCGGCAGCACGAGCACGCGCACCGCCCCGGTCGGGCCGGGCTCCGGGTCCGGGTGCGCCAGCCGCCGGAACACCGCGACCCGGCGCGCCACCGTGTCGCTGCGCGGGCTCAGCCGCTCGTGCGGCAGGGTCTCCCAGCTCGGCAGCACCGCGACGTCGTCGTCCGGCAGGTAGCAGCGCAGCGCGGCGGCGAGCTCGTCGGCGTCGCGACCCGTCGCCGTCACCACGACGAGTGGACGCCCACCGCCGGGTCCCGCTGCGCCGCCCGTCGCGACCGCACCCGCGAGCGCCGCGAGCAGCGGCGGGCGCACACCGGCGGGCCCGACGACGTCGAGCTCGCCGCGCGCGCGGACGGACGCGAGCGCATCGGCGACGGCGGGGTCGGCGAGCAGGGCGGGCAGGAGGCCGGTGAGGTCCATGGGGTCCAGACGGTCGAGGGCACGACGACGGGCCCGGACCGGGAGCGTCCCCGGGCGGGCCGGTGTCCAGGGTACGCCGCGCGCCGTGTCGCGGCCTGTGAGCCCGGGCGGCGCACGGGCGCCGACGGGGCCCCGCCCCCGATCGAGTGACGCGGTGCCCGCCGGCCCCGGCGCGCGGGTGAGCGCCGCGCGCGAGCGGGTGATGTCCGGTCTGCGGGGGTTTCGACCGTCTCACCGGGACGGGGCGATATGTGAGGATGGCGCCACGGGCAGCCGGCGCTCGGCCGATGCCGACGCCGGGGTGGGCACTGGGGCGAGGAGCGGTACGTGGAGCTGACCGACCAACTGCGGGCGATCCGCAAGAACTGGTGGATCGTCGCACTGACCGTGCTGACGACGGTCGGGGCAGCGCTGCTCGTCACCGTGCGCGCGACGCCGGAGTACGAGAGCACCCTGACCTTCTTCGTCGCGGCGTCGAGCGACACGGGCACCGCGCTGCAGGCCGACGAGTTCGCGCAGCGCCGCGTCGCCGCCTACGCCGGCGTCCTGACGAGCGGCCGCCTGGCCGAGCGGATCGCGGCCAACCGGTCGCTCGGCCTGGACTCCAGGGCGATCGCGTCACGCATCTCCGCGACGCCCCAGGAGGACGCGATCCTGCTCAGCGCCGTGGTCCGGGACACCGACCCGGCGCGCGCGCAGCAGATCGGCGAGGCGATCGAGGAGGAGCTGGGCCCGCTCGTCCAGGAGCTCGAGCGCACCGACGCCGCCAGCCGCGCCAACGTCTCGCTCACCGTCATCTCCGGCCCGACCGCCCCCACCTCGCCCGTCTCGCCGCGCCCCGCGCTGAACGTCGGCGTCGGCCTGCTCGCCGGCCTCGCGCTGGGCGTGTCCCTGGCCGTCGCGCGGCAGGTGCTCGACCGCACGGTCCGCACCCCGGAGCACGTGCGCGCCAGCACGTCGCTGCCCGTGCTCTCCACGATCACCGCCCAGCACCCGCGCAGCCGCCGCCGTGCGCGCCCCGACGGCCTGGTGGCCGCGGCCGACCCGGGCTCGCCGCGCGCCGAGGCCTACCGACGGCTGCGCACCAACCTCACGTTCAGCGCCGCGACGCACCGCATGCAGGTCATCGTCGTCACGTCACCGCTGGCCGGCGAGGGCAAGACGACCACGAGCTGCAACCTCGCGATCGCGCTCGCGGAGAGCGGGCGGCGCGTGCTGCTCGTCGAGGGTGACCTGCGCCGGCCCCGCGTCTCGCGGGCGCTCGGGCTCGAGGGCGCCGTCGGTCTCACCAACGTGCTCGTGGGGCAGGTCGAGGAGGCCGACGTCATCCAGCAGTGGGGTCCCCACGGGCTGTTCGTGCTGCCGGCCGGCACCCTGCCGCCCAACCCGTCCGAGCTGCTCGGCAGCGACAAGATGCGCGCCTTCGTGCAGCGCATGCGGCAGCGCTTCGACGTCGTCATCCTCGACACGCCGCCGACCCTGCCCGTCACCGACGCGACGATCGCGGCCGCGCACGCCGACAGCGTCGTGCTCGTCGTCCGCTACGGGCACACGACGCGCGACCAGGCCCGCTCGGCTGTCGAGTCGCTGCGCGTCGTCGACGCACCGCTCGCGGGCGTCATCATCAACGGCGCCCCGCTGCGATCGGCCGGCGTGCCCTACTCGCACGACGCGGGCCGCCCCCGGTCGGCGGACGTGGCACCCGCCGCGGTCGCGCCCGCCGGTGGCGCCGCGGGCGCGGGCCGCCCGACCGCGGCCGACCCCGCCGCCGGTCTGCCGAACGACGCCCGCCACGTCGGCGCCCACCCGGACCGCTGACCCGTGGCGCTGCTCGGGGCCTGGCTCCTGGCGTGCCTGACGCTCGCGTGGCTCGCCAGGCGCCGCCCGCTCGACGCGACCCTCGTCGCGCTCGCCGTGTGGGTGCTCGTGCCCGCCGCCGCGGGCGGGCTCCTCACCGGGCACAGCACGGGCCTGCTGGGCATCCACCCCGCGTCGTGGCTGGTGCTCGCCGTCGTCGGCGTCCAGGTGCTGCGGGCCCCGGCGGACCTGGCGCGCGTCGTCGCGCAGCGGCTCCACCTCGTCGTGGCTCTCACGCTCGTCGTCGCGGTCGCCGCGCTGACGACCCAGCAGCTCGGCACGGGCGGCCTGGCTCTGCTCGTCGACGTCGTCGTCGTGCCCGCCCTCATGTTCCTGCTGGTGCTCACGAGCATCGACGACGACCCGCGCGCGGCCCGCCGCGCCCGCACCACCGTGCTCGCCCTCGCGGCCGTCTGCGCGGCGTTCGCCCTCGTGCAGTGGTCCGCCGGACGGCTCCTGCTCTACGAGGACCAGTTCGCCACCCGCTACTGGTTCCGCGAGGACTTCGACCGGTACATGGCGACGCTCGACTCCCCCCTGACGCTGTCGATGCTGCTGTGCGTCGCCCTGCCCCTGCTCGTCGGGCTGCGGCGCGCCGGCGTGCAGTTCGCGCTCGTCGCGCTGTTCGTCGGTGGCACGGTCGTCACCCAGTCGCGCACGGGCGTGGTCCTCGTCGGTGTGCTCGCCGTGTGGGTGGTGATCCGTTCGCAGGCGCCCGCACACGTGCGGTTGCTGTCGCTGTGCGCTCTCGGCGGCGGCACCGCCGCACTCCTGGGCAGCGGCATCGCCGCCGGTGTCGCCGCCCGCTTCACCGACGACGAGGGCTCGGCCGGCGCCCGCACGGACGCCTTCCGTTTCTTCGCCGAGACGTGGCAGGACTACCCCGTGCTCGGGCGCGGCCTCACCGCCAGCTACCGGTACGCCGCGCTCGGCGGGCTGCAGACGAGCCTCGAGAACTCGTTCCTCATGTACGCCGTGGACATCGGCATCCTCTTCGCGCTGGTGTACTTCGGCGCGCAGCTCCTGCTCGTGGCCGAGGCGTGGACCCGCAGCACGCCGCTGCCCGGTGCCCGCGTGGCGGCGACCGTCGCCTTCGTGCTGCCGATGACGTACAACGCGCTGGCCGCCCGGTCCGCCTCGGGCGCCCTGCTGTGGGTCGCGCTGGCGCTCGGCGTCGCCCGGTACGCCGCGCCGGCCGACCCGCCGTCAGCCGGCCGTGACGCCCCGGGCCGCACCCAGGCGCTGCAGCGCCTGCGCTGAGTACGTCGCCCGGATCTGCGGGTCGTTGCCGTCGGCGGTCACGTTGGCGTTCCGCAGGCCGGAGGCCTGCGAGCCCGGGACCACGGGGAAGTGCCGCGGCTGGCGCGCGAGCTGCCGGACACGCACGCCCGACTCGACCGCGACGGCGTGCAGCCAGACGTCGTCCGCGTGCGGCGTGCAGTCGCGGAACCGGGTGCCCGCGGCGCGCAGCGCCTCGACCATGACCGGCGGGTACGCCACGCCGGAGACCCCGGTCGCGAAGTTGTCGAAACGGGCCTGCGTCGACAGCGCCGGTCGCCACGTCCGGTAGGGCGCGAGCGTGCCGTCCGGGCGCGTCCGGACGCGGTACGCCCGGTAGCAGTGCACGGTCTGCGGGTCCCGGCGCGCCGCCGCCTCGAGACGCGCCAGCCAGCGCCGCGGGTAGAGCACGTCGTCGTCGGCCGTGACCATGACGTCGCCGGCGCCCAGGTCGGGGTCCGACAGCAGCGGGACGTACTTGGTGTGCGGGCCGTCGTTGCGCTCCGCCATGCGGATCTCCAGCCCACGCTCGACGAGACGCTGCAGCCCGGGCGTCGGCGCGTCGAGCAGGCGCCGGTCGTCGAGCCACAGCACGACGCGGCGCGGGCGGCGGGTCCCCTGCGCGATCGCCTCGACCGTGAGGTGGACCGTCGCGAACCGCGCACCGTAGGTCGTGAGGCTCACGACGACCGGGGCATCGCCGGTCACGTGCCGGTCGGACGTCGCGTTCAGCCGCTCCAGGCGCCGGGCCCGCAGGGGTGCCAGGCGCGGGTTCAGCTCGAGCTCGAGCCGGGCCAGCACGCGCGGCACGAGAGGCTCACCGTTGCGGAGACGTCGGAGGTTCATCGAGGCCTTGTCGTCGAGGGGCGGAGCCGCCGGGAGGCGGGCTCACCAGGGCGGACCGGTGCGCGCCTGCGAGCCTGCCACCTGCTCCGACGCGGCGCCAGACCCGCCCGGGACGTGGAACACCGGGGTGGCGGACGAACCGCCACCCCGGTGCCCGGGTGCTGCTGGTGTCAGGAGCCGAAGCGGATGCCGGCGTCACGCCCCTCGGCCAGGTAGCCCGACCCGTCCGCCCACATGTTCGTGGTGAGCGGCTTGTCGAACGAGATGCCGTCGTTCGCGATGCGGATCTGGTACTTCGAGCCACGGCCGTGGTCGTACTGGTTGCGGCCGAACATGTTGCCGCTGAAGGTGCCGAAGTTGTAGGCACCGAACTTCGACGTCGAGAAGAACGCCGAGGCCGTCCCACCGTCGAGCCAGTTGCCCGTCATCGTCACCTTCGAGACCGGGGCCGCGTTGGGCGTGACCATCAGGGCCGAGCCGCGGTTGCGCGCGTCGTACGTCTGGTCACCGGCCTGCGTCGCCATGAAGGACTCGAGGTTGTTCCCCGTGATCCTCATGTTCGTCCCACCCTGGATCTGGATGCAGTCGTTGTGGGTCTCGGTGTTGTTGTGGTTCGGGTCCTTGGCGAAGTAGCTCATGTCGTGGCACCAGGAGTTCTCGATGACCACGTTGACCGGACCGCCGTTGTTGCGGACGTTGTGGATCTGGAAGCCGTCGACCACGTGGTACGTGTTGACGCGCCGGGCGGTGTAGTCGTGACCGAAGACCCCGTTGAGCCAGACCGAGGGCGACTTGGGGACGAGGGTGACGTCCTCCACCAGCAGGTTGCTGCACGCGTTGTGGTTGCAGTTGACCAGGCCCATGTTGGTCGTGCCCGGGCCGGAGCCGCGGACGATCGACTTGCGGATGACGACGTCGGGCGCACGCACGGTGATGAAGCCGTGGATGTCCATGTTCTCGATGACGGTTCCCGCCTGCGTCACCACGATGTCGCCGTTGTGACGCGTGAGGCTCGTGCCCGCGGGGACGCCGGTGTTGGTCGAACCCGGCTTGGCGCCCGTCGAGGTCCCGGTACCGCTCGTCGGCGACGGGGTGGGCGACGCGGTCGGCTTCGGTGTGGCCGTCGGCGTCGGCGTCGGCGTCTGCGTCGGGGTGGGCGTCGGCGTCGCGACCGGGGTCACGACCGTGTACGCCAGCGGGGACACCGTGATGTCGGTCGCCGCGAGGGTCGCGCCGAGCGTCACCTGGTCGTTGTTCGCGCCACCGAGCTCGACGTACGCGACGTTGTCCGTGATGTAGCCGGGGTACGGGTTGATGACGGACGCGGCCTTGCAGGCGTCCGACACGGCGGCCGCGGGGCACGCCCACACACCGGTGCCCTGCGCGGCGTAGGTCGAGCGGACGAGCACGACGGCCGAGGTCGCGTGCTTCGGCACGTCCGGCAGGGTGACGGTGCGGGTCGCACCGGCCGCGGACAGCCGCGTCGCGACCGCACCCGAGGAGGCGACGAGCTCACCACCGACGTCGGTGGTGCCGCGCTGGACGTACCAGCCCTGCACGTCCGCGTTCAGCCGCACGCTGCCGGCGCTGTTGTAGACCTTGACGCGCCCCGCCGAGTCGATCGGCACGACGACGGCGTTCGAGTGGTTGAGCGTCGGGACCGTCTGGATGGTCGTGGTGCGGTTGCACGTGGTCGACGACTGGTCGGCCGGGCAGAGCGCCAGGTACGACTTCGCGGTCGCCGAGGAGTAGCCGAGGTCCAGGACGACGGCCTTCGCCCCCTCCGGGACGTCCGTGAGCTGGACCGTCGTCGTCGCGGCGGCGCCGAGCAGGTGCCACGAGAGCACGCGGCGCTGCGGCGTCGGGACGTAGACCTCGCCACCCTGGACGCTCGAGGGGCGCACGTACGCCGACAGGTCGAGCTGGACGGCGACCTGGCCGGTCGAGTTGCGCAGCGTGATCCGACCGTTGGTGACGGGGGCGACGACCTGGCGCGACGCCGGCATGCCGGGACGCAGCGACAGGGCCGAGGCCACCGAGCAGGACGAGCCCGTGCACGCCGTGACCGTGGTCGGCACCGTCGCGTCGGAGCCGGAGACGTTGACGATCACCGAGCGGGTGCCGTTCGGGAGGTTGGGGATCGTCACGTCGTACGTGGACCCCGGACCGAGGACGGTGCGGTTGAGCAGCCGCGTCGGGGCGACGGTCGTGAAGACCGAGCCGCCGCCGAGCGGGGCGGTGTTCTCCGTCGAGGTGCTCGAGGCGACCACGACGGGGCTGGCGGCGGGAACGGCCGCCGGGACCTGTGCGGGGCTCGCGGACGCGGTGCTCACACCGACGACCACGGCGACGACCGCCGTCCCGACCCCCCATCGACGGACCGCCCCTGCCGGGCTCTTCCGTGCTTCCGCCATCGCATGTCTACCGTGTCGACGCATGCCGCCGCCTCCCTCACGTCACGCCCCGGGTTGTCCCTGGGCCACGATGCGGCGACCGGATCTCGGTGGCCGCAGCGCGGGGCGCTCGTCGGCGCCTCCGCGGTGCCACGACTGAGCTGTTGGCACCTCGTGGCGACGGACACACTAGGCCAACCGGGTGGCGCTTCCAATGCCCGGTTCCGCATATTCATCCAGGACGAAAGGCCCGGCGGGCTGTCCAGATGTCCCCCGAAAGTGGCGCTCACCTGCGGTTCGGGTGTCATGTCCGATCGGGCGAAGTTCTCCGGTACTCCGTATAGATCCACCCGACAGCACCTGAGACAAGTCCGGCACCTCGGACAAGGACCCGGGCGCCGTGGGCCTCGTGGCGCCGGTTGCGCGTGGCCTTCCCCAGGGCCAGCCGCGCCGTGCCGCCGGCCACCCGGACGAGCCCCTCGCCCAGCAGCCGCGCCCGTACCGGCAGGCTCCGCAGACCGCCGGGCGCGAGCTCGAGCGACGTGCGGCTCCACGAGTTGCCCGAGCGCAGGGCCTTCTGCAGCACCCAGCGGCGGGTGAGCCGGGCGCGCGGCACGACGTCGACGACCGGAGCCTCGGCGCACCACACGATGCGCTCGCCCGCGGCGGACAGGCGCCGGGTGAAGAGCGTGTCGGACCCGCCCGTCAGCCCGTACCGGACGTCGAACTCCAGACCGAGGCGGCGGACCACCGCCATGTCGAGCAGCAGGTTGTTGGTCGCGGCGGCCTCGACGACCGCACCGGTCGCCGGCCGGCGCCGGTCGAAGAACCCGCCGTCGCGGATCCACGGGTCCGGCTCGATCTCGTACTCCGAGACGACCGGGCCCACGACCGCCGCGCAGGCCTCACGCTCGTGGACCGCCAGGAGCGAGGACAGCCACGCCTCCGAGGGGCGCTCGTCGTCGTCGATGAACACCAGGACGTCGGCCGTCGTCTCCGCGAGCGCGCGGTTGCGGGCCGCCGCGATCCCGGGGGTCGGCTCGTGCACGTAGCGGATGCGGGCGTCGCCCCCCGCCTCCACGACGGGGCGCGCCCCGCCGTCGGGGTCGTTGTCGACGACCAGCAGCTCGGCGTGCTCACGAGGGAGCTGGGCGCACACGAGCGGCAGCGCGCTGCGCAGGTCGTCGGGGCGCCGGTAGGTGAGCATCGCCACGGTCACCGTGCGGGTCGTGGCCTGCGAGGACGGGGCGGTCGGGTCGGTCGTCGTCACGTCGTGGTCCCTCGTGGTCAGGTCGGTCGTCGTCGTGCGTGTGCTCATGCCTTGCCCGTCGCCAGACGCCGCAGGCGTGCGACGCCCTCGACGGTGGAACGGCGGTGGATGCCGAGCAGCACCCCCGCCGCGACGGCCAGGTACGCGGCCGCGCCGACGGCCAGCACCAGGAGCGAACCGTCGAGCAGACGTGCGACGAGCACGTAGGCCGCGGCCCCCCACAGCGCCGCGTGCACCGGCGGCAGGATGGCCCGCGCCTGCTGCCCGCCGGTCAGCCCGGTGAGCCGGCGCTGCACCAGCAGGAGGACGGGGGTGAGGACGAACCCCGCCACCGTGTAACCCACCGCGACACCCAGCGTGCCACCCAGCAGACCCACCACGATGCCCCCCACCTGGAGGACGGTCGCGAGCAGCTCGTAACGCAGCAGGAGCTTGACCTCGCCGGTGGCCTTCATCAGCGGCGAGGTGACGTAGAGGACGGTCTCGCGCGCGCCCGCGACTGCCAGCACGGTGAGCAAGGACGCGGACGGCAGCCACTCCTCGCCGAGCACGACGTCGACCAGCTCGTGCGCGCCGACCGCCGCGAGCCCCATGAGCGGGACGGCGAGGAGCGCGAGCAGCTGGGTGGTGCGGACGAGGTTCTCCGCGAGCAGGTCGCGGCGGTCGGCCAACCGGGAGAAGACGGGGAACATCACGCGCGACACCGTCTGGGCGATGAGCTGCACGGGGATGACGAGCACCCGGTAGGCCATGCCGTAGAAGGAGAGCGACGCCAGGCCGAGGACGCGACCGACGAGGATGTTGTCGACGTTGCGCGAGAAGTAGGCGATGCCGTTGGTCGCCATGACGCGGGCACCGAAAGGCAGGAGCTCGCGCAGCTCACGCAGGTGGAGGTTCGGCGCAGGCCCGCGCTCGGCGCGCAGCAGCACCGCGGCCACGACGACGTCGGTGGCGACGACCATCGCGACGACCGCGGCGGGACCCGCACCGAGCAGCGCGGCGGCGACACCGGCAGCGGCTCCCACGAACGCGCCCACCACGTCGGCCATGGCGATCGCGCGGAACGTCAGGGCCCGCTGCTGCATGGCGCGCGGCACGATCGCGAGCGCCTTGAGCCACAGCGCCGCGCCCAGCATCTGGAGCACCGGGGCGAGCCGGTCGTCGTGGAAGAAGTCGGCGACGAACGGCGCGACGAGCCACGTGACGACACCGAGCAGGACGGCGGACACGAGGTTCGCGGTGGCCACGACCCCGGGGGCCCAGCGGCTGAGCTCGGGCCGCTGCACGAGCGCAGCGGCGAGGCCCTGGTCGAGCAGCAGCATCGTGAAGGTCACGTAGATCATCGCGGCACTGACGACGCCGTACGTCTCGGGACCCAGGAGGCGCGCGAGCACGATGCTCACACCGAACATGAAGAACTGCTTGCCCACGACCGCCAGGGAGTTCCACCGCACGGCTGCCGAGGTCGTCCCGGGGCCGGGGCGGGTCGCGGCGGTCACGCACGCCTCCGGACCACGGCGTCGACCGCCTCGACGAGCCGGCGCCGGTACTGCTCCGGCGCGTGGCGCTCCCGGGCGACGGCGGCGTCGGCCATCGCGTCCTGGCGGCGCTGCTCCCACTCCTTGCCCACCGTGCGCACGGCGTCGGCGAGCGCGCCGACGTCGCCGGGCGGCACCTGCTGCGCGGACGCGTAGCCGGCGGCGGCCTCGAGCAGTCCGCTCGTCGCGCTGACGACCAGGGGCCGTGCCGCGAGGACGGCCTCGACGGCGGTGTTGCCGAACGGCTCGTCGACCACGGACGGCACGACGACCGCGTCCGCCTCCTCGAGGAAGGGCCAGATCGACGGGTGGAAGCCGAGGAACCGGACGGCGTCGGTCACGCCGAGCTCGGCGGCGCGGTCACGCAGCTGCTGCTCGAACCACTCGTACCCGGGGTACACGGCACCCAGGAGGTCGAGCACGACGTCGTCACCGCCGGCCCGCAGCTCGCCGAGCGCCTCCAGTGCGACGTCCACTCCCTTGCGCTGCGAGAGCCTCCCTATATATAGGAGTCGCAGCGGACCCTCGAGCGCAGCACGGGCGGGCGTCGGCTCCGCCGGGCCGGGCACGGCGTTGAGCACGACGGTGGCGCGCGCCGCGGCTCGGGGGGCGGACCGCGCGAGCACGTCGACGCTGTAGTGGCTGTTGGCCACGACGCGGGTCGCGAGTGCGAGCGGCGCGGCGAGCAGCCGCTGCACGAGCGCGGGCTGGCTGCCCTCCGCCTCGTGCACGTGCCACAGCACGGGACGCCGTGCGAGGCGCGCGAGCAGCGCCCACAACGGAACGGTCACCGTGCTGACGTAGACCACGTCCGGCCGGACCCGCCGCAGCAGGGCCCAGCCCCGCACCGCGCCGACCGCCGCGTCGGCGGCGAACCGCACGAACCCCGCCGGCCGCAGCGCGCTCTTGCGCACCACGGCGGTGCGGACCGGCACGACCTCAGCGCCCGCTGCGGTCAGGTCGACCAGCAGCGGACCGTCGACCGGAACGGTCACGACGACACGGCGTCCGACCGCGCGAAGCCCGAGAACCGTCTCGAGCATCACGCGGTCGGACCCGTAGAGCTCTGCGCCCGGGTGTGCGACCAGGACGGCCGCCGCGCGGCCGCCCCGGTCCCCCTCGCCCCCGGGCCGACGACTGTCTGCCGTCACGGAAGCTTCGCCACGAGGTCGTCGAGCGTGACCACGAACGGTGCCGTCGTCGCCGAGCCCGACAGGTAGGTGACGAACCCGATCGCACCCGGCGCCTGCAGCGCGGGCGTCGCGTCGGTCGTGGCGAGCTGCCAGTCGACGGGCTCGGTGGCCCCGTCGGTCCACACCTTGGCGCGCAGCGTCGTCGGCCCGGTGCCGGTCGTCGCGAACCGGACGTTGACGCCCTGCCCTGCCGCGACGGACCCCGGCACGTTGACGGAGGCGAGGGTCGTCTCCGCCCCGTCGACCTTGGTCAGGTACAAGGTGATCCCCCCGTTTGCCGCGCTCTTCACCTTTGCCCGATATTCTGCCGTGCCCACCCGCCGGGAGGCCAACGACGCGAACGCCCCGCCGCCGTCCGCGCGGACGGGGGTCGTGAACCGTGCCGCGAGGTCGACGTCCGCCAGGGAGACCGTACCCAGGTACGCACCCAGGCCCGAGCCGCCGCCCGCGAGCGTCATGCTCGCGACTCCGTTCGCCACCGCGAACCGCGACGGCGACCCGGCCGGCGTCCACGCGCCGCCGTTCTCGGCGTCACCCCACCCGTTGGCCACCGCGCGCTCGAACGTGTCGAGCGCGAGGAGCGGCTCGTCGACCGGGTCGACCGGGTCGACCGGGTCCACCGGGTCGACCGGGTCCACCGGGTCGACCGGGTCCACCGGGTCCACCGGGTCGACCGGGTCCACCGGGTCCACCGGGTCCACCGGGTCCACCGGGTCGACCGGGTCCACCGGGTCGACCGGGTCGACGACCGGTGCCGTGACCGTCACCTGCTGCGAGCTCGTGCCCGTCGCGCCGCGGTCGTCCGTCACCGTGAGCGTCACCGTGTACGTGCCGCCAGCGGTGTAGGTGTGCGACGCGGCGGCACCCGTCGCCGTGGTCCCGTCCCCGAAGGTCCACGCGTAGGACGCGACGGTCCCGTCGGCATCGGAGGACGAGGAGCCGTCGACCGCGACGGCCAGCCCGTCGACCGGCGCCGTGAACGCCGCCACGGGGACCGCGTTCGGCACCTGCCCAGCACCGCCCGGCACCGCGGCGACCAGGTCGTCGGTCGTGACGACCACCGGCAGGTTCGTCGTGCTGCCCGACACGTAGCCCATGACACCCAACCCGCCGGGCGCCTGCAGCGCCGCCACCGAGTCGGTCGTCGTGAGCTGCCAGTCGGTCGGCTCGGCCGACCCGACCTTCCACACCTTGGTGCGCAGCGTGGTCGGCGACGTCCCCGTCACCTCGAGCCGCACCCGCAGCTGGTCGCCCGCGGCGAACGTCAGACCCGGCACCACGACGCTGGTCAACGTCGCCTCGGCCGTCGTCGTCCGCGTCAGGTACAGCGTCACCTGACCGTTCGACGCGATCTTGACCTTCGACCGGTAGTCCGCCGTGCCGACCCGCCGACCCAGCAGCGAGGCGAACGCCCCACCACCGTTCGGCACCGTGGCCGTCGCGAACGTCGCCGACACGTCGACGTCCGTCCGGGAGACCGATGCGAGGTAGGACGCGACGCCCGACCCGGCCGTCACCAGCGACATCCGCCCGGTGCCGCCCGACACGGAGAACCGTGCGAGCGCACCGGCCCGGGTCCAGGTGCCGCCGTTCTCGGCGTCACCCCAGCCGCTCGCCACCGTGCGCTCGAAGGTGTCGAGCGCCACCAGCGGCTCCTCGACGGGTGCGTCGACGACGACCTCGACCGACCGCGTCGTCGACGCCGAGGCGCCGTCGTCGTCGGTGACGGTGAGCGTCACGGTGTACGTGCCCGACTCGGTGTAGGGGTGCGAGGCGGTCGGACCGGTGGCCGTGCCGCCGTCACCGAACGCCCAGAGGTAGGACGCCACGGTGCCGTCGGCGTCGGTCGTCCCGGTGCCGTCGACCGTCACGGTGGCGCCGTCCACGGCCGCCGTGAACGCGGGCACCGGGGGCTGGTTGACCACCGGCGCTGCGACGGTCACCTGCTGCGACGTCACGCCGGTCGCCCCGTCGTCGTCCGTCACCGTGAGCGTCACCGTGTAGGTGCCGTCCGCGGTGTAGGAGTGCGACGCACTGGTCCCCGTGGCGCTGCCGCCGTCACCGAAGTCCCACGCGTAGGACGCGACGGTCCCGTCGGAGTCGGAGGACGAGGAGCCGTCGACCGCGAGCTCGAGACCGGAGGCCTGCGCGGTGAACGCCGCCGTCGGGGCCGCGTTGGGCTGCTCCACCTCGGTCCCCGGCACGACCGCCAGCAGGTCGTCGGTCGTGACGACCACCGGCAGGTTCGTCGTGCTGCCCGACACGTAGCCCATGACACCCAACCCGCCGGGCGCCTGCAGCGCCGCCACCGAGTCGGTCGTCGTGAGCTGCCAGTCGGCCGGCTCGGCCGACCCGACCTTCCACACCTTGGTGCGCAGCGTGGTCGGCGACGTCCCCGTCACCTCGAGCCGCACCCGCAGCTGGTCGCCCGCGGCGAACGTCAGACCCGGCACCACGACGCTGGTCAACGTCGCCTCGGCCGTCGTCGTCCGCGTCAGGTACAGCGTCACCTGACCGTTCGACGCGATCTTGACCTTCGACCGGTAGTCCGCCGTGCCGACCCGCCGACCCAGCAGCGAGGCGAACGCCCCACCACCGTTGGGCACCGTGGCCGTCGCGAACGTCGCCGACACGTCGACGTCCGTGACCTGCGGCGTCGCCAGCAGGGCCGAGCGTCCGGCGCCCGCGGTCGGGAGCGTGATCCGCCCCGTGCCGGTCGCGACCGCGAAGTTCGCGAGGCTGCCCTGGTGCGTCCACGCCCCGCCGTCCTCTGCGGTGCCCCACCCGTTGGTGAGGGTCCGCTCGAACGTGTCGGCCGCGATCGGCCGCACCTCGGGCACCTCGACCGTGACCTCCCCGGTGGTGGTGGCGGTCAGACCGTGGTCGTCGGTCACCGTGAGGGTGATCGTGTACGTGCCGGCCTCGGCGTACGTGTGCGACGCCGTCGCACCCGTGCCCGTCCCACCGTCACCGAAGTCCCAGGCCCACGACGCGAGGGTGCCGTCGGGGTCGCTCGACCCGGTGCCGTCGACGGTGACCTCGAGTCCGTCGACGCTCGTCGTGAGCTGCGCCGTCGGCGGCATCTCGATGACCGTGCCCGACCCGAGCGCGTAGTGCTGCGCTACGGACACCTCCGACAGCTCGCGGCTGTAGACCGCGACCTCGTCGATCTGGCCGGTGAAGTAGGTCGGGCCGAGCACCGAGGTGTCACCGCCCACCTTCCAGTAGCCGGTGAGGTTGCGGCTGCCCGTCTCGGGGTCGGTGGCCGCGAGCTGGCCGTCGATGTACAGCTTCATCCCCGAGGGCGACTGCGTCGCGACGACGTGGTGCCACTGGTTGTCGCGGTAGGTCCCGGGTGCCGTGAGGTGCACCCAGCCCGCGGTCGCGAGCACGGAGAACGACACGCGTCCCGTGCTGTCGGTCCGGACCTGGCGGTCGTACGACGTCGACGTCGAGGTCTGGCTGTTGCCGAACCCGATGATCGTGCCGCCCGTGCCGGCATCCGTCCGGAACCACGTCTCGAGCGAGTAGATGCGCGGGCTGCCCCAGCTCCGGTCGCTCGTGACACGCGCGTTGGTGCCGTTGAACGACGCGGCCGCGTTGTCCGCCAGCACGCCCTCCACGCCGCGCCCGACCGTGCCGCGGTAGGTGCCGTGGGCCGCGTACGAGCCGGAGTCGGTGGCACGCGTGGTGCCCGCCGGCTCGTCGAGACGCCAGTAGTGCTCCGGGTACTCGGCTGCGATCGCCTTGCCGTACGCGTCCGTCGGCGTCGGGGCGACCGTGCCGCCCGCCGCCGCGAAGTGCTCGTTGACCTCACCGTGGCCGAGGGCCCGGCCGTAGACCGCGACCTCGTCGACGTCACCGGTGAAGCCGGTGCTCGTCGGCGCGGACGTCCAGCCGCTCAGCTGGTCCGGGCCGATGCGCCAGTACCCGGCGTGGGTGCGCCCGGCCGTGCCGGCACCCTCGGCGACGCGCACACCGTCGACGTAGAGGCGCGAGCCCGTCTCGTCGGACGTGCCGACGACGTGGTGCCACTCGCCGTCGTTGTACGCGGTGGCGGACGCGAGCTGGACGCGCGAGCCGCTGAACGGCCGGATGCCGAAGCGGATGCGACCGGAGCTCTCCATGAACAGGTGGCGGTCGGCGTAGTCCGACACGCTGGTCTCGGCGGTGCCGAAGCCGACGATGCGTCCGCCCGTGGTGCTCGTGGTGCGGATCCACGCCTCGACGGTGAAGCTGCGCGGGGAGGTGATGGGCGGGACCGTGGAGGCGTACCCCGTGGTCGCACCGGTCAGCCGCAGCGCGCTGTCGTCCGGGAGCACGCCGGGCGCGTCCGTGCCGAGGCCGGCGCCGCGCACCCGCTGGTCGTTCCAGCCGGCCGCGTCACGCAGCCACCCGGCGCCCGAGGCGTCGCCCCCGCGCCAGTACCCGTCCGGCGCGTCCCCGAGGACCGAGCTCACGTACGGGTGGGTCGCCTGCGGGGCGTCGCCCGAGACGGTGACGGTCACGGTGTCCGACCACGCGACGTTGCCGAACGGGTCGGTCGCGCGCAGTCGGTAGCGGTTCTCGGTGCCGGGGGCCTGGTCCGTGTCGACGAAGCCCATGGTCGGGCGGTTCCAGAACCGCGACTTCTGCACGGTCTCGTAGATCGGCGCCGCCTGGTTGCTGTTGCGGACGAGGGTGTACGTCAGGTCCTCGTTGTCCCAGTCGTAGTTCGCCGTCCACCGCAGGCGGACCTTGCCGCTCTCGTACGACTGCGCGGACAGGTCGAACTTGCCGCCGGTGAGGCGCGGCCCCTCGGCGTTCGGCGCGATCGACGGCACCGCGAAGCGCACGAGGCCCTGCTGCGGCCGGCCGTTGACGTTGAGGAACTCACCGCCCATGACGACGTACTGGTCGTTGCCCTCCACCGACCACGGGCCCTGGTTCTGCCCGGTGAAGGTGCCGGTGTCGAACTCGGGGTACCAGTTGAGCTGCTCCGGACGCGGGCGGCCCTCGTGGTTGGTGTAGTCGTAGGGCTCACGTCCCAGCACGCCGCGCACGTCCTTCGTGACGGCCGTGGCCAGGCGCATCGTCCACGGCTCGGTCTGCGGGAAGGAGCCCACGCTGCCGCAGAAGTGCTTGTGGCTCGCCTGGTAGATGACGTCACCGATGGCCTTGAGCGAGTACGTGTCGCCGTGGCAGTCCTCGAGCCAGGCGAGCTGCCCACCGTCCCACGTGGCCGCGAACGTGCCCTCGAGCGTGCCGCCGGCGCGCCCATAGGTGAAGCCGGAGCCGTAGACGTAGTCCTCGTCGGCGGTGAGGGACGTGATCGACCCGTTGATGCCGGCGCTGCGCACCGAGGTCATGTTCGCCTCGAACGGCAGGGACTCACCGGTCACGGCATCGACGGAGCCCAGCCCGTACCCGGGGCGGTTGGAGCCGTTGAGCGAGGTGAAGGACCCGCCGACCACGACGGACGTCGCGTCGGGCGAGACCGCCAGGGCGTTGACGCCGCTCGCACCCGCGGCGGCCGGCGCCCAGGGCAGCAGCGCGCCGTCGGTCGCCGACGCGGCGGCCAGGCGCGTGCGCGTCTCGGTGCCGACGGCGTTGAACAGCCCGCCGAAGTACACGGTGTCACCCGCGAACGCGATGGCGCGCACCGAGGCGTCCGGCTTCGGCAGGAAGGAGGTGACGAGGTTGCCCGTCACGCGGTCCAGCGCGGCGATGCGCCACACGCTCGCTCCGTTGACCTGGGTGAAGCCGCCGCCGATGTACAGGCGCGTCCGGTCCGGGGAGGGCTCGATCGTGAGCACCTGTGCGTTGGTCGCCGGCGCCCACGAGGAGATCAGCTGGCCGGTCGACAGGTTGTACGCGAGCAGGTTCGACCGGGTCACGGTGTCGACCCCCGGGGCGGCCCCCGCGGGCCGGGCCGTGCTGAAGTCACCGGCGACGTAGACGACGCCGTCGACGACCGCCTGGTCCCAGACGACGCCGTTGATCTGCGGGGTCGGCAGGCCGTCGGCGCTCACGGTCGTGGGGAGCGTCGGGTCGGAGGGGAGGGTGTCGGCGGCTGCCGGTGCGGCCCCCAGGGGGACGAGCGCGCCGGTGAGGGCGAGCCCGAGACCGGCGGTGACGGCCGCGGCTCGGTGGCGGAGACGCGTGAAGCTCTGCATGGGGGCCTCGATCGGGACGGTGAAAGACGCTGGAGCGGAGGAGATCACCTTAAACTGGACATATCAGCCTGATGTGGCCTATATGGGTGAAACCCCCGGGTGAAAACGGACACCTGTCCAGACTCGTCCCATGAGCTCGTCGCTCGGGACACCGACGGCCGCCGACCCCCCGGGGGGTCGGCGGCCGTCGGACGAGCATCTGCGGCGTCTCAGGAACGGGGTCGTACACCGTCGGGGTCGCCGGCGAAGACGACGACAGGGGCCTCGGTGGTGTACGCCACCTCGAGCGTGACCTGGTCGCGTGCCGCGGGCGGCACGAGGAAGACGTAGGTACCGACGGCCGTTCCCCCGGGCTCGACCGAGCGCGAGAAGGGCGCCGCGGGCGGTCCCGACAGCGGCGCCGCGGGCGCACCCGTCGCGTCCGCGAGGTTGACCGTCACCGTGCCCATGTCGACCGGCCCGGACGACCCGTTCGTCACCTCGAGCTCGAAGACCAGCGCCGGGCCCGAGCGCTCGCCGAGCCCGCGACCCTCGCCCTCGATCGCCTCGACCTGCGTGATCTCGGCGGTCACGCCGGTACCGAAGTCGGCCTCGTCCGCGATGTCGACCGGAGGGGCGGTCGGCAGCTCGCCCGGGGCGGGCTGTGCCACGGCGTCACCCGCCCCGGCGTCGTCACCCGCCGCGGCGGCGTCACCCTGCGCGTCCGGGACGTCCGTCGCGACGGGGCTCGCCGACGTGCTCGGCGAGGCGACCTCGGCCGTGCCGGCCACGCGGGGCTCGGAGTCGTCGGGGCCCGTGCAGGCCACCAGGCCCGCCACGAGCACGGCTCCCGCGAGCGCGTGCAGCAGGGGTCGTGTCCTCACGGCTTCCTCCTCAGGGTCGTCATTCCGTCCCCCCCGCGGCGGCCAGCCGGCGGAGCTGACCGTACCAGGACACCGCAGCCGCGAGGGCGACCGCGACGGTCGCCGCGACGATGGCCGCGTAGCCCACGAAGAACAGCGTCGGCGCACCGAGCAGCAGGAAGACCAGGCACGTCGTGCCGTAGTCCGTCGGGATGCCCAGCACGGAGCGCAGCCACGGTGCGCGCCCGCCCGTGGCCGCCGCACTCACGACGCCCGCGGCCCGGCGCATCTGCTCGGTGAGGATCATGCCGAAGAAGTAGACGCTCCCGGCGATCGCGTGCAGGGCCGGCACCAGCAACCAGCCGTGCTCGACGACCTCGAAGCGGTACAGCCCGACGCCCAGCGCGATCGGCAGCGTGACGATCTTGGTCGCGTCGACCATGTGGTCGAGCCACTCCCCCGCCGGGCTGCCGGTGCCGGTGAGCCGCGCGACCTGGCCGTCGGCCGAGTCGAACGCGTAGCCGAGCACCAGCAGCAGGCTGACGGCCACGCCGAGGGGCCAGCTCGGCGCCGCACCGGCCAGCAGCGCGATCGCGGAGAACGTGCACAGTGCACTGATGCCGGTGACCGCGTTCGGCGTGAGCCCGCGACGGTACGCCCAGGCGGCCAGCACGCGGCCCAGCCGACGGTTGACGAAGCGTGAGTACGCCGGCGCGCTGCGCGCGGCACCCTTCTGCGCGGTGGCGAACCGGGCGAGCGTGGCGCGGAAGGGCTCGGCCGGCGCGCGGCGCGGGGTCCCCTGCGTGGTCTGCGTCATCGGACCGCCTCCGGCTGCCGGACGGGCGCGGCGGGCACGGAGCGACGCGAGGCGCGTCGCTGCGGCCCGGGCACGCGGTGCTCGGCCAGCGCACGGGCCAGCGCCTCGTACCCGGCGGCGACCTCGTCCCAGTCGTACCCGCGGGCGCGCTCGCGCAGCCGGGCGCCCCGGGCACGGGTCGCGCCCTCGTGGGCCTCGGCCTCCTCGAGGGCACGCGCGACGTCCGCCGCGTCCCGCACGTACACGCCGTCGTCGCCGGCGACCTCCCGGTTGAACGAGACGTCGTACGCGACCGTCGCGGCGCCGGCGCCGATGGCGCGCAGCAGCGAGGGGTTGGTGCCACCGACCGAGTGGCCGTGCAGGTAGGTGAGGCTGTTCGCGTAGAGCTGGTCGAGGAGGTTCTGGTCCCAGACCCCGCCGAGGAACCGCACGCGCGGGTCACCCTGCGCGGCCGCGTGGACCCTGGCCGTGTACTCGTCGGCGTACGGCGCGGAGCCGACGACGACGAGCGGGTGCCGCGCGCCGCTGCGCACGTAGCCCTCGACCCACAGGTCGACGTGGTTCTCGGGTTCGAACCGCGCGACGACCAGGTGGTACGCACCGGGCTCGAGGCCGACGTCGGCGAGCGCGTCGTGACCGGGCGCCGTGAGCACGGGGGCCCCGTAGGTCAGCAGCGTGGTGGGGACGCCGAACTCGGCACGGTAGTAGTCGGCGATGCCGACGGCGTCGGCGATCAGCGCGTCGGACCAGCGCACGGCCGCGGTCTCGGCCGCCCGGTAGTAGCGCCGGCCGGCGCCGCCCCACTTGGCGCGCTGCCACTCGAGCCCGTCGACGTGGGTGGCGACGGGGATGCGTGCGGCGCGCAGGAGCGGCAGGTAGGGCGCGTTGGCGGCGTTGAAGACGAACGCCACGTCGGTGCGCCGGCCGAGCAGGTGCCCGACGGACGCCCCGGTGTGGCTGAGCGTCTCGAGCGAGCGCTGCCGCAGCGCGGGCAGCGTGACGAGCTCCATGCCGAGGTAGGACGAGAGGTCGGAGTTGCCGGAGCGGCAGTAGACGCGCACGCGGTGACCGGCGTCGGCGAGCCGGCGGCCGACCTCCTCGACGGCGGTCTCGAACCCGCCGTAGCGCGCGGGGACGCCACGGGTCCCGACCATCGCGATCGACAGCGGCCCGCCGGCGGGGGCGTCGGGGCTCACGCGACCCCCTCGCGTGCCACGCCGGAGACGAGGAACTGCCGGAGCATCGTCGACGACGTCGACGGCGTGTACGGCAGGTAGACGACGCGCGCGCCGACCTCCGCCATCTCCTGCTCCAGGCGGGCGCCCTTGTCCGTGCCCTGCCAGTCGTCGCCCTTGAACAGGACGTCGAACGGGTGCGTGCGCCACGCGACGCGCTTGTCCTGCGCGTGGTCGGGCACCACCTGGTCGACGAACCGCAGGCTCGCGACCAGCTCCATGCGCTCGGCGTGCGGGATGACCGGCGGTCGGCCCTTCATCGCGATCAGCGACTCGTCGACGGCCACGCCCACGACGAGCCGGTCGCAGCGCTCGCGCGCCGCGCGCAGGATGTTGAGGTGGCCGACGTGCAGCATGTCGAACCCGCCGGGGACGTACCCGACGACCGTCAGGTTGCTCATCACTCGCTCCTTGGTACTAGCGCTCACGGGGGGAGCGGCCCGCCGTCGCGCCGCACTGCAGGTCGTGCACGGTCAGTACGCCCCGGCTCCGCCGAGGACCGCACGACCGGTCTTCCACAGGATGAGCAGGTCCATCGAGACCGACCAGTTGTCGACGTACCGCAGGTCCAGCCGCACCGACTCCTCCCAGTCGAGGTCCGAGCGCCCGCTGACCTGCCACAGACCGGTCAGCCCGGGCTTGACGTGCAGGCGCCGCTGCACGGAGTCGTGGTACGCCTCGACCTCCTCCAGCAGCGGGGGCCGGGGGCCGACCAGGGCCATGTCGCCCTTGACGATGTTGACGAGCTGCGGCAGCTCGTCGATCGAGAAGCGCCGCAGGATCTTGCCGACGGGGGTGACGCGCGGGTCGTCCGCCATCTTGAACAGGACGCCGTCGCGTGCACCGGACGCGAGCAGGGCCGCGCGGCGCTCGTCCGCGTCCTGGTACATCGTGCGCAGCTTGTACATGACGAACTGCGTGCCGTCCTGCCCGACCCGCACCTGGCGGTAGACGGCACCGCCCGGGCTCGTCGTGGCGACCAGCAGCGCCGCGAGGCCGATCACGGGCGACAGGAGCACGAGACCGAGGCCGGCGAGCGTGACGTCGAGCACCTGCTTCATCAGGAGGTGGGGCCGCGGGGAGGCGACCTGCACCTCGAGCAGCGACAGGCCGGCGGTCGGACGCACGGTGAGACGCGGCGCGCCGACCTCGACGATGTCCGGCACGACGACGAGCTGGGCGCCGGCGCGGGACAGCGCCCAGGACAGGCGGCGCAGCGCGTCGCCGCCGAGGTAGTTGCCGGTGACGAGGACGACGTCGGCGCCGCGGTCGACGACGACCTGCACGACGTCCGCCGCCGCACCGAGCACGGGGACGCCCGCCACGGTCGAGGCACCCTCGATCGACGGCACGCAGACCCCGTCGATGCGGTAACCGTGGTGCGGCGCCGCGGAGATGTTGCGCACGACGTGCTCCGCCGACTCCTCGTCGCCGACGACGACGGTGCGCATGACGCCCTCGCCCTGCATGCGCAGGCGGTGCAGGTGGCGGCGCTCGAGGTAGCGGGCGACCCAGCAGACGAGAAGGATCACGGGCACGCCGACGAGCACGTAGCTGCGTGGCACGGGGACGCGCAGCACGTAGCCCAGGGCCATGAGGATCATCACCATGGTGAGCGCGGCGCGCAGCAGGGACTGGAACTCCCCCGGGCCGTCACCGGCCGAGCTGCGGCTGTAGCCGCCGCTGACCAGCACGATCGCGATGAACATCGCCGCGCCGCCGCACGCGAGCCGGCCCGCGGCCACCAGGCCGTAGGAGGGGGCGAGGACCGCTGCGCCGACCACGAGCGCGACGACCATGTCGAGCACCACGGCGACGAGGCCGTACCGACGGCTGACAGTCGCCCAGGCGAGGGCGCGTGCCGCGGGGTCCGAGTTCTCGGGCGTGACGCGCCGGACGAACGGCTCCGACGAGGCCCACGAACGACGCGGCTCACGCGCCCGGCCCCGCCGGTCCGCGATGTCGTCGACCGGTCCCGCGTCCTGGTCCGCCGCCAGTGTCATCTCTCCCCCGTCACTTCCGTGTCCTCGTGCCCAAGGGGAGGCTATACGGCGTTTTCGGGCGGTTGACACCGATCCGCCCGCTTTCACCCCATCCGTGAAACCCTTCAGGCACCGGCGGGTGACAGCGTGATGTCGAACAGGTGAACGTTCCCGGGTAAGCGCTTGGCGCGCGCACCGGAGCACGCCTCACGCACGTGTGTGGAACCTCAGCTGCGCGGCCTCCAGCCCCTCGATCACGACGGCCTCCACCGCGTCGGCCGCACGGTCCACCAGCCAGGGCAGGTCCTTGCGCTCCGGGCCGGAGAAGTCCTTGAGGACGAAGTCCGCGGGGTCCTGCCGCCCCGGGGGCCGCCCCACCCCCACGCGGACGCGCACGTAGTCCTTCGAGCCGAGCGCCTTCGAGGTGTCCCGCAGGCCGTTGTGCCCGCCCTCGCCGCCCCCGCGCTTGAGCCGCACGTCGGCGAACGGGATGTCGAGCTCGTCGTGCACCACGACCACGCGCTCGACCGGGACGTCGTGGTACCGGGCGAGCGCCGCGACGGGACCGCCGGAGACGTTCATGTACGTGCTCGGCTTCGCGAGGACGACGCGCGGCCCCGGCACTCCCCCGGGCAGCGTGCCCAGCCGGGCGTCGGCGGTCGCGGCCTGCGGCCGGCGTCCCAGCAGCCCGCCACCGCGCGACACGAAGGGCGCACCGGTGCGCCGGGAGAGCTCGTCGAGCACCATCTGGCCGACGTTGTGCCGGTTGCCGGCGTACTGCGGCCCGGGGTTGCCGAGGCCGACGACGAGCCAGGGACCGTCGCTCACGGTGTGCTCCTAGTGCGTGCGAAGGGTGGCACCGGGACGGCGGGCGCAGGTGCCGCGGGCGGCGCGGGGGTACGACGACGCCCGGCACCGTGGACGGTACCGGGCGTCGCGGGTGGTGCGGGGGTGTCAGCCCTCGGCCGACTCCGCAGCCGCGGCCTCGTCGGCGGCGCGGTCCGCGGCGGAGACCTGCGGCTCGCTGATCGCGACGATCGCCTGCTCCGGGTCCGACAGCAGCGTGGCACCCTCGGGCAGCGTGACCTCGCCGGCGGTGACGATCGTGCCGGCCTCGAGGCCGTCGATGGAGATCTCGACCGACTCGGGCAGGTTCGTCGCCAGGGCCTCGAGGGACAGCGTCTGCGTCTCGACGACGTGGATCGTGCCGGAGGCCGACTCGCCCACGACCTGCACCTGGACGTCGACGGCGACCTTCTCGCCCTTCTTCACGATCAGCAGGTCGACGTGCTCGATGACCTGGCGCACGACGTCGCGCTGGACGTCCTTGACGATCGCGAGGGTCGACGTGCCGTCGAGCTCGATCGAGTAGAGCGCGTTCGAGTGCTTGAGCGCGAGCATCGTGTCGTGGCCCGGCAGCGCCACGTGCAGCGGCTGCGTGCCGTGCCCGTACAGGACGGCGGGGATCTGGTGCGCACGGCGCAGGCGGCGCGCGGCGCCCTTGCCGAACTCGGTGCGGGCGGTGGCGGCGAGCTTGATCTCGGACACGGGTGCTCCTCAGGCGTGGCGTGGCTCCGCGGTGGTGCGCGGGCGTGGTCGTGGCGTGCGGCCCCGTGGGCGGTGGCTCCTCGGGGTGGGTGCGGGCACGTGGCCCGGTGGCCTCGACGCGGGACGCAGGACGGGGACCTGGACGCACACGGAGGCGACCACCCAGTCGATCACGGAGCCGGGGGTCGTGCCGGAGGTGCATCCGGTTCGACCGTCCGTCGTCCCTCGCCGAGGCAACCTGACGATCCTACCGGACTGCGGGGCCGTCCTCGACCGTCGCGTCGGCCCACGCCCACGTGACCGTCACCGCGGCCTGCACGGTCTGCTCGCCGGGCTCGACCGGGAGCGCGAGCGTCTCCGCCCGGGCGCGCGCGAAGCGCGGGGTCGCCGCACCACCCGGCTCGTCCTCCTGCACCCGCAGGACGGGCCCCAGGGCGCGTCCTGCCAGCCCGGCGAGGTGCTCGGCCTTGGCCACCGCGTCCGCCCACGCGGCCTCGCGCGCCGCGGTCTGCGCACCGCCCGGGTCGCTGACGACCAGGCGCAGGCCCCCGAGCCGTACGGGCGCGCCGCCCGCCGCCACGGCGGTGCCGATGACGTCCCCGGCCCGTCCCACGTCCCGCAGCGTGACGACCAGCCCGAGCCGCGCCACGACCCGCAGGACCTCACCCTCGGGACCGGACTGCTCGGTCCACGTCGACGTGCTGCCGGTGCGCACCGCGCGGTCGTCGACGCCCTCGTGGCGCAGCGCGTCCCGCACGGCGGCGAGCGCGTCGGTCGCCTCGCGCAGCGCCGCGCTCACGTCCGCCGCCCGCACCTCGGTCGCCAGCTCGGCGACGACGACGTCCGGGACGGCGTCGGCCGCGCCGGACCCGCGCACGGTCAGCCCGCCGTGCGGGTGCTCGCCGTGCGCGGGGCCCGGCACGTCAGGCGTTCCCGTCGAACAGCGAGGTCACCGAGCCGTCGTCGAAGACCTCGCGGATCGCGCGCGCCAGCAGGGGGGCGATGGACAGCACCGTGAGCTGCGGGAAGCGACGCTCCTCGGCGATCGGGAGGGTGTCGGTGATGATGACCTCGCGCGCACCGCACTCCTGCAGTCGCTCCGTCGCGGGGTCGGACAGCACGCCGTGCGTCGCCGCCACGATGACGTCCTTGGCGCCCGCCTCGAGGACGACGCGCACGGCCCCCGCGATCGTGCCGGCGGTGTCGATCAGGTCGTCGACGATGACGCAGCTGCGACCCTCGACGTCACCGACGACACGGTTGGAGACGGCCTTGTTGGGGCTGCGGATGTCGCGCGTCTTGTGGACGAACGCCAGGGGCCCTCCGCCGAGCTTCGCGGCCCACTGCTCGGCGACGCGGATGCGGCCCGCGTCGGGCGAGACGACCGTGACGTTCGACGTGTCGACGCGCGTACGCACGTACTCGACGAGGATCGGCTGGGCCCACAGGTGGTCGACCGGGCCGTCGAAGAAGCCCTGCGTCTGCGCGGCGTGCAGATCGACGCTCATGATGCGGTCGGCACCGGCGGTGCGGAACAGGTCCGCCATGAGACGGGCCGAGATCGGCTCGCGGCCGCGGTGCTTCTTGTCCTGCCGCGCGTACGGGTAGAACGGGGCGATGACGGTGATCGTCTTGGCCGACGCACGCTTGAGCGCGTCGACCATGAGGAGCTGCTCCATCATCCACTGGTTGATGGGCGAGCAGTGCGACTGCAGGACGAACGCGTCGCTGCCGCGCACGGACTCCCCGAACCGCACGTAGATCTCGCCGTTGGCGAAGTCGTACGCGGTGGTCGGCAGCAGCTCGATGCCCAGGGAGTCCGCCACGTCCTGCGCGAGCTCGGGGTGGGCCCGGCCCGAGGCCAGGACCAGTCGCTTCTCCCCGTCGTGGCTGATGATGCCGGTCATCGCTGCTGCCCGCCCTCGGTCGTGGTGCTGCCCGCGGGGGTGTCCGTCGGGTCGTCGAGCTCTGCCGGCTGGCCCGGCAGCCGCGGTGGCGGCGTCACCGGGATGGCGGCGGTCGCGGCACGCTCCAGCTCCGCGCGCGCCTGCGGCGACAGGCCCGCGACGTCGCGGGTGCCGCGGGCGCGGGCGGCGGCCTCGGCCGCGGGAGTGCCGGCGCGCGAGCGTGCGACCCAGCCCTCGATGTTGCGCTGCGCGCCGGCGCTGACCGCGAGCGCGCCCGGCGGCACGTCGCGGCGCACGACCGTGCCGGCGCCGGTGTACGCGCCGTCGCCGACGACGACGGGTGCGACGAACATGTTGTCCGAGCCGGTGCGCGCGTGGGAGCCGATGACCGTGCGGTGCTTGTTGACGCCGTCGAAGTTGACGGTGACGGAGGCGGCGCCGATGTTCGAGTGCTCCCCGATGGTCGCGTCGCCGACGTACGACAGGTGCGGGATCTTCGACCCCGTGCCGATCTGCGCGTTCTTCGTCTCGACGAACGTGCCGATCTTGCCCTGGGCGCCCAGCTCGGTGCCGGGGCGCAGGTACGCGAACGGGCCGACGGTCGCGCCCTCGCCGACGACGGACGACGAGCCGTGCGTGCGCACGACGATCGCGCCGGCGCCGACCTCGACGTCGGTGAGCGTGGTGTCGGGGCCGACCGTGGCGCCCTCGCGCACGACGGTCGCGCCGTGCAGCTGCGTGCCCGGCAGCAGCGTGACGTCGCGCTCGAGCTCGACGTCGACGTCGACCCACGTGGTGGCGGGGTCGACGACGGTGACACCCTCGCGCATCCAGTCGTCGAGGACGCGGCGGTTGAGCTCGGCCCGCAGGGCGGCGAGCTGCACGCGGTCGTTGACGCCCTCGACGCTCATGCGGTCGTCGGTGCGCAGCGCGCGCACGTGCCCGCCGTCGCCGCGCGCGATCGCGAGCACGTCGGTCAGGTACACCTCGCCCTGCGCGTTGTCGCGGCCCAGGCGCGCGAGCGCGGAGCGCAGCACGCCGGCGTCGAAGACGTACACCGACGTGTTGATCTCGGTGACCTCGCGCTGCGCGTCGGTCGCGTCCTTCTCCTCGACGATGCCCAGCACGTCACCCGTCCCGGGCTCGCGCAGGATCCGGCCGTAGCCCGTCGGCTCGGGGACCTCGGTGGTGAGGACGGTGACGGCGTTGCCGTCGGCGGCGTGCGCCGCGAGCAGCTGGCCCAGCGTGCCCGCGTCGAGCAGCGGGACGTCGCCGGCGACGACGACGACCGCGCCACCGAGCACCGAGTCGGCCGCGGCGCCGCCCACGTCGTGACCCGTCGCGGCGGCGTCCGCCGCGGCGGCCTGCGCCGCAGCGTCGAGGGCCGTCATCGCGAGCTGCACGGCACGCCCGGTACCGGGGATGTCGTCCTGGTCCACGAGCAGCACGTCCGGGTCGGTCCCGAGCACGTGCGCGGCGACGCGCTCGCGCTCGTGGCGGACGACGACGGCGACGCGGTCGGGCTCGAGCGCGCGGGCGGCGGCCAGCGCGTGGCCGACCATGCTGCGCCCGCCGAGGGTGTGCAGGACCTTGGGGGTGGCGGAGCGCATGCGGGTGCCCTCACCCGCTGCGAGGACGACGACGGCGGCTGGGCGGGGGACGGTCACCAGGGGGTGCTCCTCGCGGGTCTGCCCGCATGCGGGCGGTGGTTCTGCCGTGATGGGACTCTACCGCTGCTCCGTGGGCCCCCGGCGACGCACCGCACCCGCGGCCGCGGTGCGTCGCCCACGTCTCACAGCCGGAAGACCTCCCGCGGGCGGCCCGCCACCAGGTCGACGAGCGCGCCCGCCGCCTCGTCCTCGTCGAGCCGGTGCTCGGCGACCAGCGACGCGAGGAAGCCGGCGTCGAGCCGGCGCGCCATGTCGTGCCGCGCCGGGATCGACAGCAGCGCCCGCGTGTCGTCGATGAAACCGCTGGTCCTGCTCAGGCCGGCGATCTCGGTCACGGACTCGCGCCACCGCCGGATCGAGGCCGGCGCGTCGAGGAACCACCAGGGCGTCCCCACGTACACCGACGGGTAGAACCCGGCCAGCGGCGCGAGCTCGCGGGACGTGACGGACTCGTCGAGGGTGAAGAGCACCACACGCAGGTCCGGGTGCGTGCCGTAGCGCTCGAGCAGCGGCCGCAGGTGGTCGGTGAACGCGCCCGGCAGCGGGATGTCGTGGCCCGTGTCGGGGCCGAACCGCTCGGCCGTGGGCCCGTGGTGGTTGCGCCGCACGCCCGGGTGCAGCGTCATCGTCAGGCCGTCCTGCGTGGACAGGTGCGCCATCTCCAGCAGCATGTGCCGGCGCAGCGCGACGCCCTCCGCGGCGCTCACCGAGCCGACGAGCGCGCGGCCGTACAGGCGCTCGGCGTCGGCGTCGTCGAGCGGTGCCGTGCCCACGTCCTCGTGGCTGTGGTCGCTGGACACCGCACCGTGCGCCCGGAAGTACGCGCGCCGGTCGGCCATCGCCGCCACCCACCCGGCGTACGTCACCGTGGACGTGCCGGCGGCCTCGCCCAGCCGCTCGACCGCGTCGGCCCAACCGGGCGCCGCGGGCTCGAGGTACCGGTCGGGCCGGAACGTGGGCAGCACGCGCGTGGTGAACGTCGGGTCGTCGCGCAGCGCGGCGTGCGCCGCGAGGTCGTCGACCGGATCGTCCGTGGTGGCGAGGACCTCGATGCCGAACCGTCGCAGCAGCGCGCGGGGCCGGAAGTCGGGGCGGGCCAGCCGGTCGGTGATCGCGTCGTACAGCTCGTCGGCGGTGTCGGGGCCGGGCCGCAGGTCGGTCCCGAGCACGTCACGCAGCGTCGAGTCGAGCCAGTACCGCACCGACGTGCCGCGGAACACGTGCCAGTGCGTGCACAGCGCACGCCAGGCGGTCCGGGCATCGGCCTCGTCGAGCGGCCCGCGGCCCACGCCGAGCGTCTCGAGCGGGACGCCCGACGCGTGCAGCAGGCGCGTCACGTAGTGGTCCGGCGTGACGAGCAGCGACGCGGGGTCGGTGAACGGCTCGTCGTCGAGCAGGAGCTGCGCGGGGACGTGGCCGTGGGGCGAGAGGATCGGCAGGTCGCGGACCTGCTTGTACAGGTCGCGGGCCAGCGCGCGCACGCCCGGGTCGAGCGGCAGCAGGCGGTCGTCGTGGGTCATGCGCCCTCCCCCGTCGTGGCGTCGGTCGCGCCGGCGCGCGCGGCGCGGCGCTCGGCGACCTCGGCCACCATCCGCGCGTGCACCTTCTCGGTCAGCGGGTACACGAGCATGATCAGCACGCCGATCGTGATGAACACCGCCGGGACGAAGCCCGCGACGTACCGGATGCCGTCGAGCGTGGCGGTGCTCTGCGTGTCGCCAGGCCCAGCAGGGCGTAGGTGACGTGCGCGTAGACGAGCTTGCCCGTGCCGCCCAGCCCGCCGGGCGCATCCAGGAGTACATGCAGCACGGTGAGCGCACCAACGAGGTCTTCCAGCAGTCCATGACGTTCACCGACGGGTTCCTGCACCCGGGCGGCCAGCCCGGCCTGGGCGTCACCATGGACCTCGACGAGGCCGGCAAGTACCCGTACCAGCGGGCGTACCTGCCGTACAACCGGCTCGCCGACGGCACGGTCCACGACTGGTGAGCGCGATGACCGCCACCGGCCACCCCACCACCCGCGCCGCAGCGTCGCGGCCGGGTCGGGCCGCCGTGCCCCGCGTCGTCGTCATGGGCGTCGCGGGGTGCGGCAAGTCCACCGTGGGCTCGACGCTCGCCCGCCTGCTGGGCGTGCCGTTCCTCGACTCCGACGCGCTGCACCCGCCCGCGAACGTCGCCCGCATGAGCCGTGGCGTCCCGCTGACGGACGACGAGCGCGCGCCGTGGCTCGCCGCGGTGGGCGCGGAGATCGCCGCGGCCCCCGACGGGCTCGTCGTGGCGTGCTCGGCGCTGCGCCGCCGCTACCGCGACGCCCTGCGCACCGCGGCACCCGGGACGGTGTTCGTCCACCTCACCGGCACGCGCGACCTGCTGGCCGCGCGCATGACGGCACGGCTCGACCGCTTCATGCCGCCGGCGCTGCTCGACAGCCAGCTCGCCACGCTCGAGCCGCTCGAGACCGACGAGCGCGGGTGGTCGCTGAGCGTGACGTGGCCGCCCGACGAGCTCGCGGCGAGCGCGGCCGAGCGCGTGCTCACCGCGTAGGGACCGCCGCCGGGCCCCGGACCGTTCCTGCGCCGTGGAGGGCGCCGCGGGAACCCCGGGGCCCCGGCGCGCGTTCAGACGTCGCCGACCCGCACGGGTCGGGCCCCGCCCCGTCCGCAACGAGAACCGTGACGTCGTCGACCCCCGCGACCGTGGAGCCGACCGAGCCGAGCCGTCCCTACGCGCGCTCCGTCTCGTCCCTCGTCTTCTTCTCGCGGTGGCTGCAGCTGCCGCTGTACCTCGGGCTGATCGTCGCGCAGATCGTGTACGTGTGGCAGTTCCTCAAGGAGCTGTGGCACCTGATCGACTTCTCGGTCTTCGGGCACGAGGTCAAGGGCATGGAGGAGTTCGGCGGCGAGGCCACGACCATGCTCATCGTCCTGGGCCTCGTCGACGTCGTGATGATCTCCAACCTGCTCATCATGGTGATCATCGGCGGCTACGAGACGTTCGTGTCCCGCATGCGCCTCGACGGGCACCCGGACCAGCCGGAGTGGCTGAGCCACGTCAACGCCAACGTGCTGAAGACCAAGCTCGCGATGTCGATCATCGGCATCTCCTCGATCCACCTGCTGCGCACGTTCATCGAGTCGTCGGTGGGCGACGTGAGCGGCGAGACGATGATGTGGCAGACCCTCATCCACGTCGCGTTCGTCGCCTCCGCGCTGGCGCTGGCGTGGATCGACCGGCTGGCCCAGGGCACGGCGCGCCCCGCGCACTGACGCCCGCCCCGCGGGTGGTGCGCGGCGGTGCGCGTGCGACAGTGGCCGCAGCCCCGCCGCCGCACCACCCGAGGACCCCGTGCCCGCGCTCACCTACGTCGCCACCCGCCGCTCCGCCCACGCGGGCTACGTCGTGCAGGCGATCGTCAACAACCTCGCACCGCTGCTGTTCGTCGTCTTCCACACGTCGCTCGACGTGCCGGTCGCGCAGCTCGGGGTGCTCGCGTCGCTGAACTTCGGTGTGCAGCTGCTCACCGACCTCGGGGCGGTGCGGGTCGTCGACCGGGTGGGGTACCGCCGGCCGCTGGTGCTGGCGCACGCGCTCGCGGCGCTCGGCCTGGTGCTGCTCGCGGTCCTGCCTCTCGTGCTCGCCTCGCCGTTCGTCGGGCTGTGCGTCGCGGTCGTCGTCTACGGCGTCGGCGGCGGTCTGCTCGAGGTGCTCGTCTCCCCCGTCGTCGAGCACCTGCCGAGCCCGCCGGAGGAGAAGGCCGCGGGCATGGCGCTCGCGCACTCGTTCTACTGCTGGGGGCAGCTCGCGGTCGTCGTGCTCACCACCGCGCTGCTCGCCGTGCTCGGCACCGGGCTGTGGCCGGTGCTGCCGGTGCTGTGGGCGGTCGTGCCGCTGGTGAACCTCGTCGTGCTGCTGCGCGTGCCGATGCCCGCGACCGTGCCAGACGAGCACCGCACGCCGCTGCGCGCACTGTTCGGCACGCCGCTGTTCCTCGCGGCGCTCGTGCTCATGACCACCGGTGGCGCCGCCGAGCTGACGATGGCGCAGTGGTCCTCGTTCTTCGCCGAGCAGGGCACGGGCGCGCCCAAGGAGGTCGGTGACCTGCTGGGCCCGGGGCTGTTCGCGCTGCTCATGGGGCTGGGCCGCGCCGCGTACGGGGTGTGGGGGCACGACGTGCCGCTGCGGCCGCTGCTCGCGGCGTCCGGGGCCGCGGCGGCCGTCTGCTACGTCGTCGCGGCCACCGCCACCGTGCCGGTCGTCAGCCTCGTCGCGTGCGCGCTGTGCGGGCTCGCGGTCGCGCTGCTGTGGCCCGGCACGTTCTCGCTGACGTCGGCGCGGTTCCCGCTGGGTGGTGCCGCGATGTTCGCGGTGCTCGCGCTCGCCGGCGACGCGGGCGGCACGTTCGGCCCGCTGGGCGCCGGGCTGCTCGCGGACGCGGCCGACGGCCCGTTGGCCGGCCTGGCCGCGGCACTGCCGGGCGACGCGGGCACGGGCCTGCGCGCGGGGCTGCTGCTCAGCGCCGCCGTGCCGCTGGTGTTCGCGGTGACCGTGCTGGTGACGGGACGTGCGCGCGCCGGGCGCACCGACGCGGTCAGCGACCGAGGTACGCACCCCCGTTGACGCTCAGCACCTGCCCGGTGACGTACCCGGCGTCCGGGCCGGCGAGGTACGCCACGGCAGCCGCCACGTCCGCAGGCGTGCCCGCGCGCCCGACGAGCGTCTGGCCGACGAGCGCGTCGTGGCGCGACGATCGGCCGCCCGGGTCGAAGAACTCGGTGTCCTCGACGTAGCCCGGCGCGACGACGTTGACGGTGATCCCGTCCGGGCCGCCCCGGGCCGCGAGCTCGGCGCTCCACGCCACGAGCCCGGCCTTCGCGGCGCCGTACGCGCCACCGCCGCCGCGCTGGCCCGCGATCGAGCCGATCGAGACGACCCGGCCGCCGGGCCGCGCCAGCGCGGGCCAGAGCGTCTCGGTGAGCAGCATCGCGGACAGCAGGTTCTGGTCGAGGACGCGGCGCCACGCCTCCAGGCGGCCGTGCAGCCCGGGTGACGCCGCACCGCCGACGCCGCCGGCGTTGTTGACCAGCACGTGGACCGCCGTGCCGTCGAGCACCTCCGCGACGCGCTGCACGTCGTCGGGGTCCGTGAGGTCGGCCGCGACCGCCGTCACCGCGTCAGGGCCGTGCCCCCGCACGACCGCGTCGAGCGGCTCCAGCCGACGCCCCACGACGACCACCCGTGCCCCGTCGGCCACGCACCGGTCGGCGACCGCACGGCCCATCCCGGTGCCGCCACCGGTCACCACCACGGTACGCCGCCCCGCCTGCGCCATGCGTCGCCCGCCTCCCGTCGTCGGCCCCCACCGGACCACGCCGGCGAGACTGACCCACGACGCTAGCCGCCCCGCGTCACCCCGTCCTGTGCAGCGCCTGTGCAGCGAACTGGACGGCTGACGTCCCGTTCGCCTCACGCGGCGCTCACGGGAGTCGCGCGGCGGGGCTCCGCCCCCAGGATTCGAACCTGGACCGCAAGGCTCCAAAGGCCTGCGTGCTGCCGTTACACCAGGGCGGACCGGCGCCCCAGTCTGCCAGGTCGTCCCGCCGCGTCGTCGCTGCGCAGCGGCTCGGCACGGCACAATGGCCGGATGTCGTCCGACGCCAAGCGGTCCCGCGCGCGCATGACGGGCACCCAGCGGCGCGCGCAGCTGCTGGACGTCTCGCGCAAGCTCTTCGCCGAGAAGGGGTTCGACAACACCTCGGTCGAGGAGATCGCGGCCCGCGCCGAGGTGTCCAAGCCCGTGGTGTACGAGCACTTCGGCGGCAAGGAGGGCGTCTACGCGGTCGTCGTCGACCGCGAGATCCAGGCCCTCACCGGTGCGCTGACCGACGCGCTCGAGCAGGGTGGGCACCCCAAGGTCATGGTCGAGCGCACGGCGCTCGCACTGCTGTCGTACATCGAGGCGTCGGAGGACGGGTTCCGGATCCTCGTGCGCGACTCACCGGTCGCGCAGGCCACCGGCACGTTCTCCTCGCTCATCGGCGACGTCGCGTCGCAGGTCGAGCACCTCCTGGGCGCGCAGTTCAAGAAGCAGGGCCTCGACCCCAGGACCGCGCCGATGTACGCGCAGATGCTCGTCGGCATGGTCGCGCTCACCGGCCAGTGGTGGCTCGACGCGCGCAGCCCGCGCAAGGCGGACGTCGCCGCGCACCTCGTCAACCTCGCGTGGAACGGGCTCGAGGGGCTCGAGCGGCGCCCGGAGCTGACGCAACCCAGCCCCTAGGGCGCCGCCCGGCCGGTCGGTGCGCGGCGGACCGCGTCAGCGCGTCGTGACCTTGCGGCTGTTCGCGCCCTGCATCCGCGCGCTCTTCAGGCCCGTGCGGCGACCCGTGAGGGTGTCGTCCGCCTGCACGTCCTGCATCTGCGAGCGCGTCTCCGACTCGTGGTGGTGCCGCTTGTCGGTGTTGCGGTAGCGCAGGTGCTGCCACCCGGCGAACAGCGGCCCGGCGAGCAGCAGCAGGAGGACCAGTCCCCTGCCGTCACCCTCGCCACCGCCGGCGCTCGCCAGGACGTCGCCCGCGGCGGCGAGCACGTCCAGGGCGACGACGCCGGTCACGAGAGCACCCACAGGACTGCCGCAGCCACGGCGCCGACCGCCTCGACGACGGCGGACACCGCCAGGAGTCGCGGCCAGTTCAGCGGCACGCTGCCCATCGTCTCCCCGGTCCGGCCGTTGACGGCCACGTAGTGCAGCAGGGTCGACCCGTCCTTCCTCGTCTGCAGGTAGCTGTAGAGCCACACCGGCAGGTAGGCGCTGACCCAGCGCTCGCCCTGCACGTCGAGGTCGGTGGTGTCCCACCGCACGCCGCGGTCGTAGAAGCCGATCGTCTCGTCGGCCCGCCAGCGTGCGATGTCGCGCACCTGCTGGTGCACGGCGCCACGCAGCCCGTCGACGTCGACGTCACGCCGCTCGGAGGTGAAGCCCTGCAGGTAGCGCGGGTCGTAGCGGACGCTGTTCTCGACGTCGAACGGCAGGATCGTGTTGATCACGTTGTTGGACGTGCGGGACGTGTCCCGGTCGAGCCGCTCGGTCGAGGACTCGACCGTCAGGTCGTCGACGTGCAGGTCGAACGTGCGGCGCACGTCGTACACGTCGGCGTCGTAGCGCCGCTCGCTGTGCGTCTCGCCCTTGGCGTTGCGCACCTGCACCGTGTACGAGCGCGTCTGGTGCTCGCCCTCACCGGTGAGCCGCGCACGCGTGTTGACGTCGACGACCATGTACGGCAGGTACACGCCCAGGACGTTCTCGGGGGAGAACTCCGCCTTGAACTGCCGGTGGGCGAAGAACTTCCGCTTGCCGACGAACTCCGCGACCCTCGTCACGGCGTCGGCCTTGGTCACGCTGAACGGCAGCACCATGTCCGGCACGGCGCCGTTGGGCACCTGCTCGGTGAGCGACAGCGTGTTGCGGCACCAGTGGCAGCGCGCCTGCACGCCGGCCTCGATGACGACCTCCGCACCGCACGCGGTGCACTTCAGCGTCACCGCCGGGTCGGCCGTGACGGCGGCCGTCCCGGACCCCACGACGACGCCGCGCAGGTCGCCGATCGCGCCGTCGAGGTCGAACGACGCCAGCGCGTTCTCCGTGCGCCACTCGTGGCGGCAGAAGTTGCAGCGCAGCATGCCGGTCGCCACGTTGAGCGACGCGTCGGAGGCGCCGCAGCGCTCGCAGCGCACGATGCCGTCGCCGCGGTCGCCCTCGGTGCTGACGACGCGGGGGCCGTCCGGCGGCTCGACGCCCGGGAACCCGGGCGCGGGGGTGGCCCCCGTGCCCGGGTCGGGCGTCCCCTCGGCCCCGGCCTGCGGGGCGTGGACGTCGCTCATGCCTACAGGCCGAGCGCCTTCGCCTTGGCGGCGTCGTAGTCGTCCTGCGTGATGAGGCCCTGGTCGAGCATCTGCTTGAGCTGCGTGAGCTTGGCGACCGGGTCGTCGGCGGCCGGCGCCGCCGCGGGCGCGGCGGCGGGCTGCCCCACGGGCTGCTGGAGGGCTCCGGCCGCACCGCTCGCCGCGTTGAGGCCCAGGCCCAGCACCGCCATGTTGGCCGCGCCGCCCCCACCCTCGCCGGCAGCCTGCATGCCGCGGGCCACGGACTGCTGCAGGAAGGAGTTGCCGCGGGCACCGCCGAGCGCGTCGGCCTTCTTGACGTCGGACAGCAGCGCGCGCGTGTCCTCGTCGTACTCGATCGCGGCGATCGCGACCTTGACGATCTGCAGGCCCCGCTGCGACACCCACTGGTAGCCCTCCTCGACCGCGCCCGCGAGCGCGAGGCCGAAGCCGACCGTGTCGCTCTGGATCCGCGTGATGCGGTTCCCCTGCGACGGGTCGTTGGTGTAGCGCGAGAAGGCGCCCGCGAGCGAGCTGACGACCTCGGTGAACAGCTGGCCGGCCGCCGGGTTGTCGAGGTCGGAGAAGTCGAACACGGGGCCGCCGGGCGTGAGGTACGTCAGCGGCACGAAGCCCTTGACCAGCAGGACGGGGTCGACGATCTTCAGCGTGTACGTGCCGCGCGTGACCGCCCCGACCTGCGCGTTGAGGTAGGCGTCGTCCCAGTAGATCTCCGACTGGGTGCCGAACCGGTTGTTCGGGATCTCCTTGAGGTTCACGTAGAACGCGAGCTGCTGCGACCCGGGCCGGCCCCCGAACTTGAACCGCTCCCAGGACGTCAGGACCGTCGACGCGAGGATGCCGTCACCCGCGAACACGGACCGTGAGTTCGGGTCCTCCGAGCGGTACTCGTACCCGCCGGGCTCGGCGACGAGGCCCGTGAGCTGCCCGTCCTGGAACGTCAGCAGCGCGACGCCCTCGGGCACGACGATGCGGCTGCCGTTGGTGATGATGTTCTCGGACGCCTTGGTGTTCGACCCGCGGCCGGCGTTCTGCCCGCGCGGCACCGCGGGGAAGATCGCCGCCGTCGGCGCGAGGCCGTCCGGGGGCGTGAGGAAGTCCTTCCACTGGTCGGCGAGCGTGCCGCCGATCGCCCCGGCGAATGCCTTGATGAATCCCACGGTGGTCCTCCGGCTCAGGGTGCTGCGGACCCGGGCCGTGGACCGGCCGGGGCCTGACACGCGGCACAGTAGCGCCCAGTCTCCCCCAAAGTGCCCACGGCGCCCCGATCTCACCCGCTGCGACCGCGCGCAGCGCATCGTCGCAGGCCACGCGCGTCATCCTGGGCCCGGCTCGCCCGCGTCGGACCGCCTGGAAACGTCTCGACGTCGACTAACCTGACGCCCATGGCCGAGACCGACACCGGCCGCCCGCCCCGCGACGAGGTCGACCGCATCGTCCTCGCGTGGCAGCGCGAGCGCCCGGACCTGGACGTGCGGCCCCTGACCGTGCTCTCGCGCGTCAGCCGGCTCGCGCGCCACCTCGACCTCGCGCGCCGCGCCACGTTCGCGCGGCACGACCTGGAGACGTGGGAGTTCGACGTGCTCGCGGCGCTGCGCCGCGCCGGCGAGCCCTACCGGCTGTCCCCCGGTGCGCTGCTCACCCAGACCCTGGTCACCAGCGGCACCATGACCAACCGCATCGACCGCCTCGCCGAGCAGGGACTGGTCGAGCGCATGCCCTCCCCGGACGACCGCCGCGGCGTCCTCGTGCAGCTGACGCCCGCAGGCCTGCGACGCGTCGACGAGGCGTTCAGCGCCCTGCTCGCCGTCGAGCGCGACCTGATCGGCGACCTGCCGGAGGCGGACCGCGAGCGCCTCGCCGAGCTGCTGCGCGACGTGCTCACCCTGTTCGACGCGTCGTGACGGCGTGACCGCCCGCCACGCGCGCGGCGGGGTCCTGCTGGCGGCGCTGCTGCTCGTCGCGCTCAACCTGCGCGGGCCGATCACCGCGCTCGCGCCCGTCGTGGAGGACGTCGGCGCCGACCTGGCGCTGACGCCCGCCGCCGTGGGACTGCTCACCGGGGTTCCCGTGCTCTGCTTCGCGGCGCTCACGCCGGTGGCAGCGGTCGCGCTCGCGCGAGCCGGGACGACGCGGATGCTGGCGGCCACGCTGGTGGCGATCCTCGCCGGGACGCTGCTGCGGTCCTTCGGCGGCGTCCCGGGCGCGTTCGCGGGGATGCTGGTGATCGGCGCTGCGGTCACGGTCGGCAACGTCGGCGTGCCGACGGTGGTCGCACGTGACTTCCCCACGCAGGTGCCGCGTGCGATGGGGCTGTTCTCGGCCGTCATGAACGCCGGGGCCGCACTGACGACCCTCGGGACCGCACCGCTCGCGTCGCTCATGGGGTGGCGGTGGGCGCTGGCGTCCTGGGGCGCGCTGGCCGTGGTGGCGCTGGCCGTCTGGGCGCGCGTGCACGCAGGCGTGGACGGGCCGCCCGCCGCGCCGACGAGCGTCCCCGGGACGGTCGCGACCGGGCCCGCGGTGCACGTGCTGCGCCGGCCCGTGACCTGGCTGCTGTGCGCGGCGTTCGTCGGGCAGGCGTCGTCGTACTACGGCGCGACGACGTGGCTGCCGTCGGTGCTGCACGACGACGCGGGACTGGGCCGCGCGGCCGCCGGCGCCGCGGCGTCCCTGTTCCAGGTCCTCGGCGTGCTGGGCAGCGTGCTCGCGCCGTTCGTGCTCGCCCGCCGGGTGCCGCCGCGGGTCGTGGTCGTGGGCGTCGCGGCGTGCTGGCTGTCGCTGCCGGTGGGTCTGCTGCTCGCGCCGGGCGGCTGGGCGGTGTGGGCGACGCTCGCGGGGCTCGCCCAGGGGGCGAACTTCGTCCTGCTGTTCACCGTGGCTGCCGCGGCGGCGGGTTCCCCGGCCGACGTGCGGCGGATGTCCGCGACGGTGCAGACCGTGGGGTACTCGGTGGCGGCGGTGACGCCGAGCGTGCTGGGCGCGCTGCACACCGCGTCGGGCGGCTGGACGGGCCCGTTGCTCGCGGTCCTCGGCCTGCTCGTGCTGCAGGTGGGGACGCACACCGTCGCCGCAGGGGCGCTGCCGCGCCGCACCGCCTGACCACGACCCGACGGGTGCGCCGCGTCAGGCGTCCGGCGCGCCGGCGAGGTGCTCCGCGAGACGGTCCAGCCGCTGCTCCGCCGGCAGCCGGTGCCGACCCAGCCACGCGCGCGCCGGTGCCGTGGCGTCCGGCACCAGGCGGTACGTGCGCACGCGGCCCGTCTTCTCGGACTCCACGACGCCCGCACGCTCCAGCACGCCCAGGTGCTGCACGACCGACGGCAGCGACATCGCGAACGGCTCCGCGAGCGTGCTCACCGACGCGGCCCCGTGCGTGAGCCGCTCGACGATCGCCCGGCGCGTCGCATCGGACAGCGCGTGGAACAGCGCGTCGAGGTCGGCGGTGCCGCTCGGCACCGTCCCGCCCGGCGTCACGGCTCAGCCCGCGGTCTCGGCGGCCTCGAGCCACGCGACCTCGAGCTCCTCACGCTCGGCGGCGAGCGCACGCAGCTCGGCGTCCAGCGCGAGGACCGCCTGGTGGTCGGTGGCCTGGGCGGCCATGCGGTCGTGGAGGTCCGACTCGAGCGCGGCGATCCTCTCGAGCCGACGTTCGATGCGCTGCACCTCCTTGCGGGCGGCGCGCACCTCGGCGGCCGAGGGCGCGGGCGGCGAGGACGCCTCGACGACCGTCGGAGCGTCACCGGCCTCGGCCGCCGCAGCCGCGGCGCCGACACCGGACGCGCCGGGCCCGCCCGCGAGCGCGGCGGCCCGCCGCTCGAGGTACTCCTCGATCCCGCCCGGCAGGTCACGCAGCCGCCCGTCGCCGAGCAGCGCGACCTGCCGGTCGCACACGCGCTCGAGCAGGTACCGGTCGTGCGAGACGACGACGAGCGTGCCGGGCCAGCCGTCGAGCAGGTCCTCGACGGCGGCGAGCGTGTCGGTGTCGAGGTCGTTGGTGGGCTCGTCGAGCAGCAGCACGTTGGGCTCGGCGACGAGCAGCCGCAGCAGCTGCAGACGGCGGCGCTCCCCGCCGGACAGGTCCCGCACGGGGGTCCGGGCGCGCTCGCGCGTGAACCCGAGCCGCTCGACCAGCTGGCTCGCGGTGAGCTCCTTGCCACCGACGACGACCGTGCTCTTCTCGCGCTCGACGGCCTCGACGACGCGCAGGTCGGCGACCTCGTCGAGGTCCTCGACGTCCTGCCGCAGCTCGGCGACCTGCACGGTCTTCCCCCGCTTGACGCGCCCGGACGTGGGCTGCGCGCGGCCGGTGAGCAGCCGCAGCAGCGTCGACTTGCCGGCGCCGTTGACGCCGACGACGCCGTACCGGTCCCCCGGGCCGAGCCGCCACGTCACGTCGTCGAGCAGCACGCGGCCGTCGGGCAGCGTGTAGGTGACGTCCTCGAGGTCGAGCACGTCCTTGCCGAGCCGGGCCGTGGCCGTGCGGGCGAGCGCGAGCGAGTCGCGCGGCGGCGGCTCGTCGGCGATCAGCGCGGTGGCCGCGTCGATGCGGAACTTGGGCTTGGACGTGCGCGCGGGCGCTCCCCGGCGCAGCCACGCGAGCTCCTTGCGCAGCAGGTTCTGCCGCTTGGCCTCGGTGGTCGCCGCCTGCTGCGCACGCTCGGCCCGCGCGAGCACGTAGGCGGCGTACCCGCCGTCGTACTGGTCGACGACACCGTCGTGGACCTCCCAGGTGCGCGTGCACACGGCGTCGAGGAACCAGCGGTCGTGCGTCACGACGACGAGCGCACCGTTGCTGCGCGCGTACCGCTCGACGAGGTACGACGCGAGCCACGCGACGCCCTCGACGTCGAGGTGGTTGGTCGGCTCGTCGAGCACGAGCACCTCGTCGTCGCGCACGAGCAGCGCCGCGAGCGCGACGCGCCGCCGCTGGCCGCCGGACAGCTCGTCGAGGCGGGCGTCGAGCGCGACGTCGGCCAGCAGGCCGGCGTGCACCGTGCGGATCCGGGCGTCGGACGCCCACTCGTGCGCGTCGGCGTCGCCGTGCACCGCGTCGAGCACGGTGCCCGTCATGAGCTCGTCGCGCTGGTCGAGCAGCGCGACGCGCGTGCCGCCGGCGCGCGTGACGCGGCCGGAGTCGGGCTCCTGGCGGCCCGCGAGGACGCGCAGCAGCGTGGACTTGCCCGCGCCGTTGGGCCCGACGACGCCGATGCGCTGGCCGTCGTCGACCCCGAGGCTGACGCCGTCGAGGAGGGTGCGGGTACCGAGGGTGAGGTGGACGCGGTCGGCGCCGAGCAGGTGGGGCATGAGGGCCTCAGCCTGCCAGGTACGCCGCCAGGGTGTCGAAGATGCCGCGCATGCCCTGCTCGCGGCCGGCCGGGTCGTCGAGGCCGTCGAGGTGGGTGCCCTGCTCGGTGTAGCGCAGGGAGGTGCGGTCGGGGCCGTCGGCGGTGAGCTCGTAGGTCGCCACCGACGTGGAGATGTGTACGCCGTCGAGCCACATGTCGTACGTGAGCACGACGCGCTGCTCGTCGACGATGTCGGTGTACGTCGCCACGTAGCGGCTGAGGGGACCACCGTGGAACTCGCCCTCGCTGACGGCGGTGCCGCCGACGCGGAAGTCGTCGGTGTCCTCGAGGGTGTCCCAGGCGTCGCTGGTGCCGAACCACTCGTGCTTCTGCACGGGGTCGGCGAAGGCCTGCCAGACGCGCGCGACGGGGACGTCGAACGCGCGCTCGACGACGAAGGTCGAGTGGACGACCGAGCGGGGTGCGGCGACGGTGCTCATGGTGACCTCCGGGGGACGCGACGACGGACAACACTTAGGCGATTGCTTAAGTGTTGTCCGTCGTGGTCACCGCGTCAAGGCCCCCGCGCGACGCGTCAGGACGCGAGGTTGCGCACGGCCCGGGCCCCCAGCGCGATCCCGACCGCCACCGACACGTTGAGCGAGTCCGCGGCCGTGCGCATCGGGATCGACACCGTCCGCGCCCCGGCCGTCAGCTCCGCCGACGCCCCGCGCTTCTCGCTGCCGAAGACCAGCGCGAGCCGCTCCCCCAGCGCCGCCAGGTCCCCCGTGCCGAGCTCGCCGGCCGCCTCGAACGCCACCAGCGGCACGTCGAGCTCCCGCAGCGCCGCGGTGGCCTCCTCGCGCGTGGCGAGCACCACCGGGAGCGAGAAGACGTAGCCGCGGCTCGCGCGCACCACGCGGCGGTCCAGCGGGTGCGCGAGGTCGCTGTCGACCAGCACGACGCCCGCCGCGCCCAGCGCGTACGCCGTGCGCACCGCCGCGCCGACGTTGCCCACGATCCGCACGCCGTCGAGCACCACGACGTCCCCCGGCCGGCCCGCGAGGTCCGCGAGGCTGGTCGGGCGCGGGGTCCGCGCGACGCCCACGACGTCGGGCTTGCGCTCGCCGCGGAACAGCTCGTTCCACACCGCGGGCGCCACCTCCTGGATCGCGACGCCGCGCGTCCGGGCGGCGGCCCCCAGCCCGGGGCCCACGTCCGCACCCTCGAGCGCGTACACGCCGAGCACCTCGAGACCCGCGCCGAGCGCGTGCGTCAGTGGTTCGGGGTCCTCCACGAGGAGGGTCTTCGTGGCCGCGCGCGGGCGGCGCACGAGGTCGTCGATCCGCTGGACCTGCGGGTCCGAGCGGGACGAGATCACGTCGGTCATCGGTACGTCTTCCTGGTCGTCGGTGCGCGGACGACGGCCCGCGCCTGCCCCCGACACTGCCACAGCCGCGACCCGGCGGCGTCAGCGGTCCGCGAGCGGCAGCGTCACGGTCGTGCGCACGGCACCGGGGCCGGCGGGGGCCACCTCCGCACCACCGCGGTGACCCACCGCGATGCTCCGGACGATCGCCAGCCCCAGCCCGTGCCCGCCCGCACCCGTGGCACCCCCGCGGTGGAACGGCTCCAGCAGCCGCGCAGCCTCCTGCGGGGTGAGGGTGGGGCCGTCGTTGACGACGTCGAGACGCGCGCGCCCGTCCGTCGTCCCCACGCGCACGCGCACGCGCCCGCCCGCCGGGGTGTACCGCGTGGCGTTGTCGAGCACGTTGTCGACAGCACGCGCGAGCAGCGTCTCGTCGCCGCGCACGACCGACGGCGCCAGGTCGACCGTCACCGCGAGGCCCCGCCCCGCGACGCGCTCCGCGTACCCGTCGAGCACCGCCTCGACCGTGCCCGCCAGGTCCACCACCTCGCAGGCCACCGGGTCCACCTCACCGCGCGCGAGCTGGAGCAGCGCCGCCACGAGCGCCGCGCTGCGCGCGTTGGCCGCCAACGCGCGCCGCACGTCCGGCACGACGTCGTCCGGGAACCGCCCCTGCGCGAGCGGCGCCTCCAGCGCCGCGCGGGTCGCGGCCAGCGGCGTGCGCAGCTCGTGCGACGCGTCGGCGACGAAGCGCTCGCGGTCCTCGAAGCCGCGCTGGAGCCGCGCGAGCATGGCGTCGATCGTGTCGCCCAGCTCCTTGATCTCGTCGTCGGGTCCGGGCAGGTCCAGCCGCGCGTGGAGGTCGCGCTCCGACGTCGCGCGCGCGAGCCGCGTGACGTCGCGCAGCCGCGACAGCGAGCGGCCCGCCGACCACCAGCCGGCGACGGCCGCGAGCAGTGCGCACACCCCGACGATCGCCAGGCTCCACGCGAGCGCCCCGCCCAGCACGGTGTCCCGCACCCCCACCACGACGCCCGTGACGTCCCCCGAGCCCACCGCGACGGTGCGGACCTGCGCGTCCAGCAGGTGCGCCACCACGAGGTACTGCGCGAGCAGCACGCCCACCCCCGCGGCCGTCGCCACGAGCGCGACCAGCACCGCGAGCCGCGCCCGCACCGGCCAGCGCCTCACCCGCGCACGTCGATCCGGTAGCCGAAGCCGGGCTCGTACCCGACGACCCCCGGGAACCCGAGCTTGCGGCGCAGCTGGTACACCACGACCTTGACGACCCCGCGGGTGCGCTCGTCGGGGTCCTCCCAGACCGTGTCGAGGAGCTGCTCGACCGTGCGGAACTCCCCGTCGGCGCGCACGAGGGCGTCGAGCACGTCGAGCTCCTTGGGCGTCAGCCGCAGCGGCCGCCCGGCACGCTCGGCGGTGCGGCGGGCCCGGTCGATCGTCACGTCGCCCACCGTCACCACCGGCTCGCGGTCCGCCGTCACGGGGTCGCGACGCACCAGCGCACGCAGCCGCGCGGAGAGCTCGGCGTACGCGAACGGCTTGGGCAGGTAGTCGTCGGCGCCGAGGTCCAGGCCCCGCACCCGGTCGGACACCGCGGCGGCCGCCGTCAGCATGAGGATCCGCGCCGGGTGGCCCGCCGCGACCAGCGCGCGGCACACCGCGTCGCCGCCGAGCACGGGCAGGTCACGGTCGAGCAGCACGACGTCGACGTCCTGCAGCCCCGCCGCGGTGAGCGCCTGCGCGCCGTCCGCGACGGCCGTCACGCGGTAGCCCTCGCGCGTGAGCGCCTCGTCGAGCGTCACCCGCAGGTCCTCGTCGTCCTCGACCACCAGCAGCCGCGCCGTCACCCGTCACCCCCTGCCCCGGGCACCCGGCGGCACCCGGGGCCAGTGTGGCGCAGGCGCCGGTGAGGCGGCGGTGAGGACGTCCCTCACCGCCGCCCCACCACGACGTGGGTACTCCTGGGAGGGCCCGCAGGAGACGACCACGGAGGCCACCATGACCGCACGCCGCACGACCCCCCGCCGCACCCGCACCACCGCGCTCGCCGCCGCCGTCGCGCTGGCCGGCGGCGCCCTGCTGCTGGCGTGCGCGCCGACCCCGCCGGGCCACGGACCCGCGCGGATCGCCGACAGCCTCGCCGAGCTCCTCGAGGCCGAGCTCGCGCTCGACGACCTGTCGGACCTCGAGCGCGACGTGCTGCAGCGCGCCGTCGACACCGGCCGGATCGAGCAGGCCGACTACGACGAGGCGATGGCCCGCTACCTGCGCTGCATGGCCGACGCGGGTTTCGAGGTGGACGCCCGGCAGCTCCTCAACGGCCTGTACCAGCTCACCCACGAGCGCCCCGACGGTGCGGACGACCCCGGGTACACCCTGGAGTACCTCGAGACCGGCGACGCGTGCGCGACCGGCACGACCCGGCGCATCGAGGCGTTCTTCACGCTCCAGCAGGCCAACCCCGACCTGCTCGCCGACCCGTACGAGGTCGCGGTGCGCTGCCTGACCGCGGCCCGGCTGGTCGACGGACGCCTCACCGCCCGCCGCCTCGAGCGCCTCGTCGACCGCGGGCTCGCCGGCGTGCCGTTCGACGTCATGAGCCTCGAGGCCCAGACCTGCTTCCACGGCGCCGGGCTCGCCGTGGCCGTGGGGGCCCCGGCGAGCCCGGCGAGCTGACCTCAGTCGGCGGCGCCGCGCAGCACCTCGCCCACCTTGACGCGGGCACCCATGCGCAGCACCGAGCGCTCGTAGATGCGCGCGGCGACGCCGACGACGAGCGCGCACGCACCGGCCAGCAGCGCGAGCGAGAGCAGGGGCTCCCACCACGCCGCCTCGCCGAGGAAGAGCCGCACGGGCATCCCGACCGGCGCCGAGAAGGGCACGTACGACATCGCGGTGGTCACCGCCGAGTTGTCGTCGAAGAACACGATGAGGAAGTACGGCAGCATCGTCAGCCACATCACCGGCTGCAGCACGACACCCGTGTCCTCGATCCGGGAGACCAGGGACGCGCTCGCGGCGAACATGGCGGCCAGCAGCAGGAACCCGAGCGCGAAGAACACGACGAACCACACGAGCGGCATGCCGACCATCGTCAGCACGTCCTCCTGACCCGTCACCACCAGTGCGAGCACGGACACCGCGGCGATCGCCGCCGTCTGGCCCAGCGCGAGCGCCGAGTTGCCGAGGATCTTGCCCGCGAGCAGCGCACGCGCCGGCACCGCGGACAGCAGGATCTCGACGATGCGCGTCTGCTTCTCCGTCACGGTGTTCTGCGCGATCGTCGCGCCGAACCCGATCGCGGACAGCATGAAGACGAAGCCGAAGCCGAACGTCACGGCGTAGCGCACGGCCCCCTCGGCGGCCGCCGGGTCGAGCAGCTCGACGTCGGGGCGCTCCGTGAGGGCCTCGAGCAGCACGGCGGGCGCCTCCTGCATCGCGAGCACCTCGAGGCCGCGCGGCCCCTCGGCGGGCACCACCGCGGCGTCGACGTCACCGGCGCGCACGGCCCGCTCGGCCGCATCGCGGTCCGTGACCTCGACCGGTGCGATCCCCTCGGCGCCCGCCACCAGGCCGGCGACCTGCTCGACGACCGCGACGGGCACGTCGTCCTCGTCGCGCCCGGACAGCACGGAGCTGACCACGATCGCGGCGAGGACGCCGACGAGCAGGATCGCGGTCGACACCAGGAAGGACCTCGTCCGGACCTGCGACGTGATCTCACGCTCGGCGACGAGCATCGTCGCGCGCCCCAGCGACACGGGGGCAGGGGGTCGGGCGGTCATCGGGCCACCTCCTCGAGGGCGGGCTCGTCGGTGACGACGTCGCGGAAGATCTCCGCGAGCGTCGGGCGCAGCGGGGTGAAGGCGCGGACGGGGCCGCGTGCGAGGGCGGCCGTGAGCACGTGCTGCGCGACGTCCTGCGACGCCTCGAACACGGCACTGCCGCCCGCGAGCTCGTCGACGCGCACGTCGGGCACGTCGCGCAGCCAGCCCATGTCGTCCTCGGCGACGATCTCGTGGCGCTCGGCGCCGTACCGGCGGCGCAGGTCCTCGCGGGTGCCCGCGGCGCAGACCTTCCCGCCCGCGATGATGACGAGGTCGTCGCACAGCCGCTCGACGACGTCCAGCTGGTGCGAGGAGAACAGCACCGGCACGCCCTGCGCGGCGCGCTCGGCGAGCACGCCCTGCACGACCTCCACCGCCATGGGGTCGAGGCCCGAGAACGGCTCGTCGAGCACGAGCACCTCGGGGTCGTGCACGAGGGCCGCGGCGACCTGCGCGCGCTGCTGGTTGCCCAGCGACAGGCTCTCGACGGGGTCCGTGGCGCGCGCGGCCAGGCCCAGCCGCTCGACGAGGGCCTCGGCGCGGTCGGTCGCGGCCCGCTTCTCGAAGCCGTGCAGCCGCGCGAGGTACGTCAGGTGCTCGACGAGCTGCATCTTGGGGTACAAGCCGCGCTCCTCCGGCATGTAGCCGAAGCGGGAGCGCTGCGGCCCGGTCACGGGCTCACCGTCGATCGTCACGCGGCCCGCGTGGGCGGCGAGCACGCCGAGGACGATCCGCATCGCCGTGGTCTTGCCGGCGCCGTTCCCCCCGACGAACCCGGTGAGGCGGCCGCGCCCGACGGTGAAGCTCACGTCGTCGAGCACGAGTCGGTCGCCGAACGACCGGCTGATCCCGCGCAGCTCGAGCATCGTCCCCTCCTTCGTGACACCGTCCGGGTGGCCCCCGGACGTCCTGGTCACGACCGTAGGCGCCGCCGGCGCCCCGCACCTCGGGCCCTCGGCCGATCCCGGGTCTCCGTCCCGGGACGGAGACGCGGCCCGGCGTCAGCCCGTCAGCCCGTGCTCGTGCGCGTACACGACGGCCTGCACGCGGTCGCGCAGACCGAGCTTGGCCAGCAGGTTCGACACGTGGGTCTTGACGGTCGCACGGCTCACGACGAGCTCGGCGGCGATCTCGTCGTTGTTGAGGCCGCGCGCGACGAGCGCGAGGACGTCCTGCTCGCGCTCGGTGAGCGGGACGACGGGCTGCGGCGCGGGCCGCGCGGGACGCCTCTCGGCCACGGCGCGCGCGATGACGGCCCGCGTGACCTCGGGCGACAGCAGGCCCTCCCCTGCGGCGGCGCTCAGGACGGCCTCGGTGAGCTGCTCCGGCCGCGACGTCTTCAGCAGGTACCCCACCGCACCCGCGTGCAGCGCCTCGACGAGGTAGTCCTCGCGGTTGAACGTCGTCAGCACGACGACCGCCGCGTGCAGCCCCGGGTCGGCCACGATGCGACGGGTCGCCTCCAGGCCGTCCATGTCCGGCATCTGCACGTCCATGCAGACGACGTCGGGGCGCGTCGCGCGGACGACGTCGAGCGCCTGCGCACCGGTGCCGGCCTCCCCGACGACGTCGATGCCGGGGTGCGCCGACAGGATCGTCGCGATCCCCGCGCGCAGCAGCGCCTGGTCGTCCACCAGCACGACCCGGACGGTCGCCGTCATGTCTCGTCCTCCGTCCCGCGCGCGGCGGCCGCCGCGTCGTCGTCGCTCGCGTCGTCACCGGGCAGCGGCAGCCGCGCGCGGACCACGAAGCCGCCCGCGCGGCGGCGCGCCGCCTCGAACGTGCCGCCCTCCGCGGCGACCCGCTCCCGCATCCCGACCAGCCCCATGCCACCGGACGGGACGGGCCCGGGCCGGCGGCCCGCACCCCCGTCGTCCGACACCTCGAGCTCCACCGCGCCGGGCAGCCACCGCAGCCGCACGTCCGCCCGCACGCCCGGGCCGGCGTGCTTGCGCGTGTTGGTGAGCGCCTCCTGCGCGATCCGGTACAGGTGCAGCGACGCGAGCGGCGGCAGCCGGCGCGGCTCGCCCACCTCGCGGTACGAGACCTCCAGCCCCGCGGTGCGCGCCTGCGCGACGAGCTCCGGCAGGCGTCCCACGTCGAGCGCGGTGACGGGCTCCTCCGGCACCGCCGCGGCACCGCGTGCCGCGTCACTGCCGTCGCGCAGCATGCCGAGGATCCCGTGCAGCTCGCTCACCGCCTCGCGCGCCGCGTCCTCGACGTGCCCGAGGGCCTGCGCAGCGCGCTCTGTGTCGGAGCCCAGGACCGTGCGCGCGGCGGCCGCCTGCACGCCGATGAGGGAGACGTGGTGGGCGACCGCGTCGTGCAGCTCGCGCGCCAGGCGCAGCCGCTCGAGCGCGACCGCCTGCTCCTCGGCGCGGCGCCGCTCGAGCACCAGCAGGTGCGTGCGCCACGCGGTGCGCGCGCGCTCCCGCGCCGAGCGCCACGCGTGCGCACCGAAGAACCAGGCGCCCGCGAAGTACAGGACGTTGGTGAGCAGCTGCACCAACCAGGCCGCCACGAGCGGGGAGATCGCCCCGACCTGCTCGGGGAACTCCTCCGCGATCTCCGCGGCCAACTCGGGGTCGGTGGCCGCGCGGAACATCGCGACGAGGAGCCACACGATCATCCCGGCGACGACGACGGCGCGGGCCACCGTGCCACGGCGCCGGTCGGTCTCCCACGCGCCCACCGTGTACATCGCGCAGAACAGCGCGATGTTCGAGATCAACGTCTCCGGCACGTACAGCAGCTGCGACCCGACGAACGCCGCGGCCACCACCAGCAGCGCCGCGCTCGGCCAGCGGCGGCGCACCGCGAGCGGCAGCGTCACGGCCGCGATCATCAGCGCCGACACCCAGCCCTCGGCGGGCTCCTCGTACAGCATGCCCGTGAGCCGCGAGAGCGCCATCGACAGCAGCCCGCCCAGGCACAGGGCCACGGCGAGCAGCACGTCCCACCGCAGCACGTCCGAGCTCGGCCCGGGCCGCACCCAGCCGGGCTCGTCGGGGTCGGCCGCCACGACCACCGGCACGGGACCCACGACCGCGACGTCGCGACCCACCGGCCCGCCGTCGGCCGCGCGCTCGGCCGCGGGACCCGTCGGCGCCTGCTCGTCGGGCACGACACGCGCGGCGACGCCCCGCAGGAGCCCGCGCACGCTCACTCCGACGCGACGACGCGGGCCCCGGCGACGGGCCCGGTCGCGGTGAGGACGCGGTCGGCGACCCCCGAGGCCGTGAAGGCCGCGGCGACCGCGAGCGCGTGCTTGCGGCTGCGGGCCAACGCGGCGACCGTCGGCCCGGAGCCCGAGACGACGACGCCGAGCGCGCCGGCGTCGGTCGCCACCGCCAGCGGCTCCGTCAGGCCCGGGTCGAGCTCGATCGCGGCGGCCTCGAGGTCGTTGTGCAGCGCGGCCCCCAGGGCAGCCGGGTCACCCGCCAGCAACGCCTGCATGAGCGGCACGTCCTGGTCGTCGTCGAGGGGGCCGTCGGGGTGGCGGATCTCGTCGAACGCCCGGTAGACGGCGGCTGTCGACAGGCCGCGGTCCTGCACGGCGAACGCCCAGTGGAACTCCCCGCGGCTCAGCGCCGGCGTCAGCAGGTGCCCCCGCCCCTGCCCGACCGCGGTGTGGCCCACCAGCGAGAACGGCACGTCGGACCCGAGCCCGGCGGCGAGCTCGAGGAGCTCGTCGCGCGAGAGCCCGGTGCCCCACAGCGCGTCGCACGCGACGAGCGCGGCAGCGGCGTCGGCGGACCCGCCGGCCATGCCGCCGGCGACCGGCACACCCTTGACGAGGTGCAGGTGGACACCGTCGTCGACGCCCGCGCGCTCGGCGACCGCGCGGGCCGCGCGCAGCGCGAGGTTGCTCTCGTCGGTCGGCACCGCGTCGGACTGCGGCCCGCTGGCGCTCACGCCGAAGTCGTCCGCGGGAGTCGCGACGACCTCCTCATAGATCGACACCGCCTGGAAGACGGTCGACAGCGGGTGGTAGCCGTCGCTCGCACGCGCCCCCACGCGCAGCGACAGGTTGACCTTTCCGGGGGCGCGCACGCGGACCGCACGCTCGGGCAGGTCCTCCAGGGGGGTCAGGGTCACGGTGCCACTGTGCCAGGTCCGGGCGTGCCCGGCCGCGCGGCGTGCAGGGCCTCGGCGATGCGCGCGAACCCCACGACGTCGACCTGCTCGCCGCGCACCTGCGGGTCGAGCCCGGCGGCGCGCACGGCGTCCTCGGCCGCTGCCGACGAGCCGGCGAGGCCGGCGAGCGCCGACCGCAGCATCTTGCGGCGCTGCGCGAACGCGGCGTCGACGACCGCGAAGACCTCCTGCCGCGGCACGCCGGCCGCCGGGTGCGCGCGCCGGTCGAGGCGGACCAGTGCCGAGTCCACGTGCGGCGCCGGCCAGAACACGGCGCGCCCGACGGTCGCCGTGCGCCGCGCGGAGGCGTACCAGGCGACCTTGGCGGACGGCACGCCGTAGGTGCGGCTGCCCGGTGGTGCCGCGAGCCGGTCGGCCACCTCGGCCTGCACCATGACGAGCCCGCGCTCGAGCGTGTCGAACCGCTCGAGGAACGTCAGCAGCACCGGGACGGACACGTTGTACGGCAGGTTCGCGACGAGAGCCGTGGGCGGTGGGCCGGGCAGCGCGGTCACCGTCAGCGCGTCCTGGGTGACCACGGTCAGGCGCGCGCGGCCGGCGGTGTCGCGCAGGACGACCGTGCGCGCGTCGGTGTTCTCGGTGCCCGCGTGCGGGTCGACCGCGAGCCCCGGCACGTGCGCGGCGACCGTCTGCGGCAGCAGCGCGGCCAGCACGGGGTCGATCTCGACGGCGACGACGTCGACGTCCGCCTCGAGGAGCCCCAGGGTGAGCGACCCGAGCCCGGGCCCCACCTCGACGACGCGCTCGCCGGCGACCACGTCGGCCTGCCGCACGATCTTGCGCACCGTGCCCGCGTCGAGCACGAAGTTCTGCCCGAGGGTCTTGGTGGGGCGCACGCCGGCGCGCTCCGCGAGCGCCCGGATCTCCGCGGGCCCGAGCAGCGTCACGTCCGACATGACCCCCGAGCCTACGAGACCCCCGCCCACGGCACGCACACCCCCGCCTGCCTCGCGGGAGAGCGACCCGGTCACGACGGGGTCGCTCTCCCGCGAGTCCCTCAGGAGGGGGTGGTCAGCTGAAGAGGTACTTGCCGCAGTGGGGCCACTGGCCGGCGCCCGAGCGGTTGTAGAGCATCTTCGCGCGCGCCGTCTGCTCCTCGGCCGATGCCTGCGACGGCAGGCCGGCACCGCCGACCGACTGCCACGTCGACACCGAGAACTGGTAGAGCCCGTGGTACTTGCCGGTGGACGACACGACGTCGACACGGCCGCCGGACTCGCACTTCGCCAGCGCGGCCCAGTTGAGCGAGTCGGCGCTGCCGCCGGCGGCGATCGGGCCGGCCGCGGCCGACGCGCCGGACGCCGGTGCCGCCGCGACGACGGGCCGTGGCTTGGTGCCCACGCGCACGACCTCCTCGACGGGGGCCTGCGTGATGCCGTCGCTGACGGGCACACGGGCCTCCTCGACACCGTCCACCGTGGTGACGCGCTCGACGACGGTGCGCACACCGGGCACGCCGGCCTGGGCGACGGTCTTCTGGCCGACGTAGCGCGACGCGTCGTCCTCGGTGCGCGACGTGAACGGCACCTCCGACGTCGTCGCGACGTCCTGCTCGACGACGCGCCGGACGACGACCTGCACGACGCCCGCGGCGCTCTGCTGCACGTGCACGCGGTCGAGCGGCTGCAGCGCGACCGCGAGCTCGTCGAGGACAGTAGCCACCGTGGCGTCCGCGTCGGGGACGGGCAGCACGGCGCCGTCGACCAGGACCTCGGCACGGCCGCGCAGCGCGAGGTCGAGCGGCAGCTCGGCGCGCTCGGCGGAGCGGGACGCGACGAGCGCCACGGTCGCGGCGCGGTCGGACAACGACTCCAGCGCCTCGTCGGCGCTCAGCGCCGTCGTCCAGACGACCTGGCGGGTGCCGTCGACGTCCACCACGAGAGCGGTGGCATGCCGCACCACGATCTCGGCACCGTCGGAAAGCGGGCCGGTGTGCGAGACGGTGTCGCGTGCGCCCACCTCGACCTCGTGGTCCGTGAGCAGACCCTCGACGGAGCCGGCGAACGTGGAGACGCGGGTGATCTCGCCGTCGACGTCGAGCGCGACGGTCTTGTGGGCCTGCGCGTAGGCGACGCCGCCCGCGGCGACGACGAGCGCGGCGGTGCCGGCGGCCACGAGGGGCCAGCGCAGACGACGGGCGGCGGTCGTGGGACCCGACTCCGGTCCGGTGTGGGAGAGCGAGGTGGTGGCGGTCGGGGCCGCCGGGGTGGTCGGACCGGTGGGGCGGGTCGAGTTCTGCACGAGGCTCCAGCCGTCGTCGTGCCCGGGCACGGGGAGCGGAGGGCGCCGAGCGGCGGTGGGGCTGCCGGTGGCGTCCGCCACGGAGGATCCCCGATCCGGCGGTCACGGCCGGGTGCAGGAGCCTCCGGCCGGGTGTCGCCCGGACGGCGCGAGCGCCTGTCCGGTCAATAGCGACACGCGACCGTAACGGAATCGAGACCTGCCGTCCAACCCCTGCGGAACGAGACGAACGTCACGTCACGGCACGCTCGACACCGGGGCGTGCCGGACGCCGACGGCGACGACGCAGGTCAGTACCAGTTCTTGGCCTGCGAGTGGGCCCACGCGCCGCAGGGGTTGCCGTACCGCCCGGCGATGTAGTTCAGCCCCCACGTGATCTGCGTGGCCGGGTTGGTGCGCCAGTCGTCGGCGACCGACGCCATCTTCGAACCGGGCAGCGACTGCGGGATGCCGTAGGCCCCGGAGGACTTGTTCTCGGCGTTCCAGCGCCAGCCGCTCTCCTTGTTCCACAGCGCCAGGAGGCAGGCGAACTGGTCGTCGCCCCAGCCGCGCGCCGCGGCCATCTCCTTGCCCATGGCCTGCGCGGTGCCCGGCTCGACGGCGACCGACGACGGGTTCGGCAGCTCGGCGGTGCCGACGCGGACCACCTGGTCGACGGGCGGGACGGTCACGACCGACGCGAGGACCGTGCGGCCGACGACCACGCCGCCGACCACGTCGAGCGCGTACGTCGTGGTGCGCTGGCCCGCGCGGCCCGTGGTCTTGACGACGCGGTTGCCCTTGACGAGCGTCGCGTCCTCGATCTCCTGCACGGCGAACGGCACCGCCTCCGTGACGGTCTCGCCCGACGTCGCCGCGCGCGTCACCATGACGACGAGCCCGTCGACGGCCGCCGCGTCGAGCGGCACCGACACCTGGTCGGCCTCCTCGAGCACCAGCCCGATCTCGCGCAGCGCGTCCCGCACGGTCGACGCGCTCGTCACCCCGTCGATGACCTGCCCGTCGACCACCAGGTGCACGGTCTTCTGCGTCGAGACGCGCAGCACGTCGCGGCCGACCTCGGCCGAGCGCGAGGCGGACAGCCGCACGCCGTCGCGCAGACCCAGCTCCTCGACGGCCTCGCCCACGGTCAGCGCCGTCGTCCAGACCTTCTGCTCGCGCCCGTCGACCTCGACCTCGATCTCGCGCCCGTGCCGCACGACGACCTGCCCGGTCCGGCTGATCGTCTGGTCGAGCCCCGGCGCCACGAGGTCGCCCTCGGCGACCTCGATGCGTCCCGCGGCGAGCACGTCGGCGACCGTCCGCCCGAACGTCTGGACCTGCACCTCCGTGCCGTCGACGTCGACGGTCACGTCCTTGTGCATCGCGGCGAACGCGCTGGTGCCCCCCACGACGAGCGCGAGCACGACCGCCTGGGCGGCGGTGCGTGCGGCCCGGTCGCGCGCGCGTGCGGCGCGGCGGCCCGGTACCTGCGGGTGACCGGTCACGGTGTCCTTCGGGTCGGCGGGAGGGACGCTGCCCTGAAGCTCTCATCGGCATCCCGCGCCGCGCGCTTGACCGCGCACGCCGCAGAGCACCGCACGAACCGTAACCGACCCGTGACCCTCGCCACCAGCCGGGAGCCCTGCCGTGACCGGGGCCGTGACGGGCTCACCAGTCGCCGTAGACCGCCTGCGACACGGCGCTGACCTGCGCGCAGACGTCTGCCAGCGACCTCCCGGTCGCCTCGGCGACCGCGCGCAGGGTCCCCGGCAGGAGGTACGGCGAGTTCGGTCGCCCGCGCAGCGGGTGGACCGTGAGGTACGGGGCGTCGGTCTCCACCAGCACGAGCGAGGCGGGCAGGACGCGCAGGGCGTCGCGCAGGGCCTCGTTGGCGGGGAACGACACCGGCCCGGCGAACGAGCAGTACCAGCCGTGCTCGGCCGCGACGCGCGCGAGGCCCGCGTCCCCGGAGAAGCAGTGGAAGACCGTGCGCTCGGGCGCGCCGTCGGCCAGCAGGACCTCGACGACCTCGGCGTGCGCGTCCCTGTCGTGGATCTGCAGCGCCAGGCCGAGCTCCTTGGCGAGCGCGACGTGCGCACGGAACGCCTCGCGCTGCACCGCGCGCCCGCGCTCCCCCGCGCGGAAGTGGTCCAGCCCCGTCTCGCCGATCGCCCGCACGCGCGGGTTGCGGGCCGCGACGGCCGCGACGGCCGCGATCGCGTCGTCCAGCGGCACGTCGTGCCGTGGCTGCGGGTCGGGGTCGAGCCCGTCGGGCGCGACCTCGTGCACGCCCGCGTGCAGCACGGCCTCGTTGGGGTGGATGGCCACGGCGCCGAGCAGCGCGGGGTGCGCGCGCACGGCCGCGTCCGTCCACGCGAGCGCGTCGAGGTCGCACCCGACCTGCACCATGCGCGTCACCCCGACCTGCGCCGCGCGCTCCAGATGCGCGGCGAGGTCGGGGTGGGCGGCCGCGTCGGCGGGGTCCCAGCCGTCGGCCCGCCACCCGACCACCGACTCCAGGTGCGTGTGGTTGTCGACGACGGGCGACGGCAGCGGCTCCGGGGCCGCGGGCCAGCCGGTCGCGCGGGACCTGCGGCCCACGGTCAGGACTGCCGGAGCCGCTCGAGCTCCTCCTCGACGATCGCGTCGTCGAGCTTGGTGAAGACCGGCGTCGGCTTGTCGATCCGCGTGCCCGGAACGACCGCCCGCGGCTGCCACGTCCCGCGCACGGCCGTGTAGTCGCCGGTGATGACCGGGTAGTGCCGGCTGTCGTCGTCGAGGTCGGCGACCTCCTCGATCCGCGGCTGCGGCGAGAACGTGCCCGTCCCGCCGAGCGCCTCGTGCACGGCCTGCGCGCTGTGCGGCAGGAACGGCGCGAGCAGCGTGTTGAGGTCGCTGACCGCCTGCGTCGTCGTGTGCAGCACGGTCGCCAGGCGGTCACGGTCCGTCTTCAGCTTCCACGGCTCGGTCTCCGAGACGTACCGGTTGGCCTCGGTGACCACGCGCATGGCCTCCTGGAGCGCCTGCCGCTGCCGGTGTGCGCCCACGAGCTCGCCGACGCGCCCGAAGGCCGCGGCCACCTGCGCGTTCAGCTCGACGTCGACCGGCTGCAGCTCGCCCGGCGTCGGGATCTCACCGAAGTTCTTGTGCACCATGCTCGCGGTCCGGTTGACCAGGTTGCCCCAGCCCGCGACCAGCTCGTCGTTGGTGCGGCGCTTGAACTCCGCCCACGTGAAGTCGACGTCCTGCGTCTCCGGGCCGGCGACCGAGATGTAGTAGCGCAGCGCGTCGGGCTGGTACCGCGCAAGCATGTCGCGCACCAGGATGACGACCCCGCGCGACGTCGAGAACTGCTTGCCCTCGACGTTGAGGAACTCGCTCGACACGACCTCGGTCGGCAGGTTGAGGGACCCGAACGCACCCGGCTCGCCGCCGCGCGCGCCCTTGCCGTCGTACCCGAGCAGCTCCGCCGGCCAGATCTGCGAGTGGAACGTGATGTTGTCCTTGCCCATGAAGTAGTACGACAGGGCCTCGGGGTCGTTCCACCACTGCCGCCACGCGTCGGGGTCACCGCTGCGGCGCGCCCACTCGATCGACGCCGACAGGTACCCGATGACCGCGTCGAACCACACGTACAGGCGCTTGGACGGGTTGTCCTCCCAGCCCTCGAGCGGCACGGGGATGCCCCAGTCGATGTCGCGCGTCATGGCGCGCGGGCGCACGTCGTCGAGCAGGTTGAGCGAGAACTTCAGGACGTTGGGCCGCCAGCCGTCGCGCGCGCGCAGCCAGTCGCCCAGCGCGTCGACGAACGCCGGCAGGTCGAGGAAGAAGTGGTTCGACTCGACGAACCTCGGCGTCTCGCCGTTGATCCTGCTGCGGGGGTTCTTCAGCTCGATCGCGTCGAGCTGGTTGCCGCAGTTGTCGCACTGGTCGCCGCGCGCGCCGTCGTACCCGCAGATGGGGCAGGTGCCCTCGATGTAGCGGTCCGGCAGCGTGCGGCCGGTCGACGGGCTGACCGCGCCCATCGTGGTCCGCTCGACCATGTACCCGTTCCTGTGCACCGTGCGGAACATCTCCTGCACGACCGCGTAGTGGTTGCGGGTCGTGGTGCGCGTGAACAGGTCGTACGACAGGCCGAGCTGCGTGAGGTCCTCGACGATGACGCGGTTGTACCGGTCCGCGAGCTCCTGCGCGCTGACGCCCTCCTTGTCGGCCTGCACCAGGATCGGCGTGCCGTGCTCGTCCGTGCCCGACACCATGAGCACGTCGTGCCCCGCCATGCGCATGTACCGGCTGAAGACGTCCGAGGGGATGCCGAAGCCGGCGACGTGACCGATGTGGCGGGGACCGTTCGCGTAGGGCCACGCGACGGCCGACAGGATGCGGGACATGCGCCGATCCTAGGTGTTCGGCCCCGTGGCGTCGTCGACGTACGACGGGTCCGCGGCCGCACCCGGGGCCGCCCCACCCGCCCCGAGCAGGAAGTCGACCACGTCGCGGCACGTCCACCCGTCGGGGTGCCGCGCCAGCATCCGGGCGGGGCCGTCGACGTCCGACCCCAGCGTGAGCAGGGCGGTCTCCCGGTACCCGTCACGGCGGACCTGCCCGAGGCCGACACCGGCCAGCAGCGCGTTGCAGACGCACTTGCGGCCCACGGTGTCCGCCTCCGCCCCGCCCTTCTCCAGGTAGGCGTCGAGCGGCTCGCCCGGGCACCGGTAGCCCAGGGACCCGTCGTCGCGCTCGAACGGCACGCGCAGGTGCCCCACGTCGCACAGCTTCGGCCTGGCCGCGTGCACCGCGTCCTGCGACTGCGTGCCGGGCAGGGACACGACCTTGAACGGGAAGCCCGTCGGCGAGGCGCGCGGGTCGGTGCGGACCTCGAGGGTCCCGTCGCGCAGCCGCGCCAGCACCTGCGCACGCGCGTCCTCCGCGAGCCCGGACTCCTCGGCGAGGGCGAACAGCGACCCGCACTGGACCCCCGCCGCGCCGACGCGCAGCGCCTCGCGCACCGCCTCCGGCGTCCCCGCCCCGCCGGCGAGCCAGAACGGCAGACCGGTCCGCGCGACCTGGGCGAGGTCCGCGTCGTCGCGCGGCCCGTACACGGGCTGACCGTCGTCGTCGAGGACGCGGCGGCCCCGCGGGGGCGCATTGTGCCCGCCGGCCCGCGGCCCCTCGACGACGAAACCGTCGGGTCGGGTCGTGGCGTCCTTCGCGAGGTGCGCGGCCAGCACGTGCGCCGACACCACGGCGAGGAAGCGCGGCCGTCGCAGCGGGGCCGCCTCGGCACCTGTCAGGGCACGCGGGTCGAGCGACACGGTGTGCGCCGTGGTCCCGCCGTCCACGTGCAGGTCGAGCACGCCGGGCTCGTGCCGCGCCAGCCGGTCCAGCAGCCGCGGGACCTGCGTCGGGATGCCGGCACCCATGAGGACGACGTCGACGCCCGCGAGCATCGCGCCGTACAGCACGCTCGGCGTCGCGAGCTGGATCTTCTCCAGCAGGTTGATGCCGACGGGCGCGTCGTGACCCTCCTTCGCCAGCCACACCTCGGCGAACGCACCCACCGCGCCCAGCTCGTCGCCGCGAGCCGAGGGGCGGGCCCGCAGCTTGGGGACCGGCAGGTACGGCCGACCGGGTGGACGCCCGCCGGGCCGCAGGTACCGCTCGACGACCCGTTGCGCGATCGCGGGGACCGGGAAGTGTGCGAGCGCCCGCCGCAGGTGCCCGCCGACGTCCCCGTCCTGCAGCCTGCGGGCGAGGACGACGTCCAGCGCCGTCCCGGACACCACGCCCAGCTGACCGGCGAGCGAGACGGCGCGTGCCATCCTCCAGGACGAGACGGCGACCCCCATCCCGCCCTGGATGACCCGGGGCCACGCGCCCCGCGAGAGGTCGACGGGTGTGCAGGTCACAGCGGCCACGGTGCCCCTCAGCCCATCACGTGCACGCCGCCGTCGACGTGCACGACCGTGCCCGTCGTGGCGGGGAACCAGTCGGACAGCAGGGCGACGACGGCGCGTGCGCTGGGCCCCGCGTCCCGGACGTCCCACCCCAGGGGGGCGCGTGCGTCCCACCCGTCCTCGATCGCGTCGAACCCGGGGATCGACGTGGCCGCCGTCGTCCGCACGGGCCCGGCCGCGACCAGGTTGACGCGGACGCCCCGCGGCCCCAGGTCGCGGGCGAGGTAGCGCGACGTCGCCTCGAGGGCCGCCTTGGCCACACCCATCCAGTCGTACACGGGCCACGCGTACCGCGCGTCGAAGGTCAGGCCCACCACGGACGACCCCGGCCCCATCAGCGGCTGCGCCGCCACGGCGAGCGCCTGCAGCGAGTACGCGGAGACGTGCAGGGCCGTGGCCACGTCGTCCCACTGCGCCTCGAGGAACCGGCCGCCGAGCACGGACTGCGGCGCGAACCCGATCGAGTGGACGACACCGTCGAGCCGCGGGACGTGGTCGGCGACGCGGCTCGCCAGGTCGGCCAGGTCCTGCGGCGACGTCACGTCGAGCGCGACGACGGGCGCCGCGGCGGGCAGCCGCCGGGCGATGACCTGCGTCAGGCGCAGCTGCCGGCCGAACGAGGTGAGGACCACCTCGGCGCCCTGCTCCTGCGCCAGGCGGGCGACGTGGAACGCGATCGAGCCCTCGGTGAGGACGCCGGTGACCAGGAGCGACTTTCCGTCGAGCAGTCCCATGCGCGGGCTCCGTTCGCTGCGGTCGGTACGACGGGAGGGAGCCGCGGCACCGGGCCGCCGCACGGCCGGCGCCGACGGCGCGGCCGCCCCGCGAGGCTATGCGCGGTGCGACGGGGCCGGCTGGGCCCAACCGCCCAGACCGGACAGGTGCGCACGTGCAGGGGGGCCCGGCGGTTCGGCCCGCGGACGGCCGAGGGCCCGTCCCTACGAGCGCCGGCCGCCGTCGTCCTCGGCCGTGCCGTCCTCCGGTCGCGCCTCGAGCGGGCCCTCGGGTGCGTCGACGTCCTCGCGCCAGCGCCGTCGGCCCAGGTCGACACGCGCCGACGGCTCGGAGAGGTCGTACGCCCGTTCGTACGCCTCCTCCTCCTCGAGCCGGAGGGCCTCCTCCCCGGCGATCGCCTCGGCCTCGATCGACGTGGCGTCCTCGGACGCCTCGGCCAGCGTGGGCGGCAGCCGGCGCTCCGGGCCGAGGTCCTCGTCGGGTGCCGCGTCGACGTCGTCGGTCTCGTCGCGCTGCCGGATGCGCAGCGGCTGGGTGTCGTCGACGTCGAAGGGCCGCTCGCGCGTGGGCCACACCACGACCGGCTCGTCCCACCGCTCGGGCAGGTCGACGGGCCCCGGAGCGGTCTCGGCCGCGGCCGGCTGCGCGCCGGTCGCGGCAGCCGCCGGCGCCTCGGCGACCGCGACACCGCCGGCTCGGCGCGGTGGGACGGACGGCGGCGGGCCGTCGGGGCGGCGCCTCCCGCGGCGCCGCGGGACCGCCGCCGGGCCCGCGTCGTCCTCGCCGTCGGGCGGCGGCACGGTCACCGGCGTGAAGATCAGCGCGCACAGGTCGCGGTACGTCGCGTCCGGGCGGGCGACCCACCCGATGAGGCGCAGCGCCTGGTCCTGCCCCGCGGACTCCAGCAGGAACTGCCCGTACCCGAGCAGCTGCCCGACCACGGTCCGCGAGTACCGCATGTCGGTGACCTTCGCGAGCGGCATCATGCCGACCTGGTGCGTCACGAGCCCCGTGAGCAGGAGCATCCGCTTGTCGGTGGCGACGAACCACTCGACGCGCCACAGCAGCAGGAACCACCCGAAGCGCAGCAGCGCCGCGAACCACAGCCACCACACCACGTACACGCCGTCGCCGATCGCGGGCTGCAGCCGGTAGCTCAGCCACGCGCACACCACGAAGACCCCGGACGCCGTCGCGGCGGGCTCCAGGAGCTTGGCCCAGTGGCGGCGCGTGGCGAGCACGACCCGCTCGCCCGGCAGCACGTACCGGCGCAGCAGCCGGTGCGACATGACGATGCGCGTGGCGTGGTCCGTCGTCACGTCGTCACCTCCCGGCCGTCAGGCGGCGCCGCGGTGCGTCAGTTCGCGAGGTTGTCGAAGAACTGCGCGAAGCCCGCGAACACGCTGTAGATGAAGTTGCCGATGCCCTCGACCACCCCGGCCGCGCGGTCGGGGTTGGTCGCCACGGCGTAGATGAGGAAGACCACGATGATCCACATGAGGATGCTCTTGGCCCTCGGCGGCATGGTGGCTCCCGTCGTGTCGTCGTCGCGTGGTCGTGCAGCTGATCACCGCGCCGCCGTCGTCGTCCGGCCGGTCCACGACGCCGCGGCAGCGGCGCCTCGCGGCACACAGTACAGATCCCGACGATCCCCCCAAAGCGACCACGCCGGTCACGGCGCACCCGCGTCCGGAGCGCGTCGGGCCTCAGCCGAGCGTGACGCGCAGGATCCGGTCGTCACCCTCGACCGGGTCGCCGCGCCCGTCGGTGTTCTGGGTGAGGACCCACAGCGAGCCGTCCGGGGCGACCTCGACCGCCCGCAGCCGGCCGTGCTCGCCGGCGAGCAGCGGCTGCGGCGTGCCGACGCCCGCGGCGTCGTCCTCGGGGCCGGCGTCCGGCTCGACGGGCCGCAGCGGGACGCGCCACAGGGTGCGTCCACGCAGACCGGCCAGGTACACACCCTCGTCGGTGACGGCCAGGCCGGAGGGTGACGCGTCCGACGTCGCCCACGTGGCGACCGGGTCGACGTACCCCTCGGCGGCCCCGCCCGCGCCCTCGACGGCAGGCCACCCGTAGTCGGCCCCTCCGCGCAGCACGTTGAGCTCGTCCCACGTGTCCTGCCCGAACTCGGAGGCGAACACGCGCCCGTCGGGCGCCCAGCCGATGCCCTGCACGTTGCGGTGCCCGCGCGTCCACACCGGCGACGACGGGTCGGGGTTGTCCGGGGCCGGCGCGCCGTCCGCCGTGACGCGCAGCACCTTGCCGCCCAGGCTGGCGGGGTCCGGCGCGAGGTCGGTCGTGTAGGTGTCGCCCGTGGTGACGTACAGGTACCCGTCGGGCCCGAACGCCAGCCGGCCGCCGTTGTGGTTCGTGCCGCGGGGGATCCCGTCGAGCAGCACGCGCGTCGGTCCGAGCGTCGTCCCGTCGAGCGTCGCGCGCAGGACGCGGTTGTCGGTGCGCGACGTGAGGTACACGACGACGTCGACGAGGCCGGACGACCCGGCGCCGGGCACGACGGCGACGCCCAGCAGCCCGCCCTCGCCGCGCGCGTCGGTCGCCGCCGCGATCTGCTCGGCCCCCGGCCCCGTCACCTCGGTGAGGGACCCGTCGTCGGCGACGACGACGAGGCGGGCCGCGTCCCGCAGCGTCACCAGCGCGCGGTCGCCCGGCAGGAACGCCAGCCCCCAGGGCACGTCGAGACCCGTCACGACGTCCTGCACGGACTGCACCGCGACGGTCGGGACGTCGCGCACCAGCGGTGCACCGGAGGAGGTGGTCGCGGGCGGCCCGGTCGTCGGCGCGGGCGCCGACGGGCCCGGTGCGGGGACGTCGGCGGTGCAGCCGACGAGCAGCGCGCCGACCACGCCGACGGCCAGCGGCCCGGGCCTGCGACGGTGCGTGCGTGACGTCATCACCCCACTGTGCCCGTGCCGGGGCGCCCCCGCAGCGCGGCGCCGCCCGCCGCGCGCGCACCTCAGGGCGTGCGTGCCGCCAGCGCCGCCGCGTACAGGTCGCGCTTCGCCACGCCCGACGCCTCCGCGACCTCCGCGACCGCGGCCTTGAGCCGCTCCCCGGCGTCGACGCGGGCCAGGACCTCGGGCACCAGGTCGGCGGCCTCCCGCGGACCGTCCGCGGGGGCCCCACCGACGACGAGCACGACCTCCCCACGGACCTCCCCCGCGTGCGCCCACGCCGCGAGCTCGGCCAGCGGGCCGCGCCGCACCTCCTCGTACGTCTTCGTCAGCTCACGGCACACGGCGGCCGGACGGTCCGCACCGAACGCCGTGACGAGCGCGTCGAGCGCGTCCGCGACGCGGTGCGGCGCCTCGAAGAGCACGATCGTGCGCCGCTCGGCCGCCAGGGCGGCGAGCACCCGCGCACGGTCCCCCGCCTTGCGGGGAAGGAAACCCTCGAAGCAGAACCGGTCGGTCGGCAGGCCCGACAGCGCGAGCGCCGCCAGGACCGCGCTCGGCCCGGGCGCCACGGTGACCGGCAGGCCCGCGGCCACGGCCGCCTGGACGACCCGGAACCCGGGGTCCGAGACGGTCGGCATGCCGGCGTCCGTCACGACGAGCACCGTGCCGCCCCGCGCGACCACGTCCAGCAGGTCGTCGGCGCGGCCCGACTCGTTGTGCTCGTGGTGGCTGACGACACGACCCGTGACGCCCACGCCCAGGCGCGCCGCGAGCGCACGTGTGCGGCGCGTGTCCTCGGCCGCGACGACGTCGGCCTCGGCGAGCAGGCGACGCAGGCGCGGCGAGGCGTCCTCCGCGTCACCGATGGGGGTCGCCGCGAGCACGAGCGCACCCTCACCCGGACGCAGCGACCGCGCCGGCGGGCGGGGCCCGTCGCCGGGGTCGACGTCGGGCTCGGGCGCGTCGGGAGGCACGGAGGTCACCGCACCAGCCTGCCACCCGACAGCCGCCGGCCCCCGCCGCGCGACCTCGCGCGGTGCCCGGAACGCCCCGGTCTCGGTACCTCTACGATGGGCCGGTGCCGACCGACGGAGACGACACCGAGCGCCAGCCCACCGGGCACTCCGCGCCCCACCACACGGGCGCGGGCACGCTGCCGCCCCCCACCGGGGACAGGCCCGCGGGCGAGGACGCCCCGAGCACCCCCGCGCCCGAGCCGACCAGCCCCGCCGCCGCGCAGGACGTCGAGCCGCACGAGCCGCGCCTGCTGCGCCGCCTGCTCGGCGCCGGTGCGCTCGCGCTCGACGCGACGCCGCGCGCCCGCCTGCACGGCTGGCTGTGGCCGCTGGCCGTCACCGCGCTGGCCGGGTTCCTGCGGCTGTGGGACCTGGGGCGCCCGCACCGCCTCGTGTTCGACGAGACGTACTACGTCAAGCAGGCCTACTCGATGCTGATGCACGGGTACGAGGCCGAGTGGGGCCAGGAGCCCAACCCGCGCTTCGAGGCCGGCGACGTCAGCATGCTCGACCCGTCCAAGCCCGAGTACGTCGTCCACCCGCCCCTGGGCAAGTGGATGATCGCGCTGGGCATCCGCCTCGGCGGTGGGGTCGAGAGCTCCGCCGCGTGGCGCCTGGCCGCGGCCGTGTGCGGCACCCTCGCGGTGCTGATGATCGCGCGGATCGCGCGCCGGATGTTCGCGTCGACGGCCCTGGGCACCACCGCCGGGCTGTTCCTCGCGGTCGACGGCCAGGCGATCGTGCACTCGCGGATCTCGCTGCTCGACCCGTTCCTCATGTTCTTCGCGCTCGCGGCCTTCGGGTGCCTGCTCCTCGACCGGGAGCAGGCCAGACGCCGGCTGGCGGTCCGCACGGCCGCCCTGCTGGACGCGGGTGGCCCGCTGGGCTGGGGGCCCGGCCTCGGGTTCCGGTGGTGGCGTCTCGCGGCCGGCGTGCTGCTGGGCATGGCCATCGGCACCAAGTGGTCGGGCATGTACTTCCTCGCGGTGTTCGGCGTCATGACGGTCGTGTGGGACGCGACGGCGCGGCGCCGTGCCGGCGTGCGGCCCTGGGCCGTCGCGGCGCTGGTCAAGGACGCCGTCGTCGCGTTCCTCGTCATGGTCCCGACCGCCGCCCTGACGTACCTCGCGTCGTGGTCCGGCTGGTTCGCGACCCAGGGCGGGTGGGACCGGCAGTGGGCGGCGAACAACCCGGGCCAGGGCGTCCAGTGGCTGCCGCCGGCGCTGCGTTCCCTGTGGTCGTACCACCAGGGCATGTGGAGCTTCCACAACGGCCTGGAGACCCCGCACGGCTACGCCGCCGGGCCGCTCGGCTGGATCGTGCAGTGGCGCCCGACGTCCTTCCACTACCCGCCCGAGGTCTCGGGGCTCACGGGCGAGGCCGCGCAGACGGCGTGCGGCGCCGACTCGTGCTCGCAGGCGATCCTCGCCGTCGGCAACCCGCTGATCTGGTGGGCGGGCACCGCCGCGATCCTCGTCGCGCTGTTCTGGCTCGTGCGCTACCGCGACTGGCGGGCCGGCGCGGTGCTGTCCGGCCTGCTCGCCGGGTGGGCGCCGTGGTTCCTGTACGCGCACCGCACGATCTTCACGTTCTACTCGGTGGCCTTCGTGCCGTGGGTCGTGCTGACGCTCGTCTACGTGCTGGGGCTGCTGGTCGGGCCCGCGATCGGCGACGACGGCACGGAGCGTGACCGGCGGGCGCGCAGGTGGACGATCGCGGTGGTCGGCGTCTTCGTCGCGGCCGTCGTGGGCCTCGGGTTCTTCTTCTACCCGGTGTGGGCGGCGTTCGTGATCCCGTGGCAGCAGTGGCACATCCGGATGTGGCTGCCGACCTGGATCTGACCGGCCTCACCCGTCCCAGCGACCCTGCCGGGACGGGTGCCACGCGAGGCCCATGCGGTCCCAGTGCCGCCCGTGGCTGCGCAGCCGCTCCGCGAAGTCGTCGAAGTCGCGCCGCGCGGGCGCGCTCCACGCGACCTCGGCGACGGCCGCGAGCCGCGGCAGCAGCATGGTCGTCAGGTCGTCGAGCGTCCGCAGCGTCTCGGTCCACACGGCCGCCCCCACACCGACGACGGCCTCGGGAGGCAGCCCCTCGACGAGGGTCGCAGGCTCCCACTCGTAGGCGTCGCGCAGGTCCACCGTGCCCGCCCACTCCTGCCCCAGCGGGAAGCCCGGCTCGTACCGCATGTCGAGGTAGACCTTCGCGCCCGGCGACAGCAGGATCCGCGCGCCGGCCGCAGCCGCCGCGACGAACGGCTCGGGGTCCACGCGCATGTCCCAGTACTGGACCACCGTGCCGGCCGGCAGATCCGGCACGGCCGCGATCTCCTGCCACCCGACGACGCGCTTGCCGTGCGCCGTGACCGCGGCCGACGCCGCCCGCACGAGCCGCACGTACTCGGCGTGCTCCATCGTGAGGACCTCATCACCGCCGATGTGCACGTAGGCGCCCGGCGTCATCTCGGCGAGGTCCCCGAGGACGTCGGCGAGGAACGCGTGCGTCGCAGGCAGGTCGTCGTACAGGCGGGAGAACCCGACCTCGGTGCCGAGGTACTCCTCGGCGGGCTCCCCGTCGGGGTTGAGCTCGCTGTAGGCGTGCAGGGCGGCGTTGACGTGCCCCGGCACGTCGATCTCCGGCACGACGCGGATGCCGCGGGCCCGCGCGAACGCGAGGATCCCGTCCCAGTCCGCCGCCGAGTAGTAGCCCCCCGGGTCACCGTCCACCGAGCGCGCGGCCGAGCGCCGCACCAGCTCGGGCCGCGACGGCATGTCGAGCCGCCACCCCTGGTCGTCCGTGAGGTGCAGGTGCAGCACGTTGAGCTTGTAGTGCCCCATGAGGCCGATGACGACCTTGAGGTCCGGCACGCTGACGAAGTGGCGTGCGACGTCGACGGACAGCCCGCGCCACGGGTACCGCGGGGCGTCCTCGACGCGCACGGCCTCGACCTCGACGGAGCCGTCGGGCCGCTCGCGCAGCAGCTGGCGCAGCGTGACGACGGCGTGGACCAGCCCCTCCGTGCTGCGCGCCTCGAGCAGCACCCTGCCCGAGCCGACCACGACGCGGTACGCCTCGACCCCGGGCAGCACGTCCTCGGCGAGCCGCATCCGCACCACGCCCGGGCTGCCGGCCTCGGCGTGCCGGATCTCGACCGCCCGCCCGGTGAGCCTGCCCAGCAGGTCGGCCGTGAGCACCGCCAGCGGCAACAGCTCCTCGTCGGCGTCGACGACGACGACGGTCGAGCGGGTGATGACGAACGGCGGCTGCGACGCCGGCTCGACGACGAGCGGCGCGGGCACGATCCCGAGGACGTCGGACACCCCAGCTCCTCACGCGGCGGACGGCTCCTGTGTCCGCCGAACCTACCCGCCGGACCTGCGCCCGTGTGCCCGGTTCGGGTGATCGGTCCTCCTTTCGAGGCCGCTCCGAGGCTCTCGAGAGGCGGGACGTCCCGCTCTGCCCTAGTTTCCAGGTGCACCGATTCATCGGTCCTGACCTGAGGAGTGACATGGGCATCGGCGGAATCATCAGCGCGATCGTCGTCGGCGCGATCATCGGCGCACTCGGCCGCCTGGTCGTGCGCGGCCGCCAGAAGATCTCGATCATCGCGACGATCCTCATCGGTATCGTCGCGGCCCTCATCGGTACGTGGCTGGCCTCGCTGTTCGGCTGGGACACCACGGACGGGCCCGACGTGCTCGAGGTGGTCATCCAGGTGGCGCTCGCCGCGCTGTTCGTCTCGCTCTACGCGGGGTATGCGGGCCGGCGTCGCTGACGGCCACGCGCGAGGGCCGGCACCCCGGGTGGGGTGCCGGCCCTCGTCACGTCCGCCGCGCCGCTCCGGCGCGGCCGCTCAGGCGTGCAGTCCGTCCGCGTCGATCGTCGCGCCGTCCGGCACCGTTCCCCCGTCGCCCTCGACCACCGCGTCCCCGACGACCCGCACGCCGCTGCCGAACGTCCAGTCGCCCCGCACGCGCAGCGACGTCGCCTCCCGGAGCGACGGCACGTGCGGCACGTGCGCGTCGAAGTCGCCGACGAGCGCGTAGTGCGCCGGGTCGAGGTCGACGAACGGCGCCTCGACGGCCGCGACCAGACGGTGCGCGTCGTCCTCGTCGTACACGTCGGAGCGCAGCACCAGCAGGTCGTTCGTCGTCTTCACGGGGAGGAAGCGCTCGCGGCCGACCTCCAGCACGGCGGCGCCGTCGAACACCTCGATCGCGGCGCCCATGGCGGACTCGATCTGCACGACCTTCGGCGACGTCTTGTCGGTCGGGTCGACGTTCTTCTCGTTGCGGATGAGCGGCAGGTCCAGCACGCCGCCCGTGCGGGCCAGCTCGGCGGAGAGCGCCTCGAGGTCCAGCCACAGGTTGTTCGTGTTGAAGTACCGGTGCGTCGCGATGTCGGCCGCGGCGTCGGCGTCCTCGGGGGCCGTCTGCGCGGACTCCCGCAGCACGATCCGTCCGTCGGAGCGCCGCACGACGAGGTGCCCGCCCTTGCGGTCGGCGGGCGTGCGCCGCGCGACCTCCGCCGCGAACGGCGCGCCCGAGGCGGCGAACCAGCCGGCGACCCGCGCGTCGGGGGTGGCGCCGAGGTTGTCGGAGTTCGAGACCGACGCGTACCGGAACCCGGCGGCCAGCAGGGCGTCGAGGACCCCGGACGCGTACAGGGCGGTGTAGAGGTCGCCGTGGCCGGGCGGGCACCACTCGAGCGTGGGGTCGGCCTCCCACGTCACGGGCGTCAGGCCGTCGACGAGGAGCTTGGGCTCACGGTTCTGCAGGAAGTCCATGGGCACCCCGTCGACGGCCAGCTCGGGGTGCGACGCGAGCGCCGCGAGGGAGTCGTCGCGCGTACGGAACGAGTTCATGAGGACGAGCGGCAGGCGTGCACCCGTCGCGGCGCGGGCCGCGAGGACCTGGTCGGCGATGACGTCGAGGAACGTGCGGCCGCCGCGCACCGGCAGCAGCGACTTGGCGCGATCCATGCCCATCGACGTCCCGAGGCCGCCGTTGAGCTTGACGACAGCCGTGCGCGCGAGCGCCTCGGCGCCGGCCGCGTCGTCGGTCCTCAGGTCGTCGAGGTGCGGGACGTCGGCGAGCGGCTCGACGTCCGCCTCCCGCACGAGTCCCGTGCTCCCGGACTCCAGGAGTCCGTAGAACCGGGTGAACACGTCGACGGCCGTGGCCGCGACCCCACCGTCACGCATCTTCTGCTGGGCGAGCGCGAGTCCGTTCATGCGTCGACTGTAGGAGGGATCGCGTCGCCCGACCGGGTGAGTCCGGTCACACGAACCGGACGTTCGCGGAGGGTTCGCCCTCACGTCGCGGCCCGGACCCGCACCGGTTCAGACCGGGTCGGGGGCGAGCGGCCTTGCATGCCTGTCGACGCAGAACAGGCCGGGCCCTGAGGGCCCGGCCTGTTCGTCGTGCGGTGGAGCTGAGGGGATTCGAACCCCTGACCTTCTCATTGCGAACGAGACGCGCTACCAACTGCGCCACAGCCCCTTGAAGCGGCATCACACTAGCACCCCCGCACCCGGTGACGAAAACCGTGACCGGGGGTGCGCGGTGCGGTGCGCGTCACACGCGCACCGCACCGGGAGAGGTCACTGGCCGGCAGCTCGCCGGCGCGCCAGGACCGCGTTGAGGTCGATGGACCCGGTCGTCTCGACCGACGGCTCGACGGACGTCTCGACCTTCGCAGCGGGCGTCTCGTCGCCCGGCGCGTCCGCGGGCCGGCGGGCGGTGGACGCCTCGACGTCGGACTCCGAGAGCGGCGCGGGCTCGCGGCGCGGCGCCGGGGCCTTCATCGCGTACGTCGGGCGCGGGACGGGGACGGGCGACCACTCGTCGTCGCGCTCGGCGTCGTCGTCCGTCGCGCCCGCAGGCCTCTCGGCGGCGGGAGCGGCAGCGTCCTTCGCCTTCCGCACGACCGGCACCGCACCCGTCGCGTGCCGCGCGGGACCGGTCGACTCGCCACGGTCCTCGACGATGCGCTCGAAGACCTCGGTGGCGTCGTCCGACGGGCGCACGGCGCGACCCGTGACGAGCGGCACCGGCGGCTCCGCGTCGGTCTCGTGCACCACCGGCGTCGCACCCGTGCGCGGGCGGCGGGCCGGCACCGCGGCCGTCCGGGCCGTGCGCACGGCGGGCGTCGCTCCGGTGCGCGGGCGCGCAGCGAGCCGCTCCTCGCGCTCGATGGTGGCGGCCCACTCCGCGTCGGCGACGTGGCCGGCCAGCACCGCACGGCGTCCGAGCACGACGACGGACGCGACGAGCACCGTCGGGACCGCCCCGGCGACCCACGTCACCGTGGCGGCGACGCCGGCGACGGTCCAGCCGACGACGGACGCGACGACGAGGAGCGCTGCGAGCAGCCCCCGGCGGCGCGCGGCGGCACCACGGCGCGCGGCGGCCGCGGCACGGGCCGCGCGGGCCTGCGCGAGACGTCGCGCGGCCTCGGCGGAGATGCGCTCGGGCGTGGCGTGCGGTCGGTCCACGGTGGTACCTCCTGTCAGCGTGCCGGCGTACGTGGCCGGCACCCCCGTCCCCGGGGTCAGCAGTGCCGTCGTGCTCGGTCCCCACATCCCGGCCGCCGCGGCCTGGCGTCCCAGCCGGCGGCGCGTGCTGCTCGCCACCGCGACGACGCGCAGACCCGCGGAGAACCGGTCGTCGGCCCGTGCCTCCAGCAACCGTTGACGATGCCGCAGGTGGTGCGGCACCAGATACGCCGCCCACAGGCCCACGAGCGCGAGCGCCACGAGGCCTGCGAGTCCATTCACGTCACGACGGTAGGGGGCGCGCGGGCCACGACGGCGCAACGACGCGGCGTGTCGCGTCGACGTCCCCCTCAGGTGCGGTGCTATGCGCCCCGCGTCACAGCCGCATGCGGCGGCGCTGCCACCGCTCGACCAGCCCCTCGGGCACGTCCTCGACCGTGAGCGCGAACGTCCGGTGGTCGCACCAGCGGCCCTGGATGTGCAGGTAGCGCTCGCGCAGACCCTCGTCGCGGAACCCGAGCTTCTCGACGACACGCAGCGACGGACCGTTCTCGGGCCGGATGTTGACCTCGACGCGGTGCAGGCCCAGCACGTTGAAGCAGTGGTCCGTGGCCAGCGCCACCGCGGTCGGCGTGATCCCCTGCCCCGCGACGTGCTGCGACACCCAGTAGCCGATCGCGGCCGAGCGCAGCGACCCGTACTGGATCGACGACACGGTGAGCTGCCCCACGAGCGCGTCCTGCCACTGGATCGCGAACGGCAGGGCCGATCCCTCGCGCGCCTGCGCGGACAGGGCCCGCACGAACTGCCCGAACGTCGGCCGCGGCCCTCGCACCGGCTCGGGGCTCGTCGCGTCCCACCGCTCGAGCCACGCGAGGTTGCGCCCGCGCAGCGCCATCCACGCGTCCGCGTCGCGACGGCGCAACGGGCGCAGGCGCACGTCACCGTCGACCAGCTCGACCGGCCACCCGACAGCCACCGTCATCTCCTCCGTCCGCGGCCGCGGGCCGCGGCCCGCCGGCTCATCCCTCCAGCACCAGGCAGTGCACGACGTCGCCGGGGTGCACCGTCCGGTCCTGCTCCCCCACCACCGCGAGCGCGTTGGCCTGCGCCAGGCCGGCCGTCGACGGGGCGGCGGGGTCACCGACCGGGGTCGCACGGTACCCCTCGTCGGGCGAGCCGAGCACCGTCGCCGGCACGAACTGCCGCAGCCCGGGGGGTGACACCCACCCCTGGGTCGCCACCGCGGCGACCGACGGACGGAAGAGCTCGGCGTGACCGGCCATCGCACGCAGCGCGGGCCGCACGAACACCTCGAACGACACCTGCGCCGCCACGGGGTGCCCCTGGAGCGCGAACAGCGGCACCGTGCGCCCGCCGTCGCCCGCCGCGTCCAGCCCGAGCGCCCCGACGACGCCGAACCCCTGGCGCAGGCCCGGGGTCATCGCGACCTGGTCGAGCCGCACGGACCCCAGCGGCGCCAGCACGTCCTTGACGGTGTCGCGCGCGAGCTCCGAGAGCCCGCCGGTGAGCACGAGCAGGTCGGCCCGCACGAGCTGGTCCTCGAGCGCCTCGCGCAGGGCCGCGTGGTCGTCCGGCACGACGCCGACGCGCACCGGCGTCGCCCCGGCATCGCGGACCGCGGCCTCGAGCGCGTGCCCGTCGACCTCGAAGACCGTGCCGGGCCGGGCCGCCGTGGTCGGCTCGACGAGCTCGTCCCCCACCGACATCAGCACGACGCGCGGCGTCGGGTGCACGGGGAGCCGACCACGGCCCATGGTCGCGGCGAGCGCGATCTGCCTGGCGCCCAGGCGCGTGCCGGCGGTCAGCACGACGTCCCCCGCGCGCACGTCGGCACCTGCGCCCCGCACGTGCTGCCCGACGCCCACGGCGCGCTGGAACGCGACGCGCGCCTGGCCGCGGTCCGTCTCCTCGACCGGGACGACGGCGTCGGCTCCCAGCGGCAGCGGGGCTCCGGACGCGACCCGGACCGCGGTGCCGCGCACGTGCCGCAGACCCGCCGGGCTGCCGGCGTGCAGGTCGTGCGCGACGGGCAGCCCCGGGCCCGCACCGCCGGTCGTGACGGTGTCCTGCGCGACGACCGCGTAGCCGTCACGCGCCGCGACCGGCACGGCCGGCACGTCGACGGGCGACACGACGTCCGCCGCGAGGATGCAGCCCGACGCGTCGTGCAGCACCACGTCGAGCGGCGGGACCGGGCCGGCGGCGCCGAGCACGGCGGCGAGGTGCTCCTGGACCGATCTCATGCGCGCATTGTGCCCGCTGCGGGCCGGGCGACGAGGTCGCCGCGCCCCGGGGCCGTGTGCTCGGCACGACGCCCGTGCCGGCGTCACCCCCGAGGTGGGCGTCACGTTTGCCACACTGGTGCCATGAGCGCCGCCGCCCAGCCCCCCTGGCACGCCCATGAGGAGACGGCGGCCCAGCGGTCGCGGCCCCGCGACGCCGCGGAGGAGAAGGACCGGCTGCGCCGCCAGGTGCGGGCACGACGTGCGCACCGCTCGGCACGGCGGCGGGCGGAGGTCGCGGACCGCCTCGCCGAGGTGGTCCTCACGATCCCGGCGGTCGCCGACGCCCGCTGCGTCAGCGTCTACGCGTCGCGGCCCGGCGAGCCCGGCACCGGGCCGCTGATCGAGGAGCTCGCCGCGCGTGGCGTCCGCCTCCTGCTGCCGGTGCTGGGCACGGGGCTGCAGCGGGACTGGGCCGAGTACGCGGGCGCCGACGACCTGCGCGAGCGGGCACCGGGGCGCCCGCCGGAGCCGAGCGGCGACCCGCTGGGCGCGGAGGCGGTCGGCCACGCGGACGTCGTCCTCGTGCCGGCGCTCGCCGTCGACGCCACGGGCGGGCGCCTCGGGCAGGGCGGCGGGTGGTACGACCGGGTGCTGACGCACGTGCGCCCGGGCGTCCCGGTGATCGCGCTGGTGCACGAGGACGAGGTCCTGGAGCAGGTCCCGCGCGAGGGGCACGACGTGACGGTGACGGCCGTCGCGACGCCCGACGGCTGGCACCCCGTCGCGGCGGTCGCGCCGGAGGCGTGAGGTCTCAGTCCTCCGGCGGTACCAGCGTCTGGCGGTCGACGGCGTCGGCACGCACGGCGGCCCAGGAGTACGGCCACGGGAACTGGCGGCCCTCGGCCCACGCCTCGAACTGGTCGGCGTAGTGCCGGCTGGCGGGGTGCGCGGACGTCCCGGTGAGGTTCACCCACGTCGAGGAGTCGAGGTCGCCCAGGTCCACGACCATGCGCATCGAGGGCGCGCTCGTCACGCCGTACGACCCGCTCGACGCGTCCCAGCTGGTGGCGTTCACCACCGACGAACCCCCGCCGACACGCTGCGGGGTGGGGTTGACCCAGCGGTGCAGCAGCGCCGGCACGCCGTCACCGCCCAGGACCGGGTGCTCGGGGGCGGCCGTGTGCAGCAGGCCCCACTCCCAGTCGGCCGTGCGGCTGCTGATCTGGGCGGTGAGCTCGCGGCGCGCCGAGACCAGGGCGCGGGCGAGCACGTCGTCACGGCCCTCGACGACGCCCGGGGTGGAGCGGTCGTCCCACCAGCCCGACGTCGGGTCGTCGAGCATGCCGCGCACGACCTCGAGCCACCGGGAGTCACCGCTCGGCGCGTGCCCCTCGGGCAGGTCGTCCGCGAACGTCAGCTCCAGCAGCTGCGCCCACACGGCCGAGAAGTACATGGCGGCCGCGGAGTCGGCGTCCATCACGAGGTCCCAGTCGCGCAGGAGGTCCTGGCCGGCGCGGTCGAACGCGTCGTCGACCCGGACCTGCAGCAGGGCCGGCACGAGCGCGTCCGCGTACGCGCTGCGCTCGTCGGTCTGCAGCTCGGCCATCGCGTCGACGTCGAGCACCTCGCCCTCCGCGATCCGTTCCGTCAGCAGGTCGCGGATGCGCTGGCTGCGGTACCCGTAGTCGGTGTCCTCCGCGAGGAAGGGCCCGACGCCCAGGGGCGTGACCGCCTGGTTCGCCGCGACGACGAAGCCCTCCGCGGGGTCGAGAGCGCGCGGCATCGACGCCGGGTCCACCCAGCCCTGCCAGTCGTAGCGGGAGTCCCACCCGGGGCGCGGCCACGTACCGTCCGACGGCACCGGCCCGGCGACCGCTCCGCGCAGCGGGACCCGCCCGGGCGCCTGGTAGCCGATGTGCCCGTCGGTCGTGGCGAACACGATGTTCTGCGCCGGGACGTCGAGGATCGCGGCGGCGGCCGAGACGTCGTCCGCGTCGGCCGCTGTCATCATGGCGAAGACCGCGTCGGCCGTGCGGCCCGGGGTGAGGGCCGTCCACGCCAGGGCCACCTCGAACCGCAGGCCCGGTGCGTCGTCGGGGACGGGCGCGCGCTGGACGTCGGGCAGGTCGAGGACGTCGGAGACGATCGGCCCGTGCCGCGTGGTGCGGACCTCGAGCTCGACGTCGTCACCCCCGGCCACCTCGATGGTCTCGGTGCGCACGTCGAGCCGCTCGCGGCCGCCGTCGACGACGACCTCGCCGTCCTCGACGCGCTCGAGGAAGAAGTCCGTCACGTCGGCGCCCATGTTGGTCAGGCCCCACGCGAGCGAGCCGTTGTGGCCGATGACGACGCCCGGCAGACCGGCGAGCGCGAACCCGGTGACGTCGAACGGGCACGCGTCGTCCACGTCGGCGCACCGCAGGCCCACCTGGGACCAGATGCCGGGGGCGGAGATGCCCAGGTGCGGGTCGTTCGCGAGGATCGGCCTGCCGGAGGCGGTGTGCTCACCGGCCACGACCCAGGAGTTGGAGCCGACGCCGTCGCCCTCGCCGACGAGGTGGGGCACGGCGGCGAGCGCACGGTCGGCTGCCGCGAGGGCCGCCTGCAGGTCGGTGTCGTCGAGGTCCAGCTCGACGCCCGCGGCGGCAGGGAGCGCGTCGGCGCCCGGGTCGGCCGCGGTCACGATCGGCAGGTTGCGGTCCTGCGGGTACGGCGGGAAGAGCTCCTCGACGCGCGCCACGTCCTGCACGAAGCGGAAGGTCTGCGCACGTGAGAGCTCGCGGTCGTAGTTGGCGCGCAGGTCCCACGCCATCGCCTTGAGCCAGGCCAGCGAGTCGACCGGGTCCCACCGCTCGATCTCCTGCTGCGGCACGCGCAGACCCAGGACGGTGTACTCCATCGCGATCTCGCCGGGGTCCCGGCCCTCGAGGTACGCGTTGACGCCGTCGGCGTACGCCTGCAGGTGGGCGCGGGTGTCCGGGGTGAGCAGCGGCCACTCCTGCTCGGCGACGCGCCGCCAGCCGAGCGTGCGGATCACCTGGTCCGCCTCGAGCGCGGCCTCGTCGGCCCCGACGAGCTCCGCGAGCCGCCCCGACGCGACGTGCCGGCGGTAGTCCATCTCGAAGAAGCGGTCCTGCGCGGAGACGTAGCCCTGGGCGAGGAACAGGTCGCGCGCGGACTCCGCGACGATCGTGGGGACGCCGCGCGCGTCGCGCAGCACCTCGACGTCGGCGTCGAGGCCGATCAGCGTCTGCGTGCCCTGCACGTCGGGCAGCGGACGACGCACCACGAGGGCGCTCACGACCGAGGTGCCCAGCAGCGCGAGCACGACGACGACGGCGAGGACGACGAGCGCGGTGCGCAGGCGGTGGCGACGGGGCACGGGTCGCAAGGCTACCCGCGAGGACGCTTGACGGTCGCGGTAGAGTTGGCACTCGGAACCTGAGAGTGCCAACGACAGCCACCGGCGAGGTCCGCCGGCGCACCGCACGGCCCGCCGGTGGACGCCGGCGAGGGACGACGGTGGCGCGACCGCGGCGGCGGGGCCGACGCCCCCGCCCACGGCGTCCGACGCACTCCGGGAGAAGAGCGAGCACGGCCGCCGGGCGCCCGGCGACGACGATCAGGAGCCACCTTGCCCACCTACGCCTACCGCTGCACGGCCTGCGAGCACGCCTTCGAGGTGCAGCAGTCGTTCACCGACGACGCCCTGACGGTCTGCCCCGCGTGCGAGGGCCGCCTGCGCAAGGTCTTCTCGGCCGTGGGCGTCGTGTTCAAGGGCTCGGGCTTCTACCGCAACGACGCGCGGTCGGGCAGCACCGGCTCGTCGTCCGCGTCCACGTCCTCGACGACCGCCTCGAGCCCGTCGTCCGCCGGCACATCGAGCACGTCGGCGTCGACCACCTCCTCGGCCGGCTCCTCGGGCTCGACGTCCGGCTCGTCCGGCTCCGGCGCGGCCCCCGCGGCACCGGCGGCGGCCTCCGCCTGAGGGCGCGGCGCCGAGCCGACCACAGCCCCGGGGCGGACACCCGCGTCCACACCCTCGCCCGCCGCGACGCGGCGCAGCGCCGCGCAGCCCTAGCGTCGCGGCATGATCGTCCTGACGTCGGCGAGCCCACCTCCCCCGGTCGCTCGTGCCCCGCTGCCACCGCCGCTGCCGGCCGCGCGCGGCACGGTGCGCGCCCAGGTGCGCGCAGCCGTCTGGCACGGCCGGTTCGTGCTCGCCGCGGCCTGCCTGGGCCTGGCCGCCGCGTGCGCGGTCCGGGCGCTGAGTCCGCCGCCTCCCGCGACGACACCCGTGGTCGTCCTCGCGCACGACGTCCCCGCGGGCACCGCCCTGACGGCGCACGACCTCGTGCTCGTCGACGTGCCGGTGGGCACCGCCCCCGGCGGCGCCTTCCGGGCACCCGACGACGCGCTGGGGCAGGTCCCCGCCGTCGACCTGCCCGCACGGCTGCCGCTGACGCCCTCGGTGCTCGCCGACGCGCAACTCGCGGGGCCGGACGGCACCGTGGTGGTCGCCGTGCGGCTCGACGACCCCGCCGTCGCCGCCCTGCTCGCACCGGGCCTGCACCTCGATCTCGTCGCGGCCCGCCTCGAGGGCGGGCCCGGTGAGACGGTCGCCCGACGGGCGCTCGTCCGCTCCGCACCCGGCGTCGCACCGGAGGGCGGCGGGCTGCTCGGCGCACCGGCGGTGGACGTCGCCGCCCCCGTCCTCGTCGCGGTCACGCCGCAGGAGGCGGTCCGCATCGCCGAGGCATCCGTTTCGTCACGTCTGGTGGCGGTCGTCGTGCGATGATCACACCTGGCACCACGGTGTGCGTCGGCAGCCGCGCCGGGCGCAGCCGGTCGACGAACGTCCAGGAGGGCCGAATGTCGGAGAACAGGCGTGAAGGGCTGCGGGGTGCGGGCGACCGTCTCAAGTCCGTCGGCGGTAGCTCGCAGGTCAAGGGCGTCGCGAAGGTCTTCCAAGGGTTCAAGGACTTCATCTCCCGCGGCAACGCGATCGAGCTGGCGGTCGGTGTCGTCGTCGGTGCCGCGTTCACGTCGGTCGTGTCGGCGCTGCAGGACGCGTTCATCAACCCGCTGATCGGCTGGATCTTCGGCAAGCCGAACCTCGACAACCTGTGGAACATCGGGCCGTACACGTGGAACGAGGAGATCGCCGCCGAGGCCACGCCGATCCAGGTCGGCGTGATCCTCAGCGCCCTCCTGCAGTTCCTCATCACCGCCGCGGCGATCTACTTCCTCATCGTGCTGCCGCTGAACGCGCTCGCCGCGCGCCGCAAGCAGGGGGTCGAGGAGGAGCCCGCGGCCCCGGCGGAGGACATCCTGCTGCTGCAGGAGATCCGCGACCTGCTCTCGCAGCGCCTCACACCGGCGATCGTCAACGACACCACCCCCTCGCCCGGCAGCCCCGGCACGCCGCCCGCGGCCCCGCCGACGCCGACGCCGCCGAGCATCCCGCCCGGCTCCTGAGGCCCGGGACGACGGCCGGCCTCCGCCCGAGCCCACGTGGGCCGGGCCGGGCGGGGGCGTGCCGCGTCGGGCGAGGACGGGTGCGCCCGGCGACCTGACGCACCACCGGTGCGTCACCAGTGCGGTGGCTTCTCCCGCCGCAGCCGGTCGTCGTTCGACGACGGCTCCTCCCGGCCCCACCCGTGGTCGGAGTCGTCCGCCGAGCGGGTGCGCCGCCACAGGTCGTCGGCGACCGCACCGGACGTGGGCGCCGTGGCGCCACCTCCCGGCGCCGCTCCGGGGGCCGAAGCAGCACCGGCCGCGGGGAGCACCGACCGCAGCACCGACTCGTCGGTGCCGACCGTGCCGGGCGGACGCACGGCCCGGCGGGGACGACGTTCCGCGCTGCTCATGCGTCCGATCCTCGCACTCTCCCGCGCCCAGGTGCCCGGACGACCGGTGCTCGTCAGCTGAAGGCGCGGGTGACCGCCGCCCGGACCGCGGAGTCCACGCGGTGGCTGCGCCGCGTCACACCCAGCTCGGCGCGCAGGGCGTCGGCGAGCTGATCACGCGAGTGCGGCGCCCCGTCCGACCGCAGCCAGCGGACCAGGTCGTCCAGCTGGTCGTCGCTGTAGGCGTTGATCGGCAGCCCGGGCCGCACGTCGGGACGCGGCAGCGTGCGCAACGGGAGCGCGAGCTGCTCGCCCGTCGTGGGTGCGCCCATGAAGGCCTCTGTCTGCGGCGCCTCGGACGGGGCCTCACCGGGGGTCCCGGCGCGGGGCGTGCCCTCCGGGGGCGTCGCACGGATGCCCGCGGCGACCACGGGCATCACGCCGGTCGGCGTGCGCACCACCGGGGTCGCCCCCGTCGCGGGCACCACCGGCACAGCACCGGTCGCGGGCCGCACCACCGGGAGGGCCCCGGTGGTCGCCTGCACGTACGGCCGCACCGGGCGGCTCTCGACCTCGTCGTGCTGCGCCTCGGCGGCACGCTGCCCGGCGGGCGTCTCCGCGGCGCGGACGTCCGCGGTCCCACCGGCAGGCCGCCCGGCGTCAGCCTGCACGCCCTCACCGGCGCCCACCGCCCCGCGGACCGCCGCGAGCCCGGTCGTCGCGGGTCGGTCCGGCACGCGCTCGGCCAGCGCCGTGTGGACCGCGCGCCGGATGCGGTCGACCTCCGCCTGGGGGTCGAGGAACGCGGCGGCCGACCACACGCGCACGACCGACCAGCCGAGGCGCGCGAGCCGGTCACCGACGAGCCGGTCGCGCACGCGCACGCTCGGCTCGCCGACGTAGGTGTCGTCATCCGTGAGGACGGCCACCAGCATCTCGTCGGGCAGGTCGGGGTGGCCCACCACGAGCGGGATCCGCGCGCCGCCCGGCACACCGTGGTCGACGTCGACGAGCAGGCCGTGCTGCCACAGCCGCTCCGCCAGGTCGAGCACGAGGCGGTCGGGGTCGGACCCGCCGGTCGGACGCTCGGCGACCTCGTGCCCGGATCCCTGCGCGCCGCGCTCGGCGGCGAACCGCAGGACGTCCGCGAGCAGCCGGGGACCGGGACCGCGCAGCCGGTCGGGGTCGAGGTCGTCACCGCCGAAGCACGTGACGACGGTCAGCCGGTGCCGCGTCGAGCCGAGCGCGTCGAGCAGCATCGCCTCGCCACCGGGGCGGCTGACGGGCCCGAACGTGTGCAGCACGCGGCGGTGCGGTGTGCGGCCCAGCCCGAGGGACAGGAGGACGGCGTCCCGCCGCAGCCCGCCGACGTTCGCGACGTCGACGACGACGAACGGCTCGGGCCGCGCGGCGTCGAAGAACACCGCGAGGGCGGGGTTGTCGCGCACCTCGGCCAGGACGGTGTCGCGCACGGCGTCGGCGTGCCGGGGCGTGAGCGTCACGACGGCGAGCGACTCCCCCGGGTGCTGCAGGACGTGCTCGACGACGAGCTCGAGGACGCGCTCGACCTCGGCGGGCGTCGAGTCGACCATGCTGGTCGCCGGGTCGGGCAGGCCGGTGCCGTCGACCGTCTCGAGCGTGACCAGCGGCCGCGAGTCGGGCAGCGGGGTGGGAACCAGCACACCCTCGTACCCGTGCTCGACGAGGAACCGCGTGAGGTACGGGTCGCGGCGGGACGCGTCGGCGTGCAGCGCCACGGACGGCAGCACGGCGGCGAGCTCGCTGACGGCGGTGCCGGACGCGCACCGCGCGTCCCCGACGACGACGACCTGGCGCCCGCGCGCGATGGCCGGCAGCGCGGCCTCGACGGGCAGGTGCGCGGCCGCGTCGACGACGACGAGGTCGACGGTCCGCGTCGCGGGCAGCACCTGCGACACGAGCATCGGGCCGGCGACGAGCACGGGGCGCAGCCGCCGGGCCAGGTCCGGGTACCGCGTGACGGTGTCGCGCAGGGACGTCATGCGGTCCTCGACCAGCTCGGCGAACAGGCCCTCGGCCTGGTCGCGGTGCGTGCGCACGGCGGCGGCGATGCGGCCGAGCGCGGCCGCGAGCACGGGGGCGGTGCGGCTGACCACGTGCCGGCGGTCGAGCGTCGCGTACCGCGCGGACAGGTCGCCGAGCGCCGCGCCGTCGTACCCGGCCAGGGCGGGGTCGGCGGCGAGGACGTGCTCGAAGACGGTGCTCCACCACGCGAGGTCGAGCTCCGCCGGTGCCTGCGCGGCGTCGACCCGACGCCTGGCGAGGTCGTCGACGAGGTCGCCGAGGCCCGCCGCGCGCAGCCCGTGCAGCAGGGTCGTGCGCTCGGGCAGCGTCTCGAGCGCGGCGGCGCCGGAGCGCAGGCGCGCGAGACGCTCGCGCAGCTCGTCGAACGGCGTGGCGGACAGGCGCCCGCCCTGCGGGGTCGTCGCGAGGACCTGCGCGACGCCGTCGAGGTCCGCCTTCACGGCCGAGTACTCGTCCTCGATGACCTCGAGGCTCTCGGGCAGGCGCGGCCAGCCGCCGGCGGGGCAGTGGGCCTGCCACACCTCACGCCGCTCCTGCACCTCGATGAGCGCGCCGTGCAGGTCGGCCACGGGCCGCCCGGGGCGGAGCATGTCCTTGGCCTGCTTGCGCAGCCGCCGTCGCACCCAGAAGCCCATGGGGATGCCGTGCTCCTCGCGCCACTGCTTCGTGGCGGTCGCGGCGACGAGGTCGGCGGCGGTGCGCTCGAAGACGAGGGGCTGGAACACGTCGAGCGACTCGCGGACGCCGTCGAGCATGTGCAGCTGCTCGGCCCACTGGTCGAGCGTGGTGGCGTGCGTCAGGCCCGTCTCGCCGGCGACCTGCCGGACCCGCTCCACGAGCAGCGGCAGCGTGACGTCGAGCAGCCGGTCCAGCTGCCGTCGCACGACCTGCGCGTCGGCGGCCGTGCGCAGGTCCGCGCCGTACCAGGGGGTGTCCTGCGGGCGCAGCGAGAACGCGCCGAGCTCGCCGACGCGGACGAGGTCCTTCGCGAGCCGCGATCGGCGCTCGGGGTCGAGGGCGTGCGCGACCTGCGGACCGAGGCGGACGGTGGTGGCGGGTGCGGGGCGGGTCGCGGTGAGGCGCGCGAGCTCCTGCAGCGCGTCGTACGCGGACGCCCCCCACGGCTCGCGGGGCTCGTGCAGCGCGTCGACGTAGCCCCGCAGGCGTTCGCGGTGCTCGACGAGCGGCACCCGCACGGCCTGCACGGCGTCGGTGTCGACGACCGGGGGCTCGAGCGTCATCGCGCCGAGCAGGCGCCGCGCGGCAGCGGTGCGCCACCCGGCGTGCGGCTCGACGTCGAGCACGATCTCCCCCAGGCCGAGGCCGCGCAGCCGGTCGACGAGGGCGACGGCGGCGCGCCGGTGCCCGGGGACGTACAGGACGGTGCGCCCCTCGGCTGCCGCGTCGGCGACGATCGCGGCGAGCGTGCCGGTGACGTCGGACCCCGTGGGGGCGTCCACGAAGACGTCGGCGCCCGTGGCGACGACGTCGAGCACGTGCTGCTGGGCGGGGTCGAGGTCGCCGACGCCGCGCTCGACGGACGGGTCGCGGTCACCCGTGACGGGCTCGGGCAGCGGCACCTGCAGCGCGGTGCGCGCGTCCTCGATCCCGGCGAGCGCCCGGACGACGTCGTGGTGGTCGAGCACCCCGGAGAGCTGGTCGAGGTCGTCGACGATGACCTGGCCCGGGTGCACGAACGTGCCGACGACGACGCGCTCGACGAGCGAGAAGTCCTCGAGCACGGCCTCCCCGAGCGACGCGAGCCGCTTGAGGGCACCGCGCGGGTCGAAGCCCGCGGCGGTGAACGTGCCGCGCGCGACGGCGGCGGGGTCGAGCAGGGCGCCGTGCCCGCGCAGGGCGCGCGCGAGCACGGGGTTGACCTCGATGGACGGCTCGAGCTCGAGGTCGAAGTCACCCTCGCCGGTGCCGCGCGGGCGCAGGCCCACGGGACGCAGCAGCACGGGGGCACGCACGGTGCGCACGGGGTCGTCGTCGACGGCGCCGGGGCGGGCGGGCGCGGGGTGGCGCGTCACGTGGGCGAGGGCGCCGACGTCGTCGGACGCCAGGTCCGCGCTCGACCGGTCCGTCCAGGTCGCGACGCCGATCGCGAGCGACGTCGACGCGATGCCGTAGCGCTGCGTGTACCCCGCGGCGCGGGCGGCGACGGCGCGGGCACGACGCCGGGCGCTGGACAGCGCACCGGGCTCGCGCACGAGGTTCGACAGCCGCGTCGGCCGTCCGGCGAAGAGCTGGGCCATGCCGGACGGGTGGGCGGCCGAGAGGTCGAGCGCGGCGTCGCCGAGCTGGTCGACGTCGGCGAGGGTGGAGACGCCGGCGGCCTCGACGAGGGCGGCGTGCCACGTGGCGACGGCGCCCTCGAGGAGCTCGGCGGGCGACGGCGGCTCGACGAGCGCCACGGGCGGGGCGTCTGCCGCGTCGGTCCGCTCGGTCGTGGCGTCGTCACCCTCGGCGGGCGGCGTGGTGCCGGCCGGTTCGGACCCCGTGGTGGGGGTGCGCGCAGGAGCGGTCATCTTGGCACGGTAACCGCGCGGAGGGCTGATCGCGGGGCGGCCACGCCGTGAGCCCGGCGGGTTGCGCCCGGACGGGTGGGGAATCGCGCACGGGCCGTGGAACGACCGACGGGACGGGCCGCTGGGGCCCGTCCCGTCGGATCGGAGGCTACGACGGTGCGCACCGCGGAGGGGGCAGGCGATACGCACCGTCGGGTTCAACTATGCGCCATGGCGGAGTGTTGGTCAACTGTCCAGCCACCTCGCAGAAGGTGAAAGTTCACGGAACCTTCCGCCGTGGCCAGGTGCGGCCCCGAGGGCGACGACGACGGCGTCCGGAGCGTCCCGGTACGCCGCCTACGCTGGGCGAGGACGAGGGACGGAGCACACGATGGGCGGGGCTCGCGGGGCGACCGCGGTGTGGTCGGTCGCCGCCCTCGCCTACCTCGTGGCCGTCGTGCACCGCACGGCGCTCGGTGTCGCGGGGGCCGACGCGATCGACCGCTTCGCGCTGGGCGCGACGGGCCTGGCGACGTTCTCGGTGATGCAGCTCGTCGTCTACGCCGGCCTGCAGATCCCCGCGGGGCGCCTGCTCGACCGGTTCGGCGTGCGCGCGCTCGTCGCGGCCGGGTCGGCCGTCATGGCCGCCGGGCAGGGGCTGCTGGCGGTGGCCGACGACGTGCCGACCGCCCTGGTCGCCCGCGCGCTCATCGGTGGCGGCGACGCCGCGATCTTCATCAGCGCGTGCCGGCTCATCGCCCAGCACTTCCCCGCACGGCGCGTGCCGGTGATGGTGCAGGTCACCGGGCTGGTCGGGCAGGCCGGCCAGATCGTCTCGGCCGCGGTCGTGCTGCCGCTCCTGCACGCGCGCGGGTGGGGTGCCACGTTCGGTGCGCTCGCCGCGGTCGGCGCCGCCGTCGCCGTCGCCGCGGCGGTCGGGCTCGGGGCACCGCCCGTGTCCTCGACGCCGGCCGCGGCACGCGAGCGCTTCGTCCCCGCGGTGCGCGCCGCGGCGCTGCCCGCCGGCATCCGGCTCGGGTTCTGGGCGCACTTCACGGCCCCGTTCTCCGCCAACGTCGTCGCGATGCTCTGGGGCACGCCGTTCCTGCTGTCGGCGCAGGGCCGCACGCTGCAGGAGGTGAGCGTCGTGCTCACCGGGATGACGCTCGCCGGGATGACGAGCGGCCCCCTCGTGGGCCAGTGGACGGCACGCCACCCCCTGCGTCGGTCGTGGGTCGTGCTGGGCTCCGCCGCGGCGACGCTGGCGGCGTGGGTGTGGCTGCTCGCACCCTCGACGCCACGGCCGTTCTCCCAGCTCGTCGTCGTCGCGGTCGTCCTCGGCGCGGGCGCCCCGGTGTCGCTCGTCGGCATCGACTACGCGCGCACCTTCTCGCCGATCGAGCGCCTCGGCACGGCCACGGGGTTCGTCAACATGGGCGGCTTCACGTCGACGGTCGTCGGGGTCCTGCTCGTCGGCGTCGTGCTCGAGCTCGTGTCACCGCCCGGGACCACCACGTACTCGCTCGACGCCTACCGGGCCGCGTTCGCGGCCCTGCTCCTGCCGTGGGCCCTGGGCGTCGCCGGCGTGCTGCACAGCCGTCGCCGCACGCGCGCGGCGCTCACCGAGGCGGGCACCCCGGTGCCGCCCCTGCGCGAGGCGGTGCGCCGCCGGCGCGCGGCGTGACCCGCCCCGGGGTCGCGCCGCCCACCCGGTGCGCTGCCCCTTTCGGGCGACGACGCCCCGCGTGCCCGCGGGATAGGTTCGCCCGATGGAGCAGCTCGACCCTGCCCTCGCCGGTGTCCGCGCCTACCTCGGGCACCTCGAGGGGTGCGAGGTGGCCGTCCGCACGCTCTCCGGCGCCGAGTACGTGGGCCCGCTGTCGTGCCTGCTCTCCGGCAACGTGGTGTTCGTCGGCCCGTCCGGTGCGGCGCCCTGCATCCGCGTCGACGCGATCGAGTCCGTGCTCCTCCTGCGCGGCGAGCCGGGTCGCGCGACGCGCTGACGCGCCCGTCACGCGCCGGACCGGGCCTCCCGCGGTGGCCCGGTCCGGCGGCGTGAGCGGCCGGGGCATCGTGAGACCGCTCTCCTCAGACCGCCTTGCAGCAGGGGAACGCGACGACCGTCGTCTCGGCGGACGCGGCGGACGCACCGGCGAAGCCGGCCAGGGCGACGAGGAGGGCGACGGCGGCGGCGGTGAGCTTGTTCATGGTGGGACCCCTTCGGGACGAGGCGCCCGGACGATCCGGGCACCTCGGCATGGTCCCCAGGCCGGTGTCGTGACCGCAATGACTCCGCCGAAACCGGGGTAGACGCTCCCAGGAAAGAGGTCACCCGGGCGTGTCGCGCACCGGCTGCGGGCACACCGGAGCGCGGGTCCCCCGTCGGTGGGACCCGCGCGAGCGCGCCGCAGGTCAGCGGCGGGTCGTCCCCACCCCGGCCGCGTCGAGCGCGCGGCGGTACGCCGCCGCGACGCGCGCACGGTCGTCACCGGCCAGACGCAGCCGGTCACCCAGACGGCGCCACGCGAGCGCCGCGGGACGACCCGCAGGGGTGACGTCGAGACGGTCCTCGACCTGCCGGTAGGCCTTGATCGCGGCGGCGCGCTCGCCCGCGGCGAGCAGCGCGTCGCCGAGCGCCTCGTGCGCCGCGGCGGCGTCGCGCCGCTCACCCGCGGCGAGCATCTCGGCGGCCCGGGCGGCGTGGACCAGCGCGTCGCGGTTCTGCCCCAGGACCAGGAGCGCGCGCGAGCGGATCGTGGCCGCGCGGGCCAGCTCGACCTGCGACTCGCTGACCTCGAGCGCGGTGCTCGCGGCGTCGAGCTCGGCCAGCGCCTCGCGGGGGCGGGCCGGGGTCACCGCGAGCAGCAGGTGCGCGAGGTCCAGGCGCAGACGCGGGACGTCGCGCTCGGCCTCCTCGCCGCCGGCGATCGAGAGTGCCGCACGCAGGTGCGCGAGCGCGTCGTCCGCGTCGCCGAGCGCGTCGTCGACGAATGCGAGGTTCCAGTGGACCGACCACACCGCGCGCGCCGAGCCGTGCACGAGCGCGCGCGCGAGCAGGTCGTCCCCGCGGACGCGCGCGTACGTCACGTCGCCACGCGCGACGTAGGCCCAGACGAGCGTCGACTCGAGACGGAACAGCTCGTCCGTGCCCGCCGCTCCCGCACCCAGCGCCGCGACGTGGTCCTCGCCGGCGCGGACGGCGCCGTGCAGGTCGCCGGCCTCGGTCAGCGCCATCACCAGGCGGGTCGCCGCGTACGCCGCCCGGCGCGGGCGGTGCCCCGCCGTCAGGCGCCGCGTGGCGTCGGCGAGCACCTCGACCGACGCCTCGAGGTCCCCCGCGAGGTCGAGCGCCTCGGCGTACGCCAGCAGGACGCGCGCGCACTGGTCGACGTCGAGCGACCCGAGCCGGACGGCCGCGAGCTCGGTGACCGCCTCGGCCGCGCGGCCGGCGCGCACGAGCTGCCGCGCACGCACGACCGCCGCCTCGGACGCCTGGTACTCGGGCGAGCGCTCGCCCTGCTCGAGGTAGGTGGTGGTGACGCCCAGGGCGCGCGCGAGCCTCTCGAGAGCCCCGTCACCCGGGCCGCGGACGCCGCGCTCCAGGTGCGACACGTAGCTGGGGTGCATCATCGCCGCGCGGGCGAGATCGGCCTGCGACAGCCCGGACCGCTCACGGGCGTCACGGATGCGTTCACTGACGGGGTGCACGCACTCACGATAGGGACCGACCCCGCCGCACGGAAGAGGGGTCACCTGTACTCCTGTCACGACGGTGGTGACGGCGTGCCCCACGCGTCGTGCGGTGCGGCGTCGCGCACGTCCCGCCAGGCCGGTGCCGGCCCGCCCGCGGCCCAGGTGACGGGCACCGGCGCGGGCGCGTGGACGACCCGGACGCGGGCGGGACGCGTGCGCCTGACCTGCAGCTCGACGAGGCCGACGTAGACCAGCGTGCTCAGCGTCGAGATGGCGAGGGCGTCCGGCGCGATGTCGACGAGCTCCAGGTCGGCGAGGTCCACGGAGCCGAGGGTGAAGACGAGGGTGTTGTTGACCACGTGCGCCGCGGACGCTGCCTCCAGACCACCCGTCCGCCACACCAACCAGCCCATCGCGAGGGCCCACACGGCGATGTCGACCATCGCCAGCCCGACGTAGGCATGCCCGACGACGAACAGCGGGACCGGCAGGACGACCGCGAACGCCGGGTGCCGCAGCCACGTGCCGACCGCCTGGACGAGGTACCCCCGGAACAGCACCTCCTCGGCGACGCACTGCGCCGGCACGAGCAGCACGACGAGCACGAGCAGCGGGACCGTGCGCTCGTCGACGCGCGGCTCCCAGGGCGTGCCCGCGGCCTCGGCGACCACGAGGTCGAGACCCTGCACGACCAGGGCGACAGCGGCCGCGAGGCCGAGGCACCGTCCGGCCCAGCCCCAGCGGACGCGCCCGGCGACGGACGCCAGCAGGCCGACGGGCCGCGCACCGAGCAGGCGGGTCGCCACCACGACGGCGGGCAGCATCAGCACGATCGTCAGCATCGCCAGCGCGAACGACGTCGGGTCGCGCATGTCGAGCAGGTCGAGGCCGGCCAGCGTCTCGAGCGCCCCCGGCCCGGCGACGAGCGCGACGACGCCCGCGACCGCGGCGGCCGCGGCGAGCGCCGCCAGGTACAGACCGCCGGCGACGAGGCCGACGAGCAGCGGGCGCCACCACCCGGGCCGGGTGCGGGCCAGGCGGTGGTAGGCGTAGGTGCCGGCCACCTGGGTGGGGTCGACGACGACGTACGTGCTGCTCACGGTGACCATCCTCCCCGCCGGCGCACGCACGCCGCATCGCTCCCGCGACGGAGCCGCACGGGCGGGGTGCCGCAATTCCCTGGGCGTGCCCGGCCCCGGCTCCTACCCTCGGCGGATGCCCGAGCACACAGCACCCCACCCGTCCTGGGTCGAGCACCGCCGCAGCGGCGACCGCGAGCTGCTGGGCTGGGTGCGCCCCGAGGGCGACGACTTCGTCGCTGTCGACAGGCTCGGGCGTGACGTCTCCGGTCCCGTCGGGTGGGTCGAGGCCGAGGAGGTGCTCGACGAGCGCGGCCTGCTCTGGCTCGCGGGCCTGTGGCAGCTCACGCGCCCGGGCGGCTCGGTCGTGCGGGTCCGGCTCATGGAGGTCAGCCCGCGGCGCGTCGTCGTGAAGGTCGACGACCACAACGCCGTCGGCGGGGGGCCACCGCCGACGTACGAGCTGCCCTTCCCGGCACCCGCGACGCTCGCGCCGTTCGAGGGCGACCCGCACGTGGTCCTGACGGGCGAGGGCGTCTGACCTCCGCGGCTCGCAGGACCTGTCGTCCGCGCGACCGATCCGCGGTGGCGGTCGCCCGCTCTAGCATCGCGACGTGACCCCCACCGAACCCACCGCGCCGCGCAGCCGCGCGCGGCGGGTGTGGTCGCACGCGTGGCGGCTGCTGCTCGCGCTGGCGTTCGGCGGTCTGATGAGCGTCGGGACGTACCGCGCGCCCGGTGCGCTGCAGGCCGAGATCACGCTGCAGCCGACGGCCGGCACGTGGTTCTGGGCGGACGTCGCCTGCCTCCTGGTCTGCGCGCCGTTGTACGTGCTGCGGCACCGCGCACCGCTGCTCGTCACGGGCGTGGTCGTCGCGCTCGGCTCGTTCTCGTTCCTGTCCGCCGGGCTCGTCGTCCTGGCGGTCGTGTCGATCGCGACGCGCCGGCGGTGGGTCGAGATCGGCGCGGTCTACGCGCTGTGGCTCGCGTCGTCGCTGGTGGGTGAGCGCGCACTGAGCCAGTGGGTGATCCAGCCCGAGGTGCTGGGCCCGTCGGACGCGGTGATGGTGGTCAGCCAGGCCGGGACCGCGGCGCTGCTCGTCGTGACGGGGATGTTCATCGGGGGTCGTCGCGCGCTGATCGCCTCGCTGCGCGAGCAGGCCGCCACCGCCCGGCGGGAGGCCGACGCCCGCGGCCAGACCGCCCGCGCCGCCGAACGCAACCGCATCGCCCGCGAGATGCACGACGTCCTGGCCCACCGCCTGTCCCTGGTCGCCCTGCACTCCGGCGCCCTGGAGTACCGCGCCGGCCTGGACCCCGACCAGGTCCGCGAGACCGCCGCCGTCGTGCGCGCGAACGCCCACGACGCCCTCGGCGAGCTGCGCGAGGTCCTGGGCCTGCTGCGCGAGAGCACACCCGGCGGCGAGGAGCACTCACGCCCCCAACCCACCTTCGCCCAGGTCGACGACCTCCTCGAGGGCACCCGCGCCGCCGGCACCCCCGTCACCCTCGTCCTGGACCACGTCGAGCACGACGACCTGACCCACCTGCCGGTCACCACCAGCCGCCACCTCTACCGGCTCGTCCAGGAGACCCTCACCAACGCCCGCAAGCACGCCCCCGGGCAACCGGTCACCGTCCGCCTGCACGGCACCCCCGGCGAACGCCTCACCCTGACCGTCACCAACCCCGTCCCGGCCACCGCCCCCACCACCCCCCTGCCCTCCTCCGGCTGGGGACTGACCGGCCTGGCCGAACGCGTCCGCCTCACCGGCGGCCACCTCGACGCTCACCTCACCCCCGACGGCACCTTCACCGTCGACGCCTGGCTCCCCTGGGCCACGACCACCACGGAGGCACCCGCGTGACCACGACGACCGGGCAGATGCAGGCCGAGCGCACCACGGTGCGCGTCGTGCTGGTCGACGACGAGACGCTCGTGCGCGTCGGGCTGCGGCTCATCCTGGGGGCGGACCCGGCGATCGAGGTGGTCGGCGAGGCCGCCGACGGCGTCGAGGCGCTCGACGTCATCGCGGCGACGTCGCCCGACGTCGTGCTCATGGACATCCGGATGCCGCGCCTGGACGGGCTGGGGGCGACCGAGCGGCTCCTGGCGGCGCAGCCCGACGCGCGCGTCGTCATCCTCACGACCTTCGACACGGACGAGATGGTGCTCGGTGCGCTGCGGCTGGGTGCCGCGGGATTCCTGCTGAAGGACACCCCGCCGGCGGAGATCGTGCGGCACGTGCTGGACGCGGGCGCCGGCCGCACGACGCTCTCGCCGTCGGTGACGGACCGCCTCGTCGCGTCGGTCACCCAGCGTCCGCGTGACGAGCGACGCACGGCTGCCCGCCGCCGGCTGGACGAGCTCACGGAACGCGAGCGGGACGTCGCGCGTGCCATCGGCCGCGGGCTGTCGAACGCCGAGATCGCCTCCGAGCTGTTCATCACCGTCGCCACGGTGAAGACCCACATCAGCCGCATCCTCGAGCAGATGCCGGCGGACAACCGCACGCACATCGCGATCTGCGTGCACGAGGCCGGGGACGTGTGACCCGGCGACGTCCGTCCGGGGTCGTCCGCGGGACCGATCCAGGGCGCGGGCGCCGGTCCCTAGCATCGACGGCGTGACCACCACCCTCGTGCCGGAGCGCAGCCGGGGCCGACGTGCGTGGGACCTCACCTGGCGGCTCCTCGTCGCCGGGCTGGTCGGGCTGGGCGCCGTCGTCGCGGTGTGGGGGACCGCCGCCGAGGCGGACCCGCAGTTCGAGGCGCGCACGAGCGCGATGGTGTGGTTCTTCACCGTCGAGGTGCTGAGCCTGTTCGTCGCGACGCCCCTGTACGTGCTGCGTGGCCGCGCGCCGCTGCTGATGACGGGTGTCATCGTGGTGGTGTCGTCGTTCTCGCAGGTGACGCTGGGCCTGGCGATGCTCGCGGTCGTGTCGATGGCGACGCGCCGGCGGTGGGTCGAGATCCTGCCGGTCGGTCTGCTGTGGGTCGGCGGCGGCCTGATCGGCGACCGCCTCTTCGACCGGTACGTCGCCCCGCCGCCCGAGGTCTCGACGACGACCGACCTCGTCGCGACGATGCTCGGGCCCGTCGTGCTGTACGCCCTGCTGGCCGTGACGGGGATGTTCATCGGGGGTCGTCGCGCGCTGATCGCCTCGCTGCGCGAGCAGGCCGCCACCGCCCGGCGGGAGGCCGACGCCCGCGGCCAGACCGCCCGCGCCGCCGAACGCAACCGCATCGCCCGCGAGATGCACGACGTCCTGGCCCACCGCCTGTCCCTGGTCGCCCTGCACTCCGGCGCCCTGGAGTACCGCGCCGGCCTGGACCCCGACCAGGTCCGCGAGACCGCCGCCGTCGTGCGCGCGAACGCCCACGACGCCCTCGGCGAGCTGCGCGAGGTCCTGGGCCTGCTGCGCGAGAGCACACCCGGCGGCGAGGAGCACTCACGCCCCCAACCCACCTTCGCCCAGGTCGACGACCTCCTCGAGGGCACCCGCGCCGCCGGCACCCCCGTCACCCTCGTCCTGGACCACGTCGAGCACGACGACCTGACCCACCTGCCGGTCACCACCAGCCGCCACCTCTACCGGCTCGTCCAGGAGACCCTCACCAACGCCCGCAAGCACGCCCCCGGGCAACCGGTCACCGTCCGCCTGCACGGCACCCCCGGCGAACGCCTCACCCTGACCGTCACCAACCCCGTCCCGGCCACCGCCCCCACCACCCCCCTGCCCTCCTCCGGCTGGGGACTGACCGGCCTGGCCGAACGCGTCCGCCTCACCGGCGGCCACCTCGACGCTCACCTCACCCCCGACGGCACCTTCACCGTCGACGCCTGGCTCCCCTGGGCGGCGGCGCCGGAGACACCGGCCTGAGACGCCCGACGCGTGGGTGGTGGGAGATGCGGCCACGCCCGCCCCACGACGGCGACGACGAGAGCGGGCGGGCGCGGCCGCAGATCGGGGGCGGCGGTCAGTCCTCCGTGGCGGGTGACGTCTGGACGATCCCGACGACCGCCCACGGCGGCAGCACGAGGTCGATCTCGAGGACGCCCTCGTCGGACGCCACGAGGACGTCACGCAGCAGGTCGTCGGCGACGGCGCGCAGCTCGGCCTCCTGCGGGCGCGTGAGGTTGACCGGCTCGCCCATGTGGTGCCACGCCTCGGCGACGTCGCCGTGGTCGAGGTCGAGCTGGACGAGGTCGAACGTGGCGCCGGCGGGCAGCCCGGCGATCGTGTGACGCACCGCCCGGGGGGTGCCGACGTCCCCGTAGGCCCGCGCGCGCTCGTACGAGTGCTGCTGCTCGACGGACGCGCCGCCCATCTCGTCGGGGTAGTGGAACAGCACGCCGGCGACGCGCCCGGTGGTGCGGTCGCGCGTCAGCACGCCGTGCGGCAGCTCGGCGAGGACCTCGTCGCCGAGCTGCGCGAGCATCGCGAACGCGTGGAACGTCGGCTTGTGCAGTCCCTGCTCGTTGACGAGCCCGAAGCCGCCGTGGAACGGGCCGAGTCCTGCACCCCCCTCCTCGAAGACGTCGGTGAACGTCCAGTAGGAGATGGAGTCGGCGAGGTGGGCGCAGCGCAGGTAGGCACGCGTGATCCACGTGGCGGCGAACAGCGTGTCGTGGGTGCGGTCGCGGCTCGACGGCGACGAGGACCACTCGGTGAGGTGGACCTCGGCGTCGGGGTAGGGGCTCGCGGCGATGATCCGCCGCAGCAGCGTGAGGTCGTCGTAGGTGGCGTCGACGTAGCGGGTGATGGCCCGTGCGGAGCCGTCGGACGCCGCCGCATAGTCCGTGGGGTACAGGTGCGCGGACAGGAAGTCGACCGGCAGGTCGCGCTCGGCGCACCAGGCAATGAACTCCTCGATCCACACCGGGCGCCAGTCGAGCGCGTCGACGTCCTCGGCCTCCGCGGTCGCCACCGACGCCTCCCGGTCGGGGACCTCGCCGGCGTACCGCGCGTCGGGGACGAACACGCTGGTCGACGGGCCGCCGACGAGCAGGCCGGCGTCGACCGCCTTGATCGCGCGCACCGTGGCCTCGTAGAGCTCGAAGTACTGCGTGCGCGTGCCCGTCCAGAACAGCGGGTACAGGTTCGGCTCGTTCCACACCTCGAAGCGCCACTGCCGGACCTCGTCGAGGCCGTAGCGCTCGATCCAGTGCTCGACGGTCGCGGTGACGAGGTCGGCCCAGCGGCCCATGTCGTTGGGCGGGCTGCAGTGGGCCTTCCACCAGAACAGCGTCTCGGTCTGCGTCGCCAGGTCGCGCGGCATGAAGCCGAGCTCGACGAACGGGCGCGCGCCGGTCGACAGGATGAAGTCGAACACCTTGTCGACGTACGAGAACGTGTGGACCGGTGTCGCCAGCGGGGTCGGCGGCGCGAAGCCGCCACCGCCACCGTCGTTGCCGCGGTACACGAACATGTCGTCGTGGAACAGGCCGTGGAACCGCACGTAGCGCGCGCCGAGCACGTCGACGGCCTCGCGGAAGTGCTGCTGCCAGTCGGCGCGCAGCGCCTCGTTGGCGCGGCCCGCTCCGACGCACTCGTTCCACACGTGCCGCAGCGTGCGACCGTCGGCGGGCGCGCCGTCGACCGTGGGGGCGGGGTGGGGCGCGGCCGGCATGACGTCTCCTCGTCGAGAGTCGCAACAGTTTCGCAACATGATGCTGCGGCGGTCACTGTACGAAGGCATCCGACGTGGGGTCAAGCAGCGGTCCTGGACGACCGGGGCGCACGGCCGCTAGCCTCGATGCGAAACTGTTTCGACATCCGCGAGGAGCCCGGTGACCGGACGTGCGACGCCCCGCCGCGTCACGCTCGACGACGTCGCGCGTCGGGCCGGCGTCTCCAAGGCCACCGTGTCCAAGGCGCTCAACGGCCGCAGCGACGTCGCCTCCGACACCCGCGAGCGCGTGCTGCGCGCGGTCACCGACCTCGACTACGCACCCACGACCGACCGCGGCCGCGCACCGCGCGCCGACGTGCTCGTCGCGGTGCTCGACGTCCTCGAGTCGCCGTACATGACCCACGTCCTCGGCGGCATCCTCGGCGCCACCACCGCAGCGGGCGTCGACCTCGTCGTGCGCCTCGCCCCCGACCGCGACCAGCGCGGCACGCGCGCCGCCGCACGCGCGTGGGTCGCGCAGCAGCGCGCCGTCGGTGCGGTGGGCGTCGTCGGTCTCACGCTCGCCCGTCCCGACGCGCTGCTGCTCGCGGCGCAGGAGGCCGGGCTGCCCGTCGTCATGGTCGACCCCGTCGACACGCAGGAGGCGCGGGTCGTGAGCATCGGCGCGACCAACTGGGACGGCGGCCGGTCGGCCACCGAGCACCTGCTGGGGCTGGGGCACCGGCGCATCGGGTGGGTCGGGGGGCCGCGCGGCTCGGCCGCCGCGCGTGACCGCCTCCACGGCTACCGCGCGGCCCTCGACGCCGCGGGCCTCGAGGTGGACCCCGCGCTGGTCCGCAGCGACGAGTTCGCGGTCGAGACCGGCACCCAGCACGCGCGCGAGCTCCTGCGCCTGCCCGACCCGCCGACGGCCGTCATCGCGGGCGACGACGAGATCGCCGTCGGGGTGCTGGCCGCCGCGCAGGAGCTCGGCGTGCCCGTGCCGGCTGCGCTCAGCGTGGTCGGGTTCGACGACACCCCGCAGGCGAGCTGGACGAGCCCGCGCCTGACGTCGGTGCACCAGCCGCTCGACGGCATGGGACGCATGGCGGTCGAGACCGTGCTGGCCATGGCCGCGGGCGCCGAGCCGGCGTCGTGGTCCGTGCAGCTCGCGACGACGCTCGTCGTGCGGGAGTCCACGGCTCCCCCACCCACCGCCTCCTGACCCTCTCCCCGAGCCGGTCGCCGTGCGGGACCGGCGCGCGCGCCGCATGCTGGCAACGACCTGCACGCGACCCGACCGGGAGTCCCCATGAGCGCCACGACGCCCGCCGACGACGCCCCCGGCGCCGCCGCCCACAAGCACGCCGCCCCCGCGCCCGACGACCCGCGCAAGCCCGACGCCCCCACCGACCTGCACAAGAGGTCCTGGCTGTACGTGCTGCGGACCACCCTGCGGGAGTTCCTCGGCGACCAGTGCACCGACCTCGCCGCGGCGCTGACGTACTACGCGGTCCTCGCGCTCGCGCCCGCGCTGCTGGCCGTCGTCTCGCTGCTGTCGCTCGTCGACCGGCCCGAGGAGGTCGTCGAGAGCGTCGTGGACCTCGCGGCCGGCGCGGGTGCGGGCGACCAGGTCGACGGGGTCCGCCCCGTGCTCGAGCGCCTCACCGAGGTCCCCGCGGCGGGGTTCGCGCTCGTCGCCGGGCTCGTGGTCGCGCTGTGGTCCGCCTCGGGCTACGTCGCCGCGTTCAGCCGCGGCATGAACCGCATCTACGAGGTCGACGAGGGCCGCCCGATCTGGAAGCTGCGGCCCGTGCTGCTGCTGCTCACGGCCGTGCTCGTCGTCATCGCGGTGCTGGTCGTCGCGCTGCTCGTCCTGTCCGGGCCGGTCGCCGAGAGCGTCGGGGGTGCCGTCGGCCTGAGCTCGGCGGCGGTCACCGTGTGGCAGGTCGCCAAGTGGCCCGTCGTGCTGCTGCTCGTCGTCGTGGCCGTCGCGCTGCTGTACCACGGCACGCCCAACGTGCGGCAGCCGCGGTTCCGGTGGCTGAGCATCGGCGCGGTCGTGGCGATCGTCGTGTGGGTGCTCGCGACCGTCGGGTTCGGCCTGTACGTCGCGAACTTCTCGTCGTACGACGAGACCTACGGCTCGCTCGCGGGCATCGTCGTGCTGCTGCTGTGGCTGTGGCTGACGAACCTCGCGCTGCTGTTCGGCGCCGAGCTCGACGCCGAGCTGGAGCGCGGCCGCGAGCTGCAGGCCGGCATGGAGGCCGAGCGCACGCTGCAGCTGCCCCCGCGGGACACGCGCGCGAGCGAGAAGCGCGCCGCCAAGCTCGAGAAGGACGTCGCGCGCGGCCGTGAGCTGCGCGAGGCGGCGTCCCGCCGGGACTCCTGACCCCGCGAGCGCGGTACTCAGTCGCCGAGCGCGGTACTCGCAGGTACCGCGCTCGGCGATCGTGTGCCGCGCTCGGCGGGAGGGCGCGTCAGGTGAGCGGCGGCAGGTGCTGGTCGGCGGCCAGGACGCCGCGGAACGGGTCACCGCGCTCCGCGAGCCGGTCGAGGACCGTGCGGACGGTGAACGTGTCCGAGCGCAGGTCCGGGTCGTCGAGCTCGTCCCACGTGATCGGCGCGGAGACGGGCGCACCGGCGGCCGCGCGGGGGCTGTACGGCGCGACGAGCGTCTTGTTGACCGCGTTCTGCGTGTAGTCCAGCCGCGCCTGCCCGCCGCGCTCGCGCACCTCCCACCGCCAGCTCACGAGGTCGGGCACGACCTTGCCGACGGTGCGCGACAGGCGCTCGACCCACGCGCGCGTCTCGTCGAACGACGGACCGACGGTGATCGGCACCCACACCTGGATGCCGCGCCTGCCGGTCAGCTTGGGGTACGCCCGCACCCCGACGTGCTCGAACGCGTCGCGGTGCAGACCCGCGAGCAGCACCAGGTCCTCCCAGGCCGTCGCGGGGCCCGGGTCGAGGTCGACCAGCGCGTACGTCGGCAGGTCCGGCGCGCTCGTCCGCGACGTCCACGCGTGCCACTCCAGCGCGCCGAAGTTCGCGGCCCACACCAGCGCCGCCGGCTCGTCGACGACGAGGTACGTGGTGGACTCCCCCGGGTCGACGTCGGGGCGGTCCCAGCGCGGCACCCACGCCGGCGCGTGGTCCGGGAGCTGCTTGTGCCAGAACCCGGCCGTGCCGGCGCCCTGCGGGAAGCGGTGCATGTTGAGCGCGCGGCCCGCGAGGTACGGCAGCGCGACCGGCGCGATCCGGGCGGCGTACCGCAGCAGCTCGCGCTTGGTGACGGGCGGCCCGCCGTCGCGCCCCGCGAACAGCTCCTTGTCGAGGTTGGTGACCTTGAGGCGCCGGCCGAAGACCTCCCACGTGCCCGCGGTGCCGAGCTCGTCGAGGGCTGCGAGCTCGTCGTCGCTCGGGGCGGCGACCTCCGGCACGGGCGGGTGCGTGTCGACCTCCGCCTCGGCCGCCGGGACGCCCGAGCGCCACAGGTGGTCGGGGTGCGCGGCGACCTCGTCGTTGGTGCGGCCCGAGACGACGGACGTGGGGTGGTCCTCGGCGTCCCAGCCCTCGACGGCGTGCTCGTCGCGCTTGTGGAACATCAGCCACTGCTCCGTGCCGCGCCCCTCGCCGTCGCGCCGCACCAGCAGGAACTTCCCCCGCAGCCGCTCGCCGAACAGCTCGGCGTGCAGCTGCCCGCCGCGGATCTCCGCCGCCGGGTCGTCGGTCTTGTAGGGGCGCCACGTGCCGCGGTCCCACACGATGACGTCTCCCCCGCCGTACTGGCCGCGCGGGATCACGCCCTCGAACGCCTCGTACTCCAGCGGGTGGTCCTCGACGTGCACGGCCATGCGCCGCGCGGTCGGGTCGAGCGTCGGTCCCTTGGGCACGGCCCAGCTCACCAGGACCCCGTCGACCTCGAACCGCACGTCGTAGTGCAGCCGCCGCGCGCGGTGCCGCTGCACGACGAACCGGCGCTCGGGCGCGTCCGAGGGTGCGGGCGGCGCACCCTCCGGCTCGGCCGTGCGCGTGAAGTCCCGCATCGACCGGTAGGTGCCGAGCGCGTCGTCGCCGTCCGCGACGTCGTCCCCGGCGTCACGCCCCCGCGGCGTCGGGGTCCTCCTCCGGCTCGAAGGTCGTCGGCTCGTCGCCCGTCGTCCCGCCGACACCGTCGTCGGACAGGTCGTCGGTGCCGGCGCTGCGGCCGTCGTCGCTCTCGCTCACAGGTGCCTCCCGGTCTGCTCGGTCCCGTCAGCGTGGTTCCCGGGCCGCCCGCCCGCAACCGGGGGCCGCTGTGCAGGGGTCGGCACGCTCAGCGTGACGAACCCTGCACCCCGCGCGTGGTGCCCGCCCGGGCCGGATCAGGCCGGCACCACCGGCAGCGACAGGCGGGACGGGTGGGCCGCGTCGTGCAGCACCTGCTGGTGCGCGACGACGACGTCCGCCTCCGCCACAGTCGCCGGGGGCGCGCCCGTGCCGGGGTTGCGGTCGAAGCGCGGGAAGTTCGAGCTCGACACGTCGAGCCGCAGCCGGTGGCCCACAACGAGCTCGTGGCCCACGGCACCGAGCTCGACGACGAGCTCGTGCGGCTCGTCCGGGGTCAGCAGCTCGGGGTGCGCGGGGTCGCGACGGCTGGCGCGCAGCACGCCGTCGACGAGGTTGAGCGCCGTGCCGTCGGGGTGGACGTCGACCAGCTTGGCGGTCCAGTCGGTGTCCGCGGCGGACGTCGCGGCGTGCAGGGTCAGCCGCACGGTGCCGATGATCCGCAGCGGTGCGGTGAGCGGCTCGCCGACGAACCGCAGCACGTCCGCCCGCCCGTCCAGCGGGCGCTGGTCCACCGACCCGCACATGCCCGCACCCTCGCCCTGCGGCAGCAGCGTGTTCCCGCCGAGCGTGGGCACGGGGTCGCGCGGGTCGAAGACGTAGCGGCTCGGCGGCGTGCCGGCAGGTGCGGGCCCGGCGGCGAGCGACCCCGGGTGCAGGTGCAGCTCGACCTCGTCGGCGGGCGGCGGCCACGTCGCGTGCTGCGTCCACACGTTCGCGCCGGTGACGAACACCTGCACCGGGGCGTCCGGCACCGGCACGTCGTCCGACGCGAGGTGCGCGGCGAGGAAGTCGAGGAGCTGCGCGTCGAGGCCGATCGCGTAGCCGGGTGCGGACGCGCCGTGGTCGACGGCCCCGAGCGAGCGCCCGGCGGCGCCGTGGCTCCACGGCCCGACCACGAGCCGCGAGCCCGGGTGCCGCGGCTCGCGTGCGAACTCGCGCAGCGAGAGGTCGCGGAACACGTCGTGCCAGCCGGCGACCACGAACGTGGGGATCGCGGGCCGGTCGGGCAGGGCGTGCTGCTGCCAGTACTCGTCGAGCTGCGGGTGGTCGAGCCAGTCGCGCCACGCGGGGAACAGCTCGTCGAGCACCGGCACGTCCGTCAGGGGCGTCGTCGCGAAGCCCGCCGGCAGGCCGCCCGCGAGCGCGCCCCACTCCTGCTGGAGCCGCGACACGTCCTCGCCGGCCTCCGCGCGCCGCGCGAGCGGCACGCCCGCCATGCCGACCGCCCACCCCATCGCGGACCCGAGGTTGAGCGCACCGCCGGTGTACGTCAGGGCCCACGGGTCGGACGGGACGACGCCCGTCACCATGGCCCGCAGCGCCGGCGGCGCGCCGCCCGCCGCGTAGAGCTGCGTCTGCGCGACGTAGCTGCGCCCGAGGGTCGCGACGCGCCCGTCCGCCCACTCCTGCGCGGCGCACCACGCGATGGTGTCGACGCCGTCGCGCTCGTCGTCGCGCCACGGGTAGAACACCCCGTCCGAGGCGCCGGTCCCCCGCAGGCTCACCATCACCAGCGCGAGGCCGCGCTCGGCGAGGCCCAGCAGGTCGACCTCGAAGCGCGCGTCGGCCAGCGGGTACGGGCTGCGCAGCAGCACGACGGGCACGGGCTCGTCGACCAGCGGCCGCGTCACGACCGCCCGCAGGACGGTGCCGTCCCGCATCGGGACCTCGACGTCGTGGTCGGTCCGGGTGGACGGGCGCGTGCCCATGGGCGGCTCCTTCGTGGCGCGGGGTGCTCATCCTCGCGCCTCGCGGGGACGAGGTGCGACGACGGCACGCCGGGGTGTCTGCCGGGCGGGTGCTCGATCGTCATCGGGGTGTGCGGCCGCGACGGCCCACCGCCGGGAGGCCCGGCGCGCCATGATGAGACCGAGGAGGGCGCCATGCGCTACACGATCCTGCTGCACTACCCCGAGATGACCCCCGAGGACATGGGCGAGGACGCCTGGTCGGAGGGCGAGCGGGAGTTCACCGCGTACGCCGCGACGCTGCAGGCCGCCGGGGTCCTCGTCGGCGCGGAGGTGCTCCAGCCGTCGTCGAGCACGACGACGCTGCGCACGGTCGATGGCGTCCTCCAGGTGCAGGACGGGCCGTTCGCGGACACCAAGGAGCAGCTCGGCGGCACGTTCGTCGTGGACGTGCCGGACCTCGACACGGCCATCGAGCTCGCGCGCCGGGCACCCGGCGTGTCCTGGGGTGCCGTCGAGGTGCGGCCCGGTGCGCTGTACACCGTGGAGGGCGTCTGGACGCCGAACGCGTGAGCGACGCGCGGGCGGCCGCCGAGCGTGCCGCCCGCGACGCCTACGGCCGGCTCGTCGCGCTGCTCGCGGCGCGCTCCGGCGACGTCGCGCTCGCCGAGGACGCCCTGGGCGACGCCTTCGAGCAGGCGCTGACGCGCTGGCCGGTCGACGGCGTGCCGCGCTCCCCCGACGCCTGGCTGCTCACCGCGGCCCGCAACCGCATCCGTGACGTGTGGCGCTCGGCGGCGCACCGCCGCACCGCGCCGCTCCCCGACGACCCGACGACGCTCGACGCGCTCGCGCGCGACCCGCTGGCCGACGTCGACCCGGACGCCGTGCCCGACCGACGCCTGGCCCTGCTGTTCGTGTGCGCGCACCCGGCGATCGCACCCGACGTCCGCACACCGCTCATGCTCCAGACGGTCCTCGGGCTGGACTCGGCGCAGGTGGCGACGGCGTTCGCGGTGACGCCCGCCGCCATGCAGCAGCGCCTCGTGCGGGCCAAGCGGCGCATCGCTGCCGCGCGCATCCCGTTCGTCGTGCCGGACCGCTCGGCCATGGCCGAGCGGCTGCCGCCGGTGCTCGAGGCCGTCTACGGGTGCGCGGCGGTCACGTGGCGGCAGGGTGCGCACGACCTCGCGGGCGAGGCGCGGCACCTCGCGCTCGTCCTCGCCGCGCTGCTGGACGACGAGCCCGAGGCCTGGGCGCTGGCCGCGCTGGTGACGCTGTCGCTGGCCCGCCGGCAGCCGCGCGGCGTCTTCGTCCCGCTCGACGAGCAGGACCCGGCGACGTGGGACGCGGAGCTGCTCGCCGAGGGCGAGGCGCTGCTGCGGCGGGCGCAGCGACGGCCCGGTGTGCTGGGACGGTTCCGGCTCGAGGCCGCGATCCAGGCGGTGCACGCCGACCGCCGGCGCACGGGCCGCACCGACTGGGCCGCGCTGCGCACGCTGTACGTCGCGCTGGACGCGGTGGCGCCGAGCCTCGGCGCGCGGGTCGCGCTCGCGGCCGTCGTGGGGCGCGTCGACGGCCCGGACGCAGGACTAGCCGCGCTGCCGCCGGAGCCGTCGCCGCCGTTCCAGCCCTGGTGGGCGACGCGCGCGGAGCTGCTCGCACGGGCGGGTTGCACCACCGAGGCCGCGGCGGCGTTCCGGCGGGCCGCGGAGCTCGCCGACGACGACGCCGTGCGGGCGTACCTCGCGGCGCGCGCCGGGTGAGGTGGCGCGTGCTGCCGGTCGCTGCGGTGCGGCTGCCCACCGTGGCGATCCTCGTGCGCACGGAGGAATCTGATAGTCGGACAGTGAGAGGCGGAACCTCTACGCCACCGTGAGCACCGTGCCCGCCGGCACCTTGCCCCACAGCATGTCCAGCACCTCGTCGGTCACGCGGATGCAGCCGTTGGAGATCGCGCCGGTCTGCGCGAACGGGCTCGTGTGGATCGCGGTGGCCGACGTGCCCGTGGCCTTGTCGTAGACGTCGATCGTCTCGCTCTGGCTCGACAGGAGGAGGACGCGCGGCGTGTACGTGCCGGGCTGCTCCCACTGCGAGCCGACGACAAACTGCGGCACCGCGGGCGTCGGCGAGCGCGGCGCGCCCACGGCCTTGACCGGCACGGTCGTGGACGTCGTGCCGTCGTCGATCGTCAGCGTGAGCGCCGCCAGGTCGAGGTGCAGGCGCCAGTCGGTGCCGGTCGTGACGGTGTCCTGCGCGCGGATCCACACGCTGCGGCCGTTGACCTGCGCGACGTCCTGGCTGGGCAGGGCGCTGCGCGTCGCGACGAGCACGCGCAGCCACCCGCCGCGCTGCTCGATGACGGGCAGCACGGTCGGCACGTCGAGCGTCACCGCGGGGACCGTCGTCACGGCCGTGCCGTACATCGCGTCGTACCCGGCGGTGTCGCGCACGACGGTCGCGGTCTGCCACGTGCCGAGCGACGGGTCGTCGTTGCGGCGCTGCTCCAGACCGTCCGTGCCGGGCAGGCCGGGGACGAGCACGCGCGGCTCGGCGACGGGCAGAGCCGTCAGGTCGACGGGCGCGAGGTCCGGCGGCGGCGGGACCGCGACCTTGGCGGACTCGACGGGCGCGCGCACGACGACGGGCCCGGTCGCCGGTCCGTCGTCCGCGCAGCCACCGAGCAGCAGCGCACCGAGCAGCGCCACTGCGACCGTCCGTGTCGTCCTCACGCCACCATGGTGCGGGACGGCGGGCGCAGCGACGAGCCGGGTCCCGCGCCCGGGCTCCCTAGGCTGGGTGCCGTGACCCCACCGGGCCCCGAGATCCGCCGTCTGGTCGACCACGTCGTGGCGACCCGCTTCCCGGCTGCCACCGGTGTCGTCCTGGCCGGGAGCACCGCGACGGGCACGAGCACCCCGACGAGCGACGTCGACCTGCTCGTCCTCGGCCCCGGCGCGATGTTCGACGACGGGCGCACGAGCCTGGCCGCGACCGTCGAGGAGTCCGGCCGCCTCGTCGAGCTGTTCGCGTACACGCCGCAGGCGTACCGCGAGTGGGCCGCGCAGGAGGTCGCCGCCCACCGGCCCGTCATCCTCGCGATGCTCCGCGACGGGATGGTGCTGCGCTCGGACGCCGGGGTCGACGAGCTGCGCGCCTGGGCGACGGGGCTCCTGGCCGCCGGCCCGGTGGTCGACCCGCACGCCCTGGACCTGCGGCGTTACCGCGTCAGTGGCACCCTCGACGACCTCGCCGACGCCCGCGACCCGCTGGAGCGCGCGGTCCTGCTGGCCGAGGCGTTCCACGGCCTGGCCGAGCTCCTGCTGCTGGCGCACGGGCAGTGGCTCGGGCACGGCAAGTGGCTGGTGCGACGGCTGCGCGAGTGTGACGCGGAGGCGGCGGACTCCCTGGGGCGGGCGGTCGTCGCCGGCGACGTCGGGTCGTTCGTCACCGAGGCGGACACCCTCCTCGCTCCCCTGGGCGGCCGCCTCCAGGCGGGCATGGTCCGCTGACGGCCCGTCCCTGAGCCGTCGAACAAGTCCTTCTGCCGCTGAAGCGGGTCCAGAACCGGCAGAAGGTCTTGTTCGCGGCAGTGGTGACTCGGCGTGGGACCGGGCCGCCGTCAGCCGCCCAGCGGCCCGCGCATCCGGGCCCTGGGCGACCGGGCCGCGGCGATGACCGGGTCGCCCGCCGCGTCCTCGGCCGCCAGCGCGTCCGTCAGCAGCCCCACCAGCGCGTCGAGCTGCACGTCGTGCGACCCGACCGAGTCGTCCTCGCTCGCGCCGTCGAGCGCGCGGGCGGCGAGACCGGACTTGGAGTCGATGAGCTCGGCGATGCGCGCGTCGATGGTCTGCGCGGCGATGACGCGCCAGGCCGTGACGGGCTCCTCCTGGCCGATGCGGTGGATGCGGTCGATGGCCTGGGTCTGCTCGGCGTCGGTCCACGAGAGCTCGGCGAGCACCAGGTTGGACGCGACCTGCAGGTTCAGCCCGACGCCGGCCGCCATGAGCGAGCACACGACGATCTGGACCTCGGGGTCCTCGGTGAACGCCGCGACCGCCTTGGCGCGAGCCCGCGGCGTCTGGTCGCCGCGGATGGACGTGTAGCTGATGCCGCGCTCGGCGAACGTCTTCTCGGCGTGGTCCATGACGTCGACGTGCTTGGCGAAGAACACGACCTTGCCGACGTTGCGTGCCAGCTGCGCGGCGTAGTCGGCGGCGAGGCCGGCCTTGGCCTGGCCGATGCGCCGGACCATCGTGAAGACGTTCTCGCCGTTCGCCTTCGAGCTGGAGTCCTTGAGCTCGGCGGCGGCGACGCGGCGCGCGAGCTCGGGGTCGACGCCGAGGACGTCCGTGCCGCGTGCCTCGACGGCGGCGCGGTACCGGCCGACGAGGCGCTGCGCGAGCGCCGCCTCAGCTGCCCGGATGGAGCGGCCGACGGCGCCGTCGAGCTCGACGGGCAGGTCGGCGACGCGCCGGGCCGGGATGTCCTTGGCGACGTCCGTCTTGCGGCGCCGCACGATGCCCATCTCCACGACGCTGGAGCGCGCCGCCGCGGAGAACCCGCGGTCCGCCGGCGTCAGCCCGGTGTCCTCGAGCGACGTCAGCAGCGAGCCGAGCGGCTTGGTCGCGTCGATCCAGCCGAGGAACTGCCAGATCGCCCGGAAGTCCTCGATGTCGTTGATGAGCGGCGTGCCCGTCAGCGCCATGAGCAGCGGGCGCGCGGTGCGGGCGCGGATGCGCTCGGAGATCTCCAGCACGTGCCGCGAGCGCTGCGAGCCGGTGTTCTTGATGAAGTGCGCCTCGTCGACCACCATGCCGCGGAACCCGTGGTCCCCCAGCCAGCCGGCGTGCCGGTCGAGGATGTCGTAGTTGACGATGACGACGTCCGCGAACGCGTCGACCTGCTCGCCGTCGCCGTGGACGACGGTCGCCTGGCGCAGCGGCGTCCACAGGCCCACCTCGTGCGCCCAGTTGGTCTTGACGACGTTCGGCGCGACGACGAGCAGCGGGAACGCGTCGGCGGCCTGCGCGGCGAGCAACGCCTGGGCCGTCTTGCCGAGACCGGGCTCGTCGGCCAGCAGGAACGTGCGGTGCCCGCGTCCCGCGGCGGCCACGACCTGCGACTGGTGCGGCATGAGCTCGCGCCCGGGCGGCGTGGGGACGTGGCGCGGCTCGGGGAGCGTCATGCACGCCGGGGCGCCGGGGCTGGCGTCCTCGAACGAGCGGAACAGCGGCTCGAGCAGCTCCCACCCGGCCAGGCGGCGGGGCTTGGCGACGACGCGCTGCGCCGCACCCTCGTAGTCCGGTGCGAGGAACGGGTTGGCGAGCCGGCGGGACAGCACGGACTGCGGGACGACGCGCTTCTCGGCACCCGGCTGCGGCGTGGGCGGCGCGGCCGGCTCGGGCTCCGGCTCGTCCGGGGGCTCCATGCCGCCGGCGCGCATGACGGAGGCCTTGTAGGCGTGGGCCGCGTCGGAGACCTTGGCGTCCTCGGCGAGCAGCGCGAGCAGCGTCTGGTCGCGCGCGGCGATCCGCGCGAGCTGCGTCGCGACCCCGTCGAGACGCTTGAGCTGCTCGGAGCGCTTGGCCTGCGTGAGCGTGGTGTCCGCCATGGCGCGGGCGCGCTCCTCGCGCACCAGCAGGGCGACGACCTGGAACTTCGTCCGCACGCCGGGCCGCGTGGGCGTGCGCTGGACGGCGTCGTCGACCTCGCGCGCGATCCCCGCGAGGACGGGGATCAGCTCTTTCTTGGCGGGCCGGGACGTGCGGCGTCGCTGCGTGTCCGTGCCGCCGCCGCGCGTGCGACCGGACCCACGTCGGCCTGCTCCTGCCACGTCTCCTCCTTCGCGCCCACCCGCACCGCGGCCGCGGCGCGGCGCGCTCGTGCGTCCTCAGCAGGGCCGGCCGTGGGGACGACGACCCCACGACGTCACCGGGGCAGCCCCTGCGGGGGTGGACGGCCGACGGCCGTGCAGCTCCCCCGCGCGTCACCGGCGGGTCCGTGCTGACGTCGGTGGTGCCACCGGCCGGACGCCTCCGTGAACGCTCACGGGGCTCGGTCCAGGCCCTGCACCATCACCGACTGTCTCGCAGCCTACCGCCGGGTCGCCTCAGCGCGGGGGTGCACTCGCCCACGGGTGTGCGCCCGCCGGGGTGACGCGAGGCCCCCACCCCGCCCGGATCGGATCGTCCGGCGGCGTGAGGGCCTCGTCGTCGGCCGTCAGGAGGTCACGGCCGTGGTGGTGCCGGGGTCACGACCTCGGCCTGGTCGGCTTCTCCTCGAGGTTCGCGATCGCGTCGAGCAGCGCGGCCGTCGCCTTGTTGATGCGGTCCTGCTTGTGCTGCTTGGCGAGGACGTGCTCCGCCTCCTTCTGCGCCTTCTTCACGGCGGCGAGGCTCTTGCCGGTGTACACGTCACCGGACAGGTCGATCTCCCCGAGGCCCGCGAGCGCGCGCACGAGCGCCGAGGTGTCCGTGATGGCGTGGCGCACGCCGAGCCACTTCTCGGGGTCGGCGCTGGCCGCGGCCCCGAGCTTCTCCGAGAAGTCGCTGTTGAGGATCAGGGGGTTGTGCGTCGAGCGCCAGCTGAGCTGGTCGTTCAGACCCCAGAACGTCACGCGGTTGAGGTCGGTCGAGTACTTCTTGTAGACGGCGAAGTACTCGGCGAAGCGCTGTGCCTGGATGGCCTCGAGCTCGGCGCGGTTGGTGATCTTGCCGACCCAGTACGTGAAGCCCTCCCGCTGGAAGCGGTCGGCGACGGTCGGGTCGGTGAGGTCGCGGTACAGGCTGCGGTCCTCACCCTCGGGCTGACCGTTCCACGCCTCCCAGACCTGCAGGTCGAGCTCGCTGATGCTCGCCGAGAAACCGGCCTCGATGATGAGCTGGAGCGAGCGCTCGACGGACGCGTGGTCCGAGCATGCGCCCGGCTGCCACTCCTCCGCCGCGTCGTCGACCAGCTCCGGCAGACGCGTGTTCCCGGAGCACGCGAACGCCGGGGTCTGGTTGATGTAGTTGTGCGACTGCAGGCCGATGGACTCGACCAGCGGGCGCGGGTCCTCGGGGTGCTCGGCGGCGTACCGCTCGTTGAGGTCGGTGGCCATCGCGATGATCGCCTGCGCCTTGCCCTCGGACTGGAAGACGTTGAAGTCGTTGTACTCCAGGCGCGCCTCCGGCCCGTACTGACGGGCGAACACGAACGCGTCGTACAGGAAGTCCGCGGGGCTCTCGCCCGCCTCGACGTCTGCACCGTTCGCGTACGACGAGTACCAGCGCGAGAAGCCGCCGTTGGGGCCGCCGCGCAGGAAGTCGCGCCAGTCCTGCGTCGCGGGGTCGAACTCGTCGAGCCCGTCGACGAACGCCTCGTTGACGACGTCCCACGAGACGGCCTTGCCCTGGAAGTGCGTCAGCACCTCCTTGATGAACCGCTCCATGTTGGCGCGGGCCTGCTCCCGCGTGCCGCCGGTGTCACCGGAGTTCAGCCGCGGCGGGGACTGCCCGTGCCACACCAGGACGTGCCCGTGCACCTTGATGCCGCGCGCGAGGGACTCGTCGACGAACGCGTCGGCCGGCGCCCAGTTGAACGTCCACTCGCCCGTCTCCGGGTCGATGTTGTCGTTGGGCAGCAGCTGGTCGGGCTTCATGAAGTTCTCGGCCGTCATCACGTCGTAGTGACGGTCGACGACGGCGGAGTTCGGGGAGCCCTCGGCGTACGTGCCGGGGTGCGAGTAGATGTTCCCCACGTCGAAGTAGTCGCGGTAGACGTCCTTCAGCGGCTTGATCGCCTTGCGGAACGACGTCTCGATGACGACGTCCTGCGCGGGCATCTCGAACGAGCCGACGCGCGCGCCGATCCAGCCGAGGTCGGCGGACGTCCACCCGGCCCACACGTGGTCCTTCTTCGGGGTGGCCGTCACCTCGACGGTCTCCCCCGCCTCGAACGTGCCGCCGCCGGTGGCCGTGCCGCCGGGCCCGGTGACGCGCACCTCGACGTCGAACGTCTCGGCGACCGCGGCATGGGCCGGTGCCGTGAAACCGACGACCGCCAGGGCGACCGCTGCGCCTGCGCTCGTCCACCGCGCCGTCCGGCGCAGCGTGCTCGTCGGGGGACCGTCACCTCGTCGTGAGGAGACCCTCATGTTCACTCCCTCTCCGGGTACGCCACCGGAGCGCATGCCGCGGCGGAGCCCCCGATCTGGCCGGCATGACCGCGAGTGCCCACGCCCGGCCGATCGACGGTGACCGACGGGCGCGGCAGACCCACGTCCTGCTCGTGCGTGTTTATCGCTAAACGCACTCAGGTGGGTGACACGCTAGGTAGCCGTTCGGGTGACGTCAAGCGCTCGTCCGTCACGGCGCGGCGTGGACGCGAGTCAGCAGTCCGGGGGTGTCGGGACGTCGGTGCAGAGACTGTCGACGAGACGTGAGGTGCGCTCCTCGGCGGTGAACGGCGGGGACGTCGCCGAGGTCGTGGCGGTGCCGGTGACGTCCCGCCAGGTCGGGTCGCCGTCGACGCGGTAACGCCCGGACCACTCGGTGGTGAGCGTGATCGCGTACGTCCCTGGCTGCTCGTACTCGTGGAACGTGTCGTGATCGGGGTGGGGTGCGCCCGGCGAGCGGGTGTCGAGGGTGTGACCGTCGCCGAAGTCGTACGAGTACCGCGTCGGCACCGCCTCGACGTCCACACCGAAGCCCGCGAGCGTGGTGCGCAGCGCGACAGGCGTCGGGTCGGTCATCACGATCGTCTCGATGTTGACCAGCACCCAACCCCGGTCCGGTTGCAGCCGCAGCACCGGCGCCGGGATCGGCAGGGACCGGAAGTCCTCGACGGTGAGCACCGGCAGCACGGGCTCGCACGAGCCCTGGTCGAGCAGCTCCCAGTCGCCGGTCGTCCCGTCCGGGTACGTCCACTGCCGCCACGTCGGCAGCACCGCGAGCTGCTCGCAGTCCGTGCGGGGCGTCAGCGGGACGCCCGACTGGCACCAGCCGTCCGCCGGGGCCATCTCGGGCCGGCCGTCGGAGTAGCAGATCAGGCGGTTTCGGTACGTGGGGACGGGTTGCGGCTCCTGGGGCTTCGACACGGCGGGACGGGCTGGGATGCCTGGCGCTGCCGCTCCCCACCAGCTCTGGAGATCGAAAGTCCGGGACCTGCTGTTCACGAGCCCGGTGAAGCCCCGAACGCCGCCCACCGACTGTCCGTCGTCCGCAGCGGCCGCCTCCGCGCCGACCAGAGCCAGCGAGGCGATCACGACGAGACCAGCGACTCTCGACCTCACGTCAGCTCTCCGCCGAGGTCTCGGCCGGAATCTCCTCGAATCCCATCTCCTCGACTCGCCAGCCACCGTCCCAGCTCAGCGCGAAGACTGCGGAGTAGCGCCCGCCTGGATCCGAACCGACCACCGCTCCGCCGGAGTCGAATCGTTCGGACGAGTCCTGGACGACGACCATGTCCACGCCGAACCAGCGGTCTTCGGCGATCTCCCGCGCCTGCGCCTGCTCGATGGTGAAGGCGGCGCCGGTGCTGGAGTCCCCCACCTCAACCATCCCGTCGACATCGCTTGCCAACCCCACGCAGAGCTCGCACGACGATGCGGTGATCGACCGCCACAGGCCTGTGTCACCCGAGGCGAACGTGTACGCGACGAGCTCGAGCACGTACGTCGCCGCCGCGATCGCCCCGTCCGTCGTCGGCTCGTCCATCGCGGCAGGCCGCTCCGGCCGCCTCGTCAGGTCGGGCGTTGGCGACGGCTCCGGAGTCGCGCTGACGGCCGGCGTCGACGACGGCACCGGGTCGACCGGCTCGTCGAACCCGCATCCGCCGAGCAGCAGACCCCCGACGAGCACGACGACCACCGGGCTCCGCTTCACACGCACCTGGGACACGCGGACAACGTAGTGCGAACCGGACACCGCACGAGCGCAGTCCACCCCGCCTGTGGACAACTCCAGGTCACGACCCGGGGACACGTAGGTCTCTCGCAGACAGAGCTCGCGGAGGCCATCGGCTCGTCACGCCCGACGGTCTCCCCCATGGAACGTGGCGCCCCCGTGGCCGTCGACACCGTCCTGGCTGCGCTCGCGGAGTGCGGTGACGAGGTCGTCGTCGTGCCCCGCGGTTCGGTCGTCACGGTGACGTCGCGACCGGGCTCCTGCACGTCTGGCTCGCCGGGGTGTGATGCCGCAGAGCGGGAACGACTCGGGCGCGAGATCGTGGTGCAGGACTCGACGGACTGACGGGTCGACGACGTGTGCGCCGACGTCGACATCACCCGCCGACGAGGCGTCCGGACAGGACGGTTGACCAAGAGGGAGGAGCTCTCATGACTCGTGTGCTGGTGACCGGTGTGCGCGGCAAGACCGGCGTCCCCCTGGCGCAGCTGCTCGCAGCCCGGCCGGGGGTCGAGGTGCTCGGTGGCAGCAGCGACCCGGCGACGGTGACGCTCGACGGCGTGCAGCCCACCGCCTTCTCGTGGGACGACGTGTCGACGTGGGCGGCCGCGACGGACGGCGTCGACGCGGTGTACGTCGTGCGGCCGGACCGCGCGGACGCGCCCGAGCTGATCGGCGCGCTGCTCACGGGGCTGCCGGCCCAGGCGCGTGTCGTCCTGCTGTCCGAGCGGCAGGCGGACTCCTCGGGGCCCGGCGGTTGGGCGGCGCGCACCGAGCAGGTCGTGCGCCGCAGCGGTCGACCGTGGACCGTCCTGCGCCCGGGCTGGTTCATGCAGGTGCTGACGGACGAGCGCTTCTACCTCGGCCCGCTCGTCGAGGACGGCGAGCTCGCCTTCTCGAGCGGCGGGGCGAGTATCGCGTGGATCGACGCGCGGGACATCGCCGCGGTGGCCGAGCGGGCACTGCTCGACGACGGGCACGAGGGGCAGGTCCACGAGCTCACCGGCCCCGAGTCGCTCACGCTGCCGCAGGTCGCGCAGCACGTCTCGACGGCCGCCGGCCATCTCGTGACCCACCGGGAGATCCACCTCGACGAGGCCCTCGACGGCCTCGGCGGGTTCGAGCGCGACCTCACGCTGTGGACGTTCGAACGCGTGCACGCCGGCTTCTTCGCACCGGTGACCGACACCGTCGAGCGCCTCACCGGCCGCCCGGCCCGGACCCTCGAGACGTTCCTCGCGGACTCCGCCGCGGCGCTCCGGCGGGGCTGACGGCCCGCGGCCGCCGGACGCGTCAGCGTGCGCGCGGAAGCAGACCGACGGCGGGCGCCGCCGGGAACCGGGCCGGTGTCCCCGACTGCTCCGCCCGCGCGTACGGACTCCAGCATGCCGCGGGACATGCCGATGACGAGGACGTGGAAAGACTCCCGGGCCTGCTGGCCCACGAGCCGGTGTACTGGATCGAGCGCGTGGCCGCCCTGTCCGGCGGTCGGCTGCGCACCGAGCTCGGCTTCTCGGACGTCGCCGCGCACCCGTACGAGGCCCTCGTCGAGGGGACCGTCGCGATGCTGCGGGGCGTCCCCGGGGTCGAGCGCGTGATCCACGAGGACCGCGAGGTCGTCCTCGTGGACAGCCGCGGCGTGGCCGTCGAGCAGCTCGGTGACGTCGTCGACCGGTACTGGTTCGAGCACCTGCCGAGCACACCGATCGACCCCGGCTACGAGACCGACCCGTCGGACGTGCTCGCGTCCCCGTGGCCGTCCGTCCCCCCACCCCCGCGCGGCCCGGTCCCCGCGACCGAGCCCGCCGAGCCGACGCTCCGCGACCTCCGGGAGGCGATGGCACTGCCGCCGTCACGCCGGCGGATGTGGACGTACCTCGTGTGCGGGGCCGTCCCGCTCGTCGGTGGCGCGGTGCTGGCCGCGACACCCGGGGGCGGGAACGGTGTGATTCCGATCGTCCTCGGAGCGGTCAACATCGCCGTCGGCGTGCGCATCGCGGTGTGCCGGGCGTCCCTTGCGGGGGCGCGCGAACACTGAGCGGCGCGGCCGCACGTGCACACCGTCGCCGGTCAGCCACGCCGGACGACCGATGCGCACGCGTCGAGCTCGCGATCGACGCCGTTCGGCTCCGCTACGAGCTGACCGGCAACACCACTCTGTGCGCCTGGGCAGATTCGAACTGCCGACACCCGCTTTAGGAGTTCGATCTTGGACTATGGGCAGCGCTCTGACCTGCGGAACTACATGCGGGTAGTTCGTCGGGTGACGCCCTTACGGGGCTCTCGCTGACCACGCGCTGACCACGCCTCCCCCCGAAGCCGGCCCGGACGAGGCGACGCCTTGTTGTGCTGACCGAGTCGGAGAGAGCGGGGACACGAGTGCCGCACCGCCTCGAACGCCGGAGTGCAGCAGCTCGGCCTCTCTAGGGGGAACGGCGAACATTGAGGGGGCTATGGCTCGAAATGGCACGCCGCTCGGGCTGCATGCGAGACGATTGCGCGGAAGAGCTATGACACGCGCTCACCCGAGGGAGTCGATCTGGTGCCTCGCTCAACGGATCGCCCAAGCGAGCGACCCGCCTGGATCCGGCGCGTCCGGGTCTTCCAGGCGCTGGCTGCAACCGCAATCCTGCTCGTCGCTGCCTCGAACGTGTCCTCCGAACCACTGGCCCAGTGGTGGTTCTGGGTCGCTGCGACTACCGCGCTCACACTCGCCCTTGTCGAGCCGTACTACACCGGTGTGCAAGCGGCGATGCTCTTTGGTGCCGCAGGCCTCGCGGCCGGCCTCACTGCTGATCGGGCGGGCGTCGAGCCGCTCTGGATCGGCCACGTCGTCCTTGCCGGTGCCGTCTTCGTCGCCGCCCTTACCGCCCTCGCAAGTCAGCCAGGGAGACTACGCGACGGATCACGGTGGGTCGCGACCCGTTTCGGACGACCTCTCTGGCTTGGTCTATCAGCCGTGACGATCGAAGCATTACGACAGGCAGCGTCTGGCGCACCGACGATCGCGATGACACTGGCTGGCGGCACGCTCGCCGCGGTTCTGGTAGCCGCCCCAGACTGGTATCGGCTCGTGGGCGTGGCGCAGCCAGCGCCGGATGGCATCGCAATTTTTGAAACCGCGGTGGAGCCAAATCTGATGCTACTCGCGACCGACAGGCGTTACACCCCTGGCGCCTACGTTGAAGTTCATGGCGTTACGGCTTCACGAGGGGTCGTAGTCGGAAATTTGGCGCACAAGGGCGGGAACCGGATCCAGGTCGCCTTGGAAGAACCATGGCACGAGGTCGCCGATTCCAGTGGTCAGCAATGTGAGGTAGTGACGCTCTCCCACCCTCCTGCTCGGGCGGTCGCGTTTGTCTCAGAGGGCTCTACGGACCGGGTACTCAGCCTCCGCCCGTTCGGCGGCCTTGTTCGGGGGGACACCGTCTACTGGGAGGAGGCGACCTCCGGCGCGCGATACCTCTACCAGGTAGTGGCACGCGAGCTGGCAAGGGAAATGTGGGACGCCTCATCCGTGGTTACCGAGAGAGCGACCGCGGTGCTGCTGGGTGCTGCGGGTCCAGGTGGTCTAACCCCCGGCACCGCGCTTCCTGCGCCGTATGTTCCGGTGCTCTCGGCGGATGAGGTGACCGGACCGCTGGCTCCGGGATTTGAGCGAATCGGCACCATCGCTGGAACGGCACTGCCCTTTGGAGTCTCCGTCGCACAGCTGCGCGGCCACCACCTTGCGATCCTCGGCATGTCAGGCATGGGTAAGAGCACGGTTGCCCGGCGACTCATTGACCTCATGTCGTCAGCATCGGTCGTCGTTTCTCTTGACGGGACAGGTGAGTACCGGGCGCGCTTTGGACTGCCCGCCTGGAACGACGCGGTGGGACTCACCACTCCTGGGGCATGGGTATACGAACCCGCGGGCGTTCCCGCGCTGCGCGTATCTGAGTTCATCAAGATGGCGATGACGCAAGCGGCAGCGGAATACGCGGTAGGGGACCCACTACGGCGCACTGTCCTCCTCGAGGAGGCTCACTCTTACCTGCCGGAGTGGAACTTCGTTGCCGACCGCAACGAATCGAGCTACGTAGCCCAAAGCTGCCGCTACATTCTCCAGGCAAGAAAGTTCGGCTTGAGCTTCATTCTCGTGTCGCAGCGCACCGCAGTGATCAGTAAGTCGGCACTCTCCCAGTGCGAGAGCTATATAGCGCTGCGAACGCTCGACGCGACAAGCCTTGAGTATCTGGAAGGCGTGCTCGGCAGCCAGTTTCGCGAGACCGTCTCGGGCCTCCAGAGGTACCAGGCCGTGTGTGCCGGCCCAGCGTTCAGTACATCAACACCGGTTGTAGTGAACCTCGATCCCTATCCAGCACCGCCCCCGGCCGGTCCACCAACGTCAACCGGCGCTCCCACCACTGCATCTCACACAGGGGTCTGACTGACACGCGCTGGTGGTCGACTCATCTCTGCGGCTCACCCCCTAACGGAAGGGGCAGCCCAGCAGTAGGTGAGCGGGGCTTGACCCCGTGAGGTGGACACGCTGAACCCGGGCCTGGCCCGGAGGAAGCGAGAAGATCTGCTCATGGCAAGGAAGACGTATCCGGCGGAGTTCCGCCGTGACGCGGTCGAGCTGTACCGGACGACGCCGAGCGCGACGGTCGCGGGGATCGCGGCGGACCTGGGGATCATGGACTCCACGCTCTCGGCGTGGATCAAGGCCGCGGGGGTGCCGATCCGCGGGCAGTCCCGCCCGGCCGGTAGGTCCGCGCCGCCGGACGAGACGCCCGAGCAGGAGCTGGCACGGCTGCGGTCGCGGGTCGTCGAGCTGGAGGACGAACGGCGCAAGCTGGCCACCGAGCGGGAGATCCTGCGCGCGGCGGCGAAGCATTTCGCCGGGGAGACGAACTGGTGAGCCGCTTCCAGTTCGTCGCCGAGCACTCCAACACCTTCGAGGTGAAGCGGCTGTGTCAGGTGCTGTGTGTGGCCCGGTCCTCGTTCTACAAGTGGCTGGCCGCCGCGCCGGCTCGCGCCGCGCGGGCGGCCGGTGACGAGGCGCTGGCCGCGCGTATCCGCGCGGTGCACGTGCAGGATCGTGCGTGCGGGGCACCGCGGATCACCGTCGAGCTCAACGACGGCGCCGCCCCCGACGCGCGGGTCAACCACAAGCGGGTGGCCCGGGTGATGCGCGAGCACCGCATCGCGGGGATCCGGCTGCGACGACGCGTGCGCACCACGGTGCCCGACCCCGGCGCCGCGTTGGTGCCGGACCTGCTCGAGCGGGACTTCACCGCGAGCGAGCCGAACGCCAAGTACGTCGGGGACATCACCTACCTGCCCTGCGGCGACGACGGGTTCCTCTACCTGGCCACCGTCATCGACTGCTTCTCCCGGCGCCTGGTCGGCTGGTCCATCGCCGACCACATGCGCACCGACCTGGTCACCGACGCGCTGCTCGCGGCCGCCGCGACCCGCGGCACCCTGGCCGGGGCCGTGATGCACACCGACCACGGAGCCCAGTACGGAGCCAAGGTCTACGCGCAGCTGTGCACCCGCCTGGGCGTGTCGCGCTCGATGGGCGCCGTGGGCACCTCGGCGGACAACGCGATGGCCGAGTCCTTCAACGCCACCCTCAAGCGCGAGACCCTCGCCGGCGCGCACGGCTGGCCCGACTCGCCCACCGCCCGCCACGAGGTGTTCACCTGGATCACCCGCTACAACACCCGCCGGCGGCACTCCACCTGCGGCTACCTCAGCCCCACCGACTACGAGAACGCCCACCACGCGGCTAACCTGACGCTCGCCGCGTGAAACCACCCGCGTGTCCACCATCAGGGGTCAAGACCCGCGGGAGCCCGACCCGGTTTCCCGGACAGTTCGGATTGGGTGATCATGCCGCCGTGGTAGCGGCGGTGTGAAGGTCTTCGAACTGGTTCGGGGACCGGTAGCCGAGGCTGGAGTGGCGCCGGCGGGGGTTGTAGAAGCCTTCGATCCACTCGAAGATCGCCGAGGCGAGGTCAGCTTGACTGGCCCAGGAGCGGCGGTCGAGGAGTTCACGCTGCAACGTGGACCAGAACGACTCCATCATCGTGTTGTCCACGCTCGAGGCGACCCGGCCCATGGAGCCGAGCAGGCCGGCGGCGCGCAGCCGGTGCCCGAAGATCCACGAGGTGTATTGGCTGCCGCGGTCCGCGTGCACGATCGCCCCGGGCGCGGGTCGGCGCCGCCAGATCGCCATCTGCAGGGCATCGACGACCAGCTCGGCGCGCATGTGGTCAGCGATCGACCATCCGACGATCTTGCGGGTGAACACGTCCAGGACCGCAGCGCAGTAGACCTTCCCGGTGGCCGTGGGGTGCTCGGTGATGTCGGTGCACCACAGCCGGTCAGGACCGTCGGCGACGAACCGGCGTTGGACCAGGTCTTCGTGCGGTGCGGGCAACGGTCGCTGACCACGGCGTTTGCGCCGGTGACACACACCGACGAGCCCCGCTGCGCGCATCAGCCTGGCGACGCGTTTGCGCCCGCAGGCGACCCCGAGCCCGAGGCGCAGCTCGGCATGGACCCGCGGCGCCCCGTAGGTCGCCCGCGACCGGTGGTGAATCGCGGCGATCGTGTTACTCAGGGCCGCATCTGCGAGCTGGCGGGCGCTCGGCGGTCGACGAAGAGCCTCGTAGAGGCCCGAACGGGAGATGCCCAGCACCCGGCAGGTCAGCGCGACGGGCACCCCGTCGGCCGCGAGCTCCTGGACCAGCCGGGCACTCATTTTGGGAGCACGTTCTCCCGGGCGAAGTAGGCGCTGGCGCGCTTGAGGATCTCGTTCTCCATCTCCAGCACCCTGGTGCGGCGACGCAGCTCGACCAGCTCAGCGCGCTCGTCACTGCTTAGCCCTTCACGCCGGCCGGAATCGACGTCGTCCTGAGCCATCCATCGGCGCAGGCACGACTCGCTGATCCCCAGGTCGGCCGCGACCTTCGCGACCGGATGCCGGCCGCTGCGGGCCAGGTCCACTGCTCGACGCCGGAACTCCGGCGGCTTGGCTGCAGGCACAAGGACTCCTCTCGGAGATGACATCGTCACCTCAGACCAGGTGTCCGGGGAAGCGGGTCAGGCTCCGTGCGCCTACCCGCGGGTCGACGCGCCGCCACCGTCGTGAGCCGGATCTCCAACACGGTCACTTCCCAACCCGCTACGGTCAAGTTAGGTCCCGACCCCCAGCCACACCAGGAGCCTACGTGTCACCAGACGAGGTCGAAGCGGCCGTCGCCAGCCTATTTCGACTCAACGGGTACGAAGTCGCTGGCCCACTTCAGATACAGAGCGCTAGCGTAGACATAAGGGCGGATCGAATCGGCGATCCTTTCGCCAAGCCAGTCTTTGTCGAGGTAACAACAGAGCGAGTCGACACAACAAAGCTCGGGAAGGACCTCACCAAGTACTACGCCTGCAACGAGGCTTACCCCGGCTGCACATTCTTGATCGTTTCCACCGAAGGGTTCACGCAGTCGGTCGTGGAGCGATCGCCCAAGAATGTCGAACTGCTCACATACGAAGCTCTCGCCGCGCGCTTCGAGAAATTTCACCCCTATCAGAGCGCTGTGCTGACAGAAGGCCACCTCGCTCAGGAACTTCTCCGCCTGGCGGATGTCTACGAGCCCCCCCATTTTGACTTCGACACAAGACTCGAGCCGGCTCTCGAGGCGCTGCACGAGTGGATCGAGGATTCAGAATCCGGATCAGGATGGCTCATCGTAGTTGGCGAGTACGGCACGGGCAAGACAGCGCTCACGCAGATGCTCTTAAGGCAACTGATGGAAAAGAACAAGGCGGACCCGACCTGTCCGATACCTGTCCGCATAGAACTTCGCGACTTCACCAAACAGTTCGATGTCTCATCACTATTGCACAAGTTTCTTGATGACAACAATCTCAGCCATATACCGTTGCACTTTTTCGAGTCGCTCATCAGCCGAGGGCGCGTTGTCCTGCTTCTCGATGGATACGATGAAATGGCTCAGTACATGCATCTGCTCGAGCGACGCGTATGCCTGGAGGCGCTCGCTCAACTCGGTCGAAACGGCGCCAAGGGGATCCTCACTAGCCGTCCGAACTACTTCTCGGAAGCGGAGGAGCTGCGAGTTCTTGAAACACTATATTCATCCCTCGAGAACTCTGGCATTGCCGCCGTCGAATATGCGCGCGAGGCGGCACTCGATGAACTGTTCGAGCGACAGTTCATAAATCGTAGCGAGCGCCGCCTCCAGGACCTCGATAAGGAACAGACCGAAGCCCTCGTTTCGCGAAAGTTGTCGGGCGACCCAGACAAGAGCGCAGTCGTCCTTCGGCTACTCAACAAGGTCTCCCGCCCGAGCGACGACGGCGCCCGACTCCTCGGCGGCAAGCCGGTGATCATTTCGTACTTGGTCGACCTGGCTGACCAACTGTCCGAGCCCGGCAACGGTGGCGAAGACGACACGGGCCGGACGGACCTCGTCACCGAGTATCAGTGCTTCCGCCTCATAGTTGATCAGCTCATGCTCCGGGACCGGCGACGCTCACCCGCCATGCCCATGGACTCGAGGCGGCGATTCCTGCATCGGATGGCACTCCGCTTGAGCGACTCCGACAAGCCGCTGTTTCAGGAAGTCGACTTCGTCAATCTGATCAACGACGAGTTTCGCCAGCGGCTCGACCGCCTTCCCCCCTCGGAGCGGGAGAGCGATCGGCAGACGCTGTACGCGGACCTCCGCTCCTCTGCAACCCTTACCCGCGTCGCGGTGGGCGGGAAGGAAGGTTGGCGCTTCTCGCACAATAGCCTGCGGGAGTTCTTGGTCGTCGAGTATCTGCTATCTTGCCTGCAAGCGGGAAGGGTTCCAGCATCGTGAGGATCACGGACACCATGGAAGCCTTCATCGCGGGCGAAAGCGCCGCCTTCCTCGACGAGTGCTGCAGTCAACTAGTACAGCAGTGGTCCATCTTCAACCCTGGCGAGTTGGCGTCCACCTTCGCTCTACTTTGGAACGCGCGGAGCCCCACATGGCAAGGTGGAACCGACGAACTCTTGACGACCCTCATCGGGCCGCATGGGGGCTTCGACCACTGCCGGCTAGAACGCCTCAAGATGTTCTGTGGCACCGGGGGCGCGCTCGTGCGGTCATTCCGCAACTCCGTACTAATCGAGTGCGACCTATCACGGCTTGATCTGCGAAAGTCGAGATTCGGCGGGGCGTGGCTCGAGAGCGCCTCGTTCGAGGGTTCAGACTTGACGGGTGTGGATTTTTCCGACGCGAGCCTTCTTGACGTTGATTTCACTGGTGCCGTGCTGTCGGATGCCAATTTTCACAGTATCGACGGGGGGCTCTCCCTTCGCTTCGCCGGCGTGGAGTACACCAAGGAGCGGGCGCTCGGCCTTCTCGCCTCACGCGGCGCTATCGTGCCGCCTGTCGATGCCATCTATATCGCTATGGCGCACCCCCATTACGAGATTGCGAAGAAGATCGCTCGGCGGGTATGCGAAGGAGGCGCTTCACAGTACCTTGGCCTCACCCAGCGCGGCGCTTCAGCAAAAGATCCTGCAGCCGCCGTGCGTTTCGTTGACACGCTCGTGTCTATCGGGTACGCCGTTTTCGACAAGAGCGGGAGTGCACGGACAGTCGAGCTGACAGTGGCTGGACGGACGCCTCTTCGGCGCCTCGCTGAAGAGGACGGGCTCGATGAAGCGCTCGTTGGCTACTTCTCTAGCGGAAAGCGAACGTGACTGTCATGCGGCCTACCCAGACTCTACAGATCGGGTGGACGAAGCCCGGAGCGCACTATCGAGTACATCTGAGCACCTCGGCCACACAGTCTGTGACCATGTAGCCGCTCCCAGATGCCTCGAGCGCTCAACGGCTATGGCTGGTGCCTCGGACAGCCGTCTGCTCAGAGGCCTGGCCTCCGCCTTGAGCCGGGTGCAGCACGGATCAGCTGCTTTCACGCCTAGATGTTGCGTCTCATCAGGTTGGTGACACCGCGCGGGGCGTGAGCGAGGGGTAGGCCCGCCGGCGGCAGGATGGGAAGTGCGACCAACACATCCGCGCCGAGAGAGACCTACCCCTCATGAGCCACGCTAACGCCCCGTTGACCCCTGCCGGCAGGCTCCGCCTGGTGCAGCGCTGTCGGGCCCGTCCGATCGCTCACGTCGCTGCCGAGGCCGGGATCTCGCGACAGTGCCTGAGCAAGTGGAAGGCCCGTTACGAGCAACTCGGCGAGATCGGGTTACTCGACCGTGCCAGCGTGCCCGGGTCGAGCCCGACCCAGCTGGACCCGGGCGTCGTCGAGCAGATCGAACGCCTGCGCCGGGAGCACAAGTGGACGGCCCGCCAGATCCACCTCGAGCTGACCCGCAGCGGGCACCGCGTCTCGCTGGCGACGGTCTCGCGGTGGCTGGTCCGGCTCGGGATCAACCGGCGCCGGGACATCGACCCCGACGGGTCGAGCAACCGGGTCGTCGGGCGGATCACCGCGCGCCACCCCGGGCACATGGTTCACCTGGACGTGAAGAAGGTCGGACGGATCCCCGACGGCGGCGGGTGGCGAGCCCACGGCCGCGGCTCGACGCAGGACAAGGCCGCTCAGCGCGCCAAGACCTCCGGCGCCCGCGCGGGCTACGTCTACCTGCACTCCGCGATCGACGGGTACTCCCGCCTGGCCTACACCGAGCACCTGCCCGACGAGACAGCGGCCACCACGATCGGGTTCTTCCACCGCGCCCGAGCGTTCTTCGCCGCCCACGGCATCGACCGACTCGTGCGGGTCGTCACCGACAACGGGGCGAACTACAAGGCCACCGCGTTCACCCGCACCGTCCTGGCGACCGCATCACGCCACCAGCGCATCCGCCCCCACACGCCACGGCACAACGGCAAGGTCGAGCGCTACAACCGGATCCTGGCCGAGGAACTCCTCTACGCCCGGGTCTGGACCTCCGAAGCCGAGCGCGCCGCTGCGATCAAGGTTTGGAACGTCCACTACAACTACCATCGCGCTCACACGGCCGCCGGCGACCGCCCCCCGGCCTCACGCCTGCGCGCGGGCGTCACCAACGTCATGACCCAGAACACCTAGTTGTCTGGTGGCAGCCGCCCCACGCTCGGGCTTCCGCCGGCGTCCGTCCACGTCCTTGACAGGCCGTCCACGCCCTGAGACAAGTCGCTGACCACACGCTGACCAATGCCCGGCAAATCGGACATGCCCCTCACAGCAGTCGCGGCGCCTCTCTAGCCGCTGACCTGCACAAACACTTCTGTGCGCCTGGGCAGATTCGAACTGCCGACACCCGCTTTAGGAGAGCGGTGCTCTATCCCCTGAGCTACAGGCGCGTGGGACGGGGTCCAGGGTAACGGGAGTTGGGCACCGCCTACGGCGCGTCGTACACGACGCCGTGCGCCGTCACGCGCGCGCCTGCCGCTGGTGGGTGGTCCGTGAGCCGTCCGTCGTGCATGACGTGCCGGACGGTCACACCGTGCAGCAGCACGGCGACATCGCTGATGATCCGCCGGTGGCACCGCCACCACACGGCCTCGCTGCACATGACGACGACACCAGGCGTCTGCGCGTCGTCGAGCAGATGCGCGAGCGCGTCGCGGAACTCGTCGCCGCGCGCGTACGACGCGTACGCGCGGAAGGCGGCCACCTGCCACCACGGGTCAGCCTTCGCGTCGTCCTTCGCCTGCGAGCGCCGGCCACCCAGCCCCGGTTCCCACCGGTACGCGATGCCCGCCGCGGGCAGCGAGACCTTCAGGGCGTCGCGCGCCACGTGCGGGTGGCGGCGGCTGCCGGGGAACCGCCGCACGTCGACGACCTCACGCACGCCGGCGCCGTGCAGCAGGTCCGTCAGCTCCTCGTGCGTGAGGGTGCCGTGCCCGACGGTCAGGAGCGTGGCCACCATCGAGCCGACTCTGCCAGGACGACCGCGACCTCGCTCGTCGTCGCAGGACGTCCGTCACCGGGTGCCGTCGAGCCGTCAGGTCCCCAAGGCGGTCGCCGGCATACAAGAGGCGCCCCGGTGCCGTACCACCCGCGGTGACGTCATGCGCGGCTGTCGTCGACCCCCGGCCCCCGGCCGAGCGACCGGGCCAGGAACCCCGCCGCCCCCAGCACGGGCAGCAGCAGGATCACCAGCAGCCACACCAGCGGGTGCTCCAGCTCCGCCTTGCGCCAACGCAGCAGCGCGACGACGAGCAGCGGGAAGGCCACCAGCACGGTGAGCGACCAGAACACGTCGTACGCCGCCGGCATCGGCAGGGTGGGCTCCATGCGTGGAGGCTAGCGGGCTGCAGAACGTCAGTCAGCGAAGCGAGCCGCCATCGCGCGCACCCACGACTCGACGCGGCGCGCCAAGGGACGCGCCACCTCGGTGGCCTTCAGCCGCTCGAGCAGCACAGCAGGGTCGAGGAGCCGAGCCTCGATGAGTGCGTACACGAAGTCGAGGTCCTTCTCGCGATGTGCGACGAGCTTGGAGATCGCCAGGTCGTGGGGCTCGAGGCACAGCGCCCTGCCCGGTTCCGACGAGAGGCTCTGCCAGGTCACGATGCGCTCCTGCCAGCCTTCAGGGAGCGCGACGAGTCCGTCGACCTCCACCCCTTGCCCGTAGTACCCGTACATCTGGTGGAAGCCGGAGTCCTCGCCGATCGCACCGTCGACGGCCAGCGCCTTCTCGGCAGCACCATCCCCGAGAAACGCGACGTCCGCCTCGATGGAGCCGACGGCCTCGTCCGGGAGCTCGTCCTCGTCGTACGTGCCGAGGATCGACTGCGAGCCGACAATCAGGATGTCGCTGGTGCTCGTGATCGTCGACGCCGCCCGCAGGATGTGCGCGAGCTCGACGCGCTTCACCGTGCGGCTCGCAGTGCAGCCATCCGCTCGGCGTCCGTCAGCACGCCTGCGAACGGCGAGTTCTGCCGCAGCTCGCGTGACCTCTGCGACGGTGACGTGAGCGCCGCCAGCAGCGCGTCGAGAGGGCCGTCGAGGAGCTCCTGCCACTCGCGCAGCCACTGCGCTGGGCGACCGCGCGTGTGGCGCTCGCGCATGCGAGCGAGGTTCTGCCGCGCGACGTCGAGGAGCGTGGGGTCCTGGACGAGCTTGCCCGCGATCGCGTAGGCGAGGTAGAGCGAGCGACGCTGGTCGGCGGAGAGTCGCTGCGTCGAGTACCTGAGATGGTCGACGTCGGACCGACGCACGCGGCGGTGCGTCCCGGTCGTCTCGAACGGCAGGTCGCCACGCTCGGTCAGGTTCACGACGTGCTGCCTGGACACACCCAGCAGACGGGCAACCTCGCCCGTCGTGAGCAGCTCGTCGGCGTCCGCGGACGGCATCGTGATCGACGACATGATCCCAAGGTAGGCGGCTAAACCCAACAAACACAACACACATGGCTAGTGGTTGTGTTTGTGGCGGATGGACGAGCCGTCAGATCGACCTCGGCCGGACGTGCCGAGCCGGGCACCCGCCCGGCTCGGACAGGCATCCGTGACGCCGGCCGCAAGAGTGGTCACAGATCACCGCGTCCCGAGCGGAAGTGGTCGCAGATGTGACCACCATCCGCGGGGAAGGCCCGCCGACGACACCAGTCACAGGACCTACCGCCCCGCCTCACTCCCCCGTCGGCTCCGCACCGTCGGCGAGCTCGTGCAGCCAGTGGTCGATCACCTGCAGCACCGGCAGGCGGTGGCCCTGCGACTCCTCGTACCGGCGCAGGGCGCCTGCGTCGTCGGCGTCCAGCGAGCGGATGCGCTGCCCGAGCCGACCGAGCGGCATCTGCTCGTAGTCGGACAACGGAGGGCCGTCGCGGCCGACGTCGTGGGTCATGCCGTCCTCCTCGTCGTCGATGGGGGCTCAGCATGGCCGACGATCGCCCCGGCGTCCGCAAGCGCCGCGGGTGATCCTGTGGACGATCCCGCGCACGACGCCCGCGGGAGTGGGACGATCCGGACCATGCTGAGCGCCGACGACGTCCTGAGCACCAGGTTCACCGCCACCAAGTTCGCCGAGGGCTACGACCAGAACGACGTGGACGACTTCCTCGACCGGGTGACGCGGACGCTGCGTGCCGCGCAGTCGGGTGAACGCGCCCCCGACGCGGTGACGGCGCAGGACGTGCGGGACGTGCTGTTCCGGGCCACCAAGTTCCGCGAGGGGTACGACCAGGACGAGGTCGACGACTTCCTCGACCGCGTCGTGGAGACCCTGGCGAACCTGGAGGACGCGATGCGCGACGCCCCGCACGGCACCGTCGCCGTCGACGCCCCTCCCCCGCCGCCGCTCACGGACGTGCGCGACACGACCAGCACCCCCGGCCTCGCCGACCCGCCCCGCTCCTGGATCCAGCGCCTCCTCGGCCGTTGACCAGCGGCCGGGCGGCGCACGGGGCCGGGCCGACGCGCGCGTGTCCACCACCGCACGTCCACCCGACCCCGCGGTCGTCCGACGCGCTCAGCTCCTGCTGACGGTGCCCGGCAGCTCCCACAGCACGGCACGGGTGTCGAACCCGAGGCCGCCGCCGGCGTCGCGCCGCTGCACGTACCCGACGGCCCGGCCCTGCTCGTCGACGTCGAGGGCCGCGCTGTTCACGGGCTCGGCGTCGTCGACGCGGCCGCTGAGCGGCACGGCCGCCCCGCGCACCCAGGCGACGGCGTGCCCGTACGCGGCGTCGGCGTCGAGCGTCGACGCCCCGACGACGACCCCGTCGTCGTTGACGGCGTACGCGGTGCCCGTCGGGCCGCCGAGCGTCGGCAGGAACGCGGTGGCGCGCCGGTCCGCGAGGGCCGCCTGCATGGACTCGCGGGTGTCCCCGACGGACCCGACGGCGACGCCGTTCTCGTTGAGGTCGTAGAACCGCTGCCGCTCGACCTGCCCGTGCACGAGGTAGCGCAGCAGCCGCCCCTTCTCCCAGACGACGGCGCGCGTCAGCGCGTCCCGCTGCACGGTGCCCAGGACGTCACCGTGCTCGTTGACGCCCTCGGCGAAGGACTCGGCACCCTTGGGCAGCAGGAGGTCGTGTGGCACGCCGTCGCGCCACACGACGGCCCGGGAGCCGACGTCGGTGACGACGGTCCCCACGATCTCGCCGCGCGCGTTGAGCGCACCGGCCTCGCCGACGTAGCTGGCACCGCCGCGGTCGTCGAGCCGCGTGAGCGTCCCGTCGTGCCACAGCGCCGCGTGCGTCTGCCAGTCGCCGGGGTCGGTGAGGTTGAGCGCGACGCGCCCCGCGTCGTCGAGGTCCCAGCCGTAGGCGGTCAGCGGCTCGGGTGCGAGGTCGACGACGGTCCCGTCGGGCTGCCACAGCAGGGCTCCGGCGGACCCGTCGGGCCGGTACGTCTGCACGAGCACCTGACCGGCCTCGTTGACGTCGACGGCGCTGCTGTCGACGTCGACGTCGGTGAGCACCTCCGCCGCCGCACCGTCCTGCCAGCGGAACACGCGCATGGACCCGCCGTCGAGCGTCGCGTCGCCGACGACGACCCCGGCCTCGCTGATCCGGTGGGCCGCGGCGGCAGCGCCGGGCACCACGATCTCGACGGGCTCGACGGCGCCGGCGAGGACGACGGGGTCGGCCGGCACCACGAGCTCGGGCGACGTGCCCGCGCCGGTCGCCGCCTGTGCCGGGACCGCGACGAGCAGCGTCGCCGCCACGCATGCCGCGGGTCCTCGAACCCGACCTCGAAGTCGTGCACCTGTCATCCCGGCCGCCCCCCAGCGTTCGGTGGCGCAGGCCCCGGTCGGGCCGCGCGTCGGCCCCATGGTCACACCCGGATATTGGCGGCAACCAGGACCTACCAGGGTTTCACCCGCTCAAACGCTCAAGTCACCCGACGCTGCCCAAAGAGGCTCAACCGGACTGCACGACCCCCGAGAACCCCTCCGACGGCTGCACGACGACGAAGCCGGGCCCGTGGAACTTGTACTGGAACGCCTCGCCCGTCCCGCCCCTGAGCAGGGAGGACATGTTCATGCTCGACACGACCTCGGGCACGAGGTTGGCCGACCAGCAGACGGCCGCGTTGGGGTCGACGAACGTCGGCTGCTGCGAGCAGTCGAGGATGACGGGCTTGCCGTCGGACGTGAGCGCGACGGCACCGTGACCCTGGATGAGGGTGTTGAAGAGCCCGCCGGTCATCATCCCGGCGCCCCGCGTGCGGTGCAGGTCCCACTGGAGGGTCGCGTCGAACGCGAGCAGCGACTGCCCGCCGACGCTGATCGCGTCGCCCTCGAGGTGGATGATGAACACGTCCTCGGCCATGCGCGCGAAGAACACGTCGCCCTGCCCGGACACGGTCATCAGCGCCTGGTCGTCCGACGAGATCGCGCGCTTGACGAACTTCGCGAGCGTGTCCGAGCCCTTGTGGTGGAACTGCACGGCGCCCTGGTACGCCACCATCGCGCCCTTCGCGGCGAGCACGGGCTCGCCCAGGGTCACCTTGAGCATCTTGGGGTTCTGGAGGAAGAACCGCTGGCCGTTCTCGACCTCGAGGTTGGTCTGGTCGAAGATGTCGCTGCGCATGTCGGACATCCTGCCGTGCCGCACCCACCCCGCGCAGCGTCCGCGGGGGTGAGGTCGGAAGGTTCCGGGCGGTGACGTCCGTCGACGTCCGACGAGGTCAGCCCGCCGCGAGCCGGTCCAGCACCTCCCCGAGCTCCGGGTGCACCTCGACCGCGACACCGCCGTCGCCGTCGAGGCGGCTGATCCGGGTCAGCGAGCCGTCGCGCCACCAGTACACGGACGGCGACACTCCCCCGGCCGCGGTCGCCCACGCGCGCGCCGCGCTGCCGGCCAGGGTCTGCAGGGCGGTCATGACGCCCGCGTCGATGGGGACGTGCAGCAGGAGCGTCTGCCGGTCGGGCACGGCGACGAGGACGCCGTCCGGGTAGGCGCGCTCGCCGTGCAGGTCGCGCAGCAGCTCGGGGAGCACGAGCACCTTGCTGGCGACGTAGACGGACTCGCCGGAGAAGACCTCCAGGCGTACGCCGCCGTCGAGGTCGACGCTCTCGTGCTCAACGGGCTCGGCGACGAGCCGCGCTCGCCCGGCGGCGAGCATGCGCTCGCGCCCGACGCGGTCGACGTCCTCGTCGCCGAGCGTCGCGACGGTGGTCGGGAAGTCCGCGACGAGGATCTGCAGCAGCCCCTCGGCCACGTCGACCGCGTGCTGGAAGCGGTGGCGGTGCTCCGGGGGGATCTGGTCGGGGGCGACCGCGCGCAGCATCACGACGTCGAGAAGACCCTCGTCGTCGAGCGCGGACGGGTCGGGCAGCGTGAGCACCTGGCCGACGTGCCGGTCCGCGATCGCGGGCCACTGCGAACGCCGGCCGGCCTCGTGGCACGTCGCGGCGAGGTTCCACAGGCCGAACTGCATGCCGTCGGGACCCTCGAGGTGGTCGTCGTGGACCGTGACCGGGCGCCCGGCGCGGGCGAACGCGTCCGCGGCGACGCCCCGCAGGTGGTCGGCGTCGTCGCGGGAGAGGAAGGGGAACGCCTCGTCAGCCGCCTGCGCCTTGCGGGTGAACCACCCCATCGTCTGCTCCCTGCACGTCCGGGCGGCCGGCAGCCGCGGGGTCCCCAGGATGCAGGACCGTGCGCCCGCGCGGGCCCGGTCGCGCGGCGTTCACCCGCGCGACCGGGCCGAGCCCGCTGCCCGTCGCCCGCTGGGGGGTGCGTCAGGCCGCGAGGACGTGCGGCGGCATGCCGCTGCGCTCGACGTGCGCGCCGTCGCCGATCTTCGCCTCGGGCTCGACGACGAGGCCGGGCGCGAGCTGCGCGCCGGCACCCACGTCGACCCGTGCGCCCAGCCGCGCACCGCGCCCGACCACCGCGTCACGGCCCACGTGCACGTGCGAGCCGAGCCGCGCGCGGGGCCCGACGACGGCGCCTGGCTCGACCCAGCAGAACTTGCCGACGGATGCTCCGGGCTCGACGACGGCGCCGGGGTCGACCCAGGCGGAGTCCGCCACGTAGGCGGTCTCGTCGACCCGGGCACCCTTGGCGACGAGGCCGCCGCCGTTCTCGTGTCGCTGGTAGCGGACGACCTTGCCGTCCTCGGTCTCGAGTTCTTCGTATCGTCTTCTCATACCAGTCATCGCAACGATCCGAACCCGGGCCGTGTTCCCGGCGCCACCCCTTTCACAGGTTGCTCACGAGAACCCCCGCGGGCCCTCGGGTGGGCGCCGGGTGGCCGCGGGCGCCCCGCTCCGCCACAGTGGGGCACGTGACGGACGCGACGACGCACGGCGGCACCGGGACGATCGAGCACCTCGTGCTCATGGGGGTGGCGGGGTCCGGCAAGACGACCCTCGCGGGCATCCTCCAGGAGCGCCTGGGCCGCCCCTACGCGGAGGCCGACGAGTTCCACCCGCAGGCCAACATCGACAAGATGGCGGCCGGTACGCCGCTGGACGACGACGACCGGTGGCCGTGGCTGGAGACGATCCGCGACTGGCTCACGGAGCAGACGCGCGTCGGCCGGCCGTCCGTCGTCACGTGCTCGGCGCTCAAGCGCTCCTACCGTGACGTGCTGCGCTCCGCCGAGGGACGCGTGCGGTTCGTGCACCTGACGGCCGACGAGGACCTGCTGGCCGACCGCATGGCGCACCGCAAGGGGCACTTCATGCCGACCACGCTGCTGCCGTCGCAGCTGAGCACGCTCGAGCCGCTGGGCGACGACGAGGACGGCGTCACCGTGCTCGTCGAGGACCCGCCGGGCGTCGTCGCCGACCTCACGCTGGCGGCGCTGCAGGAGTCGTAGCCGCACCCGCACCGCGGGACGAGACAGGGGGAGCCTCATGCCGCCGGAGGACTGGGAGCAGACACTCGGTGCCGGGCCGTTGCTCGGCATCGCCGCCGCGGCCATCGCCGTCCTGCTGTTCCTCATCATCAGGTGGCGGCTGCACGCGTTCCTCGCCCTGATCCTCGTGTCGGTGCTGACGGCGTTCGCCACCGGGGTGCCCGCGCAGTCGGTGGTCGACGTCATCACGTCGGGGTTCGGCACGACGCTCGGGTCGGTGGCGCTGCTCGTCGGGCTCGGGGCGATGCTGGGGCGGATGGTCGAGACGTCCGGCGGGGCGGCCGTCATGGCCGAGACCCTCGTGCGGCGGTTCGGGGAGAAGCGCGCGCCGCTCGCGCTCGGCGTCGCGTCGCTGATCTTCGGGTTCCCGATCTTCTTCGACGCCGGCCTGGTCGTCATGCTGCCGATCGTGTTCGCGGTCGCGCGGCGCCTCGGCGGGTCGGTGCTGACGTACGGACTGCCGACGGCCGGCGCGTTCTCCGTCATGCACGTCTTCGTGCCGCCGCACCCCGGCCCCGTCGCGGCCTCCGAGCTGCTGGGCGCCGACCCGGGCATGGTGATCCTGCTGGGCCTCGTCGTGGCCCTGCCGACGTGGTACGTCAGCTCCTACCTGTACGGCATGTGGGCGGGGCGGCGCTGGCAGCTGCCCGTGCCGGAGCTGCTCGGGTCGTCCGACGAGGAGAAGCCGGACAACCCGCCGGGCCTGGGCACGGTCCTGGGGGTGCTGCTGCTGCCGCTGGTCCTCATCTTCGTCAACACCGGCCTGGACACGCTGCGCGGCGCGGGTGTGGTCGACGGCGACGCGACGTGGGTGCGCGTGGCGCGCGCGGTCGGGTCGACGCCGATCGCGCTGCTCATCGCCGTGCTCGTGGCCGCGTGGGTCATGGGCGCCCGGCGCGGGCGTGACGCCTCGACGGTCGAGCGGCTGCTGGAGTCCGCGCTCGGGCCCGTGTGCTCGGTCATCCTCATCACCGGCGCGGGCGGCATGTTCGGCGCGGTGCTGCGGGCGTCCGGTATCGGCGGGGCCCTGGAGGACGCGCTCGGCGACCTCGGGCTGCCCGTCATCGTCGCCGGGTTCCTCATCTCCACGGTCCTGCGCGTCGCGCAGGGCTCCGCGACGGTGGCCCTCATCACGACCGCCGGGCTCATCCAGCCCGCCGTCGCGGGCGGCGACTTCTCGGGCGTGCAGCTCGCCGCCATCGTCCTCGCGGTGGCCGCCGGGTCCGTCATGGCGTCGCACGTCAACGACTCCGGGTTCTGGCTGGTCGGCCGGTTCTTCGGCATGGACGTGCGGACCACGCTGCGCACGTGGACGGTCATGGAGACGATCATCGGGACGATGGGGTTCGCGATCGCGTTCCTGGTCTTCAGCGTCGCCTGACGCGCCGGGCGTCGAGCCGTCGGGCGTCGTGACGCTCGTCGGCATGCCCGGGCGGGCGTCGCACGTGCGTGCGAGGATCGGGCGCATGACGACCCAGGACGCACGCGACCTCGCCGGTGACCCGGCACCCGCGGGCAGCGGCACGGCGCTCGGCGACGTGTCCGACGTGCCCGCCGTCAGCGACCCGCAGGACCCGCTGGCCAACGCGGACGACACCCGGCTGTGGCTCGAGCGCACCGGCACGCGGCAGTACGTGGGCCGCAGCTCGCGCGGCGGCGAGGTCCGCATCGGGTCCCTCGGGGACGCCGACGCGTTCACACCCGGCGAGCTGCTGAAGATCGCGCTGGGCGCGTGCACGGGCCTGTCGTCGGACGCGGCGCTGGCGCGGCGGCTCGGCGACGACGTGCAGGTGACCATCCGCGTCGGCGGCCTGGCCCACCCCACCGAGGACCGCTACCCCGCGTTGGCGGAGGTCCTCGAGGTCGACCTGTCGTCCCTCGACGACGCGTCGCGCGACCGGCTGCTGACGGTCGTGCACCGCGCCGTCGAGCAGCACTGCACGGTCGGGCGCACGCTCGAGGCGGGCGCGACGACGACCCTCACCGTGGCCGGGGAGCGCTGACGTGCCGCGCCTGGTGCAGGCGGCCCTCGAGAAGGCCGTGACGATCCCCTCGGCGACGATCCACGCCCACGTCGAGAGCGTGAAGCGCAAGTACCCGGGTGCGAGCCCCGAGGACATCGTCGCCCTGCTCGAGCGGGAGTACCTGCTCGTCGTCGCCGGCACGGGCGGGGCCGTCGGTGCCGCCGCGGCCGCGCCGATCGTCGGGACGGGCCTGGCCACGGCGCTGACGGTGAGCGACGTCGCGACGTTCTTCGGCGCCTCCGCCGCGTTCTCGCTGGCCGTGGCGTCCGTGCACGGCATCGACGTCACCGACACCGAGCGCCGCAAGGCCCTGCTGCTCGCGACCCTGCTGGGCGAGTCCGGCACCAAGGTCATCACCGACAGCACCGAGATCGCGACGGTCCGCGTCGGGAAGCTGCTGCTCACGCGCATGCCGATGGGCACCGTCCGCAAGGTCAACAACCAGCTCACGCGCAAGCTCGTGCGCACGCAGGCCGCACGGTTCGGCGGCGTCGCGCTCGGCCGGCTCGCGCCGTACGGCATCGGCGCCGCGATCGGTGTCGCGGGCGGGCGCGCGCTGGGCCAGACCGTCGTCAAGGGCGCCCGCCTGGCCTTCGGCCCGCCTCCGGCGACGTTCCCGCGCGTCGTCGAGGCCGGGGCCGCCCCCGTCGTCCTGCCTGCGGGCGCCGCCGGCCACCCGGGCGGCGCCATGGCGTCCCCGTCGGGCGGTGCCGTTCCCGGGGCGGCGCCCGCCTCCCCGTCCGCGGGCGGCGATGCCACGGTCTACCCGCCCGCGGGCCAGGCTCCCGCCCCCACGTGGGACGCCCCGACCGCGGACACCCCCACCCGCCGCCGCCGAGGCCTCCGCCGCCGCTGACCCCTCGCACCCCCTCGCACCCCCCTCGCCGAGTGCGGGGGAAGCTCGCCGAGTGCGGGGGTCGTATCCCCCGCACTCGGTGCGTGACCCCCGCACTCGGCGAAGGGAGCGGGGGGCGTCAGGTCACCAGCGGGTGTGGACGTGCTCGCGGATGCTGTCGTCGTAGACGCGCTCGAGAGCCGTGAGGGTCTCGTCGGAGAGATCGTCGAAGCGGGCCGCGTCCGCGTTGGCGCGGGCCTGCACGGGCGTGCGGGCACCGGGGATGACGACGGACACGCCGGGCTGCTGCACGATCCACCGCAGCGCGAGCTGGGCGGTCGTCATGCCGGACGGCGTGAGGGCCGCGACCTCGCGGGCGGCGGCGACACCGACGTCGTACGGCACACCCGAGAACGTCTCGCCGACGTCGAACGCCTCGCCGTGCCGGTTGTAGGCGCGGTGGTCGTCGGGCGCGAACTGCGTGTCCGCGTCGTACTTGCCGGACAGCAGCCCCGACGCGAGCGGCACGCGCGCGATGATCCCGACGCCGGCCTCGGCCGCGGCCGGGAGGACCTGCTCGAGCGGCTTGCGGCGGAACACGTTGAGGATGATCTGCACGCTCGCGACGTGGGGGCGCGCGATGGCCGCGAGCGCCTCGTCCACGGTCTCGACGGAGACCCCGTACGCGGCGGTGCGCCCGTCCTCGACGAGGCGGTCGAGCGCGTCGAACACCTCGTCGGTGTGGAACACCTCGGTGGGCGGGCAGTGGAGCTGGACCAGGTCGAGGGTGTCGGTGCGCAGGTTCTCGCGGCTGCGGTCCGTCCAGCGGCAGAACGCGTCGTACGTGTACGCGCCCGCCACGTGCGGGTCGGCGCGGCGACCCATCTTCGTGGCCACGGTGACGCGGTCCGCGACGTCCGGGCGCGACGCGAGGAACGCGCCGACGGCCCGCTCGGACCGTCCGTCGCCGTACACGTCGGCCGTGTCGAGGAACGTCACGCCGGAGTCGACCGCGGCCTCCAGCACCGACAGTGCGGTGTCGTCCGCGACCGTCCCCCAGTCGCCGCCGAGCTGCCAGCAGCCCAGCCCCACGACGCCGACCTCACGACCCGTCCTGCCCAGCACTCGCGTCTGCATGCGCCCGACGCTACCTCGCGCGAGGATCGGGTGATGACCCAGGAGCGCACGTCGCCGCACACCGCGCCGCACACGCCGCAGCACGCCCGCCGGGACGTCCCCGTGCACGAGCACGGCACGGCCGTCGTCACCCGTGCGCTGGACGTGCCCGCGGACGTCGCGTGGCAGGCGCTCACCGACGCGCGCCGCCACGAGGCGTGGGTGCCGCTGACGCGGGTGCGCACCGACGGGCCGCCGCGCCTCGGCACGCAGGTGCGCGCGGTGTCCGGGCCGGGGGCGCGACGCGGGTGGCCGGGTGTGGTCGACCGGATGGTCGTCACGCGGTACGACCCCCCGGTGTCGCAGCCGGAGAGCCCGTCGGCGGCGACGCCGGGCGTGAGCGCGGGGGTCGCGGAGTTCACCAAGCAGGGCCCGCTGCTGGTCGGCACGGCGACGATCGTCGTGCTGCCGACGTCGCCGACGACGTGCCGCGTGACGTGGTCGGAGCACGTGCCGCTGGCCGGCCCGCTGCCCGCCACCTGGACCTCCCGCCTGACGGCCCCCCTCCTGTCCGCGATGCTCCGCGTGGTCCTCGGCCGCGCCACCCGCGACCTCACCACCACCGGAACCTGACTCCCCGACACCCACCCCGGACGAGTACCCACGTTCCGGTCGGCGGGTGTGGGGCGCGAACGGAACACGAGTCCCCGTCAGCAACCCCGGACGAGTACCCACGTTCCGGTCGGCGGGTGGTGGGGCGGAGGTCCTGGGTGCGCAACGGATCGCCGGTGCGGGGTCGGATCACGCAACAGATGCGGCCCGGACCCGCAACGTGGCGTGCGAGGTCGGGGGTGGCGGGGATCGTACGCTCGTGTCAGCCGCGACGACCCCCACGCGGCCCGTCGTCCCGAGGAGACCGATGACCGCGCACGCCCCCGGTGCCACCCCCCGCCGCTACCTCATGTGCGAGCCCACCCACTACACGGTGGCGTACGAGATCAACCCGTGGATGGACCGTACGCGCGCCACGGACACGGCGCTGGCGGTGCAGCAGTGGCGCACGCTGCGCGACACGTACCTCGAGCTGGGTCACACGGTCGAGACCATCGAGCCGATCCCCGGCCTGCCGGACATGGTGTACGCGGCGAACGGCGCGACGGTCGTCGACGGCATCGTGTACTCGGCGAGGTTCCGGTACCCGGAGCGGCAGCCCGAGGGCCCGGCGTACCAGAAGTGGTTCGCCGACCGCGGGTTCGTCACGCACACGGCCGCGGCGGTCAACGAGGGTGAGGGTGACATGCTCGTCGCCGGGCACCTGGTGCTGGCCGGCACCGGGTTCCGCACGGAGCGCACCGCGCACGCCGAGGCGCAGGAGCTGTTCGGCACCCCGGTGATCTCCCTCGAGCTCGTCGACCCGCGCTACTACCACCTGGACACGGCGCTGGCCGTGCTCTCGTCGGACCCGCGGGACCCGCAGATCGCCTACTACCCGCCGGCCTTCTCCCCCGGCTCGCGCGCGGTGCTCGAGCAGCTGTTCCCCGACGCGGTCCTGGCGACCGACGACGACGCGGCCGCGCTCGGCCTCAACGCCGTGTCCGACGGGCAGCACGTGATCGTCGCGCCCCGCGCGACGCACCTGGCCGGCGCGCTGCGCGAGCGCGGCTACACCCCCGTCCCCGTCGACACGTCCGAGCTGCTCAAGGGCGGCGGCGGGGCCAAGTGCTGCACCCTCGAGATCCGGGAGTGACCATGCGCACCGCCGTCGCGACGTCCGCCCTGGCCCCCAACTACCACCCGCTGCCGGTGACGCTGGCGACGGGCGAGGGGTCATGGGTGACCGACACCGACGGGCGCCGGTACCTGGACCTGCTCGCGGGGTACTCGGCACTGAACTTCGGGCACCGGCACCCCGCGCTGGTCGCGGCCGCGCACGCGCAGCTCGACCGCCTGACGCTGACGTCCCGCGCGTTCGACCACGAGCTGCTGGAGCCGTTCGCGCAGGCGCTCGTGGGCCTGGTCGGGCCGCTGCTGGCAGGCACGTCGCACCTGGTCCTGCCCATGAACACGGGCGCCGAGGCGGTGGAGACGGCGATCAAGGCGGCCCGCAAGTGGGGCTACGAGGTGCGCGGCGTGCCGGAGGGTCGGGCCACGGTCGTCGTGGCGGACGGCAACTTCCACGGCCGGACGACGACGATCGTGTCGTTCTCGTCCGACCCGGACGCCCGCCGCGGGTTCGGGCCGTTCACGCCCGGGTTCGTGTCGGTGCCGTACGGCGACGCGGCGGCGCTGGCCGCGGCGGTCGACGCCACGACGGTGGCGGTGCTGCTGGAGCCGGTGCAGGGCGAGCAGGGCGTCGTCGTGCCCCCGGCGGACTACCTGCCGGCCGCGCGGCGGGTGTGCGACGACGCGGGTGTGCTGCTCGTCGCCGACGAGATCCAGTCGGGCCTGGGCCGCACGGGCTCGACGCTCGCGTGCGAGCGGTTCGAGGTGCGACCCGACCTCGTGACGCTCGGCAAGGCGCTCGGCGGCGGCGTGGTGCCGGTGTCGGCGGTGGTCGGGCGGGCCGACGTGCTCGAGGTCCTGACGGCCGGGACGCACGGCTCGACGTTCGGCGGCAACCCGCTGGCGTGCGCGGTGGGGCTCGCCGTGGTGGACCTGCTGGCGCCCGGCACGCTGCAGGCGCGCGCCCGCACGCTGGGCGAGCGTGTCGCGGACCACCTGGCGGGGCTCATGGACGACGGTCGGCTGTCGGGCATGCGCACGATCGGCCTGTGGGCGGGGCTGGACGTGGCGCCGTCGTCGCCGGGCGGGCCGGTGACGGGTCGCGAGCTGTGCGAGCGTCTGCTGGCGCGCGGCGTGCTGGCCAAGGACACGCACGGCGGCACGATCCGCATCGCCCCGCCCCTGACGATCGACCCGGCGGACCTCGACGCGGCGCTGGACCACCTGACCCGGGCCCTCACGTCCCCCTGAGGACCCGCCCCGCCGGGGCTGGGTCGACCGCGGCACCCCCTCCAGATGTCACGTGGTCGATCCAGCCCCACCCCCTGCGGCGGGTCCGACCGATCACCCGAAGGTGATCGACGTGTACAGCCAGCCGTCGTAGGAGACGGCGCCGACGTAGGCGACGGAGTAGCCGCCCAGCATCTGCTGGTTGTGGCCGCTGGACGCGGCGTAGGCCGCGATCATGCGGGTGGCGCTGCCGGGGCTGACGCGCCCGACGATCTCGGGGCGGGCCTTGGGCGAGCCGGCGCGCGTGCCCGAGTGCCAGATGCTGTCCGACGCGGCCATCTGCATCGCGTGCTCGACGCGGGCGCCGGAGCTGACGATCGACAGCGCGCCGAGACCGTTGGCGGCGCGGTGCGCGTTGAGTGCCGCACCGACGTCGCCGGCCGACGCCTGGGAGCCGGCCATCGGCAGGCCAGCGGCCGCCGGCGCGGGCGCACCGCCGCCGGAGCTCGCCGCGGGGGCGCTGCCGCCCGACGAGCGACGCGTCGTGGTGCTGCCCTTCGACGTGCTGCGCTGGGCGGCGCGCGCGGCGGCGGCCTGCGCCGCTGCCTGGGCGGCGGCGGCCTCGGCGGCGATCCGCGCGTCCTCGGCGGCCTGCCAGGCTGCCTGGGCGTCGACGACCGCCTTCTCGGGCGCGGCGAGCGCGGCGGTGGACGCCCGCAGGGTGGTCAGGGAGACGGCGGGGGCGTCGAGCGCTCCCGTCGCGCCGCCGATGGCGTTCTGCAGCTCGCCCCGTGGGCCGTCGCCGGCCTGGGCGGACGCGGCGAGCGTCGCGTGGGCGCGGTCCACGGCGGCGCGGCCCGTGGTGGTGGCGTCGTGGCGCAGCGAGGCGACGACGGCGGTGCCGGCGACGAGACCGTCGACGCGGCCGGCCGCGAGCTCGGGGGCGACGGCGCGCAGGGCGTCGGCGACGCGGGACTGCGCGGCGCGGCGGGCGTCGGCGCGCTCGGCCCGCTGCTGCTGGACGTTCCACACGCCGCCGGCGGTGACGAGGAGGACGCCCGCGGTGACGAAAGCGACGACGGCACGCGTACGCCGGCGCGACGGCGCCGCAGCCTCGGGCGCGGTCTCGGTCTCGGCGGTCGCCGGGGCGGGCGCGGGGACGACGGGCAGCAGGTCCGCGGGCGCGCCGTCGCGCTGTCGCGGCAGCTCGGGTGCGGGCGCCGGGGCGGGGCGCACGACGGGCACGGGCGCGGACACGACGTGCCCGGCCTGCGTCGGGATCAGGGGCGCGGGGACGACGGCGACCTTCTCGCCGCTGCCGGCGGGTGCGACGGCGTCCGCGGACGCCTCGGAGGTGTCCGGCGCCCCCGGGGTCGGGGTGCCGCCGGGCCGTCCGCCCGCTCGGCGCGCGCCTGCGTCCTGCCGTCCGCTCATCGGTGTCCCCCCGTGCGTGGATCACGTCGTCTCGACGTCATCGGCAGGTCGAGCGTCCGACCTGAGGGTTGTTGCCGCAATCGGGGGCACATATGGTCACTTGTCTTGCACATCCGTGCAGACCGGACGACCAGGACGGCGGCACCGATCCCCCACGATGGGGACATGGACCCCGAGCGCCTCGACCCCCTCGACCAGGCGATCCTGCGTGTCCTCGCCGACGACGCACGAGCGACGTTCGCACAGGTCGGCGAGGCCGTGTCGTTGTCCGCGCCGGCCGTGAAGCGGCGCGTGGACCGGCTGCGCGAGCGCGGTGTGATCCGCGGCTTCACGGTCCGCCTGGACCCGGCGGCCCTCGGCTGGCACACGGAGGCGTTCGTCGAGATCTTCTGCCAGGGCTCGACCAGCCCGGCGACCATGCGCGCGGCGGTCGAGCGCTACGCCGAGGTCGTCTCGGCCAGCACGGTGACGGGCGACGTGGACCTCGTCGTGCAGGTCCGCGCGCGGGACATGCGGCACCTCGAGGAGGTCGTCGAGCGGCTCGCGGCCGAGCCGTTCGTGGCACGCACGCGCTCGACCATCGTGCTGTCGGCGCTCGTGCGGCGCCCCGAGGCGCTGCCCGCGCCCGACGCGTGACCGGTCAGGCCCGTCAGTCCGCGTCGTCGCCGCGCGTCGTCACGACCATCACCGGGCACCGCGCATGGTGCAGCACCGCCTGGCTCGTCGAGCCCAGGAGCAGCCCGGCGAACCCGCCGCGCCCGCGCGAGCCGACCACGACGAGGTCCGTGGCGGCGGAGAACTCGGTGAGCAGCTCGGCGCCCGTGCCGTCGAGCACGCGCCGCTGCACCGTCATGCCGGGGTGGTCGACGAGGGCGCGGTCGACGACCACGTCGAGCCCCTCGGACATGTCGGAGAGCACCTGCTCGTGGTCGACCGCGGACGGCAGCCACGCGAGCGCGCCCGTCATGGACGCGATCGGCACGCCCGTGACGGCGAACAGCTCGGCGCCCCACGCCTCGGCCTCACGGATCGCGCAGCGCAGCGCACGCTCGGCGGGCGGCGACCCGTCGACACCGACGACGATGCGCCGCACGGGCCGCAGCGGCGCGGTCTGCCCGTCGGGGAGCGGCTGACCGTCCGCGCCGCGCAGCGGCACGACCACCGTGGGGCAGCGCCCGTGCGCGGGCAGTGCGGACGACACCGTGCCCAGCAGCCGGTCGGCGAACCCGCCGCGTCCGCGCGTGCCGACCACTGCGAGCTCGACGTGCCGCGACTCCTCGACGAGCACGCCGGCGGCGTCGCCGGTGACGACCCGACCGGTCACCGGGACGCCGGGGTCGCGCAGGTGCGCGAGCGCCTCGTCGAGGACGGCCTGCGCCCCGGCGCGGATCGTCTCGTCGTCGAGCGCGGCGTACCCGCCGTCGAGCGAGGCCGCGGTGAACGACGGCAGCGAGTACGCGACGACGAGCCGCAGACCGGCGCCGCGCGTCCGGGCCTCGGCGACCGCCCAGTCCAGGGCGTGCAGCCCCGCGGCCGACCCGTCGACCCCCACGAGGATCTCGTGCTCCCGCATCATGGCGACCTCCGCGTCACGTCGTCGTGCCCCGCTCCGGCCATCGTGGCACAGCAGCAGGTCGGAGCGGACGTCGGCATGCCGCGCTCGGGCCTCCCCGGCCGTGACCGGATCGCTCTCTCACGGGTGGGGGGCTGGATCGCACTCTCACCGGTGGGGGTGGGCTGGATTGCACTCTCGCCGCGTGGGGGAGGCAGGGCGGGCCCGCTCGCTCGGGTGGAGAGCGGTCCGGTCAGCGGCGCGGTCGCGGGCGTCAGCGGTCGCAGGAGCAGACGAGGTTGAGCTCCAGCACGCGCTCCCCCTCCTCGGGGCGCGCCCACGCCTCCGCCTCCGCACGCGACGCGAACGAGCGGCCGGCGAGCCGCCCGTTCGCGAGCATGACGACCACCTCGACCTGGTCGCGCGGGTCGGTCCAGGCCACGTCGGGCAGGTGGTCGGTCATGGTGACCTCCTCAGGCGACCAGGTAGCGGGACCACGCCGGGTCGGCGCGCCCGGCGGCCCCGCCGACCGTCATGGACCACCGCGGTGCCCGCGGGCGGAACGGCAGCTCCCACCCCAGCTCGTGCAGCGTGCGGTCGGCCTTGCGGTGGTTGCACCGGCGGCACGCGGCCACGACGTTGCCCCACTCGTGGCGCCCGCCGCGGGAGCGCGGCTGCACGTGGTCGACCGTGTCGGCTCCCCCGCCGCAGTAGGCGCAGCGGTGGTCGTCGCGCTGCAGGACGGTGCGGCGCGTCGGCGGCACGGGCCGGCGGTGCGGCACGTGCACGTAGCGCGTGAGCACGAGGACGACGGGGGCAGGCATCTCGAAGCGCGACGAGTGCAGCACGCGGCCGTCGGACTCCAGGACGGTCGCCTTGCCGGTCATGACGAGGACGACGGCGCGGTGCAGCGTGACGATGCACAGCGGGTCACCGCTGGCGTTGAGCAGCAGCGTGCGTGACGGCACCGCGGCGCGCTCGGTGTCGTGGTGGGCGGCCTGGTCGGTGGCGGTCGTCAGCACGGTGCACTCCTGACCTCGGATGGCGGACCGGCTGGCTGCCGGCCCGGGGACGAGAAGGAACAGCGTGAATGCGGGACCAGGGTACGCGCACGCTCTTTGCGCGCCAGGGGCGCGGCGCGGTGCGTGCGCGGGCCGGTGCCGAGGCGCCCGGGAACGACGAAGGCCCCGACGACGTGGACGTCGTCGGGGCCTCGCGGCATCGGACCGGCTCAGCCGATCCGGATGAAGGTCGGGTTGCTCTGCCAGATGGTCCGGAACTGGACCGTCTTGCCCGGGCGGGGCGAGTCGATCATCTGGTTGCCACCGGCGTAGATGCCGATGTGGCCGGGGCTCCAGATGATGTCGCCGGGCTGCGCGTCGGCGCGGGAGACCACGGTGCCGGCGTTGCGCTGCGCGGACGACGTGCGCGGCAGCGTGATGCCGAGCTGGGCGTACACGTAGGACGTGAAGCCGGAGCAGTCGAAGCCGTCGGGCGTGGTGCCGCCGTAGACGTACGGGACGCCCACGTAGCGGGCCGCGACCTCGAGGACCGCGTTGCCGGCGACCGACTGCGGGATCGGGTTGCTCGCGACGGCAGCGGACGCCGTCGAGGCGGCGCGCTCGGCCGTGCGGGAGGCGGCTCGCGTGGAGCGCTGCACCTCCGGCGGCGGGGCGGGCTTCTCGGCGGTGATCACCGGGGCGTCGACCGTGAAGACGGCCTCGGCCGGCGCGGCCACGACGGGCGAGGTGTTGAGGACCGCGCGGGCGGAGGCCGCGAGCGCGGAGGTGTCGACGGCGGCCAGCACGGGTGCGCTGTCGCGGTCGGCGGCATAGCCGGGGGCGGCGATCATGGAGACCATCAGCCCGGACGACGCTGCGACGACGGCGGACCGGCGACCGACGGTGCCCATCTGCTCCGATGCAGCGGTGGCCAGCTCGGTCAGCGGCGTCGAGGGACGCCGTGCGGCGCGGTGACGCGCCTTGTTGGTGCTCTCGGACAAGAGTTGCCTCTCCTGGCGCCTACGAGGTGAGCTGTCGGGTTCGGGTGGGAGATCACCCGGCCGGTCGTCCGTCACGACCTGCTGCGCACCGTGGTGCACCGCTGTCGTTCCGTCCGCCCGGCTTCACCCCAAGGCCACCGAGACCTCCGGTGACCAGATGTGGTTCCCCCGCCCCTGCCGGCGAGTCGTACGGACCTGCGAGCGGCGGCAGGATTCGGCGTTCCGCTCGAGGGCTTCACGGAGGAGGGTTCCGGGAAGCAGGTCGAAAGTACATGACGCTCTCCGCGATTGTCACGCGTTGGTCACGGAGAGCGCCGAAAAAAGGTGGACGTCCGTCCGACACGCCGCGCGACACGCCGACGACCCGCCGGGACGAAGGCTCACCAGCGTGTCCAGGGCAGGCATAACGGACTCACCCGCTCGGTGAACGACGTCACGCCCCCACGAAGACGTGGCGGGCCACGTCGTACGGCAGGTCGAGCACCGTGCCGGCCCCCGCGACGCCCACCGTGACCGTCCCCGTGGTCCGCTCCACGGTCACGCTCGCGCCCGGCACCACACCGGCGTCCGCGAGCCGCGCGAGCAGCTCCACGTCGACCTGCAGCGGCTCGGCGATGCGCGCGACGACGGCGGTGCCGTCGGCTGCCGCACCCGGGGCCGTCAGCGGCACGACGCCGTCGAGGAACCGCACCTCCGTGCTCTGCTCCCCGATCTCGTCGAGCCCCGGGATCGGGTTGCCGTAGGGGTCGAAGTGCGGGTGGTCGAGCAGCGCGGCCAGGCGCTTCTCGACGCGCTCGCTCATGACGTGCTCCCAGCGGCACGCCTCCTCGTGGACGTGCGGCCAGTCCAGGCCGATGACGTCGGTGAGCAGGCGCTCGGCGAGGCGGTGCTTGCGCATGACGCGCACGGCCTTGCGCAGGCCGTCCTCGGTGAGCTCGAGGTGCCGGTCGCCGGTGACGACCACGAGGCCGTCGCGCTCCATGCGCGCGACCGTCTGCGACACCGTGGGGCCCGAGTGGCCGAGCCGCTCGGCGATGCGGGCGCGCAGGGGGGTGATGCCTTCCTCGGTGAGCTCGTAGATCGTCTTGAGATACATCTCGGTCGTGTCGATCAGGTCGCTCACCGCTCGGCCTCCCACGTCGCCGTCCGTGGCGGCCGGGGACACCCCGCCGCACCCTGGTCCAGGGTAGTCGGCGCGCAGGGCGCGGACGGGCTGCCGGTCCGCGGTGCGCGTCGCGGCCGTGCACGCGGGGCGGGTGCGCGTCGTTATCCTTCCGACCGTGCCCGACGCCGACGCCATCGCCCGCCTGACGATCCCCGCCGACCTGCTGCCCCGCGACGGGCGGTTCGGGTCCGGCCCGTCCAAGGTGCGCGCGGCCCAGGTCGACGCCCTGGCCGCCGTGGGCACGTCCCTGCTGGGCACGTCGCACCGGCAGGCGCCGGTGCGTGACCTCGTCGGGCGCGTGCGCGCGGGCCTCACGGAGCTGTTCGACGCCCCCGACGGGTACGAGGTCGTGCTGGGCAACGGCGGTTCCACCGTCTTCTGGGACGTCGCGACGCTGTGCCTGGTGCGGGACCGCGCGGCGCACGCGCGCTTCGGGGAGTTCGGCGCCAAGTTCGCGGCGGCGACGACGCGGGCGCCGTTCCTGCGGGCCTCGGAGGTCGTGACCGCGCCGGCCGGCCAGGTGGCCCTGCCGTCACCGACGGACGACGTCGACCTGTACGCGTGGCCGCACAACGAGACGTCGACGGGCGTGATCGCGCCCGTGCGCCGCGTGCCGGGCTCGCGCGAGGCCGGTGCGCTCGTGGTCGTCGACGGCACGTCCGCCGCGGGTGGCACGACGCTGGACGTCGGCGAGACCGACGTCTACTACTTCGCGCCGCAGAAGTCCTTCGCCTCCGACGGCGGCCTGTGGCTGGCGCTCGCGTCGCCGGAGGCCGTCGAGCGGGCCGCGCGCATCGAGGGTGCGGGCCGCTGGGTGCCGGAGTCCCTGTCCTTCACGACGGCCGTGACGAACTCGCGCGCGAACCAGACGCTCAACACCCCGGCGCTCGCGACCCTGCTGCTGCTGGCCGAGCAGGTCGACTGGATCCTCGCGCAGGGCGGCCTGGCGTGGGCGGCGCAGCGCACCGCCGAGTCGTCGGGGCACCTGTACGGGTGGGCCGAGAGCCGCGAGTGGGCCACGCCGTTCGTCACGGACCCCGAGCTGCGCTCCCCCGTGGTCGGCACGGTCGACCTGGCACCGGAGATCGACGCGCCGACCGTCTCGGCGGTGCTGCGCCGCCACGGCGTGGTCGACGTCGACCCGTACCGCAAGCTGGGCCGCAACCAGCTGCGCGTCGGCATGTACCCGGCGGTCGACCCGGACGACGTGCTGGCGCTGACGGCGTGCGTCGACCACGTCGTGCAGCGTCTGGGCTGAGGCCCGCGCCGCGGGCACGGAGCACCGCAGGCAGCAGCAGGGCCCGGCGCCGTCGTCAGGCGCCGGGCCCTGCTGCTGCCGTGCACCACCCGCCCCGGCGCCTTCGACGCACCGGGGCGGGGGTCGCGCGTGCCGGTCTCAGGCGCGGCGTCGCCGCGCGGCGAGGACCCCGCCGACGCCGGCGAGCACGAGTCCCCCGGCGATGAGGGCGAGGGGGCCGGCCGTCGAGCCGGTCTCCGACAGGACCTCGGCGCGCTCCGCGGGCGCCGCGGCGGGTGCCACGGCCGGCTCGGGGCCGGCCGACAGCACGTCGGTCCGCGGCGGCGAGGTGAGGCACACGGGGCTCGACGGCGGGTAGGCGACGACGGCCGACCCGCTCGGGTTGACCTCGAAGCCGACCTCGACGGACGGGCGCACCCAGTCGAACTCGTCGCCCTCGACCCACGTGCCGTCGACGAGGCGCCAGCCGGGCCAGTCGGCGCCCTTGCCGTCGGCGCCCGTGACCGCCCCGGGCCACGGGACCGTGCCGGACAGCGGCAGGTCCGTGTAGACGACGTCCGCGCCGGACGGGTTGGCCCACGTGATGGTGACGGTGGTGCGGTCCGTGCCCGTCGGTGTCACGACGTAGTGCAGCTTCGGCACGTCGTTGTCGCAGATGGGGGTGAGGACCGTGAGGTCGAGGCCGCAGGGCAGCTCGGGGCCGTACGCGTCGGCGTCGCGCGTGCACCCGTCGGTCGCGGGCGTCTCGACGATGGTCGCGGACGCGGCGGGCGCGAGGCCCGAGGCCGCCAGGACGAGGCCTGCGACCGCGCAGGCCTTCAGGTACGTGCGCATGTGCTGGCTCCTGTCGTCTGATTCGGACATTTCGTCTCGTCCAGAATCTTCGCCCCGGCGCGGCGGCGGAGCCTAGCGTCATTCGGGTGAAGCGGACCGAACGGGACGTTTTCACCCGATCCCGGACGGCCGTCCGTGTGACCGGGTCGCGCCGGACCCGCAGGTCAGGGGCAGGTGTAGCCGGCCGAGCCGGGGGCCGTCAGCGTCGGCGTGGTCCACAGCGTGACGGCGCCGTCGTGCAGGGGCACGGTGACGACGTACTCCTCGGACTGCCCGGGCGCGAGCCGGGACGGCAGCTGCAGCACGGTGCGCCCGGCCACGCGCTCCACCTCACCGGTCGCGGGCTGCCCGTCGCGCGTGACGGGCAGCGGCGGGCCCCCGACGGTCGACCAGACGGACACGTGGGTGAGCAGCGTGCCGAGCGGCACGTCGGGTCCGGGGACGCCGGTGACGAACACGCCGAGCATCGCGACGGCGGGCGGCGGGCGGTAGTCGAGGCGCAGCACGACGTCCACGCTCGGGTCCGGCCCGGTGCAGCGCGCGTCGCGGAACGTGACGTCGGTGGTGAGGTAGGCGCCGACCTTGCCCTGGGTCGCGTCGTCGAGGAACAGGCCCGGCTCGTCGGCGAACAGGTCGGACGACGTGTACGCACCGCCCGCGACGGTCGCCGCGATCCGCTCCTGCTCGTCGGGGTGGGCGGACCAGATCCGCACGCGCCGCTCGTCGACCGTGCGACGCGCCGCGCTCAGCAGGTCCTCCGGGTCGCCCCGGCCCTCGCCGATCGCGTCCATGACGTTCTCCGCGACGTCGCCGAAGTACGCGTCGGCGAGCGCGGGGTCCGCGTGCTTGATGTAGGGCTGGCGCAGCAGCGCGTCGACGAGGCGGTCGGCCTCCAGCGTGCCGCCGTCGGGGTCGGGCACGGGGCCCGTGGCACCGATGAGCTCGCCCACCGCGAGCGTGTCGGTGGCGATGACGCCGTCGACCTCGCCCCCGCCGTCGTGCGCCCAGCGTGCGGCGACCAGCTCCGCGGTGCGCGGGAAGTCGGGCGTCAGCACGGAGTTCTGGACCCACCGGCCCAGGCGCGGGCCCCACGCCGCGAGCTCCTCGTCGGTGAGGGGCAGGACGGGGTCCTTCAGCGCCCACAGGTCGAGGGTGGCCTTGCGGTCGACGATGCTCAGGGCGCCCGCGTCGGCACGGACCGCGATGACCGTGCCGACGATGCCGCCGGCGGCGCGCAGCTCGGCCGTGTTGAGCGCGAGGACGAGGTAGGTGCGTGGGCCGTCGGCGCCGAGCATGCCGGGCAGCGCGGGTGCGATCCCGGCGGCCGGGGCCAGCGTGCCGTCGATGTGCGCGAGCGCGTCCTGCACCTCGCGCACGGGCCCCGCGAGGCGACCGACGAGCGCGTCGGGGTCGAGGGTGTCGACGTCGGCGCGCGCGGTGGCGGCGGTGGCGGCGGCGGTCTCCACGCGCGTGGCGACGCGCCGCAAGGCCTGGACGTCGAACGGCCCGTCCTCGTCGCGCACGCCGCCGTCGAGCAGCGCCCGCAGGTCGGTGACGGCGGGCAGCGCGTCGGTGACGACGGCGTCGAGGGACGTCGCGACGACGCGCACGGCCTCGAGCTGGTCACCGGCCCACGGCAGCCCCTCGGCCGCACGCCAGAGCGGGTCGGACGCCGCGGACGCGGCACGGGAGGTGGACGCCTGAAGGCCGGTGAGGTCCTTGCCGACGGTCTCGAACCCGCGGGCGTCGAGCTCGACCCCGTCGAGCCACGCGCGCGCCTCCTGCAGCGCGTTGGCGGCCTGCCACGCGCGCAGGCCGACCCACGCCACCAGGACGAGGAGGAGCGCGAGCACCGCGAGCGCGACGCGCAGGGCCACGCGCCGCCAGGGGGCGCCGGGCGCGGGGTCCGCCGCGGGGTCGGTCACGAGGTCGGTCGCGAGATCGGTCGCGGGGTCGGCCGGTGGGGGCGTCGTCCCGGCGTCGTCACGCCCGGACGACGCCCCCACCGACCCCGTCTGCTCCACGCGAGGATGGTCGCATACCGGACGCAAGGGACATCCAGCCCGCACCCGGCATTCACCCGTGGGTGCGCCCGGACGGCGCAACGACGACGCCGTTCAGGTGCCGGCCCGCAGGGCGGGGAGGTCAGGCCGCGTGCTGCGCGTCGGCCGCGCCCTGCGCACGGACGCGCTCGGACTCCGGCCCGGCGTCCTGCTCCCCCGCCGCGGCCGCCGTGCCGGCCGCGGCCGCCGCACGGTCCGCGGGGTACAGCACCTCGACGTAGGGGCGCCGCGCGACGCGGTACCGCACGCGCACGTCCCAGTGCTTGCGCGCCCACAGCGCGGCACCCACCGAGACGAGCAGCGCGGAGATCGAGCCGACGCCGATGGACCAGCGGGCGCCGAACGTCTCGCCGATCCACCCGACGACGGGCGACCCGACGGGCGTCGCACCGAGGAACACCATCATGTAGAGGGACATGACGCGCCCGCGCATCTGCGGGTCGGTGGTCATCTGGATGCTGGTGTTGGCGGCGGTCATCATCGTCAGCGACGCCAGGCCCACGGGGATGCAGGCGACGGCGAACGACGTGTAGGTGGGCATGAGGGCCATGACGCCCGTCGCGACACCGAACCCGAAGGCGGAGCCGATGACGAGGCGCACGCGCGGCCGCTCGCGGCGCGCGGCGAGCAGCGCACCCGTCAGGGACCCGATCGCCAGGACGGAGCCGAGCACGCCGTACTCCTGCGCGCCCTTGCCGAACTCGGTGCGGGCCATCAGCGCGCTGGTGAGCTGGAAGTTCAGGCCGAAGGTCGACACGACGCAGACGACGACCATGATGACGAGGATGTCCGAGCGGTTGCGGACGTAGGCGATGCCCTCGCGGATCTGGCCCTTGGCGCGTGACGCGTGCGGCATGGTGTGCAGCTCGCTGCGCCGCATGAGCGTCAGGGACACGATCGTCGCGGCGAACGTCGCGGCGTTGATGACGAAGACCCAGCCGCTGCCGACGGCCGCGATGAGCAGGCCCGCGAGGCCGGGGCCGACGAGGCGCGCGGCGTTGAAGGACGCGCTGTTGAGGCCCACGGCGTTGGACAGGCGGCTCTGCGGCACGAGCTCGGCGACGAAGGTCTGGCGGACGGGCGCGTCGATGGCCGTGACGGCGCCGAGGAGCCCGGCGAAGACGTACACGTGCCACAGCTCGGCGTGGCCGGAGAGCACGAGCGCGCCGAGGCCCGCGGCGAGCACGCCCTGCGCGACCTGGGTGGCGAGGAGCAGCTTGCGGCGGTCGAAGCGGTCGGCGAGCAGCCCGGCCCACGCGGACAGCAGCAGGGCGGGGGCGAACTGCAGGGCGGTGGTGATGCCGACGGCCACGCCGGACTCGTCGGTGAGGTCGGTGAGCACCAGCCAGTCCTGCGCGACGCGCTGCATCCACGTGCCGACGTTGGCGACGAGGGCGCCCGCGAACCACAGGCGGTAGTTGCGGATGGAGAGCGAGGAGAAGGTGGCGCTCACGACGCGGTGATCCTCCTGAGGATGTCGGCGGCGGCGGTGAGGGTGGCGCGCTCGTCGTCGTCGAGGCCGGCGAGGCGGGTGGCGAGCCAGGCGTCGCGGCGGCGGCGGGTCTCGGCGACCTCGGCCTCGCCGTGCTCGGTGAGGCTGACGACGACCTGGCGGCCGTCGGTGGGGTGCTCCTGCTTGCGGACGAGCCCCGCGTCGGCGAGGCAGCCGACGGTGCGCGTCATGGCGGGGGCGGCGATGCGCTCGTGCTCGGCGAGGCGGCCGGGGCTGGTGGGGCCCTCGCGCAGCAGGATCGCGAGCACGTTGAACTGGGGGTCCGAGAGCCCGGCCTCGCCACGTTCGGCCTTGATGCGCCGGACCGCCCGGCCGAGGGTCACGCGCAGCTCGGTGGCGAGGGCGAGGTCGGCGGCGGCGGGGGGCGCGGCGGTGGGGGGCGTGGACACGTTTCCTTACCCTACATCATTACCGCGGGTCACGATCTGGCGCACGGACGTCACCCCCTCTGGCCTTGCCATTTCACCCGGTGGTGCGTCACGCTCGACCAGGGGGAGGGACAACCACATGCACGGTTCTGACTGGCACGTGGCGAGCGACGCCCTGGTGGTTGAAGGGTGCCGTGGTCGCCAAGCCACGTCGCGGCTCGGCAAGCGTCGGAGTCGTCACGGCGGAGGACGTCAGCGCACTGCAGGTCCCCGGGAGTGGTGACGACTACATCGTGCAACAGCGCGCCACCGGCGTGGAGGTCACCGTTGACCTCGCCGTAGGGCGAGAAGGGCGCGTACTCGCCGTTGTTCCCCGCCGACGGCTCGAGGTTCGCGGTGGCGAGGTCTCGAAGGGCGTCACCGTCGACTACCCCGCAGTTATCTCGCTCGCCCGGGAGGTCGCGCGACGACTTCCCGGAGCGTACGGCGCACTGAACGTTCAGGTCTTCTACGACGCCGCCACCGAGGACGTACGGGTGATCGAGATCAACCCTCGGTTCGGTGGCGGCTACCCCCTGAGCCACCACGCAGGAGCAAACATCGTCGATGCCCTGCTCCGCGACTCCCGCGGGGAGGACGTGGCTGAGCTGACATGGAGCCCGGGAACACTTCTGCTGCGGTATGACAGCGAGGTCGTCGTCAGCGGGTACGACTACAGGAGCCTCGATGACTGACCTCGTGCTCGTCTTCGACCTCGACGACACGCTGTTCCTCGAGCGGGACTACGTACGCAGCGGCTTCATGCACGTCGGTCGTGTCGTCGAGTCCCAGTACGGCGTGCCCGGGTTCGGAGCGCGCGCCTGGCAGTCGTTCGAGGCCGGTGTCCGCGGCCGCACGTTCGACCAGGTGGCCTCAGAGCTCGGCTTGCCGCCGGAGGCCGTGCCGGACCTCGTCGCGGCGTACCGCGATCACGAGCCGGATATCGCCCTCGCTCCGGACGCTGCCGAGTACCTGGCAAACCTGCCCGCTGGCACCGTCCACACGGGGATCGTGACGGACGGGTACGGCCCGGGCCAGCGTCGCAAGCTCGAGGCGCTAGGACTCGAACGACTGGTCGACACAGTGGTCGTGACTGCCGAGCACGGTCCGGCGTGGCACAAGCCCAGTGAGCTCGCCTTTCGTCACATCGTCGCGGAGTCGGGAGGGCGTGACGCACGGTTCGTGTACTTCGGCGACAACCCGACCAAGGACTTCCAGGGGCCCGCGAGCCTCGGCTGGATCAACGTGCGGGTCCGCCGACCGGGAGGTCTCCACCACGCCGTCCACGACCAGATTCCAGTCGACCGGACCGTGACGAGGTTCGAGCGGGACCTGTTTGGCGTCGGACAGGCCACAGCACAGATTGCCGTCGTCGAGGCCAAGGGAGCCATCGCGTGACTATCGGCTTCACCGGACCGTTCTCCGACGTGAACTTTGGCGACTACGCCATGTTGGTAAACAACGTCCGCACGCTCGGCGCCACCGAGTACACCGTGTTCGCCTACGACCGCCAGTTCCTCGACCGGATACAGCAGCACTACCTGTCCGATCATCGCGTGTCAGTGATCGAGGTCCACGGCTTGGACCGCCTCGTCGGCTCGGAGGCCTCCCACCGCAGGCTCACACCAATCGAGGTGCTCAGAGCCGTCACGAACCTCGACGAGGTCATGGACGCCGTGAGTCGACTCGACGTGCTCTACGTCAACGGAGGCGGCTACATCAACTCCCTGTGGAGCCGGCCCCACCGCCTTGAGCGACTTCTCACGATCCTGACACCGGTCCTAGCCGCCAGCGCGGTCGGCACTCCTGTCGTGTACACCGCCAACGGCTTCGGACCTATCCGCGGCGACGAGGAGTTTTTCAGCGCGATGCTCACCTACGCGCCCGAAGCGCGGTACGGAGTGCGCGACAGACTGCAGTCACCGGCCTGGCTTTCGCGACTCGGCATCGATGGGGCGCGCATTTCGGTCCTGCCCGACGACCTTCTGTTCATCGACGAGTCGCTCCTGCCCCCGCAGTCGCCTCCGATCTCGGACCCCTACGTCGTCGTTGAGACCTACCTCGCGGTTGAAGAGCTAGAACGCCACGTCGACCAGTTCACACGCTTCGCCACGACGATGCGCGAACGGCACGGGCTCAAGATCGTCGTCCTCCCGTTCAACCTGGGTTACGCCGGCGTCGACCAGGCGAACCTACTGCGCAAGGCGGCGGAGGGCATCGAGGTCGTGGACATCACCTCAACCGGCTTTCTCCCGATCGAGGAGGCGGTCCGCGTCGTTCGTGGCGCGGAACTCGTAATCGCCAGCCGGTACCACGCACTCATTCTCGCTCTTGGCGCCGGCACTCCCTTTGTCAGCGTCCTCAAGGATGTCCTCGGCGACAAGCAGTACTACTTCACCAAGAACGCGGGGGCACTGGACGGGGCGCTGCACGGCCAGCCCCACGATCCTCGCGACTACTTCGCAACCGACCTCGGGGCGGCGTTCGACGACGTCGCCAAGGATTTCCTCGGGATCACTTCCCGACAGAGAATGACGTTCGCCGCCGCGTCGGCACGCACGTTTCCAGCATTGCGCGCTGCTCGCAGCGCACACCTGGGCCTGGGGGGCTGAGATGACACAGACATCCTGGTATGCACGCAGGGGTAAGCGCCTCGCGGACGCGGTGGCGAGCGCTGTGCTTCTCGTCCCGCTGGCACCGGTGTTCGCAGTAATCGCTGCCGCGGTCAAGGCGACGTCACGGGGGCCGGTCCTCTTCGCGCAGGAACGCCCAGGACTGCACGGGAAGCCGTTCCAGATCCTCAAGTTTCGCAGCATGCGCACGTTTGAGGACAGCTACGACGCCGACGGCGCCGAGCTGAGCAACTCAGCGCGCATCACCCCGGTCGGGCGGGTCCTCCGTCGCACCAGCCTCGACGAACTCCCGCAACTCGTGAACGTGCTCCGAGGCGAGATGTCGATCGTCGGTCCGCGACCGGCCCTGATGTATCAGGTGGAGCGGTACGACGACGTCCAACGACAGCGACTCGACGTGCGGCCGGGTATCACCGGGCTTGCACAGGTGAGGGGCCGGAACGAGCTCACCTGGGAGGAGAAGATCGCGGTCGACCTCGAGTACGTCCGCACCGTGAGCGCGTCGCTCGATCTGCGCATCGTTCTGCGCACATTCCGAGTGGTCATCTCCGGTGGCGGGGTTCAGTTCAGTAGGTACGACAAGCTCAGCGCCCACAACGGGGATCTTCGCGCACACGTCGGAGAGAACGCGGCGTCGTGACGGCTGACAACCCAATGCGCCTCACCGTCATCACTCAGTACTACGTGCCCGAGCCGTCACGGACGCCGACGTCGATCACCAGGGGCCTGGCAGCTCGCGGTCACCGGGTGAGAGTCGTGACCGGATTCCCCAACTACCCCACCGGCCGCCTGTACGACGGGTATCGGCAGTCCCTCACGCATGTGGAGAGGGACGATGCCGGCCTTCAGGTCCGCCGTGTCCCGTTGGTAACCAGCCACTCAAGCAACGGACTCACACGCGCACTAAACTACTTGTCTTTCATGGTGTCGGGCCTTCTTGCCACCCGGTTCGCGCGAGGTTCAGATGTGACCTACGTCTATGCTTCCCAACCGACCGGCGCGCTTGCGGCGTTGGTCTGGCGGATCGCCCGAGGGACCCCCTACGTGATACACGTTCAGGATCTCTGGCCCGACTCCATCACGGCGTCCGGAATGCTCCCCAGCAGGATGTCCAAGGTCGTCGGTGCTGTCATCAACCGCGCTCTGCGCCCCTTGTACTCGTTCGCCGCCGCGGTGGTGGTCATCTCCCCGTATATGCGTGACGCGCTCATCGCCCGGGGCATCGACCCGGGCAAGCTGCATGTCGTGTTCAACTGGAGCCCTGACGAGACTCCCTGTGCGAGTCGAGCCCCTTCGGACGCAGCCGGGTGCACAGTCACCTACGCGGGGAACCTCGGATCGGCCCAGGGATTGGACACAGCAGTCCAGGCGGCGCGGATTGTCGCGGACGAGCTGCCAGGTTTTCGCCTGCTGTTCGTCGGGTCCGGGACCATGGAGAGCGAGCTCCGCCGCCTCGCCGACGGACTCGAGTGCGTGGAGTTTCGTGGGCGCGTACCCGCAGACAAGATGCCGGAGATCTACGCCGAGACGAGTTTCCAGCTGGTCATCCTGAGGCCGACAGGTGATCTCGCCGGCGCTGTTCCCTCCAAGTTGCAGGCGAGTCTTTCCGCTGGCATGCCCGTGATCTGCTCTGCACCGGGCTCCGCGCCGGAAATCGTCAGGAGTGCTGCAGCCGGCTTCACGGCATCGCCGGGGAACGTCGAGGAACTTGCCGAGGCCTATCGCCGCGCGTACGCGTGCAGCTCTTCGGATCACGCAGCCTACGCACGAAACGCTCGCGCATACTACACAGAGCATCTCTCTTCGACTGTTGGACTTGCGAAGTTAGAGGCACTCTTGAGTTCCGCCATAAAGAGCACTGCGCGGCGCGCACATTCCCCGCAAGAAGCCTAGCGCCCGCCCGATCGGAATCCGAGAAAGAGAATGCTCAAATGACTGCACGCGAAAACGACACCGACACCGACTTTCGCGGCACCGTTGTCGCCATCACAGGTGGCACCGGGTCGTTCGGATCAACCATGGCGGCACAGCTCTTGGAGCGTGGCGCTGCGCAGGTGAACATCCTCTCCCGTGACGAGGCCAAGCAGGACGACATGCGCCGCAAGTTCGGCGACGACCGCCTGAAGTTCTTCCTGGGCGACGTCCGGGATGCCGCGAGCGTGCAGGACGCCTTCGTCGGTGCCGACTACGTCTTCCACGCGGCAGCTCTCAAGCAGGTGCCGTCGTGCGAGTTCTTCCCCGAGCAGGCCGTCGCAACGAACGTCACCGGAAGCCACAACGTGGTGCGCGCGGCCGCTGCCGCGGGCGTCCGCTCCGTCGTGCTGCTCAGCACGGATAAGGCCGTGTACCCGGTCAACGCGATGGGCATGTCGAAGGCCCTCATGGAGAAGACGGGACAGGCCTTCGCTCGTAACCACCCGGGTTCTGAGACCGTCGTCTCGATCACCCGATACGGCAACGTGATGTACTCCCGTGGTTCGGTGATCCCGCTGTTTATCGAGCAGATCCGCGCCGGCAAGCCGCTGACGCTCACGGAGCCCCAGATGACGCGTTTCCTCATGACACTGCAGGACTCGGTGGAGCTCGTCGAGTACGCGTTTCGCCATGCGCAGCCGGGCGACCTGTTCGTCCGCAAGGCGCCGGCCAGCACCGTCGAGGTGCTGGCCAAGGCAGTCGCGTCGCTGTTCGGTCTCGACGAGCCGGAGATCCGGAAGATCGGGATCCGCCATGGCGAGAAGCTGCACGAGACCCTCCTGTCGCGCGAGGAGATGCGACGCGCCGAAGACCACAGCGACTATTGGCGCGTCCCCATGGACGCCCGCTCGCTCGACTACGAGCTCTACTTCGACGAGGGTGCCGACGACGCGCTGCGGGTCGAGGACTACGACTCGTCCAACACGCAGCAGCTGACCGTCGACGAGACCAAAGCGCTGCTGCTGAAGATCCCGCAGGTGCGCGAACTGCTGGCCCGAGCATGAGAGTCGTCCTGACCGGAGCACACGGGTTCCTCGGGTGGCACACACGCGTGCTCCTGAGCGCGCTCGGACACGAGGTCGACGCGGTCGGCCGCGACGGCTGGGCCACTCTTCCTGCCGCACTCCAGCGCGCCGACGGTGTCATTCACATCGCAGGTGTCAATCGAGGACCTGACGACGAGGTCGAGCAGGGCAACATCCGGCTGGCCACCACGCTCGCAGAAGCGCTTCGCTCGACGGCCAAGCCTGTCCCAGTCGTGTACGCCAACTCGGTGCAGGCGGACAACGGCACTCCGTACGGTCGTGGCAAGGCCGAGGCTGCACGGATCCTCACCGCGGCGACCAGCGAACGCGGTGCCGTGCTGCGTGACGTCCTCCTGCCCAATCTCTTCGGCGAGCACGGGCGGCCCGGGTACAACTCCTTCGTCGCGACGTTCGTGGACCACGTGCTGCACGGTCGAGCCCCCGAGGTGGTCGACCGGGAGATCGAGCTTCTCCACGTCCAGGCCGCGGCACGGGTCCTTGTGGACGAGTTCACCGCAGACACCGCCGGCCAGGTGCATCCCGCCGGCACGGCGACATCGGTCTCGTTCGTCCTCGAGACGCTCCAGCAGCTCGAGGCGGTCTACCGCAACGGTGACATGCCGGACCTCACGACCCCGCTCGTCCGCGACCTGTTCAACACGCTCCGCGCCGCGTCGTTCCCGGAGCGTGCGCCGATCCCGCTCTCCCCACGAACCGACGACCGCGGAAGCCTCGTTGAGGTCGTGCGCTCCCACGGCGGCCAGGGACAGGCTTTCACCTCGACCACCAAGCCGGGCATCACCCGCGGTGAGCACTTCCACCTGCGCAAGGTCGAACGCTTCGTCGTCATCAACGGGTGTGCCCGCATCTCCCTGCGTCGCGTCTTCCACAGCGACGTCGTGTCGTTCGATGTCAATGGTGACGAGCCGGTCGCCATCGACATGCCGATCGGATGGGCACACAACATCACCAACATCGGCGACAGTGAGCTGACGACCCTGTTCTGGACGAACGAGCTCTTCGACCCTGCATCCCCCGACACGTGGCCCGAGACTGTGGGCCAGCCCTAACCGGAAGAGGTACGTACGTGCTGAAGGTCATGACGATCGTCGGGACCCGACCTGAACTCATCAGGCTATCCCGGGTGATCGCCCGTCTCGACGAGACCGTCAACCACGTCCTCGTCCACACGGGACAGAACTATGACTACACGCTCAATGAAGTGTTTTTTCAAGACCTCGGTATCCGTCACCCCAATCACCTGCTCGGCGTTGACACCTCGTCCCTAGGCCGCGTCCTGGGCGAGACGCTCATTCGCATTGAAGCGCTCCTCCTGGAAGAGAAGCCCGACGCCGTGTTAGTTCTTGGCGACACCAACAGCTGCATCGCGGCGCTCATGGCGAAGCGCATGCAGATGCCCGTCTACCATATGGAGGCTGGCAACCGGTCGTTCGACGAAAACGTGCCGGAAGAAACCAACCGCCGCATGGTTGACCATATAGCCGACTTCAATCTGGTCTATACAGAGCATGCTCGTAGGAACCTTCTCGCCGAGGGACTCCACCCGCGCCGGATCATGCTGACCGGCTCTCCCATGCGCGAGGTCCTCGAACACTATCGTCCCCAGATCGATGCGAGCGACATTCTCGACCGCATCGGCGTCGGCGAGGGTCAGTACATGCTTGTCTCGGCTCACCGGCAAGAGAACGTCGATTCCCAAACTCGATTGCGAATGCTACTCGACTGCCTCGATGCCATCCACAAGGAATGGCAGCTACCAGTGTACGTCTCGACCCACCCGCGCACGCGTCAGCGGCTGGACGCGCTCGGGGCCACGCTTCCACGCGGTGTGATTCTCCATGCGCCCTTTGGTTTCCACGATTACAACCGATTGCAGTTGGGCGCAGCCTGCGTCCTATCCGACTCAGGAACGATCGCCGAGGAAGCATCGATTTTGGGATTTCCCGCGGTTACGCTTCGTGATGCGATCGAAAGACCGGAAGCGCTCGATTCGGGCGCTATCCTGATGACGGGACTCGACGTGCGCGACGTCGTACCGGCCGTTGCTCTAGCAATCTCATCGCACTCTGAGCGCAATCAACAGCACCGCGCACCAGCGGAGTATCGGATCGTCGACACATCTACGCGGGCAGTTTCATTCATTCATTCGACCGCGCGACGTCACGCGGGATGGGCGGGGCTGCGGTGATGAGAAGTGCCACACCGAAGCATCATCCAATCGTCGTCCTGACGGCAAGATTCGAGCCCGGCTATAAGGCCGGCGGCCCGATCCGGGCGGTCGCCGACGGCCTAGACTCTCTCGCTAAAGACATTTCATGCCTTGTCGTGACGTCCGACCGAGACCTGGGTGATGATGCTCCGTACGAGGGACTCAGCGGCGCTCTTGTCGAACGCGGACGCCACGAGATCCTTTACGTCGACACGACGCGTCTACCCGATTGGTGGCGCGCACTTCTGTCGGTCCGCAGGGCCCGACCAGAAGTTCTTTATCTTAACAGCTTTTGGTCGCCTCAGTTCACAATGCTTCCCGTTCTGGCGGTGTTGCTTCGAGCTCTCCGCCCCCGGAAGGTGATTCTCGCGCCGCGAGGGGAGCTTTCACCAGGGGCCCTTGCTCTCAAGACGGGTAAGAAGCGCCTAGCGTTTCCGATATGGTCCCTTGCACTACGCTTGTGCCGACCGACGATGCAAGCATCCTCCATGTCCGAGGCCGCAATGATCCGCAAGTCCCTACCTTGGATTCGTGAAAACGAGATCGTTTACCAGCACGATCGGGGACCAGCTCCGGCGGCCGCGGTAGCGGAAGTCACCTCGAATTCCCGTTTCGTTTTCGTTGGTCGAATTGCACGCATGAAGAACGTACTCCTACTCATCGAGTCCTTGCGCCACGTAGAGGATTCGGTCTCGCTCGACATCTTCGGCCCGATCGAAGACCGCCCATACTGGGACGAGTGCCTGGCTGCTATAGCCACGCTTCCCGAGCACGTGAGCGTCACTTATCGAGGACTTCTCGGCCCCGACCTCGTTCAGACAACGTTCGCCCAGTACGACGGCTTCCTGCTCCCCACACGAGGCGAGAACTTCTGCCACGCTATTGCGGAGAGCCTCTCAGTCGGTTGCCCCACCTTGTGCTCCGACCGGACCCCGTGGAGCGACGTCCTACGTGCGGGCGGCGGTGAAGTCGTCACGGATCTTGACCCACACGCTTGGTCGGCGGCCATCACCCGCTGGAACCGGCGCAGTCCTTCTGAACGCCAAGTCGCCCGCAACCAGTGCCTCAGAGCCTACGTGTCGTGGCGGCAAAGCGTACCGTCGGCGCCGGCAGTCGAGGTCGAACTCAAGCGCTGCAGACAGCAGAGACGTCCATGATTTCAACCTAACGGACGCGTACAGGTTCCCCGATGCAATTGCTTCCCTTCGAGCCAGTCGTCCAAGAGCTGCACCCTGCGAGAGTACCTAACCTACCGAAAGACTTTCAGAACTAGCGCAATGTGACCATTAATATCGACCCGAGGAGACTGGTGATCAACGACCGAAGTCTTTCGATAGCTATCATCACGCAAGGCTACTCGACATCTGGTGGCATTCAGACGACTGCACGATGGTTACGAAGCCAGTTGGAGCATGTGGGACATACAGCCGACGTATACGAACTCGCTACATCGAGCAATGATCCCCTCAGCCGAAGGTTGCGCGATCCACGCACCTGGTTCACCTCCATACGCATCGAACGAAATGAGACGGACTCTCGTACCTGGCACGTCGGTGCGTCTGTCGCGGAGTTCGAGCCTGCGCGCTATCTGCCGCGCAGGTCATTGACTCGACGCCTAGATAGGTATGACGTCGTCCATGTGGTTGCCGGGGCACCGGCGCTTGCGCTCGCAGCCGCTCGTGCCGGACGACCCAAGGTACTTCAGGTAGCCACTCGCGTCTCATGGGAACGGGAATCGGTAAGAGCGCCACATCGCGCTCTGCGGGCTGCAAGAACGCTCAACACCCTGGCGGTCGACAGGCTCGAGCGCCATGCGCTCGCAACCGTCGACGCAGTACTCGTAATGAACGTGGAGATGCTGGACTACGCCCGCGAGCATTCGAGCGGTCTCGTGCTGCTAGCGCCGCCCGGAGTCGACGCCGCCCGCTTCCGCCCGGGAGCCACACCCTGGTCCGGGAGCGGCCCGATAGTGAGCATGGGTCGCCTCGCAGATACGCGGAAGGGCCACGACCGGGTCGTCGCTGCATACCACGAGCTCTGCCTAGTTCTCCCGAACCCGCCTTCCCTCGTGCTGGCCGGCCATGGTGCACTTCCACCGCACATCCTGAGCGCAATTAGCAACGTCCCGACGAATGGCCACGTGATCGTCCGGGCCGACGTCGCTGACGAAGACCTCCCCTCTCTCTACAGGGAGGCTTCGGTGTACATCCAAGGGTCGTACGAGGAGGGTCTCGGCCTGTCTGTACTGGAAGCCATGAGTTCGGGCTTGCCGGTCGTAGCAACCGCCACAGCGGGTACCCGCGAAACCGTAAAGCATGGAATTACAGGCTATTTGGTCGAGCAATCCGCGGATTGCGCGCGCCTCCTCGCAGCGCGCGTTGTCAACGTTCTCGAAGGTGCCGGTCATGCGATGTCGCCAGCCGCGCGTGACCACGCGAGAGAATATTTCTCGTCCGAATCCACTTTCAGGCGCGTCTTGCAGACGTATCAGGAACTCGGCGCAATATCTTCTGTACGCAACTAGGATCGATCAGCAGTGTGCGGTCGAGTCACGACAAACAATGCCTGCTGCCGGCACTGTTTGTGGCGCCGATGCCGCGAGATGAACGTTGCCCCACATGGCCGGCGGCGGTGTCAATCCGTGGAAGCAACGAGGAGTCGTTCGAAGGCTTCGCGGGGTGTGAGGAACCCGAGTGCTGCGCGGGGTCGTTCGTTGAGTTCTTCGGCGATCGAGGTCAGGTAGGGCTGGTGGGTGGGGATCGTGGTGCCCTTGGGCAGGTACTCGCGGATCAGACCGTTGGTGTTCTCGTTCGTGCCGCGTTCCCATGGTGAGCGGGGGTGGGCGAAGTAGACCGGCAGGTCGGTGGCCAGGGTCAGGTGCCCGTGGCGGGCCATCTCGCTGCCCTGGTCCCAGGTCAGGGACTGGCGCATCATCGCGGGCAGTCCGGTGACGGTCTCGATGAGGGTGTCGGCCAGCGCGGTCGAGTCCTTGCCGTGCTGCAGTGCGAGCAGGACCGTGAACCGGGTGGTGCGCTCGACCAGGGTCGCCGCGGCGGTCCTGCCGTGCGCGCCGATGATCAGGTCACCTTCCCAGTGCCCGGGCACCCGCCGGTCGGCGATGTCCGGACGGGCCTCGATGCTGGTCATCCCCACGATCGGGGCACCACGTTCGCCCAGATCACGACGCGGACGACGGCGGGTGCGCTTGGTGCGCAGCATGATCCCGTGCCGGGCGAGCTCACCCTTGGGCAGGGCGTAGATGTACCGGTAGATCGCCTCGTGGGACACGACCTTGCCGTGCGCGGGCACCGAACCGTTCATCAGGCCCACGGTGTCGTCGTCGGCCTCGCGGCGCAAGCGTCCGGCGATCTGCCGGGGTGTGCGCGAGTGCTTCAGGTCCGCCAGGACCCGCGCGGACAACACCTCGTCGGCGGCGATCTTGCCGACCTGCGGACGCCGGCGACGGGCCGCGGCGGTGTTGTCGGCATGGACCAGCTGGTACCCGCGGGTCTTCAACGAGTTCCGAGCGACCTCCCGGGAGACGACCGAGGCGTCCCGACCGATCCGCCGCGCGATCGAGCGCAACGACTCCTTCGCGCGTAGCCCCGCCAGGATCTCGACCCTGTCATCGACCGTCACCATCCGCCGCACCCGAGCAACCCCCTGACCTGGACCGTTGCTACGACGCTATGACACCGCCGGCGCCTCGATGCTGCATCCCTTTTTGCGAAGACCACCAAGACTCAGCCCAGCCTCGCCCGTAGCATGCGTACATAACTTGCCCACCATATTGCAGCATTGACTGCCGCGATGCCAGCCATCGCCCATGCTGCCGCCACCACTCCTGCCGAGATTCCGACAGCAATAACAATAACCGGACGCGGGATGCCTGTGGCGAGCCGAAGCACAAGCGTACGGCGGCCCGCCAGGGCGGCGCGATGTCCCGCCGCTGGCACGCTCGACACGAAGCCCAGGACGGCCTCCAGAGCGATCGCGGGTAGCGCCGGGCGCGCTACAGCCCATGTTTCGCCCAGTACAGCAACACCGATCGAGTCGGGGACCGCAACCGCGACAGCCGCGATCCCGATGAGCAACGCTGAGAGAGCGATCGTCGCTCTGACGGCGCTCGCCAACTCGTGCTTAGGCCCGACCAAGCTCATTGCCGCGAGTCGTCGGATCATCAGGGATCGAACAGTGGATGACAGGATATTGATAGGGCCGAGTACCGTTCCTGCCCCACGCAGGGCTCCTAGCGCAGGCGCGCCGAGAAAAGCGCCGAGCCCGATGGTGCTCAACGCGGCGCCGCCCGATCCCGCCGCGTAGTCGAGCGTAAACCAGAGAGCCGCTCGGCTCTCCGTTGGCTGTCGCGGCCACGCCGGCGCCGCGATGATATCTGATCTAATCGCATGCCAATAGCCCACAGCCGCGCCCCCCAAGGCCCAGATGCCGAATAAGAGTAGGGGCGCCAACGGCAGCAGGAACGAGACGACTGCCGCAGTAGCCGTCGGAACCGACCAGGCCGCTGACAGCGTAACGGCTGCCCGCTTATCCAGCATCGCCGACTGAGTTATCCGCGCATAGTCAAGGAGCACGAGCCCGTAGATGGCGGGCGCGAGAACTCCCATGTATGGGCTCGCCAAGGTGATCGCTAATGCGACAACGAACACCGTCGCCACCAGAGCCAGCAGCGATAAACGCCGCGACGTCCGGCGTCCTGCGGCCTCGTCGACGCCCCGCGCCAGAGCTGTGTCGACAACGGCCGCTCGGACGACCCCCAAAATGATGGTGCAGACGAGAAGAGCCGCCGCATACTCCCCGAACTCGTCCACACTGGACAACCGAGCCGCCCCTACCGAAAGAAGCAGACTAGCGAGACTTACCAAGCCGTTCGACGCGACCGCAGCCCCGACGCGACCAGAAGTCGCACGGCGAACCCATCGCTTCAGATAGCTCAACTACACCCCGAGACCTTGGAATTCAGGAGGACATATTTTTCCTCGCGCGCATTGCACCTTAGCCTGACTTCAACGTCATTGTTTGAGAAACCAGTTCGTTTGCATTTGGCTACTCGGGATCATTGCGCGGGAGTAATAGATCGTGGGAGCTGTCGGATCGCCGCGTAGATAGTCGGTCGGGATATGCGGATGCAACTGGCACGTCAACCAAAGTCACGCTGAGCGCTCTAAACGCGCGCTTCTCCGTTCCTGCCCGCCCGTCGCGGAAAGCTTTTGATGGCGACCTGCTGGTCAAAAGCAGGCCGAGCAAAAGCCAGAGTAGGGTGGCAATTCGATTTCCCGTAAATACAGGAACACCGACCGAGGCCCCGGCCGCCACCATCAAAACAGCACCGCCGACAAACCACGCAGACCTAGGAAGCGCCCGTCGAAGAGACCACCAGCGCCAAGCCAGAGAAATTAGGGTGATTGCTAGCAGTAGAGCGGTAACTACTCCGCCGACAACTAGCGCCTCAACCCACGCTGAATCGTACGCCACCACGACGCCCCGCATTCCAACACCAAAGAATGGATGATGGTCCAGTACGGGGGCGATGGTTCTCTCCAAGGTCCCGCCCTCACCAAGCCTGCCCGCCGAAAGCAGTCGTGTCGTCGACATGCCCTCGACGCCCAGCAGTCGACTCACCATTCGTGAACCGGTCCATTCAGGAAGAAGCCCCATTGAACTGACGGCGACGAAAGACGTCGTCGCGGCGACGGTCAGTAGGATCGCTCTTCCTCGCCCTCTCGACTCACGCAGCACCATAAATGCCGCAAGCGGCAAGCCGCCTATTAGGAACACCTTGGACGCCGTCAGCACGCCGCCGATAACTATGAGGGAGCCGCAAACCAGAAAGAGCCCCGAACGAAACCGCTTCTTTGGTTCGTTTACGATATACAACAGGCAGATAATCGCGAGACTGTACGCGACGCCAGCCTCGGCTGGCTGATTAACAATTCCAGAGTATCGTCCCATTGTTGCGGCCTGAGCAGCAACGGACTCGCGCTCACCGGTAGACCAGAATATCCTCAACCATTCCGGCGGTGACCCAAAGTAGAGGAGGGAGAGCGCAGCATTACCAGCCAGTGTTACGACGATCGTCGTGGCGGCGGTGTAGAGAAGGCGGAGACTGGAATCGCGTGATGCCCACCACCATGTCAGCAGGATCATCGCCAAGGGCAAGGCAAAATTGTCTAGTCCAGCAAGAAACGACCCCGACGGGTATGGCGTCAGATTCGGAGCTTCTATTGATCCGACGAGGGGAATGACGAACACCAGACCCCATAGGAGGATGAACAACATCGGTCCGAGAGTCTTCGACCTAACAATCGGTCCAGGGGCGATCACGGCAACGGCAGCTGAGCCATAAACAACTAGTTGCTCAGTTCGTATCCCGGCGCCAATGTATGGCCCGAACGCGGCCACCACGACTAGGACGACCCACGCTCGAATCCATCGAGGGGACGAGTCTAGGCGCGCATCCTTCATAGCCCGTCCACTTAGCGACACTCGGTATCTCGGCACGCGTCTCGTCGCGATTCCTATCGGTGCGGCAGCTTGAGTGACAAGCAGGGGCTGGGACCAATCAGTCCCAGCCCCCTGCTTGTGATGCAGCCTGCACCTGTCAGGAGCGCGCGGCGCTCTGTCGGCGACGCACGACAAGAACCGTCGCCACGCCAAGAACGCTGATCCCCGCCGCACCTAGACCCAGAGCCAGCGGGTCGCTGCCCGTCGTCGCGAGACCCGAGCCCGACGGCGCAGGCGTCGCGCCCGGCGCGGCCACCACGAGCGTCGAGCTGGCGAGCAGCGTGCCGTCCGCGTCGGTGATCGCGGCGGCGTACGAGCCGGCCTGCTGCAGCGTCACGGTCCAGGCGACGCTGTCCGAGGCCGCGACCTTCGTCGAGGACGCCGTACCGGCGATCTGGATGCTGCTGCTCGGGATCGACGTCGGGTTCGACGTGATGGTCAGGGTGTAGCTCTCACCGACGGTGGTGCCTTCGAAGACGACCTGGATCGCCTGCCCCGGCGCGGGCGTCGTGTCCGTCACCTCGAGGTCGACGCCGGGTGCGACGTACGCCTGGGCTGCAGCACTGGGCAGGACGGCGAGCGCCGCGGCGGCGGCGAGCGAAGCAAAGATACGACGGTTCACGAGGGACCCCCCCTTGGGCTGTGCGGGCGTGCCGTATAGCCCTAGAAAATACGATCGGTACACAGCATACGCATCCTCACCCGCACTGCCAGCCCTCAACCACATTCACCCGGTTGTCGACCAGCGGTGTCGTGCGCACTTCAGGCGCACCACTTTGTCCGGGTCCACTACGAATCTGATAGTTGATGACGGTGGACTCGCCCGGGTCGAGCTCGACGGTCCTGGCGACCACGAAGAGGTCGTCGTGGACGTGCGAGGCACCTCCCGTCCTCCCGTCCTGGACCTCGACGCCGTCGACGAGGCCGTCGCGCGGCGCGTACGCGAGGACGTTGAAGCGCATGCGCCCCGGCTCGAGTCGGGTGCCACTGATGTAGGGCGGCATGTCGATGACCTCGGGGGGCGCCGTCGAGGTGAAGGTCGCCTCGACGTCGATCAGGCGCGACCCGTCGGCGTAGCACTGCCCCGGCGTGACCTCGTACTCCGCCTGCAGGTAGTACCCGATCTTCGAGCCGGTGCCGTCGTTGACGTAGAAGCCCACCACCGGCGTCCCGTCGCGGGACCCTCGCAGCTCACCGCTCAGCACGGTGCCCGCGATCTGCCGCTGCTCCTCGCCGTGTGCCGACCACACCAGCAGCTGACCATCGCGCGCGGCTGACGCGAGCGCATCGATCGTCGGCACCGGCTGACCCTCGCCGGCCAGCACCGCGTCGAAGATCGCCGCGCCCGTGGCGGCGTAGAAGGCGTCCTGCTCGGCCGAGTCCTCGACCAGCCGGTAGACCGTGTTGTTGAGCACCTCGACGGCGTTCTCCGAGGTCAGCTGGCCTCCAGTCGCCTCAGCGACGGCTCCGTCGGGCATCGCGACAGGCCCGATCGCCCCGAGCACGGCAGCCAGACCCCCAGTGTCGATCGAGAGGACTCCGTCGATCCTGCCGCCCAGCTGCTTCTCCCAGATGGCCGCCGCCATCTCGGCACCGCGCGGGAAGTCCGGGGTGAAGGTCACGTCCGCCATGTAGATACCGAGCTGTCGCCCGAACAGCGCCAGCTCCACGTCCGTGAGCGGCAGGGCGGGCTCGGGCAGTCCGGACAGCTCACCGGCGGCGTTCCGCAGCTCCACCATCTCCACCGCACCCTGGTCCGCCCGCAGCAGGATCACCGCTCCAGGGATCCCGCCCAGCGCGCGGGGCTCGGCGTTGTTCTGCACCAGCAGCAGGTGCTGGCGCGGGCCGTCCATCCCCATCATCCCCGGCAGCAGCGCCGCGGCCCGTGCCGCGGTCGCGGTGTCCGCGCCCACCGCGGCGAGCTGCGCGCGGAGCTGCTCGAACGGCTCCCCCACCTGCGGCATCAGCGCCGCGGTGTCGACGGCGTCGAGGCACAGGGTCGCCGCCCGGACGGTTTCGGCAGCGGCGCTGAGCCCGGGGGCCACCGACTGCAGGGGCGCGAGGTCGACACGGCCGTCGACCGGTGCGAGCCGTGCGGGGTCGACCACGGCCGTCGCGTCGACGAGCGACGGCAGCGCGCCGCGGGCGAGGTCGTCGATCGACGCCGCCACCGTCTGCACGGCCCGGACGTTCGGGCCCACACGGGGAACAACGCCCGCGGCCGCCCACACGGGCCCGCCGGTGCGGGACCTCGCGACGGAGGCGTGGCGCTGCACGTCCTCGAGGGTCGCGCGCGCACCGTCGACGTCGCCCGTACGCGCCTGCTCCTGGAGCAGCCCGACGTCGCTGCGGGCGGCGAGCAGGGCGTCACGCGCCTCCAGCGCGGAGAACACGAACCACGCGGCGCTCGCCCCCAGGACGAACGCGAAGCCGATCAGACTCACCCACGCAGCCCGGCGGCGCGGGTGTGCGCTGCGCAACATCTCCACGGTGGACTGCCCCGCCGGGCCCTCGCGGCGGCGGCGCGGCGGTCGCGGCCGCTCCCCCCGCCCGGACGCGCGCGGCTTGCGCTTCACCATGGCCTCGGGCACCACGGGGATCTGCTGCGTCGTCCACTCAGGGCCCCACCCCGGATGAGCCACAGCGCGCTCCTCTTCCCCCGGGTCCATGGCCGCGAGGGACACGCCCCCCGCTGTCGTCGTGCGCGATGTTAGTCGCCGACCGCCGATCACGACCGCCGCAGCGCCGCGTTCTGGGACAAATGTCCACATCCAGCGTAGAGCGCATTTCAGCGGGAATCACGTGAAACCGCGGGGCCGCGCCGCTACGGCGGCAATTTCGCCCGTGGACCACGTCACGCCGGACGTCCCACGTCCGGCATCATCGGAACCCATGACCTCTCCCCAGCCGCCCGCACGGATCCTCGTGGTCTGCACCGGCAACATCTGCCGGTCCCCTGCCGTCGAGCGTCTGCTCGCCGCCCGGCTGGTCGGGTCGGACGTGGAGGTGACGTCCGCCGGCACGCGCGCCGTGGTGGGCCACCCGGTCTCGGACCTGATGGTGCCGCTGGTCCGCGGGGCCGGCGCGAGCGCCGACGGGTTCGCCGCGCGGCAGCTCACGGCCGACCTGGTCCGCGACGCGGACCTCGTCATCGCCCTGACGCGCGGGCACCGCTCCGCGATCGTCGAGCTCGTCCCCGCCGCCGTGCGGCGCACGTTCACGCTGCTCGAGCTCGCGCGGCTCGTCGCGCACGTCGACCCCACGGTCGTCCACGCCGCCGGCAGCCCCGGCGACCGGGTGCGCGCCCTGCCGACGCTCGCGGCGGCCGTGCGGCACGTCGCCGGCCAGGGCGACGACGACGTCGAGGACCCCATCGGCGGCAACGAGGCGGTGTACCAGGCGTCGTACGACCAGATGGCGCCCGCCGTCGCCACCATCGCCACCGCGCTGCAGGGTTGGAGCCCCGCCGCGACCGCGTGACGCCACGTCCCCCCGCGGTGTCACCCGGCCGGACTACGATCGGGCCGTGCCCTCCGTCATCTCGACCCTGCTGCACCCGCAGCGCACCCCGCCGCCGCCGATCGACGTCGACCTCGCGCGCGTGATGTGGGCGGGCACGACGGTGTGGGGGGCCGCGGTGCCGGTCACGGGCGCGCTGTGGCTGCTCGGCGTGATCTCGGGCATCTGGGTGGCCACGTGCGGTGCCGGTGCGGTGCTCGGGCTGATCGGCGTGCGGTGGGCCCGCACCCACGGGCGCCTCGCGGACGACGGCTCCGGCGCCATGGTCCGCCCCGACCACGACGCGCTGGCCCGCAAGACCCCGACCGCCTGACGCCCGCGGAGCCCGCCCGCAGCGCCGCCACGGGGACGCCGGGCTCAGCCCACGAACACCTGCGCGCACAGCCACCCGCGCGCACCCTGCGTGCAAGCGACGCCGATCTGTGAGAACGACCTCCGCAGGATGTTCTCCTTGTGGCCCGGGGAGTCCATCCACCCCACCACCGCGGCCTGCGCCGACGCGTAGCCCAGCGACAGGTTCTCCCCCACCGTCCCGGCGGCGCACGCCTCGAGGATCGGCCCCAGCGGGTCGTGCTCGAAGCGCCCCTCGGCCACCAGCAGCGCGCTGCGCGCGGCGGCCTGCTCGGTGGCGCACGCGTTGACGCCCAGCTCGGGCAGCCCCGCGGCGGTGCGCTCGACGTTGGTGAGGGTGACGATCTCCGCGGCCATCGTGGTGGCGGTGTCGCCTGCGGTGGCCGGAGCCGCGGGCTGGGCGGCGGGCCGCGGCTGCGGTGACGGTGCCGTGCCGGACGGTGACGCCGGCGGCGGCTCGGCCTGCTGCGCGTCCCCGGCGGCCGGGGTCTGCTCGGCCGGCGGCTCGGCGTCGGTGGTGCTCTGCTCGGGTTGCGGGACGCCCGCGGGCTCGGGGCTGCGCTCCACGGAGCGCGACACGGTCTCCGAGAGCCGCCCGACGAGGTCGCCCGACGTCAGGGCCAACGTCACCTGCTCCGCCGGGGCGTACGCGCCGGGTGCGGCGAGGAGGATCAGCGCCAGCGCGACGACGAGGACCCCCGCTGACCCGACCAGCCGCACCCGGCGCCGTCGATGGACCCGTCGCTGGCGCCAGCGACGGATCTCGCGGCGGGAGGCGACAGGCACGCGTGGGACGTTACCCGAACGTGACCTTTATCGGTAGTTGATCCCTCGATGGGGCATTCATCCCAGCACGACGTCGAGGGCCGCCTCACCATCGTCCGGGGACGCCAGTAGCGCCGCCACCGCACCGCGCACCGCCCAGCGCCCCGCCACCCACGCGAGACCCGCGGCCAGGCCCTCGACGTGCACGGCGTGCACCTCGCCCTCCCCGGTGACCCACCAGCCCACCGGCACGCCGGCGACCTCGAGGTCGTCGTGGTGCCACCACACGTCCGGCGCCCCGGGCAGCAGCGCCGCGACCGCCGCGGGCACGTCCTCCGGCTCCGCGTCACCGGTGAGGTCCGCGTCCACCTGCGACGACGCGAGCGGCAGGTCCAGCAGGTCCGCGACGCGAGCGGCGGCGTCCTCGGCGCTACCGGCGTCACCGGCGTGCCCGGCGTCACCGGCGCGCCCGGACGACGCGCCGACGGGCACCGGCACCACCGCCACCCCGTCGGCACCCGCGAGCTGCCACCACCGCGGGTCGTCCGCCACCACCGCGTCGTCGACGACGTGCGCGGCACCCGGCGCCGTCAGCGCCACCACCACGTCCGGCGGGTCGACGGGCCCGGCGCCGCACGCCCACGCGCGCCACACGTGCCCCGCGACGTCCAGCGGCACGGCCGCGCCGAGACCACCCAGACGGTCCAGCACCGCGGGCCACCCCGCCGCCGGCACGTCCGCGAGCGACCCCACCCCGCCGAGCGCGCGCAGCACCGGCTCGTCGAGCCCCGCCAGCACCTCGGGCACCGGCGGCACGAGCGCCGCCGGCAGCCCGGTGGCCCCCGGCAGCGCGAACACCTCCGGCAGCGGCAGGTCCGCGCGCGTGCGCAGCCACCACGCCGTGTACGACGGGCCGGGCGCCCCACCGCCCTCACCGCGCACCGGCGTCACCAGCGCGGCCCGCAGCGCCGGCGTCGCGGCCACGTGCGCGAGCAGCTCGGGCCAGTGCTCGTCGTCGACCGCGTCGAGGTCCGCGACCGCCGCGACGTCCCCGCAGTACACGCCCGCGCCCACGACGTCCGCGAGGTCGTCCACGTACTCGACCCAGCCGTCCAGCGACGATGCGGCCAGCGACGCGGCGTCGTCGCCGTCGTCCTGCGGCGCGACGCCCGCGACGACGTCCGGCACGGTCGTCACCACCAGGTCGTCCCGCACCCCCACCGCCGCCAGCGCGTCACGCCCCCAGCGCTCCACCAGGTCGGCGGCCACGGGCGCGAGCACACGGTCGTCGAGCAGGCGCGCCGCCGCCCCACCGGGCAGCACCAGACCGTGCGCGGGCGCCGCGTCGCCGTCCGCGGCGTCGAGCGTGAGCAGGCCGAGCCACGCGGCCGCGTCGGGCGGCACGGCCCCGGCCGCGCGCACGACGTCGAGCACGGCTGCCGTCACCTCGTCGGCGTGGTCGAGGTCGTCGTCGTCCGCCTGCCCCAGCACCGCCGCCCGCAGCGCCGGGTGCGCCAGCAGCGCGGCCGCGTCGACGCGCTGCGCGCCCAGCCGCGCCAGCAGCGGACGCGCCGCCGCCGGGTCCGCCACGCGCAGGCCCCACGTGCGCAGAGCGGTCAGCGTCCCCGGGGCCAGGCCCGCGACGTCGTCGTCCAGCAGCACGACGCCCCGCGGCCCGCGCACCACACGCCCGTCGACGAGCGGCACCGGCAGCGCCGCCAGGCCCTCGCGCGCGGTCGCGTCCTGCGCCGCGGCGTCCAGCGCGTCGTACAGGCCGGCCCAGTCGACGTCACCGGCCGTGGGCAGCTCGTCGACCACCTCGGCGAGGGTGCGCTCCTCCACACCCAGCGCGCGCAGGGCCGCCAGCCCGCCGGGCGGTACGCGCACGAGCCCCGCGACGACGCCCGCGAGCGCGACCGCCGCCGGCCCGTCGGGGAGGTCCCGCACGACCGTCGCGCGCAGCGGCGGGACGAGGTCCTCGCCCGGGGCCGCGGGCGTCAGGACGGGCGTGCGGGCCAGCGCGTCGAGCGCGGCCGCGCGCACGGCACCGTCGACGGCACCGGCCGGCAGGCCCGTCGGCACCAGGGGCGTCACGTCCCCGCCCGCGGCGGCCACCCGCCCCACGAGCTCGGCGTACGCGGCGCCCGCGTGGGCGAGCACCTCGTCCGTGAGGGGTCCGGGCGCGACGTGGCGGCGGGACGGGTCGAGCGGCAGCGTCGCGACGAGCACCGCGGGCAGCGAGCACGGCTCGTCGGTGGGGGTCGGGGCGTGGACGACGTGCGGGACGGGTGCGCGGGACGGGTCGCGCGGCAGCGCCCACGTGACCCGCCACGCGCGCGCGGTGCGCTCCTCGACGGGCCGGTCCGCGACGAGCGCGAGCGGCACCTCCCCCGTGGCCGTCAGGACGTCCCAGCGCGCGGCGACGTCCGCGAGGCGCCGCGGCGGGTCGCCCTCGACGTCGACCAGCACCTCCACCAGGCCCGGCAGCGCGAGCAGCAGCGCGTCGTCGACCGACCGCAGCAGCGTGCGGACCTCGTCGACGACGACCTCGTCGCGCAGCTCCAGGACGACGGCCGTGTCGTAGCCGGTGGGCGGGCGGCCCTCGGCCTGCCACGGCAGCCGCAGCGCGGGCAGCGAGCCGTCGCGGCGGCGCACCTCGTCCGCGAGCGCCGGGCGGCCCTGGGCGGCCTCCTGCGCGGCGGCCTCGTCGAGCACCTGGCGCGTGTCGGCCAGCGAGAACCGCACGGCCCCCGACGTCGAGCACACCGTGACCTCGTCGGCCACCGCGCGCACCGCGGCGAACCCCACGCCGAACCGCCCGACCGTGCCTGGCGCACCGTCACGCTTGGCCGACGCGCGCAGCGTCGCGAGCGAGCGCACGCCCGCGGCGTCCAGCGGCGCACCGGTGTTGGCGGCGACGAGCACGGCGGTGCCGTCGTCCGTCGTCGCCAGCCGCAGCAGCAGCCGGCCCGCGACGCCCGCGCGCACGGCCGCGTCCGCGGCGTTCTGCGCGAGCTCGACCAGCACGCGGTCGCGGTAGTAGCCGCGCGCGTGGTCCTCCTCGGTGTTGGCGTCCTCCCGCAGCCGCGCCGGGGAGGCCCGCCACGCCTCCAGCACCGCGCCACGCAGCGCGGCGGTGCCGAAGACGTCCGTGGTCACGACCCGTCGGTGGCGGGCTCGTCGGTGACGGCGGGCTCGTCCGCGACGGGCTCGGCGGGCTCGTCCGCGACGGGCTCGTCGGCAACCGGCTCGGCGGCGGCCTCGTCCGCGACAGGCTCGGCGGCGGCCTCGTCGAGGACCGGCTCGGCGACCGGCGCCTGCGCGACCTCGTCCGCCGGCGCGCCGCGCTCGACCACGTCGATCGCGAGCTCGTCGACGAGCGGGTCCGGGGCGGGCCACTCGCTGGGGCCCGGCTCGACGTCCGTCTCGGAGTGCGCACCGCACCCGTGGTCGAGGCTCACGACCTTGCCGTCGTCCGGCGACCACTCGTTGGCGCACACCGCGAAGAGCTGGCCCAGCGATCCCTGCAGCGGCACCAGGAACCCGCAGGACCAGCATGCGCCGGCCGACGCGACCGCACCGGCCGTCGACGGGCCGCGCGACCCGCGGTACCAGCGCTGCGCGGCCTCCTCGCGGCCCTGCGGCGAGAGCACGCGGACCCGCGCGAGGGCGAGCTCGTCGATCGCGACCTCGTCGACCTCGGGGTCGCCCGTGGGCGTGTACCCGGGCTCGAGACGCGGGTCGTCGGGGCGGAACGGCAGCACGTCGCCGGCGCCGATGTCTCCGGGGCGCAGCCGCTCGGACCACGGCACCCACGGCCGGGCGAGGATCGCGTCCTCACCCGGCAGCAGCTCGGCCTCGCAGACCGTCGCGGTGCGGCCACGCGGCACGCGCGCGACCGTGACGGTCCACGCCCAGCCGCGGTAGCCACGCGCGGTGCACGCGAAGCGGTGGGACACGAGCCGCTCGGACTCGCGCACGGCTCCCAGGTACTCACCGACGTCGTCGGGGACCTCCGCGATCTCGAGCGCGACCTCACGCGCGAGGTCGACCGCCCGCTCGAGCACGGCGTCCTTCACGGCGGCCACGTCAGGCCTCGAGCTTGTCGGCGACGGCCCGCAGCAGCGTGGCGTACTGGGTGGCGCGCTGACCCTCGGGGTAGCGGCCGCGGCGCAGGTCGTTGCCGACCTTGTCGAGCACCTTGATGAGGTCCTCGACGACCACGGCCATCTCGTCCGCCGGCGCCCGCTTGGCCTTGACCACGGACGGCACCGGGTCGAGGAACGTCACGGACAGCGCCTGCGGGCCACGACGCCCGTCGGCCACACCGAACTCGACCTTGGTGCCCGGCTTGGGCGCCGTGACGCCCGCGGGCAGCGCGGAGGCGTGCAGGAACACCTCGCCGCCCTCGTCGTCGGCGATGAACCCGAAGCCACGCTCGGTGTCGAACCACTTGACCTTGCCGGTGGGCACTTCCGCTCCTTCAGCGCCGGACACACCTGCGAGCACTCCCGCAGACGCCACCAGGCTACCGGCCCGCGTACGCCCATTCCCCGCACCCCCCACTCCCCCGCGAGACGTCGATCCAGCCCCACCACCCGGGCGGAGCAGTGCGGGGGCGATCCGGACGCGTCGCCACGATCCGCCCACTATCGTCACGGGCCTACCCGTGAGGAGCGTGGCGATGAGCGACCTGTTCGGTGGCTGGGTCCAGGAGTCCGACTACACCCAGTCCCAGCGGATCCGTGAGCTGACCGACGACCTGGGCAGCGTGCGCTCGTCCCTGCACCGTGCGAGCCAGACCGCGTCGGCGCTGCGCAACGACCTCGCGGCGCTGCGCGGGTCGCTCGACGCCCGCCTGACGCGGCTCAGCGAGGCGTTCACCGCGTTCGTCGAGCTCAGCTCGCTGCGGGACCAGCTCTCGCTGGTCGCCGGGCCGGCGCTGGTGCGGCAGGCCACGCGCGCCCGGCTGGTCACGCTCGGCACGGCACGCGCCGACGGGCCCGTGCTCGACGTCGCCGGCAGCCCCGCCTCCCCCGGCTACTGGCTCGCCGACGCGCTCGCCGCGCTCGGCACCGACGACACCGACGCGGCCGAGCGTGCCGCCGTCATCGACCGCCGCCGCACCGCGACGTTCCTCACGATCGCCGGGGCCGTCACCGGGCTGCCGGACCTCGTGCGGCGCTGGGCGCCCGACGCGCTGGGCGACCTCACGCCCACCGAGCCCGTGACGCGCGCGCAGCGTGCCCTGTGGCTCGCGGCGGCGCACGGCCTGCTCGGCGACGACGCCCGGGCCGTGCTGCTCGAGCGGCTGCGCGCCGCGGTCGCCGCACTGCCGTCCGCGACGGCCGACGAGACCGTCACCGCGTGGGGCGAGCAGGTGAAGGCGTCCGCGAGCCACGGCGGCACGGGCCCGCGGACGTCCGAGGCCGCGGCCCGCGCCCGTCGGTCCGCCGCGACCCTGCAGGCCCTGCGCGCGCTCGTCGAGACGCCCGCCGACCCCGGTGACGACGTTCCGGTGTTCGGCACGCCCGACGGCGAGACCGCTGCCGAGGACCGCGCCGCCGTGCGTACCGCGGCGCTCGACGAGCTCGCCGCGGTGCTGCGGGCGCTCGTCGACGAGGGCGCAGAGGAGGAGCGCGAGCTCATGACGCGCGTCGCCGAGCTCGAGGCCGTCGTCGCCGGCCGCGAGGCGCCCGGGGCCACCTGGCACGCCCCCGCGGGCGCGCTGCTCGACCTGCTGCGCGACGACGCCCTGACCCGCCGCGACCCCGCCGGCGTCCTCGCCCGCGAGGCCACCGCACCGTGGCTCCGGCGCGTCGCCGACGCGGCCCTGGCCGACGGCGACGTCCCCGTACCGACGCACGTCGACGCGCAGGCCCTGGGCCTGACGCTGCGGGCCCGGCCCGGCGAGGCCGTGGAGGGTCTGGGCGCGGCGCTGGAGAGGGCCCGCACGCCGCAGTACGTGCCCGCCGCGTGGGAGACGCCCCTGACCGTCGGGCTCGCGGTCGCCGCCGGCGTGCTGCTGCTCGCGGCGGTCGTCGACGGGTCCGACATGCAGTGGGTCTACGGCCTGGCCGCCGTCGCCGCCGGCATCGCCGCCGTCACGCGGTTCGTCCAGGGGCGGGGCAAGGCGGCGCAGGAGGCCACCCGCGCGACGCGTGCCGTGGAGTTCGTCGAGCGCGAGGCGAAGGCCCTGCAGGAGCGGACGACGCAGGCGGTGCAGGCCGTCGAGAGCGCGCGCAGCGACGCGCAGGAGGCCCACGCCCGCGTCGTCGCGGGCCTGGACGAGCCGTCGCCCACCACGCCGGACGCGGTCCTCACCGACGCGTGACCGCCGCGCAGGGCCCGCAAGCGGCGGTCAGCGCCGGCACCGTGTAGACCGGAGTGGTGGACGACGCACGCGCACGTGAGCTGCTGCTGGCCCTGCGCGCCGACACGCTCGGGCGGCTGACGGGCCTGGGTGACGCACGCCAGGACGTCGTCGACGCCGCGCGCGGGGCCAACGTCGACGACGAGCACGACCCCGAGGGCACGACCATCGCGTTCGAGCGCGCGCAGCTCGAGGCGCTCGGTGCCGCCGCGACCCGTCGGCTGGCCGAGATCGACGCCGCCCTGGCCCGCGTGGCCGCCGGCACGTACGGCCGGTGCGCCGTGGGCGGCGAGCCCCTCGACGACGCCCGCCTGGAGGCCCGACCGACCGCGACGACCTGCGTCGCCCACTCCTGACGCCCGCCGCCTCCGGCCACTGCCCACCCGCCGAACAAGACCTTGTGCCGCTGATGGGCGGTCGGTAGCGGCAGAAGGTCTTGTCAGGCGGCTGGCGGGGGCGGCGGGAGGAGACCCGCGCCGGACGCGTCCGGGATACGAGGAGTTCACACACAACGGGTTATTTCTCCGGTCATATCACCCTATGATCGTCCGGATCGACGACGGCGCCCGTCCCCCTCGCCGACCGTGCGGTACGTCCGCCGCGGCTCGCGGCCGGAGGCGTGGCGTCCTCACTCCACCGGCTGGGGGCACGGGATGGAGCAGTTCCGCACGACCACGGACGACGCGCGCGCCGCGTCGCCGGTGGACGCGCCCGCCGGCTCCCCCGACGCCACGGCACCCGTCGACGTCACGCGCCCGCCCCGGTCCGCCGCCGACCACACCGACGACCACGCCGGCGCGGCAGCGGCCATCACCCGTCCGGACGCACCCGGCCCCGCGCAGCGGCTACGCGTGCTGCACACGCTCAACCCGCCCGACGGCACCACGCGCTACGTCGACCAGATGCTCGGCGGCGCGGGCGGCGACGTCGACGCGCTGCCGTTCACCTGGACCACCGCGCTGCGCGGCGGGTACGACGTGCTGCACGTCCACTGGCCCGAGCTGCTCGTGCGGCACCCGCGTCCGCTGCGGCGGGCCGCCCGGCACGTCGCGCTGCACCTGCTGCTCGCGCTGCTGCGCGTGCGCCGCGTACCCGTCGTCCGGACCTTGCACAACACCGTGCCGCACGAGTCCGTCGGCCGCGCCGAGGCCCGCGCGCTCGCGGCCGTCGACGCCGCGACCCGCCTGTACGTGCTGCTCACCCCGGCCACGCGCGCACCCGGCGACGCCGCGAGCGTGCAGATCCCGCTGGGCCACTACCGCGACGCGTTCGCGCACCTGCCGCGCGTCGCCGCCACCCCCGGGCGGCTCGTCACCATCGGCCTGCTACGCCCCTACAAGGGCGTCGAGGAGCTGCTCGCGGCGTTCACCGCGCTGCCGGGCGACCACCTCAGCCTCACCGTCGCCGGCAAGCCGACGCCCGAGATCGCGCGCGTCGTCGAGGACGCCGTCGCACGCGACCCGCGCATCACCGCCGACCTGCGGTTCGTGCCCGACGCGACGTTCGTCGAGCACGTCACCGCCGCCGAGCTCGTCGTGCTGCCCTACCGGCAGATGACCAACTCCGGCGTGCTCGTCGCGGCCCTCTCGCTCGACCGGCCGTGCCTCGTGCCCGCCTCGCCCGCCAACGCCGCGCTCGCCGCCGAGGTCGGCGAGGGCTGGGTCCTGCAGTACGACGGCGAGTTCGACGCCGCCGTGCTCGCCGACGGCCTGCACCGGGCGGCCACCACGCCCCGCAGCGCACGCCCCGACCTGTCGGCGCGCGACTGGCGCGTGCTCGGGGCGGCGCACGACGACGCGTACCGGACGGCGGTCGCGCTCGCGCGGGGCGGCGCCCGCGTGAGCGGGACGCCCGCGCCCGGCACGCCCGCGCACGGGACGCCCGCGCCCGGCAGGCTCACGGTCGGCGGGCACGGATGACCGCCGACGAGAGGCTCGGCGTCTCCGCGTCCCGCGGGGCCGCCGTCACGCTCGTCGGGCAGGGGGCGCGCATCGCGCTCCTGCTCACCGGGGTCGTCGTGCTCGCGCGGCTGCTCTCACCGCGCGACTACGGGCTGCTCGCCATGGTCATGGCCGTCATCGGCGTGGCCGACCTGCTGCGCGACTTCGGCCTCGGCAGCGCCGCCGTGCAGGCACGCACCCTCAGCGTCGCGCAACGCAGCAACCTGCTGTGGCTGAGCACCGGCATCGGCGCCGCCCTCGGGCTGCTCGTGCTGGTCACGTCACCGCTGCTCGCCGCGTTCTACGACGAGCCGCGCCTGCAGCCCGTCGCGGCCGCCCTGTCCGTGACGTTCGTGCTCAACGGCGTCATGACGCAGTACAAGGCCGACCTGCAGCGTCGTCTGCGCTTCGCGTGGCTCACCGGCCTGGAGCTCGCCGGGCAGGCCGTCGGCATCGTCACGGCCGTCGCGCTCGCCGCCGGTGGTGCCGGGTACCACGCGCTCGTCGCCCAGCAGGTGGTGCAGCTCGCCGCGCAGCTCGTGGGGCTGCTGCTGGTGTGCCGGTGGCTGCCGCGGCGGTGGTCGCGCGAGGCGCCCGTACGGCCCTTCGTGTCGTTCGGCGCCCACCTCATGGGCGGGCAGGTGCTGGCCTACGCGAGCAACAACGTGGACTCCGTCGTCATCGGCTCCACGCTGGGGCCCGGGCCGCTCGGCGTGTACAACCGCGCGTTCCAGCTGCTCGTGCTGCCGCTGTACCAGCTCAACGCGCCCGTCACGCGTGTCGCGCTGCCCGTGCTGTCACGGCTCGTCGACGACCCCGTGCGGTACCGGCAGTTCCTGCTCACCGGGCAGACGGCGATGCTCAACCTCGTCAGCGCGGTCCTCGCCTTCGCCGCGGCGCAGGCACCGGCCGTCGTGCTCGTCGCGCTCGGCCCGCGCTGGTCGCAGACGGCCGGGCTGTTCCAGGTGCTGGCCGTCGCCGGGTTCTTCACGATGGCCGGCTACGCCTGCTACTGGGTGTACCTCTCGCGCGGCCTGACGCGCGAGCACCTGCGGCTGTCGCTCGTCACGCGGCCCGTCCAGATCGTGCTCGTCGTGGCGGGCGCGCAGTGGGGGCTGTACGGCATCGCGTGGGCGTACGCCCTGGCCACGGCCCTGCAGTGGCCGGCGAACCTGTGGTGGCTGCACCGCGTCACCGACGCGCCCGTGGGGCAGATCTGGCGCAACGGCGCGCGCACCGTCCTCGTCTACGGGTGGGCGCTGGTCGCGTCGGCCACCGCGACACGCTGGCTGCCGGCCGGCTCGACGTGGACGGCCCTGGCCGTCGGGGCCGTCGCGCTCGGCGCCGCGCTCGCGCTCGCCGCGCTCGTCGTGCCCGCCTACCGCCGCGACCTGCAGACCGTCGCCGCCCTGCGGCGCCAGCTCCGCGGCACCCCCACCGCGACCACCCCCGCCGCCGACCGGAACCCGGGTCACCTTCCGGCCCCCCGGACCGTGAGTGAGGTTCCGGTCGCCGCCGCCTCCCCCGCCGCCTCTCCCGCCGACCGGAACCCGGGTCACCTTCCGACCACCCGGACGAGTACCGACGTCCCGGTCGGCGGGGTGGGGGAGATCTCGGGCGGCGCGCTGAGCGCACCCGCCGCACGACCGTCCGCACGCGCGACGCGCCCCGCGCCGCGCCCGACCGACGAGGAGCCGCGATGACCGACCGCGCCGCCCCGTTCCCCAGCCGTCGCACGTTCCTCACCGGTGCCGCCGTCGCCGGCCTCGGCGCCGCCGGGCTGCTGCTGGGCACCCCGGCCGCGCGCGCGTCGTCGCTGCCGCGCCTGCCCGGCGAGATCAGCCGCCGCGCCGACCAGCGCACCGCCGCCGGCACCCGCTACGACGCCGTGCAGGTCGACATCGCCGGCGACCGCGCCTGGCTGACCATCCCGCAGGGCCTGCGGCTCGACGAGCCGATCGGCGTCACGTGGTTCTACCACGGGTCCGGGTCCGACCACTCGGCGCTGCTCGACGGCTTCGGGTACGAGTCGCGTCAGCTCGTCGACCGCGGGGTCGTGGGCATCTGCCAGGACGCGGGCGGCAACGGGTACGCCGGCCCGTACGCGATCGCCGCGCAGGAGGCCGGGTGGCGCTACGTGTCCTCGCTCGCGGACGTCGGCGCCAACTTCCTGCGCGCGACGTCCGGCGGGGGGGCGCTCGCCGCGGAGGTGCTCGGCGCCGGGCTCGTCCCCGACGTGGTCGGCCTGTACTTCGTCAACGCGATCTGGGACGTGCGCCGGTCGTACGACCTGGGCGGCCGCGCCGAGATCGGCCCCGCCTACGGGTACTCGACGGCCGCGATCGACCGCACCAACCCCGCCCGTCACCCGGCCTCGGCGTGGGCGGGCGACCGGATCCGCATCGTCCACACCACCGGCGTCGACCTCGTCACCCCACCGCAGATCCACGCGATCCCCTTCTACGAGCGGGCCCGCCAGCAGGGCGCCGACGTGACCGTCCGCACGCACGACCTCGGCCACACCACCCCGTCGTTCGTCGGCAACGAGGTGCCGATCTGGTTCACGCGCTGGTTCCGCGCCTGGCAGACGGACCGGGCCCGTGGCTGAGCGCACCGGCCGTCAGGGCTGGGTGGACCTGGCGAAGGGCGTCGCGATCGTCATGGTCGTGGCGTACCACGCGCTGCTGTTCCTCGCGTCCGCGGACGTGGGCGTCGCGCCGCTCGGACGCGCACGGCTCGCGCTCGAGCTGTACCCCATGCCGGCGTTCTTCCTGCTCGCCGGCGCCATGCAGCAGCGCCTGGTGACGAGCCCGTGGCCGCTGGTGTGGCAGCGCCGCGTGCTGCCGCTGGTCTACCTGCTCGTGGTGTGGACGCTCGTGCGGTTCGCGTTCTTCACGGCGGTGCCCACCGCGCGGGCGGACGGGCCGCTGTCCGGCCGGGACCCGGCCACGCTGCTGCTCGCGCTCGTCGCACCGTCGAGCGTCTACTGGTTCCTCTGGGCGCTGGCCCTGGTCACCGTCGTCACGTGGCTCACCCGGCGGCACCCCGTCGCGTCCGTCGTCGGGGCCGTGCTGGTCAGCGGGGCCGTGACGTCCGGACTCCTCGTCACCGGCGTGTTCGCGTGGGACCGGGCGCTGGCGTTCCTCGCGCCGTACGTCGTGGGCGTGCACGCCGGCCCGTGGGTGCTGCGCGCTGTCACCGCCATGAGGTGGCGGCACGTGGCCGCCGCGCTCGGCACCGCCGTGCTGCTGGCCGCCGCGATCGTCGTCGTGCCGCTCGCACGCAACGTGCCCGGCGCCGCGCTGCTGGGCGAGGCCGCGCTGCTCGCCGCGGCGTTCGGCGCCGCGCACCTCGTGGCCGACCGGGCGTGGACCCGGCCCCTGCGCGAGCTCGGCCGCCGCAGCCTGCCCGTGTACCTGGTCCACCTGTACCCCGTGACGCTTCTCGTGCTCGCGGTGCGCGAGGTGCCCGCGCTGCACGACATGCCCGCGCGCGGCGCGCCCCTCGTCGCGCTCGTCACCGCGCTCGCCCTGGGCGCGTCGATGCTGCTGGCGCGGGCACTGCCGACGAGCTGGCGGCTCCTCCAGCCGCCCGCCGCGCTGCTGCGCCCGCGCGGTGCGGACGCTGCGACCACCAGGGCCGCCGCCGACGGGGCGGGGCTGGATCGACGTCTCGCGAGGGCTGGGGCGGGGCCCGGGGCCGGGGCCGTCGCGTCGGCGGGGCTGGATCGACGTCTCGCGGGGGCCGGGGCGGGGGCCGGGGCCGGGGCGGGGGACGAGGCCGGGACCGGCGGGTCGGCGGGGCTGGATCGACGTCTCGCGGGGAGTCGGTCGGGGCCTGATGCCGGGGCCGGACCGCGCCCGTCGACGCCCGACACCCCACCGGAGGACCGATGACGCCCACCAGCGCCGACCCGCGCACGGCGGCCCGCCCCGTGGCCGCCCGCACCGCCGCCACCCTCGTCGCGCTGGCTGCCCTCGCCGCGTGCGCGGGCCCGCCCGACCCGGTCGTCGGCGTCGCGGCGCACGTGCGACCCGCGAGCATCGAGCGGGACGTCACGTACGCGACGCCCGACGGCACGCCCCTCACGCTCGACGCGTACCTGCCGCGGCACGGCGACGAGCCCGTCCCCGCGGTCGTGCTCGTGCACGGCGGTGCGTTCGTGGCGGGGAGCAAGGACACCGCGGGCGTCGTCGGCATGGCGCGGCGCCTGCAGGACCACGGCGTCGCGACGTTCGCCGTCTCCTACCGCCTCGCCCCGCAGCACACGTACCCCGCGGCGGTCGACGACGTCGCGGCGGCGGTCGCGTGGCTGCGCGACCCCGCGCAGGCCGCGACGTACGGCGTGGACCCCGAGCGCGTGGGCGTCGTCGGCACGTCCGCTGGCGCGACGCTCGCCCTCACGCTCGGTGCCCGGCCCGCGAGCGTCACCGGCGTGCGCGGCGTCGTCGCGCTGTCCGCCGCGACGCTGCTGACCGCCGAGGGCCTCACGCTCGGGGCGACCGAGCCGGCGGAGGTCCGCGCGACCCTCGACTACCTCGGCTGCCCCGCCGTCGACGAGTGCCCGGTCAGCGAGCAGGCGTCGCCCGCGCTGACCACCACGCCGGAGTCCAGCCCCGCGCTGCTCGTGCACGGCACGGCCGAGTCGATCCCGCTGCCGCACGCCGAGCGCATGGCCGCCGCGCTCACGGCCGCCGGCGTGGCGCACGACCTCGTGACCGTCGAGGGCGACGCGCACGGCGCACACCTGCTCGACGAGCACGTGTGGTCGCGCGTCCTGGAGTTCCTCGACACCCGCCTCGCCCCCGCCCCAGGAGCGTGACGCCGTGACCGACCTGACCATCGTCGTCCCCACCTACGAGGCCGCCGGCTGGCTCGCCGGCGCGCTGCGCGCCGTCCTCGCGCAGGACGTCGGCGACCTCGAGGTGATCGTCGTCGACGACGGCTCGCACGACGGCACCGCGGACCTGTGCCTCGCGATCGCCGCGCGCGACGCACGCGTACGGGTGGTGCCGCTGGAGAGCAACCAGGGGGTCTCGCACGCGCGGCAGGTCGCGGTCGAGCACGCGCGGGCGCCGTACGTGTGGTTCGTCGACGCGGACGACCTCGTCGCCCCCGAGGCCGCCGCGCGCATGCTCGCCGCCGCGCACCGCACGGGCGCCGACGTGGTCATGGCACGCTCCCGGTTCGTCTACCCGGACTCCACGACGCGGCCCGTCCCGTGCCCGACGCCCGGCCCGCGCCACGGCACCGACGTGCTGCGCACGCTGCTGCGCGGCGAGACCTCCGGGCACCTGTGGAACAAGCTGCTGCGGCGCGACCTGCTGCGCCCCGAGGACTTCGTGCGCGCCCGCGCCCACTCCGACCTCGCGCTCACCGCCGCCGCCCTCGGTCGCGCACGCACGGCCGTCGCGATCGACGCGCACGTCTACGACTACCGGCTGCGCGAGGGGTCGATCATCACGAGCCGACGCAGCCGCGCCGAGTCGCTGCGCGTCGTCGGGGACGCGGTGGCGCGCACCGCCGCGGCCCACGGCATCGGCCCCGGCGACCCCGACTACGACTACTTCCGCTGCCGGTTCATCACGCTGTCCGCCGTCAAGGACCTCGTCGACGCCTCCGCCGTGCCCGACGCGGACCGGCTGCGCGCGCTGCGCGACGAGATCGGCCCCCGCCAGCTGCGCGCCCTGGCCGCCCGGCGCGACACCCGCCGCCTCGCACTCGCCCTGACCGCCCGCTGCTCGCTGCCCGCCCACCGCGTGCTGCTCGCGCTGGCGGCCCGATGACCGCCCCGATGACCGCCCCGACCGGAAGGACCACACCCATGGACGTCCTCGTCTCCGCCGTCGGCCAGCACGACAACATCGGCGACACCGTGCTGCGGCGCGCGTACCTCGACGAGGTGCGGCCGCTGGGCCGGCTGCACGTCTTCGTCGGCGACAAGCCCGACGGGTACGTCGCGGGGCTGGGCCTGCACCCCACGGACGTCGTGCACCGCAGCCCCGGGTCGTGGCGCGCGAGCGTGCGCGACGGGCTGCTCGCCGGGTCGTTCTACGGGTTCGACTCCGGCGAGACCGAGGTCCGCCGGGCGTACGCGCGCCGGTACGCGCGGCTCGCGCCGCTGCTCGCGCTCAACCGCGCCCGCGGCGGGGCCGCCGTGCAGGCCGGCACGGGTGTGCGGGCCGACCACCGGTGGCGTGTGCCCATCGCGGCGGTGCTGCGGCTGTGCGACGTCGTGACGTGGCGCGACGCGTACAGCCGGGACCTCATGGGCGTCGGCGACGTCGCCCCGGACTGGGCGTTCGCGCTCGGCCCCGACGCGGGCACGCTGCGTGCGGGCACCGACCGGCCGCTGCTGGCCGTCTCCGTGCGCCAGGGCACGGGCGACGTGCGACGCGAGCCCCCCGACGCGTCGTGGGCGCGGCGCGTGCGCGCGCTCGCCGACGGCCTGGGCGTCACCCCCGTCGTCGTCACGCAGGTCGCCCGCGACGCGCCGCTCGGCGACCGGGTCGCGCACGACCTGCGCGCCGAGCACCTCACGTGGGACGGCCACGACCACGCCGCCCAGGAGGCCCGCCTGCGGAAGCTCTACCGGCGTTGCAGCCACGTGCTCAGCGACCGCCTGCACGTCGTCGTCGTGGCGGCCACCGAGGGCGCCGTGCCCGTGGGCCTGGCCACGCCGACCGCGTTGGGCGAGGCACCCGACAAGGTGGTCCGCACCCTGCGGGCCGCGGGCATCACCGGCACGTGCCTGCCGCACGACCTGCCCGACGTCGAGGGTGCCGTCGCGCGGCTCGCCCGGGTGGACCGCGACACCGTCGTCGACGCCGTCCTGGACTCCCGTGCGCGGCTCGTCGGGCTCGGCGAGCGCCTGCGCGCCGCCGGAGGGCAGTCGAGCGCGGCGTCCGGGACGGCCGCCTGACGCGCCGCCCGACCGGACCCACCGGCCGGCCCCCACCCACCCCGACCGACCGACCCCGCGACGACCGCCCGACGCCCCGCCTGACGAGGAGGACGCCCATGGCCGCACCCCGCCGCCCCCGCCACGCCGCAGCCACGCTCGCCGTGCTCACCGCGCTCGTCACGGCGCTGCTCGCTCCCGCGCCCGCCGTGGCGGCCACCGACCCGTCCGGCGGCAACACGCCCGCGACCGGCCGGCCCGCGTCGGGCGTCGAGCGCTGGGGCGACGGCTCCTACCTCAACGGGTTCTCCTACCTGCGGGGCGTCAACGTCTACAGCCTCGTGTTCGGCGGCGACCGCCCGGCGCACCAGGTCGGCGAGAGCCAGGCGAGCTGGGACTACCTCGCGAGCCGCGGCGTCAAGGTCGCCCGGCTGCCCGTCTCGTGGGTGCGGCTGCAGCCCGTGCCCGCGTCCGGGAACCTGCGCGCCGGGCTCGACGGGCCGGTCTCGCAGGCGTACCTCGACGTCGTCGAGGAGCAGGTGCGCCGGGCCGCGCGCGCCGGCATCCGCACCGTCGTCGGCCTGCACAACGCGTGCAGCTACCCGAACATCCAGGCACCCGGGTCGGTCGTCTGCGGGGACGGCGTCACGCGCGCCGACGTCGCGAAGGTGTGGACGGCGCTCGCCGGGCGGTTCGCGGGCGACGAGCGCGTCGTCGCGTTCGACCTGCTCAACGAGACCCACATCGACGTCGTGCCGGTCGCGCGCTACCGGCTCTTCACGCAGGCCGCCGCCGACGCCGTGCGGGCCACCGGTGCGCAGCAGACGCTGTGGGTGCAGCGCCTGCTCGGCGAGCGCGGGCGCCTCGACGTCATCGCCCCCGACGGGCCGTGGGTGGCCGACCCGCTGGGCAAGGTCATGTACTCCCAGCACTTCTACTCCTCGCCGATCGGCGCGGTGTTCGACCCGTTAGCCGGCAACCACGCCGTGCTCATGGACGTCGACCGGTTCGGCACGTGGTGCCGCAGGTGGAACGTGCGGTGCGCCGCCGGCGAGGTCGGGTGGCCCTCGGGCGGGCCGGGGGGTGTGCAGTCCGCCGCGTCGGCGCGCGGCTGGAACCTCGTCTTCGAGCAGTTCTACCGGCTCGCCGACCAGTACGGGCTCGACGTCACCTACTTCGCCGCGTCGTCCTCACAGACCACCGGGACGCTCCTGGCGTACGTGGCGAGCAGGCCCGGGTACCCGTCGCCCACCGGTCTGGACACCGCGCTGTCGCAGACCGAGGTCATCGAGCGGCACCTGTCCCGGAGGGCGCGGTGACCGGCACCTCGTCGCCCACCGCGGGGACCGCGCTGCGGGAGGGGCCGGACCGGCCGCCGCCCGGGTCCCGCGCGCCCCTGCCGCGGCTGCCACTGCCGAGGCGCACGCTGCCCGCGTACCTCACCGTGCCCGCGGGCGGGCTCGTGGTCGTCGTCGTCACGGCCGGCGCGCTGCTCGTGCCGGTCGCCGCGGTGGGTGCCGCCGGGCTCGCCGGGCTCGCCGCGCTGTTCTGGTGGCGCCCGCGCACCGGGCTGCTGCTCACGGTGGTCGCGGCGCTGCTGGTGACGCAGCTCGGCGCCCTGGCCGGCGCCGCGGGCGGCGCGCTCGACGAGGGCATGATCGTGGTCGGCGCGGCCGTCGTCACCGCGCGGCGGCTGCTCACCACCGGGACGCTCGTGCGGTTCCCCGGCACGTGGTGGTTCGTGGGGTTCGGCCTCGCGGGCGTCGCGTCGTCCCTGCTCCAGGACGTGCCGACGACCCTGTGGCTCGCCGGCGGCCTGCTGCTGCTCAAGGCCGTGCTCGTCGGCCACACCGCCGCGCAGCTCACGTGGGACGACACGCACCTCACGACGATCGTGCGCGCCGGCGTCGTCGTCGCCGTCGTGCTCGTCGTCACCGGCGTCCTCAACGTCGCGCTGCCCGGGCTCTGGACGGGCGTCGTCGCGCAGACGACACCCGAGATGCACGGGCCCGTCGCCGCCGTCGTGGGGCCGTTCCGCCAGCCCGCCGCGTACGGGCGCATCGCCGTGATCCTCGCCGCCGCGACGCTCACCTACCAGCTCGTCGTGCGGTCGACGCTGCGGGGGTACGTGCTCGCGCTCGCGCTGTCCGGGCTGGCGCTGCTGACGTTCCGCGTGAAGTCGTTCGTCGGGCTCGTGCTCGCCACCGCGGGCGTCGTGCTGCGCGCCGGGCGGCCCTGGGTGGTGCGGCTCGCGCTGGTCGCGCTGCCCGCCGTGCTGCTCGCCGCGGGGCCCACCGCGTGGCGGTACGTGGTCGAGGACCTCGAGCTGTACTACGGCAGCGGCGAGTCCGCGCGCGCCCTGCTCACCGCCGGCGGGCTCACGCTCGCGGCCGAGCACCTGCCGCTGGGCGCCGGCCTGGGCCGCTACGGCAGCGCGACGGCCGCCGAGCACTACAGCCCCGAGTACGTGGCCCTCGGCTTCGAGCACGTCTGGGGGCTGGGGCGCGCCGAGGGGTGGGGCGCGTACCTGCTGGACACGCAGTGGCCCGCGCTGCTCGGCGAGACCGGGTGGCTCGGCACCGTCTGCTACGCCGCGGGGCTGCTGTGCGCGCTCGCGGTGCTGCTGCGGCGGGTGCCGGCCGAGACGCCGCTGACGCGCTGGCTGCGGATCAGCGGCGTGTGCTGCCTGGTGCTCGTGCTGCTCGACTCGGTGGGCGCCGCGGCGTTCTCGTCGCCGCCGTCGTACGCGCTGCTGTACCTCGCACCCGGGATCGTGGCGGGCATGCGGGCACAGGCGCGCGGGCAGGCCGGCACCCCGGCGCGCACCCCGGCGGAGGTGGCGACGTGAGCACGGCCCGTCCCGGTGCGAGCACCGCGGCGAGCGCCGACGCAGCCGGCGCCGTGCCGCGCCGTGCGGTGCTCGCCGGCCTCGGCGCCGCCGGCACCGCGCTGCTCGCCGCGTGCACGCGCACCCCGGGGCCCACGTCGGCCGTCCCGGAGCCCGCCCCCACCCCGACGCCCGGCGAGCCACCCGGCCGCGTCGCCACCGACCTGGCCGGCGACGGCGTCACCGACGACGGGCCCGCACTCCAGCGCCACCTCGACGCCGGCGGGCACGTCGTGCTGCCCGGCCCCGGCCGCTACCTCGTGGACACCCCGCTGTTCCTCGACGGCGCCGACCCGCACGCGCGCGTCGTGCTCGACCTCGCCGGCGGCACCCTCGTCGCCGGGGACCACCTGCCCACCAGCGACGTCTTCCACCCCGACCGCGGCACGCGGTGGCTGCTGTGGCCCAACACCCTGCGCAGCGCGTGGGACCCGGCCGCCGGCACCGTCGAGGTCACCGTCGCCACCCGCGCCACGGGCGGGCGCGTCGGCGCGCTGCAGGCCCTCGCGGTCCGCGACGGCACGTTCGACGGTCGCGGCACGACCGCGGGGCTCGTGCTCGCCCACCGCACGGGCACCGAGCTCACCAACGTCACCATGGTCGGTGCGCGCGCCCTGGTGACGTGGGCCGACTACTCCGACGCGACGCGCCTGACCGGCTGCCACGCGCGGCACGGCGAGGGCGAGCGGCACGACGGCGCGCTCGTGGAGCAGGTCGCGCCCGGCGACGGGCTCGTGCTCAGCGGCTGCAAGGCCGACGCGGGCCTGTTCACCGCCCGGCTGCGGCGCTGCCGCGGCGCGGTGGTCGACGCCAACGTCACCGGCCGCCTCGAGCTCGACCGCTGCACCGGCGTCCTCGTGCAGGGCGGGCACCAGGAGTGCAGCATCGGCGACCACACGGCCGTCGTGGTGCGGCGCTCGCAGGTGACGTTCCGGCAGACCGCGTTCTACTGCGCGCGCGACGGGCGCACACCGGCGGTCCTCGTCGACGACGACCCGGCCGGGCCCGACGCGTCGCAGGTGCGGCTCGAGGCGTGCGTCGAGGTGCACCTGCACGACGCGCGCGACGCCGACACGGCGCACGGGCCGCTGCTGCACGTCGCGTCCGCGCACGACCTCACCGAGGTGCGGGCCGACGACGTGCGCGCGGTGACCGTCGACACCGCCGACCCCGGCACGTGGGTCGCCACCGCCGGGCCCCGGCTCACCGGCACCGGGCCCGTCGGCGCGGCCGTCCAGGACGTCGCGCTGCTCGCGCGCGGGTTCGCCGTGAGCCGCCGGACCGGCGCGTGGTGCGCCGAGGCGACCTCGGCCCCGGCCGTGCCGGGTGCGCCCGCGGCGCCCGCGCTCGACGCCGAGCCCGCACCGGGCCGCGACGGGCGCGGTGGGCTGCGCGCACGGCGCGAGCACACGTACTGGGCGGCGGTCCGCGCAGCCGACGGCAGCACGTCGCCCGTCGTGCGCGCGGGCGCGCGCAGCACCGCGACGGGCGCCGTGCGTCTGGGCGTCACGCTGCCCACCGCACCCGCCGCGCTGCTGCTGTGGCGCGGTGAGGGCGGGCGGCCCACGCGCCACACCACCCTGCCGTGCGCGGTGCGCCGCGTGCGACTGCTCGACGCGGGCGACCACGTCGAGGGCGTCGCCTGGGCCGCCGGCACCGGCCCCACCGACCCGACCTCGCTGCCCACCGGCTCATGAGCACGACCGCGACCCGCCCGGGTCCGAGAGGAGACACCATGCACCTGGACGTCGCGCTGCGGACGCTGCGCCGCCACGGTCCGTGGGGCGCGCTGGTCGTCGTGCTGGCGCTCGCCACGGGGTTCGCCGTGCTGCGGCTCGTGCCCCCCACGTGGACCGCCGAGACGCGCGTGCTCTACGGGGTCGCGGGCCTGACGGGCGTCGACCAGGGGCTGCCCGCCGGCACCCTGGCCGCCGCGCGCGCCGCGCAGGACGCCGAGCTCGTGGGCACGCCCGCCGTGCTGCAGCCGGTGATGGCCGAGCTCGACCTGCGGGGCGTCACCGTCGAGGAGCTGGGCAGGGCCGTGCAGGCCGAGGCGTCGGGCACGTTCCTCGACGTCTCGGTGGGGCTCGCCGACCCCGAGGCGGCCGCGCGCGTCGCGCAGACCGTCGTCGCGCAGCTCGCGCTGCGGGCCACGGACGACCAGCTCGCGCCCGCCGCCCCCGACGCGCCCGTCGTCACGCTCGACCTGGCCGTCGTGCAGCCCGCCGTGGCGCCCGAGCGCCCGAGCTCGCCGGACCCGCTGCTGACCCTGGCGGGCGCGCTGCTGGTGGGCCTGTTCCTCGCCGCGCTGCTGCTCACGTGGCGCGCGCGCACCGACACGGTGGTCGACGACGAGCACGACCTCGCGGCCGCGACGCCGGCACCGGTGCTCGCGCACGTCGCGCTCCCCGCGGGCCGCCGGCTCGCGGACGCGGTGACGCAGCCGCCCGGGGACGTCGCCGCCCTGCGCACGGCGCTGCTGGCGCGCACCGGCCCGCGCGCGCACACGGCCGTGGCGGTGGTGACCTGCGACCCACCCTCGCTCGACGTGGCCGCGGCGCTCGCGCGGGCCTACGCCGGCACGGGCCGCGACACGCTGCTCGTCGACGGTGACCTCGCCGCCCCGCGGCTGGCCGCTGCGCTGGGCCTGCCGGGCCCCGGGCTCGCGGAGGTGCTGACGGGCACGGTGTCCGTGGTCGAGGCTGCGCAGCCCACGAGCGTGCCCGCGCTGCGGGTGCTGGGTGCGGGTGAGCCCGAGGGCGACCGCACGGACCTCGTCGCGTCGCGCGCCGCCGAGAAGGCGTGGGACGACGTGCGCACGAGCGCCGAGGTCGTCGTCGTGGCGACCGGCCGCGCGGACGTGGCGGCGGCGGTGCTCGCGGCGGCGTGCGACGAGGTGGTGCTGCTGGTCGCCCCGGGCCGTACGCACCGCGACGAGGTCGCCGCTGCCGTGCACGCGCTGCACGTCGCCGGGACGGCGGTCGGGGGCGTCGCGTGGGTGACGGGAGGGAGGTCGGGCCGCTGACCAGGGCCGTCACCGGGCTCGGTTACAAAAGCATTAACAGCAGTAGAAATCGACACTGACTCATAGCACCGCGCGTGCCGGATATGTGAGCATCGTCCCCAGGGGGCACCGCTCGATGGCGCGTGAGGGCCTGATCGCAGCACCGCGGAACGACTGCGGACGTCGATCGTCAGCACGTACGTCGAGGGGGAGCACGACATGACCGCAACCGCCGTCCTGCCGTCCACGCACACGGAACCCACCGGGGGCAAGGCGCTGCTCATCGCCTCCACCGGCGGGCACCTCAACGAGCTCGTGCGGCTCGTGCCCACCTTCGAGCCCGACCCCGACTCGCTGTGGGTCACGTTCCGCACACCGCAGAGCGAGACGCTGCTGGCCGGTCGCCGCGTGCACTACCTGCCGTACATCGGCCCGCGGGACCTGCGCGGCACGCTGCGCGCCGTGCCGCAGGTGCACGACCTCGTGCGGCGCGAGCGCTTCGACCTCGCCGTCAGCACCGGTGCCGCCATCGCCGTCAGCGCCCTGCCCGTGACCGCCGCCGCCGGGGTCCCCAGCACCTACATCGAGTCCGTCTGCCGCATCGTCGGCCCCTCCGTCACCGGGCGGATCCTGTCCTGCGTGCCGCGCGTCGCACTGCGCACCCAGCACGAGCGGTGGGCCGACGGACGCTGGCGCACCCACCCCAGCGTGCTCGACGAGTTCCGCTCCGTGCCCCGCGAGCGCCCCCGCGGCGGTGGCCGGCTGTTCGTCACGCTCGGCACGATCCGCGGCTACCGCTTCGACTCCGTCGTCGACGCCGTGCTCGCCTCCGGCCTGGCCGACGAGCGCACCGTGTGGCAGCTCGGCGCCACCACGCGCGACGACCTGCCCGGCACCGTCACCACCCACCTGCCGCCCGACGAGTTCGCGCGCTGCGCGGTCGAGGCCGACGTCGTCGTCGCCCACGGCGGCGCCGGCACCCTGCTCGACCTGCTCGCCCTCGGCGTGTACCCCGTGCAGGCCGTGCGCCGCGCCGGGCGCGGCGAGCACGTCGACGACCACCAGGTGCAGATCGCCGAGCTCGTCCGGCACCGCGACCTCGGCATCGCCGTCGACGGCCCGGAGGTCACGCGCGACGTGCTCGAGCGTGCCGCCACCCGGCGCATCGTGCCCGTGCGCACACCCCCGCTCCCCCAGCAGCAGCGGAGGCGCGCGTGAGCGCCCGCCGCGACGTCTTCGCGGTCGCGCGCGGCCAGTACGAGAACGTCGGCGACGTGCTGCTGCGCCGCCCCCTGCTGCGGTGGGCACGCGAGAGCGGCGCCCGCCTGCACGTGTACGTGGGGCACTCCCCCGCCGGGTACGACGAGGGACTTGCGCTCGAGCGCGGCGACGTCACCTACCGCTCCTTCGCGCGCTGGTACGCCGCGCTCGTGCGCTCCGCCTGGGCCAGGCGTGCGTCGTCCGTCTTCAAGCCCGGGGAGATCCAGCTGACGCTCGTCGGCACCAAGGAGCACCTCGTCATGCTGCCCGCCGTCGCGCTCGTGCGGGCCCGCGGCGGCGCCGTGCTGCGCATCGGCACCGGCGCCCGGTCCTTCGCGCGCCTGCCCGCGCTGCTCGTACGGCCGTCGGTGCGCCTGACGACCATGACGCGCTGGCGCGACGAGGCCACCGCCGCCTACCTGGGCGGCGGGCCCGCGATGCCCGACCTCGGGTTCGCCGAGGGCGCCGACGACGCCACGCTGCGCGCCGCCCGGGACGACGCCGCCGCGCGCGACGTGCTCGTGGTGTCCTTCCGCGCCGACGCCGAGGTCGCACCACGGCCCTACCCGACGCCCGCCGTGCTCGACGCGATCCGCCGCTACGCCGCGCAGGAGGGCCTGCAGACCTGGGTCGTCACCCAGGTCTCCGTCGACGACGAGCGCACGCACCGCGTCGCCGCCGACCTCGGCGCCCACGTGCTCGGGTGGGCGCACGCCACCGGGCACGACGTGCAGGAGGCCCGGCTGCGCGCGCTGTACCGGCGGGCACGCGTCGTGCTCAGCGACCGCCTGCACGTCGTCGTCGCCGGGCTCACCGAGGGCGCCGCACCCGTGTCGCTGCAGCTCGACGGGTCCGACAAGGCCGCGCGGCACCTGTCCGGCATCGGCGTGCCCGACGTGACGGTCGACGCGAGCGGGCTCGACGCCGACACCGTCCTCGCACGCGTCACGGCCGCCGCGCAGCACCGCACCACCGCGATCGACGCGCTGCTCGCCGCGCGGGCCGAGCTCGCCGACGTCCGCCGCGACGTCGTGCGGCTGCTCGGCGGGCGCGCGACGCCCGCGCCGGGCGCGACCACGACCCCCAGGGAAGGAGCCCACGTTGGCTAGACGCACCGTCGTCCACCACGTCGGCCGCAGCGGGGACGTCCCCGGCGGCATGACCCAGGTCGTCAACGCGTACCTCGACTGGCCGTTCGAGCGCTGCGACGTCGAGGTCGTCGAGTCCCGCGGCGACCCCGGCGACCACGTCGCCGGCGCCCGCGGCCTCGTGCGCGCGCTCGCCGCCGTGCGGCGCCTCGCCGCCGCACCCGGCCCGCACGTCATGGTCGTGCACCTGTCCGAGCGCGGCAGCTTCCTGCGCGAGGGCGCCGTGCTCCGGTACGCGCGCCGCCGCGGCCTGCCCGTCGTCGCGCACCTGCACGGCGCCGACTTCGCGGCCTTCGCCACCGCGCACCCCCGCCTCGTGCGCGGCGTGCTGCGCGCCGCCGACCGCGTCGTCACCCTCTCGCACGAGACCACGCGGATCGTCGAGCGGTTCGTCGACCCCGCACGCGTGCACCTCGTGCCCAACGCCGTACCGTCCGGCGTCCCCGTGCCCAAGCGGCGCACCGTCGTGTTCGGCGGCGCCGTCGGGTACCGCAAGGGCGTCGACGTGCTGCAGCGGGCGTGGCGGATCGCCGGCCCGCCGCCCGGGTGGCAGCTCCTCGTCGCCGGGCCCGTCCAGGACCCCGCCGTCGTCGACGCGACCACGCCGCAGACGCGGTTCGTCGGTCCGCTCGACCACGACGACCTGCTCGCGCTGCTCGACGCCGCGGCCGTCGCCGTGCTGCCCTCGCGCGACGAGGGACTGCCGATGTTCGTGCTGGAGGCGATGGCCCGCGACGCGTGCGTCGTCGCCACCGACGTCGGCGGTATCGGCCCCGTGCTCGACGGCGGCTGCGGGGTCGTCGTCCCACCCGGTGACGTCGGCGCGCTGGCCGCCGCGCTGCAACGCCTGACCACCGACGACGCCGAGCGCGACGCGATCGTGCAGCGCGCCCGCGAGCGCTTCACCACCACGTACGCCGCACCCGCGGTCTACCCACGGGTCGAGGACCTGTGGCTGTCCGCCCGCGAGGGTGCCCACGCCTGACGACCACCCTGCCGGCGGGTCGGGCCGGCACCGAGCGGACGGGGACGCGATGACCGCAGAGCACGGGGCCACGACGCACGCGCGGGCGGCCGCCCGGCGCCGCACGGGAGCACCGCGGGACGTCCCCGTGACGACGCCCGCCGCCCCACCCGCACCGGAGGCCCCACCCCCGCACGCGCTGCGGTGGGACCCCGCCCGCATGCACACCCGCGGCCCGCGACGGCCCGTGTGGCTCGTGCGGTTCCACGCGCTGCTCATCGCGAACGACACCGCCGTGGTGGTCGCCGCGACCGCCCTCGGCGCGTGGCTGTGGGGCGGCCCGCGGCCCGTGACGTTCTTCGGCGCGCCGGTGCCCACCGTGTCGTGGCTCGCCGCCGTGGTCGCGATCTGGCTGGTCGCGCTCGCGGCCGTGCGCTCGCGGTCCGAGCTGATCCTCGCCGTCGGCGTCACCGAGCTGCAGCGCGTCCTCAACGCGTCGGTGTTCGCGCTCGCGGCCGTCATGAGCACCGCGTACCTGGGCGACGCGCAGATCCCGCGCGGCACGCTCGCCGGAGCGTTCGGCTCGGGTCTGCTCGGGCTCATGGTGACGCGCCTGGCGTGGCGGCACCGGCTCATCGCGTGGCGCGCCGGCGGGCGGTGCAAGCGCAACGCGCTGCTCGTGGGGCCGCACCGGGACGTCGTGCGGCTGCTCGGGGACCTGCGGCGCAACCACCGCGCCGGGTTCCGGGTGGTCGGCATCGCGCTCACCGACGTCGACCCGGCACCCGACGCGCGCATCGACGACGTCGAGACCTTCGGGCTCGAGGAGCTGGTCGACCGCGCGCACCACCCGCGCGTCACCAGCGTCGTGCTCGCCGGCGACCTTCCCGGCGGGCGCGCCGCGATCCGCCGGCTCGGGTGGTCCCTGGAGGGCGCCGCGACCGAGCTCGTCCTGCCGAGCCGCCTGACGTACGTCGCCGGGCCGCGCATCCACCTGCGGCCCGTCGAGGGCATGCCGCTGGTGCACCTGTCGCTGCCCACGTACACGGGCGTCGCGCACGTCGCCAAGCGCGGCGTCGACGTGGTCGTCGCGTCGCTCGCGCTCGTCGTGCTCCTCCCCGCGCTGCTCGCCGTGGCCGTCGCGATCAAGCTCGACGACGGCGGGCCCGTGCTGTTCCGTCAGGAGCGCGTCGGCAACCGTGAGCAGCTGTTCACCATGTACAAGTTCCGCACGATGGTGGTCGACGCCGAGGCGCGGCTCGCGGCGCTGCAGGAGCGCAACCAGGGCGCGGGCGTGCTGTTCAAGATGACCGACGACCCGCGCGTCACGCGCGTGGGCCGCGTGCTGCGCGCCTGGTCGCTCGACGAGCTGCCGCAGTTCCTCAACGCGCTGCTCGGGACCATGTCGGTCGTCGGGCCGCGGCCCCCGCTGCCGCGCGAGGTCGCGCTCTACGACGGCGACGTCCACCGGCGCCTGCTGTCCAAGCCGGGGATCACCGGCCTGTGGCAGGTCAGCGGGCGGTCCGACCTGACGTGGGAGGAGAGCGTGCAGCTCGACCTGTCCTACGTCGAGAACTGGTCGCTGTCCGGGGACCTCATGATCATCCTGCGCACGTTCCGCAGCGTGCTGGCGCGTGCCGGGGCGTACTGAGGGCTCGGCCGCGCACGGCCCTCAGCCCTGCGCGAGGCGGTCGAGCGCGAGCGCCGCGAGGACGGCCGACGACGGCACGAGCGCGTCGTCCGCGAACCGCGCGCGCGGCGAGTGGTTGTACGGCGCGTCGGCCGGGTCGAGGCCCGCCGGCGTCGCGCCGACGAACACGAACGCACCCGGTACCTCCTGCAGGACGTAGGAGAAGTCCTCCGCCCCCGGCACGGGCACCTCCGCCTCGTGCCAGCCCTGCGCGCCGTACATCGCGCGGGTCAGCCGCCGCGCACGGTCCACCTCGACAGCGTCGTTCACCGTCACCGGGTAGCCGCGCTGGTAGTCGACCGTGGCGCGCATGCCGTGCGCGGCCGCGACGTGCTCGCACAGGCGAGCGATGCGCTCGGGGGCCGCCGCGTGCGTCGCCGGGCTGAAGGTGCGCACCGTCGCGTCGAGGTGCGCGAGGTCCGGGATGACGTTCTCCTTGGTGCCCGCCTCGACGCGCCCGACCGTGACGACCACGGGATCGAAGACGTCGAACTGCCGCGTCACCATCGTCTGCAGCGCGAGCACGATCTCCGCCGCCACCGGCACCGGGTCCGCCGCGAGGTACGGCTTGGAGCCGTGCCCGCCGCGCCCCTCGACCGTCACGCGCACCTGGTCGGACGCCGCCATGAGCGGCCCCGGCCGTGACGCCACCACACCCACCGGCAGCGTCGAGGACATCACGTGCACGCCGTACGCGCCGACCACCCGCGAGCCCGCCGCGTCCAGCACACCCTCCTCGATCATCAGGCGCGCACCGTGGTCGCCCTCCTCGCCCGGCTGGAACATCAGCACCACCGACCCCGCGAGCTCCTCGCGCCGCGCCGCCAGCAGGCGCGCCGCCCCCACGAGGCCCGCGACGTGCAGGTCGTGCCCGCACGCGTGCATGACGCCCGCGTGCTGCGAGGAGAACGGCTCGCCCGTCTGCTCCGTGACCGGCAGGGCGTCCATGTCCCCGCGCAGCAGCACCGCCGGGCCCGGGCGGGCGCCGCGCAGCACCGCGGTGACCGACGACAGCGCACGGCCCGTCGCGACCTCCAGGTCGAGGTCCGCGAGCGCGTCGAGCACCAGACGCTGCGTCAGCGGCAGGTACAGGCCCCGTTCGGGCACCCGGTGCAGCGCGTGCCGCAGGGCCGCGGTCGTCGGCAGGTCCGCCGCGGCGTCGTCGCGCAGAGCCGCCAGCGTGGGCCCCTCGAGCGTCCCGTCCCTGCGCTGCCCTGCCCCGCCCTGTGCGTCCACGTGCCCCATGAACCCACCCTGCCACAGCGGCCCGACCCCGAGCGGGCTGCTCCACCCGGGTGACACGGGGCGCACCGTCCCCCGTCCGCCGACCATGACGTCCCACGGCACCCGCAGGTCGCTCCCTACCCTGTCGCCGTGCCCACGAGCCCCGACGCCGCCGACGGCGTGCCGCCGCGCCCGCTGCCGACCCGGCCGCGGGTGCCCGCGCAGGGTGCACGCCCGGGCGCGCCGGGGACGGGTTCCGCGGCGCCCGGGGGCACCACGCCGCCCGTGCCGACCCGCACCTCGACGCTCACCCCCGCACCGGGCGTGCCGACGCAGGCCCTGCCGACGCAGTCCCTGCCGACCCGGACCGTGCCGGCGCAGGCCGTGGGCCCGCAGGTGGTCCCGACCGAGGCCGTGCCGCGCCCGCCGGTCGCGGCACCGGCACCGGCACCGACCGCGCCGTACGTGCCGGAGGTGGGGCCGACGTGGAGCGCGCCCCGCGCGAGCGTCCCGACGCGCACCACGGCGCTCGGCCGCGTCGACGAGCCCGGCCGGACGGCGGGGCAGGTGCCCGCGTGGGTCGCCGCGCGCGGCGACCGCGCCACACCACCGCCCGCACCGCGCGACGCGGCGGAGTCCGCGCGCATCCAGATCGCGCCCGGCTGGGACCCGACGTGGGCGCCGACGCCTCCGCACGGGCAGACCGCCGCACCGGGGACCGGCGCCCCGCCGCGCACGGGTGCGGTACCCGGCGCCGCCGCGACCGGCGCTCCCGCGGGCGCCGCCGTGCCGAGCGGGCCCGGTGCTGCCACACCGACGGCACCGGGCGCTCCCGGGTCGCCCGTCGTCGCGCCGCCCGGCGGCCCCGCACACCCTGCGACTCCCGCCGACCCGCCGCGCTCCGGGCTGCCGCGCGCCGGGCGGCGCTTCCGGGTGCCGCCGACGACGGCCGCCGCGGCCGCTGCGGCGCTCGTCGTGTCCGGCGCGGTGTACGCCGCGTCCCTCGCCGTGGGCAGCAGCGACCCCGGTGCACCGGCACCCTCCGCGAGCGCACCGGCACCGACCGCGTCCCCGACCGGCACGACCGCGCTCGACCAGGAGGTCGGCCGCCTCGAGGTCGACCTCGCGGTCGCCCGCGCGACCCTGGCGGGCGCCGCCGGCGCGGACCCCGCGGCGCGCGCCGACCTGGAGTCGGCCGTCGCCGACGCCCAGGAGTGGCTCGACGCGTACACCCCGCCGACCGACGCCGTGCGGCGCGGCACGCTCGTGCGCGAGCTCGCGGCCCACCGGGAGTCGATCTCGACGCTCGTCGCGAAGGTGCGCACCGCGCCGCCGAGCCCGGCCCCGACACCGCCGGCGGCCGCACCGACCCCGGCCACGCCGCGCCCCACGCCGACGCGCGCCCCGGCGGTCCGCACCCCCGCACGTCCCGCCGCTCCGGCCCGCCCCGCACCGACCGCCTCGCCCTCTGCGAGCCCGGGCGCCGGCACGCCGACCGCGGCGCCGACGGCTGCCCCCACGCCGGGCAGCACGCCGTCCCCGACGGAACCCGCGCCCACGTCACCGGCCCCGGACCCCGACCCGACCGGTCCGTCGAGCCCACCCGAGGCGCCTGACTCACCCACCCCCGAGACCCCCTGACGCCCCGGCGTCTCCCGCCCCGCCGGCCGCGAGACGTCGATCCGGCACGGGCTCGATCGACGGCTCACCGACAGGAGGAGGAGCCCTCCCGGCCGCGAGACGTCGAACCGGCACGGGCTCGATCGACGACTCACCGACAGGAGGAGCCCTCCCGGCCCGAGACGTCGAACCGGCACGGGCTCGATCGACGGCTCACCGACAGCAGGAGATGCCCTCCCGGCCCCGAGACGTCAAACCGGCACGGGCTCGATCGACGGCTCACCGACAGGAGGAGCCCTCCCGGCCCCGAGACGTCAAACCGGCACGGGCTCGATCGACGGCTCACCGACAGCAGGAGGAGCCCTCCCGGCCGCGAGCCGTCGAACCGGCACGGGCTCGATCGACGACTCACCGACAGCAGGAGGAGCCCTCCTGGCCGCGAGACGTCGAACCGGCACGGGCTCGATCGACGACTCACCGACAGCAGGAGATGCCCTCCCGGCCCCGAGACGTCGAACCGGCACGGGCTCGATCGACGGCTCACCGACAGCAGGAGGAGCCCTCCCGGCCCCGAGACGTCGAACCGGCCGGTGGCGCTCGGGCCCGTCCGCGGAGCGGCACGTATCGTGGTGCGGATGGCCACGTTCACCGGGTACCTGCGCGCACGCAGCGACGACGAGCTCGTCGCGCTGCTCGTGCGCCGACCCGACCTGGCCACGCCGCACCCCGCCACGCTCGCGTCGCTGGCGGCGCGCGCGACCAGCCGTGCGAGCCTCGACAGGGCGCTGACCTGGGTGGACGCGCTCGTGCTGCAGGTCGTCGAGGCGGTCGTCGTGCTCGACGGGCCGCGGGCCCCGACGCGCGCGGACCTGCACGTCGCCGTCGGCGCGACCGGCGCCGACGCACCCGTCGTCGACCGAGCCGTCGACGACGCCGTGGCCCTCGCGCTCGTCTGGCCGGACGACGAGGGTGCGCTGCACGCCGCTCCCGGGGTGGGCGACGCGCTCGGCTCGTCCGTCGCCGGCCTGGCCCCCGCCGCCGACGGCACCACCGACGCCCCGCTCGCGGACGTCGCCGACGCCCCCGCCGGCGCCGGGCCCGTGCTCGACGCCCTCACGTGGGGGCCGCCCGTGGGGCTCGTGCCGCCGCCGGGCGCGCCCGGCGGCGAGGCGGTCAGGTGGCTCGTCGAGCACGGGCTGCTCGAGCGCGGGGACGGGCGGCACGTCGTCCTCCCCCGGCACGTCGCGCTCACGCTGCGCGGCGGCCGCACCCACCGCGCGCCGGCGCTCGCCCCCACGTTCGCCGACGCGCCCGTGCGCGACACCGCGACCGTCGCCGCGGAGTCCGCGCGCGCCGCCGAGCAGACCGTGCGGCTCGTCCGCCAGCTCCTGGCCCGCTGGGAGCAGACGCCCCCCGGTGTGCTGCGGGCCGGCGGCCTGGGGGCCCGCGACCTGCGCCGCACCGCGCAGGGGCTCGACGTGGACGACGCGCACGCGGCGTGGCTGGTCGAGACCGCCGCGTCCGCGGGCCTGGTCGCCGACGACGGCGAGGAGACGCCGACGTTCGTCACGACCCTCGAGGCCGACGTGTGGGCGGCGCAGGACCTCGCCCCGCGCTGGGCGGTGCTCGCCCGGGCGTGGCTGACCTCGGCCCGTACCCCGTGGCTCGTCGGCGGGCGCGACGAGCGTGGGGCGCTGCGCTCGGCCCTCGACCCGGAGCTCACGCGCCCGTGGGTGCCGCGGCTGCGGCGTGCGGTGCTCGACGTGCTGGCGTCCGCACCCGTCGGGGCGGCACCGACGCCGCAGGACGTGCACGCCGCACTGCAGTGGCGGTCCCCGCGCTCGGTGCCGCCGCTGACCGCGGTCGAGGCGATCCTCGCCGACGCGGCGCGCCTCGGCGTGCTGGGCGCCGGTGCGCTCGCCGCCGCCGGCCGTGCGCTGCTCACCGGTGACGACGCCGCCGAGGCCCTGGCGGCCGACCTGCCCGCACCCGTCGACGAGATCCTGCTGCAGGGCGACCTCACCGGGATCGTCCCCGGGCGCCCGGGCGCCGAGCTCGAGGACCTGCTGGACCTCGCCGCCGTCGTGGAGTCGCGCGGCGGCGCCGTCACCGTGCGGTTCACCGCCGACTCCGTGCTGCGCGCGCTCGACCAGGGCACCACCGCCGACGACCTGCTCGCACGCCTCGCCGCGGCCGCGCGCGGCCGGGTCCCGCAGCCGCTGGAGTACCTCGTGCGGGACGTCGCACGCAAGCACGGCCGGCTGCGGGCGGGTGCCGCGTCGTCGTACGTCCGCGCCGACGACCCCGCGCTCCTCGCCGGGCTCGCCGACGACCCGCGGCTCGCCGTGCTGCGCCCGCGGCTGCTCGCCCCGACGGTGCTCGTCGCCGACGCGTCCCCCGCCGAGCTGCTCGCCGCGCTGCGTGCCCGCGGGCTGGCCCCCGTCGCCGAGGACGCGCGAGGCGCCGTCGTCCACGCCGTCGCACCCGAGCGCCGGGCGCGAGCCCGTGGCAGCCGCGTCGCACCCGTGCGCGAGCGTCCGCTGCCGGAGCGGGCGGCGGCCGTCGTCGCGACGCTGCGACGTGGGGACGCCGAGCCGGACGCGCACGCGGGGCGGACGGGGGGCGTGCGGTCAGGGAGCGTGCGGTCGGGGGCTGTGCCGTCGGGGGGCGGACCGGCGAGGACCGGGCGACGGGGCGCTCCCACCGACGAGGGCGCGGAAGCCCTCGACCCCGTCGACCCCGCCGACCCCGGGCAGGACGCCGACTCCCTGCGCGCGCGGGCGACGGGCGTCGCGCAGCGCACCGCTGCGTCCCGCGCCCGCCGGGGGGCGACGCCGCCGAGCTCCGCACGCGCCACCTCCGACGGAACATCCGAGCCCGGCGCCCTGTTGGTGCTCCTGCGGGAGGCGGCGCAGGCGCGCACGTCGGTGTGGCTCGAGGTGGTGGGGCCGGACGGCAGGTCGCAGCGCCGGCTCGTGCGGCCCCTGAAGGTCGAGGGTGGCCGCCTGCGCGCGCTGGACGAGCAGCGCGAGGCCGAGCTCACGGTCGCCGTCCACCGCATCGCCGGCGTCGATCCCGCGGACACGTGACCACCCCGACCGACGAGCACGAGGAGTCCGGGCACCGCAGTCCCGAGAACCTCGCTCTCGCGCCGACCGACACGACCAGGGAGACACGCCAGTGCCCGACGGCCCGCTGATCGTCCAGTCCGACAAGACACTCCTGCTGGAGGTCGACCACGACCAGGCCGACGCCTGCCGCCGTGCCATCGCGCCGTTCGCCGAGCTCGAGCGCGCCCCCGAGCACGTGCACACCTACCGGCTGACGCCCCTGGGCCTGTGGAACGCGCGCGCCGCTGGGCACGACGCCGAGCAGGTCGTCGACACGCTCCTCGAGTACAGCCGCTACCCCGTGCCGCACGCGCTGCTCGTCGACGTCGCGGAGACGATGTCGCGGTACGGCCGCCTGCAGCTCGTCCAGGACCCCGTGCACGGCCTCGTGCTGCACGCGCTCGACCCGGCGGTGCTGGCCGAGGTCACGCGGTCCAAGCGCACCGCGGGACTGCTCGGCGCGCGCCTCGACGAGACCGACGTCGTCGTGCACCCCTCCGAGCGCGGGCACCTCAAGCAGGTGCTCGTGAAGCTGGGCTGGCCGGCCGAGGACCTCGCCGGGTACGTGAACGGCGAGGCGCACCAGATCGACCTCCAGGAGGACGGCTGGGCGCTGCGGCCCTACCAGCAGCAGGCGGTCGACGGGTTCTTCCACGGCGGGTCGGGCGTCGTGGTGCTGCCGTGCGGGGCGGGCAAGACGCTCGTCGGGGCGGGGGCCATGGCGCGCTCGTCGACGACGACGCTGATCCTCGTCACCAACACCGTGTCCGCGCGGCAGTGGCGCGACGAGCTCGTGAAGCGCACGTCCCTGACGGAGGACGAGATCGGCGAGTACTCCGGCACCCGCAAGGAGGTCCGCCCCGTCACCATCGCGACCTACCAGGTGCTGACGACCAAGCGGAAGGGCGTCTACACCCACCTGGAGCTGCTCGACGCGCGCGACTGGGGCCTGATCGTCTACGACGAGGTCCACCTGCTGCCCGCGCCGATCTTCCGCATGACGGCCGACCTGCAGGCCCGTCGCCGGCTGGGCCTCACCGCGACGCTGGTCCGCGAGGACGGCCGCGAGGACGAGGTGTTCTCGCTCATCGGGCCCAAGCGGTTCGACGCGCCGTGGAAGGACATCGAGTCGCAGGGGTACATCGCGCCCGCCGAGTGCGTCGAGGTGCGCCTGACGCTGCCCGACCACGAGCGCATGACGTACGCGACGGCCGAGCCCGAGGAGAAGTACCGCCTCGCGGCGACCGCCGCCGGCAAGAACCGCGTCGTCGAGTCGCTCGTCGCCAAGCACGCCGGGGAGCAGACCCTCGTCATCGGCCAGTACCTCGACCAGCTCCACGAGCTCGCCGAGCACCTGGGCGCCGAGCTCATCACGGGCGAGACCACGGTGCGCGAGCGGCAGCGGCTGTTCGACGCGTTCCGCACCGGCGAGATCACGACGCTCGTGGTGTCGAAGGTCGCGAACTTCTCCATCGACCTGCCCGAGGCGTCCGTGGCCATCCAGGTCTCCGGGTCGTTCGGGTCGCGGCAGGAGGAGGCCCAGCGGCTGGGGCGGATCATGCGCCCCAAGGCCGACGGCAAGACCGCGCACTTCTACACGGTCGTGGCTCGCGACACCGTCGACCAGGACTTCGCCGCCCACCGGCAGCGGTTCCTGGCGGAGCAGGGGTACGCCTACACCATCGTCGACGCGGAGGACCTGGGCGTCGCCCGCTGAACGGTGGGCGCGCGCGGAGCCGCACCCGCCGGGCAGCGGGCGGAGCCCAGGTCCGACCACAGGACCGGAGGACCTGGGCGTCGCCCGCTGAACGGTGGGGGCGCCTCACGGTTCACCCGAACGGCACGTCCGTGCAGGTCAGACGCGCGACCGGGGCGGCGGTCGGGGGGCACCCGACCTGGACGCTCGTCGCACTACGACCCTCACCTACGCCACACTGGGGACCGATGAGCCTGCTGCAGCTGACACCTGACCTCCTCTCGACCGCCCTGCCGACCGGCTGGCGCGCCCACGCCCCCGGGCGTGACGACGTACCCGATCTGCACGCACTGCGTGCTCGGCACGAGGTCGCGGCGACGGGTGCGGAGTCGGCCTCGGAGGACCAGACGCACGCGGAGGTCGCGGGGGACGCGGCCGGGACCCGCACGCACGTCATGGTGCGCGACGCCTCCGGGGACGTCCGCGGCTGGGCCACCGCGCACGACCGCGCCGGCGGTCGCGTCCTGGTCGCGGTCGTGGTGGACCCGGAGCTCGACGACGCGACGGGCGACGACGTCGCCGCAGCCCTGTTCGCATGGGCGCAGGGTGCCGGTGCCGCGCACGCACGCGCTCGCGGGCTGGACGGCACGCAGCTCGACAGCGGCGCCTTCGCGCCGGACGCCCGCCAGCAGCGCCGGCTGGCCGCCGCGGGCTACGCGCAGGTGCGTACGTGGTGGCAGATGAAGCGCCCCGTGGACGCCACGGACCGCGGTCTGCGGCCCACGAGGCCGGGGGTCGTGGTGCGGCGCCTGACCCGCGAGGTCGGCGGCCTGCCGCCCGAGCGCGATCTTCTCGCGGCGCACGACGTGCTCGAGCAGGCGTTCACCGACCACTTCAACCACCACGCCGAGACGTTCGGCGAGTTCCTGGCGCGGCTGCGCTCCGACCCGGGCCACCGGTGGGACCACTGGTGGCTGGCCGAGCTGGTCGACGGTGACGAGGTGCTGCCCGTCGGTGTGCTGCTGGGCGCCGCCTCGGTCGACGACCACGGCCGGGCGGTGGGCAGCTACGTCGAGTACCTGGGCGTGCTGCGCGCGGCCCGGGGGCGCGGCGTGGCCCGCGCGCTGCTGGACGCGATCGTGACGGACGCGGCCGAGCGCGGTCGCACGTCGGTGGGCCTGGAGGTCGACGCCGACTCCCCCACCGGCGCGTCCGAGCTGTACCTGTCGGCCGGCTTCACCACGTCCTACGTCACCCAGTCCTGGCACCGGTACACCAACGCCTGCTGACCCGTCCGGGCCGCAGCAGTGGTGCATCGTCGACCACGACCGCGCGCGGGGCGCGAGCTCGTGACCACCGTCCGGCGGTAGGACCGGACTGCGGCGCCCTGTGGACGGCCGGGTGTCGCGAATGTCCGGTCCTGCCAGGATCGGCCGGTGGTCGACCTGAAGCTCATCGTGTCCGTCATCGCCCTCCTGGTCTCGGCCGTCGTCCAGCTCGACCGGTGGGCGGAACAGCTGCGCGAGCGGCGAGCGGTCCGTCGGGCCCGTGCGCGACGAGCGAGCCTGGCGGCCCGCGCGGCTGACGAGTACCACCGGGTGCCCACCGGGTACCTGACGCGGTCGGCACGGCGCGCGCTCGCGGAGCTGGCCCGGGCCGTCCGGTCGGGGCAGCAGGAGCTACCGCTCGCGCCCGCTCGTCTGGGAACGCAGGCGGCGCGTGAGCTCGCGACGGTGCTGGGCGAGGCCCGGACCGCGCACGCGGAGGTGCTCCTGGCGCAGCAGGCCCTCGACGAGACACCGCCGGACGACGAGCGGACGGTGCGCGACCACGCCACCCAGATCCTGCGCACCTGCCGACGGGCCACGAGCCCGCTGCAGGAGCAGCTGACGGCGATCGCGGCGGCACGCGCGCTCGAGGCGGACGTCGACGCCGTGCTCACCGCACTCGATGCCGACGCCGCCCGCGAGCGGGACCGCGCCGCGGCCGCGCGACAGGTCCTCGCCATGCTGGGCGACCGTCACCCACCGGTCGCGCTGGCCCCCTTCGTCCGTCACGTCGACCGGGCCGACGCCCTGCTCGCGCACGTCGGCAGGACGTTGACCAAGGGCCACGCGCGAGCTGTCGCCGGGGCCCAGCCCGGGGCGGTGGGCTGCGCACGCCTGGCCGAGGAGACGCTCGCGCAGGTCGGGCAGCTCCTGGCGGAGGTCGAGTCCGCGGACGCCGAGCTGACGGCGACCGCGGCGCGGCTCGCCTCGGGTGTCGAGTCCCTCACGGCCGACCTCGCCGACGTCGAGCGACTGGCGAGCGACGACCCCGACGTCGCGGACCTCGCACGGGAGGTCCGCGAGGCACTGGCCGACGCCGCGAGCGCCCGTGCCGGAGCAGGTGACCCACGCACCGCTCTGCGCCGGATCACGGCTGCCGAGGTCGCGCTCGACGCGGCACTCGCCCCGCACCGCGTCGCCGAGCAGGCGCGCCACCGCGCCGACGAGCAGCGGCGCCGCGCCGAGGCCCAGGTCGACGACGCCCTCGCAGAGCTGGAGGACGCGCTGGCCGTCACGAGGCAGCTCGTGCGGACCCTCGGCGGTGTCGGTCCGATCGCCCGTACCCGCCTGCACCGGGCCGAGGAGCTGCGGTCGTGGGCCGTTCGGAACCGCACGGCCGACCCGGTGACGGCGCTGACGGACGCCCGCCGGGCCACCGACATCGCCCGCCGCGCGGAGCAGGTCGCCCGGCGTGATGCCGGCGGCTCGGGAGCGCACAGCCGGTACCAGGACGAGCGGCGGGACGCGCACGCACGTCCCGCCGTCCGCCCCGGGTGGCGCAGTCGCGGGTCCCTGTGGGGTGACGAGCCGGATCAGGCGCCGCCCGTCACCCCGCAGGACGACGAGGTGCCCGGTGGGCGCGGCCTGCTGGGTCCGTTCACCACCTGGCAGGACGACCCCGACGACCGACACCCTCGCGCCTGGTAGCGGACCGCCGGGACGGCCCCGGACGGCCTGTCGTACCGCCTCCCCCGGCTCGCCCGCGTCCTGAAGTCACGGCCGCGCGTCCTGGCCCGCGCCGGGGAGCTGGACCGGCACGCGCTGCACCGCGAGTTCATGACGCGCGAGGAGGTGATGTCGCAGCTGCGCCTGCACGGCATCACCGACCTGGCCGACGTCGAGCAGGTCGTGCTCGAGCCGAACGGCATGATCAGCGTCGTGCGACGGGACCACGGGGAGCCGGACGAGCCGCACCCGCCGGCCGACCTGCCCTGACGGGCTCCGCGACGGACCCGGGCGCGGTCGCCGGGAGCGGGACGCGCCGCAGCAACCGCATCGCGTTCGCGATGACGACGAGGACCGACGCCTCGTGCACCAGCATGCCGACGGCCATCGTCACGCCGCCCAGCAGGACCCCGACGAGCAGCGTCGCGACGGTCACGAGCGCGACCGCGACGTTCTGCCGCATGACCCGCGCGGTGCGCCGGGCCAGTCCGAGCGCGTGCGGCAGGCGCAGCAGGTCCTCGGCCATGAGGGCGACGTCGGCGGTCTCCACCGCCACCGCGGACCCGGCCGCGCCCATCGCGACGCCGACGTCGGCTGCGGCGAGCGCCGGAGCGTCGTTGACGCCGTCGCCCACCATCGCGACGACGTGGCCGCGCGCCTGCAGGTCCCGCACGGCGGCGAGCTTGTCCTCGGGGAGCAGCCGTGCCCGGACCGTGGTCACGCCGACCTGCGCCCCGACCGCGTCGGCGACACGCTGCTGGTCGCCGGTGAGCACGACGACCTCGCGCACACCGGCACGCCGCAGGCGCGCGACGGCCTCGGCGGCCTCGGGACGCACCGGGTCGGCGACGCCGAGCACCCCGAGCACGTCGTCGTCGAGCGCCACCACCACCGGCGTGCGCCCCGCCGACGCGAGGGCGGCCACCGTCGACTCGACGGCCGTCGTCGCGACCCCGTGCTGGGCGAGGAGCGTGAGCGTCCCGACGAGCACCCGGCGGCCGTCGGCCCGGGCGACCAGCCCGCGACCCACGACCGGCTCGACCTCGTCGGCCGCGGTCACGTCGAGCGCGGCGGCCGCGGCGACGACGGCCTCGGCCAGCGGGTGCCCGGACCCGAGCTCGGCACGCGCCGCCCACCGCAGCACAGTGTCCGCGTCGACGCCGTCGACCGGCACGACGTCCGCGACGCGCGGCCGCCCCGCGGTGAGCGTGCCGGTCTTGTCGAACGCGACGGCCGTCACGCGCGCGACCGTCTCCAGGTGCTCGCCGCCCTTGACCAGCACGCCGTCCCGCGCGCCGCGGCCGATGCCCGCGACGACCGCGACGGGCACGGAGATCACCAGCGCACCCGGGCAGCCGATGACGAGCAGGGTCAGCGCGAGCGCGACGTCACCGGTGACGACGCCCGCGACGACCGACAGCGCGATGATCAGCGGGGTGTACCAGGCGGAGAACCTGTCCATGAGCACGGCCGTCCGCGCCCGGGCGTCCTGCGCCTCCTCGACGCGGTGCACGATCCGCGCGATCGTCGTGTCCTGCCCCGTGCCCGTGGCCCGCACCCGCAGCATCCCGCCGTGCGACACCGTGCCCGCGAACACGCGGTCGTCGACGACCTTCTCCACGGGGATCGACTCCCCCGTCACCGTCGACTCGTCGACGGCACCCGTCCCGCCCGTCACGACCCCGTCGACCGGCACCCCCGTGCCGTCGCGGACCACGACGGTCTCGCCGACCGCGACCTCGTCGGCCGGCACCTCGACCTGCACGCCACCGCGCACCACCACGGCGGTGCGCGGTGCGGCGTCCACGAGCGCGGTCAGCGCCGCGCGTGTCCGGTGCAGCGTCGCGTCGGTCAGCGCGTGCCCCAGGGCGAACAGCAGGGTGACCGCCGCCGCCTCCCAGTAGTCCCCGATGACGACGGCGCCCGCCGCGGCGACCGCGACCAGCAGGTCGATGCCGACCACGCGGGCCCGCAGCGCCCGGACGGCGCGGCGGGCCGTGGCCGCACCGGCCACGAGTGCGGCGCCGACCATGAGCAGGTCGGACCACGGCGGGACGCCGCGCGTCACGAGCGCGGCGAGCACCAGCAGCCCACCGACGACGGGGACGGTCCAGCGGCGGTGCAGCGTGCGGCGGGCGGTGGTCATGGCATCTCCTCGGTCGGGGTCCCGCGAGGCGGGCGGGTGCGGGGGGTTGGTTGCGGGGCGCGGGCGGCGGTGGTGCGGTCGGGTGCGGCCGGTCGACGCGCCGCGCTGCGACGTCAGGCGGGGCGGGCCGCGTAGCCGACGCTCGCGACCGCCGCGACGAGGTCGTCGACCGAGACCCGCTGCGGGTCGTGCTCGACCTCGATGCGCGCGGACGCGAACCGGACGGCGACGGCGGTGACGCCGTCGAGACGGCCGAGCCTGCGCTCGATCGTCGTGACGCACGACGGGCAGCTGAAGCCCTCGGCGCGCAGGACGGTCCTGGTGGTGGCGGTCGTGGTGCTCACGGGGTCCTCCTCGGATCGGTGCGCCCGTTCCGGCGCCTCACCAGGGACGTTACGAACCGCGTCGCGACCCGACCATGACGCACGTCAATCGACGGCCGATCCGCCCCGGGACGCACGTCCCCGGACCTGCGGACGGGCACGTCCTACGCTCGAGGTCAGGAGGTGGCCATGACGACGCACCCGCCCGACCCCTCCGCGCGGGGTCGACGACGCGTCCCGCTCGCGACGGGCTGCGGCGAGCCGCACGACTGCCCGCGCCCCGTCCGCCTGCGGGTGCTGGCGCGCACCGGGTACTTCGCGGGTCTCGACGACGCCGCGCTCGCCGACGTGGACCGTCGGCTGGTGTCGCTCGCGTGGGCGCAGGGCGACACGCTCTTCCGTGCCGGCGAGCCCGCAGAGCACCTGTTCGTGCTCGCCGCCGGGCGCGTGAAGGTCGTGCACCCCACGGAACGTGGGACGGACGTCATCACGGACGTGCTGGTCCCCGGCGACCTGTTCGGCACGCTGAGCACGCTCGGCGACCGGACGTACCCCGAGACGGCTCAGGCGCTGACGACGGTGTGCGCGCTGCGGCTGGACGTCGGGACGTTCCGGACGGTCCTCGCCGAGCACCCGACGGTGGCGCTGCGGGTGCTCGACGACGTGGCCGCCCGCCTCCAGGCGGCGCGGACGGGGGCGGCGCGGACGGTCAGCGGGACCGTCGAGCAGCGCGTCGCCGGCGTGCTGCTGCGCCTGGCCGACCGCCTCGGCCAGGAGCAGCGCGACGGTGCGACGCTCCTGCAGCTGCCGCTCACGCGCGCGGACCTCGCGGCGATGACGGGGTCCACGCCCGAGTCGGTGTCACGCGTGATGAGCCGGCTGCGGCAGGAGGGCGCCATCACGACGGGTCGCCGGTGGACGGCCGTCGTCGACGCCCGACGCCTCGCGCAGCTCGCCGGGTGACCCCGGCGGCGCGGTGCGGACGCGGGGTCAGACCGTGACGCGGCGAGCGGCGTGCTGGTGGACCAGCTCCGTGAAGGACGTCGCGACGGCACGGCCGACGGTCTCGACCTCGTCGGCGCGCTCGGTCATCTGCGCGACGACAGTGTCGGTGTCGGTGTCGTCGTTGGCTTCGGCCCACGCGCGCATCGTCTCGACACCGCTCTCGGGGTGGAACTGCACGCCCCACGCGCTGCCGATGCGGAACGCCTGGAACGGGTACACCGCGGACGACGCGAGCCACACGGCGCCACGCGGCAGGTCGACGACCGCGTCCGCGTGCATGCTGGGCTGCGGGCTCGTGCGCGCCGGGCCGGCGAGCGCGACCACCGGGCCCACGAGCGGGTCGTCGGCCGCCTCGGGGCGCCACCGGACGTCGATCACGCCGGCCTCGCGCCCGGGGGGCGCGGCGACCTCGACCCGGCCGCCGCGGGCGACCGCGAGGAGCTGGGCACCCAGGCAGATGCCGAGTGCGGGCACGTCGGTGGCGCTCACGACGGCGAGCAGGTCGCGCAGCGGGCGCAGCCACGGTGCGGCGTCGTCGTCGTGCGCGGACATCGGGCCACCGAGGACGAGGAGCCCGTCGCCGACGTCGGTCGGCCCGGGGATCGCGTCGCCGAGGTCGGCGCGGACGAGGTGCACGTCGACGTCGGTCAGCCACTCGGCGAACCGGTCGAGGCCGACGTCGGGCGAGCTCTGGACGACGGTGAGGTGGGGGGCGCGCCCGGTGTCGACGGCATCCAGCGCGCTGTCGTGGGAGGGGACGGTCACACGTCCACGGTAGCGGCCGCGGGCCGACGCTCCGAACGTCCAGGTCACATGTCCATCACGATCGCCCGCCGGCCGGATTCGCCCCGCGATGCCGGGTCCCGCGCACCCCCGCGTCCAGGGAACTCCCAGGATCGCCCCCACCACCTCCACCCGATGCCCAGGCGACTCCCAGGCTGCGGCGGGACACTGGGCTCATGACCAGCACGTCCGGCTCGCCCGAGGCCCGTCTGCTCGTCGTCGACGACGAGCCGAACATCCGCGAGCTGCTCGCCACGTCGCTGCGGTTCGCGGGGTTCGAGGTCCACGCCGCCGCCGACGGCACGTCAGCGCTGCGGCTCGCGCGCGACACCCACCCCGACCTCGTCGTGCTCGACGTCATGCTGCCCGACATGGACGGCTTCAGCGTGACGCGGCGCCTGCGCGAGAAGGGCGAGCACGTGCCCGTGCTGTTCCTCACGGCGCGCGACGACACCGCCGACAAGGTGCAGGGGCTGACCGTCGGCGGGGACGACTACGTCACCAAGCCGTTCAGCCTCGAGGAGGTCGTCGCCCGGATCCGCGCGATCCTGCGGCGCACGGCCCCCGACGAGGGCGCCGACTCCTCGGTGCTCCGGTACGCCGACCTGGAGCTGGACGACGACACCCACGAGGTGCGGCGCGCCGGGCACCCCGTCGAGCTGTCCCCCACCGAGTTCAAGCTCCTGCGCTACCTCATGCTCAACCCGCAGCGCGTGCTGTCGAAGAGCCAGATCCTCGACCACGTGTGGCAGTACGACTGGGGCGGCGACGCGAACATCGTCGAGTCCTACATCTCCTACCTGCGCCGCAAGATCGACCAGCTCACGGACGCCGACGGCAGGCGGCTGCCGCCCCTCATCCACACCCGACGCGGCGTGGGCTACCTGCTGCGCGAGTCGCCGTGACGCGCACGGACGGCGAGCCGCAGGACACGGGGGCGCGTCTCCGGGGACTGTGGGACGCGACGTCCCTGCAGCGACGCCTCGTCGTGATCACCGCGCTGCTGCTGAGCGCCGGTCTCGTGGCCGTCGGCACGACGGCGACCAGCCTGCTCGAGCGGAACATGCTGGCGCTGGTCGACGACAAGCTCGCGACGGAGGCGAGGTCGGTCGCCGCGGACGCGTTGCGCTACCTCACCAACCAGGGCGGCCACATCGGCCCCACCGACTACTACGTGCGGGTGCAGGCGGCGGACGAGGAAGCCGCCCTCGTGAGCCCGGCCACGGAGTCCGCGTACGGCACGCCCCGGGTCCGTGACCTGTCCGCCCTGGACGCGTCGGCCGGCATCGGCGAGCCGTTCACGGTCGCGTCCACGCGGCCCGGGTCGCCGTGGCGCGTCGTCGCGTACCCGTTCCAGGCACCCGACGGCACGGTGGGGTCCGTCGTCGTGGGGCTGCCGCTGCGGGACATGCACGCGACCACGGTGCGGATGGCCTGGAGCCTGGCGCTGTCGGGCCTGGTCATCGTCGGAGCGGGGGTCCTGGCGGGGCGCTGGGCGGCGCGCCGCTCGCTGCGGCCGCTGGACGCGATCGAACGGACCGCGGCCGAGATCGCCGCGGGCGACCTGTCCCAGCGCGTGCCGGTGGCACCCGCGAGCACGGAGGTCGGGCGGCTCGGCGTGGCGCTCAACGGCATGCTCAGCCAGATCGAGGAGGCGTTCGACGCCCGGACCGCGTCGGAGGCCCGCATGCGACGGTTCGTGGCGGACGCGTCGCACGAGCTCCGCACGCCGCTGGCCACGTTGCGCGGCTACGCCGAGCTGTACCGGATGGGCGCGACGACGACGCCCGAGCAGGTCGCCGACACCATGGCCCGCATCGAGGGCTCGGCGACCCGCATGGGGTCCCTGGTCGAGGACCTGCTGGCGCTCGCCCGTCTCGACGAGGGCCGGGGGGGACAGACCGGCCCGGTCGATCTCACCGTGCTGGCGGCGGACGCGGTCAGCGACCTGCGCGCGTTGGACCCCCAGCGGCCGGTGCGGCTGGAGACGATCGCCGGCCCGGCGGCTCCGCGCGTGGTCGTCGGCGACGAGGCGCGGCTGCGTCAGGTGCTCGCGAACCTCGTCGGCAACGCGGCGCGCCACACCCCGCCGGCGACGCCCGTCGAGATCGTCGTGGGCGCGGGGGCGGACGACGGGACCGCCGTGCTCGAGGTGCGCGACCACGGCCCGGGCATCCCGCCGGAGCACGCCGCGCGGGTGTTCGAGCGGTTCTACCGCGTCGACCCGTCGCGTGGTCGCGACTCCGGCGGCTCCGGGCTCGGCATGGCGATCGTCGCCGCCATCGTCGCGTCGCACGGCGGCACGGTGGCGGTGCTGACCACGCCCGGGGGCGGTGCGACGGTGCGCGTCGAGCTCCCCGTGGACGGCCCGGCGTCCGATCCTCGGGCGGTGGACGCGACCGCCGGGCCGGACGTGGCTACGATGGCCGCTCCGTCGCCACCTTCGTGAGGCTGATCCATGGGCGTCCACGACGCACCCGCCTGGCTCGTGCCGGCATTCACCCGCAACGTCGTCGGGGCCGGGGGTACCGCCCCCGCCGAGGAGATCCGCCGCACCGCCGAGGACCTCCTCGAGCGGTGGACCCGCCCTGAACGGCACTTCCACAACCTCAAGCACCTCGTGGAGGTCCTGGCCCGCGTCGACGAGCTCGACGAGGAGGCGCACCACCCCGACCTCGTCCGGCTCGCCGCCTGGTACCACGGCGCGGTCTTCGACTCCGCCGAGCGCAAGGCGTACGCGAACCGCGGCGGGGAGGACGAGGCCGCGAGCGCGGCCCTCGCCCGCGAGCAGCTCACCGCGCTGGGTGTGCCCGAGCCGCAGACGCAGCAGGTCGCGCGGCTGGTCTCCGCGCTCGTGCGGCACTCGCCCGACCCGTCGGACGGCGACTGCGCCGTGCTGTGCGACGCGGACCTCGCGATGCTCGCCGCCGAGCCGCAGCGGTACAAGGCATACCTGAACGACGTGCGCGCCGAGTACGCGCACCTGCCCGTCGCCGACTACGTCCGCGCGCGCGTGCGCATCCTGCGCAAGCTGCTCGCGCGACCGTCGCTGTTCACCAGCCCGCTCGCCCAGTCGTGGGAGGAGCCGGCACGTCAGAACGTCGCGGCGGAGCTCCAGCGCCTGGAGAAGGAGCTGACGAAGATCGAGGCGGAGGAGGCCGCGGAGGCCACCGCGGCCGAGGCGCAGGACGACGCGCAGGCGACCGGGACCACGAGCGGGACCCCCGCCTGACCGACCGCCGGTGCGCGGCCGAGCGGGGTGCCCGGTCAGTGGGCGAAGAGGCGCGCGGCGTGCGCCTCGGCCTCGGCGTAGCTGCGGGCCGCGGCCTGCATGGCGCCGGCGATCTGCGCGAGCGACTGCTCGACGCGCGCTTGCGTGGCGTTCCACTCCGCGACGACGGCCCCGAACGCGCCCGCCGCCCCGCCCCGCCACGTGACCTGCAGCTCGGTGAGCTGGCGCTGCATCGCCGCGACCTCCGCCTGGATGCTCGCGGAGCGCGCGAGCACGGCCGCGGCCGACCCGTCGAGCTGTGCGCTGTCGACCTCGTACCTCATGGACGTCCTCCCTCGGTGCCGCCGTGGCCGCGGGAGCGGCGCCGCTGACGACGGCTTGCCCCGACGCTAGGAGCACGCGGAGCGGCCGACGGGCGCACGGGCGGGATCTGTGGACGTGCCCGCCGGAGGGCGGGGCTGTGGTCGGCTGGGCCATGGTGCGGGACCGTCGAGGTGCAGCCGGTCAGCGGTGCGGGGCGTGCCGAGCACCGCACCGGTGCGACGTACCCTCGGGCGGTGACCGTGCTCGTCGACCCGCCGCTGTGGCCCCGGCACGGCACCGTGTGGGGTCACCTGGTGAGCGACGCCTCGTACGACGAGCTGCACGCGTTCGCGGCCCGCGCCGGCATCCCGCGGCGCGCCTTCGACCACGACCACTACGACGTGCCCGTCGAGCGCTGGGACGAGATCGTCGCGCTCGGCGCCGAGCCGGTCGGCACGCGCGAGCTCGTCCGTCGCCTGCGTGCGTCCGGCCTGCGCGTGCCGGCCCGCGACCGCTGACACCCGGGGGCAGGACCGACCTCGCGCGACCACCGGTGCGGCCGGCCGTGACGTCCGGCCGGGCCCGTCGGCCCGCCCGTACCCGCCCGTACCCGCCCCCCCCCGGCAGGGTGGGCCCGCGACCGGATCGCTCTCGCACGGCGGCGGCGCGAGGGAGCGCGCCGGTTCGTCCGTCAGGCGCAGGTCGCGCTCCGGCGGCCGACGACGGCCCGCGCGAGCGCCGCCGCGAGGGCGAGGCACGCGACGACGCCGACGACGCCGGCGACGCCGACGAGGATGCCGCCCGCGTCGCCGTAGTCCGCCAGCGGGGCACCCGCGAGCGCGTGGTCACGGGCGGCTCCCGCGAACCCGACGCGCTCCGCCGTGGCCTCGAGCCCGTCGGGCGCTGCCGATGCGAGCGGCGACAGCGCGACCGCGGCGAGCACCGCGACGCCTGCCAGGGCACCGGCCGGCACGAGCGCAGCGGACCGCACGCGCGCCTCGGGCCGGTCGCCCGGCGTGGCCGTCAGCGCGAGCACCTCCGGGCGCAGCGCGACGACGACTGCGACGACCGCCCCGGTGATCACGGCCTCCCCGACACCGACGAGCAGGTGCACACCCAGCATCTGCCCGGTCAGCGCACCGGTCGCGACCGGGACCGTCCCGCCGAGCGCGTACAGGGCGACGAACGCGGCGGCGGCTGCCACGACGCCGGCTGCTCCCCCGGCCGCGGCGGCGCACGGCGCGACGGCGGCACCCGCGGCACGACCGGCACGCGCACGCTCCTCGCCGCGCCGCAGCAGCGTGAGCACGCCCCGCGCCGCGGCCCAGCCGACGAGCGTGCCGACGACCGCCATGAGCAGCGTGTTCGTGCCGAGCGCGGTGAGGCCGCCGTCGGCGAACACGAGCGCCTGCACGGCGAGCACGACGGTCACGGACAGCACGCCCCACGCGGGGCCGAGCAGCGCGGCGGTGAGGGCACCGCCCAGCAGGTGCCCGCTGGTGCCGGCGGCGACGGGGTAGTTGAGCATCTGCAGCCCGAACACCGCGGCGGTGGTGGCGCCGACGAGGGCGGGGTGCGGGGCGTGGCCGGCGCGGCGGGCGTGCACCGCGGCGCCCGCGACGGCGGCGCCGGCGACGACGGCGGTCACGGCCGACACGGGGTCGGACAGGTACTGGTCGGGGACGTGCACGGTGGTGCTCCTCGTGTCGGGCCGACCGGTGCGGCGACCGGGCGGCGATGGGGTGCTGACCTGGGCGACCACGCGGGTCGCGGGTTGCCAGGCGGTCGTGCTGGTGCCGACCTGGCAGGAGCGGTGGGCTCGGTGGGCGGGCTGCGGATCCGCGCCTCACCCGCCCGGCCTACCGCAGAGCGAGCGCAGCGCGCCACCCCCCGGTGGCCGTGACGTCGTGCGCGCCCGCGGCGGCCTCGGGCGAGCAGCCGAACCCGACGACCCACTCACCGTCGGTGAGCTCGACCGGGCCCAGGTACATGGGGGCCGGCAGCGCTGCGAGGAACCGCCCGAGCGCTCCGGTCGACAGCCGCCAGACCTCGCCGGCGATGTGCGCGCCGGCGCCGGGGCCGACGCGCACGAGCCCCGGTCTGGCGGGCGTCGTGGGCAGTGCCACGAGCCGGTAGGCGTCGGACGTGACGACGTCGCGTTCGAACCGTGCGCCCAGGTCGGTGAGCCGGCCGTTGAGCGGCTGCCCGCGCAGGTGGGCACCGACGACCAGCAGCTCGACGGTGCCCGGCACGAGCAGCGGTCCGTGCCGGGCGTCGCCCGCGCCACCTTCGTCCAGCAGCCGCGCCGCGAGGTCCACGGCGAGCTGGTCGTCGAACGCCCGCGCGAGCACGGTGACGCCGAACGGCCCGCCGTCGGCCTCCCCGGCGGGCACGGCGACGGCCGCGAGGTCGAGCAGGTTGACGAAGTTGGTGTACGTGCCGAGGCGCCGGTTCACCTCGACGGGCTCGGCCTCGACCTCGACGATCGTCGGGTGCTCGACGGTCGTGGGGAGCAGCAGCAGGTCGCACCCGGCGAGGACGCGCTCTGCGTCGGCGCGCGCGGCGTCCAGGCCCATGCGGTCGCGCACGTAGTCGGGCGCGCTGACGTCGCCGCCGGCCAGCACGATCGACGCGACCGTCGGGTCCGCGTCGGGCGGCGACGTCGCGAGGAACTCCCCGACCGCGGCGTACCGCTCGGCGACGATCGCGCCGTCGTACAGCAGCCGCGCGGCCCGCAGCATGCCGGACACGTCGACCTCGACGACGACCGCGCCGGTGCCGCGCACGCGCGCGACGGCCGCCGCGAACGCGTCGCGCCACGCGGGCACGAGCGGCGTGAGGTCCTCGGGCCGCGGGACCGCGACAACGGGACGGTCGGGCAGCCCGACGCGCACGTCGGTGGGCCACGCGCGCCCTGTGCCGTCGTCGCGCGCGGCGGCCATGAGGCGCGTCGCGAGGACGCCCGTGACCAGGTCGCGCGTGAACGTCGTGACGACGTCGTACGACGGGCACGCGGGCACGACGCCCGCGGTGGGCACGAGCCCCACGGTCGACTTGATGCCGACGATGCCGTGGAACGCGGCGGGCACACGGCCGGAACCGGCGGTGTCGGTGCCGACGCCGACGTCGGCGACGCCGAGCGCCACGGCCACGGCCGACCCGGACGACGACCCGCCGGACACGCGCCCGTCGAGCCACGCGTGCCGCACCGCGCCGTACGGGCTGCGGGTGCCGACGAGCCCGGTGGCGAACTGGTCGAGGTTGGTCTTGCCGAGGACGACGCCGCCCGCGTCGACGAGCGCCTGCACGGCGGGTGCGGTGCGCGGCGCGGCGCCCGGCCGGCCACGCGGGTCGGTCGCGTACGAGGGGCAGCCGGCGGTCGTCGGCAGACCGGCGACGTCGACGTTGTCCTTGACGGCCAGGGTCCGGCCCGCGAGGGGCAGGTCCTCGCCCCGCGCGAGGCGGGCGTCCACGTCGGCGGCGGCCGCGAGCGCGTCGGCCTCGGGCAGCAGCAGGGTCCACACCTCGGGCCGGTCCACCTCGCGCAGCCGCGCGTACGCCGCGCGCACGCGCACCGTCGCGACACCGTCGGCCCCGGTCACCTCGGCCCCGGTCACGTCGGTCCTGGTCACGTCCACGCTGCTCACGTCTCCCCCGTTCACGCGTCCACCGCCAGCACCGCGAGCGGCGCGCCCGGGCCCACCTGCTGGCCGGGCTCCACGAGCACCTGCACCACCCGCCCGTCGGACGGGGCCGCGACGGCGAGCTCGAGCTTCATCGCCTCGAGGGCGACGAGCGGGTCACCGGCACGCACGTCCGCCCCCGCGGCCGCCTCGACGCGCCACACCGACGCGACCATCGGCGCCTCGACGAGCACGTGGCCGGCGTCGAGCTCGACGGGGGCGGACGGTTCGACGGCGGCCGGCGCAGGTGCGTCCGCCACCGTGTCGAGCTCGCCCGCAGCGGCCCAGGCGGCGCGCTCCGCGGCGAAGGCATCGGCCTGCCGCGCGCGGAACGCCGCGATCGCGTCGGTGTGCTCCGCGAGCAGCTCGAGGTGGTCGCGGTAGCGGAACGTGCCGTGCTCGACGCGCACGTCGAGCCGCCCGGCCGCGAACGCGGCGCGCTGCTCGGCGAGCTCGGCGGCGCCCACGGGGTGCCACACGATCCGGTCGAAGAACCGCAGCAGCCACGGCACACCGGCCTCGAAGGCACCGTGCTGCCGGTGACCGGACCACACGGGCAGGGTGCGCCCGACGAGCTGGTACCCGCCCGGGGAGTCCATGCCGTACACGCACAGGTACTGCCCGCCGAGCCCGACGGTCCCCGACGCGGTCCACGTGCGCGCGGGGTTGTACTTGGTGGTCATGAGCCGGTGGCGCGGGTCGAGCGGCACGGCGAGCGGGGCGCCCAGGTAGACGTCGCCGAGCCCGAGGACGAGGTACTCGGCCCGCGTCATGGTCGCCAGCACGTCGTCGCCCGACGCCAGCCCGTTGACGCGCCGCACGAACTCGACGTTCGACGGCAGCCACGGCGCCTGCGGCCGCACGCCCACGGCGTACCGGGCGACGGCCTCGGCGACGGCCGGGTCGTCGAACGACAGCGGCAGGTGCACGCGCCGCGACGGCACCTCGAGGTCGGTGGTCGCGGGCAGGTCGGCCTCGATCGCGACGAGCACGTCGACGAGCGCAGGCACGGGCAGCAGGGCCGGGTCGACGTGCACGTGCAGGCTGCGCACGCCGGGCGTGACGTCGACGACGCCGGGCAGCGCCCGCGCCCGGAGCGCCTCGCCGAGCGCGTGCACGCGCATCCGCAGACCGAGGTCGAGCACCATCGGGCCGTACTCGACGAGCACGTTGTCGTCGGCGCCGCGCAGGTAGACGACGTCGGGGCGCCCGAGCGGGTCGGCGGGGTCGCCGGCGACGCGCGCGAGCACACCGTCGTCGCCGTCGGTGCCCGTCGCGAGGTCCGGCGGGACCACCGCGGCCGCGCGTCGCACGGTCGACGCCCGCAGCACGTCGGCAGTCGCGGCCGGCACGGGCACGAGCCGCACGGTGTCACCCGGCCGCAGCTGCCCGAGCTTCCAGCGGTGCCCCACGACCACCGTCAGCGGGCAGGCGAACCCGCCGAGCGACGGCCCGTCCGGCCCGAGCAGGATGGGCGTGTCCCCCGAGACGTTGAGCGCGCCGACGGAGTAGGGGTTGTCGTGCAGGTTCGACGGGTGCAGGCCCGCCTCGCCGCCGTCGGGCCGCGCCCACCGCGGCCGCGGCCCGGTGAGGCGCACGCCCGTGCGGTTGGCGTGGGCCTGCACGTGCCAGGTCGCGCCCGTGAGCATCGCCATGTCGTCCCGCGTGAAGTACGTCGGCGCGGGCTGCGGGCCCTCCTGGACGGCGACCTCCCACGCGTGGACCAGCGCCGGGCGCGCCTCCTGCGGCACGGCCGAGGGCGCGGGCGCGGGCGCATCGTCGCTGACCGGCGCGGGCACCAGGACGTCGCCCGTCACCAGCGCCTGCCCCGTGTACCCACCGAAGCCGCCGAGCGCGAACGTGGCCGCCGACCCCAGGTAGCGCGGCACGTCCAGGCCCCCGCGGACCAGCACGTACGTGCGCAGACCCGCCCCGCAGGGCGTCCCGACGTCGAGCACGCCGCCGGCCGGCACGGCCACCGGCTCCCACTGCGGCACGGTCGCGCCGTCGAGCGTCACCGGTGCGGCGGCGCCCGTGACGCACACCGTCGCGGCGTGGCTGAACCGCAGCCGCGGGCCGGTGAGCGTGCACTCCAGCCCCGGCGCGCCCTCGGGGTTGCCGAGCGCGACGTTGCCGAGGCGGAACGACAGGTCGTCCATGGGTCCCGACGGCGGCACCCCGACGTCCCAGTGCCCGAGGCGCCCGGGCCAGTCCTGCACCGTCGTCATGACGCCCGGGCGCAGCACCTCGACCCACGGCTCGTCGTCGACGACGCCCGCGAGCGTGCCGGTGGTGTGGGCGGCGGCGCGCACGTCGTCGTCGGCGACCGCGGCGCGCAGCTGCGGCAGGTTCGTCGCGACGCCCACCAGCTCGGTGGCCGCGAGCGCGACCGCGGCGGCGTCGAGGGCGGCGGTGCGGTCGGCGGCGTGCACGACGACCTTGGCGAGCAGCGGGTCGTAGTGCGTGGTGACCTCCTGCCCCGCCTCGGCCCAGCCGTCGACGCGGACGCCCGGCGGGTACGCGACGTGCGTGAGCAGGCCGGCTCCCGGGCGGTGGCCGCGGCGCGGGTCCTCGGCGTAGACGCGCGCCTCGACGGCGTGGCCGCGCAGGGGCGGGCCGTCGAGGGGCAGCGCGGCGAGCTCGGCGCGCAGGTCCGCGTCACCGCGCGCCAGCCGCAGCATCCAGCCGACGAGGTCGATGCCCGTGACCTCCTCGGTGACGGTGTGCTCGACCTGCAGCCGGGTGTTGACCTCGAGGAAGGAGACGTCGTGGGTGTCGACGTCGTAGACGAACTCGACCGTGCCTGCGGACCGGTACGCCACCGACCCGGTCAGGGCACGGGCGGACGCGGCCAGGCGCTCGCGCACGTCGTCCGGGAGCCCGGGGGCCGGGGCCTCCTCGACGACCTTCTGGTGCCGCCGCTGGAGCGAGCAGTCGCGGTCCCCCAGGCTGACCACGCGCCCCGCCCCGTCGCCGAACACCTGCACCTCGACGTGCCGCGCGCGGCGCACGTACCGCTCGAGCAGCACGGCGTCGTTGCCGAAGCCGGCGCGGGCGACCCGCCGGACGCGGTCGAACGCCGCGCGCAGGTCGTCGGGGCCGTCGCACGCCTGCATGCCGATGCCGCCGCCGCCGCCGACGGCCTTGAGCATGACGGGGTAGCCGACGGCCTCGGCGGCGGCGAGCGCCGCGTCGACGTCGGCGAGCAGGCCGCTGCCCGCGACGAGCGGGACACCGGCGGCCCGCGCGGCCTCGCGTGCCCGGTGCTTGTCACCGAAGACCGTGAGCTGCCCGGGCGTCGGGCCGACGAAGACGAGGCCGGCGGCCTCGACGGCCGTCGCGAACGCCGCGTCCTCGGCGAGGAACCCGTAGCCGGGGTGCACCGCGCCGGCGCCGGTGGCGAGCGCAGCCTCGAGCACGGCGTCGCCGCGCAGGTAGGAGTCCGCCGCCGGCGCCGGACCGAGGCGGACGGCCTCGTCGGCCAGGCGGACGTGCGGCGCCGCCGCGTCGGCGTCGGAGTACACCGCGACCGTGCGCATGCCGAGCACCCGAGCCGTCCGCAGCACCCGCACCGCGATCTCGCCGCGGTTGGCGACGAGGAGGGTGTCGAGCACGTGCGCTCCCCTCGGTCGGTGCGGAGGCGGGGCTGTATACAGCCCGGTATCCCGACCGTACGAAGCGGGTGTTTCGTCGGGACCGCCCGCGCGTGAACGCGACGTTACGGCGACGGGCGCGCAGGTCGCGGGTCGTCCTGGTTGCCCGGGACGCCGGGATCGACCAGTCTCGTCCCAGGAGCCCGACGGGGGGAGACTCGCCCATGAGCAGCACACCGGCGCCCACGGAGGGCCGCACCGAGGAGGTGCGGCGGCGGGGCGGGTTCAGCTCACGCCGCGTCTTCATCCTGGCCGCGATCGGCTCCGCCGTCGGCCTGGGCAACATCTGGCGCTTCCCGTACGTGGCGTACGAGAACGGTGGCGGCGCGTTCGTCATCCCCTACCTGCTCGCCCTGCTCACCGCCGGCCTGCCGTTCCTGCTGCTCGACTACGCGCTCGGCCACCGGTTCCGCGGCTCGGCGCCGCTGTCCTTCGCACGGCTGCGGCGCGGTACCGAGGGCTTCGGCTGGTGGCAGGTGGCGATCTGCACCGTCATCGCCGTCTACTACGCCGCCGTCATCGCGTGGGCGCTGCGGTACACGTTCTTCTCGGTCGACAAGGCGTGGGGCGACGACCCCGAAGGGTTCTTCTTCGGCGACTTCCTGCAGGCCGGCGACGTGCGCGTCACCACCGACGTCGTGCCCGGCGTGCTCGTGCCGCTGCTCGTCGTGTGGCTCGCGGTGCTCGCGATCATGGCGCTGGGCGTGCAGCGCGGCATCGGCGCGACGTCCGTCGTGTTCATCCCCGTGCTGGTCGTCGCCTTCGCGGCGCTCGTCGTGCAGGCCCTGCTGCTGCCCGGCGCCGTCGACGGCCTGAACGCGTTCTTCACGCCCGACTGGGCCGCGCTCGCCTCGCCCGGGGTGTGGGCGGCGGCGTTCGGCCAGATCTTCTTCTCGCTGTCGATCGGCTTCGGGATCATGATCACCTACGCCTCGTACACCGGGCGCCGCGAGAACATGACGGGCTCCGGGTTCGTCGTCGGGTTCGCCAACTCCGGCTTCGAGCTGCTCGCCGGCATCGGCGTGTTCGCCGCGCTCGGCTTCATGGCGCAGGCCTCCGGGGTCGCCGTCAACGACGTCGTGAGCGGCGGCATCGGCCTGGCGTTCATCGCGTTCCCCACGATCATCAGCCAGGCCCCCGCCGGCGCGCTCATCGGCGTGCTGTTCTTCGGCTCCCTCGTCATCGCGGGCGTCACATCGCTCGTCAGCGTCCTCGAGGTCGTCATCTCGGCGTTCCGCGACAAGTTCGAGACCACCCGCCTCGCCGCGACCCTCGCCGTCGGTCTGCCGATCGCGCTCGTCAGCCTCGCGCTGTTCGGCACCACCAGCGGCATCTACGTGCTCGACGTCGTCGACCACTTCGTCAACCAGTACGGGATCCTCGTCGTCGCGCTGGTGAGCATGCTCGTCGTCGTCTGGGCCGTGCGTGCGCTGCGCGAGCTCGGCGACCACCTCAACGAGCACGGCCACCCGCGGGCCGGCACCCTCTGGCGCAGCGTCACCAGCGTCGTCACGCCGCTGACGCTCACCGTCGTGCTCGTCACCGCGCTGCGCGACGACCTCGCCGAACCCTACGAGGGCTACCCGACGTGGCTGCTCGTCGTGTTCGGCTGGGGCATGGTCGTCCTGCTGCCCGTCGTCGGGTTCCTGCTGGCCCGGCTGCCGTGGCGCCGGGGCACGCACCTCGACGGGGCCCCACCCGGGACCCCGCCCGCACCCACGCACGAGGAGGACCGGCGATGAGCGCCATCGCGATCGTCATGATGCTCGTGGCCATGGCCGTCCTCTGGGGTGGCCTGGTCGTGTCCGTCATCAGCCTGCTGCGCCACGGCTCCGCGGACGGCGGTGCACCGGAGCTCCACCGCGACCTGTGAGGCCGACGCGTGCAGGGGTGCCGTCACCACACGCCCGCAACCCTCCACACGCCGTCACGCGTTGCGCAGGGACACGGGGACACCGAGGGCGTCATCGGCCAGGAGCTCCGTGATGCGGCGGCGGTCGTCGCCGCCCGGGTAGAACACGACGACCTCCGCCCGTTCCGGGTGCGACGCGCACGGGCTCGACACGACGACGGACACCTCGTCACCGACGGCCTCGACCGCACGGACCAGGTCGGCGTGCTCCTCGAGCGCCGCGCTCACCTCGGCCCGTGTCGGGAGATCGGCGCACGGCACGCCTGACGCCCGGCTGTCGTACAGCACCGAAGAACGCGGCGAACGGCGGGACCAGGAGCTCCGCGACGCCCCGCAGCGCGACGCCCGACGCCCCGCCCGGGTCCTGCGCGAGGCCGAGCTCGACCACGAGCGCGAGCACCGGCCACACCGTGGCCAGCAGCAGCACCCGCGGACGGGTCAGCGGGCCGAGGGCCAGCACCGCGGCGACGAGCAGGTAGAACTTCAGCTCGACCAGCAGGGTCCAGAACACGACCTGCAGGCTCGGGACACCGAGCTGCCCCTGCACCATCGTGAGGTTGAGCAGGATCTCCCCCGCACCGGGCCGGCGGTCGTCGTCCCAGAGCAGGCGCAGGCGGGCGGTGAGGACGACGCAGGCCCAGTACGCCGGCAGGAGCCGCACCGCGCGGGACGTGACGAACGTGCGCAGGCTGCCGTGCGCGGCGGAGCGGGTGATCACCAGGCCCGAGATCACGAAGAACACCTGGACCCCGAGCCAGCCGTAGCGGCTCACCTCGTTGAGCGCGGGAAAGGCGGTCGCAGGCGGGGCGTCGAGGTACCGCGACACCGTCGGCGTCGCGGTCAGGTGGTAGAGCACCACGGCGCCGGCCAAGACGAACCGCATCAGGTCGAGCAGCGGCATGCGGCCCGGGGCGACCGACCGTCCGCGGCGCTCCGCCGCGTCGGTCCCCTCGTCCAGCCGATGAGCACGCAGTCGCCGTCCGCCTTCCGCCGAGAAGGTTCCCCGGGGCCCCGCCGACGCCGGGACGAGCAGACGCTGACGGGTGACCGAGGACGTCCGGTCGACAGTGGGCGACCGTGGGCGGCTCGTCCTGTCGAAGGGTCTCGGGCGGATCCGCCGTCAGCCCGCCGTCGCCATCCTCGCCATCGCCTGCGTGGCGCGCTCCATGACGACCTCGAGCGACTCCCCCACGTGCCGGTGCAGCGCCGTCAGGGCCTCGGGCAGCCGGTCGTCGAGCATGAGCCGCAGGATCTCGCGGTGCTCGTCGATGGTGGCCGTCACGCGGTCCTCCTCGACGAAGTCGTGCATGCGCACCGCGCGGATCTTCTGGTTGACGGTGACGAGGGCACCGGTGAGCTGCGTGTTGCCCGACGCGCGCGACAGCGTCTGGTGGAAGCCCTCGTCGCGCAGCACGAAGCTCGGGTCCGGCTCCGGCACGTCGTCGCGCATCTCGTCCCACAGTGCGAGCTCGCCGCGCAGCAGCGCGGTGTCGTGGTGCACCTGCGGGTTCTCGATCGCGCGGGCGATGCCCCGGAGCTCGAGGGTGATGCGCAGCTCGTACAGGTCGCGCAGCGCGGCGAGCGACGGCACGACGACCGCGTACCCGAAGTCGGTGCGCTCGACGAGCCCGTCGGACAGCAGCCGCGACAACGCCTCGCGCACCGGCGTGCGGGACACCTCGAACGCCTTCGACAGCTTGGGCTCGGTGAGGCGCTCGCGCGGGGAGACCCGGCCGTTGAGGATCTCGTCGCGCAGCCGCTGGTAGACCTGCTCACGCAGCGACCCTGCCGGGGCAGAGCCGCTCGGCTGCTCCGGCACGGTGAGACCGCGCGGCCCGGTGGACATGATCACGAGACTAACCCTCCGCCCCCCGCGCACCCGGGACGCACGCCCCGGTGCACCGCCCCCTGCGTCGTACCGTGCCCGTCCCGGCGCTGCTCAGAGCGCCATCGCCGCACGCACGTCACCCTCCTGCTCGGCCCCGCCGACGCCCTCGGCCGTCACGCGCCCCGACTCGAGCACGTAGTACCGCGACGACGCGGCGAGCGCGAAGCCCACGTGCTGCTCGACCAGCAGCACCGACAACCCGTTCCCGGCGAGCTGCACGATCGCGTCCTCGATCTCGGCGACCACCGAGGGCTGGATGCCCTCGGTCGGCTCGTCGAGCACGACCAGCCGCGGCCCCGTGATGAGGGCCCGCGCGATCGCGAGCTGCTGCCGCTGCCCCCCGGACAGCAGGCCGGCCCGCCGTCCGAGCAGCTCACGCAGCGCGGGGAACAGGTCGAGCGCCTCGTCGAGCCGCCGGGCCCCCGCCGGCCCGGCGACGTCGGCGACGAGCTGCAGGTTCTCCCGCGCGGTGAGCTGCCCGAACGACTGCTGCCCCTGCGGCACGTACGCCAGGCCGGCGCGCACCCGCTGGTGCGGCCGCCACCGCGACACGTCCTCGCCCCCCAGCAGGACCGTGCCGGACCGCACGGGCAGCAGCCCGACGGCGGCCCGCAGGAGCGTCGTCTTGCCCGCACCGTTGTGGCCCATGACGGCGACCACCGCGCCGTCGGGCACCTCGATGTCGACGCCGTGGACGACGGCCGTGCGGCCGTACCCGACGTGCACCCCGCGCAGCTCCAGCATCACTCCACCTCCGTGCTCGCAGCGGGCGTGGCGTCGGCGTGCGCACCCGCAGCCGTCGCGCCGCGGCCGCGGCCGTGCGCCCCGGACCCGAGGTACACCTCGACGACCCGCGGGTCGGCCTGCACCTGCGCGACCGTCCCCTCGGACAGGACGCTCCCCTGGTGCAGCACCGTGACGGACGACGCGAAGGACCGCAGGAACTCCATGTCGTGCTCGACGACGACGACCGTGCGCTGCTCGCCGATGCGCTGCAGCAGCAGGCCCGTCTCCTCACGCTCGGCCTGGCTCATCCCGGCCACCGGCTCGTCGAGCAGCAGCAGCCGCGCGTCCTGCACCAGCAGCATCCCGATCTCGAGCCACTGCTTCTGCCCGTGCGCGAGGACGCCGGCGGGCAGGTCGCGCACGTGCGCGAGGCCCACGGTCTCCAGCGCCGCCTCGACCTCCGGCGGCACGACGTGCCGGCGGCGCAGCATCGTCAGCGGCCCACGGCCGGCGCCCGCGGCGATGTCGAGGTTCTGCAGCACCGTGAGCTCGTCGAAGACGCTCGCGGTCTGGAAGGTGCGGCCCACACCGGCGCGCACGATCTTGTGCGACGGCCTGCCGACGAGCTCGACGCCGCCGAACTGCACCGAGCCCTGGGCGGGTGCCAGCCCGGTGATCGCGTCGACGATCGTGGTCTTGCCGGCGCCGTTGGGGCCGATGAGGAAGCGCAGGTCACCCTGCGTGACGGTGAGGTCGACACCGTCGACGGCGACGAACCCGTCGAACACGACCCGCAGACCACGCACCTCGAGGTAGTCGTGCCTGAACCGCTCGCCGGGGGCGGCGATGACGGACTCGAGCGCCTCGGTGTCGAGGCGGGCGGTCGCGTCGGGCGACGGTGCGGCGCCCGTGGTGTCCCCGCTCATGCGTTCCTCCCGGCGGTGCGTGCCGCGTCGGCGGCGGTCTGTGCGGCGTCGTCCGGCGCGGCGTCGTCTGGAGCGTCCGACCCGGACGACGGGCTCGTGCCCTGGTCGCCGGACCGCGACCGCCACCGCTTCCACAGGCCACCCAAGGACGCGAGGCCCTGCGGCAGGAACGCGACGACGACGATGAACAGCGCCCCCTGGAAGTAGGTCCAGAACGACGGGAACTGCTCCGACAGCCCGGTCTCGGCCCACGACACGGCGATCGCGCCGAGCACCGGGCCGAGCAGCGTGGCGCGGCCGCCGATCGCGACACCCACGAGGAACCCGATGGAGGGGATCACGCCGACGTCGGCGGGCGAGATGATGCCGACGACGGGCGCGAACAGCGCCCCGCCGATGCCGGCGAACGCCGCGGCGACCGCGTAGGCCACGACCTTGACGTTCGCCGGGTCGTACCCGAGGAACCGCACGCGGTTCTCCTGGTCGCGCACGGCCACGAGCAGCTCGCCGTAGCGCGACGCCATGAGCAGCCGCACGGCCACGACCATCGCGATGAGCACGCCCGCGGCGATGAAGTACAGCATCCGCTTGTTGACCGGGTCGGCCAGGTCGTACCCGAAGAACGACCGGAAGCCGTTGAGCCCGTTGGTGCCGCCGGTGACCTTCTGCTGGCCGACCAGCAGGATCGCGAACGCCGCCGCGAGCGCCTGCGACAGGATCGCGAAGTACGCGCCGCGCACCCGGCGGCGGAACACCGCGAGTCCCAGCAGGGCCGCGATCCCGGCGGGGAGCACGATGATCGCCAGCACCGTCACCACGGGGCTGCGGAACGGCTCCCACCAGCCCGGCACCACGCCGTCGCCGTACAGGAGCATGAAGTCGGGCACCCCGCCGGGGCCGGCGTCGGACAGCTTCATGTGCATCGCCATGAGGTAGCCGCCGATGCCGAAGAACACGCCCTGCCCGAGCACGAGCATGCCGCCGCGCCCCCAGGCCAGGCCGATGCCGATCGCGACCATCGCGAGGCACAGGAACTTGGCGAGCAGGTTGAGGCGGAAGTCCGACAGCACCGCCGGCGCGAGGCCGAACAGCACGACGGCGGCGACCGCGACGCCGATCCACACGCGTGCTGCCGGGCCGCGCCACCAGGCCGTCGTGGCGGGGGCCGGCGGCGTGGCGTCCGTGCCCGTCGTGGCACCCGTGGCCGTGCCCGTCGCCGCGCTCATGCCAGGCTCCGCGTGCGGACCGCGACCAGGCCCTGCGGCCGGACCTGCAGGAACGCGACGATGACGACGAACAGCAGCACCTTGGCCAGGCTCGCGGTCGTCGAGTACTCGAACGTCGCCTGCAGCAGGCCGAGCGAGAAGGCCGCGATCACCGCGCCCTTGAGCTGCCCGATGCCGCCGACGACGACCACGAGGAACGCGTCGACGATGTAGTTGGTGCCGAGCGTCGGGCCGATCGACCCCAGGAGCGTCAGGGCGACGCCCGCGACACCGGCGATGCCGGAGCCGACGAAGAAGGTGAGCCGGTCGGTGGCCCGCGTCGAGACGCCGGACGTCTCCGCGAGGTCGCGGTTCTGCACCGTGGCGCGGATGCGGCGCCCGAGCGGCGTGAGCTTGAGGACCAGCGACAGCGCGAGCACGCACACGATCGCCAGCGCGAGGATGAAGAGGCGCGTCTTCGGCAGGTTCATGCCGAGGACCTGGACGGCGCCGGACAGCCACGCCGGGGCGCGGACGTCGACGTTCGGGGCCCCGAAGACGTCGCGCGCGAGCTGCTGGAGCACCAGCGCCACGCCGAACGTCACGAGCAGGGTGTCCAAGGGTCTGCGGTACATCCGGGAGATCAGCGTGACCTCCAGCAGCAGGCCCAGCAGGCCGCCGACGACGAAGCCGACGGGCAGCGCGACCAGCAACGAGACGCCGGCGTCGGGGACGAACCACTGCAGCACGAACGCCGTGTAGGCGCCGGCCATCATGAACTCGCCGTGCGCCATGTTGATGACGCCCATCTGACCGAACGTCAGCGCGAGGCCGAGTGCCGCGAGCAGCAGCACCGACCCGAGGCTGAGCCCTGCGAAGAGCTGGGAGAACAGGGCGTCCATGCGGCGCCGCCTTCCGTGGGGTGTGGACGTCCCCGGCGCGGTGGCCCGGTCCGGCCGAGGGGTCGGACCGGGCCACCGCACGCTCAGGGGCGCGTCCTGGTGTGTCGGACGCGGGTCAGGACAGGCCCTCGGCCCAGTCGTAGCCCTCGAGGAACGGGTCCGGCTCGATCGGGCCGTCGGACTCCCACACGGGGTAGATCAGGCCGTCGGCGTCGATCTTGCCGATGTAGGCGGTCTTGGCGATGTGGTGGTTGTCGCCGTTGACGGTGACCGTGCCCTCCGGGGCGTCGAAGCTCACGCCGTCGGCCGCCTCCTGGATGTCCGCGACCGCGAACGACTCGGCCTTCTCGACCATGCCCTTCCACAGGTAGAGCGACGTGTACGCCGCCTCCATCGGGTCGGACGTCGGACGGTCGTCGCCGTACTTCGCCTTGAACGCGGCCACGAACTCCTCGTTGGTGGGCGACTCGACCGTCTGGTAGTAGTTCCACGCCGTGAGCTGGCCGACGATGTTGTCGACGCCGATGCCGCCGACCTCCTCCTCGGCGATCGACACCGAGACGACCGGCACGGCGTCCGCGGTCAGGCCGACGTTCTTGTACTCCTTGAAGAACGCGACGTTGGAGTCGCCGTTGAGCGTGTTGAAGACCGCGTCGGCGCCGGACGACTTCAGCTTGTTGACGATCGTCGCGAAGTCGGTGTGGCCGAGCGGCGCGTACTCCTCGCCGACGATCTCGATGCCGTTGGCCTCGGCGTACGCGTTGATGATCTTGTTCGCCGTGCGCGGGAAGACGTAGTCGGAGCCGACGAGGAACACCTTCGTCTTGCCCTGCTCCTTGAGGTAGTCCATGCCGGGGATGATCTGCTGGTTGGTCGTCGCGCCCGTGTAGAAGATGTTGGGCGACGCCTCGAGGCCCTCGTACTGGACCGGGTAGAACAGCAGCGAGTTCTTCGACTCGAAGACGGGCAGCATCGCCTTGCGCGACGAGGACGTCCAGCCGCCGAAGACCGCGGCGACGCAGTCGGAGCTGATGAGCTTCTCCGCCTTCTCGGCGAAGACGGTGGGCTCCGACGCGCCGTCCTCGCCGACGACCTCGAGCTGCTTGCCGAGCACGCCGCCGGCCTCGTTGATCTCCTCGGCGGCGAGGTCGAGCGAGTCGCGGACCGTCTGCTCGGAGATCGCCATGGTCCCCGAGAGCGAGTTGAGGAAGCCGATCTTGATCGTGTCCCCGTCGGTCTCGACGCAGGACGTGCCGCCGGACGCGGCTGCCGTGCCGCCGGCGGCGTCGGCCGTGCGGGCACCGCCGCAGGCCGACAGCGCGAGAGCGGTGCCGACCGCCGTGGCGGACAGGGCGAGCGCGCGCCACCGGGCGGCCCACGTGGGGGAGGTGTGTGCAGTCAACGGGGTGCCTTTCGTCAGGACTACTGGCGTGCGGTACCGGTCCGGGCGCCGACCCACCGCGTCCCACCGCGCTGTGTCCCGCGGCGTATACAGGCCGGTGCCCATGGCCGAGGACGCTAGGGACGCCGTGTTTCGCCGATCCGACGCCTCGTGTAAACATCCGGTTTCGGGTGTATACGAACGCGGATACAGCAGCGTGCTCCGCCTTAGGGTGCCGGTCATGAGGCTCACCCCCGCCGACACCGAGAAGCTGCTGCTGGCCGTCGCCGGCATGGTCGCGCGCGACCGGCTCGCGCGCGGCGTGCGGCTCAACCACCCCGAGGCCGTCGCCCTGCTGAGCACGTGGGTGCTCGAGCGTGCCCGGGACGGGCTGGGCGTCGAGCAGCTCATGACCGACGGGCGGTCGGTGCTGCGCCGCGACCAGGTCATGGAGGGCGTCGCGGAGATGCTGCACGACGTGCAGGTCGAGGCCACGTTCCCCGACGGCCGCAAGCTCGTGACGCTGCACGACCCGATCGCCTGACGCACCGCCCGACCGGCGAGTGCGAGGTTCCCGGACCCCCGGGAACCTCGCGCTCGTCGCACGAACCAGGAGGAGACACATGGCCGGCAGCAGTGCGGACGGGCCGGGGGCCGTGCGGACCCGGGAGGGGGTGGTCGTGCTCAACGGCGACCGCACACCCGAGGAGCGGCTCACGCTCGTCGTCGAGAACACCGGCGACCGCCCCGTGCAGATCGGCTCCCACCTGCACCTGCCCGACGCGAACGCGGCGCTCGCCTTCGACCGCACCGCCGCGCACGGGTTCCGGCTCGACGTGCCGTCGGGCACGTCGCAGCGGTTCGAGCCCGGCGCGTCGCGCACGGTGCACGCGGTGGTGATCCGCGGAGCGCGGCGCGTGCCCGGGCTGCAGCGCGGCAAGACGGACGGGGGTGCGCTCTAGTGGTCGAGATCTCCCGTGCCCGCTACGCGGCGCTGTACGGCCCGACGACGGGTGACCAGGTGCGCCTCGGTGACACCGACCTGTGGATCGAGGTCGAGGACGACCTCACGGTCGGCGGCGAGGAGGCCGTGTTCGGCGGCGGCAAGTCGATCCGGGAGTCCATGGCGCAGGGGTCGACGACGCGCGCGCAGGGCGCCCCCGACACCGTGATCACGAACGCGCTGGTGCTCGACTGGTGGGGCGTGGTCAAGGCCGACGTCGGCATCCGCGACGGCCGGATCGTCGCGCTCGGCCGCGCCGGCAACCCGGACGTCGCCGACGGCGTGCACCCCGACCTGCGCATCGGCCCGTCGACCGACGTCATCAGCGGCGAGGGGCGCGTCCTGACGGCGGGCGGCATCGACGTGCACGTGCACTTCCTGTCGCCGTCGCAGGTGCACGAGGCGCTCGCGACGGGCCTGACGACGCTCGCGGGTGGCGGGACGGGCCCGTCGGAGGGCTCGAAGGCGACCACCGTGACGCCGGGCGCGTGGCACCTGCGCGCGCTGCACCGCGCCCTGGACACCGCGCCCGTCAACCTGCTCCTGCTCGGCAAGGGCAACACCGTCAGCGCGCAGGGCCTGGCCGAGCAGGCCCTGGCCGGCGCCGGCGGCTACAAGGTCCACGAGGACTGGGGGTCCACGCCCGCCGCGATCGACGCCGCGCTGCGGGCCGCCGACGACTGGGGCCTGCAGGTCGCGCTGCACTCGGACTCGCTCAACGAGGCCGGGTTCGTCGAGTCGACGATCGGCGCGATCGCCGGCCGGTCCATCCACGCGTTCCACGCCGAGGGCGCCGGCGGCGGGCACGCGCCCGACATCCTCACGGTCGCGTCGCTCCCCCACGTCATCCCGGGCTCGACCAACCCGACGCTCCCCCACACCGTCAACACCGTGGCCGAGCACCTCGACATGCTCATGGTCTGCCACCACCTCAACCCCGCCGTGCCGGAGGACCTCGCGTTCGCCGAGTCCCGCATCCGCGCCACGACGATCGCGGCGGAGGACGTGCTGCACGACATGGGCGCGCTGTCGATCACGTCGTCCGACGCGCAGGCCATGGGCCGCATCGGTGAGGTCATCACGCGCACGTGGCAGGTCGCGCACGTCATGAAGCACCGGCGCGGCCCACTGTCGTCCGCGCTGCCCGCCGACAACGAGCGCGCCCGCCGCTACGTGGCCAAGTACACGATCAACCCGGCCGTCGCGCACGGCATCGACCACGTCGTCGGGTCGGTCGAGGTCGGCAAGCTGGCGGACCTCGTGCTGTGGGACCCCCGGTTCTTCGGCGTCCGGCCGGACGTGGTCGTCAAGGGCGGCGCCATCGCGTGGGCCGCGCTCGGCGACCCGAACGCGTCGATCCCGACGCCGCAGCCGGTGCTCATGCGTCCGTCGTTCGCGGACGCGACGGGCGCAGACGTGTCGGTGTCGTTCGTCGCGCCGGCCGCGCTCGACGACGGCCTCGCCGACCGCCTCGGCCTGCGCCGCCAACTCGTCGGCATCCGCCCGACGCGTGACGTCGGCAAGGCGCAGATGGTCAACAACGACGCCCTGCCCTGCATCGAGGTCGACCCGGAGACGTTCACCATCCGCGTCGACGGCGACGTGATCGAGCCGGCCCCGGCGGAGCACCTCCCCCTCACCCAGCTCTACTCCCTCTTCTGACGCCATGCCGCCCCCCACCCCCACCACCACCCCTGGCGCGCGAGACGTCGATCCAGCCCCGAGCGCGGCCGCGCTCCTGGTCCTCGCGATGCTCGCCGACGCCCGCCTCCCGACGGGCGCCCACGCCCACTCCGCGGGCCTCGAACCCGCGGTCCAGGCGGGCCTCCTCACGCCCCCTCCCCCGCCCCCCACCCTCCCCCGCACCCTCCCCCCGCGAGCCGTCGATCCAGCCCCGGGCCGGAATGACGTCTCGCGAGGTCAGGGGGAGGCGGACGCACCCCACCCCACCCCCCTCGGCGCGAGCCGTCATCCCAGCCCCACCGTGCCGGGCGCGCGGGGTCGATCCAGGACCGAGGACGTCGCCCGGATCCCCGCGCTGGCGGCGACGCGGCTGCGGACCGTGACCGCCACCGAGGCGGGGGCGGCGGTCGTCGCGCGGCACTGGTGGCTGGACCGGCACGACCTGACGCCCGTGGCGGACGCGTGGGCCGCGCGCACGCCCAGCCCGGCCGTGCGTGACGCCGCCCGGCGGCTCGGCCGCGGGTACCTGCGGCTCGCGCTCGCGCTGTGGCCCGACGAGCTCGTCGGCGCGTTCCCGCCCCGCGCCGCTCCCCCGCGACCGCTCGTCGCCGGTGCCATCGGGGCCGTCGCGGGCCTCGACGCGCTCCAGGTCGCGCTGCTCGTCGGCTACGACGACGTGCAGACGATCGCATCGGCCGCGCTCAAGCTCGCCCCCCTGGACCCCGCGACGACGACGCGGTGGGTGCTCGACCTGCACCCGGCGGTCGCGGCCATGGCGGCCGACGTCGCCCACCTGACCGACCCGGACGACATCCCGTCGGCCGGCGCACCCCTGACCGACGCGTGGGCGCAGGCCCATGCCCGCACCACCCGGAGGCTGTTCCATGGTTGAGAGCACGGCCGACCACTCGGCACCCACCGCACCCGCCCGCGCGTTCCGCCTCGGCGTCGCCGGGCCCGTCGGGACCGGCAAGACGTCGCTCATCGCCCTGCTGTGCCGCGAGCTCGCCGACGACATCGAGATGGGCGTCGTCACCAACGACATCTACACCGACGAGGACGCGCAGATCCTGCGCGCGGCCGGTGTGCTCGAGGTCGACCGCATCCGCGCCGTCGAGACCGGCGCGTGCCCGCACACGGCCATCCGCGACGACGTCACGCCCAACCTCATCGCCGTGGAGGACCTCGAGGCCGACCACGGCCCCCTCGACCTCGTGCTCGTCGAGTCCGGGGGCGACAACCTCACCGCGACGTTCTCCCCCGCGCTCGTCGACGCGCAGATCTTCGTGCTCGACGTGGCCGGCGGCGGGGACGTGGCCCGCAAGGGTGGGCCGGGCATCGCGCGCGCGGACCTGCTGGTGGTCAACAAGACGGACCTCGCGCCGTACGTCGGGGTCGACGTCGAGCGCATGCTCTCCGACGCGGCGGACGCCCGCGACGGCGGACCCGTCATCGGGCTGTCACGTCACGACCGGGCGTCGGTCGACGCGCTGACCGACTGGGTGCTGCGCATGACCGACGCCGTGCGCGGCGGCCGGCACACCCCCGTCGACCCCGGCCCGATGGCCCCCCACAGCCACGCGGACGAGGACGGCAACGTCGTGGTCCACACGCACGGCCCCGAGGGGGACCACCCGCACGAGCAGCCGCGGACGCGGACCACGCACACGCACCCCCACGAGCTCCGGCACCACCCGCTCGCGCACGAGCGCCCGGGCGCGTGACGGGGCCGACGGCCGGGCCGGCGACAGGGACGCGCGCATGACGAGCACGGTCGACGCGCCGGCGCGGGCCGACGGGGCGACGGGCGGGCCAACGGGTGGGCCGGCGCCCACCCACGTCCGCCTGACCCGCGCCGGCGGGCGCGTGCGCGCCGACCTGGCCGGTGGCCTGCTCTCGTGCCGTCGCCTGCCGGACGAGGACGGCACGGTGCGCGTCGCGCTCGTCGCCACGCAGGCGCTGCTGCTCGCGGATGACGACGTGCGGATCGCTGTGGACGTCGAGGACGGTCTCGCGCTCGAGCTCGTCGAGGTGGCCGGCACGGTCGCGTACGACATGCAGGGCGGCTCGGCCGACTGGCGCGTCGACGTGCGCCTCGGTACCGGGGCGTCCCTCGTGTGGGACGCGCTGCCGTTCGTCGTCGCGACGGGCGCGCACGTCCGCCGCCGCACGTCGCTGGACCTCGCCGACGAGGCGTGCGCGGTGCTGCGCGAGACGTTCGTGCTCGGCCGCACCGGCGAGGCGGGCGGGCACCTGACGACGACGACCGACGCGCGCCTCGCCGGCCGGCCGCTGCTCGTCGAGACGCTCACGGTCGACCCCGGAGCCCGCGACGACCCCGCGCTGCTCGGCGGTGCCCGCTGCCTGGACACCGTCACGCTGCTGGGTGCCAGGTACGACGACGAGGTGCCGGCAGGCGCGGACGTGCTGCAGCTCGACCGCCCGGGGACGCTGGTCCGCACGTTCGGTGCCGACGCCCACGCCGGCGACCTCGCGTGCACGGTCGTCCGGGCCCGCCGCGCCGCGACCCCGAGTCCGGGCACGACGCCGGGACAGGCCGGACCGTGGCCGACACCCGCGGCGCCGCCGCCTGGTCGTGCGCCCCTCCCCGCTGGCGGGCGCCGCCCACGTCGGTGATCATGTCCTCAGGCTCGTGCCCGCCCGCGGGGAGGCGGTCGGGCACGAGCACGTACACGGGGGTGGACGTCCTGCAGGTCACGACGCACGACAGCGCACGCTTCGGCCTGCCGCGGGTCGTCGGAACGCACGTGTCCGTCACCGCGACGGGGGACGTCGCAGTCACGAGCGACGTGCTGCAGGCGTACCGGCTGCCCGACGCGGGTGACCGCGCGCGCGTCGCACTGGTCGTGCCGCCGGAGCTGCAGGGACCGGACGGACGCACCGACGCGCAGCACGGCCGCATCGACGTGGCCGTCGCCGCAGGGCGCGAGCTGGAGATCGTCGAGATCACGGGCGTCGGCGCGCACGCCGTGCAGCACGCGCGCACGCAGTGGCTCATCGACGTGCGGCTCGCGCAGGACGCGGTGCTGGTGTGGCCGACACTGCCGATCGTCGTCGCCGAGGGCGCGGACGTGCTGCGCCTGACGCACGTCGACCTCGCGCCCGGCGCACGCGTCGTCCTGCGCGAGACGCTCGTGCTCAGCCGCGCCGGGCGGACGGGCGGCCGCATCCGCTCGACGATCCGTGCGCGCCTCGACGGCAGCCCGCTGCTGGCCGACACGTTCGTCGTCGAGCCGTCGGCGCCGCTCGCCTCGGCCCTCCACCCGGCGCTCGCGACGGTCGCGGACGGCGCCGTCCCCGGGCCGCGCCCGCCCGCGGACGAGGTGCGCCTGGACACCCTGCTCGTCCTCGGCGCGCGCCTCGAGCACCCCGAGGCGCTGCAGCTCGACCAGGAGGGCAGCGTGCTGCGCGGCCCGGCTGCGAGGGTCCACGACACCGACCTCGCCGTCGCGTTGCCGCGACCCCGCCGCTGAGCAGCCTCACGCCCGCGTCGTGGGACGGGACGCGCGCGAGACCGGGCTGACGTGGCGTCCGCGATCGCTTGCGCCACCCGAGCCCGGTCTCGCGGAGCGCGCGTCCCGGTGGGTGGACGGCGTCAGGGTGTGCCGACGCGCTGCGGCACGTGCACCGCGATCTTGCCGCGCAGCACGACGCCGTCGTCGGAGACCTTGGTGAGCAGGAGGTGGAACGCCCCGGCCGGCTCCTTCCACCGGAACGTGTGCGTCACACCGCACGGCACCGGGTCGGGCATGACGGCGGGGCGGATGCGTCCGTCCTCCGGCACGAGCTGCACCCAGTACTGCGGCAGACGGAAGCTCCACACGCCCCCGCAGTCGAGGTCGACGACCGCCGTCACCCCGTCGGTGGACTGCTTCCAGCTCGGCGAGCGCCAGCCGTCCTTCAGCTCGACCTCCCACGCCAGCGGCGGCTGCGTCGGACGCGGCACCTCCGGGCCGGGGATGACGGGCCCGGGCCCGATGCCCTCCGTCGGGGGCGCCGCCGTCGCCGGCACCGTCGTCGTGAGTCCCGCCGCGAGTGCGACCGCCGTGAGCACCTGGATCGTCCGTGCGCGCATACGTTCCTCCGACCTCGTCGTCCGTGCCGGTACCCCATCAGGCCCCGAGGGCGGGCGCACGGCGGTGAAGCCTTTCGGCACCGGGTGAACCGGGGTACGCCGGACGTACCGCCGGGCGACCAGGCCACCAGTGGGCAGGTGGCCCCAGCGACGGCCGCTGCGACGGGGATACGCTGCGACGCATGCTCCTGCGACCGCTCGACCAGTCCGCCAAGCTGAAGAACGTCCTGTACGAGATCCGGGGCAAGGCACTGGACGAGGCCGCACGCATGGAGGCCGAGGGCCGCCGCGTCCTCAAGCTCAACACGGGCAACCCGGCGGCGTTCGGGTTCGACGCGCCGCACCAGATCGTCGCCGACGTCATCGCCGCCGTGCCCCACGCGCACGGGTACACGGAGTCGCGCGGCATCCTGCCGGCGCGGCGCGCGGTCGTCACGCGCTACGAGACGGTCGAGGGCTTCCCGACGTTCGACGTCGACGACATCTACCTGGGCAACGGCGTCTCCGAGCTCATCACCATGACGCTGCAGGCGCTGCTCGACGAGGGCGACGAGGTGCTCATCCCGTCCCCCGACTACCCGCTGTGGACGGCCATGACGAGCCTGTCCGACGGCAAGCCCGTGCACTACCGGTGCGACGAGAACAACGGCTGGGAGCCGGACATCGAGCACATCCGCGAGCAGATCACGCCGCGGACCAAGGCGATCGTGGTCATCAACCCCAACAACCCCACCGGTGCGGTGTACCGGCGCGAGGTGCTCGAGCAGATCGCGGACATCGCGCGCGAGCACAGCCTGCTGCTCCTGGCCGACGAGATCTACGACCGGATCCTCTACGACGGCGCGCAGCACATCCCCCTCGCGAGCGTGGCGCCGGACCTGCTGTGCCTGACGTTCAACGGGCTGTCGAAGACGTACCGCGTCGCGGGCTACCGCGCCGGGTGGGTCGTCGTGACCGGGCCGCAGGGTCACGCGAAGGGCTTCCTCGAGGGCATGACGCTGCTCGCGTCGACCCGCCTGTGCCCCAACGTGCCCGCGCAGCACGCCATCCAGGCCGCGCTCGGGGGCGTGCAGTCGATCGAGGCACTCATCGCGCCCGGCGGCCGGCTGCACGAGCAGCGGCAGGTCGCGTGGGAGGGGCTCAACGCGATCCCCGGCGTCTCGTGCACCAAGCCCGACGGCGCGCTGTACCTGTTCCCGCGCCTGGACCCCGAGCACTTCGGCATCGTCGACGACGCGCAGCTCGTCTACGACCTGCTCGTGAGCGAGCAGATCCTGCTGGTCCAGGGGACCGGCTTCAACTGGCCGACGCCGGACCACCTGCGCATCGTCACGCTCCCCGAGGCGCGCGTGCTCGCCGAGGCCGTCGAGCGCATGGGGAACTTCCTGGCGTCGTACCGGCAGACGCCCCGCTGACCACGCCCGCTCGGCGGTACCCTGGCGCGCCCGTCCCCCACCACCCCAGGAACACGCGCCCCATGACGAACGACTCCTACGGCTACGACTCCGGCGCCGGTGCCGGTGCCGGAGCGATCGCCGCGATCGGACTGATGTCCGTGCTGTACATCGCGCTGATCGTGTTCGGCGTCTACATGTACATGCGGATCGCCCGCAAGGCCGGCTGGACGCTGTGGCACGGGCTGCTGCTGCTCGTGCCCGTCGCCAACATCGTTTTCATGATCATGTTCGCCTTCGTCGAGTGGCCGATCGAGCGGCGGCTGCGCGAGGCGGAGCAGCGGCTCGCGCTGGCCTACGGCGGCACCCCGCCGTACGGCGGCTACGACCCCGCGGCCGGGTACGGGACGGGGGCCTACGGAGGTGCCCCGTACGGCGGCGCGGTGACGTACGGCACGGGCGAGCCCGCCCTGCCGTCGACCGGCGACCGCTACGCCGCGCCCGATGCGGCGCAGCCCTGGGCTCCGCCGTCGACCGACGCGGCACCGCCGGTCCCGCCGGCACCGCCCACGCCCCAGCCGCCATCGCCCGAGCCGCCGCGCTGACCTGCGCGCGCCCCGCGCAGCCGGGCACCGATGCTCCGGCGGACGCCGACGGCCGGCCACCCTCGCGGATGGCCGGCCGTCGGACCGTTCAGGTGGTGCCCAGCTGCGTCAGAAGCCGCCGCCGAAGTCCTCGCCACCGCCACCGGCGGGCGCAGCGGCCTTCTCCGGCTTGTCGGCCACGACGGCCTCGGTGGTGAGGAACAGCGCCGCGATCGACGCCGCGTTCTGCAGCGCGGACCGCGTGACCTTGACCGGGTCGTTGACGCCCGCGGCCAGCAGGTCCTCGTACACACCGGTCGCGGCGTTGAGGCCCTGACCGGCGGGGAGGTTGCGCACGCGCTCCGCGACGACGCCGCCCTCGAGGCCGGCGTTGACGGCGATCTGCTTGAGCGGGGCCTCGATCGCGTACTTCACGATGTTGGCACCGGTCGCCTCGTCGCCCTCGAGCTCGAGCTTCTCGAACGCCTTGGCACCGGCCTGGATGAGCGCGACGCCACCACCGGCGACGATGCCCTCCTCGACGGCCGCCTTCGCGTTGCGGACGGCGTCCTCGATGCGGTGCTTGCGCTCCTTGAGCTCGACCTCGGTGGCCGCGCCCGCCTTGATGACGGCGACGCCGCCGGCGAGCTTGGCGAGGCGCTCCTGGAGCTTCTCGCGGTCGTAGTCCGAGTCGGAGTTGTCGATCTCGGCGCGGATCTGCTTGACGCGGCCGGCGATCTGGTCGGCCTCGCCGCCACCCTCGACGATCGTGGTCTCGTCCTTCGTCACGACGACCTTGCGCGCGGTGCCGAGCACCTCGAGGCCGACCGAGTCGAGCTTGAGGCCGACGGTCTCGGAGACGACCTGGCCACCGGTGAGGACGGCCATGTCCTGCAGCATCGCCTTGCGGCGGTCACCGAAGCCCGGCGCCTTGACGGCGATGGACTTGAAGATGCCCCGGATGCGGTTGACGACGAGCGTCGCCAGCGCCTCGGACTCGACGTCCTCGGCCACGATGAGCAGCGGCTTGCCGGCCTGGATGACCTTCTCCAGCAGCGGCAGCAGGTCCTTGACGTTCGAGACCTTGGACTCGACGAGCAGGACGTACGCGTCCTCGAGGACCGCCTCCTGGCGCTCCGGGTCGGTCACGAAGTACGCCGACAGGAAGCCCTTGTCGAAGCGCATGCCCTCCGTGAGCTCGAGCTCCAGGCCGAGGGCGTTGGACTCCTCGACCGTGATGACGCCCTCCTTGCCGACCTTGTCGAGGGCCTCGGCGATGAGCTCGCCGATCGCGGGGTCGCCGGCGGAGATGGCGGCCGTGGCGGCGATCTCGTCCTTGGTCTCGATCTCCTTGGCCTGGGCCAGGAGCTGGGCCGTGACGGCCTCGACGGCCTTCTCGATGCCCTTCTTCAGGGCGATCGGGTTGGCGCCGGCGGCCACGTTGCGCAGACCCTCGCGCACGAGCGCCTGGGCCAGGACGGTCGCGGTCGTCGTGCCGTCACCGGCGACGTCGTCCGTCTTCTTCGCGACCTCCTTGACCAGCTCGGCGCCGATCTTCTCGAACGGCTCCTCGAGCTCGATCTCCTTGGCGATGGAGACGCCGTCGTTGGTGATCGTCGGCGCGCCCCACTTCTTGTCGAGCACGACGTTGCGGCCCTTGGGGCCGAGGGTGACCTTGACGGTGTCGGCGAGGACGTTGAGCCCGCGCTCCATGCTCCGCCGGGCCTCCTCGTCGAAGGCGATGATCTTGGCCATGGGGCTGTGATCCTTCTTCCGGTTCGTGGGTGGCCGGTCGGTGCCCGCGACGGACGGGCCGCCGCTCGCGCTCACGTCACGCTCACGACGACCCTCACCTGACGGCCGGGTGTGCTGTCACTCTCCACCGGAGAGTGCTAAGACCAATGGTTAGCACTCGGCACCTCCGAGTGCAAGCAGCGGGCGGGTCCTGCCCCCGCCCGCCCCGCAGGCCCTAGGGTGCTCGGTGTGCCCGACACGGTGGTCGTGAGCCGCCCCCGACGACCCCGCACCCGCGCGGTGGTCGCACTGGTCGCTGCCCTGCTCACGACTGCCGCGAGCGGTGCCGTGCCGGCCGGAGCGGCACCCGCCGGCACCGCGGCGGGGGTCGGCACGGGCGCCGCCGCCGGGGTCGGCACCGGCGTCGGCGCACCGACCGACGCCGCCCACGCGCAGATCCCGTTGTACCAGCAGGCGGTCGCCGTGCTGCCCGGCGGCCGCCGCACCGGCGTCCCGGCGGACGCCGTCCCGCTGTTCCTGCCCGGCACGCGTGTGGCGGACCCGGCGGCGGCTGTCCTCGCGGCCGCGCTCGGCGCCTCGCCCACCACGTCGGTGCACGTCGGGCCCGCCGCCGCGGCCGCCGCCGCAGCGGAGCAGCAGGCGTGGCTCGCGGCGGGAGACGTGCCCGGCGCGGGCGGCCCGCACGAGGACCTCGCGCGGGCGGCGCTGCTCGACCTGCACTCGCTGACGGTCGCCGACGGCGTGGTCGTGGCCGGCTGGTCGTCGCACTGGCGGTACGTGTGGCCGCGCGACTCGGCGTTCGTGGCCGTGGCGCTCGCCCGCACCGGGCACGTCGACGACGCGCTGGCGGTGCTCGACTTCCTCGCCCAGGTGCAGGAACCGGACGGCGCGTTCCACGCCCGCTACCGCACCGACGGCTCGGGCCCGCCCGACGACCGCGGACTGCAGGCCGACGGCACGGGCTGGGCGATGTGGGCGGCGGGGCTCGTGCTGGCCGAGGTGGACGCGGACGAGCGGACGGCCGTCGCGCAGCGGCTCGCGCCGCTGGTCGAGCGGTCGGCGACGCATGCCCTGGACCTCGTCGCGGGCGGCCTGCCGCCCGCCTCCCCCGACTACTGGGAGGTCGACGAGCAGGAGGTCACGCTCGGGACGGCGGCACCCCTGGTCGCGGGTCTCGAGCAGGCCGGCGTCGTGCTCGACGCCGCCGGGCGGCCCGGGCCGGCACGTGCCGCCGCGGCCGGGGCGACGCGTGCGCGCCGGGCCGTCGTCGAGGCCTTCGGGCCGACCGACTACGGCCGGTACGCGACGCGGACCGTCCCGGACGCGGCGAGCGCCTTCGTGCTCGCGCCGTTCTGGACGCACCAGCCGCCCGGTGCGGTCGACGCGTGGCGCGCGTCCGTGCCGTCGATGCGACGGCCCGCCGACGGGCTGGCCCCCGGGGGCGCGTGGCGGCGCGACGGCGTCTCGTGGACACCGCAGACCACGCTGTACGCGTGGGTCGCGGCCGAGCAGGGGGACGTCGCGCGCGCGACGCACTGGCTCGACGTGGTCGAGCGCAGTCGCACGCCCTCGGGTGCGATCCCGGAGAAGATCCTCGCCGACGGCACACCCGCGGCCGTGGCGCCGCTCGGCTGGAGCGCGGCGTGCGTGCTGCTGGCGGTCGACGCGCTGGACGACGCGTGAGCGTCCCCGCGCGTCGGTAGCCGCCGGGCGCCGGGGTGCCGGCGGGGGCTCAGGCGTCGGGGTCGGTGACGAGCACGAGCGTCACGGCCAGGCCGGCCTGCTCGGGGTCGACCACGATGGCCGAGACCCCGACGGTGGTGGCGACGAGCTCACCGGTCGTCTGCAGGTCGGGGGACGCGACGTACACGGTGGAGATCGGAGGCAACGGCTCGGTCGCGTTGTCCGGCTTGACGTCGACGAACCCGGCGCCCTCGAGCTCCTCCGCGACACGCCCGGCGAGGCCGCTGACGCGCGCACCGTTGAGCACGACCACCGGGACGTCGAGCTGCGGCGCGGGCGGTGGCGTGGTGGTCTCCGTCTCCGGCGGCGTCTCCTCGTCCTGCCCCTCGCCCTCGGGCGTGGCCTCCCCCTCGCCGGTGCCGTCCGCCGGCAGCTCCTCGCCGCCCGGCTCCTCCTGCCCCTGCGTCGGCCCGCCCACGAGCGGCACGTCGCCGGTGCGCGACAGGAACGCCACGGCTCCGTACGCGAGCGCAGGGACCAGGACGAGAACGAGCACGAACGGCCACCACCGGCTCCACGCGGACCGGGGTGCGCGGTGGACACCGGTCGGCGCGTCGGGCGAGATCGCGTCGAACTCGTCCTCGGGGTAGGGGTAGTCGGCCTTGCTCACGGCCGCAAGGCTATCCGGTCGTCGTGCCGGTCAGGGTGCGCCCCGCCGCTCGCTCCCGACGCAGCCGGGACCGAGCGGGACGTACCGGGCGCGGTGCCGGCCCGGGCCTCAGGCCTCGGCCCCGAGGCGACGGGCCGTGCGGGCGCGCTGCCGCGACGAACGCATGCGGCGCAGCCTCTTGACGAGCATCGGGTCGTGCGCGAGCGCCGCCGGGTCGTCGATGAGCGCGTTGAGGAGCTGGTAGTACCGCGTGGCCGACATGTCGAACAGCTCACGCACGGCCTGCTCCTTGGCACCGGCGTACTTCCACCACTGCCGCTCGAACGCCAGGACCTGCCGGTCCCGCTCGCTGAGGCCGTCGGCCCCGCGCTCGTCGTCGCGCAGGTCGTCCGCGACCGTCCGGGTCACCGCGCCGGCGTTGCCGTCCATGGCTCTCCTCCGTGCGTCCGTGTGCGTGGGTCGGGGCGGTGCGACGTGCGGCGACGTGCGCGAGGCGGGTCGCCGTGCCGCGTGCTCGCGTCGGATCGTACGCGGCGAACGACACGGGTGTCATTCGCACGCGCGGGTAGTCTCCGCGTCGTGATCGCCCCCCTCGAGGACCTGGTCGCGCCCGACTGGGCCCGTGCGCTGGCACCTGCCGAGCCGTCCCTGCGCGCCGCCGGGGCGTTCCTGCGCGCCGAGGTGGCCGCGGGCCGCGCGTACCTTCCTGCGGCCGACCGGATCCTCCACGCGTTCCAGCGGCCGCTCGCGGACGTCCGCGTGCTCGTCGTCGGCCAGGACCCGTACCCCACCCCGGGGCACCCCATGGGCCTGTCCTTCTCGGTCCAGCCGGACGTGCGCCCGGTGCCGCGCTCGCTGGACAACGTCTTCCGCGAGCTCGTCGCGGACGTCGGCGTCCCGCGCCCCACCTGCGGGGACCTCACACCGTGGGCCGACCAGGGCGTCATGCTGCTCAACCGCGTCCTCACGGTGCGGCCGGGCGCGTCCGGGTCGCACCGCGGCCAGGGCTGGGAGGCCGTCACCGACCGCGCGATCGCCGCCCTCGTCGAGCGCGGGGGACCGCTGGTGGCCGTGCTGTGGGGGCGCGACGCGCAGTCGCTGCGCCCCGCGCTCGGCGACGTACCCGTCGTCGCGAGCCCCCACCCCAGCCCGCTCTCCGCGTCACGGGGGTTCTTCGGCTCCCGGCCCTTCTCGCGCGTCGACGCGCTGCTGCGCGAGCAGGGCGCCGGCCCGGTCGACTGGCGCCTACCGTAGCGCCGGGCCGGGTCACGGAACGGACATGATGGAGGCATGACGGACACCGCCGACACCGCCGAGCCCTCCGCCGCCCCCCGCTGGACCCGCTACGTCGCGTGCGGCGACTCGTTCTCCGAGGGCCTGTGGGACGCCCCCGACGGGCAGGACGCGCCGCTGCGCGGCTGGGCCGACCAGCTCGCGTCGCACCTGTCCCGGCGGCGCACGGCCGCCGGGCGCGAGCCGCTGGAGTACGCGAACCTCGCGGTCCGCGGGCGGCTCATGCGCCCGATCCTCACCGAGCAGGTCCCCGCGGCGCTCGAGCTCGGACCGGACCTCGTGAGCATCATCGGTGGGGGGAACGACATCCTGCGTCCGTCGGTCGACGTCGAGCGCGTCGCGGCCGATCTGGAGCGGGTCGTCGCGCACGTGCGCAGCCAGGGGGTCGACGTCCTCATGGGCACGGGGTTCGACACCCACGACAGCCCGCTCGTGCGCGCCACGCGACCGCGCGTGGGCATCTTCACCGCGCACGTCTGGTCGATCGCGCGCCGCCACGGCGCGTACGTGCTCGACATGTGGGGCATGCGCAGCCTGCACGACTGGCGCATGTGGGCCGACGACCGGATCCACCTGACCACCCCGGGGCACACGCGCGTCGCGCAGGCGGCGCTCGTCGCGCTCGGCCTGCCGCCCGACCGCGCCGACTGGGACGACCCCCTCGCGCCGCTGCCGCCGGTGCCGCGGCTCGAGCGCGCCCGCGCGGACGCCCGGTGGCTGCGCGAGCACGCGTACCCGTGGGCCACGCGGCGGCTGCGGGGGCGCTCGTCCGGTGACCTGCTCGCGGCGAAGCGGCCGCAGCCCACGCCCGTCGACTGAGGATCAGGCCGGCCGGGCGGCGGCGCGGCGGCGCACGGCCGCCGCCGCCAGGAGCCCCGTGACCGCGACCGCCCCGCCGGCGACCACCACCGCGACCGGCCGGGCGACGTGGACGGGCAGCGGGTCGAGCACGTCGGGCTCCGCGGGCACCGCGCGGCCGACACCGTCACCACCGCGCACCCACCAGCCGTCGGCGTCCGACGTCGTCACGAGCCCCACGGACCACGCGCTGCCGGACTCCCGGTGCACCACGCGGTCGCCGACCCCGGGCGGTCCGCACCGCGTCACCACGAGGTCCCCGGCCACGAGCCCGTGCCCCGCGGCCCCGGCGGGCACCACGTCGAGCGCGGTGCAGCCACCCAGCGCGGCCGGCCAGAGGAACGCCACGAGGCAGGTCGCACCCGCGAACGCGGTGAGGACCCCGACCCTGCGCACCGCCGACCACGCCTCGATGCGGACCAGCAGCCCGGGTCGGGGGGCGGGGGGGTTCATGCGGGCTCGTTCCCAGTGGTCTGGACGGGTGTCCAGACCACTATGACGACCTCGCAGGAACGCCCTCCGCCGGGCGTGGGTGCTACCCCTCAGCACCGCCGCGCTTGTCCGCCTTCTTCACCCCTCGTCCACGCCTGCGCCACCCGCTCACGCCTCGTCCGCCTGCACCCCGAGCGGGAGCACCGCCTCGACGCGGGCGCCCGTCGGCGCGCGCGCCTCGACCCGCAGCTCGCCGCCGACCAGGCGCAGCCGTTCGCCCAGACGCGCCGTGCCCGACGCCGGGTCGGGCACCGCGGGCGGCTCGTAGGGGTCGCCGTCGTTGAGCACGACGACCCGCAGCACGTCGCCCTCCAGGTCCAGGTGCACCTCGACCAGCCCGGGCGGGCCGTGCTTGAGCGCGTTCGAGACCGCCTCCTCGACCACGCGCACCGCCAGCAGCCGGTCGGCGACGGTGAGACCGGTGGCCGACGGGTCGTCGACCTCCCGCAGCGCCTCACCCACCCGCAGACGCGTGGCGATCGCCGCCGGCAGCCGGCCGAGCAGCGCCCGCACCGCCGGGACCAGGCCCATCTCGAGGCGTTCCGGGTAGAGCAGCCGGCTCATCTGCCGCACGTCCTGCTCGCGCGACAGGGCCAGCTCCTCGCGGGCCCACGCCAGGTCGTGCGCGACCTGCGGCGCGAGGTCACCGACCTGCTCCTGCACGCCCGCCAGCCGCGCGTCGACCAGCAGCAGCCGCTGCTGCACCGTGCCGTGCAGCCCCTCGGCGACCTGCCGGCGCACCCGGATCTCCTCGACCTCGAGCGCCCGCACCGCGAGCTCGACGCTCACGGCCTGGCGCTCCGCCGCGCGCGTCGCGGCCCGCATGCGCCGGCGCGACACCAGCGCCCACACCCCCGTCGCCGCGGACAGCGCCGCGATGATCGTGCCCGTGACGAACTCCGCGACCAGGGAGTCGGTGTCGTCCGGCGGATGCACCCCCAGGCCGACCTGCACCGCCGTGCGCAGGGTCGCCATGAAGAGCGCGGCCGTCAGCACGCGCGCCGCCAGCACCCGCCCCGCCGCCCGGTGCGCACCCAGCAGCCCGAGCGCCACCACGAGCCCGGCCACGGCGATCCCGTTGGCCGCCAGTCGGCGCCACAGGTCGACCTGCGCCCACTCCGGCACGAGCGCGGAGTAGATCCACGCGCTCTGCAACGACGCGCCCAGCGCGTAGCCCAGCGCGATGATCCCCGTCCCCCGCAGGAGCGTGAGCCGGTCGGCGACGACGTCCTCCCGGCGCACCGCCGGCTGCGTCGCGTCGCGCGCGGCACCCATGGTCCCCACCCCCTCGCCGTCCCGCTGAGCGAGACGTCGGCGCGCGTCCTCGTCGACGCGCCCCCGGCGTGACCATACTGGCGGTGATGACCCCCACCGCCGCACGCCCGTTGCGCGTCGCACTCGTCGAGGACCAGCCGCTGTTCCGCTCCATGCTGGAGCGGACCATCGCCGACGCCCCGGGCCTGGAGGTCGTGGTCACCGTCGGCAGCGTCACCGAGGCCCGCGAGGCGCTGCGGCCGGGCGTCGCCGACGTCGTCGTGCTCGACATCGACCTGCCCGACGGCAACGGCATCGCACTGGGCGTCACGCTGCGCCGGGCGCAGCCGGACATCGGCGTCCTGCTGCTGTCCGCGCACGACGCGATGGACCTGCTCCTCGACCTGCCCCGCGACGTCGCGCACGGCTGGTGCTACCTGTCGAAGACCAGCGGGACGAGCGAGTCGACCCTCCTGCACGCCGTGCGCTCCGCCGCGGCCGGCGAGACGGTGCTCGACCGCACGCTGCTGGACCGGGTCACCCCCCGCGCCGGCTCGGCGGTCGCGCGCCTGACGCACCGGCAGTACGAGGTGCTGCGGCTGCTCGCGCAGGGCCTGTCCAACGCGGGCATCGCGGAGCGCCTCGACATCACCGAGAAGTCGGTGCAGAACCACGTCTACGCCATCTACGCGACGCTCGGCATCGACGCCGAGCCGGCCCGCAACCCGCGCGTCAGCGCGGCGCTGCGGCTGCTGGAGGAGACGGGGCCGGCCCTGTGAGCAACCCGAGGACGCGCGACGGGCGCAGGACGAGGAGGACGTCGTGGTGCTGATCGGTGCGCACGTGCGGGGCGACGAGCCCCTGGTCGAGGCCGCCCGCGTGGGCGCGCAGGCCGTCCAGGTGTTCCTCGCGGACCCGCAGGGCTGGAAGAAGCCGGTGCGCCGCCCCGACGCCGACGACCTCGTCGCGTCGGGCCTGGGGATCTACGCGCACGCGCCGTACCTCGTGAACGTCGCGTCCACCAACAACCGCATCCGCATCCCGAGCCGCAACATGATCGCGCAGCACACCGCGGCGGCCGCGGACCTCGGCGCGCGGGGCCTGGTGGTGCACGGCGGGCACGTCGGTGACGGCGACGACGTCGCGGTCGGCATCGACAACTGGCGCAAGACGTTCGAGCGCGCGACGTTCCCGGTGCGCGTCCTGGTGGAGAACACCGCGGGCGGGGAGAACGCGTGCGCCCGCACGCTGGACCGCTGGGCGATGCTGTGGGACGCGATCGGGGGGTACGACGTCGGCGTGTGCCTCGACACGTGCCACGCGTGGGCCGCCGGTGAGGACCTCGAGACGATCGTCGAGCGCCTGACCGCCGTCACCGGGCGCATCGACCTCGTCCACGCCAACTCCTCGCGGGACCCGCACGGGTCGAGCCGCGACCGGCACGCGGGCTTCGCCGACGGCACGATCCCGCGCGAGCTGCTCGCGCACGTCGTGCGCCAGGCCGGGTGCGACGTGGTCGTCGAGACACCGTCCGAGACGCAGGCCGACGACATCGCGTACCTGCGCGAGGCCCTGGGCGCCTGAGGCGGCCCTGGGAGCGGTGAGGCGCACGCGCCCACCGGGTGGAGCCCCCTGTCGGATTCGAACCGACGACCCCCTGTTTACAAGACAGGTGCTCTGGCCGACTGAGCTAAGGAGGCGAGGCGGCCAGGGTACCGGCCGGGACGCCGCGGGCGCCCGTCCCCCGGGGGACGGGCGGCCGCGGCGCGTCGGGATCAGCCCGCGGCGCCCTTCGCGGCGACCGCGTCGAGGATGGCCTGGGTCAGCGGACCGGTCGAGTACAGGTCCTGGCCCTCGCCGCCCCACTTCTCGCCGTCGATGAGGACGGTCGGCGTGCTCAGGCCACCGAGGTCCTGACCTGCCTGCGCCGTGGTCGCGGCCACGAACGGCGCGTACGTGCGCCACGTGCCCTCGCGGGTCTCCTTCTCGTCCTCGGACACGGCGACCTCGTAGGTGCCGTCCACGGTCGCGGTGAAGGAGTCGGCGACCTCCTGCGGCACGCCGACCTCGGTCGCGATCTCCGCGATGCGCCTGTCCTTCAGACCGGCCGTGCCCTCCTCCGGCTGGTTCGCGAACAGCGCGGTGACGAAGGCGGTGTACTGCTCGGGCGCCTCGGCAGCGACGACGGCGGCCGCGTTGGCGGTGCGCGTCGAGTAGAACGTGCCCTGGGAGTTGCCGTCGAGGAACGCGATGTTCTTGTACACCACGGTCACGCCCTCCTCGGCGGCGAGCCTGTCGAGCTCGCCGGAGTTGGCGGCGTCGAACCGGCCGCACCACGGGCACATGAAGTCGTAGTAGACCTCGACGACGACGTCGTCCTCGCCGGCGACGCCGACGCCGCCCGCACTGACGGGGATGCCGCCCTCGTCGTCCGCGACGTCGGGGGCGTCGAGCTCGTCGAACGGCGGCACGAGGCTGTTCTCGGTGCCGGCGGCGAACACGACGTCGCCGTACGCCTCGGCGTTGGCCTGGCCCTGGCGGACGATCGCGAAGACGACGCCGCCGAGCACGACGACGGCGGCGATCAGGCCGCCGATGGCGATCATCCGGGTGCGCTTCGCCTTGCGCTCCTGCTCCTGACGCATGGCGATCGCCTTGAGGCGTGCCTCGTCGCGGCGCTGCGACTTGGTGGGACGGGGTTCGTTCGTGGGCATGCGTACTCCTGGTCAGAGGTGCCGGCACGGCCGGCGGGTGGTGGGGGGCGGGTGTCGCGCGCGGACGCGTCAGCGCACCGGCGGGCCGCGCCGCGGGCGCGCCGGGTCGTGCTCGCGGTCCCGCGGCACGCGCAGGCCCGCACCGGTGCCCGCCAGGGCACGACGCTCGGCGACGGCCGGCAGACCCACGGCCACGACAGGGGGCAGGAGGTGCGCGACGAGCAGCGAGGCGACGGCGGCCGCGCCGCGGCGCAGCACGACACCGAGCCCCAGGCCGCAGGCGACCAGCAGCAGGTGCAGCACGACGACGGGCAGCGCGACGCTCAGCAGCAGCACGGCGCCGGTGGACGCGGCCCCGAGGCCGAGCGTGCCCTCGGGGCACTCCACCGCCGAGCGCAGCACGGCCATGCGCACGCCCACGGAGGCCAGGGGACCGTCCGCGACGACGCACTGGTGCAGCAGGACGCGGCCGTGCGCCGCGAGCACCACCGACAGCGCCGAGAGCAGCACCGCGAGCGCACCGAGGAGGTGCGGGCGCAGATCGGGGCGCAGCCGGGCGCGCCGGACCACAGGGGCCACCGCCCGCACCGTCGCCGTCGCACGCACGGGACCAGCCTAGGGCTCGTCGACGCCCGCGGGCACCTTCCCCGGTCGGCGGAACCTGTGAATCAGGGCCGCGGGAGCGTCGGCGTCGGGGCAGGCCAGAAGTCGATCGGAGGCACGTCGAGCACCTGGTTCAGCAGCACCACCGCCGCGACGAGCGCGACCACCACGAGCACGAGCGCACCGACGGGACCGGGCGCGACCGCCGCGAGCGTGCGGCGGGCACCCGTGCGCGTCATGCGCGACAGCGGGCCCCACCACAGGAAGGTCACCGCGAGCGCGACGAGCCCGCCGGCCAGCAACGCCGCCGTGCTGCCCTGCGGCTCCTGGCCCAGGGGGGACCCGGCCACCTCCCAGCGGCCCGAGTCCATCTGCCACCAGCCGAAGCCGACGGTGATGAGCAGCACGGCTCCGCCGACCAGCAGCGACGGCAGGACGCCCAGCACCGAGCGCAGGAGGTACCAGGGCGTCGAGAGCACCGCGAGCACCCGGTCGGAGCGCCGCACGCCGCGCCGCTCCCGGCGTCCGTGCATCGCCTCGACCGTCGCGCCCACGGTCCGCACCACGACGACCAGCACCAGCACGACGGCGACGGTGAGGACCGGGCGCAGCATGCCGGCGAGGACCACGACGAGCGCGAGCGCGAGCAGCGAGCCCCAGCGCCGGCGTGCCGGCGGTCGCTCGTACCACCACTCCTCGCCCTCAAGCTCCTCGAGCTCCTCGGGCTGCTCGGGGTCGCCCTCGGCCCACCCGAGGGGGTCGAGGGCGTCGGGGTCGTCGTCGGGGTCGTCGGCCTCGTCCGCGTCGTCGTACGGCTCGAGCTCGGCGCCCGCCCCGCGCCGGGCGTCCTCCTGCCGTCCCGGCGCGACGGAGGCGGGCGCCTCCGGCTCGCGGACCGGCACGGCGACGGTGCGACCGTCGTTGACCGGCGCCTCGGGCGCCGCGACCGTCGCCGCAGCAGCAGCCGCGGCGGCACCGCCGACGGCCGTCCCCGACGTCGCCAGCGCGACCGTCCCGAGCTCGTCCTGCGTGGGCACGCGCTGCTCGACGAGCTCGGTCGCGACCACGTCGCGGTCGCCGTCGTCGAGACCGCCGTCGCGGTCGGGGTCGCGGTCGGGGTCACCGTCACCGTCGCCGTCGCGCTCGCCGTCGGGGTCACCGTCGCCGTCGCGCTCGCCGTCGGGGTCACCGTCGCCGTCGCGCTCGCCGTCGGGGTCACCGTCGCCGTCGCGCTCGCCGTCGGGGTCACCGTCGCCGTCGCGCTCGTCGTCGGGATCGCCGTCGCGGTCGCCGTCGAGGTCCGCGTCACCGTGGCCGTCGAGGTCCACGTCGTCCAGCGCCCCGTCCGCGTCGTCGCGCGCGGCCTCGGCGCCGTCGGTGTCCTCGACGACCACCGGCTCGCCCGCGGTGGGCTCGGCGTCGTCGTCGAGGTCGGTGCCGTCCGCATCCTCGACCGGACCGCTCTCGTGGTCGGCCGCCGCAGCCTCCTCCGCGGGGTCGGCCGCGGGGTCGGCCGCGGGGTCGGCCGCCGGCTCATCGGCGGGGTCGGCCGCCGCCTCGTCGGCGGGGTCGGCCGCCGCCTCGTCGGCCGGGTCGGCGTCGTCGTCGCGCCCCTCCGGGGCACCCAGGTCGTCGGAACCGTCCGGACCGGTCCGGTCGTCGAGGCCCTCCGGCTCGCTCCGGTCGTCGTCACCCGCCGGTCCGCCGTCGGCACCACCCGCGCGCGGGGGGCCGCCGGCCGCTGCGGCGCCCGCAGCGGTCGCAGCACCGACGACCACTGCCGCAGCGCCGACGGCGGCCGCGCCGCCACCCTCGGCCGCGCCGCCGGCGGACCTCGCCCTCGCCTTCGCCTTCTTCCCCTTGCCCTTGCCGTTCCCTGTCGCGCCCGCCGCCGCCGCGGCCGCACCGGCGCCGAGCGCCAACGTCGGCACCGTTCCCGGCGGCTGCTCGCCCTGCTCCGCGACCGTCCGCAGCGCCGCGACGACCTCCACGGGGTCCGCGCGGTCGGCCGGGTCGGGACGCAGCGCGCCCGCGACCGCGGCGCGCGTCACCGGACCGACGCCGTCGAGGTCGACGTCGCCGGCCCGCGCCCGCGCCAGGACCGCCTCCACCGGCCGGCTGCCGAAGGGGTCACGGCCGGTCGCAGCGAACGCGAGCAGCGCTGCCCAGCCCCACAGGTCGGTGCCTGGTCCCGGCTCGCCGCCGTCGAGCAGCTCGGGTGCGAGGTAGCCCGGCGTGCCCAGCACGAAGCCCGCGGTCGTGAGGTTCGCGTCGTCGTCGACGCCCTGCGCGAGGCCGAAGTCGATGAGGACGGGCCCGTCGTCGGTCAGCAGCACGTTCGACGGCTTGAGGTCGCGGTGCACGACCCCCGCGGCGTGCACGGCGGCGAGCGCCGAGCGCAGTCCTTCCGCGAGTGCGAGGAGCTCGTCGGCGTCGAGCGGACCGTTCTCGCGCACCCGGTCGGTGAGGGTGTCCCCCGCGACGAGCTCGGTCACGAGGAACGCCTCGGTCGAGTCCGCCTCGGCGTCGAGCACGGCCGCGACCGAGCGGTGCCGCAGCCGCTGCAGCGCGGCGACCTCGCGCATCAGACGCGCGCGGACGGCGGTGTCCGAGGCGACGTGCGGGTGGAGCAGCTTGAGGGCGACCGCGTCCCCGCCGTCGTCGACCGCGCGGTACACGGTGCCCATGCCGCCCGAGCCCAGCGGGGCGACGATCGTGTACCCGCCGATCTGTGACCCCGGCGTCAGACCGTTGCGCTCCATGCGGGCAACCTAGTCGTTCCGCACGACGCCTCGTGCCTCCGTCGCCCGAGCGTGTCACCCGTGGGACGACTAGGGTCGGAGGTCGAGACACCCCGCAAGGAGCTGATCTGGTGCCCATCGACGCGCCGCACGACGGCCATGACCTGGTCGTCGTCGCGAACCGCCTCCCCGTGGACGTCACGCTGGACGAGCAGGGCGGACCGAGCTGGACCCGGTCCCCCGGTGGGCTCGTCACGGCGCTCGCGCCCGTCATGTCGCGCACCAAGGGCGCCTGGGTCGGCTGGGGCGGGTCCCCGGACCTCGAGCTCGAGCCGTTCGAGGTCGACGGCACGGAGCTCGTGCCCGTCATGCTCACCGAGGCCGACGTCGAGCGGTACTACGAGGGCTTCTCCAACGACACCCTGTGGCCGCTGTACCACGACGTCATCGCCTCCCCGCAGTTCCACCGCCAGTGGTGGGACGCCTACCGGCGCGTCAACGAGCGGTTCGCGCAGGCGGCCGCGGCCAACGCGGCGCCCGGGGCGACGGTCTGGGTGCACGACTACCAGCTCCAGCTCGTGCCGGCGTTCCTGCGCGAGCTGCGGCCGGACCTGCGCATCGGCTACTTCCACCACATCCCGTTCCCGCCGCTGGAGATCTTCGCGCAGCTGCCGTGGCGCAAGCAGGTGGTCGAGGGGCTGCTCGGCGCCGACCTCATCGGCTTCCAGCGGGGTGGGGACGCGGCGAACTTCGTGCGCATCGTGCGCCGCCTGACGGACCTGACGACGCGCGGCCAGATGGTCACGGTCGACGAGGGCACGCCGCAGCAGCGGCACGTGCGCGCGCAGGCGTTCCCCATCTCCATCGACTCGCACGCGTTCGACGAGCTCGCGCGCACCGCGGCCGTGCAGGAGCGCGCACGGGAGATCCGCCGCGAGCTGGGCGACCCGCAGCACCTGCTGCTGGGCGTCGACCGGCTCGACTACACCAAGGGCATCCGGCACCGCATCAAGGCCTACGGCGAGCTGCTCGAGGACGGGCGCCTGTCCGCGACGAGCACCACGCTCGTGCAGGTCGCCAGCCCGAGCCGTGAGAACGTCGGCGCGTACCAGCAGCTGCGCGACGAGGTGGAGCTGCTGGTGGGGCGCATCAACGGCGACCACGGCCAGGTCGGGCACGCTCCGGTGCAGTACCTGCACCAGTCCTTCCCCATGGAGGAGATGGCGGCGCTGTACCTCGCCGCGGACGTCATGCTCGTCACCGCCCTGCGCGACGGCATGAACCTCGTCGCCAAGGAGTACGTGGCCGCGCGCTCCGACGAGCGCGGTGCGCTCGTGCTCAGCGAGTTCACGGGTGCCGCCGACGAGCTCGTGGGGTCCGTGCTGGTGAACCCGCACGACATCGACGGCATGAAGGACGCCATCACGTACGCCGTGCACCTCGACCCCAAGGAGGCGCGCAAGCGGATGCGCCGCCTGCGGCGCCGCGTGCTCACCCACGACGTCGCGGCGTGGTCGGGGCAGTTCCTGGCCGCGCTGACGGCCGTGCCCGTCAGGGAGCACCGTGGCTGACGCCCGCGTACCCGACGACCTGCGCGAGCGCCTGACGGGCCTGGGCGCGGACGCCGCCGCGCGGCCGCTGCTGGTCGCGCTCGACTTCGACGGCACGCTCGCTCCGCTGCAGGACGACCCGGCCGCGTCGCGCATCCTGCCCGCCGGCGTCGAGGTGCTCGAGTCGCTCGCCGCCGTCGACGGCGTACACCTCGCGCTCGTCTCGGGGCGCGCCATGGCGGACCTGCACGCGCTCGCGCAGGTGCCGCCGGGCACCTACCTCGTCGGCAGCCACGGCGCCGAGCGCGCGCGGGTGACGCAGTTCGGCCTCGACCGCGACGTCGTGGAGCTGACGCACGCGCAGGCGGACCTGCTCGCCGCGCTCGGGGCGCGGGCCGCCGCGGTCGCGCGCGGTCGCGACGGCGTCTGGGTGGAGTCCAAGCCGACGGCGGTCGTGGTGCACACGCGCCTCGCGGAGCCCGCGGACGCCGAGCCGGCCGAGGCCGAGGCCGTCGCGCTGGGCACCGAGCTCGGCGTGGGCACGCTGCACGGCAAGGACGTCGTCGAGCTGTCGGTGCTCCCCGCGGACAAGGGGACGGCGCTGCAGGCGCTGCGCCACGAGCTCGGGGCACCCGTCGTGCTCTACGCGGGCGACGACGTCACGGACGAGCACGCCTTCGAGGCGCTCGACCCGCAGGACGTGACCGTGAAGGTGGGCGAGGGCGGCACGGTCGCGCGGTTCCGCGTCGCGGACCCGCAGGCGGGCGTCGCCGCCCTGGCGCTGCTGCACGACGCCCTGACGACGTCCTGACGGCGGCGCACGGGTGAACGCTCGTGCACCGCACGTCGAGGGCCGTCGGTCCCGGCGGGGCCGCACGTGACCTGTGCCATACTGGCCGCGGCCGAGGGAGGTCGTGCGCGACCCCCCTCGACCCGTGTCAGCGGAGACACTGGGCTCAGCAGGCCCGCATCCCCGCGGACCTGCGTTGACACTCTTCACGACGGATCGTCCGGCACGTACCTGCCGGTGAAGGGAATGGCACAGCCATGGCTACGGTCACTTTCGACCACGCGACCCGAATCTACCCGGGCACCGAGCGTCCCGCGGTGGACGCGCTCAACCTCCACATCGAGGACGGCGAGTTCCTCGTCCTCGTCGGCCCCTCGGGCTGCGGCAAGTCGACCTCCCTGCGCATGCTCGCGGGCCTCGAGGACGTCAACGCCGGCCGCATCCTCATCGGTGAGCGCGACGTCACGGACGTGCAGCCGAAGGACCGCGACATCGCGATGGTCTTCCAGAACTACGCGCTGTACCCGCACATGACGGTCGCCGACAACATGGGCTTCGCGCTCAAGATCGCCGGCACGCCGAAGGCGGAGATCCGCAGCCGCGTCGAGGAGGCCGCCAAGATCCTCGACCTCACGCAGTACCTCGACCGCAAGCCGAAGGCCCTCTCCGGTGGTCAGCGCCAGCGTGTCGCCATGGGCCGCGCCATCGTGCGTCAGCCCCAGGTGTTCCTCATGGACGAGCCGCTGTCGAACCTCGACGCCAAGCTCCGCGTGCAGACGCGCACGCAGATCGCGTCGCTGCAGCGCCGCCTCGGCGTCACCACGGTCTACGTCACGCACGACCAGACCGAGGCCCTCACCATGGGCGACCGCATCGCGGTCCTCAAGGACGGCATCCTGCAGCAGGTCGGCACGCCGCGTGACATGTACGACACGCCGGCCAACGTCTTCGTCGCGGGCTTCATCGGCTCGCCGGCCATGAACATCGGCACGTTCCCGGTGCTCGAGGGCTCGGCCTCGGTCGGCTCCTCGCGCCTGGCGCTGCCGCGCGAGGCCGTCGCCGCGCTGACGGACGACGACAAGGGCCACATCACGGTCGGCTTCCGCCCCGAGTCGCTGGACGTCGTGCCGGCGAGCACCCCCGACTCGTTCCCGGTCGTCGTGAACATCGTCGAGGAGCTCGGCTCGGACGCGTACGTCTACGGCGCGCTGACGAACGAGTTCGGCCAGGCGGCCGCCGTGCACTCCGGTGCCGGTGACGCGCAGGTCATCGTCCGCGTCGACCCCCGCCAGGTCCCGCCGAAGGGCTCGACGATCAACGTCCGCATCCGCCCGCAGGAGCAGCACCTGTTCCACGCCGGCTCCGGCGAGCGCATGCGCTGACGTCCCACGAGCACGTCCCGCGAGGCGGGTCCGGCACCACGCCGGGCCCGCCTCGCGGCGTCTCGAGGACGGACGTCAGCCCGACCTGAGAGGATCGCTCCATGAGCGTCACGGCACAGCGTCTGCAGATCACGGCGGCGAACCCCGACCCCGCGCTGCTGGACCTGCCGTGGCACATCCCGCTCGAGCAGTGGCCGCAGGAGACCTTGGCCGCTCTCCCCCGCGGCATCTCGCGGCACATCGTGCGCTTCGCGCGGCTCTCGGGCCGCGTCATCGCCATCAAGGAGATCGGCGAGACCGTCGCGTACCGCGAGTACGAGCTGCTGCGGCAGCTCCGCAAGCTCGACGTGCCGAGCGTCGAGCCCGTGGGCGTCATCACCGGCCGCCGCTCCCCCGAGGGCGAGCCGCTCGAGGCCGTGCTCATCACGCAGCACCTGACCTTCTCGCTGCCGTACCGGGCGCTGTTCAGCCAGTCCCTGCGGCCCGACACCGCGACGCGCCTCATCGACGCCCTCGCGGTCCTGCTGGTGCGTCTGCACCTCGCGGGCTTCTACTGGGGTGACGTCTCGCTGTCGAACACGCTGTTCCGCCGCGACGCGGAGACGTTCGCCGCGTACCTCGTCGACGCGGAGACGGGCGACCTGCACGACGTGCTGACACCCGGCCAGCGCAGCTACGACCTCGAGGTCGCGCGCGTCAACATCATCGGCGAGCTCATGGACCTGCAGGCCGGGGAGTTCCTCGACGAGGACGAGGACGCCGTCGGCATCGGCGAGGCGCTCGTCGTGCGGTACCAGGAGCTGTGGCGCGCGCTCACGGAGACCGAGTCGTTCGGCTTCGGCGAGCGCTGGCGCGTGCAGGCCCGCATCGACCGCCTCAACGACCTCGGCTTCGACGTCGGCGAGCTCGACATCACCACGGACCTCGACGGCACGACCGTGCGGATCCAGCCGAAGGTCGTCGACGCCGGCCACCACTCGCGCCGCCTCATGCGCCTGACGGGCCTCGACGTGCAGGAGAACCAGGCCCGCCGGCTCCTCAACGACCTGGACGAGTTCCGGGCCGCGACGGACCGTCAGGCGGACGACGAGGCGTTCGTCGCGCACGACTGGCTGACCGACATCTTCGAGCCGGCGGTCCGCAGCGTGCCGCGCGAGCTGCGGGGCAAGCTCGAGCCCGCGCAGATCTACCACGAGCTGCTCGACCACCGCTGGTACCTGTCGCAGCAGCAGCACCGCGACGTCCCGATGCCGGAGGTCGCGGCGAGCTACGTCGCGACGATCCTGCCGACGCGGCCCGACGAGCAGTCGGTGCTGGGCACGCGGGCGGAGGACCTGCGCGACGGTGAGCCGGCGAGCGACGAGGACCCGGACCTGCTCCTCGGTTGAGGCGACCCCGCCCCGGGGACACCCGGGGCGGGGTCGGGTGTCTAGAGCGCGCGCTGCCGTGCGACCTCGTACAGGGCGATGCCCGCGGCGACGCCGGCGTTGAGCGACTCGACGGCCGACGCGATGGGGATGGAGACGATCGCGTCGCACTGCTCGCGCACGAGCCGCGACAGGCCCTTGCCCTCGGAGCCCACGACGAGCACGAGCGGGTCGGCTGCGAACGGCAGGTCGGCCAGCGGCACGTCGCCGCCCGCGTCGAGGCCGACGACGAACACGCCGGCGCGCCGGTAGTCCTGCAGCGCACGCGTGAGGTTCGTGGCGCGGGCGACGGGCACGCGCGCAGCCGCACCGGCGGAGACCTTCCACGCCGACGCGGTGACGCCCGCGGCGCGGCGCTCGGGCACGAGCACGCCGTGCGCGCCGAACGCGCCCGCGGACCGCAGGACGGCCCCGAGGTTGCGGGGGTCGGTGATGCCGTCGAGCGCGACGACGAGGGGCACCGTCTGCGACGACTCGGCAGTGTCGAGCAGGTCGTCCGGGTCGAGGTACTCGTACGGCGGCACCTGCAGCGCGACGCCCTGGTGCACGGCGCCGTCGGTCAGCCGGTCCAGCTCCGCGCGGCCGACCTCGAGCAGGGGGTGACCGGCGTCCGCAGCGATCGAGACGATCTCACGCGTGCGGTCGTCCGCCTCGAGACGCGCCGCGAGGTACACGGTGGACACGGGGATCCCCGCACGCAGCGCCTCGAGCACGGAGTTGCGGCCCGCGACGACCTCGTGGGTCGAGCTCGTGCGCCCGCCGCGCTTGCCCTCGGCGCCGCGCGCGGCGCGCGCCGACGGGCGGCCGGAGGTCTGCGCCGTGCCCGAGGCCTTCTCGGCCTGGACCTTCCGCTTGTGCGCGGCGTGGTACGGGCGGTCCTCCGCCTTGGGGGTGGGACCCCTGCCCTCGAGCGCGCGCCGGCTGTGACCACCGGTCCCGACGCGGGCCCCCTTCTTCGTCCCCGCCTTGCGGGTCGCGCCGCGGCGCTGGGAGTTGCCGGCCATCAGTCCTCCGAGGTGTCGTGCGCGGGGGTGGGCGCGGCGAGCGTCCAGCGCGCGCCGGTCGGGGAGTCCTCCACGACGACGCCTGCCGCGGTGAGCCGGTCGCGGATCGCGTCGGCGGTGGCCCAGTCGCGCGCGGCCCGCGCAGCGGAGCGGGCGTCGAGCTCGGCGCGGACGAGGGCGTCCAGAGCGTGCGCGTGGCGGCCGTCGCCGCCCGCGGTACGCCACTGCGCCGACCCCGGGTCGAGGCCCAGCACGTCGAGCATGCCGCGCAGCGTCACCATCGCCGCGCGCGCCGCGGCGTCGTCGCCCGCCGCGAGCGCGCTGTTGCCGGCGCGCAGCGTCTCGTGGACGACCGCGAGCGCGGCGGGGACGTTCAGGTCGTCGTCGAGCGCGGCCGCGAACGCGGCGGGCAGCTCGACGCCTGCGACCTCGTCGTCGGACGCGGTGCCGACGCGTTCGGTGGCGCGCTGCACGAAGCCGGCGAGCCGGTCCCACGTGGCCGCGGCCTCGGCGAGCGTGTCGTCGGTCCACTCGAGCATCGAGCGGTACTGCACGGCGGTCAGCGCGTAGCGCACGACGACCGCGGGTGCCTTCTCCAGCACGGTGGTGACGAGCAGCCCGTTGCCGAGCGACTTGCTCATCTTCGCCCCGCCCTGCGTCACCCAGCCGTTGTGGAGCCAGTAGCGCGCGAAGCCGTACCCGGCGGCCCGGGACTGCGCCTGCTCGTTCTCGTGGTGCGGGAACCTGAGGTCGAGGCCGCCGCCGTGGATGTCGAACGACTCCCCGAGGTAGCGGTGCGCCATCGCCGAGCACTCGAGGTGCCAGCCGGGCCGACCGCGGCCGTACCGGGTCTGCCATGCGGCCGTGCCCGGCTCGCCCGGCTTCGGGGCCTTCCACAGCGCGAAGTCGTGCGGGTCGCGCTTGCCGGAGCCGGCGTCCTCGGGCACGTCCGTCATGTCGTCGACGCGCTGGTTGGTGAGCGCGCCGTACTCCGCCCACGAGCGGACGTCGAAGTAGACGTCTCCCGGGCCGGCCGCGTACGCGTGCCCGCGCTCGACGAGCCGGTCCATGAGCTCGAGCATCGCGGGCACGTGACCGGTGGCGCGCGGCTCGTAGTCGGGTGGCAGGACGCCGAGCGCGGCGTAGGCCGAGGCGAAAGCCCGCTCGTTCTGCAGCGCCCACGCCCACCACGGCCGGCCGGCGGCCGCGGCCTTGGCGAGGATCTTGTCGTCGATGTCGGTGACGTTGCGGACCATCGTCACGCGCGCCCCGCTGCGCCGCAGCCAGCGCACGAGCACGTCGAACGCGACGGCCGAGCGCACGTGCCCCACGTGCGGCGGCGACTGCACGGTGGCACCACACAGGTACACGCCGACCTCGCCCTCGACGAGGGGCACGAAGTCACGTACCGACTGGGTGCCGGTGTCGAACAGCCGCAGGCTCACCGGCCCAGGCTACCGGCGCACGGGCCCGGCACCCGACCGCGGTCCGCGCGTCCCACGCCTCAACCGGCGCAGACGCCCTCGCCGCGGTACGTCGGGACGCTCGTCTCGACGCGGTCGCCGCGGACCAGGTGCACGTGCGCGAACCGCTCCATGACCTCGCCGGCCTTGGCGTGCCGGAACCACACGCGGTCCCCGACGCGCAGGTCCGCACGCGCGGGCACACGCAGCGGTGTCTGGACCTCCCCCGCGCCCTCACGGGGCGCGAGTCGCAGGCCGGCGGGCCACACCGGCCGCGGCAGGCGGCTCGGCGACGCGGGGCCCGAGGCCACGTAACCGCCACCGAAGACGGTCGCCCACCCCGCGGCGGGCACCCGCACGACGTCCAGGCCGAAGAACGCCGCGGGCCGCGGCTCGAACGCGCGGTAGCCGTCGAAGAGCGTGGGGACGAACAGCCCGGAGCCGGCCGTGACCTCCGTGACGGCGGGCGCGGCGGCGCTGACCTCGAGCGATCCGGTGCCCCCGGAGTTGACGAGCTCGAGCGGGTGCCCGAGGACCGTGGCGACCGCGTCGACGACGTCGGCCCGGCGGTGCGCGAGCTCGCGCACCGACGCTGCCTTGACCAGCCGGACCGCGGGCGAGGTGTCGGGCAGGCCGGCCACCTGCGCCTCGTAGAACATCACGCCGCGCACCTCGAGGCCGCGCTGCTCGACCGCGGCGGCGAGCCGTGCCGCGTCGTCGGGCGTGCGCACGGGCGAGCGTCGGACGCCGAGGTGAACCACGAGCGGACCGCGGCCGACGCGCAGCGAGGCATCGACGTCGAGGCAGACCCGCAGGCGCCGCCCGTGCCGGTGCGCGGCCGCCGCGAGCAGGTCGGCCTGGGCGGTGTCGTCGACCATGAACGTCACGGCGGCCGCCGCGCAGGCGTCGGCCGCGATCGCGTCGACGGCCACGGTGTCGACGGTGGGGTAGCCGAGCAGCACGTCACGCACGCCGTGGCCGGCCAGCCACCGCGCCTCCGTCGCGGCGAAGGCCATCACACCCGCGAACCCGGGCCGCTCCAGCACGCGCTCGAGCACGTGACGCACGCGGACCGACTTGCTCGCGACGCGCACGGGCGTGCCGCCGGCGCGGCGCACGAGGTCGTCGGCGTTGGCGTCCAACGCGTCGAGGTCGACCACGGCGACCGGGGCGGGCAGGCCGGCGGTCGCGGCGTCCAGCCGTTCGCCGGTCGTGCGCGCGGCCGGGGTGACCGACCGACCCGCGGCGGCGCGGGGGGGCGTCGTCGGGATCGTCACGGCCAGGTCGTCGTCATGCCAGGGCGGACACCCCGGACGTGAGGGCGGACGTGGTGAAGGGGCGCACGTCGGCCCCCGGCTCCTCGGCGGCCTCGGTCTCCTCGCTCGCGTCGTCGGACGAGCCCAGCATCGCGGCCTCGTCGACCGGCACCGCGAGCGTCGCGAGGTGCTCCGCGAACAGGCGCAGGCCCTGGTAGGCGGCATCGTCGTCGTCGTCGACCAGCCACGCGAGGGAGAACCCGTCGATGGTGGCGATGATCGAGCGTGCGATGAGGTGCCGGGGCACGCGCCAGACGATGCCGGCGACGCGCTCGACCTCCTCGAGGAACGCCTCGGCGGACGCCCAGCTCACGACGTACTGGTCGACGCCGACCTGCCGGAGCTCGGGGTGCCGCAGCGACGTCGTCGTCAGCTCGTACGTCAGCAGCTGCGGGCCCCGCGTCGCGCGGATGTTGGACCACAGCTCGTGCGGGACACCCATGATCGCGTCGCGCGCGGACGCGGACTCGGGCATCTCCGCGACACCCCGGCCGAGGTTGCGCTCGGTGATGGTGTGGGCCATCGCACGCAGCAGCTCGTCCTTGTCGCGGAAGCAGTAGTGCACCACACCGAGCGAGACCCCCGCCTCGGCCGCGACGGCACGCACCGTGGCACCGTCGATGCCCTCACGGCTGGCCACGCTGAGCGCCGCCTCGATGAGCTGTTCCCGGCGCTCGGCGACAGGCAGACGGTTCATGGCTTCCTCCTTGCGGACGAGCCGCCGACACACCCCCCCGGGTGCGGTGGACTCGTCTCCCGGTAATCATCTCATCGGTTGTCGTGACGATAGTCAAGGATTTCGCACACTTGACTTGGACGAATGCCCAGCCGATCCTGCGGGAATGGGAGCGCGTCACTCCGGGGGGTCACCGGCGCCCGCGTGGCGCAACTGGGCGCGCACGCAGAGCGCCACGCCGCGGACCGTCGTGCAGCCCCGTGACCTGGAGGAGCTCGTCCGCACGGTGGCGTCGACGACGGCCCGCGGGGGCCGCCTGCGCGCCGTCGGCGCCGGTCACTCGTTCACGGGCGCCGCCGTCACGGACGATGTCCAGCTACGTCTCGACGACCTGGCCGGCGTCGAGCGCGTCGTGCCGCTCCCCGACGGCTCGGCGCACGTGACCGTCGGCGCCGGCATCCGCCTGCGCACCCTCAACGCCGCCCTCGCCGCGCGCGGCCTGGCGATGCGCAACCTCGGCGACATCGACGTCCAGACGCTCGCGGGCGCGATCAGCACCGGCACGCACGGCACGGGAGCACGACTCGGCGGGCTGGCGACCCAGGTGGTCGGCTGCCGCCTCGTCACCGCCGCCGGCGACGTGCACGAGGTGTCACCCACGCACGACCCCGAGCTGTTCGAGCTCGCCCGCCTCGGCCTGGGCACCGCGGGCGTGCTCGCCGCCGTCATTCTGCACGTCGTCCCGGCGTTCCGCCTGCGGGCGCAGGAGCAGCCCATGGCGCTGGCAACGGTCCTGGCGGACCTCGACGCGCTCGTCGACGGCAACGACCACTTCGAGTTCTTCTGGTTCCCCCACACCTCCGGCGCGCTCGTGCGGCGCAACAACCGCGTCAGCGACGACGTCGAGCAGCCCCTGTCACCGCTGCGGCACCTCGTCGACGACGAGCTCCTGTCCAACGGCGTCTTCGCCGTGACCAACCGCCTCGCCGCGGCCGTGCCCCGTGCCGTGCCGCGGATCAACGCCGTCGCGTCGCGCGCCCTCACCGCCCGGACCTACACCGGCGCGTCCGCCGACGTCTTCGTCTCGCGCCGGCGCGTGCGGTTCTGCGAGATGGAGTACGCCCTCCCCCGCGCGCACGTCACCGACGTCCTGCGCGAGCTCGACGGCTGGCTGCGCGGCACCGGCGAGCCGGTGCCGTTCCCGCTCGAGATCCGCTTCGCCGCCCCCGACGACCTGTGGCTGTCCACCGCGCACGGGCGCGAGACCGCGTACGTCGCGGCCCACCAGTACTACCGGATGCCCTACCGGCGCTGGTTCGACGCGTTCGAGCGGATCGCCGGGCAGGTCGGCGGACGCCCCCACTGGGGCAAGCTGCACGGTCTCGATCACGCACGGCTCCGTGAGCTGTACCCGCACCTGGCCGACGCGCAGCGCGTGCGCGCACGCGTCGACCCGACCGGCACCTTCCGCAACGACTACGTCGACCGCGTCCTCGGCCCCGTCGGCTGACGCGCACGCCCGAGCATTCCCACGGACGAGGGATCCCCAGCGCCTGGCTCCTCACCCGATCGGCAGGCAGGCTGGGCCGATGGCGCACGTGGGACGAGCGGTCGTGGCCGGCGACCTCGGCGGGCCGGAGGTGCTCCAGGTCGTCGAGGTGGAGACGCCGGCACCTGGGCCCGGCGAGGTGGTGGTGAGGGTCGACGCCGCGGGCGTGAACCCCTGGGACTGGAAGTCGTACGCGCCCGGGTCCGGGACCCGCACGCCGGTGCGGCTCGGGCTGGAGGTCGCCGGTGTCGTGCAGGCCGTCGGCCCCGGCGTGCGCTGGTACTCCCCCGGCGACGACGTCGTCGCGTGGCCGGTGACCGGTGGCTACGCCGACCTCGTGACCGTGCCGCAGCACGTGCTCGTGCGACGCCCGGCGCGGCTCGACGTGGTCCCCGCCGCCGGTCTGCTCGCCGCCGGCGTGACCGCGGCCCACGCCGTCGCGGCGACCGGCGTGGACGACGAGGACGTCGTGCTCGTGCACGGCGCCTCCGGCGGCGTGGGCCGCATGGCGGTGCAGCTCGCGGTGCTGCGCGGCGCCCGCGTCGTCGCCACGGCGTCACCGGCCTGGCACGAGTGCCTGCGGCGCCTCGGCGCCGAGCCCGTCGCCTACGGGCCCGGCCTGCTCGACCGCGTCCGGACCGTCGAGGGCACCGTCGGACGCGTGAGCGTCGCGATCGACGCCGTGGGCACCGCCGAGGCGCTCGACACGTCCGCCGCGCTCGTGGCGGACCGCCGGCGGGTCGCGACGCTCGTCGCGCTGGACCGCGCCGCCGGTCTGGGGGTGCTCGCCCTCGGGCACGGGCCCGGTGCCGACCCCGGCGCCGACGTCCGGGACGCCGCCCGCTCGCAGCTCACCGCGCTCGCCGCCGACGGCTCTCTCGACGTCCTCGTCACCGGCACGTTCCCGCTCGAGGACGCCGCTGCCGCGCACCGTCGCAGCCGTGAGGGACACGCGGGCGGCAAGCTGGTGCTGACCACGCGATGAGCGCGGCGCCGCGGTCGGGAGCTGTCAGCCGCCGACGCGCGGCTGGCTCCCCGTCACGAGCGGGTGCGGACCCGTCACCGGGGGCCACAGGTCCTCGGGCGGCGCGAGCGGAGCCTCGGGTCGTGCGTTCTCGTCCACCTGCTGCAGGCCCGCGAACGTGGCCTCCAGCGTCTCGAGCGGCACGCGGTTGCGCTGACGCACGGGCAGGGTGCGGGTGCGCTGGGGCAGGCCGTGCGCACCGGTCCCCGGCTGTGCCGCGGCACGCGCGGAGGCGCGGTCGCTGTCGGTCGGGGGTGCAGTCACATGGAGGGACGGTACCGGCGAATCGCCCGGTTCGCGACGCCCTGGCGGCTGTCACCGCGTGACTTTCGGCACCCGCTCCGACAGTTCACCCGCGCGGGTGGTCTCGTTCCCACATCGTGGTCCGGCCACGCTCCCGGGTGACCGCTCAGGCCGGGTCGTCGAGCGAGACGAGCGCGGTCGCGATGGCCGCGACACCCTCGCCGCGTCCTGTCAGACCGAGGCCGTCGGTCGTCGTCGCGCTCACCGTCACGCTCGCGCCGCAGGCCATCGACAGCACGGCCTGCGCCTCGATGCGCCGCGGACCGAGCTTGGGGCGGTTGCCGACGACCTGGACCGCGACGTTGCCGATCGTGAAACCCGCGGACCGCACCCGGCGCGCCGCCTCCGCCAGCAGCGCCGCGCCCGAGGCCCCCGCCCAGCGCGGGTCGTCGGTGCCGAACTGCAGGCCCAGGTCGCCCAGGCCCGCCGCGGACAGCAGCGCGTCCGCGGCCGCGTGCGCCGCGACGTCCGCGTCCGAGTGACCCGCCAGCGGGCGCTCGCCCGGCCACTCCAGGCCCGCGAGGTGCAGCACGGCCCCCTCGGCGGGGTCCGGGTCGTAGGCGTGCACGTCGATGCCGATGCCGGTGCGCAGGTTCACGCGCGTGCCTCCGTCGTCCTCAGGGCCTGCGCGACGTGCAGGTCACGCGCGGTCGTCACCTTGGCGGCTCGCTCGTCGCCCGGCACCACCCACACCGTGACGCCCGCCGCCTCCACCAGCCCGGCGTCGTCCGACGCCGCCGTCGCCTCGTGCGCCCCGAGCCCGGAGCCGACCGCGTGCGCGCGCTCGAGGACCGCCCGGTCGAACCCCTGCGGCGTCTGCACCGCCACGAGGTCCGCACGCGGCACGGTCGTGACGACGGGTCGGCCCGTGCCGTCGCCCGCCGCGACGCGCTTGACCGTGTCGACGACCGGCAGTCCCGGGACCACGGCGGCATGCCCGGCGTGCACGGCGTCGACGACCCGCGCGACGAGCTCCGGCGGGGCGAACGGCCGTGCCGCGTCGTGCACCAGCACCACGTCGACGTCGTCGACGAGCTCGGCGAGCCCCGCCGCGACCGACTCCTGGCGCGTGCGCCCGCCGCCGACCACGTCGAGCCGGACGTCCGTGGCCGCGGCGTCGACCACCTCGCCGAGCAGGGCCGCGACCTCGTCGAGGAGCGCCGCGGGCGCCGTGACGACGAGCTGGGCGACGCCCGATCCGTCGGAGGCGCGGGCCGCGAGCAGCGCGCGCGCCGCGTGCACGACCAGAGGTGCGCCGGCGACCGCGACGACCGCCTTGGGCACGTCGAGCCCGAGGCGCGTACCGCTCCCGGCGGCGGTGAGGACTGCGGCGATCGTCATGTGCGCATCGTGCCTCGTGTCGGGACCGCGAGACGCCCCCGACACAGCAGACGGCCCGGGCGGCGTGCACCCGGACCGTCGTGCGTGCGGATCAGGAGGCGAGGACCTCGTCGAGGATGGCCTCGGCCTTCTCCTCCTCGGTCTTCTCGGCGAGCGCGAGCTCCGAGACGAGGATCTGCCGGGCCTTGGCGAGCATGCGCTTCTCGCCGGCGGACAGCCCACGGTCGGCGTCACGGCGCGAGAGGTCGCGCACGACCTCCGCCACCTTGATGACGTCGCCGGACTGCAGCTTCTCGAGGTTGGCCTTGTAGCGCCGCGACCAGTTGGTCGGCTCCTCGGTGTACGGGGCGCGCAGCACCTCGAACACCCGGTCGAGCCCCTCCTGGCCGACGACGTCGCGGACACCCACGAGATCGACGTTCTCCGCCGGCACCTCGATGGTCAGGTCGCCGTGGGCGACCTTGAGCTTGAGGTAGATCTTCTCCTCGCCACGGATGGTCCGGCTCTTGATCTCTTCGATCTTGGCTGCACCGTGGTGCGGGTAGACGACGGTCTCCCCAACAGTGAAAGTCATCTGTCGGTGTCCCCTTTCGCAGACGTGTATGGTATCACGCCCGCCTCCTGCGGATTCCGGCGTCCCGGCAGCGTCCGCGCTGGTCACGCCCCGGTCGCAGGTCCGTCGGCCCCCGGCCCGCAGGTCACGGGGCCGCACCGCCGTCGCGCACGGCGCGGCGTACGAGCCCGCGTCGACCGGACCCGAGGCCGCCGCCGGCCCGCGCGGCGGTAGGCTGACCTGCGGCTCCTGCGCACCCTGGCCGCGCCGCCGGCAGGTGCAGGCAGCCCCGCCCACGCAGACCCGTCGCCACCGCGCGCGAGACCGAGCAGGAGCCCTCGTGACCCGCCTCCGCCCCCGCACCACCCGGGCCGCCGTCGCCGGCCTCGCCGCCGCTGCCGCGCTCGCGCTGACCGGCTGCTCGGCGACCAACCCGATCACGACGCTGGACAGCTACGCCGCGTCCGACGGCACCGCCGCGCAGGTGGGTTCCGTGCGCGCGCTCAACCTCCTCGTCGTCGCGGAGGCGGAGGGCGCCGCCGGCGTCCTCACGGGTGCGCTGTCGAACCGGTCCGGCGACGACGAGGACGTCACGCTGACGGTCGGCGGCGGCGAGCCCGTCGACGTCGAGGTCGCGGCCGGGTCGAGCGTCCTCGTCGGCGTCACCGACGTCCCCGCAGGCTACGCGACCGTCGAGGTGCCCGTCGCGGCCGTCGACACCGCTCCCGGGGGGCTGACGACCGTGACGATCGCGTCGGGCAGCAGCGGGACGACCGAGATCCGCGTCCCCGTGGTGGACGGCACCCTGCCGGAGTACGCCGCCGTGCTGGAGGGCGTCACGCCCGCCCCGACGCAGGACGCGTCGACGCCGGACACCGACGAGACCGACGAGAGCGCCGAGGACTGAGCCCGCCCCTCGGCCGCGTCGGCCCGGGCAGCCCCACCGGGCCGACGCCTGCGCGCCGGCCCGGCACCGGTCAGCCGAACCGGCCCGAGATGTAGTCCTCGGTCGCCTGCTCGCGCGGCGAGGAGAACATCGTCGAGGTGTCGTCCATCTCGATGAGGCGGCCGGGCTTGCCGGTGCCCGCGATGTTGAAGAACGCGGTGCGGTCCGAGACGCGCGCCGCCTGCTGCATGTTGTGCGTCACGATGACGATCGTGTAGTGCGCCTTGAGCTCGGCGATGAGGTCCTCGATCGCGAGCGTCGAGATCGGGTCGAGCGCCGAGCAGGGCTCGTCCATGAGCAGCACCTGCGGCCGCACGGCGATGGCGCGCGCGATGCACAGCCGCTGCTGCTGGCCACCCGACAGGCTGGACCCGGGCCGCGCGAGGCGGTCCTTGACCTCGTTCCACAGGTTGGCACCGCGCAGCGACTGCTCGACGAGGTCCTGCTGGTCGCCCTTCGACATGCGGCGGTTGTTGAGACGCACACCCGCCAGGACGTTGTCCGCGATCGACATCGTCGGGAACGGGTTGGGACGCTGGAACACCATGCCGACCTGGCGCCGCACGGCCACCGGGTCGACGTCGGTGCCGTACAGGTCCTGACCGTCCATGAGCGCCTTGCCCTGGACACGGGCGCCGGGGATCACCTCGTGCATGCGGTTGAGCGTCCGCAGGAACGTGGACTTGCCGCAGCCCGACGGGCCGATCAGTGCGGTGGCCTTGCGGGCCTCGATGGTCATGTTCACGCCCTCGACGGCGAGGAAGTCGCCGTAGAAGACGTCGAGGTCCGAGACGTCGATCCGCTTGGACATGGGGAGGGTCCTTCCTTCGGTCGGGGTCGGGCCCGCGTCAGCGGGCGCCCTTCGGGGCGAACCAGCGGCTGACCAGCCGGGCCACGAGGTTGAGGATCATGACGATGAGGATGAGCGTGAGCGCGGCGGCCCAGGCCCGGTCGATGCCGGCACCGCCGGACTCGTACTGGCGGTAGGCGAACACCGGCAGGGTCGCCATGCGGCCGTCGAACAGGTCCCAGTTGACGCCCGTGACGATGCCGACGGTCAGCAGCAGCGGCGCGGTCTCGCCGATCACGCGGGCGACCGCGAGCATGATGCCCGTGACGATGCCGGCGACCGCGGTGCGCAGCACGACCTTGACGATCGTCAGCCACTTCGGCACGCCCAGCGCGTAGGAGGCCTCACGCAGCTCGTTGGGCACGAGCCGCAGCATCTCCTCGACGGACCGGATGACGACCGGCGTCATGAGGAGCGCGAGCGCGACCGCACCCATGATCCCGGCGCGGAACGCCGGCCCGAGCAGCAGCGTGAACAGCGCGAAGGCGAAGAGCCCGGCCACGATGGACGGGATGCCCGTCATGACGTCGACGAGGAACGTGATGCCGCGCGCCAGCGGGCCGCGGCCGTACTCGACCAGGTAGATCGCCGTGAGCAGGCCGATCGGCACCGAGATCACCGCGGCCGCGAGCGTGATGAGCAGCGTGCCGACGACCGCGTGCCGGATGCCGCCCTCGGTCATGTCGCCGAAGATCCCGAGCATGTCGGTGGTGAGGAACGTCCAGCTGAAGGCCTGCGCACCGCGCGTGACGACGAGCAGCAGGAGCGAGACCAGCGGGACCAGCGCGAGGAGGAACGCCCCGGTGACCAAGGTGGTCGCGAGCCGGTCCGCAGCACGCCGCGGACCCTCGACGACGCGTGAGGTGATGCTCGAGGAGAGCACGAACAGCGCGGCGCCGAGCACGACCACCCCGGTGATCCCGGGCGTCCCCGCCACGAGGAGCACGAGGAACGCCAGCAGCAGCGAGCCCGCGAGGAACGCCCACGTGCTCCACCGGGGCAGACGTCGGTACTCGTCGCCCAGGAGCAGGGGCGACGTGGCGCCGGGCGCGTCGACGGTCATCAGTTGGCTCCCGAGAACTCGGCGCGCCGCGCGATGATCCAGCGCGCGGCGAAGTTGACCGCGAAGGTGATGACGAACAGCGCCAGACCGGTCGCGATGAGGACGCTCACGCTCAGGCCGCTGGCCTCCGGGAACTTCGAGGCGATGTTCGCGGCGATGGTCTGGTGCTGACCGGGCTTGAGCAGGAAGAACGAGTAGAGGAACCCGGGCGAGATGACCATGAGGACTGCCATGGTCTCGCCCAGCGCGCGGCCGAGGCCGAGCATCGCGGCGCTGATGACGCCCGAGCGCCCGAACGGCAGCACGGCCTGGCGGACCATCTCCCAGCGCGTCGCCCCCAGGGCGAGGGAGGCCTCCTCGTGCAGGCGGGGCGTCTGCAGGAACACCTCGCGCGAGACGGCCGTGATGATCGGCAGGATCATCACGGCCAGCACCACGGACGCCGACATGATGTTCTTGGCCGGCGCCTGGTAGTCGGCGACGAGCGGGACGAAGCCGAGGCTCGACGAGAGCCAGGTGAACAGCGGGTCGAGGTTGCCGATCAGCCACAGGGCTCCCCACAGGCCGTAGACCACCGAGGGGATCGCCGCCAGCAGGTCGATCAGGTAGCCGAGACCCTGCGCGAGGCGACGTGGCGCGTAGTGCGAGATGAACAGCGCGATGCCGATCGAGACCGGGACCGCGAGCAGCAGCGCCAGCACCGCGGCGAGCAGCGTGCCGAAGATGAGCGGCCCCACGTACTCGGCGACCGAGCCGCCGTCGAACCAGGAGATGTCCTCGAGCTCCTCGCGCGACGCGGTCAGCGCGGGCCACGCCTCGACGAGCAGGAACACGGCGACCGCCGCGAGCGTGAGGAGGATGAGGACGCCCGCACCGGTCGACAGTCCCGCGAAGACCTTGCTGGCGACGCGACCGGTCGAGGCGGCACGCACGGCGGCACCCGCGTCCGGTGGGGACGAGGGCGCTGCGTCGGTCCCGTCGTGCTGCGGGGGGCTGGTGGTGAGGGCCACGGCTGCTCCGTTGGGTGGGGAGGGTGCGGGGGGCGCCGCGCGGGCCGTCCCGGGGCGGGCGTGCTGCCCGGCCCCGGGACGGCCCGGTGGCGCGATCATGCGGTCGGTCAGCCTGCGGTGATCGAGTCGATCGCCGCCTGGACCTCGGCGCGCAGGTCGTCGGAGATCGGGGCGGCGCCGGCGACGCTCGGGTCGGCCGCACGCTCCTGCCCCGCCTCGCTGGCCACGTAGGACAGGTACGCCTTGACGTTGGCCGCGTCCGCCTCGTCGGCGTACGTCGAGCACGCCAGCGAGTAGGAGATGAGGACCAGCGGGTAGGCGCCCGCCGCCGTGGTGGTGCGGTCCAGCTCGACGACCAGGCGCTTGTCGGTCGCGCCCTCGGCGCGCGGCGACGCGTCGACGACGGCGGCCGCGGCCTCGGCGGAGAACGGCACGTACTCGTCGCCGACCTTCAGCGCGACCGTGCCCAGGTCGCCGGCGCGCGAGGCGTCGACGTAGGTGATCGCACCCTCGGCACCGGTCACCGTGTCCAGGACACCCTGCGTGCCGTTGCCCGACTGCCCACCGGACAGCGGCCAGTCGCCGGACGCCTCGTGCGGCCAGGCGCCCTCCGACGCCGCCTCGAGGTACTCGGTGAAGTTCTCCGTGGTGCCGGACTCGTCGGAACGGTTCACCGGGATGATGTCGAGCGACGGCAGCGTGACGTCGGGGTTCTCCGCGGCGATGGCCGCGTCGTCCCACGTCGTGATGTCGCGGTTGAAGATCTTCGCGATCGTCGCGGCCGAGAGGTTGAGGTGCTCGGCGTCGAGGTCGGGGAGGTTGTAGACGACGGCGATCGGGCTGATGTAGAGCGGCAGCTCGATGGCCTCGCCGCCCTCGCAGCGCTCGACCGCCTGCTCGAGCTCGTCCTCCTTGAGGGCGGCGTCCGAGCCGGCGAACTGCACGGCACCCGCGAGGAACTGCTCGCGGCCGCCGCCCGAGCCGACGGCGTCGTAGCTGACCGTGACGCCCGGCTGCAGGTCGTTGAACCCGGCGATCCAGCCGGCGACGGCCTTCTCCTGCGACGTGGCGCCGGCACCGGCGAGCGAGCCGCTCAGCTCGGCGGAGTCGCCACCGCTCGTGGCACCCGGCTCGGCCGAGGAGCCGGAGCTGCACGCGGCGAGCGTCAGCGCCAGTGCCCCGGTGAGGGCGATCGCGCCGATACGGCTGTGGGGGGTGAGCTTCACTGTGTCCCGTCCTCATCACGTCAGCGCGCACCGGTCGGTGCGCGGCCGACGCTGACGGTAGGGGTGGCAGGTGACCGCACCGCCGGGGCTGGGTGAACCCCGGGTGAACGCTCGTCGACCAGACGCGCGCTACTCCCCCACACCGTCCGACAGCTTGTAGCCCAGCCCACGGACCGTGGTCAGGAGGGTCGGCGCGGACGGGTCGCGCTCGATCTTGGCGCGGATGCGCTTGACGTGGACGTCGAGCGTCTTGGTGTCCCCGACGTAGTCGGAGCCCCACACGCGGTCGATGAGCTGGCCGCGGGTCAGCACACGGTCCGGGTTGCGCAGCAGCAGCTCCAGCAGCTCGAACTCCTTGAGCGGGAAGGGCACGAGCTCGCCGTGGACGTGCACGGTGTGGCGGTCGACGTCCATGCGGACGGCGCCCACCTCGAGCACGCCGTCGTCCTCGGGGTCGTCGGCCGGCCGTGCCGAGGTGTCGCGACGTCGCAGCACGGCGCGGATGCGGGCCAGCAGCTCGCGCGACGAGTACGGCTTGGTCACGTAGTCGTCGGCGCCGAGCTCGAGGCCGACGACCTTGTCGATCTCGTCGTCCTTGGCGGTGAGCATGATGACGGGCACGTCGGAGTCCAGGCGCAGGCGGCGGCACACCTCCGTGCCGGGCAGCCCGGGCAGCATGAGGTCGAGCAGGACCAGGTCGGCACCGTGCTCCGCGAAGCGCTCGAGCGCCTCGGGTCCCGTCGCCGCGGTCACGACGTCGTAGCCCTCGCGGCCCAGCTGGTAGGAGAGCGGGTCGCGGTAGGACTCCTCGTCCTCGACGAGAAGGATGCGGGTCACGTGGTGCTCCTGGAGGGGTTCGGCGCGGCGGGCAGCGACGCGGAGGGCGCAGCCGTGTCGGTCGGTGAGGTGTGGGTCGCCGCGGCGTCCGGGGCGTGCGAGCCGGGCGCGGGCGACGCGTCGGTCGCACGGGGCTCGGCGACGGGCAGGCGCAGCGTGAACGTCGACCCGCGCCCGGGCTGCGACCACACGGAGACGTCACCGCCGTGGTCCGCCGCGACGTGCTTGACGATCGAGAGCCCGAGACCCGTGCCGCCCGTGTCCCGGGAACGCGCCGGGTCCACGCGGTAGAACCGCTCGAACACCCGCTCCTGGTCGGCCTCCGCGATGCCGACCCCCTCGTCGACCACCGCGATCTCGACCAGGTCGTCGCGTCGACGCACCCCGAGGTTCACGCGCGTGCCGCGCGGTGAGTACGCCACGGCGTTGTCGAGCAGGTTGCGCACGGCGGTGACCAGCAGGTTCCGGTCGCCGAAGACGACGAGACCGCGGTCACCGGCCGCGGCGATGCGGACCGCCTTCGCGTCGGCCGCGGTGCGGGCACGGTCCACGGCCTCGGCGACCACCTCGTCGACGGCCACCGGCGCCACGTCCTCGAGGGCGCCGGCGACCTGCAGCCGGGACAGCTCGATGATCTCGTGCACCAGGGCCGACAGGCGCGACGCCTCGGCGCGCATGCGTCCGCTGAACCGGCGCACGGCCTCCGGGTCGTCCGCCGCGTCCTGCACCGTCTCGGCGAGCAGCGACAGCGCCCCGACGGGCGTCTTCAGCTCGTGCGACACGTTCACGACGAAGTCGCGGCGGATCGCCTCGAGCCGGCGCGCCTGCGTGAGGTCCTCCGCGAGCAGCAGCAGGTGGTTCGGCGTGACCTGCGCGACGCGGACCTGCAGCAGCAGGCGCGCCGGGCCCACGGGTCCCCGCGGCACGTCGAGCTCCTCGTCCCGGATCACGCCGTCGCGCCGCACGGCGGCGACCAGGTCCCGCATCGACGCGTGCACCACGCGGCCGTCGCGGACCAGGCCGAGCGCGTGCGCAGGGGGACTCGCTCGCACCACGACGTCGTCGGCGTCGAGCACGACCGCGGCCGAGCGCAGCACGGCGAGCGTCCGCACGAGCCCGTCGTCGAGCTCGGGCTCCGGTTGCGGCGGCACCGTGCGCTGCTCGCGCTCGCTCCACCGGAACGCTGCCACGGCGACGGCGCCCACGAGCATCCCGATCATGCCGGCCACCAGCGGCGCGGCGTCCAGCATCCAGTCCACGACGTCCACAGTAGGCCGGGCGCGGGCCGGCCCCGGGACGTCTGAGGCCCCGGACGCCGAACCGCCGCCACGTGTTCACCTGCCGGGAGCCGCTCGTTCACCGTCGCGTGCGACCGTGTGGACCGCAACGCGGATGAGAGGGAGCACATGCGGGACATCTTCGAGGCCGAGCTGGCCCAGCTCGGCCAGGACCTGGTGGCGATGAGCGGCCGGGTCGAGCAAGCCATCAGCAGCGCCGGGATCGCGCTCCTCACCGCGGACCTCCAGCTCGCCGAGTCCGTCATCGCCGACGACCTCGCGATCGACGCGCTCGAGCGCGACCTGGACGACCGGTGCGTGCGTCTGCTCGCGCAGCAGCAGCCCGTCGCGACGGACCTGCGGGTCGTCGTGTCCGCGCTGCGGATGAGCGCATCTCTCGAGCGCATGGGCGACCTCGCACGGCACGTCGCCCAGGTGACGCGGGCCCGTTACCCCGTCGTCGCCGTGCCCACGGGCCTGGAGGCGACGTTCACGCAGATGCAGGACGCCGCCGTGCGCGTCGCACGTCGCGTGACGACGCTGCTGGGGACGCGCGACATGGCCCTCGCCGAGTCGATCCAGCAGGACGACGACCTGCTCGACGAGCTGCACGCGAGCACGTTCGGCGCGATGCTCGCCGGACCGTGGGACCGGTCGGTGCAGGAGACCGTCGACGTCACGCTGCTGGGGCGGTACTACGAGCGGTTCGGCGACCACGGCGTGTCCGTGGCGCGCCGCATGGTCTACCTGGTCACGGGCGACGTCCACGACGCGCTCGGGCCGGTGCCCGCGCGCAGCGCCTGACCGGCGACCACCGACGGCGGGACCCGAGGGGTCCCGCACGCGAGAGGCGCCCGCCCCGGGGAGGGGGCGGGCGCCTCTCGTCGTCGTGCGCCGGTGCGACCCGGTGGCCGGGTCAGCGACCCTGGTTCGCCACCGCGGCGATCGCGGCCTTGGCGGCCTCCGGGTCGAGGTACGTGCCGCCGGGGTTCGTCGGCTTCAGCGTCTCCTCGTCCAGCTCGTACAGCAGCGGGATGCCCGTGGGGATGTTGATGCCCGCGATGGTCTGCTCGTCCACGTCGTCGAGGTACTTGACGATCGAGCGGATCGAGTTGCCGTGCGCGGCGACGAGGACGACCTTGCCGGCCTTGAGGTCGGGCACGATCTCGGCGTCCCAGTAGGGCAGCGCGCGGTCGAGGACCTGCGCGAGCGCCTCGGTGCGCGGGATCGGCTCGCCCGCGTAGCGCGGGTCGGCGTCCTGGGAGTACTCCGAGCCGAGCTCGATCTCCGGCGGCGGGACGTCGTACGAGCGGCGCCAGAGCATGAACTGCTCCTCGCCGTACGCGTCGAGCGTCTCCTTCTTGTTCTTGCCCTGCAGCGCGCCGTAGTGCCGCTCGTTGAGGCGCCACGAGCGCTTCACGGGGATCCAGTGCCGGTCCGCGGCGTCGAGCGCGAGGTTCGCGGTCGTGATCGCGCGGCGCAGCAGCGACGTGTGCACGACGTCGGGGAGCACGCCCGCGTCGGTCAGGAGCGTCCCGCCGCGCTTGGCCTCCTCGATGCCCTTCTCGGACAGGGGCACGTCCACCCAGCCGGTGAACAGGTTCTTGGCGTTCCACTCGCTCTCGCCGTGGCGGAGCAGCACGAGGGTGTAGGTCATGGGTTCATCCTGCCGCAGCCCCGTCGGGGCCGCAGGGACGTCCGTCCCCCGGTCGCGGGGCCGGATCGACGTCTCGCGCCCAGAGGGGGCTCGATCGACGTGTCGCCGCGCCCGGGGTGGGGCCCCTCGAGCCCCTCCCCTCCCGCGAGACGTCGATCCAGCCCCGCGGATCGGACGTCAGCGGGGCTCGGCGGCGACCGCGTAGACCTTGAGCACCTGGTCGGCGGCCGTGGTCCACGCGTAACGCTCGGCCACCTGACGGGCGCCGGCGGCCCAGCGGGCGCGGCGCGGGGCGTCAGCGAGCGCGTCGGCGATCACCTCGGCCCACACCTGAGGGTCGTGGCCCGGCACGAGGCGACCGGAGACGTCGTCCTCGACGACGGTCCGCAGGCCGCCGACGTCGGCCGCCAGCACCGGCGTGCCGCTGGCCTGCGCCTCGACGGCGACCAGCCCGAACGACTCCGAGCGCGACGGCATCGCGACGAGGTCCGCCGCGCGGTACCAGGAGACGAGCTCGTCACGCGGCGCGGGCGGGCGCACGACCACGTCGTCGTCGACCCCGAGCGTCACGGCCAGGGCGCGCAGCTCACGCACCGCCGTCGGCCGGCCCGACGGGCCGCCGAGCACGACGAGCAGCGGGACGGGCCGCCCGCTCGCACGCAGCACCCCGACCGCCTGCACCAGCACGTCCGGCGCCTTGAGCGGCTGCACGCGCCCGGCGAACAGCACGACCGGCCGGTCGGTCGGCAGACCGAGCCGCCGTCGCGCCTCGTCGCGCGCGCCCGGGCCGCCGGGACGGAACCGCTCGAGGTCGACGCCCGGCTCGACGACGTGCACGCGCGCCGGGTCGGCGCCGTACAGCTCGACGAGCTCACGCGCCTCCACGGGCGTGGACGCGACGAGCGCGTCGGCGTCCGCGACGACCTGCTCCTCGCCCACGACGCGCACGCTCGGCTCGGCGCTGTCCCCCGGCCCGAGCGACGCGTTCTTCACCTTGGCGAGGGTGTGCGCGGTGTGCACGAGCGGCACCTCCCAGCGCTGCGCCGCGATCGCGCCGACCTGCCCGGACAGCCAGTAGTGGGAGTGCACGACGTCGTACCAGCCGGGACGGCGCGCCGCCTCGGAGCGCAGGACGCCCGCGGCCATGCCGCACAGCACGCCCGGCAGGTCGTTCTTGTCGAGCGCCTCGAACGGGCCCGCAGGCACGTGGTGGACGAGCACGGGCGGCGTGACGCCCGGCGGCACGTCGTGCGCGAGCAGCACGTCGCGCGCGTCGTCGGCCGTCAGGGCGCGCCCCGCGGCGTCGACGCCGTCGAGGACGACCGTCTCCGGCACGTCGGACCGCGTCGCGCGCGTGAAGACCTCGACCCGGGCCCCACGCGCGGCCAGCGCGTGCGCGAGCTCCAGGACGTACACGTTCATGCCGCCCGCGTCGCCCGTGCCGGGCTGGTCGAGGGGGGACGTGTGGACCGAGAGCATGGCGACGCGCGGCGCCCGGTCGGTGGTCACCCGACCATTGTCGCCCGCGTCCGCGCGCGACGCGCCACGAGCGTGCGGCGTGCGACACAGTGGGGCGCGTGGCGGACAGGTACGGGGCATGAGAGAACAGCCACGCGCTCCGGACCGCGAGCAGACCTTCCGCGACCTGTACGAGGCGGCGTACCCGGACCTGCGCCGGTTCGTCCAGCGGCGCGTCCACCCCGACCACGTGGACGACACGCTCGCGGAGGTCTTCCTCGTCGTCTGGCGGCGCCTCGACGAGGTGCCCGCCGCGCGCGACGACGCCCGCGCCTGGGTCTTCGGGGTCGCCCGGCGCGTGCTGCTCAACACGTACCGCGGCGACCGGCGGCGCCTGGCTCTCGGGGTCCGGCTCGCCGACGCGACGCCGGTGGGCCACGAGCCGGCCCCCGACGACGTCGTCCACCGCATCGACCTCGCCACCGCCTGGCGCCGCCTGACCCCGGCGCACCAGGAGACGCTCGCGCTCGCCGTCCTCGACGGGCTCGACGCGCCGCGGGCGGCCGCCGTGCTCGGCATCTCGCCGGTCGCGTTCCGGCTGCGGCTCAGCCGCGCCCGCCGCGCCCTGCGCCTCCACCTCGACCACCTGCCGGAGCGGGGCACCGTCCCCGCCCGGGCCGCAGAGAGGACCCCCTCACGATGACCACCGACCGGCTCACCACCACCCTGCGTGCACTCGACCCCGCCGACACGCACGTCGACATGACACGTGCACGCGTCCGCGCCGACCTCGACACGATCCTCGCAACCGCCCCGAGCGCGCCAGCCACCGCTCCGGCGCGGCCTCGCGCGCCCCGCCCCCGCCGGACGCGCGTCGCGGTGCTCGCCGGTGCCGCAGCCGCGGCGGCCGCCGCGCTCGTCGTCGCACCACCTCTCACCGGCGGCGACACGGCCTTCGCGACGTGGACCGCGGTCCCGACCGCCCTCACCGAGCAGGAGAGCGCGGCCGCGGCCGAGGCCTGCCGGGACCAGGTGCAGAACGGCGCCGGGGAGGGAGAACCGGCGCTCGCTGACGCCCGCGTGGCGGTCTCCGAGCGGCGGGGCGACTGGACGGCGGTCGTCCTGTCGGGCCCGGGCGGGTTCTCCGCGCTGTGCCTGAGCGACGACTCCTCCGGACTGTTCACCGGCGGCATGGTCGGCTCGGTCGGTGTGTCGGTCGGCAGCGTCGACGTCGGCCCGCGCGGGCTGCGCGCGACCGACCTCGGGTGGGGCAGCACGGGAGCCGGGGCGGTCTCGCTCGCTGCGGGGCACGCCGGCGCGGAGGTCACCGGGGTCACCTACCGCAGCGCGACGCACGGCGACGTCGTGGCGACCGTCTCCGAGGGCAGGTTCGCGCTGTGGCTGCCGGGCGACGAGCTCGACGGCGCGTCGACGACCGGGGTCGAGGTCGAGGTCACCTACGTCGACGGCAGCACCGGGACGCAGACGCTGACGCTGTGAGCGCCGGCCCGTCGGCCGCGACGTGCGGGCGGCGGGCCGGTCAGGCGCGTGCGACGGGCACGCGCCCGCGGGCGCGCTCGGTGTCGAGCATGCCCAGCAGCGACACTCCCAGGCCGTACGTGACGAAGTCGCCGTGCGGCACCAGGCGGATCGCCACGACGTCCGCGAGCACCTCCTCCGTGAGCTTGAGCCCGCGCAGCAGGCGGCGACGCACCGGGCCGGGCGCGGCAGCCGCGGGCAGGACGTGGGCGGTCGCGTTGCACGTGACCACGGCCGGCGGGATCGGGGCGACGAGCGCCAGCACGCCACCTCGCCGGACCGGCACGGTGACCGACACCTCGGGCTGGTGGCGCAGGTGCCGGGTCTTCCAGGCACCGGCGTCGGAGGAGGTCCACAGCGCGTCGTCGTGGACGGCGAGCGACACCCCGGCGCTGCGTCCCTCGCCCCGGCCGTTCACCATGCCGATCACCATGAACGGCTGGCGTGCGAGCGTCCGCCACACGCCGTCGGTCGTCAGTGCCGGGCCGTCGGTGCTGGTGGTGGCGTCGGGACCGGTTGCGGCGGGCATGGCTCCTCCTCGGGCGGCGGCGCGCCGCGACGTGGGCGAGCCGACGGCACGAGGTTATCGCCGGCGGCACGGCGCCGAGCGCAGCACCGCCTCGGCCACGACCGGGACGCCGAGCGGACCACCCTCCCTCGCGCGAGGGAGCCGGATCACCCCGCAGCGGGTGGGCAGCGCCGCGACGTCACGACAGCATCGACGTCATGACCACCGCGACGGCCGACACGCCCGCCCCGACCCCCGCGACCGTCGCGTGGCTCGCCGACCGCTGGCGGCGCCTCGACCATCCCGCCCTCCTGACGTGGGTCGTCGCCGCGTCGCTCACGATCGCGGTCGCCGCGTTCCTGGCCGTGACACCGCTGTGGCTGCCCGAGACGGTCTGGTACCGCCGGTACAGCGACACGTACCCGGCCTCGCACGCACCCGACCCGCAGCGGTGGTTCGGGCTGGTCGCGACGTGCGCCGGGCTCCTCGGCGTCGCCGCCGTGGCCGTCGCGCCGCGCCTGCCGTGGCTCGCGTGGCTCGCAGCCACCGTCCCGTTCGTCCTGCTGCCGGTCTACGGGACGGCGCTCGCGTCGTCGTGGCTCGCACTCGCCTCGGTCGCGGTCGTCGTCGCGACGCGGCGCCCCCGGGTCGCGATCCTGCCGTGGACGACGGCCGTCGCCCTGGTGCTCGGCTGGCACGTGGGCGGCCATGACCTGCTGTTCCCGCACGGTCCCGGTGGGCCCAGCAGCGGGACGAGCGGCCTCCTCGCCGGGCTGGGCATCGCTGCGTACACCACCGGCGCCGTGGCGTTCGCCGCGTTGCTCGGCCACGTCCTGCGGACGTCCGCCGCACGGACGCGCGACGCGGAGTCGGTCGCCCACGACGCCGTCGCGACCACCGCGTCCGTCACCGAGCGCGCCAGGCTGGCCCGCGAGCTGCACGACGTCGTCGCGCACCACGTGTCGCTCGTCGCCGTCCGCGCCGAGAGCGCGCCCTACAGCGTCCCCGACCTCGACCCGCGCGCGGCGGCGACCTTCGCGCACATCGCCGAGGACGCCCGGACCGCTCTGGTCGAGCTGCGGCACGTGCTCGCCGTCCTGCGGCGCGACGACGACGTCCCGCTGGCGCCGCTCCCGACGGCCGACCCGGACGCGCTCGTCTCCACGGCGCGGGAGGCCGGGCAGGAGGTGACGGTCGAGGGGACGTGGCCGCGCACCGACGCCGGCGTCGGCCACGTGCTGCACCGCGCCGTGCAGGAGGGTCTGAGCAACGCGCGCCGCCACGCACCCGGCGCGCGCGTGCACGTCCGCATCGCCGACGGCCCGGGCGTCGTCGGGTTCCGGATGACGAACGGCGCGGGCGACGCCACCGACGTCCGCCCGGCGCACGGGCTGACAGGCATGAGCGAGCGCGTGGAGGCGCTCGGCGGCACCGTGTCCGCGCAGGTCGAGGACGGTACGTTCGTGCTCGTGGTCAGCCTGCCCGTCGACGAGCCGTGACGCGGGTCGTCGTCGCGGACGACCAACCCGTCGTCCTCGAGGGCTTCGCCGCGATCCTCGGTGCCGCCGCCGACCTCGAGGTCGTCGGCACGGCCCCGGACGGCGTCGAGCTCGTCGACCTCGTCACGCGGACCCGCCCGGACGTCGCCGTCGTCGACGTCCGGATGCCGCAGCTGGACGGCATCGCCGCGACCCGGCGGATCCGCGACGCGCACCCGGCCACGCACGTGCTCATGCTGACGACGTTCGACCTCGAGGAGTACGTGGCCGACGCCCTGCAGGCCGGCGCGTCGGGGTTCCTGCTCAAGGACGTCCCCGCGGCGCGGCTCGTCGAGGGCGTGCGGCTCGTGGCGGCCGGGGCGCTGCTGCTCGGCCCGCGGGTGGCGCGACGCCTCGCGGCGGACGGCCCCCGGCGTCCCGTGCCCGGGCTCGACCGCGTCACCGCCCGCGAGCGCGAGGTGCTGGCCGCCGTCGCGCAGGGACTGTCGAACGCCGAGGTCGCCGCCCGGCTGGGGATCGGCGAGCAGACCGTCAAGACGCACGTGTCGGAGCTGCTGCGCAAGCTCGGACGCCGCGACCGCGCGCAGCTGGTCGTGGCCGCCTACGAGGGCGGCGTCGTCACGCCGGGGTGACGCTCTGGTGCTGGACCGCGGGCACGACGCACGCCGGTGACGGGATGCGCGCGCGGGACACCTCGCCGCCGTGCGGGTCGAGGACGACGAGCGCGTGCGCGTCCTGCAGCGCGACGACGACCCAGCCGTGCACGACCTCGTGGTGCCGGGGCGTCGGGCCACCGAGCGGCTGCGTGACGGGCGCGGTGAGGGTGCCGTCGCGGTGCACGTCGAACGTGCTGAGGGCGTCCGGGCCGCGCAGCCCGAGCGCGCGCACGCCCAGCAGGAGGCGGTCGCCGCTGAGCAGGACGTGGGACGGCGAGCGCCGCACGCCGTCGGCCGCCTCGTCGTCGGGGACGGCGGGGACCTGCTGGACGGCGGTGCCGGTGGCCGTGGCGGCGTCCCACAGCAGCACGTGGACGCTCGCGTCGAGCTCCCCGGCGACGTACAGGTGGCGACCGTCGGCGGAGAACGCGACGTGGCGGGGGCCGGTGCCGGGGGTGAGGACGGCCGCGACGCCGTCGGGGGTGAGCAGGCCGTCGTCACCGCGGCGGTAGCGGCGCAGCTCGTCGGTGCCGAGGTCGGCGACGAGCACGTGGCGCCGGTCGGGGGTGACCGCGACGAAGTGCGCGTGCGGGCCCTCCTGACGGCTCGTGTCCGGGCCCGTCCCGGTGTGCGGGTGGACCTGCGCGGGGCGTCCCGACGCGACGACGTCGGGTGCGAGCGCGCCGTCCGGGGTGAGCGGGGCGACGGCCAGGCTGCCGTCGCCGTAGTGGACGACGTGGAGCACGTCGTCGGCGACGAGGAGGTGGCACGGCCCGTCCCCGCCCGACGCGACGGTCGCGCGCGCGACGAGGTCACCGTCGTCGGTGACCTCGAACGCCGTGACGGTGCCCGCGACGTCCTCGCCGAGCGCGTACAGCCACCGTCCGGAGCGGTGCGTCGCGACGAACGTCGGCGCCGGGGTGGCGGCGACCAGCCGGGGCTCGCCCAGGGCGCCCGTCGCGACGTCGATGTCGACGCGCCAGACGCCCTCGCCGAGCCCGGCGGTCGTGCCGATGCCGGCCTCCGGGAATGTGCCGATCCACAGCGGTGTCGTCGCGCTCACGGTCCGACCCTACGCAGCCGGGCCCGACGAGCGCCGGGCATCGGTGGGACGCGACGCCGCCGCGCCTCCGCGCCGCCACGTCTCCCACCTGCTGGGACGGTCGCCGCGCGACACCGGGCTCAGGTAACCCGCGCGAGGCCATGAGCGCCGCGAGCCCGGTCTCGCGGGGGCGCCGTTCCAGGCGCCGGGACGTCAGACCGGGGTCGTCGACGCGAACCAGGGGGTCGGGTCGGCGACGACCGTGCGCAGTACCGCCAGCGCGCCGCCCGTCATCGCCGGGTAGTCGCCCGCCGCCGACCGGCTGACGACGGGCGCGGACCAGGGCGCGAAGATGACGCGGTCCGCGAGCGTGTCGGCGACGACGTCCCGGACCTCGTCGTAGACGAGCCCGAAGGTGCCGCCGAGCACGACCTCGCTGACGTCGACCACGTTGGCGACGGTGGCCAGCGCGAGGCCGAGCCAGCGCGCCGCCGCGTGCACGGCGTCCCGGGCGCGGGCGTCGCCTGCGGCCACGGCCTCGGCGACCTCGGCGAACGGCGCACCTGTCACGAGGCCCGCAGCCTGCGCGATCGCGTCCTGCCCGGCGTGCTGCTCGAGCGACACCGGCCGCGTGCCGGCGGGGCCGCCGTCGACGACGACGTGCCCGATCTCGCCGCTCCAGCCGTGCCGGCCGAGGAAGATCTCGCCGTCGAGGACGAGCGCGCCACCGACGCCGACCTCACCGGAGACGTAGAGGAACGACGGCGGCACCTCGCCGCGTCGCGCGTGGGCCTCGGCGCGGGCGGCGAGGTTGGCCTCGTTGGCGACCCGCGGCGGCAGGGCGGCGAGGCCGGGGTGGGCCGCGAGGCGCGCGACGACGTCGACGTCGCGCCAGCCGAGGTTCGGCGCGTACCGCAGCGGGCCGGTGACGCGGTCCACGAGGCCGGGCAGGGCGAGCGCGGTGCCCGCGACGCGGACGCCGTCGGTCGCGAGCCCCGCGAGCACGGGTGCGGCCAGCGCCGCGAGGCGGTCGAGGACGACGTCGGGGTCGCTGCCGCGCAGGTCGGCCGCCTCGACGGCCTCGGCGACGACGCCGCCGGCGAGGTCGACCGCGCGCAGCCCGAGGTAGTCGACGTTGACCTCCATGCCGACGCCGGCGACCCTCCCCCGCACGACCTCGAGCGGTACGGCGGGTCGCCCGGCGCGTGCGACGACGACCGGGTCGAGCTCGCGCACCAGGCCCGCCTCGATGAGCAGGTCGACGAGCCCCGTGACGGTGCCGCGCGCCAGGCCTGTGGCGGCGGCGATCTGCGCGCGCGACGGGGGTGCGGTCGAGTCGACGACCTGCGCCAGCGTCATCGACAGGTTGTGGGTGCGCATCTGCGCCTGGCGGGCCGCGCGCGACGGGTCGGGGACGCGTTCCGCCGCACGGCCCTCGCGTGTCCGCGGTGCGTCTGGGAAGGTGGTCGAGGCCTCCCGCGGGGTCGTCGCGGCGTCGCCGTGCAGCGCAGCACGTCCGTCGTCGTCCACCCTCGGCATGGCTTGACCCTACCGATGACCCGGGATAAATTCATCCCAAGAACAAAACCGGGTGCCCGACTGCCGTGCGCCCGGACCGCACTCGACGTGGAGGCGTCATGGTTCGCAAGCCCACCCCTGAGGACAGGTTCTCGTTCGGTCTGTGGACCGTGGCGTGGAACGGTCAGGACCCCTTCGGCTCCGCCACCCGCCCGTGGCTCGACCCGGTCGAGTCCGTGCACAAGCTGGCCGAGCTCGGCGCCTCGCACGTGACCTTCCACGACGACGACGTCGTCCCGTTCGGCTCCTCGGACGCCGACCGCGAGAAGGTCCTCGACGGCTTCCGTGCGGCACTGGCCGAGACCGGCATCACGGTCGAGATGGTCACCACCAACACCTTCTCGCACCCCGTGTTCAAGGACGGCGCGTTCACGTCCAACGACCGCCGCGTGCGCCGCTACGCGCTGCGCAAGATCCTGCGCAACGTCGACCTGGCCGCGTCCCTCGACGCCGACACGTTCGTCATGTGGGGCGGCCGCGAGGGCGCCGAGTACGACTCCGCCAAGGACCTGTACGCGGCGCACCAGGCCTACGCCGACGGCATCGACACCGTCGCCGCCTACATCAAGGAGAAGGGCTACAAGCTGCGCATCGCGCTCGAGCCCAAGCCCAACGAGCCCCGCGGCGACATCCTGCTCCCGACGATCGGCCACGCGCTGGGCCTCATCGCCAAGCTCGAGCACGGCGACATCGTCGGCCTCAACCCCGAGACGGGCCACGAGCAGATGGCCGGCCTCAACTACACGACCGGCCTCGCGCAGGCGCTGTGGGCGGACAAGCTGTTCCACATCGACCTCAACGGCCAGCGCGGCATCAAGTACGACCAGGACCTGGTCTTCGGCCACGGTGACCTGTTCTCCGCGTTCGCGACCGTCGACCTCATCGAGAACGGCTTCCCGGGCGGCGGCACCAAGTACACGGGCCCCGTGCACTTCGACTACAAGCCGTCGCGTACCGAGAGCTTCGAGGGCGTCTGGGACTCGGCGGCCGCCAACATGGCGACCTACATCATCCTCAAGGAGCGTGCGATCGCGTTCCGCCAGGACCCCGAGGTCCAGGAGGCCGTGGAGGCGGCCGGCGTCCTCGAGCTCGCCAAGCCCACGCTGAACGAGGGCGAGTCGCTGGCCGACTTCCTCGCGGACCGCTCCGCGTTCGAGGAGTTCGACGCCGACGAGGTCGCCAAGCACGGCTTCGGCTTCGTGCGCCTCAACCAGCTCGCGCTCGAGCACGCGCTCGGCGCCCGCGGCTGATCTGAGCCCCACCCGACGCCCGGGGAGCCTCGCGCTCCCCGGGCGTCGTCCGTCCCCGGGTGCCGACGTCCGAGCGGCCGGGGACCCACCCCTCGGACACCCAGCGCCCGGGCAGAGCCGGGCACGTCGGCAAGGGAGCACAGGCGATGACGCTCGTGGCAGGTGTGGACTCGTCCACGCAGTCGTGCAAGGTCGTGGTCCGCGACGCGGACACCGGTGAGCTCGTGCGGCAGGGCCGCGCCAAGCACCCGGACGGCACCGAGGTCCACCCGCACCACTGGTGGGACGCGCTGCAGGAGGCGATCGCGGACGCCGGCGGCCTCGACGACGTCGCCGCGATCAGCGTGGGCGGCCAGCAGCACGGCATGGTCGTGCTCGACGCCGACGGCGAGGTGATCCGCGAGGCGCTCCTGTGGAACGACACCCGCTCCGCCCAGGCGGCGGTCGACCTGATCGCCGAGCTCGGCGAGGGTGACGCCACCGTCGGTGCGCAGGCGTGGGCCGAGGCGATCGGGTCCGTGCCCGTCGCGTCCCTGACCGTCACCAAGCTGCGCTGGCTGCGGGACAACGAGCCGGAGAACGCCGCGAAGGTCGCCGCCGTGGCCCTCCCCCACGACTGGCTGACGTGGAAGCTCGCCGGCGGGTTCGCCGCGGTCGGCTTCGACGGGCTGGTCACCGACCGCTCCGACGCGTCCGGCACCGGCTACTGGTCACCGTTCACCGAGGACTACCGCCCCGACCTGCTCGAGCGCGCGCTCGGGTCCGTGCCGCGCCTGCCGCGTGTGCTCACGGCGAACGAGGCCGGCCCCGTGGCCCCCGGGTTCGCGCTGACGCCCGTCCTGTGCCCGGGCGCCGGCGACAATGCCGCGGCCGCCCTCGCGCTGGGCCTGCTGCCCGGCGACGTCGCGGTGTCGCTCGGGACGTCGGGCGTCGTCTCGGCGATCTCGTCGCAGCCGATCGCCGACGGCACCGGCCTGGTCACCGGCTTCGCCGACGCGACCGGCGCCTACCTGCCGCTCGCGGTCACGCTCAACGCGTCGCGCGTGCTCGACACCGCCTGCCGGATGCTCGGCGTGGACCACTCGGGGCTCTCGCAGCTCGCGCTGTCGGCCCCCGCCGGCGCCGACGGTCTCGTGCACATCCCCTACCTCGAGGGTGAGCGCACCCCGAACAAGCCGCTGTCCACCGGCGCGCTGCACGGCATGCGCATGGCCAACACCACGCCCGCGCACATCGCCCGGGCCGCGGTCGAGGGAATGCTCTGCTCGCTCGCCGACGGCATCGACGCCATGCGCGCCGTGGGCGTGCCCGTCGAGCGCGTGTTCCTCATCGGTGGCGGTGCGCAGTCCGAGGCCGTGCGGCAGATCATCCCGTCGGTCCTGGGCCTGGACGTCCAGCTGCCGACCCCCGGCGAGTACGTCGCCGACGGCGCCGCCCGCCAGGCCGCCTGGGTGCTCTCCAGCTCGGACACGCCGCCGGCATGGTCCGCGTCGTCCGGCGCCGAGGTGCTGACGGGCGAGCCGACGCCCGTCGTCCGCGAGCAGTACGCCGCCGCGCGCGACCTCACGGTCGACCGCCCGTCCGCCTGACCCGTCTCCGCGGGCCCTCCCGGGCCTGCACCCAGGGGCTGGATCGACCTCTCACCACCAGGCGAGAGGTCGATCCAGCCCCTTCTCCATGCTCGCCCCACGCAGCTCCCGCGAGCCGTCACTCCACCCCCACACCCACCCCACCCGCGAGACGCCAATCCAGCCCCACACCTACCCCTTCCGCGAGACGTCAATACAGCCCCACCAGGCAGGGCTGGAGTGACGGCTCGCGGGAAGGGGTGGGGTGCGCCGGGGCTGGAGTGACGGCTCGCGGGAAGGGGTGGGGTGCGCCGGGGCTGGAGTGACTGCTCGCGGGAAGGGGTGGGGTGCGCCGGGGCTCGAGTGACGGCTCGCGGGAAGGGGTGGGGTGCGCCGGGGCTGGAATGACGGCTCGCGCGAGGGGGGTGGGGGGTGGGGGTGGGGTGGAGGGGAGGGGAACGGGGAAGGGGCCGGCACCCTGAGGTGCCGGCCCCTTCCCCCTGCGTCACGCCCCCCGACGTGACGCGGTGCGACGCTCAGTGGGCGTCGTCGTACGCCTTCTTGACCTCCGCGGAGATGCGACCCCGCTCGGAGACCTGGTGCCCGTTCGCCTTGGCCCACTCGCGGATCTCCTGCGCCTCGTTGGACCGCGCGCTGCGCGACGCCGAGGAGGACGAGGAACGGCCGGAGGAACGGCTCGACGAGCGGCCGCTGACCTTGCGCGCGTGCCCGACCCACTCGGCGAACGCGTCACGCAGCTTGGCGGCGTTGTCGGACGTGAGGTCGATCTCGTACGTCACGCCGTCGAGACCGAAGGTGACGGTCTCGTCCGCCGTCCCACCGTCGATGTCGTCGACGAGCAGGACCTGCACCTTCTGTGCCATGAAATGCTCCCGTGAATGGGGAATTGCTGACGGGCACACTCTCGCACCCGCGCAAACCGCGCGTCAAACGCTACGCGAAATCCTCAGGGTTCTGAGACTTCCGCAGCGCCCGCCCGGGTGTCGTCCGCCTCCATGCGTGCGAGCGCCTGCCGTTCCGAACGGTCGGCGTTGATGATCGCGCGCATCGCGAACCAGAAGATCAGACCCACTCCGACGGACGGCAGCAACGCCGCGAGAACTGCCTGCCAACCGTTCACGAGAGCTCCTTCAATGACAACGTCAGACCTGCGGCTTCACGAGCGGGAAGGCGATCGTGTCACGAATGCCTTGACCGGTCATGGCGATGAGCAGCCGGTCGATCCCCATGCCCATCCCGCCCGACGGCGGCATCGCGTGCTCCATCGCGGCGAGGAAGTCCTCGTCGATCCGCATGGCCTCGTCGTCACCCTTGGCGGCCAGGACCGCCTGCGCCTCGAAGCGCTCGCGCTGGACGACCGGGTCGACGAGCTCGGAGTACGCCGTGGCCAGCTCCATGCCGCGCACGTACAGGTCCCACTTCTCGACCAGGCCCTTCTCGGTGCGGTGGTCGCGCGTCAGCGGCGACGTCTCGACCGGGAAGTCCCGCACGAACGTCGGCGCCCACAGCGTCGAGCCCACGTGGTGCTCCCACAGCTCCTCGACGAGCTTGCCGTGGTTGCGCTGCGACGGCGCGAGCTCGATCTCCGCCGCCTCGAGCAGCTCGAGCAGCCGCGCGTCGGGGGTGTCGTGCGTGATCTGCTCGCCCAACGCCTCCGAGAGCGACCCGTACATCGTGAGCGACGCCCACTGCCCACCGAGGTCGTACCCGGTGCCGTCGGCAAGCGTCACGACCGTGGTGCCGAGCGCGTCCAGCGCGGCGGTCTGCACGAGGTCCTGCGTGAGCGCCGCCATCGTGTCGTAGTCGCCGTAGGCCTCGTACGCCTCGAGCATCGCGAACTCCGGGGAATGCGTGGAGTCGACGCCCTCGTTGCGGAAGTTCCGGTTGATCTCGAAGACCTTCTCGACGCCGCCCACGGCCGCGCGCTTGAGGAACAGCTCGGGCGCGATCCGCAGGTACAGGTCGATGTCGAAGGCATTCATGTGCGTCTCGAACTGACGCGCCGCTGCACCCTCGGGACGCACCTGGAGCATCGGGGTCTCGAGCTCCAGATATCCGCGCCGCCAGAAGTTCTCGCGCACGGAACGCACGACCGCCGAACGCAACCGCACCATGTCGCGCGCACCGGGCCGGACGATGAGGTCGACGTACCGCTGGCGGACGCGGGCCTCCTCGGACATCTCGGTGCCCTCGTACAGGTTCGGCAGGGGGCGGATCGCCTTGGCGGCCATGCGCCACTCGTCGGCCATCACGGACAGCTCGCCGCGACGCGACGCGATGACGCGCCCGTGGACGAACACGTGGTCGCCGAGGTCGACGGCCGCCTTGAACGACCCGAGCGCGTCGGCACCGACCTCCTTCTCGCTCAGCATGGCCTGCAGGCGCGTGCCGGCACCGTCCTGCAGCGTCGCGAACGCGAGCTTGCCGGTGTTGCGCAGGAACACGACGCGCCCGGCGACGCCCACGACGTCCTGCGTCTCCGCGCCCGGCTCGAGCTCCGGGTACGCCGCACGGACCTCGGCGATCGTGTGGGTGCGCGGCACCGAGACGGGGTACGCCTCGGCGCCCGACTCGATCAGTCGCTCGCGCTTCGCCTTGCGGACCCGGATCTGCTCGGGGACGTCGTCCACCGCCGGCGGGGCGGGCTGGACGTCCGACGACGAGGACGCGGGAACGGTAGGAGCGGTCACCGGACGATTCTACGGGCGCCCGCAGCCCCTTTCCGGCCCCGTGCGTCCCGGGCCACCCCGCCCCCGGACCGGCCCTCCCCGGACCGGCCGGCAACGGCTCAGCGCGGGGCGACCGACGCCGGGTCGAGGTCGAGCGCGACGTCGAGGATCGGCGAGGAGTGCGTCAACGCGCCGACCGACAGGTAGTCCACACCCGTGAGAGCGACCTCGCGCGCCCGGTCGAGCGTGAGGTTGCCCGTGGCCTCCAGGTCGACGTGCCCGGTCGTGGCCTCGCGTGCCCGCACCCGCGCGACGGTGGCCGCGAGCGTGGTGGTGTCCATGTTGTCGAGCAGCAGGAAGTCGGCGCCGGCGTCGAGCGCCTCGTCGGCCTGCTCGGCGCGGTCGACCTCGACCTGCACGGCGACGTCCGCGAAGCGCTCGCGCACGGCGCGCACGGCCGCCGCGACGGACCCGGCGGCCACGACGTGGTTGTCCTTGACCATCGCGACGTCGAACAGCCCCATGCGCTTGTTGGTGCCGCCGCCGCAGCGCACCGCGTACTTCTCGAGCGCGCGCAGGCCGGGGGTCGTCTTGCGGGTGTCGAGCACCTGGGCGCCCGTGCCGACGAGCGCCTGCGCCCAGCGGTGCGTGTGCGTGGCGACGCCCGAGGCGCGCGAGACGAGGTTGAGCAGCGTGCGCTCGGCGACCAGCAGGACGTGCGTGGGCCCCTCGATCGTCGCCAGGGCGGTGCCGGCGTCGACGACGGCGCCGTCGTGCACGTGCCACGTGACCGACGCGCGCGGCAGGCCGAGCCGGTCGGCGACCTGGTCGAGCACCTCGGGGACGACGACGAGCCCGGCGACGACGCCTGCGTCGCGCGCCACGACGTCCGCCCTCCCGTGCGCGTCGGCGGCCACGGTGGCCTGCGTCGTCACGTCACGCCCCGGGGCGGGGCCCAGGTCCTCGTCGAGCGCGACGGCGACGAGCCGGGAGACCGCGAACGGCTCGGGACCCGGGTCGCCGGGGAGCATCGGGAGCGTCGCCTCGCGCAGGTCGGTGTCGGCGTCGGTGAGCTGCTGCACGTCGGTCACAGGCCCCACCGTAGCGGCGCTGACGCCGCGGCCGTCACCGCCCGGGCACGCGAGAGCCCCGCCGACCCTCGGGGGGGAAAGGTCGGCGGGGCTTCGCGGGCCGGGGTGAGGTGACGTGTCACCCCGGCCCGCTGCTGCAGGTCAGCGCCGCAGCAGCGTCTGGCGCACCTCCAGGAAGGTCATGCCCCGGCGTCGCGCCACGACCAGCGCGGCACCGGCGGCGATGACGAGGAGCGCCAGGCCGGCCAGGCCCAGGCCCGTACCGGTGACCGCGAGGCCGCCGCCCGTGCCGGAGCCCGTGCCCACGCCCGAGCCGTTCGGGCCACCGGTGCCGGGTGCCGCCGCGACGACCGTCAGCACGGCGTCGGCCACGACCTGCCCGCCGACGGACGCGCCCAGCAGGTAGGTGCCCGCCGGTGTGCCGGCCGGCACGGTGACCGTGACGACGGCGGTGCCACCGGCTCCGACCGTGACCGTGCCGAGCAGCGTCGTCCCGGCAGGTGCCACCGCGGCACCCGCACCGCGCACGGTGCCGGTCGCGGTCACACCGGAGCCGAGCACGACCGCGACCTCGGCGCCGGGCTCGAACCCGGCGAGCGAGACCTGCAGCTTCTCACCGGCCCGCACCTGCGCCGAGCTGAGCGAGACGCTCGGCTCGACCGGTGCGGCCGTGCCCTCGACGAGCCGGCCGACGCCCCAGTGGTTCGTCGACTGGTAGCCCTGGCCGGTCGGGTCCGCCCAGTTGGTGATCCCGATGCGCGAGCCGCCCGAGGCGTCGTTGACCTGGAAGTCCAGGCCGTGGACGGTCTCGGCGCCGCCGAGGCCCTGCAGGCTGATCCGCGCCTCCACGAGGTAGCCGTCCGCCGTGCGGGACGTCGCGCTCGTGATGAGCTCGACCTGCGCGGCGTTGCCGGCCGTGACCACGTTGTCCGCGTCGACGCGCAGCTGCGCGTCGGTCGGGAGGTACCCGCCGTTCTTGTTGTTCCCGGCGTCGACGTAGATCTCGACCGAGTCCTTCTCCCACGGGCTGCTGGGCGAGAGGTCGATGACGGGGTCCGTGACCTCCATGAGGACGTACAGGTCGTCGCCCTCCCAGAGCGTGCGGACCTGCGCGGTGGCCGTCCCCGTCCCGCTGACCTGCTTGGCCGTGACGACGCCGCCGGCGCCCTCCCAGACCTCGTCGACCTCGCCGTCGACCTCGGGCGCGCCGTCCTGCGCCTGCGCGACCTCGAGGTAGGAGAGCTCCTCCAGGAGGGTCACCAGACCGGTCGACCCCTGCCGCGTCCACCCGTCGCCACCGTCGACGACCAGGTTGAACGGCAGGATGTCGCCCTGCGCGGCACCGTCGAGCGGCACGTGGATCACCGCGGCCCAGCCGCCGTCGATGTCGCTCACCACGCCGTCCACGTCGCCCGAGCCGTCGCGGGCGAAGGCGTACGTGTCCTCACCGACCTGGATCTCGACGCCGGGGGCGTCGCCCGCGACCTCGGCGAGGACCGTCAGCGTGTCGGGCGACCAGCGGAGCTGGAACGCCCCGCTCGCACCCTCGTCACCCAGCGGGTGCGGACGCAGCTGGAGCCACTCGACGGCGTCGAACGCGTCGTCGTCGAGCGGCACGCCGCCGGCGAAGGCGTCGGCCGTGGGGATCGGGGCCGGCAGGTCGAGACCCGCCGCGCCGTAGTAGGCCGGCTTGGCGCGCAGCGAGTCGTCGAACAGCAGCGGTGCGCCGTTGTCGTTGACCCAGCTGCGGCCGTCGTACAGGCCCCACACCGTCACCGAGAAGAGCGAGTCCGCCTTCTCACGGAAGAGCTCGAACGCGTCCCGGTAGTAGTAGCCCTGCTCGATGAGCTTGGCGTCGGTCACCGGGGTACCCGTGGCGACGTCGAGCTCGGTGACCGCCTGCAGGACGGGCAGCGCCTCGAACCGCTCGATGGCGGCCCGCAGGTCGGCGACCGGGCGGGTCAGGCTGACGTGGAACTGGTGGCCCACGCCGTCCAGGGGCACGCCGCGGCCGAGCAGCCGCTCGACGAGCGCGAAGTAGCGACCCTGCTTGCCGGTCTCCTCGGTGTTGTAGTCGTTGATGAACAGCTTGACGGGCCGGTCGGTGCCCGGCGCCGCGTACTCCTCGTTGAACGCCTCGTCGGCGTACCGGAACGCGAGGTCGATGAACTGCTCGCCGAGGATGTTGAACCACGCCGAGCGACGCAGCCCGTCGGGGTTGTCGGCGCCGTCGGCGACGACCTCGTTGACGACGTCCCACGCGACGAGCGGGTTCGTCTCCGACCCGAAGTCGCCGTACGTGTCGTGCAGGTTCTCCGCGATCGCGAAGATGTGCGTCCGCAGACGCTCGCGCAGGATCGCCTGGTCGTCCGCGCTGCTGGTCAGCACCGCGCCGGACTCGTCGAGGAAGAACCAGCCCGGGTTGGCCGGTGTGTCACCCGACGCGTCGGTCTGGCCGGCGTTCTGGCTGTGCCAGACCAGCACGTGGCCGTAGACCCGCAGGTCGTTCGCGGCGGCGGCGTCCATGATGGCGGTGGCCTGGGGGTCGATGCGGAAGTTGCGCTCCGCGTCGTACCAGGCGTAGGGCTTCATGTGGTTCTCGCCCGTGAGCTGGTTGAAGTGCAGGTCCGTCAGCTCGCCGGCTGCGCCCGAGAGCTCGCGCTCGTCGACCGCGACACCGAGCGGGAACGGCACGGTCTCCTGCAGCGGCGTGAGGTCCTCGACCTCCAGCGTCGGGCTCGTGATCGAGATGTCGTCGACGAGGAACGTCGAGGTGTTGCCCGGGTTGCCGCCGTCGTACGCGGTCTCGAAGTAGATCTCGAGGGCCGTCTCGTACGCGGGGATCGTGATGTTGCCCGTGACCCGCGTCCAGTCCTCGGTGACGCCCGTGATACCCAGCAGCGAGTTGTAGGTGCTCTCGCCACCGGTCTCGACGCGGCGGCTCAGCGTGAGGTCGCCGGGGGTGCCGTCGAACCGCATCCACGCCTCGAAGACGTAGGTCTGCCCGGCCGTCAGCTCGTCCGTGACGTCGAGCTGCAGGCCCTGGCCCTGGTGCAGGCGGTCGGACACCTGCGCGGCATGGCCGGACTCGTGCCCGCCCTCGACGACACCGACGGTCGCGGGACCGTCCTCCGTCGCGCGCGGCGCCCAGCCCTGCAGCGTGCCGTCCTCGAAGTCGAACTGCAGGCTCGTGCCGTCCCCCGGCGGGACCGCGTCGGGCAGTACCGCGGTGACCTGGAGGTCGTCCACGAGGTACGTGTACGGCTCGCTCGGCTCGTCCTCGCCGGGGGCCGGGGTGGACGAGAGGTGCGACGAGCCGATGTACACGGTGTGGGACTCGGAGTCGGGCGCCGTCCACGTGCCCGTGACCGTCGTCCAGTCCTCGGCGTCGATCGTCGTGTTCCCGATCCACGTGTACGCGGGCTTGGCGACGAAGCGCAGGGCGGCCGTGCCCTCGGTGCCCTCGGGCAGCTTGGCCCGCATCGAGAACGTGTAGGTGGCGCCCGCGACGGTGGTGAACGCGGGCGACTCGATGCCGCCGAAGTCCTCCCGGCGGTCCGACACCTCCAGCACGGTGTCACCGTCGACGTCGACGTGGTCGAGCTGGACGTCGCCGCTGGGGGTCCAGCTCCCCGTCGTCCCGTCGTTGAAGTCGATGTCGAACACGCTCACGGGGTCCGCTGCGGTCGCCGCGGTCCCGGTGGCCACGAGCGGTGCGAGGACGAGGGCGAGAGCCGCCACTCCCGCACCGATAGTTTCGAGCACCTTGCGGTGCCTGGGCTGACCCATTGACGCTCCCTTGCGCGCAGAAAGTCCAGATTCGCGCGGCCACCGTAAGCGGTACGTCGGGTTCCGGCCAGAGCGGACTGGACCATCGCCCAGATGGTTGCCGAATCGATATCGAAAGACTTTCGGCAATCGCTCCCACCGTGCACGGACATGACGGAGCCCCGCCGGCCGCAGGGGGGTGCGGTCGGCGGGGCTCCTGGGTGCGTGACGACGGTCCGCCTCCGTCGCCACGCTCACGCGGCGGTCAGCGCCAGACGACCACCGGCACCGCCACCAGGCTGGTCGTCGTGCCCGCCGCGTTGGACAGCTCCACCGTGTACCGGTAGGTGCCCTTCGGACGCTTCTCGAACCGCGTGCCCGCGTGCTGGGCGTTGCGGCCGTTCGGCGTCAGCGTCTGCTCGTCCACCAGGACGCCGTTCTCGTACAGCCGGTACGTGTCGGCGTTGGTGCCCCACCACATGTGCATGGACACCGTGTAGCTGCCGTCGCCGTCCCAGTTGTCGTGCACGACCACGGGCAGACCCGGGTTCGCCGCCACCACGCGCACCACCAGCGCGCGCGTCGTGGTCGAGCCGTGCTGGTTCGTCGCCACCACCTCGTACGAGTACGAGCCGTTCTGGCGGCCCGCCACCTCGAACGACGCGCGCTGGGCGCCCGGCGTCGCGTCGACGACCCGCTGCGTGGCGATCGGCGTGCCGTTCTCCAGCAGCGTGAGGGTGTGGGCGTTCTGGCCCCACCACAGCGTCGACGTCACGGTGAACTGCCCGTCGCCGTCCCAGTTGTCGTGCGACAGGACCGGTGCGGCCGGCTTGCCGGTCGCCGGGCCGGGCTCGGGCTCGCTCGACACCAGCCGGGTGACGCCCCAGCGGGACGTCGACTGGTAACCGGCACCGGTCGGGTCCGCCCAGTTGGTGATGCCGAGCCGCGACCCGTTCGACGCGTCGTTCACCTGGAAGTCCACGCCGTGGAACGTGTCGATGCCGCCCTCGTCCAACAGGTCGACCGCGAGCTCGACGACGTACCCGCCGTCGGTGCGCGCCGTCGCCGTCTGCACGCGTGCCCGCTGCGCAGCCTCGTCACCCGTGCCGAAGGACACGACGTTCTCGGCGGAGATGCGGATCTGCATGTCCTGCGGGCGGTACGAGCCGTTCTTGTGGTTGCCCGCGTCGACGTAGACCTCGACCGAGTCCTGGATCCACGGGTCGGAGCCGGTGACGTCGACGTCGGCGTCCGCGACCTCCGCGAGGACGTACAGCGTGTCCTCGGCCCACAGCGTCCGCACCTCGGCGACCGCCGTGCCCGTACCCGAGACCTGCTTGGCGGTCGTGACGGGCTCCACACCCGCCCACGCACGGTCGACCTCGCCGTCGACGACCGGCGCCGTGGTCGCCTCGCCGGTCTCGAGGTACGACAGCTCCTCGACGAGGGTCAGCGTGCCCGTGGCACCCTCGCCCGCCCAGCCCGTCACGTCGTACCCGTCGACCACCCGCACGTCGAACGCCAGGGTGCTGCCGACCGTCGCGCCGTCCAGCGGCACGTGCACGACCGCGCGCCAGCCGCCGGTCCGGTCGGCGTCGACGCCCTGTGCGTCGCCGCCACCGCCGCGCTGGTACGTCCATGTCGTGTCGCCGACCTGGACCTCCAGCGTGTCGCCGCCGCCGTCGACGTCCGCGAGCACCGTCAGGGTGTCGGGCGTCCAGCGCAGCTGGAACGCCCCGGCCTCGCCGATGTCGTGCAGCCGCAGCTGCTGCCACTCGACGGCGGACGTGGCGTCCTCGTCGAGCGCGACCTCGCCGCCGAACACCGTGGCCGTGCGGATGGGCTCGGGCAGGTCCTGGCCGGCCGCGCCGTAGTACGCCGGCTTCGCCTGCAGGTCGTCGTCGAACAGCAGCGGGGCGCCGTTGTCGTTGACCCAGCTGCGCCCGTCGTTCAGGCCCCAGACCGTGACCGAGAACAGCGAGTCCGCGTGGTCACGGAAGATGTCGAACGCGTCGCGGTAGAAGTAGCCCTGGTCGATCAGGCGGGCGTCGGTGACCGGCGTGCCGGTCGCGACGTCGAGCTCGGTGACCGCCTGGAGCACCGGCAGCGCCTCGAACCGCTCGATCGCGGCCTCGAGAGCCGAGACCGGCAGCGACAGGCTGACGTGGAACTGGTGGCCCACGCCGTCGATCGGGACGTCACGGGCGAGCAGCCGCTCGACCAGCGCGACGTACCGGTCCTGCTTGCCGGACTGCTCGGTGTTGTAGTCGTTGATGAAGAGCGTGACGGGCCGGTCGGTGCCGGGTGCCGCGTACTCCTCGTTGAACGCCTCGTCGGCGTACTGGAAGGAGAGGTCGATGAAGTCCTCGCCGAGGATGCGGAACCACTCGGAGCGACGCAGGCCGTCCGGGTTCTCCGCGCCGTCGGACACGACCTCGTTGACGACGTCCCACGCGACCAGCGGGTTCGTGTCCGAACCGAACAGGCCGTACTCGTCGGACAGCGACCTCGCGACGTCGAACACGTGCGTGCGCAGACGCTCGCGCAGGACGGCCCTGCCGGCGTCGTCGGCCGCGAGCGGCTCACCCGCCTCGTCCTGGAAGAACCACTCCGGGGTCTGGCTGTGCCACACCAGCACGTGGCCGTAGACGCGGGTGCCCGTCGCCGCGGCCGTGTCCATGACGGCCTTGGCCTCGGGGTGCAGACGGAAGTTCCTCTCCGCGTCGTACCAGGCCTCGGGCTTCATGTGGTTCTCGGCCGAGTACTGGTTGAAGTGCCGCTGCGTGAGCCTGCCCGGGTCGCCCTGGGTCTCCCGGCTGTCGATCGCGATGCCCATCGGGAACGGCACGGTGTCCTTCAGCGGCTCCAGGTCCTGGATGGCGACCGGTGCCGGGGTGCGGATCGTGACGTCGTCCACGAGGAACGTCGAGGTGTTGCCCGGGTTGCCGCTGTCCCACGCGGTCTCGAAGTAGATCTCCGCGGCCGTGTCGTACGCCGGCAGCGAGAACTTGCCGGCGACGCGCGTCCACTCCTCGGTGACGCCCGTGATGGACACGAGGTTGCCGTAGTTCGTGGTGTCACCGCTGACGGTGCGGGCGCTCAGGGTCATGTCGCCCGGCGTGCCGGCGAACCGGATCCACGCCTCGAACTCGTACGTGGTGCCCGCGGCCAGCAGGCCGGTGACGTCGTACTGCATGCCCTGGCCCTGGTGGACGCGGTCGGAGACCTGCGCGGCACGCGCCGAGTCGTGCCCACCCTCGACGGACGCCACCGTGGCGGCGCCGTCCTCGGTGGCGCGCGGGGCCCAGCCCTGCAGCGTGCCGTCCTCGAAGTCGAACGCCAACGAGACGCCGGCGGCGTCCGCGCCGCCCTGCGGGAGGGTGAACGTCCAGCCGTCGGCAAGTCGCTCGGTGACGACGGTCCTCGTCGCGGCCACGGAGGCGGCGCGGTCGCCGCCGCCGTCGTGCACGAGCACGATGCGGCCCGGCTGCATCGCGGCGCGCAGGTTGTCGGTGAGCTCCACCTCGTCCTGCGTCGCCCAGTCGTTGATCGTGTTCGACACCGCGAGCGGCTGCATGCCGAGCGCGACGGCGACGGACGCCGTCTGGCCCCACTCGCCGTTGGGCGCGCGGAAGTACGGCACGGGCGCGTTCGGGTCACCGAGCGCGTCGCGGATGATCCGCAGGTTCGCCTTGAGGTCGGTCTCGACCTGCGCCTTGGTGTACCCGCTCATGTCGGCCCAGCCGGTGCTGTGGCTGCACAGCGTGTGGCCCTCGTCGACGATCCGGCGCAGCAGGGCCGCGCCGCCCTCGGCGGTGATCTGCGAGCCGATGACGCAGAACGTCGCCGGGATGTCGTTCTCCGCGAGGAAGTCGAGCAGCGCGGGGGTGTCGGCACCCGAGGGGCCGTCGTCGAACGTCAGCGCCGCGCGGTTGGCGGCACCCTCGACCGGGCGCGCCGTGACGACCGGCGTCGTGGTCGGGTTGACCGCCCCGCCGGGGACGAAGCCGTCGAGGTCCGGCACCCAGCCGTCGCCCGCGACCGGCGGACCGACGATGGTGACGTCGTCGACGAGGAAGTCCGCGTGGACCGGTGCCCCCTCCGGGCCGGTGGCCGCAGCCTCGATGTAGAGGTCACCACCCGTGACGCCGGGCGCGCGCGTGTACGTGCCGGAGAGCTCGACCCACGCGTCGTCGGTCACGACGACACCGTCGGGGGTGATCCCGTGGTACGCCGTGGGGGTCTCCGCCACCGTGATCTTCATGGTCGTGTCGACCGACCCCGGGGCGAGCTTGACCCACGCCGAGATGTCGTACTCCCCGCCCTCGGCGAACAGCGCGTTGATCGGCGTCTGCACGCCGTGCCAGTTGGCCGTGCGACCCGAGACGAGCATGGCGCCGGCAGCCGTCCTCCCGGCGGACGGGTCGTGCGTGAGCTTGACGCCCGGCTCGACGCGGGGGACCCACGGCGAGAACCCGGTGGCGAAGTCCGAGCTCAGGACGGTGACGTCCGCGGGCGGGTCGACCGGACCCGAGCCGCCGGCGGCCCGGGTGACCTCGACGTCGTCCAGCAGGAAGTCGGGGAACGTGGCCGGCACCGCGGGCGGACCCTGGACCGGCCAGGCACCCGCCTCGACGGCGAACTTCACCGTGCTCGCGTCGACACCCGCCGGCACCGTGTACGTGCCCTCCACGACCGTCCACGCGGTGTCGCTCAGCGCCGTGGCACCGACCGGCGTGTAGGAGCCGTCGTACAGCGTGAACCGGCCGTTCGCGTTCGCGTCGGGCTCGAGGAGCTTCATCCGCGCCCGGAACGTGTACTGCACGTCGGCGGCGAGGATCCCCGTGCCGGACTGCACGGTGTGCCACGTGGCCTCGCGCCCCGTCACGCTCAGCGCCTTGCCGGCGCCCTCGTCGACGTAGCCCAGGACCGGCAGCACCTCGCTGCCGCTCGGCATCAAGTCGCCCAGCGTGCCGTCGTCGAAGCCCGCCGACACGACGGTCGTCACCGCGGGAGCCGCAGCCGGTGCCCGGGTGACCTCGACGTCGTCCAGCAGGAAGTCGGGGAACGTGGCCGGCACCGCGGGCGGACCCTGGACCGGCCAGGCACCCGCCTCGACGGCGAACTTCACCGTGCTCGCGTCGACACCCGCCGGCACCGTGTACGTGCCCTCCACGACCGTCCACGCGGTGTCGCTCAGCGCCGTGGCACCGACCGGCGTGTAGGAGCCGTCGTACAGCGTGAACCGGCCGTTCGCGTTCGCGTCGGGCTCGAGGAGCTTCATCCGCGCCCGGAACGTGTACTGCACGTCGGCGGCGAGGATCCCCGTGCCGGACTGCACGGTGTGCCACGTGGCCTCGCGCCCCGTCACGCTCAGCGCCTTGCCGGCGCCCTCGTCGACGTAGCCCAGGACCGGCAGCACCTCGCTGCCGCTCGGCATCAGGTCGCCCAGCGTGCCGTCGTCGAAGCCCGCCGACACCACCACGACGGGCGCCACCGCGGACGCGGACGACAGGGTCGTCCCGACCATCGGGGCGGCGACGAGGGCCAGGACGGCCGCACCTACTCCGATATTTTCGAGCGCTCTCCGGCGCTTACGTGTCTGCATGACGCTCCTTCGCGCACACTCCGGCGACCCCGCAGCGGGGTCAAGGGATCAAGTGTGTGGCGCAACCGCAGGTCAAGGCAGTACTGGTCACCCGTTCAGCAGAGCGACAGTCATCGGATGACTTCAGCAACTTTCGAGGATGGGAACGTGATCATCGGACTAACCCACCACGGTCGGTCCGATCTCGACCGATCCGTCCCGCTCGGAGTTCACCCCGATGCGCACGCGCCACTCGTCCGCCGTCAGCGGGAAGTCCGCGCGCGCGTGCCCGCCGCGGGACTCCTCGCGCGCGAGCGCCGCGAGCGTGAGCGCGGTGGCCACCTGGTGCACGTTCGTCGTCTCCCACTCCGCGAGCTGGGGCTCGCCCAGCGGCCGACCGTCGTCGCGCCGCTCGTGCGCGTCCGTCGGGATCGCCGTGAGCGCCGTCAGCGCGCGCCGCAGCCCGTCGGCCGTGCGCAGCACGCCCGGCCCGTCCGTCGCCGCGCGCTGCACCCGCGCGCGCGACGCCGCCGGCACCAGCGCCTGCGGCCCGGGACGCTCGCACGGCTCGACGCGCGGCAGGAACCCGCCCTCGACCCGTGCCGCCACGTCCCGCGCCGCGCGGTGCGCGAACACCAGGCCCTCGAGCAGCGAGTTCGACGCCAGCCGGTTCGCGCCGTGCACGCCCGTGCACGCCACCTCGCCCACCGCGTACAGGCCGCGGATCGACGAGCGCCCGTCGAGGTCGGTCACCACGCCACCGGAGTGGTAGTGCTGCGCCGGCGCGACCGGGACCAGGTCGTTCCCCGGGTCGATGCCGTGCTCCGCGAGGCGCTCGCAGATCGTCGGGAAGCGTCGCCGCAGGAACTCCGTGCCCAGGTGGCGCGCGTCGAGCCACACGTGGTCCGACCCCGTCGCCGCCATGCGGCGCACGATCGCGTGCGCGACGACGTCCCGCGGCGCGAGCTCGGCGAGCTCGTGCTCGTCCGGCATGAACCGCACACCGTCGGTGTCGAGCAGCAGCGCGCCCTCACCGCGCACGGCCTCGCTGACCAGCGTGAGCTGGCCCTTCACGCCCGTGCCCAGCCACAGCACCGTGGGGTGGAACTGCACGAACTCGAGGTCGCCCAGGAGGGCGCCCGCCCGCAGCGCCGCGGCGATGCCGTCTCCCGTCGCCTGCACCGGGTTGGTCGACGAGCGGTACACCTGCCCGATCCCGCCTGTCGCCAGGACGACCACCGGCGCCAGCGCCGCACCCACCCCGTCGCGCGATCCCTCGCCGATGACGTGCAGCGTCACACCCGCCACCGGGCCGGGTGCGCCACCCGGGTCCGGGGCGCCGGTCAGCACGTCGAGCACCAGCGCGTGCTCGATCACCTCGATACCCGGGTCGTCACGCACCGCCTCGATCTGCGCCACGAGCGCCCGCGAGATCTCCGCGCCCGTCGCGTCACCGCCCGCGTGCGCGATGCGGTCGGTGAGGTGACCGCCCTCGCGCGTCAGGCTGATCGCGCCGTCCGGCGTCGTGTCGAACACCGCGCCGCGCGCGACGAGCTCCCGCACCCGCCGCGGCCCCTCGGTCACCAGCGTCTCGACGGCGCGCGGGTCGCACAGCCCGCCGCCCGCCGCGAGCGTGTCCCGCAGGTGCGCCGCCGGGGAGTCCGCGGGGTCCAGCGCCGCGGCGATGCCGCCCTGCGCCCACACGGTCGACCCCGACGACAGCACGCCCTTGGTCACCAGCAGCACGCGCCCCACGCGCGTGCGCAGCTCCAGGGCCGCCGTCAGGCCCGCGATGCCCGAGCCGACGACCACCGCGTCGGCGTGCACCGTCCACCCCGGCTCGGGTGCCGCGAGGCGGGTGGCGAGACGGACGGGCGGCAGGTCGGGCAGCACGAGCACGGGGGGACCCTACTCGCGCGCCCGCCCCGGACGGCGGACGTGACCAGCGGGTGTCAGCGGGACGCGTCGAGGGCGGCGCGCGCGTCCGCCAGCGGCACGCCCGAGGCGACGAGCCCCGTGCGCTCCGTCCACTCCTCGGGCACCTGCCCCGGGTCGTCGCCCACGTCGACGGGCCGGTTGTCCGCGTCGACCAGCACGACGTGCGGCGTGTACGTGCGCGCCTCCGCGTCCGACATCGTGCCGTACGCGATGACGATGACGACGTCACCCGGGTGCACCAGGTGCGCGGCCGCGCCGTTGACGCAGACCTGCCCGCCGGCCGGCTCGCCCGCGATCGCGTACGTCGTCAGCCGCGCACCGTTGGTGACGTCGACGACGTCCACCTGCTGCCCGGGCAGGATGTCCGCGGCCTCGAGCAGGTCCGCGTCGATCGTGATCGACCCGACGTAGTGCAGGTCGGCGGCGGTGACCGTCGCGCGGTGCACCTTGCCGGTCATCATCGTGCGCTGCAGCGTCGTCACGCGGCACCTCCGTCCGTACGGTGCTGGGACGCAGCGGTCCCCGGTGCCGCGACGCCCCCGAGCGTCAGCGGCAGGTTGTCGATGAGCCGCGTCGCGCCCACGCGCGCGGCGAGCAGCAGCAGCGCCTCACCCGTGCCGGGCCCGGCCTCCTCGAGCGTCGCGGAGTCGACGAGCGCCACGTAGTCCACGGCGTCGTCGTCCGCGAGGCGCTCGCCGAGCACCGCGCGCGCGGCGGCGACCACGGCGTCCGGGCCCTCCCCCGCCTCGGCGGCCCGCCGGCCCGCGTCGAGCGCGGCGGACAGCGCGAGCGCCCGTGCCCGCTCCTCCGCGGACAGGTACGCGTTGCGGCTCGAGCGCGCCAGACCGTCGCGCTCGCGCACCGTCGGGTGCACCGCGACGTCCACCGGCACGTCGAGATCGCGGACCATGCGCCGCACCGCCACGACCTGCTGTGCGTCCTTCTGGCCGAAGACGGCCACGTCCGGCCGCGTGAGGTGCATCAGCTTGAGCACGACCGTCAGCACGCCGTCGAGGTGGCCCGGCCGTGACCGCCCCTCGAGCACCTCCCCCACGCGCCCCGCCGTGACGCGGACCGCCGGGTCGCCGTCGGGGTAGACCACGTCGACCGTCGGCGCGAACACGACGTCCTGGGCACGCAGCAGGCCCGGGCCCGACAGCAGCGCGAGGTCGCCCTCGAGGTCGCGCGGATAGCGCGCGAGGTCCTCGCTCGGGCCGAACTGCAGCGGGTTGACGAAGATCGTCACGACCACGACGTCCGCCAGCGACCGCGCGTGCTCCACCAGCGCGAGGTGGCCGGCGTGCAGCGCGCCCATGGTCATGACCACGGCTCGCCGGTACGGCCGCCGCGCACCGTCGTCCTCGGACCGCGGCAGCGTCGCGGCGTCCTGCGGGGCGAGCGCGGCCGCGAGCGCGTCGCGGTCGCGCACCAGCGCGGGGTGGATGGTGCTCATGCGTCCTCCTGCGGCGGGGTACCGCCGTCGTCGGTCGACCCGGCACCAGGGTGCGGCGGGCCGTCGTCCTCCTGCTGCAACGTCGCCGGCGGCCCGTTGATGCCCGCGAGCGCGTCGAGCACGCGCTGCACGGCGTCCGGGCCGGTGAGGCCCGCGCCGAGGGCGCGTGCCGCCGCCGCGCGTGACAGGGCACCGTAACCCGCCGCGAGGTCCACCGCACCGCTCGTGGCGCCCAGCGCCCCCAGCACGGCCAGGTGGTCGGCCACCGTGCCGGCGTCGCCGCGCCGCACAGGGCCGGTGAGGGCGGAGATCGCACCCGGGCCGTCGGTGCCGGCGGCGTCCTCGGCGCGCAGCGCTCCGTCGAGCGCGGCCTCCAGCAGGGGCCGCAGCACCCGGCCCGGCTCCCCGACGCCCGCCGCGCGCAGCGCCTGCGCCGCCTGCGCGACCAGCACCACCAGGTGGTTCGCACCGTGGGCGAGGCCCGCGTGGTAGAGGCGGCGCTGCTCCTCGGCGACGACGACGGGCTCGCCGCCGACCTCGACGACGAGCGCCTGCCCGATGGGCAGCACGGGCGCCGGCGCCGTCACGGCGAACGCGCACCCGACGAGCCGCGCCAGGTCCAGCGACGTGCCCGTGAACGTCATCGCCGGGTGCAGCGCGAGCGGGATCACACCGACCGCGCGCGCCGGCGCGAGGACGTCGGCCCCGAACCTTCCCGACGTGTGCACGGCGATCTGGCCCGCCTGCCACGCACCGGTGTCGGCCAGGCCCTGCACGAGCGGCGCCAGCGCGTCGTCCGGCACCGCGAGCAGCACGAGCTCGGCCCGCCGCACGACCTCCGGGACGTCGAGCACCGGCACGCCCGGCAGCAGCGTCGCGGCCCGCTCGCGGGACTCGGCCGACACGGCCGAGACGCCGACCACCGGGTGCCCCGCCCCGCGCAACGCGTTGCCGAGCACCGCGCCGACGCGCCCCGCGCCGACCACACCGACGCCGAGGCGCCCCGGGCGGGACGCGGGGTCGGCGCTCACGCCTGCGGCTCCCCCGGGGCGGGTGCCGACGGCTGGTGGGTGGGCACCTGGACCGGAGCGGGCGCCGGCGGCACCGGTTGCGGCGCGTCGGCGTCCACCGCGGCGTGCGTGCCCGCGACGCCCGTGCCGAGGTCCGCCGTCGCGGCGCGCATCCAGAGCTCCGGCCCGGCGACCGCGCGCGCCTGACGGGCACGCTCGGACTGCTCCTCGAGCAGGGCGGCCGCGACGTGCGCCTCGAGGTGCTGGACGCGCGGCGCCACGGGGCCCGGCGTCGAGTGCGCGACGAACGTCGCCAGACCCAGGCGACGCTGCAGCGGCCCCTGCTCCAGGCCGAGGCTCTGGGTGCGCTCGTGCGGCACGACGACGACCGTGCGCCACAGCCGGCCCGACCGCATGACCAGCGCGGTCCGCGTGACGAGCACGCCGTGACGGCGGCGGCTGAAGGGGTCGACCCAGCGGGCGCTGCGCGGCGCGGGCGTGAAGCCGCCGTCGTCGTCCCGGCCCGCGAGCGCAGCGTCGAGCGCCGCCACCGGGTCGTCGACGCCCAGGTCCGGCAGCACGAGCCACAGCGCGACCGCGGCCTCGGCGCGCGTCGCGACGGGGTGCAGCGTGGAGCCCTTCTGCGCGTCGGTCGTCGCGCCGTAGCCGGCGACGTTGATCTCGACCTGCCACCAGTCGTGGCGCCGCCACAGCGGACCCTGGGTGAGGCGCACGGCCTGCACGCGACCCGGGGGGACGGTCTGCGTGCGGGTCTCCGTCAGGCCGTGGCGCAGCCGGATGCCGTCCGGGGACGCCGCGGCGCGGAACGTCGCCCCGGAGTTGATGCGGTTCCAGACGTACCCGCCGGCGCCGAGCGCGGCCGGCACCATGACGAACAGGCCGCTGACGTCACCCACGACGATGCTGACGACCACGAGCGCACCGAACAGCGCGACGAGGAACCACGGCGGCACGGACCACAGGATCGAGCGGATGAGCCGCGGCATCGGCAGCTCGTACACCTGCCGCTCGGGGGCGGCGGCGTAGACCGGCGCCGCGACCGGGACGACAGCACCCTCCTGCGCGGGCACGCCGTCCTGCGCGGGCGGGCTGTACTGCGCGGGCCCGGTCCCGGGGGCGGCGGCCGGGACGGCCCCCGCGGACGTCGGCCCGACACCCGCCGCGAGCGCCAGGATCTGCGCACGCAGGGCGGTGGCCTCGGACTCCCGCAGGAACGCGAGCTGCACGGCCGACCCGGCACCGCCGGCGACCTCGAGGTTCAGCTGCGCGAGGCCCAGGAGGCGGGCGAGCAGCGGCTGCACGACGTCGACCGCCTGCAGGCGGTCCAGCCGCGCCTGCCGCTGCTGCCGGAACACCAGTCCCGTGCGCAGGTGCACGGCGCTGTCAGTCACCGCGTACCGCATGACGCGCCACGCCAGCGCGGAGTAGACGAACCCGACGACGCCGACGAGCACGACGGCGCCCAGGACCAGGAGCCAGGCACGGCCGGGCCCGAGCGCGTCCGCGACCTGGCGCAGCGTGTCGGACATCTGGAACCCGACGACCGCGACGAACGCGACCAGCACCTTCCAGCCGCGCAGCGCCGGCGTCACCGGGTGCAGCCGCCGCCAGTCGTAGCTCTCCTCGCCGGCGGACTCCGGCACGGGGTTCAGGGCCGTGCTCACAGGCCCGCCAGCCGGGCCTCACCGCGCGACGCGAGCCGGTCGCGCAGGCGCGCCGCCTCGGCCGGCGGCAGGCCGGGGATCGTGGCGTCCGTGCCCGGCGCCGCGGTGTGCAGCTGCACCGTCGCGATGCCGAACCGCCGCGCGAGCGGGCCCGAGCTCACGTCGACGAACTGCATGCGGCCGTAGGGCACGACGACCAGTGAGCGCAGCAGGATGCCGCGGCGGATGAGCAGGTCGTCGGCGCGCTCGGCATAGCGCAGCGCACGGACCTGGCGGTGGATCAGCAGCGCGCTCCACAGCAGCAGCAGGGCGAGCGCCCCCGGGAACGCCCAGACCCAGGCGACGCCGACGAGTGCCGCGACAGCGACCGTCGGGACCAGCAGCACCACCGCCCAGATGCCCAGCACGACCATGCGCGCCGTCGCCAGGCGGGGCGACACGGCGGTCCACTCGACGTCGTGGAGCTCGAACGGGTCGGCGCCGGGGGCCGGCGCCTCGGGGTGGGTGGTCATGGGCTCATCCTCCCGCACGCACCGGGTGCGCCGGGTCGGTCGTACGGCGGATCTCGGGGTGGTCGCCGCGGCGGCGTCCCCCGCGTCAGCCCGCGGACGGGTCGAGGTCCGCGGCGCGTCCCAGCCCCGACCCCTCGGCGTCGGGCGGCGGGATCCGGCACCAGTGCTCCACGACGACCCCGACGGCACCCAGGACGACGGCGCCGAGGGTCGCCAGGCCGGCGGCCGCCGCCCGTTCCAGGCTGCCCGGCACGTCGGCGTCGGTCAGCAGCGACAGCGCCTGCCCGCCGTACCAGCCGGTGAGCAGCGCACCGGTGTAGCAGGACGCCTTGGCGAGCACCGCCGTGCGGGCCGCCCGGACGGGGTCGAGCGTCGGACGCTTCCCGCGCTGGTACTGCCGCACCGCCCAGCCCATCGAGAGCACCACCGCACCGATCAGCAGCTCGACCGCCACCACGAGCCACGGCACGTCGGGCGGCGTCGCGGCGCCGCGGCCCACGGCCATCTGCATGACCCACCAGGTCACCGCCGCGACACCCACGGCGACCAGGACGAGCGTGCGGACGCGGGTCGCGCTCACGGCAGGTGCGCCTCGCCCTGGCTCGCGTTGTCCGGCTCCGGGTTCGCGGCCGGCACCGGAGCCGTCAGCCAGTCGAGCGCCATCCACCGCACACCGTCACGGTCGGGCGCGGTGGCCGCGAGCTGCGCGACCGGGCCGCCGCCGAGGCCCGGCAGCTGCGCCTCGGGGTCGATCTGCGCCCAGGGCTGCAGCACGAACGCCCGCTCGTGCGCGCGGGGGTGCGGCAGCTCCAGGTCGTCCGTCACCGCGAGCGTGTCGCCGTGCACGATGACGTCGACGTCGAGCGTGCGCGGCCCCCAACGCTCGTGGCGCTCGCGCCCGTGCCGGTCCTCGACCGCGTGCGCGGCCCGCAGCAGGTCCCGCGGCGACAGCGTGGTGCGCGCCAGGACGACGGCGTTGAGGAAGTCGGGCTGCTCCGGGCCGACGGCGGCCGTGCGCGCCAGCGGCGACACCGCGACGACCTCCACGCCGGGTGTGGCGGCGATGTCGGCAACGGCCTGCCGCAGGGTCTCCTGCGCGGGGCCGATGTTCGACCCCAGCGCCAGCACGGCGCGCACCGGCTGCGCGGGCGGCTCGTCGAGCGCGTCGAGGACGATCTCGGCGTCGACGACGTCCGTCACCGGGGCCATGAGCTCGGTGCGCGCCGCGTCGGGCACCGGCACGTGCGCGGGGACGGGGCCCGCCGCGATCCCGACCGCCGGCACGACGCCCGTCGGCACGGCACCGGTGGGAGCGGGGCCGACGACGACGGAGCCCGGCCCGTCGGGGCCCGCGGGCGACGTCACCGGCGCCGCAGGGGCGGCGGGCGGCGGCCCCGGCAGGTGCGAGGGCAGCGGCGGCGCGGCGAGCGGCGCGGGCGCGGGCGGCGGGGCGAACGGGCCGGCCGGGACCGGCGCGGCCGGTGTCGGGGCCGACGGCACCGGGCCCACCGACGTGGGGGCGAACGGGCTGGACGGCGTCGGGGTCGACGGCACGGGGTCCGACGAGGTCGGGGCGAACGGGCTCGTCGCCGTGGCGGCCGACGGCGGGTCCGCGTGCACCACGTCCACCGACGCGAACGCCGGCGCGACGTCCGTCAGCGGCAGCGGTGCGGTGCGCGGGTGCTGCTGCTCGGGGTCCGCCGGGCGGCGCACCTGACCCGTCGCCGGCCGGTAGGGCTCGGCCGCGGGGAGCTTGCTGCGGTCGCGGCGGATCGAGACGACGACATCCCCGAACGGCACGGTGATGGGCGCCTGCGGCTTGTGGACCGCGACGTCGACGGCGTGGACGCCGGGCCGCGCGAGCACGGTGGCCGCGATCCGCTCGGCGACGGTCTCCACGAGATCCACCGGCTCGCCCGACAGGACGGCCGCGACGAGCAGCGCGACCTCGCCGTAGTCGACGGTGTGCGCCAGGTCGTCGTTCGCGGCGGCGCGGCGCGTGTCGACGTGCAGCACGACGTCGGCCACGAACGTCTGCCCCTCGCGCCGCTCGTGCGCGAACACCCCGTGGTACCCGGTGGCGGACACACCCGTGAGGCGGATCTGGTCCCACCGCCGCCCCGCCTCGTCGTACGTGTCGTCCTGCACGTTCACCGTGCTCCTCCTTGTCCGGCGCGCGACGTCGCGCGCCGTGCCGTTGCCTCGCCCTGCGCGGCCCGCCAGCGCGCGGCGACCCGGACCGCGGCGACCGACGCCCCCACCTCGTGCACGCGCACGGCCCATGCTCCCGCAGCCGCGGCCAGCGTGGTGACGGCCGCGGTCGCCTCGTCGCGCGCCTCGGGGGGCGCGGGTGTGCCGTCGGGACCCGCCAGCAGGTGCCCGAGGAACCGCTTGCGGCTCGCCCCCACCAGCACGGGGAAGCCGTCGGCCAGCAGCTCCGGCAGGCGCGCCAGGAGCGGCCAGTTGCTCTCCCCCGTCTTGGCGAACCCGAGACCCGGGTCCAGCACGACCTGGTCGTCGCGCACTCCGGCGTCCCGCAGCACCGCGACACGCTGGGCGAGCTCGCGGCGCACGTCCGCGACCACGTCGTCGTACCGGTCGTGGTCGTCCATCACGTCCGACGGCCCCCGCCAGTGCATCGCGACGTACGCCGCACCGGTCCGCGCGACGACGGCCGCCATGCCCGGGTCGGCCATGCCGCCCGAGACGTCGTTGACGAGCACGGCACCGCGCTCGACGGCCTGCTCGGCGACCGCTGCGCGGGTGGTGTCGACGCTGACGGCCGCGCCGTGCGCGACGAGCCGCTCGACGACGGGCAGCACGCGCACGAGCTCGTCGGCCGCGGGCACCCGCGGCGCACCGGGCCGGGTGGACTCGCCGCCGACGTCGAGCAGGTCGGCGCCCTCGTCGAGCAGCGCGAGCCCGCGGGCGACGGCCGCGTCGGGGTCGAACCAGCGACCGCCGTCGGAGAAGGAGTCCGGCGTGACGTTGACGACGCCCATGACGAGCGTCCGCGCGGGTGCGCGCAGGTGGGCCGGCAGCGCGGTCAGCCGCGGCCCACCGGGGGCCGCGGTGTGGTCGCCCGTCCGCGTGTCCACGCGCCCTCCCGTCAGCGCGCCGTGAGCAGGCTCATGGCCTCGGCGCGCGTCGCGACGTCCCGCATCTGACCGCGCACCGCCGACGTCACCGTGCGCGAGCCCGGCTTGCGCACGCCGCGCATCGACATGCACAGGTGCTCGCACTCGACGACGACCAGCACGCCCGTCGGGTCGAGCACCTCGACGAGCGCGTCGGCGACCTGGGACGTGAGGCGCTCCTGCACCTGCGGGCGGCGCGCGTACACGTCGACGAGCCGCGCGAGCTTCGACAACCCCGTGATGCGACCGTCCGCACCGGGGATGTAGCCGACGTGCGCGACGCCGTGGAACGGCACCAGGTGGTGCTCGCACGTGGAGTACACCTCGATGTCCCGCACGATGACCATCTCCTCGTGCCCGAGGTCGAAGGTCGTCGTCAGCACGTCGCGCGCGTCCATCGTCAGGCCCGCGAAGATCTCGCGGTACGCCCGGGCGACGCGCGCCGGCGTCTCCTGCAGGCCCTCGCGGTCCGGGTCCTCGCCGACCGCCAGGAGCAGCTCGCGCACGGCACGCGCGGCGCGCTCCTCGTCGAACGGTGCGATCGCGCGCCCGCCGTGGCCCTGCGTCCGCGTGATCGTCGAGGCCGGCGGCGTGCCCGGCGTACCCACAGGTGCGTCACCCACGTCAGTGCGTCCCGTCCGTGTCGGGAGTCCCGGTCGGCGGGAGCTCCACGACGGCGTCCGCCGGGTGCTCGGCGTGCGCGGCCGCGGCCTCGTCCTGCGGCACCACCGGCTGCCCGTCGCGCACGGCCTCCTCGGCCGGCGTCATGACGGGGCCGCGGTCGACCGTGCGGTCGTCGCCCGAGATCCAGACCTCACGCGGCGGGCGCTTGACGATCGGACGGAAGATCTCCGCGAGCTGCTCCTGGTTGAGCGTCTCCTTCTCCAGGAGCTCGAGCACGAGCGTGTCGAGGACCTCGCGGTACTCGACGAGGATGTCGCGGGCCTCGTCGTGCGCCCGCTCGATGAGCTCGCGCACCTCGACGTCGATGGACGCCGCGACGTCCTCGGAGTAGTCCCGCTGGTGGCCGACGTCCCGGCCCAGGAAGACCTCGGACGACTCCTGGCCGAGCTTGATCGCACCGAGGCGCGCGCTCATGCCGTACTGCGTGACCATCTTGCGGGCCGTCGCGGTGGCCTTCTCGATGTCGTTGCTCGCGCCCGTCGTCGGGTCGTGGAACACGAGCTCCTCGGCGACGCGCCCGCCCATCGCGTAGGCGAGGGTGTCGAGCAGCTCGTTGCGCGTCGTGGAGTACTTGTCCTCCATCGGCATGACCATCGTGTAGCCCAGCGCGCGCCCGCGCGGCAGGATCGTCACCTTGGTCACCGGGTCGGTGTACCGCAGCGCCGCGGCCACCAGGGCGTGCCCGCCCTCGTGGTACGCGGTGATCTTCAGCTCCTTGACGTTCATGACGCGCGTGCGCTTCTGCGGGCCGGCGATGACGCGGTCGATGGCCTCGTCGAGCGCGTGGTCGTCGATGACCTGCGCGCCCTTGCGCGCGGTCAGGAGCGCCGCCTCGTTGAGGACGTTGGCCAGGTCGGCACCCGAGAAGCCCGGCGTGCGGCGCGCGACGACCGCGAGGTCGACGCCCGGCGCCATCGGCTTGCCCTGCGCGTGCACCGTGAGGATGCGCTCGCGGCCCTTGAGGTCCGGCGGCTCGACGGCGACCTGCCGGTCGAACCGGCCGGGGCGCAGCAGCGCGGGGTCGAGGATGTCGGGGCGGTTGGTCGCCGCGATGAGGATGACGTTGGTCTTGACGTCGAAGCCGTCCATCTCGACGAGCATCTGGTTGAGCGTCTGCTCGCGCTCGTCGTGCCCGCCGCCCAGGCCGGCGCCGCGGTGGCGGCCGACCGCGTCGATCTCGTCGACGAAGATGATCGCCGGGCTGTTCTCCTTGGCCTGCTGGAACAGGTCGCGCACACGGCTGGCGCCGACGCCGACGAACATCTCGACGAAGTCCGAGCCGGAGATCGAGTAGAACGGCACGCCCGCCTCGCCCGCGACCGCGCGCGCCAGCAGCGTCTTGCCCGTCCCGGGAGGGCCGTACAGCAGCACGCCCTTGGGGATCTTGGCGCCGACGGCCTGGAACTTGCTGGGCTCGGAGAGGAACTCCTTGATCTCCTGCAGCTCCTCGACCGCCTCGTCGACGCCCGCGACGTCCGCGAACGTGACCTTCGGCGACTCCTTGCTCACGAGCTTGGCCTTGGACTTGCCGAAGCTCATGACCTTCGAGCCGCCGCCCTGCATGTTGGACATGAGGAACCAGAACAGGCCCAGGATGATGATGAACGGCAGCACGAGCGTCAGCAGGCTGCCCCACCACGTCGGCTGCGGGACCTTGGACGTGAAGCCGTCCTTCGGGTCGGCCGCCGTGATCGCGTCGATCACCTGCGGGCCCTGCGGCGTGACGTAGAAGAAGTAGACCCGCTTGCCCAGGTCACCCTCCTCGTCGGGGTCCGGGTCGTAGGCCTCGCTCAGCGTGAGGTCGACGCGCTGGGTGCCCTCGGTGACGAGGACCTGCTCGACCTTGCCGTCGTGGAGGAGCTCGAGGCCTGCGGACGTGTCGACCTGCCGCACGGGCGGGGCCTGGAGCATGCCGTACGCCGCGACGAGCAGGACGACGGCCAGGGCGACCCAGATGAAGGGGCCGCGGAAGAGACGCTTGACGTTCATGGGCGATCGGGGCGTGGCCCCTCATCCTCCGCTCGACGGGACACTGCCCTTGAAAGTACACGCTGGACCTGGCGGTACCCGGTGGTGTTCGCCCAGGGCACAGGCCCCGACGCCGCGGGTGCCGTGCGGGTGCGCCGAGGGGTCAGGACTGGTAGACGTGCGGCGCGAGCGTGCCGACGAACGGCAGGTTGCGGTACCGCTCGGCGTAGTCCAGGCCGTACCCGACGACGAACTCCGTCGGGATGTCGAAGCCCACGTAGCGCACCGGCACGTCGACCTTCGCGGCCTCGGGCTTGCGCAGCATGGTGGCGATCTCGACCGACGCCGGCCCGCGCGAACGCAGGTTCGACAGCAGCCACGACAGCGTCAGCCCCGAGTCGATGATGTCCTCGACGATGAGCACGTGACGGCCCGTGAGGTCCGTGTCGAGGTCCTTGAGGATCCGCACGACCCCCGACGACTTGGTGCCCGACCCGTAGGACGACACCGCCATCCAGTCCATCGCGACGTCGCCGCGCAGCCGGCGCGCCAGGTCCGCCATCACCATCACCGCGCCCTTGAGCACGCCGACGAGCAGCAGCGGCTCGCCCGCGTAGTCGGCGTCGATCTGCGCCGCCATCTCGTCCAGACGCGCGTGGAGCTGCTCCTCGCTCAGCAGCACCCGCTCGAGGTCGTCACCCATGTCCGCCGCGTCCACAGCTCACTCCTGGTCGTCGTGTCCGTCGGTCCGCCGCCCGGGATCACCCGGCGGGCGACCGCCTCCCGCGTCCGGCCCTCCGTCCGCGTCCGGCCGGCCGAGGTAGAGCCTGCCACACGCGCGGGACGCGGTCCGGCCGCCCGGCAGGTGCACGGGCCCCTGCCCGCGCCAGCGCGTGACCAGCGACTCGACGGCCAGCACGTGGACCCGCGCGAGCGCTCCCGGCGGGCACCCGGCGCGTACCGCGGCGTCGTGCAGCGCGCGCCGCCGCACGGCCGCGGGCGCGTCGGCGAGCGGCCCGACGTCCAGGACGAGGGGCTCGACGGGGCCCGGCTGCCCCTCGCCCGCGGCGGGCCGGTCCGCACCCACGGCGCCCGGTCCGGCCATCTCGCGCGTCGCACCCCACGCGGCCGCGAGCACGCGCGCGGCGGCCTGGTCCAGCGCGTCGGCGGCGTCGGCGAGCGCGTCGGCCGTGCGGGCCAGCGCCTGCGCGACCCCGGGGCCGAGGACGTCCTCGAGCACGGGCAGCACCTCGGTCCGCACGCGGCTGCGCAGCGGGAGCCCGGCCGGCACGTCGGCCGTCGGGTGGCGCCCGTTGGTCGGGTCGTGCCACGGGTCGAGGCCCTGGTCCGCGCACGCCGCCTCGGTGTCGGTGCGTCGCAGCGCGAGCAGCGGCCGGCGCAGGCGCCCCCGCACGGGTCGCATGCCCGCCAGGGCCCGCTCCCCCGAGCCGCGCGCGAGCGCGAGCAGGACCGTCTCGGCCTGGTCGTCGAGCGTGTGCCCCAGCAGCACGGCCGTGGCGTCGAGCTCGTCGGCGGCCGCGTCGAGCGCCGCGTAGCGGGCGCTGCGGGCCGCGGCCTCGGGGCCGCCGGCGGTGCCGACGTCGACACGGACCACCCGCACGGGGTCGAGCCCGAGCCGACGGCACGCGGCGGCGGCCTCCTGCGCCACGTCGTGCGACCCGTCCTGCAGGCCGTGGTCCACGACCACGGCGCCGGCGCGCCACCCGCCGTCCTGTGCCTCCCAGGCCAGGCCGGCCGCGAGCGCGAGCGAGTCCGCCCCGCCGGAGCACGCCACCAGGACGGTCGCGCCGGGCGGCACGTCGGCGAGCGCACGGCGCACCGCGACCCGCACGGCCGCGACGGCGGGCGACGGCCCGCTCACGCGCGGGCGGTCATCCGTGCACCCGCCGCACCCACGCCGCCGGGTCCGCGATCTCGGCGGCGCTCGGCAGGCTCGTCGGACCGCTCCACACCGCGTTGAGGCCGTCGAGCCCGACCTGCCCGCGCACGCCGCGCACGAACGCCGCACCGTCGCGGTACTGCGCGAGCTTGAGGTCGAGCCCCAGCACGCGCCGCAGCGCCCGGTCCAGTCCCTTGGCGCGCGCGCCGGCGTCGCGGCGGCGCTCGAACGCCTTGCGGATGGACCGCACGGTCGGCACGACGCGCGGCCCGACCTCGTCCATCATCACGTCGGCGTGGCCCTCGAGCAGCGCCATGACCGCGCCGACCTCGTCGAACACCGCGCGCTGGCGCTCGGTCAGCAGCGACAGGACGCCGACGTCGCCGTCGTCGCGCACCGCGCGCACGACGGCCCCCAGGAGGTCCTCGAGGTGCGGCAGCGCCGAGCGGTCGCGCTCGGCGCCCGGCGCGAGGTCCGCGAGGTCGGACAGCAGCTCGGCGGAGCGTGCCCGCAGGTGGTCCGCGAGCCAGGGTGCGGCAGCGAACTGCAGGGCGTGCGTCTGCTCGTGCAGCGCGACCCACAGCCGGAAGTCGTGCCCGTCGACGCCGAGCTGCCGCTGCGTCGCGAGCACGTTGGGCGCCACCAGCAGCAGCCGCCCGGGCTCGCCGGGCGCGGCCGTGAACGGGTCGTACTGGCCCAGGACCTTGCCGGACAGCAGCGCCAGGACCCCGCCGACCTGCGCGGCGGCCGCCAGCCGGGCCGCGTCGGGCACCTCGACGGGCGTGCCGTCGCGGCGCGTCGCCAGCGGCGCGGCCATGACCGCGAACATCTCGGCGTTCGCCGCGGCCCAGCGCGCGCGATCGACGACGAGCACGCGCGAGACCGCCTCGGGGTCACGACCGTCGACGGGGGTCATGCCGGTGGCTCCGACGACGTGCCGCGCGGCGACGGCCGCCGACGTGCGCAGGTCGCCGACGAGGTCCACGAGCGTCGCCCGGTCCGCGACCGGGCCGGGGGCGGCGACACGGCCAGCGAGGCGCGCGGCCGCCCGCCAGTCGACGGGACCTCGCGCGGTGGGCTGCACCGGCTCACGGTAACCCGCGCGGCCGCGCGACGCCGGGGGCGGGCCCGGCCGTCGGGAGCGGCGGGCCCGGCTCAGCGGCAGCCGCAGGCCGCGAGCGCCGCGACGAACCCGTCGATCGCCTGGCGCGGTGCCCACTGGCCGCCCTCGGGCGTCTGGTCGGCCATCACCGCGAACACGAGCTGGCGGCGCTGGGCGTCCAGCACCGTCCCGGCCAGCGAGGTGACCCGCGGCAGCGAGCCGGTCTTCGCGCGCACCAGACCGCGCGCGTCGGACCTCGTGTAGCGGTCCGCGAGCGTCCCGTTGAGCCCGGCGACGGGCATGCCGACGGCGACGTCGCGCAGGTCGGGGCGAGCGGGGTCGGTGGTGAGGCGTACGAGGTCGGCGAGCAGCGACGGCGACAGGGACGATCCCGCGCCGAGGCCCGAGGCGTCGGCGAGGCGCGCACCGCTCACGTCGATCCCGAGGGTGCCGACCTGGCGCAGCACCGCCTGCGTGGCGCCGTCGAAGCTGGGCGGCAGGCCCGCGTCCAGCGCGACCAGGCGCGAGACGACCTCGGTGATCGAGTTGTCGGACGTCTCGAGGAAGTAGTGGACGACGTCGACGACGGGCGCGGACTCGACGCGGGCGATCTCGCTGCCGCCGGCCGGGCCGCTCGTGCGCGTCGGACGTCCCTCGACCGTCACGCCCACCTCGGCGAGGCGCTGCGCGAAGACCTCGGCCGCCTGCATCGACGGGTCGGTGGAGCGCGGCGCGTACTCCCCCTCGCGCAGCCGGCCCACGTCGACCGCGAGCGCGGTGACGGGCGCGACGAAGCCCTCGCCCACGTTGGCCGGGTGCCACGCGGGGCTGACCGACGGGCCGGAGAAGAGCGAGTCGTCCACCACGAGGCGCACGCTCGTGGCGCCCTGCAGCGCGAGGGCCGCCGCGGTGCTCGCCGCGAGGTCCGCCATGCCGGCGCGCCCGTGCGTCGCCGACGGGTCGCCGGCACCGGCCGCGAGCATCATGTCCCCGCCGCCGACCAGCGCGATCGTGCCGGCGTCCACACGCAGGACGCGGGTCGGGAGCGTCGCCGCGGGGTCCAGCGCGGTGAGCGCCGCGATGCCCGTGAGGACCTTGGCCGTCGACGCGGGCACCAGGCCCTCGTCGGGGGCGTGCGACGCGAGCACCTCACCCGTGAGCTGGTCGACGACAGTGACGCCCACGTGCGGCCCGAGGCGCGCGTCGACCGCGAGCGCGTCGACGAGCGCCTGCACCTGGTCCGGCGCCGGGAGCGGCACCTGCGGGTCGAGGTCACCGAGCGCACGCTGGACGGGCGCCGGCTCGACCGCCCCGGGCGCGGTCGGGAACGGCAGGGGGTCCGGCACGGGCGGCGCGAGGGTGACGACGCCGGGCACGGTGTCGTACGCGTCGGCGGTGGCGTACCCCGCGGCGGCGAGCACCACCACGAGCGTCCCCACGCCCGCGACACGCCTCGCTGTGGCCATCGTCACCCGTCTCGTCGTCGCACCGCTGCGGTACCGCCGCACCGGTGCGTCAGACTACTGTCCGAGACAACGGCGCCCAGGGACGACGACGCGCCCACAGGCCGATCGACCCCCACCGCCAAGGGCGGGGACGCGTGGAGGGAACCACAGTGGAGTTCGACGTCACCATCGAGATCCCCAAGGGTCAGCGGAACAAGTACGAGGTGGACCACGCCACGGGGCGCATCCGCCTCGACCGCATGCTGTTCACCTCGACGCGGTACCCGGACGACTACGGGTTCATCGAGGGCACCCTGGGCGAGGACGGCGACCCGCTGGACGCGCTCGTCCTGCTGGAGGAGCCCACGTTCCCGGGCTGCCTGATCCGCTGCCGCGCGCTCGGCATGTTCCGCATGCGCGACGAGGCCGGCGGTGACGACAAGGTGCTGTGCGTCCCGACGGGCGACCAGCGGGCCGCGTGGCGCCAGGACATCGACGACGTGTCGGACTTCCACCGCCTGGAGATCCAGCACTTCTTCGAGGTCTACAAGGACCTCGAGCCGGGCAAGTCCGTCGAGGGCGCCCACTGGGTCGGCCGCGCCGACGCGGAGGCCGAGATCGAGCGCTCCCGCCAGCGCGCGATCGACTCGGGGTACCACGCGCACTGACGTTGCTGGGGAGCGCTGGCAGCGTTCGTCGCGGATGCCCGCGGGAGGTGACGATGGGACGCCGTGTCGTCGACCGGGACGCCGTCAAGCGCTCCGCAGCGCGTTCCACGCGCCTGTCCGCCAGGTTGTCGGGCCGAGAGGTGCCGCAGAGGCACGTGCGTTCTGTCGAGGTGGAGCGGTTCGTCGCGGCGCGCGTCCGCCGAACCTCTTGACGGGGGTTGGCATGCTCCGGGGCGTCGTGTCGATCCCCGTCGAGTTCGGTAGGTGCTGAGTAGCGCGCCTTCGCCTTGGCCGTTCCGTCGACGGCACACCCGCTCGCAGCCGTCACTGCGTCAGCATCTTGCCAACCTGTCACTTTCCTGCCAGCCCTCTCCCGGGCCCTGTCCTCAGGCTGATCCACCGCGCGTAACGCATCAAGCGGCAGCCGGTCCGACAACGCGCCGATACTCCCTGCCGAGCAAGGCATGGCAGGTTGATACCGCCACTGATACCGTCGGGCCATGGCCATGACTCTCCGGCTCGACTCGGCCGAGACCGAGGCGCTGCGGCGCCGCGCCGAGATCGAGCACCGCTCGATGCAGGACGTGGCACGCCAGGCCGTCCGTGACTACATCGAGCGCACGTCGCGCGACGACCTCATCACCGCGGTGATGGACAGCGAGCTGCCCCGCTACGCCGAAGCGCTCGAGCGCCTCGGTCGATGATCTACCTCACCGCCGAGGAACTCCTCGTCGTCGCACGACGGGCCGCTGGCGACGTCGTGGTCCGGGACATCGGCCTCGTGGAGTCCGCCGCAGCCCGTCCCCGAACCCAGGTCGGAGGCACCGACGCGTATCCGGACCTCCTCACCAAGGCCGCAGCACTCCTGCACTCCTTGACCCGCAACCACGCCCTCGTGGACGGGAACAAGAGGCTGGCGCTCGCCGGCACCATCGTCTTCCTCGGCGTCAACGGCACACGCCTGACCGCCACGAACGACCAGGCGTACGACCTCATCATGGACGTCGCCGCCGGCCGGGTGGACGACGTCGAGAGCATCCGCGACCGCCTCGACCCACTCACCGAGGCCTGGTAACAGCGGCCCGACCCACGTAGCCAACGCGACTAGTTGCCAAGACACCCCGCGCAACACGAGCCCCCGATGCAGTTGCATAGGCCTCACCAGGCAGACAGGAGTCGCAGTGCGAGCGCGCGCAGTCGTCCGGAGGCTAACGATCAATGACGGCACTACGGTTGACGTACCTGAGTCAGGCGTTGTCCTGATTGTCGGACCAAACAACACAGGCAAGAGCCAGGCACTCAGGGACGTCATCAAACTCATGACGTCGTCCGGCGAACCAGGGATCGTGATTCGAGAGGCCGAGATAGAGCACTTTGGTTCCGAAGACGATCTCATTGAAACGTTTGCGTCCGACCGAGCTATTCTTAGGACGGCGACGGGAGCCGATCAAGCGCACCTAGGAGTTCACGGAGTCCAAGCGATTTCCTCTATCCGCCAGTGGTGGTCGTCCCCGCACGCCCGTCACCTGGTCGGCGGCTATTTCGCGATTCATGCCGACACGGAGAGCCGCCTAGAAGCGAGCAAACCGGCGCCTTCGATGGATCTATATGAAAATTCGCCCTCGCATCCACTTCATCACGTGTATGCAAATCCTGAGCTAGAGACGCGCCTAAACGACATTAGCCGTCGAGCGTTCAATTCAGGGTTAATTCTGGATGCGTGGTCCGGCGGCAATCAATGGGCGTTTCGCGTGGGAAATATCGACCCTCCAGACTCGCCCCGGCCATCGGTCGCTTACCTCGACGAACTCCGAAAGGCTCCCTTGCTCCATCAAGTTGGAGATGGAGTCCGGAGCATGCTCGGGTTGCTGCTCCGCTTTTACACCGGCCACCAGAATATTTCGTTGATTGACGAGCCCGAGGCCTTCTTGCACCCACCTCAGGCAAGGTATATCGCGCGGCTTCTCGCCGATGAGGCCGCAACCACCGAGAGATCCATCCTCGTCGGCACGCACAGTACGGAAATCGTGCATGGGGTGCTGGAGAGCTCTGCGTCAGCGACGCTTGTCAGACTCTCGCGGAATCGAACCATCAACAACGCGGCCGTTCTCGACAACGATGCAGTTCGAAAACTCTGGTCAGACCCATTGCTGCGATACTCCAACCTGTTGGATGGCCTTTTCACCGACGCAGTAATAGTCTGCGAAGCAGATGCAGATTGCAAGTATTTCGCGGCCGTCAGGGACACTTTTGAAGACGAAGCGGTGGAGTCACGACGGCCCGACATCCTATTCACCAGTTGCGGGGGTAAGCACAAAATGCATGCTGCCGTGGAGGCGCTTGTTGCCGCGAGCGTCCCCGTAGCGGTAATTTGCGACTTTGACACCCTCAACGAGTGGGCGACGCTACGTCGACTATTTGTGTCGGCGGGCGGCGATCCAGGTCTTATCGAGACCGACTGGAAGATTCTGAATGCTGCATTGACTTCAGGTGACCGAAACCCAAGCAAGATGGGTGTCAAGGAGTCCTTAGATCGATCTTTCGATGCAATCGAAGAACCCGAACTCACGCGAAAGAACATCGAGTCCCTACGCCGCGTTCTTCGAATTGAGAACGGCTGGGATCGCGTGAAGAACTCCGGAAAATCCGCGGTGCCAGCGGGCGACCCTTACCGCGCATGCGAGCGCATTATCGCAGCACTCGCTGACCGGCGTATACACCTTGTGCCCGTCGGCGAAATGGAAGACCTCGTTCCGGCGGTCGGTGGCCACGGCGCGGCGTGGGTAGCAGAGGTTCTCGAGCAAGGGTTGCACAACTCGCCCGACAGCGACGGCGCCCGAGTGCTAATGCGCGCAGTCCTCGACTCGCTCGATCGTGGCGACGCCGACGCCGTTGTCGAAGAGGGGGCCGATGCTTGACTTGAAGTCGCAACGTAACTCGGGAGGCGACCAGAGTGGTTCGAGGGCAAGGGACGCAGCGCCCGCAGCCCGCTCTGCGGGCGAGGACGAACGGTCCCGCGGCAGCGCCTCCGAACGGGTGACCTCGTTGAGGTGAGTCGCACGGCTGTGGTTTGGTGCACGTACTGCGTCCTGGGACCACAACGAGACACATGCCAGCGACGGGTCGATCAGGGTCGCCCCAGGAACCCTGCCGGTCAGCCCGCCGCACCACACGAGACAACGAACGCGCGCAGCGTCCCTGGTCGTCTCGTGTGCGCGGAGTGGTCTCGTTGTTTCCACCCACTGGTTGGTCGTTCTCGCTGTACCCGGATGCTGCCGAAGGCGGCGGCACCGTCCTGGCCTCGTCGCGACGCGCACCGGCACGCGTCGCCCCCGGTGAGGCCACCGATCCATCCCGCGCTGCGCGTGAGGCCGGGCGACGCGCCCGGGGCAAGCTGCGCCGCTACTGCGCCGCCAACCGTCTGAACCGGCTCGGCACCCTGACCTATCGAGGCGAGGGCTGCCATGACTCGCGCCAGGTGCGGGCGGACGTCGGGGAGTTCTTCCGTGCGCTGCGCGCTGGGCTCGACGGCGAGCGACTGGCGTACGTGTGGGTGCCGGAGTGGCACAAGTCCGGGCACGGCCTGCACGTGCACTTCGCTGTCGGCCGGTACGTCCCGCGCTCCCTTATCGAGGAAGCGTGGGGTCGCGGGTTCGTCCACATCAAGCTGCTCGGTGGCATGCCCGTGGGGTCCGGTCCGCGTGAGGAAGCGCGCCGCGCCGCGGGCTACCTGTCGAAGTACGTCGCCAAGACGTTCTCAGACCCGTCCGCACGGGTGCTGGGGCTGCATCGGTACGACGTCGCCCAGGGCTTCCAGCCGGAGAAGGTCACGATCCGCGGACGCAGCCTTGATGACGTGCTCGACCAAGCGTGCGAGGCGATGGACGCCGACCCCGAACGATTCTGGTGGTCGGGTGACGTCGCCGACTGGGACCGGCCTCCGGCGGTGTGGGCACAGTGGCGCTGACGTCATCGATCGATCCGGCCACCATCGCGGCCTGGGTGCGCGCCACGACCGCAGCACAGGGCCTACCGGAGAAGGTCACCGACACGACCGTGCTCGCCGACGTGGCGGTCATGCTCGCCACGGGGAACGGGTGGAGGCGCGCGCACGGCGCGCCAGCGCCGAGCACGCCCCCGCTCGTCCCCGCAGCGTCACGCCCGCCAGTCCGGGACGACGCGCCCGGGATCGAACCCACGCCGGCCACGCTGCGTCGCCGGCAGTACCGTCGCGCCGGCTAGCACCGCCTTGACCACGGCCACCTGCCGCGACAGGTCCAGCCCGTCCCACGCCTCACGCAGCTCGGCACCGCGACCGGCGTACTCGACCACCTGATCGCGACCGTTCGCCGCCGCAAGTGCGCGCCGGTTCGCCTCCAGGCGCGGGGTGATCTGCTCGCGGGCGCGCTTCATGCCGACGCGCTCGATCTCCCCGCTGGCGAACATGTCGGCCAGGTCCAGCAGACGCCGCTCGTCGTCCTGCACCTTGGCAGCCAGCGCCGCGACTTCTGCGTCGTCGTGCTCATTGCCGGTCAGTGCGTCATGCATCTGCGGGCTGTCCAGGCGCTGGAGCACGGCCTCGGCGACCAGCCGCTCAAGCGGGTCGGCCACGACGTAGATGCCGCCGCACCCGCGCTGGTCGGGGCCGGTCCGGCAGGCGTACCGGCGCACGCCCTCGCGGGGGGCTGAGACCATCCGCGCTCCGCACTTCCCGCACGTCAGCATCCCCGACAGCAGGTAGCGCCGCGCGGTGCGGTTCGTGCGCCGCGCGGGGTCCAGCAGGAGCCTCTGCAGCCGCTCCCCCTGCTCCGGCGTCAAGATCGGCTCCCACGTTCCTTCGCCGATCACCTGGTCCTGGTGGACTCGCATCCCCCACATCCGCGGGTTGGTCACCACCTGGCGCACCGAGTGCGTACGCCACGGCGCACCGGACACCGTCGGCACGCCCGACTCCTGCATCCAGGTCGTAACGGACGTCAGGCTCTCCCCTGCCAGCAACCGCGCCGCCACCTCCCGCACCGCGGCGGCCTCGCTCGACTCGTGCGTGATCCGGTCCTCGGCGAACCCGAACGGCCGTCGCCCGCCCATTGTCGGGCGACCCGTCTCGGCGATCTCCAACGCCTTTCGCTTGAGCCGCCGCGGCTTCGTCGACGACTCGTGAGCCGCGACCGCGGACATGAACCGCGCCAGCAACAGGCCGTCACCGTTCGTCAGGTCGACCTCGCCCGACAACGTCACCAGGTCGCGGACCCCCGCCTTGTCACACACGGCAACGAACTGCTCCAACTCGATTGGCCGTCGGTGCAGCCGATCCATGTGCCACACCACCACCGCATCCCGCCGACCCTCGGTGATGTCCCGCAGCATCCGCTCGTACGCCGGGCGCCGCTTGCCCGAGTACGCCGACACGTCGTCGTCCACGTACTCCTCGGCCACCGTCCACCCACGCCGCTCGGCCTCCGCGCGGCAGTCCTTCAACTGCCGCGTCACGCCAGCCTCGTCGCCGCTGCGGTCCTGGGAGATCCGGGCGTACAGCGCCACCGCGCGCCTCGTCGTCATGAGGGCACAGTAGCTACTAGTGGGCAAGGCGACTCTGGTGGCACCTCAGCGCGAGAGCGTGGTTGCCGTCGCACTCCGCGATCAGCGGATGGGCGGTCGTCGAGGACGCCGTCGCCGCCGCCGACGTGCGGGTCGCACCGGCAGCGAGGCACGCCGCTCCAGGATCGCGCGGCCGGTGCGATGCTGGTGAGGGCACCGGCGTCGAGGTCGTCGGCGGGCTCACGACCGGCTGACCAGCCACGACCCAGGAGCGTTCACATGACGACACCGCTGCACGTCCCCGGCGTGCCCTTCGCGCTGACCCCGTCGCCCGGTTCGTCGTGGGTGGTGGACGAGTCGTCCGGCGACGTGCACGTGACCGGCGCACCGCGCACCGACATCTTCATCGACCCGCGCGGTGGGATCTCGTCCGACTCCGAGGCGGTCCTCGATGCCGCCACCCTGCTCGGCACGCCGCCCGCCGGGGACTTCCAGCTCAGCGCCCGCGTCACCGTGGATTTCGCCGCGACGTTCGACGCGGGCGTCCTGCTGCTGTGGGTCGACGAGCGGCACTGGGGCAAGCTGTGCTTCGAGTACTCACCCGACGGGGAGGCGTTGATCGTCTCCGTCGTCACCCGGGGGGTGTCTGACGACGCCAACGCCTTCGCGGTCGACGGGAACCAGGTGTGGCTGCGCGTCTCCCGGATCGGTCAGGCATACGCGTACCACGCGTCGCTGGACGGGACACTGTGGCGGATGATCCGGCACTTCGCGCTGGTGGACCCTGCAGGCTCGGCCGCGATCGGCTTCGAAGGGCAGTCCCCCACCGGTGAAGGGTGCGCGGTGAAGTTCGACCGGATCAGCTTCGCCACGACGCGACTGGGCGAGCTGCGCGACGGGTCCTGAGCCGGTCAGGGCCGAGGGTCAGGGGCGCCCCGCGTACGGCATCGTGCCGGACCACCGCATCGACGTGACGCGCAGCGGCACGCCGGGCCGCGAGGCCTCCATGATCTGGCCGTTCCCCACCCACATCGCGACGTGGTAGATCGAGTTGGGGTCGGAGGCGTTGCTGCCCCAGAACACGAGGTCGCCGGGGCGCAGCTGGTCGTAGCTGATCTTGAGGACCTGCTTGTACTGGTCGCGCGACGTGCGGTTGATGTTCACGCCCGCGGCGCGCCACGCCTGGCTCGTCAGGCCCGAGCAGTCGTAGCCGTCGGGGCCGGAACCGCCGTAGACGTACGCGATGCCGACCTTCGTCTGCGCCCACGCGGCGGCCGCGGCGCCGGCCGCGGCCGAGCCCCGCGACGTCCCGGTGCCCAGGCCGTACGGCGCGGACGGCGCGGGGGCGGGAGCCGGAGCGGGAGCGGGAGCCGGAGCGGGAGCCGGAGCGGGAGCCGGCGCCGGTGCAGGTGCCGGCGCGGGAGCCGGAGCCGGAGCGGGCGCAGGCGCGGGGGCCGGAGCAGGAGCCGGAGCCGGAGCCGGAGCGGGGGCCGGTGCACCGCCGCCCGACGACCCGGTGCCCGGGGACGGACGGCTCGGGGCCGCCGGAGCGCCACCCGTCGCCGCGGGCGCGGCCGGGACGGCGGGCTGGGTGCGCTGGGCCTGCGCGGCGGCCTCGGCGCGAGCACGGCGCTCGGCGTCGATCGCGTCCTGGCGCGCGCGCTCGACCTCGGCGCTGGTCTGCCGGGCGGCGGCGAGCGCGGTGATGAGGCCCTCGCGCTCGGCCTGACCGGCGCTGAAGGACGCGTCCGCGTCCTCCTGGGCGCGCTGCGCGTCGTCGAGCGCACCCTCGGCGGCCCGCGCGGCGTCCTGCGCGGTCTGCGCAGCCGCGGCGGACCGGCGCTCCATCGTGGCGGCGACGAGCAGCGTCGCGCGGTACTCCTGGACGGCCTCGTCGGCCTTGCCGGTGGCCTGGTTGAGCGCGGTGGTGCGGCGCGCGACGTCCTGGAAGCCGTCGGCGGACAGCGCGGCCTCGAGCAGCTCGGTCGACCCGCCGGTGCGCGCGAGCTGACGCGCCAGGGCGACGAGCTTGCGACGCGCCTCCTCGGCCTGGTCGGCCGCGGTCGCGGAGCGCTCGGCGGCGTCCGCGGCGCGGGCCCGTGCGGCGTCCGCGTCGGCGACGGCCTGCGTGTAGGACTCCGCGGCGGTCTGGACGGCGACCTCGGCGGACTCGGCGGCGGCCGCGAGCTCGGCGAGCCGGACCTCCATCTGGGCGACCGACTGCTGCGCGCGGCCGACCGCGGCGCGGGCGTCGCGCACGTCGTCGGCGGACGGTGCCGCGGCGGCCGGGGAGACGACGAGACCGAGCGTGAGCAGGCCGACGGGCAGCACCGCGAGGCGGCGTGCGACCCCGCGCGCGACGGGGCGCCGGGAGGCGCGCGCGCACGCCGCGGCAGCGCCGTCCAGGGGGGTCGGTCGGGCCTCGGGTGTCACGCCTGCGTCACGCACGCTGGGCACGCTACCTGTGGGTTTCCCACAAGAGAACACCTGTCACACACGTCCCAGAAGTCACACCGTTGTGGTTCGGGAGCAACCCGGACAGACCGCCGCGGCCGATCGGGTGAACGTTCCACCAGGGTCGCGCACCTCGGTCGCCGGCCCCCGCCTGCCCGTCGTCGGACGCGTCGCGCGCCGACGCGGCACTCCGCGCCCCGGCGCTGTCGACGGACTCTGCGAGGCGGAGCGTTGACGCCTCTTGCTCTGCCTGACAGAGTTCGGCGCATGTCCTCCGAGACGCTCCCCGCGTACGTCGACCAGCTCGCCCGCCGGGAGCGCGCCGCACGTCACGCCGTGTCCACGCCGCTGCTCGTCCACACGCTCGCGCTGGGACTCGTCCTGGCGCTCGACGTCCTGTTCCTCGTGCGCCTGGCGCGCACGACGGAGACGGAGTGGTCGGGCGGCGGCTGGGACGTCGTCGCGCACGACCCGCGCACGCTGCTCCCGCTGCTCCCACTGATCGTCTACCTCGTGCTGTGGACCGTCTCCGCCGTGCGGAGACGGCTCACGGGCATCGGACCCGGCCGCGACGGCTGGGGAGTCATGGCCCTGGTGTCAGCAGCGCTGCTCGCCACCTTCCCCTGGGGCCTGCTCGCCGTGACGTTCCTCGGGGCCGCCTTCTTCCTCGGGCTCGGCCTGCTGGTCCTGGGCACGCGCCTGCGCGAGCCGAGCCTGTGGGTCACCGGTCTCGTCCTGATGGCCGTGAGTCCGTTCGCAGCCCTCGGTACGTTCGAGAACCACGCGGGATTCCTCGGCCCATGGCCCACCCAGACGGTTCTCGCGCTCCTCCTGGTCGGGCTCGCGGTGATGACTGCCAGGGCCCGGCAGCGCGAACGCCGCGTCCTCGCCGGCGCCCCGGCCCCCGCTCCGTGACGGACGACCGCGGGGCACGCCACCCGCTCGCCGACCTCGACGAGACCGTCCACCAGCGTGCGCGGCTCGGGATCCTCGCCATCCTCAACGAGACCAGGGAGGCCGACTTCAGCCACCTGAAGTCGGCCCTCGCGCTGACCGACGGCAATCTCGGCCGGCACCTCGCCGTGCTCGTCGAGGCCGGGCACGTGACGGTGCGCAAGGGCTCGGACGGCCGGCGCAACCGGACGTGGGTCCGCATCACCGGCACGGGTCGACGCGCGCTGCGCACGGAGGTCGAGCTGCTCCGGCGGTTGCTGTCGTCCGCCGAGCTGCGGTCGGGCGACACCCACTGACCACTCCCTGGCGCCTCCCATCTTGCATGGCGAGACGCATGTGTCGGAGAGTGGGACGGGCGTCGTAGCCTCCTGCACATGTCCCTCCGAATGTGTCGCTGACCCGGCGCACGTTCACGCCTGCCCGCGCGCAGCACCCGCCCCACGTCGAGGGGCGCAGGTACCGCGGCAGCCCCGGACCCGGCACGTGCGCCACCCCTGACCCCCGCGGGGAGGGCGTCGACGGCGCGCTCCTCGGTGACAGTCCCCTACCCACCGCAACACCGGCAGCGCCGGCGAGGAGCACACCATGAGCAACGAGAGCTGGAGCTTCGAGACCCGCCAGATCCACGCGGGCCAGACCGCCGACGCCGCGACCGGCGCCCGCGCGCTGCCGATCTACCAGACGACGTCGTTCGTCTTCGACTCCGCGCAGCAGGCCGCCGACCGGTTCGCGCTCAAGGAGCTCGGCCCGATCTACACGCGCATCGGCAACCCGACCACCGAGGTCGTCGAGAACCGCATCGCGGACCTCGAGGGCGGCGTCGGTGCGCTGCTGCTCGCGTCGGGCCAGGCCGCCACGACGTTCGCGATCCTCAACGTCGCCGAGGCCGGCGACCACGTCGTCGCGTCCCCCAGCCTCTACGGCGGCACCTACAACCTCCTCGAGCACTCGCTGCGCAAGCTCGGCGTCGAGACGACGTTCGTCACCGACCCGCACGACGCGCAGGCGTGGCGCGACGCGGTCCGCCCGAACACCAAGCTCTTCTTCGCCGAGACCATCCCCAACCCGCAGTCCGACGTCCTCGACATCGAGCTCGTCGCGGGCGTCGCGCACGAGCACGGCGTCCCGCTGGTCGTCGACAACACCGTCGCCACGCCGTACCTCGTCAACCCGCTGCAGTGGGGCGCCGACGTCGTCGTGCACTCGGCGACCAAGTACCTCGGCGGGCACGGCTCGGCGATCGGCGGCGTGATCGTCGACGGCGGCACCTTCGACTTCGCGCAGCACCCCGACCGCTTCCCGAACTACAACACCCCCGACCCGTCGTACAACGGCCTGGTGTTCGCGCGGGACCTCGGCGTCGGCGGCGCGTTCGGCGTGAACCTGTCGTACATCCTCAAGGCGCGCGTGCAGCTCCTGCGTGACCTCGGAGCCGCGATCAGCCCGTTCAACGCGTTCCTCATCGCGCAGGGCATCGAGACGCTGTCGCTGCGCGTCGAGCGGCACGTCGCCAACGCGGAGAAGGTCGCGCGGTGGCTCGAGGCACGCGACGACGTCCGGGTCGTGCACTACGCGGGCCTCGAGTCCAGCCCGTGGCACGCCAACGCCCAGAAGTACGCGCCGCGCGGCGCCGGTGCGGTCCTCGCGTTCGAGCTCGACGGCGGCACCGAGGCCGGCCAGGCGTTCGTCTCGGCGCTCGAGCTGCACTCCAACGTCGCGAACATCGGCGACGTGCGCTCGCTCGTCATCCACCCCGCCTCGACGACGCACTCGCAGCTCACCCCCGAGGACCAGCTCAAGTCCGGTGTCACGCCGGGTCTCGTGCGTCTCGCCGTGGGCATCGAGCACATCGATGACATCCTGGCGGACCTGGACGCGGGCTTCCGCGCCGCCAAGCGCGCCTGAGACCCTGCTGACGGACCCGAGACGAGAGGCCTCCGGCACATGACGCAGCCCGACCCCCGCACCGACGCCCCCGACCGCACGCCCGACCGGCGAGCGATGCCGGGTGCGTACCCCGGTGCGGGGTCGGGCGACGTCGGCGTGCCGGACCCGCTCGTCGGGCGGCGCGCCCGCCGCGGTGCGACGCTCGGCAGCCGTGTCCCGCCCGCCCAGCGCCCCCCGGTGCCCGCCACCGCCGCGTGGCGCGACGGCGACGACCCGGGCCGCCGGCAGTTCGCCGACCTCGGGCCCCTCAAGCTCGAGTCCGGTGGCCGGCTGCCGACCGTGCGCCTCGCCTACGAGACGTGGGGCGAGCTCGACGAGGACGGCAGCAACGCCGTGCTCGTCCTGCACGCGCTGACCGGCGACTCGCACGTCACGGGCGACGCCGGCCCCGGGCACCCGACGCCCGGATGGTGGCAGTCGATGGTCGGCCCGGGCGCGCCCATCGACACCGACCGCTGGTTCGTCGTCGCACCCAACGCGCTGGGCGGCTGCCAGGGTTCGACGGGCCCCGCCTCCACCGCGCCCGATGGCCGCCCGTGGGGCGGCCGGTTCCCGCTGCTCACCGTGCGCGACCAGGTCGCGGCCGAGGTCCGCCTCGCCGACCTGCTCGGCATCGACTCGTGGGCCCTCGTCATCGGCGCGTCCATGGGCGGGCACCGCGTCCTGGAGTGGGCCGCCACCGCACCCGACCGCGTCGACGCGATCGCCGCGATCGCGACGTGCGCGCAGACGTCCGGTGACCAGATCGCCGGGTTCCACACGCAGCTCGCCGCCATCCAGGCCGACCCGCGTTACCGCGACGGCGACTACTACGACGCCCCCGACGGTGAGGGGCCGCACGTGGGACTCGGGCTGGCGCGGCAGATCGCGCACCAGACCTACCGGTCCTCGGTCGAGCTCGACACCCGCTTCGGCCGGATCCCGCAGGGCGCCGAGGACCCGCTCGAAGGGGGGCGGTTCGCCGTGCAGTCGTACCTCGACCACCACGGCGACAAGCTCGCCCGGCGCTTCGACGCGAACTCGTACGTGACGCTGACGCGCACGATGATCACGCACGACCTCGGCCGCGACCGCGGCGGCGTCGAGGCCGCGCTCGGGCAGGTCACCGCGCGTGCGCTCGTCATCGCCGTGGACTCCGACCGGCTGTTCACGCCGGCGCAGTCCGAGCGGGTCGCCGCCGCGATCCCCGGCGCCGGGCCCGTGCGGTACGTGCACTCCGACTACGGGCACGACGGCTTCCTCATCGAGGAGGACCAGGTCGGGCGGCACGTCGCGGACTTCCTGCGTGAGGGCGTCCGCACGCGCTGACACCCGTCCGGGGAGCGGGCGTCGCGGCGCGTCGGCGCGCCCGGCACGGCACGATGTGCGCATGCCCGTCGACGTCGCCGCCGCCTCCGCCGCCCTGCACGCCCAGTGGGACCGCCTGCACGACTGGGTGGGTCTCATGGCCGACCCCCGGCTCGGGCGCGAGGAGTCCGTGCTCGAGGGCTGGAGCATCACCGAGCTGTGGGCGCACCTGGGCCGCGCGATGGACGCGCTCGCCGACTGCACGCCGCTGCCCGCCGGCACCGTGCCGCTCTCGCTCGGCGAGTACCTGGGGACCTACCCGGACCGAGCGGCGGACATCGCGGAGACGACGCGCCGGCTCGCCGCGGAGCACGCCACGGACCCCGTCGGCTACGTGACCGCGTCCGCACGGGCGGCGTTCGCGACGCTCGACGCCCTGGGTTCCGGCGACCCCGTCGTGCAGGCGCGACGCGGCCCGGTGCGGCTGTCGACGATGGTCGTCTCGCGGGTCGTCGAGCTCGTCGTGCACGGCGACGACCTGCTGCGCTCGGTGCGCCGGGCACGCGGGCGCGACAGCGTCGCCGACCCCGTCGACCCCGGCGCCCTCGCGCTCGTCGCCGACGAGCTGCTCGCGATCGTCCGGGCGCGCGGCGGCTGGGACCTCGAGGTCGTCGACGCGCGGCGCTGGGTGCGGCTGGCCGCGGGGCGCGCCCCGTACGACGTCGACGAGCTCGCGCTCGCGCTGCAGGCCCGGTACACGTCGGACGCCGTGCCCGACCTGGGACGCATGCTGCCGCTGCTCTGAGGACGCGTCACCGCCCACCCCGCTCTCCGCCTCCCCCATCCGCGAGCCGTCGATCCAGCCCCTGAACCGACCGCCCACCCCGCTCTCCGCCTCCCCCATCCGCGAGCCGTCGATCCAGCCCGGGCCGGATCGACGGCTCACGCCGAGAGGCGGGGCACGATCGACGGCTCACGCCACGAGGCGGGGCACGATCGACGGCTCACGCCACGAGGCGGGGCACGATCGACGGCTCGCGGTGGGGGGCGGGTGTGCTCTCGCGGGTGTTCGGTGAGGGGTGTCCGGCGGGGTGGGGTGTCGCGGGCGGGGGTGGGGGCTAGCGTTGCCGCATGCTGTCGGCCCGTGTCGTGTCCTTCTCCCCCGACGACCCGTTGAGCGGCCTGGAGGTCGGGGACGCCCCCGCACCGGCCGCGCCCGACGGGTGGGTGGGCGTCGACGTGCGCGCCGCGTCGCTCAACCACCACGACCTGTGGTCGCTGCGCGGTGTGGGCCTGCGCGCGGAGCAGCTGCCGATGGTGCTCGGTACGGACGCGGCCGGTGTCACAGCCGACGGGCGCGAGGTCGTCGTGCACGCGGTGGTCGGCGGGCCCGACGGGCGCGACGTCCCGGGCGACGAGCCGCGCACGATCCTGTCCGAGCGCTACCCGGGCACGTTCGCCGAGCAGGTGCGGGTCCCCGCGTGGAACCTCGTCGACAAGCCCGCGGGGCTGACCTTCGCCGAGGCCGCCTGCGTGCCCACCGCGTACCTCACGGCGTACCGGATGCTGTTCCGCTCCGGGGCGGCGCAGCCCGGGCAGCGGGTGCTCGTGCAGGGCGCGGGCGGCGGGGTCGCGGTCGCGGCGGTGCAGCTCGGCGCGGCCGCGGGGCTCGAGATCGTGGTGACCGGCCGTGACGCCGCCAAGCGGGAGCGCGCGCTGGCCCTCGGCGCGGCCCAGGCCGTCGAGCCGGGCGCACGGGTCGGCCGCGTCGACGTCGTGCTGGAGACCGTCGGACGCGCGACGTGGGAGCACTCGGTGCGCGCGGTGCGGCCCGGCGGGCGCATCGTCGTGGCGGGTCTGACGTCGGGCGACCCGGAGCCCGCGTCGCTCACCAAGGTGTTCTTCCAGGAGATCAGCATCATCGGCGCGACGATGGGGACGCGCGACGAGCTCGGGCAGGTGCTGGCGTTCCTCGCGCGCACGGGCGTGCGACCGCTCATCGACTCCCGCTACCCGCTCGCGCGGGCCGCCGACGCCCTGGCGCGGATGACGTCCGGTGCGCACGTCGGCAAGATCGTCCTCGAGGTCTGAGCAGTGGCGGACGAGCGCGACGACGCGGGTGCCGCGGCCGCGGAGACGCCGCCCGCCGGACCCGCAGACCCCGCACCGCCGGACACGTGGGACAGCGGGCTGCTCACCACGGACTGGGGGCCGGACGCGCTCGGCGACGGATTCCAGGCCCGTCGCCTGGACCTCGCCGACGACGACGAAGGCCGCGTCACCGCCACGCTCGTGCGTCACCTGCCGGACCCGACGCTCCGCCCGGCGCGCGCCGTGCTGTACGTGCACGGCTGGTCGGACTACTTCTTCCAGACCCCGCTCGCGCGGTTCTGGCACGCGCAGGGTGCCGCGTTCTACGCGCTCGACCTGCGCAAGTACGGCCGATCGCTGCACGACCACCAGACCCCGGGGTACGTCGACGACCTGCGCACGTACGACGAGGAGATCGGTGCGGCGCTCGACGTGATCCGCGCCGAGCTCGGGCCGGTCGCACGCGTCATGCTCATGGGCCACTCCACGGGCGGGCTCGTGCTCAGCCTGTGGGTCGCGCGGCACCCGGGGGTGGTGCGCGGGCTCGTCCTGAACTCGCCGTGGCTCGAGCTGCAGGGCTCGTCGCTCGCGCGGCACCTGTCCGCGCCCGCCGTCAGCCGCCTCGCGCGCTTCAGCCCCAAGGCTCCGCTGCCCAACATCGACCCCGGTTACTACGCGCGCACCATCGACGCCGCGACGGGCGGGGACTGGACGGTCGACGCCCGCTGGCGACCCACACCGTCGTTCCCCGTACGCGCGGGCTGGCTCAGCGCCGTCCTCGTGGGCCACGCCGCGGTGGCGCGCGGCCTGGACATCGACGTGCCGGTGCTCGCCGCCCTGTCCGACAAGACCTTCATCAGCCCGCGCTGGAGCGAGGAGATGCGCTCGGCCGACATCGTGCTCGACACCGAGGCGATCGCCCGGCGCGCGGTGCAGCTCGGGCCCGTCGTCACGACCGTGCGCGTCGCCGGCGCGATGCACGACCTCACGCTGTCCGCACGGCCCGCGCGCGAGCGCTTCTACGCCGAGCTGACGCGCTGGCTCGCCGCCTACGGCTGGGGCTGATCGGCGGCCTCACGGCGGCGCGTCACAGCGCGCCCGTCGCCTCCTGCAGCGTCGGGCCGCCGTCGCCGAGCCGGAACGCGCGCCAGCCGTCGACCCCGTCGACACCGGACAGTGCGGCAGCGGCCGCGTCCGGGTCGGGCGTGACGGTGCCGTCGGGCAGCTCGATCATGCCGTCGGACCGCAGCAGCGCCGCGAAGCGCTGACCGCGACGCTCACGCACCCACACGAGCGTCGTGACGGCCCGGCGACGCTTGGCGAGCATCGCGAGCTCGGGGAACGGCCAGTCGGGCCGTGGCGGGCGGCGGACGTCGTCGCTGGTCGTGGCGGCGGGCTGACCACGCGGCGGGGTCGGCGCGTCGGCGTCGGCCGGGCGGGCCCCGGCGCCGTCGACGACGGCTGCGCGCAGACCGGCGACGGGTGTGAGCGTGGGCGGGCCCTCGAGCGTCGACGCGGTCGGCGGTGCGGTCGCGTCACGGGGCCACTCGGTGACGTCGGGGCGTCCTGGACCGCCGTGTCGCGGGGCGTCGACGGGCTGGTCGGGAGGCTGCGCCGTGGGCCCGGCGGTGCGGAACGGCAACGGCGTCGGCTCGGTGACCGTCCCCCGACGGCCGATGGGCGTGGGCGCGGGCGGCTCGGTGGGCTCGGGTGGCGTGACGGCGCGCAGCTCACCGGTCGGCAGGGAGCGGCTGCGGTTGCCGGGCAGACCGGGGGCGCGGTCCGGCTCGTACGCCATCGCGGTGGCGAAGGCCTCGCTCGAGCGCACGAGCCGCAGTGCCGTCGGCTCGACCGTGCGGCGTGAGCCCTCGTGCAGTGCGAGGGGCGAGACCTCCAGCAGCCGGCGCTCGTCGCCGCGGACCACACCGACCTGCAGGACGTCGACCTGGTGCTCGCTGCCGCGCAGGAACCCCAGGGTGTCGGTGGCCTCGGCGGCGACCTCGGAGCACAGGAGCAGCAGCCGCACGCCGCGGCGCGGGCTGGCCGACACCGCACCGAACGGCACGAGCTCGCGGAACGCCGCGAAGTCGGCCGCGAACCGGCCGGGGTCCGCGTGGTAGGCGCGGGCGAGGTCGGCGGTGGTCATGCGCGCGGCGGCGCCGCCGTGGCGCAGCGCGGCGACGATCGCGTCGTCGTCGAGCACCTGCGCGACGTCGACGACGACGGGCCGCCCGGTCGCGTCGAGCGCGAGCAGCTCCGGGAGGTCCGCGCGGTCGGACGCGCCCCGCGCCCGCACGACGAACAGCGGCTCCCCGGCGATGGCGGCGAGGTGGTGGGTGACCAGGGCGGTGACCTCCTGCGCGAACGACCCGGCGAGCGGCTGCATCGGCTGGACGAGGCGCGGGCGGCCGTCGTCGAGCTCGAAGATGGGCATGTCGCGTCGGGCCTTCCGTGCACAGCGGGCGGTCGGGACGCGGCACGTCGCGATCCGCGGCGTGCGACGTCGCCCGGACACTGTCCCACAACTCGGGCGGCCCAGTCAGCCCGTCGGACGGGCGACGGGGGTCCCACCACAGTCCTGGTCAGCCGTTCAGGTGATCCTCCGCCAGGTGGACGCGCGACCGGCAGCGAGCGGCGCCCGCGCCCCGGCCGGGTGGACGCGCGGCAGGGTCCGACGGCAGGGTGGGCGCATGCTCGTCGCGTTCTCCGTCGCCCCGCTCGGTGCGGGCGAGTCCGTGTCCCCGGCCGTCGCCGACGCCGTCCGGATCGTGCGGGAGTCGGGCCTGCCGAACCGCACGGACGCGATGTTCACCACGCTCGAGGGCGAGTGGGACGAGGTCATGGACGTCGTGCGCCGCGCGACCGAGGCCGTCGGCGCGCACGGCCACCGCGTGTCCCTCGTGCTCAAGGCCGACATCCGCCCGGGTCACACGGGTGAGCTCGACGGCAAGGTCGCCCGCGTGGAGGCCCTCCTCGACGACTGACGTCAGTCCGGGGCTACTTCGTCTCGTTCGGGTGCGCGGTGTGGACGTCCTCCAGGAGGACGGTCTGCCCGTCGACGAAGAACCAGATACGCGCGCCGTCCCGCAGACTGGGCTTGTGCTGCCACCGGTCGTACGTCGTGCCGTGATAGCTGACCGTGGCCAGCTCACCTCTCAGCCGGTCGTTGGCCGGCGTCACCGCTGTCGGTGTCCTCGTGAGGAAGTCCCGGGCGTCCGTCATCGCGTTGCGTCGCGTCGCCACGAGATCGCGCCACCCCTTCGCCGCCTGCGACGACGCGAAGAGGATCTCGTTCTCGGTCTTCTTGGTCGGCCGGCTGACCGGCGACTTCTTCGCCACCCGTCCGGCCGGTCAGGGGCGTCCGACCGCGGTCGGCTCGTCGAACCAGTCGACGATGCCACCCTCGAGGCCTGCGGCGAGCGCGCTCGCCGTCTCGCGCCACGCTGTCAGGGTCGCGACCGCGAGGTGCGGCTGCCTGGTCGCGGACGAGGCCCGGGCAGAGTCGAGCAGCTCTCGCGCACATGTCTCGCGGTCGGCAGCGCCCAGTGCGAGCATCCACGGGAAGCGGTCCGCCATGCGCTCGGCGAGCGTGCCACGGTCGTCCGTGGCCACGGCGATGAGCTCTACGGCGATGCCGAGCAGCGCGTCGCGTGCGTCCGCCTCGCGCTTCGACATGAGGACCAGGTCCTCGCCGTCGCGGCGCGTCACGTCGACCGGGCTCCGCTCGGCGGCGGCGAACACGCGCGACGGGTTCCGGCTGAGCTCGGACGACTGCACGCTCTGCGCGCGGTCGCGGCGGGGTGATGCGGGCGCGGGCAGCATGCGTCGAGATTACTTCAGAACTACTTCTGAAGTAATCGCCGCCAGGCCCCCGGGAATCTCAGCTCTCCGCGGAGCGGCCCGGCAGCCGGGAGGCCAGCAGCTCGGCCAGGTGGACGCCTTGGACGCCCGCGAGCTGGTCCGCCTGGGTGCGGCACGAGTAGCCGTCGGCCAGGTAGACGTCACCGGGGGCGGCAGCGCGCAGCGCGGGGAGCAGCGCGTTCTCGGCGACCGCGACGGACACGTCGTAGTGGCCCTTCTCCATGCCGAAGTTGCCCGCCAGCCCGCAGCAGCCCGCGAGCGCGGAGAACGTCGCGCCGGCCTCGGTGAGCAGGCGGCGGTCGGCCGTCCACGTCATGACCGAGTAGTGGTGGCAGTGCGGCTGGACGACGGCGGTGACGTCGGACAGGTCCGGCACCTGCCAGCGGTCGCCGGGGCCGACGGGGGCGGGCGCGGTGAGCAGCTCGGCGAGCGTGCGGGTCGCCCGCGACACGGCGACCGCGCGCGGGTCGTCGGGCAGCAGGTCGACGAGGTCGCTGCGCAGCACGGCGGTGCAGGACGGCTCGAGCCCGACGATCGGGATGCCGTTGACGGCGAACGGCCCGAGCGCCTCGAGCAGGTGCTGGAGCTGGTGCCTGGCGCCGTCGAGCTGGCCCGTGCTGATCCACGTCAGGCCGCAGCACGCGTCGTGGTCGGGGACGAGGACGTCGTAGCCCGCGTCGCGCAGCACCGCGACGGCCGCGTGCGCGACCGAGGGGGCGAGGGTGTCGCTGAAGGAGTCGGTCCACAGCAGCACGGGCGGGCGGGGGGCGTCGGGGACGTCCGGCGTCGCGACCCCGTCGGTCAGCGAGCCCGGTCCGCCGTCGCCGTCGACCACGGCCGCCGGCAGCGCGACGGCGTCCGCGTCGCCGCGTCCCACGACACGCACGTCGCCCGACCGCCTGCCGGTGTTCCGCGCCCAGGCGCGGAACGGGACGGGCGCGAACGAGACCATCTCGCGGCGCGTGTCCATACCGCCCAGCCTCAGCACGAGCTTCGCGATCGGCCGCACACCCAGCACCGCGTTCGCGAGCGCCGCGAGCCCCGGCACCCCGGTGACCAGCCGCGCCCACCGCGGCAGCCAGCCCAGCGCGTAGTGGTTGACCGGCCGCAGCCTGCCCGCGTACGTCCGGTGCAGCACCTCGGACTTGTACTGCGCCATGTCGACGCCCGCGGGGCAGTCCGACGAGCACGCCTTGCAGCTCAGGCACAGGTCGAGCGACTCGTGCACCTCGCGCGAGGACCACCCGCGCGACACGAGCGACCCGTTGGCCATCTCCTGCAGCACGCGCGCCCGCCCACGCGTCGAGTCCTTCTCGTCCTTCGTCGCGAGGTACGACGGGCACATGAACCCGCCGGCGGCGTGGTTGTCGGCGCGGCACTTGCCGACGCCGACGCAGCGGTGCACGGCCGTCGTCATGTCGCCGCCGTCGTGCGCGAACGAGAAGCCGGTGCCCGCGAGCAGGGACCGCGCGGCGGGGCGGCGCAGGTCCGCGTCGAGCGGGCGCGGGCGCACCAGGACCCCGGGGTTGAGCAGGTCCTGCGGGTCGAACAGGTCCTTGACGGCCCCGAACAGCTCGATGGCCCGCGGCGAGTACATGACGGGCAGCAGCTCGGAGCGGGCGCGCCCGTCGCCGTGCTCGCCGGACAGCGAGCCGCCGTGCTTGGCGACGAGGTGCGCGGCGTCCGTCATGAACGCGCGCAGCGGGTCGCCCGAGCGCTGCATCGGCACGTCGAGGCGCAGGTGCAGGCAGCCGTCGCCGAAGTGCCCGTACGCCAGACCGTCGACGCGGTGCTCGGCCATGAGCGCCTCGAGCTCGCGCAGGTAGCCGCCGAGCCGCTCCGGCGGGACGGCGGAGTCCTCGAACCCGGGCCACGCCTGCTCACCGGACGGCGTGCGCCCACCGAGGCCGGCGCCGTCCTCGCGGATGCGCCACATCGCCGCAGCCTCGGGCCCGGGCGGGAAGACGCCGACGGCGTCGGTGGCGGCGTCGGCCGCGAGCGCGCGGGCCGTGGCCATCGCCTCGTCGAGCGTCTCCCCGCCGACCTCGCACATGAGCCAGCCGGCGCCCGGCGGCAGGTCCGGAACGGCCGCCGCACCCTTGACGCGCCGCACGACGTCGACGAGCCGCGAGTCCATGCCCTCGATCGCCAGGGGCCGGTGCGCGAGCAGTGCGGGAACCGCGTCGGCGGCCGCGGGCATGTCGGGGTAGCCGAGCACGACGAGCACGGGCGCCGACGGCACGGGCACGAGGTTCACCGTCGCGCCGAGGATCGTCACGAGCGTGCCCTCGGTGCCCACCAGCATCTTCGCCAGGTCGGTGCCGTTCTCGGGCGTCAGGTGCTCCAGCGAGTACCCCGACACCTGCCGGCGGAACCGGCCGAGCTCGGTGCGGACGACGTCGAGGTGCGCCTTCACCAGGGCGTCGAGGCCGGGGACGACGTCGAGCGCGCCCGCGCCCGCGCGCGCGGTGAACCGCCGGCCCGTGCCGTCGACGACGTCGAGGTCGACGACGTTGTCCGCCGTCCGGCCGAACGCCACGGCCCGCGGCCCGCACGCGTTGTTGCCGATCATGCCGCCGAGGGTCGCGCGCGCCTGCGTCGACGGGTCGGGGCCGAACCGCAGGCCGTGCGGCGCTGCCTGCTTCTGCAGGTGGGCCATGATCACGCCCGGCTCGATGCGGGCCGTCCGGGCCTCGGGGTCGAGCTCCAGCACGCGGTTCACGTGGCGCGAGAAGTCGAGGACGATCCCGGTGCCGACCGCGTTGCCCGCGACCGACGTGCCACCGCCGCGCGACGTCAGCGGCGTCCCGGTCTCGCGCGCGACGGCCAGCGCGGCCAGCACGTCGTCGGTGTCCCGCGGGAACACGACCACCTGCGGGACGACGCGGTAGTTCGACGCGTCCGTGGAGTACTCGGCGCGACGGCGGGAGGAGTCGTCGACGCTCCCGCGCACCACGCCACGCAGCGCGTGCACGACGTCCCGGACAGCGGTCGCATCGGTCGTCACAGCCACGGCGGAAGTCTCCCACCCCGCCCCTAGGACCTGCGCACCGGGTCCACGCCCACCTCTCCCACGCGGCTCACGCCCCTGGCGACGCCACCCCTCAGCCACCGGTCCGCCCGCCGAACAAGGCCTTCTGCCGCTCATGGGTCCTCATGACCGGCAGAAGGCCTTGTTCGGCGGCCGGTGGCAGGGAGGCGTCGGTCAGCGGGTGAGGGGGCAGCCGGTGCAGGCGGGCGGGCGGGCGTCGCGGGGCGGGCACGGGGTGCAGCCGGTGCGACCGAGGGCCGCCGACGACGCCTGCAGCAGCCCGACGCGCGTCGCGTGGTCGAGCACGGTCTCGACGAGCCCCACGTCGACCCCGAGCTCGCGCGCGACCGTCGCCGGCCCGGCACCGCGCCCCGTCGCCGCGACGACGTCCGCGAGGAGGCTCACGGCCCCACCTCCGGTCGCGGCGGCACGTCCGCACCGGCGCTCACAGCCACACCCCCACGCGGAACACCAGCACCGCCAGCAGCCACGCGACCACGAGCTGCCCGCCGACGCACCCCACCGTCCACCGCGCCCCGAGCAGCCGCCGCTGCTCCGCGACGGTCGCGAGGCACGGCGTGTAGGCGAGCACGAACACCATGAACGCGGCCGCGGCGGCCTGCGGGTGCCCGCCCGACGACCGCGTGAACGTCGCCCGCAGCCGCTCCCCCAGGTCGCCCGCCGCCGCGGGGTCGTCGGGCTCGTCGACCGCGTACACCTGCGCGAGGGCGCCCACGACGACCTCCTTGGCGACGAACCCGGTGACGAGCGCGGCCGACGCGTGCCAGTCCCCGAACCCGGCGGGTGCGAGGACGGGCGCGACGGCCTGCGCCGCACGTCCGTACAGCGAGTCCTCGACCGGCACGTCGCCGACCGCGTGCCCACCGGTCACCGGCACGGCCAGCGCGACCCACACCACGGTGAGCGTCACCACGATCACCTGTCCCGCCTTGGTGAGGAACGAGCGCACCCGCACCCACGTCGCCACCGCGAGGGCCCGCAGCCGTGGCCGCTGGTAGGCGGGCAGCGCCAGCACGAGGGGCTCGCGGCGCAGGTCACGGAACAGCGTCGCGCGCAGCAGCAACCCGCCCCCCACGACGAGCCCGACGCTCGCGACGTACATGAGGAAGATCGCCGTGCCCGCGTGGGCGGGGAAGAACACGGAGGCCAGCAGGACGTACACGGTGAGCCGCGCGGGGCACGACGTCCACGGCACGAGCAGCCCGACGAGCAGCCGCTGCCGGGCGTGCGGGAGCGTGCGCGCCGCGGCCAGCGCGGGCACGTTGCAGCCGAAGCCGACGACGAACGGCAGCAGCGCACGCCCGTCGAGCCCGAGGGCGCGCATCGCCCGGTCGGCCACGAACGCCGCTCGCGCCAGGTACCCGCAGTCCTCGAGGAGGGCGACGGCGACGAACATCAGCGCCATGAGCGGCGCGAACGTCGCGACCGTGCCGACGCCCGCGAGGACGCCGTCCACGAGCAGACCGTGCAGCCACGCGGGTGCGTGCAGGCCGGCGAGGGCTGCGGCCAGCGCGTCGGCGAGCGTGCCGGTGACGAACCCGTCGACGGCCTCCATGAGCGGCGCGGCCGCGGCGGTCGCGAGCTGGAACAGCAACCACGTGACCAGGAGCAGCACGGGTACACCCAGCACGGGGTGCAGCAGCAGCCGGTCGGCGCGGTCCGACCACGTCCGGACACCCGCCGGCGCGACCCCGCCGACCGCACGCACGGTCGCGTCGACCCACGCGAACAGCACGTCGGCGTCGTCCACGGCGTCGTCGGCCGCGGGCGGCACGGTCGGTTCGGCCCGGCCGCCGCGCAGGGTCGTCACGACGGCCTGCGCGAGGTCGCCCGCGCCGCGGCCGTCACGCGGGTGCAGGGGCACCACGGGCACGCCGAGCCTGTCCGCGAGCGCGGCCGCGTCGACGTGGACGCCGCGCGCCCGTGCCACGTCCGTCATCGTCAGCGCGACGACCACGGGCAACCCTGCCCGCGCCACCTGCGCCAGCAGGTACAGCGAGCGCGGCAACGCGCCGGCCTCGACCAGCACGACCGCGAGGTCGGCGGCCCCGGCGTGGGTGCGCCCGGCGACGGCGTCGGCGGTGACCTGCTCGTCGGGGCTGCGGGCGAGCAGGCTGTAGGTGCCGGGCAGGTCGACGAGGCGCACGTGCGACGTGCCGTCGTCGCGCAGCCGCCAGGTGCCCGTCTGGAGCTCGACCGTGGTGCCGGGCGCGTTGACGACGCGCTGCCGCCCGCCCGTCAGCGCGTTGAACAGCGTCGACTTGCCGACGTTGGGGTTCCCGACGAGCACGACGAGGGGGGCGCCGGTCGTGGTGGTGCCCGCGCCGGCGGGCTCGTGGCAGCTCACGGCTGCCCGTCGTGCGCACCGACGCCGATGGCGGCGGCCGTGCGCGCGTCGACCGCGAACCGGTCGGCGCCCACGGCGACGACCAGCCCGAACGCGCTGCGGTGCGTGACCTGCACGACGCGGCCGGGCCGCACGCCCAGCTCGCGCAGCCGCACGCGCGGGCCGTCGTCGAGGTCGACGGCGACGACGCGGGCGGACCCGCCGGGCGGCACGCTGCGCAGGTCCACGCGACGAACCTAGGACTGAGGCAAGCCTCACCTCATGGGACGGAAGTCCCGCCCCCGCCGACCGGAACCTCGCTCACGTCATGAGGGGCCAGAAGGTGAGTCAGGTTCCGGTCGGCGACGCCCCTCCCCGCCGACCGGAACCTCGCTCACGTCATGAGGGGCCAGAAGGTGAGTCGGGTTCCGGTCGGCGGTGGGGGTCAGGACTCCAGGGCGGCGTCGAGCGTGATCTCGGTGCCGGCGAGGGCCTTGCTCACCGGGCAGCCGGCCTTCGCGGCCTCGGCCGCCTGCTGGAAGCCCGCGGCGTCGAGGCCCTCGACCTCGCCGCGGACCTTCAGCGCGATGCCGGTGATGCGGAAGCCGCCGGCCGGGTCGGGGCCGAGCGAGACGTCGGCCGTCACCTCGAGCGCGACCGGCGTGCCGCCGGCCTCGGCGACGTTGGCGGAGAGCTGCATCGCGAAGCAGGACGAGTGCGCCGCGGCGATGAGCTCCTCCGGGCTCGTCGTGCCACCGGCGTCCTCGGCGGCGCGCTTCGGGAACGAGACGTCGTACGTGCCGACCTTCGAGCTCGTCAGCTCGACCTGGCCGCCGCCGTCCTGCAGCGTGCCGTTCCAGGCGGTCCGTGCGGTGCGCGTGGGCATGTCCACTCCTCGTGCGTCGGTGCCGGGCGCGGCCTGCGCCCTCCGGACGACCCTAGGGGGCCGACCCTCAGCGCGCGCGCTCCAGGTGCGCCGCGACGACGTGCGACGGCGCCCCCGCGGCGCGCAGCGCCCAGGCAGCCCGCGCGTGCAGCGCGCGGCGCTGGTCCTCCTCGAGCGACGCGTACAGGGCGGTACGGACGAGGTCGTGACGGAACACCAGGCGGTCACCGCGTGCGTGCACCACGCCCGCCGCCAGCCCGTGGCGCAGCGTGCGCCAGCACTCGGTGACGGGCTCGCCCGCGAGCGCCGCGAGGTCGCCGACGACGAACGACCCGCCCAGCACGGAGGCCTGGCCGAGCATCGTGAGCACGCGCTCGCCGAGATGGTCGACGTGCGCACGGCCCACCTTCTCGAGCTCGTCGAGCCAGCCGGTGCCGACGGCCTCGACCACGCCGCCGCTGCGCTCGAGGACGCCGCACGCCTCGGCGGTGCGCAGCACGTCGACGACGAGGCGCGGGTTGCCCCCCGTGGTCGCGAGGACGCCGCGCAGCGCGGGCCCGATGCTCGTCGCGCGCAGCGTCCGCTGCGCGAGCTCGAGCGTGGCCACCGGCCCCAGTGGCCGCAGCTCGAGGTAGCGGGCGCCCGCTCGCGTCCACCCCGCCACGACGACGTCGAGCTCGTCGCGGTGCGGCACGCCGCGCATGGTCATCACCGTCAGCGCGTGCGGCAGCGCTCCGTCCCCGGCGAGGTGGGCGAGCAGGTGCAGCGAGCACGCGTCGGCGAGGTGGACGTCCTCGAGGGCGAGGACCCACGGGCCCTGCTCGCCGCGGCGGCGCACGAGCGCGGCGAACAGCTCGTCGGCACGCGCGTAACGTGCGGCGGCGGCGGTCCGCTCCGGCGGCAGCACCTCGAGCAGGGCCGCGAGCTCGGCGACGACGGGTCCGCGTGCGTCGCGCCCGCGCGCCGGCCCCAGCAGCGCGTCGGACAGCAGGGCGTACGGCGCCGCACCGGGGCCGACCGCCCGTCCGAGGCAGACCTCGACGCCGAGCAGCCCGGCCGCGCCCTGCAGCGCCTCGACGAGCCGCGTGCGGCCGACACCGGCCTCGCCCTCGAGGATCACCGTGGCACCGCCGCCCGTGGCGACGGACGACAGCAGCTCGTCGATGTCGTCGAGCTCGGCCGTGCGCCCGACGAGGGGGCGCGTCGGTGAGGTCGGCTCGGTCATGCAGCCGATCGTATGACCGACCGGCGCTGTCCCCCTGTCAGGCGACGTGTGTCAGCCGCTCAGCCCACGTACTCCCAGTGCCACGGCTCGGGCTTGCTGCCGTTCGCGCGTGCCCACTCGGGCAGCGTCCACTGGAAGGCCGGGGCGTTCTCCCGCATCCACTGGTGCTGCGCGGTGCCGAACGTCTGCACGGCGCCGCCGAGGTCGACGGCCACGCCCATGCCGTGGTTCGACGTGCCGGGGGCGGCGCACAGGCTGCCCTTGGCGGCGCGGCAGGCGACCTGGCCCGCGTACGAGCGGTACGAGTCGGAGACGGTGAGGTGGGTGCCGAAGCGCTCCCGGAACGCCGCGTTGAGCGCCTCGAGCGACTCGGCCGCGTCGCAGCGCAGCTGCGCGGCGGCGTCGAACGAGAGCCCGCACAGCGCGGACGAGGGGACCTGTCCGTTGGCGTAGCCGCGCAGGGACGCCTTCCACGCCGCGCGCTGGGCGGCCTTCTCGGCGGCGACGCGCTCGGCCTCCGCAGCGGCCTGCGCGGCGGCGACGCCGGCGGCGACCTGCGCGGCCTCGGCCTCGGCACGCTTCTGCTCGGTCGTGGTGAGGACGACCTGCGCCGCCTGACGGACGCGGTCGAGGGCCTCGCGCAGCGGTGCGGTGGCGGGGTCCGACGAGTCCGGCAGCGCCGAGCCCTCGAGGACGTCGGCCTCGGGCGTCCGGGTGGCGGCGGCCTCGGGCTCCGCCGCGGGGGACGTGGGCACGGCGGTCGCGGTGGGGTCGGCGGCCGCGGCGGGCTCGGGCGCCTCGTCGGCGGCGCGCTCGGCGCTGCGCGAGACGTTGGGCTCGCGCGGCAGCGACTCGACGTCGACCTCGGCGAGCACGGCCTGGAGCTCCGCCGTCGCGGCGTCGAGCTCGGCGAGCACCTCGTCGGGGACGGCGACCTGGGTGGCGTCGGCACGCACGCGCCAGACCTCGTCGACGGCCGCGAGCGCCTCGTCGACGGCGTCCGCCCGCAGCTGCACGGGGTTCCCGGTGCCGGCGCCCGCGGCGAGCGCGAGGGGTTGCTCACCGGCGACGGCGGCGGTCGGCGCCTCGGCCTGCGCGGTCACCACGACGGCCCCCATGCTCAGCACGAGGCCGAGCGCGACGCCACCCTGGGCGACGCGGGCGGGCACGCGGGCCAGGCGCAGGGCAGCGGGTACCGACGTGCGCAGGGCACGGGGGAGGGTGGTCGGCTCCGGGCGCTGGGCGACGTGCCTGCCGCCCGACGACCGGCGCGGACGGCTCGGCTTTCTGTCACTCACGCGAAACACGTTAAGTGTGTCGGACGATCGTCCAGTGCACTTGAGGCTCTCGATCGAGCGAAGATCTTGTGCACATTCTGTTACCCAAGCGTCACACGTCCCCCGCACGGGCGCACTACGCTGGCCGCCGTGCCCGCAGACGACGTCCGACCGCCCACGGTCGGCACGGTCCCGCCGTCGGCCGACGGCAACGGTCTCGACGACCTCTACGACATCGCCCGGCTCGCCCGGCGGCTCGACGTCGAGCACGCCACCATCCGCGTGTGGCTGTCCCGCAAGGTGCCGTGGCTGCCGCAGCCGGACGGCCGCCTGAACGGCGGAGCGGTCTGGCGGGCGACCACCCTCGAGGGCATCGAGGACCGCCGCTTCCGCCGCCGACCGGGCCGCAAGCCCCGCTTCACGGCCGCCCCGGCGGCGGCCGACGTGCCGCGCACGGGCTCCATCCCGATCGTGACGGCGCGCGTGGTCGCCGAGCGCACCGGCACCCCGGTGACCACTCCCCCGTACGGCATGGAGCAGCTCGCCCCCCGCTGACCTGCCCCTCGGGCACCCCTCGCTCCTGCGGACCCGCGCCCGGTACGGCGATTCGGGCGAAGACGGCGAAGCGTGCGGCACGGCAAGTTGTGGAGAAGGCGTGACGAAACGCCTACTGGTCAGTAGCGTGCACCCCGTGCCCGGGCGTCATGACTGAGCCACACCCGGGTATGACGTCGGGGGTCCACCGCCGTGCCCCCGCGCGCCCTCCGTCGTCCGACCCTCCGGGATGAGACCTCATGCCACGTCGCTCGCTCGCCGGCCTCACCGCCGTGTCCGTCGCCCTCACGGGCGCCCTGCTCGGGGTCCCCTCCGCAGCAGCCGCACCACCCGACCCGTCCGGGCTCTCCGACCTGCTCGTCACCCGCGACGCGCCTCTCGACCGCGTCGCGTCCGAGTCGGGCCCCGCCGTCGGCGACGCGCTCGCCGAGGCCACGGGCACCGTCACCGCATTCGTCGAGCTCGAGACCCCCTCGGGCGTCGAGGTCGCGCAGGACGGGGGCAGCCCCGCCCAGGTCCGCGCCGCCGCCGAGCGCACGCAGGCCGCCGCCGAGGACGTCGTGCCGGCCGAGGCCGCACCCGCGGGCGCACGCACCCTCACCGCGCAGCCGCAGCGCCTCGGCACCGTCACCAACCTGCTGTCCGGCGCCCTGGTGCTGGGCGACGCCGACCAGGTGCGCGCGCTCGCCGACGACCCGGGCGTCCGCTCCGTGCGCCTCGTCGGCACCCGCACCCTCGACAACGCCGCGCAGGTCGAGTTCACCAAGGCCCTCGCGACCTGGCAGAGCACCGGCGTCCTCGGCACCGACGTGACCGTCGGCATCATCGACACCGGCATCGACTACACGCACGCCGCGTTCGGCGGCCCCGGCACCGTCGAGGCCTACGAGGCCGCGTACGGCGAGGACGGCACCGGACCGGTCCCCGCCGGGTCCTTCGACCCCGAGAAGTACCTCGGCGGCTACGACTTCGCCGGGCGGGACTACGACGCGAACGGCACGCCCGAGCAGCGCGTCGCCGCCCCCGACGAGAACCCCATCGACGTGCACGGCCACGGCACGCACGTCGCCGGCACCGCCGGCGGGTACGGCGTCACACCCGACGGCGAGACGTTCGACGGCGACTACGCCGCGCTCACGTCCGTCGCCGACTGGCCCGTCGGCCCCGGGACCGCCCCGAAGGCCGGGCTGTACGCGCTCAAGGTCTTCGGTGACGTCGCCGGGTCGACCGCGCTCACGGCGCTCGCGCTCGACTGGGCGGCCGACCCCGACGGCGACGGCTCGTTCGACGACCGCCTCGACGTGCTCAACCTCTCGCTCGGCGCCTCCGGCGCACCCGCCGACGACCCCGAGTCGACCCAGGTCGCCGAGCTCACCGCGCTCGGTACGACCGTCGTGCTCTCCGCGGGCAACGAGGGCGACATCGAGGACATCGGCGGCTCGCCCGGCAACGGGTACGCCGGCCTGACGGTGGCGTGGTCGGTGGGCAAGGACCTGCCGTTCGACGCGGTCGAGGTCACCGCCGCGTCCGACGAGGCACTCGCCGGCCGGTACGCCGGCCAGAACTCCGTCGCCTACCTCGGCGAGGACGTCGAGGCACCCGTCGCGTACGTCGGCGCGCGCTTCGACGGCTGCACGGCCTTCACGGCCGAGCAGGCGGCCGCGGTCGCCGGGAAGATCGCCTACCTGTGGTGGGACGACGACGACGCGACCCGGGCCTGCGGCTCGGCCGCCCGGTTCAACAACGCGACGGCCGCCGGCGCGGTCGGCGTGCTGCTGCCCACCACGGTGCCCGTGTTCGCCGCCGGGATCGCCGGCAACGACAAGGTGCCCGGCTTCCAGATGACCGCGGCCACCACCGTGAAGCTGCTCCCCGAGATCGAGAGCGGCACGCTCGTCGCACGCATCGGGCCCTCGCTCGCGCTGGCCACGCGCCAGGACGTCGCACCCGACACGCTCAGCGGCTCCTCGTCGCGCGGCGCCCACGGTGCGCTCGGCTGGGCCAAGCCCGACGTCGCCGCACCCGGTCAGCAGATCGTGTCCGCCGGCGTCGGCTCGGGCAACGACGGCGCCTCGAGCAACGGCACGTCGATGGCGTCCCCGCACGTCGCCGGCATCGCCGCCCTCGTCACCGAGGCGCACCCGGGCTGGTCGGCAGCGCAGGTCAAGGCCAGCATCGTCAACACCGCGACGCACGACCTGGCCACCGAGCCCGGCGGCGACCTCTTCTACGGGCCCGCGCGCGTCGGCTCCGGACGCGTCGACGCGCTCGCCGCGGTCACCAACGACACGCTCGTGCACAACGCCGAACTGCCGCAGCAGACGTCCGTGAGCTTCGGCGTCGTGCCGCTCGCGGACACGAAGGTGACGATCCGCAAGGCCGTCACCGTGCAGAACCTCGGCTCGACCGCGCGCACGTACAGCACCAAGGTGACGTCGAGCACGACGGCGGGCGGCGCCACCATCACGGCCGCCCCGGCGAGCCTGCGCGTCCCTGCGGGCGGCTCCGGCGTCGTCACCCTGACGTTCACGGCCGACCCGGCCACCGTCGCCCGCGAGATCGACCCCACGATGCAGGCCGAGCAGATCCCCGGGCTGCAGCGTGAGTTCGTCTCCCAGGTGTCCGGTCGGCTCGTCCTGACGTCCGGCGACAAGGAGTGGCGCCTGCCCGTGCAGGGCACGCCGCGTCCCACCACCGACCTCGAGGCGTCCGACGTGACGTTCGGACCCGGCGCCGACACCGGTGAGATCGCCTTCACCGGTCGCGACGTCGAGGCCGCGGGCTGGTACGGCCTGGCGACACCGCTCGTCCACGCCGCGGACTCGCCCCGGCTCGAGGCGGTGCCCGCGGAGGTCGAGACGTCGCGCTCGACCGTCGCGGCCGGCGACATCCGGCACGTCGGCTGGACGTCGACGGCGCCGGCGCTCGCCGCGGACGGCGACGATCTGACCGATCCCACGGCGCACGGCTACCTCGGCGTCGGCATCGCGACCGACGCCGACTGGGCGGTGCTCGGTCACGCGCTGACCGTGTGGGTCCACGTCGACACCGACCGCGACGGCGAGACCGACGTCGTCGCCCTCGTGAGCAAGCTCGCGGACACCGACTACTCGGTGGTCGAGACGTACGACCTGGAGAGCGGCGACCTGCTCGCCGGGCCCGAGCTGCTCTACCCGTTCGCGGGCGAGATCGAGATGGGCTCGTTCGACAACAGCACGGTCGTCGTGCCGGTGCCGCTCGCGGCGCTCGGCGTCGCGGAGGGCACGCAGGTCGACGTCTCCGTGGAGACGCGCAGCGAGTACGCCTACCCCGCCGACGGGATCGTCGACGAGGTCGGACCGTTCACGGTCGACCCGTGGGCGCCGCCGCTGTGGTTCGACTCGAACATCGGCGCGGACTTCGTCTCGCAGACGTTCGACGGTGCGACGGTCACGGCGCACCGCGGCCCGGGTGCCGAGGACGCGAAGGTCCTCGTCCTGCACCACCTCAACGGCGCGGGTGACCGCGCCCAGGTCGTCGCGGTCGACGCGGCCGAGGTCGTCGCGACGACCACGTCGCTCGACGTCGAGTCCGCCGGGGTCGCGGGCGAGGAGACGCTGCTGCAGGTGAGCGTCTCGCCGCCCGAGGCGACCGGTTCGGTGACCTTCTACGACGGCGAGACCGAGCTGGGCAGCACCGAGGTCGTCGACGGCGCGGCCGTTCGGAGCACGTCCGAGCTCGGGGCCGGCACGCACCGGCTGCGTGCCGCGTACGTCCCGGACGACCCGCGGTTCGCAGCGTCGGAGTCGGAGGTCGTCGAGGTCGAGCTGGCCCCGTCGGCGTCGACCACCACGCTGCGGCTGTCGCCCACCGTCGCCCGCTACGGCCAGGCGACCACGGCCACGGTCACGGTGAAGGGCGCGAGCTGGGCGCCGTCCGGCACGGTCACCGTCCGCGAGCGCGGCAAGGTGCTCGCGACCGCCGACGTCACGGTCGACGGGCTCACCGGGACCGCGACGCTCACGCTGCCGCGCGACCTCGCGGCGGGGACGCACCGCCTCGACGCGGTCTTCGAGGGGTCGACGGACGTCACGCGCTCGTCGGCCGCCGGTCAGCTGCGGGTCCTGCCCGCGGCCGCCACCGCGACGCTCGAGACGGCGAGCTGGACGGTCGCGCGCAACAGCAGGCCGACGGTCACCGTGCGCGTCGGCGGCACCGAGGGCGCACCGCCCGCGACGGGCCGCGTCACCGTGCTCCTCGGTGTCCAGCCCGCGGGGACCGTCCGGCTGGTCGACGGGGTCGCGACGGTCACCCTCCCGGCGGTCCGCACGTCGAGCGTCGTGACGGCGCTCTACCACGGTGACGGCAACTACCTGCCGACAGCGACGGCGCGCGCCATCCGCGTCGGCTGACAGGCGCACGTCCCGCCACCGGCGGGTGTCGTCCGGGCGTCCGTCCGGGCGACACCCGCCGTGTCACGTCAAGGCCGGGTGCGACAGCGCCGATGGTCCCGGCATGGGACTGGACCGACGGACGCCGCAAGGGAGCGGATCCGTGCTGCCCACACCCCACGGACCGACCGACGTACCCCTGCCTGGGGGTGCGGGGGACGCGGGCGTGGACACGGGCCGCACGCCGGACGAGGGCGCGCTGCTGCGCGTCGTCGAGCACCTCGCGGACGTGCCGGAGGGTGACGTGAGCGACGACGACCCGGGCGCCGCACCACGGGACGACGCGCCGCACGACGACACGGCACCGTCGCAGGACGGCGCTGCGGACGGTGACGGCACGGCCTCGGACGACGTCGCACCGTCGGACGACGCCGCGGCCGACGAGGACACCCCCGACACCGCGGCACCCGACGAGGACACCCCCGACACCGCGGCACCGGACGAGGACACCCCCGGCGTGGGACCGGACGACGAGGGACCGGACGACCAGCACGTCCCCGCGGACGACGCACCGGAGGTCCCCGGGCCGAGCGACGAGGACACCCCGGCGCAGGACGCCACGCCCGCGGACGAGGCCGAGCCCGCGGACGAGGCGGAGACCGCGGACGAGGCCGAGACCGCCGACGACGAGACCGCGGACGACGACGAGACCGCCGACGAGGACACCCCGGCGGACGACGCCGCACCCGCGCAGGAGACCGCGCCGGGCGACTCCCCCGAACCTGCACCGCCGGCGGACGAGCAGCCGCCCACGCCCCTGCCGCCCGCACCTGCCGAGCTCCCGGAGCCCCCGGTGGGCCCGGTGGCGGCGGCGCTGTCGGACACGCGCCACCGGATCGACGAGCTCAACGCGGCCGAGCGCGTCTTCCTCGCCCAGCAGCGCGCGCTCGTCGCCGGGCTGTGCGAGGACCCGTCGGACGCCGAGGCCGTCAGCGCGCTCTTCGACCGCGTGCACGCGCAGTGGACGCAGGAGCAGGACAAGCCCGACGTGCGCCCGCTGGCCGACGCGTTCGGCATCGCGCTGGGCGACCTGGTGTGCGGCGACGTCGAGGACCTGGGCTGGGCGACGTGCAGCGACCGGTACGGGACCGAGATCGTGCTGGCACGCGAGGACCCGGAGGTCCTCGTCTACCCGGTCGCCGCGGTCCTGCAGAACTGGCCCTACGCGAGCCCCGGCTGGTTCCTGCGCCACCTGCGCACGGTCGTGCACGGCGTCGTCGGGGAGCCCGACCCCGCCGTCTGACGTCCGCCTCGAACCCGCGGGCCCTGGCCGCCTCACCGTCCCCCGGAGGCCGCCGGGGCCCGCGTCCGTCCGCGCCGGCTGCACGACCGGCCCGCGAGTCTGCTCACACCCGGCGCGTGACGTGCCGATACTGGGGGGGTGACGACCTTCGACGACACCGGCATGTTCGAGATGGTCGAGGAGACCGGCCACGGACCGGCCCGGCCGCGACGCGACCGTGTCGTCGTCGTGCTCGTGGTCGCGGCGGCGCTCGTGGTCGCGGGTGTGGTGTGGCTCCTCGCCGAGCGCGGCTCCGACGGGGCGGCCGACGACATGAGCGTCGAGCTCCTCACGCGTCCTGCGGAGGACGCCGACGAGGTCTCCGCGGCCGTCGTCGACGAGACGGGTATCGACCCGGAGTCCGCACGGCTGGCGGCGACCACGGCCGCCGGGCCGCACTACGCTGCGCTGCGCTGGGGCGGCGAGCTGTGCCTCGTCGTGGTCCCGGACGGCGACCTCCCCCGGGTCGTGTGCGTCGCGCCGTCGGCCGGTGCGACGGTGACGCTGTCGGACGCCGACGGGTCGCGCGTGCGGCTCGGCGCCGACGACGCCCCGACACCGTCGGCGGCCGAGGGGTGGCGCGCCGCGGGCCCGAACGTGTGGGTGCTGGACGCGCCCGCGGAGGGCTGAGGCCGACCCGGGCCGTCAGCCGCGCGCACCGGCGGCGTCGGCCAGCACGTCGACGATGCGGCGCAGGCTCGACGACAGACCCCACCGCTCGGCGAGCGTGACGAGCGCGTCCGGGTCCGCAGGCACCGCGGGCAGCCGGTCGTCGACGTCCGCGACGGGTGCGTCCGGCGCGACCGTGACGACACGCGGGGCCACCGCGAGGTAGTCGGCCGCGTCCGTCAGGCGCGTGCGCTGCGTGGCCGTCAGGCCCCTGTCGGCGGCGTCGCGCGCCGCCAGCACGCCCTCGAGCGTGCCGTAGCGGGCGAGCAGGGACGCCGCGGTCTTCTCGCCGATGCCGGGGACGCCCGGCAGCCCGTCGCTCGGGTCACCGCGCAGCACGGCCATGTCGGCGTAGGCGCGGCCGGTGGGCACGCCGTAGCGCTCGACCAGCACGCCCTGGTCGACCTCGAGGAGGTCCTTGACGCCCTTGACGGGGTAGAGGACGCGCACCGGGACGGCGTCGTCGACGAGCTGGAACAGGTCGCGGTCGCCCGTGACGACGTCGACGGCGGCGCGCTCGGCCGCGGGGCGGGCGGCCTCGCGCGCGACGAGCGTGCCGATGACGTCGTCGGCCTCGTGACCGGGCGCCCCCAGGCGCGGGATGCCGAGCGCCGCGAGCACCTCGACGATGACGGGGACCTGTGCGGTCAGCGCCTCGGGCACCTCCTCCTCGCCCGTCGTGCCCGGCACCTCGCGCGCGACACGGTGCGCCTTGTAGGAGGGCACGGCCTCGACCCGGAACGCGGGCCGCCAGTCGTCGTCCCAGCAGGCGACGAGCCGCGTGGGGCGACGGTCGGCGACGAGGCGCGCGATCATCTCGACCAGCCCGCGCACCGCGTTGACCGGGGTGCCGTCCGGTGCGCGCACCGAGTCCGGGACACCGAAGAAGGCCCGGAAGTACAGCGACGCGGAGTCGAGCAGCAGCAGACGCCCGGCGGGGCCGGCGGTGGCGGTCATGGGGGCACGCTACCCACCCGCACCGACACCGCACCCGCCGGCACCGCACCGCGCCACCGCTGCCCGGGCCGTGCACCGCCACGCACGTCGGCGGGGCCGCACGGCGCCCCTCCAGCGCCGCCCGGCCCCGCCGGTGCGCGCGAGCCCCTCCGGCTCGCTGCTCGACCCGTGCGCCCGTCAGCGGGCGCTCAGGTCGAGCTGGTCCTCGACGACGGCCACCACGCTCCACGTGCCACCGTCGGCGTCCGTGAGCTCCCACGCGGGCACCAGCAGCGTCGCACCGGTGGGCGTGGTCAGCGGGGTCACGCCCAGGCGGGCGCCCGTGATCGTGACGTCCTGCACGGGCCACGCCACCGGCTCGCCCGGCGCCGGCACGGGCGGCACCGTCGGCGCGTCGGTCGGCTCGGCGGGCATGATCGACACCGCGTCGTCGGCAGCCCCCGCCGCGCGCGCCGCGAGCGGCACCACGCCGCCGTACGACGCCCCGAACCGCGGGTCGTTGAGCCGCTCCACGGCGTCGTCGGCGCTCACGTGCTCGTACGTGCCGAGCTCGACGAGGGTCGCGAGCGGCCCGGACACGGACTGCACCCCCGTGCCGGCGAGCTGCACCGACCAGCCGAGGCCGGTCTGCGTGCCGTCGACGACCTGGGCCCCGGTGACGCCGACGAGGCCGGGGACACCGGTGTCCTGCGACACCGTGAGCTCGTACGTGCCCGTGTCGACACCGAGGCGTGCCATGAGGTCGCGCGCCTTCGCGATCGCCGCGTCACCCGTCGGCGTGCTCGCGGGGTCGCAGACGCTCGGGTCGGCCGGGTCGGGCTCGCGGAGCTCGGGCTCGACGGCAGCACCCGGGTCGACGAGCTGCGGGTCGGCCTGCTCGGCCGTGACCCCCGCCGAGCCGGCCCCCTCGGGCGTCCCGCCGCCCTCCAGGGCTCCGGCCCCCTCCGCCGGCTCGGCACCGTCGAGCGTCTCGGGCAGCCCCAGGCTGCACACCGACGGGTCCCAGGCGCGGTCGTAGAACCACATGCTCGCCTGGCCGTCGACGCCGACCTGCACGCTCGCCGACAGCCCGTCGTTCGCCCCGACGACCCACTGCCCCCACTCCTGGCGTGGCTCGCCCGCGACCCCGAGCACCTGCGCGACGCGCGCCGCGGTCTCGGCGGTCGCAGCGGACGTCGCGTCGAACGCCCAGGCCCGGCTCGTCCCGGCGGCGCCGTCGAGCCCGCTGCCGCGGAACACGGTGCGCCCGCCGAACCAGCCGGGGCCGATCATCTTCGCGTCGGCGGTGTCCGCGGCCATCGCCGCGGCCCCGGCGCCCTCGGGCCCCTGCAGAGCGATCGGCGGGGCCGCCGGGTCGGAGCCGCCCGCGGCACCGACCGCGTACCCCCCGCCGCCGACGAGCGCGACACCCGCCGCGACCGCGGCCACCTGCAGCCACCGCGCCGGGCCACGACGCCGGGCGCGCGCGGCGGCGAGCTCGTCGACCGGTGTGGCGGCACCGCGTCCGTCGACCGGGTCACCGACCGTGACGCCCGTCGTCTCGGCGAGCCGGGCGTGCAGGCGCGCCGCGTCGGGGGCGGCGTCCCGCGCGGGGTCGGCCGCACGGACCCGCGCGACGGCGGCCGCCTCGCCCGCCTCGTCCGCGGGCGCGGCGTCAGCGTGCTGCGGCGCGCCGGCCACGACGGCGTCGTCGTCCGCGCCGGGCGTGGTCTCCTGGGGACCGCGGGGCTCGTTCATGGTGGTTCTCCTCCGGAGCGTTCGTCTCTACCCCGTCTGTGTCCCCGTGGCCCTGCGTCTTGCACGCGCACCGCAACCCCGAGCCACCCCGGCGACCGCCGCCGCGGCAGGGACGCACGTCAGTCGAGCGCGGCGAAGGCGACGCGCAGCCGGGAGCGGGCGCGCGAGAGCGCCGCGTCGGCACCACCACGGCCGATGCCCAGGGCGGCGGCCAGGCCCTCGCCGGTCAGCCCTTCCCACGCGTGCAGCAGCAGCACCTCGCGGTCCCGCGCGGACAGCCCGGCGAGCACCGCGCGGACCGTCTCGTCCCGCACGGCGCGCAGGGCCGGGTCGTCCGCGTCGGCCTCGTCCGGCACGTCCGCGACGGGCACGGGGCGCGCGCGGCGGCGGTGGTTGGCGACCACGTACGCGGCCGTGCGGTAGAGCCACGGCAGCTCCGCACCCTCGGGCACGTCGTCACGGCGGCGCCATGCGACCGTCAGGACGTCGGCCGTGAGGTCCTCGGCGTCCGACGCCCCGACGCGGCGCACGACGTACCGGTGCACGGCCGTGGCGTGCACGTGGACGAGCCGCTCGTACCAGGACGCGTCGCGCGGCCCGGCGGGGGTGCGGGCGGCAGCGTCCGCCGGCACGTCGCCGGGCACGCCGAGATCGGCGCGGTCCTGCATGTCTTGCTCGCGCTGAGCGGGCACTGCGGCTCCCGGGTCGGGCGGACGTGCGGGCGGGGCGGTGCCGGCACCGCCCTCACCCCGTCCGTGTCGCGGGCCGGCCGGATCTTGCACGCCACCGTGCACGACCTTCGCCCGCCCGCCTCACCGACGCGCCGTCAGCGCGGCACGTCAGAGCCCGTCGGCCACGATCGCGGTCGCCCGCAGCCACGCGTCACGCGTCGCCGGGCGCAGGCGGGCGTGGTCGATCGGTCCACCCGTCACCAGCGCCTTGTCGTGCGGGACCTCGACGACGGCGCGCGTCAGTGCACCGAAGTGCGAGCGCAGGCGCTGCCGCAGGTCCTTGTCGACCTTGGGCTCCGGGTAGGACAGGATCGTCACGGCCTGGCGCACGAGCTCCTCCTGGCCCGTCGCCCGCAACGCGTCCAGGGCCCACGCGGCGGACTGCGCGGTGTCCTCGCGCATCGTCGAGACCACGACGAGCTGGTCGGCCGACTGCACGGCCGCCTGCCAGTTCGACGCCCGCATGTTGTTGCCCGTGTCCACCACGAGCACCCGGTAGAACTGCGTCAGCACCTCGTGCAGCGCGCGGTAGGAGGCGGCGTCGACGCTCTCGACGGACGCCGCGTCCTCGTCCGAGGCGAGCACGTCGAACTGCTCGTCCTGCTGCGTGCGGACGAACTGGTCGAGGTCGCCGATCCGCACGGTGCCGCGCTCGGTCAGCGCCGGCAGGGCGTGCAGCAGGTCGACGGCGGTGCGCTGGTGGTCGGCGTGCGACGAGCGCCAGCCGAGCGTGCCGCGCGTCTCGTTGTTGTCCCACGCGAGCGTGTAGCCGCCGCGCGCCAGGCCGAAGGTCGAGGCCAGCAGCATGGTCGCGGTCGTCTTGTGGGCCCCGCCCTTGGGGTTGACGACGACGACCGTGCGCGGGCCGTCGAAGGTGCGGCGGATCGCGTCGACCTGCGAGCGCCGCGCGCGCTCGGCGGCACCCGGGCGCGGGGAGACCGCACCGAACGTCAGGCGCCGCACGGTGCGCTGCCAGCCGTGCTCGGCCGGACCCTGGTGGGCGGGGTGCCGGGCGGCGAGCAGGTCGTCGAGCGTCGGCAGGGACGACGTGTCCGCCGCGCGCCGCTCGGCCCGCGTCTCGCCGCGGCCCTCGGCACGAGCCGCGGGCGTCGTCGCCGGGGTCCCGACGGGTGCGGCGACGTCGGCGGCGGGCACGTCGGGCGCCGCGACCACCGCAGGCACCTGCGGCACCGCACCCGACGGCACGGCGGCCGTCGCACCCGACACCACGGGGACCTCGCCGGACGGCACCACGGGGGTCGCGCCGGACGCCACGACGGGCGTCGGGGAGGACAGCGGGTCGTCCGCCGACCATGCCGCCACGGCGGGCACGGGAGCGCTCAGCGGAGCGAGGTCCGTCTCCTCGGCCTCGTCGACGCGTCCGTCCGGGTGGATGAGCAGCGCCCACAGCCCGTCGGGGTCGCGGACCTCGACCGGCAGCGCCCGGCCCACGCTCGCGGCGAGCGCCGCGATGCGCGCCGTGACGGCCGCGCCCGCCGCAGCGAGGTCGGGTGTCGCGACGGTCTCGCGCACACCGTCGACCGTGACCTCGCCCGTGCCGTCCTCCCGGACCTCGGCGGTGATCACCGGCAGGTGCACCGGGACGTCCGTGCCCGTCGCCACCGCCACCGGCCCCGTCGTCGGTGCGACCGGTGCCGCGACCTCCTCCGTCGTCCCGGGCTCCGTGGCCACGTCGCCGCCCTTGCGCGTCATCTCTCGCTCCCTACGTCCTGCCCGGCGCGCGACGACCGTCACCGGCACCCCGCAGGCGCGAGCACGCCACATCCTGGACGAACGTATCGTCAGACCAGCATTCGCGCACAACGGGCAGCGCGCGGAGCGTGCAGGTTCAGACGTCCGTGTCGAGCTCGAACCACACGGTCGTGCCGCCGTCGGGCAGCCGCGCGGAACCCCACGCCGTCGACAGCGCCTCGACGAGCGCCATGCCGCGGCCGCTGGCCGCTGTCGGCTCGGGATGACGCACGTGGGGTGTGCCGCCGCCGCGGTCCGTGACGGCGACGCGCACGACGTACCCGTCGACCCGCACGGCCACGCGCACGGGCTCCTCGGCGGGGCCGTGCTTGACGGCGTTGGACACGAGCTCGCCGGCCAGCAGCTCGATGACCTGGTTGGACGCGCCGCCGACACCCGCGGTGGCGACCGCCCGCATCACCCAGTGCCGCGCCTGGCGGGGTGCGCTGCTCCGGGCTGTGAGGACCACCTCGTCGTCGAGCAGGGGCGGGGGTGTGCCACGGCGGCTGCGAAGGTCCCGGACTTCTCCCACGGGACCAGCCTGCCCGACGCGCGCGCGTCCCGCCGCTCGGACCAGCCCGCGGGACGGGTGAGGACGCGCCGCGTCAGGACGTGCGCGCCGGCGGCACCCAGCCCTGCGGCGGCATGCAGACCCACAGCACGGCGTAGATGAGGAAGGGGCTGCCCGGCAGCACGAGCAGCGCGATCAGCACGAGTCGCACGATCCACGCGTCGATCCCCAGGCGGGCCGCGACGCCCGCGCACACGCCGGCGAGCCAGCGTCCCGTCTGCGGCCGCGACAGCCCCGATCGTGCGAAAGCCAGCCGGACGCCGTCCATGAGTCCTCCCGTGGGTCGCCCGCGCGTCCCGCGCGGTCGTGACGAGTCTGGCCGACCACAGGCCCCGTGCGCCTCCGGGGCGGCCCCCCATCCGCCCCTGAGGCGACCCCGACGCGCGCGGGCGGCCCGGGGGCGTCGGGCGTGCGGGGGCGGGTGTGGGCGGGGGGTCCTACGGTGTGAGCCATGGCACAGACCCCTGCGGTGGAGCTGGACGTGCACGGCCGCACGGTGCGCGTCAGCAGCCCGGACCGCGTCGTGTTCCCCGAGCGCGGGCTGACCAAGCTCGACGTCGTCGAGTACTTCCTCGCCGTGGGCGACGGGATCCTCGGGGCGCTGCTGCACCGGCCGACGACGCTCGAGCGCTGGCCGAAGGGCGTCTTCGAGGGCGCGCGGATGTCGACGCGGCAGGACTCGTCGGGCGACGCGTTCTACCAGAAGCGCGTGCCGCAGGGCGCGCCCGGGTACGTCGAGACGGCGCGCATCGCGTTCCCCTCCGGGCGGACCGCCGACGAGGTCGCACCGACGGAGCTCGCGGTGGTCGCGTGGGCGGCGAACCTCGGGACGCTCACGTTCCACCCGTGGCCGGTCGTGCGCGACGACGTGGACGCCCCCGACCAGGTCCGCATCGACCTCGACCCGCAGCCCGGCACCGACTTCGCCGACGCGGCACGCGTCGCGCCGCACGTCCGTGAGCTGCTCGCCGAGCACGGCCTCGAGGGCCACCCCAAGACGTCCGGCGGGCGAGGCCTGCACGTCTTCGTGCCGATCGAGCCGCGGTGGTCGTTCACCGACGCCCGGCGGGCCACCATCGCCTTCGGCCGCGAGCTGGAGCGCCGCCTGCCCGGCCAGGTCACGATGAAGTGGTGGAAGGAGGAGCGGGGCGTCAAGATCTTCGTCGACTACAACCAGATGGCGCGGGACCGCACGATCGCCTCGGCGTACTCCATCCGCTCCAACCCGCGCGCGACGGTGTCCGCCCCGCTGACGTGGGACGAGGTCGGCGACGTCCACCCCGACGACTTCGACGTCCTCACGATGCCCGCACGGTTCGCCGCCGTGGGTGACCTGCACGCGCCGCTCGTCGCGCACGCGGCGCCCCGCCACGGCCTCGACTCGCTGCTCGAGCTCGCCGACCGGCAGGAGCACGAGGACGGCCACGGCGACCTGCCGTACCCGCCGGAGTACCCGAAGATGCCGGGCGAGCCCAAGCGCGTGCAGCCGAGCAAGGACCGCGACCGCCCCCGCTGACGCTCAGCCCCGGTACTCGTAGTGCCAGTACTCGGGGTTGGAGCCGTTCTGACGCGCCCACGACGGTGACACCCACCCGTACGCCGGGCCGTTGGCCACGAGCCACGCCCGCGCCGCGGAGTCCCAGCCGTACTCGCACGGCAGCTCCGGGACGTCCAGCGCGAGGCCCGTGCCGTGCGACGACGTGCCCGGCACCGCGGCCACCGTACCGAGCGCCTCCCGCATCGCGACCTGCGTCTCCAGGTCGCGGTACGTCAGGTCGAGCGCCAGGTCGTGACCCAGGGCCGCGCGGAACGCGGCGTTGAGCCGCTCGAGCGCGGCCGCGGCGTCCGACCGCAGGTAGAACGGGGTGCCACGGGAGTCCCGCGTCCACGACACCGCGGACAGCGCCGACGCCGGCAGGCGACCGTTCGAGCCGTCGCCGCCCGCCGTCGGCGGCGACGTGTAGAACGCCGGGCCGCTGTAGGTGGTCGCACAGCGGTCCCGCGCCGCGGACGCACCCGCGGCGCCGCCGCCGGACGACGCGCGCGTCCGCGCGGCCGCTGCCCGTGCCGCCGCCTCCTGCTCGGCGGCGACCCGTGCCTGCTGCTCCGCGACGGCCGCGTGCACCGCCTCCTCGGCCTGCGCGACCGCCGCGACCAGCCCGCGCACCGCCACCGGCGAGGCTGTCGCCGACCCGCCCTGCGCGGTGCCGAGCTGCGCGGCAAGTGCCGCGCGCGGCGCCTCGTCGGCCACCTGGCCCGCGGACGAGTCGAGCGTGCGGCGTGCCCGCTCGAGCGTCTGCGTCAGGGCGGCGCGCGCGTCGTCGTGCACCGCGGCGCCCCCCGCCGCGTCGGCGGCAGCGGCGTCCGCGACCCGCGCCGCGACGTCAGCGTGCAGCGCCGCGAGAGCCCCGTCGACCCGCGCCACGGCGGCTCGCCGCTCCCCGGCCTGCAGGGCCGCCGGGCGCGTGTGCGTCCCGCCGCTCACCCCGAGGGCGACGGCCAGGGCGACGACTGCGGCGACCACGACGCGACGGATGACGACCTCCCCCGGCTCCGGCCGTCCACGCTAGCCGCGCCCCGCTCAGATCACACGTCCGGGGGCTCAAGCGGTCCGTCGGCGGGGCCGATGACCGAGGAATGGACACTCACTCGCCCGCGCTCGCGGCGAGGTCCGCCGCGCCCACCGGCGCCGCGTTCGCCCGTCCGATGACACCGGACGAGGCCGCCCACCTCGACCGGCTGCGCGAGTGGCTGCACGGTGACGGCACCGACGCGAGCGACGCCGCCGCCCTGGACGCCCGATGGGCCCGCCTGCTCGCGACCCACCCGCCGCAGGCTCCTGCGCCCGCGGGCGTCGCCGCCGCGATCGGGATCGCCGTCGGCGACCTGCTGGTCGCGTCCGTGACCGACGCGGTCTGGCGGATGTGCCCCGGACCCGAGGGCGCCACACCCGGTGTGCTCCTGCCGGAGCGGCCCCAGATGCCCGTGCTGCCCGTGCTGGACGCGCACGCCCGGTGGCGTGTGCGCTCGCCGGAGTGGACGGTCGACTACGTCGAGCGGGCCGCGGCGCACCTGCGCCGGCTGCGCCCCACCGTCCCGACGCCGCACCCGGCGCCCGAGGCGGTCACCGCGGTCGAGCCCACGGACGCGCCGGTCAACGCACCCGTCGACGACGTCGTGCCCGTCGAGCGCACGATCCCGGAGCCCGCGGCGTGGGCGCCGACGTTCGTCGAGGACGCGACCGAGCCCGAGCACCAGCCCGAGCCCGCCGCGGCCTGGACCCCCACCTTCGTCGAGATCGCCACCGAGCCCGAGCACCAGCCCGAGCCCGCCGCGGCCTGGACCCCCACCTTCGTCGAGACCGCCACCGAGCCCGAGCACCAGCCCGAGCCCGCCGCGACCTGGACCCCCACCTTCGTCGAGACCGCCACCGAGCCCGAGCACCAGCCCGAGCCCGCCGCGACCTGGACCCCCACCTTCGTCGAGACCGCCACCGAGCCCGAGCCCGAGCAGGCTGCCTGGACCCCGACGCTCGTCGAGGACGTGCCGGAGCCCGAGCCTGCCTGGACCCCGGCGCCGGTCGCGTCCGCGGAGCCGGACGTCGAGGCGTCCTTCGACGCGCTGGCCGCTCCCCTGACCGGGGCGGTCGCCGCCGTCGCCGAGCCGGTCGCCGAGGAGCCCTCCGCGCCCGAGACGTCGGTCATGCCCTGGGACGTGGCGCCCGCGGCGGTCGCGTACCCGACCCCGGGCCGCGGCATGCCGGTCGTCCCGGAGCACACCCTCACGCCCGAGGACCTGCCCCACCGCCCCTCCGAGCGCGTGCAGGACCTGGCACTGCGGGCGCTGGAGCTCGCGCTCGACCGCGCGGTCCGCGACGCGGCGGGCTGCGCGCCGTTCGTGCTGGTCCGGGAGGACCACGACGTCGAGGTGCATGACTTCCCGCACTCCGACGCGGGCGTCGCGCAGGCCCGCGCCGCAGCCCGGGACGGCGGGTACGGCGCGGCGGCGGTCGCGTGGACGAGCCCGGCCGACGCGTCGCGCCCGTACCCGCGGGTCGTCGTCGACGCGTCCGCCGCCGGGCGGCCGGGCATCCGCGTCGCGCACTCGTTCCTGCACGACGCGGAGGGCGGCCACGAGATCGGCGGCCCGCAGGTCGTGGGGCAGTCCGCGCCCGTCCTGTAGCCGGGCCGCACCGGGCCGCCGTGTCGGTGCCCGGGCCTACGCTCGGACGCATGAGCGATCGCAGCACGCACGCCGCGGCGGAGGAACGCCTGGACCGCGTGGCCGCGGGCTTCGCGGACGTCCCGGGCGTCACCCTGCCGTCGGCCGGCCCTCGGCACTTCGGCACCGCGACGCTGCGCGTGCAGGGGCGGATCGCGGCCTTCACGCCGGGCGAGCACCTCGTGGTGAAGCTGCCGTCCGACCGGGTGGCGGAGCTCGTCACGGCGGGCACGGGACGACCGTTCCCGTCGGGGCGGCCGCCGATGCGCGAGTGGGTGGAGATCGTGTCCGACGACGTGGACGCGTGGCACGCGTACGTCGCGGAGGCGCTGGCGTACGTCGGCGGCTGACAGCACCGCCGCTGCAGGTCAGACGACCGGCGCGTCCTCCACCATCGGTACGGCCTTCTCCTTGCCGTACCGCACCTCGGCGCCTGCCATCACGGTGACGACCCGCACCTCGAGGACGGGCCCACCCGGCACGGGCTGCGTCCTGTCCTCCCAGCCGCCGAGCAGCGGCAGCCCCGTGACGCGCACGTCCCACGTGCGGGGCACCTTGATGTCGACGCCGCCCCAGAACGTGAAGACGTCGATGCGCGCGGAGCCCTCGATGTCGGCCTGGCGCAGGTCCAGCTCGACGCCGCCCATGATCGCCGTGAGGCTCGCCGAGCGGAACGTGCGCGTCGTGAGGCGCCGCTCCGCGCCCCACCAGAACGCGAACGCCGTGACGTGGTCGGCCTGCTCGTCGCGCGCCGTGGCGCCGAACGTGATGCCGACGCCGACGAGGATCACCGCGACGGGCCACAGGTAGTCCCCCACGCCGACCTGCACCACGTGGAACCGTGACAGCAGGAGCGCGACACCCAGCGCCGTGATCGCCGCCGGCCCGAACCACGCGCGCGGCACGACCACCAGCGCCGCCACGCCGACGAGCACGACGACCAGCGGCCACAGCATCGACAGCAGGTCGCCGAGGTCCACCTCGACCGCACCGGTGCGCTCCAGCAGGAGCACGATGCCGACGAGCACGACGACGACACCCAGCAGCGCCTGACCGAGCGACCGAGGACCGTTCATGCATGTCAACCTAGGGCAGCCGTACCCTCCGCGTCACCGACGCTGCGCCGGCGGGCGTCCCCGGCGGTGGGCCGGGGACGCGCCGGCCGTCAGGAGACGGCAGCCGCCGCCGGGTGGTCGGGGCACTCGGCAGCCGTCCGTACGCACATCGTGCACGGCTCGCAACCGTCGCTGCCGTCGACCTTGTCGAACCACGCGAGCGTCTTGCCCGCCGGGCAGTCGTCGTCCTCGTGGTAGACGTGCGCGGCGGTGCTGCGCGCGGAGTGGTACGGACGAACTCGCATGTCGGCCTCCTTGCCGAGACGCCATGCCCCGCCATCGGGGCCGTCATCGCAGGTTAAAAGGGACGTCCGGTCCGGACCAGGGACCTCGGTCCGTGGACACGCTCCCGCGCCGGCACCTGGACGTCGATCCGGACGACGTCCCCCGTGCGCCGGAACACGCAGCGGCTCGTGGCGGCGTCGAGCACGCCCCCGACGCCCTCGACGCGCGTTCCGTCGGCGCGGTGCGCGACCACGGCGAGAGCCGCACCCGGGGCGTCGACCCGCCGGTAGACGACGGGCACCTGGCAGAACGTGAACGCGAGCGACCCCGCGGGCAGCCACAGCTCCTGCGCCCGCCGGCCGACGTCGTGGAAGGAGAACGTCGTGGGGGCGGTCCTCCACTCGTCGGGTCGCAGCAGGTCCGGTCGCACGACGACCCGCCCGTCCTCGACCCGCAGGCCCAGCTCCCCGAGCCGTGCGAGCACCTCCTCCTTGACCTGCCCGGTCATCCCGGGCTGGCGCGCGCCCCTGCCGGCCGGGGTGTGCGAGTACGGGTCGACCGGGAACGCGCCGTAGACCTCGGGGCTCTTGCAGTAGCCGAGCCCGCGCCGCACGTCGTCGTACGCGGCGGCGAGGCCCGCGACGACGCCGGCGTCGGCGCCGACGGCGACCGCGCGCTCGTGGTTCTCCTGCACGGCGAGCAGCAGCTTGGACACCATGTGCCAGTAGATGCTGCCGAGGCCCTCGTACGCGAAGAACGACCCGGAGCGCCCCGTGAACTCCGCGTGCCGGAAGACCTGCTCGAACACGTCGAGCACGGCCGCCCGCCCGTGCGCGACCTGCTGCGCCGTCACCCCGGGGACGCGACCGGGAAGAGCGTCGAGCGCGTCGGCGAGGTCGCGCGCGTTGTGCAGGCCCGGCGCGAACCGGTGGTCCCCTCGCACGTCACGCAGGACGACGGACGTGTCGCCGGCCGCGACCAGCGCCCCCAGCAGCGGTGCTGCCGCCGCCTGTGCGGCGGTGAGCAGGTTGCGCGCGAGGAAGGTCGGCAGGTCGCGGTCGGGGTACAGCTGGTAGGAGTGCTGGTCCGGCCGGTACAGCGCGCTGCCGCGCAGCGCCCGGACGAGGTCGAGCGCCTCCGCGGGCGTCAGCAGTCCGGACGACAGCACGGCGACCTGCCCCTCGAGCATCTCCTGCAGGTGACCCACCCGGGCGCCGTCGCGCAGGTCGAGCAGGTTGTACGCGTGGTAGAGGCCGTCGTCGCGGCGGTTGGCGCGCAGCGCCGCGTCGACGTACGTCAGGGCGTCGGCGAGGAACGCCTGCACAGCGTGCGCGGGCACGCGCGTGCGCGTGCCGCTGAAACCGGCGTACACCCGGGTGCGGTACGCGGTCCCTGCGGCACCGAGGGCGTCCATGACGACCCGCCGCCCCCGGTCGTCGAACCCGGCCCACGCCTGGTCGGCGTGCGCGGCCAGGGCACCGCGCACGTCGGACAGCAGGTCCGCGAGCTCGCTCGTCGTCGTGAGGTCGTCGGTGAGCAGGTCGCGCGCGAACGTCAGGGCGCGCCGCAGGTAGGCCAGCGTGACGACCGACAGGCCCTTGCCGACGAGCGCGTTGTTCGCGTCGTTCCACTCGGGGCGCTGCGTGTTCATCCAGATGCCGCCGTCGGGCACCAGGTTGACGAGCTTCGCCAGGACGATCAGCAGCAGCTTCTCACCGAGCGAGACGCGCACCAGGTCACCGTCGGGGCCGTGCACGAGCCGGCCGTCGGCGCCCTCGGCCTGCACCCGGCGGGCCACGCGCTCCTCGGCCGTCGTGTCGAACGTGATCGTGGCGATGGGCTCACGGAGCGTCTGGTCGTAGGTCGCGATGCGGTACGGCACGTCCGCGTGCGTGAAGACCGCGCGATCGACCATCGACTCCAGGCGTCCGGGGTGGAAACGCCGTGACGCCTCGAGCAGCTTGACCAGGTAGATCACCTGGTGGTCGCTCCAGTAGCCGATGTTCGCCCACGGGTTGTCGGGCTCGGGCACCTCCCAGTCGATGCCGGAGCGCGAGATGCGGTACGGGTTGTAGCCGTCGGCGGTCGTCGCGTCCAGGAACACCGCCACCATCGACTCGACGTACTCGGGGAACGACCAGGCCAGGGCCTCCCAGTTCTGGAAGATGTCGCGCCAGTTGCCCTGGAAGTCGACGCGCGTGCGGCCGTGCTCGTCCGTCAGGGCGATGGCGAACCGGTTCCACGGCCGGCTCGGGTCGCCGTGCCGGCGGCTGAACGTCAGCGGCAGGTACTCCCGCACGAGCCGCAGCAGGTCCGGGTCACCGGAGGCGTCGGCACGTTCGACGAGGTCGTCGACCTGCTCCGACGCACCGAGGGCGTCGAACCACGGCGCGCTGCGCGTCAGGGTCCGTGGGCTGCGCTGCGCGACGAACGCCCGCAGGTCCGCCGTGCTGACCGTGTAACCGTCGGCGGGGACACCGCCGCGCATGATGTTGAACAGCACGTTCGCACGGTGGTGGGCGGCCGCGAGCTCGTCGCCGGTCACCTGGGCGCCGTCGGCCGTGCCGACGAGCAGGTCGAGGTGGGTGCGTGTCCTCGCGACGTCCGCCGCGAGGGCGTCCGCGGCCGCGGACGGGTCCGCCAGCAGCTCCTGCAGACGCACGACGTCGGCGGCACTCTGGTCGATGTCGGCGACGACGCTCCAGCGGCGCTCCTGCCCTGGCGCCAGGGCCAGCCGGGCGCGGACGAGGTAGGCACCCTTCTCGCCGCGGACCTCGCGCTCGGCGACGACGGGCCGCCCGGCCGCGAACGCCTCGACGTGACGGGTCGACAGCAGGTGCTCGACGTCGGCGAGGCCCACCTGCCAGGCGACGGTCGTGGCGAGCGACTCGCTCGGGTCGGCCTTGTCGGTCAGCGTCGAGTTCAGGTACACCAGGCCGAGGCCCGTCGCGTCGTCGAGCTCGGCGCGCTTGTACGCGTCGAGCAGGCAGCTGAGCTCGCCCTGCGTCTGCACCGTGACGCCCGCGGGCAGCAGGTCGACGAGGCCGTCGAGGACCTCGGCGTCGGCGTGACGGTCGATCGCGGCCACGCCGACCTCGCGGACGACGCCGAACCGAGCGGCCGTCCGCCACGTGACACGGACGCGCAGGCCGAGGTCGGGGCGGGTCTCCTCGAACACGAGGGTCGTGCCGAGCGGGTCCTTGTACAGGTGGCGCACGGCGTTCGGGTCGCCGGGCCGGCGCGGCGCGAACGGCTGCCAGAACACGGTGCCGTGTGCGGTGGCGACGCGCAGCAGGGTGAGCCCACCGGTGCGCCCCGCACCGGCGGCGACCTTGTCCTCGGTGGTGTAGGTGAACAGCGCCCGGTCGGCCTGCTCGCGACCGGCCGTGACGCCGCCCGTGCTGGAGATGAACAGCCACAGGTCGCTCGCACCGACCAGGGTCATGAAGAACGGCGGCAGGTCGTCGTAGGACGCGATCCGGTAGAAGCGGCGCCCGTCGAGGTCGACGAGGCCGGAGACGTCGGGACCGCCGCCGGCGGTCTCCGTCCCGTCGGTCGGTGCGAGCGTGGAGGTCTGCGACGCCATGGCCGTGTCCTTCGTGATCGACGGCGCCCGCCCGTCCCAGGGCGTGAGCCGCGTCGGTGCGGCAGGGCGCGACCTCACATTGCCACGTGTCACCGACGGATGCAACGGACCTCGGCCCCAGGTGCGGGGGCGTGCGATGCGCCCCGACGGCCGGGCGCACGACGACGACGGCCCCGCAGCAGCGATGTCGCTGGTGCGGGGCCGTCGTGGACGAGCCGCCTTGGGGAATCGAACCCCAGACCTTCTCATTACGAGTGAGACGCTCTGCCGACTGAGCTAAGGCGGCATCGCCGTCGGGGCGCGGAGGACCGCGTTCGATCGGCGAGCGCGCCCACTGTACCTGGCGCGCGCCCCGAGTCCAAAGTCAGCAGGTCGTGCCGTCCGCGGGTGCCACGCCCGTGAGCAGGTAGGTGTCCACCGCGTCCTTGACGCACTCGTTCGACCGGCCGTACGCCGTGTGCCCCTCGCCCTCGAACGTCAGCAGCACGGCCGACGAGAGCAGCTTCGCCAACGACTGCGCCCACGCGTACGGCGTCGCCGGGTCGTTCGTGGTGCCGACGACGACGATCGGCGCCGCGCCCGGCGCCTCGTACGACTCGAGGGACCCGACGGCCGGCACGGGCCACTGCGCGCAGGACGCGCCGCCGTAGGAGAAGAAGTGCCCGACCGTCGGGGCGACGGCCTGCACCTCCGCCGCGTCGGCACGCATGTCCTCCGGCTCGGCCGACGGCCGGTCGTCGAGGCACAGGATCGCCGAGAACGCCTCGTTCTGGTTCGTCGCGTAGGTGCCGTCGGGACCGCGCCCGTAGTAGCTGTCGGCGAGCTGCAGCAGCACCGAGCCGTCCGCGGCGTCGATGGCCTTGGTCAGCGCCTGCGTGAGCAGCGGCCAGCTGGTCTGCGCGTACAGGGCGGCGGCCACGCCGGAGAAGGCGAGCGACGACGTGAGCTCCCGGTCCGTGCCCGTGGGCAGCGGGTTCGCGCGCGTCCGGTCGAACAGGCGCGCGATCTGCGTGAGACCGGCGTCGACGTCACCGTCGAGCGGGCACGACGCACCGGCCTGGCAGTCCGCGACGTAGGCGCGCAGGGCGCTCTCGAAGCCCGCGGCCTGCCCCGCGGCGACCTCGCCGGAGTCGAGCGTGGGGTCGAGGGCACCGTCGAGGACGAGTCGACCCACGCGCTCGGGGAACAGCGCCGCGTACGTCGCGCCCAGCTCGGTGCCGTACGAGAACCCGAGGTACGTCAGGGCCTCGTCGCCGAGGACCGCGCGCAGCACGTCCATGTCCCGCGCGGCGCTGGGCGTGTCGACGTGGCCGAGCAGCTCGCCGCTGCGCTCCAGGCACGCGCGGCCGAAGTCGCCGTTGCGCTCGATCGCCTCGGCCATGCCCGCGTCCGTCGACCAGTCGGGGACCCAGGCCGCCATCTCGTCGAGCTCGGCGGGGTCCACGCACGTCACGGGCGACGAGTGCTGGACGCCGCGCGGGTCGAACGCGACCAGGTCGTACGCCGCGAGCACCTCGCGCGAGACGACCTGCCGGAAGTAGCCGATCGAGTCGATCGCGGAGCGGCCGGGCCCGCCGGGGTTGACGAGCAGCGACCCCACCGGCGAGCCGCCCGACGCGGGGATGCGCCGCAGCGCGAGGGTGATCGTGTCGCCGCCGGGGTCGGCCCAGTCCAGCGGGACCGTCGCCTCGGCGCACTGCTCGCTGCCGCACGTCGTCCACTCGAGGACCTGGTCGTAGAACGGCGCGAGCGCCGCGTCGCCCGTCGACGACGAGGAGGCGCCCGCGGTGGGCGCCGACGCCTGGTGCTTGGGCGAGACGCAGCCCGTCAGCCCGAGCGCGACGACGAGCGCGACGAGGGCGCACCGGAGCAGGGCAGGGCGCGGCGGCATGCACCTACGGTAGTCGCCCCGCGGGCCCGGTCCGGGGCACGACGGCGCGAAGGGGTGACGGGGCGACGGGCTCGCGGACCGGCGCGCGTCAGCCCTGGGGTCGCAGCGCGACCGCCATCGCCTCGACCGCGAGCAGGGGCGCGACGTTGCCGGCGAGCCGCGTGCGGGCCTGGCCGACGGCGTCCATCCGACGCAGCGTCTGCTCCGGGGTGCTGTCCGCCGCGAGCGTGCGCACGGCGTCCTCCTGCTCGACGTTCACGAGCTCGACGTCCGCCCCCAGCTGCACGACGAGCACGTCGCGGTACAGCGACAGCAGGTCCACCATGGCGCGGTCGAGGACGTCGCGCTGGGCCCGCGTCGCCCGGCGCTTCTGCTCCTCCTCGAGCTGGCGCACCTGCGCGCGCAGCGCGGGTGGCAGGGTGTTCGCCCCCTCGGCACCCATGCCGCGCAGCAGCTCGTTGCGCTCGGCGGCGTCGCGCTCCTCCGTCGCGGCCCTCGCGTCCGCCTGCGCGGTCTCGACGAGCTCGCCCGCGGCCAGCACGGCGTCCCCGACCCCACGCACGCGCGACGCGAGCGACAGCACCGCGGCCCGCCGCTCGCGGGCCTGCGGGTCCCGTGCGAGCCGCCGGGCGATCCCGATGTGGCTCTGGGCGGCGCGGGCGGCGACCTGCGCGGTCCGCGGGTCGGCGCCGTCGCGCCGCACGAGCAGCTCGGCGACCGCGTCGACAGGTGGCACGCGCAGCCCCACGGAGCGGCTGCGGGAGCGGATCGTCACCAGGACGTCCTCGGGGCTGGGCGCGCACAGCAGCCACACCGTGCGCGGGGGCGGCTCCTCGACCGCCTTGAGCAGGACGTTCGCGCTCTGGTCGTTGAACCGGTCGGCGTCCTCGACGACGATGACGCGCCAGCGGCCCTGCGAGGGCGAGCGCTGCGCGAGCTCGACGAGCGGGCGCGTGGTGTCGACACGGATGAACACGCCCTCCGTCGCGACGAACGTGACGTCCGGGTGCGCGCCGGACAGCGTGGTGCTGCACGCGTGGCACGTACCGCAGCCGCCGGCCTCGCACTGCAGCGCGGCGGCGAACGCCCGCGCGGCGTTCGACCGCCCCGATCCGGGAGGCCCGGTGAGCAGCCACGCGTGCGTCATCGCCGACGGGTCCTCGACGGCCCGTCGCAGCACCGCGACCGCCGGCTCCTGCCCGACGAGGTCGTCCCAGACGCTCACGCCGCACCCCCGACGACGGGCACCGGGCCGAGCAGCGGCGCGAGCCGCTCCCGCACCTGCGCGGCGACGTCCTCGGCAGGCTGCGACGCGTCGAGGACGAGCCAGCGTGCCGGGTCCGCTGCAGCGCGGGCGAGGAACGCCTCACGCGTCCGGCGGTGGAACTCGTCCCCCGCGGACTCCAGCCGGTCCGGGTCACCCGTGAGCCGTGCCAGCCCCACGACGGGGTCGAGGTCCAGCAGCACGGTCAGGTGCGGCAGCAGCTCGTCGACGGCCCACAGCGACAACCGCTCGACCTCGTCGGCACCCAGCCCGCGTCCGCTGCCCTGGTAGGCCACGGAGGAGTCCAGGTAGCGGTCCGTGAGCACCACGGCACCGCGGGCCAACGCCGGCCGCACGAGCGACGCGACGTGGTGCGCGCGATCGGCCGCGTACAGCAGCGCCTCGGTGCGCGGGTCCAGCTCGTCACCGTGCAGCACGGCCCGTCGCAGCTCGATCCCCAGGGGCGTGCCGCCGGGCTCGCGCGTCACGACGACCTCACGACCCAGCGCCGCCAGGTGGTGCCCGAGCAGCGCGACCTGCGTCGACTTGCCGACGCCGTCGCCGCCCTCGAACGACACGAACACCCCGGCGGGCGCGTCCTCGGACGGGACAGGGGCGTGCGGAGGCGTCACGGCGTCAGGGTATCCCCCGCGACCCACACGTCCCCGCCCCGCTCGCGGCCCGTCGAGCACCGCCCGCGGCGTCACTCGCCGGGGTACGCCACGCCGATCTGACGGCGGATCTCGTCCATCGTCGTCATGACGTCGAGCGTGCCCTGCCACGTCATCAGCGGGCTCTCGGTCTCGCCGGCGGCCACGCACCGCGCGACCTCCGCGGCCTCGTACTGCAGGCCGCGCGCCGCAGGGAGGTCGAACGTCCACACGCGCCCGTCGCGGCGCGTCACACGGAATGACGTCGGTGCGTAGAACGAGCCCGCGACACGGATGTACCCCTCGGTGCCGGAGATCGAGGACGTCGTCGGCGTCTTCGACCACAGCGTCGTGTTGAGGGTGGCCTGGGTGCCGTTCGGGTAGTCGAGGACCATCGAGACCTGCCCGTCGACGCCCGTCTCGGTGAGCTGGCCGAACGCGTGCACGCCCTGCGGCACCCCGAGGAAGTCGTGCGTCCACGACACGGGGTACACACCGAGGTCGAGCAGCGCACCACCCGCGAGCGCCGGGTCGTACAGGCGGCTGGCGGGGTCGAACGCGAAGTGCTGGCCGTGGTCGGCGCGGATGTTGACGATGTCACCGATCTCGCCCGCGTCGATCACCTGGTGCAGCGCGGCGACGTGTGGCAGGAACCGCGTCCACATCGCCTCCATGACGAACACGCCCGCGGCGCGCGCGGCGTCGAGCACCTCCCGCGCCTCCGCGGCGTTGCGTGTGAACGACTTCTCGACGAGCACGTGCTTGCCCGCCTTGATCGCCAGGAGCGCGTGCTCCCGGTGCTCGGAGTGCGGCGTCGCGACGTACACCGCGTCGACCTGCGTGTCCTCGACGAGGTCGCGGTAGCCGACGTGCGTCGTCGGGATGCCGTGCGCGGTGGCGAACCGCTCGGCGCGGTCGCGGTGGCGCGACCCGACGGCCACGAGCTGCGCGCGCGTGAACTCGCGCACCGAGTGCGCGAACTGGCTGGCGATGCCGCCGGCGCCGATGATGCCCCAGCGGATCGGCGGGGCGGTGCGGGGGTCCTCGGTGCGAGCCATGGCGCCAACCTAGCGCCCGCCGGGCGCGCCCGGCAGCCCGTGCGGCGCAGGTCGCACCGCACGGGACGTCAGCCCGCGGCGGCGACCCCGGCGGCGAACGTGCGCGCGGTCTCCACGGCCGTGGCAGCCGCCGCCCCCGGCACGTCGCCCGCGACGTGGACACGCACCAGGACGTCGTCGCGCACGGCCCAGAGGTACGCGTACGACACCGGGTCCGCGACCTGCTCCCCGTCGCTCGCGTAGCTCACCTCGTCGCGGGCGAACACCGTGGCCGTCCAGCCCGGTACCTCGACGACCTCCGTGCGCGCACCGCTGACCACCGTGCGCGGCTGCACCGTCCCGTCGCCGAGGTCCTGGGCCGGCACCTCCTGGTCCTGCGCCCAGCCCTCCTCGTCGGTGACCTGCTCCGCGTAGCTCACGGCCGCCGCCGCGGCGTCCTGGAGCTGGTAGACCTCGACGGCGCGCGCGGCACCGCCGGCGACGGGCAGCTCGAGCTCCACGCCGGCCGCGAACGCGAGGCCCGCGATGCTCGCGGCCCGCAGCGCCTCGACGGCGGCGAGCCCGCAGGACGGCAGCGTCGGGGTGGGCGCGGGCTCGGCGGTCGCGGCGGCCGTCGCCCGCTCGAGGTGCTCCCGCGCCTCCGGCGACCCGGGCTCGAGCTCCTCGCAGGGCGTCACCTGCCCGGCAGGGACGAGGTCCGGCGTGAGCGCGGCGACGGCCTGCGTGAACGTCGTCCCGCCGGTGGCCGACGGTGCCGGCGCGGCCGTGGGCACCGGTTGGACGGGTTCCGGTCCGCTCGTGCAGCCGGTGAGCAGCAGTGCCGACGCGACGAGGGCGCAGGCCGCTCCCCACGGGGGCCGGACCACGTCACGTCGCACCCGCCCATCGTGCCGGACGGGGGGCATCACCGGCCGCCGACCCACCGGAGTCCACCCGCCTGCGCTGCATCCCCGCATCCGGGACGGTGGACGTGGCGGGCGATGGTGGCCGGGAGGCGGCCGGCGCGGAGGTCGGCGGCCGTGAAGCGGAGGAGGATCGCACCGGTGGCCACGATCTGGTTCTGGCGCGCGCGGTCGTGGTGCAGCGCGTCGGGCGTGCCGTGCGGGCCGACCCGTCGATCTCCGCCACGAGCAGCCTGCCGTCCGCCAGCCACCATCCGAGGTCCCCGCGGGCGAGGACGCGACCGTCGGCGTCCTTCACCGGCACCTGCAGGTCATGGGGTGCCAGGCCCGCGTCCCTGCACTGGAGCCGGGCGCGCGTCTCCAGGGGCGACTGTGCACGACCGTCGACGAGGTCCCACCACTCGGCGACGCGGCGGCTCCCGCGACGGCCGTGCAGCAGGCGCGCGACGTCGTCGACACCGTCGGGGCCGATCACGTGCCGCTGGACGGCCGAGTCGAGGACGGCCACCGCGTGGTCGCGCCCCAGCTCCACGACCGCCTGCGCCAGCGCGGTCACGGGGTCGACGACCCGCGCCCGTCCGACCCGCTCCACGCGGTCGGGTACGACGCACCGCACCCGCACCCCGCCACCGGGAGTGCGGTGCGACCCGTCGCGGAGTGCGCCCTCCGGCCGGATCGACCGCGGCAGCCCCTGGACGCCGAGGAGCGCGAGCGCGCACGCGCCGGTGGCGACGGCGTGCTCACGGCCGAGCGCGAGGAGCGCGATCCAGGCGGCTCGGCGGCGCCGGTGGTCGTCCGGGTCGTGACCGGCCCACGGTGCGCGTCCGCACGCGGCGGCGTCGAGCGCCGGTGCGGCGTCGTGGACCCCGCGCACGACGGTGGCGAGCAGCCCGGCGCGGCGCAGCGCCGCCCGACGCGCCGGGCCGACGCCGGCCGCGTCACACTGCTGCGCGTCGAGCAGCGCCTCCTGGAGCTCGGCGTGCGCGAGCAGGCGGTCGGGTACCGGGGCAGGTCGTCGCACGGGCCCACCCGACCACCGCCGGACCGTGGGACGGCTCTCCCCGCGAGGATCTGTGGAGCAGGACTCCCGACGCGGGGCTGTGGTCGGCCGGGCCACGAGCTCGACACCCGGCGGCGATCCCACGACGCGAAACACCGCGGTCGCGAGACCGGGCTGCGTCGGCTCGTCCGGGCTGATGAGCCACCTGCGACCGGTCTCGCGGGAGCGCCGTCTCAGGGGCCGGGACGAGGCGGTCGCGAGACCGGCCGCCCGGCGTCACCGCTCGACCGGGACCTGCCTCGACCGCCGGACGAGGGGTGGTGTCTCGTCCGGCGCAGGGCGTCAGCTCTTGGCCGCGGACTTCTGACGTGTCGTCGTCTTGCGCGTCGTCGTCTTCTTCTTGGCCGGGCCGGCGGCGCGCTTCTCCGCGAGGAGCTCGACGGCCTGCTCGGGGGTGATCGACTCGGGCGTCACGTCCCGCGGCAGCGTGCGGTTGGTCTCGCCGTCGGTGACGTACGCGCCGAAGCGGCCGTCCTTGACGACGATCGGCCTGCCGCTCGTCGGGTCGGTGCCGAGCTCGCGCAACGGGGCGGCGGCGGTCTGCCCGCGGCCGCGCTTGGGCTGCGCGTAGATCGCCAGCGCCTCCTCGAGCGTGATCGTGAGCAGCTGCTCCTCCGACGCGAGCGTGCGCGAGTCCGTCCCCTTCTTCAGGTACGGCCCGTACCGGCCGTTCTGCGCGGTGATCTCGGCGCCCGTCTCCGGGTCGGCGCCCACCACGCGCGGCAGCGACAGCAGACGCAGCGCGTCGTCGAGCGTGACCGTGGCCAGCGACATCGACTTGAACAACGAGCCGGTGCGCGGCTTGGGCGCCGCGGCCAGCGCCTTCTTGCGGGCGGCGGCGGACAGGCCCGGGTCGAGCTCCGGCTCCGGCAGCACCTCGGTGACGTACGGGCCGTAGCGGCCGTTGCGCGCGACGATCTGGTGGCCCGACCCCGGGTCCGTGCCGAGCACCTTGTCGCCGTCGGGCATGGTCTCGAGCAGCTCGCGCGCCTTGGCGACCGTCAGCTCGTCCGGCGCGAGGTCGTCGGGGACGGACGAGCGGCGCGGCTCGTCGTCGGGACCCTCCCCGGGCGCCTCGAGGTACGGGCCGTACCGGCCGACGCGCAGCGTGATGCCGTCGCCGATCTCGATGGAGTTGACCTCGCGCGCGTCGATCTCACCGAGGTTGTCGACGAGCCCGCGCAGACCGCCGCTGGCCACGGAGTCCGAGCGGTCGCCGAAGTAGAACTCCGTCAGCCAGTCGACGCGCCCCTTCTGACCCGCGGCGATCGCGTCGAGGCTCTCCTCCATGCCGGCCGTGAAGTTGTAGTCGACGAGGCGGTCGAAGTTCTCCTCGAGCAGCCGCGTGACGGCGAACGCGAGCCACGTCGGCACGAGCGCCTGGCCACGGTTGGTGACGTACCCGCGGTCCTGGATGACGCCGATCGTCGCGGCGTACGTGGACGGGCGGCCGATGCCGCGCTCCTCGAGCGCCTTGACGAGCGACGCCTCGGTGTAGCGCGGCGGCGGGGACGTGCGGTGCCCGTCGGCCGTCAGGTCGCTGCCCGTGACCGGGTCGCCCTGCGCCATCTGCGGCAGGCGCGCGTCGTCGCTGCCGGACGCCCCGCCCTCCGCCTCGTCGTAGCGACCACGGTCGCGGCCCTCCTCGTACGCGGCGAGGAACCCGCGGAACGTGATGACCGTGCCGGACGCGGAGAACACGGTCTCGACCGGCCCGTCGGCGGTCCGCGCGGTCGCCGCCAGCCTCACGGACGCCGTCTGCCCGCGCGCGTCGGCCATCTGCGAGGCGACCGTGCGCTTCCAGATGAGCTCGTAGAGCTTGAACTGGTCGCCGGACAGCTCGCGCGCCACCTGCGCCGGTGTGCGGAAGTGGTCACCCGCGGGCCGGATCGCCTCGTGCGCCTCCTGCGCGCCCTTCGCCTTCGACGTGTAGACGCGCGGCTTGTCGGGCACGTGGTCCGCGCCGTACAGCTCGGCGACCTGGCGGCGCGCGGCGTCGACCGCCTGCGTCGACAGCGCGGGCGAGTCGGTGCGCATGTAGGTGATGTAGCCGTTCTCGTACAGCGTCTGCGCGGTGCGCATCGCCTGCCGCGAGCTCATGCGCAGCTTGCGCGACGCCTCCTGCTGCAGCGTCGACGTCGTGAACGGCGCGGCGGGGCGGCGCGTGTACGGCTTGGTCTCCAGCGACTGCACCGTGAACGCGGCGCCGTCGAGCCCGGCGACCAGCGCGTGCGCGCGCGTCTCGTCGAGGACCACGGTGTCGCGGGTCTTCAGCGCCCCGCGGTCGTCGAAGTCACGGCCCGACGCGACGCGCGCCCCACCGACGCCCGTCAGGCGCGCGGAGAACGTCGGCTCCGAGTCGTCCGCGACGGCGAAGGTGCCCGTGACGTCCCAGTAGTCGGCCGCGACGAACGCCATGCGCTCCCGCTCGCGCTCGACCACGAGCCGCGTCGCGACGGACTGCACCCGGCCCGCGGACAGGCCCTGGCGGACCTTGCGCCACAGCACGGGGCTGACCTCGTAGCCGTACAGCCGGTCGAGGATGCGCCGGGTCTCCTGCGCGTCGACGAGGCGCTCGTCGAGCTCGCGCGTGTTCTCCAGCGCCCGCGTGATCGCCTCGCGAGTGATCTCGTGGAACACCATGCGCTTGACGGGGATCTTCGGCTTCAGCTCGGCCAGCAGGTGCCACGCGATGGCCTCGCCCTCGCGGTCCTCGTCGGTGGCGAGGTACAGCTCGTCCGACTCCTTGAGGAGCTTCTTGAGCTCGGCGACCTTCTTCTTCTTGTCCGCGTCGACCACGTAGTACGGCGTGAACCCGTTCTCGACGTCCACGGCGAACTTGCCGTACGGGCCCTTCTTCATGTCCGCGGGCAGCTCCGAGGGCTGCGGCAGGTCACGGATGTGCCCGACCGACGCCTCCACGTCGAACCCGTCACCGAGGTACCCGGCGATGGTGCGTGCCTTCGCCGGGGACTCCACGATGACGAGCTTGCGACCTGCGGACATCTGAGCGGCCTTCCGTGCCGTGGACTGGGTGGGGTCGATCTCGTGGCGGGCCGGGGCGCGCCGCGACGCGTCGTCCCGCACTTTCGAGGGACTCTACGTCCTGGCGTCAACCGGACGCGGCGGGCGTCTCGTCCCGTGATCCCGCCGCATGACGCAGCAGCAGCATGACCGCGAACGTGAGGCTGCACGCCGCGACGACCCCGGCGACCCCCCCACCGTAGGCCAGGAGCTCGTCGCCGCGACCCGCTGTCCCGGCCCGGTAGGCCCAGGTGCGTGTGAGCGTCACCACGGCCGCCGCGCCCGACGCGACGCCGAGGACGACGAGGCCGCCCGCCGTGCGCCGTGTGCGCCGCCACCACCGGTCGCCCGCGTCCACGCGCCGCAGAGCGGCCGTCGCGGTCCCCGCCGGCGCGCCGCGGGCCGCCATGGCCCCGCACACGAGCGCCGTCCAGCCGAGCACGACGAGCGCACCCGCCACGACGTCCGACGGCCGGTGCCACTGGCCGACGAGCGTCGAGATGCCCGTCAGGGCCGTGTAGCCGCCGCCGAGCACGGCCACGAGCGGACGCGCACGCGGCGGGACGACCAGGAGCAGCCCCGCGGCGATGGACCCGGCGGCGGTCGTGTGACCGCTCGGCAGCGTGTTGCCGTAGTCGGAGCCGACGCCCAGCACGGGTCGGTCGAGCACGTACGCCTTGACGATCCGGGTCGTGAGGTTGGCACCCGCGACGAGGACCGCGACCTGCACCGCGAGCGACAGCCGACGGCGCGCCAGCGCGAGCGCCGCGGCGCCCAGCAGCCCGCCGGCGACGAACCCGACGGACACCACGTCCAGCACCGGCTCGGCGAGCCGCCACAGGTGCCCCTGCCCGATCGCGGCACCGTCCAGCGCCGCGTCCTCCACGCGCTGCCCGGCCCACGTGTCGACGAACACGCGCCAGAGCAGCCACACGCCGAGCGCGCAGGTCACGACCACGCCGGCGCAGGCGGCGACGACCGCGCCGCGCGCACGACGACGCGCCGGCGACGACGGGTCCGGGTCGACCGGGACGGAGAGGCCCTCGTGCACCGTCACACGGTAGGGCACACCGCGCTCTCGCACGGGACGGCGACCCCGGCCGTGGTCCGTCCCGCCTCAGCGAACTCACAGGAACGCTCCAGCCGCAGCACAGGGCGGGCGAACAGGCTCTCCCCATGACGACGACGACAGCACCCGCCCCGACCCACGTGCGTCGACCCGGCGCCCTGACCCGCCCGGACGGATCACCGGTGCGCGCGCTCGTCGTCGACGACGAGCAGGCGCTCGCCGAGCTGCTGTGCACCGCCCTGCGCTACGAGGGCTGGCGGGCCGAGCTCGCACCGTCCGCGCTGGACGCCGTCGAGCGCGCGGCCGTGTTCGACCCGGACGTCGTGCTGGCCGACGCCGCGCTGGCCGAGCACACGGACCTCCTGCCCCGGCTGCGCCGTGCCCGGCCGGCCGTGTCGGTGCTGCTGCTCGCGGGCCGGGACGCCCCGGACGCACAGGCCGCGAGCCTCACCGCGGACGACGACTACGTCACCAAGCCGTTCGGCGTCGAGGAGGTCGTCGCCCGGCTGCGCGGCCTGCTGCGCCGCGCCGGTGCCGTCACGCAGACCTCGGACTCGACGCTGGTCGTCGGGGACCTGCGGCTGGACGAGGACAGCCACGAGGTGTGGCGCGGCGACGACGCGATCCGGCTCACCGCCACCGAGTTCGAGCTGCTGCGCTACTTCATGCGCAACCCCCGGCGCGCGCTGAGCAAGGCGCAGATCCTCGACCGCGTGTGGCAGTACGACTTCGGCGGGCAGGCGAACATCGTCGAGCTGTACGTGTCCTACCTGCGCCGCAAGATCGACAAGGGCCGCGCGCCGATGCTGCACACCCTGCGCGGCGTCGGGTACGTCCTGCGTCCGGCGGTCTGACGCCAGAGCGCCCGTCTCCTGATGGGCGCGGCTACAGCCCGTACGCCGTGTAGGCGTCCAGCACGTCCGCGATCGGCGCCGTGAGTCGGAACACGGCCGTGCCGTTCTGCCAGAGCGCGACGCCCGTGCCGTCACCCGCGTCGACCACCGTGTACGTGCCGACCGGCTCGCCCCCGACCAGGACCTCCCCGGACTGCGGGAAGGCGACGGCGTCGGTGTCCGGCGACTCGTCCTGCGTCGCCTCGTCCGCCGCCGCGTCGTCGGCGGGCGCCGGCGCGGGCAGGCCCTCGCCGGCGCGCTGCAGGAAGGCCGTCGCGTCCTGCACGGACTCGTGCTGCGCGGCCCGCACGGTGAGCGTGCCGCCCTCCCCGTCCGTGAACGTCTCGGCCCAGGCCTCGAGCGCACCCGCGCCGGTCCACTCCGTGTCCTCCTGCGACGACTCGAGGGCGTACTGCAGCACGGCCGTCGGCAGGGCGGAGGCGAACGCCGTGGTCGCAGCACGCTCGGCGGGTGCGACGGCCGGCGTCGGCACGGGCAGCAGCACGGTCGACGCGGCGGGCGCCGGGCTCTCGGCGTCACCGCCACGCGACCCGAGCACGACCGCGACCACCGCCACGACGACGACCACACCCGCGCCGACCGCCGCCGGCAGCAGCCAGCGCGGCCGACCGCCGTGCGTGGCGTCGCCGTCGGGTCCGGAGGTCTCCGGCGCGGCGCCGGGTGGCGTGCCCTCACCGTGAGCCGCCCAGCCGCCGGTGCCGAGCGGGGGTGCGCCCTGCGGCGTCGCCGCCGGCCGGTGCGTCGGTCCCGTGGACCCCGGGGACTGCTCGGGCCCCCCGGGTCGTCCCGTGTCGCTCATCTCGGGCATCCCCCTCGTGTGGTGCGGTCGGCGGCTGCCGGGCCACCGCGCAGCCTACCGAGCGAGTCAGCCCTCGAGGTCGCGGCGACGCACCCCCGCGAGCCCCGCGACCACGAGCAGCACCGCGACGCCCGTCACGGCGAGGACGGGCGGCCACGCCATCGGCTCGGCGGGGAGCGTCGGCAGGTGCGTGAAGGGCGACAGCACGTCGGTGCCGGCGGGCAGCAGCGCGCCGAACATGCCGACGGTGCCGACGTACGCCACGTAGACCCAGACCAGGGGCGCCGCGCGCGGTGCCAGACCCAGCACGGCGGTCGCGACGCCGCGGACGACGAGGACCCCCGGCACCGTCACCACGGCCGCGCCGACCAGGCGCCCGAGCTGCGCCGGGTCGTCGAGCGTCGTCGCGGCGCCGGCACCCATGACCAGGCCCGCGACGACGAGCATCGCCGCCGCCGCGGCGCCCGCGAGCGCGACCTGCGCCCCCAGCCACCGCACCCGCGCGACCGGCAGGGTGAGCAGGGCGGCGGCGCGGCCGGAGCGCTCGTCGGACCGGGCGGCGGCGACGGCGGTGCCGGCGTAGGCGCCCGCCTCGCTCCCCCGTCTCGCTCCCCCGTCTCGCTCAGGCGGCCGCGAGCCGTCGATCCGGCGCCGCGCGGCGCAGCGCCGGGGGGTTGTCGGTGGGGGGACATAGGTTGCGGACGTGAGCCAGACGACGACGCGACGCCCCCGCGCCGGGGCCGACCGCCCCTCCGAGCGCCCCGGGTTCCGCTGCACCGAGTGCGGGTGGACCGCGGCCAAGTGGGTCGGGCGGTGCGGCGAGTGCCAGGAGTGGGGGTCGGTCGTCGAGGACGCCGGGCCGGGCTCCGGCGGGCCGCGGACCGTGGCCGTCGCCCCCACCCGCAACCCGGCGCGGCCGATCGAGGAGATCGACGTCGAGTCCGCGACCGCGCGGCCGACGGGCGTCGACGAGCTGGACCGCGTGCTCGGCGGCGGTCTCGTCCCCGGTGCCGTCGTGCTGCTCGCGGGCGAGCCGGGCGTGGGCAAGTCGACGCTGCTGCTGGACGTGGCGGCGCGCGCCGCCCGCACGGGCCGGAAGGTCCTCTACGTCACGGGCGAGGAGTCGGCCGCCCAGGTCCGGCTGCGCGCCGGACGCATCCACGCGCTCGCCCCGTCGCTGCTGCTCGCGTCGGAGACGGACCTCGGCATCGTGCTCGGGCACATCGAGAGCGTCGACCCCGACCTGCTCGTGCTCGACTCGGTGCAGACCTTCACCTCGGCGCAGGTCGAGGGCTCGCCCGGTGGGGTCGCGCAGGTGCGCGAGGTCACGGCCGCGCTCATCACGGCCGCGAAGTCCCGCGCGCTGCCCGTCGTGCTCGTCGGGCACGTCACGAAGGACGGGTCGGTCGCGGGCCCGCGCACGCTCGAGCACCTCGTCGACGTGGTGTGCCAGTTCGAGGGTGAGCGGCACTCGCGGCTGCGGCTGCTGCGCGCCACCAAGAACCGGTACGGCCCCACGGACGAGGTGGGGTGCTTCGACCTCTCGGAGCACGGCATCGTGGGCCTCGCCGACCCGTCGGGGCTCTTCACGTCCCGCCTGGTCAACGACGTGCCCGGCACGTGCCTCACGGTGACGCTCGAAGGCCGACGCCCGCTCGCCGCGGAGGTGCAGGCCCTCGTCGCGCCCAGCGTCGTGCCGAACCCGCGCCGCACCACCAGCGGCGTCGACGGCAGCCGGCTCGCGATGGTGCTCGCCGTGCTGCAGCGACGCCTGGGCGCACGGCTCGCCGACCAGGACGTGTACGTGTCGACCGTCGGCGGCGCGCGCGTGGTCGAGCCGGCCGCCGACCTCGCGCTCGCGCTCGCCGCCGTCAGCGGCCGCGAGAACGTCGCGGTGCACACCGGGCTCGTCGCCGTCGGCGAGGTCGGGCTCGCCGGGGAGATCCGGCCCGTGCCGGGAGTCGGACGCCGCCTCGCGGAGGCCGCACGGCTCGGCTGCACGCGGGCCGTCGTCCCGTCCGGCACCCTCGCGGAGGTGACCGTGCCCGAGGGGCTGCGCGTCGTCGAGGCCGCCGACCTGGCGGCCGCCGTCCTCGCGGGCCTGGCCCCGGCGAGCTCCGACTGAGCCGCCTCCCGGACAACTCGTCACGCCACCGATACGATTCGACCGTGCCACATCCGCACCCCCACGACGACCTGCTGAGGTCGACGCTCTTCGCCGTCGCGCCCGGGACCGAGCTGCGCGACGGCCTGGAGCGGATCCTGCGCGGGCGCACGGGGGCGCTCGTGGTGCTCGGCATGGACGCGACGGTCGAGTCGCTGTGCTCCGGTGGCTTCGTGCTCGACGTGGAGTTCTCGGCGACCCGTCTGCGGGAGCTCGCCAAGATGGACGGTGCGGTCGTGATCGACCCCGTCCGCGGCCGGATCGTCCGTGCCGCCGTGCAGCTGCTGCCCGACCCGTCGATCCAGACGTCCGAGTCCGGGACACGGCACCGCACCGCCGAGCGCGTCGCCAAGCAGACCGGCCTGCCGGTGATCTCGGTGTCCGCGTCGATGCGGATCGTCGCGCTCTACGTCGGCGACCAGCGGTACGTCCTCGAGGACTCCACGACGATCCTGTCGCGCGCCAACCAGGCCCTCGCGACGCTCGAGCGCTACAAGGCCCGCCTCGACGAGGTCAGCGGCACGCTGTCCGCGCTGGAGATCGAGGACCTCGTGACGGTCCGCGACGTGTCCGCCGTCGTGCAGCGCCTCGAGATGGTGCGCCGGATCTCCGACGAGATCGCCGGGTACGTCGTCGAGCTCGGCACCGACGGGCGGCTGCTCACGCTCCAGCTCGACGAGCTCGTCGGCGGTGTCGGCACCGAGCGCGAGCTCGTCATCCGCGACTACGTCGACACGTCACGCCGCACGGTCGAGACCGTGCCGGACGCGCTGGGCGAGCTCGACTCCACCCAGCTGCTCGACATCGTGCACATCGCCCGCGTGCTCGGCCTGCCCGGCGGCGGCGAGGCGCTCGACGCCGCGGTCGGTCCGCGCGGCTACCGCCTGCTGTCGAAGGTGCCGCGCCTGCCGGGCCCGGTGGTGGACCGCCTCGTCGGGCACTTCGGCGGGCTGCAGAAGCTGCTGGCGGCGACCATCGACGACCTCATGGCGGTCGAGGGCGTCGGCGAGCAGCGCGCACGCTCGGTCCGTGAGGGGCTGTCGCGACTCGCGGAGTCGAGCATCCTCGAGCGCTACGTCTGACGGGGCGCGCCGTCCGCTGCGGGGTCTAGCCGAGACCGAAGACCGCCGCGGGTGACGTCGCACCCCCGGCCGACACCGTCACCGAGTACGTGCCGTCGCCGGGTGCGGGCAGGTCGCCGGGGCACCCGGCAGCCGAGCGCTCGCGGGGCCACGCGAGCTGCGTGACGTCCGACTGCCCGCCCGCGAGCAGCAGCGTGCGCGCGTCGGCGTCCTCGGGGACGCAGTCGCGGCTCGACCACACCCGGTCGTCGCCGGACGTCACGACGACCTCGCGAGCGGCGTCCCCCGCCTCGACCAGGCACGGCTCGGACCCGGAGTTCGTCAACGAGATCTCGAAGGTCGGCGCGACGCCGTCGGCGAACGACTCGCCGTCGGGCACGACCGCGAGCGCGAGCTGGGACGGGACGCAGTCCGCGACGCCGACCTGCGAGGTGGGCGTGGGGGTCGGCGCCGCCTGCTCGGCCGTCGGTGAGGGGTCGCCCTGTGCGGCGGCGTCCTGGCCGCGGCCCGTCCACCACACGACCAGCGCGACCACCAGGAGCAGCGGCAGCCCGAGGACCACGAACCGCCGGATCCAGAAGACGCGCGCGGGCGGACGCGGCGCCGGACGCACGGGACGGGCCGCTCGGGCCCGCGGGGGCGTCCGGTCGTTCACTGCGGGACCTCCGGGGGGATTGCGGGTCGGTGCGGCCGCGTCCACGGTACGAGGCGGACGTCGCAGGCCCGCGCACGACGCGCCACACCGCTGTCACCCGGTGGGCATGACACGGGTCACGGCCGGTCGGCTTGGTCACGGGCGAGGGTGACGGCACCATGAGGCGTGCCCGCCCGACCCGCCACCCGCGTGACGGTCGACCCGACCGTCCGCGCCGCCCCCGGGCCCGACGACCCGGCTGCTGCGGTACGTGCCGACGTCGTCACGTGGTTCGACGCGCACGCGCGCGACCTGCCCTGGCGCGCACCGGACCGCACCCCGTGGGGCGTCCTGGTCAGCGAGGTGATGCTGCAGCAGACGCCCGTCGTGCGGGTCGAGCCCGCGTGGCGCGCGTGGATGGCGCGGTGGCCGGGCCCGGCCGACCTCGCGGCAGCGCCCACCGCCGACGTGCTGCGCGCGTGGGACCGCCTCGGCTACCCGCGGCGCGCGCTGTGGCTGCAGGAGTGTGCGCGCACGGTGGTCGAGCGGCACGGCGGCGTGCTGCCCGAGGACGAGGAGGCGCTGCTCGCGCTGCCGGGCGTCGGCCCGTACACCGCGGCGGCCGTCCGGGCGTTCGCGTTCGGCCGACGCTCGGTGGTGCTCGACACCAACGTCCGGCGGGTGCTGGCACGCGTCGCCGCGGGCGTCGCCCTGCCGGCGCCGACGCAGAGCGCTGCCGAGACCCGGCTCGCCGCGGCCTGGGTGCCGGACGACGACGCCGGGGCGGCACGCTGGTCGGCGGCGGCGATGGAGCTGGGCGCGCTGGTGTGCACCGCCCGCGCCCCGCGCTGCGACGCGTGCCCGGTCGCCGAGCGGTGCCGCTGGCTCGCTGCCGGCCGTCCCGCGGACGTGCACGCGCACCGGCGCCGCACCCAGGCGTGGGCCGGCACCGACCGGCAGGCCCGCGGTCGCGTCATGGCGCTGCTGCGCGAGGCGCTCACCCCCGTCCCGCACGACGCGGTCGCGGCGACGTGGTCGGACGCGGCCCAGCTCGCCCGTTGCCTCGACGCACTGGTGGCCGACGGCCTCGTCGTCCGTCACGACGCCCCGGGGGACGACCCGGACCCGGCCGTGGCGACGTACGGTCTCCCGCGCTGACCTCGCCGTCGCCCCCGGCGGACCCGACCGGCCGGCCCGATCGGCCCGCCCGCACGGTGGACGCGCTGCCCGCCGAGCGTGGGGTGCTCGCACGATCCGGCGGAGTCAGAGCTCCAGGAGCATCCGCGTGTTGCCCAGCGTGTTCGGCTTCACGCGTGCGAGGTCGAGGAACTCGGCCACGCCGTCGTCGTGCGAGCGCAGGAGCTCGGCGTAGACCTCGGCGGAGACGGGTGTGCCGTCGATCTCGCGGAAGCCGTGCCGCGCGAAGAACTCGACCTCGAAGGTCAGGCAGAACACGCGCCGCAGTCCCAGCCGCCGCGCGCGCGCCAGCAGCGCGTCGACGATGAGGTGGCCCACGCCGTGCCCACGGTGGTCGGGCGCCACCGCGAGCGTGCGGATCTCGGCGAGGTCCTCCCACATGACGTGCAGCGCGCCGCACCCGACCACGTCGCCGCCGGCCAGCCGGGCGACGAGGAACTCCTGCACGGCCTCGTAGTACGCGACCCACTCCTTGGCGATGAGGATCCGCTCGTTCGCGTACGGCTCGACGAGGCGTCGGATCGCGCGGACGTCGGCGGGCAGGGCGGGTGTGACGTCGACGGGCGCGGGGCTCACGCCTCTCAAACTACGCGCCTTCACCCCACCGACCGGAACCTGACTCCTCGACAGCACCACCTGTCGGTGACCCACGTTCCGCTCGGCGAAGGGCAGCCCGCCGACCGGAACCTGACTCCCCCACAGCACCACCTGTCGGTGACCCACGTTCCGCTCGGCGAAGGGCACCCCGCCCACCGGAACCTGACTCCCCCACAGCACCACCTGTCGGTGACCCACGTTCCGCTCGGCGGGGACGATGGGTCAGCGGGGGCGGGTGCCGGTGGCGCCGAGCAGGGCGTGGGCCGTGCGCTCGTCGACGACGAGGTCGGTGACGACCCTCGCGCGCAGGGCCGCGAGCAGCGGAGCGACCTTGTTGTCGCCCGCGACGACGCACACCCGCCGGGTGAGACGCGCCAGCTCGTCGGGGGTCGGGCCCGTCGCGCGGCTGTTGAGGGCGACGTCCGCCCACGAGCCGTCGCCGCGCAGGAAGACGGTGCACACGTCGCCGACGACACCGTCGGCGTGCAGGCAGCGCACGTCGGACTCGTCGAGGTAACCGGCGGAGTACACGTACGAAGGCACGGCCCCGGCGACGGCACCGACGGAGAACACCGCGACGTCGGCGCGCCGCTGCATGTCGAGCACGCGGCGCACGGACCGTTCGCGCCACATCGCGGCCTTGGTCTCGGGGTAGTCGAAGAACGCGGGGACGGCGAAGTGGTGCACGGCGGCGCCGAACGCCGTGCCGAACGAGGAGATGAGGTCGGACGCGTACTCGACGCCGGACGTGCGCATGCTCGCCGCGCCGTTGAGCTGCACCACGGCGCACCCGCGCGTCGGCTTGGGTGCCAGGTACCGCGAGACGGTGGCGATCGTCGCCCCCCACGCGACGCCCAGGACCATGTCGGAGTCGACCCAGGACCCGAGCAGCCGCGCGGCCGTCATGGCGACCTGGTCGAGCCGCTCCGCCGAGGTCGCGGAGTCGGGCACGGGCACGACATAGGTGTCGATGCCGAACGTCGAGGAGATCGTGCGCCCGAGGCCCGGGGCGCGTGTGCTCGACGGGCGCAGCGTGATCTCGACGAGCCCGGTCTCGCGCGCCCGCCGCAGCAGGCGCGACACCGTCGACCGCGACGTGCCGAGGTGCCGCGCGATGACCTCCATCTTGAGGTCCTGCAGGTAGTACATGGTCGCGGCGCGCATGACGTCCTGCTCCCGCTCCACGAACACCCGTCCGCACCTCCTGAGAACGTCATGGCATCGCCAACCGCGTGCACGTTCGTTCACACAGGTTGCGCGTCCGTTCTGGACGTGATGACGATAGCGGCGGCGCACCCGGCGGCGCGAGGCACTCGCGCACCGGACGTCGTACGAGGCCAGCCACCCGGGGAGGGACCGCCACATGAGGACCGCACCGCTGACGGCGCAGGCCCGGCAGGACGCGCTCGACGGGCTGCGCGCCAGCTCGGAGCGCGGACGCGAGCTCGACGTGCTGGTGATCGGCGGCGGCGTCACCGGTGCGGGCATCGCGCTCGACGCCGTCACGCGCGGCCTGTCCACCGCCGTCGTCGAGGGGCAGGACTGGGCGTCGGGTACGTCGAGCCGGTCGAGCAAGCTCGTGCACGGCGGCCTGCGCTACCTGCAGATGCTCGACTTCCACCTGGTGCGCGAGGCCCTCACGGAGCGTGACCTGCTCATCACGCGGCTCGCGCCGCACCTCGTCAAGCCCGTGAGCTTCCTGTACCCGCTGGAGAACCGCGTGTGGGAGCGGGCGTACGTGGGCGCGGGCGTCGCGCTGTACGACACGCTCGCGTCGGTGTCCGGCACGCGGCGCGCGATGCCGATCCACCGGCACCTGACGCGCAAGGGCATGGAACGCATGTTCCCCGACCTGCGGCACGACGCCGCGATCGGGGCCGTGCGCTACTGGGACGCGAGCGTCGACGACGCACGCCTCGTCGAGACCCTGGTCCGCACCGCCGTGAGCTACGGCGCGCACGCGGCGTCGCGCACGCAGGTCGTCGGCCTGCAGACGACGACGGGCGGTGCGGTCAGCGGCGCCGAGGTCGTCGACCTCGAGACGGGAGAGCGCATCGACGTGCGCGCCCGGCACGTCATCAACGCGACCGGCGTGTGGACCGAGGAGACCGAGGCTCTCGCCGGCAGCGACGGCGGCCTGCGCGTGCTCGCGTCCAAGGGCATCCACATCGTCGTGCCGCGCAAGCGGATCGAGGGCAGCACGGGTCTGATCCTGCAGACCGAGAAGTCGGTGCTGTTCATCATCCCGTGGTCCCGCTACTGGGTCATCGGCACCACCGACACCCCGTACGAGCAGGAGCTCACGCACCCCGTCGCCACCAGTGCCGACATCGACTACGTCATCGACCACGCCAACCAGGTGCTGTCCCGCCCGCTGACCCGCGAGGACGTCATCGGCACGTGGGCCGGCCTGCGGCCGCTGCTGCAGCCGGGCACCAAGGAGGGCACGTCGTCCGCGAAGGTGTCGCGCGAGCACACCGTGGCCTCGCCCACCCCGGGCCTGACGGTCGTCGCGGGCGGCAAGCTCACGACGTACCGCGTCATGGCGAAGGACGCGGTCGACTTCGCGCTCGGCTCGCGGGCGACGACATTGCCGTCGATCACGCACGAGGTGCCGCTCGTCGGCGCCGAGGGCCTGAAGGTCGTGCAGCGCCAGTCCCGCGCGATCGCGGCCCGCTACGGCTGGGACCGCCCGCGCATGGACCACCTGCTGCACCGGTACGGCTCGCTGCTGCAGGAGCTGACGGACCTGTGCGACGAGCGCCCGGAGCTCGCGCGCCCGCTCGAGCACGCCCCGGCCTACATCGGCGCCGAGATCGTGTACGCCGTGAGCCACGAGGGCGCGCTCCACCTCGACGACGTCCTCATGCACCGCACCCGGCTGAACTACGAGCAGGCCGACAAGGGCACGGGCGCTCTCGACGAGATCGCGGACCTGGTCGCACCCGTCCTGGGCTGGGACGACGCGACGCGCGCACGGGAGATCGGGGCGTACCGCGCGCGGGCCGCAGCCGAGGAGGCCGCGGCGGCCGCGCCGGACGACGAGACCGCCGAGCGCGCACGGCTGCAGGCCCCCGACCTCGCGCCCCTGCTGCCGCTGGGCGACGACGCCGACCCGGGCAGCAAGCCCGGCTCCCCCGCGGGCCGCGGCTCGTCGGGCCCGGTCGGCACCTGACCGGACGCCGGGGCGGCGCACCGTCGCCCCGGCGCATGCCGCCGCGTGCGGCGGTGCACGTGACTCGCGAGACAACGACGTCGACGAGAGAGGTTTGACGTGGACTACACCATCGGTGACGCGTTCTGGTCCGAGGCGATCGGGACCGGCACCCTCATCCTGCTGGGTGCCGGGGTCGTGGCCAACGCGATCCTGCCGCGGACCAAGGGGTTCGGCGGCGGCTGGCTGCTCATCAACTTCGGCTGGGGCCTCGCGGTCTTCGCCGGCGTCTACGCGTCCTACAAGTCGGGCGCGCACATCAACCCCGCCGTGACGCTCGGCATCTGGGCGTCGGGCGCCGACGAGTTCGCCGAGGGCATCCCGGTGACCGCGCTCAACGGCGTGCTGTACGTGACCGCGCAGATGCTGGGCGCGGCGGTCGGTGCGGCGCTGGCGTACCTGGCGTACAAGAAGCACTTCGACGAGGACGCGGAGCCGGCCACCAAGCTCGCGGTGTTCTCGACGGGCCCCGAGCTGCGCTCCCCGGTGTGGAACGTCCTCACCGAGGCCGTGGCGACGTTCGTCCTGGTGTTCATCGTCCTCGCGTTCGCCAAGACACCGGCGGACATCGGCCCGCTGGCCGTCGCGCTGCTCGTCGTCGGCATCGGCGCGAGCCTCGGCGGCCCGACGGGGTACGCCATCAACCCGGCCCGCGACCTGGGCCCCCGCATCGCCCACGCCCTGCTGCCCATCAGGGGCAAGGGCTCGTCCGACTGGGGCTACGCCTGGGTGCCGATCGTCGGCCCGCTGGTCGGCGGCGCGCTCGCCGGTCTCGCCGCGGGCGCCTACATCTCCTGACCCGGCACCCGGCGTCCCACCCCGTTCTCCCGAGAGAGGCAGACGCATGACCGAGACGTACGTGATGGCCATCGACCAGGGCACCACCTCGACGCGCGCGATGATCTTCGACCACGCGGGCCAGGTGGTCTCCGTGGGGCAGAAGGAGCACGAGCAGATCTTCCCGAGGGCCGGGTGGGTCGAGCACGACGCGCAGGAGATCTGGGTCAACACCCGCGAGGTCGTCGGCATGGCGCTGGGGCGTGCGAGCCTCACGCACGAGGACATCGCAGCCGTCGGCATCACCAACCAGCGCGAGACCGCGGTGGTGTGGGACCGCGAGACCGGTGACCCGGTGTACAACGCGATCGTCTGGCAGGACACGCGCACGCAGAAGATCTGCGACGAGCTCGCGGCGCTCGGGGGCGGTGCCGAGCGCTACAAGGACCGGGTGGGCCTGCCGCTGGCGACCTACTTCTCCGGGCCGAAGATCCGCTGGATCCTCGACAACGTCGACGGCGCCCGCGAGAAGGCCGAGGCGGGGAGGCTCGCGTTCGGCAACACCGACTCGTGGGTGCTGTGGAACATGACGGGCGGCACCAACGGCGGCATCCACGTCACCGACCCGACCAACGCGTCGCGCACGATGCTGATGAACATCGACGACCTCACGTGGAACGAGGAGATCGCCGGGGAGATGGGCATCCCCGTCTCGATGCTGCCGGAGATCCGCTCGTCGTCCGAGGTGTACGGCGAGGACCGCAAGGGCGGGCTCCTGCCGGGCGTGAAGATCGCCGGCATCCTCGGCGACCAGCAGGCCGCGACGTTCGGTCAGGCGTGCTTCGAGGTCGGGCAGGCGAAGAACACGTACGGCACCGGCAACTTCATGCTCATCAACACGGGCACCGAGCCGGTCGCGTCGGAGAACGGCCTGCTGACGACGGTGGCCTACAAGATCGGCGACCGCGACACGGTGTACGCGCTCGAGGGCTCGATCGCGGTGACCGGCTCGCTCGTGCAGTGGCTGCGCGACAACCTCGGCATCATCTCGTCGGCGCCGGAGGTCGAGCGGCTCGCCGCGGCGGTCGACGACAACGGCGGTGTGTACTTCGTCCCCGCGTTCTCGGGCCTGTTCGCACCGTACTGGCGCTCCGACGCGCGCGGCGCGATCGTGGGCCTCACGCGGTACGTCACCAAGGAGCACATCGCGCGTGCCGCGCTGGAGGCCACGGCGTTCCAGACGCGCGAGGTGCTCGACGCCATGAACGCCGACTCGGGCGTCGACCTCACCGAGCTCAAGGTGGACGGCGGCATGGTCGCCAACGACGCGCTCATGCAGTTCCAGGCCGACATCCTCGGCGTGCCGGTCGTGCGGCCCCAGGTCGCCGAGACCACCGCGCTGGGTGCCGCGTACGCCGCGGGCATCGCGGTCGGCTACTGGTCCGGCGAGCAGGACGTCATCGACAACTGGGCGGAGGACAAGCGCTGGGAGCCGGCGATGGACGCCGACGAGCGCGACCGGCAGTACCGGCTGTGGAAGAAGGCCGTCACCAAGTCGTTCGACTGGGTGGACGACGACGTGCAGTGACGACGGGTGGCACGGGGCCCGGGGCGACGACGTCCCGGGCCCTCGTCATGCGGGCAGCCGGCTCCCGCCGTGGCCGGCGACGAGCGCGTCCAGGCCGAGTGCGACGAGCACGCGGACCACGGCCGGCGGCATGTCGCTGACCGAGCACGGCTGCCCGGCCTGCTCGCACGCGCGGGCGCACTGCAGGAGCAGCCCCAGGCCCGTGGCGCCGATGAGGGTCACCTCGGACAGGTCGAGCACGACCGGCAGCCGGGCCGCGAGGGCCTCGTCGAGGGCGCGGTCCGCGGCGTCGCGCAGGGTCACGTCGATCTCGCCCTGCAACCGCAGGACGACGGACTCGACGCGCTGCTCGACGGTGATGGTGCCGGAGACGGGCTGCTGCATGTCGACCACTTCCGAGGGGTACTCTCGCCGCCCAACGCCTGGGCGGCCGGGCGCGCCATGGGTGGTACCCGTGTCTCGCGCGGCGACGCCCCGCACCCGTCCACTATCGCACCGTGCAGGGGAATGGCATACCGCCCGGTCCACGGCTCGCCGTGGCCGGGCAGCACGACGCGCGCGCCGGCCATGGGGCGACCCTCCGGTCGTGGGCGGTGGTCGCGTCGACGTGGCCGCCACGACCCCGCCCCGGACGCGCTCGGCGTCCGGGGCGGGGTCGCGCACCAACCCGCGGTCGACGTCCTAGTACGGACCGCCCTGCGGGGCGCCGGAGCCACCCTGCTGAGGAGCATGACGCACCTCCTGGGCGGAGTGCTGCGCCTGGTCGCGGAGGTCGGACGCCGCCTCGGCACCGTGCTCCTTGACTCCCGCGGCCGCCTCGGCGGCCCGGTCCTGAACGGCCTGCAGCGCGTCCTGCGCCGGCCCGCGCAGATCGTCCGCGACGTGCTGCGCCGCCTCCTTGACCTGCGGGACGACGGACTGCGCGCCCTCCTTGACGGCCTGCGCGGCGCGCTGCTCCGGACGCGAGGCCGGGACCAGCGACGACGCGAGCCAGCCGACGCCGAAGGCGATGAGGCCCGCCGCGAGCGGGTTGCCCTGCGTCTGGTGCGCGACCGCCGACGGCGCGCCCCGGAGCCCCTCGGCCACCGATCCTGCGGCGGACCGCGCAGCGTCCGCCGCGCCGCCGGCCACCGACCCGACCGAGTCGCCGGTGTCGTGCATGCTTCCCATGACGTGCTCCTTCGCGTCGTGTGCCGAGCCCATCACGCGCTCTCGCAGCGCAGTCGCGCGTCCGCGCACCTTGTCGGCCTGCCGGTGCGCGATCTGCCGGGGGTCGAGCGTGTCGCCGACCGCGTCGACGTTGGCCGACAGGTCGGCACGGGTCGCCTCGATGCGACGCCGGATCTCCTCCGGGCTCTCACTCATGGTTCGCCTCCTCGTGCCCCTTGAGGGCGTTCGGGATCTTCTTCACGGTCTCCGCGGTGCGGGGCATGCCTTTGACACGCTTGAGCTCGCCGCGGCCGCGCACGGCCAGGACGGCGGCGATGATCGCCCAGATCACGGCCACGACGAACGCGGCCCAGGCCCGGCCGATCGGCAGGCCCCACCACAGCGCGAGCGAGAGGAACAGCAGGACGAAGTGCCCGGAGACCCCCGCGCCCGCCAGCAGCCCGCTGCCCGTCCCGGCGCGCTTGGCGGTCTGCGCGAGCTCCGCCTTCGCGAGCTCGACCTCCTGCCGCACGAGCAGCGACAGGTCCTGCGTCACGTTGCCGATGAGCTCCCCGAGGGACGGCCGCTCGTCGTCCCCCCGGGCCGCGGGCCCGGCCCCCGACGCATCTGCGGCGGGCCAGGACGCTCCGGGCGGGGGCACCGCACCGGCCGGCGGGACGGCGCCCGGCGGCGGCTGTGGCGCGGACGTGCGCGCTCCCGCGGCGACCGTCGGGTCGCCCGGCCCGGTCACGGCCGGTCCTCACGGGTGAGACCGGCCAGCGGGTCACCCCCGGCCGTCCCGGCGTCGTCGGCCGCCGGCACGTGGCCCGAGGTGGGTACGACCGGCGCGGGCCCACCGACGCCCGGCCCGCTCGTGGCAGTGGTGCCTGCGGCACCCGGAGGCCACGACGTGGTCGGGCCGTAGCCCGGCGAGGACGTGCCCGCGGCCGGGCCCGTCGTGGCAGGACGGTCGTACGCGGTGGTCCGCACCGGCGCGGCCGCCGGAGCGGCCGCCGGAGCGGGCGGCGTCGTGGCGGCCGCCGGCTCCGTGCGCACCGCGCCGGGGCCCGGTGCTGCGGCGACGGCGCGTCCTTCAGGCCGCGCGTGAGCCGCCCGGCGAGGACGCCCGCACCGGCCGCGAGGGCGAGGAAGAGGCCGGGCCGCTGCCGCGCGAAGTGCGTCACCTCGTCGAGGACGTCCCCGGGCTGCCGGTCCTCCAGCCACGTCGCCACGCCGTCGGTGCGCTGGGCGACCTGCCGGACGAGGTCGGTCGCCAGGCCCCCGTCGGAGGAGTCGGCCATGCGGCCCAGCTCGTCCCCGAGCGTCCGCAGGCTCGCCGCGGCCTTGCCCTGCTGCTCGGCGGCCTGCGAGGCCAGGCCCGTCCGTGCCTCGCCGAGGAGGTCGCGGGCCTGGCCCGCGGCCGTCGCGGCGACGTCCGCCGCCTCGTGGCGGGCCTCCTGCAGCAGGCTCTGTCCACTGTCGGCGGCGGCGTGCGCCAGCCCTGCAGCCTCGTCCTTGGCGGTGCCCGCCACGTGCGCGGCGGTACCGCCGGTGTCGTTCGTGCTCATCGCGCTCTCCTTCACTCGCTCCTGAGGGTGTCCTTGAGCTCTCCGGTGACCTTCTCGACGACGCCGGGCCTCGGCGTCGTCGGTGCAGGCCGGGGCGCGGCCGAGTAGCGCCGGTGGCGGTGCCACCGGTGCGGTCGGGTGCGGGGTGCGGACGGGCGGCGGGGTTCGCGACTCTCCGCCGCGGCTCGTCCTCTCGACCGTAAGCGCCCGGCGCCGAGAGCGCGCGCTGAGACCGGAGTCACTCCCCGAGGTGCGGTCCGGCGCAGACCTGCGCACCCTGGAGGCCACCCGACGTGGAGGAGTCCGATGCGAGCGATGGTCTACCGCGGGCCGTACAAGGTCCGGGTCGAGGAGAAGGACGTCCCGAGGATCGAGCACCCCAACGACGCGGTCGTGCGGGTCGTGCGGGCCGCCATCTGCGGCTCCGACCTGCACCTTTACCACGGCATGATGCCGGACACGCGCGTCGGCCACACGTTCGGCCACGAGTTCGTGGGCATCGTCGAGAAGGTCGGGTCGTCCGTGCAGAACCTGCAGGTCGGCGACCGCGTGATGGTCCCGTTCAACGTCTACTGCGGCACGTGCTTCTTCTGCGCCCGCGGCCTGTACTCCAACTGCCACAACGTCAACCCGAACGCGACGGCGATCGGCGGGATCTACGGCTACTCGCACTCCACCGGCGGCTACGACGGCGGGCAGGCGGAGTACGTGCGCGTGCCGTTCGCCGACGTGGGGCCGTCGAGGATCCCCGAGTGGCTGTCCGACGACGACGCCGTGCTCATGACGGACGCCCTGGCCACCGGGTACTTCGGTGCGCAGCTCGCGGACGTCGTCGAGGGCGACACGGTCGTGGTGCTGGGCGCCGGGCCGGTCGGGCTGTTCGCGGCACGGTCCGCGTGGCTCATGGGCGCCGGGCGCGTGATCGTCGTCGACCAGCTCGAGTACCGGCTGGAGAAGGCGCGCGAGTTCGCGTACGCCGAGACCGTGAACTTTGCCGAGCACGACGACGTCGTCGTCGCGCTGAAGAAGGCGACCGACGGGCTGGGTGCGGACCGCGTGATCGAGGCCGTCGGCGCCGAGGCGGACGGCAACCTCATCCAGCACGTCACGGCCGCCAAGCTCAAGTTGCAGGGGGGCTCGCCGGTCGCGCTGAACTGGGCGATCGACGCCGTCCGCAAGGGCGGCACCGTCTCCGTCCTCGGTGCGTACGGGCCGATCTTCTCGGCCGTGAAGTTCGGTGACGCGATGAACAAGGGCCTGACGCTGCGCATGAACCAGGCACCGGCGGCCCGGCAGTGGCCGCGCTTGCTGGAGCACATCCAGGCGGGCTACCTGAAGCCGAGCGACGTCGTCACGCACCGGTTCGAGCTGGAGGACATCGCCGAGGCGTACCACGTCATGTCGTCCAAGCTCGACGGCTGCATCAAGCCGCTCATCGTCCCGTCGGCCGCCTGAGAGGACCGCGATGCCCTACACCGCCCGCAAGCCCCCGCTGCCCGAGACCCCCGACGAGCTGCGCGCCCGCATCCCCGGCTGGGGTGCCGACCTCGACCCCGCCGTGCGGCCGCAGGTGCCGCGCGAGCGCACCGACCTGGAGACGGGGGCCCACTGGGACGTCCCGGACCGTCAGGAGGAGACGTACCCGCGCGAGCGGTCGATCGAGCACGAGCAGCTGCCGCCCGTGTTCGGCACCGCGCAGCCCCTGCACGGGCTGTCGGGTGCGATCCGCCGGTTCGCGTACGAGCGCTACAGCGAGGGCCGGCTCGCGCACTGGCTGCTGCTCATCGCCGGCGACCGCGTCGACGCCGCCGAGGCGCACCTGCGCTCGCTGGTCACGTTGCGCCCCGACAACCCGCTCACCGAGACCGGCGTGCTCGCCGAGCCGCGCCGGCACCCCGTCGCGTCGCGGCGCGGCCGGCCCGACGTGCGGCACCAGGTCCTCGACCCGGTGATCGTCGCGGGTCCGTGGGTGCTCGGCGCCGTCGTGCTCGTCGAGGCCCTGCGGGCCTTGCGCCGGCGCTGACGCCTCAGCGCGGGTCGGCCGTCAGCCGTCCGTCGGGGTGCACGGTCAGCGGCGCGATGCGCACGTTGCGCAGGTGGTCGCGGCCCGACGAGCGGGCGTCGTGGTACAGCAGGTACCACGCGCCGTCGAGCTGCACGATCGAGCCCTGCGTGGTCCACCCGGCGACGGGCTCGAGCACCGTGCCGCGGTACGTGAACGGGCCGTACGGCGAGTCGGACGTCGCGTGGACGAGCGTGTGCGCGCCGCCCGTGGAGTACAGCAGGTGGTAGACGCCGTCGATCTTCGAGACCCACGGGCCCTCGAAGAACCGGCGCGGATCACCCTGGGTGAGCGGCACGCCGTCGGGGTCGGTGACGACGACCTCGCGCGTCGGCTCCGCGAGCGCGAGCAGGTCGTCGGTGAGGCGCGCGACGAGCGGGCCGAGCGCGGGCTCGTGCGGTGCGGGGTAGCGGTCGACGCCGGTGTAGGTGCCGCCGTCCCAGCGCTGCAGCTGGCCGCCCATGATGCCGCCGACGTACAGGTACGCCGCGTCGTCGTCCGTGAGGACTGCGGGGTCGATGCTGCCGACGCCGTCGAGGGGCGCGCACTCGGCGATGAACGGGCCGGTCGGCGACGAGGACGTCGCCACGCCGATGCGGAAGACGCCCTCGGCGTCCTTGGCGGGGAAGAACAGGTAGAACGTGTCGCCGCGGCGCGCGGCGTCGGGCGCCCACATCTGCCGGTCCGCCCACGGCACGTCGTCGACGTGCAGCACGGCGTGCTCGATCACCGGGCCCGCGAGGTCGCGCAGCTCGAGCACGCGGTAGTCGCGCATGTCGAAGTGGCTGCCGTCGTCGTCGTGCTGCGCGCCGGTCTCCTCGTCGTGCGACGCGTACACGTACAGCACGCCGTCCCACACGTGACCGGACGGGTCCGCGGTGAACACGCCCTCGACGAGGGGACCGTCGAACGGCCCTGCCTCGACGGCCGTGCCGACCGCGACGTCGTCGACGCCCGTCCCCGTTGCGCTCACCGGATCCCGCCCATCTCTCCTGGTCGTGCCCCTGCCGTACCTCGTCGCGACCGCACCTTACCGCCCGGGAGCGCCCCAGGTTGCGTCCGTCCGGACGAAAGTTCCGACACCACGTCGACGACGCCTCACCGGAACCACGCCCCGCCGTTGACGTCGAGCACCGACCCCGTGACGAACGACGCCGCGTCCGACACCAGGTGGAGCACCGCCGCCGCCACGTCCGCCGGCTCCCCCGCGCGCCGCAGCGGTGTCGCCGCGACCGCGGCCCGCTGCGCCGGCTCGGGCGTGTGCACGGCGTGGAACGGCGTGTCGCGGACGAAACCCGGCGCCACCGCGTTCACCGTGATCTCCCGCGGCCCGAGCTCACGCGCGAGCGCGCGCGTGAAGCCCTCGACCGCGGCCTTCGCCGTCGCGTACGGCACGCCACCCGTGCCCCCGCCGCTGAGCGCCGCCTGCGCACCGACCGTCACGATCCGGCCGCCGCGGGGCAGCAGCGGCAGCGTCGCACGCGTCGTGTAGAACACCGAGGACAGGTTGAGGTCCATGACGTGGTGCCAGTGCGCGTCGTCCGTGATCGCCAACGGACGCCGGTCGACGAGCCCGCCGACGTTGTTGACGAGGATGTCGATCCCACCGAGCGCCTTCGCCGCCCTCGACACCGCCGCGTCGACGTCGAAGCTGTGCCGCGCGTCGAGCTGCACCGCGAACGCCAGACGTCGCATCGACTCGATCTCGGCCACCACGGGTGCCGGGTCGTGCGTGAGGTACGTCAGGGCGACGTCCGCGCCGGCCGCGGCCAGCGCCACCGCGACCGCGCGCCCGATGCCGCTCGCCCCGCCCGTCACGAGCGCGCGACGCCCGGCGAGGTCGGCCGTCATCTGTCCTCCGTGAGTCGCGGCGACGGTGGGCGGGCGGTTCGCCCGGTACGTCCTGTACGTCCAGGTGGGGCACGGTAACCGGCAGTGGCCGGTGGTGACCAGCGCTGCGGGAGATGTCACCTGGCCGGACGAACGGGGAACAGCGGCAGCGCGCGGGCGACGGGACCACGCGGTCTGCATGCGGTGACGTCGGTGGTGCAGTCGGGCGGTGGCGGCGCTCGGACCGCAGCTCGACGCACGCCGTCACGGTGCTCCGCGGGACTGCGACGCGCTCGTCCGCGGCCGCGGGCGTCGCCCCACCTGAGCTGCGACGGCCCTGTCCGACCCGGCCGGTAGCCTCTCGCCCCATGCTGCTGGCGACGTGGAACATCAACTCGATCCGGGCGCGCGTGGACCGGGCGGTCGCGTTCCTCGAGCGCACAGGCGTCGACGTGCTCGCGCTGCAGGAGACGAAGGTCAAGGACGAGGCGTTCCCGCGCGAGCCGTTCGAGGCGCTCGGGTACGAGGTCGCCACGCACGGGTACTCGCAGTGGAACGGCGTCGCGATCGTTTCGCGCGTGGGCCTGACGGACGTCGAGCGCGGCTTCCCGGGGCAGCCGACGTGGGGCGACCCGGGCGTCGCCGAGGCCCGCGCGCTCGGCGCGACGTGCGGCGGCGTGCGCGTGTGGAGCCTGTACGTGCCGAACGGTCGCGAGATCGAGGACCCGCACTACACGTACAAGCTCGACTGGCTCGGTGCGCTGCGCGACGCCGCGGAGGGCTGGCTGACCGCGGACCCGCGAGCGCAGGTCGCGCTCGTCGGCGACTGGAACATCGCCCCGCTCGACACCGACGTGTGGGACATCGCCCGGTTCGCCGGCCGCACGCACGTCACGCCCGCCGAGCGGCAGGCCTTCGAGGCCCTCGCCCACGCGGGCTACAGCGAGGTGTCGCGCGTGCACGTGCCCGCCGAGCACACCTACACGTACTGGGACTACCAGCAGCTGCGCTTCCCGCGGAACGAGGGCATGCGCATCGACCTCACGTACGCCAGCCCCACGCTGGCGGCACGCGTCACCGGCGTGCGGATCGAGCGCGACGAGCGCAAGGGCAAGCAGCCGTCGGACCACGTGCCGGTCGTGCTCGAGATCGCGGAGCCCTGATCCGGGCACCACCCCACCGGGTGGACTGTGCGCGCAGGCACGTCAGCAGGCCCACACTCGGCTAGGTTGCCGTCCATGACGTCGCCCACCGACGACCGCAGCCCCGAGCGCGCTGCGACCCCGCCCCCCGCACCGGAGCCGCCCGCGACGCCGGAGCCGCCCGCTGCACCGGAACCCGCGGCCCCCGCGACGCCCGAGCCGCCGGCTGCCCCCGACTCCGCGGCCTGGGGCACCCCGTCGTCACCCGTCTACGCGCAGCCGGCCGCACCCGAGCCGGCCGCACCCGAGCCGCCCGTGCCCGCCGTCGGGGACACCCAGCCGATCACGACGACCCTGCGTGACACCCAGCCGCTGACCTGGGCGTCACCCGCGGCGCCCGCACTCGTCCCGGGCACCGCCGCACCGACCGCCCCGGCGACCGGCGGCGCCGGCGCTCCGGCACCGCACGACCCCTGGGCCGTGCGCCCCGACGCGGCGCCCCGGCCGCCGGTGGCGCCCCCCGTCCCGCAGGCCCCGCCCGGGTACGGGCCTGCCGGCGGCGCGACCGCGCCCCCGTACGGCACGCCCGCGCCCGGCTCACCGGCGCTCGGGCAGGCACCGGTCGGCGCGCCGCCGGGACCCGGTGGCGGGGCGGCGCCGTACGGCGGGCAGGCGTCTGACGGTGCACCTGCGTACGGCGGGCAGGCCCCGTACGGTGCACCTGCGTACGGCGGGCAGGCCCCGTACGGGGGGCAGCCGCCGTACGGTGCCCCGCCATATGGCGCGCCGGCCCCCGGGGTGTCCGGGCAGCCCTACGGGTACGCCCCTCAGGTCCCGACCGACGGGCTCGCCGTCGCCTCGCTCGTCACGTCGGGAGCCGGGCTCCTGCTCATGGCGGGCGCCCCGGGGCCGATCGGCATCGGGCTGGGCATCGGTGCGCTCGTCCGCCTGAAGCGCAACGGCAGGCGTGGGCGTGGCCTGGCGATCGCCGGCATCGCCCTCGGGGCCGTCGGCACGATCGTCATCGGGCTCCTCGTCTGGTTCTTCGTCTGGGCCGCACAGGTGACCTCGTCGACGATCAGCCAGACCGAGGAGCTCCTGGGCGGCGGGTCATCGCTCGACCAGCTCCTCGAGGACCTCGAGAGCGGCAGCGGAGGGTCGTCGTCCCAGGACCTCGACGAGCTCCTCGGTCAGCTCGACGAGGAGCTCGGGAGCTCGGGTGGCGGGTCGCTCGACGACCTGCTGAGCGAGCTCGGGGAGCCGAGCGACGGGTCGCTCGACGTCCTGCCGTCGTACGCGCTGCCGCAGGACGTCGCGCTCGGGACCTGCTGGGTCGCGATGCCGGAGTACTACGACCTGCGTGACGCCGAGGTCGTGCCCTGCTCGCAGGACCACGACGCCGAGGTGGTCGCGCTGCTGACCGCGACCGGCGCACCCGCGACGGACCTCACCGTCGACGACCCCGTGCTGACGGCGGCGCTCGAGCAGTGCGACGCAGCGGTCGCGGCGCTCGACCCCGAGCTCCTGGACTGGGGCTACACCGACGTGTGGCTGCCGCACCCCGACCAGGTGGCCGCCGGTCAGCTCGCCGGCTACTGCGTGTACGAGGACGTGCTCGGCACCACCGACTCCCTCGTCGCCCCGGCAGGGACGTCGTCCTGAGCGCCGAGCCGCAGCCGGGCGCTCACGACGTCCCCGAGGACCCGAACCCGCCGACGTACTACGCGCCCGGCTGGCAGCAGGCCGCGGCCGCGCGGGCCCGGTCGCGGCGACGCCTGGTCGTCGGCTCGGCCGTGGCCGGTGCCGTCGTCGTGCTGGCCGTCGGCGCCGTGCTGGGCACACGGGCCGTCACCGCGGCGCGCAGCCGCCCGCTCCCGTCCGACGTCGCGGCGCCCACGACGGCGTTCGCGGTGCAGCTCGTGACGGGCTCGTGCCTGGCGGCGCTGCCCGCCGACGGCGAGGTGGACCGGGTGGACGTCGTGCCGTGCGCCGACCCGCACGGCGCACAGGTGGTCGGGCAGTACGCGTTCGACGCCGCAGCCGTGTGGCCGGGACAGGACGCCGCGCACGCCCGCGTCGCGCAGGCCTGCGTGCTCAGCGACGAGGAGGTCGCCGCCGGGGTCGACCTGGTGACGTGGGCGCCCACCGCCGCGAGCTGGTCGGACGGGGACCGGACGGGCCTGTGCGTGGCGGTGCCGGCCGCGCCCGTCACGGGCTCGTTCGTCGACGGCACGGCGACCCCCGCGTCCTGATCCCCGCCCCCATGGCGTCCCGTCCGCTTCACACCCTCGCCGCGTGGGTCAGGACGACACGGGGACGACCGTGAGCGCCCCGTCGCCCAGGTCCACCCGCAGGGTGTCGCCGTCGTGGATCTCGCCCGCGAGCAGCGCGCGCGCCAGGCGGTCGCCGATCTCCTTCTGGACGAGCCGCCGCAGCGGCCGCGCCCCGTACGCCGGGTCGTAGCCCTCGATCGCGAGCCACTCACGCGCGCCCTCGGTGACGTCCAGCGTGAGACGGCGGTCGGCGAGCCGCCGGCCGAGCGACGCGACCTGCAGGTCGACGATCCTGCCGAGCTCCGGCAGCGTGAGCGCGTCGAACAGGACGATGTCGTCGAGCCGGTTGAGGAACTCCGGCTTGAACGCCGACCGCACCGCACCCATGACGGCCTCGCGGCGCGCGGCACCGTCCAGGAGCGGGTCGACGAGGAACTGCGAGCCCAGGTTCGACGTCAGGACGAGGATCACGTTGCGGAAGTCCACCGTGCGGCCCTGCCCGTCGGTCAGGCGGCCGTCGTCGAGCACCTGCAGCAGCACGTCGAACACCTCGGGGTGAGCCTTCTCGACCTCGTCGAGCAGCACCACAGAGTACGGCCGGCGGCGCACGGCCTCCGTGAGCTGACCGCCCTCCTCGTAGCCGACGTACCCGGGGGGCGCGCCGACGAGCCGCGCGACCGAGTGCTTCTCGGCGTACTCCGACATGTCGATGCGGACCATCGCGCGCTCGTCGTCGAACAGGAAGTCCGCGAGCGCCTTGGCCAGCTCGGTCTTGCCGACGCCCGTCGGGCCGAGGAACAGGAACGAGCCGGTGGGCCGGTCGGGGTCGGAGACGCCCGCGCGGGCGCGCCGCACGGCGTCGGACACGGCGGCGACGGCGGTGCGCTGCCCGATGAGCCGCTCCCCCAGCACCTCCTCCATGCGCAGCAGCTTCTGGGTCTCGCCCTCCAGCAGCCGCCCGGCGGGGATGCCGGTCCACGCGGCGACGACCTCGGCGACCTCGTCGGGGCCGACCTTCTCGGCGATCATCGGGGTCGCGGACGTGCCCGCGCCCTGCTCGGCCTCGGACGCCTCGGCCTCGGCGATCTCCTTGGTGACCGTCGGGATCTCGCCGTACAGCAGGCGGCCCGCCGTGGCGAGGTCGCCCTCGCGCTGGGCGCGCTCGGCGTCGGCGCGCAGCTGGTCGAGCCGCACGCGCAGGTCGCCGACACGGTTGTGGCCGGCCTTCTCCTTCTCCCACCGGGCGTTGAGCGAGGCGAGCTCCTCGCGGCGGTCGGCGAGGTCGGCGCGCAGGCGCGCCAGGCGGTCGACGGACGCGGGGTCGTCGGACTCCGCGAGCACGACCTCCTCCATCTCCAGGCGTGTCACGGCACGCTGCAGCTCGTCGATCTCGACGGGCGAGGAGTCGAGCTCCATGCGCAGGCGCGATGCGGCCTCGTCGACGAGGTCGATGGCCTTGTCGGGCAGCTGGCGGCCGGTGATGTACCGGTCGGAGAGGGTCGCGGCGGCGACGAGCGCGGAGTCCGCGATGGTCACCTTGTGGTGCGCCTCGTACCGCTCCTTGAGCCCGCGCAGGATCGCGACGGTGTCCTCGACGGACGGCTCCCCGACGAACACCTGCTGGAAGCGGCGCTCGAGCGCGGGGTCCTTCTCGATGCGCTCGCGGTACTCGTCGAGCGTGGTGGCGCCGACGAGGCGCAGCTCGCCGCGGGCGAGCATGGGCTTGAGCATGTTGCCCGCGTCCATGGCGCCCTCGCTGCCCGCACCGGCGCCGACGACGGTGTGGAGCTCGTCGATGAAGGTGACGACCTGCCCGTCGGACGCGGTGATCTCGGCGAGGACGGCCTTGAGCCGCTCCTCGAACTCGCCGCGGTACTTGGCGCCCGCGACCATCGACGCCAGGTCGAGCGACACCAGCGTCTTGCCGCGCAGCGACTCCGGCACGTCGCCCGCGACGATGCGCTGGGCGAGACCCTCGACGACGGCGGTCTTGCCCACGCCGGGCTCGCCGATCAGGACGGGGTTGTTCTTGGTCCGGCGGGACAGCACCTGCACGACGCGGCGGATCTCGGCGTCGCGACCGATGACGGGGTCGAGCCTGCCGTCGCGCGCCCGCTGCGTGAGGTCCATGCCGTACTGCTCGAGGGCCTTGTACGTGCCCTCGGGGTTGGGGCTGGTGACGCGGGCGCTGCCGCGGACCGTCGGCAGGGCCGCGAGCAGCGCGTCGCGGGACGCACCGGCCGCGCGCAGCGCGTCGGCCACGCCCGACTGCCCCGCGGCGAGCCCGATGAGCAGGTGCTCGGTGGACACGTAGTCGTCGCCGAGTGCGCGGGCCTCGGCGTTGGCGGCCTCGAGCGCGGCAGCCGCCTGCCGGGAGGCCGACGGCTGCGCGACCGTGCTGCCGCTGGACGACGGCAGGTTGACGAGGATGCCGCGCACCGAGCGCCCGAGCGCGGCCCGGTCCGCACCGACCGCGTCGAGCAGGCCGTTGGCGACCCCGCCGTCCTGCCGGAGCAGTGCGTCGAGGAGGTGGGCGGGCTCGAGCTGCGGGTTGCCCGCGGCGCTCGCGGACTGGATGGCGTCGCCCAGCGCCTCCTGCGAGCGGGTGGTGAACTTCGCGTCCACAGATGCCTCCCTGTGCGGTCTCGCACGTCATGGTCGTGGTCTGCTCGACTCAACGGTCGCCAGAGTTGAGTCTATTCCGCTCAACTCTGGGATGCACAGTCGCCAGGTCGTCACGCACGCGTCACACCGCCGTCGTCGTCGCGTCACGCCGCGCCCCTAACGTCGGCACCACCTTCGACGAAAGCAGGGCATCGATGACCCTCACCATGACGCTCGTCCGCCACGGCCGCACCCACTTCAACGCGCGCCGCGTCCTGCAGGGGCGCTGCGACTCCCCCCTCACGCGCGACGGCCGCGCAGGGGTCCGCGCCACCGCCCGGCACCTCGCGGGCACCTCGTTCACCGCGGCGTGGTCGTCGCCGTCGGGCCGGGCCGTCGCGACCGCGGTCGAGCTGCTGCGCCACCACGAGGACGTGCCGCTGCGCACCGATCCCGGGCTGCTGGAGTACGCCTTCGGCATCTACGAGCGTCGCCCCGAGCGTGTCCTCGACGACGTCGTCGCGTGGCCGGACCTCGTCACCGACGTGCTCGCGGGCACGCACCCCGGCCTGCCCGGCGGCGAGTCCGGCGCCGACTTCATGGCCCGCACCCGCGACGTCTTCGCACGCATCGCCGCCACGCACCGCGACGGGCACGTCCTCGTCGTCGGCCACGGCCTCGCGCTCGGCGCGTACCTCGCGACGGTCGACGAGGTCGGCCTGGTGCCGCTGCCGAACGCGTCGGTCTCCACCGTGGAGGTCGAGGACGACGGCACCGCCCGCATCACCGCCCTCGCGCTCGACGTCGCCGGCCAGGGCCACGTCGCGGCGCGCCCGATGCGCACACCCACGCCCGCGGCATCGGTGGCCTGAGCGCCCCGGCGCGCTGCGCCACGGGCCGGCGGCCCCGCCTGGCACGACGGCGGGGCCGCCGGGAGCTGACCTGCGCCCGGTCGCGCCGGCCCCGGGTCCCGGCGCACCCGTGCGAGGATCGGCGCGTGGTCGACGACGAGGACGCCCGCCCGGCCCGCGACCGGTGGGACGACGAGCGCGATGACGTGCTGGGCGAGCGCTGGCGCGCACGCACCCTGCACCTGCGGCCCGACGCGGTGACGCGCCGGACCCGCGTCGCCCCTCAGGCCACGCTCGTGCGGCGCGTCCCCGACCCGGACGCGCCGCCCACCCGCCGCGCCGTGCTGTACCTGCACGGGTTCGTCGACTACTTCTTCCACCCGCACGTCGGTGACGCGCTGGCCGCCGCGGGCTACGACACGTACGCGCTCGAGCTGCGCGACCACGGCCGCTCGATCCGCCCGGGACGCCCGCCGAACGACACCGCCGACCTGGGCGTGTACGCCGAGGAGGTCGACGCCGCCGTCCGGCTCCTGCGCCAGGACCACGACGTCGTCGTGCTCCTCGGCCACTCCACGGGCGGCCTGGTCGCCGCGCTGTGGGCGGACGCGCGCCGCGGTCTGGGACTCGTCGACGCGCTCGTGCTGAACTCCCCGTGGCTGGACGTGCGCGGCTCGCGGTTCGAGCGGCAGCTGCTGGCACCGGCCGTCCACGTGCTCGGGCGCCCGGCACCGCGCGTGCCGGTGCGCCGCATCGCGCCGCACTACGGCCGGGCGCTGCACCGCGCCACCGGCGGCGAGTGGGACTTCGACCTCGCGTGGAAGCCGCACGAGGGCTTCCCGGTGCGCGCGGGGTTCGTGCGCACCGTGCGGCGCGGGCAGGCGCGCGTCGCCCGCGGGCTGGGCGTCGACGTGCCCGTCCTGGTGCTCGCGTCCGACGCGGCCGGCGACCACAAGCGGCACCACGACGCGCTGCTGGGCACGGACTCCGTGCTGGACCCCGCGCACATGCGCGAGCGCGCACCGCTCCTCGGCCCGGACGTCACGTTCGTCGAGGTGCCCGGCGGCGCGCACGACCTGGCGCTGTCGGCCCCGCCGGTGCGCGCGCGGTACCTGCGCGAGGTGACCGACTTCCTCGCGGCCCGCCTGCCGGCGGGCTGACGCCCCCGTGGTCGCGTCGTGCGCCACCCGTGCGGCAGTGGTTGGCTGTGCACGCCCTGCCGCGGACCCCCGTCCGCACCCCGACCCCCGGAGGACCCGTTCATGACCGCCATCCCGACCCCGTGGCCTGCGGGCGTCCCCGCCTGGGTGGACATCACGGTGACGGACCTCGGGCCGACGCAGCGCTTCTACGGCGGTCTGCTCGGGTGGCAGCTGAGCATCGGCGGGCCGGAGACCGACGGGTACGTCATGGCGGAGGTCGACGGGCAGGTCGTCGCGGGCATCCGCCTGGCCGACACCCCCCGGCCGGCGGGCTGGTGCGTGTACCTGGCGACGGACGACGTCGCCGCGAGCGTCGCACGGGCCGTCGAGGCGGACGCGACGGTGCTCACCGGACCCGTGACGATGCTGGACCTGGGCCGCGTGGCCGTGCTCGCGGACCCGACCGGCGCGGTGGTGGGCCTGTGGGAGGCGGGGACGCACGTCGGCTGGGAGCTCACGGACGCGCCGGGCGCGTTCGTGTGGGCCGAGCAGATGTCGAAGGACCCCGACGCGGCGCGGCGCTTCTACGTCGCGCTGTTCGGGTACGCACAGCAGGACATGAGCGCGCCGGACTTCACGTACACGTCGCTGGCGGTCGGCGGCACGCCGGCGGCGGGCGTCGGCGGGTACGGGCGCCGGGCGGGTGACGTCCCGGCGGCATGGACCTGGTACGTCGCCGTCGAGGACGCCGACGCGATCGCCCCGCGCGTCGCCGAGCTGGGCGGCGAGGTCGTCAGCGGCCCGGAGGACACCCCGTACGGCCGGATGCTGCTGGTGCGCGGCCCGGCGGGCGAGGTCGTGGCGCTGCTCCAGCCGCCGCCGGAGGACGTCGTCGCGTGAGTGCGTAGGGTGGGCCACGTGCAGCCCGCCGAGGACGTGTTCACCCACCGGGCGTCGCGCCCGCACGAGCCGCTGCGCACGTTCCACCCGCGCCGCGCCGCGCTCGGCGTGGACCGTGCCGACGCGCTGGACCGGCTCTTCCCCCGCTGGGGGTTCTCGGTCGACGACCCGCGCGCCGCCCCGCCGCGCACGCCCGGCGGGCGGCTCGACACGGTGACGCTGTTCGGGCGGCACGCGCCCGTGGTCGTCGAGATCGGCTCCGGCATGGGCGACGCGACGGCCGCGATGGCTGCCGCCGACCCGGACCGGGACTGGCTGGCGGTCGAGGCGCACCTGCCCGGCGTCGCGGCGCTGCTGCTGCTCGTCGAGCGCCTGGGACTGACGAACGTGCGCGTCGCGCACGGCGACGCGCTGCGGCTGCTGCGCCGCGACGTCGCCCCGGGCAGCCTGGACGCGGTGCACGCGTTCTTCCCCGACCCGTGGCCCAAGGCCCGGCACCACAAACGCCGCCTCGTGCAAGCCGCGCACGTCGACCTGCTGCGCGACCGGTTGCGCATCGGCGGCACGCTGCACGTCGCGACCGACTGGGCCGACTACGCCGGGCAGATGCGCGACGTGCTGGGTGCCGAGCCGGACCTCGACGGCGGGGTCGTGGAGCGGCCGGCGCACCGACCCGTCACACGGTTCGAGCAGCGCGGCCTCGACCTGGGGCACGCCGTGACGGACCTCGTCGTGCGGCGTGTGCGATGAGGCTGCTCCTGGTACCCGGCACCAGCCCCGACCGCTGGGCGCGGGTGTGGCGCGAGCGCCTGCCGCACGACCCGCTCGAGGTCGTGCACGCCGACGCCGCCGGCGCGGTCGACGCGGTGCTCCGCGGCGACGTCGACGCGGCCGTGCTGCGGCTGCCGCCGGACGGCGTCGAGCGGGCGGCGGGCCTGTCGGCGACGGTGCCGAGCACCACCACCGGCTGGGCCGTGGTGCCGCTGTGGACCGAGCGGACCGTCGTCGTCGTGCGCAAGGACCACGTGCTCACCGTGGTGCCGGAGGTCGACGTGCCCGACCTCGCGGGCGAGGCTCTCCTGGTGCCCGGGGACGACGTGCTGGGCTGGGCACCGCCGGGGGTCGAGCCGCTGGAGGTCCCCGACGTGCCGACTGCCGCGGACCTCGTCGCCCAGGGCACGGGTGTCCTGCTCGTGCCGCACTCCCTCGCGCGCCTGCACGACCGCCGCGGCACCGCTGTGCGCGTGGTCCCCGACGCGCCGGGCTCGCCCGTGGTCCTCGTGTGGCGCACGGACGGTGAGCACCCGCACGTGCAGGAGCTCGTCGGCATCGTCCGCGGCCGCACCGCCGGCAGCTCCCGCGGGCGCGGGACGCCCGAGGCGGCGCCGCGGGCCACCCGCGCACCCCGCACCCCGCGTCCCGACGGCCGCCGCACACCCCCGCGCAAGCGCCGCTGAGCCCTCCGCTCTCTCGCGCCCGGGGTGTCAGCGTCCCCGGGCCGGGTGCAGGACCCGGACGGTCAGGCGGTCATCCGGCGACGGGCCAGGACGAGCGCACCACCCGCCGCGACGAGCACGGCGCCGGCGAGCAGCCCTGCCCGCGCGTCGGCACCCGTCGCCGCCAGCGACTGCCCGGCGGCCAGGACCTCCACGTACTGCCAGCCGACGAGCGTGCCGTCCGCCAGGTACACCGCGACGCGGTGGGTGCCCGTGGTCGTGGCGGCGGGCACCGTCACCTGCAGCCGGCCGTCGGCGGCCACGGTCGCGGCGCCCAGGTCGGTCGGCACCGAGAACAGGAACGGGCGGACCCGGGCGCCGGCGGGCAGGCCGCTCAGGGTGAGCGAGCCGCCCTGGTTGACGCGCGCGGCCGTCGTGAAGCCGCCCTGCTTGGCGGGCGTCAGCTGGTCGGCGGCCGGCGCCCAACCGGCGGCCGTCGGGCACGCGGTGGCCAGCGCCTTGACCGTGACGTCGCGCGCGATGAAGTACTCCTTGACGCGCCAGTCGCCCAGGTCCTCGGCGAACTCGCTCTCGAGCGCCAGCGCCCAGACCTCGTAGGCCCCGGGCGCGACCTCGACGTCACCCTTCTCGCCGGGCTCCTCGGCCTCGGCGATGAAGTCCTCGTCGGCGCCGCCGTCGCTGCCGGCGACGACGACCGCCCACACGACCGACGCGGCGGGCTTGACGACGATCCGGCCCTTGGTCACCGGGGTCGTCCCGACGCACGCGGGCTGGACGACCTCGACGACCGGCGCGTCGACGACGGGCAACGGGTCCTGCGTCGGCTCGGGCGTGGGCGTGGCGGACGGCGACGGCGACGGCGTGACCGTCGGCTCGGGGGTGGCCGTCGGCGAGGGCGTGACCGTCGGCTCGGGCGTCGACGTCGGCCCGGGCGTCGGCGTCACCGTGGGCGTCGGGGTCACCTCGGCCGTCGCGGACGGGGTCGGCGTGGGGTTCTCGGCCTGGGCGGCGACGGCGCTGCCCCCCAGAGCGAGGGCGCACAGCGCGACGATCGCGGCGCTGCGGCGGGCGAGATGACGAGTCACGAGGCTGCTCCTTCGTCGTCCGCGGGACTCGCGGACCGTGGCGTGCTGCACAACTGCTCGTCGCAGGCTAGAGCCGCGCGTCGTCGCAGGTCATCCGCCAGAAATCGCCTGCACCGCCCGCTCCGGGAGGTATCGGACGCAGCAGACGAGTGAACTTGCGGGCGCCGCGGCGCAACACGCTGTGGGCGGACGCGCGACGGCCCCGCCGCCTGCGACGAGGTCGCGGGGAGCGGGGCCGTGGGGCGCGTCCGACGGCGGTGCGCCGGACGGGCGGACGTCAGCGCGCGACGACCGGCTGGGTCTGCCAGATGCGGTCGATGTAGTCCCACATCGCGCGGTCGGACGAGAAGAACCCGGTGCGGGCGACGTTGAGGATCGCGGACCGGGTCCACGCCTCGGTGTCCTGGTAGGCCGTGTCGACCCGGTCCTGCGCGTCGACGTACGCCTGGAAGTCCGCGAGCACGAGGAAGCGGTCCTCGTGCAGCAGGTTGGAGACGATCGGCTCGAAGACCGTGCGGTCGCCGTCCGCGAACGCCCCGGACGCGATCAGGTCGATCGCGCGGCGCAGGGTCGGGTTCTCCTCGTAGTAGGCCGCCGGCCGGTACCCGGCGGTGACGAGCGCGTCGACCTCCGGCTCGACGAGACCGAAGAGGAAGAAGTTCTCGTCGCCGACGAGCTCGCGGATCTCGACGTTCGCACCGTCGTCCGTGCCGATCGTCAGGGCGCCGTTGAGCGCGAACTTCATGTTGCCCGTGCCGGACGCCTCCTTGCCGGCGAGCGAGATCTGCTCCGACAGGTCGGCGGCCGGGATGAGCGTCTCGGCGAGCGTGACGTTGTAGTTGGGCGGGAAGACGACCGTGAGCGCCCCCTTGACGCGTGGGTCCTGGTTGACCGTGCGGCCTACGTGGTTGATGAGCGCGATGGTCTGCTTGGCCATCTTGTAGCCGGGAGCGGCCTTGGCGCCGAACGCGAAGACGCGCGGCGGGATCGACGTGGGGTCGAGCTCGCCGCTGACGATCCGCTCGTAGAGCGACACGATGTGCAGCACCTTGAGCGTCTGACGCTTGTACTCGTGCAGGCGCTTGACCATCACGTCGAGCATCGCGTCGCCGGGCAGCGTGATGCCGTCACGGCGCTGCAGCAGGTCGTTGAGCCGCTGCTTGTTGTGCGCCTTGACGGCGCGGAACTTCTCGCGGAAGTCGGCGTCGTCGGCGAGCGGCTCCATCTCCCGCAGCCGCGCGAGGTCGGTGAGCCAGCCGGGGCCGATGGCGTCGGTGATGAGCTCGGACAGCGCGGGGTTGGCGAGCCGCACGAAGCGCCGCGGCGTGACGCCGTTGGTGACGTTGGTGAACTTGTCGGGCCAGAACTCCGAGAAGTCCGGCAGCACCTTGTCCCGCAGGAGCTGCGAGTGCAGCGCGGCGACGCCGTTGACCTTGGCACCGGCGACGGTCGCGAGGAACGCCATGCGGACCGAGCGCTCGGGGTGCTCGGCGATGATCGACATGCGCCGCAGCCGCAGCTCGTCGCCCGGGTAGCGCTGCGCGACCTGCGCGAGGAAGTCGTCGTTGATGCGGTAGATGATCTCCAGGTGCCGCGGCAGCAGGCGGCCGAGCAGCTCGACGGGCCACACCTCGAGCGCCTCGGGCAGCAGCGTGTGGCAGGTGTAGGCGAAGCAGCGCTGCGTGACGGCCCATGCCTCGTCCCAGTCCCACTTCTTCTCGTCGACGAGCACGCGCATGAGCTCCGGCACGGCGATCACCGGGTGGGTGTCGTTGAGCTGGAAGATGATGCGCGACGGCAGGTCGTGCAGGTCGAAGTCGGCGGGCAGCACGTTGTCGACGAAGTCGCGGATCGAGCAGGCGACGAAGAAGTACTGCTGCTGCAGGCGCAGCTCCTTGCCCTGCGGCGTCGAGTCCTCGGGGTACAGGACCTTCGAGATGTTCTCCGCGAACGTCTGCGCGCGCACGGCGTCGACGTACTCGCCGGAGTTGAAGATCGCGAGGTCGAACGCGTTGGTGGCCTGCGCGCTCCACAGGCGCAGCGTGTTGACGCGGCCGTTCCGGTAGCCGGGGACCATGTAGTTGTACGGCACGCCGAGGACGTCCCACGCGGGCACCCAGCGGGTGCGCTCGACGCCCTCGTCGTCGTACTTCTCGGTCCGCCCGCCGAAGTGCACGGTCACCGCGGCCTCGGGGTGCGGGAACTCCCACGGGGATCCGAGCGAGAGCCAGGAGTCGGCCTGCTCGACCTGGAAGCCGTCGACGAACGTCTGGCGGAAGATGCCGTACTCGTAGCGGATGCCGTAGCCGATGCAGGGCACGCTCATCGTCGCGAGGGAGTCGATGAAGCACGCGGCGAGCCGCCCGAGGCCGCCGTTGCCGAGTCCGGGCTCGACCTCCTGGTCCCGCAGCGTCGCGAGGTCGATGCCGAGCGACGCCAGGCCCTCCTCGACGATCTCGGAGAGGTCCGTGGCGAGCAGCGCGTTGTCGAGCTGGCGCCCGAGCAGGTACTCGGCCGACAGGTACGCGACGGACTTGGCCTGCGCCTCGCGCTGGCGACGGGCGGTCTCGAGCCACCGTGCCATGAGGTACTGGCGCACGGTGCGCGCCAGGGCGAGGTACTGGTCGTTGACGCTGGCGCGTTCCATCGTCACGCCCTGCCCGAAGTGCAGCTCGCGGAGGAACTCCTTGACGAAGCCCTCCACCGAGTGCTGCGGGGCGGTCACCGGCGCGGTGCTGTTGGCACGGTTCTCAGTCACTTGCGCAACGGTAGTTGGCTCGTGCCGACGAGACCAGGGCGCACGGCCCGGTCAGACGGCGCGAACCGCCCAGACCGCGCGTCCGTGCGGCGTGTCGTGCGACACCTCTCACCCGGCTCTCACTCTCCGGACCTCACCTCGACGTGCTCCGGAACCGCGCGATCGCCAGCGGCGCGAAGACCACGAGGATCACACCGACGCACAGCAGCGTGTACAGCGCCGGGTGCTGCATCGACCACGCGTCCGGCACCGGCGCCGCCGGGTTGGTGTTGCCGAACAGCTCCCGGCACGCCTGCGTGAGCGTCGACACGGGGTTCCACTCCACGACCCGGCGCAGCGGCTCCGGGAACGAGTCGAGCGGCACGAACGCGTTGGACACGAACGTCAGCGGCATGATGACGATGAACGACGCGTTGTTGATGACCTCGACGCTCGGCACCAGCACGCCGACGAGCGCCATGATCCAGCTGACGGCGTAGGCGAAGACGACGAGCAGCCCGAACGCCGCGGCGGCCTCGAGCAGCGTGCCGTGCACCCGCCACCCCACCAGCAGCCCGGTGAGCGACATGATGACGAGCGAGAGCACGTTGTAGACCACGTCCGACGCCGTGCGCCCGGCGAGCACCGCCGACTGCGACATCGGCAGCGACCGGAACCGGTCGATGATGCCCTTCTGCATGTCCTCCGCGATGCCCGCACCCGTGAAGGTCGCCCCGAACACCACGGTCTGCGCGAAGATCCCCGGGATGAGGAACTCGCGGTAGCTCACGCCGTCGCCCGGGTCGATCGCCCCGCCGAACACGTAGGCGAACAGGACGACGAACATGATGGGCGAGATGAGCACCGCCACGAGGATCTCGGGCACGCGCAGGATCTTCAGCAGGTTGCGCTTGGCGACGACGTGCGTGTCGACCAGCGCCCTCGTCAGCGTGCTCACCGGATCCCCTCCTCGACGTCCTCGGCAGTGCGGCCCGTCAGCGTGAGGAACACGTCGTCGAGGGTCGGTCGACGCAGCCCGGCCTCGAGCACCGCGACCCCGTCCGCGTCGAGCCGCTCCAGCACGGTGCGCAGCGCGCGGGTGCCGTCCGCGACGGCGACCGACAGCGCGCGCCCGTCACCGTCCGCGTGCACCTCGTCACCCGACGACTGCGCCGCGAGCGCCGCCCGCGCGGTCTCCGCGTCCGCGGCGTCGGCCACCAGCACCTCCACGCGCTCGCCGCCGACCTGCGCCTTGAGCTCGTCGGCCGTGCCGCGCGCGATCGCCCGGCCGTGGTCGATGACGACGATCGCGTCCGCCAGCCGGTCCGCCTCCTCGAGGTACTGCGTGGTGAGCAGGATCGTCGTGCCGCTGCGCACCAGGTCCGTCACGACGTCCCACATCTGCAGCCGACTGCGCGGGTCCAGCCCCGTGGTCGGCTCGTCGAGCACCACCACGGGCGGCTCGGCGACCAGCGCGCACGCGAGGTCCAGGCGCCGCCGCATGCCGCCGGAGTACGTCGTGGCGGGCCGCCCACCCGCGTCGGCCAGGTCGAACGCCCCCAGCAGCGCGTCGGCCCGGGCCCGCGCGCGGCGCCGCGGGAAGCCGTAGAGCCGCCCGATCATCTGCAGGTTCTCGGCACCCGTGAGGTTCTCGTCGACCGCGGCGTTCTGCCCCGACAGGCCGATGCGCCGTCGCACCCGGTCGGGCTCACGCAGCACGTCGGCACCCGCGACCTGCGCCGTGCCCCCGTCGGGGCGCAGCAGCGTCGTGAGGATGCGCACCGCGGTCGTCTTGCCCGCGCCGTTCGGTCCCAGCAGGCCCAGGACGGTACCCTGCGGAACCTCCAGGTCGAGCCCTCGCAGGGCCTCGACCTGGCCGTACCGTTTCGCCAGCCCCGTGGCCGTGATCGTCGCCGTCATCGAGCTCCCCGTCGTCGGTGCGCCACGCGTCGTCGGTCCTCCCGCGTCCGACGATGGTGCACCCGCCCACCGACATCCGGCGATCTCCGGTGACACGCCGGACCCGCCGGGTGAGCATGGCGGGCCCCCGATGAGTCCTGCCCGCGTGCAGGGTCCACCCCCATTACGCCCCGCCCCCGACCACTGCTGAGGACCGATGACCTCGCCCCCCACCGAGCTCCCCCGCTGGCGACGCGACGTCACCGTCTTCCTCACGGGTCAGACGTTCTCGCTGCTCGGCTCGATGCTCGTGCAGTACGCGATCATGTGGCACCTCACGCTCGAGACGCGATCCGGCTCCGTCATGGCCGTGTACGCCGTGGTCGGGTTCCTGCCGCAGGCCGTCGTGTCGGTGTTCGGCGGGGTGTGGGCCGACCGGCTCGACCGGCGCGCGCTCATCATCGGCGCCGACGCGACGATCGCGGCGACCACGCTCGCCCTGGCGGTCCTCATGCTGTCCGGGTACGACGACCTGTGGCTGCTCTACGTCACCGCGGCGATCCGGTCCGCCGGTGCGGGCATCCAGACACCCGCCGTCGGGGCGCTCCTCCCCCAGATCGTCCCCACCGACAAGCTCATGCGCGTCAACGGCATCAACGCCACCATCCAGTCCGCGATGATGCTCGTCACCCCGGCGGTGGCCGCCGGGCTGTACGCGTGGGCGTCGATCGAGACCATCTTCTTCGTCGACGTCGTCACGGCGATGATCGGCATCGGGCTGCTGCTGCTCGTCCCCGTGCCCCGCATCGCGCGCACCGACCAGGTCGCCGGCGTACGCGGCTACGTCCACGACCTCGCCGACGGCGTGCGGTACGTCGCGCGCTCGCCGTTCGTCCGCTGGGTGCTGGCCATGTGGGGCGTCGTGTTCGTGCTCATCGTCGCGCCGTCGTTCCTCACGCCGCTCATGGTGGTGCGGTCGTTCGGCGACGAGGTGTGGAAGCTGACCGTCAACGAGCTCGCGTTCAGCATCGGGATGACCCTGGGCGGCGTGGCCGTCGCGTGGTGGGGTGGCCTGCGGAACCGGGTGCACATGGTCGTGCTGGTCACCGCGCTGTTCGGGGTGCTCAACGTCGGGTTGGGGCTGTCGACGAGCATGTGGGTGTTCTTCGGCTTCATGTTCCTCGTCGGTCTCGGTGTGCCGTTCTTCTCCACGCCGACGATGACCGTGCTGCAGGAGCGTGTGGAGCCCGAGCGGCAGGGCCGCGTGTTCGGGTTCGTCGGCATCGTCATGGCCGTCGCGATGCCGCTCGGCATGTCGGCGTTCGGGCCGCTGGCCGACCGGTACAGCGTCGAGTCGCTGCTCGTGGCCGCGGGCGTCGCGCTCCTGCTCGTCGTCGTCGCCGCCGTGGCGCTGCCGTCGGGCCGTCGCGCCATGGCGCAGGCGGACGCCCCGCGCGAGGAACCGGCACCCGCGGACACCGACTCGGGTGTGCAGGGCTCGTCACGCCGAGCGTGACGAACCCTGCACACCCCGGGTGCGAGGGTCAGCCGGCGAGGCGCGCGCGGACCAGCGCCGAGAGGGCCTTGCCGTCGGCGCGCCCGGCCGCGCGGGCCGTGGCCTCCTTCATCACGGCGCCCATCTCCTTGAGGGTCGACGCGCCGGTGTCGGCGACGACGGCGTCCACGAGCGCGGCGAGCTCGTCGTCGCTCAGCCGCGTCGGCAGGTACTCGTCGACGACGTCCGCCTCGGCGGTCTCCGTCGCGGCACGGTCGGCCGCACCCGCGTCGGTGTAGATCTGCGCGGACTCGCGGCGCTTCTTCGCCTCGCGCGCCAGCACCTTCAGCACCTCGTCCTCGGTGAGCTCGCGCGCGACCGTGCCGGCCTTCTCCTCGTGGCGGACGGCCCCGATGAGCTGGCGCAGCGTGCTCGTGCGCAGGGTGTCACGGGCCTTGAGGGCGGTGGTGAGGTCGGCGGTCAGGCGGTCGAGGGTGCTCATGCGCCCATCCTCCCCGGTCGCCCCGGGCCCGCGCGCCCTGTTTCCCGGGCCGTCACCACGACGCGGCGACGACCTCGGTGAGCTCCTCGGCCGTGAGCGCGACGGGGTTGCCGCGCGTGCTCGACGCCGCCAGCGCGTCGGCGACGACGTCCGGCACGTCGGCCCGCGCGAGGCCCAGGTCCCCCAGCCCCGGCACCCCGAGCGCCGTGACGAGGTCCTCGAGCCACGCGACGGCGTCGTCGGCCCGCGCTCCCGTCCGGCCCGTCAGCGCGACGGCCGCGGCGTCGTACCGGCCCAGGCCGGGGGCGCCCGTGCGGCGCAGGGCGGCGACGTTGGCGGCCGTGGTCGGGGCCAGGACCGCCGCGCACACCTGCCCGTGCGGCGCCCCGAGCCGCCCGCCGAGCGCGGCGGCGAGGCCGTGCACGGCGCCCAGCTTCGCGTTCGCCAACGCCATGCCCGACAGCAGCGCCGCGACGCTCAGGTCCGTCCGCGCGTCGACGTCGTCCCCGTGCTCGACGACGCGCCGCAGGCTGCGCCCCGCCCGCACGAGACCGTCGCGCGCGAGCGGGTCCGTCAGCGGCGTCGCGAACGGCGTGGTGAACGCCTCGAGGCACTGCGTGAGCGCGTCGACGCCCGACGCCGCGGTCAGCGCCGGCGGGCACGCGAGCGTGAGCAGCGGGTCCACCACGGCCACGGCCGGCAGCATCCCGCGGCCCCGCAGACTGGCCTTGACGCCGCGCTGCGGCACCCGGACGGGAGCGTTCGCGGTGACCTCGGCGCCCGTGCCGGCGGTGGTCGGGACGGCGACCACCGGCAGCGCCGCGTCCGGCAGCGGGAGTCCGCGGCCGACGACCTCGAGGTGGTCGAGCACGTCGGACGTCCCCGGCGCGAGCACGGCCACGCACTTGGCGAGGTCGAGCACCGACCCGCCGCCCCACCCGACGACGACGTCGGGCCGCACGTCGCGCGCGACGGCGACGGCCGCGCGCACCGACTCGACGTCGGGCTCCCCGCGGTGCCGGTGGACCGTCGCCCCGGTCAGTGCGGACACGTCCGCGGACCGTCCGGCGACCACGAGCACCCGCTCCCCGAGGCCCGCGACCAGCCCGGGCACGTCCGCCGCGGTCCCGGCCCCCAGCACGACCCGCCCGGCGGTGACGAACTCGCTCCCCGTCCGTCCACTCCCCACCCCCCGAGGCTATCCCCCACCTCCGGCCCCACCCCCACCTCCGAGCCCCGGTGGGTGTGCGGGCGGGGTGGGTGGGTCGTACCGCGGGGGGAGGACGGGACGGGCGCGTCCACCCGTGCGGGGAGACGCCGCCCGCGCGTGTGCGTCCCAGGTCGTCGCAGGTCGAGACCGCGGGGGGAACCGCGGACCACACAGCCGCGGCTAGCGTCGTCGGCGTGCCCCTGACCTGCATCGACGCCGTCCTCCTGAGCGACCCGCGCGTGACGGCCGTGCCCGTCGCCGACTGCGGCGAACCGCTCGTCGTCGCCCCCGTGCCGTTGCTGCGCCCGACGCACACCCCCGGTGCGCTGGTGCGGGCCGGTGTCGCGCGGCGCCTCGCGGGCGCGGCGGCCGCCCTGCCACCCGGCGTCCACCTCGTGCTCGCGGAGGGCTGGCGCAGCCCGGCCGCGCAGGCGGAGATCGTCACGCGCTACCGGGCGACCGTGCGCGCGGGCCACGCGGACGCCGACGACCACGAGGTCGAGCGCCTCACGAGCCGGTACGTGTCCCCCGTTGCCGTCGCGCCGCACGTCGCAGGTGCGGCGGTCGACGTCACCCTCGTCGACGACGCGGGCCGCGAGCTCGACCTCGGGTGCCCGCTCGACGCGACGCCCGAGGAGAGCGAAGGGCGCTGCTTCACCGACGCTCCCGTGCCGCCGACCGCACGCGTGCTGCGGACCGCGCTGGCCGAGGCGATGGCGGGCGCAGGATTCGTCAACTACCCCACCGAGTGGTGGCACTGGAGCCACGGCGACCGCTACTGGGCGCTGACCACCTCGCAGCGCGCGGCGGTGTACGGGCCGGTGGCGGCATGAGCGCGACGCTCTGCGAGCCGCGGACCGGGCCCGTCGCGATGCTCGCGGCGACGCGGCCGGTCCTGACCGTGCGGCTCGACGCGGTCGCGCACAACGCGCGCGTCCTTGCGGCCTCGGCGCGGCGGCTCATGGCCGTCGTCAAGGCCGACGGGTTCGGGCTGGGGGCCGCCGACGTCGCGCGCACGGCGCTCGCGCACGGTGCCGACGCGCTGGGCGTGGCGACGCTCGCCGAGGCCGTCGAGCTGCGCACCGCCCGGATCGGCGCACCCCTGCTGAGCTGGCTCGACGCCCCCGGAGCCGACCTGTCCGACGCCGTGCTGCACGGCATCGACGTCGCGGTGCCGAGCCTCGCGCACCTCGAGGCCGCGGTGTCCGCCGGGCGGCGCACGGGCCGCGGCGTCGACGTCCACCTGTACCTCGACTGCGGGACGGCGCGCGACGGCTGCCCACCCGAGACGTGGCCGGCGCTGTGCGCCGCGGCGTGGCGCGCCGAGCTCGCCGGGGCGGTACGCGTCGTCGGCGTCATGGGTCACCTGGCGTGCGCCGCGAGCCTCGACCCGGAGGCCAACACGGACGCCACGGCACGCTTCGCGCACGGTGTCGCGCGGGCGCGCGCCGCCGGTCTGCGCCCGCGGGTCCGGCACCTGGGCGCGACGGCCGCGGTGCTCGGTCTCCCGACGACCCGGTTCGACCTGAGCCGCGTCGGTGCGGGACTGGTGGGCATCGACCCGACCGGCCGGTACCCCGTGCTGCGCGCCGCCGCACAGGTCACGGCCCCGGTCGTGCAGGTCCGCGACGTGGGCGCGGACGTGGGCGTCGGGTACGACCACACGTACCGCACGTCCGCCCCGACGCGGCTGGCCCTGCTGCCGCTCGGCTACGCCGACGGCCTGCCCGTGACCGCGTCGGGGCGCGCCGAGGTGCTCGTCCACGGCCGGCGACGGCCGCTCGCGGGGCGCGTGTCGATGGACCAGGTCGTGGTCGACGTGGGTGACCTTGCCGTGCGCACCGGCGACGTCGTCACGGTCATCGGCACGGGCGAGGATCTCGCACCCACCCTCACCGAGTGGGCCGGCTGGGCGGGCACCCTCCCGCACGAGCTGCTCACCGGGCTGGGCCGCCGTCTCGTGCGGCACGTCGTGCCCGCACCCCCGTCCACCCCCTGCGAGGAGCCCGCGTGACCACCGACCTGCTGCACGACCCCCGCACCTCCCCGACCGTGCCCGTGTGCCGGGTCGCGGTCGTCGGCGGCGGCGCGAACGCCGAGCACGACGTGTCGCTCGCGTCCGCCGCGGCCGTCCGCGCCGCGCTGACACCGTCGCACGACGTCGTCGAGCTGACCGTCGCGCGCGACGGGTCCTGGTGGAGCGGGGGCGACGCGCTGACGTTCGCCCAGGCGGTGGGCCTCGTCGCGGCGTGCGACGTGCTGCTGCCCGCCGTGCACGGCCCGCGCGGCGAGGACGGGACGCTCGCGGCGCTGGCCGACCTCGCCGGCGTCGCGTGCGTCGGGTCGGGGGTGCGGGCGGGCGCGGTCGGCATGGACAAGTGGGTGACCAAGCTGGTCGCGGCCGCGGTGGGGGTCGCCGTCGCCGACGGGCGGCTCGTGCGCGGCGTCGCCGAGGCGTGCGCCGACCCGCGGCTGCCGGCGGTGGTCAAGCCCGTGTCCAGCGGCTCGAGCCACGGGGTGCGCCGCGTGGACACCGTCGAGGACCTCGCCGACGCGGTCGCGGCGGCCCTCGAGCTCGACGACCGCGTGCTCGTGGAGGAGGTCGTCACCGGACGCGAGATCGACGTCGCCGTGCTGCGCCGCGCGGACGGCACCACCCTGGTGTCCCCGGCGCTCGAGATCGGGCACGCGGGGGCCGTCTTCGACACCGCGACCAAGTACGACGGCAGCGCACGGTTCGTCGTCCCCGCACCGCTGGAGCCCGCGGACGCCGAGGCCCTGGCCGCCGCCGCGCTGTCCGTGGTCGACGCCCTGGGCTGCGACGGCGTCGCACGTGCCGACTTCTTCCTCACCGCGCGCGGCCCGGTCCTCAACGAGGTCAACACGATGCCGGGCATGACCGCGCACTCGCAGGTCCCGGTGATGCTCGCCGCGGCCGGGCTGACGTACGCCGAGCTGGTCGCGGAACTGGTCGCACAGGCGCGCGCGCGGCACGCGGCCCGCGCGTCGTGACGGCGCCGGGCGTCCGGGCGACGCGGGCGCCGACCACGGCCCGGACCCGCGTGGCGGCGTGGGACGCGTTACGCGGGGTCGCCGTGGGCCTCGTCATGCTGCGCCACGCGTGGCCCGACGTCTTCCCCGGCGCGGGCGTCGTGGGCGTGGTCATGTTCTTCGCGCTGTCCGGGCACCTCATCACGGGCCTGCTCGTCGACGAGGCGTCGGCGACGGGCCGCGTCGACCTGCGCCGGTTCTGGTGGCGCCGCGCGCGGCGGCTCGTGCCGGCGCTGGTGGTGCTCGTGGCGGGGTTCGTCGTCGTCACGCTGACGCTCGACCCGCTCGACGACGCCGCGACGCTCGGTCGGACGGTCGCGGTGTCGCTCACGTACACCGCGAACGTGCCGCACGTCGGGCTCGTCGGCGTGAGCCCGGCGGTCTACCACCTGTGGACGCTGGCCACCGAGGAGCAGTTCTACGTCGTGTGGCCCCTGGTGGTGCTGCTGGCCGTGCGGGCGCGACGCCTGCGCGCCGGGCTCGTGCTGGCGGCGGTCGTCACGGCGGGGCTGTGCGTGGCGACGGCCTGGTGGTTCCGCGCCGACCCCGACGCGGCGTACCCGCTCGCGACGTCGTGGCTGCTGTGCTTCGTCGTCGGCGCGGCGTGCCGCGTCGCGCAGGACCGGCTGCCCGCCGCCGTCGCCGGGCGGCACGCGGTGGTCGCCGCCGTCACCCTGCTCGCCGCGCTCGTGGTCACCGGCCTGCGCGGGCACGCCGCGACGTACCTGCTCGCAGCCCCGGCCGTCGCCGTCGCGACGTGCGCGCTCGTGCTGGCCGGGCGGCGGCACGTCACCGTGCGGGCCGGGTGGCGCCCGCTCGTCGCGCTCGGTGTCGTCTCCTACGCCGCCTACCTGTGGAACTACCCGCTGACGCTGTGGCTGCGGCCGTCTCTCGGTGACGCGACGGGCCTGGTGGCGCTGCCCGCGACCGTGCTCGCGGCGACCGCGAGCTGGTGGCTGGTGGAGCGGCCGCTGCAGAGACGACGCGGAGGCTCGTCACACCGACCCCGCCGCGTCATGCTGGGTGCAGGGCGTCAGGGGGCGCCTGCAGCGAGGGGGTAGGTCATGACGACGCGACGCGGCACGATCCTCACGGCCGCGGCCCTCGCCCTGGCCGTCGCGGGGTGCGCGGGCAGCGCCGACCCCGGCGCGCAGGACACGCCCACCCCACCCGCCACCGGCCCGTCCACGAGCACGGCGCCCGAGGACCAGCCCGACGCCGAGCCCGACAGCGCACCGACCCCGGCCCCGGCCGTCGCGACCGTCCGGCCCGGCGCACCGGACGGCGTCACGGGCGAGGACGTCGCAGCCGTCGCGGGCGACGACCCGCGGGAGCTGCAGGTCGTCACGTTCGGCAGCAGCACGTGCCCCGTCGTCCCGACCGACGTCACGTGGGACGCAGGTGCGGACGTCCTGCGCATCACCCTGAGCGGCACCGACGAGTACACCCGCCCCTGCACGATGGACCTCGTCCCCACCACCAGCGTCGTCGAGCTGCCCGACGACGCCCCGGACGCGTCCGGGCTCACGGTCGACCTCCGCACGGGGACGACCGTCGTGCCCTGACCCACGAGCCACCCGCTCCCGCCGTATCACGGGGGCGCGGGTCGCCCTCATGGAGGCGTGGGCGGACGAGGGTCGTCGGCAGGTCCCGGCCGTGAGGTGGTCATGAGGACGACATCGGTGCACGCCCCGGTAGCGCCTTCGTCCCGCTGCCGGCACCGCTCGGCGCGAGCGCGCCGAACGTCTGCGCCGCGTGGGTCGTGAGGTGACGACGCCCCGGCCGGCCCCGAGGAGGGGCGGGGCCGGCCGGGAGCACCACCTCGGCGGTGGTCAGCGGTGGATGCGGTCCCACCAGTCCGCCGGGACCCGCCCCGCGGGACCGGGCGCCGGCTGGTCGGCGGGGTGCGCGACGGGTGGGGCGAGCTCCGGGCCCTCCCCGTACGCCCCCCGCGGCGTAGTCCCACCACCAGTCCTCGCCGGGCTCGTAGGAGCGGACCAGCGGGTGGCCCGTCGCGCGCCAGTGGGCCGTCGCGTGCTGCGAGGGCGAGGAGTCGCAGCAGCCGACGTGCCCGCCCGCGGCGCAGCGACGCAGGTGCACCCACCAGCCGCCGGCGGCCTCGCAGTCGAGGCAGCCGGGGCCGCTGGGCGGGACGGTCGGGTCGATCGCGGGCGTGGTCATGCGGGCACCTCCGGGTCGGGCGCGGGTGGGGTGGCGGAGACGTCACCGGCCAGCGGCAGCCGGACGAGGAACCGCGTGTCCCCCGGCACCGAGCGCACGGACAGGTCGCCGTGGTGCTTGGTGACGACGATGCGCCACGCGATGTCCAGGCCCAGGCCGGTGCCGGAGCCCACGGGCTTGGTGGTGAAGAACGGCTCGAACACCCGGTCGACGATCTCGGGTGGGATGCCCGGGCCCGTGTCGGCGATCTCGACCTCGAGGCGGTCGTCGACGCGGCGCGTGGTGAGCGTCAGCGTGCCGTGGCCGTCCATGGCCTGCGCGGCGTTGTCGACCAGGTTGGTCCACACCTGGTTGAGCTCGGCACCGTAGACGTGCACGGGAGGCAGCGTGCGGTCGTAGTGCGTGACGACGTCGATGCCGTCGAGGCGCCGGTCGAGCATCGTCAGTGTCGAGTCGAGGAGGTCGTGCACGTCGAGGGTCTGGTCCGGTGCGCGGCCGATCTGCGAGTACTGCTTGGCGGCGCCGACGAGCGACGAGATGCGTGACGTCGCGTCCTCGACGTCGTTCATCAGCTGCTCGGTCTCCAGCGCGTACCCGAGCCAGCGCACGGCGTCCTCGAGGATCCCGGGCGCGACGGCGTCGGCGACGCGGTCGAGCCACTCGGGGTCCAGACGTGCCGTGACGAAGGTCGGTGCGAGGTCCCAGCCGCCGGCGATGCCGTGCGCGTCGAGCCAGTCGGTCACCGCGTCCTCCGCGTCGGCGCGCCCCAGCGCGGTCGGCGGCGGCGGCGCGCCGGGCGCGCGGGACTTGGCCAGCGCCTCGACGGCCTGCTCCTGCAGGTCGACGAGGGTGCCGAGCGTCGTCGCGTCGTACGGGCCGCTCGCGATCATCGCGAGCTTGTGCCGCATGCCGGCGACGCGCTCGCGGAGCGCGGCGGTCGCGCGGTTGGCCGCGGTGGTCGGCGAGCAGGAGCGCCACCTGCTCGCCCCGCAGCTTGAGCTCGCGGCACGCGTCGAGCGCGTCGGGCCCGGACTCGGCCCGCACCACGCGGTAGGCGTCGCCGTAGCGGCGGCGCAGGTCACGCGCGACGGCACGCGACACGGCGGGGTCGTCGTCGACGGTGACGAGGGCGGGGCGGGCTGCTGCGTCAGGTGCCACACGGACCTCCGTGCTCGGCGATCGCGACGGCCACAGTCTGCGCCCGGTCGGGGTCGGTGTCACCCGTTCCGTCCCGGTCCGCCCTGGCGCCAGGCGAGCCAGCCGCGGCACAGGACGTAGGCGGCGGCCGTCGACACGGTCACGGTCAGGTCGACGAGCGCCGTCGTCGGCGCGTCGGTGAGGTCCCACCGCACGAGGCAGAAGACCGTGATCGCCGCCTTGTGGAACAGCAGGAGCTCCCACAGGCCGGGGTGGCGGCGTGGCGCGACCGCGAGGACCGTCCAGATGCCGGCGAAGACGAGGTAGGCGAGCGTGCGCCACGTCTCGCTGATGAGGCGGTCGTCGCTCACGCCCGCGGTGACGACCACGCCGCTGGCGAAGGCGAGGACGGCCGCGACGGCGTTGGCGGCCATGACGACCCGGCCGATGCGGTCGGCGCGGGGGGGTGGCGCGGGCGGGGGCGGGGAGGGTGGTGGTCATGTCGGCGCGCCTTCCAGTGATACGCAATACCGTCTGTTACGGCCCATCACTGTAGTCGCGGGACGTCAGTTTGGCAACGGGACTACACTCCCCCCATGCCTGCGCACGCCCCGGCCACCCCCGTCGCCCGTCGCGAACGACTGCGGCAGCAGACCGTCGACGAGATCAAGGCGCACGCGTTCGCCCTGGTCGACGCGGGCGGCGCGCAGGAGGTCACGATCGCGTCGGTCGGCAAGGCCATGGGCCTGACCCCGCCGGCGCTCTACCGCTACTTCGCGTCGCGCGAGGCGCTGGTTGCGGCACTCGTCGTGGACGCGTACGCCGACCTGGGCGCGACCGTCGCGCGGGCCGCGCAGGACGCCGCCGACCAGGGCGCCGCCGAGCGCGTGCGCCGCATGCTCGGCACGTACCGCGACTGGGCGCTCGCGCACCCCCGCCGCTACACCCTGCTGTTCTCCGACCGGACGCGCGACGTCCCCGACTCCCCCGACGGGGTCGCCGCCGTCAACGTCGGCATGCTGCCGCTGCTCGTCACACTGGGCGAGATCGCACCCGGCGCCCCGGACGACGCCTCACCTCTCGGCGAGGGTCTGCGGCGCTGGGCCGAGGCGATCGGCGGACCCGCCGACCTGTCGCCGGCGACGCTCCGGCTCGCCGTCCTCGCCTGGTCCCGCGTCCACGGCCTCGTGTCCCTCGAGATCACCGGCGCCCTCGACGGCATGGGGCTCGACGCGGGCACTCTCGTCGCAACGGAGATCGAGCATCTGGTCGAGGCGGCGAACCGGTAGCGGGAGGCAGGGACCTCCGCGGCCTGCGGCCGGCCCGCCGTCAGCCGTCGTGCCGGCGCCGGTCCGGCAGCGGGGTGCTCGCGGTGGCGTCGTCGGCGACAGCCAGGTGGGAGCCCGCGTCGGCCAGGGCGGCGACGAGCTCTGAGACGGGCCGCCGGCCGTCGTCACCGGCCCTGACCCGCCTTCGCCAGGTCGGCACCGGCGAGCTCGGCCCCGCGCAGGTCGGCACCGGCGAGCTCGGCCCCGCGCAGGTCGGCACCGGCGAGCTCGGCCCCGCGCAGGTCGGCGCCCGCGAGCACCGCCCCGTGCAGGTCCGCGTCGCGCAGGTCGGCGTCGCGCGGGTCGACGTCCGTGAGGTCGGCCTCGGTCAGGTCCGCACCGCGCAGGTCGGCGTCGCGCAGGTCCCGCGCGCCCGGGGGTGCGTCGGCCAGGTCGAGACGGGTGCCGTCCGCGCCCTGGTTGGCCAGCCACGTGGCGTGCGCGCGCAGACGGGCTGCCAGGTCGTCCGCCATCGGTGCGTCCCGCGTCGTCGTCACGGCCGCCACGATCTCACCACGGGACGACGAGGGCCCGGCACCTTCGCGGTGCCGGGCCCTCGATCTGCGCGCCCGAAGGGACTCGAACCCCCAACCTTCTGATCCGTAGTCAGATGCTCTATCCATTGAGCTACGGGCGCACGGCCCTCGCGGGCCGTCCAGAACGATACAGGTCCGACGCCCGGACCCCAAACCCGATAGGTGCGTCGTCCGCCACACCTCGTGACGCGAGCACCCCCAGCCCCCGGCGGCCGCGGCGTACCGACAGGTAAGCCGCCGTTCGGGGCGCGCGTCACCCGTGCACGCTCGGCCGTCCGGGTGGCATGTCACGGCGGGTCGACCATGCAGTGCTCCGGTGTGTCACGGTGACGCCCGCGACGGGGTCCGACGGCGTCCCCGCACGTCACGAGCATCAGGAGGCACGGTTGACCGGCCGTCACGAGCGCCACGGCACCCCCGCACGGGGGCACGCCGACCCCGGGGCTGTGACATGAGCGCGCGGGAGGTGCACGACGCGCTGCACGGGTGGGCGGCCCGGCTGGTGTCGCTGGGCGCGGTCGTCGTCACCCGGCTCCGGCCAGGCCTGACGTGGGCCGAGGCGCGGGAGGTCGGCGGGCTGCACGGCTACGACCTGACGGAGGAGGTCGCCGCGCTGTGGACATGGCGGGACGGGGTGGGAGCGAGACCAGGGCGCGCGCCCGCACACCTCGCACCCGGCCAGGACTTCGCCACCCTCGACGAGAGCCTGCGCCGCTCGCGGGAGTACCTGGCGGCGTCCCGGGCCGAGGAGCGCGCCGGCACCGCCGGCACGCCGTGGCAGCCGCACTGGGTGGTCGCCGTGCACGGGCACGCGAACCCGCTGGTCCTCGACGGGTCACGACCCGGCCCGGAGACGTTCCGGCACGACGCGCAGGCCGACCCGCTCGTCGTCGCGCGCTCGACCCTCCCCCAGCGCATCGCGCGCTGGCACGACATGCTCGACACCGGCACGTGGCGCATCGCCCCCGACGGGACGTGGGACGTGGACCTTTCCCACCTCACCGAGGTCCCGCACCAGGCGCGGACGGACGTGACCTGACCGCCCGGCCGAGAGCCGCGCGTCGGCGTCTCAGCTCGGTCGCAGCCGGTCCGCCGGGACGATCTGCCACGGCTGCGACGCGCTCCACCAGCGCAGCTGCATCGTCGCGTCGCCGGTGCTGTCGTAGTACTCGATGCGGATCGGCGTCGCCCGGCCGGCCGCGAGCGTGACGGTCCCGGTGTGGACCTGCTCGGTGTGCGCGGCCCACTTGTTGACGACCTGCCGGCCGTCGACCCACAGGCGCACGCCCTCGTCGCTCGTGGTCGCGAACCGGTAGAGCTCGGAGTAGCGCGGCACGATCGTGCCGGTCCACCGCACCGAGAACGTGTCGGCCCCGATGCCGGAGACCGGCGCGCCGGTGCCCCAGCGGAAGCTGATCGTGGGGTCGACGCGCGTGACGCTCGCGCCCGTGAGGTCCGCGTCGTCGAAGTACGTGCCGAGCAGACCGCCGCTCTGGGCGGCGAGCGTCGCGGTGAGGGTCGCCGCGCTCGACGGCGTCCGCCACGTGCGCGTCGCGGACGTCGACCCGTCGGACCACCGCGACAGGACGTACGGCACACCCTGGGCGTCGGTCTGCGCCGGCACGCCGAGCTGCAGGTCGTAGCCCGCCCACGACGTGAGGGTGGTCGGGCCGGTGATCGTCTCGCCGTTGACCGTGAGCGTGCGGCCGGCCGGTGAGGTGGCGAGGGTGACGTCGACCTTGCGGGGCTGCAGGTCACGCGTGACCGTCGTCGAGACGCCCTGGGAGTCGGTGGCCGTGAGGCTGACGCGCAGGTAGCTGTTGCCGGCGGCCAGCAGGTCCTCCGGGCCGGGCGCGGTGAACGACGTGCTCGTGCCGGTCACGGGCCCGAGGAACGGGTGCGTGTGCGCGTCGTGGACGCGGATGACGGTCCAGCTCAGGCGCGAGCCCGCGAGCGTGCCGTCCTGCGCGTCCGTCGCCGAGCCCGTCAGACGGATCGTGTCGCCGACCGTGAACGTCGCGCCCGCGGCAGGCGAGGACATCGTCACGGCGGGCGCGGTGTTGCCCGAGCTGATGGCGACGGTCACGGGTTGGGACGTCGCACCCGCGGCGTCACGGACGCGCAGGGTCGCGGTCCAGCTCCCCGCGGCGTACGTGTGGCGCACGGTCGGGGTCGTCGTGGTCGCGCTCGCCGACCCGTCGCCGAAGCTCCACAGGTAGGTGAGCGCGTCGCCGTCCGGGTCGCTGCTGGGTGAGCCGTCGAGCGTCGTCGTCAGCGGCGCCGGGCCCGTCGCGGGGCTCGCGGTGACCGCGGCCGTCGGCACGCGGTTCGCGGTGCCCGTGTACGCGATCCGCCGGACCTCGCCCCCGTTCGTGTACGTCGTGTAGTAGAGCGCCTGGCCCCCGGCGTGCGGCCCGAACTCCAGGTGGACCGCGCCACCCAGCCCCGTCGCGAGGTTCGTCCGCACGCCGTCCTTGAGCATCATGATCCGGCCGCACACGTAGTCGGCGAACAGGTACGCGCGGTCGTACGTCGCGGGCCAGGCGCCGTTCGGCACGAACGCGCCGCCGGTGATGGAGCCGCACCCGGTCGAGTGGCTGTAGTCGTGGACGGGGTCGGTCATGCCCGCGGGCGTCGCGGCGCCGCAGCTCGACGCCGAGCCCGTCTGCGCGCAGTGGCCCTCGCGCGCCGGCCACCCGTAGTCGGCGCCCGACGTGCCGAGGTCGATCTCCTCCCAGACGTTCTGCCCGACGTCGTTGACGTGGAAGACCGTGCCGGAGGCGTTCGGGTCGAACGCGAATCGGAACGGGTTGCGCAGGCCCCAAGCGAACGTCTCCTGGCAGATCGTCCCCGCGGGCGCCGGGGCGAGCCGGCAGGTCGCGGTCCCCGTGCCGGTGAACGGGTTGCCGGGCGCGGGCGCGCCCGTGGTCCGCACCACGCGCAGGATCTTCCCGTTGAGGATGTTGCGGTCCCGCGCGGCGTCGTTGCGGCCGGCGCAGCCGCTGTCCCCCGCGTAGTCGCAGCTCGCGTCACCCGTGCTGACGTACAGGTAGCCGTCCTTGCCGACGTGCAGGTCACCGGCGTTGTGGTTGCCGTCGACCGTGTAGATGCCGTCGAGCAGGATCGTCTCGCTCGACGGGTCGACCGTGTTGTCGTCACGCAGCACGAACCGCGAGACGCGGTTGGTCGGGGCGCCCGACGGGTTGGAGCGCTGGCTCGTGGGGCACGACGAGCTCGTGCCGCGTGCCGTGTAGAAGAGGTAGATCGCGCGCGTCGACGGGTCCGGGTCGACCGCCACGCCCAGCAGACCGCGCTCGGCGTTGGTGCACAGCCGGCTCGACAGGTCCAGCGCGGGCGTCGACAGCAGCGTGCCCGCCGCCGTCCGCACGAGGAGCCTGCCGCCCTGCGTCGCGACGAGCATGCGCCCGTCGGCGGTGAACGCCAGCGCCGTCGGGCTCGGGACGTCCGCGACCTTCGCGTCGGTGAACCCGCTGGGCACTGTGGCCGCGGTGGCCGGTGACGGCGCCCCCACGGTCAGGCCGGCGACCGCCAGCACCCCCACGACGACCTGCGCGACCCGACGCATGTGACGCATGTGCGACCCCCTGTGCCCCGCCGGGCGCCCGCGGCGGCGCTCGGTGGGTCCGAGCATGACGGTCGGGATGGTCGGACGCAACGGGCGCATCGGTCAGGCGCCGCAGGAGCGCCGCCGTGCGTCAGGCTGGGGGCGTGCGCACGCCCGACCTGCGCGTCCGGTACGACGTGGACGACGCCGCTCTCACCCGCCTGCACGCGCGCGCGTTCGCCGCGCCCGTGCCCGCCGCCCCGACCCCCTGGGCCGCGCGCCTCGACCGGCACAGCGTGACGTGGGTCGGCGCGTTCCACGACGACGCGCTCGTGGGGTTCGTGCACGCATGCTGGGACGGCGGTGCGCACGCGTTCCTCCTCGACGCCGTCGTCGACCCCGACCACCAGGGCTGCGGCACAGGCACCCGGCTCGTCGCGCGCCTGCTCGAGGAGGTGCGTGCCGCGGGCTGCGAGTGGCTCCACGTCGACTGCGAGGTGCACCTCGAGGGCTTCTACCGGGCGTGCGGGTTCGCGCCGACGACGGCAGGGCTGCTGCGGCTCTGACGCGCCCGCACGGGTGGTCCGTGCGCCCGCGCGGCTGCGGTGTCACCGCCCGCTCCTAGACTCCACGCCGTGACCAGCCGCACGTTCGCGCGCCCCTCGCGCCTGGGGGCCGACGGCCTGGTCCTGGGCCTCGCGCCCGCGCTCACGCCCGCCGGCCTCGACCCGGACCCGAGCTTCTGCCACGGGTTCGCCGCGCACCCGCAGGTCCTCGCGCGCGGGCTCGTCACGCTCGCCGACGTCACCGCGACCCGGTACTTCCAGCCCACGCCCACCGACCTGCGCGACCCCGTGCTCACCGCGCACGGCGACCGGCTGCGCGCCGAGTGCTTCTCCGCCTGCAGCACCGTCTACGCGCGCCTCGACCTGCTGCCCGACGCGTTCGACTCCGGCACGCTCGGGCACGGCACGACGAACGTCGACCTCGGCGCCGCGACGCGCGCGGCGCTCACCCACGTGGGGCGGGGCCGGCTGCTGCACCTCGACGTGGGCCGGGGCGGGCTGACCGTGTCGAGCCCCGAGGGGACGCACGTCGAGCGGCCCGTGCAGATGCCGGGACGCTGGGTGCGCGCACTGGGCAACGTCGCCGAGCTGCACCACGGCCTGCCGCACGCGTTCACGGTCGGCGCCGTGGGTGCGCGCGCGTTCCTCGCGGCGCTGCCGGCGGCGACGAGCGGCGGCCGCAGCGGCTGGCTCGTGGCGTCGCGGGACGCCGTGCGCGTCGCACCGCGCACCGCTCCCGGAGGTGTCCACGTGGCCGGGCTGCACCGGCTCAGCGCCGCGAAGCGCCTGCTCACGCACGTCACCGGCCTGGCCGTGCACGGCACCACCGAGCCCGGGCCGGCGGTCGTCGAGCTGACGCTGCCGGGCGCGCGGCTCGTGCTGGGGCTCACCGGCGAGGCGTGGCGCGGGCACTCCGGCGAGGGGTCGCTGCTGTCCGCGCTCGCCGGCGCGACGGTCGCCGAGGACGCCGACCTGGTCGCCGCGCAGCTCGCGTTCGAGCCCGTCGTGGACGTCGCACGCCTCGCCCGCGGTGCCGGGCTCGACGAGCCGCGCGTCCGGGCCGCGCTCGCCGTCCTGGCCGCCGACGGGCGCATCGGCTGGGACGTCCACGACGACGCGTGGTTCCACCGCGAGCTCCCGCACGACCCGGCGCGCGTCGAGAAGGACAACCCGCGGCTCGTCGGTGCGCGTCGCCTGGTCGCCGACGGCAAGGTCACGCCCGACGGCGACGCGTGGACCGTCCGCCGCCGCACGGGCGACGGGCCGGACTACCGCGTCACGCGCGATGCCGGCGGGGCCCGCTGCACGTGCCCCTGGTACCTGCGGCACGGCACCGGGCGCGGCCCGTGCGCGCACGTGCTCGCCGTCGACATCGCCACCCAGGAGAGTGCATGAGCGCCACCCCCGCCCTGCTCGCGGCCGTCGAGGTGTTCCGGGTGCTCGGCTGGGCCGACGCCGACCGGCAGGACGCACCCGGCCTGCCGGTCGGCACGCCCGAGCAGCAGCGCGTGGCACGCGAGGGCCTCTCCCGCGGTGACTGGGGCGAGTGGGGGCAGCTCGACGAGCGGACCTACGGGTGGAAGAGCTGGGTCGACGTCGACGAGTGGCTGCTCACCCTGTTCGCGGTGCGCGTCGGCGTCGACGCCGCCCGGAGCGCGCGGCTCCTGCGCGCGCGGCCCGTCGACGACGACCTCATGACCCACCTGCTCGCGCCGCGCGGACCGGTGTTCGCGCGGACGTTCGTGCGTGCGGCGTACCAGCCGACGCGACGGGCGTGGGAGCACAGCACGACCGCGCTCGCCGGGCCGGTGGTGCGGCTCGTCGACCTGCACGACCTGCCCGTGCCCGACGACGTGGACTACCTGCGCGACTGGGCCGTGTACGCCGCGGGAGCGCTCACCGGCGAGGCCGGGGGCGACCTGTACCCCGCGACCCGCGGCTGGGCACCGCCGCAGAGCATCACCCGGCGGCTGCCCGAGCACGTGCGCGCGGCCGTCGCCGCCGGTGTGCCGGCCACCGGGCCGTTCGGCGTGGTGCTGCCGGCCGCCGTCGAGCAGGGCCTGGTCGACCGTGACGAGGCCGTGGACCTCGCGCTCGCGGCGCTCGACGCCGCGACGCGCCCCGGTGACCGCAAGGCGTGGACGCAGGCGCTGACCGGCACGCTCGCGATCACGGACGCCGAGGTCGTGTCGCGTGCCGACGCGCTGGTGCCGGTGCTCGCGCACGGCGAGGCGCCGGTGGTCGCGGCGTTCGCACCCCGGCTCGTCGCGGGGGTCGACGACGGCACGCTCGCGGACGTCCTGGTGGCGGCGCTGACGGTGCGCACCAAGGCGGTCCTGCGCACGCTGCTGACGGCGGCCGCCGCGCGGCCCCGCCCGGACGCCGCGACGCGCGAGGTCGTCGCGCCGCTCGTCGTGCCCCACGCGACGGGACCGGACCGGACGCTCGCGCGGGCAGCGCAGGAGCTCGTGGCGGCGTGGGAGCTCAAGGTCGAGGAGGCACCGGACGACCTCCACGACGACCGGGTCGTGCGATGGCGCCCGACGCCGCCGGTGTGGCAGGTGCCGCGCTTCGACGTCGGGGAGGTGAGCGGCGCGGCGCTGACGGCCGCGGCCGCCGCGCTCACGGGACGCCCCGACGAGGGCACCGACGTCGAGGTCGACCGGTTCCTGGCGCTGGCCAACGCGGTGGCGGCCACGGACCGGGACACCGCGCGCACAGCCCTCGGCGGCGTGCGTGCCACGGCCGTACCGGGCCTCGCGTCGGTCGCCGCGTGGGTCGCCGGCACGCCCGGGCCGTGGCTGGACCGTGCCCGCACCGGGGGCCTGCGAGACATCACGTACGATCCGTCGGACGCCCGCGAGGCGGCGGTCCTGCAGCGCCTCGGTGAGGTGCCGGTGCTGCTGTCGACGCCCACGTGGGTGGACCTGCGGATCGACCCCGCGGACCTCGTGGAGCGTCTGCGCGCGTACGTGTCCGCCGCGGCCGTCGTCAGCGAGGCCGACCTGCAGCTCGCGGCGCTGCGGTGCGACGTCGCTCTCACGACCGACGAGACCGTCGCGGCGCTCGAGGACCTCCCCGTGCCGGTCGTCCTGCAGTCGGGCGCGCTCACCGCGCGCACGGCCGGCCCGACCCTCGCCGCCTACCTGCGCGACCCGCTCCGCGAGCCGTCCCTGGAGGTCCACGGGCGGCGGCGTCACTGGCAGGTCGGGCCCACCCCGGTCCCGGCGGCGCTGCGCGGGCTGCCCCCGCGCCTCCGGACCGTGGACTGGCTGTGGCGCCTGGACATGGCGCAGCACCCCACGTGGGGCGACGCGGCGTCGTCGAAGGTGGACGCCCACGGCGAGCCCGGCTCCGGGCTGGTCCTGCGCCAGCTCGCCCGGCGCGCCGCCCCGCTGACCCCGGGCCTCGCGGTCAACGTGATCGGCGCGCTGCGCAACCTCCACCCGGCCGCCGTCGCGGACGCCACCCTCGCCGTGCGCGAGGCCTGGGAGCGCGGGCTGCTGCGCCCCGGCGTCGCCGACGTCCGGCTGCTCGGCTGGGAGGAGACGCCCACGCAGCTCGCGGCGTTCGCACGCGTGTGCCGCGAGCTCGCGGACGAGGGGCTCCTCTCGGTGGTGTGGCCGCTGCTCGACGACCTGCTGCAGGTCGCGGTCGCCGCGCCCCGGCTGCCCCCCGGCACGTCGGACCTCGCCGAGGCGGTCCGGACGCTGCTGCCGGACGTCGAGCGGGCCGTCACCGCGGGCGACGCGGCACCGGACGTGCTCGCGCTACCGGGCACGCGCACCCTGGCCGCACGCGGCGGGACGTCACGCGCGGTGGTCGCGGCGCGCGCCGTCGTCGACCGGCTGCCCGCCGTGGCACCGGACGACGCGCCCGCTCCCGTCGCCCCGCCGGCGGGCCCCGCGTTCGACGACGTCTGGCCCGCCGACGCCGGGACTCGCCCCGCGATCGAGGACGGCGCGACCGTCCGGGCGACGTGGGTGCGGCGCAACGCGTCGCAGCGGCTCCTCTCCCTCGAGCTCACGCTGCCCGACGGCGACACGTACCGGGTGCTGAAGACCTGGTACTACGACGTCACGTCCGAGGGGCAGTGCGCTGCGCAGTCGCCGCAGGCCGTCGCGGCGGACGGCGGCGTCGACGCGTGGCTGCGCTGGGACCCGGGCTCCGGGCGCCTCGTCGTCGCGGCGCACCGCAACGACGCGGCCGGCACGAACTCTCCCAGCGAGCTCCCGCGCGCCCCGCTGAGCACCGCGCTGGTCGCCGTGCTCCTCGCGGGGGGCTGCGGCGACGACGGCCAGTACCACCTGCACGACGCGATCGGCGAGGGGCTGCTCGGCTCCGCCGGGGTGCGCGCCGCGATCCGTGCGCTGCTCGCCAGTCCCGACGTCGACCCCGCACGCCTGGCCCGCCTCACCGTCAAGGACGCGGCGACCCTGCCGGTGCTGTGGCCGGTGCTCGTCGAGGGCGTCCGGCACGCCGCCGCCCTGCCCGCGGCGCCGCGCTGGCTGCCGCGCGTGCTCGACGCCGCGACGCACCACGCCCCGCTGCTGCGCGAGGCCGCGGCCCGCGGCCTGCTGCCTGCCGACGCCGCCACGTGGCCCGGTCTCGCCGACCTCGCCGCCCGGCCCGCCACCAACGCCGGAGCCCGCAAGGCGCGCGTGCTGGCAGCGGCGCTCGGGCTCGCCGACGGGTGAGGAACGGCGAAGGCCCGGTCCTGGTGGACCGGGCCCTCGCGACGCGGAGACGGTGGGATTTGAACCCACGGAAGGGTTGACCCCTTCACGGCCTTAGCAGGGCCGCGCACTAGACCTGGCTATGCGACGTCTCCAAGACGTTGCACAGGCTACCGGCCGGTTCCGCTGGGACCAAAGCGAGAGGTCCGATCGTGGCTCAGCGCTCGAAGCCCCACTCCCGGTCGGTGCACATGCGGGCCACCGCGAGCCCCACCGCCAGCGCCGTCACGACGAGCGCGGCCGACACCCCGTACGTCAGCGCCGCCGTCACGTCACCGTTGCTCAGGTGGTACACGGCCCGGTACGCGGGCACGCCCGGGACCATGATCGTCACCGCCGGCACGTACACCGTGATGCGCGGGATGTTGAGGCGCGGCGCGATCCACGCCGCCAGCAGGCCCACGAGGAACGCCGCGACCGCGGCGGCGGCCTGCGGCGGCCAGGCGAAGGTCGCGACCGCCTCGATGCGCAGCACGTTCGGGAGCGTCGCGACGCCGGCGGCGACCAGCGCCATGCGCCACGGGCTGTTGAACATCAGCGCGAACCCCAGGACCCCGACGAACGACGCGACGAGCCGCAGCGACGTCATCGCCGCCGGGTCGAGCGCGAGCTCGCGCGGCGGGTCCGGACTCAGGCCCACCAGGATCGAGACCGCCCACACCGCGAACGCCGCGGAGACGAAGATCATCAACGCCCACGTCAGCCGCGCGACCCCTGCCGAGAAGTCGAGCTTGGCCAGGTCCAGCGCGCCCGTCGCGAGCGGGAAACCGGGCACCAGGAACAGGGCTGCTGCCACGTACCCGGCCTCGTGCACGCCGGCCGTCAGGCCCAGGACGTGCAGCGCCTGCACGAACCCGAGGTACGACAGGCTCGCGAGCGTCGCGGCGAGCATCGTCACGCCGAACTGGTTGAACCCGCGGTGCAGCATGACGCGCCGCAGCCCCTGCCCGAGCCCGGCCCCGACGAACGCCCCGACGACCTCGATGGTGCCGCCGTTGTTGAGGAACGCGAACGCCGCGCACGCGACCGCTGCCCACAGGGCGTTCAGCACCACGGGGTACAGCGGTGGCTTGGCCGTGATCCGGTCGATCTCGGCGGTGACGTCCTCCACCGTGACGGGCGCGCGGGCCTCGACGCGCTGCGCGAGCAGCTCGAGCTCCGCGAGCCGGTCCGTGTTGACGCCCACGGCCCGGACCTCGGTGACCTCCGTGCGGAACGACCGGCCGCGGTGCGACGTCGTCGTGATCTCCGTGAGGGTCACGTGCGCCTGGTGCCGGTCGATCCCCAGCGCCGCGGCGACCCGCGCCATCGACGCCTTCACGCGGTACGAGCCGGTTCCGGACGCGAGGCTGAGCCGCCCCACGCGCAGCACCGCCCCCGAGCGGCGGATCAGCTCGAGCTCGTCGTCGTCGGGTTCGGTCGGCACGGGGACATCATGGCGGGAAGCGACACCGCCGTGCGGGACCTCCGCCCCGCTGACCCGCCCCCACCAGGGCCGGGTCGGCAGTGGCGTCGGTCACTTCCGTGCGTCCGCCACGGACGGGAGGGACGTGCTGCGGGCGTCGCGTGGCGCAGCCGGGGCGGGTTGCGGGTTCAGGTCTCCGCAGCGAGGCGTTCCTCCCGCTCGCGGGCGCGCACCGCGGCGTTCGTCGTCCGCTCCAGCTCCCGGGCAGCGGCCCGGGCGGCCTTCTGGCGGTCACGGGCGGCCGAGCGCGCGGCGACGAGGGCCTCGTCGACGCGAGGCAGGACGGCACGGGCCTCGGCGAGGCGCCGCCGCACGTCCGCGAGCGCCCGGACCAGCTCCTCCTCGGCCTCGTAGGCCTCAGCGGACGCGCGCTCGGCGTCCTCGAGCGCGGTCGCGGCCTGCTGCTCAGCGGTCGCCGCGTCGTCGTGCCGGGTGCGGGCGCGGTCGAGGTCGGCCTCGGCGGCCTCGCGCGCGGCGGCCGCCTGCTCGCGCCGGCGCTGCTGCTTCTCGCGCTCGCGCTCCTGGCGTTCACGCTCACGCCTCTCGGCGTCCTCGGCGCGGTTCCCGGCTGACGTGCGGCCCGCGGCCGACGCTCGGCCCGTCGACGGGTCGCCCCCCGCTGGGGCGTCGCCCTGCCCCTCGCCGTCGGCGGCGTCGGACGTCCCGCTCCCCGCGTCGGCCGGTCCGCGCGTGCCCACCGACTGCGCCGTGCGCTCGGGAGGGCGGGAAGCACTCCGGCCGCCCGACGTCCCGTTCGCTCCACGTCCTCCCTCGGCGGCGTCCGCGGAGCCGAAGCCGACGTGCTCGGTGCCGTGCGTGAGGGTGCCCGCGGCGACGGCGTCAGCGACCTTCGGGTCCGCGAGCGCCGCCGTCAGGGTGTGCTCGACCTCCTGCGCCGCGGCCGTCGAGAGCTTCTGCCCGGCGTCCGAGGCGAGCCGACGTGCGCGCGCGACCAGCCCGGACACGAGCGCGCGCCGCTGCTTGCCGAGCTCACGCAGCGCCGGCCCGTCGAGCGACCGCTCCGCGTCGCGCATGCCCTCGCCGAGGTCGCGCAGCGCACCGGCCAGCGACAGGTCGTCCCTCACCAGCAGGTTCACGGCCCAGGCGGCGACGGTCGGCTTGCGCAGCGATCCGATCCGTCCCGCGAGGTCCCTGTCCTTCGCGGCCTTCGCGGCCCGCACGGCGGCGTCCCGGCGCGCGACGAAGTCGTCGAGCGACCCCCCGTACAGGTCGTCGAGAACGTCCTCCATCCCACCCACACCCCCACCCTGCCCGGAGCACCCCACCGACGCCCACCCCACCCCCGGGTGACCCACCCCACCTCGCCGACCGGAACACGACTCACCGAACCGCACCCCAGACCGTGAGTCAGGTACCGCTCGGCGGGTGGGGGCGATGCCGACCGGAACACGACTCACCAAGACGCACCCCAAACGGTGAGTCAGGTCCCGCTCGGCCGGGTGGGGGCGACGCCGACCGGAACACGACTCACCGAAACGCACCCCAGGCGGTGAGTCAGGTATCGCTCGGCGGGGTGGGGGCGACGCCGACCGGAACACCACTCACCGAAACGCACCCCAGACGGTGAGTCAGGTACCGCTCGGCGGGTGGGGGCGACGCCGACCGGAACACGACTCACCAAGACGCACCCCAAACGGTGAGTCAGGTTCCGCTCGGCGGGGTGGGGTGGGGCGACGCCGACCGGAACACCACTCACCAAGACGCACCCCAGACCGTGAGTCAGGTACCGCTCAGCGGGGTGAGGGCGACGCCGACCGGAACACCACTCACCGAAACGCACCCCAGACCGTGAGTCAGGTACCGCTCAGCGGGGTGAGGGCGACGCCGACCGGAACACCACTCACCAAGACGCACCCCAAACGGTGAGTCAGGTTCCGCTCGGCGGGGTGGGGTGGGTGGGGGTGGGGAGGGCGGTGGGTGGGCGGGTCAGCGGGGCGGGCGGTGGCCCGCCGGGTACCAGCGGTTGCCCCAGCGGCGGGTCAGGTGGCCGTCGGTGGTGTCGGCGAGCTCGTCGAGGCGCTCGATCACCGCCCAACCGACGCGGCGGGCGGCCGGGTCGTCGTCGGCCTCGAAGCGGACCATGGCGCGCGCCTGCCCGCGGACGACGCCGACGTCGAACGCCTCGACGGTCGTCAGCGCGCGGGCAGCGGCGACGGCCTCGGGCAGGACGTCGGGTGCCTGCGTGCCGGGGCGCAGCAGGCCGACGGTCGCGGTGACGCGGTACGACGGCACGTCAGTCCCCGGCGGGCAGGAGCCCCGCGAGGCGGCGAGCGGTGTCGACCATGTCGACGCGTCTCAGACCGTCGACCTCGGCGAGCGGGAACCAGGCGGCCTCGTCGGTGCCGCCGCCGACCTCGGGCGTGAGCTCGCCGCCGACGACGTGCGCGCGGTACAGCACGCGCAGGGCGTGCAGGTCCGGGCCGGGGACGATGCGCTCGTCGCTGAGGTACACCACCGAGTCGATCCCCAGCAGCTCGTCGAGGACGACGTCGTACCCGGTCTCCTCGCGCACCTCGCGCACCGCGGCGTCGGCCGGGTCCTCGCCGGGCTCGAGGCCACCGCCCGGCAGGACCCAGTGGTCGAAGCCCGCCTCGCACCAGTGCGCCAGGAGCAGGCGTCCCTCGTCGACGACGACGGCGTACGCGGCGACCCGGATGTCCACGCCGCGACGCTACCGCTCGTCGACGACGGGCGCGCCGACCTCCTCGCGCAGGATGGCCGGCCGTGGCGCCAGGGGTCCGTACCCGCGGACGCGGGTCCGCACGGCCGCGGTCACCAGCAGCGGGTGGAACAGGCTCACCGGCGACCCCACGAGCTGGAACATCCGGGCGAGCGTCGTCTGCGCACGCAGGTCGCCGTGCTTGCTCATCCGCTCGAGCTCGTCGATCCACCGGCCCATCAGCCGCGCGACGGGGTTCGACGGCGGCCCCTCGCCGAGCAGCGCACGGTCGGCGCTCGTCGCGAGCTGCCAGGGCCCCTCGGCGACGCGGGAGCAGGCCCGCACCAGCCGTCCCGCCGCACCGGGCGCGGTGAGCGGCCCCCGCGCGTCGGCGTCCCGCACGGCCTGCGCCATCATCGCGGCGACGGTCATGCCCTGCCCGTAGACGGGGTTGAACGCGCACAGCGCGTCACCGACGACGAGCAGCCCGTCGGGCCACGGGCCGACCCGCTCGTAGTGGTGCCGCACGTTGCCCGTCTGCCGGTGCGCCGCGACGTCCCCGTCGACCTCACCGGCCGCGAGGACCCGTGCGAGCGCGTCGTCGCGGACACCCTCGAGGAACTCGCGCAGCGCCGGCAGGTCGCGCGGCGGCCGCAGCTCTCCGGCGCCGAACCCGGTGACCGTCCACAGGTCCTCCTCGGCCGGCAGCGCCAGTCCCCCGGTGAGTCCGGGCGCCGCGAGGATCACGACGCCGGGTGCGACGACCCGCCCGCGCGGGACGCGCACGCGCACCGTGGAGTAGCCGACGTGCGCGTCGAGCGCCTCGACCGGCGCCTCCGGCACCTCGAGCGCGGCCAGCCAGCGCGGCAGCCGGGTCGCGCGCCCCGACGCGTCGACGACGACGTCGGCGCCCCGTGCCTCGGGGGTGGGCTCCTGCCCGTCCGACCAGCCGGCCGGCACGGCGTCGACCCACCACCGCGGCTCCCCGGCGCCGCCGCGCCGCAGCCCGGTCACGCGCACGCCCCCGACCACCCGCACCCCCGGCAGCGGCGCCACGCTCTCCCGCAGCGCGTGCTCGATGAGCGGACGTGTCGCCAGCAGGATCCCGAGCTGCGGGCACGACGGCGCCCACCCCACGGGGCTCAGCCACGCGAGCTCACCGGTGTCGACGGGCACCGCGCCGGCCGCCCGCAGCCGCGCACCGAACCCGGGCAGCAGCTCCTCGATCGCCCGCAGCCCGCGGTGCAGCAGCAGGTGCGGCTGGCGACCCTGCGGCACCCCGGCCCGGGGCTCGGGGGCGTCGGGCAGGTCGTCGCGGTCGAGCAGCGTGACGCGTCGCCCCGCCCGCGCGAGCGCCGCGGCGGTGAGCAGCCCCGCCACGCTCGCGCCGACGATCACGACGTCCTGGTCCTGCGCCCCCGTGCGGTCCATCCACCCATCCTGCGTGCGGGCGGTCGCGTCGCACCAGGCCCGGGACGGCCGGGACGGCCGGGACGGCCGGGACGCGACGGTGCGGTCTCGACGTGGGAGGCCCCGACGACCCGGACCGCGGACCCGGCGTGGCGTCGTCGCTCGCTCCGGTCGCCGCCGTGCACGTTCCCGGTGATGATGCGCTCACGCATCGACCCACCCGAGGACGCCCGTGCACCCCACCGCCCCACCCGTGCTGATCGGCTCCGCGTCCCCGTGGCTGCCCGGCGACCTGCCCGCGGACGTCGACACCGCCCTGGCCGCCGTCCGCGACTGGCCGGCGGATCTGCGCCCGGGCCGTGGCGCGACGGACGCGCTGTGGTCGCTGCTCGCGACGCTCGCCGCGCAGGACCTCGCCGTCGCGCGGGCCGTCGAGCCGCACCTCGACGCGCTGGCGATCCTCGACCAGGCGGGCGTGCCGGACGACGCGGGGCGGACGTGGGGCGTGTTCGCGGCCGAGGGGCCGGGCGTCCGGCTCGACGCGGTGCCGGCGTCCACCGACGCGCACGTGTGGACCCTCCGCGGCACCAAGCCCTGGTGCTCGCTGGCCGACCGCCTCGACGCGGGCCTGGTCACCGCGCACCTGCCGGACGGCGAGCGCGCCCTGTTCGCGGTGGACCTGCGGCACCCGGGCGTGACGCCCGTCGACCAGCCGTGGGCGGCACGCGGCCTCACGGAGATCCCCTCGACGCCGGTCACGTTCGACGACGTCCCGGCCACCCCGGTCGGCGCCCCCGGCTGGTACCTCGAGCGGCCCGGGTTCTGGTGGGGCGGGATCGGCGTCGCGGCGTGCTGGTACGGCGGTGCGGTCGGGGTCGCACGCGCGCTGTGGGGGCGCGCGGCGGGCGGCGACGACCGGCTGCTGGCGATGCACCTGGGCGCGGTGGACGTCGCGCTGCAGGACGCGCGACGCGCGCTCGCAGAAGCCGCGGACGTCGTCGACGGCACGCACGACACGGGCGTCCCCGGGCCCGTCGTCGCCAAGCGGGTGCGCACGACGGTCGCGCGCACGTGCGAGGAGGTGCTCACACGTGTCGGGCACGCGTTGGGACCGGCGCCGCTCGCGCTCGACGCCGCGCACGCCAAGCGCGTCGCGGACCTCCAGCTCTACGTGCGCCAGCACCACGCGGAGCGCGACGAGGCGTCGCTGGGCACGACGCTCGCCCGCGCGCAGGGCGCACCGTGGTGACGTTCGACGGGCGCGCACCGGGCACGCCCCCGCACGTGTGGGACGAGCCGCTCGACGCGCTGCCGACGTGGCCGCTGCCGCGCGAGGGCCGCACGGTCGTCGTCGCCGCGCACCCCGACGACGAGACGCTCACCGCCGGCGGCCTGCTCGCCGAGCTCGCGGCGGCGGGGCGGCCCGCGGACGTCGTGGTCGTCAGCGACGGCAGCGCGTCGCACCCCGGGTCGCCCACGCTGGACCCGACGGCGCTCGCCCGCCGCCGCGTCGAGGAGGTGCGGGCCGCGGTCGACCTGCTCTCCCCCGCGTCGGACGTCACGCTGCTCGGGCACGTCGACGGCGGGCTGCGCGAGGCGCGCGACCAGGTCACCGCGGACCTGCGCGCGGCCCTGACGACGGGTGCGCCGGTGCGCACGCTGGTCACGACGTGGCGCGGCGACGGCCACCGCGACCACCGCGTGCTCGCGGAGGTGTGCGCGGAGCTCGCCGACGAGCTGGGCTGCACGCTCGTCGAGGCGCCGCTGTGGCTGTGGCACTGGGCGACACCCGACGACCCCGCGGTGCCCTGGGACGAGCTGCGCGCGCTACCGCTGTCGGACCACGCCGTGGTGCTCAAGCACCGCGCGGTCGCCGCGCACACCACGCAGGTGCAGCCGCTGTCCGACGACCCCGCGGACGCGCCGGTGCTGCACCCGCAGTTCGTGCGCGGGCTCGTGCGGGACGTCGAGGCGTTCGTCGTGCACGAACCGGTCGCGCACGTCGGGACGGACCTGGCGACGCTGCCCGCGTCGTACTTCGACGCCACCTACGGCCGGCACGACGACCCGTGGGGGTTCACGCACCGCCCCTACGAGCGCCGCAAGCGCGCGCTGACGCTCGCGTCCCTGCCCGACGAGCGGTACGGGCGCGTCCTGGAGGTCGGGTGCTCGATCGGGGTCCTCACGGCCGAGCTCGCGCCCCGCTGCGACGCACTGACCGCGACGGACGTCGCCGACGCCGCGCTGCAGCGGGCCCGCGAGCGCCTGGCCGGTCACCCGCACGTCGAGGTGGTGCACGGTGCCCTGGGCGGTGCCGGCGACGACGCGCTGCCGGGCGGCCCGTTCGACATGGTCGTGCTCTCCGAGGTGGGCTACTACCTGTCGTGGGCGGACCTCACGCAGGCGCTGCCGGACCTGCTGACGCGCGTCGCGCCCGGCGGCACCGTGCTGGCGTGCCACTGGCGGCACCCGGTCGAGGACTATCCGCTCCCCGGTGACGCCGTGCACCGGGCGCTCGCGCGCGCGGCGCGCGACGCGGGGCTCGCGCGCCTCGTCGAGCACCGGGAGGACGACCTCCTGCTCGACGTGTGGAGCCGCGACCCGCGGTCGGTGGCCGAGCGGACGGGGCTGCGGTGAGCGCCGGTGGCCCGTCCGCGTCCGGCTCGACCGCTCCCGGCCGGGTCGCACCCGGCCCCGTCACGCACGTGGCGGTCGTCGTGCCCGTGCGCGACGAGGAGGCGCTGGTCGGTGCGTGCCTGGCGTCGCTCGATGCCGCGCGCACGACGCTGCTGGCCCGCGGTGGGCGCACGGCCGACGTCGTCGTCGTGCTCGACTCGTGCCGGGACGGCACCGCCGACGTCGTGGCGCGGCACGTCGCGACGCACGGCGGGCTGCACGGCGCGACGCACGGCGGGCTGCACGACGGGGTGCACGGCGGCGTGCGGGTGCTGGAGGTCGAGGCGGCCGACGTGGGTCTGGCACGTGCGACGGGTGTCGCGGCCGCGCTCGCCGCGTCCCCCGCGAGCCCGGACGAGACGTGGCTGGCGTGCACGGACGCGGACTCGCAGGTGGGCGCCGACTGGCTCGTCGAGCACGTGCGCCTGGCCGACGCGGGCGCGGACGTCGTGGTCGGCACGGTCCACCCGGACCCCGCGGACCTCACGCCCGCGCAGTGGACGGCGTGGCGTGCGACGCACGTGCCGGGCCGGCCCAACGGGCACGTGCACGGCGCGAACCTGGGCGTGCGGGCGTCGGCGTACCTGCGCGCGGGCGGGTTCCGCGCGGCACGCGAGCACGAGGACGTCGAGCTGGTGGCGCGGCTGCGGGCGTCGGGGGCGGTGATCGTCGCGTCGGACGTGGTCGACGTGCGCACGTCGGGGCGTCCCGTGGGCCGCACGCCCGGTGGCTATGCGGGCCACCTGGCGGCGACGCTGCTGCGGGTCTGACCCCTCACGCCTGCGTGACGTGCTCCATGGCCTCCTCGTAGGACCCGCCTCCGGGCAGGTCCGCCGGGGCGTAGACGAGCCGCAGCACACCCAGCGGCGTCGCCTCGTGGCGCAGCAGCGCGAACGGCCGGACCGTCTCGGCGTCGTCGAACAGCCGCTCGCCGCGGCGCGCGGCGACGGGGTGCACGAGCAGCCGCAGCTCGTCGAGCAGGTCCGCGTCGAGGAGCTGCCGGACGACCGACAGCGAGCCCGCGACCAGCACCTTGCCGACGGCCGGGTCGTCCCGCAGCGCCCGGACGGTCCCCACGACGTCCGCGGTGCGCTCGACGTTGCGCCACCCGAGGTCCTGCTCGCCGCGCGTCGCGACGATCTTGCGCAGGTCCCCGAGCTCGCGCGCGAACTGCGCGTCGTCCTCGCCCGCCGCCTCCCGGTCGGGCCAGGCCCCGGCGAACGAGTCGTACGTGATCCGCCCGAGCACCAGCACGTCGGCGCCCTCGTAGTCCTCCGCGACGGCGGCGCCCATCTGCTCGTCGAAGTACGGGAAGTGCCAGTCCTCGGCGACCTCCGCGACGCCGTCGAGCGAGATGAACAGCGTGGAGATGACGGTCATCGGGTCCTCCTGGTCGGGTGGGTCGTCAGGGGTGCGGACCGGGCGCGGGGGCCGGACTCATCGGGTCCGGCACGACCGGCGGTGCGCACGTAGCCTGGCACGGTGACGAACCTCGACCCCCGCCCCGACGAGCAGGTGTGCGTGGCGCGCCCGGCGGCGGACGTCGAGCTCGTCGAGCCGCGCGGCGTGCCGCTGGGCGGGCCGCGGGCGATGACGGTGCGCCGCACGCTGCCGTCGCGCGCGCGGTCGCTGGTCGGGCCGTTCTGCTTCGCCGACCACTACGGCCCGGACGACGTCGCGGCGACCGGCGGCATGGACGTGCCCCCGCACCCGCACACCGGGCTGCAGACCGTGACGTGGCTGTTCGAGGGGTCGGTGCTGCACCGCGACGCGCTGGGGTCCGAGCAGGTCGTGGTCCCGGGGCAGCTCAACCTCATGACGGCCGGGCGCGGCATCTGCCACAGCGAGGAGGCGACGCCGGCGCTGTTCCCCGACGCTCCCGTGCTGCACGGCGTGCAGCTGTGGACGGCGCTGCCGGAGTCCGCCCGGCACGGTGACCGGGCGTTCGAGCACGTCGCCGACGTGCCGTCGTTCGAGGTCGACGGGGCGCTGGTCCGTGTCTTCATGGGCGCGCTGGGCGGGGTCGCGTCGCCGGCGCGCGCGTACTCGCCGCTCGTCGCGGCGCAGGTGGACGTGCCGGCCGGCGGGCGCGTCACGCTGCCGGTCGACGCGGGGTTCGAGCACGCCGTGCTCGTCGACACCGGGGACCTGCGGTTCGAGGGGCACGACGTCGCCCGGTCCTGGCTCGCGTACGCGCCGCCGGGGCGCGACGTCCTCGTCCTCGAGGCCGGTGACGCGCCCGTGCGCGCGGTGCTCATCGGCGGCACGCCGTTCGACGAGCCGGTGCTCATGTGGTGGAACTTCGTCGGCCGTACGCACGACGAGGTCGTCGAGGCCCGCGCGCAGTGGCAGGCCGCGATCACGGGCGACGCCGAGGGGCTGGCCCGCTTCGGCGCCGTCGACGGCTACCCCGGCCCGGCCCTGCCCGCCCCGGACCTCCCGAACGTGCGCCTGCGCCCCCGCGAACGCTGACCCCGCCGTCCCACCCCGCTCCCCCTCTCCCCGCACACCCCCGGCACCCGAGAGTGGTCACTTCTGCGACCACCTCGTGGCGCCGACCGGTGCCGAGCCGACCACTTTCCGCCTACGCCACCGCGCGGCGGAGCTGCGCGCTGAGGTAGCGGGTCTCCCCCGTGACGAAGCGCTCGTGGGTGGGCGTGCCGTCCAGGGCGGCGAACGGACGGAAGAGCGGGCGGGCCGCGCGCGGGATCCACGACTCGACGAGCTCGGCCCGGCGTGCGTCGTCGAGGCGCAGTGCGTGCACGACCTCGTCCGTCACGTCGAGCTCGCGCACCGGCTCCAGCCCGCTGGACCGCAGCTGCTCGCGGACCGTCGCCACGTCGTCCGCCGGGCGGAAGTCCGCCCACGCGAACGTGCCGCCCGGCCGCAGCACACGGTGCACCTCCGCGGCGAACGCGGCCGTCGACGGGTAGCAGTGCGACGACTCGACGTTGAGGACCACGTCGAACGTCGCGTCGTCGAACGGCAGCGCGAGCGCGTCCCCCTGCACGAACCGCAGCCCCGGCCCCTCGCGTGTGCGGCGGCACAGCCGGACAGCCGACGCGGCCAGGTCGACCCCTGTCGTCGTCGCCGGCCCGCGCGTGCGTGCCACCCACGACGCACCCCCGCCGCGCCCGCACCCGACCTCGAGCACGTCGGCGCCCGTCAGGTCGAGCCCGTCGAGGGCGTGCGCGTAGAGCTGGATGCCGTAGCGGTCGGGCTCGTCGGCAGGGTCGAGCGGCAACGGGGGCGCCGCGTCGACCGGCGCGAACCCGTAGTTCATGAACGTCCACGCGGGCTGCCGCACGCGCGCCCCGAGCCACTCGTAGCACGCGCGCCACGCGAGCTGGCCGACTCTCATCGCCCGACCGTACCGGCGTCCGCGCCGCGCCGGCTCGCGGCCCAGACCAGCGCCGCCGCGGCCAGGAGAAGCGCCACGAGCCCCACGACGTGCAGCGCGAGCGACCCCGCACCACGCTCCGGCAGGAGGAACCCGTACGGCACCCAGCCGTCGGTGCGGCCGCGCACGAGGGCGACCGCGAGCCACGTGAGCGGGTACGGCAGCACCCACCACAGCCGCCGCCAGGGCAGGGCCGGACGGTCCGCGACCAGCAGCCAGTCGAGCGCGACGGCGCCCGGCACGACGAGGTGCAGCACCACGCTCACCCCGGGTGCGGCACCGCCGTCGCCGGGCGACATGCCGTAGTAGACGACCGCGACGACCAGCAGGCACGCCGTCAGGACACCGCGCGCGAGCGTCAGCCACCACGGGACGTCCCGCCGCGCCAGGCCGGCAGCACCGACGACGACCAGCACCGCCCCCGCGAGCAGGTTCGTGAGGTTGGTGAAGTACCCGAGGTGGTCGACGAGGGCGACGTCCCGCTCGGCACGCTGCGCGACGAACGACCCGACGACCTGGTCACGGCGCGAGCGTAACGACTCCGGCGAACGGCATGGCGTGCGTGGGTGGGGGCGGGCGGGGGTGGGCCCTACCGTCGGTCCGGGGGGCGGCACCATCGTGGTGGCCCGGGCGTCGTCCCTAGTGTCGTCGGCATGACGAATCTCGCCGTGACCAGCACGGTCACCCCCGCTCGAGCACGCCACGCCGTCCTGGACGAACCGCGGCACGCACCCACCGCCGCACCCGCCCGGTCGCTCGCGCCCGACCTCGCACGCGGCGCGCTGCTCCTCTTCATCGCGCTCTCCAACGTGTGGGGCTACCTCCACGGCCGCGCGCTCTCCGAGCTCGGCGACCGGCCGCTCGACGCCTCCGGGCTCGACCGGCTCGTCGACGGTCTGACGACCCTGCTCGTCGACGACCGCTCGCGGCCGATGTTCGCGATCCTCTACGGGTTCGGCATCGCGACGATGGCCACGCGCCTGGCCGCCCGCGGCCGCGACGAGCGGGGCGTGCGGCGGGTGCTCGCACGGCGCTCCGTCGGGCTGATCGTGCTCGGCCTCGTGCACGCGCTCCTGCTGTTCCCCTTCGACATCCTCACGCCCTACGGAGTCACCGGCCTGCTGGCGCTCGCGCTGGTGAACCGCAGCCGCGCGGCGCTGCTGCGGTGGTTCTGGGGGTCGCTGGCGCTGATGCTCGCGGTGTTCCTGCCGGTGACCTACGGGTGGTTCGCGTTCGGCGGGGAGGGCGACTTCTCGACGGACTACCTGACGTCGGCCGTCGAGCGCGTCGTCAACGCCGCGGCGACCGGTGTGCTGGCCGGCGTGGTCCTGCTGTTCGTCCCGCAGGTCGTCGCGGGCATCCTGCTCGCGCGCTCGGGGTGGCTCACCGACCCGGCCCGGTACCGCGCCCGCCTGGGCCGCACCGCACTGGTCACGGGGCTCGTCGTGCTCGTCGCCGGTGTGCCGCACGCGCTGACCGTCGCGCAGGTGTGGGAGCCGGGCTTCCACACCGGCCGCACGGCGATGCTCGTCCACGAGGTCGCCGGCCTGGCCGGCGGGTTCGCGTACGTGTGCCTGTTCGGCTGGCTGGCCGCGGTGTGGGCGGACCGCCGCCGGGGCCCCGCCGTGCACGCCGTGGTCGCGGTGGGTCAGCGCTCGCTGACGTCGTACCTGCTGCAGTCGGTGATGTTCGCGCCGCTGCTCAGCGCGTGGGGCCTGGGCTGGGGTGCGCACCTGGGCACCGCGCAGGCCGCCGCACTGGCGGTCGGGGTGTGGCTGGTGACGGTGGCCGTCGCGGTCGCTCTCTCGCGGGCCGGCCGCACGGGCCCGTTCGAGGCCCTCCTGCGCCGCTGGACCTACGCCCGCGACCCGCGCTGACCCGCCCCCGCCCGTCCCGCCCCGCCCGCCCCCGCCCGTCCCGCCCCCGCCCGTCGCAGGAGTGGTCGCAGATGCGACCACTCCTGCAGGCGCGCTCGGCAGACGTGACCATCCTCCGCCGCCGCGCGGCCGACGCGGGACGCGGCCGGTCGTGGCACCCGTGGGTCAGCCCCACCCCCGATCCGGTGGGTAGCGCCATGGTGAGCGACCGGACCGCCCGACGACGCTGGAGGGACCCGCCGGACACCGGTCCGGCACCGGCCGCCAGGGGGAACCCATGCCCAGCACCCACCGCCTCGCCGCGCTCGTCACCGCCGGAGCTCTCGTCTCCGGGAGCGTCGTCGCGCTGCCGGTCGCCGCGCTCGCGGGCGACCACGCACGGCCCGCGGCGCACGAGCGCGGGCCGCGTCCGCCGCGCCACGACGACGTCCAGCGCGCGCTCGACCGGCTCGTCGACGAGCACGGCGTGCCCGCCGCGCTGGCGGCGGTGACCGACCGCACGGGGCGTGAGCGCGACCTCGTCGCGGGCGTCGGCGACCTGGCGACCGGCGCGCCCGTGCCCGTCGACGGGCAGGTCCGCGCCGGCAGCAACTCCAAGACGTTCGTCGCGACGGTCGTCCTGCAGCTCGCCGGCGAGGGGCTGGTCGACCTCGACGCGTCCGTCGAGACGTACCTCCCGGGCGTCGTGCGGGGCGACAGGCTCGACGCGTCGGTCATCACCGTGCGGGACCTGCTGCAGCACACCAGCGGCATCGGTGACTTCACGCACGGTCCGCCGTTCACGGACGAGGCCGTCACGGAGGCGACGTTCCTGCGCGTCAAGGACTGGTACGTCGAGCCGTACGAGCTCGTCACGCTGGGCCTGAGCCGCCCGACGACCCCCCACGGCACGTTCGCGTACAGCAACACCAACTACGTGCTCGCCGGCCTGGTGGTGCAGAAGGTCACGCAGCGCCCGCTCGCGGAGGCCGTCACCGAGCGCATCATCGAGCCGCTGGGCCTGGCCGGGACGTACGTGCCGGGCCGTGGTGAGCGGACCCTCCGCGGCGAGCACCCGCAGGGGTACCACGCCGAGCCGGCGGGGTCCGCGATGGTCGAGCACACGGCGATCGACCCGGCGTTCGCGTGGGCGGCGGGCGACGTGGTGACGACGCCGGGCGACCTCAACCGCTTCTTCACCGCGCTCGTCGGCGGCGAGCTGCTGGCGCCCGCCGAGCAGGCCGCGCTCACGACGACCGTGCCCATGGGCATGCCGGAGCCGTACACGAGCATGCGGTACGGGCTCGGCATCATGTCGAGCGAGCTGAGCTGCGGGGGCCTGGCGTGGGGCCACGGCGGCATCATCCCGGGCTACCAGACGGAGAACGCCGTGACCGCGGACGGTCGGGCGGTCACGGTGGCGACGACGACGATCTTCGGTGCGCTGGCACCGGAGCACGCCGCCGCGGTGACGACCGAGGTCGCGGAGCTCGTCGACCGGACGCTGTGCGCGGCGCCGCGCTCCTGACGCACCACCGGGCCCGCCCCGTCCGCGCGACGGGGCGGGCCGGCGCGTCACCGTGCGAGCAGGTCCCGCAGCGCGGCGACCACCTCGCCCGGTGCCTCCTCCGCCATGAAGTGGCCGGCGCGCGTGGTGCGGTGGTCGAGGTCGTCCGCCCACGTGCCCCACAGCGCGGCCGCGTCGTACCCGAGCGCGCCGCCCCAGTCCTGCTGGATCACGGTGGTCGGCATGGTCAGGCGCTGCCCGGCGGCGCGGTCCTCGCGGTCGTGCGCGACGTCGATGCCGGCGGTCGCGCGGTAGTCCGCGACGATCGACGGCACGGCCTCGCGGCTGGCCCGCAGGTACTCGGCGCGGTGCGCGGCGTCGATCGCGGTGCCGTCGACCGCCCACGCGTCGAGGAACGCGCCGAAGAACTCGTCGGCGACGGCGGCGATCATCCGCTCCGGCAGCCCGGCGGGCTGGGCCATGAGGAACAGGTGCCACGCGACGCGCGCGTCGACGCCGTGCAGCACGTCCCACAGCTCGACGGTCGGCAGGCCGTCGAGGACCAGCAGGTGCGTGATCACGTCGGGGTGGTCGAGGCCGGCGCGCGTCGCGACGAGCGCGCCGCGGTCGTGCCCGGCGAGCGCGAACCGCTCGTGCCCGAGCGCACGGGCGAGCGCGACGACGTCCGCGGCCATCGTCCGCTTGGCGTAGGTGTGCTCGTCGGCCTCGGCAGGCTTGTCGCTGGCGCCGTAGCCGCGCAGGTCCGGGCAGACGACGGTGTGGTCGCGCGCGAGGTCGGCGGTGACGTGCCGCCACATGACGTGCGTCTGCGGGAAGCCGTGCAGCAGGACGACCGGCGGACCGTCGCCTGCGACACCCGCGTGCAGGTGGACGCCGGGGGCCGTCTCGACGCGCTGGTAACGGAGGCCGGGGATGGTCAGGGACATGCGTGCGCTCCTTCGGTGGGGTGCGTCCACCGTCCCCGGTACCGATCAGTGTCGGATCAGCGGGTTAGCGTGCCGAGGTGACGGCAGGAGGGACGGTCCGGACCGAGGTGCGCATCGGGGTGCTCGGTCCCGTCGTCGCGCACGCCGCCGGCGACGCGTTGACGCTGCCCCGGCCGCGCTCGCGCGAGGTGCTGGCGGTGCTCGTCGCGGCGGGCGGGCGCACGGTCCGCACGGACGCGCTGGTCGACGACCTGTGGGACGGCACCCCTCCGCCGGGTGCGGTCGGGGCGGTGCGCACGTTCGTCGCCGAGCTGCGCCGCGCGCTGGAGCCCGACCGGCCCCCGCGCACACCGCCGCGCGTCGTCGTCACCCGCGGCCCGGGCTACGCGCTCGACGTCCCGCCGGACGCCGTCGACGCGTGGCGCGTGGCGCGGCTGGCGGCCGAGGCCCGCACCGCTCCCCCGGACACCGCGGTGCGTCTGCTCGCCCACGCCCTCGCCGCGTGGCGCGGTGAGCCGTACGAGGAGCTCGCCGACCGCCCCTGGGTGCAGCCCGAGCGCACCCGCCTGGTGACGCTGCGCGCCGACGTCACCGAGCAGCTGGCGGATGCGCTGCTGGCGACGGGCCGCGCGGTCGACGTGGTCCCGCTGCTCGACGCGCACGTCGGCGCGCACCCGTGGCGCGAGGACGGCTGGCGGCTGCTGGCCACGGCGCTGCACCGCTTGCACCGGCCGGCGGACGCGCTCGACGTGCTGCGCCGCGCCCGACGCACCCTCGCCGAGGACCTCGGCCTCGACCCCGGCCCAGCCCTGCGGGACCTGGAGCAGCAGGTCCTGGAGCGTCGCGACGACGACGCGTGGCGCGACGACAGCCTGTCCGCGCTCGACCGCCGCGGCGGGCGCGCGCGGCTGGAGGCGTCGGGCGCGGTCCTCACGAGCCTGGCCGTGTCGGGTGACCTCGCGACGGTCCGCGCGCAGCGGCTCGCGTCCATCGCGGCGGCCGAGAGGCTGGGCGACCCGTTGCTGACGGCGCGGGTGGTCGGCGGCCTGGAGGCGCCGGGGGTGTGGACGCGGTCGGACGACGACGAGCTCGCGGCGGCGGTCGTCGCGGCGGCCGTCCGGACGCTGCCGCGGGTGACGGGCAGCCCGGTGACGCGCGGGCGACTGCTCGCGACGATCGCGATCGAGGACCGCGGCACGGCGGCGCGCGAGACCGAGGCGCTCGAGGCCGAACGGATCGCGCGCGACCTGGACGACCGGCACCTGCTGTGCCTGGCTCTCAGCGGGCGCGCGATGCAGCGGTTCGGGAGCACGGGGCTGGCGGCGGACCGCGAGCGGATCGGCGCCGAGCTCGTCGCGACGGCGGTGTGCGCGGAGTCCACGACGTTCCGGATCGCCGGGCGCATCGTGCGGATGCAGGCGCTGTGCGCGCTGGGGCGGCTCGACGAGGCGGCGGCGGAGGCCGACGAGGTCGACGCGCTGGCCGCGTCCGCCGAGCGCCCGCTGGCGACGACGTTCACCGCGTGGTTCCGCCACACCTTCGCCGACGGGCCGGAGCCGGCGGCGCCCGACGAGATGCCGGGGTTCTCGCACGGGATCGTCGCGCTGGCCCGGGTGACGCGGCTGGTCCGCGACGGCGGCACGCTCCCCGGGCCGGACGCCGCGGGCGACCTGGGCCCGTACGCGCCGTGGGTCCGGCCGCTCCTGCTGGTGCGCGCGGGCGACGTCGACGGCGCCCGCCGGGCCGTGCGTGGGGCACCGGCGCCGCCGCACGACCTGCTGCAGGAGGTCGCCTGGGGCCTGCTGCTGACGGCGGCCCGCGAGGCCGGCGCACCCGACGTCGTCGACCGTGCCCGTGACGCCCTGGCACCGGCCGTCGACGAGCGTGCGGCGGGCAGCGGCGTCGTCGACGCGGGTCCCGTCCGCGCGTTGCTGCGGGGCTGACGGGGGCGTCCTCGGTCCGCTGGGCCCGCGGGCCCACACGGGCCGCCGAGTCCCGACGACCCCTGCCGGCGCCTGCACAGACTCGGACGCGACCGGCTCGCCGGGCGGCTCCGTGACGCACGCGCGGACCTGCCGGCGCGGCCGTCCGGCCACGACAAGGGAGTCCCCGTGAAGCTTCGCCACCTCGCAGCAGCGTCCGTCCCCGTCCTCCTGCTCGCGGCCTGCTCGAGCGGCGGCGACGCCGCGGACGACGGGCCCGTCACGCTCACGTACTGGGCCAGCAACCAGGGCACGAGCCTCGACCACGACAAGGAGGTCCTCACGCCCGTCCTGGAGGACTTCACGGAGCGCACGGGCGTCGAGGTCGACCTGGAGGTCATCGGCTGGAGCGACCTGCAGACGCGCATCCAGACGGCCGTCACGTCCGGCCAGGCGCCCGACGTGGTCAACATCGGCAACACGTGGGCGGTGTCCCTGCAGGCCACGGGCGCGTTCCTGCCGCTCGACGACGCGGCGATGGACGCGATCGGTGGCGCCGACAAGTTCGTGGCGACCGCGCTGGAGACCGGCGGTGCGCCGGGGACCGACCCGACGTCGGTGCCGCTGTACGGGCTGGCGTACGGGCTCTACTACAACACGGCGATGTTCGCCGACGCAGGGCTGCAGCCGCCGACGACGTGGGAGGAGATGGTCGCCGCCGCGCAGGCGCTCACCGACCCCGCGGCGGGCGTGTACGGCATGGCGCTGGCGGCCGGCTCGTACACGGAGAACAACCACTTCGCGTTCATCAACGCCACGCAGAACGGCGCCGAGCTGTTCGACGCCGACGGCAACCCGACGTTCACGGGCGACGGCGTCGTCGACGGCATCGTGCGCTACCTCGACCTCATGCAGGACGCCGGCGCGGTGAACCCCGCGAACGCGCAGTACGACAACGCGTCGTTCGCGGCGGCGGACTTCGCGAACGGCAAGGCCGCGATGATCCTCAACCAGAGCAACGCGGGCGCGACCATCGAGGCGAACGGCATGGCGCCCGACGCGTACGGCGTCGTCCCGTTCCCGGCACCGCAGGACGCCGTGAGCGACGTCGCGAGCCACGTCGCGGGCATCAACGTGTCGGTCTTCGGCAACACCGAGCACCCCGACGAGGCGCTGCAGCTCGTCGAGCACCTGACGAGCGCGGACGTGCAGACCACGCTGGGCAGGCCGTTCTCGTCGCTCCCGGTGCTGAAGGACGCGACGGCGGCGTTCACGGACGACGCCGAGCTGGCCGCGATCTTCACGGAGATCTACAACGAGCGCTCCGCACCGCTGCCCCTGGTGCCCGCGGAGGACCAGTTCGAGACGACGGTCGGCAAGGCGATGAACGCGATGTTCGCGACCATCGCCACGGGCGGCACGGTCACCGCGGACGACGTGCGTGAGGCGATGCAGACCGCGCAGGACCAGGTGCAGGCGTCGGTCGGCTGACCCGGCGCCGCGACGAGGACCGCCCCGTGGCCACGACCACCCCCGCCGCCCCGCCGGTGCCCGCACCGGCCCGCGCACCCCGCACCGCGCCCGCCCGACGCACCCGCCGCAGCGGGTGGTGGCTGCCGTACGCGCTGCTGGCACCGGCGGTGCTGCTCGAGCTCCTCATCCACCTGGTGCCGATGCTCACGGGCATCTGGATGAGCTTCACGCAGCTCACCCGCTTCACGCTGCGGGACTGGACGTCCGCACCGTGGGTGGGCCTGCGCAACTACCAGGTCGCGCTGGACGTCGACGGCGCCGTGGGGCGTGCGCTGCTCGAGTCGTTCGCGGTCACCTGCGCGTACACCCTGCTCGTCGTGGGGACCGCGTGGGTGCTGGGCATGGCGGCGGCGGTCGCGCTGCAGCGCCCGTTCCGCGGTCGCTCGCTGTTCCGCACGCTGTTCCTCGTGCCGTACGCGCTGCCCGTGTACGCGGGCATCGTCACGTGGAACTTCATGCTGCAGCGCGACACGGGTGTCATCAACCACCTGCTCGTCGAGAACCTCGGCGTGCTGGACGACCGGCCGTTCTGGCTGATCGGCGGCAACGCGTTCGCGTCGGTCGTGGTGGTCGCGACGTGGCGGTTGTGGCCCTTCGCGTTCCTCATGCTGACGGCCGGGCTGCAGTCGGTGCCCGACGACGTGTACGAGGCCGCGGCCATGGACGGCGCGCACGCGTTCCGGTCCTGGTGGTCGATCACGCTGCCGATGCTGCGGCCCGTGAACCTCGTGCTGGTGCTCGTGATGTTCCTGTGGGTGTTCAACGACTTCACCACCCCGTACGTGCTGTTCGGCACCGCGCAGCCACCGGCGGGTGACCTCATCTCCTTCCACATCTACAACGCCTCGTTCCTCACGTGGAACTTCGGCGCCGGCGCGGCCATGTCCGTGCTGCTGCTGCTGTTCCTGCTGCTCGTGACCGGCGTGTACCTGATCACCCTGAACCGGAGGTCGCGCCGTGCATGAGACCCGGGCGTTCCGCACCTTCCGCGCGGCGGTCGTCGCCGTCCTGGCGACGGTCACGGCCCTGCCGCTGTACGTCATGGTGACGTCGGCGCTCAAACCGTTGTCCGACGTGCGCGGCGCGTTCTCGTGGTGGCCCAGCAGCCTGACGTTCCAGCCGTTCGTCGACATGTGGACGACCGTGCCCCTCGCCCGGTACTTCGTGAACAGCCTGGTCGTGGCGAGCGCCGCGACCGCGGCCAGCCTCGTGATCGCGGTCTTCGCGTCCTACGCGGTGTCGCGGTACCGGTTCCGCGGGCGGTCCGCGTTCACGACCACCGTGCTGTCGACGCAGATGTTCCCCGGGGTGCTGTTCCTGCTGCCGCTGTTCATCATCTTCGTCAACATCGAGCAGGGCACGGGTTTCCAGTTCATCGGCACCCGGATCGGCCTGGTCATCACCTACCTGACGTTCTCGCTGCCGTTCTCCATCTGGATGCTGTCGGGGTACCTCGACAACATCCCGCAGGAGCTCGACGAGGCCGCGCGCGTCGACGGCTGCTCACCGGTCGGGGCGCTGCTGCGCGTCGTGCTGCCCGCCGCCCGGCCCGGGGTGATCGCCGTGGCCATCTACGCGTTCATGACGGCCTGGGGCGAGGTGCTGTTCGCGTCCGTCATGACCACCGAGGCCAACCGCACCCTGGCCGTCGGGATCCGGCAGTACTCGACGCAGACCAACGTCTACTGGAACGAGATCATGGCCGCGTCGCTGGTGGTCTCGATCCCGGTGGTCATCGGGTTCCTGCTGCTGCAGCGGCACTTCGTGGCCGGGCTGACGGCGGGGGCGGTGAAGTAGCCGCGGGCGCCCGTCGGCGCGCGGCAGGATGGAGCGGTGACGACACAGCACGGCCCGACGCACGACTGGGCGTCCGCGGTCGACCTGGCGCACCTCGACGACATCCGGCGGCGCGCCGCGGAGCTCGCCCCCGGCGGTGCGCTGCACCTGCTGCTCGAGGTGCTGGCGTACCCGGCGGAGGAGGCCGCGGACCGCGGCGGCGGCCGGTGCCGGGTCACGCTGCACGCGGACGGCTCGGTCGAGGTCGCGGACGACGGCCGCGGCACGCAGACCCGCGTCGACGCCGCGGGACGCGCGGTGCGCAAGCCCGTGATGTCGACCCGTGACCTGCGCTTCTTCGACGCCCCGGACGCCCCGCTGCTCCCCGACGGCCACCGGCGCCGCGGCATGTCGGTGGTCGCGGCTCTCAGCACGTGGCTGGTGCACCGCAACCGCCGGCTCGAGGGCGCCTGGGTGCAGCGGTACGAGCACGGCGTCCCGGTGGGCGACCTCGACCCCGTCGAACCGGACGGCACGACCGGCACGACCGTGCACTTCCTCCCGGCACCTGGGCTGGACGGCCTGCCCCCCGACGCCACCGAGCGGGTACGCACGCTCGCCGCGGGGCCGATGACGGTCGAGGTGGCGGACGAGCGGGACGGCGCGGCCTCCTCCTGACGAGCTCTGCGGCTCGGTCGTCCGACGCTCACCACCCGCGCGTCTCCTCACCGCCCTTGAACGGCCCGACCACCCGGCTCGTGCGCCAGCCGCCGTAGAAGTCGCCCGCCTGCGCCTCGACGGTCTCGCCGTCGACCGTGCAGACCAGGCCGGCGGGGTACATCGCCACGTGGCCGGCCAGGGCCTCGTAGCCGCGCGCCGGGTGCGGGTAGCTCCACGCCCCGCGCGGCCGGACGAGGCGGCCGCCGTCGGTGTCCGTGCCGACGACGTCGTCGTACACGGCGCGGCCCTTGAACTCGCAGAACGACTGCGCGCCCGGCACACGGACCAGCGCCCCGGGTGCCACGTCCTCGAGCGGGACGTAGTACGTGGGCGGGTGCGAGGTCTCCAGGACGCGCAGCGCGCGGCGGGTGTCGACGACGACCGTCGACCCGAGCACCACGACGACGTGCTCCGCGCTCGGGACGACCGCCGGGGGCCGCGGGTAGTCCCAGACGGACTCCTGCCCGGGGCCGGGAACCTCGGCGGCGCGACCGCCGGGCGGGGGCGTGCGCGGGTGCCAGTGTCGGACGTCGTCGGGTGCCATGCCCTCACGATCCCCGACCGACGCCGCCCCGGCGCGCCGGCGGCGCCGTGCCCCCGGCTGCGGTGGTCGCAGCGTGTCAGCCGACGGTCCCGCGCCGGAGCCGCTGCGCCGCTCCCCGGGGGTCCGCCGCGGCGGTGAGCGCCCGCACCACCACGACGCGCCGCGCACCGGCGGCGACGACCTCGGGCAGCAGCGCCTCGTCGACCCCGCCGATCGCGAACCACGGCGTGCGCGGCGCGGTCGCGGCGACGGCCCGTACGGCATCGAGCCCGACCGGCTCGCGCCCCGGCTTGGTCGGCGTGGCGACCAGCGGCCCGACGCAGAAGTAGTCGACGTCCGGGTCGGCGTCCGCCTCCGCGGCGGCGGCCCCGCCGCCCGACGACCGTCCCAGCAGCACGCCCGGCCCGACGATCTCCCGCGCCTGCGCGACGGGCAGGTCACGCTGCCCGGTGTGCAGCACGTCGGCGCGCAGCGCGAGCGCGAGGTCGGCGCGGTCGTTCACGGCGAACAGTGCCCCGTGCTCGTGCGCGACGTCGCGGACCAGCGCGCCGAGCTCCAGCTCGTCGAGCACGTCGAGGCTGCGGTCGCGCAGCTGCACCACGTCGACCCCGCTGGCGAGCACCGCGTGCAGGAACTCCTCGAGGTCGCCGGTGGCCCGCCGGGCGTCGGTGCACAGGTACAGGCGGGCGTCGTCGAGGCGCGCGCGCCGCCGGGCGTGGACCTCCAGGGCGTCGGGCATGCCGGGCAGCGTAGTGTGGCCGCCGCACGGGAGCCCCGCCCGCAGTGCGTGACGTGGGGCTGAGAGGGCGCGAGCCGACCGTCGAACCTGATCTGGGTCATGCCAGCGAAGGGAGCACCGCGTGACGAGCGCTGCCCGCACGTCCCCGCACGCCGACGTCCTCGTCGTCGGTGCCGGCATCATCGGCCTGACCGTCGCGTGGCGCGCCCTGCTCGCCGGCCGACGCGTCACGGTCGTCGACCCCGACCCGCACGCGGGCGCGACGCACGCGGCCGCCGGGATGCTCGCCCCGGTCTCCGAGGCCGAGCACGGCGAGGAGACGCTCGCGCGGCTCAACGTCGCGTCGGCGGCGCAGTGGCCGGCGTTCGCGCGCGAGCTCACGGCGGCGTCGGGCCTCGACGTGGGGCTGGTGGCCACGGGCACGCTGACCGTCGCGTACGACGCGGGCGACGCGCAGCGGTGCCGCGACCTGCTCGCGCTGCAGCGCGCGTGGGGCCTCGACGTGGACGAGGTGACGCCCGCGCAGGCCCGCGAGCGCGTGCCGCTGCTCGGCCCGCACGTGGCCGCCGCGACGTGGGCGCCGGGCGAGCGGCAGGTCGACCCCCGGGCTGTCGCACGGGCGCTGCGGGCCGTCGTCGAGGCCGCGGCGACCGTCGTGACGAGCAGCGTCGCGGGCGTCGAACGCGGCCCGTCCGGTGAGGTCGTGGGCGTGCGGACGCCCGACGGCGGCACGCTGCCTGCGGACCTCGTCGTGCTCGCCGCGGGCGCCCGGTCGGCGGCGGTCGTGCGCGACGTGCCCGAGGTGACGGTCCCCGTGCGGCCCGTCACGGGCACGACGCTGCGGCTGGACGCGCGCGCCGCCCCGTGGTTCGCCGGGCTGCCGGTGCTGCGCGGCGTCGTGCAGCACCGGCCCGTCTACGTCGTGCCGCGGCCGTCCGGCGAGGTCGTGGTCGGCGCGACGAGCGACGAGCGCGACCCCGTCGGCGGCACGCGCGCCGGCGACGTGTTCGCGCTGCTGCGCGACGCCCGCGCGCTCGTCCCCGGCCTCGACGAGCTGCCGCTGGTCGACGTCACGACCCGCGACCGCCCCGCGACCCGTGACCACCTGCCGCTCGTCGGCCCCAGCGGTGTGCCCGGGCTGGTGCTGGCGACCGGGCACCACCGCAACGGCGTCCTGCTGGCGCCGCTGACCGCGGCCGTCGTCGACGCGCTGCTCACCGACGCCCCGCCGCCCGACGTCGCGCGGGCGTGCGACCCGCGCCGCCGCTCCCCGCTCACCACCCCGACCCGCACCGGAGGGACCGCATGACCAGCACCACCGACAGCACGACCACCGTCGACCCGCGCACCGCCACGACCGAGCAGCTCCCCGTCGTCCCCGACCCTCGCGCCCTCCTCACCGTCAACGGCGTCGACCGCCCGTGGGCCGCGGACGCCACGGTCGAGTCCGTCGTCCGCGACCTGCTCGGCGAGGGCGCACCCGCCGGCGCGACCGCGGACGCCGGGTGCGCCGGCCCGACGGGTGTGGCCGTCGCCCTGGACGACGCGATCGTCCCGCGCGGCCTGTGGGCCACCACGGCCGTGCCGGCCGGTGCGCGCGTCGAGGTCGTCACGGCGGTGCAGGGCGGATGACGGCGGCCTGGCAGGACCCGCTGGTCGTCGCCGGCGAGGTCGTCGGCCCGCGTCTCGTCCTGGGCACCGGCGGCGCGCCGAACCTCGACCGGCTCGAGGCTGCGCTCGTCGCGTCCGGCACACGCCTGACGACCGTCGCGCTGCGCCGTGTGCAGGCGGGCGGCGAGGAGTCGGTGTGGGGTCTGCTGACACGCCTGGGGATCCGCGCGCTGCCGAACACGGCCGGCTGCTTCACGGCCCGCGAGGCCGTGCTCACCGCGGAGCTCGGGCGCGAGGCGTGCGGCACGTCGTGGGTGAAGCTCGAGGTGCTCGCGGACGACGTCACGCTGCTGCCCGAGCCGTTCGGGCTCGTCGAGGCCGCCGACCGGCTGGTCCGCGAGGGTTTCACCGTGCTGCCCTACACGGGCGACGACCCGGTGGTCGCGCGGCGCCTGGAGGACGTCGGGTGCGCGGCCGTCATGCCGCTGGGCTCCCCCATCGGCTCGGGCCTGGGCATCCTCGACCCGCGCAGCATCGAGGCCATCGCGGACCGCGCGCAGGTGCCCGTCATCCTCGACGCGGGCGTCGGGACCGCGTCGGACGCGGCACTGGCGATGGAGCTCGGGTGCGACGGCGTGCTCGTCGCGTCGGCCGTCACGCGGGCCGCGGACCCCGAGCGCATGGCGCGTGCGATGGCCGCCGCGGTGCGGGCGGGCCGCGACGCACGCCTGGCCGGGCGCATCCCGCGGCGCGAGCAGGCCCTGGCATCGTCCCCGACGACGGGGCTGGTCGGGCGTCCGGCGGGGAACCTCGACCTGGCCCTCTGACGGCGGCTCAGTACCGCGGCAGCGACGGGTCGACGTCCCGCACCCAGGCGAGCACGCCGCCGGTGACCTGCAGCACGTCGTGGCGGCCGGCGGCGCGCAGGGCGTCGACGACGCGCTGCGAGCGGCCGCCGGCCTTGCAGTAGACGGCGACCGGACGGTCCTGCGGGAGGGCCGCGACGGCGTCGGCGGCACCCGGGCCCTGGAAGCGCCCGGAGGGGACGAGCACCGCACCGGGGATCGCGACGATGTCCCGCTCGAACTCCTCGCGCACGTCGAGCAGGAACGGCGGGGTCGGTGAGTCGAGCAGGTCGCGCAGCTCGGTGGCGCTGACCTCGCCGCCCGTCGTCGGGGCGGCACCGGGCGCCGGGACCTCGCACACCTCCGGCGCAGGCTCCTCGACGCGCGTCACGGGCGGGCGCGTCGGGTCGGGCAGCACGCGCAGCTCGCGCCACGTGACGTCCGCGGCGTCGTACAGCGCGAGACGCCCCAGCAGGCTGCGGCCGGCACCGGTGACGAGCTTGACGGCCTCGGTGACCATGACCGACCCGATGGTCGCGCACAGCGCCCCGAGCACGCCGCCCTCCGCGCACGACGGCACGGTGCCGGGCGGCGGCGCCTCGGGGAACACGTCGCGGTACGTCACGGGCGGGTGGCCTGGCGGCGGCGCCGACCAGAAGACGGCGACCTGCCCGCGGAACCGGTCGAGCGCGCCCCACACGTGCGGAATCCCGGCGAGCGTCGTCGCGTCGCTCACGAGGTAGCGGGTCGCGAAGTTGTCCGACCCGTCGACCACCAGGTCGTACTGCCGCACGATCTCCAGGGCGTTCGCCGCCGTGAGGCGCACGGGGTGCAGCTCGACGGCCACGTCGGGGTTCGCGGCCAGCACCGCGTCGCGGGCGGACTCGACCTTGGGCCGCCCGACGTCGGCGCGCGCGTGGATGACCTGGCGCTGCAGGTTGGACTCGTCGACCACGTCGTCGTCGATCACCCCGAGCGTGCCGACGCCCGCCGCCGCGAGGTACAGCAGCGCCGGGCTGCCGAGGCCGCCGGCCCCGATGACGAGGATCCGTGCCGCCGCCAGGCGGCGCTGCCCGCTGACCCCGACGCCGGGGAGCGTGAGGTGACGGGCGTAGCGCGCGAGCCGCTCGGTGTCCAGCGGCGGACCCTCGGGGACCAGGGGCGGGCGCGGCGTGACGCCGGTGCTCGCTGCCTCGACGGTCGGTGCGGTCACGCTGCCCCCTCGGTGCCGGTGGTGCGGCCCATTGTGCCGCCGCCGTCGGTGCCCACCCCGCGCGGGTCAGTGGGTGGACGGATCGGCTCGACGGGACGACGAGAGCGGACCCCTGACGGGCGTGTCGAACTCAGGGCGCCGACGCGACGGCGACGAGCGCGAAGGCCGCCACGTACGACGCGATGTTCCTCCTGCCGGTGCTCGTGCCGTTCGCGTCGGACGACACCCCACCGGTGGTGCGCGCCGGGTTCGACGCGATCGCGACCACGCTGCGCGGGCTGGAGCACCCGCCCGCCGACGTCCCGACGACCGCCGAGTTGCCGTGGGGCGCGCTCCACGGGCTCGTCGCGCTGCGCCGTGCCGGACGCTTCCCGGCCGCGCACCAGGAGGAGCGGATCGCGACCCTCGTCGCCCTCGTCACCGCCTGACCACCGCGGCGCGGGGATCGGCACCTCGAGCGTGAAACGTTTCCCGGCCTGCCTCGCCTGGGACTTCCGACCTACGTTCGAGGCGCCGTCCACATCCCCACCACCCCCGGTCGAGGTGACCTTCGCATGAGATCTCACGCACTCCCCCGCAGCGCACGCCCCACCCCGGGCAGGTTGCTCCTGTCCGTCCTGGCGGTGATCGCGCTGGCGTTCGCGGTGCTCACTGTCGCGCCCGCACCCTCCGCCCAGGCGCACGGGTGGATCTCCGACCCGCCCAGCCGCCAGGACCTCTGCTACACCGGCGCCGTGAGCAACTGCGGTCCCGTCATGTACGAGCCGTGGAGCGTCGAGGCCAAGAAGGGCTCGATGCAGTGCTCCGGCGGCGGCCGGTTCACCGAGCTGGACAACGAGTCGCGGAGCTGGCCGCGTCAGAACCTCAAGACCAACCAGGTCTTCACCTGGGACATCGTCGCGAACCACTCCACGTCGACGTGGGAGTACTTCGTCGACGGCCGTCTGCACACCACGATCGACGACAAGGGCGCGCTGCCGCCCAACCGCTTCACGCACACGATCAACAACCTGCCCGAGGGCAACCACAAGATCTTCGTGCGGTGGAACATCGCCGACACCGTGAACGCCTTCTACCAGTGCATCGACGCGTACATCACGCCCGGTGGCACCCCTGGGCCGACGCAGCAGCCCACCCAGCAGCCGACGCAGCAGCCGACGCAGCAGCCGACGCAGCAGCCGACGCAGCAGCCGACGCAGCAGCCGACGCAGCAGCCGGGCAACGGCGCCTGCACCGCGACGTTCAAGACGAACAACGCCTGGGGCAACGGCTACCAGGGTGAGATCACCGTGACCGCCGGCAGCTCGGCGATCCGCGGCTGGAAGGTCACCGTCAACGGCGCCACGATCACCCAGGCGTGGAGCTCCCAGCTCAGCGGCAGCACGCTGTCGAACGCGAGCTGGAACGGCAGCCTGAACGCCGGTGCCTCCACCACCCTCGGCTTCATCGCCAACGGCACCCCGAGCGGCGTGACCGCCACCTGCGCGGCCGCCTGACGGTCGCACCACGACGGCCCCGTCCCCGCGCGCAGGGGGCGGGGCCGTCGTCGCGCGCGGTGAGCCGAGCAGCAGCGAGCTGCTCGGCGCTCTCCCGATCTCTCCGCCCGGTAGGGTTCTCCGGCCGCACCGCCAGGACCTCCGGGGCAGCGTCCTCACCCCGGTCCCCCGGCACCGACCGGTCGAGCACCCCGTCAGGAGCAGGGAGACGATGGACGCTGCACCGCCCCGGTCCTCGGGGAGCACGACGTCCGACATCCCCGGCGAGCTCGCGGAGGAGCTCGCCGCCGAGCGGCGGTACCTCGCGTCGGCCCGGGACGCCCTGCGTCGCATGCGCGAGCGTGCGGAGAAGATGCTGGACGTCGGCGCAGGGGTGGGCGGTGACGCGTACGCCTCCGAGCGGCTGGGCTTCACGCTGACCCGGCGGGTCGCCCAGCTGTCCGACCAGTCGGACGTGCCGCTGTTCTTCGGGCGCCTCGAGCTCGCGGACGCGATCGACGACGGTTCGACCCGCTACTACGTCGGGCGTCGGCACGTGACCGACGAGGAGAGTCACCCCCTGGTGCTCGACTGGCGGGCCCCCGTGTCCCGGGCGTTCTACCGGGCGAGCCCGCGCGAGCCGCTCGGGGTCGCGGTGCGACGCCGGTTCGGCTCCTCCGGCGGCGCCCTGACGAGCCTCGAGGACGAGCACCTCGACCGCGGTGAGGAGACCGGCGCGGCCAGCCGCATCCTGACCGACGAGATCGAGCGACCCCGCGTGGGCCCCATGCGTGACATCGTCGCGACGATCCAACCGGAGCAGGACGAGCTGGTCCGTGCCGACCTGTCCGTGTCGCTGTGCGTCCAGGGCGGGCCGGGCACCGGCAAGACGGCGGTCGGCCTGCACCGCGCGGCCTACCTCTTCTACACCCACCGGCAGCGGCTCGAACGCGCCGGTGTGCTCGTGGTCGGCCCGAACCGCGCCCTCATCCAGTACGTCAGCAACGTCCTGCCGGCCCTCGGCGAGCTCGACGCCGAGCAGATCAGCATCGACGAGCTGCCCGCCGTCGCCGTGCAGGGCGTCGACGAGCCCGACGTCGCCGCGCTGAAGCACGACGCCCGCATGGCGAGCGTCCTGCACCGCGCGCTCTGGAGCCTGGTCGTCCCGGCGCGCGAGCCCCTGACCGTCCCCTACGGGTCCGCCCGCCACACGCTCGGTCCCGCAGCGCTCGACCGCGTCGTCGAGGAGGTCCTGGAGTCGGCGCCCACGTACGCCGCCGGTCGGGACCGGCTCCGGGCACGGGTCGTGGCCCGGCTGCAGCGGCAGGTCGAGTCGCGGCACGCCGAGGCACCGAGCGAGACGTGGTTCCGCTCGACGAGCCGCAGCCGCCCGGTGACGCGCTTCCTGGACGCGGTGTGGCCGACGGTCGCACCGGAGCAGCTGCTGCACCGGCTCCTGTCCGACCCCGCGGTGCTCGCCGCAGCGGCGGAGGGCGTCCTCACGGACGAGGAGCAGCGCCTCCTGCAGTCGCGGGTACCCGCACGCACGTACCGCAGAGAGCGGTGGAGCAGCGCCGACGCCTTCCTGATCGACGAGGTCGCGGGGCTCGTCGAGCGTCCGCGCGGCTACAGCCACATCGTCGCCGACGAGGCGCAGGACCTCTCCGCGATGCAGTGCCGGGCGCTCGCCCGCCGCAGCGTCCACGGGTCCCTCACCGTCCTCGGCGACCTCGCGCAGGGCACCACGCCGTGGGCCGCGCGGAGCTGGCACGACACCATGACGCACCTGGGACGGCCCGACGCCGCGCTCGTGCCCCTGACGACCGGGTTCCGCGTGCCGTCCGTCGTCATGGACCTCGCCAACCGGCTCGTCCCGGAGCTCGGGCTCGACGTCCCCCTCGCGACCTCGCTGCGGCACGACGGTTCCCTGCGGGTGTGCCGCGTCCACGACGTCGTGGCAGCCGCCGTGGACGAGTGCCGCAGCGCCCTCGCGCGCGAGGGGTCGATCGGGCTCGTCGCGCCCGACTCGCTCGTGGACGACGTCGCTGCGGCGCTGGCGGCCGCGGGCCTGGCGTGGAACCACGCGGACGACCTGGCCGGCGAGCACCCCCTGACGGTCGTCCCGGCGACCCTGGCGAAGGGGCTGGAGTTCGACACGGTCGTCGCCCTCGAGCCGGCGCGTGTCGTGGCCGAGGAGCGCCGCGGGCTGAACCGGCTGTACGTCGTGCTCACCCGCGCGGTGTCCGACCTCGTCGTCCTGCACCGGGACCCTCTGCCACCGGCGCTCGAGGAGCCGGCGGCGGCGCGGTAGCGCGGACGCCGGCCGGCGCTCACCTGCTCCCGGCTCCGGGCGGCGGGACGTCAGTCCGTCGCCGGTACCGCGGGCGGGCGCAGTCCGAGAGCCCGCAGCTCGAGGGACGCCAGGGCGTGGACGACCTCCGGGTCGCCACGCCGCCACGCCGCCGCGGGGTCGTCGCTCACACCGGCGAGCGCCCGCACCGGCTGCGTCGCGAGCGCCCGCAGCGCGAAGAGGTCCAGGTCGGCGGCCGAGTCGAGGATCCGGCGGGCGGCACCCGCTCTCCGGACGAACCTCGTCCGCACGACCCACCACACCCCGACCACCAGCGCGATCGGGACCGCGGCGATGGTGACGCCGAGCAGCAGCGCGAGCTGCTCGACGCTGTCCTGCACCTGCACGCCCGCGCGGGCGATGGAGTCGGCGGCGCCGCCCGCCGCGGTGAACGGACCGCGCGCGTCGTCGCCCACGAGCGGCACGCGCGCGACGGTGTCACCGGCGGACGCGAGGCTCTCCGACAGCGACGTCCCCGCGTCCTCCAGCGTCCGGCCGGGCGACGCGAGCCGTCCGACCGTCTCGTGCACCCCCCGCCCGACCTGCACCCACAGCACGACCCAGGCGACGACGAGGAGGTCGGCGACGACCTGACGGAGCCGACGCCACGGGGTCTGCGCGTAGAGGGTCACGGGGACATCCTGGCGTGCGGGGCCGCGCGGCGCCGGGCGTCCGAGCCGGTGCGGGGTGCGGCCCGCGGTGCGACGGTCGTGGCCGGGCGGGGTCAGGCCGTCAGGTCCTCCCAGACGAACGTCGTGGTGGTGCCGCTCGCCCAGTCGCGCCGCAGGATCGCGTACGCCACGGACGCCACCGGATCACCGCCCTCGACCGGCCAGCCCTCCCGGTAGTGCGCCTCCTTCACCCAGCCGCAGCGCAGGAAGGTCCTGCGCATCGCGACGTTGTCCTCCCGCGTCTGCCCCTCGAAGCGGCGGACGGCCGGCAGGGTGCTGAACACGAGGTCGGTCGCGGCGCGCAGCACGTCCACGCCCAGCCCGCGGCCGCGGAACCGCCCGTCGAGCCGCAGGTCGAACAGCGGGGCGTCGTCCGAGAGGTCCTCCAGGCGCAGCGTGCCGATGCGCCCGTGGTCCGTGTGCTCGACCCAGAACGTGTCGTGTTCCTCGTCGCGGTACGCCCCGGCGTCGATCGCCTGCTCGACGTCCGCCGCCGTGAGGCGTGGCCGGACGTGGAACGGGAAGACGTTGCGCGTCATGAACTCGACGAGGGCGCCGCGGTCGGTGCCGGTCGGATCGAGGCGGGTGAGGGAGACGGCCACGTCGGCCAGCGTAGGCCGGAGCGTCGCGGACTCCCGCACGCCGCCGTGTGCGCCACGCGGACCAGGTCCCTGACGCCACTGCGCGCGCCGTCGACCTGCCAGACTCCTGCGCGTGTCCACCACCGCCGCGTCCCCCGCGCACAGCCTCGCGCGGCTCGCGCTCGTCGCCGTGCTGTCCGCCGCCTGCTGGCTCGCCTGGATGGGGTGGGACACGCAGTACCAGGTCGACCCCGCCACGGGCGACGCGACCGGACCGTACGAGGCGTGGCAGGTGATCGGCTGCGCCGTGAGCCTGGTAGGTGTCGCGGTCCTCGCGGTGCGACTGCTCGGGGCCGGGTGGGCCGTGCCGGTCGTCGCGGTGGCGTTCACGCTCGCCTGGGTGGGGACGTCGGCCCCGTCGGACGAGTCCGGCCTGTGGGCGGTCGGCGCGGTGCTCGTGCTGCTGGGGACGGCCGTGGGCACCGTGGTGGTGGCACTCGTCGTGAGGGCCGTGCGCCGGCGGGGCCGCCCGCGTCACGACGCCGCCTGACTCTCGAACGCGACGAGCCGGACCCCTGAGGGTCCGGCTCGTCGCCGATGTCTCGCGACATCTCACGCGGTAGCGGTGGTGTGCGCCGGGTGCCCGTGCCGGCGCCGCGACCGCTCGACCCGCAGGAGCTGCTCAGCCGCGCCCGGTGTGGCCGACGGCCACGGCGGCGACGTCCGGGTGGTCGCTGAACAGCCCGTCCATCCCGGTGGCGAGGAACGCCCGGATCTCCCCGGCGAGGTCGCCGTGCGCGTTCGGGTCGTCCCCGACGCGGAACTCCGCCGGCAGGTACCGGTTCTCCGCGCGGAAGGTCCACCCGTGCACGTCGAGGCCGGCACGGTGGGCGTCCCGGACCACGGGCGTCGGGTCACCGAGCGTCCCGTCGGGCGTCCGCGGGATCATCACGTCCTTGCACAGCCCGACGGCGTCGGCGTACCGCGCCACCTGCCGCAGCCCCGCCGGCGTCACGAGGTCCGCGTACGTGCGGCCCTCGGCCGCGAGGTCGAACGGGCCGCCGGAGCAGTTCACGAGCTGCACGAGCGGGACCCGTGTCATGCGGTCGAGCTGCCGCAGGTTCGTCGTCTCGAAGCTCTGGACCGCGACGCGCGCCTTGGGCATGTCGAGCCCGTTCGCCCGCAGGTCGGCGACCAGCGGCTCCTCGAGCGACAGGCCGGCGGAGTCGAAGTACGTCGGGTGCTTGGTCTCCGGGTAGACGCCCACCGGACTGCCGTCGCACGTCACCGACCGGCGCGCGAGGTCGAGGACCTCGTCGAACGTCGGCACCTCGTACAGCCCGTCGTAGGCGGTGCTGTCCGGGCGCACGTCGGGGATGCGCTCGACCGCGCGCAGGCTGCGCAGCTCGCCGAGCGTGAGGTCCTCGGTGAACCAGCCGGTCACGGCGACGCCGTCGACCACCTTGGTCGTTCGGCGGTCGGCGAGCTCGGGTCGCTGCGCGACGTCCGTCGTCCCACTGATCTCGTTCTCGTGCCGGGCGACGAGCACGCCGTCCTTGGTCGCGACGAGGTCCGGCTCGATGTGGTCGGCGCACTGCCGGATCGCCAGGGAGTACGCCGCCAGCGTGTGCTCGGGCCGGTACCCGGACGCGCCGCGGTGCCCGATCACGGTCGCCGCGCCCCGGGCCGCGGCGGCCTTGCGCAGGTCGACCACGACCAGCTCGGTGTCGTCGGGCGTGCCCGGCACGCGCGCGGCGTTGCCCGGGTAGTTGGTGTCGTTGGCGAGCAGCAGGCGCCCGTTGCGCAGCCGGACGACCGTCTCGAGCGACTGGAACGGCAGTGCGAACTCCTCGCCCGTGCCGTAGCCCGCGCCCGGCGCGAGGTCGTGCGGGTTGGCGATCGCGAGCGCGTCCAGCACGAGCGTCTTGGCGAGGTGCCCGTCCCGCTCGGCGCGACGCAGGTCGATCTCGTAGACGCGCTTGGTGACGGACGCGGGGCCGTCGAAGTCGTCCCGCTCGAGGACGAGCATCGTGTGCCGGCCCGTCATGAAGGCGTCCGCCACGAGGTTCGCGGGGCGGTCGACCTCGTAGGACCAGGTGCGTCCGGTGTAGGCGCCGCGGCGGGTGTCGAACTCGTGGACCGTCCGGTTGCGCTGGTCGGGGTCGGGGCGCAGCGCCCCCTCGGTGACGGGGTACAGGTACCGGCCGTCCGGCGAGCCCGCCATCGCCTCGAACCCCTTGCTCGCGGCGAGCGTCGGCTCCTCGCCGTCCGCCAGGTGCGGGTGCTGCGGCGAGCGCACGCCGGGCAGCTCGACCGGCGGGGCGAGCAGCACACCGTCCGCGTCGACGTGGAGCAGGAACGGCCCGAACTCCTCGCCGATCCAGAACGTGCCGTCGGGCGCCCGCACGAGCGACTCGACGTCGACGTCGGCGCCCGTGAGGAGCCGGTCGGCCGTGTCCTCGTGGACGATCGGGAAGCCCGCGAGACGCTGCGGGTCCCGCAGCTGCACGAACCGGTCCAGACCGACGGTCCCCGGCCCGCCGTCCGCCGTCCGCCACTGCGGCGTCACGTGGTAGATCCGCAGCAGGAAGTCCGCGGAGTTGCCCTTCGACCCGAACCCGTTGTCCGGCAACGCCCAGAACGTTCCGCGCTCGTCCTCCACCATGGCGGAGAACCCGGGCACGACCTGCCCGTCGAACGGCCCCTGCCGCCCGTTGGCCGCCGTCGCGAGCGCACCGGACGGCGGGCCGTCGGTGAGGTGGTCGGCGGGCAGCGCCGCGTGCGCGACGAGCGTGGGCTCGACGACCGTGCCGCGCCGCGGCTCGCCCGGACCTGGCTCGCCGGGCCGCGGCCGGTCGGGGTGCGGCGCGCCGGGACGGCCGGCGGTGTCGGTGGACGCATCCGGGACGGCGTCGGCGCCGGCCGCGGCGGTCGCGGGAAGAACGAGCGCGACAGTCAGGACGGCCGCGGCGAGGTGGAGGTGGCGTCTCATGCGACAAGTGCAGCGCCGCCGGACCACGTCCGCGCGAGCGGGTGACGAGCGTGCGGTGTCGGTGCGATGAACGGACGAGAAGGCAGCCCACGGCCCCAGGCCGGTGGGCCTGGCGTCGTGTCCGGGCACCGTCGTCCGAGCGAGCGAACGCCGGCCCGCGCCGATCCCCCAGCCGCGCCCCGCCGGATCGAGCCCTGCTGGAACGACCGAACCCCCCGCGAGAAGCCCTTCCGGGCCCCCGCGAGGGGTTCTGTCACTTCCAGGCACTGAGTTCCGTCAGTACCCCGCGGCGGTAGCGGTGGGATTTGAACCCACGGTGGACTTTCACCCACACACGCTTTCGAGGCGTGCTCCTTAGGCCGCTCGGACACGCTACCTCGGCGGCTCACAGTACCCGGTGGGCGGCGTCCGGCCCAAACCGCTTCTCGCACCTGCCCGTCGTACCGTGGTCGGGTGAGCTCGTCGCCGGCCGTCCCCGCCACCTCGGCCTCCCTCGCGGACGTCGTCGAGCTGCTCGCGGGGCACCGGCTGACCGTCCTCACGGGCGCGGGGATCTCCACCGACTCCGGCATCCCCGACTATCGCGGGCCGGACTCGCCGCCGCGCTCGCCGATGACGTTCCAGCAGTTCGTGGGCGACGAGGCGTTCCGCCGGCACTACTGGGCGCGCAACCACGTCGGCTGGCGGCACGTGCACCGCACGCTGCCCAACGCGGGGCACCGCGCGCTCGCGGCACTCGAGGGGCGGGGCGTCGTGCACGGCGTCATCACGCAGAACGTCGACCTGCTGCACGAGGCCGCCGGGTCGCGGCACGTCATCGACCTGCACGGCCGGTACGACCGTGTCGTGTGCCTGCGGTGCCACCGCGTCGTGCCGCGCGCGGTGCTCGCCGACCGGCTCGAGGCGCTCAACCCGGGGTTCGTCGAGCGCGTGGGGCAGGTCGGGGACGTCGAGATCGCCCCGGACGCCGACGCCGTCATCGAGCAGACCGCCGGCTTCCGCGTGCAGGCGTGCTGGCAGCCCGACCCCGAGGACCACGCCCGTGAGTGCGGCGGCGTCCTGAAGCCGGACATCGTCTACTTCGGCGAGAACGTGCCGCGCGAGCGCGTCGACCGGGCCTACGCGATGGTCGACGCGGGCGACGCGCTGCTCGTCGCCGGCTCGTCGCTCACGGTCCACTCGGGCCGGCGCTTCGTGCGGCACGCGGCGCTCACCGGCAAGCCCGTCGTCGTCGTCAACCGCGGCGCCACCCGCGGCGACCGGTACGCCACGCGCACCCTCGACGCCGGCACGAGCGAGACCCTCACGGCCCTCGCCGACCTCCTCGCACCCCTCCGTCCCTGACCCACCCCGCCGACCCGCAAGTCGCCGAGTGCGGGGGAAGCGTGCCGAGTGCGGGGGAAACAACCCCCGCACTCGAGGAACGATCCCCGCGCTCGGCGGTGGTGGGGGCGCGTCGGCGGTGGGGTGGGCGCGTCAGCGATGGGGGTGGAAGAAGTCGCGCAGGAGGGTGGCGGACTCCTCCGCGCGGACGCCCGGGACCACCTCGACGCGGTGCAGGGCGCGGCGGTCGCGGACCACGTCCCACTGGGAGCCGCACGCGCCGGCCTTCTCGTCCCACGCGCCCAGCACCAGGCGCGGCACGCGGGCCTGCAGCACCGCACCCGCGCACATGAGGCACGGCTCCAGCGTCACGACGAGCGTGCAGCCGTCCAGGCGCCACCGGCCCAGCGTCGCGGCGGCCTCGCGCATCGCGACGACCTCGGCGTGACCGGTGGGGTCCGCGACGGCCTCGCGGACGTTGCGCCCGCGGCCGACGACGGCGCCGTCAGGCCCCAGCACGACGGCACCGACCGGCACGTCACCGGAGTCGAGGGCGGCCCGCGCCTCGACGAGCGCGAGGTCCATCGCGGCCTCGTCGGCCGGGGTCGCGGCGGGCGAGGTCGACCCGACGACGGCGCGCGGCACGTCACCGGACGGCGGCACGGCCCCGTTGCGCTCGTCCACGTGCCCTCCGTCCCGCCCCCACCGCGCCCGGGTCACCACCGTGCACGACGTGCCGCGCGGTCCCGGGCGGCCGGGGGCATCCTCGCACTACCCTGGCAGCCATGCGCCTGCACGTCGCGGACCACCCGCTCGTCGCCCACAAGCTCTCGGTCCTGCGCGACGCGAAGACCCCCAGCCCCACGTTCCGCCAGCTCGTCGACGAGCTGGTGACGCTGCTCGCCTACGAGGCGACGCGCGACGTGCGGACGCACGAGGTCGAGGTCGTCACGCCGGTGGCGACGACGACGGGCGTCAAGCTCGCGGACCCGAACCCGATCGTCGTGCCGATCCTGCGCGCGGGCCTCGGCATGCTCGAGGGCATGACGCGCCTGGTGCCGACCGCCGAGGTGGGGTTCCTGGGACTGCAGCGCGACGAGGAGACGCTCGAGGCGATCACCTACGCCAACCGTCTGCCCGACGACCTCACCGGCCGGCAGTGCTTCCTGCTCGACCCGATGCTCGCGACGGGCAACACGCTCGTCGCGTCGATCGACTACCTGCTGCAGCGGGGCGCACGCGACGTCACCGCGGTCTGCCTCATCGCGGCGCCCGAGGGGCTGAAGGTCGTCGAGGAGTTCGTCGGCGACCGCGCGGACGTGCAGATCGTGGTCGCGGCGGTCGACGAGCGCCTCAACGAGAAGGCGTACATCGTGCCCGGCCTGGGCGACGCCGGAGACCGTCTGTACGGCATCGTCTGACCGCCGCCGAACCCGCGGACCGCGCCGCCCCGGGCGCGTTCACGTTCCCACGACATGAGACGGCGGATGTAACCCCTTGGGGTGACGCCGTCCGACGTGTCACGATCCTCCGGTGAGTCCCGAGACGTCCTGCGCGCGCGGCCGACGCATCTGCGCGCATGCGTTCGGGTGGTATCCGCGCTGCTGTCGGGTCTGACCCGACCCCGGCCCGCCCATCCACCGACCGTCGCCGACGCACCCGTCGCCGGTCGTCCGAATACCGGAGACTCCCATGACCTCACCCGCCCGACTGCGTGGACGACGCGCCGTCCACCGACCGGTGCCCGTCGCGCCCGTGCCACCCCACGGCCCGCGCGCGGGCTTCGTGCTGTACGTGAGCCTCCCCGAGGACGCGGACGACGAGCCCGGTGACCGCCCGCGCCCCACGGCCCACGACATCGCCGAGACCGCCGACCTGCTGCGCGAGCTCGCGCAGGAGGCGCTGCCGGGCTCGGAGACGTACGCGGCGCTGTCGCTGGTGCCGGGTACGACCGGGGAGGTGCGCCGGTTCGGCGCCCGCCTCCCCCACCTGCGGCTGCTCGACCCGGTGGACGACACCCCGGAGAGCGGCACCGACGTCCTCGGCGGCTCGGGGGACGCCCGCTGAGGACACGCGCTGCCGAGCCGGCGGACGGGATCGGGGGACCCCGGCCGGCTCGGCAGCGCACCCTTGCCTGACGCAGGCGAGCAGGGCGCCGCCCGCGGCGAGCGCCCGCCCGTCATGGTCGGCCGCGTCAGCTCCGCAGGATCCCCGACGCCCCCACCTGCGACGTGCGCACGGTGACGACCCCGATGAGGTACTGGTCGCTGCTCGTGGTGGGCGTCAGCATCCCGACGCCCGAGGGCAGCGTGACCTCGGCGAAGCCCTTGGCGTCGACACCGAGCGAGTTGGGGTGCGTCCACCCGGTCGCGGTGGAGTCGAACGCGTTGCTCGGCGACCCACCGCCGACGACCCTCGACCCGTCCCACCGCAACGGCGTGAGCGCCCCGACGCCCGAGAGCGTGAGCGTGTCGCCCCGGTTGGCCCGGTCACCCTCCCAGGCGACGACGCCGATGCGGGTGCTCGCGCCGGCCTCGCCGACGAACACGAACGCGGGGGCGGTGGCCGTCGAGCCGATCCACGCACCACCCTGGTGCACGGTGACCGACGCGGCGCCCTCCGTGCCCGCGGCCGCACGCTCGCCGTGCACGACGACGAGGGACCAGCCGGCGTAGTAGCTCGGCACGCGGTCGCTGCGGCCGACGCTGACGGCGGCGTCGGCCAGCGCCCACTGCCCGCCACCGCCCGCAGCGACGAGGTCGGTCACGTCGACGGTGGCCTGGTAGTACTGCCGCGCGCTGGAGTCGCTGACCTCGGTGACGGACTGCGCCGTGACGTCGCGCCACGTGCCGTCAGGGCTGCGCAGCCGCGCGGTGCCGAGCGGTCCGCTCCACGCGTCGCCCGACCCGCGCACACCGGACCAGTACAGCCCTGCCCACACGACGGGCCGGTCCGCGGGCAGGTCGAGCCGCGTCGGCGACGACACCGGCACACCGGCGCGCGTACCCGGGGGTGGCACCAGGTCGGCCGGGCGCATGTCGAGCCCGTTGTTGTCGCTCTCGCGGCCCACCGCAGGGCACGCGGCGCCCTGCGCGTCCGCGCACACGAGCAGGGGGGCTCCGACCTCGAGGACCTCGAGGTCACCGACGCCCGTCCACACCGGTGTCAGGTTCGCCGAGCCCACGACGACCTGGGTCGACGTGGTCACCGGCTGCGCCCCGGTCGCGGTCACGCGCACGTCGACCGCGCCGAGGACGGCGCCGGCGGCCCGCAGCCCGATCTCGACGGGCCGCAGCTCACCCGCGGCGAGCTCGCCCAGGGGGCAGGTGACGACGCGGCCGGCGGCCACGCAGCCGGGCACCTCGCTGGTCAGCGACGCGGAGCGGGCGACGGTCACACCGGGCGGCAGGGTCACGACGGCCTGCACGTCGCCGGCAGCCGCGGCGGGCCGACCGTCGTCACGCTGCCCCGCGACGCCCACGACGAACGCGAGCGTGCCGCCGTGCACGCCGTCGAGGACGGCCGCGACGTCGGCGACGGTGAGCACGGGCTCGACGGCGGTGACGGCGACCGTGCGCGGCGCCGGGAGCCCCGCGGCGTCCGGGCCCGCGACGGAGACGACGAGGTCACCCACCGGACCGACGGTCCCGACGGGCACGTCGAGCCCGACCGCGATCTCGCCGCGAGCGCCGGGCGCGAGGTCGGAGGTGCAGATGGCGGCACCTGGGGTGCCGGCGCACGTCCAGCCCTCGCCCGCGGCGGCCAGCGTGACACCGGCCGGGGCCTGCAGGGTGGCGGTGGCGCCGCTCGCGGTCAGGTCGCCGGCGTTGCCGACGCTCACGGCGAGCTCGGTGGTGGCGCCCGGTGCGACGTCGACCGCGGCGGGTGCGTCGTTCGTCAGCGACGCGGGCCGCAGCAGGCGGTACGCGACGTCGTGCGTCTCGGCGGGGCGGTGCGCGGACGGCGCGAGCCGCACCTGCAGGGTCCCGGCGCCGGCGGTCGCGGTGCTCGCGCTCGACAGGGTCAGGCGCAGCGTCGAGGTCTCGAAGGCCCCCAGTGCACCGTGCCGGCACGCGACGGTCCCGGCACCGGTCGTGCAGACCCACGGGGCCGCCCCGGAGGCGCTGACCCCGGGCGGCAGGTCGGCCTCGACCACGGCGGGCCGGTCGCGTGTCACGGGCGTACCGCCGGCGTTGCGCACCGGGACGTCCACGACGCGCGAGCGGCCCACGACGAGGTCGACCTCGCCGGGCGCACCGGCCGCGAACGCGAGCCGCGCGGGCGACGGCGCCACGACGACCGGGATCGGGTCCGGCTCCCACGTGCCCGTCGCACCGGAGACCCGCACGCGGACCTCCTCGTCGCCGGACGCGGTGAACTCCTCGTCGATGTCGACCGTGAGCTCGAGCGCCGCCTCCGCACCCGGCGCGAGCTCGCCCAGCGTGCAGGTCGCGAGGCGGTCGGCGGCGCTCGTGACGCACGACCAGGTGCCGGCGTCCGCGAGCGCGAAGCCGAAGCCCGCCGCAGCGGCGTCGCCGGCGGCGAGCGTGACGCCCTGCGGGACGGCGACCTCGGCGACGAGCTCGGCGGCCGAGACGCCCCCGGTGTTGCTCACGGCGAGCGCGAGCGGCTGGGGCCCGAGGCCTGCGGTGAGGCTGATCGTGCCCTGCGGGGCGGCGACGACGACCCGGGCGGTGGCGGGCTCGGTGGTCGGCTCGGTGGTCGGCTCGGGAGTCGGCTGCGAGGTCGGGTCCGCGGTCGGGTCCGCGGTCGGGTCCGCCGCTGGAGCGGCGGTGGGGACGACGGCCGGCGCTGCCGTGGGGGCGGCGCCCGCAGGGGCGGGGGCGTCCGGCCTCGGCCCGGGCGTCGCGCGGCCCGGGCGCGCGGGCAGGGGAGCGTCGCCCTCGGCCTCGTCACCCGGGAGGTCGGTGGGCGTGGGTGCGGGGGCGCGCGTCGGCGTGCCGCTCGCCTCCGGAGCGGGCGACGTGGTCGCGTCCTGCGACGCGCCGGAGACGCCGGGCAACGGCTCCGCGACGGCGTCCTCGGGTCCCGACAGCAGCTGCAGGGCACCGACGATCGCGGCGCCGACGACCACGACGGCGGCGACGGCGACGGCGACCGCACCGGCGGACATCCCCGCGAGGACGCCCGCGGCGCCCGCGGCTGCTCCCCCACCGCCCGCGGCTGCTCCCCCACCGGCAGCGGCGCCCGTGACCGTCCCGGCAGCGCCCGCTCCCGCGCTCGTCGCCGCCGCACCCGACGCGGCGCCGGACCCGCCCGCACCCGTCCCGCCCGAGGCCGCCGCGCCCGATCCGGTCAGCACGGCCGCACCGGCCGCCAGGCCGCCGCCCACGGGCAGCTGCTGCGCGAGCGCCCCGAGCCCGATGATCCCCAGGACCAGCGGCGCGACGACGGCCCGCATGCCGTGGTTGACGTCCCCGAGCTCCAGCACGAGGACGCGGCACTCGGCGCACTCGTCGAGGTGCTGCTCGACCTGCCGGGTGTCCCGGGCCCCGAGCCCGCCGCGCACGTGGGCGCCGAGCTTGCCGGCCACGGCGCGGCAGCCGTCCTCGAGCGGGTCCTGCAGGTGCTGCTGGAGGTACGCCTGGCGCAGGCCCTCGCGCGCGCGGTACGCGAGCGCGGCCGTGCTGTTGGCGGTCAGCCCGATGATCGGCGCGATCTGCGCGGGCGTCAGGCCCTCGACCTCGCTGTGCCACAGGACCTCGCGCCACCGCTCGGGCAGCGAGCGGAACGCACGGGCGACGACGCTGCGCTCGAAACCGGCGAGCGTCGGCTCCTCGGCGGTCTCGACGGGCGTCGAGGCGGTCTCGAGGACCGCGACGTCGTCGGTCGGCTCGGTGCGGCGGCCGGCGGTGCGGTGCACCGCGGCGACGCGACGCACGACGGTGAAGAGGTAGGCGCGGAACGCGCTCTCGGGTCCACCTCCACCGCGCAGCGCGCGGTGGACGTTGGCGAACGCGTCGGAGACGACGTCCTCGGCGTCCGCCGCGGAGTCGACGTACTGCCGGGCGACGACGAGCGCGGCACCGGCGTGACGCTCGTAGAGGTGGCCGAACGCCTGCGCGTCGCCCTCGCGCGTCGCACGCAGCAGAGCGGCGTCGTCCTCGATGACGCCGCTGTCGCTCCTGCCTGTGGCCACGCCGCTTCCCTGTCAGCTCGCCGCCGGGCCCGTCCACCCGGGCCGCCTGCTGTGACAGCCTGCCATATCCGACCGAACGGATGAACAGGGCGCTGCACGTCCGGCATACCGACCGAACCGCGCACAGGTGCAGGTGGCGGGCTCGTGCAAGCGCCTTCCGTAGCGGTGTGCAGCCCTGACGGGCGGCGATGCCGGCCAGGACGGGCGACCGGGTGATCTCGTTCCCGAACGGGTGAATCCACCCACTCCGGCGTCATGATCCGCGCGGTCACCCCTCTCTCCTGGTGTGACGACCAACATCGACAAGGACGGGCACGCCCTCCCCCAGGGCCTGCGGGAGCGCTGGCGCTCGGAGAGCGTGGCGTCCGTGTGGCGGCGTCCCTCCGACTGGTACCACCCCGCCGTGGACGCGCTCGCCGTCGCGGTGCTCGCGGACGCCGACCCGTCGGGCGCAGCCTTCGACCTGGGCCGCGCGCGCGGCGAGCACGGCGTCGGCATCGGCGAGGCGCTCGACGACCTCGTCTGCCTCTACCGCTCGACGGGCCGTGCGATGCCCCCGCTCGACGCCGTCCGGGCCCTCAACGAGGGCTGGTCGGACGCGCAGGCGGACCTCGTGGTCTCGGGCGCGTGCATCGATGCCGAGACGGGCCTGCCGACGCAGCAGTACCTCACCGTGCGGCTGGCCGAGGCGTACCTCGACGCCGAGCAGGAGGACCTGGACCCGGCGATGCTGCACGGTCTCACGGTCGTCGACGTGGCCGCGGGGCACGTCACGGGCCTCGTGCGCGCGGCACGGTCCGCGGCTGTCGGCGCCGCGCTGCGGGAGGCGTTCGGCTCGGGGCACCCGATGGCGACGCTGGGCGGCGGGGTCTTCGTCGTCCTGACGCGCACCGACGACGCGATCGAGGACCATGTGGCCGAGCTGCGTGCCGACATCGAGCGCCGGTGCGCGGACCGGGATGTCGCGGTGACGGTCCGCCGGCCGGTCCGCGTCTGGGTGGAACCGCTCCCGGAGACGCACGCCGAGGCCGTGCAGCGCCTCGGCCACCTGGCGCGGCCCGAGCCGTGGGAGGGCATCCCGCGTCCCGCGGAGCCCGCGGACGCGGCGGGGACCGACGCCCCCTCGTCGGGCGGGTCGGGCAGGCTCGGCGCCGCGCTGCCGCCCGGGGTCCTGGCCGCCGACCTGTGGCCCTACGGTGCGGCCGAGAGCCCGGCCCGCGGTCGCCACGTCGCGGACGAGCACCGCCCCGACGAGCCGCTGACGGGACCGGGACGCACCGCCTGAGGTGCGTGCGGCAGCCCGCGCCGGGTGGGCCCACCGCGACAGAACCGTACGAACGGCGTTAACGTCGTTGTCATGCATCCGGGTGACGTGGCTCCGCACGGCTCGGCTCCGGCCGCCGACGTCCCGGGTCACCTCCTGACCTCGGGGACCTGGGCCGACGTCTACGCGCTCGACGACGAGCGCGTGCTGCGTCGGTACCGCGAGGGCCGCGACGCGTCGCCCGAGGTCGAGCTGCTGCGCCATGTCCGCGCGCACGACTTCCCGGCACCGGACGTGCTCGACGCCCACGGCTCCGACATCGTCATGAACCGGCTGCACGGGCCCACGCTCCTGCAGGCGCTCGGCGCTGCGGAGATCACCCTGGCCGACGCCGCGCAGGTGCTCGCCGACCTGCACCACCTGCTGCACGACGTCCCGGCCCCCGAGGGCTGGGGCTCCGCGACCGCCCGCGACTGGCCGGCGCTCGCGGGCGGCCCCGTCGTCGTGCACCTCGACCTGCACCCGGGCAACGTCGTCCTCACCGAGCACGGCCCCACGCTCGTGGACTGGGCCAACGCCCGCGCCGGGCACGCAGAGCTCGACGTCGCCGTGACCGCGCTGCTCGTCGCGGAGGTCGCGGTCGACGCGGGCGGCGACTACTCGCAGGCCGCCCGCGCGCTGCTCGCCGCCTTCCTGCACGCGAGCCAGGTGTCGCCCCGCGCCGCGATCGACGACGCCGCCGGCCTGCGCTCGGTGACGCCCGGCCTCCTGGCGGGCGAGCGCGAGCTCGTGCCGCGGGGCGCGGCGCTCGTCCGCTCCCTGCTGGACCTCACCGGGTCCTGAGGAGTCCGCACCGGATCGTCCTCCCGCGTGGAGGACGACCCGGTCACACCTGCCGTACGCGGGAGAGCGATCCAGTCACGGCGCGTCCGCGCGTCGAGCGCTCGACGACGGGTCGGCTGCCGCCCGCGCGGGCACCGGCGGACGTCAGGCGGGGCGCGCCGTGTACGTCAGGCAGTCCGCGAGGTCGCGCCCGGCGCCGATGCGCACCGAGGGTGCGCCGCACTCGAGGTGCGAGTTGTGCGTGCAGTCCTGCCGCTGGCAGGCGCCGACGTGCGACACGACGCGGTCGAGCCCGCCCTTGACGCTCAGCGGGATGAAGGTGGCGCACTGTGCATCGCCGGTGCCACCGATGGTGACAGCGGCAGCGTGGCATGACGAGTGGTCGTTGTAGGAGCAGCCGGCGACCGAGCACTCGGCCACGGCGGGAAGCTCTGCAAGGGTGCTCACGGGGACCTCCGGGATGCGGGCGGCGTGCGCGTACCCCTCGACGGTAGACCCGCTCCGCCGCCGGCGCCAAGGAAGGCGAGGCTGCCCATATCCGCAGGTCAGGGCGCATGTTTACGCAATGCCAACCTTGCGCAATCCCACCACGGGCGCTGATCGACGCCGCGCGAGGCAGCCGGGGCACCCCCCTCCTGCCGAGCCGTCGATCCAGCCCTCCCCACCGGGGCGGGATCGACGGCTCGCGGGTGGGGGGTCAGGGCGTGAGGCGGTGGCGGACGTCGGCGAGGGCGGCCGTGACCTGGGCCGGGACGCGGTCGCCGAGGCTCGCGAGCCACGCGGCGGTGCGGTCGGTCTCGGCGCGCCAGGCGTCGGGGTCGACACGGAGCAGCGCGGCGAGGTCCTGGTCGGTGACATCGGTGCCGCCGACGTCGAGCGCGCCCGGAGCGGGCACGAGGCCCACGGGCGTGTCGACGGCCTCGGCCGTGCCGGCGACCCGGCCCAGTACCCACGCGAGCACCCGCACGTTGTCGCCGAACCCCGGCCACAGCCAGCGCCCGTCGGCGTCCGTGCGGAACCAGTTGACGCTGAACACCGCCGGCGCGCCGGCCCCGAGCCGCTCACCGACGCGCAGCCAGTGCGCCCAGTGGTCGGCCACGTGGTAGCCGCAGAACGGGAGCATCGCGAACGGGTCGCGGCGCAGCTCGCCGACGGTGCCCTCGGCGGCGGCGGTCTGCTCGGAGGAGACCGTGGCACCCATGAGCACGCCGTGGGCCCAGTCGCGTGCCTGCACGACCAGCGGCACCACCGACGGACGCCGCCCGCCGAACAGGATCGCGTCGACCGGCACGCCCTGCGGGTCGTCCCAGTCGGGGGCGATGGTCGGGCAGCGGTCGGCGCGGACGGTGAACCGGGAGTTGGGGTGCGCGGCGGGGCGGCCCGCGTCGGGCGTCCAGTCGCGGCCCTGCCAGTCGACCAGGTGCGCGGGCGGCTCGGCTGTCAGGCCCTCCCACCACACGTCGCCGTCGTCGGTGAGCGCGACGTTGGTGAAGACGGTGTCGCTCGCGACCATCGCGACGGCCGTGGGGTTGGTCCTCACGCCGGTGCCCGGCGCGACGCCGAAGAACCCGGCCTCGGGGTTGATGGCACGCAGCCGGCCGTCGAGGCCCGGGCGCATCCACGCGATGTCGTCGCCGATGGTCTCGGCGGTCCAGCCCGGCAGCGCGGGCGTGAGCATCGCGAGGTTCGTCTTGCCGCAGGCGGACGGGAACGCCGCGGCGACGTGGAACGCGCGCCCCTCGGGCGACGTGAGGCGCAGCAGCAGCATGTGCTCGGCGAGCCACCCGCCGTCGCGGCCCATGACGGACGCGATGCGCAGCGCGAAGCACTTCTTGCCGAGCAGCGCGTTGCCGCCGTAGCCGGACCCGTACGACCAGATCTCGCGGGTCTCGGGGAAGTGCACGACGTACTTGGTGGGGTTGCAGGGCCACGGGACGTCGTCCTGGCCGGGTGCCAGCGGCGCACCGACGCTGTGCAGCGCGGGCACGAACGCGCCGTCGGTGCCGAGCTGCTCGAGGACGGCCGTCCCGACCCGCGTCATGAGGTGCATGCTCACGACGACGTACGGCGAGTCGGTGAGCTCGACGCCGTACTCCGCGAGCGGCGAGCCGACGGGGCCCATCGCGAACGGGACGACGTACATGGTGCGCCCGCGCATCGACCCCGCGAAGACCTCGCGCAGCTCGGTGCGCATCTCGTGGGGGTCGCGCCAGTTGTTGGTGGGGCCGGCGTCGTCCTCGCGCTGCGAGCAGATGAACGTGCGGCTCTCGACGCGCGCGACGTCGTCGGGGTCCGAGCGTGCGAGGAAGCTGCGGGGGCGGCGCTGCGCGTCGAGGCGGACGAAGGTGCCCCGGGTGACGAGCAGCTCGCACAGCCGCGCGTACTCCTCCTGCGAGCCGTCGCACCAGACCACGGCGTCGGGCTGCGTCAGGGCGGCGGTGACGGCGACCCAGGCGCGCAGCTCCGCGTGGGCGGTGGGTGCCGCGGCACCGGCCGCCGTGGCCGGGATCTCGAGCATCGTCATGACCGTTCCTTCCGCGCGGCGCCCCACGAGTCCGGGGCGGGCCGTGCGGCACCGGCGCGGTGCCGCCCTCCCACCGTCGCCCCGCGACGGGCCGGCGGCGAGCGCTCGGCGCGAGAAGTTCGGGCGATCTTCCTGCGGCCGGAAGAGCGCCCGGCGGTGCCCGCCGACGCGCCCGCGACGACCTCGGAGGAACTTTTTCGAAGAAAGTTCAACCAAGGTGCATCCAGATCCGCACCCGCGAGGGAAGTAGGGGTGTCAGCACGTCCTCGCCCGCCACGCGGGCCCCACGGAAGGACCCCACGATGCGCGCACGACTCCTCACCGGTACGGCTGCCGGTGCTCTGGCCCTCGGTCTCGTCGCCTCGATCGCGGCGCTCCCGGCCTCCGCGGCCACGGGCAGCTCCGCGAAGCTCTCGGTGCTGCACGGCGTCCCGGACCTCACGGTCGACGTCTGGGTGAACGGCGAGCGCACGCTCGACGACTTCACGCCCGGCACCCTCGCCGGCCCGCTCGACCTGCCCGCCGGCACGTACTCCGTGGCCATCACGGCGGCCGACGCCGCCGACGCGTCCTCGCCGGCCATCGGCCCGGTCGACCTCACGCTCGCCGCGGGCGGCAACTACACGGCCGTCGCGCACCTCGACGCGTCCGGCGACCCGACCGCCACGCTCTTCACCAACGACACCAAGCCGACCGCCGCCGGCCAGGGCCGCCTCACGGTCCGCCACGTCGCCGCGGCACCCGGCGTGGACGTCCTCGCGGGCGGCCAGGCCGTCGTGAAGAACCTCACCAACCCGAACGAGCAGACCCTCGACCTGCCCGCCGGCACGGTCTCCGCCTCGGTCGTCGCCACGGGCACCACCGAGCCGGCCCTGCTCGGCCCGGCGGACGTCCCGGTCACCGAGGGCGCCCTGACGGTCGTCTACGCGTGGGGCTCCGCCGAGGCCGGCAACCTCGCGATCGCGTCGCAGACGGTCTCCGGCCTGCACTCCGACCCCGCGGGCGTCCAGGCCGGCCAGGTCGGCCTGGCCGACCGTTCGACCGCGCTGCCCGTCGCGCTGACCATGCTCGTCGCCGCCGGCCTGACCGGTGCGGCCGTCGCCGGCCGCCAGGTCGCGCAGCGCGCCACGGCTCGTCGCTGACCTTCCCAGCGACGTGAGGTGCGACGTGCCCGGCGACCGACGCTCCCCCCGTCGGACGCCGGGCACGTCCACCGCCGGCCGCCGCGCGCTGCCCCCGGCGCGCGGCGGACCCCTCCCCGGACCAAGGAGCACCACGTGACGACACGGACCCTGAGGGCGGCGCTGGTGGCGCTGCTCGCGGTGACGACGGCGGCGTCGTGCGGCACGTCACCCGAGGCGGCGGCGCCCGCCCCCTCGCCGACACCCGTCGCGTCGACCACCCCGACCCCACCGCCCCCCGGCCCCGCGGTCCCCGACGTGCCCGTCGTCGACGCGGGGCTCGACGCCCTGCCCGCACCGGCCCCCGCGCCCGTGCGGGTCGCAGTGCCCGACCTCGGGATCGACATGCCCGTCGACGCCGTGGGCGTCGAGGACGACGGCACGATGGAGATCCCCGAGGACGCCGACCGCGCCGGCTGGTACCGCTACGGCCCGGCACCCGCGACCCCCGAGGGCGCGACCGTCGTCGCCGCCCACGTCGACTCCTGGACCACGGGGATCGGCCCGTTCTCCCGGCTGCGCGACGTGGCCGTCGGCGCCCGTGTCGAGGTCACCACCGCTGACGGGACCGTGCACGCGTACGTCGTGCGGGAGGTCACCCAGGTGCCCAAGACCGACGCCCCCGTCGCCCAGTGGTTCGACCGGACGGGTGCCCCCCGGATCGTGCTCGTCACCTGTGGAGGGGCGTTCGACCGCGAAGTGGGGCACTATGCGGACAACGTCGCGGTGACTGCCGACCCCGTCGTGGACGCCGCAGGTGCATGATGAGCGGCGTCGAGCGCACGCGGTGCGCGAGGTACGGAGGCGGTGACGGAGGGAGCGCGGGTGAGCGCGTCGGTGACCGACGACGTCGACGAGCTCGGGCGCGCGTTCGTGGCGGGCGACGAGGCAGCGATCGGCGAGGCGTACCGCCGCTGGTCGTCGCTCGTGCACACGGTGGCGCTGCGCTCGCTGGGCAACGCCTCGGAGGCCGAGGACGTGACGCAGCAGGTGTTCGTCGAGGCGTGGCGGGGACGCACCCGCTTCGACCCCACCCGCGCGCGACTGCCCGCGTGGCTGCTGGGGATCACGCGGCACGCGGTGGCGGACGCCCACGAGCGGCGCTCGCGCGACCGCCGGCTGCGCGAGCAGCCGCAGGTCGCGTCGGACCCGGACCGGGTGCCGGTGACGACGCTCGACCAACGGGTCGTGGACCGTGTCGTGGTCGCGGACGCCCTGGACGACCTGGGCGACCCGCAGCGCACGATCCTGCGGCTCGCGTTCTACGACGACCTCACGCACGACCAGATCGCCGCGAGAATGGGACTGCCGCTCGGGACGGTCAAGAGTCACGTGCGGCGTAGCCTGGCGCGCCTGCGGACCCGATGGGAGGTGGATGGTGCTGTCCGATGACCTGCACGTGGACGACGACACGCTCGCCCTCCTCGCGCTCGGTGAGCACGCCGCGTCCGGTGACGAGCTGGCGCACGTCGCGGGCTGCACCCGCTGCACCGGTGAGGTCGACGCCCTGCGCGGCGTCGCCGACCTGGCCCGCGAGTCCGGCCCGTCGACGCTCGTCGCACCGCCGCCCGCGGTGTGGCAGCGGGTCGCCGCCGAGCTGGACCTGGGCGAGCGCGCGCACGCGGCCGCCCGCGGTGACGTCCGCGTCGCCGAGCGCGGGGAGCCCGCCGCCGCCGGCCCCGACCTCGCGACCGTGACACCGCTGGCGTCGCGCCGCCGCCCGCGCTCCGCGTGGCTCGCCGTCGCGGCGGCCACCGGGCTCGTCGTCGGCGGCGCCGGCGCCACGGCCTGGTGGCAGAACCGCCCCGCGGTGACGACCGTGCTGGCCAGTGCCGTCCTCGAGCCGCTGCCGGGATGGGCCGAGACCGGGACCGCGCAGGTGCGCACCGCCGCGGACGGCTCGCGCACGCTCGTCGTCGACCTCGACGGCGCCCCCGCGGCCGACGGGCTGCTGGAGGTGTGGCTGCTCAAGCCGGACGTGTCCGGGCTGGTGAGCCTGGGCATGCTCGACGGGACCAGCGGCGAGTTCGCGGTCCCGGCGGGCGTCGACCTGGCGGAGTTCCCCGTCGTGGACGTCAGCGACGAGCCGCTGGACGGCGAGCCGGCGCACTCCGGGGTGTCGGTGGTGCGGGGAGCGCTGGACGCGTGAGGCCGACGGGCCTCAGTGCCCGCCGCCCGGCTCCCCCGCCATCCGCACCATGCGCTCCGCGCTGACCGGGTCCGTGCCCACGATCGTCACGGTCTTGCCCTTCGACGCGTACTTGTGGCGGATCGCGTCGAGCGTGGCGACGGCCGACGCGTCCCACACGTGCGCCTTCGACAGGTCGATGACGACGTCCTGCGGGTCCCCGGCGTAGTCGAACCGGTAGACGAGGTCGTTGGACGACGCGAAGAACAGCGCACCCTCGACGGCGTACACGCGCGGCCCGTCGTCGTCGCCGTCGAGCCGTGTGACCGTGGTGACGTGCGCGACGCGCCGCACGAACAGCAGGGTCGCCAGCAGCACGCCCGCACCGACGCCGAACGCGAGGTTGTGCGACACGACCGTGACGAGCACGGTCGTGAGCATCACGGCCGTCTCCGAGCGGGGCATGCGGCGCAGCGTGCGCGGGTGGACCGAGTGCCAGTCGAACGCACCGACGGACACCATGATCATCACCGCGACCAGCGCGGCCATCGGCACGACCGCGACGACGTCGCCGAGCCCCACGACGAGGACGAGCAGGAAGACCCCGGCAAGGAACGTCGAGATGCGCGTGCGGGCGCCGGAGATCTTGACGTTCATCATCGTCTGGCCGATGACGGCGCAGCCGCCCATGCCGCCGAGCATGCCGGTGACGATGTTGGCGCCGCCCTGGCCCCACGCCTCGCGCGTCTTGTCCGAGTGCGTGTCGGTGACGTCGTCGACGAGCTTGGCGGTCAGCAGCGACTCCAGGAGGCCGACGAGCGCGACCGCGAGCGCGTACGGCGCGATGATCCGCAGGGTCTCGAGCGTGAACGGCACGTCGGGCACGTGGAGCACCGGCAGGGACTCCGGCAGCTCGCCCTCGTCGCCGACCGTCGGGACCTGCAGCGCGCCCAGGACGGTGGCGGCGGTGAGCAGGACGACCGCGACGAGGGGCGCCGGCACGACCGTCGTCCAGCGTGGCAGCAGCACGATCACGACGACGCCGGCGGCGACCAGCGGGTAGACGAGGAACGGCACGCCCGTCAGGTGCGGCACCTGCGACATGAACACGAGCATCGCCAGCGCGTTGACGAACCCGACCATCACCGAGCGCGGCACGAACCGCATCAGCCGTGCGACGCCCAGCAGCCCGAGCAGCACCTGGAGCACACCGGCCAGCACGATCGTCGCCAGGAGGAAGTCGAGCCCGTGGCGCGGGGCAACCGGGGCCACGACCAGCGCGACGGCACCGGTCGCCGCGGAGATCATCGCGGGCCGTCCGCCGAGGAACGCGATGCTCACGGCCATCGTGAACGACGCGAACAGGCCCACGCGCGGGTCGACGCCCGCGATGACGGAGAACGCGATCGCCTCGGGGATGAGCGCGAGCGCCACGACGAGCCCGGCGAGCAGCTCGGTCCGCAGGCGCCGCGGCGAGCGCAGGGCGGCGAGGACGGAGTGCGACGTGTCGGCCTCGGGCGGGCCGGGGGCAGGGGTGGCGTGAGTGGCGCCGTCGGCGGCGGGCGTGCCGGCGGCGGTCGAGCGGGGCGCCGGGGCGACGTCGTCCGGCGCGTCGTCGGCGCCGCTGCCGGAGGGCAGGGGCGGGCGGGGGGCGTCGGGCATGCGGGTGGTCCGTTCGGGGGCGGGAGGAGCGCGGCGAGGGCGGGCCGCGCACGTCACCGGCTCGTCGACGGGCGTGCGCGCGGATCGACGGCGTGCGGCGCCCGCCCAGGCTAGGCGACGACCGCACGCACCTCGCGCCGGCGCCGCGGCGGAACGGGTGCGCAGAGGGTGGGTTCCGCTGAGCGCGACGAACCCTGCCCACCCCTTCCGTCGGGGTGCAGCACCCGTCTAGCATCGCCCTATGACGATGACAGAGAACGGCGGCGATGCCGCCGGTCAGGGGCTGAGCGCCGCCGCGTGCCTGTTCCGGGCGTTCGGCGACCCCTCGCGGCTCACGATCCTGCAGCACCTCGCCCTCGGCGAGCACCGCGTGGTGGACCTCACCGCGCACCTGGGGCTCGCACAGTCGACCGTGTCCAAGCACCTCGCGTGCCTGCGCGACTGCGGACTCGTCGAGTCACGCTCCGAGGGGCGCTCCTCGCTGTTCCGCCTCACCCACCCCGCGGCGCTCCTGGACGTCCTGGCCGCCGCCGAGCGCGTCCTCGTCCTCACGGGTGACGCGGTGACGCTGTGCCCGACGACGGGCGCGGGCACGACCCCCACGTCGGCCACGCCGCACGACGCCACCGAGGAGACCCCCCGATGACCCCGACGACCGCCGCCGCGACCGGCCTGGTCCTCTACCTCGTCGGCGTCGTCGCCGCGTTCGGCATCCGCACCTGGCTGCACCGCCGCCGCACGGGCAGCACCGGGTGGCGCGGCCTGTCCGGTGCCCCCGGGTCCGCCGAGTGGTGGGGTGGCGCGCTCTTCGCGGCGGCGATCGTCCTCGGCGCCGCGGGGCCCGCGCTCGCCGCCGTGGGCGTCGGCCCGGCACCCGCGGCGCTACCGGGCTCCGTCGCGTGGCTCGGGCTCGCCGTGGCCGTCGTGGGGTTCCTCGCGACGCTCGCCGCGCAGGCCGGCATGGGCGCGTCGTGGCGCATCGGCGTCGACGCGGACGAACGCACCGACCTCGTGACGACCGGTACCTTCGCGCTCGTGCGCAACCCGGTCTTCACCGCGATGGCCACGGCCCTCGTCGGTGTGGTGCTGCTCGCGCCGACGGTCGTCACGCTCGCCGCGCTCGCCTGCCTCGTCGTCGCGGTCCAGCTGCAGGTCCGCGTCGTCGAGGAGCCGTACCTGCGCCGCGCCCACGGCGAGGCCTACGCCGCCTACGCGGCCCGCGTCGGCCGGTTCGTGCCGGGCGTGGGACGCGCCCGCGCCTGACCCCCACGAGATCGAGGTATCCGGGACGCGGATGCCACGGAACCTCGATCTCGCGGGCGGTGCGACCTACAGCAGACGCAGGCGCGCGCTCTTCAGGCCGCCCGCGAGCGGGCCCGCGGGGTGCGGGCCGTCGAGCTGCTCGCCGGCGACGTCCGTGTCGAACGCCGTGGGGCTGCCGTCGACGTCCTCGAACTCCAGGCCCACCAGTCGCACGGGGGGCAGGTCCGCCCCCGTGAGCGCGTCCAGTACGGCCGCGTCGGCGCCGGGCACGTCGACCTCGAGCCACACCTCGTCGCCCTGCGTGACGACCTCGACGCGCGGCGTGCCGTCGAGCACCAGGGGGTCGACCTCGACGTCCGCCGGGCGCGCCCCGCCGGCGAAGACGTTGCCGCGCGAGCAGTACGGCTGCACGCGGCTGCCGAAGCGGTTGTGGTCGCCGTCCCAGCGGTCCCCCATCTCCGTGAGGTACTGCTCGAGGCTCGTCGGGAACCCGTCGTACGCCGCGGTGCCCGTCTGCGACCCGATCCGGCCCCACGAGTCCGGGTGGTACGCCTTGTCGAGGTCACCGCCGGCGAACACGTTGCCGATCCACCGGTCGTCACCGGTGAGGATGATCGCGTACCCCGCCACGTCGGTGGAGTGCGCGCGGTGGTAGGGCGTCGCGCGGTCGAGCATCTGCTTGAGGTTGACCGTCCCGCACAGCAGGTTGCGCACGTACGCGCCGCCCTGCGAGTGGTTCTCCACGGACACCGGCGACGTCAGCACGTTGTGGTCGACGACGTACGGGCCGTGGCTGACCTCGATGAACAGGTCGCGGCTGTTGGCCCACAGCACGTTGCGCGTGATGCGCGTGCCCTGCGTCTGCCAGTCCAGCCAGATGCCGAGCGAGCAGTCGTGGATGCGGTTGTCGGCGATGACGACGTCGATGGGCGCGTGCAGCTTGATGCCCGCGATCTCGTGGCCGTAGAACGCGCGGTCGTTGGCGATGTCGTGGATGTGGTTGCGCTCGATGCGCGAGAACACGCAACCCAGGTGCCCGACGACCGCGTTCTGGCCGCAGTGGTGGATGTGGTTGTCCCGCACCACGTGCGAGCCGATGTGCTCGCGGTCCCAGCCGATCTGCCGCGCCGAGAACACCGACTCCAGCTGGTACTGGTACCCGGGCTTGTCGCCGCGGTCGGTGGCGTAGTTGTCGCCCGTCGACGCCTCCTTGCCCAGCGAGACCGCCGAGCACGTGGCGTCGTGGATGTCGTTGTGCTCGATGACCCAGCCGCGCGCCCAGTTGGGCCCGATGAGGCCGGGCTGGTTCGCGGTCGGGGGCGCCCACTGCGTGGCCGCCTGGCACAGTTCGAAGCCGCGGACGGTGATGAAGTCGACGTGGTGGTCCTGCGGCCAGAACACGGTCGGGCGCACGTTGATCTCGGTGAGCGCCGCGTTCGGGTCGGCGTCGCCGAAGCTCGCGGTGATCGTCGTGACGTCGGCGCCGACCTCGGCGTGCCACACGCGCGGCGTCCGGTCGGGGTCCGGGACGGGCACGACGGTGCCGGTCCAGTCGTCGACGATCTCCTCGCGGCGCGGGGCGTCCGGGACCTCGTCGGCCGTCGCGACCTCGTGCAGGCGACGCCCGTCGAGGTACACCGCACCCAGGTGCTTCTTCGGCTCGTCGCGCCCCGGGCGCACGATCCAGTCGCCGTCGACCTCGACGGCGAAGGGGTTGAACTCACCGAACAGGGCGTTCGGCACCTCGACGCGCCACACGCCGCCACCCAGGGACTCCCAGCCGGTCACCTGCTCGGAGCCCGTGATGCGCACGTGCTCGCCGGGCGCCGCCTGGTAGGTGATGCGGCGGTTCTCGCCGCGGCCGCTGCGGCGCGGGCGGACCCACTCGCGGTACGTGCCGGCGTGCACGGTGACCGTGTCACCGGGGCGCGCGAGCCGGGCTGCGCGGTCGATGGTGCGCAGCGGGGCGTCCTGCGTACCGACGGCGTCGTCGGATCCGTGGACGGAGACGTGGAGAACCTGTGCCATAAATCGACACTACCTGCGGTCCTCGGGCCGCTCCGCGCGAGCCCGTGCCGCGGCGCGCCGCGCGCACCGGGCCGCCCGGGACGGACCTGCCCCCGGCGAGAAGTTCGACACCCCGCCCGCGCTGCTGATGTGCGACTGCGCCGCCGCTGACACCGGGCCGGGGCCCGGCGCCGCACCGGTGGCGCGCGCGGCGGCTCGGCGGGATCGTGGACGACGGGTCCGCGGAGAGCCAGGCCCGCAGCACCCGACCCACTCACCGACGGAGGTCCCCATGAGCACGTACCAGGTCGCGTACTTCGTCGGCAGCCTGTCGTCCACGTCGATCAACCGCACGCTCAGCAAGGCGCTGATCCGCCTCGCGCCCGACGACCTGGAGTTCACCGAGATCCCCATCGGCGACCTGCCGCTGTACAGCCCCGACTTCGACGAGGACTACCCGCCCGAGGCACGGGCACTGAAGGACGCGCTCGCCGGCGCCGACGCCGTCCTGTTCATCACGCCCGAGTACAACCGGTCCATCCCCGGGGCGCTGAAGAACGCGATCGACTGGGCCTCGCGCCCGTGGGGCCAGAACTCGTTCGACCACATGCCGGCCGCCGTGATCGGCGCGTCGATCGGGCAGATCGGCACGGCCGTCGCGCAGCAGAGCCTGCGCGGCGTGCTGACGTTCTGCAACGCCCGGCAGATGACCGCGCCGGAGGCGTACATCTGGTTCAAGCCCGAGGTGTACACGGAAGACGGCGAGGTCACCGACGAGGACACCAAGTCGTTCCTGCGCGGGTTCATGGAGGAGTTCCGCGCCCACGTCGAGCGCGTCCTCACGGTCCTGCCGCGCGACTGACATCACGCGGCCCCCGCCGGGCTCGCCCGCCACCGGGCTCGGCCCGGCGGGGAGGGGTGCCGGGCGGGCGTCAGTCCTGGGTGCGGAAGCCGTTGACCTTGTGCGTGCCGTCGCACCACGGCGGGGTGCCCGTGCCGCCGCAGCGGCACAGCGCGACCGTCCGGCGGCGCGGCACGATCGCCTCGCCGTCCGCGCCGACGAGCTCGACGGGGCCGCGCACCAGGAGCGGGCCGTCCTGGCACGGGGTGATCCGCACGCGCGCGGGACGCGACGTGGGCGCCGACGGGCCGTCGGGTGCCGTCACCGCAGCGGCTCCCGCAGCGACGGCTCGCCGGCCTCCCAGCGCTCCAGCACGTGCTGCGCCCACCACCCGTCGAGCGCGAGGCACACCGCCGCGCCCCACATCACGTCACCACCGAGCCTCGGGTCCTGCTCGACGAGCCTGCCGGCCATGTCACGCCCGGCGATCTGCTCGTGCACCGCGTCGGCCTCGACGTGCTCGTCGAAGTACTCCGTGACGTCCTCGCCCAGCCCCACGCGGCGCATGCCGTTGCCGTACAGGCGGTTGGGGATCGACGACGTCATCTCGAACGCCGCGAGGTGCCCGACGATCGCCCCGCGCAGCCGGCGGTGCAGGCCGAGCATCGACATGACGTTGGGGTGCGCGAGCGTGATCGCCGGCACGTGGTCGACGTAGCGGCCGTACGTGTCGTCGAGCCCGAGGCCGCGCATGGCCTGCGCGAACAGGGCCGCGTGCTGCCGCTCGGGGTCCCCCGCGCCGTACTCGTCCGACTGGATCTCCATGAGCGCGACCTTCGGCGCGCCGCCGAGGCGCGGCACGGACCACGTGTGCGGGTCCGCCTCCTTCAGCTGGTACAGCGACCGGTGCACGAGGAGCTCCTCGAGGTGCCGGCGCTGCGCGCGGCGCGCGATCCAGCGGGACATGCTCGGACCGTCGTCGGCGGCGGCGAGCGCGAACAGCGTCTGCGCGACGGCCCCCGCGGACGTGTCGACGGGAACGTCGACGCGCACGCGCTCGCGCAGCTCCGCCTCGACGGCGCGCTCGAGCTCGGCCCGGGCCGCGAGGACGTCCGGCTGCCACTCCCAGTCGTCGTCGACGCCGTCGAGCCCGCGGTAGTGCAGCTCGTACATGCACGTCAGCGTGAGCTGGACGTCGTCGTGCTCCAGCCACGAGCCGGTGGGCGCGGCCAGCACGCCCGCGACCTCCTCGTGCAGCGCGGCGGGCTCGGTGGTGCCGGCGAGCACCCGCAGCAGCGTGTCGCTCACCGGGCCGCGCGGCGTGGGCAGCGGCATGGGCGACTGCGGCCCCGCCGTGAGGGGAGCCGCGGACGGCAGCTGGGTGGTCATCGTTCCTCCTGAGCAGTGGAGCGCCCCGGATCGACGCGTGCCCATCGTGACCCGGCGACCGTGCGCCCGCCACCGGAACGGGACGCCGCTCCACGCCCGCGCCCAGGAGAGGTCGCAGGTCAGCGGGCTGACGACGTCGCAGGTCAGCGGGCTGCGCGGCACGACGTCCCGGTGGTCGACCGGTGGCCGGTCAGGAGGTCCGCGGCACGTCCGGCGAGCCCGTGCCGTCCGCCCCCTCGGGAGCGTCGCCCTCGTGGTCGTCGGGCAGCGGGTCCGGGTCGACGCCGAGGGAGGGGACGTCGGGCTGCTTCTCGTCGAAGCTGTCGGGCAGGGTCTCGCTCACGCGTCCTCCCGGGGGTTGAGGTTGGCCGGTTCGGCGTCGGTGTCGGCGTCGTCGTCGGCGCCTCCGGCCGCCGCGGCGCCCGTGCGGGGGTTGAGGTTCGCGGGGTCGGCGTCGGGGTCGTCGGCGGGGTCGTAGGCCGTGGTGGAGTCGCTCATCACCCCACCGTCGCACCGACCTCCCGGGCCCGCACCCGGGCGCGTGTCGTCCCGGGGACGGGTGCGACGACCCCCCGGGACAGGGGATGCTGAGGCGTGCACCTCGGCATCCCCAGCCCCGACCTGGCATGGTCCGGCTTCTCCCTCGGCCCCCTGACCATCCACACCTACGCGTTGTGCCTGCTCACGGGCATCGCGGCCGCCATCTGGCTGACGAGCCGCCGGCTGACCGCCCGCGGCGGGCCGCCCGGGGTCGTGGAGGACATCGCCCTGTGGGCCGTGCCGTTCGGGATCGTCGGCGCGCGGATCTACCACGTGCTGACGCACTGGTCCGACTACGTCGGGCCGGGCAAGAACCTCGTCGAGGTGCTGTACGTGTGGGAGGGCGGCATCGCCATCCTCGGCTCGCTGATCGGCGGCACGGTCGGCGCCGCCATCGCGTGCCGACGGGCCGGCGTCCGGCTGTGGTCGTTCGCCGACGCGCTCGCGCCCGCGATGCTCCTCGCGCAGGCGATCGGCCGGCTGGGCAACTGGTTCAACCACGAGCTGTACGGCGCCCCGACGACCCTGCCGTGGGGCCTCGAGATCCCCCCGGACAACGGCGCGTTCCCGCCGGACCTGCCGCCGGACACGCTGTTCCACCCGCTGTTCCTCTACGAGATGCTCTGGAACCTCCTCGGCATCGCGGTGATCCTGTGGCTCGAGCGGCGGTTCGCGCTGCGCTGGGGCCGCGCGTTCGGCGTGTACCTCGTCTGGTACGGCGCCGCACGCGTGTGGCTCGAGATGCTGCGCATCGACCCGACGAGCGTCACGCCGCTCGGCCTGCCCGCGAACGTCTGGGGTGCGCTGGCTGCCGTCGCCGCGGGCGTGACGCTGATCGTCGTGCAGGGGCGTCGGCACCCCGAGCCGGAGACGTCCGTGGTGGTGCCGGGCGGGCCGGCCGACCAGCCGCAGGACGAGGGCGCCGACGGTGAGGGCGGCGACGAGCCGGCCGTCACCATCGAGGCGTCCGACGCCGCTCCCCCGCCCGCATCCCTGCCGACCGGCGGTGCGCCTGCGGCCGCGCCCACCGTCGACCCGGGGGCCGACGCGGAGCGGACCGAGCCCGCGGACGACCGCACCTGACGCCCTGACGCCCTGACGGCCTGACGGCCTGACGGCCTGACGGCAGTGCTCTCCCACGCCGGGGCCGGATCGACGGCTCGCGACCAATGGGGGCGCGAGACGTCGATCCAGCCCGCCCCACCCCACCCCCACTCCCCCGTGGGCGCGAGACGTCGATCCAGCCCCACCTCCGGTGAGAGGGCGGCCGGTGACGGAGTGGCCCGGATCAGGTCTCGGTGCGGCGGTCGAGGCCGAGCGTGGCGACGAGGTCCTCGTGGAGCTCGAACCAGACGCGGTGGCACGAGTCGACGTCGGTGGCGTCGACCCAGCGCCCGTCGCCGGCGGCGGCGCGGCGCCGGGCGGCCGCGAACCGGTCGTCGTAGCCCGCGAAGCGGGGCAGCACGTCGGCGAGCCGGGCCGCGAGCGGGGCGAGGCCCAACTCGACGGCGGCCAGGTCGTCGAGCACGCGGACGTCCCACGCGGCGTCGGTGTGGTCGTTGGCGGCGAGCGCGTCCGTGGGCACGGGCCGCAGCTGCCAGTCGGTGCACGCCTGGCGCAGACGGGCGTTGAGGGGCAGGAACGCACGGTGGACGTCGCGGACGGTCGCGCGCGCACCGGCGCGGTCGAGCTCGTCGGCGAGCAGCGCCTCACCGCGGGCGCGGCCGCGCGCGGTGAGGGACCAGCCCGCGAGGTCCGCGAACTGCGCGCGGTCGACCAGCCCGGACGCCTGCGCGTCGAGCAACAGCTCGCCGGTCGTCGCGGGGTCGAGCGCGAAGCGCCGGGCGACGGCCGCGTCGTCCGCGAACCCCAGGATCCGCACCGCGTGCAGCACGAGCAGCTCGGTCGTCATGCGTCCGCGCCTCGGCGGGCGCTCAGCCTCGCCCAGTGCTGCTGGCAGGCCTGCGGCGACCGGAAGCCCATGGCCTGCGCGATCTGCGCCCACGTCAGGCCCGCGCTGCGCGCGACGAACAGCAGGCCGTCCTCGAGCCCGTCGACCTCGGCGCGCGCCGCCGGCAGCAGGGCGAGCGCCTGCAGGACGTCGTCGGGTGCGAGGTCCCCCGAGCGGTGCACCGCGTACTGCACGAGGTCGACCGCCGACGGCGGCACGGGGGCCGGGCGCCACGGCCGGTCGGGGAGGGTGTCGGCGCCGAGGCCGAGCAGGTGCGTGCGGGCGTCGGCCTCGCGGCGTGCCTGCGCCTGGTCGGCGCGGGCGACCTGGTCCTTGCTGTCCACGCGTCGATAGTGCAGAGTCAACGGAACGTTGTCAACGATCTGTTGAGGAGGAGCCGGTGCTCGTCCCGCTCCCGGACGCCGTCGCGTCGACCTGCGGCGCCAAGGCCGCGCACCTCGCCACGCTCCTGCGCGCCGGGCTGCCGGTGCCCGCGGGGGTCGTCGTGCCGTTCGCGCGCGACACCGACGCGACGCTCCGCGACGACCTGCGCGCCGCGCTGGCGCACCTCGGCGGCGGCCCGGTCGCCGTCCGGTCGTCCGCGCGCGGCGAGGACGGGGCCGACGCGTCGGGGGCCGGGCAGCACGAGACCGTCCTGGCGGTCCGGGGCGCCGACGCGGTCCTCGACGCGGTGCGCGCCTGCCGCGCGTCCCTGTGGTCCCCCCGCGCGCGGGCCTACCGGGAGGCGGCCCGGTCGCCCGACGAGCCCGCGATGGCCGTCCTCGTGCAACGGCTCGTCGACGCCGACGTCGCCGGCGTCGCGTTCACGCCGGACGACCCCGGCGAGGACGTGCTCGTCGACGCCGCGTGGGGGCTCGGGGTCGGGGTCGTCGGCGGCACCGTGACGCCCGACGCCTACCGGCTCGCGGCCGACGGCACCGTGACCTGCGTCGTCGCCGACAAGCGCACGCGCGTCGACCGCTCCGGCGCGGAGACGGTCGTTCGCGACGTCCCGACCGCGGACCGCGCGCGCCGCACCCTGGACGAGGACGACGTGCGCCGGATCGCCGCACTGGCACGGCGGGCCGCCGACGCGCTCGGCCGGGCGCAGGACGTGGAGTGGGCGCTCGCGGGCGGCGTGCCGTGGGTGCTGCAGGCCCGTCCCGTGACGGCGGCACCGCCCCGGCCGCCGGCCGCAGGCCGCACCGGGGGCGCCGCCGCCGCGAGGCCGTCGCCCGCCACCCTCGTCGGCCCCCTCGTCGGCACCCCGGGCAGCCGCGGCACCGCGACCGGTCCGGTGCGCGTCGTGCGCGGCCCTGCCGACTTCGCGCGTGTGCGGCCCGGTGACGTGCTGGTCTGCCCGTGGACCGACCCGTCGTGGACGCCGCTGCTGGGCGTCGTCGCGGGCGTCGTCACCGAGACCGGCGGGCTGCTCTCGCACGCCGCGATCGTCGCCCGCGAGCGCGGTGTGCCGGCCGTCCTCGGCGTCACCGACGCGACCCGTCGCCTGCGCGACGGAGCCCTGGTCACGCTCGACGGCGCCGCCGGCACCGTCGTGCCCCACCCCTGAGGAGCGCCGTGCCGACCCGCCACCTGTACCTCGTCCGTCACGGCGACGCCGACGCGTTCGGCGAGCTGACCCCGACCGGCCGCCGGCAGTGCGAGCTGCTGGGCGCGCGGCTCGCCGGCCTGCCCGTCAACGCGCTGTGGCACTCGCCGCTGCCGCGCGCGGTCGCGAGCGCGCACGTGATCGCCGCTCACCTGCCGGGCGTGCCGGTCGCGCCGGCCGACGAGCTCGTCGACCACGTCCCGCACGTCCCGGAACCCGGCGAGATCCCCGCGCCGCTGCGTGGCTTCTTCGACGGCTACGACGCGGCCGAGGCGGCCGCGGGCCGGGCGCTGGCGGACGCGCTGGTCGCCCGCTTCACGACGCCCGCGCCCGTCGAGACGCACGAGGTGCTCGTCACGCACGGGTTCCAGGTCGCGTGGCTGGTGCGGCACGCGCTGGACGCGCCCGACGCCCGCTGGCTGGGTCTGAACAGCGGCAACGCGGCCCTGACCGTGATCGAGCACCGCGACGGCGTGCCGCCGACCCTCGTCGTCCTCAACGACATGGGCCACCTGCCCCCGGACCTGCGCTGGACGGGCTTCGGCGGCAGCGCGCCCCGCCCGTGACCGCCGAGCACGGCCTTCCGCCGCTCCCGGACGACGCTCACCGGCACGACCGCGCGCTCGGCCCGTCGTCCCTCTTCAACGTATAGAGCACCGGGGGGCTTGCGGCAAGGCCCCCGTCCGGGCGCAGGATCGTCGGTCGTCAGCCGCGCCCGGGTGGGCACGGACCCGACGAGGACCCCCGGAGCGCCGTCGTGAGCCTGCCCGTGACCAGCACCTTCGCCCTTCCCGACGCGCGTGGGGCGAAGGCCGACCCGGCGCTCGTCGCCGACGACGAGGCCCACCTCGACGCCGTCACCCACGCGCTGCGGGCACAGCTGGACGACCTCACCGAGCGGCTGGCCGCCGCGCGACGCGCCCCCGCGGGTGGCGGGACGCGGGCCGTCGAGCGGGACCAGGAGGTGCACCGCCTGACCGCCCGGCTGCGGCTGCTGCGGCGGTTCGGGCTCGACCTGTGCCTGGGGCGCACGGTCGACACCGCGGGGCGGCGCGTGTACGTCGGCCGCACGGGGCTGACCGCCCCCGACGGCACACGCCTGCTCGCGGACTGGCGCTCGCCGGCCGCCGAGCCGTTCTTCGCCGCGACGCTCGCGCAGCCGATGGGGCTCGTGAGCCGACGCCGGTACCGGTGGGCCGGCGGGCGCGTCGTGGACTACTGGGACGAGGTGCTCACGCCCGGCGCGGGGGTCGACGGCGTGGCCCCCGACGACCAGTCGGCGTTCCTCACGAGCCTGGGTGCGGACCGCTCGGCGCGCATGCGCGACGTGCTGACGACGATCGCGGCCGACCAGGACGCGGCGATCCGTGCGCCGTGGCGGGGCGCGCACGTCGTCGACGGCGGCCCCGGCACGGGCAAGACGGTCGTCGCGCTGCACCGCGCGGCGTACCTGCTGCACGCGGACCCGCACCTCGGGCGGCGCGGCGGCGTGCTCGTCGTGGGTCCGCACCGCCCCTACCTCGACTACGTGGCCGACGTGCTGCCGGCGCTCGGCGAGGAGGGCGTCGTGACGTGCACGTTGCGCGACCTCGTCCCCGAGGGCGCCGACGCGCGGCCCGAGCCCGACCCGCACGTGGCCGCGCTGAAGTCGACGGCGGCGATGGTGCGGGCGGTCGAGCCCGCGGTCGCGTTCTCCGAGCGCCCGCCGGTGCACGACGTCGTCGTGGAGACGCCGTGGGACGACGTCGTGCTGACGGCCGCCGACTGGGCCGCCGCGTTCGCCGCGGCGGAGCCCGGGACGCCGCACGACGAGGCGCGCGACGAGGTGTGGGAGGCGCTCGTCGAGACGGTGGCCGAGCGGGTCGGCGGGGACGTCCCCGCCGGTGAGCTGCGCCGGGCGCTGCTGCGCGACCGCGGCCTGACGCGCACGTTCGGGCGGCACTGGCCGCTGCTCGACGGGCCGGACGTGGTCGCCGACCTGTGGTCCGTGCCGGCGTACCTGCGGCTGTGCGCGCCGTGGCTGACGCCGGACGACGTGCGCGCGCTGCAGCGCGACGACGCCCACGCGTGGACGGACGCCGACCTGCCACTCCTGGACGCCGCCCGGCGACGTGTCGGGGATCCCGAGGCGCCGCGGCGCGAGCGCGAGCGGGCGGCCGCGGAGGAGGCCGACCGCGCGTACATGGCGGACGTCGTCGACTACCTCGCGGCGACGGACGACTCCGAGCTCGGCGTCATGAAGGCGCTCGTCCAGAGCGACCTGCGCGACGCGCTCGTCGACCACGACGCCGTCCCGCGCCCCGCGCCCGACCGGCTCGCGGGGCCGTTCGCGCACGTCGTCGTCGACGAGGCGCAGGAGCTCACCGACGCGCAGTGGCAGATGCTGCTGGCGCGGTGCCCGTCGCGGTCGTTCACGGTCGTCGGGGACCGCGCGCAGGCGCGCGCGGGGTTCGCGGAGTCGTGGCCCGAGCGGCTCGAGCGCGTCGGGCTGCGGGACGTCGAGGTCGCGACGCTCACCGTCAACTACCGCACGCCGGCCGAGGTGATGGCGGCTGCCGAGCCGGTGATCCGCGCGGCGGTGCCGGACGCGAACGTGCCGACGTCGATCCGCTCGACCGGCGTCCCGGTGCGGCACGGTGGCGTCGCGGAGCTCGAGGACGTGCTCGACGTCTGGCTCGCGGCGCACGGGGGCGTGGCGTGCGTGATCGGGGACGTCGACGTGGCCTCCCGCGACCGCGTGCGCGTGCTGACGCCGACGCTCGCGAAGGGCCTGGAGTTCGACCTCGTCGTGCTGGTCGCGCCCGGCACGTGGGGCGACGGCGTCGCGGCGACGGTCGACCGCTACGTGGCCATGACCCGCGCGACCGCGCAACTGATCATCCTCACCTGACTGCTGCGCCGGGCAAGGCCTTCTGCCGCTACCGCGCCGTCATCAGCGGCGGAAGGCCTTGTTCAGCGATCTGCGGACGGCCGCGAAAGGTTTCGGCACTGGACGGGGCCGCGCGCGCGGGACGAGCCTCGAGCTGCACGTTGTGAACGTTCACGGCCGCGGAGCAGTGCACCCACCCGACGACGACGTCGGGCACCCGGCGCAGCCCCCGACGCACCGCGGTCGTGACACCCGCCGGGCACCGCCGCCCGGGGGGTCGACCCGGCCCGCTCGGGCCACGTCCGCCGAGGAGACCTCCGTGTCCCGCACCCGTCCACACGGCAGGCTGCACGCGCTCGCGCTCGCGCTCCTGCTGCTCGCCTCCCCCGCGCTCGCGTCCCCCGTCGCGCCCGCCGCCGCGGCACCCGCCCCCACCGTCGACGAGCCCGCGCCCCTGCCCCCGCTGGGCTGGAACTCCTGGAACACCTTCTACTGCAACATCAACGAGCAGATGATCCGGCAGACCGCCGACGCGATGGTGAGCACGGGCCTGGCGGCCGCGGGCTACCAGTACGTCGTCGTCGACGACTGCTGGATGCAGGACACCCGCGGCCCGGACGGCAACCTGCGGCCCCACACGTCGCGCTTCCCGTCCGGCATGAAGGCCCTCGGCGACTACATCCACTCCAAGGGCCTGAAGTTCGGGCTGTACCACGCGCCGCGGGAGAAGACCTGCGACCAGTACTTCAACAACCGCCCGGGCACGTCGTCCAACGGCAACGAGACGCGCGACGCGCAGCTCTTCGCGTCGTGGGGCGTCGACTACGTCAAGCACGACTGGTGCGACCCGCGCGGCAGCATCCAGGAGCAGGTCGACCTGTTCAAGCGGTTCGGCGACGCCCTGAAGGCCACCGGCCGGCCGATCGTCTACTCGATCAACCCCAACAGCGCCCACGACAACACGGCCCCGCGGTACTCCGGGTGGGGCGCGTTCGCCGACATGTGGCGCACGTCGGAGGACCTCAAGGACGCCTGGTCGACGGGCTGCCCGCCGTCCGACCAGTGGTGCTTCGTCGGCATCACCGAGGCGCTCGACGTCATCGAGCCGATGCGCGAGTGGACGCGGCCCGGGCAGTACAACGACCCCGACATGCTCATGGTGGGCGTGCGCGGCACCCTGTCGCCCACCGAGAACCGCGCGCACATGAGCATGTGGGCGATGCTCTCGGCGCCCCTCATCATGGGCAACGACGTCCGGAACATGAGCGCCGACGTGCGCTCGGTCCTCACCAACCGTGACGTGCTGGCGATCGACCAGGACCCGCTCGTGCGTCAGGCCGACCGGGTGCGGGACGACGGCGACGCCGAGGTCTGGGCCAAGCCCCTGGCCGACGGGTCCGCGGCGGTCGCGCTGCTCAACCGCGGCAACAGCGCGCGCAGCATCTCGGCGACCCTCGCCGAGGCCGGGCTGCCGGGCGGCACCGCGTCGTACCGCGAGGTGTGGAGCGGCGCGACGGGCCAGACGTCGGACCGCATCACGACGACCGTCCCGGCGCACGGGGTGGCGCTGTACCGCGTCACGCCGGGCAGCAACCCGGGACCGACGCCGACCACGTCGCCGACTCCCACGCCGACGACGCCCCCGGGATCGTCGTTCGCGCTGGTCAGCGCCGCCTCCGGGCGGTGCCTCGACGCGCCGAACAGCGCGACGACCAACGGCACCCGGCCCGTGATCTGGGACTGCCACGGGCGCGACAACCAGCGCTGGGCCGCCGACGGCGCCACGCTGCGCGTGCTCGGCCGGTGCCTCGACGCCCCGAACGGCGCGTCCGCCGGCACCGCCGTCCAGCTGTACGACTGCCACGGCGGCACCAACCAGCAGTGGACCACGCAGTCGAACGGCACGATCCGCGGCGTCGCGTCGGGCCTGTGCCTCGACGTGGACCGCAACCTCACGGCCAACGGCACGGGCGTGCTGCTGTGGCACTGCACGGGTTCGGCGAACCAGGTCTGGAGCCGTCGGTGAACCGCCGGTGGCGGGTGGCCGCGCTGGCGGCCGCGGCCCTGCTCGTGCCCGTCGCCCTCGCCGTCCCGGCGCAGGCCGACAACCCGATCGTCCAGACGATCTACACGGCCGACCCCGCGCCGCTCGTCCACGACGGCCGCCTGTACGTCTACACGACGCACGACGAGGACGGCTCGACGTGGTTCACGATGCGCGACTGGCGCGTCTTCTCGACGACCGACATGGCGAACTGGACCGACCACGGCTCCCCCATGAGCCTGGCGACGTTCTCCTGGGCGCAGGCCGACGCCTGGGCCGGGCAGGTCGTCGAGCGGGACGGGAAGTTCTTCTTCTACGTGCCCGTCGTCAAGCGCGGCGGCGGGCAGGCCATCGGTGTCGGGGTGTCCGACAGCCCGACGGGGCCGTTCCGCGACGCGATCGGCCGCCCGCTGGTCGACAACGCGGAGATCGACCCGAGCGTGATGATCGACGACGACGGCCAGGCGTACCTGTACTACGGCAACCCGAACCTGTGGGTCGCCCGGCTCAACCGGGACATGGTGTCGCTGGCCGGCAGCCCCACCCGGATCCAGCTGACGACCGCGGGCTACGGGTCCCGCCCGGGCAACGTCGCCAACCGGCCCACCCTCTACGAGGAGGGACCGTGGGTCTACAAGCGGGGCGCCACGTACTACAACGTGTTCGCCGGCGCGTGCTGCAGCGAGTTCATCGGCTACTCGACGGCGCCCGGGCCGACCGGCCCGTGGACGTACCGCGGCGTCGTCATGCCTGCGCAGGGCACCAGCTTCACCAACCACCCCGGCGTGATCGACTACCGCGGCAGGTCATACTTCTTCTACCACTCCGGCGCGTTGCCGGGCGGGGGCGGGTTCACGCGGTCGGTGGCGGTCGAGCAGTTCGCCTACGGCGCGGACGGGTCCATCCCCCGGATGAACATGACGACCGCGGGGCCGGCGCAGGTCGAGCCGCTCGACCCGTACGTCACGCAGCAGGCCGAGACGACGGCCTGGGCGAGCGGCGTCGAGACCGAGGCCGCCACCGAGGGCGGCCTGAACCTCGCGTTCATCTCGAACGGCGACTGGGTGCGGGTGAAGGGCGTCGCGTTCGGGTCGGGGGCGGCGGCGTTCTCGGCACGCGTCGCGTCAGCAACGAGCGGCGGGCGCATCGAGGTCCGGCTCGACAGCGCCTCCGGGCCGGTGGTCGGCACGTGCACCGTGCCGGGCACGGGCGGGTGGCAGGCGTGGACGACGGTGACGTGCCCGGTCTCGGGTGCGACGGGCACGCGTGACCTGGTGCTGCGGTTCGCGGGCGGCAGCGGTGAGCTGTTCAACGTCGGGAGCTGGCAGTTCACGCGCGACGGGGGTGCGACGCCGACACCGACGCCCACGCCGTCGTCGTCGCCGACCCCGACGCCGTCACCGACCACCCCGCCGTCCGGCGAGGTGCGGATCGTCAACCGCGCGAGCGGCAAGGTGATGGACGTGCAGTGGCCCAACCGCGACGATCTCGCGGTGGTCGGCCAGTACGCGAGCAACGGCCAGCCGTGGCAGCGCTGGCAGGTGGTGGACGCCGGCGGCGGCTACGGCACCGTGCGCTCCGTCCACAGCGGCAAGTGCCTCGACGTCAGCGGTGCGTCCACCGCCGACGGCGCGCGGCTCATCCAGTACACGTGCCACAGCAACGCCAACCAGCAGTTCCAGTGGCGGTCGACGGGTGACGGCTACGAGCAGCTGGTGAACCGGAGCAGCGGCCGGTGCGTGGGCGTCGTCAACGCGTCGACGGCCGACAGCGCCCCGCTGGAGCAGCGCACGTGCACGTCGGCGGCCACGATGCAGTGGAGCCGGCAGCGCTGAGGGCGACGAGCAAGGACTTCTGCCGCTCCCGGGATCTCAGCAGCGGCAGAAGTCCTTGGTCGACGGTGGTGCGCCGGCCGTCAGCCGACCTCGACCGGGCGCGCCTCGTCCGAGGTCCACTCGGAGAGGGAGCCGTCGTATACGGCGACCTCGGTGCCGTCGACGACGAACGCCGCGAACGCCGGCACGGTCGCGGCGATGCCGCCGCCGCAGTAGGTGACGGCCCGCTCGGCCCCCAGCACACCGCCGGCCTGAAGCCGGTCGCGCAGGCTCGCGACGGGCAGCAGGCGCCCGGTCTCCGGGTCGAGCAGCTCGAACAGCGGCAGGTTCACGCTGCCGGGGATGCGGCCGCGGCGCGGGTACGGGCACACCGACTGCTCGCCGCGGAACGTCTCGGGGTCGAGCGCGTTGACCAGCACACCCGGCGTCGCGCCGGCCGACAGCTCGGCCACCTGCGACGTCGTCGCCAGCAGCTCCGGGCGCACGTGCGGGGTCAGCGTGCGCGGGGTCGCCCGCAGCGCCGCGTCGTCCTCACCGCCCGTCGCGACCGGCAGCCCCGCCGCCCGCCACGCGCCGAGCCCGCCGTCGAGCACCGACACCGCGTCGTGGCCCAGCCACCGCAGCAGCCACCACACGCGGGTCGCCCACGCGTTGCCCACGTTGTCGTAGACGACGACGTGCGTGTCGTCCCCGACGCCGACCGCCCCGAACGCCGCGGCCAGGGCCTCGGGCGCGGGGAGGGTGAACAGCTGCTCCGCGGCCGTGTCCGACAGCTCGTGCGTGACGTCGACGAATCCCGCCCCCGGCACGTGCCCCTCGAGGTAGGCGTCGCGCAGCGGCTCGGCCGTGTACGGCTCGAGGTCGCCGTGCATGGCGAGGGCCGTGGTCGCGTCGAGCACGACGACGGAGGCGGTCGACGCCTCGAGCGTGGTGCGCAGCAGCTCGGGGCTGACGAGCGCGGGCAGTGCGGGTGCCATGAGTGACTCCTCGACGTCGGACGAACCGGACTCGCCCCGAGGCTACGCCGGTACGCCCCGCTGGAGCCGCCGCTCGCGCCGGGCGCTCACCGGGCGGCCTGGGCCCGTCACCGTGCCAGACTCGGGTGACCACTTCCGGAGGCCGCCATGACGGACACGTTGAACGGTGAGAGCTCCCCGTCGCTCGAGCGCCCGCCGGGCGCCACGCGCCTGCAGCGCCGAGGGCGGGTCCCGCGCCTCGTCGCGGGCCTGTGCCTGACCGTGGGCAGCCTGCTGGCCGTCCTGCTGTTCTTCCAGTACCTGGCCACCTACTTCGTCTTCTTCGGTGACGTCGAGGTGGCGACGCCGGATCAGGCCACGCGGTACGTCGTGACGGCCACCGCCTGCCTCACGCTGCTCCTGGCCGGCACCGCGGCGGCGATCGCGCGCGGGCGGCTCGGGCTGAGCGTGCTGGCGTTGGTGCTGACGCTGGCGGGCGTGGTCGTCGTCGCCCTGTTCCCGGTCCCGAACGACCGGTGGGAGCGGGAGCCCGAGCCGCGCCCGGCGAACCTGGGCCCCGTCTGCTACAGCGGCAGCGACTGCTCGGAGGGCGGTGGGTGATCCCTGCCGCCGCACGCACCGACACGAGAGGGAACGACGTGACAGAGCCTCACCAGGGAGCCGGACCGGTCGTCATCCCCGCCGAGCAGCTGCGGCTGCCCGGTGGCCGCACCCTGCGGTTCGAGGGGAAGGACCACGGGTCGGGGGTGAGCTTCTTCCTCGTGATCAGCAACCCCGGCGAGGGCCCCGCGCTGCACCGGCACCCGTACACCGAGACGTGGTCGGTGCTCGAGGGCGAGGCGACGATCCGCATCGGCGACGAGGACGTGGTGGCCCACGCAGGTGACACCACGGTCGTGCCGCCCGACACCTGGCACGCCTTCACCAACACCGGCGACGGCGACCTGCGCATGATGTGCATCCACGCGTCACCGGTGATGCTCCAGGACGATCACCCGGCTCCCTGAGCGGACCGACGGGTGTGAAGCGTCGCGCCAGCCTGGCGACCACGACGCTCCACACCTGCGGCCCGCGGCACCGCCCGTCAGCGCGCGACGGCTCCCGACGACCTCGACGCATCAAGCACGCGCGAATGACGTGCCGCACGCGCAGCGCGGCATTCAGATGCGCTGGGCTGACGAGCGCGAGAACGACCGCGCCCAGCCGGGCTCTCCGATCCGGGGAGGGCCGGACGTAGGGCGGAGTGCGGCGCTCATGGGGCCGGGAAGAACTTCGCACCTTGACGGTCGAGATGACGTGCGAGCCGCTCCTGCGCGAAGCCGCCGACGAGTGCGGCTGCTGCGAGTGGAAGCACACCGACCGTGGCGGAGCCGGCAAGGTTCACCACGCCCACCGCGACGAGGAGCGCAGCGGTGTAGCCCGCGAGCAAGCCCATTGCGGTCCTCAGAACCATGAGCGTCGGGGCGGGGTCGAACCAGTAGGACTCCGGGACCGGGTCGCGGCGAAGGTACAACGTGCGGTACCCGCTGACGAGTGCCCCGACCATCCCGAGGGCGAGGACGGTAGCCGTGACCCACCGTGCGTCGTCGCCGGGGAGCAACGGCACGGCCAGCGCGAGGAGGGCGCTTGCCGTGATGATGACGGCACCGCTCATGACGAGCGCGCCGCGAGCCCAAGACCGGGCCGCGACATGCCGGTGCTCGGAGCGCTCGTGCAGCCGGTCGAGCACGTTGAGGAGCGGCTGTCTCCGCTCGGGCTCGGGCAGGCGGGAGGCCTTGTCGAGCTTCTTCCGGAGTGCCGCCTGGACCCGACGGTCCGGCTCCCGCTCGAGGTGGCGTTCCACATCGTCCTCGACGACGGGCAGCGGGAGGACCTTCTCGTTGGACTCCTCCCAGTCGTGAAGCCGTGGCCACGCCCGGTCCGGGAGGGTGTTCCACGGCCAGAGCGGGAGCTGGCCTCGCGCGCGGGTCACCAGCCGACTCACCTCACGGTCGATGACGGCCGCCGTGGTCCGGGCCGCCCGCACGGCATCTTCCGGTGCCTGCCCGACCGCCGGGTCGTCGAGCTGGCCACGCAGGAGTGCGACCCGATCCGTGATCTGCTGCTCGTAGCTGGTCATGGCTCCCCCTCGCCGCGGGGCCACGGCACGCAGGCGCGCGCCGCTCCCGCTCATCCCAGGCTCGTCGCGTGCCATCTGCTCGTCATGGGCCGAAGGTCCCTGGTGCGGGACTCGGCACGACATGAGTGATTGCCGTCGCGTGTCGACGGCAACCACTCACGTCGCGTGCGGCGGGATCAGAAGTCCCAGTCGTCGTCCTCGGTGTTGACGGCCTTGCCGATGACGTACGACGAGCCCGACCCGGAGAAGAAGTCGTGGTTCTCGTCGGCGTTGGGGCTCAGCGCGGCGAGGATCGCCGGGTTGACGTCCGTCTCGTCGCGCGGGAACAGCGCCTCGTAGCCCAGGTTCATCAGGGCCTTGTTGGCGTTGTAGCGCAGGAACTTCTTGACGTCCTCGGTCAGGCCGAGCTCGTCGTAGAGGTCCTGCGTGTACTCCACCTCGTTGTCGTACAGCTCGAAGAGCAGGTTGAACGTGTAGTCCTTGAGCTCGGCGCGCTCGGCCTCGGACACCCGCTCCAGGCCCTTCTGGAACTTGTAGCCGATGTAGTAGCCGTGTACCGCCTCGTCGCGGATGATGAGGCGGATGAGGTCGGCCGTGTTGGTGAGCTTGGCGCGCGACGCCCAGTACATGGGCGCGTAGAAGCCCGAGTAGAAGAGGAACGACTCGAGCATCGTCGAGGCGACCTTGCGCTTGAGCGGGTCGTCACCGCGGTAGTAGTCGAGGACGATCTCGGCCTTGCGCTGCAGGTTCGGGTTCTCCTCCGACCAGCGGAAGGCCTCGTCGATCTCCTTGGTGGAGATCAGCGTGGAGAAGATCGAGGAGTACGACTTGGCGTGCACCGACTCCATGAACGCGATGTTCGTGTAGACGGCCTCCTCGTGCGGGGTCAGCGCGTCGGGGATGAGGCTGACCGCGCCGACCGTGCCCTGGATGGTGTCCAGCAGCGTCAGGCCCGTGAAGACGCGGGTCGTCATCGTCTTCTCGGCCTCGGTGAGGGTCGCCCAGGACTGGATGTCGTTGGAGACCGGCACCTTCTCCGGCAGCCAGAAGTTGCCGACCAGGCGGTCCCAGACCTCCAGGTCCTTCTCGTCCTGCAGCCGGTTCCAGTTGATCGCCGACACGCGGTCGACGAGCTTCAGCTTGCCCGTGGGGGTCATGGTCTCTCTTCTCTCTCCGCGACCGCCATCGCATCCTGCTGGCAGTACATGCAGGTGGGGCTCGTCCGCCCCTGGTTGGTGTGATACCGCGTGTGCGCGCTGCGCTTGCTCGACGGCATCGGACGCCCCTTGCGTGCAGCTGACATCTTCGCGCGCGTCTCGGCGCTCGCCGACTTCCCGAAGTTCGGGTTGAGCTCACCCATGCGCGCCTGCGAGAGCTGACGCCGCTGATCGTCGGTCATGAAGCGCCCGTACGCCGGATGATCCTCGCCGAACCGTCCGAAGTTCGGGTTGGCCGACCCCGCGTTCTGACCTCGACGCTGCTCCGACCACCGCGCGCGCTGCTCCGGCGAGTGCTCCCGTCCGAAGAACGGGTTCTCCTCGCCGAACCGTGACACACCACGGCGACCAGTGGATCGCAGCCGAGCTGCCTCCCGCTGCTCAGCGGTCCAGACGACGCCCTGGGGGCCAAGTCCACCGTCGGTGAGGTTGAGGAGGCGGTCGCCGGCAGCGCGTCGTTCGGCGATCCACCTCACTTCGGCATCGCCGAGGTCGTCCCGTGACGTACGGATCTCCTCGAGGACATCGATCACGACATCCGCATCGATCTCGCGACGCAGCCAGTCGTAGAACGGCGTCTTCCGCCCGGCACGTGCCTCGCCCTTGTGCCGCATCAGGCGCCGCCGCACGGTCATCTCGGTCAGTCCGATGTAGCGGTACTCGCTCGACGAGGCGAGCCGGACGCCGGAGACATAGCCCACGGCGTCCGACTCGGCAGGTTGCTGGATCATCGCCGAACAATCGTCACAGCATGCAGCTGACGCAATTTTCCACCTCAGTCCCCTGCAGCGCCATCTGCCGCAGGCGGATGTAGTAGATGGTCTTGATGCCCTTCTTCCACGCGTAGATCTGCGCCTTGTTGAGGTCGCGGGTCGTGGCGGTGTCCTTGAAGAAGAGGGTGAGCGACAGGCCCTGGTCGACGTGCTGCGTCGCCTCGGCGTACGTGTCGATGACCTTCTCGAAGCCGATCTCGTACGCGTCCTGGTAGTACTCCAGGTTGTCGTTCGTCATGAAGGGCGCCGGGTAGTAGACGCGCCCGATCTTGCCCTCCTTGCGGATCTCGATCTTCGACGCGATCGGGTGGATCGAGCTCGTCGAGTGGTTGATGTAGGAGATCGAGCCCGTCGGCGGCACCGCCTGCAGGTTCTGGTTGTACAGGCCGTGGACCCGCACCAGCTCTGCCAGCTCGCGCCAGTCGTCCTGCGTCGGGATGTGCACCCCGGCCTCGTCGAACAGCGCCTGGACCCGCGCCGTGCGCGGCTTCCACTCCTTCTCGACGTACTTGGTGAAGTACTCACCCGTCGCGTACGCCGACCTCTCGAAGCCGAAGAACGACGCCTTGCGCTCCTGCGCGAGCAGGTTCGACGCACGGATCGCGTGGTACGCGACCGTGTAGAAGTAGATGTTCGTGAAGTCCAGGCCCTCGTCGGAGCCGTAGAAGATCCGCTCGCGCGCCAGGTAGCCGTGCAGGTTCATCTGCCCGAGGCCGATGGCGTGCCCGCCGGCGTTGGCCCTCTTGATCGACGGCACCGACTCGATGTTCGTCTGGTCGGAGACGGCCGTCAGCGCACGGATCGCGGTCTCGACGGTCTTGCCCAGGTCCGGGGAGTCCATCGACAGCGCGATGTTCATCGAGCCGAGGTTGCAGGAGATGTCGCGGCCGACGTGGTCGTACGAGAGGTCCTCGTTGAAGGTCGACGGCGTCGAGACCTGCAGGATCTCCGAGCACAGGTTCGAGTGCGTGATCTTGCCCTCGATCGGGTTGGCGCGGTTCACCGTGTCCTCGAACATGACGTACGGGTAGCCGGACTCGAACTGGATCTCGGCGAGGGTCTGGAAGAACTCGCGCGCGTTGATCTTGGTCTTGCGGATCCGCTTGTCGTCGACCATCTCGTAGTACTTCTCGGTGACGTTCACGTCGGCGAACGGCACGCCGTACACGCGCTCGACGTCGTACGGCGAGAAGAGGTACATGGGCTCGTTCTTCTTCGCCAGCTCGAACGTGATGTCCGGGATGACGACGCCCAGCGAGAGGGTCTTGATGCGGATCTTCTCGTCCGCGTTCTCGCGCTTGGTGTCGAGGAAGCGGTAGATGTCCGGGTGGTGCGCGTGCAGGTACACGGCACCGGCGCCCTGGCGGGCACCGAGCTGGTTGGCGTACGAGAACGAGTCCTCGAGCAGCTTCATGACGGGGATGACGCCGGACGACTGGTTCTCGATGTGCTTGATCGGGGCGCCGTGCTCGCGGATGTTCGACAGCAGCAGCGCCACGCCGCCGCCGCGCTTCGACAGCTGCAGGGCGGAGTTGATGCCGCGCGCGATGGACTCCATGTTGTCCTCGATGCGCAGCAGGAAGCAGGACACGGGCTCGCCGCGCTGCGCCTTGCCGAGGTTGAGGAACGTCGGCGTCGCCGGCTGGAAGCGCCCCGAGACGATCTCGTCGACGAGGTTCATCGCGAAGTCCTGGTCGCCCTCGGCCAGCGCGAGCGCCACCATGCAGACCCGGTCCTCGAAGCGCTCGAGGTACCGCTTGCCGTCGAACGTCTTCAGCGTGTACGAGGTGTAGTACTTGAAGGCGCCGAGGAACGTCTGGAAGCGGAACTTCTTCGAGTACGCGTACTGGAACAGCGACTTGATGAACGCACGGTCGTACTGCGCGAGCACCGCCGGGTCGTAGTACTTGTTCTCGACCAGGTAGTCGAGCTTCTCGTCCAGGTCGTGGAAGAAGACCGTGTTCTGGTTGACGTGCTGCAGGAAGTACTCGCGCGCAGCCTGGCGGTCGGCGTCGAACTGGATCTTCCCGTCCGCGTCGTACAGGTTGAGCATCGCGTTGAGGGCGTGGTAGTCCAGCCCCGTCAGCTCTACGCGGGTATCTGCGACTGTCGCTGCCAAAATCTTCCCCATCCCTCGCGGACGCGGGTGACGTCCTCACTGGTTCCCATGAGCTCGAAGGCGTACAGGTACGGGACCTTGCACTTGGCGGCGATGATGTCGCCGGCGATGCAGTACGCCTCTCCGAAGTTGGTGTTGCCGGCCGCGATGACGCCGCGGATGAGCGCCCGGTTGCCCTCGTCGTTGAGGAACTTCACGACCTGGCGCGGCACCGCTCCGCCCTCGTTGCCCCCGCCGTAGGTGGGGACGAGGAGCACGTACGGCTCGGTGACGTGGAGGAACCCGTCCGCCGGGCGCAGCGGGATGCGATGCGCCGGCAGGCCGAGCTTCTGCACGAAGCGGTGGGTGTTGTCGGAGGTCGACGAGAAGTAGACGAGCTGTGCCACCGTCCGCTCCCTCCTCGCACTCCGCCGACCTGTCCACCTCCACCGGGTGCCGACTCGCCTCGGGCGCGCCGAGGACCGTCGACCTCCGGGTGCAGGTCGACCGGCACCCGAGGGCGCCGGCCGACCTGTTCTCGAGTGCCCGCCGGGCCGGCGCGGCTGCGCCGAGCGCCGACCCGGGGCGTGCGGAGGGCGGGCCGTGCGGCCCGCCGAGTCAGGCGACCTGCGTCGCCAGCTTGTCCGCGAGCGCCTTGATGCGGTCGGGGCGGTAGCCCGACCAGTGCTCCCCGCCGACCACGACGACCGGCGCCTGGAGGTGCCCGAGCGACATGACGTAGTCACGCGCGTCGGCGTCCTCCGAGATGTCGACCACCGTGTACTCGTGGCCGAGCTTGTCGAGGGCGCGGTACGTCGCAGTGCACTGCACGCAGGCCGGCTTGCTGTACACCGTGATGGTCATGTCGCTCCCCCGAGCTCGTGGTTCGTCCGTGGTCCGTGACGGCCGCGTCACCCGGGGGCCAGGGGTCCCGCGTGGTCCTCGGGAAGGGTCCCGGGGGTCCGCGTGACATCCGTGTAGTTCGGGGCGAGCCGTCTGCACAGACACTACACCTGGGGTCTGACAACGCAAGTCGCCACTAGGTGTTGTGTTACAGCCGTGTCGTTCTTCACCCTGTGGGCCGGCCGGCGCACCACCTGTGGACACCGGCACCACCCTCTGACGTGCACGGACGCGGGGGCGCCACACGACACGCCGTAGCCGCCCACACCGGTGTGCACAGGGTGCGAGCGGTCGTCCCCACGGTCGTCCACAGGGCGTTCGGGCGGGATGTCCGGTTCATCACGTCGGCACGTCGGCGCGTCTCATCGCGGCACGCCGGACGACCAGCCGAACGGGCGACGCTCTCACCCCGCCCCCTGCGGGACGAGGGCGCCCGGGCCCGGAGCTCGCCGCGGGTCGGGGACTCCTCCCGGGGTGCTCGGCCGGCGGACGGACGGGGTGCCGGGTGCGCGCCGTCGCGCACCCGGCACCTGTCGTCAGAAGGACGTGAGCGCGCGGCCGAGTGCCGCGACGACGACGAGACCGAGGACCGTCCAGGCGAGCATCGAGGCGGCGAGGTAGCCGACGTAGCGCGCCCGCTGGCGGGCGGTGCCCTCGAAGTAGGGGGCGGGCGCCCAGCGGATGGTCTCGTTGAGGTGGCGCAGACGCGTGCGCAGGGGAAGGGGGGCGGCGGCAGACGTCGGACGACGGTGCCAGGTCACGGCGGACACGAGAGGCGCTCCTTGTGAGTGCGAGGGGACGGGCGGTGCCGGGGTCTCCGGCTCCGCCATGGTCTCACGATGCGGACGCCGGCGTCAGGACCAACGGCCCGTTGTGGACCTTACATCGCCCTCGCGAGCGACCGCTGCTCAGGCGATCCTCAGGTGCTCGCCCTGCACCACCGGACGCACACCGTCAGGTCGCGTCGCGACCGCCTTCTCGAGCACGGCCGTGATCTCCTCACCCACCAGCTCGTGACGCTCCAGCAGGGCGTCGCGCAGCGCCTCCACGAGGTCCCGGTTGCTCGCCAGCAGCCGGCGGACCGTGGCCCGCGCCGCATCGAGCACGTCCTCGAGCTGTGCACGGGCCGCGGAGTCGCCGATCACCGCGGACACCAGGTCCCGGTCGGTCGCCGCGAACGACACCAACGACCCCGTCATGCCGGCCGCACCGACCATCTGCGCCGCCGTGCGCGTCGCCGCCGCGAGGTCGGACGCCGGGCCCGTCGTCGTCTGGCCGAAGAACAGCTCCTCGGCCACCCAGCCGCCCATCGCGATCTGCACCAGCGCCCGCAGGTCGTAGCTCGTGCGCGTGTAGACCTCCTCGCAGTCGCCGTGCGCCAGCAGGCCCAGCGCCGACCCGCGCTTGACGATCGTCAGCACCTCGAGCGTGCGGTTCGGCGCGACGAGCCACGCCGTCACCGCGTGCCCCGCCTCGTGCGTCGCGATGAGGGAACGTTCCGTCTGCGTGTAGGTCACCGGGTGTCCCAGCCCCACGAGCTCGGTGATCCGCGCCTGCTCGACGTCGATGAACCGCATCGCGTCGTCCCCGCGCCGCAGCGCGTTCACCAGCGCCTCGTCGAGCAGGTGCTCGACCATCACCGGCGTCCACCCGCTCGTCGCGGCGGCCACCCGGTCACGGACGGCAGGCTCGTCGAGCTCGGGGTGGTGGGACCGCCGCGCGAGGAAGTGGTCGACGAGGGCACGCCGTCCGTGCGCGTCCGGCGGGTTGAACGTGAGCCGCCGGTCGAAGCGGCCCGGGCGCAGGAGCGCCGGGTCGAGGTGGTCCGCGCGGTTGGTCGCGGCGATGAGGAGGATCGGCGCGCGCGTCGGGCGGCGCTGCGCGATCTGGCGGTGCGCGGGCAGCAGCAGGTTGATCGCCGCGACGAGGCGGTTGTAGAGGCGGTCGCCCCCGACGGGCTCGTCGAACGACTGCATCTGCACCAGCAGCTCGTTGACCACACCACCCGTGCCCTCGGAGATCATCGCGTTGCGGACGACGCCGGCACCCTCGCCCGCGAGCATCGCCGCCGGCGACGGCAGCCCCACGAACGCGGCGGTGGCGGCGCCCAGCATCCCGCCGCGGCGCAGCGCGATCGCGTCGATCTCCTCGATGAACCCGATCGCACCCCCCTCCGTGCGGGCGGCCGTGCGCAGCGCCTTGAAGTAGGAGCGGATCTTGCGGGCCGTCGCGCCGTAGTACATCGACTGGAAGCTCGTCGCCGACACGAAAAGGAACGGCACGCCCGCCTCCGCAGCCATCGCCTTGGCCGTGAGCGTCTTGCCCGTGCCCGGGGGGCCCTCGAAGAGGATGCCGCGGCGCGGCGTGCCACCCATCTTGTCCGCGAACCGGCGGTGCGTCTGGAACAGGTCGATGGAGCGGCGCACGTCGTCGACGATCGGGTCGATGCCCACGACGTCCCCGAGCGTCACGTCGACCTGCTCGGGACGGAAGGTCACGTGCGGCGAGCGCCCGGCACCCACCTGCGTGCCCAGCAGGAGCGCGATGAGCGCGACGAAGAACAGCACGGGCGCGATGATCAGCGGGTCGACGTCCGGCATGACGACCAGCGGGCGGCCCGTGATCGCCGCCCACACGACGTACGCCTCCGCCGCGAGCACGACGAGGCACAGCCGCACCACGCGCCGGCGGCGCACGCGCTCGCGGTCGATCGCGATGTCGTGCGAGGCCAGCGGGGAGCGTGCGGTGGCGTCGGTCACGGGCGGAACCCCTTCGTCAGGCGACGACCGCGCGGGAGCCCGGTGCCGCATCCGCGGTGGTCCCGCCATCGTCGTCCGGATTGTCCGAATCGGACAACCGCTCCCGCTCCCTGTCACCCGTCCGGCCCAGGCCGCTCCCCCACCTGCCACACTCACCGGGCGGTCGGGGTGGGCGCGTGGGGCGGGAGGTCGCCGGAGGAGGGGCGGTCATTCGCGGCGGGTGGGGCCCGACGTCAGCTGGCGGGGGACCCAGCGGGGGCGGGGGCGCGGGGCGTCCGCCAAGGGCGAGAGGCGGTCGGCGACGACGTTGCCCGTGGGGTCGGCGCGGAACACGCGACGGCGCGGGTCGACGAGCGTGCGCAGGAACTCGACCTGCCGGCGCATCGCCCGGACCTCCTCCTCGAGCTCGAGGATGCGCTTGATGCCCGCGAGGTTCACGCCGTCCTCGTGGGACAGGCGCTGCACCTCGCGCAGCACGTGGATGTCCCGCATGGAGTAGCGGCGGCCGCGGCCGCGCGTGCGGGCAGGGCGGACCAGGCCGAGGCGGTCGTACTGGCGCAGCGTCTGCGGGTGCATCCCCGCGAGCTGCGCGGCGACCGAGATCACGTAGACCTTCGCGTCCTCGTCCATCAGCCCTCCCGTCCTGGTCGCCTCCTGGAGCTCCTGCCCGTACGACGCCGTGCCGGCCGGCTCAGCGCCGCGCCTGCGCCATGAGGTCGGCGCGCACGTCCTCGCCCGACGTCGCGATGCCGAAGGCCTGCACGGCCTCCTTCGCGGCGGCGGACAGCCGCTGCGGGACGACGACCTGCACGGTGACGAGCAGGTCGCCGGTGCCCTTGGGCGTCACGACACCCTTGCCCTTGACGCGCAGGACGCGCCCCGACGGCGTGCCGGCGGGCACCTTGACGCGCACCGACGAGCCGTCGAGCGCCGGGACCTCGACGGTCGCGCCGAGCGCGGCCTCGTCGAACGCGACCGGGACCGTCACCCGCAGGTTGATGCCGTCGAGCGTGAACACCGGGTGCGGCTCGACCTGCACGGTGATGACGAGGTCACCTGCCGGGGCACCGGGGTCGCCGGGGCGGCCCTTGCCGCGCAGCCGGATCTTCTGGCCGTCGCGCACGCCCGCGGGGATGCGGGCGTTGACGGTGCGACCCTCGACGTTCAGCGAGATGGTCGAGCCCTCGACGGCGGTGCGGAACGGCAGCGTCGTCGTCGCCGTCAGGTCGGCGCCCGGCTGCGGGCCGCGCGCGAACCCGCCACCCCCACCGAACAGCCCGCCGAGGATGTCCTCGAACCCGGCCCCGCCCGCACCGCCCGTCGCGTAGCGCGTGCGACCGCCGGGCCCGTTGGCACCGCCGAACATGCCGCCGAAGACGTCCTCGAACCCGGCCGTGCCGCCGCCGCGGCCGCCCGCGGTGAAGCGGGCGCCGCCGGCCATGGCGCGCAGCTGGTCGTACTGCTGGCGCTGCTCGGCGTCCGAGAGGACCGCGTACGCCTCGCCGATGTCCTTGAAGCGCGCCTCCGCGGCCGCATCGCCCGGGTTCTGGTCGGGGTGCAGCTGGCGTGCGAGCTTGCGGTACGCCTTCTTGATGGTGGCGGCGTCGGCGTCCTTGGGGACGCCGAGCACGGCGTAGAAGTCCTTCTCGAGCCAGTCCTGGCCGGTCACGGCGCCTCCCTCCTGTCGGTCGTGCTGTGCGTGTCCGTCGTCGTGCTCCTGCGTCCGGGTGCCGCAGGGGCGGCGGCCGGTGCCGGCCGCCGCCCTGCGGCGTGCGTGGTGCTGATGATGCTGGTCGTCAGGCCTCCGGGTCCACGACCGCGACGCGCGCGGCCCGCAGGATCCGGCCCGGCGTGCGGTAGCCGGGCTGCAGGACCTTGTCGACGGTCGGCTCCGTGACGTCCGCGGAGTGCCCGTGCATGAGCGCCTCGTGGACCTCCGGGTCGAACGGCTCGCCCACCGTGCCGTACCGCTCGACGCCCAGGCGCTGGAGGGTGGACTCCAGCTTCTCGGCGATCGACGCGAACGGACCGGTGAGGTCGCCGTGCTGCCGGGCGAGCTCGATGTCGTCGAGGACGGGGATGAGCGCCTCGCCGACCGTCGCGATGCCGCGGTCGTGCGCGGCCAGGGCCTCGGCCTTGGACCGCTTCACGTACGCGTTGTACTGCTGCTCGAGGTTGTAGTGCGCCGCCTGGGCGCGCTGCACCTCCTCGAGCCGGTCGGCCGCGAGCTTCTCGGCCTCGGCGAGCGCGTCGGACGAGACCTCGTCCTCGACGCCCGCGACGGCCTCCGCCGCCTCGGCCAGCACGGCCTCCTCGGGCGTCGGCTCGCGCAGCTGCCCCGTCTCCGGGTCGATGCGGCGCTTGTCGGTGACGCGAGGGGTCTCCTCGGGCTCGGGGGTCCCTGCGGGAGGTCGCTCGTCGGTCACTTCTTGTCGTCCTCGTCGTCGACGATCTCGGCGTCGACGACGTCCTCGTCGGAGGACGACGCCGACGTGTCGGCCGCCGGGGCCTCGTCGCCAGGGGCCGGCTGCGACGCGTAGAGCGCCTCGCCGATCTTCTGGCTCGCGGTGAGCAGCGCCGAGTGCTTGGCCTTGACGGCCTCGATGTCGTCGCCCTCCAGCGCGGTCTTCAGCTCCGTGACGGCGCCGCCGACCTCGCCCTTGATGTCGTCCGAGAGCTTGTCGCCGTTGTCGGCCAGCAGCTTCTCGGTCTGGTAGACGAGCTGCTCCGCGGTGTTGCGGGTCTCGGCGTCCTCGCGGCGCTTCTTGTCCTCGGCGGCGTGCTCCTCGGCGTCCTTGACCATGCGGTCGATGTCCTCCTTGGGGAGGGCCGAGCCGCCGGTGATCGTCATCGACTGCTCCTTGCCCGTGCCGCGGTCCTTCGCGGACACGTGCACGATGCCGTTCGCGTCGATGTCGAACGTGACCTCGATCTGCGGCATGCCGCGCGGGGCCGGCGCGATGCCGGTGAGCTCGAACGTGCCGAGCGGCTTGTTGTCGCGGGCGAACTCACGCTCGCCCTGGAACACCTGGATGAGGACGGACGGCTGGTTGTCCTCGGCCGTGGAGAAGATCTCCGACCGCTTGGTGGGGATGGCGGTGTTGCGCTCGATGAGCTTGGTCATCACGCCGCCCTTGGTCTCGATGCCGAGCGACAGCGGCGTGACGTCGATGAGCAGGACGTCCTTGCGGTCACCCTTCATGACGCCGGCCTGCAGCGCGGCACCGACGGCGACGACCTCGTCCGGGTTGACGCCCTTGTTGGGCTCCTTGCCACCCGTGAGCTCGGTGACGACCTCGGACACGGCCGGCATGCGGGTCGAGCCGCCGACGAGGACCACGTGGTCGATGTCGTTCACGGAGATGCCCGCGTCGCGGATGACCTGGTGGAACGGTGCCTTCACGCGGTCGAGCAGCGACTGCGTCATCTGCTGGAACTGCGCGCGCGTCAGCTTGGTGTCGAGGTGGATGGGGCCGTTCTCGCTCATCGAGAGGTACTGCAGCGAGATGTTGGTGCTGGTCGCGGAGGACAGCTCCTTCTTGGCCTGCTCGGCGGCTTCGCGCAGACGCTGCAGCGCGATCTTGTCCTTGGACAGGTCGACGCCCGTGGTGTTCTTCACCTCGGAGACGAGGTGCGCGACGATCGCGGCGTCCCAGTCGTCACCGCCGAGGCGGTTGTCACCGGCGGTCGCGCGGACCTCGATGGTCGAGAAGCCGTCGTCGTCCTTGCCGACCTCCAGCAGGGACACGTCGAACGTGCCGCCACCCAGGTCGAAGACGAGGATGTTCTCGTCCTCCTTGCCCTTCTCCAGGCCGTAGGCCAGGGCGGCGGCGGTGGGCTCGTTGATGATGCGCAGGACGTTGAGGCCCGCGACGGTGCCCGCGTCCTTGGTCGCCTGGCGCTCCGCGTCGTTGAAGTACGCGGGGACCGTGATGACGGCGTCCGTGACGGGCTCGCCCAGGTACGCCTCGGCGTCACGCTTGAGCTTGCCGAGGATGCGGGCGCTGATCTCCTGCGGCGTGTACTTCTTGTCGTCGACCGTCGTGGTCCAGTCGGTGCCCATGTGGCGCTTGACGGACGAGATGGTGCGGTCGACGTTGGTGACGGCCTGGCGCTTGGCGACCTCGCCGACGAGGACCTCACCGGTCTTGGAGAACGCCACGACGGACGGGGTGGTGCGCGCGCCCTCCGCGTTCGCGATGACCGTGGGCTCGCCGCCCTCCAGGGTGGCGACGACGGAGTTCGTGGTGCCGAGGTCGATGCCGACTGCTCGTGCCATGTGTGTGCCTTCTTCCTGGGGCTGCGTCGGCCCCGTACGTGCGGTCACTGTGGACGTCTTGAGTCCGCCGGGCTCAAGTCTGCGACGGCTGGGGGCCGATCGCCAACTCTCGGTGGCGGAAGTTGAGTCTGATGGGCTCACCTCTGGCGGCGGCGGGTTTGTTCCCGACTGTCACCTACTCGTGCACCAGCCCCCACAGTCGTTCGCCTGCCCTCCGATGTGCAGCCGCCGCTGACGGCACTGCTGGATACCGCTCACACGGTGCGGCATCCGACCTCGGCAGCCGATCTCGCTCGGGTCTGGGGGCGGTGTCATAGCGTCGTAGCAACGGTCCAGGTCAGGGGGTTGCTCGGGTGCGGCGGATGGTGACGGTCGATGACAGGGTCGAGATCCTGGCGGGGCTACGCGCGAAGGAGTCGTTGCGCTCGATCGCGCGGCGGATCGGTCGGGACGCCTCGGTCGTCTCCCGGGAGGTCGCTCGGAACTCGTTGAAGACCCGCGGGTACCAGCTGGTCCATGCCGACAACACCGCCGCGGCCCGTCGCCGGCGTCCGCAGGTCGGCAAGATCGCCGCCGACGAGGTGTTGTCCGCGCGGGTCCTGGCGGACCTGAAGCACTCGCGCACACCCCGGCAGATCGCCGGACGCTTGCGCCGCGAGGCCGACGACGACACCGTGGGCCTGATGAACGGTTCGGTGCCCGCGCACGGCAAGGTCGTGTCCCACGAGGCGATCTACCGGTACATCTACGCCCTGCCCAAGGGTGAGCTCGCCCGGCACGGGATCATGCTGCGCACCAAGCGCACCCGCCGTCGTCCGCGTCGTGATCTGGGCGAACGTGGTGCCCCGATCGTGGGGATGACCAGCATCGAGGCCCGTCCGGACATCGCCGACCGGCGGGTGCCCGGGCACTGGGAAGGTGACCTGATCATCGGCGCGCACGGCAGGACCGCCGCGGCGACCCTGGTCGAGCGCACCACCCGGTTCACGGTCCTGCTCGCACTGCAGCACGGCAAGGACTCGACCGCGCTGGCCGACACCCTCATCGAGACCGTCACCGGACTGCCCGCGATGATGCGCCAGTCCCTGACCTGGGACCAGGGCACCGAGATGGCCCGCCACGGGCACCTGACCCTGGCCACCGACCTGCCGGTCTACTTCGCCCACCCCCGCTCACCATGGGAACGCGGCACGAACGAGAACACCAACGGTCTGATCCGCGAGTACCTGCCCAAGGGCACCACGATCCCCACCCACCAGCCCTACCTGACCTCGATCGCCGAAGAACTCAACGAACGACCCCGCGCAGCACTCGGGTTCCTCACACCCCGCGAAGCCTTCGAACGACTCCTCGTTGCTTCCACGGATTGACACCGCCGGGGACCCCTCGCAGCTAGGGCATCGTTCGCGATGGTCGACACCTCCCCCGGCGCACGCCGCATCGAACTGTGGGAACTTGACGGCACCAAGAGCCTCGACAGCGGTCCGCGAAGGGCCAAGACGTGACAGAGCTCGCGTACCGGACTACTGGGGCACAGACGCCGCCTGTCTCCGCCGGGCGCCGAACTGGCCGAGTCCCAGGGCGCCACTACTCCAGCACTTGCCCAAACGCTAAAATTGAACCCCGCCACGGTGCGCGACCTACTCGGCACCAGCGATCGCCGCCCCGCCCTCCGACTTACCCAATAGGCAAGACCGTAGAGAATTTCGAGACACACTACCCACTCGCTACTACAAGTGATCAGGATCGACGGATGGCCTCAATCGAGCAGCAAGTCCGCAATGCGGATGACGTCATCTGTCAAAACATCGCACATTCGTCAGGCGATCGCGGACTTCTGGCGCAGAATCTACTCTCGCAACTTCGCAATCTCGTCGAGGGCCTCACAGTCTGGGCCCACCTGGGCGACCCCTCTACCACTTTCCATTATGACCAGGTCGCCCCCGCAATCGCAGCCGCGAAAGCAACCGCGAAGTATCGCCTACTGAGTCGATTTCACAGCCTGCTACAGGCGAGTGCCTCTCATTACACCCTCGAGGCCGACCCTTCTGAGCGGTTAATGCTCAAGTACTACGAGTACCTGATACGGACTCGCGACCTGTCATCGAAGCAACTCGGCGTGCCAATCCTAGCCAACCTCGAGGATTTTCCGGTAGACCTCGACCCGTCTCTGCGCGAGTACCACACAAAGATCGCGGAACGCATCGACAGATCCTGGGCAACACCTCCGGCAGCGACGACACGACGTAGGTTCTACATCCACAGTTCGAGGCCGTTCTTTGTGAGCGGCCGCATCTACTATGAGTTGACGATCTCGCCTGCACATAACCGAACCAACAAGTTCGATCGAACGATCGCCTTTACAGACATCGATGTCACAGACAAGTATGCGTCTCACTTGGATCTCGCGGGCGATTCGATCAACGTCCTGGGAACAGAAATGCCGATCTTGATCGCCCGATCATGGGAGGTGTCGATCAGGCCATGCGAGTTCGACAACTTTTCCCGGCTCCTTGGCCGGGTGACCCGCGTATCAACAGGCCATTCCGAGTACCGGAACCTAATGCGATTCCTCACAGACTCGCGATCGAGCCTGCTCGATCTCATTGACATGCAGGAGCAGAACTATCAGCGAGTGCGCACCTGGACGCTCGAGCGATCATCTGCAGAGCCTCAGATTTTCCCGACGCTGGACGAGGCGCGCACGATCATCCAGAGTGGGCGCCCCGGGTCCCGCATCCTGAGGTACCTCATGCTTCGTATGCGAAATGAGGTCGTAAAGGCCCAGTACAATGCATCGCCCTGTGCTGGACTCTCTGGGCTGCGCCTCTCCTGGAGCTGTAAGCCGTTCGACACGATGCCGTTCTGCACCTCACCACGTAGACACAACGCCGCTTTCTCAGACCTCTCCGAAAGCCTCGATTGGTCGGCGCGTCGCCATGAGCTGCTCGCACGTCGCGTTAGGAGCAACGTTGAGCAGCACGGCTCGATCTATACGCCGGCAAAGGAACTTGAAGGCCTCGGCGATCTGGACGAGCTTATTCGTCGGCACAATGCCCTGCTGCCGCCAGGGACGGGGCATGCGGCCCGCAGGCTCCGACACGAGAACGGGCATGTGTTCATCATCGGGTACGAGGATGACACTGTCTCGATCATTGAAAAGCTACGCGAGCTTGTGGGCGACGGAGCCGAAGACTACACACGCGATGTGCAGGACTGGTTGAGCAGGAATCCGAGTGCGATCGACGACCCCGCCAAGGAGGGAGTCCTCGAAAATCTGTTTGCCAGCTCGAACGTCGCTCTAATCTCAGGAGCCGCTGGCACTGGCAAGTCCACGCTAATCCACCACATTGCGAACTACTTCGCCGACAGCAGTAAGTTGTTCCTTGCGCACACCAACCCGGCGGTCGACAACCTGAAGCGACGCGTGAGCGCACCGAACTCTGAGTACAGCACGATCGCGCGGCACGTCAATCGAAGCGGCGACTTTGGCTCACGATATGACCTGGTCATCATCGATGAATGCAGCACCGTGGACAACGCTAGCGTTCTCGAGGTGCTTACAGCCACGTCGTTCGACCATCTGGTGCTTGTTGGAGACGTATACCAGATCGAGTCAATTCAGTTTGGGAACTGGTTCAGCCTTGCCCGGTCGTACATACCTCAGGAGTCTGTCTTCGAACTAACGAAGCCGTTTCGAACGAACGACCGTGCCCTGTTGACCCTTTGGGACCGCGTCCGCAATCTCGACGATCGGATCGAAGAGTCCCTCGCCCAGAACGGCTTCTCGACCGTCCTTGGTGAGACACTCTTTCAGAGGCAGAGCACAGATGAGGTCATTCTCTGCCTGAACTACGATGGACTGTACGGGATCAACAACGTCAATCGTTTCCTCCAGGCAAGCAATCCGAATCGCCCTGTGCAGTGGGATGCAGCGACCTACAAGGTGAACGACCCTATCCTCTTCAACGAGACAGATCGATTCCGCCCGGTCATCTTCAATAACATGAAAGGGACGATCGTCGGGATCGAGCGCGGACCTGGAAGGATCACTTTCGATGTGTCTCTTGAGCATGAGGTGACAGCGGATGAAGTCTCTTGGACCGGCTTGCGGCACCTAGGTGGCTCAGTCGTCCAGTTCGACGTTTTTGATCGCGGCGACAGCGACGACGACGACGACTCCCAAAATACGCTGGTGCCCTTTCAAATCGCTTACGCAGTTTCTATACACAAGGCACAGGGTCTCGAGTACGACTCCGTGAAGGTCGTGATCACCGACGCTAACGAGGAGCGTATTTCGCATAGCATCTTCTACACTGCGATCACGCGTGCGCGAAGGCTCTTAAAGGTGTTCTGGACGCCTGAGACGCAGCACCGAGTCCTGAGTCGCCTGGCCATACGCGAAAACGTGAAGGACGAGAGCCTTCTCAAGGCACGACGTGGGCTCACGCCGACCGGACGACGACCGAGGCTGTCCAAGGAACGTCCGCCCCTGTAGGCGGGGCGGGTGGTGAGGGATCTCACCGGCGGCAGCCGGTTTCGCACCAGGCTGTCTCGGCTCGCTGACTTGTCGGGGCCACGTCTAGGACTGCCTCCGGTTCGGTTGACTTCTGACCTGCGTGACCTGCGTGGAGGGTGATGTCGGCGGCTGAGAGTCGGCGAAGTCGCCGACACGCCAGCCGTGTCCGGCACCGATGGCCGACTGACCACCGCTGCCCCACGAGCGCCTCCTCGCAGGCTCGCTCAGCGACTGGAATCACCCCGCAGGTGCCCGCCACGCCTGCCGGATTGGGGTTCGCCCGCCGTCGAGGCGGCAGTATGTCGAGTGTCCGATGGAGGGGGAACGGTTTGACGAACGAGCCTGTGGAGCCCGCCGAGCCCACGACCAGCCGAATGCAGGACGCCGTGCGGCTCCTGCTCCTGATCGACGGCGCCGCCGAGCCGGTCGACGACCCGCCACCGCCCGCGGCACCCGGCGGCGCGGTCGCGGTGCTGCGCACGCAGGTCCTCCTCCAGAAGCTCGATTTCTGGCTCCGCAACCCGGACTACTTCGCCAACATGCTCTTGGACCGGTTCGAGGCAAGCGGGGACGCCGCACTGCTGGACCACGCCGAGCGGATCCTGACGTCCGAAGAGCCCGAGATCCGCAGGCATCCGATGCTGCGCTATCGGTTCGGCGCGTACGAGCCGCTCGACGCGGCCCTGTCCGTGCTCGCCGGCCCAGGTCTGGTGTCCCGACGCCGGGAGGGCACACCAGGCCGGACGCGCCAGCACAACTACTACCTGACCGAGCACGGGCGGGAAGTCGCCCGCGAGATGGTCGCCGAGGAGCCTGCATTGGAGTACTACGTCGACCGGGTGGCGCTGCTCGTCGCCGTGACCGCGGGGCAAGGCGGCACCGAACTCAAGGACGAGCAGTACCGGCAGCAGGAATACGCCGACACCGCGTACAACGCACGGATCGGCGCGATCACGGGACGCGTCCGTCGGCGTCTCGCGGCCATCCGCGAGGCAGGTGCCGCGTGAGTGCGTCGCAGCGCCAGACGCTCGCCGAGCGGGTGGCCGCTCGCAGTGGAGTCGACGCGAGCCTCGTTGAGGCCGTCCTCGCAGCGCACGCCGTTCCGGACTCACACGTCCCCGTGATGGCCCGGTCCCTACGAGTGACCCGGCTCCGGCTGCGTGGAACGAAGGCGGGCCCGCAGGGCACCGGTCCGTTCGACGCCACGTTCGACATCCCCACTGGAGTCGTGATGGCCGTCGGTGCGAACCTTCGTGGCAAGACGACCCTCCTCGAGGCCATCACGCTGTGCCTCCGCGGCGAGCCGCGCGAACTGCAACGAGATGTCGCCAAGTGGCTCTCCGACGTCGAGTGCGATACCGAGATCAACGGCAGGCCGACGGGATTCCGCATCGTCATGCGCGACGGGGCGATCGCCGAAGGCTCCATCGTCGAGGCCACCGACCTCGCGGCCTTGCGTTCGGGTGGCATGGGCACCAAGACGGTGCTCGCGGCAGCCTCAGCCAAGGAGTACGCGCGCGCCGTAGACGTCTTCATGCTGGATCGATTGTCTCTAGAGCCGCTGCTCGCCGCGCTCAACACCGGAGGGGTGCAGCCCCACCGGTGGGCCTCGTACTTCGGCGCGCTGTACCCGCCCGCGGGACGAGAGCCCGTCCTGATCGGCGAGACCGCCATGGCCGGCCTGGCAGGGCGTCTACTGACGGTGTTCCTCGACCTGCCCGGCGCCGCGCTGTACACCCGCGTCAGAGCCGCCCGCGACGCGGCGCGCAACCGCGCCAAGAACGCCGCGGCCTCGCGCACCTCGGACACCGAGCGCGCCGACGCCCGCCGCGCACAACTCGACGCGCTCCAAGCAGCCCGCACCGCGCTCGGCGAACTCGCCCTCCGATCCGCGACAAGGCCAGCGTCGGCGGTCGCAGCCGACGTGACGACCCTGGCCGGCCAGCTAGCGGACGCGGAGGCCGCCTGGACCGCCGCCGGCGCGCTGCACCGTCAGGCCCGTGCCGCACGCCAGCAGGACCAACGCGCGCTGAACGACCATCGCGAGTCCGCAGTCGCCCGGGCGCTGTTCCACGGCCTCGACCCAGTCGCATGCCCGAGATGCGAGGCGCCCGTCGCCACCGAGCGCAGAGCCGCAGAGGCCCACAGCCACATCTGCGCCGTGTGCACCCAGCCAGTCACCACCGACGACGACGGCGAGACGGAGCGCGAGACCCAGGCCGCGCTCGAGGCCGCCCTGGACGCGTCCACAAGAGCGGCAGCGGCCGCGCTCGAGGCGTACGAGCGCGCCGAGGAGGAGGTCACCAAGCTCTCTCAGCGCCTCACGGAAGCGGAAGTCGAACTCCGGGAGGCCCGGGACGCCGCAACAACCGACGAGCGCGCCTCGCTCGAGCTCGCCGCCGCCCGCGCCGAAGGAGCGCTCGCCGTCCTCCCAGACGACGACCCCGTGCTCATCGACCCGGCCGACACGATTCTTGACGCGCTCGTCGCGGAACTCGAGGCCGACCTCGTCGAGCCGTCCCGCGAGCTGTTCGAGGAGCTCGGCGCCGAGATCGCCACCCTCGCCCGCGAGTTCGGGATCGAGTCCGTGACCGAGATCCGGATCGACCGGGCGGCGAGGCTCAAGATCTGGAAGGGCGGCGCCGACGCCGGCGGGTTCACGGCGCAGTCGCCCGGCGAGCGGCTCCGACTCCGGATCGCCACCGTTCTCGCGCTCCTGCGCGTCGGCCACCGGCGCGGCATCGCCACCCATCCTGGGTTGCTGATGCTCGACAGCCTGAAAGCTGAAGAGGTCCAGGACTCCGACGCCGCCGCGCTGCTGGACGCACTCATCCGCGCCGCCGCAGAAACGCCTAATCTCCAGGTGCTGACCACGTCGGCGGATCAGTCCCTCCCCGTCGGGAAACTGCCGGCCGACGCGATCATCGCGCCGCCAGCCCCTGACCAGCCGCTCTGGTAGCTGATCCGGCCAACGACGGCGACGGGGAACGGGAAGGAGCACGGCGTGAACGACCGGATCGTGACCGCGCTTCTCGCCGCCGAACGCTCGGGCCACCCTGCGTCGCCATCCGCGCTGGGCAGCGTCGACGACGCCGGACCGATCCTCGCGACGCTCGCCGACGACCCGCTGGCGCCATTGGCCGCCCGGGCGCTCACAGTCGCGTCGGGCGCCGACCCCGACGCCTGGCGCGGTCCCGTGCGTGCGTTCGCAGCCGGCCTGGCGCAGCAGACGAGCGTCCTGGCCCTGCAGGAGTCCGTTGACGCCCTGCTCGGCGGCTCCGCGGCAGCCGACGCCGGGCCAGCGCTCCACACCGCGATGCTCACCGGTCTGGATGACGCTGTCGGCACCACACCGAGTCTTGCGGCCGCGAGGCTCGAAGTCGCCGCACGGGTCGCGCTCGCGAAGCTCGCCCGGCCGTACCTGGTCCTTGAACGGCTCGCTGCGCCACCTGATGAGCTCGCCGAGGACTACCTCGACCCGCTGCCCCGGCTCGTCGGGATCGCACTCGAGACGTGGGGCTCTGACGACGAAGTCGCGCAACCCCTGATCGACGTCCTCGCCGCTCTCACGGCCACGCCTGTCGAGGGTGACGCGCTGCACGAGTTGGCCTGCCGCCAGATGCGGCGCGCATTGTCCGCCCCCGACATGCCCGCCGCCACAGAGGGCCTGGCCCGTGCCGCGGCGATGTTCGCTCAGGCGCAGGAGGTCGATGAGGACCGCGACGACTCCGCCGCCTACCAACTGGCATGCGAGGCCGTAATCGCGTTCGCACACGCCGATTGGACCGGTGTCGCGACTTCGACCGAGGCCTTGACCAACGTGCTGTCGCGCAGAGGTGCGTGGCACCTCGGCGCGCATTTGCCTGCCTGGCGCGCCGGCGCTCGCGACGCCGAGACCGCGTGGCTGGCGTTCGTCCTCGACCTGCGTCAGGCGGCCGACCGACTCCGCGAGGACAGCTGGCTTGATGTCCGCGCCGCCGCAGGGCAACTTGCCGCGGTGTACGAGGCGGAACGCGTCATCGACCCTGCCCCAGGCCTCCTCGCCGCGATTCGCCCCACCATCGCCGCCACAGTGGCCGGCAACGCCGTCCTGCTCGGCCAGCTCGAGCGAATGGTCGACCACGACCTCGCCGGTGGCAAATCGGTTCTACCGCCCGCTGCGGCCGCGGTTCTCGTTGCGGCGCACGCCGCGCGGGCGCGCAGCACAGCTGATCCGACCTCACCAGCCACCGACCGCGACGCCGCGCTGGGTCGAATCCTCAGGCTCGCGCCCTCCTTGCTCGCGTTCGGCGACGACATCTGCCAGCACCTCGCGGCGACGCTCGACGACGACGCTCTTCGCGACGCCGAGGGCATCGCCGCGCCCCTGCGAAGACTTCAGCCTCCCCACCCCACGCTGAAGCGCATGCGGGACTCCATCGTTACCTCCCTCGAGGTCAACCCGCGCTTCACTGGCGAGACTAGAGCCGCGGTGATCGCACTTCTCGAGCGAACTCTGACCTTCCTGCTCGATCGCTACGACCGCGGCGGGCCGCTTATGAAGGGCATGAAGAACATCATCGGCGTGCCAGCGAAGGGGGGATCGCTGCCGGTCGAGGCCGACTTGCAGTGGGAGTTCTACGTGTGGCTCGCCGGCCCGTGGGAGTTCGCCGGCCGGGTGCACGCGGAGGTCTCCGACATAGCGACCGGCAGGGCTGACGTGACGGTCAGGTTCGGCGACGTCGAACTTGTGACCGAGGTGAAGCGCGAGCTCGCAGACTCGACGCCGCGAGCACTTGAGCGCAGCTACCTCGGCCAGGCAGCGGCGTACTCCGGGTCCGGGGAGCCATTCAGCCAGCTCCTCGTCCTGGACCTGACCGACCATTCCTCCGGCGTCCGCACCCTGCCGGACCTCGCCTGGGTGGCCGAGCACCGAGCAGATCCCGAAGCGTCGCCGCAGCTCACCGTCGTGGCCGTGGTCGTCGGCAACCGACCCACACCCCGCAACGTCAAGGGGACGACGGCCACCTAACGCTCCTCCCATGTCAGAGCCGCCGCAGGGCGCTGGTGTTCTTGTGGACGCGCAGCGACCCGAGCGAGGGGAACCGAACGCGGTCGACGGTACGTGTGGGAGAGCGTCGCGAGGGCGCTGCCCCGCCGTGCGGGACTCGCGCGTAGAACCCGCCACCTCAATGAGAACGCGCTTTCGCCACCTCGTCGCGAAAGCCCAGGTCGCGGGGTCGGCCCTCCGCCATATTCGGCGCGAACCTACAACGGAGGAAGGTGGGGGCGTGAGCCGCTCCAGCACCACAGTGTTCGCCGCCGTCGCGGTACTCGCGCTGACCTCATGCGCGAGCGAGTCCGCCCCAACGGACAGCATCAGCACCAACGGCAAGGACCTGGTCGCGGCCAAGATCCTGGAGGTGTGGCCGCTCACAGTCGAGGAAGGCCTGCTGGAGTGCTGGCCGGACCAGTCGGTGACGTTCACCGCGGACGATCGGACCTATGCCGTGAATGGTCGCGCCCGTGGACAGCTCGACGAACACGCCGACTGGGCGGATATCACCGACATCGCGCTGCCGGGCGAGGGGATCAACGGAGCACGCTCGACTTGCTCGACTTCGTGTCCTACGCGACGAACTTCTGCTAGGCCGAAGCGCCTGATGGACCGAGGCACCCCGGGCCGAGGCCACGAACGTCCCACCAGGTTGTCCCGCTCCAGGGCAGCGCATCGGGGCATCAAGGCATCGGGGCAACTTCGACTAGTGCCCGCACCCGCTATGGGATCTCACCTGAGTCGGCAAGGACCTCAAGCAGCTAGCCGACTACCGTGTCCGCCGTGGACACGGGGCCCATGACGATCGAGCTGGTGCACGTGGCGCTTGACTCCTTCGACCGCGCGGGCGTCGCCGTGTGGATTGGTGGCGGGTGGGGCATCGACGCGCTGGTCGGACGCCAGACGCGCGAGCACCGCGACCTCGACCTGATGTACCGGATCGAGGACGACCCGCAGATCCGTGAGGTGCTGAGCGCCGCCGGGTACGTCGCCGAGACCGACTGGTGGCCGGTGCGCGTCGAGTTCCGCGGCCCGTCCTACGTCGACGTGCACCCGCTGGACTTCGCACCCGACGGCAGCGCCACGCAGGCAGGACTGGACGGAGCCCGCTTCGAGTACCCCGCCTCGGCATTCGTCCACGGCACGATCGACGGCCGACGCGTCGGCTGCCTGTCCGCCGAGCAGCAACGCCTCTTCCACTCGGGATACGAACTGCGCGAGATCGACCACGCCGACCTTGCCGCGCTCGCCAGTGCCTTGCTCGAACGCTGACGGCCACGCCCGGGCGCGGGACTGGTCTCGGACGGGCCGAGGTTGCGCGCTCGTCCTCGGCCGCTGGACGTCGGCAGTGACGTCTCGGCGGGACAGGACGATGCCGGCGTTGGCGACCACCGGCGGCAGGACGAGCATCGCAAGATCGCCGCTCCGTGCGACCTAGCGCCGATTCCGAGGATTCGGACAGGTGCGTGAGACAGGCCGGCTCTCGCCCATCTTTCCCTCAGCACGTCGCGCGTGCAGCCGTCGGACAGCTCGCACGAGTTCCTACAAGTCCCGTGGGAAGACGCGCCTGAGGGCTCGGGAAGACGCAGAATCGCCCGGCGCGTGTCGTCGTCGCCGGCGGCCCAGCTGTGGGATCTCATCTGAGTTGTCCCAATCTCACGTAGTTGCCCACGGCGTGTCCCAATCTCACGTACTTGCCCCAGGAGGACGCTCGACGGCGTGGAGCTGAGCGCGGCTCGTGCCACGCACATGACCGCTGAGGGGACCGAGCTCGAAGCCGACCTCTCGGAGGTCGACCTGCGCCAGGTGGCGTTCGGCTCTCCGGTCCGCATCCCGCCGTCGTACGCCCGCCAGCGCAACTACCCGGGCCCCTTCTCCTCGACGAACTCCGCGCACGTCGTCTACGAGAGCCGACTCGAGCTCGCCTGGCTCTGGCTTGCCGACTTCGACCCAGAGGTCGTCAGGATTGCTGCCCAGCCGGAGGCTCAGGCGACCACGCGTGGGGCCGAAGGTTTCGTCATGTCGATGACCACACTGGCGCGCTCCCGGGGTCGAGCCCGCTCGACGTAGAGCCGCTGGGCCCCCTCGTACCGCTCGAGACGGGGGTCGTCGGGGTCGAGGCCGTCCCGCTGCACCATGCGACGCGCCGCCTCATCTGGCGCCACGTCGAGCCAGACAGAGAAGTCCCAGTAGTCGACCAGCTCGTCACGGTGCAGGAAGACCCCTTCGACCAGCACGAGCGCGCGCGGTGCTGCTGCCTGACGCGGCGGATCCCACGACCTCCCGCTCCGGTGGTCGATCGACGCGGCCCTGTAGAGGCCCTCGCCCTCGGCCGAGAGGTGGTCGAGGGCCGATCGCAGCGCGGACGTGTTGATCGCGTCGAGCCAGAAACCTTCGGCCGAGGTCCGCCCCCGGGCATGCCGCACCGCTGCGACATTGAAGAAGTCGTCCACGTGCAGGACGAGGACGGGTCTGGTGGTGATGTGCCGGGCCAACGCCGTGGCCAATGTGGTCTTGCCGCTCGCGCCAACACCGTCGATCGCGACCAACGCGCGAGTCTGCGCGGGGACCGCCGCGTGGATTCGGGAAACGACGTCGTCGAGGCTCACCTGCCGTATGGTCCCAGCCCGTCGAGGCACTGGTGGTGGGAACCTGCTGAGGATTCGGACAGGTAGATGAGACGACCGGCGTCTCAGCCATCTGTCCCGCTACAGGTCAGGGTGCCGGGTGCGGGCCAACTCTGCTGAGTTCCTACAAATCCCGTGGGAAGACGCGCCTGAGGGCTCGGGAAGACGCGCGTGAGGGCTCGGGAAGACGCGCCTGAGGGCTCGGGTGTGGGTTCGCGTTGAGCTTGTCCGATTCGCGCTAGCGTGTCCGACGCGTGTCCGCCGTCGCGTTTGCGTGTCCGCAAGGCGTGCCGGTACGCGTCGCCCTCGTACGCCGGGCAGTCGAGGTAGCCGGGCTCGTGTGGTCGGCAACGATGCGCGCGGCACTCGACGAGGTCCTACAGCGGCGCCGCGAACGCCCTGACCCGTCGCCGATGCCGCTCGGCATGGACGCGGCCGGGAATCAGTGCTGAGCTGCGTCGGAGCCGGGAGCCGTCGTGCTGATCAGGGTCTGCTGGGCCGCGGCGATCAGCCGGGTCGAGTCGTCGCCATGGGCGAGGACGTCGATGCGGCACACGGTCAGGGTGCGGCCGTGCTTCAGGACGCTGGCCACAGCCTCAAGCCGTCGCCCTGCGGGGGCGAGGAAGTCGATCGTGAAGCCGGTGGTGAGGACCTCGCGGTCGTCGGGTAGCAGGGTGAGTGCGGCGTAGCCTCCCGCGGTGTCGGCAAGTGTCGCGATGGCTCCGCCGTGCACGTGCCCGTGCTGCTGGGAGAGCTCGGGCCGCGCGGTCAGCTCGAGGTGGACCCGGCCGGGCGAGACGTGGGTCAGGCGGGCGCCGAGGTGGGCCATGAGTCCTTGGCGCTCGAAGCTGGTGGCGATCCGCTCGTGCAGCCGCGCGTCGTCTGGCGGTGCAGAGGTCGGGTCGCTCATGCCTTGCTCGCGAAGGTGTGCTCGGGGCCGGGGAAGGTGTCGGTGGCGACGACGTCGTCGGCGACGTCGTGGGCCGCGGCGTGCAGGTGGGCGTACTGCAGCACGGGTATGCCGCCGTCGTCGACGATCGCGGCGGCGTAGGTGTCGTGGGCGATGAGCATCGTCCACCGCTCACCGCGCTGCTTCATGTCCTGTAGATGGTGCAGGCGCGCGCGCCGTCGCCGTGCGGCCGATGGTTCGGGTGCGGCGTACGGGGGCGTCTCGCTCACGAGGTCTCCTCGGTGGTCAGGTCAGCTGCTCGACCGCGATGAACGCGCCGAGCCCGATCATCACGATGCCGGACACGCGGGCCACGACGAGCGTCGCGGTCGCCCGAGCACCCAGCACACGGTGCGCCGCCGCCGCGACGACCGTGTAGACGACAGCGCAGCTTGCGGTGTGCACCAGTCCGAGCGTGACCATCTGCGCCGGTTGGGGCCACGGGGCGGAAGCACGGGTGAACTGCGGCAGCAACGCGAGGAACAGCAGGAACGCCTTCGGGTTCAGCCCGCTGATGCCCCATCCGCGCGCCGCCCACCCCCATCGGGATCCCACCGGTCCCCCGGCGTCAGGGTGCGACGCCGCGGCGGTTCGGAGCGTGGCGACGCCGAGCCAGACAAGGTAAGCCGCGGCGACGACGGTCACGGCTCTCAGGAGCGTCGGCGCGCGGCTGACGAGCGCGCCGACGCCGGCCGCGACCAGGAACGTATGGGTCAGGTGCCCAGCCAGCAGGCCCGCGACCGCCGGCGCCGCGACGCGCTGCCGGAGGCCGGCACTGATCGCGTACGCCCAGTCCGCACCCGGGGTCAGGACGAGGACGAACGACACCGCCCAGAACGCGACCACGGCGGAACCGTCCACCCGGCTGACCCCTCCCACCCTGGCCGTTCATCACGACTTCCTGCCGGGAACGCTATGCCGGATCACACCGAAGGTGCTTCCAAGTTCTTCGCACGAGATCCAGGGTGGTGGAAGAATCGTCGCTGTGGACGCCATCGACCGGAAGATCCTTGCGGAGCTGCAGGAGGACGGGCGCCTGACGCTCACTGACCTCGCCGCCCGCGTGCAGCTGAGCGTCTCGCCCTGCCATCGCCGGCTGCGGGCGCTGGAGCGGTCAGGTGTCATCAGCGGCTACCGGGCGCACCTGGACCCGCACGCGGTCGGGCTGACCTTCGAGGCCCTCGTGTTCGTCACCATGCGCGAGGCCACCCGCGAGGCGATCACCGGGTTCGAGTCCGCGGTCGCCGGCCTGGAGCACGTCGTGCACGCGCAGCGGCTGTTCGGCGACCCCGACTACCTGCTGCGCGTCGTCGCCCGGGACCTGCCGCACTTCCAGCGGCTCTACGACGAACACCTCGCCGCGCTGCCCGGCGTGCAGCGGCTGTCGTCGACGCTCGTCATGAAGGCCGTCGTCGAGGATCGCGCCCTCCCCCTCTAGTGTTGAGCGTCCGTCCGGTCCGAGGGATGAGGTGCTGTGCCGATGGATGCGCTCGAGACGCGACGGGTGCGCGACCTGGTCTACGAGACGTTCGTGCGCGAGGGCCGCGCGCCGTCGATCGCGGAGCTCGCGCGCCTGACCTCGAGCTCGGTCGACGCCGTCCAGGAGCGCCTGACAGAGCTGGCCGATGCTCACGCGCTCGTGCTGTCGCCCGACGGTGACGCTGTCCGCATGGCTCACCCGTTCACGGCGGCTCCGATGGCGTTCGTCGTCACTCCCCTCGACGGGCTCGACGACCGGCGCTGGTGGGGCGGGTGCGCCTGGGACTCGTTCGGGATCAGCGCTGCGCTGGGACTCGACGTGCGGATCGACACCGCCTGCCCGCAGTGCGGATCACACATCGGGTTCGACACCGGGCCGACGATCGCGCCGCGTCCACAGCTCGCGGTGCGGTTCCCCCGCCCGGCAGCGTCCTGGTGGGACGACGTCGTGGGCACCTGCACGCTGATCCGGATGTTCTGCGACCAGGACCACGCCGGCCGGTGGACCACGCAGCACGCTCCCGGATCGGGGCAGGTCGTCGCCGCCACGACGGTGTGGCGGCTCGCCCAGCCCTGGTACGGCGACCGCGTCGACCCCGACTTCCACCCCCACACGCGCGAGCACAACCAGCGGCTCCTCGAGGACTGCGGGCTGACCGGCGACTTCTGGCGGTTGCCCTGAAGACACGCCGCCCCAACGGCTGAGGATTCGGACAGACAAGTGAGACGAAGGGCGTCTCACGATCGTGTCCAGGCTGCAGGTCAGGGCACCGACCGTCGGACAGGCTCGACGCGTCCCTACACCTACCTAGTCGTGGTGCGCGTTCTCGTGCGAGCGGTGGCCGACCGGCTCGAGCTGCAGGGTGCAGTGCTCCATCGCGAAGTGCTCACCGAGGCACTCGTCGAGCGCGTCCAGGACCGCACCGGGGCGTCCTTGGTCGATGCACTCGTCGTCGACGACGACGTGTGCGGACAGGGCGGTGACGCCGCTGGTGATGGTCCAGGCGTGCAGGTCGTGCACGTCGACGACGCCGGGTACCTCGCGCATGTGGTCGCGGACCTGCTCGAGGTTCAGGCCCTTGGGTGTGGCCTCGAGCAGGATGTCGATGACGTCGCGCAGCAGGGACCAGGCTCGCGGGATGATGAACACCCCGATCGCGACGGAGGCGATGACGTCGGCGCGGGTGTACCCGGTGGTGGCGATGACGATGCCGGCGATGATGACGGCGATCGAGCCGACCAGGTCGCTGAGGACCTCGAGGTAGGCGCCGCGCACGTTCAGGCTCTCGTGCTTGCCGGCGCGCAGGATCATCAAGCTGGCCAGGTTCGCCAGCGCGCCGACGGCCGCGACGGCCGCGACGGCCAGCATGAGCCCGGTCGCGACCTCGGGCGGGTCGTTCCAGCGTTGCACCGCCTCGACGATGACCCAGATCGCCAACCCACCCAGCAGCAGCGCGTTGGCCAGGGCGGCGAGGATCTCGGCGCGCTGCAGCCCGTTGGTGCGAGTGTTCGTCGCGGGCCGTGTGGCCAGGGTGCTGGCGACCAGGGCGATCGCGACGCCGGTGGCGTCAGTGAGCATGTGCCCGGCGTCGGCGAGCAGCGCAAGCGAGCCCGAGACCAGTCCGCCGACGATCTGGGCGGCGACGACGCTGAGGGTGATGACCAGCACCAGGACCAGGCGCTTGCGGTGCTGGGCGGTCGCGGTGCCGCCCGCGTGGGCGTGCCCGACACTCATCGTGCGTTCTCTCCTTCGGTGGCGAGCATCTGCCGCTGCAGCCCGATCCCGGGGACGAACCGCCCGACGCGGGCGGTGTAGAGCGCGTATTGCTGACCGTGGACCTGGCGCAGGTACGGCTCCTCGACGACGCGGACCTGCAGCTCGACGGCGAGCACGAGGCTGACCAGGGCCGCGGCCGTCACCAGGGTGGGGGCGAGCAAAGCCACGCCGGTCAGCGCGGTGATCATGGCGGTGAAGATCGGGTTGCGCACGAGCGCGAACGCGCCGGTGGTCACCAGGCTCGTGCGCTCGCCCGGGTCGACGCCGATGCGCCAGGAGCTGCCCATCGCGGACTGCGCCCCTAGCACCGCGGCGAATCCCAGCACCGCGGCGGCCAGGCCCGCCCAGCGCAGCGCTGCCGGCAGGGCGGCCGGCTGCGGTCCGGTGCCGGCCACGGCGAGTGCCGGTCCGGCGGCGCCGAGCACGACCGCGGCCGCGGCCGCGAACAGCACCCCGCCCCACCACTGCGCCGAACCGGGCGCGCCGGACAGGCCCAGGTAGCCGCTGGTGCCGGTGCGCCGCCGGTGCAGCCAGGTCCGCACGCCGAACGCCGCCACGACCCCGAGCAGGTACAGGCCCAGCGCGAGGCCTGCCGCGGTGTCAGTCGTCATCGTCGTCGTCCTCGACCAGCTCGCCCTCCCAGGCCTCCTTGCCTTCGTGGATGGCGAACGCTGCGATCACGAACGCCGCGACCGGGTCCAGCCACGCGGCGCCGGTCAGGGCGTAGAGCCCGACGCCGGCGAGGGTGGAGATGCTCAGCAGCACGCAGATCCGCGTCTCGGCGGCGTCGGCGAGGATCAGGTTGTCCTTCAGCCGCAGGCCCACGGTGCGCTTCATGGCGGCCAGCACGGGCATGACGATGATCGAGGCGACGAGCAGCCCGATCGCCAGCGGCGAGCTGTCGGGAGCCTCGCCGTCGATCAGGCTGCGGATGCCCTCGATGGTGACGTAGGCGGCCAGGACGAAGAACGTCACGGCCACGGCCTTGAGCGCCAGCCGCTCCTTGCGCTCGTCCGCCTCGCCGTGGCGCAGCCGCGCGGACAGGCGCAGCGCGACCAGGACGCCGGCGATCGACTCGATCGCGGAGTCGACGCCGAACCCGACCACCGACACCAGTCCGGCCAGCAGGCCCGCGGTGATCGCGACGGCACCCTCGACCACGTTGTACGCGACGGTGAACTGCGCCAGGCGCAGCCCGCGGCGGGTCAGGCGTTCGACCTCGACGGCGTCGAGCTCCCCGGTCGCGCTCATGTCGTCACCTGGTCGGTGCCGGCCGCAGCGATACCGAAGGTCGGGCACAGCGTGACCGCGTCGCCAGTTAGGGCCAGCAGCCGCTCGGCGGCCGCGAGCAGGTCCATCAGCGCCTCGGGATGGTTCAGGCTGAACACCGAGGCGCGGCCTTGCGGGCGTGAGCTGACCAGGCCGCAATCACGCAGGCACGCCAGGTGCTTGGACACCGTGGACTGCGCGAGGCCCAGGTGCTCGGTCAGGTCCACCACGCGGTGCTCCCCCAGTGCCAGGTGGCGCAGGATCGTCAGGCGCGAGGGATCGCTGAAGCCGTGAAACAGGCACGCTGCGGCCTCGAACGCGTGCGACTCGTCAACCGACCGCATCGCGCCCTGTCTCTATCATCGTCATAGCGCGACGATATAGCCGAGCGGTGTAACCGTGGCAACCTCGCGAGTGTCGGGCGCCCCGGGATGCGCCGTGACTGCGCGGTGACATGGCACGCCGCGCAGAGAAGATCTGGACAAGAACATGAGACGACTCGGGTCTCACCCGCTTGTCCATCCGCAGGTCGGCGCTTACTGCTCGGACAACAAGCACGAGTTCCTACAACGACCTCGTCGACCGGTCCCGATCCCGCGGCAAGACGCGCCGATCCCGCGGCAAGACGCCCCGATCCCGCGGCAAGACGCCCCGATCCCGCGGCATGGTGTGGGTTTGCACCGGGGCTGTCACTTTCGCGCCGACCTGTCATAGGCGTGGCGTTCTTCGCGTCGTGTGGCGTGAGTGCCCGTCGGGGCAGTCAGGGCGTGCCGGTCAGCACCGTCGGTGTCGGGTGACTGGTGGGTGTCAGTCGCGGGACGAGGCGAACCAGGACAACCATCGCGACGAGCTCGACGAGGGTCTGGGTAACGACGGCGAGTGGCGCGATCGCGAGGGAGGCGGGCAGCGCCAGGGCGAGCGGGAGGACGACCAGGGAGTTGCGGGTCGCGGTGGCGAACATGACCGCGCGGGTGGCGGGGACGTCGAGCCGAGTCAGCCGGCCGGCGAGCAGGCCGACGGCGACGGCCAGCACGACGAACGCCACGTAGAGCGGCACCACGCGCACGAGCTCGGTGACCTGGTCGCCGACGGCGGCGATCTGGGATCCGATCACGACGGCGAGGGTGGCCATCATCAGCGGCACCATCGCTTGGGCTGTGACGGACTCGGTCACCTGCCCGGCCCGGTGCCGGCGAGCGAGCGCCTGGACGGCGGCGGCTGCTGCCAGAGGCAGGACGATGAGCACGAGGAACGCTTCGACGAACGGGCCGACGTCGACCACGGACAGGACGTCACCGCCGGCGAACAGGTAGAGGTAGCCGGGCAGCAGCAGGATCTGGGCGACCATGAGCAGCGGTGCGGCTGCGAGCAGGCGGGCCCGCGCTCCGCCGGCCAGTCCGGTGAACACGATGACGTAGTCGATGCACGGGGTGAGCAGCACGAGCAGGACGCCGAGCAGCAGTCCGCGGTCGTCGGCGACGAACCGGGACAGCCCGTAGACGACCGCCGGGACGACCACGAAGTTCGCGACGAGGACGGTGGCGAGGAAGCGGACGTCGCGGAACGCGCGTCCGACCTCGATCAGCGGCACGCCGAGGAAGGTCGCGAACAGCAGCAGCGCCAGGACCGGGTTGATCGTGTGCTCGAGCTCGGGCCCGAGGCCGGGGGCAGCCAGCCCGAGGACGGCGCCGGCAGCGATCGCCGCCACATACAGCGGGATCTGCTTCTCGTCCCACCACTGCACGGCACGGCCCATGGCCAGCGTCCTCCCACGTCCCAGGCGTTCATGCACCCGCGAGAGCGGGGCGCGCTCACAGCATGCCTGAGTCGGGCCGCGGCGCTGGCGGATGGCGGCTGATGCGGCGCTTGACCTTCGATCCGGGTCGAAGGTTTACGGTCACGGCATGACCTACCGCATCGCTGCAGCAGCCGAGCTGGTCGGGGTGCCGGCGACGACGTTGCGCTACTACGAGGACATCGGCCTCATCGAGCCGCCGACGCGCGGCGGGAACGGGTACCGGACCTACGACGACGCCGACCTGGCGCGACTGCGCTTCATCACCGCGACGAAGAACCTGGGCATCCCGCTGGCCGACGTCGCGGAGCTGGTGAAGGCCTACGACGTCGAGGACTGCTCGACGGTCGCTCACCAGGTCGTGGAGATGGTCGCCCAGCGCCTCGCCGAGACCCAGACCCTGATCGGGGAGCTCGTCGCGCTGGCCGCGCAGCTGCAGACGGTCGCTGCTCGCCTGGCCGAGGCTCCCGCGGCCGGCCCGTGCGGCGACGGATGCCCGTGCGCGACCGCCGCACCGGCGCCCCTGGCCGACCGGCGCACGTTCGTGCCGCTCACGCGGGGGCCGGCTCCTGCGTCGGATGAGCCGGTGATCGCGTGCTCGTTGGACGCCGGGTCGGTCCCCGACCGGATCTCGGACTGGCAAGCCCTCGTCGCCCGGGCCACGTTGCGAGAGCACGTCGCCGGGGGCATCGCGCTGACGTTCTCGGCGTCGCCGGCTCTCGCCGCGGAGGTCGCCCGGTTGGCCGCAGCGGAACAGGACTGCTGCACGTTCTTCACCTTCACCATCCAGATGACCACCGGCCAGGTCCGCCTCGAGGTCCAGGCGCCCCCCGGCGCCGCAGACGTCGTCGCCGCCATGTTCGGCATCGCCCCCTAGCCGCACTGGATCCACCACGACCGGCCACCCGTCCTGGGTTCTGGCCGCGATGCCCCCTGCCCGGACCCGAGAAGGAGAGTCATGAACGCCCCGACCCTGCACGACCACGACACCGCCACCCCGAAGAGCGCGATGAAGAAGAAGGGCGCGCTGGCCGGGATCGGCGTGGTCCTGGCCTGTGCCATCGCCTGCTCGCTGCCGCTGATCGCCGCCGGCGGGCTCGTCGCGGGCCTCGGCGCCTTCCTCGCCGGCGGCGAAGCCGTCGCGCTCGGGGTCGCGCTCCTCGTCGGCGCCGTGATCGGTGTCGGCCTGTGGCTGCGTCGGCGGCGGGCCGCGGCCGCCAGCGCCTGCGGCACCAGCTGCGGCTGCGGTGGTGGTTGCGGATGACGCGCACCGTCACGCGCGACGAGCTCGTCCAGCTCGTCGAGGACGACGCCGCGGTCCTCATCGAGGCGCTGCCCGCAGCTCACTACGCCCGCGAGCACCTGCCCGGCGCGATCAACGTGCCCGGGGAACTCACGCCGGGCGAGGCATCGCGCATCGCACCGGACCCGCGACGCACCGTCGTCGTCTACTGCTCCGGGCCCGGCTGCGGGCGCTCGAAGGTCACCGCCGCCGCGCTCCAGCGCCTGGGCTACAGCGACGTCCGGGTCTACACCGGCGGCAAGGCCGACTGGTACGCCGCCGGCCTACCGCTCGAGCGGTCCACCGCCGCGAGCTGAGCGGCCCGCGCAGGACGCACCCCGTGACCTTCCTGCGATCCCTGGCCCGGCTCCGTGCGCCGTCAGGTTCACGAGGATTCGGACAGGAAGGTGAGAACGCGGCTGTCTCGCGTTCGTGTCGCCAAGCAGGTCACGGTGCCGAGCACCGGACAGGCTGTGTGAGTTCCTACAGCACCCCTTGTGCTTTCTGGCCACGCCGTCGTCTACGACGACCACGGCCCCGCGGCTGCACCACTATCAGGGACGCCACTGGCGGAACCTGGTGGCACCTGGTGGCTGGGGCGGATCAGCGAGACGAGACTCGGGCATCCCGCGGTGCCCGACTGAGGATTCGGACAACCACGTGAGACGCACGCCGCCTGACGTACTCGTCCCACAGCAGGTCAGACCGGCGAGCGTCGGACAACTGTGACGAGTTCCTACACCGAGGGTCATCGGCATGACGGGTCGATCGGCCCCGGGCGCCGTCGGTCAGTACGCGAAGCTGCGGACGTCGTCCGGGTGCAGGACGATCCGCAGCTGCTCGTCCGCGAGGATCCCCGCGAGGTCCTGCGCACGGACCGGGTCGCCCAGGTCCCAGTACCGGGCGGCGAGCCGCTTCGCGAGGTCGTGCGCACCGTCGGGCTCGATCGTCACGTGCCCCGAGACCGACACCCAGTGCTCACGTTCCCCGACCGGCGCAGCGACGACGAGCGACGCGCGCGGGTCCTTGCGCAGGCGGCGAACCTTGAGGGCGCCGGCCTCGGTGAACAGCTGGACGGTGCCGTCGTCGGCGAGCTCGAACCACACCGGCCGCGGCTGGGGCGGCACGGGCCCCGCCGCGACGGTGAGGAACCCGTGCAGCGGCCGGCGCAGCAGCGTGACGTCGGCGTCGGTCAATCGCGTGTCGCTCATGCGCTCCTCGTCCTCTCTGCGGCAGTGACGACAGCGGCCGCCACCTCGTGTGCCGCACGGCCCTCGGTGTCGACCTGCGGGCCGAGCGCTGCCAGGCGGTCGGCGACCTCGAAGTAGCGGGATGCCTGATCGAGTCGCCAGCTCCGGGCCCCAGGGTCGTCCGTGTCGTTCTCGATGCGGTCGACCAGAGCCTCGTGCGAGGCGTGCAGCGTCACGTGGACGACCTCGTGACCCGCCGCGCGCAGACCGCCCAGGATCTCGTCCGCGTAGTCCGCGCGCAGCAGGGTCATGGGGACGACGAGCGTCGGCGTCCGCCGGGCCGCTCGGTGGGCACCGTGGACCACGCCTCTGCGCCAGACCGGACGGTCCTGGAAGTCGCCCGGACGAACACGACCCACCGTGCGTCGGATCAACCAGCCGAGTCGTTCGGGGTTGTACTGGCGGGCCTGCGAGTCACCCTGGAGCAGCAGGCGGGCACACGTCGACTTGCCCACGCCGAACGGCCCGTTGAGCCAGAGGATCATCCTCGGGACCGTAGCAGGGCAGGGCTGTCCCCTGCGGGGCACCCCGTCCTGGCCGACGTACCCGAGGTCCTGCACCATCGGATGACACACCGCTCCCGCAGCCGTCGACGTCGGCCGTCGTGGCGGTAGCGCCATCGTCGGCGCCGTCGTCGGCAGGAGCCGGGTCCTAGGCTGCCGGCATGGCGGACTGGACCGAGGACGAGTACGTCCGGTACCTGCAGGACGAGCGGCGCCGCTACGCGTGGGTGAGGCAGCGTCACGGGAATCTCGATGCGGTCCAGGCGGAGATCGCGGCCGCCCACCGGTACCCCTTCGAGGCGGTCGAGGCACCTCACCGAGGACTCGTCTTCCATGACGAAGCATGGCACTGGGCGATGCGGGACATCCACGGCGACAGGTACTGGATCTCGCACCCACATCTCGTCGAACCGTCGGCGGAGTACGAGGCGCTCGACTGAACGCCGGCGCGGCCGGTCTCGTTGCGTTCGGGCCAGGCTCTCGTACCCCGTGCTGCGCCACTTCCGGGCCGACGCGCCGAACCGGTGTGGCACTGGGACATCACCGGACACCCCACCGGCGCAGGAGGACATGGCTCCGCCGGTGGACGTTCAACGAGCCGGGTGCGCCGTCGGGCGCGCGACCGCTAGGTTGCCGCCATGCCCGGCCCCCGGCGCGGACGACCCGCGCTCCTGACCGCGCTGACCGTCGGCGCCTGGCTCACGGTCACGAGGGGAGCACCCTGGTGGTGCACCGCCCTCATCGTGGCGGGCGCAGCCTCCCTGGCGGCGGCATGGTGGCAGCAGGACTGTACGAACCGGCGCCCACGGACGCCGGCGCCTCCGCCGCCGCCACCTCGCCCGACACCGCCTGCACCTGACGCACGGGTGATCCGGCCGTCCGAGGACGACGACGACCGACGACCGGTGGACGTCGAGCTGAGCATCGCGGTCCACAGGTCGATGGGCCGCGACGCCGGACGAGAGCTGCGCCTGGCGCCGGACGAGCGGCCCGGTGAGGTCGACCCGCCCTGGACGCGCCGGGAGCTCGAGGCGGCGGTGTCCCACATGAGCCGCGAGGTCGGGAGGGTCGCCCTGGAGCCCGGCGCGAGCGTCGGGCAGGACGCCTCGCGCATCTGCCGGCACCTGACGGATCTCTACCCCGCGCTCGCGGACGACGCACTGCGGGTCGGCGCCTGGGTCAGCGTGGCCGGAACCACGGCCGCCGGCCCGGACGGCGCTCCCGTAGGTGGTGACGACATCGCCGAGCAGACGCGGGAAGCCGTCCGACGCATCGAGGCGGCCCTCGAGCAGGTCGGAGCCGGCCTGGGCGACGTGGTCCGCACCCGCATGTACGTGACCGACATCAGCCGTTGGGAGGAGGTCGGTCGGGCGCACGGGGAGTTCTTCGCCGACGTCCGGCCTGCGTCCTCGATGGTCGAGGTCAGCGCGCTGATCGACCCCCGCCTCCTCGTCGGGGTCGAGGCGGACGCGGTCCTGGGCTGACCCTCGGGTTCACGGCCGACCCCGGGACCCGAGGACAAGTGCAGGGCGACCGGCGCCGAGCAGCGTCGCGCCCGTACCTATGCCGCAGGGCCGCCGTCCACGACGAACGGGACTGCCTCACCCGTGCGACCGACCTGCACCGACCACTGCGCGGGCGCGGCGAGCACGGGCTCGACGGCCGACCACGGCAGTCGCGCACCGACCGCGTCGCCGGGTCGCAGGGCCGCGACCTGCCCGGGCTCGAGGTGGTCGAGGCGCGCCGCCACCAAGCCGTCGCTCTCGCGCTGGAGGCTGGACGCGTGCGGCACGGTGCACGGCCGCAGGCCGATGTGCGTCAGCCACACCAGACCGGTGGGCGCCTCCTCGTCGCGTGCGCCGCTCCCCGAGGACGAGTGCGGCCCGTCCACGGTCGCGACGAGGTCCTCGGCCGGGCAGGCGTCCCAGGTGCCCGGCTCCAGGGCCGGCTCGTCCGTGTGGGACGGGCCGTACCCGACCGGCTGCCACGGCCCGACGGTCATGGCTGCACCGTCGACCACGTCGAACGGCGCCTCGAGCCCCGGCGGTCCGGGCAGGGCGGTGACCACGGAACCGTCCGCCACGCCGACGCCGAGGGTCTGCGGGGTCGTGGGGTCCGCGGCGGCCCCGTGGCCGGGCCAGGCGAGCTGCGCCACCGCCGACGCGCGCGGCTCGAGGCGCACCTCAGCCGGCGCGTCGCCCGTGGGCGGCAGGTCCGACGGGTGCTCGAGGACGAGGGTGAGCGGGCCGTCCTGGTCGAGGGTCAGCGGCGGCGTGCCCGCGAGCGTGCAGGCCCGGGCGGTGCGGTTCACCGCACGCACGCGCGCCAGGCCGTCGCCCATGGCGCGTTCCACGGCCTCGACAGCGACGTCGAGGTCCGCCGCTCCGCACGGCGGCGCGGTGCCCTCCGAGACCGGCGGCGCCGGCAGCGCCGGCCCGGGACCCGCGAGGCGCACGTCGGACGACGCAGACGCCCCCGACGAGCCGGCCTCGCCCTGCGACGCGACGAGCAGACCGACGACGGCGACGAGCGCCGCGACACCGAGGGCGAGGGGCTTGGCTCCGTCCATGCCCGCACGCTCCCACGGTGCGCACCGCAGCCACCCGCAGCGCACGGACACCACGTGGAACGTTCACCACACTCCCGCGACCTCCTGCCCGTCGCGATCGACGTCGAGCACGACGGGACGTCTCCACGCCGACCTGCCGGTCGCCGGCGTCGACCGTCAGAGGAGAGCCGGCGGATCTCCGTCCAGGTCGATGCCGTGCTCGGTGACGGCCCCGGGGAACGCAAGACGAGCCTGCTCCTCCAGCTCCCACCGCCCTCCGAGCGCGAGGGTGGCGCTGCGCGCGGCCCCGAGGAACGCGTTGAGCCGGGGCGTGTGCCGCAGAGCGAGCGGGCGGTTGTCGTGCCGCCGCTCGGCGTCGGACGTCGGTGCGAGGAGCCCGACGACGTACGGGTACCAGAGATCGCTGCGCAGCGCGAAGCGCACCTCCGTGCGACGTCGGGACCGTCCGCCGGTGCCGCGGACGTCCACCTCGGTCCCGCGCACGTCGATCGGCGGGCAGTCGACCATGTGGCCTGCCCCCTCGTCGAGGAGAGTCGGGTGCAGTCGCCGCAGCAGCGCGCCGAGGTTCTCGACAGGTCGGTCGACGACGACGCCGCCCTCGACGTAGGCGAGCGTCGCGGTCACCCGGAGCCGGCGCCCGTCGACGACACGCGTGCCTGACGTGGCGAAGTGGCCGAGGTCGACGACGCCGTCGCGGTCGAACCGGCGCCCGAGATGCTCGGCGAAGGGGCCGTCGCGTTCGACCCGGAAGCCCGCGAGCGGCGCCTCGAGCACCTCGTAGACGGCCTCGCGCTCACCTGCCGCCAGGATCGTGCGGAGCCATCCGAGCAGGGCCGGCGCGTCGTCCCGCACCGCCGTCAGGTCCGCGACCCACGTCACGAGGTCGTCGCCCGAGGTGACCCAGAGGTTGTCCATCGCCCGATCACCCTGTCAGAACTCGCCGGGGGTGTACACGTGGGTGCCCGTGCCGTTCGTGACGTGGACGCGGTCCACGCCTCGGAGCACCGCGGCGTCCACGCCGTCGTTGCGCAGCGCCTCGAGGAGCGCGGCACGTTCGAGGGGGAACATCGCGTTCGCCGGGTTCTCGATCCGGATGTCGGCGATGCGGGCGTAACCCGCGGGGGGCACCTCGCCGGACTCCCCACGGAGCTGGCTCGCCGCCTTCTCGAGGTTCACGGTCACCGGGTTGACGGCGTCGGGTCGGGACGCGCCCGTCACGACCTTCTGCTGGAGGGCCTCGCGCGCACCGTGGTCGATGACGTCCGCCCCGCTCGCCGCGCCGTCCTCGGTGCGCGCCTCACCGGACTGCTCGAGAGCCACACGCCCGCTCTCGGACCGGCGGGCCGCCTCCTGGAGGCTCACCAGCTTGCCACGCTGACCGGCCCGCACCTCCAGCTCGACCTCCCGCAGGAACGCGCGCAACCCGGCCGGGTTCTCCAGGTTGCCGCTGGTCGCCAGCTGACGGACCTCGGCGATCGCCCCGATGCGCTGCGCGATCATCGCCGCGTCCGTGGCGACGGCGTCGCTCACGCCCGTCCGGGCGAGCCCGTCGACGATCTCCACGCCGGGCACGCCGAGCTGGTCGACGAGCAGCACGACCTCCTCCGGTCCCCGGCGCGCGAGCAGCCGTGCCAGCACGCCCGAGCGGGACAGGGCCTCGGCCTCCGGGAGCCTGCCCAGCGCCGCCGCGTCCTGCAGGACCTGCATCGCGACGCCCTCGGTGACGCCGGCCCGCGTGAGCGCATCGAGCAGGGACAGACCGAGGGCGCCGTGGTCGCTCGCCGCGAGCGCCACGCGCTCACCGTCGAGGCCGCGGGAGAGGAGCGCCTCGAGCACGGCCGGGTCCGCCCGGCTGTCGCGCATCATTTCGACGGTGTCCGCGCTGAGCCGGAAGCGCTCGCCGAGCCGGGCGTACGCATCGGGCACGACGGCCGGCTCGTCCACCACGGGTTCGTCGGTGACGGGTCGCCGTTCGCCGGGACGCCGGAACAGGTCCGCGATCGACTCCACGACCCCCCGGCCACGAGCGGTGAGGCCCTCGCCGATCGGCCCGGCACGCTTGGCGACGCTGCGGAACAGCAGGATCGTGGCGATCGTGAGGACGCCCTCGGTGATGCGCTCCGCACGCTGCTGAGGACTCAACCCCTCGAACGAGACGAAGTCGTAGCCGCTGACCCCTTCGAGGAGCTGCGTGACGCCGAACGCGCCCCCGACGGACAGCACGGTGATGCCGAGCGCAGCGCCGATGTCGACGTACCAGGGTTGGTCTCCCCAGACGCGTCGGTACTGCGCCCACCGGTCGGCGATCCCGGTGACGACCGCGTACACGAGCAGGCAGAGCCCAGCGACCGCGAGGGCGATCAGGAAGCCCTTGACGGAGAGCACGACGAGACCGAGCGCGAGGAGCAGCCCGAACACCCCGAGGGTCAGGACGAGGAGGAACAGGAGACCTTCGCCGAACTTCTTGATCGCGTTCCAGATGCCCGCGCCGATCTGCTCCCAGATCGACGCCTCGGCGGCCTCGGCCCCCTCGCGTGCGGCGTCGTCCAGCTGCTGCGGCGCCCGCATCTCGGCAGCGCGGTGCCCAGCGAGCTGGTCGCCGACGTTCGTCTCGATCTCGCCCACGGTCTGCTCACGCTGCTCGGCCCAGGTCCCCGTCGCTGTCCGGACCTGCTCGTCGAGACCGCCGACGTACTGGTCCGTCGCCCCGGCATGCGCCTCGGCCAGCTCGGCGAGCGCGGTCCCGGTCGCGCTGTCGGTCGCGCTCTGCGCGGCGTCGAAGGCCTCGCCCGCCGACCCGAGCAGTGCGGTCGCCTGTGCGTCGACGACGCCGTGGCCCCCATCGAGGGCCTGGCCGAGCCCTCCGACGTGGGAACCGAGCTGGCGGCGTGCCGCGTCGGCGGCCGCGGTGAGACCGGTCGTCGTCTGCGCCCGCGCACCCTGCAGCTCGGCGCTCACCTGCTCGCCGAACTCGTCGAGGTCGTCGCGTGCCGGGCGACCACGGCCGGGCGACGACGCGAGAGCCGCCACGGCCGACCGGGCGCCCGTCGCCAGCTCGACCACCGCGTCCTGCTCGGCGTGGTCGATGCCGGACCTCGCGTCGGCGCCGGTCGCCTGGACGGCGTCCAGCGTCTGCCGGCCGGCTGCCTGGACCTGCGCGACCGCGGCGGTACGCAGCCCGTCGAGCGCCGACTGTGCCTGCCGTCCGACCGCGGTCAGCCGCACCGCCTGGTCGGAGCCCATCCCGGAGATCTGGTCGGCCGTCGTCCCGGCCGCGTCCGTCAGGCTGCGCTCGACCTCCGCCGTGCTGGTGCCCAGCTCCTGCGCCAGATCGGCACCGGCGTGGCGGATCGACGTCGCCAGCTCGGTGGCCGTCCGGCGGGCCTCGGCCCCGAGGTCGCGGCTCTTGGCCGCCATGTCAGCGGCGACCTCGTGCGCCGTCCCGGTGACCGCCTCGTGCACCGCGTCGCGCACGTCGGCGTCGCCGGGGTAGGCGGCCGCCTTCTGCCGAGCGGTGGCCGTGATGCGACCCTCGATCTCGGCTGACGTCTCGACGGCGCGCTGCGACTGCTGTGCGCCGCCGTCCTGCGCCAGGTTCGCCTGCTCCGTCGCTGCCCGCGTCGCCTCGCCACGCTTCGCCGTGACCCTCTGCTGGAGCTGCTGCCGCGCCGGACCGGCCGACGCGCGCGCCCGGGCACTCTGTGCAGCCGTCACCGCCTCGAGTGCACCTGTCGCGGCCCTCGCTCGCTGCGAGACCTCCGCCTTGCGTCCTGCGACGAGGCCGCCCAGCGCGGAGACCTCGGTCGCGGTACGCGTCCTCACCTCGGCGGCGCGGGCCAGGACGTCCGCGTCGACCTGGGCACGCAGGGTCGCCGCGGTCGTCCGCACGACCGCCTGCTCGGCGAGCGCCGCCTGCTGGATCCGTGCGGCGGGCGCCGCGAGGTCCGGGCGGTCTGCGACCCCACCGAGGTCCACCACCGGCTCGCCGTCGAGGTGACCGCCGGCGTCGGCGCCGGGACGCCGGGTGGGCCCGGGGACCGTGGCGGCGTCCGGCGGGCGTGCCGGGACGGCGTCCGGCGTCGCGGGGGGCCGGTCCCCGGCAGCTGTGCCCCGACCGCCCGCCAGCAGCGCGGCGACCTGCTTGTTCCCGACCGCCTGCTGGAGGCCGAGCACCGCGGACGGGGCCAACGGCGCGCGGGGCGCAGTCGTCGCGGGGGGCCGCACCGGGGGACGGGCCGGTGCGGGTGGACGAACCGGGGGACGGTCCGCCGCACGCGCCCGCGGCTCCGCGTGACGCTCCGGGGCCGACGGCGCGGTCGGCTCGCGCGCCGATGCCGGCCTGCCCGCCATGCGCTGCCTCCGTCCCCGCCAGGATCACCACGTTGGCGGGCGACCCGGTCGGGGTGCCGGTCGCACGGGCCGGCGTCAGGGCAGCCCACGGCGCCCGATGGGGCACGCCCCGGCGGCCACCCAGGCGTCCCGCCGAGTGGCGCGGCGCCGGTGCGACCGGGTCGCGTACGACGGGGGGAAGGTCGTCGGGCGGCACCCCGTCGTGCGACGTACCGGTGGTCGACACCCTTGACGACCGATACGTCGCCGCCTGGAATGGGCCACGTCGTCGCCAGGGACGTCACACGCTTCACCCGCAACCTGCTCGCGACGGCAGGCCCGCGCGGGGACGGAGGACCGATGTGCCCCACCCTGTTCCTCATGGTCGGCCTGCCGGGGACGGGCAAGACGACGGAGGCGCGGCGCATCGAGGCCGAAGTGGGAGCACTGCGTCTGTCGAAGGACGAGTGGGTCAAGGCCCTCTACGGATCGCGAACCCCCGGTCCGCGACCGCCGTCATCGAGGGACGGCTGATCGCGATCGCGCTGCGCGCCCTCGAGCTCGGCGTCGACGTGGTGCTCGACTTCGGCCTCTGGAGCCGGGACGAGCGTTCCTCGTTACGGCACGCCGCAGCGGAGCGCGGGGCCGACACGCGGTTGCGCCACCTCGTCCTCGACCCGGGCGAGCAGCGCCGGCGGATCGACCGCCGCCAGGCCGACGAGCCGCACACGACGTGGCACATGTCGGACGAGGAGCTGGCGGCCTGGGCCGCGGCGTTCCAGGTCCCCAGCCGGGGCGAGACCGACGGCAGCGAACCCGTCGACGACCCTCCCGTGGGGTTCGCCACGTGGGACGAGTGGCGCAGCCACCGCTGGCCGTCGTCCGTGGGCCCGGGCGCGCACGGGACGTCGGCAACGTCCGAGCACTGAGTCGGCGTCGAGCCGGCGCACGGTGCGGCACTCGTGGCCCGCCGGCGGGCGCCTGGGCCGGACCCGCGGTCAGCTCCGGCGGGCGATGACGACGAAGGCCACGGCCCCGACGACGACCTGGGTCGTCAGCAGGAGCACGAGCACCATCTCGACCGGCGCCCCGAAGGCGATGGCGATCGCCCCGGCGCTGGTGATCGGCAGGGTGGCCAGGCCGAGCACGGCCAGGGCCCGGGTGAGGACGGCGTCGTCGCGCTCGTCGCCCGTCTGGGTCCAGGCCCGCTCGAACGTCGTGGCATGCGGGGGCCGGCGGGTCGCGCGCCAGAGCATGAACAGCGCGCCGACCGTCCCCACCGCGGCGCCCTGGAGGACCCCGCGGCCCATGTTGCCCGGCCCGTGCTCCTGGAGCAGCAGGCCGACGACGATGATCAGGGCGATCCCCGCCACGTAGACGGCGGCGGCCGCCGCGGCTCGACGGACGATCGGGGAACGGTCAGTCGACATGGAAGATCTCCTCGACGGCGCGCTGGAACTGGCGGGCGATGGCGATGGCGAGCGGGAGCGAGGGGTCGTAGCGCCCCGTCTCGATCGAGTTGACGGTCTGGCGCGAGACCCCGAGCGCCTCGGCCAGCTCGCGCTGCGAGAGACCGGCGGCGAGCCGCAGCTCTCGGACGTCGTTCTCCATGGCCACCTCAGATGTCAAGCGTCCTTGTCAGGACAAGGATGCTTGACTGGATGCGCCGGTGTCAAGCACCCTTGACAACCTGACGCCCGCGAGAGGATCGCCCTCATGCACGTGCAGCCCGGCACCAGTCACCGACGCGGCAGCCTCACGGTGACGGAGCACGCGCGGCTCCGCGTCGACGCCCGCGTCGGGTCGCTCGTCGCGACGCGCACGCACCGGCTCGCCACCGAGGTGCTCGACGCCCGCCGCAACACGCTCCGAGCGCTCGAACGGCAGGGCTACGTGCACGTCGGCGAGCGGGCCTGGCTCGACGAGGTCCGCACGACCGACCCGACCCTGCGCTACGCCGACTGGGTCCGGCGGACACTCGACGGCCTGGGCCTGCACTGGGCACCGAGCAGCCCGGGCGACGAGCCCGACGCCGGTGCATGGGCCGACGGACTGCTCCTGTGGTCCGCGGTGCTCGACGCGCCCGCGCTGCGGCTCGCGCACGTCGACCACCCCGGCTTCGAGCCGCCGGACGACGAGTTCGAGGTGCGCGTCGCAGGGACCGCCGACGGGCCGCTCCCCGCCCACCTCGTCACCGCGTTCGAGGCGCTGCACGACCTCGAGTACACGCTCGCGACCCTGCACCGGCCGGACGGGTACGGTCCCGACGCACCGGTCGGGATCGAGGCCACGAACGCGGTCGACCCTGCGCGGTGGTCACTGCTCGCGATCTCCGAGCACGGCGCCGACCTGGCGTACGCGGTGGACCCACCGGCCACCGGCGGGCCGCCCTGGTACGTCGTCTAAGGACGCGCCGCGTGGAGGTGCGGGCCGGACCGCCGACCAGCGCATCGTCCCAGTCGGCTCGCTGGGCGAGATGCAGGATCTCCGTCCTGGCGATGGCTGCTGCGGCCTCCGGACGATGGGCGTTGCTCTGACGCGTCCGCCCTGAAACGCGGCGGTTACGCCGCGGCGGACCGTGCGTAACCGGAGCACCACACCATCGAGCGATGAGGCCGGAGCTCGCGTCGCCGACGGCCGTGCCGGGCACCGAACCGGTCCGGACGGTGGCGACGCACTGCCCGTACTGCGCGCTGCAGTGCGGCATGGAGCTCCACGTGTCGCGCCGCCCGGGGCACGAGCGACCCGACGTGCGGCTGACCCCGGCGGACTTCCCGACGAACCGAGGCGGACTGTGCGCCAAGGGCTGGTCGGCGGCCGACCTGCTCGCGCACCCCGAGCGGCTCACGACCCCGCTCGTGCGGACCTTCGCCGGTGACCGCTCCTCGGCGCTGCGGGAGGCGACGTGGGACGAGGCGCTCGACGCCGTCGCCGCGGCCGTCCGGGCGACGCAGCGGCGGTACGGCCGCGACGCGGTCGGGTGCTTCGGCGGCGGCGGCCTGACCAACGAGAAGGCGTACCTGCTGGGCAAGTTCGCCCGGACGGTGCTGCGGACGCGCTCGATCGACTACAACGGCCGCTGGTGCATGTCGTCGGCCGCGGCCGCCGCCACCCGCACGTTCGGGATCGACCGCGGGCTGCCGTTCCCCGTCGCGGACCTGGCCCTGGCCGACGTCCTGCTCCTGGTCGGCGCGAACCCGGCCGAGACCATGCCGCCGCTCGTCCAGCACCTGGAAGCCGGCCGCGAGCGCGGTGCCCGGCACGTGGTCGTCGACCCGCGCACCACGGCCACGGCGCGCGCGGCGCACCTGCACCTGCAGCCGCGCCCCGGCACCGACGCCGCCCTGGCCAACGGTCTGCTGCACCTGGTGGTGCGCCGGGGCTGGGTGGACGAGGAGTACGTCGCGGCGCGGACGATGGGGTTCGAGACGGTCCGCGAGTCGGTGACCGGGTACTGGCCGGACCGGGTGGAGCGGATCACGGGCGTCCCCGCGCGTGACCTGGAGGCGGTCGCGGAGCTGCTGGGGACGGCGGCCACCGCGATGGTGGTGACGGCACGGGGCGCCGAGCAGCACGCGTCGGGGACGGCGACCGCGCAGGCGTTCGTCAACCTGGCGCTCGCGCTCGGGCTGCCGGGGCGCCCGGGTTCGGGGTACGGGACGCTCACCGGTCAGGGCAACGGGCAGGGCGGGCGCGAGCACGGGCAGAAGGCCGACCAGCTGCCCGGGTACCGCAAGCTCGCCGACCGCGCGGACCGCGCCCACGTCGCGGGAGTGTGGGGCGTCGACCCGACGCGCCTGCCGGGGCCGGGGGTGTCCGCCACCGAGATGCTGCGCGCTCTCGGCACCTCCGGCGGGGTGCGGACGCTGCTGCTGCTCGCGTCGAACGTCGGCGTGTCCGCTCCCGACGCGGGCCGGGTCACCGACCGGCTCGACGCGCTCGACTTCCTCGTCGTCGCCGACCTGTTCCTCTCCGAGTCGGCGGCCCGGGCGGACGTGGTGCTGCCCGTCGCGATGTGGGCCGAGGAGGACGGCACGGTCACCCTGGCAGTACTCGAACCGCGACCGCCTCGACGGGTACGACGGCCAGGAGTCGTTCATCGACATGAACGTCTTCGACGGCGACCTCGACGACCTGCGCGCCCTGCGGTAGGCCGGGCGCAGGGGCGCGGACGGTCGTCACCCGACGACCTGGGCGAGTCCCCGGACCCAACGCGGCGACGGACGACCCTCGCCGTCAGGCGGGCCTCCGCGAGCGCCACCGGCGAGGGCCGTCCCCCGGGCTCAGTGCGTCAGGTCGACGCCGAACTGCATCTGGCCCCGGTTCGGGCCGAGGCACTGACCCCTGGCTGGGTCAGCCGGGCGGAGCGCAAGGTCGAGGGATCCGAAGCCGGAGAGCGGACTGCCCGGCGACGGCACGTAGTTGAAGTGATACGCGAAGACCGAGGTCTGCGGGTTCAGCGCCAGATGCGGATCGGTGTTGTTGAAGGCAGGGGACGCGGTCAGGTTGTAGGCGGAGCTGTTCGTCGGGCCCAGCGCGGCAGGGCGGATGGCTCCGTTGTTCAGCTCGACGAACTTGTCCGAGCTCGTGTACGTCGCGCACTCGGCCGGGACAGGGCCGCAGAGGTCGGTCGCGCTGACGGCGGTGCGGAACCAGTGCATCCCGCTGTCGAGGACACCTTGCGTCGGGCACCCGCCGTACAGCCCGTTCTGGACGGGACGTTCGCAGGTCGGATTGATGAGCAGGGCCATGCCACCGGCGTCACCGGTGAAGTTCACGTCAGCGGACGCGCCCAGCGTGGTGGTGATGTTGAAGGCGGTCGGGGTCAGGGAGTACGACGGGGACCACGTCAGCTGCGCGGTGACGCCGTTGCGGCCGACGAAGTCCGTCGTGGCGCCGTCCGCCCGCCACAGCGTCGCCTGGTAGCTCCGGACGATCCTGCCGGACTCCAGCACGGGAGTATTCACCACGCGCGGTCCGGCACCGTTCTTGTAGGTCCAGTAATGGCCACCGCTGGCTTCCGGGCGGTCCCAGATCTCGACGTGGAGCCCGCGGTAGCCGCGCGGTGAGTTCGGCGACAGGAAACCGCTGTACGGGTACACGACGCTCCGATAGTGGCCGTCGGTCAGCGCCCCCGTGAAGTTGCCGGCGGCGTCGATCGGCCAGAGCCCCCGCAGGACCCCGGGCGACGTGGTGACGTCGATCCATCCGAGCCACTGCGTGTTGGCGAAGAACCGGTCGTCCGGGTTGAGGATGTTGCCCTCGGCCGCTGCGTCCGTCGCGTTGAGCAGCGCCATGAGTTGCGTCGGTGCCAGACCGGAGCAGTTGTCGAACTTCACGGTGTTGTCCGGAACGGCTTGGTCCGGCACGCACACCGCTGACGCCTCGGCGGCCGTGGACACACCGACCCCGAGGACAGACGCGACAAGCGTGACAGCTGCGCCGAGCCGCCACGTCCGGGCTCGCCAGGTTCTCGACATTCATCCTCCTGCTGTTCTGCGGCTTCACCGATTTGCGGAGCCGCGACCAACATAGTGATCAGCAGCTCGAGCCCCGAGACGTCGACCGCCGCGGCGCCCGCCGTCAGCTCGGCCCCTCGAGGCAGGACGCCTCTGGTCCGATCCCGTGGGACGACGCCTGACGGCTCGGGACGACGCAGGGTCACTGGGCAGGACAGCGCGGAGAGCCGGCACTCTGGGTTCGCGCTGCGCCTCCCGTGAGCGCGTCGCCGCGGTCGCAGCCGCACGTCCGCGGCAGTCGGACCTGGGACCGCCGGGAAGAGGGAGCGGACGGTCGTCACCCGTCGATCTGGACGAGTCCCGGACCCGTCGGGTGCCGGCTGAGCGCGCGGCGGTGGGAAGAAGGGGACGAGTTCCTCCAGCCCCATGGGCGGTCACGTCCTGGCAGGCGGCAGGATCTACGCCATGGCCCGACTTCGCGTGACCGCCACCGAGGTCCGCGTCCGGATGAGCTGGCTCGAGCGGCGCGGCGCCTTCTACTGGCGCCCCGCGCCACGTGCTGCACGCGATGCGATCACCGGCGTCCGCGTCATCGACAGGCCGACGCGGAGCAGGGTCGAGGAACTCATCGAGCCTCCGTTGCTCCTCCAGCTCATCGAGCGCCCGCTGTACACCAACGCGCCCGTCTGCAGGACGTGGGACGGACAGCCTGCGTTCGCAGAGACGTCTCGCTTCACGCCCGCCGTCGTGGTGGAGTTCGACGTCCAGCGCGTGCCGTGGGCGCTGTGGGTCGTCTCCGATCGCGAGGCGAGGTCCGTCGCACGAGCGCTCGCTCACCCCTGAGCCCTGCCACCGCGCGACGACAGAGCAGACCGCGGCGCCGGGCAACGCCCGTAGGTTGCTCCGTATGCGCTTCGAGGTGGACGCGATCCTGTTCGACATCGACGGGACACTGGTGGACTCGACCGCTGCGGTCGGGCGCTCGTGGCGGGCGTGGTCCGCTGCCCGCGGGATCGACGCGGAGGAGGTGCTCCGGGTCTGCCACGGGCGTCGCTCGGAGGACACGGTGGCCGAGTTCCTGCCGAGCGGCCAGTGCGGCGCGGCGGTCGCCGAGCTGGAGCGTCTCGAGCTGGCGGACCTCGACGGCGTGATCGCGCTCCCCGCCACGGAAGAGCTCCTGTCGCGCCTCCCGTCCGGTCGATGGGCCGCGGTGACGTCGGGGTCGCAGTCGCTGATGCGTGCGCGGCTGGCCGCCGCAGGGCTCCCGGTGCCCGACGTGCTGGTGGCGGCGGAGGACGTCCGGCTGGGCAAGCCCGACCCGCAGGGATACCTGGACGCGGCCCGCCTGCTCGGCGTCGACCCTCGCCGGTGCCTCGTCGTGGAGGACGCACCAGCCGGCCTGGAGGCGGGACGTGCAGCGGGGGCGCACGTGCTCGGGGTGGCCACCTCGCACCCGGCCCACGCCCTGGACGCAGCGCACGTGGTCGTCCCCGACCTCGCGGCCTGCGTCGTCGAGGTGACCGTCGACGGCCTGCTCGTCAGCACCGCAGGCTGAGGGTCCGCCGACCCGAAGCCTTCACGCCTGCAGGAGGACCGCGCCGGACGGCACCGACGGGCCCGTCCACCACGAGCGGCGGACCCGGCTGGACGCGGACGCCCCCCCACCGTGGAAGCATGGCGGCATGGACGCGCCACGGACGCGCGGGCACTGGCTGGGCCTGGATCTGGACGCGCTCTGGACCGACAGCGACTGGTCCCGTGAGAGCTACACCGAGGGCCCGCCGGGCGAGGCTCTCGTCCGCGAGGTCGAGGCTCAGCTCGGCGTGCGCCTGCCGGACTCCTACGTCAAGCTGGCGCAGGTGCGCAACGGGGGCGCCCTGGCGCGGACGGCCTTCGTCGGTGACGGTCTCGGACGGGCGGACGACCTCGTGGAGGTCGTCGCCCTCTACGCGATCGGTCGCACGGCTCCCCACTCCTTGCTCGGGGCCTTCTCCACCTGGTTCTGGCGCGAGGAGTGGGGCTACCCCGACCTCGGGGTCGTCGTCGCCGACACACCGAGCGCGGGGCACGACCTCGTCATGCTCGACTACCGCCACTGCGGCCCGCGGGGCGAGCCCGCGGTGGTGCACGTCGACCAGGACTTGGACTACCGCGTCCTGGCCCTCGCGCCGGACTTCGCGACGTTCGTCCGGGGCCTCGTCGACGTCCACGCGCTGGGCGACCAGGGCGTCCTCCCGTGACCGTCGCGCGAGACGGCGGGCGCGTCACTCGTAGAACCGGGCTCCGCGAACGGCGTCAGCCACGACCGCCCAGGCGTCGTCCGGAACCGGCCGCCCGGAGTTGACGTACGCGTTCTCGATCGAGCCGAGCAACGCGGCGAACGCGTCCAGGAACGTCTCCAGGGTGCTGTTCTCCCAGGCCGCGTACGCTCGCAGCTCGGCGAGCAGCTCGTCGAGCGCATCGAGGACCTGGTCACGACCACGCAGCACGGGCTGGTTCTCCACGGACGCACGCTACCCACATCCGCCACGCAGGGGCCCGCAGGCGAGCGTCAGCCGGACGCGGCGCACGCCCGCCGGCACCCACCGTCAGCGCGGCCCGTCGAGGCAGGACAGTGCCAGAGCCTGGGCCTGTTGACCGCGCGCGAGCCTGTCACCCGTCCAGGAGACCTTGCTCCAGTCGACCGAACCCTTCGGCGCCTGCAGGGCGCGGCCGATGGCGATCCAGTCGGCGTCGACGGCACCGTCCGGCGCTGTCGTCAGGTAGCTGACGGGGTTGTACTCCGACGCGCCCCAGGAGTCGGAGTACGACCTCGCTGCGACGACCGACCACGTCCGGCTCGGGTCGTCGCCCGGGCCGACCTCGACCACGACGACGTCGGACGCGGGCAGGTCTTCTCGCACCCGGGTGCGCAGCCACCCGAGCACGTGCTCGTCGGGCGCGGCGCACGTCAGCTCCTCGGTACTGGCGGGGCCCGGGCCTGCCGTGACCGGGCCCGCGACGGTCGGCGTCGAGGTGGCCGTGACAGAACCGGCGACGGCCGGGGACGGGGACACGTCGGCAGCACTCGGGACGGGCGACGTCGTCCCCGGGGGCTCCGCCCCCGCGGTGCACGCCGACATCACGGCGACGACGACGAGGACGAACCCGCTCGCGAGACGCCGTTCCACCGAGAACCCCCGTGCTTAGGAAGCGAAGCGGTCGAATGCTAGCCGTCCTCCTGGTCACGTCTCGGAGGTTCTTGCTGCCCCGACGGCCGTCGCCGGCAGGTCGGACAACCGCATCTCCTCGCTCGGCACGGTGACCTATCCGGACGCCCGAGGTCGTGCCGGTCCGACGCGCACCCGTCAGTCCTCCGGGCCGATGCTGAACGGCCCCTCGCCGACGGTCGCTCGCAACCGCCCGTCGGCTGGGAGGTCGACCTGGGCGCAGCCCCGGGTGATCAGGTCCTCCCTCAGCTCCTCCACGTGGCAGACCAGCGCGGGGCCGGGGGGACGTCGAGGCCGAACCGTCCCCCGCGCCCGAGGGGGGCCAGCACGCCGCCGCTGCTGTCGACGTCCGTCCGCTCGATCCGGTGGTCGAGGTACCCCAGGTCCGGCACCGGCGCGGGGCCGACGTCGGGCCACAGGTCCTCGGCCAGGACGCCGGGGAGTGCCGCGATCCACCCGTCCTCGACCGGGTTGTCACCGAGCCCGGTGTCGTCGACCGAGACGAACCGGCCCGGCAGACCCTCGACAGTCCCGGAGCACCCCACGAGTGCCGGCGCGAGCGCGATGACGAGCGCCGCACCTGCCCTGATCCGTCCTTGGCCCACGGGCTCCACGCTCGCGCAGGTCCCGCCGCCGCGGCAGCGCTGATCGGGTGGTGCTCCGCGTCGCCGCGACGCCCGTCGGCGGCGTGACGCAGGCTCGCGCGCCGGCGTCGCGGCCGCGCACTGCCCGAAACGCGGCGGTTACCCGGCGGCGGACCGTGCGTAACCGGAGCACCACACCATCGAGCGATGAGGCCGGAGCTCGCGTCACCGACGGCCGTGCCGGGCACCGAACCGGTCCGGACCGTCGCGACGCACTGCCCGTACTGCGCGCTGCAGTGCGGCATGCAGCTGCACGTGACGCAGCGCCCGGGACACGAGCAGCCCGACGTGCGGCTGACGCCGTCGGACTTCCCGACGAACCGGGGCGGACTGTGCGCCAAGGGCTGGTCGGCGGCCGACCTGCTCGCGCACCCCGAGCGGCTCACGACCCCGCTCGTGCGGACCTTCGCCGGTGACCGCTCCTCGGCGCTGCGGGAGGCGACGTGGGACGAGGCGCTCGACGCCGTCGCCGCGGCCGTCCGGGCGACGCAGCGGCGGTACGGCCGCGACGCGGTCGGGTGCTTCGGCGGCGGCGGCCTGACCAACGAGAAGGCGTACCTGCTGGGCAAGTTCGCCCGGACGGTGCTGCGGACGCGCTCGATCGACTACAACGGCCGCTGGTGCATGTCGTCGGCCGCGGCCGCCGCCACCCGCACGTTCGGGATCGACCGCGGGCTGCCGTTCCCCGTCGCGGACCTGGCCCTGGCCGACGTCCTGCTCCTGGTCGGCGCGAACCCGGCCGAGACCATGCCGCCGCTCGTCCAGCACCTGGAAGCCGGCCGCGAGCGCGGTGCCCGGCACGTGGTCGTCGACCCGCGCACCACGGCCACGGCGCGCGCGGCGCACCTGCACCTGCAGCCGCGCCCCGGCACCGACGCCGCCCTGGCCAACGGTCTGCTGCACCTGGTGGTGCGCCGGGGCTGGGTGGACGAGGAGTACGTCGCGACGAGGACGACGGGGTTCGAGACGGTCCGCGAGTCGGTGACCGGGTACTGGCCGGACCGGGTGGAGCGGATCACGGGCGTCCCCGCGCGTGACCTGGAGGCGGTCGCGGAGCTGCTGGGGACGGCGGCCACCGCGATGGTGGTGACGGCACGGGGCGCCGAGCAGCACGCGTCGGGGACGGCGACCGCGCAGGCGTTCGTCAACCTGGCGCTCGCGCTCGGGCTGCCGGGGCGCCCGGGTTCGGGGTACGGGACGCTCACCGGTCAGGGCAACGGGCAGGGCGGGCGCGAGCACGGGCAGAAGGCCGACCAGCTGCCCGGGTACCGCAAGCTCGCCGACCGCGCGGACCGCGCCCACGTCGCGGGAGTGTGGGGCGTCGACCCGACGCGCCTGCCGGGGCCGGGGGTGTCCGCCACCGAGATGCTGCGCGCTCTCGGCACCTCCGGCGGGGTGCGGACGCTGCTGCTGCTCGCGTCGAACGTCGGCGTGTCCGCTCCCGACGCGGGCCGGGTCACCGACCGGCTCGACGCGCTCGACTTCCTCGTCGTCGCCGACCTGTTCCTCTCCGAGTCGGCGGCCCGGGCGGACGTGGTGCTGCCCGTCGCGATGTGGGCCGAGGAGGACGGCACGGTCACCAACCTGGAGGGCCGGGTGCTGCGACGTCGTCGCGCGCTCGACCCCCCGCCCGGCGTACGGACGGACCTGGACGTCCTCACGGGCATCGCCGAGCGCCTCGGCCACGGCGACCTCATGACGACCGACGCGGCGGCCGCCTTCGACGAGCTGGGCCGCGCCAGCTCCGGCGGCGTGGCGGACTACGGCGGCATCACGTACGACCGCATCGCGGACGAGCAGGGCGTGTTCTGGCCGTGCCCCGACCCCGAGCACCCGGGCACACCGCGGCTGTTCGCGACGCGGTTCGCGCACCCCGACGGCCTGGCCCGGTTCTTCCGTGCCGAGTACCGCGACGCGGCCGAGCGCACCGACGCCGAGTTCCCGTACGTGCTGACCACCGGGCGGCTGATGCGGCAGTACCAGAGCGGCACGCAGACCCGCCGCGTCGCGGCGCTCGCCGGCGACGAGGTGGGGCCTGACGGGTCCGTGCTCCCGCACGCCGAGCTGCACCCCGACCTGGCACGCACCTGCGGCGTCGTCGACGGCGAGGCTGTGCAGCTGCGGACCCGCCGGGGCACCGCGGTGTTCCGGGCGCGGCTCACCACGGGCATCCGCACCGACACGGTGTTCGTGCCCTTCCACTGGGGCGGCGCGTCGCGCGCCAACACGCTGACCGACGACGCCCTCGACCCGGTCTCCCGCATGCCCGCCTTCAAAGCGTGCGCCGTGGCCGTCACCCCGCTCGCCGTACCCGCCACACCACCGACCGGTCCGACCACGGAGCACGTCCGTGCACCGTGGCCGCCGGCCCGACCGAAGGGGCTCGCCTTGGACAGTCACCCGACCTTCCTGCAGGGCGTCTACGCGCTGACCGGGAAAGGGCTCGCCGCACCCACCCTGCTCGACCCGGGCCTGACGTACACCGTCCCCGACGGCGCCGTGGCGCAGACCGTGTACTTCCGTGGCGGCAACAGCGCCGACGAGCTCGTCGTCGTCGTGCTGGTGCGCGACGGGGCGCCGATGCGGTACTTCCCCATCGGCGCCAAGAGCGACGTGCACGTGCCGCTGCGCGTCGTCGAGGACCTCGAGCCCGGCACGACCCTCGAGGTGCACGCGGCCGGCGCGGCAGGCATCTCCGGCGTCGTCGTCGTCGACCTCGGCCTCGTGGAGGTGTGAGGTGGCGCGGCGCCGGCGCGACGACGACGGTCGGCGCGACCTCGTCGTCGTCGGCAACGGCATGGCGGGCGCGCGCACGGTGGAGGAGATCCTCGAGCGCGGCGGCGCCGAGCAGTTCCGGATCACGATGTTCGGCGAGGAGCCGTACGGCAACTACAACCGGATCATGCTCTCGAACGTGCTGGCCGGTCTCGAGAGCGAGGACGCGATCTTCCTCAACTCGATGGCCTGGTACGAGGAGAACGCCATCACGCTGCATGCGGGCGTGCGGGTGGCGCGCATCGACCGGCACGCCCGCACCGTCCGCGCCGTCGACGGCAGCCGCACCCCGTACGACGCGCTCGTCCTGGCGACCGGCAGCAGCGCGTTCGTCCCCGACATCCCCGGCATGCGCACGGCCGGTCGCGGCTTCCACCAGGGCGTCTTCCGGTTCCGCACGCTGGACGACACCCGCGCGATGATCCGGTACGCGCGGACCCACAAGCAGGCCGTGGTCATCGGCGGCGGCCTGCTGGGGCTCGAGGCGGCCCGCGGGCTGCAGACCCACGGGGTCGACGTCACGGTCGTGCACGGACCCGGGCACCTGATGAACCAGCAGCTCGACGCCGCGGGTGGGTACGTGCTGCGGCGCGGCGTCGAGGCGCTCGGGATCTCGGTGGTGACGTCGGCCAGGACGGTCCGGGTGCTCGGGGAGGACGAGGTCACGGGGGTGCAGCTCGCCGACGGGCGCGTGCTGCCGTGCGACATCGTCGTGGTGGCGGCAGGCATCCGCGCCAACTCCTCGATCGCGGCCGCCAGCGGGTTCCTGGTGGAGCGCGGGATCGTCGTCGACGACCAGATGCACGCGCTCGACGACCAGGGCACGCCCGATCCCACCGTGTTCGCCGTCGGGGAGTGCGTGCAGCACCGCGACCAGGTGTACGGCCTGGTCGCGCCGCTGTGGGAGCAGGCACGGGTGCTCGCGGACGTGCTCACGGGCACCGACCCGTCGGCGCAGTACCACGGCTCCCGCACCGCCACGAAGCTCAAGGTCGCGGGGATCGACGTCGCGTCCATGGGCACCACGGCACCCGAACGTCCCGACGACGACCACATCGTCATCTCCGAGCCGCGACGCGGGCTGTACAAGAGCGTCGTGGTGCGCGACGACCGGCTCGTCGGCGCGACGCTCGTCGGCGACCTCGAGAAGGTCGCGCCCCTCATCCAGGCGTTCGACCGCGGGTCACCGCTGCCCGAGGACCGGATCGCGCTGCTGTTCGACCTGGGCACGGCACCCGCCGAGGTGGGCGTGGCCGAGCTCCCCGACGAGACGACCGTGTGCAACTGCAACGGCGTCAGCAAGGGCACGATCGCGGCGTGCGTCCGGGGTGGCGTCGTCTCGCTGACGGGCGTCATGGACGCGACCCGTGCCGGCAAGGGCTGCGGGTCGTGCAAGACGCTCGTCGGGCAGGTCGTCGAGTGGGCGGCGGACGGTGCCGTCGAGATCGACGAGTCCGCGTCCTGGTACGTCCCCGGCGTGCCCTACCCCAAGGCCGAGCTGGTGGCGCTCATCCGCGAGCAGGGCCTGCGCTCGGTGTCGGCCGTGTTCGCGGCACTCGCGCCCGGCGGCGTCGAGGACGCAAGGTCGAAGATGGGGCTGACGTCGCTGCTGCGCACCCTGTGGGGCGCCGAGGTCGTCGACGAGCGCGACGGGCGGTTCATCAACGACCGGGTGCACGCCAACATCCAGCGGGACGGCACGTTCTCGGTGGTCCCCCAGATGAAGGGCGGCGTCACGTCGTCCGACCAGCTACGCCGCATCGCCGACGTCGCGGACAAGCACGCGATCCCGCTGATCAAGCTCACCGGCGGCCAGCGGATCGACCTGCTCGGCGTCCGCAAGGAGGACCTGCCGCAGGTCTGGGCGGACCTCGACATGCCGTCCGGGTACGCGTACGGCAAGTCCTTCCGGACGGTCAAGACGTGCGTCGGCAGCGACTTCTGCCGGTTCGGGCTCGGCGACTCCACGGCCCTGGGCATCGCGATCGAGACCCGCTACCAGGGCCTGGAGAGCCCGGCGAAGCTCAAGCTCGCGGTGTCGGGGTGCCCGCGCAACTGCGCGGAGTCCTACGTCAAGGACGTCGGCGTCGTGGCCGTCGACGGGGGCCGCTGGGAGATCTGGGTGGGGGGCGCCGCCGGTGCGCACATCCGCAAGGGCGACCTGCTCACGACCGTCGACACCCCGCAGGAGGTCATGACGCTCACGGGCCGCTTCATCCAGTACTACCGCGAGACGGCGAACTGGCTCGAACGGACCTACGCGTGGGTGCCGCGGCTGGGCATCGAGCACGTCCGTGCCGTCGTGGTCGACGACAGCGAGGGGATCGCCGCCGCGCTCGACGCCGCCGTGCAGGCGTCCGTCGACGCCTACCGCGACCCCTGGCAGGAGCGCGACGACCCCGCGGAACCCGGCCAGTTCCGCACCGCGCTGCCGCTGACCGTCCTGCCGCAGGTGCCGGTCCGATGAGCGCCGGGACGGACGCCCCGGCCGTCGCCCACGTCGTCGGACCGCTGTCCGAGATCCCGCTCGGCGAGGGCCGCGCCTACGCGGTCGACGGCCGGCAGGTCGCGGTCTTCCGGCTGCGCAGCGGTGCGCTGCGCGCGCTCGACGCGGTGTGCCCGCACCGCGGCGGTCCGCTGGCCGACGGGCAGATCGACGCCGAGGTCGTCGTCTGCCCGTTGCACGCGCACGTCTTCGACCTGCGCAGCGGCGCGTGCCGCTCCGGCCAGAGCGACGTGGCGTCCTACGACGTCCACGTCGAGGGCGACCAGGTCGTCGTCGTGCTGCCCGACCACGAGGCGGCGGTGGTCTCGTACCCGTCCGGGGCAGACGCGCCGTGAGCGCCGCCGAACTGCGGGTCGACCGACCGACGTGCGGGATCGGCCTGCCAGGCGACGATCTCGCGGCCGCCGCCGGCGGGCCGCGTCAGGTGAGCTCGACCCGGGCCAGGCGGCCCGGGTCGGCCAGGATGTCGATGCCGGCGACCCGGCCGTCCCGCACCATGAACGCGAGGACCGCGTGCAGGCGCCCGTCGTCCAGCACCGTGGCGAGGCCCGCCGACCCGTTGACGACGGCCAGGCGCGAGAACCGCACCGTGCCCGAGTGCAGCCGCGCCTGCGCGACCACGGCTGCCGCGCCGCGCAGCAGACGCGACACCCCGGCCGTGCCGTAGTCGAGCCGCAGGACCACGTCGGGGTCGAGGAGCGCCAGCAGGGCGTCGAAGTCCGCTGCCTGCGAGGCGGCCAGGTACGCGGCGACGACCTCACGGCGGCGGGCCAGGTCGTCCTGGACGGGGGTCGCGTCGCGGACCTTGCGGCGGGCGCGGCTCGCGAGCTGCCGGGCCGCGGCGACCGACTTCTCGAGGACCGGGGCGACGTCCTCGAACGGCACCCCGAACTCGTCGTGCAGGACGAACGCGACGCGCTCGGCCGGGGTGAGGGCGTCCAGGACCACGAGCAGCGCGGCGCCGAGCTCGTCGGACGCCACGGCCTGCTGCTCAGGTCCGTCGAGGGTGACCACGGGGTCGGGCACGTGGGTGTCCCAGCCGGTCTCGCGTCGTGCCGCGCGGGAGCGCAGGAGGTTCAACGACACGCGCCCGACGATCGTCGTGAGCCACCCGCCGAGGTTCTCGACGCCGTCGGTGCCCGCCGCCTGCGCCCGCAGCCACGCCTCCTGGACTGCGTCGTCGGCGTCGGCCGCGGAGCCGAGCACTCGGTGGGCGACCGTGCGCAGGTGCGGGCGGAGCGTCTCGAACTGCTCCGCGAGGACGTCCGCGGTCACCTGTCACACTCCTGCCCCGGGCCGTGTCAGTAGGACGACAGCACGCGCTGCCGGTGCTCCACCCCACCACGGGCGAGGAGCGCACGGCCAGACCCCGGGGAGCACCCATGACCCTCTCGACCTCGTCCGACACCCTCGCTGCGACGCTGCGCGGGCGGCTCCTGCTCCCCGGCTCGGTGGCCTTCGACCAGGCCGCCACCCCCTGGAACCTGGCCGTGCGGCAGCCGGCCGCCGCGGTCGTCGAGGCCGCGGACGCCGACGACGTCGTGACGCTGGTGCGCCACGCCCGCGCCGAGGGCCTCGCCGTGGCGGCGCAGTCCACCGGGCACGGCGCGACCGGTGACGTCGCCGGGACCGTCCTGCTGCGCACCGGACGCCTGGACGCCGTCACCGTGGACCCCGCGGCGGGCACGGCCCGCGTCGGCGCGGGTGCGACGTGGGCCGCGGTGCAGGCGCGGACGGCGCCGCACGGGCTCACCGGGCTGCTGGGCAGCGCGCCGGGGGTCGGCGTCACGGGGTACACGCTCGGCGGCGGGCTCGGGTGGTTCAGCCGCGTGCACGGGCTCGCCGCGCACCGGGTGCGGTCGTTCGACGTCGTCGGCGCCGACGGCGAGCCGGGCACCGTCACGGCGACGTCCGACCCGGACCTGTTCTGGGCGCTGCGCGGCGGCGGGGGCGACCTCGCGATCGTCACCGCGCTGGAGATCGACCTCGTCGAGGTGCCGGCGCTCACCGGGGGCGGTGTCGTGTGGCCGGCGGACCGTGCCGGTGCGGTGCTCGACGCCTTCCGTGAGGTGACGGCGTCCGCACCGCGTGAGCTGAGCGTGTGGCTGACGCGCGTCGAGCCGCCCGGCGCCCCGGCGATGGTCGTCGTCCGCGCCGCGTACCTGGGCGACGACGTCGCTGCGCGCACCCTGCTGCGACCCTTCGACGCGGTCGGCGGCGCACTCACCGGCGAGGTGCGGCCCGTCGCGCTCGCCGACGTCGGCAGCATCACCGCGGACCGGCCCGACCCCACGGCCGGCCTGTCGCACGCCGAGCTGCTGACAGGCGTCGACGACGACGCACTGACGCGGCTGCTCACGTCGCCGGTCGGACCCGTGACGGTCGTCCAGCTGCGTCACCTCGGCGGCGCCCTGGCCGAGGCCGACCCGGACGACGGCGCGACCGGCGCGATCACCGAGCCGTACCTGCTCTACGCGCTCGGGCTCGCCCACGCACCCGGCCTCGCCGCCGCCGTTCGCGCGCGCCTCGACCGGCTCCCCGACGACCTCGCGCACCTGGCCACCGGGCGCAGGCCCGCCACGTTCCTCAGCCCGGGTGAGCGGGCGTCGGCCGCGTACTCCCCCGACGCGCTCGCGCGGCTGCAGGGACTCAAGCGCTCGCGCGACCCGCACGGCACGATCCGGGGGGCGTACCCGCTGATCGCCTGAGGGAGCCGGCGCCTGGTCGCCCCGTCACACCACCGTGCTCACTAGGGTTGCGCTGCATGAGCACGACGGAGATCACCGCGGATCTCGTGCGCGCCCTGCTGCGGGACCAGCACCCGGACCTCGCCGGGCTGCCGCTCCGCGAGGTGGACGGCGGCTGGGGCAACCAGATGTGGCGGCTCGGCGACGAGCTGGCTGTGCGGATCCAGCGGATGGACACCGAGCCCGACCACCAGCTCAAGGAGCGTCGGTGGCTGCCGCTGCTCGCCCCGCGTCTGCCGCTGCCCGTCCCCGTCCCGGTGCGCGACGGGGCGCCTTCCGCACGGTCCGGCAAGCTCTGGACCGTGATGACGTGGGTCCCGGGAGAGCCGCTGGACCGTGCGTCGATCACACGCGGCGAGCACGCCGCCGACACCCTGGCGGCGTTCCTGCGGGCGCTGCACGTGCACGCGCCCGCCGACGCGCCGGCGAGCGCCGACCGGGGCGCGCACCCGAGGGACTGCACCGCAGGCTTCGAGCACTTCCTCGGTTCCCTCGACACCGACGCGATCGGCCCCGCCGCCGGCGACGTCCGGGCCGTCTGGGACGACGCCGTCGCCGCACCTGCGTGGGAGCGTCCACCGGTGTGGGTGCACGGTGACCTGCACCCGGCCAACGTCGTCGTCGCGGACGGGACGCTGGCCGGCGTCGTGGACTTCGGCGACCTGTTCGCCGGGGACCCGGCGTGGGACCTCGCGGCGGCCTGGCTGCTGCTGCCGTCCCGTGCGACCGCACGCTTCTTCGACGCCTACGCGCAGGCCGACGAGGCAACGATCCGGCGTGCCCGCGGGCTCGCCGCCCTGAAGAGCCTGTTCCTTGTGCTCATGGGCCAGAACGGGGACCGCGGTCTGCCGGGCGGGAAGCCGGCGTGGGGGCCGGCGGGACGCGCGGCGCTCGCGCGGGTGCTGCACGAGCGTCTGCGCTGACGGACGACAGGACGGGCGCGGCGTCCGCGCGACGAGGCGGTCCTCGCCCGTGCTCCGGTCGGATCAGTCGAACTCCACCGCCGTGTCCCGCGGGTACTGGCCGCCCGCGAGCTTCACGAGCTGCGCGTGCGCGTACTCGCAGACGAGCGCGTGGCGGTAGACCATGCGCGGCACGTCGACGTTCGAGTCCATCCACAGGCTCATGCCGGCGAGCTTCCAGTGCCGGAAGTGGTCGTCACCCGTGATGACGGCGAGGATCTCGAGGAACGAGTCGTCGAACCGCATGGAGTGGACCGCCCGGCGGTACTCCTCGGAGGACAGCGCCAGCGAGAACGGGATGTTCATGAAGCACAGCGCCGTCTGGATGTCGAGGCGCAGCAGCCGCCGACGGTGCCGCTCGGCGTCGAGCGGCGGGACGTCGAGCTGCTGGAAGTCGAGCGTGTCCCGGGCGGCCAGCGGCACGACGTCGAGCGCGATGAGCACGTCGTACACGTTGACGTCGTGCTCGACGACCGCCTGGTCGCCCAGCTCCGACAACGACTCCGGACGCAGCCGGACCGGCTCCATGTCCACCGGGGTGTTGCGGATGATGAAGTTCACCAGGTTCGTCTCGATGACGAAGTGCCGCAGCAGCAGGTCCACGGCGTCGGGTGACACGCACCGCCGCAGGAACCAGACGCACAGGAAGTCCATCGCCCCCAGCGGCATCCACCGGAACGGCAGGACGCGCTTGAGGATGCGGATGAGCGTGACGAGCACCCGCGAGAGCACCATCGCGAACGGGTAGAGCCAGCGCCGGGACGGGCGTCGCTGGTCGTCGATGATCTGCCGGACCACGGACCGGTCGAGCGGCACGGACGGGTCGGCGAAGACCGCCTCCCACATGCTGGGGTCGGAGCGGACGAACTCCGCCACGTCAGCGATCCAGCTCTTCGAGCTGCAGCGCGTACAGGCGGGCGACGACCTGCGCGCACCGCACGATCTCGTCGGCAGTCGCGTCGTCGATCAGGCCGGACGTGAGGATCGCCTCCATGTCACCGGTGTGCGCGCCGTCGGCCTCCTGGTGGTACGTCATGAAGTGGACCTGGTTGTCGGCCAGGCCCAGCACCTCCTGGAACCTCGCCGCCCACTGCGCGGCGCGGCGCGCACCCAGGCCCTCGATGATGAACATCGCGCCGAGCAGACCGGCGGGGTTGGGCCGGCTCGCGTAGGTGAAGAGGTAGCCCGACAGCGCCTCCGAGCCGACGTTCTTGCGCCCCGCCCGCAGCTCCGCCCGCGACCCGCCGAGCGCGACGTAGTCGGCCTCGAGCAGGAAGTGGTCGCGGTGCTCCTCCTCGGCGTGCTTGATCGCCGCCGCCCGCAGCTCGAAGTGGTCGATGTCGAAGTTGGACGCCGCACGCGCGATCCACAGCGAGCCGTCGATCACCTGCTGCCGCAGGTTGAACAGCAGCCGCAGGTAGTCCTCGAGCGTGACGGTGCCGTCGTCGAGCCGCTGCAGCACGGGCACCTTGGCCAGGTGGTCCTCGAGCTCGAGCCAGACGTCGCCGAGGCGCTCGAGCAGCGAGGCGCCTCCGGCGGCGGTGTCCGTGGCGGAGTCGGTCGAGGTGGCACTGGTCATGACGATGCTCCTTGCGGGCGGGTCGGGGCGACGACGGTGAGCTGGGCGAAGGCGAACGAGAAGCGGCCGGACTCCGGCACGGCGAGCAGCACGGTCTCCCCCGGCTGGAACCGACCCGTGCGCCAGGCCTCCTCCAGCGCGATGAAGATGCTGGCCGACCCGGTGTTGCCGCGGGTCTCGAGGTTGGAGAACCAGCGGTCGGTGTCGAGGGTGGGGATGCGGCGGCGCAGCGCGTCGAACGCGACGTCCCGGAAGACGTTGGTGCTGTAGTGGCAGATGACGTGGTCGAGGTGGCGGACGTCGACGAGCCCGATGTCCACCAGCTCCTCGAACTGCGCGATCCCGGCCTGGGCCAGGTCGTCGAGCATGCCGACGTCCTGCCGCAGCACGAACATGCCCGCGGCCTGCGCGTCCGCGAGCGCGACGTCCTGCCAGGTGCCGCCGACGTGCGTCGCGTCACCGCTCATGCCCGCACGCATGCACACGGCGTGGTCGTGCGCGAGCGACACCTGCCGGATCCAGTCGACCCGCAGCGACAGCCGCGTCGGGTGCGGCTGGAACTCGACGACCACGGCACCGGCCCCGTCGGAGAGCATCCACCGCAGGAAGTGCGCGTCCATGCCGGCGCGGAACCCGTCGTACCGGCGCTGGCGCAGGCTGCGGCTCGGCAGCTCGGAGGCCACGACCGCCCCGCGGGGGTGGTCGCCGAGCCGGACCTTGCTGACCACGGCGTCGAGCGCGGCCATGCTCGACGCGCAGACGCCTGACGCCGACAGCAGCTGCATCGGTCCGCCGCCGAGGCGGCCGTGCACCATGTTGGCGAACCCCGGCACGAGCACGTCGCCCAGGGTCGTGGCGGTCGCGAGCATCCGCAGGTCCGACGGGGCGATGCCGCGGTCGTCGAGCGCGGCGGTGAGCGCCTTGACCGCGAGCTCCTCGTTGAGCTCGGTGGGCTCACCGTGCTCGTCGAGGGCGTAGTGCCGCTGCCGGATGCCGTTGGACGCGAGGATGCTGCTGCGGATGCGCGCGGTGACGGCGTCGTCGCCGCCGAGCCGCGCCGCCATGCCGTCGTTGTCCACCGGCGGGCCGGGCAGGTAGCGACCGAAGCCCGTGAGGTAGGCGCGCGCGGTCGTCGTCATGAGGGGGAGCCTAGGTGCGGCACGCCGCGGCGGCGGACTGCCTGTTCACGCATGTCAATATAGACACATGTCGAAGCAGCGCGGGATGGCCCGCTCATGACCCACACCGCTGCCGCACCCGGGAGCGTCGGCACCCCGCGGCTGTCGACGCTGGACCGCTGGCTGCCGGCGTGGATCGGCCTGGCCATGCTCGCCGGGCTCGCCCTCGGTCGGTTCGTCCCCGCGCTGGCCGACGTGCTCGCGCGCCTGGAGGTCGGCGGGATCTCCTTGCCGATCGGGCTCGGGCTGCTGGTGATGATGTACCCGGTGCTGGCCAAGGTCCGCTACGACCGCGTCGGCGCGGTCACCGGCGACACGCGGCTGCTGGTCAGCTCGCTCGCGCTGAACTGGGTCCTCGGGCCCGCGCTGATGTTCGCCCTCGCGTGGGTGTTCCTGCCCGACCTGCCCGAGTACCGCACCGGGCTCATCGTCGTCGGGCTCGCCCGGTGCATCGCGATGGTCGTCATCTGGAACGACCTGGCCTGCGGGGACCGCGAGGCCGCGGCCGTCCTGGTGGCGATCAACTCGGTCTTCCAGGTCGTGGCGTTCTCCCTGCTCGGCTGGTTCTACCTCACCGTGCTGCCGGGCTGGCTCGGACTGGACACCCAGGGGCTGGACGTGTCGGTCGGGCAGATCGCGGTCAACGTGCTCGTCTTCCTCGGCATCCCCCTGGCGGCCGGGTTCGCCTCCCGCGCGATCGGCGAGCGGACCCGGGGCCGGGACTGGTACGAGTCGCGGTTCGTGCCCCGGATCGGCCCGTGGGCGCTGTACGGCCTGCTGTTCACGATCGTCCTGCTGTTCGCCCTGCAGGGCGACGCCGTCACCCGCAACCCCCTCGACGTCGCCCGCATCGCCCTGCCGCTGCTGGTGTACTTCGCCGTGATGTGGGCCCTGGGGCTGGCCACCGGCAAGGCGCTGCGCCTGGGGTACGCCCGCTCGACGACGCTGGCGTTCACCGCCGCCGGCAACAACTTCGAGCTCGCCATCGCGGTCGCGATCGGCACCTTCGGCGCGACGTCCGGGCAGGCGCTCGCCGGTGTCGTCGGACCGCTCATCGAGGTCCCCGTCCTGGTCGGCCTCGTCTACGTCTCGCTGTGGGCGGCGCGACGGTGGTTCGCCACCGACCCCCGCGCCACCCCGCACGGCCAGGAGGTCACCTCGTGAGCACCCTGTCCGCCGACCGCCCGCCCGGGCCCTCCGGCTCCGACTGCACCCCGGCCCCCGAGGCCCACGCCATGGGCGCGCAGGCGGCCGCCCAGGTCGCGACCGTGCTCAAGGCCCTGGCCGACCCGCTGCGCCTGCGGATGCTCTCGTTCATCGCCACCAGCTCCACCGGTGAGGCGTGCGTGTGCGACATCGCGAGCGTGGCCGACGTCTCCCAGCCGACCGTGTCGCACCACCTGAAGGTCCTCAAGGACGTCGGGGTGCTGACCTCCGACCGACGCGGCACCTGGGTCTGGTACCGGATCTCCTCCGACGTGCGCGGGGCGGTGACCGCGCTGCTGGACTCCTTCGCGCCCGCCGCCCTCGACGCCGCGCAGCACCGCTCCCGTCCGCTGAGCGGCCTGCGCGACGTCGACGCCGTCCTGACCCGCGTCGCCGACGAGCTGGCACCCCGGTTCCCGGGCCTGGACGAGGACCTCGTGCTGCGCACCGTGCGCGAGTCCTACGCCGCGCTGTCCCGTGGCGCCGGCGTGAACGCGCACCTCGTCCCGACGGCCCGGCGCTTCGCCGTGCAACGTCTGGCCGACATCACCCGCGCCACCCGGACCGACCCGCCCCGGGTCCCGCAGGTGCTCTTCGTGTGCGTGGCCAACGCCGGCCGCTCCCAGCTCGCCGCGGCCCTGCTGCACCACCACGCCGGCGCCGCGGTCGTCGTGCGCTCCGCGGGGTCCGCTCCTGCCGCGGACGTGCACGCGGCCGTGCGACCTCTCCTGGCCGAGCTCGGCACCGACGCCGAGGCGGTGTTCCCCAAGCCGCTGACCGACGACGCCGTCCGCGCCGCGGACGTCGTCATCACCATGGGCTGCGGCGACACCTGCCCGGTCCTGCCCGGCAAGCGCTACGAGGACTGGGTGGTCGGCGACCCCGCCCTGGCCTCCCCCGAGGGCGTCGCCGCCATCCGCGACGACCTCGACGCGCGCGTGCGCGCCCTGCTCGCCGACCTGCTCACCACCACCGTCGACCGACCCGAGGAGCACCCCCGATGACCGACATCGCCCCCAGCACCGCCACCGACAGCGCGACGACCAGGCCCAGCGTCCTGTTCGTCTGCGTGCACAACGCCGGCCGCTCGCAGATGGCCGCCGGGTGGCTGCGGCACCTGTCCGGCGGCGCCGTGGAGGTCCGCTCGGCCGGGTCGATGCCCGCCGACCGGATCAACCCCGCCGCCGTCGACGCGATGCTCGAGGAGGGCGTCGACATCCGCGCCGAGCAGCCGAAGGTGCTCACGCACGAGGCCGTCGAGGCCTCCGACGTCGTGGTCACCATGGGCTGCGGTGACGCGTGCCCGTTCTACCCCGGCAAGCGGTACGAGGACTGGAAGCTCGAGGACCCCGCCGGTCAGGGCCTCGACGCGGTCCGCCCCATCCGTGACGAGATCCGCACGCGCGTCCTCACCCTGCTCGCCGAGCTCGGCGTCGAGCCCGTGCACGCCTGAGCGCGAGGACGTCGGCGAGGACGACGGCCCGGACGCGGCGACGTCCGGGCCGTCGTGGCGCTCACGACCCCGGCAGGGTCTCCTGCCCCAGCGTCTTCTGCAGCAGCGTGGTGCCGAGCCACCGGTCGAACTTGCGTCCCACCCGCTCCAGGCGACCGGCCGTGTGGAACCCGGCGCGCCGGTGCAGCGCCAGCGAGGCCGCGGTGTCCCCGTCGGCGACCACCGCGATCACCTCACGGGCCCCCGCCGCCCCGGCGGCGTCCAGCACCGAGGTGAGCAGACGCGTCCCGACACCTCGCCCGGTCGCCGCCGGGTCGAGGTAGATCGTGTCCTCGACGGTGTGGGCGTACGCCGGCCGCGGCCGCCACGGGCCGACGTAGGCGAACCCCGCGACCTGCCCGTCGAGGACCGCGACCTGGAACGGCCACCCGGCCGCGGTCAGGGTGTCGAGCCTGCCCCGCCACACCGGTTCACCGGGCGGCTCGAGCTCGAACGTCGCGGTCGACGTGGCCACGTAGTGGTCGTAGATCCGCGCGACCGCCGCCACGTCGCCGTCCGCCGCGGCGCGCACCTGCACGCTCACGCCCGGCCGCTCTCGGGCTCGTCGCCCGAGCGGCCGTGGACGACCCCCGTGGCGAAACCGGTGCCCGCCGGCGCCCCGACCCCCAGGGCGAGCAGCTGCGGCTCGGGCGCGCTGCCGCAGCAGCCACCGCCGTCGGCGGCGAGGTCCGTGGAGCACACCCCGGTCTCGGGAAGGTCGAGCTCGACGGCGTCCGCGCCGGCGCGGTCCCCGGCCAGCGCCGCCGCGACCGAGCGGACCTGCTCGTACCCCGTGGCGAGCAGGAACGTCGGGGCCCGCCCGTAGGACTTCATGCCGACCAGGTAGAAGCCGTCGTCCGGGTGGGACAGCAGCGCCTCCCCGTGCGGGGGCACAGTTCCGCAGGAGTGGAAGTTCGGGTCGATCAGCTCGGCCAGCCGGGCCGGGGACTCGACCACGGGGTCGAGGTCGAGACGCACCTCGCGCAGCATGTCCAGGTCGGGGCGGAACCCCGTCGCGTTCACGACCGCGTGCACCTGCAGGTCGAGCGGCTCGTCACGCGCTCGGCCCAGCACCTGCACGGTGTCACCGCCGGGCACGAGCCGCTCGATCGACACCCGGGTCAGCAGCGCCAGCCGGCCTGCGTCCACGGCGTCCTTGAGCCGGGTGCCGAGCAGCCCGCGCGCGGGCAGCTCGTCGGCCGTGCCCCCACCGAACAGCCGTCGCGCCGATCCGCCGCGGATCGCCCAGGTGATCGTCGTGCCCGGCTCGGACTCGGCCAGCTCGACCAGGCTCAGCAACGTGTTCGCCGCCGAGTGCCCCATCCCGACCACCAACGTGTGGCGCCCGGCGAAGCGTTCCCGCTGCGCACCGAGGACGTCGGGCAGCGGCCCGGTCACGAAGCCCGCCGCCTCGCGCTCGCCGACCGCCGGCAGTCCGCTCGCACCGAGGGGGTTCGACGTCGCGTAGGTGCCGGAGGCGTCGACCACCGCCCGCGCGAGCACGTCCTGCACCTGCCCGTCCGGCGTCAGGGTCCGCACGCGGTACCCGCGTCGGTCCCGGCCCAGGGTGCGGGTCTTGTCGGCACCGTCACGCGCCACCGCGAGCACCCGGGTGCTCGTGCGCAGCCGCGAGGCGATCGCCGGTGTCGCCGCCAGCGGGGCCAGGTAGTCGCGGACGAGGTCGCCGCCCGTGGGCAGGGCGTCCGCGTCCGGCGCCACCCACCCGGTCTGCTCGAGCAGCCGCCGCGCGGCGGCGTCGACGTCGTAGCGCCACGGCGAGAACAGCCGCACGTGCTCCCACGAGGCGACGGCAGCGCCCGCCTGCTCCCCGGCCTCCAGCACCAGCGGCTCCAGACCACGTTCCAGCAGGTGCGCCGCCGCCGCCAGACCCACCGGCCCGGCACCGATCACGACGACCGGCAGCTCCGCACGCACGACCTCGGCCATGTCCACTCCTCGCATTCACGTTCGTCGATAGGTGACAGCCGGAATGTATCTACATCCATCGATGCATGGCAAGATGGCCCCCGTGACCGCCGACCCGCTCCCGCCCGCCACGCCGCCGGCGACCGACGCGTGCTGCGCGCCGCTGACGCGCGCCGCCGCCGACCCGGAGACGGCTCGCGAGCTCGCTCGCACGTTCAAGGCGCTCGGCGACCCCGCGCGTGTGCAGCTGCTCTCGCTGGTGGCGGCGCACCAGGACGGCGAGGCGTGCGTGTGCGACCTCACCGGGCCGGTCGGCCTCGCGCAGCCGACGGTGAGCCACCACCTCAAGGTCCTCGTCGACGCCGGCCTGCTCACCCGCGAGCAGCGCGGACGGTGGGCCTACTACTCCCTCGCGCCCGGCTCCCTCGACCACGTCGCGCACGGGCTCCGGCTCGTGGCGCGGTAGCGGCACGAGCCCGCGCGGGGGACGAGCGCTCGCCTAATCGTTTGCGCTCGTCGCGATCCGACGACTGCCGTGCCACAGTGTCCCCGATCACGTCGAGTGAACGTTCACATCGGCGGCCGGTCGAGGCCGTGCCGCCCTCGTCAGGAGGCAGAGGACATGCATCGATTGGCCCGAGGGCTGCTGCTCGCCGTCACGCTCGGCGTCGCACTGGCCGGAGGTGTCGTGGCGCCGTCCGCGCCCGCCGCCGCCGAGAGCAACGGGGGCACCCGCGTGATGCCCCTCGGCGACTCGATCACGGAGGGCATCGGCATGTCCGGGGGCGGCGGCTACCGCGTCGGGCTGTGGCAGCGCCTCGCGCAGGGCGGCTACACGACGGACTTCGTGGGGTCGGGCTTCAACGGGCCGTCGAGCCTGTGGGACCACGACCACGAGGGGCACTCGGGCTGGCGGATCGACCAGATCGACGCGAACATCGTCAACTGGGTCCGCACCTACCAGCCGCGCACCGTGCTGCTGCACATCGGCACCAACGACATCAGCCAGAACCGCGACCTGGGCAACGCCCCGAACCGGCTCGCGGGGGTCATCGACAAGATCACCAGCACGTCCCCGCAGACCGACGTCTTCGTCGCGACCCTCATCCCGGTCTCGTACGCGCAGTCGCAGGTGCAGGCCTACAACTCCGCCATCCCCGGCATCGTGTCGAGCAGGGCCAACGCCGGCAAGAAGGTGCACCTGGTCAACATGAACGGGGCCGTCCCCCTCTCCGACATGCCCGACGGCGTGCACCCCAACGCGGCGGGCTACGACAAGATGGCGGCCGTCTGGTACAACGCGCTGCGCAGCGTGCCGGGCAGCATCGGCAACCCGTCGGGCGGCACCACCCCCACGCCGACGCCCACCCCGACCCCCGACCCGGGCACGGGCCAGGTGGACACCTCGGCCTGGTACACGCTCGTCAACCGCAACAGCGGCAAGGCCATCGACGTGTACAACCTGTCCACCGCCGACGGCGCCCGCATCACCCAGTGGTCCCGCAACGGCGGCACCCAGCAGCAGTGGCAGTTCGTCAGCGTCGGCAACGGCTACTACCAGGTGAAGTCGCGGCTCTCGGGCAAGCTCCTCGACGTGTCCGGACGGTCCACCACCGACGGCGCGGCGATCCACCAGTGGACCAACCACGGCGGCACCAACCAGCAGTTCAGCCTCCAGACGATCGACGGGTACGTCCAGCTCATCGCGCGGAACAGCGGCAAGGCCGTCGAGGTGCAGGGCGCCTCCACCGCCGACGGCGGCAACATCGTCCAGTACACCGACTGGAACGGCACCAACCAGCAGTGGCAGCTGGTGAAGGTGGGCTGAGCGCGGCACACCGTCGCAGCGCGCAGCCGCTAGGTTCCTGCCATGCAGCACCCTGCGGACCGACGCCGGACGCCGCCCGTGCCCCGTGCCCGGGTGATCGTGCCGTCCGACGACGACCGACGACCGGTGGACCTCGAGCTCAGCGCCGAGGTCCACCGGTCGCTGGGCCCCTTCCGCCACCAGTACTGCTTCGAGAACCGTTGAGGGCACCCGTGACGGCGCCTCAGGACGCCTTGTCGTCGGCACCGTGGTGACCGGGGCCGACGTCCGCGAGATCCTGCGCACCGCCTCGGCCCTGCCGTTCGGTCGCTCGCGCACGCAGCTCGTCGAGGAGGCGGTGCGCGCCGCCGAGGACGTCGGCGACGCCGTGCTGCTCACGCAGGCGCGACTGGACCTGCACGAGGCCTGTCACCTGGGCGGCGAGCGACGGAAGTCGCTCCTGCCGTTCAGCCAGGTGCTGCGCGACTACGACGCGGCCACGCACCACTTCTCCCGGGCACTGACGGACCGCGTGCTGTGGCAGTCGAAGTGGGCCGCCTCGACGCTCACCGGCTTCCCCGAGGTCCCGCTCGGCCACACCGAGCAGCTCCTGGAGGCGATGGAGGCTCGTGCGCGCGCCGCCGGGCACGGGGTCCAGGCGGTGGCCTGGTCGCGCGTCAACCTGACGTGGCGGGTCCACGGGGCCGCGGCCGCGCAGGAGCAGTTCCGCCGCTGGCGCACCCTGCCGCGGGACGCGACGAGCGACTGCCTGGCGTGCGAGCTGTCCGCCACGGCCGAGCTCCTCCACGACCTCGGCGACGACGAGGCCGGTCTGGAGGTCTCGGCGCGGGTGCGGTGCAGGGACGTCACGTGCGACACCCAGCCCCAGCGGGCGCTCGGTGCGGCGCTCCTGCCGCTGGTCCGCACGGGACGCCTCGCCGAGGCGGCGGACCACCACCGGCGCTGCCTCAGCGGGGTCCGTGGCCGCAGCCTCTCCCACATGGTCCTCGCGCAGAACCTCCTGTTCCTCGCGCTCACCGGCAACGAGGCGCGCGGCGTCGAGCTCCTGCAGTCGCAGATCGCGGCGATCGACGTGATCACGTACCAGCTCGAGGCCGCGGTCGCCCGGCTCCTCAGCGGTGCGACGGCACGCACCGGTGACGGGATCGTCCTCACCCTGTCCGACGGCGAGCAGATGAGCGCCGAGGACCTGGCCCGGCGCAGCGTCGACGCAGCACGGCGGGAGGGCGAGAAGTTCGACGCCCGCAACGGCACGACGACGGTGTCCGAGCGCATCGAGCAGGTCCTCGCCGCGTCGCCGCTGCCGCACGTCCCGCTCCCGGCTTGACCCTCGAGCAGGTCGAGGCGCCAGCGTGCCTCCGTGAACGTCGACGCACCGGCCCGTGCCCTCCCCCGCCCCTACCTCGCCTGGCTCGGCGGGTTCACCGTCGGCCGGTTCGGGGAGGCCGTGCTCGCGTTCGCCCTCGGCTGGGCGGCGTCCGGGCTGGGCGGCACGACGGCCGCCCTGGTGCTGACGCTCCACGGCGTGCCGCGCCTCGTCCTGCTGGTCGTGGGTGGCGCCGTCGCCGACCGCGTCGGCGCCCGACGGCTCCTCGTCGCCGGTGAGGCGGCGCTGCTCGTCGCGACGGCCCTGCTCGCCCTGACGCTCGCGCGCTGGGGACCGGCGACGTGGGCGCTGCTGACCTCCTCGCTGGTGCTGGGTGCGGTGACGGCACTGTGCCTGCCCGCCTCGGGGTCGATGCCCCGTCGGCTGGTCCCGGACGAGCAGCTGCCGCGGGCGCTGGCGCTGCGCCAGGGGGTCGGCCAGGTCGTGCTGATGGCGGCCGCGCCGCTCGGGGGCGTGCTCGTCGGAGCCACGGGCCTCGCCGCGGTCGCGTGGGGTGCCGCCGTGCTGGTCGGAGTGTCGCTGGTGGTCCTCGTCGCCGTGCGCGAGCTCCCCGGGCCCACGACGGTCGCGACGGTCGGCGCGCCGCGTCTCGGCCTCGCGGAGGGGTGGCGGGTCGTCGTGGCGACCCCGCTGCTGCGCAGGGCGCTGCCGCTGGCGGGAGCCGGTGCGGCGCTGGCCCTCCCCGTCCCGTCGCTCCTGGTGCCGCTGCTGGGGCGGGCGTCCGGCTGGGGTCCCGGCCCGACCGGCCTGGTCGCCGGTGCGGTCGGGGTCGGCGCGATCTGTGCGGCGCTGCACGCGGCGCGGCGTCGGGCGCCGGCGGGCGCGGGCACGGTCGCGTCGGCGGCGACCGGGCTCGCGGTCAGCGCCGTGGGGGCGGCGCTGCTGACGGCCGGCTCCGGGGCGGACGGCTCGGCTCTCGTCGTCTCCGTCGTCGGGGGCGCGACGAGCGGTGTCGGGAACGGGATGTTCGCGGCCCGGCTGGCGCCGGTGCTGCTGGGGGCCGCGCCGCGGACGCACCTCGCCCGCGTGCAGGCGCTGGTGAGCCTCGGCCAGCTGGTGCCGGCCCTGGTCACGACCACGGTGCTCGGTGCGCTCGCGGAGCGCGCGTCGCCCGGCTGGGCCCTGGGGGTCGTCGCGCTGGGCCTGGCGTCGTGTGCCACGTGGGCCCGTCGGTCCTCCACGGCTTGACCCTCGTGCCGGTCGAGGGCTCACAGTGTCCCCGTGGACGACGACCTGCTCAGCATCGGGGCGCTCGCGCGCGCCGGCGGCCTGCCGGTGAGCGCGCTGCGGTACTACGACGCCGCCGGCGTCCTCCGTCCGGCGCGCGTCGACCCCGCGACCGGGTACCGCTGGTACACCACCGGCCAGGTCCGCACGGCTCGCGTGGTCGCCGGGCTGCGCCAGGCAGGGCTGCCGGTGGCGGAGATGGTCGCCGTCCTCGCCGCGCCGGAGCAGGCCCGGACCGTGCTGGCACGGCACCGCGGCAGGCTCGAGGCCGACCTCGCCGCCGCGTGCGCGCACCTCGACGCGGTCGACGACCTCCTGACGCGACCCGCGCGCTGCTCGGTCACCGGCGCGGACCTCGTCGCGGCCGTCGCGGCCGTGCGGCACGCGGTCGGCGACGACCCCGCGTGGCCCGGGCTCGCCGGGGTCCTGATGCACCTCGACGCGACGTCGCTGCGGCTCGTCGGCTGCGACCGGTCGCGCCTTGCGGTGGCGACGGTGCCCGTGCGCCGGCCCTCCGGGGCGGAGGTCCGCGTCGTCGCCCCGCTCGCCTTCCTCGACGACCTCGCGTCGGCCGAGCTGCCCGCGGACGGGCCGGTGGTGCTCGGCTCGCGCACCCTGGAGGTCCTGGGCCGCCACGGCGAGCCGCTCGATGCGGCGTACCCGGACTACCAGCAGCTGCTGCGCTCGGGCGGGTCCCGACACGTGACCGTCGCGACGGTCGACCTGGTCGAGGCCGTGGACGGCGCGGACGAGATCGTCGTGGTGCGGCTCGACGGTGACCGCGTCGCGCTCGGCGCGCCGGGCCCGGACGACGCTCTCGGCTTCTCCCGGACGTTCCTGCTCGACGCCGTGCGCGCGGCACGGGCCGAGCACGTGGCCCTGGCGCTGGAGGACGAGCGGGCCGTACTCAGCGTCTCCCCGGCCGGCCGGCCGGGCGACGTCGGGCTCGTCATGCCCGTGCTCCTGCGCCACCGCTGAGACTGCCGATCCGCCGGTGCCGGGGTCGAGGTCCGCCGTGCCTGGACCATGCGGGCCTCCGCGGGCGCCGTCACCGCAGGGGCGGGCCTGACGCGGCACGGCCGGGGCCGTCGGGCTCACGCGCCGCCGCGCCTGCCGGGTCGATGCTGCGGTCCTCGACGCGGCGGTTGCGCCCCCGGAACCAGGTGGACGGGTAGACACGGGGCAGCAGCTTGGCCACGGCGAGCACGCTGTAGATGACGGTGTTGATGGCGACGAACGCCGTGAGCACCCGCAGGGGCATGGACTGCGTCATCGGCGAGGCGAGCACGGCGTCCAGCGCCTCCGCCCCGGCCGGCACGCCCGGGGTCACGCGGCGTCACCGACCTCGAGACGGGCCCCGGTCGGGGTGTGGACGACGTGCTTCCACGTCGCCGTCCGGCCCAGGGAGATGTCGAGGACGCCCTTGACGTAGACGAGGTCGAGGAACGCGTCGAAGCACAGCTCCGGCAGCAGGGTCACGGCCAGCAGCCGCGCCCGCCACCCACCTGACCAGACGGTCACGACCCGCTCGGCGAGGAACACCACGCCCAGCCCCATCCAGAACGGGAACCACACCCACCCGTCCGCGCTCAGCAGCATGAGCGCGATCAGCAGCAGGTAGGAGTACAGCGCGATCACGCCGTACCCGATGCCGAGCTGCTGCGCCCAGTACCGCAGGGTCGTGGGGGTGGTGCCGTAGGCGCCGAGGTTCTCCAGCGCACCCCGCTGCCAGCGCAGCCGCTGCGCCCACAGCGCCCGCCACGTCGGCATCACCTCGGTGACGACCGTGCACTGCTCGGGGGACACCATGAGCGCACCGAGCGACTTCAACGCCAGGGTGAGCTCGTTGTCCTCCGTGAGCGCCGTCGTGTCGTACACGTCGCCGCGGGTCCCCGGCAGGGCGGTGCCGCGCAGCCGGGCGACCTCGCGCAGCGCCGCCGGCCGGAACAGCGACGCCGTCCCGGTCAGCACGAGGACCCGTCCCCGGCACCGACGCATCTCACGCCCGTAACGCAGGTACTCGTTGCGCTGCAGCTGCCCCAGCAGCCCGGCGCCCTCCTCGCCGTAGAACAGCCCACCCACGGCCATGAGCGCCCGGTCGGAGGTCATCCGCGCGACCGCCACCGCGAGGAACCCGGCGTCGAGGGTGGTGTCGGCGTCCATGACCATGACGACGTCGTTGTCGCCCTGCCCGGGCAGCAGGCCGGCCAGCACCTGGTTGAGCGCACCGGCCTTCTTGCGGGTGTTGCCGACCGTCTCGACGACCTCGACGCCTGCCGCGCGCGCGACGTCGACGGTCGCGTCGGTGCAGTTGTCCGCGACGACGATCACCCGCTCCGGCCGGTGCGACTGCGCGAGCAGCGACGCCAGGGTGGCCGGCAGGGACGCCTGCTCGTTGTGGGCCGGGATCAGCACCGTCACGGTCACCGGGCCGGCGTAGACCCCCCGGGTGCGGGCCATGACGATCTTCGGTGCGAGCGGGTCGGTCAGCACGTCCGACGAGCGCCGCGACCGGTTCGCGATCCGCTGCTCCAGCAGCGCGACGCCCGCCGCGAGCAGGACGGCCACGGCCACCGCGGCCAGCATGACCCGCGGCGAGGGCAGCTGGGTGTCGTAGAACACGTCCCAGATCCCGAGCAGCGTGCCCCGCTCCGGTGGCCGGCCACCCGCGTCGCTGGAGGTCACCGCGTACCAGAGCAGCGCCGCACCACCCGCGGCGATCAGCAGCACCACCACGCCGACCGCGCGCTGCAGCCACCCGGACGACCGCCCGGCGACCCGGACGGTGCCGGGGTCGAGCCCGAGCTCCTCGACCTGGGCCGACCGCTGCGTCGGGATCGGGGCCCGCTCCAGGGTCGTGGTCGTCGCGGCGGGAGGGTTCGCCGCCGTGGGCGGCACGCCGCCCGGGCCTGCACCCTGTTCCACGTCCACCACCCCCGCCCGGACCCACCCCTGGACACTTGTCCATCGGCGGTGGTGGCCGTGGTCCTGAGGGGTGTCGCCCGGACGGCGGTTGCGACCCGCTCGTCCGACCGGCCGCGCCGCGGCGTCCACGAGGGGGCCGGGTGCACACGACACCGCCCCCGCACCGAGTGGTGCGGGGGCGGTGCGTCAGCCGCTCGCGGCGGTCGTCACCCGACCTTCACGAGCTGCCACTGCTGGTTGGCACCGTTCCACGCGGAGTACTGCACGACGTTCCCGCCGTCCGCCGTCGACGCGCCCTGCACCTCCAGCGCCTTGCCCGAGTTCCGGTTGAGCAGCGTCGCGTAGCCGTTGCTGATCGACACGTTCCACTGCTGGTTGGCGCCGTTGTTGTCGGGCCACTGGACGACCTCGGCGCCGTTGGCCGTCGACTTGGCGTAGACGTCCAGCACCTTCGACGACAGCCGGGACTTCAGCCGGTAGGACCCGTTGCCCGAGCTGACGAACTGCCACTGCTGCTGGTTGCCGTTGTTGCGCGACCACTGCACGATGTCGGCGCCGTCCGCGGTCGACAGGTTGTACACGTCGAGGGCCTTGCCGCTGTTGCGGTTGACCAGGACGTACCAGGCGTTGGTGTCGACGCTGCTGCTGCCCCCACCGTTGTTGCCGCCACCGTTGCCGCCGCCGGCGTTGAGGGCCTCGAGCACCGCGGCGTAGGCGGCCTTCTTGTTGCCCGAGCCGTCGAACAGCAGCGGGTTGGCGCCGGTGCGCCAGGAGTCGGTGTCGCGCACGCCCCACACGGTGATGCCCGTGCAGCGGGAGACGGCCAGGCACGCCTGGACGACCTGCCGGTAGGCGTTGGCCTGGTTGGAGCCCTGCTGGATGTCGAGCTCGGTGATCTGCACGTCGACGCCCAGGTCGGCGAACCGCTGCAGGTTCGCCTGGTAGTCGCTCGGCACGGTCGTGCCCAGGTGGGACTGGAAGCCGACGCAGTCGATCGGGACGCCGCGGGCCTTGAAGTCGCGGACCATGTTGTAGACGCCCGTGGACTTCGCGTTGACGCCGTCGGTGTTGTAGTCGTTGTAGCAGAGCTTGGCGCCCGGGTCGGCGCTGCGGGCGGCGCGGAACGCGGCCTCGATCCAGTCGTTGCCGGTGCGCTGCAGGTTGGAGTCACGGCGCGACCCGCGGCCGTCGTCGGCGAACGCCTCGTTCACGACGTCCCACGAGTGGATCTTCCCGCGGTAGTAGGACGCGACGCGGGAGACGTGGTTGAGCAGCGCGTCGCGCAGCGACTGGCCGGACATGTTCTGCATCCAGCCGGGCTGCTGGGCGTGCCACGCCAGGGTGTGGCCGCGCACCTTCTTGCCCTTGCCGAGCGCGTAGTTGACGATCCGGTCGCCGTTGCTGAAGTTGAACTGGTTGCGGTTCGGCTCGGTGGCGTCCATCTTCATCTCGTTCTCGGCCACGATCGAGTCGAACTCGCGGTCGACGATGCCCATGTAGGTGCCGTCGTTCATGCGCCCCGCGGCGATCGCGACGCCGAAGTAGCGTCCGCGCTCCGCCGCGGACTGCCCGAGCGTCGTCCCCGCGTGAGCGGGAGCGGCCAGGGCGACGGCGGCCGTGGCCACCAGCCCCGCGGTGGTGAGCAGGGACACCACCCGGCGGGCCCGGCGGTGCCGGGGTGAGGTCGTGATCATGTCGTCGTCGCCTCTCTCTCGGTGCGTGACGGCGCGCGGGAGCGCCCCGTCCGGTCGGGTGTGCGGTCGTGCTGCGGGGGTCGCTCGCGCGCTCCTCGCAGCCGGACGGACGACGTCGGCCGCCAGGTGTGATCGTTCACAACCAACCGTGAGCAAGCGCTTTCCGTTTGCTCGTGGATGAGCGTCACACTGACCCCTGCACCCGCCCGGGAGCAAGACAGCGGAGGACGTCGAAGCGTTTCACCTCGCCCGGAGAGGTGAACGCCGCCCTCCCCCGACCCGTCAGCCCGGCGAGCCGGCCCGTCCGCGGGCCGCGGCGAGCGCGTCCGCCGCCCGGATGAGCCCGAGATGGCTGAACGCCTGCGGGAAGTTGCCGATGAGACGCCCCGCCTGCGGATCGTACTCCTCGCTGAGCAGACCGACGTCGTTCGCGTAGCCGACGAGCTGGTCCATCAGCGCCTGGGCGTCGTCCAGCCGGCCACTCATGGCGTACTGCTCGACGAGCCAGAAGCAGCAGATGAGGAACGGGTGCTCCTCACCCTCGAGGCCGTCCATGCCGGTGTCGGTGCGGTACCGGTGCAGCAGGCCGTGCTCGTCACGCAGCTCGGACTCGATGCGTGCCACGGTGCCCAGCATGCGGGGATCGTCGTAGGCGACCAGGCCCGTGTGCGGCAGCTGGAGCAGGGACGCGTCGACCTCGGTGTTGTCGTAGGTCTGGGTGAAGCTGTCGACCCCGGTGTCGAAGCCGCGCTCGAGGACCTCCTCGCGCAGCCGGTCACGCAGCTCGCGCCACCGGTCGACCGGCCCGTCCAGCCCGTGGTCCTCGACCGCGCGGACACCCCGGTCGAACGCGGCCCACATCATCGCGCGGCCGTGCGTGAAGTGGTGCAGGTCCCCGCGCATCTCCCAGATGCCGTGGTCCTCGCGGTCGTAGTTGGCCTCGCAGAACTCCAGCAGGCTCTTCTGCAGCCCCCACGAGTACTCGTCGTCGGCGACACCGGCGTCGCGCAGCATCGCCAGGGCGATCATCACCTCGCCGACCACGTCGGCCTGGTACTGGTCGGCCGCGCCGTTGCCGATCCGCACGGGCCGCGACTCCTCGTACCCCGCGAGGTGCCCGAGCTCCTTCTCGTCGAGCTCCCGCTCCCCGCCCACGCCGTACATGATCTTGATGTCGTGGGCGTCGCCCGCGACCGCGCGCAGCAGCCAGTCACGCCACAGCCGCGCCCCGCCCGTCAGGCCGTGCGCGATCGCGACCTCGATGGTGAGCGCCGCGTCGCGCAGCCACACGTAGCGGTAGTCCCAGTTGCGCTCCCCGCCCAGGCCCTCCGGCAGGGACGCCGTGGGGGCCGCGACGATGCCGCCCGTCTCCTCGTGCGTCAGAGCGCGCAGCACGAGCAACGAGCGCAGCACGACAGGGGTGTGGTCCGCGTGCACCGTGAGCCTGGAGGACCAGTCCGCCCAGTACTCCATCGTCTCCGCCAGGGCGTGGTCGGCGTCGACCGGGTCGGGCAGGTCGGCCCATGACGGGAACCACGCCAGGTCCCAGTCGAGGACGTCGCCCTGCTCGAGGCGGAACGTGCCGGTCAGGCGGGGGGCACGCGCACCTGCACCCTCGCCGCCCTCGCCGCCCTGGCCGTCCTGCGCGGAGCCGAAGGCGCCCGGCTGCTCGGCGGCGCCGTGGCCCGCCTCGGCCTTGCCGTCACCGTGCGTCCCGGCCCAGGTCAGCAGGGGCCCGGTGACGAGCAGCCCGTCCGGGCCGGCGAGCGACAGCAGCGCCGGCGAGCCGTGGTGCTCCACGACGCGCACCCACGGCGTGGCGCGCGCGTAGTCGAAGCGCAGCCGCAGGTCGTGCTCGACCTCGACCGTGCCCTCGAGGCACTCGACCCGGCGGACCAGGTCGTCGCGGCCGGTGCCCGGCGGCAGGAAGTCGGTGACGCGCACCGCGCCGGTCGGCGTGCGCCACGTCGTCTCGAGCACGAACGTCTGCGGCAGGTACCGGCGCTCGACCACCTCGCCGTCGACCGCGGACACCTTCCACCGTCCGTCGTCGGGCCCGCCGAGGATCGCGCAGAACACGGCCGCGGAGTCGAAGCGGGGCAGGCACAGCCAGTCGACGCTCCCGTCGCGGGACACGAGCGGGCCGGTGCGCAGGTCGGACAGCAGGGCGTAGTCCTCGAGGGGGGTGCTCACCCGGACCTTTCTACGTGGTGCGCGCCGCCGGCGCAGTCCGACGACGTCGGCGCACTGCGGCGCGCACGGCCGCGGTCCGTCCGTGCGCGACCGCCCGTCGGCCCGTCGGTCATCCGCCTGCCGGCCGTGCGCCGCCGCGGCTCGCGTGCCGCCACGCGGCCGGCGACATCCCGTGCGACCGCCGGAACACCCGCGCGAAGTACGCCGGGTCCGGGTACCCGACCCGCGCCCCGACGGCTCCGACGAGCAGGTCGCTGCCCTCGAGCAACCGGCGGGCCGCGGCCATGCGGTGCTCCACGAGCCACTGCTGGACGGTCCGGCCGGTCCGCTGCCGGACCACGGTCGTGACGTGCCCGGGCGTCCTGCCCACCTCGGCCGCGACGTCGCGGAGCGACAGCTGCTCGGCGGACCGGCGCGCCAGCACGTCGAACACGGCCGCGACCAGAGGATCGTCCCAGGCCTCACGTGCCGCGGGGTCGTCGGCGAGGCGCGCGACGTCGACGAGGAGCAGGGTCAGGTGCGCGAGCGCCGCCTCCGCCGACCCCACCCGACGCCCCTGCGCCACCTCCGTCTCGAGGTCCGTCAGGCGGCGTGCCCAGCGCGGCCGGTCGGCCTGCGGCACGTGCAGCCGCCGGACCGACCGCGCGCCCGGCCCGACGAACGGCAGCAGCAGCGGATGGCGACGCCACGAGCGCAACGCTCCCGGGCTGCGCCCCTCGACCGCGTCCGGAGGGAAGAACACGGCTCGCACGAACCCCCTGGTCAAACCGTCACCGGCGGCCCCCATGACCTGCCCGGGCGGGACGACCAGCACGTCGCCCGCCCCGACGTCGTGCTCCGCGTCGCCCAGCCGCAGCAGGCCGGTGCCGCGCTCGACGTACGCGACGACGAGGAAGTCGTGCGCGTGCCGGTGGTCCACGGCCGGCGCGGGGCCACCGGGCTGCGGGCCGCCGAACCACATCGTGCCGACCGGTGGGCCACCCGGGTGCCCCACCCAGGCGTAGACCGGGACGCCGTCCGGGCGGTGGCGGAGCAGCCGCGTGGTGGGGGTCGCAGGTGCGGGGGGCCGCGGGTCGGTGGTCACCCGAAGATCGTCCTCCTGCTGGCGCTCCGGCGTCATGGTCGACCGGGCGGGCGCGGTCCACGCTGGTGGTGGGCGCCCGCACCGGGCGCCGACCGGCCGGAGGAGCGACCCCATGACGACACCGAGCACGACCACCGCGGGCGAGCGACCCGCGCGACGCGAGCACCTGCCACCGATGGGCAGGGCGTGGCTCCTGCCGCTGTACGACCCGTTCTCCCGGCTGGTCGGGGCCGAGCGGCTCCACCGCCGGCTGCTCGACCAGGCCGCCCTGCGTCCGGGCGAGCGGGTGCTGGAGATCGGCTGCGGCACCGGCAACCTGCTCCTGCTCGCCCACGGCGTCGCGCCGGGCGTGGTCACCACCGGACTCGACCCGGACGCGGCGGCCCTCGCACGCGCGGCCCGCAAGGCGCGCCGGCGCGGCACCGACGTCCGCCTCGACCTCGGGTACGCCGACGCGTTGCCCTACCCGGACGCGAGCGTGGACGTCGTGCTGTCGTCCCTCATGCTCCACCACCTGCCCGAGGAGGTGAAGGTCGCCGCGCTCCGCGAGGCGCGGCGGGTGCTGCGGCCCGGCGGGCGGCTCCACGTCCTCGACGTCGCCGGTCGGAGCCACGGGCACGGCCTCGCCGCGCACCGCGGGCGGCGCGCCGCCCGGCGGCAGGGCACCCCCGGGGTCGACACGATCCCGGCGCTCGTGCGCGCCGCCGGCCTCGACGTCGGGGGCGTGACGCCGGTGCAGACGCGACTCGGGCCGTTCGTGCTGGTCGCAGGCTCACGCTGAGGCGGAGGGCGAGCGGGGCGTCGACCGGCGGGCGCGCAGCCGGCGGAGTCGGGTGGACGCCGCCGTCATCCTCCCGCCGGCCCTGCGTCCCGCCGCCTGACGCGGACCTCCTGCACGGTGAGGAGCACGAGCAGCAACGCCGTCATCGGCAGCACGAACCACAGCAGCGCGGTGCTCAGCACGGGCAGGGCGTCGTGCTCCGCGGCGGCGAGCAGGAGGTAGGCGATGTACGCGACGAAGTAGGCGAGGAACGCCACGGCCTCCCACCGGCTGATCTCGGCGCCCGTGAACACGACCGGCAGCACCACCAGGGCGGCGACGACCATGACCGGCAGGTCGAAGCGCACCGCGGCGTCGGCCACCGGCACACCGCCGGGGGCGACGAGCGCCGTCAGGCCCAGGACCGCACCGATGTTGAAGATGTTGCTGCCCAGGACGTTGCCGAGCGCTATCTCGCGCTCGCCGCGCAGCGCCGCGATGACGGACGTGGCGACCTCGGGCAACGAGGTCCCGATGGCGACGACGGTGAGGCCGATCACGAGGTCGCTGAGGCCGACCGCCTGCGCGATGGTGGTGGCCGAGCCGACGAGGAGGCGGGCACCGAGGACGAGCAGCGCGACCCCGGCGAGCACGAGGCCGGCGTCGCGCAGGGGCCGGGGAGGTCGTGCGGGGCTGTCGCCGTCGGTGGGGTCCGGCGTCGGGTCCGGCGTCCCCGTCCGCCGGGCCAGCCGCACGGACATCACGACGTAGCCGACCAACGCCGCGAGCAGACCTCCGCCCTCCGGGAGGCTGACGGTCCCGTCCCACGCCACGAGCAGCGCCACCACGGAGAACCCGATCATCACGGGCACGTCGACGCGCACGAGCTGGCTGCGGACGGCGACCGGGAGCACCAGCGCGGCGAGCCCGAGCACCAGCAGGACGTTGGAGATGTTGCTGCCGACGACGTTCCCGACGGCCACCCCCGGCGCGCCGGACAGGGCCGCGTCGACCGACACCGCGAGCTCGGGCGCGGACGTGGCGAAGGCGACGACGGTCAGGCCGATGACGAGCGGGGACAGACCCAGGGCGCGGCCGATCCCGCTGCCGCCGCGCACGAGGAGCTCACCGCCGCCGACCAGCAGGACCAGGCCCACCACGAGGAGGGCGACGGTGGCAGTCACGGGGCCTCCGACCGGTCAGGAAGGGTCATAGGACGCACGATCCTCCCCGACGGGCCGCTGCCCGTCGACCTCACGGTCGTACCGGTCGCGCGCCGCGTCGATGCTCGGCATGTGGACCGCCGCCCAGTGCAGGACGGCGTCGACCGGCGGGCGCAGCGTCTTGCCGAGGGGTGTGATCCGGTACTCGACGGCGACCGGCCGGGTGCCCAGCACGACGCGCTCGACGATGCCGTTGCGCTCCAGGCGGCGCAGGGTCGCGGTGAGCGACTTCTGCGTGACGGCGGGGATGGCCCGCCGCAGCCCGCTGAAGCGCAGCGGGCGCTCGCACAGCTCGTTCAGCACGTCGAGGGACCACTTGTCGAGCACCTGGTCGAGCAGCTCGCGGTGCGTCGCGGTGATCGTCAGCCGGTCGCGCCCGTCCCCGTCGGTATCCGTCACGACACCCAGTCTCGTTGAAGTGCCCGTCCACCACCAGGTACCCATGGGATACCACCAACTCGACCGAGGAGCTGCCATGACCGTCCAGCTGTCGTCCCCCGAGGGCCTGCTGCAGCCCGTCCCCTACCACCACGTCGCCATCGCCACCGGCACCCGGCAGGTCCACGTCGCGGGGCAGGTCGCCCGCGCGGCCGACGGGACGACCCTGGCCCCCGGCGACCTCGCCGGGCAGGTCGCGCACAGCCTGCGGAACGTCGGAGCCGCTCTCGCGGGCGTCGGCGCCGGGTTCGGCGACGTCGTGCGCCTCACGTTCTACGTGCCGGGCTGGAGCCCGGAGAAGATCGAGGACCTCATGAGCGGGGTGCAGGAGGTCGCCGACGAGCTCGGGCTCCCGGTCCCCCTGCCGCCCGCGACGCTCGTCGGCGTGGCCGCGCTCTTCGAGCCGGACGTCCTCGTCGAGGTCGAGGCCACCGCCGTCATCGCGTGACCCCGTGGACCGCGCTACGCCGCGGTCAGCACCGTGAGGTCCTCGACCGTGCGGAAGCCGAGCAACCGGTACACCGGCTCGCCGAGCTCGGAGGCGTAGAGGTAGCACGTACCGGCACCCGCCGCGTCGGCGGCACGGACCAGCTCGAGCGTGATCGCCCGGCCGTGGCCGCGCCGCCTGACAGCCGGCAGGGTCGTGACGTTGTAGAGGCCGGTGACGCCGCCGGACGTCGCCGTCATGCCCGTGCCGACGGGCACGCCGTCGCGCTCGGCGAGGAAGAAGGCCATGCCGTCGACCGCCGCCAGGGCCGGCTCGGCGAGCACCGCGAGCACCCCGTGCGGGGCGCCGAAGCCCTCGGCGACGGTCCGCGCGTACAGCGCCAGCTCGTCGGCGGCGACGGCACGCACCCGCAGCCCGTCGACCGCCGGTGCGTCGGGCGACCCTGCGTCGGCACGGCGCACCATGAGCGGCTGCCGCTCGGCCCGGGTCAGCCCGAGGCGGGCGGCGGCCGCGACGAGCACGGGGTCCGGGACGCCCCTGACCTGGATGCTCCAGGGCAGGTCCCGCGGTGCCTCCTGCGACGCCAGCGCGACGACCTCGTCGACGTCCGCGGGCCGGGTCGGGCTGATCACGGCGTTGAGCGCCGCGACCGGCGCGCCCGAGACCGCCAGGACCGTCCCCCCGGGAGCCCGGCGCGTCCGCCCGGTCGTGGCGGCGGCGAGGTCCGCCATCGTGGAGGCGTACGCGGTGACGAACGACGCGGACGGGTCCGTCGGGAGTGCCATCCGCCGATCGTACGGACGGAGCAGCCATCAGCCGCCGGCACCGTGCAGCAGCCGCAGCTCCGTCGCGCGGCTCTCGACGTCGGCCGCCTGGTCGGGGCGGGTAGGGCGAAACCACCCGGCGAGGGACGTTCGACCCTTACGGTCGGACCCATGGGGCGAGACCGAGCTGCGCTGGCCGAGTTCCTGCGATCGCGTCGCGACAGGCTCACACCCCGGCAGGCCGGGATCACCCCGTCGCCCGGGGAGCGCCGCGTGCCCGGGCTGCGCCGTCAGGAGCTGGCGCAGCTCGCGGGGCTGAGCGTCGACTACTACAACCGCCTGGAGCAGGGCCGCCAGGCCAACATCTCCCGCGAGGTCCTCGACGCGCTGGCCCGGGCGCTGCGCCTGGACGACGTCGAGCGCGCCCACCTCGACGACCTCGCCGCTCCCGCGTCCCCCCGTGCCCGCGCCACCACCGAGCGCCCGCAGCGGCCGGACCCGGGGCTGCTGCGCGTCACCAGCATGCTCGACCACCTGCCCGTCGTCGTCATCGGCCGACGCGGCACCGTGCTGGCCCGCAACGCCCTGTTCAGCGCCGTCTACGGGCACCCGATGGAGCCCGGCACGTGCTACACGCGCTACCTGCTGCTGGACCCGGACGCGCGCGACCGGATCATCGACTGGGAGGCCTGTGCCCGCGCCGCCGTCGCCGGGCTGCGGCGCGAGGTCGCGCGGCGACCGCAGGACCACCGCCTCCGGCAGCAGATCGACGAGCTGTGCCGGGCCGACGCGGACGTCGCCCGGTGGTGGGACGACCACCGCGTGAGCGAGTACTCCTCCGCGCCGCGTCGGATCCGGCACCCGGTCGCCGGTGACCTCAGCTTCGACGTCGAGCTCCTCGTCGCGCCGCAGGAGCCCGACCAGCACCTCGTGCTCTACACCGTCGAACCGCACTCCCGCACGGCCCGCACCCTGCCGCTGCTCGCCGCCGGGGGTGCCGGACCAGCCGCAGGCGTGGTGGTCACCGACGACGCGGGCGAGACGTGAGGGCGCCGGGCGGAGCCCGAGGGCCGGCGCGCGTCAGCCCTCCGTGGGCGCGTCCTCGTCGGTGGTCTCGACGACGACGTCGACGCCGTCCGTGACCTGCTCGGCCCTCTGCTCGAGATCACGGAGCGCGTCGGCGTCGAGCGTCCCGCCCTGCGTCCAGACGGTCACGACGACCCGGTCCTCGTCCGCCTCGTACCGGGCGGCCTTCTGGTGCGGGTCGTCCGCCAGGGCGTCGAGCACCGCGAGCTCGAGGTCGGTGTACGCCGCGTCCGGCTGCTCCGGCGCGGTCGCCGACGGGACGTCGGCGGTGGTGGTGCCCGGCGTCCCGTCGACCTGCCCCGCGCACGCGCTCGCCCCCACGGCGAGGGCCGCGACGACAGCCGCCGGGACCCACGCGGCACGGGTGGTGGTCATCAGCTCGTCTTGACCTTCACGGTGCCGGAGATCGACGCGACGTAGGCGATCGGGGTCACGTAGGAACCCCCCGAGTTCTGCCCCGTGGTGAAGCCGTAGCCCGTGTTGGCGACGAACCAGGGACCGCCGGAGTCCCCACCGGCCGTCACGCTGTCCTTCGTGTAGTAGAGGTTGCACCAGACGTTGCCGGACGTGAACGTCACGCACCCCTTGTACGACTCGACCGTCGACGACCCGTACCCCGTGGTCTTGCCGTACTTGAACAGCAGCGACCCGGTGCTGACGATGCCGGTGGCGTTGATCGTGCGCAGCGTCGTCGAGTCGATCCGGAACTTGTTCTGCGCGGTGTCGCCGCTCAGCGCGGTGAACCGCACGTCCCGCCTGTCGGACGCGACGTAGGTGCTGCCCGTGGTGTCACCGTCGTACCGCGTGGGCTTCGACGTGCAGTGCGCCGACGTGGTGATCCCGTACGCGGAGCCGCGGGTGGCCATGAACCCCCCGGTGCACCCGCCGTAGACCTCACCGCCCTGCGTCGAGCTCTCCTGCGGGACGTCCCGCGCGGGCTCGTACGTGACGACGACCGCGGGCTGCGACGACGCCGCGAAGGTCGTCGGTCCGCCGAGCGCCTCGTCGACGCGCTCGGCGGTGGCCGCCGGCGCGTCCGTCCACGCGGTGACCTGCACCGAGTGCGTCGGCGCGTCGTAGCGTGCCGCGACGGACTCCACGCCCGCCGCCTGGAGCTGCTCGATGGCGGCGAGCTCGACGGCCGACCGGCTGCCGTACGGCACGGCGCCCGGCGCGGCGGTCCCGACGACCGTCCCCGCGGCGGTGAGCTCCCGCGCGAGCGCGTCGGCGCCGTCGGCCACCACGACCCTGCCGCGGGCCCCGTCCCAGGAGAAGTCGACGACCTCGGTGGGGTGTGCCGCGACGGTGCGGGCGACCAGGTCGTTGAACGCGTTCTGGCCGCGGGTGGCGCGCTGCTCCTGCGCGACCCGGCCCGCGTCGTCGAGCCCGCCACGGCCGGGGCGCCCAGGGTCCGCGTGGGCGGCGAGCCCGAGCGGCACGACCGCCACGCAGGCGATGACGACAGGCAGGACGGATCTGCGGACGTGCTGGAACATGCGGTGCCCCCCGGCTTCCGACGTCGGCGCCACGGCAGCCGCCCTGGCACGTGACGGACGCTAGCAGCGGGGTCGCAGCGCGGGAAGAACGCGTTCCGCACCAGCCCGTCGCCGCCGGGTCGTTCGTCCCGGGTGGACGGCGAGAACGCCGAGAGGCGCGACCGCCGAAACGTTCCACGGGTGTCGGTGTCCTTGCCACAGCACACGCAGGGGTCTACGCCGGTTCGCGGGGGCACGTCCGTCACGAGGCGCACTGCCTCGGGCGGCCCCCGGGAGAGGGGGCGGCAGCCATGTCGGCACCGCGACGAGGGCGCACGAGGGCGCGACGCACGGCGGGCTGGTGGTCGGTCGCGGTGCTGGTGCTGGTCGGGCTCGTGCTGGGTGCGGCGCCACCCGCGACGGCCGGAGGCCGGGCGCCGGCACCCACGTTGCGGCTGTCGGCGCCGGCGCACGTCGTCGCCGGGGTGCCGTTCGACGTCACGGTGACGGTCCGCCAGGCCGGGCGCCCGTACGTCGGGACGGTCCGGTTCGCCACCGACGACGCGCTCGTGCGGTCCCTGCCGGCCGACTACACGTTCACGAGGGCGGACCGCGGGACGCACCGGTTCGAGGGCGTCACCCTCGTCGGCACGGGCCGTCACCGGCTGACCGTGCGCGACACCCGGCACCGCGGGCTGCAGGACACCGACCCCGTCCGGGTCGCGAACGCGCGGGCTGCGGTCCGGGGCACGGTGCTGAGCACCATGGACCCCATCTACGGCCCCTCGACCGTCACGGTGTACGACGCGGTCACCGGCAAGGCGCTGAGGTCCGGGCGGACGGACGACCAGGGCGACGAGTACCTCATCACGGGCCTGCCGGCCGGTGACGTCAAGGTCGGCGCCGTCTGCGACGGCATCCCACCCGAGTACCTCTACGAGCCCGGCTTCGCCAACAACCAGGACACCCTCGCGGAGGCCGACGTCTTCCACCTGCGACCCGGCCGGACGCTGGAGCAGAGCTGGGGTCTGGAGCCGTACTTCGGCCCCTACCTGGACCTGGACCGTATCTGGCCGTAGGGCGGCGGTGGGCGCGGTGGGCGTGGCGTCGGTGACGGCCGGGTGAAGCGACGCGTCCCACCCTCGACAAGGCTGACAACCGATACCCCCAGGGGTATATTGGTGTCATGACCTCCTCCCCCACGGCCACGACCCCCGGACGCCGGATCGTCGTCGTCGGTGGCGTCGCGGGCGGCATGAGCGCCGCCGCTCGCGCCCGCCGGCTCGACGAGACGGCGTCGATCGTCGTCCTCGAGCAGTCCGAGTACGTCTCCTTCGCCAACTGCGGCCTCCCGTACCACCTGTCCGGCGAGATCGAGAGCCGCGACGCCCTCCTCCTGCACACGCCGCAGTCGCTGCGCGCGGCGCTCGCGCTCGACGTGCGCACGGGCAGCCGCGTCACCGCGATCGACCGCGCGGCCCGCACCGTCACCGTCACGCACGCCGACGGCACGTACGAGCTGCCCTATGACGCGCTGCTGCTCGCCCCCGGAGCCGTCGCCGTGCGCCCGCCCGTCGAGGGGCTGGACCACCCCGCGGTGCACGCACTGCGCACGATCCCCGACCTCGACGCGCTCACCGCACGCGTCGCCGCCCTGCCCGCGGACGGCCCTCGGCGCGCGGTCGTCGTGGGTGCGGGCTTCATCGGCCTGGAGGCCGTCGAGGCGCTCGCCGCCCGCGGCCTGGAGGTCGCGCTCGTCGAGCTGGCCGACCACGTGCTGCCGCCCCTGGACGCCGAGCTCGCCCCGCTGCTCGCCGACGAGCTGCGCGCGCACGGCGTCGCGCTGCACCTGGGCGTCTCGGCGTCCGCCGTCACGTCGACCGACGACGGCGCCGCGCTCGTCACGCTCTCCGACGGCACGCGGCTGCCGGCCGACGTCGTCGTCGTCAACGTGGGCGTGCGCCCGGCGAGCGACCTGGCCCGCGACGCCGGGCTCGAGCTCGGTGCGCGCGGCGCGATCAAGGTCGACGCCGACCAGCGCACCTCCGACCCGTACGTCTGGGCCGTCGGCGACGCCGTCGAGGTCACCCAGGCCGTCACCGGCGACACCGGCCCCGTGCCGCTGGCGGGCCCCGCGAACCGGCAGGGCCGCCGTGCCGCCGACGCGATGCTCGGACGGCGCACGACCCCGCAGGCCCCCGTGCTGGGCACCGCGATCGTCCGGGTGTTCGGGCTCACCGCCGCCGTGACCGGCGCGAGCCAGGCGACGCTCGCGCGCGCCGGCGTCGAGCACGAGACCGTCCGGATCCACGCGGGCCACCACGCGGGCTACTTCCCCGGCGCGGAGCAGGTGCACCTCGTCGCGAGCTTCGCCCCCGACGGTCGCCTGCTCGGTGCGCAGGCCGTGGGCCGCGAGGGTGTCGACAAGCGGATCGACGTGCTCGCCACCGCGCTGCGCGCGGGGATGACGGCCGACGACCTCGCCGAGCTCGAGCTCGCCTACGCCCCGCCCTACGGCGCGGCGAAGGACCCGGTCAACATGCTGGGGTTCGTCGCGCAGAACGTCCTGGACGGCACGATGCCGCAGTGGACGGTCGCCGAGGTCGACGCCGTCATGGCGAGCCACCTCGTCCTCGACGTCCGCAGCCGCGCGGAGTTCGCCGGCGGCCACCTCGAGGGTGCGCTGAACGTCCCCCACACCGAGCTGCGCGACCGCCTCGACGAGGTGCGCGACGCCGCCGACGGGCGCCCGGTCGCCGTGCACTGCGCCAGCGGCGTGCGCGCCCACATCGCCACCCGCGTCGTCCTGGCCGCCGGCCTCGACGCCCGCAACCTCTCGGGCGGGTGGATCAGCCTCGTCACGACCCGCCCCGACCTGACCCGCACCCGCTGAACCGGAACCACTAGGAGACTCCCATGTGCTACCCCGCCCTGTGCCCCACCTGCCGCAAGACGACCTGGGACGGCTGCGGCATGCACGCCGACGACGTCATGGCGTCCGTCCCGCAGGACCAGCGCTGCACCTGCGCACGCTGACACTCCCCCCGACCGACCGACACCCCAGGAGGACCCCGTGGAGCTCGACCCCGAGCAGATGGCCAAGGTCAGCAACCGGCTCAAGCGCGCGCAGGGCCAGCTTGCGGCCGTCATCCGCATGATCGACGAGGGCACGGGCTGCGAGGACGTCGTCACGCAGCTCGCCGCCGTCTCCAAGGCGCTCGACCGCGCCGGGTTCGCGATCATCGCGTCGGGCATGCAGCAGTGCCTGACCCGGCCGCAGGACGCGGACGAGGAGCCGACGCTCGACGTCGCGAAGCTCGAGAAGCTGTTCCTGTCGCTCGCCTGAGGGGCGCGCGAGACCGACGGGCCGGAGCGCGATCCGGCGGGACGACGGGCGCGACACGGGTGCATCCGCTGTGACACCGCGGCGCCCCACCGGTGCTCGTCGGGCGGGCGCCCGCACGTCCGTCGTGACGGCCCCCTTGACCCTGACACCGTGTGAGGGGGTCGGATGGGCGACATGTTGAGCATCGGTGTGACTTCCAGCGGAAGATGGCGGGCTTCTGCCGAGGCTAAGTGGCGGTGCCCGGCCGGGCGTTCCGTCCGGGAGCTGGGGTGATTCTTCGACAGCGCGGGGTCATGACCGCACCGCAGCGGTGCACTGTCGCCCGCGACTCGGACCTGTGGTTGCTGCGGCCAACCTCGGCCCAATGCCGCGGAGCTGAGCAACACCCCCGGCTTCTGTGCGTCGACGGCGACCGGAGGCCGAGCCCGCTCGGAGCGGCCGTGTCGATCAGGTGAGTTGGAGGGTGGTCACACAGGTCGGGCTGCCCTCGGTCGTGCTGAACGGAACGTTGCCGCTCAGGTCGCCCTGAGTGATCTCGATCGTTCCCTCGACGTCTTCAGGGAGCCAGTAGCCGACGAACCCGTTGGAGTAGGTCGTGGCGCTCTCCTCGACGAGGACAACACCGTCGGCGTCGGTGATCGTGACCTCCACCGGTTCGTCGACCAACTCGCCCTGGCAGGTCGCGAGGCTGTGGAAGTAGCACTCGTGCGTCGTCTCGATGTACGGCGCGATCGAGACGTAGAACTCGCCCTCGTCGAGGGGCACGGCGACCTCGGCGGTCCCGTCGCCGACGAGGACCTCGTCCTCGCGCACGGAGGCCGTGAAGTTCAGCGGCCGGCTGTCCGTCGAGGTGTCGAGTCGCGTGACGATCTCCTGACCGGTCAGGCCGTCGAGCCCGAGGTCGGCGAGGACGTCGTCATCCGAGGTGGCGGAGCAGCCGGCGAGCACAGCGGTGGCAGCAACGACGACAGCGGCGAGGCGGAGTCGAGAACGCATGTGAAGATCCTCGCTCACCGTCGTGCGCGGCTCCGCCGACCGAAGGCCCGTCGGCGATGAAGATTCGATGAAGGGGTCGTCTGCTCAGGCAGCTGGCACCGCTGTCCGCGGTCCGACGCGCTGGGCCCCGTGTGCTGCGGCTGTCAAGGCCTGTGGGCTCAGGTCAAGACGCCGCAGGAGCTGGGCGTTCGCGGCCACGACGACCGTGGACAGGGACATGAGGATCGCGCCGATCTCCATCGGCAGGACGAACCCCACCGGCGCGAGGACTCCGGCGGCGAGGGGCACGGCGGCGATGTTGTAGCCGGCGGCCCACCACAGGTTCTGCTTCATCTTCCGGTAGCCCTCACGGGAGAGCTGGATGACGGACAGGACAGACCGGGGGTCGTCGGAGGCGAGGATGACCCCGGCCGAGGCGATGGCCACGTCCGTGCCGGCACCGATGGCGACGCCGACGTCGGCCTGCGCGAGGGCGGGCGCGTCGTTGACGCCGTCACCCACCATCGCCACGGTCCGCCCCTCACCCTGCAGGGAGGCCACCGTGCTGCTCTTGTCCTCCGGGCGGACGCCCGCGAAGACCTGATCGATGCCGAGTTCCGTCCCCACGGCCTTGGCCACCGGCTCGGCGTCACCGGTGATCATCATTACGCGGATGCCGAGGGCGTGAAGGGCGTCGACCGCCTCGCGGGACTCCTGACGTACCTCGTCGGCGAGCCCTAGCGCTCCGGCCACGCGGCCGTCGACCACGACGTGCAGGACGATCTGTCCGCGGTCGGACCAGGGCTGGGTCACCGGCAGAGGATCGAGCCCCTGCTCGGCCAGGAGGTTCGGGCCGCCGACGGCGACCCAGCGTCCGTCCACGGTGACGGAGACTCCGACAGCCGTCGAGGCCTGGAAGTCCTCGGCGCGCGGCACCGTGAGCCCTCGATGGTGTGCTGCGGCGGTGATCGCACGTGCCAGCGGGTGCTCGCTGTCGGCTTCCGCGGCGGCGGCCAGCGCAAGGAGCTCGTCGTCACCGATCCCGGTCGTCGCGACATCGTGCACGGCGGGCTCGCCCTTGGTGAGCGTCCCGGTCTTGTCGAACAGGACGGTGTCGACCACGCGCATCCGCTCGAGTGCGGCACGGTCCTTGACCAGCACGCCACCCCAGGCAGCGCGTTCGGTGGAGATCGACACCACCAGCGGGATGGCGAGCCCGAGAGCGTGCGGGCAGGCGATGACGAGCACCGTGATGGCGCGGATGATCGCGAAGTCCGGTGTCCCGACGGCGCTCCAGATCGCGACCGTGATGACGGCGGCGATCAGGGCGAACCAGAACAGCCACCCGGCGGCGCGGTCGGCCAGCAGCTGCGCACGCGTCGTGGACGACTGCGCCTGGGCGACCAGTCGTCGGATCCCGGCCAGCACGGTCGAGTCACCGACGGCGTCGACCCTCACGCGCAGGGCGCTGTCGGTCGAGACGGTTCCCGCGACGACCTGGTCGCCGACGGTCCGGAACACCGGCCGCGACTCGCCCGTGATCATCGACTCGTCGACGTCGGCAGCGCCCTCGACGACCTGCCCGTCGGCCGGCACCCGGCCGCCCGGGCGGACGATGACGACGTCCCCCAGGGCGAGCGAGGACGGAGCGACCGTGACGACGGAGTCGCCGTCGACCTTCTCCGCCTCGTCCGGCAGCAGCGCCGCCAGGGAGTCCAGAGCGGAGGAGGTCTGCGCCAGGGACCGCATCTCCAGCCAGTGGCCGAGCAGCATGATCACGACCAGCAGGGCCAGCTCCCACCAGAAGTCCAGCTCGTGCGAGAGCACCCCGAGGGTCGCGCCCCAGGAGGCGACGAACGCCACGGTGATCGCCATCCCGATGAGCAGCATCATCCCCGGCTTGCGGGCCCGGAACTCAGCGACCGCTCCGGTGAGGAACGGCCGTCCGCCCCACAGGTAGATCACGGTGCCGAGGGCCGGCGCGACCCAGGTGAGCCCCGGGACGTCGGGGAGGGCATAGCCGAGCAGGTCGGCGAACATCCCGCTGAGCAGGACCGTCGGCACGGCGAGCGCGAGGTTGATCCAGAACAGGCGCCGGAACAGGGCGACGTGGTCACCGTGACCACCGCCGTGTGCCCCGTGCCCGCCGTGGTCACCCTCGGCGCCCATGTGCTCGCCATGGTGGCTCGCGGAGGGCCGGTGCTCGGCGTCGTGCCCATCCACATGCGCGGGCATGTGGTGGCCCTCGTGCTCCATCTGGCCGGCGTCGTGCCCACCGTGGCGGTCGTGAGCCAGCGGATCAGTGTCCTCGACGGACAGCTCGTGCCGCTGGCTCGCGCTGCTGCGTCGTTCGCCGTGCACGTCGTGGCCCTGGTGCGCGTTGCTCATGGCTCTTCTCCTCGACCCGTGCTCCACCGTCATCTGCGCAAAATACCCCCAGGGGGTATGTGAGCAGCCAACGGCGTGCTCATGGCCGGTATTCCCGGCTCGGGGGCACCTCGACGCCGAGCGGGCCAGGTCAGGGGGTCGGGCACGAGCGCAGCGCGGTGCCCTCGAAGTCCGGTACGGGGCGCGCGTCGGCCTCGGCCGCCGTTGCTGCGATGCCCTTGCGCTCGATGTCCTCGATGAGCCAGTCCATCTCGGCGATCTCCCGCTGCTGAGCCTCGATGATCTCGACGGCGAGCTCGCACACCCGCACGTCGTCGATCTGCGCCCGTTCGGAGCGGGTGATAGCCAGGGAGTGGTGCGGGATCATCGCGCGCATGAATGCGGTGTCGCCGACCGTGGCCTGGCTGCGATCGAGGATGACACCGCCGGTGAGGAGCAGCACGCTGATGGCGACCACGGCGAGGTTGGCCTTGGCGTTCCTGTACATGTTCAGCATCCAGGCGAGCATGATCAGCCCCATCGTGCCGCCCATGGTGACCGTCATGAAGACCCGGCTCTGGCTGAACCGGACGTGGTCCAGCTCCCAGGAGCCGACGAACATGACGAAGTACATGACGGCCATGGCGGTGAGGATCATGGCGGCGAACCGCAGGTACATGCCCTTCATCTGATGGCCCTGCCCGCCGCCGTGGTGCTCACCGCCGCCGTGCCGGGCGCCGTCGCTGTCGTGCCGGCTCTCCGCCGGGTCGCGGTCGTGCTCATGGTGCATGGACATCGGCTGTCTCCTTGTCGCTGCTACCGGTGGGATTCAGCGGATGGCCGCGAGGAGCTCGGCGCAGGCGGTCTCGCAGTCCCGGCACGCCTCGGCGCAGATGCGGCAGTGCTCGTGCATGCCCGCGTGCTGCTCGCACTCGTCGCCGCAGGCCCGGCACGCGGCGATGCAGGCCTCGAGGTGAGCCCGGGTGATGTTGGCGTCATAGCCGGTGTGGCGGGACAGGATCCGCGCCGTGGCCGCGCAGCTGTCGGCGCAGTCGAGGTTGGACCGGATGCACTTGCGCAGGTCGGCGACCATCTCCTCACTCAGACACGCGTCCGCGCACGCGGTACACGCCTGCGAGCAGGCGACCAAGGACTCGATGACGCGAGCCAGCAGCTGGCGGTCGAGGTTGATGGTCGCGGGGTAGGTGTCGAGCATCTGCGTGGTCTTCACGACGGCCTCCTGATGTGCGGATCGTGCGGCACATCGATCGCTCGTGCGCCGCGGGGACCCTTTCGACGCTATGGACAGGGCCGCGTGTTCGCGCGGTGAGAGGGACGGCGCCGCCATGAAGGTTCGATGAGGGTCTCTCCGGCGGACGGCCGCGCAAGGGCGAACGCGCGTCAGGCCGTGAATCCGACGGCTACGCCGCAGGGCCGGCGGGCACGGGGTCAGAGCGCTGGATGACGTTGCCGACGAGTCGGTCGGGCAGTCGCGCGACGCCCGGACCGCCGCACCGGAGCCAGCGCGCGAGCTCGCCGGTGACTTCATCCCCGGCGAGGCGTTCGAACCACACCGGTCGTGCGCCGGTGCGGCGGCATGCACCGGACGGACGAGCGACCACGACGTCGCCGCGATCGCACGCGTCGAGGCAGTCGACGGTCGTCAGGCGAGCCACGCCGGAGTCGGCCAGGTGCCTCAGGCGCTGCAGCTGGCCACCCGGGGCGGTGTCAGCTTCGCCCAGGGTCTCTCCGGCACACAGACTGCACGCGGTGAGGCCGGGCAGGTTCTTCCTTGTCAAACGGGGAGTTCGGCACCGGGCGACGGTACGTCCGCACCTAGCGCTTCGCCGCAGCGCCGGTGGCAGACGCACGCGACAGGAGGCCACCTTTTCGTGCGGGGTGGCCTCCTGCCGGTCGTGCTGCGGGCTGCTCAGAGGGACCGCAGCAGGTTCTCCATCTCGGTGATCTCTATGTTCTGGTCGTCCCTGATCGTCCGGGCGAGTGCCAGGGCGTCGGGGTCTGCGCCCTCGCCGATCTGGGCCTGGGCCATCTCGACGGCGCCGCGGTGGTGGGCGACCATGAGCTCGAGGAACCTCCGGTCGAACGCGACCCCTTCAAACTCGGCCAGGGTGGACATCGCCTCCTCCTGGTCCATGCCGTCCATCTCCATCCCGCCGTGGTCCATGCCGCCGTGCTCAGCCTCAGCGGGAAGCTCCTCGTCCCAGGTCTCCAGCCAGCCGGACATGAGCTCGATCTCCGGGCCCTGCGCTGCGGCGATTCGCTCGGCCAGTGCGCGCACCTCGTCGGTGGAGGCCCGCTCGACCGCGAGCTCAGCCATCTCAAGCGCTCCCTGGTGGTGGACGATCATCATCTGCGCGAACTCCACGTCGGCGGCGTTGTGCTCAGTCGCCGCCTCGGCGTCCTCGCTGCTCGAGGACTCCTGCGCCGCGGGGGGTTCGGGCGTCGGTTCGTCGCCGGTGGAGCAGGCGGTCAGGGTGGCCGCCAGGGCGAGTGCTGCTGTCGTCGCGGCGAGGCGCCGGCGCGTGGTGCTCGTCAAGGGGTGGTTCCTTCCCAGGATCGGTGTTGGGGATCAGGCCGAGGTGCTGGTCGTGCAGCAGGTGTCCGCGCCCTGAGCGCCGCCGCCGCAGCAGCTGTTGCTCGTCGTGGTGACCGTGCTCTGGGTCGTGGTCGTCGAGGTAGGGGTGTCCTGGCAGCAGCCCATCGGGCTCTCCTTCATAGGTCGGTGACGCGCGCGTCAGGTCAAACGGTGATGGTCAGAGTCGGCTGGTGACCTCCTTGAGCAGGTCGGCGGGGGCAAGCCACATGGACGGGTAGTTGCCGTGCCACAGCTGGTTGCCGTCGGCGTCGACCAGGACGAACCCGTGCCCCGGGAGGCCTTCGTGCATGCCCTTGCCGAGGGTGTCGTAGGCGGCGGAGACGGTGCCGTCGTCAAGCAGGAACGGTGCCTGGACGCCGAGGCGTTGGCGATCGGTGTTGATCTGCTCGGCGGTGTTCATCACGATCGGCAGCACGGTGATGCCGGTCTCGGCGAACGCTGGATCCTTCTCGATCTCGGCCATCTGCAGCAGGCATGAGTCGCAGCCGGCGCCCTCGTTGAAGTACAGGACGACCGGTCCACCGCGGAAGTCCGCCAGCGAGACGGTCGAGCCGTCCGAGGCGGGCAGCGTGAAGTCCGGTGCGACGCGCACGTCGCTGGACGTGGTCGGCTGGGAGGTGATCAACGCGGCGGCGATCAGCGTGGCCACGATCAGCAGACCGGCGCCCCACGCGGCCCAGCTGATGCGCTGGCGGCGGCGCGCCTGTCCCGCCTGCGCGGCCTGAACCTCCTGCAGAGCCTGCTGGCGTTCGGCGAGGCGGCGGGTGGCGGTTCCGGAGGTCATCGGGTCACTTCTTCCGTGGTCGGGGTGGCGTGGCAGGACGGGACGGGCACGGCTGGGCCGTCGCTCGGCCCTGCAGCAGCCGTGGTCGTGGCCGGGGCGGCGCTTTTCGACCGAGCGGGCCGGCGCCGGTCGACGAGCGTCGCCCAGATGAACGCGGCGGCGACCGCGAGCAGCGCCAACCCCTGCAGGGGCTCGGGCACCGGAGACAGGAAGTCCTGGACGGCGGCGAACACGTCGGTCAGGGTGCGGCTGGCGGCGTCCTGGAACGCCGAGCCGCCGGTCATGTCCTTGCTGCCGGCCAGGGCGATGACGAACACGCCCATCACCGTGAACCCGACCGCGACGGCGATGTTGAGGGTGTTGGTGACCAGGGTGCGGCCCGCGACGGGCAGCCGGACGGTTCTGGCCTGGAACAGCTTGCGCTCACCGAGGCGCGCCTTGTCCCAGACCAGGGCCATCACGAACAGCGGGAAGACCATGCCGAACACGTACGCCAACCCCAGGGCCAGCCCCCCGATGGGAGACCCGGACAGAATCGACAGGGTCATCACCCCGGCCAGGACTGGGGCGCAGCACGAGGACGCGATCCCGGAGAACACCCCGAGGGAGAAGAAGCTCGCGGTGTCACCACCGGTGGTATCCGGAGTACGCAGGAACGACGGCAGCGACCACATCCGACCCGAGAGGGCCAGGCCCGCCAGGGCGATCATCAGCAGGCCGCCGGCCCAGTACAGCGGAGCGTGGTACCGGGCGATCGCGCCGGCGAGCAGGCTCATCCCCAGCGTGATCGGCACCAGCACCACGGCCAAGCCCGCCGCGAAGACGAAGGTCAGCGGCAGCAGCCGCCACCGGGCGTTCTTGACCGCACCGGCCAGGTAGGACGGCGCCAGGAAGACGATGCAACACGGGGCGAACAGGGCCACCCCGCCGGCGAAGAACGCCGCCAGGATGCTCCCGGTCGTCAGCAACTCGCTGCCCATCTCAGGCCCCGACCGCTGCCGTGCGCCGGCTGTGCAGGACCTTGGTGAGCTTCTTCCGCGGCAGTCGCCCGGCGGAGAAGAACTCCCCGTCTACCAGCACCAGCGGGTTCATCGGCGGGCGGTGCTCGGCGACCAGGGCCCGGCCCTCGTCCGTATCGATGCCGACGCTGCGGACCACCAGCGGGAAATCACCGGCCAGGGCGGCTAGGGCCTCCTCGGCGTCGTGGCAGAAATGGCACGCCGGGGCATGGACGACGGTGACGAGGACCGGTGGGTCGGCGGGCTCGATGGTCGACACGGGTTCTCCTGCAGGCGGTCGCGGATCGGTACATGTGGAGCGTCGACGTGCCGCACCGAAGGACCGGTCGCCCTTGGATCAAGGTTCGATGAAGGTCCCCGACCGGCGTCCGTCCGCAGCCGACAATGGCCAGGTGACCCCCACCCCAGACACCACGACGACCACAGCGCGGCGCGCGGTCGTCGTCGACGACGAGCAAGCCTTGGCCCGGCTGGTGGCCGGATACCTCGAGCGGGACGGGTTCGAGGTCAGCGTGACCCATGACGGTTCGCAGGCCGTCGGGGTGCTGCGCGAGGTCGATCCGGACGTCGTCGTGTCCCGCGTCCCGGCTGCAGGACTGGGCGCGGAGTTCGACGACCTCGCCGAGTCGTTCAACGCCATGGCCGCGCGGCTGCAAGAGGCCGAGCGGCTGCGGGCCCGGCTCCTGGCCGACGTCGCCCACGAGGTCCGCACCCCCGTCGCCACCATCGCCGGGTACCTCGAGGCCGTGGAAGACGGCCTGCAACCGATGGACGAGCCCACAATGGCCGTGCTGCGCGACCAGTCCGCGCGCCTGACCCGGCTGGCACGCGACCTCGCCGCGGTGACCCGCGCCGAGGCCGGTGACCTCGTACTCACGCTCGAACCGCTCGCGCCAGACGAACTGCTTGCAGCGACCACCGGCACCTGGCGGGAGCGCGCGACCGCCGCCGGGGTCGACGTGCGGGTCCAGGTCGACCCCGAGCTGGGACACGTCCGTGTCGACCGCCAGCGTATGGGCCAGGTCCTGGACAACCTGGTCGCCAACGCACTGCGTCACACCCCGGCCGGAGGCACGATCACGCTCCGTGCGACCGGCGGTTACCAGCGCGTGGCGCTGCACGTGTCCGACACCGGTGCCGGCATCGCGCCCGAGCACCTGCCGCACCTGTTCGAGCGCTTCTACCGGGCCGATACCGCGCGTGACCGTACCCACGGCGGATCGGGCATCGGCCTGGCGATCTGCAAAGCGCTCACCGAGGCCCACGGCGGCACCATCACCGCAACGAGCGACGGCCCGGGAGCCGGCGCATCGTTCACCGTCACGCTTCCGGTGCCGCCCGGCTGAGCTCAGCGGGCTCCCGGCGCCGCGCTGTGCGGCGGCGACGTCACGGGCGCGTCCGCCGTGACGTCGTGCGCGCCATGGTGGGGCTGCCCGGTGTGGCCGCGGCGGTGCATCCACACCATCATGGCGATCATCATCAGCGGGCACGCCAGCGCAGGCGCCAACGCCGCGCCAGGACGCACACCCGCTGCCAGCGCCACGACCAGCACCGCCGCAGCAGCGACGACCATTCCCTTGAGGTGGCTCTTCATCGCAGTCCTTCCGATCGCGCCGGCACAGGTCCGGCGAGCTCGGCGTGAAGCCTGCGGTAGGTGTCCACATCGATCTGCCCGGCGGCCAGCCGGGCGTCGAGCAGCGTCACCGCGTCCGGCTCTGGTGCAGCGGGAAACAGTCGCGTCACCGCCCACACGGCCATGCCGAGCACCGCCAGGCTCGACGCGAGGACCAGCCAGCCGCCGACTCCCAGATCCACGCACCACGGCATCGGTCCGCTCCCTCTCGCGCCGGGCGCCGACGGCGCCCACGGCCTGAGGCTGCCCCGGGCACCCCCAAGATGCGGTCGAGGTCCGATGAAGGCTCGATGAAAGCGAGCTCGTCGGGAACGCAAACCCGTTGGGCAATCGATGCCAGGCTGCTCAGTCCAGGGCGCCGCGACTAGCGGCTCAACATCACGCCGCCGTCGTCTGAGGACAGCAGTCCGCCGACGGCAACGATCGACAGCGTTCTGTGAGCCCACCCGCCGGCGCGTCTCAAGCGACCGCCCTCGCGCGCTCCGCAGGTGTGCCGTTGGGGTCTTCGTTTCCTGGCGTCGTCGCTTTCGCGCGACCTCGCCTGTGGTCTTGGCGTTCAGGTGGCGGGGCCTTGTCGGTGTTCTGTGGCGGTCGGGTCAGCTGGCGCCGACAACCAGGGGGTGATCGCGGGTCTACCGCGAGATCTGCCAGCGCGGCCACGCGATGGCAACACCGGCGCGGCTATCCACCATGCCTCTCCTCGGAGCTCTTCGCTCCGTGCGTGCAGTCTCTCAACCGAGATGCGTCATGGGCCGGGGCAGGGCGTCAGAGGCCGAAGGCTCCGCCGCTGACGAGGATGACGATGCCCAGGCCGATCAGAACGATCGGGAACAGCACGTGTTCCCAGCGTTCGAGGACTTCGGCGATCGGTCGGCGCGTGGCGATGAACTTGGCCAGCATGACGAGGATCGCGACGAGCAGGAGGAAGACGACACAGTAGGCGACCACGGCTACAGGTCCCACGTTGAGGAAGACCGGGACGTAGACGCCGATGTTGTCTCCTCCGTTGGCGAAGGTGACCGCGGCGACGGTCAAGACGCCGACGTTCTTGCCCTCAACCTTGGCGTCATCGTCATCGTCGTCGCTCCCGCGCCAGGCCCGCCATGCGGCCCACAGGCCTAGGGCCAGGGGGATGAGCCCGAAGTAGGGGATGGCTTCTTCAGGAAGGAATGCTCCCGCGCCCAGTGACACGAGCACGGCGGTGCCCAGGATGCCGGCGAACCCGAGGTACTGGCCTGCGGTGATCCGGGCCGTCGTCCCGCGTTGCCCTGCGCCCCGGGCGAAGAACAGCGAGAGCACGATGATGTCGTCGATGTTGGTGGCAACGAACAGGCCGATCGCCTGCAGGACCGAGGAAACGATCACGCGTCAGGCTCCGCGTTGGCGCACCCGGGAACAGGGCAGGCAGGATCGATGCAGGGAGCGTTCTCGTTCACGGTGAGGGTGACCTCGACCAGTGCGTTGAGCGCCCGTGCCAGGTGCGGGTCGGCGATCTCGTAACGTGTCTGGCGGCCCTCGGGCTCGGCGACCACGATGCCGCAGTCGCGCAGGCAAGCCAGATGGTTCGACACGTTCGAGCGCGTCAGCCCGAGGTCGCGTGCCAGCTCTGCCGGATAGGCGGGCCGCTCCAACAACGCCATCAGGAGCCGTGACCGTGTTGGGTCGGCCATTGCCCGGCCCAACCGGTTCATCACGTCCAGGCGAGTAGCAATGCTCAGCATGTGCTGAACTATACAGCACTGACTGAACCGGCAGCCTGTGCCGCAAACGAACGATTCCGCTACACGCGCCGGAGGGCCGGGCGGCGCGCGTCGTCGACGAGGCGCCTGATGTAGCGGAACTGCGTGCCGAAAACTACGGCGCGATACTTCCCGTGTCGGACGGGTTTCGCTACGGTCGACGCGTGGGGCCTCTCCTGGGGTACGCGCGCGTGTCGACAACCGATCAGGACGCGTCGCTGCAGGTCGATGCGCTGACCAAGGCCGGGTGCTACCGGGTGTTCGTCGACACCGGCTCCGGGTCGCTGCAGCACCGGCCGGAGCTGGACAAGCTGCTGGACCAGCTGCGCCCGGGGGACACCCTGGTGGTGTGGCGGCTGGACCGGCTCGGCCGGTCGATCCGCCACCTGATCGACCAGCTGCAGGTCCTGGCCGACCGCGGCGTGGGGTTCCGGTCGTTGCAGGAGACCATCGACACCACCTCCCCAGGCGGACGGTTGGTCTTTCACGTCTTCGCGGCACTGGCCGAGTTCGAGCGCGACCTGATCCGAGAGCGCACCAACGCCGGCCTGGCGGCCGCTCGTGCTCGGGGCCGCAGCGGTGGGCGGCCGTCGGCGTTGTCCGCGGACCAGGTCCGGGCGGCCCGACGGATATATGAGCAGAAGGACATGACCGTCGCCCAGATCGGGCAGGTGCTCGGCGTCTCCCGCACCACCATCTACCGGGCCCTGAACCGCGCGCCCGCCGCAGCGGCCCCGTCACGACGAGCCACGAGCGCCGTGTAGGCCGGCCGTGGACGCGGACGGGCGGTGGCGGATCCTGCGGCTGCATGTCGAGGACCAGGTCCCGCTCGCCGCGCTGGCCCGTCACCACGGCCTGGGAGTGCGCACGCTGGAACGCTGGCATGCCCGCTACCGCGCCGGCGGCCTGTCGGCCCTGGGCCGAGTGCCGCGGGCGGACGCGGGCGGGCATCACCTGCCGGCGGACCTCATCGCGCTAATCGAAGGGCTCGGGTGACCCGGCCCCGCCCACCGATCGCCGCGATCCACCGGACGGTGGTGAAGGTCTGCGCCGGCACCGCGTGGCCGGTCCCGTCCTACGGCGTCGTCCGGTCGATCATCACCGCCCTGGACCCCGGCATGGTCACCCTCGCCCTCGAGGGAGCAGGCTCCTACCGGGACAAGTACGAGCTCGCGTTGCGGCGGACGGCCGACCGCCCCAACGCGATGTGGCAGGCCGACCACACCTTGCTGGACATCGTGCTCGTCGGCACGGACGGCAAGCCGGCCCGGCCGTGGCTGACCGTCGTGATGGACGACTGCGCCCGCGCGATCTGCGGCTACACGGTCTTCTTCGGTGCGCCGTCAACGATGCACACCGCCCTGGCGCTACGGCAGGCGATCTGGCCCAAGGCCGACCCCCGGTGGCCGATGTGCGGCATCCCCGACCTGTTGTACGTCGACCACGGGTCGGACTTCACCAGCGACCACCTGGCCCGCACCGCCGTCGACCTGCACATCCGCCTGATCCACTCCGCCGTCGCGCGACGCCAAGGGCGAGGCAAGGTCGAGCGCTTCTTCGGCACGGTCAACACCGAGCTGCTCACCACCCTGCCCGGACACCTCCACAGCGGCGCGGAGCGCTGGCCCGCGCCAGCCCTGTCCTTGGCTGACCTCGACGCCGCCGTCGGGGCGTTCGTCCTGGACTACAACGACCGCGCCCACGGCGAGCTCGGCGTCTCGCCGCGGTCGGCGTGGATCGCCGACGGCTGGCTGCCACGCCTTCCCGACAGCCTCCAGGCGCTGGACGGGCTGCTGCTGACCGTCGCCCGATCCAGGACGGTGCGCCGCGACGGCATCCACTTCCAAGGCATGCCCTACGTCTCACCGACCCTCGCCGGCTTCGTCGGCCGCCCCGTGGTCATCCGCTACGACCCCAGAGACATCACCGAGATCCGCGTCTTCGACCACGACCAGTTCCTGTGCACCGCCGTCGATCAGGAACACCACGCCAAGCAGATCAGCCTCAAGGACGTCCAGGCCGCCCGCAACGCCCGTCGCCGCGCCCTGCGCCGAGGCATCAACGAGCGGATCGCCGTCGTCGCCGCCCACACCCCCGACGCCCCTGCCAGGCCCGTGCCGCCGCGCGTACCGACCGTGGCGCGGCTCAAGGTCTACAAGGAGGACCTCAGGTGAGCGAATGCTTCGCCGTCACCAAGGAGCACCGCCGCTTCACCGAGTTCGCCGACTCCGTCCGGCGCGGGCGCACCATCGGGCTGTGCTTCGGGCCGGCCGGGGTCGGCAAGACCGTCTCCGCACGCCGCTACGCCCACTGGGACCAAGCCCACGAGCTGCTGACCGACTGGGGCCCGCGCTGCGATGACGACGCCAAGATCTACGCCGCGCTGGCCAAGAACCGCACCGCCCTGTACACCCCCGGGGTCCTGACCACCCCGCGGCTGCTGCGCGAGGACCTGGACCGGATCATCACTCGCACCAGCATCTGCATCCAGCAGCACCTCGAGGTCCCCGGCCGCATCCCCGTGGACCGGTGGGGCACCCGGCGCACCACCAACGACGTCCAGCTCGTCATCGTCGACGAGTCCGAACGCCTGAGCCCCACCGCGCTCGAGCTCCTACGGGACCGCTACGACCGCGACCAGATCGCCCTGATCCTCATCGGCATGCCCGGGCTGGAGAAGCAGTTCAGCCACTACCCCCAGTTCTACAGCCGCGTCGGCTTCGCCCACCAGTACCGGCCCCTGAGCACCGACGAGATGCTCTTCGTCCTCCAACGCCACTGGCGCTCCCTGGGCAAGACCCTCAACCCCGACGACTTCACCGACGCCCAGACCATCGCCGCGATCAGCCGCATCACCCGCGGCAACTTCCGCCTCCTGGAGCGACTCTTCCCCCAGATCGAACGCGTCCTGAAGATCAACGAGCTGCAGACCATCACCAACGACGTCGTCGAAGCCGCCGCCAGCACCCTCGTCATCGGAGTCAACTAACCGTGCCCCTGAGCGGCTGAAGACCGCCGCCACTCACCGGAGAAAGTCACACATCGGAGAGATCGCGCACTCCACGGGTGTGTCCCGGCGGATGCTGCGCCACTGGGAACAGCTCGGGCTGATCGAGCCGGCCTCCGTCGACCCCGCCACCGGGTACCGCCGCTACGCGGACAGCCAGGCGGGACGGGTGCGGGCCGTGGCGTCGCTGCGTGCGGTGGGGTCCGGGCTCGAGCAGATCGTCGACCTGCTCGGCCCCGGCCTCACGCAGGGACGCCTGGTGGAGCTCCTGCGGGAGCGGGCGCAGGAGCTCGAGCGGACGATCACCGAGGAGTCGGCACGTCTGGTGGAGGTGCGGTCGCGGCTCGCGGCCCTGGAGCGAGGGAGTGGCACCGTGATGAGCACACTGGAGCTCGGGCCGCTGCCCGCCCTGCGGCTGCGGGCCGTGAGCGTCGCGGTGCGCGACGAGACGGAGATCCCCGACGCGGTGCGCGACGTGAGCACCCGGCTGCGGGCCTGCCTGTCCCCCGCGGACCGTGACGCCGAGGTCGTGTGCCTCTACGACGGCACCTCGGACGAGTCGATCACCGTCACGGCGGGCACCGCGGCGACCGCGGACGCGGGTGCGCTGGGCGTCGTGGAGGTCCCGGCCGTCGCAGCGGGGGTCTCGGTCACCTTCGAGCAGTCCCCCGGCAGCGTCGCGGACGCGTGGATCACCCTCGACGCCGCGCTCGCCGAGAGGGGCCTGCGCACGACGGGCGTGCACCGGCACGTCACGGCCACCGCGGGCCCGGTGACGCTGCAGGCCCCCGTCCGCACCGCATGATGGGGACGACACCCGGCCCTCACGGCGCTCCCGCAGAGCGTCGCGACGCACGCAGGAGGTACCCGTGCCCGACGTCCCCGTGCCGTTCGAGGCCCACCCGTCCGGTGCGTACCTCCACGGCACCCGCGCGGACCTGCGGGTCGGCGACCTGCTCGCGCCCGGCCGTCGCTCGAACTACGGCGCGGGCCGCGAGGCCGCGTTCGTGTACGTCACGCGCACCCTCGACGCGGCGACCTGGGGCGCGGAGCTCGCTGTCGGCGACGGGCCTGGGCGCATCTACGTCGTCGAGCCGACGGGCGACCTGGAGGACGACCCGAACGTCACCGACCAGCGGTTCCCCGGTAACCCGACGCTGTCGTACCGGACGCGCGAACCCCTGCGGGTCGTGGGCGAGATCGAGGACTGGGCGGGCCACCCGCCGGAGCAGGTCGCGACGATGCGGGCGCACCTCGCCGAGCTGGCACACGACGGCGTGGAGGCGATCGAGGACTGACGCCGTCGCGACACGCGGGCTCCTGGCGCCCTGACGCGAGGGTGCACGATGGGTCGGTGAGCGAGCACAGCCCGAGCGACGAGCTCTCCGCCGACGACCACCTCGCGACCGGCCGCGCGCCGCACGACTCCGCCGGACGCACGCCGACCGCGGACTGGGACCCGCGCGACCCCCGGGTGCAGCAGGACCCGCTCGGCGCCTACGACGCGATGCGCTCCGGGTGCCCCGTCGCACGGGGTCCCGACGGCGCGTGGACGCTGTTCGCGCACCGCGACGTCGTCGCGACCGCCCTGGACCCCGCGACGTTCTCCAACGCCGTGTCCCGGCACCTGCAGGTGCCCAACGGCATGGACGGGCCCGCGCACGCGGCGTACCGGGCGGTCGTCGACCGGTACTTCACGCCCGCGCGGGTGCGCGCGGTGGAGCCGGTCGTGCGGCAGGTCGCGGACGACCTCGTCGCGACGCTCGCCGCCCCGGCGCACGTGGACGCGGTCGCGCTCGGCGCGCTGTTCGCGGTGCGGGCGCAGAGCGCGTGGCTGGGCTGGCCGCAGGACCTCGAGGGCGAGCTGCTGGCGTGGGTCGCGGAGAACCGCGACGCGACGCGCTCCCGCGACAGCACCCGCACGGCGGCCGTCGCGGAGCACTTCCGGCGTCTCGTCGCGTCGCTCACGGCCGCGCGACGCGGCGACGACGCCCCGGACGACGTGACGACGGAGCTCGTGCGCGACCAGGTCGACGGCCGCCCCCTCACCGACGCCGAGGTCGTGTCGGTCCTGCGCAACTGGACCGGCGGGGACCTGGGCTCGATGGCGCTGTGCGCGGGCGTCGTGCTCGCCCACCTCGCCGACCACCCGGACCTGCAGGCCCGCCTGCGCGCCGGCGTGGACGACGACGAGCTCGACCGGACGCTGGACGAGGTCCTGCGCGTCGACGACCCGTTCGTCAGCAACCGGCGCATCGCCACCCGCGACGCCGAGGTCGGCGGGCGGCGCATCGCCGCGGGCGACCAGGTGCTCCTGCACTGGACGGCGGCCAACCGCGACCCCGAGGTCTTCGGCGACGCGTTCGACCCCGGGGCGCACGCCGCGGACAACCTCGTGTGGGGTATCGGCCCGCACGTCTGCCCGGGGCGACCGCTGGCCCTGCTGGAGCTGCGCACCCTGGTCCGCGCGCTGCTCGCCGCGACCACCGCGATCGAGCCCGACCCCGAGCGGGCGCGCGAGCGCGAGCAGCCGCCGGCCGGGGGCTGGGCGGCCGTGCCGCTGGTCCTGCGGTGAGCGCGGTCCCCGACCCCGTGACGACGACGGCCCCGGCCCTGACGGGCCGGCCGATCACGCGGCAGTCGTGGCGCGACCTCACGTTCGTCCACTGGCGGGTGCCGCCGGACGTCGTCGCGCCGCTGCTGCCGCCGGGCACGCGCCCGGACGTCCACGACGGGACCAGCTGGGTGGGCCTGGTGCCGTTCCGCATGGTCGGCGTGGGAGCGGGGGTCGGGCCCGGGATCCCGTGGCTCGGCACGTTCCCCGAGACGAACGTGCGCCTCTACTCGGTCGACGAGCAGGGCCGTCGCGGGGTCGTCTTCCGGACGCTGGAAGCGGCGCGGCTCGCGTTCGTGCTGGGGACGCGGGCGGTGTTCGCGCTGCCCTACACGTGGGCACGGATGCGCGTGACCGAGGCCGACGGCGTCGTGACGTACACGTCGCGGCGCCGCTGGCCCGGGCCGCGTGACGCGACGACCCGCGTCGCCGTGCGCCCCGGCCCCGCGCTCGACGCCGACGACGAGGCCGCGTTCCTCACCGCCCGCTGGGGCCTGCACACCCGCGCGTACGGCCGGACGCTGTACGTCCCCAACCGGCACGAGCCGTGGCCGCTGCAGACGGCCGAGCTGCTGGCGCTCGACGACCGGCTCGTCGCGGCGTGCGGGGTCCCGGGGACCGCGCGCCCGCCGGACTCCGTGCTGTTCTCGCGGGGCGTGCGCACGGACTTCGGTGCGCCCGTCGACGTCCGCTCGCCCCGGACGGCGTGACGCGTCACTCCCCCAGCATCCGCAGCGCGTCGCGCTCCTCGTTCCGGAACCGGTTCATCACGCCCTCGCGGACCGCCTCGCTGCTGCGCCCGAAGTACGCGGCGCCGTCGTCGCGTCCGCGTTCGGCGTAGATGGCACGGACGAGCTCGGCGTCCGTCATCGTCGTGACGTCACGCCCGGCGACCGCACGCTCGACGATGTCGTCGGTGCGACCGCCGTGCTGCACGGCCGTCGACCACAGCACGTCCCGCACCGCGTCCGAGCGGTTCGCGATGTCGATGCCCGGCAGGCGAGCCTCGGTGGCGCGCAGCTGCGGCTCGTAGTGCGACCGCTCGATCGCGTCGTGCTGCGCCGCCGCGAAGCCCTCCGGGTCACGCGCCGCGAGCTCGCGCCACGCCTCGCCGAACTCGGGCGTGCCCGGCGTCAGGCCGTCGAGGGCCGCGTGGTACTCCGGGTGCGTGTCACGCAGGCCGTCGACGAACTCCTGCGCCGAACCCTGCGTCGAGGAGAACTGGTACATGCCGTAGGAGACGCCACCGTGGTCGCCGCGGCCCGTCGAGACCGCACCCGGGTCGCCGTTCGACTCGTAGCGGGCACTCAGGGAGCCGAGGGTGTGCTCGTGCGCGGGCTCGGCAGCGGGCGTGGCAGCGGGCACCGCAGCACCAGCGGGGGCGGGGGTGCTCGCGACCGTCACGGGGCCCGTGGTCGCCGCTGCGACGCTCGTCGCGGGGCCGACGCCAGGGGCGGACGACACGACCTCCTGCTCGTCGGCGTGCGCCTCGAGCTCGTCGGCGGCGAACGCCACGGCGTCCTGCACCCGCCGCATCGCCGGGCGGTAGAGCTGCTCCCAGTCCTCGCGGAACCGGTTCCGGTCCTGACCCGTCCACTGCAGCCGGTCGAGCGTGGACGTCGTCGTCGCCGTGCAGCCCGCGAGGTCGCCGACGAAGGCCAGCATCGACAGCCGCAGGTCCCGCAGCGCCTGGATGTCCCCACCCTGGATGTTCCCGGTCATGGCCACGACCCTGGCCGCGGCGAGGTGAGCCGGGCAAGGCGCCGCGGGCGGAACGTTCCGACCGTGCCGCGTCGGCCGTCCGCGTCAGGCGTCCGTGCGCAGCCGTGCGTGCAGGTGCATGTCGTGGTGCCCGTCGGCGTGCAGCGCGTGCCCGCGGCGAACCCCCTCGGCGCGGCACCCGAGCAGCTCCGCGACGCGGCACGACGCAGGGTTGCGGGTCGAGTGCTCGACCTCGACCCGCTGCAGGCCGAGGTCCTCGAACGCCCAGCGCAGCGCCTCGGTGCCGGCGCGGACGGCGACGCGCCGGCCTCGCACGGCGGGAACCACCCAGTACGCGAGCGCGCCCCCGCCCTCGTACAGGTTGAGCCTCGTGAGCGCGACGCGCCCCACGACTTCTCCCTCCTCGACGACCGCCCACTCGGCGGCCCGCTCCTGCCGCCACGCGGCGTTCTTGCCGTCGATCCACGCACGGGCCTCGTCGTCGTCGCGCATGGTGCGGGCGTGCCAGGTGCGGATCGCGTCGTCGTCGTAGGCGGCGCGGACGGCGGGCGCGTCGCCCGCGCACCACGGACGCAGGACCAGGCTGCCGGCGGCGAGCGTCGGCTGGACCCTGGCCCCCCACACACCGGCAGGGACGACGGGCTCGGGGATGAGTGGCACGGCACGAGACTGCCGCGAACAGCCCGACTGGACCAGCCTGTCCGTCCCCGCCGCACGACCTTGCCCGTGTCACCCGCCGCTGCGAGCCTGAGGTCCCGTCGACCCGGAGGCACCTCATGGGCAAGCTGGTCTACGCCGCCAACACGTCCCTCGACGGCTACCTCGAGGACGCGAGCGGCGCGTTCGACTTCTCGGTGCCCACGGCCGAGGTCCACCAGTTCTGGAACGACCACGAGCGGGGCATCGGCACGTCCCTGTACGGGCGGCGGATGTACGAGACGATGCGCGTCTGGGAGGACGACGACTGGCTGGTCGACCAGCCGGAGGTCGTCCGGGAGTACGCGGGGATCTGGCGGGACGCGGACAAGGTCGTGTACTCCACGACGCTCGACGCGGCCCCGACGAGCCGCACGCGCCTCGAGCGGACGTTCGACCCCGACGCGGTGCGGCGCCTCAAGGAGGGGTCGGAGCGGGACCTGAGCGTCGGGGGCGCGATCCTCGGGGCCGAGGCGTTCCGGCACGGGCTGGTCGACGAGGTCGTGCTGATGCTGTGCCCGGTGGCCGTCGGCGGAGGCAAGCCGGCGCTGCCGCTGGGCGTGCGGCTGGGGCTCGAGCTGCGGGAGCAGCGAGGGTTCGGCGACGGCACGGTGCTGGTGCGGTACGCGGTGCGGGGCGGCGCCTGACCCGGGACACAGGTCCCGCACCCTCCCCGAGGGCCCCGGATGTAAACGATTCGCCCCCTGCCGGCCCCGGTCCGGCGCGCGGTGCCCAGGTGCACACTCGGCCCGATCCGTCGTCGAGCAGGAGGCACCGTCATGTCCGCGCTGGGGAAAGTCCGACCCGTGAGCCGCGCGCTCGCCGTCCTGGCGGCGGGTGCCGCACTCGTCGCCGCGCAGTCGCTGGCCGGCCCGTCGGCGGACGCCGTACCGCCGGGCGCCGAGAGCGAGCCCGTCACCGGCAGCGCGACCTGGTTCGACAACCTCGGCGCCCCGTACGGCGGGTGCGGGCTGCCGCAGGACCAGCTCGAGACGCAGAACTGGATCGCGCTGAACGTCTACGACACCCCTGGCGACTACGCGATGTACCCGCGACCGATGGCGGCGGACGACCCGAAGGTCGGCATGTTCGACAACGGCCGCAACTGCGGCCGGTGGGTGCGGGTGACGATCGACGACTACTGCACCGGCGTCAACGACGGCGCACCGGGGCAGGCGTTCTGCCGCAACGGCGGGTGGGTCGAGGACGAGTACAACGGCGCGACGCTCGACATGCTCGTCGCCGACTCCTGCGGCGACCCCAACGCGTGGTGCCGCGACGACCCGTACCACCTCGACCTCGCACACGCGTCGCTCAACCTCTTCGAGAAGGACGGCGCGCCCGTCGGCGACATGGACCCGAACCACTGGGGCAACCGCAAGGTGACCTGGGAGTTCATCGAGGCGCCGGACTACTCCGGCGACATCGAGATCGGCTTCATCCAGGGCTCGGAGAAGTGGTGGGCGGGGGTGTCGATCAACCACCTGCCCAACGGCATCCACGGCGTCGAGCACTTCGCCGACGGCGCGTGGGTGACCACGCCGATGAACGTCGACATGGGGCAGTCGTTCCTCGTGAAGCCGACGACGACGGGCGGCACCGACTACCGGATCCGCGTCACGGACGTGGACGACGAGTACGTGTTCGGCGGGCGGGAGTACGCGTTCTCGCTGCCGGAGAGCTGCGGCGGCAAGTGCTCGGCACCGCGCACGGTCGTCGAGTACACGACGACGGAGGGCGACGGCTCGACGCCCACGCCGACCCCCACCCCGACGCCCGACGTCACCCCGACGCCCGAGGTCACCGTGACGCCCACTCCCGACGTGACGCCCACGCCCACCCCGACGACGGGCCACGGCGTGACCGCCTGCACGGCGACCTTCCGCGCCACGAGCACGTGGCCCGGCGGCTACCAGGGCGAGGTCGTGGTGACGGCCGGTGAGGCGGCGCTCACGACGTGGACCGTGACCCTGCCCGGCGTGTCCGTGGGCTCGCTGTGGAACGGCGTGCCGACCGCCGCCGGGTCGGGCGTCACCGTGACCAACGCGCCGTACAACGGGAGCCTGACCCCTGGCGGCACGGTGAGCTTCGGCTTCATCGGCGCCGGGACGCCGGGCGACGCGGCGCCGAGCTGCTCGGCCTGACCCACTCCTCGCGACGCCCCTGCGACCGCTCGGTCTCAGGGGCGTCGCGTCGTCGGCGCCGGTTCCACGTCCAGCAGGTCGCCGGGGCGGCAGCCGAGCGCGTCGCAGACCGCGGTGAGCGTGGAGAAGCGGATGGCGCGGGCGCGGCCGTTCTTCAGCACCGACAGGTTCGCGACGGTCACGCCGGTGAGCTCGGCGAGCTGGACGAGCGTGAGACCGCGGGCCTCGAGAAGAGCGCCGAGACGGCTGACGACGCGGTGCGGCGCGGGGTCGTCGTGCTCGCTCACACCAGGCCCTCGGTGTCCGCCTGCAGCCGGGTCCCGGCACGGGTCGCGGCCGCCAGGCACGCGCGCAGCAGGGCCGGGACCAGGGGCCACCAGGTGACGCGCGGGTCGGCTCCTCACGTCGCAGCGCGTGAGACGTCAGGGCGTCGCGACGACCAGCCGCATCGCCCCCGCGTACTCGTCCTGCTCGCGCAGGTGCCCGTGCGCGCGGTCCCACGCGCCGCTCTCCAGGTCGGCCGCGAGCCGCTCGACGCCGCGCTGCACGGCCGCCTGGTCGGCGAGCACGAACCCGGACGTCGCGCCGCGGACCTCGGCCCGCAGGTACGCCTCGGGCCGGGCCCAGAACGCCTCGCCGAACCCGTCGACGCAGTCGCGCGGGATCGGCACGACGTCGACCCGTACGGTGCCGCCGGCGGCGGCGAGGACGTCGACGACGTGGTCGATGGTGGGGAACCGCGTCTCGTCGAGGGCGACGACGTCGGGGAAGTACTCGGCCAGCCAGAAGCGACGCAGCGCCGGGGCGTCGTGCGTGAGGACGACGACGGGGCCGCGGCTGACACGCCGCAGCTCGCGCAGGCCCCGGTCGACGTCGGGCCACTGGTGGATCGTCACCATGGCCATCGCCGCGTCGAACGCGTCGTCGTCGAACGGCAGGTGCTCGGCGGTCGCGTCGAGCGCGGGCGCGGCGCCGGCCGGGCGCTGGGCGCGCATCGCGGCCGACGGCTCGACCGCGAGGACCCAGCGGTCGGCGGGCTCGTAGGAGCCGGACCCCGCGCCGACGTCGAGGACCGTCCGCGCGTCGCCGAGCGCGGCGTGCACCCGGGCCGCGATGCGGGGCTCGGTGCGGCGCAGGGCGGCGTAGCCGCGCCCCTGCCGCTCGTAGTCGACGTCTCCGGCGGGGCGCTCGCGGGTCACCATGCCCCGACCCCACCACGCTGTTGACCGATCGGTCAACAGCGATCTACGGTGGCGCCATGGCCCGGGACACGCGCGAACGCATCGTCACCACGGCGCGCGACCTCGTGCACGCCGCGACGTACGCCGACGTCGGCGTCGACGACGTGTGCCGCGCGGCCGGCGTCAACAAGGGCAGCCTCTACCACTTCTTCCCGTCCAAGCAGGCGCTCGGCCTGGCAGTCCTGGATCGCAACTGGGAGCTGATGCGCGGGCTGCTCGACGAGGCGTTCGACGCCGAGGCGCCGCCGCTCGACCGGCTCGACGCGTTCCTGACGGCCTACGCGTCGATGATGCGCACGATGCGCGAGCACCTGGGTGCCACGCCGGGCTGCCCGCTCGGCAACCTCGCGGCCGAGCTCTCGGCGCACGAGCCGGACATGCGCGCTCGGATCGCCGAGGTCCTCACGGCGTGGACGGACAGGGTCGCCTCGGTCGTCCGGGACGCGCAAGCACGCGGCGACGTCGACCCGTCGTTCGACGCGACCGAGGCGGCACGCGGCGTCGTCGCCCTCGTCCAGGGGTACGGCGTGCTCGCCAAGGCCGACGACGACCCCACAGCGCTCGACGCCCTGCGGCCCCTCGTGCGCCGCCTCCTCCCCGCACCCCACTGACGCCCGGGCCTCCACGCCCGGGATCCGACCCACCCACCCACTTGACCGATCAGTCAACCCGAAGGGACACACACCATGGCACCGACCCGCACCCGCCCCGCGGACAACGACTACCGCTTCGACGTCCTGCGCACCCGGCACGTCCTCGACGACCTGCGCTACCGCCCCACCGACCCCGGCCCCGGCGACCTCGTCCCACCGTTCGACCTGCCGACCCTCGACGGCGGCCGGTTCCGCCACGACGACCTGGGCCCCCGCCCCGTGCTCCTGGTCGTCGGCTCGCAGACCTGCCCCGTGACGCGCAGCGCCGCCCCGCGGCTCGACGCCCTGCACGCCACCTACGGCGACCGCGTGCGCTTCGTGCTCGTCCAGACCCGCGAGGCCCACCCGGGCGAGCACCTGCCGCAGCCCCGCACCGACGAGGAGAAGACCGCGCACGCCGTCGCCATGCGCGACGACCTGCGCGTCACGTACGAGGTCGCGGTCGACGACGTCGACGGCACCCTGCACCGCGCGCTGGGCCCCAAGCCCAACTCCGCGTACGTCCTGCGGCCCGACGGCACCATCGTCGCGCGCGTCCACTGGGCGAACGACACCGCCGGCGTGCGGGCGGCCCTCGACGACGCACTCGACGGACGCCCCCCTCGCCACCGCCGCGGCCGGATGCTCCTCCCGCTCATGACGGCCGTGGGCCACCTGCCGGACGTCGTGCACCGCGCCGGCCCCCGGGCCGAGCGCGACGTGTGGCGCGCCGCGGCGCCCCTGGCACTGCTGGCACGCGCGACCCGCCTGCTGGGCGCGCTGGCGACGGACCGCCGCGGGCCGGTGGTCGCCGCCGGCCTGGCGGTCGTCGTCGCCGCGACCGTCGTCGCGGTGGTCATCGGCGCCGCGGGGTGAGCCGCGAGGGGCGCCGCCCGGATCGCGCCCCTCACCGCACCGGCAGGTCGACCCGCTCCCCCACGCCGATCTCGTCGGCGTCGTCGGTGCTCAGCACGGCGTAGACGCCCGTGGGCATCCCCACGCCGAGCGCGATGTCCGACGCGGCCCGCAGCAGGCGGTCGCGCGGCGCCCCGGTGACGAAGAAGACGTACTCCTCGTCGACCTCCTCGCCGTCGTCGAAGACCTCGAGCTCCTCGTCCTCCTCGAGCTCGGCGAGCCGGTCCTCCACGTCGTCGATCCAGAAGAACGGGTCCTCGTCGCCGGCGACGTCGGGGGACGGGGTCATCGGGACGTGGATCTCCACGACGAGGTTCGGCACGGCGCCACCCTAGCTTTCCGGGGGTTCCCACTAACCTCAGCGCGTGACCAGGCAGGACGCACCGGGGGCCGCTCTGACGAGGCGCACCCCCGCGCTCGTCGCACTGGGGCGCGCGGCGCTCGTCATGGCCCCGGTCCTCTGGGGGTTCGGGGTCGTGCTCGGACCCGACCCGGCCGGGCCCGACCCGGGCAAGGCGTACGTGGTGACGGCGCTCTGCCTCGGGTTCGTGAGCCCCTGGCTGCTGCTGCCCGTCGGCACGACGAGCCACACGACCCTGCGGGGCAGCACGCTCTCCGTCGTGACCGTGCTCGGCACGCGGCACGTCGACCTGGACGACCTGCACCGCATCGGGGCCCTGACCGTCCACTGGAAGACCGGCAGGGACCGCTACGCGTACCTGCGCGGCCCGGGCCTGCGGGTGGCGTGGGTGCTCCTCGAGGACTCCTCGTCGCTCGCGGGCCGCGTGCGCGGCCACCTCGTCCGGACCTCGATGGCACGACCGGGCGTCGTCACCGCGCGGGGGCGGGCGCTGCTCGGGGTCGACCCGGTCCCCGGGCGCCTGCGGCGGCTCGCCCAGGAGTCGTGCGCGTTCGCCGTCGGCTTCCCGCTGGTCGTCTGCTGGGCGGGTGCCGTGGCCTACGTGCTCACCCGGGGCGTCGCCCTGTGAGGGCCGAGTCGCTCGTGCTGCGCCCGCTGACGACGGCCGACGAGCACGAGGCCTGGCAGGCGCACGCCGAGCTCGCGCGGGAGGGGTTCGACTTCCTCCTCGACGCGCGCCCCGGGGACTGGCCCGGCTACCTGCGCCGGCTCGCTGACGACCGCGCCGGCGTCGACCTGCCGCCGAGGTACGTGCCGGCGACGTTCCTCGTCGCGGACGTCGGCGGCGTGATCGTGGGACGCGTGCACGTGCGGCACGCGCTGACCGAGGCGCTCGCGCGCGTCGGCGGGCACATCGGCTACCAGGTCCGCCCGGCGCACCGGCGGCGCGGGTACGCGACGGCGATGCTGGCGGCGGCCCTCGACGTGGCCCGGGCAGCGGGTGTCGAGGACGCGCTCGTGACGTGCGACGACGACAACGTCGCCTCGGCGCGGACGATCGAGCGGTGCGGTGGGGTGCTGCAGGACGTGGTTCCGGCCGCGGGCCGCTCGGCGACGCGCCGCTACCGGGTGCCGACGAGCCGCTGACGTTCGGCCGCCGCATCGACCCGCAGGAGTGGTCACGTCGGCGACCCGGGGCGTGCGACGTGGTCGAGGGAGTGACCACTTCCTACGGGCGGAGGACTACCAGCGCGCCTCGCGGACGACGGGGGTCGGGGCCGACGCGTCGTACACGCGCACCCAGCGGGGCGTCACCGCCACGACGACGTACCCCTCGGCGAGCGCGCGCGAGCCCGGCAGCTGCGCCTCGTAGGCCGCCGCGAGCCGCACGCGCTCGTCGCCCTCCGCGACGCGCGCGTCGCCCTCGACCTGGACGGTCACGTCACCGTCGAGGCCGAGGGCCACCGCGACGCGCGGGTCGCGCCGCACGTTGGCCACCTTGCGGGCGTGCTCGGCGCTGTCGACGACGAGCGTCCCGTCGTCGAGCGCGGCCACACCGAGCAGCGCGGCCTGCGGGTGCCCGTCGTCGCCGCGCGTCGCGAGCACCGCCGTGGGGTGCGCCCGCACGAACGCCGCGAGAGCGGCCGGGTCCGCGGGGTCGGGCACCATCCCGTCAGGCTAGGGCTCGTCAGCCCGCCTCGACCGGTAGCCACAGCTCGACGGTCGCGGTGGAGAGGTCGGCGGCGCGGTCGAGCACCGCGACGACCTCCGGGCCCTGGCGCAGCCGCCACGGGTTCGACGGGAACCACGTCGTCGCGGTGTCCGCCCACAGCGCCTGCAGCGCGGCGGGGTACGGGCCGGTGGCGCGGAAGACCGCCCAGTCGCCGGCCGGGACGTCGATCACGTCGAGGTCCGCCGGGACGTCCACCGCATCCGTGACGGCCACACCGTGCAGGTACGTCAGCTCGGTGCCCTCGCGGCGGTCGGGCTCGAGGTCGGTGCTGACCGCGAGCATACCGCCCGGCTCGGTGTCGGCGAGGTCCTTGAGGCGCTGGTGCTCGGCCGGGTCGAGCGACGCGACGTGCTGCTGGATCGCGGGGTTCACACCCTCGTGCACCAGCGGGACGCGGGCGGCGTGGCCCACGAGGCGGACGGCGGGGCGGGAGGCGATGCGGACGTCCATGGGACGGGCTCCTTCGACGGTCAGACGGAAGACGAGACGGGCCTGGCTGCGGAGGGGACCACCGTCACGACGCACCTGCGCCGGCGCGACGCCGTGCACGGCACGGAACGCGCGCCCGAACGCCTCCGCCGAGCCGTACCCGTGCCGCACCGCGACGTCGAGCAGCTCCGCCCCGGCGACCACGTCGGCCGCCGCGACGGTCATGCGCCGCCGGCGCACGTACTCCGAGAACGGCATGCCCGCGAGCGACGAGAACATGCGCCGCAGGTGGTACTCGGTGGTGCCGAGGCCCGCGGCGGCGCGCGCCAGGTCGACGTCCGCGGCGAGGTCCTGCTCGACGAGGTCGACGAGCCGGTTGAGCGAGGCGATCACGTGGTGCTCCCTTCCGCGTCCACTGTGACGCGCGCGGCCCGGGGCCCGCCCGATCGTCGGTGCCCGATGCGGTCGGGCCACCTGCGGCACCCGTCCCGCCGACCGGAACCCGGCTCGCCGTCAGGGGGCGCTGTCGGTATGGGGGGTTCCGGTGGGCGTCAGGACAGCGCGCACCTCGACGTGCCGCAGCAGGAACGTCCGCTCGTCGAGCTTCTTGCGGCGCAGCCAGGAGACGACCTCGGCGTTGCACTTGCTCGCGTTGCACGGCCCGCACGCGGGCACCACGTTGCCGAGCGTGTACCGGCCACCGCGGGAGATCGGCAGGACGCAGTCGCGCTGCAGCGGGCGGTCGGTCGCGCCGCAGTACGCGCAGCCGCCCCACGCGGCCCGCAGCGCCTCCCACTGCAGGTCGGTGAGGTCGTTGTCGACGAGGGCGAGCCGGCGCCGACGACGACGCGCGACGCGGACCCGGCGGGTGGCGCCGGCCATGCGCCGAGCGTAGGAGGCGGGGCACCCGCGGCTCGCGCGGCGCACCGGTGAGCGCGTCAGCGACGCTCGAGCGCGTCCCGGACGATCCGCGCGTCCTCGTCGAGCAGCGCGCGGGCACGCTCGTGCGCCGTGTGGTTCAGCGTCCACCCGTCGCCCTCATGACGCGGGATGACGTGCAGGTGCACGTGGAACACGGTCTGGAACGCGACCACCCCGTCGCACAGCAGCAGGTTGATGCCGTCGCACCGCAGCTCCGAGCGCCGCAGGGTGCGGGACAGCTCGTGCGCGACCTCCCACATGTGCGCGCCCGTCGCGACGTCGAGGTCCTCCAGGCCGACGGCGTGCCGGCGCGGGACGACGAGCAGGTGCCCGCGCACGACGGGGTTGAGGTCCATCCACGCGACGACGGTCTCGTCCTCGTGGACGAGGCTGACCTCGGCCCGTCCCGCGACGATCTCGCAGAAGATGCACCCGGCCGTCTCGTGCGTCATGGCGCCACGGTCCCAGGACCACACGTGGTGCGCCACGTGATTGCAGCGCCACAGCCCGGTCGCGTCGGCGCGACGGTCAGGCCACCCCCTGCCGTCCCAGCCACTCGAGGAGCAACCGCGTGACCTCCTCGGGTCGCTCCTGCTGCACCCAGTGCCCGCAGTCGAGCGTCACCTCCTCGACGTGCGGCACGTACCGGGCCAGGTCCTGCCCGCGAACGACGGTGTCCTGCGCGCCGTAGACCATGAGCGCGGGCTGCCGGACGACCGGGTCGACGTCGGCGAGCAGCTGCCAGTCGCGGTCGAGGTTGCGGTACCAGGACAGGGCGCCGGTGAAGCCCGTCCGGCGGAACGCGTCGACGTAGACGGCCAGGTCGGCGTCGCTCATCACCGGCTCGCCGCGCGGGTGCTCGTCGCGCGCGACGTCGAGGAGCATCATCCCGGGGGTCGGCGACGCGGGAGGGGTGCGGTACAGGTTCCGCAGGAACCGTGCCGGGTCCGCGTCGAGCACCGCGTCGGCGACGCCGGGCCGCCGGTCGAGGTGGACGAAGTAGTGCTCGTCGCCGAACCACGTCGCCATGGCCTCGACCCACGGCACGTCGCCGCGTTCGACGTACGGCACGCTCAGCGCGACCACCGACCGGACCCGCTGCGGGTGCAGCAGGGCCAGCCACCAGACGAGCATCGCGCCCCAGTCGTGCCCCACGAACGTGGCGTCCTCGATCCCGAGGTGGTCGAGCAGGCCGACGAGGTCACCCGTGAGGCGCGTGACGTCGTACGCCTCGACGTCGGTGGGGCGCGACGACCTGCCGCACCCCCGCTGGGTGGGGACGATCACGTGGTAGCCCGCCGCGACGAGCGCGGGCAGCTGGTGGCGCCAGGAGTACGCGAGCTCGGGGAAGCCGTGGCACAGCACCACCGCCGGTCCGCCGTTCTCGCGGCCGGCCTCGTGGACCTCGAGCTCGACGCGGCCGACGGGCACGAGCGTGGACGGGGGGAAGGGGATCTGCGTCATGCCCGCATGCTGCGGGGGTGAACCGGTCATCCTCCGTCCGGTTTGCACGGCATGCTCGTCGACGTGCGCGCGGACCGTCTGGTGGCCACCCTGCTCCTGCTGCAACGACGCGGCCGGGTCACGGCCGCCGAGGTCGCCCGGGAGCTCGAGGTGTCCGAGCGCACCGCGCGACGCGACCTCGACGCGCTGGCCGTGGCGGGGGTGCCGCTGTACTCGTCGCAGGGCCGCGGTGGCGGCTGGCGGCTCGTCGGCGGTGCGCGCACCGACCTGTCGGGGCTGACGGCCACGGAGGCGCGTGCGCTGTTCCTCGTCGCCGGGCCCGCCGCGCCCGCGACCCCGGCCGTGCGGACGGCGCTGCGCAAGCTCGTCCACGCGCTGCCGGCGACGTTCCGCGACGAGGCCGAGGTGGCGGCGGCTGCGCAGGTCACGGACGCCGACGGGTGGGACGGCCCGGCGCCGCCGGACCCGCCCGGCGCCCTCGACGACCTGCGCGACGCGGTGGTCCGACGCGTGCAGGTTCACCTCGGCTACGTCGACGCGCAGGGCTGCGCGACGGCGCGGACCGTGCACCCGCTCGGCGTCGTCGCCAAGGGCCGGGCCTGGTACCTCGTCGCCGGCACGGACGCCGGGCGCCGCACGTTCCGCGTCGACCGCGTGACGTCCGTCGAGCCGACCGGCGACCCCACGCAGCACCCACCCGACTTCGACCTCGCGGCGGTCTGGCGCGAGATCACCGACGAGGTGGAGCTGCGCCGTTCGCCCGCGCAGGCCACGGCGTGGTGCACCGCCGACGGGCTGGTTGTGCTGCGGCGCGCGTTCGGTAGTCGGCTCGCGGTGGGGGCCGCCGCCGACGACGGGCGGACCGAGGTCGTCGTCCGCGGCCGCGACCCGCAGGTGCTCGCGGGCGAGCTCGCGGCGCTCGTCGCGTGGGTCGAGGTCACCGGGCCGCCGGAGGTGCGCACCCACCTGGCGACGCTCGGTGCGACGCTCGTCGAGCGCTACGGGGCAGGAGTGGTCACGCCGACGACGCCGGACCGCGAGGAGTGGTCGGACCGTTGACCACGTCCGTGGCTCCGCCACGCGTGCGACCGCACCACGTCGTTCCGTCATCCTGTGCCCATGGACCCCGCCATCCACCGCGGCGAGAGCGCCGTCGCCGACGCCTATCGCGCCTTCGCCGAGCAGGAGGCGCGTGGGGTGTCCGCGACGTACGAGGCGTGGGCGCTCGGCATCAGCGCGGACCCCGAGCTCGTCGACCTGGTCGCCGCACTGCCGCCCGGCAAGCGGCAGCCGAACCTCGTGCTCGCCGCCGCCCGGCGGCACGGCGCCGCGGGCGGGTACGACGCGCTGCGCTCGACGCTGCTCACGTGCTGGCCACAGGTCCGCGCGACGGTCCTGAGCCACGCCACGCAGACCAACGAGGCCAACCGGTGCGCCGTCCTGCTGCCGTTCCTCGCCGCGCTGCCGCAGCCGCTCGCGCTGCTGGAGGTCGGGGCGTCGGCGGGCCTGTGCCTGCTGCCGGACCGGTACTCGTACCGCTACGACGACGGCACCGCCCTCGACCCGGCGGACGGCTCGTCCGACGTCGTGCTGCCCTGTGCGCTCGGGCCCGGGACGACCGCGCCGGGCCGGCTGCCGGAGGTCGTCTGGCGGGCGGGCGTCGACCTCGACCCCATCGACGTGCACGACGCCGACAGGTGCGCGTGGCTGGAGGCCCTGGTGTGGCCGGAGCACGACGACCGGCGAGCCCGCCTGCGCGCGGCGCTCGACGTGGCACGGCGCGACCCGCCACGCGTCGTGGCCGGCGACCTGCTCGACGTGCTGCCGTCGCTCGCGGCCGAGGCGCCGCGCGACGCGACCCTCGTCGTGCTGCACAGCGCCGTGCTGGCGTACCTCCCCGCGACGGCCCGGGCGGCGTTCGTCGACCTGGTCGGGACGCTGCCCGGCCACTGGCTGAGCTACGAGGGCGCGCGCGTGCTGCCGGCGACGACCCCGCACGCGTCGGCCGACGCGACCCGCAGCTTCGTCGTCAGCGTGGACGGGGTGCCGCGCGCGCTCGCCGACCCGCACGGACGCGCGCTGGACGCGATCGGCGGAGCGTGAAGCGTTGTTGCCGGATTCCGGCAGCAACGCTTCACGATCCGGCCGGCACCCGGGTCCCCTGGTGGAAGCGCATGCGCCACGCGCCGGCGTCCCGCACCCACACCGAGCTGCGCAGCGACGCCGGCGGGCCCACGACCCGGTAGGCCAGCAGGACCACGTCGTCGGCCAGGACCGTCGTCGCGTAGTCCGTCCCCTCGCCGCTGACGCCCGGGTCGGCCGCGAGCGCCGCGACGATGAAGTCCCGCGTGTACACCTGCCCGTTCGCCCCGAACTCGACGAAGTCCGGGTGCAGCAACGCCTCGACCTGCGCCGGCCGGGCCCGGACCTGGGGGTCCAGCAGACGCTGCTCCCCCACCACGACCTCCCGCAGGTCGCCCTCGCTCACACCGTCGCTCACGCCCGCTCCTCTCGCAGCGCCCACCGCAGGGCGTCCGGCAGCAGCACACCACCGTGGTTGGGGCTGTGCCCGCCGTCCCCGACGACGAGCCGCACGTCGTACCCGGCCTCGGCGAGCGCGGCCGCGACGCGCAGGTTCTCGGCCAGCCAGTTGCGCACGGGGGCGTTCCAGCCGAGGTCCCGGTGGCCCGCCTGCAGGAACACGCGCAGGGGACGGCGCGGTGTGCGGGCGAGCAGGTCCGGGTACGGGTTGCCGCCGGGCATCTGCGCGAAGCTCGACAGGAAGCACACGGCGCGCCGGAACCGGTCGGGGCGCAGCCAGGCGGCGGTGAAGGCCGCGTTGCCGCCGCTGCTGCCCCCGCACACGCCCCACCGCTCGGGGTCGTCCGTGACCGCGAACCGCTGCGTGACCAGCGGCATCACCTCGTCGAGCAGGAACGTCACGTACCGGTCGTCGAACGCGTCGTACTCGACGTTGCGATGTCGCGGCGGCGCGGCGTCCGCCGGCGCACCCGTCGAGGGACCGGACCGCACGCCCGGGTCGACGAACACGCCGATCGTGAACGGGACGTCCCCGGCGTGGACGAGGTTGTCGAGGACGATGCCGCCGCGCACCTCGCCGTCCGGGTCGAGGTACCACCAGCCGTCGTTGAACACCATGACGGCCGCGGGCGGCGGCGGGCCGTCGTGCGCGGGGACGTGGACCCACACGCGCCGCGACGTGCCGGGGTAGGCCGTGCTGTCGTCGAGCGCCAGCTCCAGGGTCGTCCCCGCCGGCACGCCGGGGCGCGGCGAGGAGTCCGGGCCGTGGGCGTAGACGACCGGGGCGTCGTCGAGCGGCAGCGGGCGGTACGGCACCGGGGAGGACATCCTCCGGAGCGTAGGCGCCCGGCGTCAGGCCACGCAGAGGATTCCCGTGTTGCCGTCCTGGTCGGCGACGACCGTCAGCCCCGGCGCCCTGCTGTCGTCGACGACCGTGCCGCCCGCCGCGACGACCGCCGCGAGTCGCTCGTCGCGCACCTCCGCGGGCACGTACACCTCGACGTGGAAGCGCTGCGGCTCGCCCGTCGCGTCCCCGAACCACAGGTTCGGCAGGCGGCCCTTCGGGTCGCGGACCTCGTCGCTCGGCGAGCCCAACCCCTGGCCGGCCGGGTCCCCCGTGAGCAGCACCGCCCACACGGGGGCGATCGTCGCGGACCTCGCCGTGTCGAGGCCGAGCTCGACCTGGCTGACCGACGCCGGATCGGCCGTCAGCGCCTGTGCCGCTGCGACGTCGGTGATGCTGCGGGCCAGGTCGAGGTCCCGCTGCGTCACCCACTGCACCACGTGCACGGTGTCCCCGTCGCGGAACGTCGCGTCGTCGCTGACGACCTTGAGGTCGACGAACCCACGGCCGATCGTCACGCGCGGGTGGTGGCCCAGCGCGTCGCCCGCCTCGCCCAGGGCCGCGACGAAGCGCACCGCGGCGCCGAAGTCGTCGACCAGGTAGCGGGCGTGCAGGCCCTGGGCCAGCGGGCGCCAGTCGACCAGCGCCGCCCTCTCGAGCTCGTCCCCGAACAGCGCGTCCATGCGAGTGCCCCTCTCGACTTCCTGGCGCCGGCGTCCAGCCGCGGAGCGGCTGCGTCCCACGTGCGGCTCCTCGGCCCGACGCTACGGGCGGCCGCCCACACCCGGCCAGGACGTGGACCGTGTGGTCCGAGGGCGCCGCGTCAGGCCGGCAGCAGGTTCCGGCGCGGCACGGTCGTCGAGTACACGACGCTGGTCGTGATGCCGCCGAGCGTCGCGAGCTTGCCGGTGATGCGCTCGAGGTCGGGCATCGACCGGGCGATCACCTTGATGACGAAGCAGTCGACGCCGGTGACGTGGTGGGCCTCGACGACCTCCGGCGTGGTGTCGACGAGCTCGTGGAACGGCCGGTAGTTGCCCGACGGGTACGCCAGGCGCACGAACGCCATGATCGGGTAGCCCAGCGCCTCGGGGTCGACGGTCGCGGCGTAGCCGGTGATCACGCCCGCGTCCGTGAGACGGCGGACCCGGTCGGCCGTCGCGCTCGGCGACAGGGACACGGCGCGCGCGAGGTCGGCAATGCTGACGCGCCCGTCGCGCTGCAGGTGCTCGAGGATGCGGTGGTCGGTCGCGTCGAGGTCGATCCGTGGAATCGGCGGCATGGCGCGCAACATACCGGCGGAACGACGGCCGCGGGGACGATCCGGCGTGCATCGCTCCTGGTCAGCGCGGGCGCGCCTCGGTTCGATGGACGCCATGCAGACCTCGATCACCGCGCGCGACTTCTTCGCCGCCAAGCTCACGTACGAGACCGACCCCGCCGACCTCGCCGCGGACCGGGCCGCCGGGCGCGCCCCCGTGGTCGTCGACGTCCGCTCGGAGGCCGGCTGGCGTCAGGGCCGCATCCCGGGTGCCGTCCACGTCCCCGGCGCCGAGCTGTCCGCCCGGGCCCGCGACCTCCTGCCCGACCTCGACGCCGACGTCGTCGTGTACTGCTGGGGCCCGGGCTGCAACGGCAGCACGTGGGGCGCGTACGCGCTGGCCGAGCTCGGGTACACGCGCGTCCGCGAGCTCGTCGGCGGGTTCGAGTACTGGGCGCGCGAGGGCTTCGCGATAGTCACGGACGACGGCCGCACGCGTCGCGACCCGGACCCCCTCACCGCCCCGGCCGGCCGTTGACCGCAGCACCGCCCGGCAGGATGACGGGCATGACCGACGCGTTCCCTGCCCCGCCCGTCCCCGGCGTCGTGCCGCCCCGCGTGCGGACGCTGAGCGTCGTGACGCACCCGGAGGCGACCCACCACGTCGACGGGCTGGTCGGCGGGCAGTTCGACTCCGGCCTCACACCGCGCGGCGAGCGGCAGGCGGCGGCGATCGCGGCGGCGCTGCGTGACCGGGTGGCGCCCGGCGCGTCGGTCGCCGTCGTCACGTCCGACCTGCGCCGCACGCGCCGCACGGCCGAGGTGGTGGCCGACGTGCTCGGCGTCGCGCCCGTCCTCGACCCACGGCTGCGGGAGAAGTCGTACGGCGAGGCGGGCGGGCGGCCGCAGGCGTGGCTCGACGCGCGGTTCGTCCCGCCGCCCGCCGTGGGCGACCGGTTGGGGCACCACGACGGGCCGGCGGGCTCCGAGACGCGGCTCGACGTCGCCGTGCGCGCCTACCGCGCGACGACCGACGCGCTCGGCCTCGACGTCGACGAGCTCGTGGTCGTGACGCACGGGTTCACCGCCGGGCTCGTCGTGGCCGCGTGGATCGGCATGCCCGTCGAGGCGGCCGGCCACGTCGCGTTCCCCGTGCCGTCGGGGAGCATCACGACGCTGCGCGAGGACGGGTTCTTCCACAACCGCGCGGTGGTGACGGTGGGCGACGTGCGACACCTGGCATCGGCCTGACGCGTGAGGCGTTCGGGACGCCTGACGTCCCGAACGCCTCAGGGCGTCACGACCCCGCCAGCACCTCCCGCAGGCGCGCCGCGAACGCCTCCGGCTGCCCCGGCATGCCGAACTCGTCACCGAGGAACCCGCCGTGGTTGCTGGGGAACACCGCGACCTGCGTGCCGAGCCGCTCGGCGAGCGCGTGCGTGGTGCGCCACGTGACGATCCCCTCGCTCTCGATGCCCGCTGCGAGCACGACGCGCGTCGCGGACGACCGCAGCGCCTCGACGTCCGGCTCGTAGGCCACGACCTGGTCCGACGCGTCGGACAGCAGCGGGTCGTCGCGCGAGCCGTCGTCGTCGCCCGGCATCCCGAACGTCGCCGGGTCGGGCAGCTCGGTGAGGAAGTCCGCGGGGAACGGGCCCTGCCAGGACGTGAACGCGATGAACGCGGCCATGCCCCAGCCCCACCCGCGCTCGGCGTACGCGGCGTCGACGCGCGCGGACGCGGCCCGGGCCTCGGCCGCGTCGGGCAGCACCTCGATCAGCGGCGGCTCGTGCGCGACGACCGTCCGGACGTCCTGCGGGTGGGCGGTCACCCACGCCAGCGCGGTGATCGCGCCGCCGCTGCTGCCGAACAGGTCGACGGGCCCGCCGCCGAGCTCGCCGACGAGCGCGTGCAGGTCCTCCGCCTGGACGCGCGGGTCCTGCGCGGTCGAGCCGTCGGTGCGCGTGCTGCGTCCGAGACCTCGCGGGTCGTACGTGACGACGGTGCGGTCGGCGAGGTACGACGCGAGGGTGCCGAAGCCGCTGGCGTCCATCGGCTGCCCGATGAGCACGAGGGGCGGCTGCCCGTCGGCAGGCGGCAGGGGCCCGCGCACGTCGTACACGATGCTGGCGCCGGGCACCTCGAGGGTGCGGGTCTCGGTCATGGGGGTCCTCCGGTGGTCGCGGGTGCGTGCCGGTGTCGACCTGCGCCGCCTGACGAACTCATCGGCCCCGCCGAGCGCGCGAGCGCGGCACTCCGCCGCCGAGCGCGGTACTCCGACGTACCGCGCTCGGCGATCGGGTGCCGCGCTCGGCGGGGCGGAGCGGGCGTCAGGCGGCTGCGCAGGTGGCGGTGAGACCGTCGGGGCTGCCGCTGCCGAGGAAGCCCACGCCGGCGGTGCCGCCCGCGGCGACCGTGCCGTTCCAGCCGGCCGCCGTGATGGTGCTGCCCGTGGCGGTGCCGTTCCACGCCTGCGTGATGGTGGCGCCGGGGACCGTCACCGTCCATCCGTCCAGCCCGCCGGACCCGGCGGTGACGGTCACGGTCGCCTGGTAGCCGCCCTGCCACGCGCTGACGACCTCGATCGCCGCGGTGCAGGCACCATCGGCGGGCTGCGTGGGCGCCGGCGTCGTCGGGGCAGGCGTCGTCGGGGCAGGCGTCGTCGGCGCGGGAGTGGTGGGTGCGGGCGTGGTCGGCGTCGGGGCCGGTGTGGTGGGCGCGGGCGTGGTCGGCGTCGGGGCCGGTGTGGTCGGGGACGTCGTCGGCGTCCCACCGCCACCGAAGGTCACGTCGCTGCACTGGTAGTACGGCTGGTCGAGGTGGCTCGCCTGCCAGATCGTGAAGACCACGTGGTGCCCGGTGCGGTCGCGCGGCACGCTCACGTCGGTGACGTACGGGCTGGACGTCGCGTAGCGGCCGGTGGTCTTGACGAGCTCGAGGTCCGCCCACGTCAGGGCCTCGGACCGGGCGTCGTAGCCCTGCTTCGTCACGTAGATCTTCAGGTAGTCGGCACCGTGGTTGGACGGGTCGTGGAGCGTGAGCCGGAAGTCGTGGTCCACCGGCGTCGTGCGCCACGGGCCCGGGTCGTCCGCCGCGGCGTACAGCGGGTTGTCCGCCGAGCAGAGCTTCCCGTCGGGGATCGACTGCTCGTGCTGCCCGGCGGCGCCCTCCTTGAACATGCCGTTCCAGTTCCACATGGCCTGCGGCTCGCTCTGCCACGCGTCCCAGCACTGCGGGTCGGAGGTCGCCATGGCCGGGTCGGTGAAGTTGCTCGCCCATCGCTCCCAGCAGCCGTAGATGCGCGACGGCGGGTCGGACACGGCACCGTGGGCCGACGCGGGCGCGGCGAGGGCGATCGAGCCCACGACCGTCGCGGCGCCGATGGCGAGAGCGCCGCAGGCTGCGGCGACGCGGCGCAGGGGCGAGATGCGGGACATGGTCCACCTCCGGGACGTCGGGACGTAGGGACGTAGCGAGCACCTTGCGGTCGGACCACGCCCGAGGCAACGCTGCGAAACGTTTGCCGTGACGCCCTGGCGCAGCCCCGTGACGCGGTTAGGGTGGCCCGCGTGACGATCACGGCACGGCAGGTGGTGGAGCGGCTCGACGCGCGCATCGGCGCACCCGGGCGGGAGACGACGGTCGACGGGTTCCTCGCCGGCGACCCCGACGCGCCGGTCCGCGGGGTCGCCGTGACGATGATGGCGACGCTCGACGTGCTCCGCACCGCCGCCGAGCGCGGGCTGGACCTCGTCCTCACGCACGAGCCCCTGTACTTCGACCACCACGGAGCGTCGGACGCGACCTTCGAGGCCGAGGGCGACCCGGTGTACGCGGCCAAGAAGGCGTTCGTCGCCGAGCACGGGCTCGTCGTCCACCACCAGCACGACGCGGTGCACGACCGCGAGCCCGACGGCATCCTCACCGGCACCGCGCGCGCCCTGGGCTGGCTCGACGCCGAGCGCGCGGGCGACCCGGGGATCTACGACCTGCCCGCCACGACCCTCGGCGAGCTGGCCGCGCACGTCGCCCGGTCCCTCGGGGCGCGGGCGCTGCGGTACGTCGGCGAGCCGGGCACCCCGGTGTCGACCGTCGGGCTGCAGCCCGGGTTCTGGGGCTTCGAGCTCAACCGGCACCTGCTCGCGCGGCCCGACGTCGACGCCGTCGTCGTCGGCGAGGCGCACGAGTGGGAGACCGTCGAGCATGCCGTCGACGCGGTGGCCGCGGGCCTGAGCGCCGGCCTGGTCGTCGTCGGCCACGTGCCCTCGGAGCAGGAGGGCATGGTGGAGCTCGCCGGCTGGCTCGCCGAGGCCGTGCCGGAGGTGCCGGTCGAGATGGTCCGCACCGCCGACCCGTTCCGCACGGTCACCAGCTGAGACGCGGGGTCACGCTCGGGTCGTCGGCGAGTCCAGCAGGCCGTCGCGCGTGGCCACCCGCCGGTGCCGCGTCAGGCCTGCTCGCCGATCTGCCGCACCACGCGCGCGGGGTTGCCCACCGCGACGACGTCCGCCGGCAGGTCCTTGGTGACCACCGCCCCCGCGCCGACGACCGTGTTGTCGCCGATCGTCACACCGGGGCACACGATGACGCCCCCGCCGAGCCACACGTTGTCGCCGAGCGTGATGGGCTCGGCCGCCTCGAGCTTGTCGCGGCGCGGCTCCGGGTCGACCGGGTGGGTGGGGGTCAGCAGCTGGACGTTCGGGCCGATCTGGCAGTCCTCGCCGATGGTGATGGCGGCGACGTCGAGCGCGGTGAGGTTCGAGTTGACGAAGGTCCGCGCGCCGATGCGGATGTTCTCGCCGTAGTCGACGAACAGCGGCGGCTTGACGTAGGCACCCTCGCCGAGCTCGCCGAGGAGCGCGACGAGGTGCGCCCGGGCGTCCGGCTCCCCCGCGGCCTCGGCGCGGAGGTACTCGTACGTCAGCCGCAGCGCCTCCTTCGCGATCCGCTCGCTGTCGGGGTCGTCGGCGATGTAGAGGTCCCCGGCGAGCATCCGCTCACGGTTGGTGCGGGGGTCCCCGGCGAAGTAGTCACGAACCATGCGTTCGAGCGTAGGCGCCGCCGACCGCCGTCCGCGGATCGGCCCGCCGGGCTCGGACCCGTCGGCCTGCCCGCTCGGCGGGACGACTGCACCGCGACACCGGGCTGAGTCGAGTCACCGCACCCGATGAGCGACCTGAGCCCGGTCTCGCGCACGGGCCGTCTCAGGAGTCGGGACCGGGAGTCGTCGACGACGTCGAGGGCCGGGGCGACGCGGCATCGGCGGCCACCTCGTCGGAGGCAGCAGCCACCGGTGTCTCGGTGGCCCCCGACCGCCTGCGGTTCCTGGCCGCGAGCGCGACCGTCAGCGCGCCCGCGACCACGGCGGCGGTCGCCCACCCGGCCGCCGTCGGCGTGGCGGTGGAGCCGGCGAGCGCCGCGACCACGACGCGCACCACGACGGCGGCGACGACGACCACCGCGCCCAGGAGCACCCGCCAGTCACCGGCGTGTGCGCGGCGTGCGACCGCGGCGGCGACGCCCGTCGCCACCGCGACGCCCAGCACCGGCGGCGCCCCGACCATGAGCGCGAAGTCCCACCCGAGCTGCCCGCTCGGCAGGCCGGCGGCCTTGCTGTTCTCCTGCGCGATCTCGTCCGCCATCACCACCAGCCAGATGACGCACGGCACCGCGACCAGCGCGAGCAGCGCGGTCGAGACGAGGTACACCGCCACGGCCCGCACCGGTCCACCGCGACGGCGGGCCGGCGCCTGGGCGGCCGAGGTCACCAGCGGTCGGACCGGCGGTCCTGCGACGGACGGTCGCCCCGCGGACCGCCGCCGCGCGAGTCACCACCCTGCGACCCACCTCGGTACCCGCCACCCTGCGAGCCCCCGCGGTACCCGCCACCCTGCGAGCCACCGCGGTACCCGCCACCGCGCGAGTCACCACCGCGCGAGCCGCCACGGTCGCCGCCGTACGAGCCCCCGCCGTCCCCACCGCGCGACCCGCCCCGGTCGCCGTACGACCCCCCGCGGTCCCCGCCGCGCGACCCGCCCCGGGGCGCGTCGTACCCGCCGCGCCCGCGCGGCGCACCACCGGCGCCGACCAGCTCGACGCGGTCCGCCTGCGGACCGCGGTCGCTCTGGCGCACCTCGTACCGGACGCGGTCACCCTCCTCCAACGGCTCGTCGCCGCGGACCACGGACACGTGGACGAACAGGTCGTCACCACCCGCGTCGGGGCGGATGAAGCCGAAGCCGCGGTCGGCGTCGTAGCGCGCCACGGTCCCCTCGCCCCCGCGCACCGGAGCGGCGGAGCCACCCGGGCGACCGGCGGGCCGCCCACCACGCGGTGCGGGCGCCGAGCGGGGTGCACCACCGACGAGCCGGATGTCGCGCGCCTGCGGGCCCTTCTCGCCGTCGACGACGTCGAACGTCACGCGGTCACCCTCGACGAGCTCCGACAGGCCCCCGACCAGGGACTTCGCGTGCGCGAACACGTCCTCGCCACCGTCGTCGGGCGCGACGAAACCGAAGCCCTTCTCGGCGTCGTACCAGGTGACGGTGCCGTCGGCGCCGTCGTCGCCCGCCGGCTGCCCGGCGGGCGCGGCCTGCGCGCCGAGCGGCAGCAGGTGGTCCGCCTGCGGGCCCTTCTCGCCGTCGACGACGAGGAACGCGACCCGCTGCCCGTCGTGCAGCACCCCGCCGCCGACGACCGCCGAGCTGTGCACGAAGATCTCCGCGCCGCCGCCGTCGGGCGTGAGGAAGCCGTAGCCCTTGGCGGGCTCGTACCAGGAGACGGTGCCGAGCTGCCCGAGGGTCGCGTCGGCGGCGACGTCGCCCGTGACGCGCACCTTACGGGCCTGCGGGCCGCGGTCACCCTCGCCGAGCTCGTACTCGACCTCCTGGCCCTCGCGGAGCACGCGCGGCTCACCGATGATCTCGGACGCGTGGACGAACAGGTCCTCGGCGTCGTCACCGAGAGCGAGGAAGCCGAAGCCCCGCTCGGCGTCGAACCAGCGGACGGTGGCCTGGGGCACGGTGACTCCTCGATCGGTACGGCGGGTGTGCTGAGGTCCAGTGTCCCCCGGTCGGGCGGTGGTGGGCGACGCGGGAAAGGTCGGGCTCGTCACGCGTCCAGCCGCCAGAATGGCGCGATGACCGCGCCTGCCGTGACCCTCGTCCGCTCGGAACGCCTGGCCGCCGCGCCCTACGCGTACGCGGCCCTCACCGCCCCCGGGGGTCTCGTCCTCACGGCGGGCGCGTGCCCGCTCGACGCCGAGGGCCGCACCGTGGCCGTCGGCGACGTGGCCGGGCAGGCCCGGCAGGTCGTCGCGAACCTCGTCGTCGCGCTGGAGGCCGCGGGCGTGGGCCTGACGGACGTCGCGCGCACGACGATCTACGTCGCGTCGTCGCGCCGCGAGGACCTGGGCGCCGTGTGGGACGTGGTCAGCGCCGCGTTCGGGGACCACGACGTCCCGAGCACGCTGCTCGGCGTGGCCGTGCTGGGGTACGAGGACCAGCTCGTCGAGGTCGAGGCGGTGGCCGTGCGCCGACCGGCATGATGGCGTCGCCCGACGGCCGCTACTACCATCCATGATACTATCACCGATGCTAGTTCCATCGATGGAAGCATGGTGCGGCCGTGGGGTTCGTGGGACGTGAGCGCGAGCTGGAGGACCTGCGCGCCCAGTTGCGCGCCGTGGAGACCGGGGCTCGCGACGCCCGCGGGACCGCCGTCCTCGTGCGTGGGCGACGGCGCGTGGGCAAGAGCCGCCTCGCCGAGGAGTTCGTCGACCGGACCGGCGTTCCTCACGTCACGTTCCAGGCTGCACGTCACGCACCCGTCGGCCAGGAGCTCGCCGGGATCGCCGAGGCGATCGCCTCCTCGAACCTGCCGGGTGCCGACCTCGCAGCCGGCAACACCCCGGCGACCCTGACGGCGGCACTGACCCTCCTGGCCGCGGCACTGCCGGACGACCGGCCGAGCGTCGTGGTCCTCGACGAGGTGCCGTGGCTCCTCGAGGGAGTCCCCGGAGGCGCGGGCGAGCTCCAGCGGGCGTGGGACCGGGCACTGTCCCGCAAGCCCGTCCTGCTGCTCCTCCTCGGGTCCGACCTCGCGATGATGGAACACCTCACGCAGGCCGACCAGCCGTTCCACGGACGCGCGGTCGAGATGATCCTGCACGCGCTGTCCCCGAGCGACGTCGCACGCATGACCGGCCTCGCCGGCGCCGACGCCGTCGACGCCTACCTCATCACGGGCGGCCAGCCGCTCGTCGCACAGGAGTGGCAGCACGGCGAGACGCCCGACGCGTTCCTGGCGCGGTCGTACGCCTCACCGCTCTCCGCGCTCGTCGCCTCGGGCACCCGCGTCCTCGACTCCGAGTTCCCCGAGGGCGAGCTCAGTCGGCGCGTCCTCACTGCCATCGGTGACGGCGAGCGCACGTTCTCACGCATCCAGGCCGCCGCGGGCGGGCTCCAGCCGTCCTCCCTCCACCGAGTGCTGACGACACTCGTCACCAAGCGCGCCGTCGCGATCGACTCCCCGCTGTCGGCCGCCCCGTCCCGGGAGACGCGCTACCGCATCGCCGATCCCGCACTCCGCTTCTGGCTCCCCTTCGTCGAGCCCGCGCTGAACGAGGTCGACCGAGGCCGGCCCGACCTGGCGAGGGGACGCGTCGCACGGTCGTTCCCCGCGTGGCGCGGCCGCGCGGTCGAACCGGTCGTGCGCGAGGCGGTGCACCGGCTGCTCGTCGACACGAGGTGGGCGGGCGTCCACGAGGTCGGCGGCTGGTGGCCGCGGACGAACACCCCGGAGATCGACCTGGTCGGTGCGGACGCCCGGCCCGCGAACCGCATCGCGTTCGTGGGGACGACGAAGTGGCGCACGAACCGACCTGTGAGCAGGAGCGAGATCGCCAGGCTCGTCGCCGACGCGCAGGCCGTCCCCGGCGTCACGCCGGACACCCCGCTCGTCGCGGTCTGCCCGGCGGGGGTCGAGGCCGGCGCCGACGTCGCCGCGTCCTGGACCGCCGAGGACGTCCTGCGCGCCTGGCCCTGACCGCCTCACTCCATCCGGAACGCACGCTCCAGCAGGTCGACGCCGGGCTGCAGCACGGTGCCCCCGCGCCCTCGCACGCGGACACGGCCGGCGATCTCGTCGGTCGTCAGGTAGCCCGCGTCGGCGGCGGCGTCGCAGAACACGACGCGCACGGCCGGGACGTCGCGCGCGGCGGCGAACGACGCGATCGTGCCGAGCGCCTTGGCGAGCAGCGTGCGGCCCATCGACCCCGACGTGCCGAGCACGACGCCGAACGTCCAGCGCTGGACGGGGCCGCCCCGGCACCCCCGTATTCACGCGGAACCCTCCGCCCGGCGCAGCACCCGCGCGGCCCCCACCGGGCCGGGTGGGGCGGGGCTCGGCGTCAGGCGAGGGCGGAGCGCACCAGCCAGCGGGCGAGGTCGAGGAGCTCGTCGCGGTCGACGGGCACGGAGGACAGGTAGCCGGCGATGCGCTCGAACAGCGCGCCCTCGATGGCGGCGACCAGCCAGGTGGCGCGGCGGTGCGGCTCGGGTGCGCCGAGCCCGGCGAGGACGTGCGCGACGGCCTCGCGGACGGCCAGGCCGCCGCGGTGCAGCGACTCCGCGAGATCCGGGTGGCGGCGCGACTCGAGGAACAGCTCGTACCTGCCGAGGTGCCGGGTGCGGTCGGTGGTGGCCCAGCGGTGCAGCACGTCGGCGAGGACGCCCGCGAGCTGCTCCTCGTCGGCGGCCTGCAGCAGTGGCGCCATGGCCGCGATCTCGGCCTCGTCCTGCCGCACGAGGTCGTCGACGCAGGCGTCGAGCAGCGCCGCCCGGGTGCGGTGGTAGTACGAGGTCGACCCGGGCGGCAGGCCTGCCGCCTGGTCGACCGCGCGGTGGGTGAGGCCACGTGCGCCGTGCTCGGCGAGGACCGCGAGCGCGTGCCGCGCCACGAGGCGCCGGCGGTCGCTTCCCATCGCTCGAATCTACCTTCGTTGAATCTTGGCGCACTTCCTCTACACCTGTAGTGTCTCTGCATGGCACCGACCGCAGCGCCCCCGTCCGCCGCCGTCGTCGGTGCCGGCATCGGCGGCCTGGCCGCGGCCGTCGCGCTGCGCCGCGCCGGGTGGGAGGTGACGGTCCACGAGCAGGCGCCGGCGCTGCGCGCGCTCGGCGCCGGGATCGTCCTGTCCCCCAACGCGGTCCACGCGCTCGACGCCCTCGGCCTGCACGACGCGCTCCGCGACCACGCCGCCCTGCTCGCCACCTCCGCGATCCGCCGGCCGGACGGGCGCACGCTCGCGACGCTCGACGGCGCGCGGGTCGCCACCCGGCACGGCGCTCCCCTCCTGGCCGTCGGCCGCGCCGAGCTGCACACGCTGCTCGCCGACGCCCTCGAGCCGGGCGTCGTGCGGTGCGGCTCGCAGGTCGCGGACGCCGCAGCGCTGACCAGCACCCACGACCTCGTCGTCGCCGCCGACGGCCTCCGCTCGCCGACACGCACCGCGGGGTGGCCCGCCGCTTCGGCTCCCGTGTACGCCGGTTACACCGCCTGGCGCGCGCTCGTCCGCACGGACGTGCCGGTCACCGGCGCGTCCGAGACGTGGGGGCACAGGGAGCGGTTCGGCGTCGTCCCCGTCGGCGACGGGCGGCTGTACCTGTTCGCGACGGCGACCGTGCCGCAGGGCACGCACGCACCCGACGGCGCGACCGAGCTCGCCGAGCTGCGGCGCCGGTTCGGGCGCTGGCACGCACCGGTCCCCGCACTCCTCGACGCCGTCGACCCCGCCACCGTGCTGCGTCACGACGTGCACGCGTTGCCACGGGTCCCCGCGACCCTGCACCGCGGGAACCTCGTGCTCGTCGGCGACGCCGCCCACGCCATGGAGCCCAACCTCGGCCAGGGCGCGGGCCTCGCGCTCGAGGACGCGGTCGCCCTGGCGGACGAGCTCGCGCGCGGCGGTGCGACCACCGACGCGCTCGCACGCTGGGACGCGGCGCGACGGCCCCGGGCCGCCCGCCTGCTGGCCTTGTCGGCGCGGCTCGGGCGCGTCACCCAGCACGTCGGCCCCGTCGCGGGCGCGCTGCGCGACGCAGCCGTCCGCGCGACGCCCGCCGCGTTCGCGCTGCGGGGCACGGACCGGACGATGGGTTGGCGGCCGCAGGCCCGGTGAGCCGGGCGAGCGGCGGGCGATCGGGCCGCAGCGGACGGGTGACGCCGGTGCGGCCGTCCGCACGTCGCCGCCCCGCAGTGGTCTGATGTGCGCATGGGCTGGTGGAGCAACCTCTTCGGCAGGACCCCGGAGCGTGGGCCCGCACCGGGCGCGGCCGCGCGTGCCGACGCGGCCGACGTGGCGGCGACCCACGTGGCGGCGACCCACATGGCAGCGACCGTGCGGGAGCCCGGTGAGCGGCCGCCCACCCGCGTCCTGGGCGTCACGTCCTCGGGTGTCGAGGTGCGCGGGTTCGACGCGCCGGCCGGCGAGCTCGTCGCGTGGTGGCACCGCCTGCGTGCCGAGCACGCGACCACGGGCCTGTGGCCCGTCCTGCTGGGTGCCGACGCCCCGACCGACATGACGTCGGCGCTCACGCCGGAGGACGACTACGACGACGCCGACGCGCTACGGCGCGCGACCGCGATGACGCTCCGCGAGCTCCAGGAGCTGCGGGCGGAGCGCCTCGCGCGCTGGCGCGAGGCGGACTCGGAGGACGAGGATGAGCGGCCCGGCGACAGCGCGCCGCACACGGTCGAGCACCGGGAGCCCGTCGTCACCGTCGCCGAGGAGGACGGCGTCATCGCGCTCGTCCCCGCTGCCCACGGCTGGCAGGTGCCGGTGATCCTCGGCTGGCAGGGGGGCGTGAACTATGAGCTCGAGCCCGTCGACCACGGCGTCGTGCTGCGCGACTGGCACGAGCGCTACGGCGCCGAGCTGGTCGCGATGAGCGGTGACCAGGTGCTCGAGCTGCTCGTGGACCGGCCCCCGACGACGCCCGCCGAGGCGCTCGCCGTGGCGCGCGAGCAGTACGACTACTGCGGCGACGTCGTCGACCAGGGCGTCGGGACGATCGAGGCCCTCGCGCGCGAGCAGGCGGGCTCGGCGTCCTGGTACTTCTGGTGGGACTGACCGGGCGGACGGGACCGGCCCGTCAGACGCGCACCGCCAGGAGGTACTGACCGCCGCCGGGCTCGACCTGCGTCGTCACGTCCAGGTCGGGCGCGAACCGCGACAGCCGGTCGACGGACCAGGCCGCGGCCTGGTCCGCATGACGGTCGCGGCGACTTGACGACGGCGCTCGAGGACCTGCAGGGTCCCCACGGGATCGGGGCATCACGGAGAGGTGCCGCGCTGTGCGTCGCCCCGCGCTCTGGCGGTAGTGGCCTGCGGCCGACGCTTGGGAGGCAGCGATGTTCGTGAACGTGTCCTACACGCACCCGGTGATCCTGGTGACGTACCTGGCGCTGACCATCTGGGCGCTGGTGTCGATCTGGCGGCACGGGCGGGCTGACACCGGGCAGAAGGTGATCTGGACCATCGTCGTCGTCGCCGCGCCCTACATCGGCGCGCTGGTGTGGGCGGTCCTCCTGGCAGTCGGTTCGAGGCGCAGGTCGACGTCAGGCGCCTGACGTCGTTCATGCCAGTGGGCCCCGGGGTTCGACCTCGGGGCCCACTGGCGCGTCTGCCCGGGCGGGGCGGGGGTGACCCGTCAGACGCGCACCGCCAGCAGGTACTGACCGCCGCCGGGCTCGACCTGCGTCGTCACGTCGAGGTCGGGCGCGAACCGCGACAGCCGGTCGACGAGCCACGCCGCGGCCTGGTCCGCGTCGTCACGGCTGGGGCACCGCGCGACGACCTCGCGGCCCGGCTTGCGCCGCAGCCGCTCGACCGTCTCGGCGATGGGCGCGGGGTCGACGACGAACAGGTCGGGCGACCACGGCACGACGGGCCGCACCGCACCCTTGCGGGTGTTGCACGCGCGGTGCGCGAGCCGCTCGGTGACGGCCGCGCCCTTGCCCTTGCCCTTCGACGCCCGCGCCGGGACGACTGCGTCCACGCTCGGGCCGAGGTCGGAGTTCACCGACGCGTCCGGGTCCACCGGCTCGTCGCACAGCCAGCAGCGCCAGCCGTCCCGGTCGCCGACCTCGCTCAGGTTGCTCATGCGCGCACGGTAGCGGGTGCGCGGCGGGTCCCACGTGCGCGGGCGGCGCCGCAGGGGTGTGATGAGCAGATGCAGACACGACACATCGCCGACGTCCCCGTGAGCGCGATCGGCCTCGGCGGGATGCCCATGTCCATCGAGGGCCGCCCCGACCGCGAGCGCTCGGTCGCCACCATCCACGCCGCGCTCGACGCGGGGGTCACGCTGATCGACACCGCGGACGCGTACCACCTGCACGCCGACGAGGTCGGGCACAACGAGGAGCTCATCGCGGAGGCGCTGCGCACGTGGTCCGGCGACACCTCGTCGGTCCTCGTCGCCACCAAGGGCGGGCACCTGCGCCCCGGTGACGGCTCGTGGACGCTCGACGGCCGGCCCGAGTACCTGAAGCAGGCCGTGCAGGAGTCCGCGCGCCGGCTCGGCGTCGAGGCGATCGGCCTGTACCAGTTCCACCGTCCCGACCCGGCCGTGCCGTACGAGGAGTCGGTCGGCGCGATCGCGGACCTGCTCGACGCGGGCACGATCCGGCTCGCGGGCATCTCGAACGCGAACCCGGAGCAGATCCGGCTCGCGCAGGACATCCTGGGCGGGCGCCTGGCGTCCGTGCAGAACCAGTACTCCCCCGCGTTCCGGTCCTCGCAGCCCGAGCTCGACCTGTGCGCTGAGCTCGGCATCGCGTTCCTGCCGTGGAGCCCGCTCGGCGGCATCGCGAAGGCGGGCGAGCTGGGCGCGAGGTTCGGGGCGTTCTCCGAGGTCGCCGACGCGCACGGGGTGAGCCCGCAGCAGGTCGCGCTCGCGTGGGAGCTCGCACAGGCGGACGTCGTGATCCCGATCCCGGGTGCGTCCCGGCCGGCGTCGATCCAGGACTCCGTCCGGGCGGTCGAACTCCGGCTGACGAGCGACGAGCTGGAGCGGCTGGACGCGGCGGGCTGACGCCTGCGGGCGCGCGTGGCCCGGCGCACGGATATATCTCTCACTTTCCGAGAGATAGGATGGCCCGCATGGCCGGCGCCGCCACGCTCTTCCGCTCCGACGTCCAGAGGGACGTGCTGCGCGACCTCGTGCTGTCCGCCGACGGCACCCGGACCGCCGCCGACCTGGCGCGCAGCACCGGGCACCCCCCGTCGTCGGTCGCGCGCGAGGTGTCGCGACTCGTCGACGCCGGGCTCGTGAGGACGACACCGCGGGGCCGTCGCCATCTGCTGAGCGTCGACTACACCGACCCGTTCATGGCGGCGGTGCGGGACGCCTTCGCCGCCGAGTCCGTCATCGCCGCCGAGCGCGGCCGCGCCACCCGCTGGTGGTCGACGATGCCCGAGGTGGCCGGACGTCTCCGCGACGCCCTCGCGGACGGCGACACCCCGTGGGCGACCCGCCTGCTGTGCGACGCCGTCAACCAGATCCCCCTCGTCGCGGCGCTCGGCGGGCTCGACCTCATGCTCGCCGCGCCCGGCACCACGGGCGACGAGCGCTGGGACGCGCTGCTCGCCGGCGCGGTCCGCTACCGGCTGCGGCTCCTCGACCTCCCCGCGCCTGCCTGGACGGCACGCGACCCCCTGCCCGCGTGGTGGTGGCCCGGCGGCCGAGGTGCCCGTGCGGTCCTCGCGATGCAGAGCACACCGCCCGAGCTCTCGCGCCTCGGCATCTGGTTCGACGCGCGGAACTTCACGACCGCGTGACCCCCGATCCCGCGCTGACCCGCGACGACATCCACCGGCTGCTCACCGAGGTCGGCGCCTACCTGCACGTGCGCGGCTGGACGGCCACCGTCTACGTCGCCGGCGGCGCCGCGATGTCCCTGCTCTTCGACGGGCGTACCTCGACGCGCGACATCGACGCGGTCTTCCGCTCCGACCGCGGGCAGCTCGACGCCGCGGTCCGCGACGTCGCGACCCGTCACGGCCTGCCGATCGACTGGCTCAACGACCGCGTCGCGCGCCTCACCCCGACCACGGCCGACCCGGGCGCGACCGAGCTCGTGGTCCCCGGCCTGCGGGTGCTGGTCTCTTCCGAGCGCCACCTGCTCGCCATGAAGATGCTGGCGGGGCGTGAGCGCGACGTCCCCGACCTGGCGCTGCTCTTCGAGCGACTGGGCATCACGACCCCCGCGCACGCCGTGGCGATCACCGAGGAGGTCTTCGGGGACACGTACCCCGTGGACCGGCCGCCCGTCGAGTACCTCGAGGCGCTCGCAGCAGACGTCCTCGACGCCCTCTGACGACCGGGGCCCGTCTCGGTCGTCGGTGTCGCACCCCGCTGCCATGCTCGTCGGGTGGAGCTGCGGTTCTCGGGCGAGGTGATCTGGTGGCGCGGGCCGGCGCCGTACCACTTCGTCGTGCTGCCCGAGCCGGAGGCGGAGCGGTTGCGGGCCGTCGCGTCGCGCGTGACGTACGGCTGGGGCTGCATCCCCGCGACGGTGACGCTGGGCGGCACGACGTTCACCACGTCGATCTTCCCGAAGGACGGCGGGTTCCGGGTGCCGCTGAAGACGGCTCCTCGTCGCGCGGAGGGTGTCGAGCCCGGGGACGACGTCACGCTCGTCGTGGTCGTCACGGACCCCGACGCCCCGGACAGCACCAACCGGACCGACGTCCCCCGGGACCACGAGGTCGGCGCCACGGCCCCGCCGCGCACCCGCCCGCGGCACGACCCCGCGGACGACGACGACTACTACGACCCCGCGGACGACCCGCCGACGGGCACGGCGGCCCTGCCGCCGAGCGGCTGACCCACCGCCCCTCCTCCGACCGGACGGCCCGTCCGCGCGCCGCATGAGGTACTTTGCACCGGACCGTCGAGGAGGACACGTGCTGGCACTGCAGCCACCGAATGTGCAGCCCTTCTGCACCCTCGAGGTCGAGCTCGCGCCGATCATGGACCTGGGCCTCGGCCGGTTCGCGCAACGCCGCATCGTCCCCATCGTCGGCGGGCGTGTCACCGGCCGGGTCACCGGCACGATCCTCGACCTGGGTGCCGACTGGCAGACCGTCGCGCACGACGGCGTCGCCGAGCTCGATGCGCGCTACGCCTTCGAGACCCCGGACGGCGCGATCGTCGAGGTGCGCAACACCGGGTTCCGGTACGGCCCGCCCGAGGTCATGGCGCGGCTCGCGGCGGGCGAGCCGACGCCGCCGGAGTCGTACGTCATGCGCTCGACGGCGCGGCTCGAGAGCGGCCACCCGGACTACCGGTGGCTCAACCGGATGGTGTTCGTCGGCACGGGGGCGCGCGACGCGAACGCCGTGCAGATCGACCTGTACAGCGTGGGATGAGGACGCCGTGACGGAACCGCAGGTCATCATCGCGGGCGGGGGCATCGGCGGTCTCGCCGTCGCGCTGACGCTGCACGAGCTGGGCGTGGACTTCGTGGTGCTCGAGGGCGCGCGCGAGCTCGCACCGCTGGGCGTGGGCATCAACCTGCAGCCCAACGCGGTGCGCGAGCTCGGCGACCTCGGCATCGGCGAGGACGTGCTCGACGGCATCGGCGTCGCGGCACGCGAGTGGGCGCTCGTGGGCCGCAACGGTCAGGACATCTACAGCGAGCCGCGCGGGCGGCTCGCCGGGTACCGGTGGCCGCAGTACGCGCTGCACCGCGGCCGCCTGCAGATGCTGCTGGCGGACACGCTGCGCGAGCGCGCCGGCGACGACGCGATCCGCCTCGACCACCGCGTCACGGGGTACGAGCGGCACGACGACGGCACGGTGACCGCCGTGGGGCAGCGCGCCGACGGCACCACGTGGCGGCAGCACGGCGAGCTGCTCGTCGGTGCGGACGGCATCCACTCGGCGGTGCGCGCGCAGATGCACCCCGACCAGCCGCCGATCCACTGGGGCGGCACGATCATGTGGCGCGGCACCACGCAGGCCGCGCCGGTGCGCACGGGGGCGTCGTTCGTCGGTCTCGGATCGGCGCGCCAGCGCGTCGTCGTCTACCCCATCTCCCCCGCCGACCCCGCGACGGGCCTGGCGACGGTCAACTGGATCGCCGAGCTGCGCGTGGACGACACCGGCAGCCGCCAGGCGGACCGCTGGTTCCGCCAGGTCGACGTCGAGGAGTTCGCCCACCACTTCGCGGACTGGACCTACGACTGGATCGACGTGCCGGACCTGCTGCGCCGCGCCGAGGTCGTCTACGAGAACCCGATGATCGACCGCGACCCGGTGCCGACGTGGCAGGACGGGCCGGTGCTGCTCATCGGCGACGCGGCGCACGCGATGTACCCGACGGGCTCCAACGGCGCGAGCCAGGCGATCATGGACGCGCGCCTGCTGGGTGCCGCGATGCTGCGGCACGGCGTGAGCGCCGACGCGTTCGCCGCCCTCGACGCCGACCTGTGCGGGCCCATCGGTCAGCTCGTGCTGCGCAACCGCGGCGACGGGCCGTTCGGGCTGCTCGACCTGGTCGACGAGCGCTGCGGCGGCGAGTTCGACGACATCGACGACGTGGTGCCCGAGCTCGAGCGCAACGCGTTCATGGCCGGCTACAAGGCGGCCGCGGGCTTCGCGATCGAGCAGCTCAACACGGCACCCCCGACGATCCCCGCGGGTGCCCGCGTGACGGCGGCGGTCGACGCGGTCTGAGGGCGTGAGGCGTTCGGGACACCCCACGCCCCCACGCTGCACACCCCGGCGCACACCGACCCCGTGCGCGCCCGGTGAGCCCGCTCAGTACCGGTAGACCGTCTCCGCGCGGTGGACGCCGCGCGGACCGTACGGCGCCTTCTCGAGCCACTCCGACGCGCTGCGGTCGTCCGGTGCACGCTCGGCCGCCGCCGCGATGCGCTCCGCCGTGGCCGCGTCGGGACGCAGGTGCGCCAGGGCCTCACCGGCGGCGTCGCGGTTGAACAGCGCCGCCGAGCGGCGGGCCAGCGCGAACGCCTCCACGGGCGCGCGCGCTGCCGCGCCGGACGCGCGTGACGCCGCCGCGACGGCGATCGCCGCGGCCTCGGCGTCCGGCACCCCGGAGTTGAGCCCGCGCGCGCCGAAGGGCGCGAACAGGTGCGCGGCCTCGCCGACGAGCAGCACGCGACGGTGCGGGTCGGCGAAGTCGTGCGCGACGAGCTGCAGGAACTGGTAGGTGGACACCCAGGTCGTGCGCTCGGCGTACCCGGGCGGCAGCACGGCGTCGAGCCACTCGCGCACGCCCGCGGGCGACGCGAGCTCCTCCGGGTCGTCGCCGTCGACGAGCTGCAGGTCTACGCGGTACCCGCCGGCGAACGGCACGATCAGCACGTTGCGGCCGTCGACGGCCGGGTGGGCGTAGTGGAAGTGCCGCTCGCGCGGCAGCGTCGGCTCGTCCTTCTCGGCGACGTCGACGACGACGTACCAGCCCTCGTCGCGCGTGCCCTCCATGCGCGCACCCACCTGCTTGCGCACCACGGACCGCGACCCGTCCGCCCCGACGACGTACGGCGCCTCCCAGCGCCGGCCCGCGGCGGTGGTGACCACGACCCCGTCGTCGGTGGCGTCGACCTGCGCGACCTCCTGGTCCCACGCGAACGTCACGCCGGCCGCGAGCGCACGCGCGTACAGGTACGCCTCGATCTGCACCTGCGGCAGGCTCGTGAAGTGCGGGTACACGTCCGCCGGCGGGTCCGGGTACGTCTTGGCGTAGACCTCCCGGCCGCCGTGGAACGTGCGCTGCGTGTTCCAGTACACGCCGTGCCGGTACAGCTCGGCGCCCAGCCCGGGGCTGATCCGGTCGAGGATCTGCAGCGTCTGGCTGTGCGTGAAGATCGCACGGCTGCCGGGGCGCTGCCGACCCTCGGGCCCGGCCTCGAGCACCGTGACGGGCAGGCCGTACGCGCGCAGGGCGAGCGCCGCCGTCAGGCCGACGGGTCCGGCGCCGACCACGAGGACGTCGGGCTGGAGGGTCGGGCCGGTCATGAGTCGCCTCCCGGGAGGGTCGCAGGGTCCGCGACGACGAGCGCGTCGAGGACGACGGGCCCGTCGGCGGTCAGCCGGACGGGGTTGAGGTCGAGCTCGGTGACGTCGCCGTAGGTGGTGACGACGTCCCCGACGGCCCGCAGGACGTCCGCGAGCGCCGCGACGTCGACGGGCGGTGCCCCGCGGAACCCGTGGAGCACGGCCGGAGGCAGGGCGCGGACCATCTCGTGCGCACGCTCGGCGGACAGGGGCGCGAGCCGCAGCACGGGCTCGCCGCCGAGCTCGGCGGCGACACCCCCGAGGCCGAGCAGCACGACGGGCCCGAAGACGGGGTCGCGCACGGCGCCGACGATGAGCTCGGGGCCGGGCGCGGCGAGCTCCTCGATCAGGTAGCGGCGGGGAGCCCTGACGTCCGGTCCGGCACCGTCGGTCGCCCGGTCGTCCGGGTCCGCGCCGCGCGGGATCGCGTCGATCGCGTCGAGCGCCCGGTCCAGCCCGGCGTCGTCCCGCACGCCGACGTGCACGCCGCCGACGTCGGACTTGTGCGGCACGTCGGCCGCGAGCACCTTGACCACGGCCCGCCCGCCGCCGTGCACGAGGTCCGCGAGCGCCGCGTGCGCCTGCGCACGATCGGTGGCGACGTGCCGCCGCGGCGTGCGCAGCCCGTGGCCCTCCAGGAGGGTCTTGGCCTCGTGCTCGTCGAGCGTGCGGCCGACGGTCCGCGTGGGGGCGACGGGTGGCGCGTCGTGGACGGCACGGACCTGGGCGTCGGCGGCGACGGCGGCCAGCGCGGTCGCGAGGTCGCCGGGTCCGGCGAGCACGGGGACGCCGACCGCGTCGAGGCAGTGGCGGCGCTCGGCGAGCGCGTCGGCGGGGCCGCCGCTGGCCAGCAGGACGCGCCCGGCCAGCGGCGCGAGCGCGGCGGCGGGGTCGAGCGCCCCGGGCTCGTCGAGCGCGTAGACGCCGACGACGTCGACACCCGGGTCGTCGAGGACGGTGCGGACCACGGGGCCGAAGGTGGGTGACGGGCGGCCGGTGTCGACCGGGTTGCGCTGGAACGTCAACGGCGGGAGCAGCTGGGCGAGCCGCAGCTGGGTCGCGTCGGTGAGCGGCGGGAGCGCGACGCCGCGCGCACCGAGGGCGTCGGTGACGACGAGCCCCGGCCCGGCCTGCCCGGTGACGAGGCCGACGCCGATCCGTGCGGCGGCGGGCAGCCGGACGCTGCGCAGCGCGACGAGCGCCGCGACGAGCTCCTCGAGGCTGTCGACGACGACCGCGCCGGACTGCTGCAGCGCGGCACGCGTCACGGCGTACGAGCCGGTGAGCGCGCCCGTGTGCGAGCGCGCGAACTCCGACACGTCGGACCGGCCGACCTTGAGCGCGACGACGGGCTTGCGCGCGGTGGTGCGGCGCAGCGCGGCGAGGAGCGCGGGGCCGTCGGCGACGCCCTCGACGTGCAGTCCGACGGCCGTGGTCGCGTCGTCGAGCGCGAGGTGGTCGAGCACCTCGGGGAAGTCGACGTCGACGGCGTTGCCCAGCCCGACCCCCAGGCGCAGCCCGACGCCTGCGCGGGCCAGCAGGAACGCGAGCGCGAGGTTGACGCCGCCGGACTGCGCGACGAGTCCCACGGTCCCGGGCGGGAGGTCGGCCACCGCGGGCATGAAGTTGGCGGTGGTGCGGTCGACCGGGTTGACGAAGCCCGACGTGTTCGGCCCGAGCAGCCGGATGCCGGCCTCGCGCGCCACGGCGACCACGCGCTCCTGCACGCGCGCGCCCGCCGGCCCGGACTCGGCGAACCCGCCCGCGCACACCACGGCGGCACGCGTGCCGGCCGCGCGCGCGTCCTCCAGGGCGCCCGGCACGGCGTCCGGCGGCACGACGAGCACGGCCAGGTCGACGTCCGACGCCTCGCGCAGCGACGGGATGACAGCGCGCCCGAGGACCTCGCCGCCGCGCGGGTTGACAAGGTGCAGCGTGCCGGGGAAGTCGCGCAGCGCGCGCACCATCGCGTGCCCGGCCTTGTCCGGGGCGGCCGACGCGCCGACGACGGCGATGCTCGCGGGGCGGAACATCGCGTCGAGCGACGCCGCGCCGTGCGCGCGGGCGGCCGTGGCCGTCACCGCGGGCCCGGCCGCTCGGCGTAGGGGATCGCACCCTCGTCGGTCACGCGGACCTCGAGGCGCCCGAGCCCGCTGATCTCGACCGCGACGCGCTGCCCGGCGGCGATCGGGCCGACGCCCGCGGGGGTGCCGGTGGCGATGACGTCGCCGGGATGAAGCGTCATGACGTGGCTCGTGTACGCGATCAGCTCGGCGACGTCGTAGAGCAGGTCGGTGGTGGACGCGTGCTGCCGCAGCTCGTCGTCGACCCAGCAGCGCAGCTCCAGCGCGCCGGGGTCGGGGACCTCGTCGGCCGTGGTGACCCAGGGGCCGAACGGCGTGAAGGTGTCGAAGGACTTGCGGGTGGAGCGGTCCTCGCCCGCGCGGACCGTGATGTCGAGGACCGGGGCGTAGCCGAGCACGTGGTCGAGCGCGCGCTCCGGCGGTACGCGCGTGGCAGTGCGGCCGATGACGACGCCGAGCTCGCCCTCGTGGTCGGTGCGCACGTCCGTGTACGGCAGGCGGACGTGCTCGTTCGGCCCGATGACCGAGGAGGTCGCCTTGAGGAAGACGCCGTAGTCGGCGATGGTCCGCTGCTCGGCCATCTCCACCTGGTGGTCGCGGTAGTTGACGGGGGCGCCGACGACCTTGCCGGGCCGCGCGAGCGGTGCGGCGAGACGGGCGGGGTCGAGCGGCTGCGCCGGCAGCGCGTCGAGGTCGATCGCCAGCAGCCCGTCGAGGGTGCCGCCGCGCTCGAGGAACGCGAGGAGCGGGCCACCGGGCCCGGGGGTCAGCCCGAGGGCATCGGTGAGGTCGACCGCGTGGTCGCCGCGGACGGCGAGCAGGCGGCGGTCGAGGGTGCTGGCCAGCTTCATCGTCAGGTGCTCCCGGTGCTCACGTGTGACACACATATGAGCGGGCGGCGTACGATATGTCAAGCATCGCTTGCCCGGTACCGACGCGCGCGCGGGTGATGATGAGGCGGCACGACCGCCCTGAGGTGCAGAGCCGGAGGTGCAGAGCCGGAGGTGCAGAGCCGGACGTGCAGAGCCGGACGTGCAGGAGAGGAGCCCGCCGTGGCACGCAGCGAGGACGCACGCACGCCCCGCACCCGCGAGGGGTCGCCCCCGAGCCTGCTCATCACGCTCCTGGGCGACTACTGGTGGGGCCAGACCGACCCGCTGCCGTCGGCCGCGCTCGTCGACCTGCTCGCCGACTTCGGCGTCAGCGACGTCGCCGCGCGCGCCGCCCTCAGCCGCATGGTCAAGCACGGCCTGCTCGTCTCCGCGCGCAGCGGGCGCCACACCTTCTATGCCATGACGCCGCGTGCGCAGGGGATCATGCGCGCGGGCGCCGAGCGCATCGTGCGGTTCGGCGTCGACGACGGCACCGGCTGGGACGGCCGCTGGAGCCTCGTCGCGTTCTCCGTGCCCGAGGCCAACCGCGCGGCGCGCGAGGCGCTGCGCACGCGGTTGCGGTGGTTGGGGTTCGCACCGCTGTACGACGCGCTGTGGATCTCCCCGCACCCGCGGCACGACGAGGCGCTGGCCGAGCTCGGCGCACTCGGTGTCACGCGCGCCACCGCGTTCGTCGCGACGTGCCCGCCGCTGCCCGCGGCCGCCCTGGCGCCCGAGAGCGCGTGGGACCTCGACGGCCTCGCCGAGCGGTACCGCACGTTCGTCACGACGTGGGAGCCGACCCACGCCGCACTCAGCAAGGGCGCCATCTCGCCCGTCGACGCGCTGGTCAAGCGCACCGAGCTGATGGACGCGTGGCGCGCGTTCCCCGGCGTCGACCCCGACCTGCCGCGGCGGCTGCTGCCCGCCGACTGGCCGCGGGACCGCGCGCGCGACCTGTTCCTCGAGACGTACGAGCAGCTCGGCGCGCCCGCGTCGGTGCGCGTGCGGCAGGTCATCGGCGGTTACGCACCCGCGCTGGCGGACCGGGTCGTGCAGTTCTCGGTGCTCGCCGACCCGCCCGGCCCGCGGCCCGCGGTCGGCACCGCGCAGGCCGCGGTCCCGGCGGGCGGCTGACCGCCCGCCGGGACCCGGCACGTCGGGACGCCGGCGCCTCAGGCGTCCGCCGGCGCCTCCAGCGGCGGCAGCGCGATCCCGCTGGGCTGGCGCAGCGCCTCGAACGTGCGCGCCCACTCCTCGCCGATCGCCTCGGCGCTCCAGCCGCCCTGGCGGTACGTCACGCCCACCTCCTGCGGCACGGTGTAGAGCGAGAGCTTGTCCCCGCCGATGCCGATGGCCTGCCCGGTGACGTGCGCGGACTCCTCCGACGCGAGCCACACCACGAGTGGCGCGACGTCCTCCGGCCCCCCGAGCGCGTGCTCCTGCCGCACGACGCGTGGCAGTGGCTCGCCGCGCCCGTGGGCGGCGGCGACCTCGGCGTACACGGGGATGGTCGCGGTCATCGCCGTGATCGCGGTGGGGATGACCGCGTTGACGGTGATCCCGGCGCGCGCGAGCTCGAGCGACCACGTCCGCGCCATCGCGACGATCCCGGCCTTCGCCGCCGCGTAGCTCGTCTGCCCGAAGTTGCCGTGCTGCCCCGCGGGTGAGCCGACGAGCACGATCCGCCCGCCCTCGCCGCGCTCGCGCATGTGCACGGCCGCCGCCCGGGCGGTGGTGAACGTGCCGCGCAGGTGCGTGGCGACCACGAGGTCGAAGTCCTCGTCGGACGTCTTCCACAGCACGCGGTCGCGCAGCACGCCGGCGTTGGTGACGAGCACGTCGAGCCGCCCGTACGCCTCGACGGCCGCGGCGACGAGCAGGTCCGCGGTCTCGCTCGGCCCCACGGGCGCGACGACGGCCACGGCCCGCCCGCCGTCGGCGACGACCGCGTCGACCGTGGCCTGCGCCGCGGCCGCGTCCACGTCGTTGACGACGACGCCCGCACCGGCGGCCGCCAGCGCCAGCGCGTACGCCCGCCCCAGGCCCTGCCCACTGCCGGTGACGACGGCCGCGCGGCCCGTCAGGTCGACGCTCATGCGTAGTACCTCACGACCATGACGGCGACGGCGGCGGGCTTGGCCTGCCCCTCGGCCTCGATCGTGTTCTCGTACACCGCCTGGTACCCGCCCGGCACCTCGGTGACGGCCGACAGCGTCGAGGTCACGCGGATGCGCGAGCCGACGCGCACGGGCGCGGGGAACCGCAGCCGGTCCAGCCCGTAGTTCACGCCTGTGCCCACGCCGGTGACCTCGACGACCTGCGCCATGAGCGGCACGACGAGCGCGAGCGTGAGGTAGCCGTGGACGATCGTGCCGCCGAACGGCGTGCCCGCCGCGTACGCCGGGTCGAGGTGGATCGGGTTGTGGTCGCCCGTGAGGTCGGCGAACCGGTCCACCTCGTCCTGCGTGACGGTGCGCCAGGGCGACGGGCCGAACGTGGTGCCCTCGAGCGACGGCAGGTCACCGAGCGGGACCGTCGTCAGGGTCGGGGCCGCGGTGCCCGCGGCGAGGTCGGAGGTCATGGGTGTGCTCCCTCGGGTGGACGGACGGGTCGTTCGGGGGCCGTGCGGGGGTGACTGTGGGGTGCGGGCGGGTGGGGTCAGCCGTCGACGCGGACGACGACGGCACCGGCCGCGTCGCCCGCGGCGCAGCCGGTGAACAGGCCCGTGCCGCCCCCGCGCGCGTGCAGCGCGTGGACGAGCTCGGTGACGGCGCGCGCACCGGTGGGGCCCTGCGGGTGCCCGTAGACGAGCGACGAGCCGTACGGGTTCATGCGCTCGAGCGGGAAGCCGGTCTGCTCGGCGAACCACAGGTCGTTGACGGCGAACGGGTTGTGCGTCGTCACGACGTCGACGTCCTCGATCCGCAGCCCCGCGTCCCACAGGGCGCGCAGCGCCGCCGGCACCGGGGCCTTCGGCATGTACGCGGGCTCCGCACGCGCGAACCCGGTGGCGAGGACCTGTGCGGTGACGCCGCCGCGGCCGAGCTCGCGTGCGCGGTCGCCGGACGCGACGACGACGCCCGCGCACCCGTCGGCCGGGTGCGTCTGCGCCCCGTACGTGACCACGCCGCCCTCCTGCACCGGTCGCAGGCGTGCCAGGCCCTCGGCGGTCGTCGGGAAGACGCCGTGGTCCTGCTCGAGCCAGTCCTCCCCGCGGCGCCGCGGGATGCGCACGGGCACGGTGTACGCGGCCGGGATGCCCTCGGCCTGCGCCTTCGCGTACTGCTCGTACCGCAGCAGCGCGACCTCGTCGACCTGCTCCCGGGTGTACCCGGCGTCGCGCGCGGTGTTCTCCGCGGTGTCGTTCATGCTCTGCCCGGTGGTCGGGTCGAGCGTCATGGGGTCGAGCACCCAGTGCTCGCTGACGGGCGCGCCGCCGGGCCCGGCCGCGCTGCTCCACAGCATGAGCGGACCGTTGCTCGTGCGGTCGGTGATGACGCCGATCGTCGTGGTGTGCGCCTTGAGCTGCACCTGCGTGGCGAGGTGCTCGATCACGGCCGCGGACGTCGCGCACGCGCGCGAGATCCACGGGCCCGCGTGCTCGCCCGCACCCAGGCGCCGCGAGACCCCCGTGACGCCGTAGAACGCGTGCTGCTGCGGGACCGTGCAGCCCAGCGTCCACTCGGTGATCTCCTCGGGCGGCAGGCCGCGGGCCTCGAGCGCGCGCCCGGTGACGTCGACCGCGAGGTCGAGGCTGTTGACCTCCGCCAGCGGGCCCTGCCACTTGGCGAACGGCGAGGTCCAGCTCAGGCCGAACGGGATGTGGACGTCGGTGAACCTCATCGGGCGCTCTCCGCGGGGTGGGGTGCGGGGTGGGGTGCGGGCACAGGGTCGGCAGGCACAGGGTCGCCAGGCACGGGGTCGCCAGGCGCGGCACCGGTGGGCACAGGGTCGGCAGGGACGGGTTCGGCCGGCGCACCCTCGAGCGTCGACGGGTCCACGAGTGCCGTGTCCACCAGGGCGGGCCGCCCCTCGGCGAGCCGCTGCCGCAGTCGGTGCATGTCGACCTTGCCGCTGGGGCTGCGCTGCAGCTCGTCGATGACGTACAGCCGCCGCGGCTTCTTGTACCCGGCCAGGCGCCGACCGACCTCGTCCTGCACCTGCGCGGGCGCGAGCGGCTCCCCGGGCTCGGGCACGACGACGGCCGTGACGACCTCGCCCCAGCGCGGGTCCGGCAGGCCGAGGACGACGGCGTCGGCCACGCCGGGCAGCGCGAGCAGCACCTTCTCGACCTCGCCGGGGAAGACCTTCTCGCCGCCGGTGTTGACGACGCCCGACCCGCGGCCGAGCAGCTCGACGTACCCGTCGCCGAGCACGCGCACCCAGTCGCCGGGCATGACGTGCCGGACGCCGTCGATCACGGGGTACGTCTGGGCGGTGCGCACCGGGTCCTCGTGGTAGCCCAGCGGCATGGCGCCGCGGTAGGCGAGCATGCCGGTGCCACCGACCTCCTCGACGGGCGTGAGGTCGGGTGCCAGGACGACGGCGCCGGGCGCGAGCCGCGGGCGGCATGGGAAGTCGTCGGGGCCGCGCACGACGCCGTACGCGAACGGGCCGCCCTCGCTGGAGCCGAGGATGTCGACGAGCGTCGCGTGCGGGGCGTGCGCGGCCAGGCGCCGCTTGAGGTCGTCGGACCACACCATGCCCGAGCTGAGCACGGTGGTCAGCGACGAGACGTCGGCGTCGGGGTCGGTGTCGAGCACCTGGACGAGCGGCCCGACCACGGCGTTGCCCGCCACGACCAGGCGCGTCACGCGGTGCTCCGCGATCGCCCGCACCGCCGCGCGCGGGTCGAACCGCGCCGCGGACAGGAACACCACGGTCCCGCCGAGGACGATCGCGTTCATGACGTTGAACAGGGCGGTGGCGTGCATCATCGGCGGCAGCGGGAGGCACACGGTCGGCGGCAGGTCGTCGCGGGCGGCCAGGCGCGTGACGTCGTCCAACGACGTGGGTGGGTCGACGGGCAGCGAGCCGTAGACGGAGAAGAGCTGGCTGTCGAAGAGGTTGCCGTGGGTCCACACCACGGCCTTGGGCCGCCCGGTGGTGCCGCCGGTGAACATGAAGATCCGGTGGTCGGGGTCGAGCTCGCGCGGCGGGAGCGGGTCGGCCGCGAGCGCGGCGGCGAACGGGGTGCCGGGGCTCGCGGGGACGTCCGGCGGCGCGTCGTCGGGGACGACGAGCACGAGGCCCGGCAGCGGGACGCGCGTGCCGGCGTCGACGACGGCCGCGGACAGGCTGCGCGGGTGGACGAGCGCGGCGGGGCGTGACGTCTCCAGCAGCTCGGCGAGCTCGGCGCCCTGGTACCGGAAGTTGAGGTTCACCGGGATCGCGCCGATCTTGTACGCCGCGTAGAGCGTCGTCAGGTACTCGGGGCGGTTGTACATGAAGATCGCGACGGTCGAGCCGGGGCCCAGGCCGTGGGCCACGAAGGTCGCGGCGAGCCGCGCGGCGGACTCCTGGAAGTCCGCGTACGTGATGCTCTCGCCGTCCGCCTGCACCGCGACACGGTCGGGGACGGCGTGCGCGACGGCGTCCCAGATGGTCGCGTAGTTGGCGCGACCGAGGTCTCCGGACGGTGGAGGGACGTCTGCCACTGCTCACATCCTCGTGGGCGGGCCGCGGCGGCGGCGGGGTGTTGACGTGCGATCGTGCCGTCCGGAACGGTCGACGTCAACACGTTCGGTGACGATCGTCAGCCGGATGTCGAACGATCGTCCGGGTCGGCGGCGTCGCCACGCCGACCGTGCGGCACAGCGGCGCGTCCCTGCGCGCTCAGTCCGCGAGCCGGCGCGCGAGCTCGGCGCGCGCCGGCTCCGCGAGCACCGCGTGCAGCCGCCGGAACGCCGCGACCGAGCGGCCTCCGGGCCAGTCCGGCGCGAGGTGCTCGGGGGGCAGGCGCGGCACGGCGCGCAGCAGGTCGAGCCAGTCGGCGACCAGCGCGGTGACGTCGCACAGCGCGTGCGGCACGTCCGGGTCGCGGCCCTCCCAGCGCGCCTGGAACTGCTCGTGGCGCTCGCGCATCGCGTCGAGCCGCCACGCCGTGCGCACGCTGCGCGCCGCCGAGAACCCCGGCACCTCGTGCGCCCGGAACGCCAGCAGCTCCAGGTCGTCGCGGCCGTCCGGCTGCAGCCCGCCGAGCGCCTGCGCGACGTCGACCTCACCGGGCGCGATCCACAACCCGTCACGCAGCAGCCCGAAGCCCGCCCACGTGAGCTGCGCGCGCACGCGGTGCCGCACGTCACGCCGGCTCTCCGGCACCGAGAAGCTCACGAGCGTCCAGCCCTCGCCGTGGGGCGCGAACGGGTCCTCGTCGAAGACGCGCCCCCGGGCCTCGGCCAGCACGCGCTCGCTCTCGGGGGTCAGGCCGTACGCGACCGTGCGCCCCGTCCGGACCGTCGCGAGGAGGCGCCTCCCGGCCATGCGGGTCAGCGCCGCCCGCGTGGCGGCCTCCCCCGCGCCCAGCTCGCCGAGGACGCCGATGAGGATCGCGGCGGGCAGGGGCGCCGCGCCCTCGCCGACCATCAGCTCGCCCATGAACGCGAGCAGCAGCTGCTCCGGCCGCCGCCGGACCTCGCCGGGCGCCGGCACGGGCGCGTCGTCGGACCCCGTGGACATGCGCGCGATTGTCGCACGGGGTCGTCCGGCCGGGCCTGTGGACCTGCGTCCGGATCATTGACATGCGTGACATTCGACTGCACGATTGCCGGACGATTGTCACACATCGTCGCCGACGCCCCGCCCGGCGCCGTGCGGAGCAGTCCCGCGGAACCCGAGATTCGACGGAGAATTGAGGACCCCATGAACCGACGCCCTGCCGTCGTGGCGGCGCTCGTCGCGGCGCTGTCGCTCGGGCTGGCCGCCTGCTCGTCGACCGACACGGGCACCGGTGACGCGACCGCCGCCCCGCCCGACGCCAACTCCCCCCGCGCCGTCACCATCGGCGCCCTGAGCATCAGCGAGACCGCGCCCCTGTGGGCGGCCGTCGAGGCCGGCGTGTTCGCCGAGCACGGGCTCGACGTCACGGTGCAGCCCATCCAGGGCGGCGCGCAGGCCATGCCGGCGCTGCTCAACGGCGACATCGACTTCTCCGTCGGCCAGCCGTTCGGCGCCATGCGCGCGAGCATCCAAGGGCTCGACGTCAAGATCGTCGCCAACTACGCCCAGAGCCTCGCCGAGGGGGACGACATCAACTCCGTGGTCGTCGGCGCCGGCAGCGACATCTCCTCGCCCGCCGACCTCGCCGGCAAGAAGGTCGCCGTCAACTCGCTCGGCGCGGCCGGGGACCTCACGATCATGGCCGCGGTCGAGGCCGACGGCGGCGACCCCAGCACCGTGGAGTTCGTCGAGGTCGCCTTCCCCGACGCGCAGGCCCAGCTCGACGCGGGCAACGTCGACGCCGCCTGGGTGCCCGAGCCGTTCGTGTCGATCATCGTCGGCGCCGGCGGCGCGCGCGTCGTCGACCCGTACCAGGCCACGCTGCCCGGCCTGCCCACGCTGGTGCTGCAGACGACCGGGAAGACGGTCACCGACGACCCGGAGCTCGTCGACGCGGTGCGCGAGGCGTTCACCGAGGCGTTCGCGTGGGCCGCGGACAACGACGACGCCGTGCGCCAGGCGCTCGTCGACGAGATGTCCCTGCCCGAGCCCGCCGCGAAGAACCTGCGCCTGCCGACGTTCTCGACCGAGCTCGACCGCGACGTCCTGCAGGGCCTGGCGGACCTCGCCGTCGAGCACGAGTTCTTCGACCAGGCCCCGGACCTCGACGCCCTCGTCGCCGAGTGACACCGACAGCCGACACGATGACCGGTCCGGGCCGCGGGGACGTCGCCCCCGCGGCCCGGGCCGGCGCAGGGCCGCGGCCCGCACCCGCACGGCGGGCCCGGCGGCGCAGCGGGCGGTCCACCCTGCTCGGTGCGCTCGGTGTCCTCGGCTTCGCCGCGACGTGGGAGGTGGTCGCGCTCACCGAGGTCGTGGACCCCCGGTTCCTGCCGCGCGTCACCACCGTCGCCGCGCGCCTGGTCACCGAGCTCGGCACGCCGCGGTTCTGGGAGGCGCTCGGGGACACCGTCGTCACGTGGGCGATCGGGCTCGGCCTCGCCGTCGTCGCAGCCGTCGTCGCCGGCACCGTCGTCGGGCTCGTGCCGTTCCTGCGCCGTGCGACGCACACCACCGTGGAGTTCCTGCGGCCCATCCCGTCGGTCGCGATCATCCCGCTCGCCGTGCTGCTCGCCGGCCTGTCGCGCGAGGCCGCGCTCGTCATCGTCGTGTACGCGCCGTTCTGGCAGGTGTTCGTCCAGGTGCTCTACGGCGTCGGCGACGTCGACACGGTGGCCGACGACACGGCACGCAGCTTCGGCCTCGGGCGCTGGCAGCGCCTGCGGCACGTCGTGCTGCCCACCGCGCTGCCGTACGTCATCACCGGGTTCCGGCTCGCCGCGTCCATCGCGCTCGTGCTGACCATCACCGCCGAGCTCGTCATCGGCAACCCCGGCATCGGCCGGCAGATCGACGTGTACCGCTCCAACGCCGACGCACCCGGCCTGTACGCGCTCGTGCTCGTCACCGGCGGGCTCGGCCTGCTCGTCAACCTCGCGACCCGGCTCGTCGAGCGGCGCGTGCTGCACTGGCACCCGTCCGTGCGCAAGGAGGGGGTGGCCTGATGGGCGTCGCGCGCCGCGTCCTCGTCCCCGCCGCCTACGCCGCCGGGCTGCCGCTGCTGCTCGTCGTCGGCTGGGCGCTGGCCACGCAGGGCACCACCAACCTCTACCTCCCGTCGCCCGCGCGCGTCCTGCAGGCGTTCACCCGCACCTGGCTCGACCCCGACACGCTCACGGGCGACGTGCTGCCCAGCCTCGGGCGGTTCGCGGTCGGGGTGCTGCTGTCGATCGTCATCGGCATCGTCGCCGGCACCGCGATCGGCGCGACCCCGTGGCTGCGCGCGCTGCTCGAGCCGATGCTCGAGTTCTTCCGCGCCATCCCGCCCGTCGTGCTCGTGCCCGTCCTCATGCTCCTGCTCGGCATCGACGACTCCATGAAGCTCGCCGTCATCGTCTCGGGGAGCGTCTGGCCCGTGCTGCTCAACACCGTCGAGGGTGTGCGCGGCACCGACCCCGTGCTCGTCGACACCTCGCGGTCGTACCGCGTGCGCGGGCTGCTGGCCTACCGGTACGTCGTGCTGCCCGCCGCGAGCCCGCAGATCATGGCCGGCATCCGGCTGTGCCTGTCGATCGGGCTGATCCTCATGGTGATCTCGGAGATGTTCGCGTCGTCGTCCGGCCTCGGCTACCAGATCGTCTACTTCCAGCGGCAGTACATGGTCGCGGAGATGTGGGGCGGCATCCTGCTGCTCGGCGTCGTCGGCGTCGTCGTCGCCGCGGTCTTCCAGCTCGTCGAACGGCGGGTGCTGCACTGGTACCACGGCTCGAGAGAGGTCGCACGTGGCTGAGACTCCCCTGCTCTCCGTCCGGGAGCTGAAGAAGACCTACCCGGGCGCGTCCGGCCCGGTCGAGGCCGTCGGCTCCATCACCTTCGACGTGCGCCCCGGTGAGCTCGTGTGCATCGTCGGGCCGTCCGGGTGCGGCAAGACGACGCTGCTCAAGTGCCTGTCCGGGCTGCTGCCCCCCACCGCGGGGTCGGTCGTGCTCGACGGCAGCGAGGTCACCGCACCGCCCGCCAAGATGGCGGTCGTCTTCCAGGAGTACGGGCGCTCGCTGTACCCGTGGCTGACCGTGCGCGACAACGTCGGGCTGCCGCTCAAGGCCCGCGGGGTGCCGCGCGGCGAGCGGGCGCGCGTCGTCGAGGAGGCGTTGCAGGAGGTCGGGCTCGGGCACGCGCTCGACACCTACCCGTGGCAGCTGTCGGGCGGTATGCAGCAGCGCGTCGCCATCGCCCGCGCCGTCGCGTACCAGCCCGAGGTGCTCGTCATGGACGAGCCCTTCGCCGCCGTCGACGCCCAGACCCGCGCCGACCTCGAGGACCTCGTGCGCCGCGTCTGGAAGGACCTCGGCGTCACCGTCCTGTTCGTCACGCACGACATCGACGAGTCGGTGTACCTGGGCGAGCGGGTGCTCATGCTGTCGTCGTCACCGACCGTCGTCCAGGAGGACCTGCGCATCGACCTCCCCGACGAGCGCGACCAGCTCACCACCCGGGCGCTCCCGCGCTTCACCGAGCTGCGCACCCACGTCTACGAGCAGATCCAGCGCGCCAAGCGCGGCACCCCGCTCCCCACCCCCCACTGACCCACCCGCGCACCCCCACCCCAGGCCGCGAGCCGTCATTCCAGCCCCGCCAGCACCGCACCAGTCCGCGAGCCGTCGTTCGAGCCCCACCCCGCACCCCCGCACCCCCGGGCCACGGGGTCGCGATTCGGTCGCGCGTCAGTGCTCGCGCGACGTCGGAGCGAGCGGGGCGTCCGGGCTCCACCCGGGCTCCGGCTCTTCCACCGGCATGCCGCGCAGGACGCGCAGCCGGTCGACGACGGTGACGACGCCGAGCACGACGACGGCCAGGCCGCTCGCCGCGACGACGTCTGTGAGGAAGTGGTAGCCGAGGTACAGGCGGCTGAGCGCGACCGCGGCGGTGCCGAGCAGCCCTGCGACCAGCCAGGCGACGACGACCCCCCGGGACCGGCGCCGGCTCACGACGAGGTACCCGGCGACCAGCAGGAACGTCGCCGTCCCGATGGTGTGGCCGGACGGGAACGACCCGGTCGTCTCCGAGCCGGGGATGTACATCGTCTCCTCCGGCGGCCGCGGCCGGGCGACGAGGCCCTTCACCAGCAGCGAGAGCACGGTCGAGCCGATCATCGCGCCGGCGAGCAGGGCCGGCCGCCACCACTCGCGCCGCGCCACGCCCCAAGCGACGCACGCGACCAGCACGATGAACGGCAGCACGGCCGGACCGGTGACGAACGTCAGCGCGGCGAGGATCGTGGTGACGACGTCGGTGCGGACGTCGTACAGGAACTCCAGGACCGGCTCGTCCCACAGGGCGAAGTCGTCCTGCTCCTGGACCGCGTCGAACATCACCCCGAAGACCAGCAGCCCGAGCACACCGAGCAGGACACCGGGCACGACGGCCCGCAGCACGGGCTGGTCGGCGTACCAGTCGAGCAGGCGACGCGGCTGGATGAGGCGTCGCGGCGAGTCTCCGTCAGCCATCCCGTCACGCTACCGGCGAGCCTGCGAGTCGGCTCCCCGAGCAGAGGACCTCCCCACCCCCTCCCGCGAGCCGTCGATCCAGCCCCGCACCCTTCCCTCGCGAGAGAGCGATCCCGTCAGTCCGACGTCGCCGAGGGTGCGGCATCGAGCACCCTGGTGAGCAGCGCCTGGAGAGTGAGCCGCTCCTGCGGCGTGAGCGCGGACGTGAGGACGTGGTCGACGCGAGCCGCCGCGCCGGCGACGTCGGCGAGCAGGTCGAGACCCTCGGCCGTGAGGCGGACGACGTTGCGGCGCCGGTCCGCGGTGGCCCGTGCCCGCGCGACGAGCCCGCGCCCCTCCAGCCGGGCGACGAGCCCCGCGACCGTCGACCGGTCGAGGTCCAGCTGGTCACACAGCTCACGCTGGCTGGCCTCACCCCGCTGGTGCAGCACGTTGAGCACCCCGAACTGCACGTTCGTCAGCCGGGGGCCGACCTCCTGGGCCCACACGGCGAGGTGCGCCTGCTGCGTGCGGCGCACGAGGAACCCGGTGTGCCGCGCGAGGTCGAGCGGCAGCGGGTCGGTCACGACGACATCGTCGCAGCCCAGCACCCCGCACTCCACCACCTCGCCGGACGAACCGCTCCGCCTCTGGTCTCTGCGGGCGCCCGCCCCACCCGCCACTGCTCACGTGGGGGCTCCGGGCTGGAACGACGGCTCGCGGCCTGGGGTGGGGCTCGAACGACGGCTCGCGGCCTGGGGTGGGGCTCGAACGACGGCTCGCTGCCTGGGGGTGGGGCTCGAACGACGGCTCGCGGCCCGGGGTGGGGGTGGGGTGACGGCTCGCGGCCTGGGGTGGGGTGGGTCAGAGCCAGGGGGGTGGGGGCGGGACGGGGGTGCCGTCGGACGTCGTCAGGAGGTGGGCGCCGCCGCGGCCCGTCGCCCAGCGGGCGAGGTCCGCCGCCCTGCCACGGACCCGGACCGCACCGACCGACCCACCGACGGCGGCCGGACCGTCCGACGAGCCGGCACCGTCCGCGTCCCCCGAGCGGACGGCGCCGGCCCTGGCCGCGGTCCCCACCGCAGCCTCGGCCGCGGTCCCCACCGCGGCCCCGGCCCGGTCCGTGGGTTCGAGCACCGGCACGGGGCCGGGCACGGACCGGGCACGCCAGATCCGGCGGACGTCGTCGAGCAACGCGTCGACGAGCTCCGCCGGGAACTGCCGGTACGACGCCCCGTGGTCGAGGTCGACCGCGTGCACCCAGACCTCGCGGGTCCGCATCCACACGGTCTCGCTCGCGGGGACCACGCGGCCCTGCGCGGTCCGCACGGGCGCGTCCCACGCCTCGGGCGCGAGGTCGCGCCACTCGACGTCGAGGTGGACCGCGGCGTGCGCGGACAGGTTCCGCAGTGCGCGGGCGGGCAGGGTGGCGCCGTACTCGATCTCCTCGTCGCGGGCCTCGCGCGACGGGTACATGGGGTTCTCGACGCCCGTCGCGGCCCACTCGGTGAGCCGGGTCAGCGCGCGGGCGTTGAGGCCGACGTGCGCGACGACGTGCCGCCGCGTCCAGCCGGGCACGAGCGACGGGGCGTCGAGCTCGTCGTTGGCGAGCTCGTTGAGCTGGCGCGAGAAGTACGCCTGCCCGCGTCGTGCCAGGAGCAGGCCCGCGCGCAGCGCAGGGTCGGTCGTCCGGTCGGTGCGCGCGGGCATCAGGCCTCCGCGACGACGTCGTTGCGCAGCTCGCCGAGCCCGGTGACCGACGTGGTGAGCACGTTCCCGGGACGCAGGTAGCGCGGGGGCGTGCGGGCGTGCCCGACGCCGCCGGGCGTGCCCGTCGCGATGACGTCGCCGGGGTGCAGCGTGAGGATCTGCGAGACGTACGCGACGAGCTCCGCGGGGCCGAACACCATGTCGTCGACGGCGGTGCGCTGCACCTTCTCGCCGTCGACGTCGGTGGTGAGCTCGCCGGTCAGCGGTCCGTCCGCCACCGTGAGCCACGGGCCGAAGGGCGTCGTCGCCTCGAACGTCTTGCCCTGCAGCCACTGCGCCGTGCGGTACTGGTAGTCGCGCATCGTGACGTCGTTGAGCACGGCGTACCCGGCGATGGCTGAGGCGGCCGCGGTGTCGTCGAGCCGACGGGCCGTCGCCCCGACGACGACCGCGACCTCCCCCTCCCAGTCGACGGCGTCGGCCGCGCGCGCGGGCAGCACGATCGGGTCGTACGGGCCGATCAGCGCCTCCGGGAACTTGGCGAACAGCGTGGGGTGCGTGGGCAGCTCGCGCCCCATCTCGAGGATGTGGTGGCGGTAGTTGAGCCCGACGCACACGATCTTCGACGGGCGCAGCACGGGCGGCGCCCAGGCGTGGGGCTCGACGTCCGCGAGCGCGTGCCGCCGCCCGTCGGCGCCGGCCGCGAGCGCGCGCCAGCCGTCGGCCGCCAGCAGCGCGCCGACGTCCGCGACGCCGGGGATCTCGACCGCGTGGCCGTCGTCGACGCGCACGGCGACGGTCGCCTCGGGCGCCTGGCCGGGCACCGCGAGGCGCAGCGTCCCGAGCCTCACGCGAGGTCCTCGTTGCGGCGGCCGGGCAGGTAGGTGCGCGTGAAGTGGAGGCGGTCGATGATCGGCCCGTCGGTGAACCGGAACAGGTCGAACTGCGTGTCGGCGTGCAGCGACCACGGCACCCAGGACGGGACGGCGAAGAGGTCCCCGGTCTCGACGCGGTGCTCGGTGCCGCCGAGCACGACGGTCCCCTCGCCCTCGAACACCTGCCACACGGCCGACCCCACCTCGTGGCGGGTGGCGGTCTCGGCACCGGCGCGCAGGCGGTGGAACTCGCAGCGGATGGTCGGCATGACGTCCCCGCCGGTCGTGGGGTTGGTGTACCGGACGGCGGCGTGGCCCTGCTCGACCGTCGCGGGGTGGCCCTCGTCCTCCAGCTTGAGCTGCTCGGTGAGGGCGCGGTCGGTGTGCTCCCAGCGGTACGCGGCCAGCGGGGACGACGTCTGGTCCTGCAGACCGGACAGCGGGCGCAGGCCGGGGTGGGCCCACAGGCGCTCCGAGCGGGAGACGTCCGGGGACGCCTCGTCCGTCACGCGCTCGGAGCCGAACTCGAAGAACCCGACGTCGGCGTAGTGCGAGAACGGCACGTCGAGGCCGTCGATCCACGCCATGGGCTGGTCGGTGTCGTTGTGGTGGCCGTGGTAGTTCCAGCCGGGGGTCAGGAGGAGGTCGCCGCGGCGCATGGCGACGGGGTCGCCGTTGACGACGGTCCACACGCCCTCGCCCTCGACGACGAACCGGAAGGCGTTCTGGCTGTGCCGGTGCTCGGGCGCGGTCTCGTGGCCGCCGAGGTACTGGATGGCGCACCACAGGGTGGGCGTGGCGTAGGCGGTGCCGGGCAGGCCGGGGTTGGCCAGGCCCATGGCGCGCCGCTCGCCGCCGCGGCCGACGGGCACGAGGTCGCCGGAGCGCCGGGCGATGTCGTACAGGGCCTTCCACCGCCACACGTAGGGCACGGCCTTCGGGGACGGCGACATCGGCATGAGGTCGTCGCGCTGGGTCCACAGGGGCGCGAGGCTCTCGGCCTCGAAGTCCGCGTAGAGCTGCGTCAGCTCCGGGGTGTCGGCGGTGCCGTCCATCTGGTGCACGGTGACCTCCTGGCGTCGTCGCCATTCGTTGGTGTACCAACGGTACGGGGTGGGGACCGCGGAGGAAAGGTGCGCCCGGGAGATGGTCGCCGGCGGACGAGGCTCCTCGGGCAGCCCGGTCTGCGGCCCGCGCTGGGCCGAACGGGTGAACCGCACCGGCCCTCCGGTGCCGCACCGAACCCGTCGGTACGGTCCGGTGCAGGCACGCACGTCTGCCGCCGCATCGGGAGGACCACCGTGTTCGAGTACCGCAAGGCCGACCGCCGCGACGTCTCCGCCCTGTTCGGCGAGGGCATCGAGGTGCTCGACCGCTACCACGTCGTCGACGAGGCGGCCGGGTACGCGCTCGTGCGCTGCGGGTCGGACAGGCCCGACGAGGACGACCGCGGCCGCGCGCGTGACCACTACCTCCTGCGCCGCCGCGACCAGGTGCTCGGCCTGGTGGTCGACGTGCTGCGCAGGACGGACGAGCACGGCACGTACGCCCTGCTCGTCCCGGGTGACATCGGTCGCAGCCACGTCGCCCGCTGGCACATGGGCGTCCCCGACGTGGACCTCGATCTCGAGGAGGAGGTGCGCGTGCGGCGGATCGCGTCGGAGGCGTGCCTGGTCCTGGAGGCCTCGCACGGGACGTACCCCCGCCCACGGGTCGTCGACCCCTTCGACGGCGTGAGCGAGCTGGCCCCGGAGGACTACGGCTACCTGATCTCCCCCCGTCTGACGTTCCGCGGTGTGCAGGGTTCGTCACGCTGAGCAGGACGAACCCTGCACATCCCGGGCCTCAGCGCGGCACGTCGACGATCCCGTTCTGGTACGCCCACACCACGGCCTGCAGCCGCGACCTCACGCCGAGCTTCGGCATCGCCCGCGCCAGGTGGGACTTCACGGTCGACACCTCGAGGTACAGCTCGCGCGCGATCTCCTCGTTGGACATGCCCTGCGCGAGCAGCAGCAGGATGTCGAGCTCGCGCGGCGTCAGCAGCTCGCTCGCACGCGCCGCCGTGACGGGCTGGGTGCGGCGGCGCGTCACGACCTCCCGCAGCACGCGGCGCGTCAGGGCGTTGGCGAGCATGCCGTGCCCGGCGGCCACCGAGCGCACGGCCTCGACGAGGGTCGCGGGCTCGGCGTCCTTGAGCAGGAACCCCGAGGCGCCGGCCTCCAGCGCGCCGAACAGGTACTCGTCGACGTCGAACGTCGTGAGCACCAGCACCGGGATGGGGTCGGTGACGTCCGGGCCGCACAGCGCGCGGGTCGCGGTGATGCCGTCGGTGCCGGGCATGCGGATGTCCATGCACACCACGTCGGGCCGCAGCTCGTGCGCGAGCGCGACGGCCGTGGCGCCGTCGCCCGCCTGCCCCACGACCTCCAGCCCGGGCTCGGTGTCGATGACGGTCGACAGCCCGGCACGCACGAGCGGCTGGTCGTCGGCGACGACGACGCGCACGGTCCCCTGGGTCATCGGTCCTGCTCCTCACGCGTCGCGTCCGCCACGGGCTGCGCCACGACCTCCCCCACCGGCACCACCATGCGCACCTGCCACCCGCCGTCGACGGTGGGCCCGTACCGCAGGGTGGCGCCCGTGAGCTCGGCGCGCTCCCGCATCCCGACCAGACCGTAGCCGGGCTCGTGCGCCGCCGGCTCGAGGCCTGGGCCGCTGGGCCCGTTGCGGACCTCGACCTCGACGCGGCCGGCCGTGCCCGCGTCGAGCCGCACGTCGCACCGCGCGCCGGGCGCGTGGCGGGCGGCGTTGGACAGCGCCTCCTGCACGACGCGGTACGCGGCGAGCTGCGCGAGCGGCCCGACCGCACCCGACGTCGCGACGTCGGCGACCGGGCCGGTCTCGCTCAGCGTGACGTCCTGGCCCGTCGCCCGGGCGCGGGCGACCAGGTCGGCGACGCCCGCGAGCGTCTCCATGCGGACTTCCCCGTCAGCCTCGGACGGGGTCGCGTCGCGCAGCAGCACGACGAGGTTGCGCAGGTCCCGCAGCATCGCGGTGCTCTGCTCGCGCACCTGCGCGACGGCCTTCTTGGCCCCCTCGGGGTCGACGTCGATCTGACGGCCGATCGCGCCCGTCATCACCGCGATCCCGGACAGGTGGTGCGCGGCGATGTCGTGCAGCTCGCGGGCCATCGCCGTGCGCTCCCGCTCGACCGCGACCTGCACGCGCGCGTCGCGCTCCCGCTCGAGGGCTGCCGCGCTGCGCGCGAGCGCGTCGACCGCGTCCCGCCGTGCCCCCACGACGCCGGCGAGCACGAGCGGCAGCACGACGGCGGCGACGGCCTGCAGCACACCCGCCAGCGCCACCGCCCAGCCGCGGTTCCCGATCCCGACGTCGGCGGCCGCGACGCTCGCGGTGACCAGCGCGCCGGCGGCGACCAGGGTGGGCACGAGCGGGCGGGCGGGGCGCGCCAGCACCGCGCGGTACGTCGCGACGATCACGGCGACGAGAGCCACGCCGATCGCCTCGCCGAGCACGACGAACCCCGGCAGCACACCGGCCACGAGGAGCACCGCCGCACGGGGCCGAGTGCCGCAGCGGGCGACCACGACGGCCTGCAGGGTCAGCAGCCCGAGGGCCCACCACCACGCGGCGTCGCCGAACCCGGGCGCGCCGCGCGCGGGCGTCGGGCCGGTGCCCTGTGCCAGGGCCGGCACGGCGAGCACCGCGACCGCGAGCAGCCAGCAGACCGCCGGCACGACGTCCGTCGGCCGGCGGCGCTGCTGAGCGGGAGTCATCGACGTCACGATAGACGCGCCGCAGGGAGGCGGTGCTCGAGCCCGTCAGCCTGCTGCGGGTCGTACCCGAGGCGACCCCGCGTGCCCACGAGGGCCACGGCGGCGCCCGCGGTCGCCGCCGCCAGCAGCACGTGCTGGAACATCGGGCTGTCCCACGTCGGGAAGATCTCGCTCCAGGCGCCCGCGAAGTTGTTGACGCTGACGTGCAGCAGCATCGCCATCGGCAGGCTCTGCCCGGTGCGGTTGAACACCCACGTCATGACGACGTTGAACGCGATGCAGAAGGCCACGAACTCCGGCCCCCGGTACCAGGCCGTGCCGCTCCACTCGGCCCACTCGGTGACGAACAGCGGCAGGTGCCACACGCCCCACAGCGCGCCGATGACGACGGCCGCGCCGGGTGCGCCGATCATCCGCTGCATGCGCGGCAGCGCGAAGTCGCGCCAGCCCGGCTCCTCCGCCAGGCCCGTCGTCACCATCTGGAACAGCAGGCCGGGCAGCAGCCCGACCAGCACCACGGTGGACGGCATGCTCGCCTGCCCGCCGGAGAACACCAGCCCGGACAGGACCAGGGCGGTGGGGACGCCGAGCAGGATGCCGACATACCACTTCCAGCTGACCTTCCAGTTCCACAGGCGACGCGCCCACCGGCGCAGCCCGTCACGCCCCTCGGCGATCGCGGTCACGGCCAGCGCCGCGCCGATGGGGCCGAGGTAGGCGCCGGGCAGCATCCCGAGCAGCTGCCCGCCGACGAAGCCGCCGGGGAAGCTGAAGTCCCAGAGCCCCAGGCCGTGGTTCGACAGGATGTACGGGAGCCACGCGAGCCAGCTCGCGGCGTTCGCGAGCACGAAGAACGCCAGCAGCGGGCGGCGGCGGATCAGGTCGAGCACACTGCCGCGCTGCTGCTGCGGGGGTGCTGGTGCGGTGACGGTGCTCATCGGAGTCCCTTTCGTCGGAGCCGGTCGGGCATGGCTCGACGCTAGGAATCCGGGGGGTGCGGCCGCGCCGGGCGCGGGGACCAACCGCGGAGGTTGCATCGAAGGGTGGAGGCGGCCCCCGGACACCTCGCCGGCGGCCCTGCTCCCCCTGGTCGAGCGGGACGAGGAAGTGCTCACGGCGTGACGCGCACGGGCCGTCCGGCGTCCACCCGAGGGCCGGTACCCTCGCGCCGTGCCTCTCGAGCCGCGCCTGCCCGTCCGGCCTTTCGTGGTGGACGCCCTGCGGGAGTCGGGCCACGTGGTGAGCGGATCCGCCCCGCTGCACGTCGAGGGACCGGCGACGGACGTGGTGGTCGACGAGCTGGACGGGACGCTCGCGGTGTGGGGCGTCGAGGGCGAGAGCGTGCGGGGCATCCACCTGGTGACGCGCGACGCGCACGTCGTCGAGCGGTTCCTGCTCATGACGGTGGCGGGGGCGTGGCGCCGGCGGCACGGGCGCCGGTCTCTGCCCGACCGGCGGCTGCGTCGGCCGCGCTCGCACCGGACGCTGCTGCAGGACGACGGCACGTCCGCGGTGGTGGACGCGGCGGGGACGGTCGTGGCGTGGCGGCTGACGCGGGCCGACGCGCACCGGCTCGCGGTGGCGCTCGGGCACCCGGTCGAGGACGTGGTCGCGGCGTTGCGCGAGGAGAAGGGCCGCCCGGTGTGGACGGGCTCGACGCTGGCCCCCGTCGTCCGCTCGCTCGTGCTGGCGGTCGTCCCGCTGGTCGTCGTCGCGACGGTGCAGGTGAGGCGGCACGCCGGGTCGTGGGAGACGAACCTCGGGGTGACCCTCGGGCTGGTGCTGAGCATCGGCGGGATCGCCTGGTACGCGTGGCGGCGGCGGCAGCTGCGCGAGGCGTCCGCCCGCCGGCTGGACCGCGAGCGCCTCGGCGCGGCGCGGTGGCGGGCCACGCAGGGCGCGGGGTTCGTGGAGGAGCTGGCCCGCCGGAGGGTCCGCACCCGGCTGCCCCGCCTCATGGGGGCGGGTCTGACGCTCGTCGAGACCGTGACGGCGCTGGAGGTCTGGCTCGACGGGCGCGGTACGCCGCTGCTGGAGGTGCCGTGGGTGGACGTGGTGTCAGTGGACGCCGAGCGGGCGCCGGGGTCGGACGTCGGGGTGCTCGTGGTGCGGACGCGCGACGGCGGGCGGGTCCCCGTGGTCCCGGCGCGGGTCCGGACGGGCAGCGAGCGCGGTGCGTCGGCCGCGGCGACCGCCGCGTACGCGGCGCACCTGCGCGCGGAGCACCTGGGCGGCGCCTGACGGCGTACTGGTGAGTAACGCCAGGGTCACGATGTACGCCCGGACGGTGGGAGTTACCTAGTACCGACTGTTCGAGCCACTGTGTGCGCTGCTAGACAGGCCGCGCTCGGTCCGGCGTGGGACCAAGGTCCCGACCCGACCTCCCCCGCCCCCGGCCGGGCGTCACGTCTCGCACCACAACGAGGTGGTCATGATCAGACACGTGCTCGCGGGCGTCTTCCTCGCCGTCCTCGCGACCCTCACCGTCCTGCTCTCCGGCGTCCTCGGCGCCGAGGTCCAGGGCGTCGCCCTGCTCGGGGCCGCCCTCGGCGGGGCCCTCGGGCTCGTGCCCGACCGCACGCCCGCGCAGCGCGCCGGGGCGTTCGCCGCCGGGTTCGCCGCCGCCTGGATCGGGTACCTGCTGCGCGCCGCGCTGCTGCCCGACGCCCCCAGCGGGCGCGCCGTCGCCGTGCTCGTCGTCGTCCTGGTGTGCCTCGCCGTCGGCGCCGGCACCGGCGGGAAGCTGCCGCTGTGGGCGACGCTGCTCGGCGCCGCCGCGATGGCCGGGTCCTACGAGGCGCCGTACGCCGCCGACCCGTCCGGGTTCGCCACGACGTCGCCCGTCCACGCGACCGCCGTGCTGCTCACCGCGGGCGCCGGGTTCCTCGCGACAGCCCTGCTCGGGCCCGTCGTGCAGGTCGACCGCGAGACCGAGCGTCGGCGGGAGGTGGCGGAGCGGGACGTCCGGCACCTCCAGCCCGTCGGCGCCGCGCCCGCCGAGGCCGCACCCGCGCCGGCGCCGGTCGCCGCACCGGCCCCGCGAGCCCCTGCCACGCCGTCGTCGCGGGCCGTGCCCGACGGCCGCCCGTTCCGCCCCTTCGAGTCCACCCCGGAGGCCTGACGTGAGCGCACCGTCCCCCCGTCGCACGTCCGCTCGACGCACGTCCGCCGCCCGCCGCACGGCCCTGCGCCGCGCCGGCGCGGGCACGCTCGGCCTGCCGCTCGCGCTGCTGCTGGCCGTCCCGGCCTCGGCCGCCGGCCCCCTGGCCGCCGCCTCCGGCGACGTCGTCGTCACCAACACCGAGACCGTCCAGGCACGCATGGACGCTGACGGCCGCCTGCAGGTCGCACGCGTCTACGACCAGCTCGCGTTCAGCGGCACCGGCACGACCACGGTCGTCAACCCGGTCTCGACCCGAGGCCTGCGCAACCTCGACGGGTTCGGCGGCTACACCGTCCGCGACGACGCGCTCGAGGCGACCGTCACGGTCGACGGCAAGCAGCGTCTGCGCACGGTCAGCGACTTCACGGGCGAGCTGCCCGTGAAGATCGAGGTCGACTACCGGCTCGACGGGGAGAAGGTCTCCGCCGGCGCCGTCGTCGGCCGCTCCGGCACGCTCGAGGTCCGGTACACCGTCACCAACCTCACCACCCGCCAGGACCAGGTGACGTACGACGACGGCACGGGCAGGCAGGCCACAGCGACCGCCGAGACGGTGATCCCGTTCGTCGGCCAGCTCACCACGACGCTGCCACCGTCGTTCACCGCGATCGAGTCGGCCGAGGCCAACATGGCCGGCGACGGGCGCGGCGGCACCAGGATGAGCTACACGATGACCCTGTTCCCGCCGATCGGGTCGCCGGTCGCGGAGTTCGGCTACACCGCGAAGATCACGGGCGGGCGCATCCCCGCGGCCAACGTGTCCGTGCTGCCCGTGTCGCCGCTCACGAGCCCGTCGTTCAAGGGCGGCTCGGCCAGCTACGAGGGCGGCGCGGAGAGCGGCATCCGCCTCACCGAGGGCGCCACGGAGATCGACGGCAACCTGCTCAAGCTGCGCGACGGCGCCGCGACGCTCCTCGACGGGCTCCTGCAGCTCCAGGAGGGCGCCGACAAGCTCGCGGCCGGGCTGAACGACACCGCCGCACCCGGTGCAACCCGCCTCGCCGACGGGCTGACCAAGGACGCCGCGCCCGGCGCCGCCCGGCTCGCCGGCGCGCTCGACGGCGAGCTCGCCCCCGGCGCCGCGCGGCTCGCCGACGGCCTCACCAAGGACGCGGTCCCCGGCGCCGCCCGGCTCGCCGGCGCGCTCGACGGCGAGCTCGCCCCCGGCGCCGCGCGGCTCGCCGACGGCCTCACCCAGGACGCCGTCCCCGGCGCCGGCCGCCTCGCCGCCGGACTCAACGACGAGCTCGCACCCGGCGCCGCGGAGATCGCCGCCGGGCTCGCGGCGGCGCACCAGGGCGCCGGCGCGGTCGCGGCGGGCACCCACGCGCTCGACGAGGGTGCGACCGCGCTCGCGGCCGGCGCCGAGGCCCTGGACGCCGGCATGACCTCCGCGGGCGAGGCGGTCCCCGAGCTCCTCGGCGGCCTGACGCTCGTCAGCGACGGCCTGGCGACCATGGACGCCGGTCTCGAGAAGATGTACACCGACATCGGCGGCGTGCCGACGCAGGCCCAGCCGATCAAGGACGGCATCACGCGCCTCCAGGGCGGCGTGACCGCCCTGCTCGACGGGCTCACGACGCTGCAGGGCCTGCAGGGGCAGCTCGCCGCGGTGTACGGCGTCCTCGGCTCGACGACCGCCGTGGTGACCGTTGCGACCGACGCCCAGCAGATGGGCGCCCTGGCGCAGCTCTTCACCGGGCTCGCGGCCCAGACCTCGGACCCGACCCAGAAGGGTCAGTTCCAGCAGCTCGCCACGCTGTACAACCCGACGGCGTACGCCGCCGCGCCGACCACGCCCGTGCCGCTCGCGCCGGCGTTCACCGGTCTCGCGGGCGTCACCAGCAACGTCGTCACGCGCCTGGAGGCCGCCCGCTGCGGGCTGTCCAACACCGTCTCCCCGTCGTGCCCGCTCGACCAGACCGGTGAGGCGAAGGCCGCCGGCCTCCGCGAGGGCCTCGCGATGACCGACGGAGGTCTCGACCTCCTCACGGCCGGTGTCGTGGCGAGCGTCCGCGCGGCCGTCGGCGTCGAGGGCCAGACCGCGGAGGACGAGACGCTGCGCGGCGGCATCGCGTCGCTCACCGCGGGCGTCGGGGAGCTGTCCACCGGCGGGCAGGCGCTCGTGGACGGCCTGGGCGAGCTGTCGGCCGGCGCGGCAGAGCTGCGCGACGGCTCGGCGCGGCTGTCCGTCGGGGCCGGGACCCTCGCGGACGGCGCCGCCGACCTCGCCGCGGGCACCGGCCGGCTCGCGCCGGGCGCGCAGCGGCTGTCGGCCGGGCTGCGCGACGCAGCCGACGGCTCGCAGACCCTGGCCGACCGTCTGCGTCCCGCAGCCGAGGGGTCCGCCGCCCTGTCGGACGGGGTGCGCGCCGCGGCCGACGGGGCCCTGACCCTCGCCGACCGTCTGCGACCCGCGGCCGACGGGTCGCGGGCCCTCGCCGACGGTGCCCGCACGGCGGCCGACGGGGCGACGAAGCTGTCGAGCGGCATCCGGACGGCCGCCGACGGGTCGAGGGAGCTGTCCGACGGCCTGCGTGACGCGGCCGACGGATCCCAGACCCTCGCCGACGGCGTGGGCACGGCCGCCGAGGGTGCCCCGGCGCTCGTCGACGGTGCGACCCGCCTGTCGCAGGAGGGCACCTCGGTGCTCGTCGAGACCGGTGCCGGCACGGCCGCCGACTACGGCGTGAAGTACGCCGTCATCAAGGCCGGTGCCGAGCGCGCCGCGACCGAGTCGATGGCGTACGGCGGCCCCGAGGGCGCGACGTCCGTCACGGCCTACTCGATCGACATCGCGGCGGCCGACGGCGCCGGCGCGAGCTCGGTCGGGCGGGGCATCGCGGCGGCGGCGCTGTTCGGGATCGGCGGGATCGTCGCCGGGTTCGCCCGGGGCCGGTTCGTCTGACGCACGACGCACGGCACACGGCGGGCGCCGCGGCCAGGGGTCCCGACCCCGGCGCGGCGCCCGCCGCTCCGTGCCCGGGCATCCCCCGCCCGGGTCCGGCACGCGTCCTGCGACCGCGGGCGCAGCCGCCCGCGGTGCAGCAGGACGCCGCCGAGGATCGGCCCCGCGAGTACGTTCGCAGCGCGCGCCCGCCCCTGCCCAGGTCCGGGGGCGCGGAAGGTTCCGGCGGCTACGCGGCCGGGACCTGCAGCGTCATCACGCAGTTCCCGACGCCCTTGGGCCGCTGGTACGTGAACCCGAGGCGCTCGTACATCGTCCGCGTGGCGTTGTAGAGGAACGACGACGACGGCTTCTTCCCCGGCGGCAGGTCGTGCGGGTAGGACTCGACGAGCCCGCCGCCGGCCTGCGCGATCAGCGCCAGCGCCCCGCGCACCGCGACGGCCGCCATGCCCGCGCGCCGGTACCGGCGGTCCACGAACAGGCACGTGATCCGGAAGTCGGGGCGCTGCGTCGTCTCCGCCTCCCACTGCTTGCGGTGGTGGATGTTGGGCACCTCGGCGACCGTGCCGTACTGCGCCCACGCGACGGCCTCGTCACCGTCGAGCACGAGCGCGGCGTGCGCGCGCCCCGCCATCACCAGGCGCCGCTTGAGCTCGCGGTGCCCGATCTCCCGGCGCTCCTCCTGGGGGTCCGGGTACAGGTGGAAGTACGTGCACCAGCACCCGCCCCACACGCCGTTGTGCCGCTCGGCGAGGCCCGCGAACAGGTCCCACGTGCCGGGTCCGAGCGCGACGACGGGGTGCCCGTCGACGGTGAGGCGCGATTCGCCCATCCCTCGACGGTAGCCACGGGGGGTCGGGGGGACAACGGGTCGCCGCTTCGTGCGGCGCGGCTCCGTGCGCTCGGCGGGCGGGTGCCTGCCGGGCGCACGGACGCGGTCCGTCAGGCGGAGCAGCCGTCGACGGGGCTGCCGCCGTCGGAGACCACCTGCGCCTGGGTGAGGGCCGTCGCTGTACCGTGCTCCAGGCCCCACACGACGACGTCCTTGGCACCAGCCTGACGTGCTGTGGCGCCGACGACGCTGCCCGCCAGGCTCGGGGGGCCCGACACCTGGACGAGCCCCAGCGCTCCAGGCTGGAACGAGCCGATGACGACCCCGAGGGCCTCGCGGGCGGCCGCGCAGCTCGTGAAGTAGTACTGGAAGAACTTCTGCGGGACCGTCGTGATGTTCCCCGTGCGCTGCACCTCCTCGAGCTCTCCGCTGGTCGCGATGCGGTAGAGCCGGATGTCACCGTTGCTCGCCCGCTCGGGCGCGAACTCGTGCTGAGGCCCCGGGGTGAAGTAGTTGAGGAAGAGACCGTCGGAGCCGTCCAGCTTCGCGGTGCCATGCATCGAGAAGTTGATGTAGATGCGCCAGCACTCGAGGGCGGGCAGCGTGACGGTGTCGGTCACGACCGCCGACGGCGGGATGACCCGGAAGATGCTCGCGCTCGGGTGTACCGGCACGTCGATCGTGCGCGGCGACGTGAGCGCAAAGGTGCGGCTCCCCGTGCCCGGCACATTGCAGTGCGCCCGCCACTGGTAGGTCGACTGCATCGTGCCCGAGATCGGCCACGCGGGGCCGCCGAACTCGGGCAGGTTGGTGAAGTACGCGGTGGCCTGCATGGTGTGCCCCCACGAGGGCACGTAGGCCGTCGCCGGACGCGACCCCTGCCAGAGGGACTGGTAGGTGATCCCCGTGTACGTGCCCCCCAGCCCGACCATCGAGACGACCACGGTGCCCTTCGGGGGCTCCTCGGCCGCCCACACCGGGGGTGCCGCCATCATCGCGGCCGCGACGGCGGCCACCACCGCCACGACCCGTCCCACGTTCCGTCCCCGTCGCATGCGACCCCCTGCCGCTCGTGCTTCATCCCGGTTCGTCCCGGTATCGGCAGACACGCTAGCGCCCCCGGGGGAACCACCCGGCCGTCAGATCGCGCGCGACGACCGTGATGGCGCCGCGCCCAGGGGCCCGACCCTGGCGCGGCGCCCGCCGCTCCGTGCCCGGGCATCCCCCGCCCGGGTCCGGCACGCGTCCCACGACCGCGGGCGCAGCCGCCGACGGTGCAGCAGGAAGGCCTGTCCAAGGAGGACATCATCCGCTGCCTCGAGCGCCTCATCGCACGCGAGATCTACTACGCCCTGCGCGCATGACCGCACCCGGCCGAACTCGATCTCGCGGCTTGGCTCTCCTGAGGAGCATCGCCCGCTCAGGACGGCAGCGCGTCCCCGGTTGTCACCCGGCCCGTCCACGGCCCGCCGCGTACGATGCTCCGGGCCCGGCGACCCCGCGGGCACTCCCCCATGCAGGACGGATCGGCGCATGAGCGCGCACACCCCCACCCCCGAGCTCGAGCCCACGGACGTCGACACCCCCGACGTCCCCGGTGTCGACGCAGGTGAGTTCGCGACCTTCCTCCGCGTCGCCGACCAGGTCGCGGCCCTCCCGCAGGACCACCCGCAGCACGCGGCGGCCCGCCGGGCGGCCTCGTCGATGTTCAAGGCCGCCAAGAAGCACCGCCGCACCGAGAAGCGCCGCATGATCGCGGAGGCCGACGCGGCCGTCGTCGCCGCGACCGCCACGGGCAGCCCGGGGCGCATCGACGACGAGACCAACGGCATCCCGCTGTCGTCCGCTGCCACCGGGGCGACGGCCGGCACGCTGCTCAAGCCGCGACCCTGCTACGTCTGCAAGCAGGACTACACGGTGGTCGACGCGTTCTACCACCAGCTCTGCCCGCAGTGCGCGGCCCTGCACCACGCCAAGCGCGACGCGCGCACCGACCTGACGGGCCGCCGCGCGCTGCTCACCGGCGGGCGCGCCAAGATCGGCATGTACATCGCGCTGCGGCTGCTGCGCGACGGCGCGGACCTCACCATCACGACACGGTTCCCCAAGGACGCGGTGCGGCGGTTCGGCGCCATGGAGGACTCCGCGGACTGGATGGACCGCCTGCACGTCGTCGGGATCGACCTGCGCGACCCGTCGCAGGTCGTGTCGCTGGCCGACCACGTCGCCGCGCAGGGCCCGCTGGACATCCTCGTCAACAACGCCGCGCAGACCGTGCGACGCTCCCCCGGCGCGTACTCGCGCATCGCGGAGGCCGAGCTCGCCCCGCTGCACGACGAGGGCGCGGCCATGATCACGACGTTCGGCGTCACCAGCGACGCGCACCCGCGGGCCCTGGCCGGCTCGGTGAGCGAGCTGACGAGCCCCGCGCTGGCCATCGAGCGGGCGACCCGCGACGCGGCCGAGCTGGTCCAGCAGTCGCTGACGGCCGACGCGGCGAGCCTCGAGCGGCTCGTCGCCGGCACGTCGATCGACGCCGGCGGCCTGATCCCCGACGTCGCCGAGACGAACTCCTGGGTGGCGACCGTCGAGCAGGTGGACCCGATGGAGCTGCTCGAGGTCCAGCTGTGCAACCAGACGGCCCCGTTCATCCTCATCAGCCGGCTGCGTCCCGCGCTCGCCGCGTCGCCCGCGCGGCGCACATACATCGTCAACGTCTCGGCGATGGAGGGCGTGTTCTCGCGCGGCTACAAGGGCCCCGGTCACCCGCACACCAACATGAGCAAGGCCGCGCTCAACATGCTCACGCGCACCAGTGCGGCCGAGATGCTGGACGACGGCATCCTCATGACCGCGGTCGACACCGGCTGGATCACCGACGAGCGCCCGCACTTCACCAAGGTGCGGCTCGCCGAGGAGGGCTTCCACGCGCCCCTCGACCTCGTCGACGGCGCGGCCCGCGTGTACGACCCGATCGTGCGCGGCGAGGCCGGCGAGGACCTGTACGGCTGCTTCCTCAAGGACTACGCACGCTCGCAGTGGTGAGCACGGCCGCGGGGCGCGTCCCGCGGCCGTGAGGGGTCAGGACGCAGCCGGGGAACACGCCTCGGCAGCTGCCCTTGCGGGCAGGGAGCGCTGCCCGCAACGACACCCCGACGGGCATGGAGGGTCCCGCCTCTCGGCGCATGCTCGGCCTGTCGAGCGGGAGGGGGGCCTGGTGCCGCCACGAGCAGCCGGCCACGTGGTGCCGGCGGACGGGGACGCGACCCGCAGGCCGAGCCGTCGGCCCGTCGGGGGCGTCGCCGTGGGCACGCGCACGCCCGCGTCCGTGCAGCCGCCGCCTGGCCGTGCGTCGCTGCCGCACCTCCAGCGCCTGGTGGGGAACCGCGCGGTGGCCGCGGCGCTCCTGCGGCGGACCGGCGCCGGTGCGCCGGTCGTGCAGCGCGCCGCGGGACTGCCGTTCGACAGCCACACCGAGATCCACCACAACCTGCTCACCAGCCGCGAGTTCCAGCTCTCGTCCGGCGAGGGCGTGATCGTCGAGCTCCGGCCGGAGTGGTTCCTGGAGGACGACACCGAGGACAAGGAGGACCGCGTCCCCGTGCCGCACAGCGGTCCCGAGGCGCCGCCGGGACTGGGCGGCGAGGTCCGCGTCGACCTGGAGAACCTGGAGTGGCTCGACGAGTCGAAGGGGCGGTGCGCGGCGGCGGTGGGCCGGTGGAACGAGATCCCGCTGCGGACCGACGAGGACGGCGCCCACCAGCTCTCGTTCGAGATCGACGACCACCACCACCACTACTACGTCGACGGGCCGGTCCACGTCCGCCAGGGAGACGCGGCGGAGCTGACCGACAGCTGCGCGGCGCCCGCGTCGCGGTCCGGCAAGGACGTCCTGCACGACGTCCTCGCGCTCGCCGGCATGATCCCGGTGCTGGGCGTCCTGGCCGACGCGGCGGACACGGCGATCTACGTGATCGACGGTGACTGGACCGGGGCCGGCATCTCCGCAGCCGCGATGGTCCCCGTGCTCGGCGACGCGGCGAGCCTCGCGCGGATCGGCGGGCGCACGGTCGTGCGGGTCACCCGGGCCGGGGCGAAGCAGATCGAGAAGCGGACCGCCGCCGAGCTGCTGAAGGAGACGCGTGCCGCGCTGACGCGCCTGCGGACCCCGCCGGGACTCGCGCACGCGGGCAACCGGCTGGGGCAGTCCGTCGACCCCCGGCTCCTGGAGATGGCCAAGGAGGCGCGCGTCACCCAGGCCGGCATCAGCCGGGAGGCTTTCGCGAGCTACAACGTGGCGACGGCGCGCGTCCGCGTCGGCACGGAGATCCGGTACCTCGACGCGGGCAACAGCCCCGGCAGGCTCATGCACTCCGAGGACTGGCTGATCACGCAGGTCGAGGAGCTGCGCCGCGTGCACGGCCGGGAGAGCGTCGCCCTCGAGCAGCTGTTCTCCGAACGCATCCCCTGCGGCGAGTGCCTGCCGAAGCTCGAGCGGCTGTTCAACGCCGAGGTCTTCTACGCGGTCGCCAAGCGCGGCACCCGGGCCACCGACCTGATGAAGGCGTACGGCCTGCGCTAGGACGCGTCTGCTGACCGTCGCCGGCGACGGACCCCGGCCCCACGCCTCCGCGTCGGCGTCGCCGACGTCACGACCCAGAACACCTGGACGCTCTCGCCCGACCGGAAGCGTTCATGGCCGTCGGGACGGGTTCCTCACGCAGAAAGCGCTTCCCGGATACGCGCGACGATGTCCGACATCGTCTGATCTTCCTGGTCGCCCAGGGAAGCAGTGCGGCCACGATATGCGAGGAGCAGCCCACAGATTCGTTGCCACTCCTCTTCCGGGAGCCGAATCCTCGAGCTCAGACCCGGCGCCGTCCACGACTCGAACCCCTGGATACTCTGCGGCCAGTCGGGCGCCTGCGCTCGCACTCGTCGGCGGAGTACCCGGAGAGCGTCCGCCTCGTCGAGCGGAGCGCCACCACGATGAGCGACAGAGGAGGCGTTGTCGATCACGCCGTCGATCCGCACCAGCCAGGCGTTCTCGACGGCGATCTCGACGGCATCGCGGCTCGCGCTCACGGGTGGGATCCTCTCCCTCCAGGCCCCGCGCAGCACGCAGCAGGGATCTTTCGGACCACGGGGTGGTGGGAACGTTCGATCGAACTCTCCCACCATCCCGACGCGCCGCCAGCGCCACCATCTCGGTCGAGTGATCACGACCGCGACCCTGTTCCGGCCTCGCGATGGGAGACACGACCAACGTGTCCCGGCCCGGCGACGGTGGCACACTCCCGTCATGCGGTTCCGACGCGGCACCTCGGCTCTGCGCCGGGCCTACCGGCACGCGCTCGACGACGGTGACCACGCGGCGGCCGAGCGGCTGGCGCGGCAGATCGTCGAGCAGGACTCGTCGGACGGCGCGATGTGGTTCGACCTGGGCCTGGCCGCCAAGCGGCGCCGTGACTGGCCGGCCGCGATCGAGCACAACGAGCGGGCCCTCGCCGCTGCGGCGGAGCCGACCGAGGAGCCTGCCGCGTGGAACCTCGGGATCGCCGCGACGGCCGTGGGCGACTGGGCGCGTGCCCGGCGGGCGTGGTCGGCGTTCGGGATCACGATGCCGCCCGGTGACGGCCCGCTGGAGATGCGGCTCGGCCACGTGCCGGTGCGTCTCAACCCGGGCGAGACCGAGCTCGGGGAGGACCCGCTGACCCTCGACGGCGTGGTCCACGACCCCGAGGTCGTGTGGGCCGAGCGCCTGTCCCCCGCGCACGCGCGCATCGCCAACGTGCCGACGCCCGACTCCGGTCACCGCTGGGGCGACCTCGTCCTGCACGACGGGGTGCCGGACGGGGAGCGGTTCGACGGGCACCGCTGGGTGTCGGTGTTCAACGAGCTGGCGCTGCTGGAGCGCTCGCCGCACCCGACGTGGACCGTCGAGGTGACGGCGCCGTCCGACGAGGACCGCGCCGCACTGGTCGAGCTCGTCGAGGGGATCGACCGCGCCGCGGAGGACTGGACGACGAGCGTCCGCCCGCTGTGCCCGGAGTGCAGCCGCGGACGCCCGGGGAAGCACGACCACGACGACGGCGCCGATGCGGGCCCCGTCCGCCTCTTCGGCCTCGCGGGCTCCCGCGACGAGCTGACCGACGTGCTCATCGCCTGGGCCGCGACCGGGGCGGGGCGCTCGTGGGACACGCTCGGGCCGGCCGTCGGCCGCGACCGCACGGGGCCGGACGCCGGCCGCTGACGCCGGACGTCACTAGCCCGAGGTCGCCGCGGCCGTCGCCGCCGTGCTCGCCGCGATGACGGCGGCCTGCATCGCCTCGACGGCCTTGCGCACCGCCTCGCCGCCCACGTCCTGCGCCGCGACGCGCTTGGCGCGCGCGTTGAGCTCGCGCTTCGACAGGCCCGTGCCCGGCAGCACCTTCGCCAGCCCGTCGACGCCCACCAGCAGGGCGACGAGCGCCGCCTCGCGCGGCGTCGCCGTGCGGCCGACGACCAGGACGTCGTGCAGGCCCCGGCGCGTCTCCGCCTCGTGCGCGGAGTCGACCGCGGGCCACGCCGAGGTGGGGAAGATCCCCAGGATGCGCCCGTGGTCCGCGCGCAGGATCCCGCGCGCGACCAGCCGCTCGTAGACGCGCTCGCGGGGGCGGCCCTTGCGGACGCGCTCGAGCACGGCCGCCGGCGACGCCCCACCGCGGGCACCGGCCCGCTGCAGCGCGTCGTCGAGCACGTCGTCACCGAAGGGCGTCGCGTCGACGACCCGCAGCTCGGTGCGCGCGAAGAGCCCGGTGGTCCGTGCCACCGCGAGCCTCCCGGTCGCCGCGAGTTCGCCGACCAGCGCCCCGGCGACCGCGATGTCACGGCGCGTGCCGTCGACGACGGACCGGCCCGTGGAGTCGTCGGTCAGCAGCAGCAGGACGTCCTCGGCGACGATCATGCCGTCCACCTTAGGGACGGCCTCCGCCACCGGCATCGGCCGCGAGGCCGATCCTCACCTGGGCGCCCTGCCGCCGCTGCCGACCGCCCGTCACTGCTCCGGCGGCTCGTCCTGCCCGGACTCCTCCGCGGCGTCCGCCTCCTCCTTGGTGCGGTGCACCGCGCCCTCGGCGTGCTCGGGCGGGCCGTAGACCGTGTAGAGGATCAGCGGGTTCTCGCCCGTGTTGAGGAAGTTGTGGGTGCGCCCCGCGGGGACGACGACGAGGTCGCCCTGCGCGACCTTGCGCTCCTGCCCGGACACGATCGCCTTGCCCGTCCCGGAGACGAACGTGAGGATCTGGTCGATGTCCTCATGGACCTCCTGGCCGATCTCCCCGCCCGGCGGGATCGTCATGATGACGAGCTGGCTGTGCTTGCCGGTCCACAGGACGCGCCGGAAGTCGGGGCTCTCCTGCGCGACGGTCGCGATCGTCCAGTGCTCCACGGGTACCTCACCTCGATCGGGGGTGGTGTCGTGTCGATCCTGCAGCGGACGCGGCCGTGCCGCGCGTCGAGCGCACCACGCGCTACGGTCCGCGGGTGGACGGACGAGGGAACGAGGCGGTGCTGCTCGCGCACCTGCACGCGGCGGACGTGGCGGACGTGGTCGCGGTCGAGGCGGCGGAGGGCGGGCAGGCGGCCGTTGCGGGTCTCGCGCGGCGGCGTGACGGGTCGCGGGTCTTCGTCAAGGCGTTCGACGAGCCGCCGGCGGCCGACGTGTTCGCCGCGGAGGCCGAGGGTCTGGCGGCCCTGCGCATGCTCGGCGGGGCGACGACGCCCGAGGTGCTGCTCGCGAGCACCGACCTGCTGGTCCTCGAGGCGCTGCACCCCCGCCGGGACGACGCGGCGTTCTGGGAGCACCTCGCCCACGACCTCGCACGCGTGCACTCCACGACGCACGACCGCTTCGGCTGGCACCAGGACAACTGGCTGGGCCGGCGTCGGCAGGCGAACACGTGGGAGGAGGACGGCTTCGAGTTCTTCACGCAGCACCGGCTGCTGCGGTGGCTCGACGAGCCGCGCGTGCAGGCCGCGCTCGACGCGGAGGACCGCGCCGCGCTGGAGCGCCTGTGCGCGCGGCTTCCGGAGCTGCTGCCGGAGCGCCCCGCGTGCCTGGTGCACGGGGACCTGTGGGCGGGCAACGTGCTCGCGACGGCGGCCGGCGCACCCGCCCTCATCGACCCGGCGGTGTCGTACACGTGGGCGGAGATCGACCTCGCGCACGTCTGGACGACGTCCCCGCCGCCGCAGGCGGCGCGGTTCTTCGCCGTGTACGCCGAGGTCACCGGGCTGGACGCGGGCTGGCGCGAGCGAGTGCCGCTCGTGCAGCTGCGCCAGCACCTCGCGGTCGTGGCGCAGTTCGAGCCCGACCGGGGCGCTGCGGACGCGATCCGCTCGACCCTCGCGCCGTTCCGCCGGCGGACGTGAGCGTGCGGCGGTCCCGGTAGGTTCGCGACCGTGCGCATCGCGGTGATCTCCGACGTCCACGGCAACCTCCCGGCGCTCGAGGCCGTGCTGGTCGACGCAGGGGCCCACGCGGTGGACGTGACGGTCAACCTGGGCGACCTGCTGTCGGGTGCGGTGCTCCCCCGGGAGACCGCGGACCGCCTCGTCGAGCTGGGGCTGCCCACGGTGCGCGGCAACCACGAGCGCCAGCTGCTGACCCTGCCGGTCGGGCGCATGGGCGCCTCGGACCGGTTGGCGCACGACGCGCTCACGCCCGCGCACCGCGCGTGGCTCGCCGGCCTGCCGCTCACGCTCGAACTGCCCGGTGACGTGCTGGCGTTCCACGGCTCGCCGACCGACGACCTGCAGTACCTGCTCGAGACCGTCGGGCCGGCGGGCCTGCGTCGGGCGACCGTCGACGAGGTGATCGAGCGGCTCGGCGGCCACGCGCACCGCCGGTTGCTGCTGTGCGGGCACACGCACCTGCAGCGCGCGGTCACGCTGCCGACGGGTGCGCTGGTGGTGAACCCGGGCAGCGTCGGGTGGCCGGCGTACGAGGACGACGCACCGCACCCCCACGTCGTCGAGGCGGGCACGCCCCACGCGCGGTACGCGCTCGTCGAGGAGGTCGCCGGGCGGTGGGACGTGACGTTCCGGGCCGTGGACTACGACTGGGAGGCGGCCGCTGCCGCCGCGCAGGGTCATGGGCGCCCCGACGTCGCGCACGCGCTGCGCACGGGGCGTGTCCCTCACGTGGCGGGCAGCGCGTAGGAGGGCAGACCGCGGCGGCGGACGAGGGCCTCGGCGACGACGAGGTTGGGCAGCCAGCACAGGAACGGCACGGCCGCGTACGCGTTCGCGAACGCGGCGTCGGGCGCGGCGCCGAGGGCGAGCTGAGCGCCCATCAGCAGGCCGAGCCAGAGCCGCAGCGTCACGGCGGCGAACGTCAGGGCGTAGCTGCGGATCATCCAGGCCTGGTGCGTGGCGACGTCGCCGCCGCGAATCGCGCGCAGCGCGCGGTAGCCGGTGACGAGCCAGAGCACCGCGAGCGCCCCGAAGCCGAAGACCCCGACGAGCCCGGCGCTGTTGACGGGCAGGATCGCCAGGCCGGACACCGCCCCGAGCGCGACGGCACCGAGGTACGTGCGCCCGACGCCGCGGTGCAGGCGGGGACGGCTGCGGCGCAGCCGTGCGACGAACTGCAGCGGCCCCAGAGCGAGCGCGACGCACGCGGTGACGATGTGCACGTACAGCGCGCCCTGGAAGAACGGCGCGGCGACGGCGTACGCGCCGGCGAGCCCCGCGTCGTCCGCCGCGAGCTCGTCGAGGCTCGCGCTGCCGTAGATGCTCAGCATCGTCAGCGTGACGCCGAGCGCGAGGAAGGCCACGACGCCGAGGCCGACGCGCCGCCGCCGGACGGCAGGGTCCGCGGGCGGCTCGATCCGAGGGGGCGCTGTCGTGGTCATGTCGAGCTCCTTGAATGCGAGAGGCGTTCACATTGTGAACGGGTGCAACATAGGTCTCCGATGTTAGAGTCGTCAACATGCCGTCCGGCCCGCGAACCCCCCGTGAGCGGACCACCTACCACCACGGGGCGCTGCGGGAGGCGCTCCTCGCCGGCGCGCGCGAGATGCTCGCCGAGCGCGGCCTGGACGGCTTCAGCCTCAGCGCGCTGGCCCGTCGCCTGGGCGTCAGCACCGCCGCGCCCTACCGGCACTTCGCGGACCGCGACGCCCTGCTCGACGCGCTGTGCCTCGAGGGCTACGCCCTGTTCGGCGCCGCGCTCGCCCGCGCCGCCCGCACCACCGACGACCCGCGTGAGGTCCTGCACGCGCTGGGCGTCGCCTACCTGACCTTCGCCCGCGAGCACCCGTCGTTCTTCGCGATCATGTTCACCGGCCGCAGCGACGCGACCATCGAGGCCGGCGCCCCCACGTTCGAGCCGCTCGTGCAGGCCGTGCTCGCGGCGCAGCAGGCCGGCGCGCTGCCCGCAGGGACCGACCCCCGCGTCCTGTCACGCACGCTGTGGGCCACGCTGCACGGCCTGGCGGTGCTCTCGCGCCAGCGCGGCTTCGTCAAGCTCGGGCTCGACGACACCGACGAGAGGCTCGTCGCCGACGCGTTCGCGCTCGCGTTGCGCTGAGCCTCCCGGCACTGAAGCGTTACGGTCCCGCACGGACGACCGTTCAAGATGCTCAGCCTGCTGAGTGTTGTCACCCTGGGGGCATGACGACCACGAGCACGGCCCCCCAGCAGACCACCACGTCCCGCGACCGCGTCCGCCAGGTGACGGTCCTCGTCGGCGCCGCCGTCGCGATCGTCGGCGCCACCATCGGCTCCGGCGCGTTCGGCGGCCAGCCCATCGCCGAGGCCGCCGGCGGCGCGCTGTCCGCCACCGCGACACCCGTCGCCCCCGACAGCCCGGCCTTCTCCATCTGGTCGGTGATCTACACCGGCCTCGTCGTCTTCGCGATCGTCCAGGCCCTGCCCCGGTACGCCGCCGACCGCCGGCTGCGGGCGATCGCGTGGTGGGTGCTCGTGTCGATGCTGCTCAACGCGCTGTGGATCGGCGTGGTCCAGACCGGCAGCGTCGGCGGCAGCGTCGTGGTCATCGTCGTGCTGCTGGCGGTGCTCGCGACCATGTACGTCAAGCTCCTGCGCACGCCGCGCACCGCGACCCTGCCGTCGGTCGTCACCGACGTCACGGTCGGTCTCTACACCGGCTGGGTGAGCGTCGCGACGCTCGCCAACACCGCGGCCTTCCTCGCCGACGCCGAGGTCGGCGAGCTCGGGCTCGGGGCCACCGGCTGGTCCGTCGTGCTGGTCTCCGCCGCGGCGCTGCTGGCGATCGCGTACGGCGCGTACGGGCGCCGGCTGCCGACGCTCGTCGTGCCGATCGGCCTGGCGATGGGGTGGGGCCTGATGTGGATCGGCCTGGGCCGCACCAACGGCCCCCTCGTCGACGGGACGGTCGCGACCGCCGCGTTCGTCGCCGCGGGCGTCGCGCTCCTCGCGCCCGTCGTCGCCACGCTGGCGGCCCGGCGGTCCGGGCGCCGCTGACGCCCCGGTGGCACCGCCGGTCGGCGGCCCGGACGTCCGGGCCGCCGTCGTGCTGCTGCCCGCACCCGCGTGGGCGGGCGACCTGCAGCCCGAGGAGTTCGAGGACGCCGCGTTGCAGCCGTGGCAGGTCATCGGCTGGGGCGAGGACGGTGCGTCCGCGAAGGTCCGTGACGGCACCCTGACCGTCGACCCCGAGACGCTCGTCATGCTGCGTGAGGAGGCGACGCCGTCGGAGTGGACCGGCAGCGCCAACCGCCTCACCGGCTTCGACGTCGAGTTCCGCATGCGCCTGGGCGGCGACGCGCAAGGCGGCTGCACGGGCGAGAACGGGACGCCGCCGACGCTGCTGTGGGTCGGCGACACGACCGACCTGCTGCAGATCGGCTTCTCGGCGACCGAGCTGTGCCTCCTCTACCCGTACGGCGAGGGTCACGTGGTCACACTCGACGCGCTGCGCTGGCACCGGTACGCGCTCGAGGTCCGCGGGCAGCACGTGCGGCTGCTCGTCGACGGCCGCGCGGTGCTCGACGAGATCCTGCGGCAGACGGGCGGCGGCACCGTCGGGCTGGGCCTGGAGACGTACCGCGGGACGTCGACGTGGGACTACGTGCGCTACGACACCGCACCGGGCCGCGCGTGCACGATCCGCGGCACCGACGGCCTCGCGCACAGTGGGTGAGCTGGAACGACCTGTCGCGGGCGGGGGTGGGGGTGGGTCAGTGCCCGGTCTCGTGCTCCCGGCGGTGGCGCGCGGCGTCCGCGGCGACGCGTGCGACGTCCAGGTCGGGCCGCCCGCCCAGGCGTGACGCGGTGGCGGCGGCAGCCGTCGACGCCCACCACGCGGCGGTCGCGGCGTCGTGCCCCGCGAGCAGCGCGGCGACCAGCCCGGCGACGAACGAGTCCCCGCCCCCGGTCGGGTCCACGGGCGGCCCGCCCAGCAGCGGGACGACGACGTGCCCCTCCGCCCACGCGACCACGTTGGCGTCGCCCGCCTCGAGCGCGACGACACGCGGCCCCCGGCCGACGAGCTCGTGTGCCGCGGCGACGGTCGCGTCGACGCCGTCGGGTGCGTCGCCGAGCAGCAGTGCCGCCTCGTCCTCGTCGGCGCGCAGCACGTGCACCCGGTCGAGCAGCGTGTCGCGGAACCCCTCGTCCTGCGGGGCACCGTCCGCCACCAGCAGCGCGTCGCGGGCGGTGCCGAGCGCGGGGGCCAGCGCGTCGGCGGGCTGCTGGAGCTGCAGCAGGACGGCCCGTGCGCGGCCCACCAGCCCGGCCGCCGCGCGCACGTCGTCCGGGCGCAGCAGCACGTCGTCCGGGACGTGCTCCAGCAGGCGACGCTCGCCGCCGTCCGCGACGACGTCGAGCAGCAGGGCCGTCGTCGCCCCCGCGCGCCGCACGACGTGCCCCACGTCCATCCCGTCGGCGACCGCGCGCTCCAGCACGGCGTCGGCGGCACGGTCGTCGCCGACCACCCCGACGAGCGCCGTCGCGAGACCGAGCTGCGCGCACGCGACCCCCTGGTTCGCGCCCTTGCCGCCCAGCACCTCGACGCGCTCGCGGACGGGCGCGGCCTCACCCGCGGCCGGCACGGCGTCCACCCGCACGACGAGGTCGCGCCCCACCTGGCCCAGCACCACGACGTCCACCACGTGTGCCTCCGCAACGACCGCGGCGGGGCCGATCCGCCCGCCGTCCGTGCCCCAGCCTGCGCGGACGCCGACCGCCGCGCGAGCGCAGGCGGTGACGCCCGCGTCCCGTGCGGTGCGGCGCGGCGCGTGGTCCACTGTGCGCGTGCCGCTGAGTGTCGAGCCGTGGGTCCTGCGTGAGCCGACCCTCGACGTCGACGACCTGCCCCGCACGGCCGCGCTGCTGACGGTCGCCAACGGGCACCTCGGCGTGCGCGGCGTGCTGGAGGAGCAGCGACCGCCGGTGCCGGACGCGACGCTGCTGTCGTCCGTCTACGAGCACCACCCGCACGAGTACCCGGAGCACGCGTACGGGTACCCGGCCCACGACGAGCGGCTCGAGGCGGTCGTCGACGCGTGCGGGGTGGACCTGCGGGTGGACGGCGAGCCCTTCGACGTGCGGACCGGCACGCTGGAGCACCACGAGCGCCGCCTGGACCTGCGGACCGCCGTGCTGGAGCGCGAGGCGGTGTGGACGTCGCCGGGCGGCTCGACGGTCGAGGTCCGCACGCGGCGGTGGGCGTCGCTGGTGCGCCGCGAGCTGGTGGTGGCGTCGTACGAGGTGCGCGCCCCGGGCAGGGCGCGCGTGCGGCTGCGTCCCGTGCCCGGCTGCGGCGGTCCGTCGTCGGACGTGCCCGCACCCGGCCTGCGGACGGACGCGTGCGCGCACGCGCCGGGGACCACGTGGGTGGCGCAGCGCACGGTCGCCGCGGGCATCGGCGTGGTCCTGGCGACGACGCACGGCGTGACCGCGTCGCCCGGCGCGCAGCACCGCTGGGTGGAGGACCGGCACGGGTGGGCGCTCGACGTCGAGCTGCCGGCGGACGGCTGGGTGCGGGTCGCGACGCACGGGGCGTACGCGTGCGGGCGCCGCCCGGTGGAGGCGCTGCTCGCCGACGCGCGGACCGTGCTCGCCGGCGCGCACGACGAGGCCACGCTGGAGGCCGAGCACCGCGCGTTCCTCGACGACGTGTGGGAGCGCGCGGACGTCCTGGTCGAGGGCGACGACGAGCTGCAGCAGGCGGTGCGCCTGGCCGTGCTGCACACGGTGCAGTCGGCGGCCCGCGTCGAGGGCTCGGGTCTGCGCGCCAAGGGCCTGACCGGCACGGGCTACCACGGGCACACGTTCTGGGACGCGGAGAGCTTCGTGCTGCCCGTGCTGGACCACGTGCTGCCCGGGGCCGCGGCCGCGCACCTGCGGTGGCGGCACGCGACGCTGCCGGCCGCGGTCGAGCGGGCGCGCACGCTGGGCCTGCCGGGCGCCGCCTTCCCGTGGCGCACGATCTCCGGCGCCGAATGCTCGGGGTACTGGCCGGCCGGTACCGCGGCGGTGCACGTCACGGCGGACGTCATGGACGCGGTGAGCCGGTACGTCGCGGTGACGGGCGACGACGCGTTGGAGCGCGAGGTGGGCGTGGAGCTGCTGGTGCAGGGCGCCCGCTTCTGGCTCGGCCGGGGGCACCGCACGCCCGACGGGGCGTTCCACCTGCACGGCGTGACCGGTCCGGACGAGTACACGGCCGTGGTCGACGACAACACGTACACCAACCTGCTGGTGGCGCGGTCCCTGACGGCGGCGGTGGAGGCGACCGGGCGGTGGCCGGACGAGGCGCGACGGCTCGGCGTCGACGACGACGAGCGCGCGCGCTGGGCGCAGGCCGCCGGGGCCGTCACCGTGCCGTACGCCGACGACCTGGGCGTCACCGAGCAGTGCACGGGGTTCACGCAGCGTCCGGTGTGGGACTTCGCGCGCGGACCGCAGGGCTGGGCGCCGTTCGAGGACCACGTCCACTACACCGAGCTGTACCGGCACCAGCTGGTCAAGCAGGCGGACCTGGTGCTGGCCCTGGCGGTCGTGGGCGAGCGGTTCACGCGCGAGCAGAAGCGCCGCGACTTCGCGTACTACGAGCCGCTGACGGTGCGGGACTCGTCGTTGTCCGCGAGCGCGCAGGCGGTCGTCGCGGCGGAGCTGGGGCACCTGACGCTCGCGCACGCGTACGTGCGCGAGTGCGCGTTCATCGACCTGCACGACCTGCGGCGCGAGACGCAGGAGGGCGTGCACGTGGCGGCGATGGCGGGCACGTGGGACGCACTCGTGCGCGGCTACGGGGGTGTGCGGCTGGAGGGTGGCGGGTTGCGGGTGGAGCCGCGGCTGCCGCCGCGCCTGGCCCGGCTGCGGTTCCGTGTGCAGATCGACGGCTGGCGCGTCGAGGTCGACGCGCGACGGGACGAGGTGACGTACCGCCTGCTGACGGGTGCGCGGGTCGCGCTGCGACACGTCGGCGACGGCGCGCAGGAGGACGTCGTGCTGACGGCCGACGACCCGGTGGCGTCGCGCGCGCTGCGCCCGGTCGCGGAGCCGACGCCGCCGGCGCAGCCGCCGGGCCGCGAGCCGCGGGGTTGAGGCGCCGACCCACCCGCCGCGTCGCCGCGAGGCTCGCGGGCTACGCTGACGTGAGCACCGCGACGCCCCCGCCCGACGAGGCCGGCACGGACGACGACCTGCCGCTGGACGTGCACCTGCGCTGGTCGGGCCTGGCGGGCTGAGCGGGCCGTCCCGCGGCCGGCACCGGGACGTCTCAGTCCGACCGGACGGCCGACGCGGGGCTGACGTCCGCGGCCCGGCGCGCCGGGTACGCGGAGGCGACGAGCCCCACATCCCCGCCGAGCGGGACCTGGGTCACCGATACATCGGTCGGACGGTGAGCCAGGTTCCGGTCGGCGGGGTCAGCGGCCGGGGAAGCGGAACGGGATCGGGATGCCGCCGCAGCAGCACACGCCGCTGACGTCGGTCTGCGCGAGCATCCGTGCCGCCTGGTAGCAGGCGACGAAGCGCACCACCGTCGGCACGACCGACCGCGTGACCCCGCGGCACCGCACCAGCGTGCGGACGGCGCCGGAGCACGACGGGCCGCCGTGCGCGACGCGGTGCGCGCAGCCCCACCCCTTCCTGGGCGACAGTCGGCGCTGGTACGCGTCGATCGCGCGGTCGACGAGCGCGGCGGTGCGGCCCGTCACGAGTGGCTCGCGTCCCGGCGGCCCGTGAACCACCCGTAGACGGCGGTGGCCGCGAACAGCACCAGGCCCACCACGAGCAACCACAGCAGGCCCTCGATCAGCGCACCCAGCACGGACAGCACGAGCCACGCGATGAGCAGGAAGACGATGAGCTTCTTCATGCCGACGACCCTCGCACGGCACGCTCGCGTCGGCGCGTCGAGAACCCGCCGACCCCCGCCCGCCCGACGCTCGGGTCCCGGTCGTAGGCTCGGACCGTGAGCACCGAGCACCTCGACCCGGCCGAGCAGTTCCTCCGGGAGTTCCTGACCTCGGCGACACCGCAGCAGCGTCACACCTTCGTGCGTCGCTGCAACTACGACGCCGGGGACGCGACCGTCCGCTTCGTGCTCGACGACCCGACGACGGACCGTGCCACCGCGCTCGCGGCCTATTGGATCCTCGGTGCCTCCTACTACTCGCGGTTCGCCTCCGCCGAGGAGGTCGCGGACGACGAGCGCCCCACGTGGGAGCTGCTGCGCACCATCGAGGACCGGTACGCGTCGGGGTTCTGGGCGGACCACGGCATCGCGTTCGACCCCACGGACGACGACGAGATCGACTGGACCGACGACTACGGCGCACCCGTCAACAGGCCCGTCCCCGACGCCATGAAGCGCGCGGTGCCGGGCACGCTCGTCGACGACGAGGGCACCGAGGACGGGCTGCCGCTCGACGTGCACCTGCGGTGGACCGCGCTGGTCGACTGAGGATGCGCGGCGGCCTGCATCACCTCGAGCTGTGGGTGACGGACCTCGAGCGCGCCACCGCGACCCTCGGCTGGCTGCTGGAGCGACTGGGCCACACCCGCACGGACACCTGGGCGACGGGTGCGAGCTGGCGCCTCGGCGACGCGTACGTCGTGCTGGAGGCGGGACCGGACGTCGTCGACGCGCCGCACGAGCGCCGCCGCCCCGGCCTCAACCACGTCGCGTTCCACGCGGGCACCCGTCGCGACGTCGACGACCTCACGGCGGACGCGGTCGCGCACGGCTGGCGCCTGCTGTTCGCCGACCGGCACCCGCACGCCGGCGGCCCGGAGCACTACGCGGCCTACCTGGAGGACGCCGACGGGTTCGAGGTGGAGCTCGTCGCGTCACCGGGCGCGGAGGCGGCCGCGACGCCTAGGGTCGGCGGATGATCGTCGAGTCCGCCGTCGACGTCCCCGTGCCCCCGGACGTCGCGTTCGCCGTGTCGCAGACGACCGGCGAGGTCCGGCTGCGGTGGGACCCGTTCATCCGTCGCCAGCGGTTCCTCGACGGCGCGACCGTCCCCGCCAAGGGCGTCCGCACCCTCACGCTCCACCGCTCCGGGCTGCGGATGGTCAGCGAGTACGTCTCCTACAAGCTCCCGACCAACGTCGGCATGAAGATGGTCGAGGGCCCCTGGTTCTTCGCCGTCATGGCCGGCGGCTGGCGGTTCGCGCCGCTGCCCGACGGCGGCACGCGCGCGGTATGGCGGTACTCCTTCACGTGCCGTCCGGCGTGGCTCGCGCCAGTGGCCGAGCGCATCGGGCGCGTCGTGCTGCAGCGCGACGTCGACCGCCGGATCGCGGGGTTCGCGCGCGGGTGCGCGGACCCGCAGGTGCTGGCGGCGGTGCGGTAGTCACTCCCCCGCCAGGTACCCCCGCACCGCCGGGGTGACGTGCTCGACGAGCTCGTCGTAGGGCATCTCGGCGAGCGGCCCCACGCCCACGACGTGCCGGGCGACCGCGATGCCCATGAGGCTGGCGCCGGCCAGGGCGAGGCGTCGCTCGCGCTCGGGGTCGCCCCCCGACGCGGACCGGATCCGCGTGCCCAGCATGTCGCGCAGCATGTGCGCGGCGCGCGACGAGGATGTCGCGGAGCGCACGATCGCGAGCAGGAGCGGGCGGACCGCGGGCTGCTCCCAGATGCCCAGGTACGCGCGGGCGAACTCCGGGGCGGCGACCTCGGGGTCAGCGGCGAGCGTCTGCGCGAGCAGCGGTGCGAGGTGCAGCCGCTCGGCGACGACCGTGGTGAACAGGCCGTCCTTGTCGCCGTAGTAGTGCCGCACGAGGCCGGGGTCGACGCCCGCGGCGGTGGCGATGGCACGGACGGACGCGCCGTAGCCGTGCTCGGCGAAGAGCCGCAGGGCGGCGTCGCGGATCGCGTCCCGGGTGCCGGACTCCCCCGGACGCCGGCCGGTGGGGCGTGCGCGCTCGGTGGGCATGCACCGACTCTAGGTCCTCGGGCGCAGAATTCCTCTCTTGCGGAATTCCTCACGTGTGGAGTTCACTGGCTCCCATGACCGACACGGTGATCGACGTCCGCGGGCTGACCAAGTCGTTCGGCCGGTTCCGCGCGCTCGACGGGCTCGACCTGGAGGTGGAGCGGGGGCAGGTGCACGGGTTCCTCGGCCCCAACGGCGCCGGCAAGTCGACGACGATCCGCGTGCTGCTCGGCCTGCTGCGTGCCGACGCCGGCACGGTCCGGCTGCTCGGCGGTGACCCCTGGGTCGACGTCGTCGCGCTGCACCGCCGCCTCGCCTACGTGCCGGGCGACGTCTCGCTGTGGCCCGGCATGACCGGAGGCGAGGCCATCGACCTGCTGGGGGCGCTGCGCGGCGGTCTCGACGAGCGCCGTCGCGCCGAGCTCGTCGAGCGCTTCGAGCTCGACCCGACCAAGCGCGGCCGCCAGTACTCCAAGGGCAACCGCCAGAAGGTCGCCATCGTCGCCGCGCTCGCGTCCGACGTCGAGCTCCTCGTCCTCGACGAGCCCACCAGCGGCCTCGACCCGCTCATGGAGAACGTCTTCCAGGAAGTGATCGGCGAGGCGAAGGCCCGCGGCACGACCGTGCTGCTCTCGAGCCACGTCCTCGCCGAGGTCGAGTCCCTCGCCGACCGCATCAGCATCATCCGCGACGGCCGCGTCGTGCGCTCCGGCTCGCTGGCCGACCTGCGCGGCGAGTCCCGCACCACCATCCACGCGACGCTCACCCACGTCCCGCCGGCCGACACGCTCGGCGCGCTCGACGACGTGCACCTCGACGGCGACCGTCTCACCGCGACCGTCGCCTCCGACCGCGTCGGCGACGCGATGACCGCCCTCACCCCGCACGGCCTCACCGCACTCACCGTCGCGCCCCCGTCGCTCGAGAGCCTGTTCCTGCGCCTCTACGGCGACGAGGACGCCCGGTGAGCGCCGCGCTCGTCGGCACCCGGCCCCTGCTGCACGCGACCGCCCGCCACGACGGCCGCCGGTTCGTCCCGTGGATCGGGGTGGCGACGCTGCTCACGGTCTCCTCCGTCGTCGTGTACCCGTGGGTGTTCCCGGACGCCGCCGCGCGTCAGGGCCTCGCCGTCGCCGTCGACGCGAACCCCGCGCTCGGGCTGATCTTCGGCCCCGCGCGCGACCTGACGACGGTCGACGGGTTCAACGCGTGGCGCACGCTGGCGCTCGGCGGGTTCCTCGTCGCGCTCGGCGCGGTCCTCGCGGTCACGCGGGCGACCCGCGCCCAGGAGGACTCGGGCCAGGCCGAGCTGCTCGCGTCGGGCGTCGTCGGCCGCTCCGCGCGCCTGCTCGCGGGGGTCGCGCTCGCACTCGTCGGCTCCCTGGCCGCGGGCGTCGCCGCGGGGGTCGGCGCCGCGCTGTGCGGCGGCGACCCGGAGGCGTCGCTGCTGCTGGGCGCGACGTTCACCGCCACGGGGTGGATGTTCGCCGCCGTCGCCGCCGTCACGGCCCAGCTCGGGTCCGACGCCCGCACCGCGAGCTCGCTGGCCGTCGCGACCCTCGGCACGCTCTTCGTGCTGCGCGGCTTCACGACGTCCCTCGGCGCCCCGGCGTGGACCACGTGGGTCAACCCCCTGGGGTGGACGCTCGAGACCCGGCCTGCGAGCGGGAACCACTGGGCACCGCTGCTGCTCGCGGTCGCGTTCACCGCCGCCGGCGTGGCCGTCGCGTTCGCGCTGCAGGGTCGACGGGACTTCGGCCAGGGCACGATCGCACCCCGCCCGGGACCCGCCCGCGGCACGACGCGCAGCACGTGGCGGCTCGCCGTGCGGGTCAACCGCGCGTCCGTCGCGACGTGGGCCGTGGCCGCCTGCCTGCTGGGCGTCGTGCTCGGCTCGTTCACGACGTCGCTGGACGACCTGCTCGCCGGCTCCCCCGGCGTGCAGCAGGTCCTCGCCGCAGGCGCCACGACACCCGCCGCTCTGACGGGCGTGTTCGTGCGCACCGTGCTCGCGCTCGCCGGCATCGTGGCCACGGTCCCCGGCGTGCAGGTGGTCCTGCGGGTACGCGCCGAGGAGGTCGACGACCGGCTCGAGCCGGTGCTCGCCACCGCGGTCGACCGACGGCGCTGCTACGCCTCCCACGTGGTGCTCGCGCTCGCCGTCTCGGGCACCTGCACGCTGCTGACGGGCACGGTCGTCGCCGCCCTCGCGGACCGGGCCGACGTCGCCGTCGGGTTCACCGACGTCCTGCGGCAGGCGACCGCCACCGTCCCGGCCGTGTGGACGGTCGTCGCGCTGTCCGTCGCGGTCGTCGGCGCACGGCCCGCCGCGAGCCTCGTCGCGTGGGCGGGCGTGCTCGTCTCGTTCATGCTCACGCTGCTGGGCCCGACGTTCGGCCTCGACGACTGGGTGCTCGGCATCAGCCCGTTCTGGCACGTCCCGGCGACGGCGGCCCCGTCCCCCGACTGGTCCGGCCTGGCGTGGCTCGCCCTGACGGCGACCCTCCTGGTGACCGCGGGCGTCACCGCCTTCCACCGCCGCGACGTCCCCCACTGACCCACCACCGAGCCCCGTCCCCCCCCCCCCCCCCCACCGATCCATCGCTCGCCGAACAAGTCCTTCTGCCGCTTCAGCGACCTCATGAGCGGCAGAAGGACTTGTTCGGCGGGGGGTGCGACGGGGGGAGGCGAGCCGTCAGGTCGTGGAGGTACGGCAGCCCGGGCGGCCCGGGTCGCGCCACCGCCGGGCGGACGTGCACGCGGGCCCCCGCCACCGCCTCTCAGCGAACGGTCATGGCGAGGGCCCGCGCCTGCACAGTGTGCGTCAGCTGCCGCAGCCCACGCGCTCGGCCGCGAGGGTGATGTCGTCCACGAGGACGTCGAAGTGGTCGGGCGTCGTGCCGCCCTGGTAGAGCTGCCAGCCGATCCGCACGGTGTCGGCGGTCGGCAGGACGAACGGCACGTCGGCGCCGCCGTGGTCCTCACCGGTCACCGTGAGGTCGGGCTGCGCGACGCCGTCGAACCACAGCGCGACCCGGTTCTCCTGCGCTGACCACTCGAACTCGACGCACTGCCACCGGTCCGCCACCGTCGGCGCGGACTCGCGCCAGCTCGTCCAGTCACCCGTCGGGCCGCCGTCGGCGCCGATGCCCCAGAAGATCGCGTCCTCACCGACGGTCGGCGCGAACTGCCCGCCGAGGGGCCGCACGATCTCGTCGCTGTCCGTGCCGGTGACCTCGACGAGCGTGAAGTGCGCCCAGTCGGGGGCCGTCGGGAACTCGTCGACCTTGATCCGCAGCCGGCCCCAGAACGTGTTGTCGGGCGCCGCGAAGTCCGTGACCTCGAGGAAAGCCTTGCCGTTGTCGACGGTGTGCACGTGCAGCGCCTTGCCCGCACGACCCGCCCGCTCGACCGTCAGCGTGCCGTTGCGCGTGCTGACGCCCCAGTCGAGGCTGGCCGCGCCGCCCGTCGGCTGCCCCTCGAAGTCCTCGCAGAACAGGACGTCGAGGTCGGCGCACGTCCCGCGCGGGCCGTGCCCCCCGGGACCGCCGGGTCCGGGCTGACCCGGTCCGGGACGGCCGGGGCCGGGGCCGGGGCCGCCGGGCTTGCCGGGCCCGCCGGCACCGTGCCCCGCCTGCGGTCCGGCGCCGCCGCCGGACCCCGTCGGGCCGTCGTCCGCCGTCGCGCCGGGTGCGAGCGCGAGCGTGGTCGCGGCGAGCACCGCCACCGCGAGCAGGGTCCTCGGAGTCCTCATGCGCACCAGCCGTTCACTCGAAGGGATGAGTGAGGCGGATGCTAGGCACGAGCGGCCGTGCGGCGCTCGGACCGAAACGATCAACCTGCCCGTGGCGCGCCGTCCCGTGCCCGCGCTGCGGGAGCATCGGGAGAAGGACGTCGTCGCCTGGCTGCTCGACTACGACCCCGCGCTGCGCCGGCAGGTGCTGCGGGACCTCGCCGACGCCCCGGCCGGCGAGGTCGCCCGTGAGCGGTACCGCGTCGCGCACGACGGCTGGGGCGCACAGCTGCTCGCCGCGCAGGACCCCGACGGGCGGTGGAGCGGCGGCACGTTCTTCCCGCAGCGGGTGTCGACGGAGGCCACGTTGCGGCTGCTGCGCACCCTCGGCGCCGACCCTGACGACTCGACCTGCTCGCCGAAGCGCGGCCCCGACGGGCGCTGGTGCCTGGAGCAGCAGCACCACGACCGGTTGTCGATCGACCTCGGCGAGACGGTGGGCGCACCGAGCCGCCGGGCTCACGCTCCTCGCGCTGCGCGTCCTGCGCTGGGCGCGTGGTCGTCAGGTGTCGGCCCGGCGCCAGGGGTAGCGGTCGTCGGTGGGGGCCGGGCGCTGCGCCACCCGCACCGCGTAGGTGGGGCGTGGTCGGCCCTCGACGGCGCCGAGGTAGGCGTGGCCCGTCATGTGGCACCACGCCGGCAGGTCGATGGGCGCGACGGGATCGGTGGTGACGAGGTGGACGACGGCTCCCGCCCGTAGAGTCGCGACCCGGTCCCGCAGGAGGACGAGCAGGCGCGCGCACCCGAGGTCGCCGCCGTCGATCGTCAGGTCGGCCTGCGCGTCCGTCACCTGCGCGAGGGTAGCGGGGCGGAGGCCGCGGGGCCGCGCGAGGGCCGCGCCGACCGGACGGCGCCGTCCGACACGGCAGGCCACCGCCGTGCAGTGGTGGCGCCGTCGCGTACCACCGACCATGCTGCACCCGGGACACCCCACCACGCCCCTGAGGAGAACCCGTGCTCGTCGCGCTCTGGACGGTCAACGCGCTGCTGGCCCTCGCCTTCATCGGGACCGGGACGTTCAAGCTCGCCCGCTCGAAGGAGCAGCTGCGCGCGGCCGGGATGGCCTGGACCGACGACTTCGACGCCGCGCGGATCAAGCTCGCAGGGATCGCGGAGGTGCTGGGCGCACTGGGCCTCGTGCTCCCGCTCGCGACCGGCGTCGCTCCGGTGCTCACGCCCGTCGCGGCCGTCGCGCTCGCGGGGACGATGGTGGCGGCCACCGCGGTGCACCTGCGCCGCAGGGAGTCCCCCGCTCCGGCGGTGGTGCTCCTCGTCCTGTCGCTGGCGAGTGCCGCGCTGGGGTTCCTCGTGCTCGCGTGACGCCGTGACGCATGTCGTCCGACGGCGGCAAGGGCGCGCGTCGGGCGTGCACACGGACCCGCGTGCGCGGTACGCCGTGCTCGAAACTCTCGGCCGCGTGGCGCGGAGGGCGAGTCTGCGGACCTGCCGTCGCAACTCTCGACCCGAGATCGAATCACTAAATGTTTCACAAGTCAGACGTGACGTTCACAGGTCACGCTCCCACGGCCCAGACTCTGGCAAGCGGTTTCGATGGCGAATCCCCACGCACGACCTCGCCGTCGGCGCCGCGCCCAGGCCCGGTCCGCCGGTGGGAGCGAACCGATTCGGCCTTCCCCACGTCTCACCATGACATTCTCAAGGGAGTGCCAAGTTCATGACCGACACTTTCGGCACCCCCCAGGTGGCACGACGACGTGCACGCGCCGCGCTCGGCGCCGTGGCAGCAGCAGCGCTGGCCGCCGGCACCCTCGCACTGGCCTCGCCGGCCACGGCACAGAACGTCAGCAGCAACCAGACCGGCACCCACAGCGGGTACTGGTACTCGTTCTGGACCGACTCGCCGGGCACCGTCTCCGCGGTCCTCGGGAACGGCGGCAACTACAGCACGTCCTGGCGGAACACCGGCAACTTCGTCATCGGCAAGGGCTGGTCCACCGGCAGCAACCGCTCCGTGTCGTACTCCGGGTCGTTCAACCCCTCCGGCAACGCCTACCTGACGCTCTACGGCTGGACCACCGGCCCGCTCGTCGAGTACTACATCGTCGACAACTGGGGCACGTACCGCCCGACCGGCACCTTCAAGGGCACGGTCTCCTCCGACGGCGGCACGTACGACATCTACGAGACGACCCGGTACAACGCGCCGTCGATCCAGGGCAACCAGACGTTCAAGCAGTTCTGGTCGGTCCGCCAGCAGAAGCGCACCGGCGGCACCATCACCGCGGGCAACCACTTCTCCGCGTGGCAGCGCGCCGGCATGCAGATGGGCAGCCACAACTACATGATCATGGCGACCGAGGGCTACCAGTCCTCGGGCTCCTCGAACATCACCGTCGGCAGCACGAGCAGCGGCGGCAACACGGGCGGTGGCAGCACCGGCGGCGGCAGCACCGGCGGCGGCAGCACCGGCGGCACCGACAGCGGCAGCAACACCAACAACGGCTGCACCGTCAGCTGGACCCGCGGCGAGGAGTGGGGCGACCGCTTCAACGTCACCTACACCGTGAGCGGCAGGTCCAGCTGGTCCGTGACCGTCTACCCGAACACGGGGCAGTCGATCCAGAGCTCGTGGGGCGCCACCCGCAGCGGCAACACGTTCCGCTCCAGCGGGTCGAACAGCTTCGGCGTGACCTACTACAAGGGCTCGCAGAACATCAACTACATCCCCTGGGGCATCTGCTCCTGACGACCCGCACCCACGACGCCCGTCGTCGCCCCTGCCTGACGGCCGGGGGACGGCGGGCGTCGTCGTCCTCCCTGATGGAAGCGCTTCGCCGGCGGTCGGGGCTCGCGGTTCGTGCGACGTCTGACCGTCCGGCTTACACCCATCGCCCGTCGGAGGTACGTCCTTTTTCACCCGAAGGCTCACCGTTCCACCACTTAAACGCTTTTGCACTCTCACGGGTGACCTTGACTCCGACAGTTTCGCTCCACACTTTTCCGGCACACGGTGTCGATGGTCGCGGTCCTCGGCTCCGGGCGCATCGCCGACGCGTCGGTTCGGGCCACGCGTCGGTCCCCCACTTCCCCCACCCCGGCTGGACAGCTCAAGGGAGTGCCGACCAGATGAGAAACACCAGATCCTCCGTTCCCCGCCGCACCCGGGGGCTACGCGCTGCCATCAGCAGCGTCGCCACCGGTGCCCTCCTCGCGACCAGCGTCCTGCTCGCGGCCCCTGCCTCCGCGCAGACGATCACCAGCAACGGCACCGGCACCCACAGCGGGTGGTGGTACTCGTTCTGGACCGACTCCCCGGGCACCGTCTCGGCGACGATGAAGAGCGGGGGCAGCTACTCCACGTCGTGGCGCAACACCGGCAACTTCGTCATCGGCAAGGGCTGGAACCGCGGTGACGCGACCAAGGTCGTGAACTACTCCGGGTCCTTCAACCCGTCCGGCAACGCCTACCTCACGCTCTACGGGTGGACCAACGGCCCGCTGATCGAGTACTACATCGTCGACAACTGGGGCACCTACCGCCCGACCGGCACCTTCAAGGGCACGGTCACCTCCGACGGCGGCACGTACGACATCTACGAGACCACCCGCGTCAACGCCCCCTCCATCGAGGGCGACCGCTCGACGTTCAAGCAGTTCTGGTCCGTGCGCCAGCAGAAGCGCAACGGCGGCGGCACCATCACCGCGGCGAACCACTTCAACGCGTGGTCCCGTGCGGGCATGCAGCTCGGCACGCACAACTACATGATCTTCGCGACCGAGGGCTACCAGTCCTCCGGCTCCTCCGACCTGACCGTCACCTCCGGCGGCGGCAACACCGGCGGCAACACCGGCGGCAACACCGGCGGCGGCACGTCCAACGGCTGCACCGTGACGGCCACGCGCGGCGAGTCGTGGTCCGACAGGTTCAACGTCACGTACACCGTGTCCGGCGCCTCGAACTGGACCGTGACCGTCAACCCCGGCTCGGGCCAGTCGATCCAGAACTCCTGGAACGCCACCCGCTCAGGCAACACCTTCACGTCGTCCGGCTCCAACAGCTTCGGCGTGACGTACTACTCGGGCGGCAACACGAGCATCCCGTCGGCCAGCTGCAACTCGACCGGCGGCAGCACCGGCGGGGACACCGGGGGCAACACGCAGAACTGCTCCGCGGGCTACGTCGCGCTGACGTTCGACGACGGCCCGAACACCGGCACGACCAACTCGCTCATCAACGCGCTGAAGTCGGCCGGCGCCACCGCCACGGTCTTCCCGACGGGCCAGAACGTCGCGGCGAACCCGTCGCTGGCGAAGGCCTACGCGGATGCCGGGTTCCAGATCGGGAACCACAGCTGGGACCACCCGTACCTGACGCAGCAGAGCCAGAGCAACCAGCAGTCGCAGCTCTCGCGCACGCAGGACGCGATCCGCAGCGCCACCGGCCAGACGCCGACCATCTTCCGGCCGCCGTACGGTGACACCAACAGCCAGCTGCAGTCCGTGGCGTCCGGCCTCGGCCTGCGCACGGTCACGTGGGACGTCGACTCGACGGACTACAACAACGCGTCGGTCCAGACGATCCGCAACGCGGCCGCGCGTCTGACCAGCGGCCAGATCATCCTCATGCACGACTGGCCGGCCAACACCATCCAGGCGATCCCGGGCATCGTGCAGGACCTGCGCTCGCGCAACCTGTGCACCGGTCACATCTCGTCCTCGACGGGTCGCGCTGTCGCCCCGGCAGGTGGCGGCACGCAGCCGACGCAGCAGCCCACGACGCAGCCGACGACGCAGCCGACGCAGCAGCCGACGACGCAGCCGACGGCCCAGCCGACGAACGCGCCGGCCGGCACGACGCTGCAGGCCGCGGCCGCTCGCACGGGCCGGTACTTCGGTGCCGCGGCGGCGAACTTCTACCTGACCAACTCGGGCATCTCGCCGATCCTCAACCGTGAGTTCAACATGATCACGGCGGAGAACGAGATGAAGGTCGACGCGATGCAGCCCAACCAGGGCCAGTTCAACTGGAACTCGGGCAACACGATCGTCAACTGGGCGCTGCAGAACAACAAGCGGGTCCGCGGGCACGCCCTGGCGTGGCACTCCCAGCAGCCCGGCTGGATGCAGAACCAGTCCGGCACCACGCTGCGCAACTCGATGCTCAACCACATCACCCAGGTCGCCGGCTACTACAAGGGCAAGATCTACGCCTGGGACGTGGTGAACGAGGCCTTCGCCGACGGCTCGTCCGGCGCGCGACGTGACTCCAACCTGCAGCGCACCGGCAACGACTGGATCGAGGCGGCGTTCCGCGCCGCTCGCGCCGCCGACCCGCAGGCCAAGCTCTGCTACAACGACTACAACACCGACAACTGGTCGCACGCCAAGACGCAGGGCGTCTACAACATGGTGCGCGACTTCAAGGCCCGCGGTGTCCCGATCGACTGCGTCGGCTTCCAGGCGCACTTCAACTCGGGCAACCCCGTGCCGTCGAACTACGACGTGACCCTGCGCAACTTCGCCGACCTCGGCGTGGACGTGCAGATCACCGAGCTCGACATCGAGGGCTCCGGCACCTCGCAGGCCGAGCAGTTCCGCGGCGTGACCCAGGCCTGCCTGTCGGTGCCGCGCTGCACGGGTATCACCGTGTGGGGCGTCCGCGACAGCGAGTCGTGGCGCTCCTACGGCACCCCGCTGCTGTTCGACGGGTCCGGCAACAAGAAGGCCGCGTACAACTACGTGCTCGACGCCCTCAACGCCGGCTCCGGCCAGTCGACCGGTGGCAACACCGGCGGCAACACGGGTGGCGGCGACACCGGCGGCAACACCGGTGGCGGCGACGGCGGTGCGACGGGTGGCTACGACAGCGGCAGCTACGTCAACAACGGCTGCACGGTCTCCTGGACCCGTGACAACGACTGGAGCGACCGCTTCAACGTCACCTACACCGTGACGGGCAAGTCGAACTGGACCGTGACCATGCACCCGAACTCCGGTCAGTCGATCCAGAGCTCCTGGAACGCCACCCGGTCGGGCAACACGTTCACGCCCGCCGGTAGCAACTCGTTCGGCGTCACCTGGTACAAGGGCTCGTCGAACAACGGCTGGATCCCGTGGGGCATCTGCTCCTGATCGTCAGGAGCCTCGGCTCCTGACCGCTGCACGACCCGGTGCCCGTCGCCCGGCCGATGACTTTCGGTCCGGGCGGCGGGCTCCGTCGCGTCAGGTCGGGCTCCCATCCCGTCGTCCGACCGACAGCTTTCGGCCCTGAACGCGCGTGATGTCGCGACCCTCCGCGAACCTGTCGGAGCGATCCCGCGCTGCCAGGTTTAACGACAAATCGTTTCACGTCCCGTTTGCCCGGTTCTCCTGCTGGTTCGCCCAGTTCAGACTGGCTCAGTCCGGTGTCGACCGGCGCGATCCGCGCTCCCGAGACCGCACCGTCGCGATCGGTGAGCGCCATCTGACTCCTGCCGACGCGACGTCCATCCGCACAGATGTGTCGCACGAAGGAGCTCTTGATGCTCGACACTTTCGAACCGGCTCGGCCGGCCGCCCGCAGAAGCCGCGCGATGCGCGCTCTCGTGGGCACGGTCGCCATGGCGGCGATGGCCGTCGGTGGAGCCGCCACCGCTGCGCCAGCGTCGGCGCAGACGATCACCAGCAACGGCACCGGCACGCACAGCGGCTGGTGGTACTCGTTCTGGACCGACTCCCCGGGCACCGTCTCGGCGACGATGAAGAGCGGGGGCAGCTACTCCACGTCGTGGCGCAACACCGGCAACTTCGTCATCGGCAAGGGCTGGAACCGCGGTGACGCCAGCAAGTCCGTCACCTACTCCGGCTCGTTCAACCCCTCGGGCAACGCCTACCTCACGCTCTACGGGTGGACCAACGGCCCGCTGATCGAGTACTACATCGTCGACAACTGGGGCACCTACCGCCCGACCGGCACCTTCAAGGGCACGGTCACCTCCGACGGTGGCACGTACGACATCTACGAGACCACCCGCGTCAACGCCCCCTCCATCGAGGGCGACTCCTCGACGTTCAAGCAGTTCTGGTCCGTGCGCCAGCAGAAGCGCAACGGTGGCGGCACCATCACCGCCGGCAACCACTTCTCCGCCTGGCAGCGCGCCGGCATGAACCTCGGCACGCACAACTACATGATCTTCGCGACCGAGGGCTACCAGTCCTCCGGCTCCTCCGACCTGACCGTCACCTCCGGCGGCGGGAACACCGGCGGCGGCGACCAGGGCGGCGGCAACACCGGCGGGGGCAACACCGGCGGTGGGACGTCCAACGGCTGCACCGTCACCGGCTCGGCCGTCGCCGGCGAGTCCTGGGGCGACCGGTTCAACGTCCAGTACACCGTCTCCGGCGCGTCCAGCTGGACCGTGACCGTCAACCCCGGCTCGGGCCAGTCCATCCAGAACTCCTGGAACGCCACCCGCTCGGGCAACACCTTCACCTCCTCGGGCTCCAACACCTTCGGCGTGACCTACTACTCCGGCGGCAACACCAGCGTCCCGAGCGCCTCCTGCCAGGCAGCCGGCGGCAACACCGGTGGGAACACCGGCGGCAACACGGGTGGGAACACCGGCGGCAACACCGGTGGGAACACCGGCGGCAACACGGGTGGCAACACCGGCGGGAACACCGGCGGCAACACCCAGAACTGCTCCGGCTACGTCGCCCTGACGTTCGACGACGGCCCGAACGCCGGGACCACCAACCAGCTCATCTCCGCGCTGAAGAACGCGGGCGCCACGGCCACCGTCTTCCCGACCGGCCAGAACGTCTCGGGCAACCCGTCGCTGGCCAAGGCCTACGCGGACGCCGGGTTCCAGATCGGCAACCACAGCTGGGACCACCCGTATCTGACGCAGCAGAGCCAGAGCAACATCCAGTCGCAGCTCTCCCGCACCCAGGACGCCATCCGCAACGCGACCGGCGTCACGCCGACCGTGTTCCGCCCGCCGTACGGTGACCAGAACGGCACCGTGCAGTCCGTGGCCTCCGGCCTCGGCATGCGCACCGTGACGTGGGACATCGACACCTCGGACTACAACAACGCGTCGGTCCAGTCGATCCGCCAGGCCGCGGGCCGGGCGACCAACGGGCAGGTCGTGCTCATGCACGACTGGCCGGCCAACACGATCCAGGCGATCCCCGGCATCGTGCAGGACCTGGCGTCGCGTGGCCTGTGCACCGGTCACATCTCGTCGTCCACGGGCCGCGCGGTCGCGCCGGCCTCGACCGGTGGCAACACCGGCGGGAACACGGGTGGCAACACCGGCGGCAACACCGGTGGGAACACCGGTGGGAACACGGGCGGCAACACCGGCGGCTGCACCGTCACCGGCTCGGCCGTCGCCGGCGAGTCGTGGGGCGACCGCTTCAACGTCTCCTACACCGTGTCCGGCGCGTCCAGCTGGAGCGTGACGGTCAACCCCGGCTCGGGCCAGTCGATCCAGAACTCCTGGAACGCCACCCGCTCGGGCAACACCTTCACGTCGTCCGGCAGCAACACCTTCGGCGTGACGTACTACTCCGGCGGGAACACCTCGGTGCCCTCCGCCACCTGCACCGCGCGCTGACCCTGGCGCACCGCACCACCGCACGACCGCACGACCCGCGGGGCCGTCCACCGGAGCACTCCTCCGGCGGGCGGCCCCGCGGCCGTCCCGACGGGCGTCCGTGCAGCAATCCCGTCGCCGCCCGCACCGTCGCGGCGCTAGCGTCGTGGCGTGTACGTCCCCGTGTTCAACGCCCTCGACGACGCCGAGCAGGTCCGCGCGCTGGTCGCCTCGGCCGGCTCCGCCGAGCTCGTGACCGTCGGCCCCGACGGCTACCCGACGTCGACGCTGCTGCCCGTCGTGTGGGACGGCGACCGCCTCGTCATGCACATGGCGCGCGCCAACCCGCAGTGGCGGACGATCGGCGACGACGCCCCGGCGCTGGCCGTCGTCACGGGACCGCAGGCGTACGTGTCGGCGTCCTGGTACCCCAGCAAGGCCGAGCACGGCCGCATGGTGCCGACGTGGAACTACTCGGCCGTGCACCTCACGGGCCGGGCTCGGGTACGGACGGACGCGGCGTGGCTGCGCGAGGCCGTCACGCTCCTCACCGACCGGAACGAGGCGGGGCGCGCCGACCGGTGGCACGTCGCCGACGCCCCCGAGGGGTTCGTCGAGAAGCAGCTGCGGGCGATCGTCGGCATCGAGCTCACGATCGAGCGCGTCGAGGCCAAGGACAAGCTGAGCCAGAACCGGTCGGCGGCGGACCACGCCGGCGTCGTCGCGGGCCTGGAGGCCGAGGGCGACCCGCGCGCGGCCGCCGTGGCGCAGGCGATGCGGCGCACGTCGACCGTCCGCTGAGGCAACCAGCGGACCGACCTGCCCGTCCGGACATGCGGCAAAGGTTCGCGCACGACCGACGAGCGTCACCGATGTGTCGAGCGAAGCGTTTCGCCATCTACGTCTAGCTCCTGGTGTATCGCTAAATTCGCCGCACGCCGTGCTGCACCATCACCCCCGCGCGGCGAATCCGCGCACCGGCATCGGGGCCGGGCGCTCAGCAGGGAGGATCCACCGTGCGACTCCGACACACGTCCCGGCCACGCAGGGCGGTGCTCGTGGCAGCAGCCGCGGCGCTCGTCCTCGGCGGCCTCGCAGCCCCCGCGACGGCCCAGCCCGCCCCCACCCTGGCGGGCGGCGTCGCGCCCATGGCCGGCTCGGCCGGCTGTGGCAGCTCACCGCGCCTGAGCACCGGCAACCAGACCATCACCAGCGGCGGGCAGCAGCGCTCGTTCCGCCTCGACGTGCCCTCCAACTACGACCCGAACCGGCAGTACCGCCTGGTGTTCGGCATCCACTGGTGGCACGGTACGTCGCAGGACGTCGTCAACGAGCAGTTCTACGGCCTCAAGCCGCTGGCCAACAACAGCACGATCTTCGTCGCGCCGCAAGGCATCGACAACGCGTGGCCCAACCCCAACGGGCGTGACACCACGTTCATCGACGACATCCTGCGCACGGTCCAGAACGCGCTGTGCGTCGACTCGTCGCAGATCTTCTCGACCGGCTTCAGCTACGGCGGCGGCATGAGCAACGCGCTGGCGTGCGCGCGTGCGAACGTGTTCCGCGCGGTGGCGGTGCTCAACGGTGCGCAGCTCTCCGGCTGCGACGGCGGCACCCAGCCCATCGCGTACCTCGGCTCGCACGGCGTCGTCGACAGCGTCCTCAACATCTCCCAGGGCCGCGCACTGCGTGACCGCGCACTGCGGAACAACGGCTGCCAGGCCCAGAACGCTCCCGAGCCGCAGGGCAACAGCGGGCAGGCGCACACCAAGACGGTGTACCAGTGCCGCGACGGCTACCCCGTGGTCTGGATCGCCAACGACAGCGACCACCAGTGGGCCGCTGTCGACCGCGGCCAGCAGCGCTCGCACGTCCCCGGGGAGATCTGGTCGTTCTTCACGTCGCTGCCGTCGACGAGCGGCCCGACGCCCACCCCGACGCCCACCCCGACGCCGACGGTCTCGCCGACGCCGACCTTCTCGCCCACGCCCTCCTCGACGCCGACGGTCTCGACCACGCCGAGCCCGACGCCGTCGCCCGCGGGCACCACCCCGCCGCCCGCCTCGGGTGGCTGCACCGCGACGTACAAGCTCATGAACTCGTGGCCCGGCGGCTGGCAGGGTGAGGTGACCGTGAGCGCCGGTTCCTCGATCCGCGGCTGGACCGTCTCGTGGAGCTCGAACGGCGAGCGCATCGAGCAGCTCTGGAACGGCGAGCTCTCGCAGGGCGGTCAGGTCCAGGTGAAGAACGTGTCCTGGAACGGCGCGCTGAACGCGAGCGGCAGCGCGAGCTTCGGCTTCCTCGGCAGCGGCAACGCGCCGTCGAGCCTGTCGAACCTCACCTGCTCGGCCGCCTGACACCCCTCTCCCCGGCCGGGCGGGCCCGCACCTCGCGCGTGCGGGCACACCGGACGACCGGGGACGGGCGGGCCGCGCCGTCCTGGTGACACGGCGCGACCCGCCCCACCCATGACGCCGAGTGCGGGGGATCACCCGCCGAGTGCGGGGGGACGACCTCCGCACTCGGCACGGTTCCCCCGCACTCGGCGTCCGGGTGTCAGGGGGAGGTGAGGGTGAGGCCGACGACGGACGCGGCGAGGGACGTCGTGAGCATGACGAGGGCGTGGGTGGCGGCCGCCGGACCGCGGCCGGCGAGCAGGAGACGGGCCGCCTCGACGCTCGCCGTGCTGAAGGTCGAGTAGCCCCCCAGGAACCCCACGCCGAGCACCGCGCCCGCCCCGTCGTGGCCGGCGTGGCCCAGCAGCCAACCGGTCAGCGCCCCCAGGAGCAGGCAGGCCGTGGCGTTGACGACGACCGTGCCGACCGGGACACCGACGGACCGCGTGCGCCGGGTCACGAGGGTGTCGACGACGAACCGCGCGGCCGCACCGAGCCCGCCCGCGAGCGCGAGCACGACGATCACGCGGACGCACCGGGCGTGCCGGGCCCGTCGGGCGTGCCGGACGTGGCCCCGTCCGCCCCGGGGCCGTGCCCCTCGCGGGAGGGGACACGGGCGGCGAGCACCCGCCCTGCCACCACGATCCCGACGCCCGCCGCCGCGACCCCCAGCACCACGCTGCCCAGGGCGTACACCACCCCGGTCACCACGTGGCCGGTCGACACCAGCCGGTGGACCTCCAGCGCGAACGTGCTGTACGTCGTGAAACCGCCCAGCACCCCGGTGCCGACCACGAGACGCACCGCGCGCCGCTGCCCGACGTCCGGACCGCGCTGCAGCACCGCGAGCAACGCACCGAGCACGAGCGAGCCGGTCACGTTGACGACGAACGTCGCCCACGGCCACGCGCCCGGCCCGGCGGGGGACGTGAGCAGCGCGCGCACGAGCACCCCGAGCGTGCCGCCGGCGGCGACGAGCGCAGCTCCCGCCGGCAGGGCGAGCGGGGTGTCGTCGCCCGGCGCCCCGGGCGCTGTGCCCGGCGGCGTCAGCGCTGCCACGGCGCCTGCGGGTCCTTCCAGTCCGCGACGCTCAGCGGCACGGTGAGCACCGGACGGTGCTGGTGGTACGCGAGGTGCAGCGCGATCGAGCCCTCGAGGAGCTCGCGCAGCCGCCCGGACCGGCTGCCCACGACGACCGCCGACGCGTCGACGGCGCGCGCCAGGTGCGTGAGCGCGCGGTCGGGGCGGCCCGCCAGGTAGTGCACACGCCACACGACCTGCTGCCCGGCGAGGTGCTCGGCCGCCTGGGCGCGCAGCTCGTCACGCGTGCGCCGCCAGGCGTCGTCGTTGCCGTCGGGGTCCATCGACATGTGCGCGACGGACCCGTCGGCACGCTCGTGGACGACGTAGCGCGTCGGGTCCACGTACGCGAGGTGCAGGTAGGGCGCCCCGACGGCCCGGCCCCACGCCGCGGCGGTGCGCACCACGAGCGGGTCCTGCCCCGGGACCACGCCCACCACGAGCGGGTGGCCGGCGGGGTCGACCATGCGGTCGAGCGCAGGCTGCGGGACTGCACGGGCGTCCATGGGCTTCCCTTCCGCCGGGCGTGCGTCGCGCCCGGCGAGCACGGGGACGAGGTCGTGGTGGGCCTGCCGGGCGACGGGACGGTCGCCACCTGCAGCCGCGCACCCATCATGACGGTCGCCGAGCGGGTCGCCGTCGGAGGCGTGCCGGTGGGTCGACGAGGTGATCCCCGACGTGCCGCTCCAGGCGCGGGATCTCGACCACCGAGCTCGTCGGGCGGGTCGCACGCCGCGCCGTGCCGCTGGTCCGAGCCCCTCACTCGGACACCGCGATCGGTGCAGCGACCGGGCTGACGGTGGCCACGGGCACCGGCTCGCCCCGACGCACCACGCGCATCGCCCGCCGCTCGACGAGCAGCCAGCTCGCCGTGGCGAGCGCGACCGTGATCGGCAGCGCGAGCGCGGCGTGGACGTACGTCCCCCAGGCCGCCCCGCCGAGCGCGGCGACGAGCTGCTGGCTGGGGAAGGCGTAGATGTAGCAGCCGTACGAGACGTCGTGGCGCCGCACCAGCTCGGGGCACGGAAGCACCTTGCCGAGCCACATCAGGAGCACGGTGATGAAGGGAGCCGCCAGCGCGGGGCCCCAGGTGCCGTCGGCACTGACGAGCAGGACCAGACCCACGGCCGAGGCCAGGGCCGACCACCGGGTGAGCGGGATGACGCCGCGCAGGGCGTGCACGGCGGCGCCCCCCATGAAGAACGGCAGCACGTCGACCAGCAGGGCCACGTCGCGGTTGCCGCCGAAGTAGCCGTTGACGACGGTGTCGGCGTTCGCCGCGGCCAGCACCGTGAGCAGGAAGGTGGGCACCAGCAGCCACGGGCGGCGGCGCATCACGGCGAAGGAGAGCAGGGCGCCGACGGCCAGGTAGCAGAGGAACTCGTAGTAGAGCGACCACAGCGAGCCGTTCCACATGTGGGGGTACGGGTTGGCCGTCAACGTGCCCGCGACGCTCCACTCGTGCATGCTGAGGCCCATGTTGGCCACGACGTGGTGCAGCGGCGTCGCCGGCGTGGTCAGGTAGCCGTCGATCGAGCCGTGCTGGCGGACGTAGGCGATCGGGGCGAACCCCGCGACCACCACGACCAGCGAGACCAGGAAGCCCGGGAAGATGCGGGCGATGCGGTGGCTCAGGTAGTCCACGAACCGGGAGCGCAGCCGGCTGCCGGTGATCAGGTAGCCGCTGAGGCAGAAGAAGCCGTAGACGGCCCAGGTGCCGAGGTGGTCGCCGTTGAACAGCGGGCCGAAGCCGTTGCCCGAGAGGGTGTACGAGTGCGCGAGCAGGACCATCAGCGCCAGCACGAGTCGGACCAGGTTGAGCGAGTTCCGGCGGGGGTCGAACGCCGCGAGGATCGTCTGACCCTGCCACGGGACCAGGCCCTTGTGCCGACGAACCTCGACCTGCCCGGTGGCGCTGCTCACCGGGACACCTTAGGGGGGCCGGACCGCTCAGCGGCACCGTGACTCAGCGCCCGCTCCCCGCGAGCGCCCGTGGGGCACGGGCCGGTCGCAAAGCGCTGGCGGCGGCGTGCCGACGCACCTACGGTCGACGCCCATGAGCGAGGGTCTGCGCGGTCGCACCGCCGTCGTCACCGGGGTCAGCCGCCGTCGCGGCATCGGGTTCGCCGTCGCGTCGCGGCTGGCCCGCGCGGGGGCCGACCTGTTCGTCCAGCACTGGCAGCCGCACGACGCGTCGGTGCCGTGGGGCGCCGACGACGTCGACGCGGTGCTCGCCGCACTGCAGGAGCAGCTCGTCCCCGGCGCACGGCTCGCGGCCACGAGCCTGGACCTCGCGGCCCCCACCGGCGGCGAGGAGCTGGTCGCCCGGGCCACCGACGCGCTCGGGCACCTCGACGTGCTCGTCTGCAACCACGCCACCAGCCAGAGCGACGGTCCCCTGGCCACGCAGACCGCGGAGTCGCTCGACCTGCACTGGGCCGTCAACGCGCGCTCGACGATCCTCGCGACGAAGGCGTTCGCCGCGCAGCACGACGGACGGCCCGGCGGACGCGTCGTGTGGATGACGTCCGGGCAGGTGCGCGGCGCGATGCCGGACGAGATCGCGTACGTGGCGTCGAAGGCCGCCCTGGCCGGACTCACCGCCTCCGTCGCCGCCGACCTGGCACGCCGCGGCGTCCTGCTCAACACCGTCAACCCCGGGCCGGTCAACACCGGCTACCTCGACGACGCCGTCGCCCACCTGCCGCCCGAGAAGCTCGCCGAGATCAACGCGCAGTTCCCCGGCGGGCGGTTCGGGGAGCCCGACGACCCGGCACGGCTCATCGCGTGGCTCGTGAGCGACGAGGGCCGCTGGATGGTCGGGCAGGTGCTGTCTACCGAGGGCGGGTTCGACCTGTAGCCCGACCGGACGGAGCCACCCCGGACGTGGCGAGCGGGTGATCCTTGCGCCGTCCGGGGCACCGACCCGGCGCCGCGCCTGGACGTGCGCCCTCGCGGCCCACGATGGTGGGGCGTGGCCACCACGACGCGCACCGGCACGTCGGACGTCCTCGTGCGCACGACCGCCTTCCTGTTCGGCGTGGGCGGCGTCGCGGCGGCCCTGCTGTCGCTCGACGTCGTGCGCATGCAGGGAGCCCGCGGGCTGCCGCTGCTCACGCTCGCGCTCCTCGCGGTGGCGACGAGCCCGGTGCTCCTGCTCGTGGGCCCGCGCATCCCGACGCGCGGCATCGCCGCGACCGTGCTCGTCGGCGCCCTCGCCCTGACCGTCGGCACCATGTTCTCCCCCACGCTGACGCTCGCGATGACGTCCGCCGCGATCGCGATGCTCGTCGCCATCGAGTCGATGTTGTTCCTGCGGCGCCTCGACGCGTGGGTGCTCGTCACCGTCGCCGGCGTCGGGCAGGTCGTGCCGCTGCTCGTCGTCCACCACGTGCCGCCGCTGGTGTGCGCCGCGTACGCCGTGCTGTGGACGGGCGTCGCGCGCGCCGTGGGGGTGCTCGCGCGCTACGCCTCGACCGCCGGCGTCGACGCCCTCACGGGCCTGGCGGACCGCCGCGCGTGGGACGCCGCCCTCGAGCAGGCCATCGACCGGCGCGGGCGACGCGGCCAGCCGCTGTCCCTCGCGCTCGTCGACATCGACCACTTCAAGCTCGTCAACGACGAGCGCGGCCACGCCGCCGGCGACGACCTGCTGCGCGCCACCGCCGACGCGTGGCGCACGCTCGACGTGCCCGGCATGGTGCTCGGACGCCGCGGCGGCGACGAGTTCGCGGTGCTGCTCCCCGGACGCACCGGGGCCGAGGCGCACGCGCTCGCCGACCGGCTGTGCGCCGCGGCGCCCGCGCCCGCGTCGTGCGGCGTCGCCGAGCACGTCGAGGGCGAGACCGTCACCGAGGTGCTGCGCCGCACCGACACCGCGCTGTACGCCGCGAAGGCCGCCGGGCGGGGCCGCACGGTGCTCTCGGAGCGGCGGCGCCACGGGCTCGTCGACGACCTCGTGCGCGGCCTCGACGCCGGCGAGGTGCACGTCGAGCTGCAGCCGATCATCGAGCTGGGCTCCCACCGCGCCGTCGCCGTCGAGGCCCTCGCCCGCTGGGACCACCCGGACCTCGGGCGGGTGCCGCCCCTGGAGTTCGTGGCCGTCGCCGAGGACGGCGGGATCATCGACCGTCTCGGCGCCACCGTGCTGCGGCTCGCGTGCGCCGACGCGCACGCCCTGCAGGAGGCGTGGGGCCGCCGGGTCTCCCTGGGCGTCAACGTGTCGGGGCGCGAGCTCGTCGGCCAGGACTACGCGGCCCGGGTGCTCGCCGCGCTGGACGCCGCCGACTGGCCCACCACGCAGTTCGTCCTCGAGGTCACCGAGAGCGTCGTCGAGGCGTCCGACCCGGCGGCGCTGCGGGCCCTCGCGACCCTGCGCGCGAGCGGCGTGCGTGTCGCCATCGACGACTTCGGCACCGGGTACTCGTCCCTCAGCCGCCTGGACGAGCTACCCGCGGACTTCCTCAAGCTCGACCGGCAGTTCCTCACGTCACTGCCGACGTCCACGCGGCGCACCGGCATGGTCCGCGCGCTGCTCGACCTGTGCGCCGAGCTCGGCATGCACGTGGTCGCCGAGGGCGTGGAGACCGCCGAGCAGGCCGCGATGCTCGAGGAGCTCGGCTGCCACTCCGCCCAGGGCTACCACTACGAGCGGCCGCTGCCGGTCGCCGCGCTCGCCGCCACACGGTGGGCCACGGGCGGTACCGTCCCGGCGTGACCACCCTCGACACCGCCCGCTACCGCTTCACCGCCGACCGCGCCGACGTCGACCGGGACACCGTGCACCACTGGCTCGCGGACCTGTCGTACTGGGCACGCGGGCGCACGCGCGCCGCGCAGGACGCCGCGGTCGACGCGTCCCTGTGCTTCGGCGTGCACGAGCGGGACACCGGGCGGCAGGTCGCGTTCGCGCGCGTCGTCACCGACGGGGCGACGTTCGCGTGGCTGTGCGACGTGTTCGTCGACGACTCGGCGCGCGGGCACGGCGTCGGCACGGCACTCGTCGCGGGGGTCGTCGAGCACCTCGACGCCCTCGGGCTGCCGCGCACCGTCCTGGCGACGGCCGACGCGCACGGGCTGTACGAGAAGTTCGGCTTCGAGCGCACGGCGCCGGGGCGGTACATGGCGCGCCTGACCGACGCGACCGCAGGGCCGCCGACCAGCGCGACGGGCGACTGAGCGGCACCCGTCGGCACGCCGCGGGCCCGGCCGCGGGCGCGCAGGTGGGAAAGGTTGCAGAGGTCGCGGGGGTGCGCGCCTACGCTGACCCGGTGTCGACGTCCCTGCTCGAGCGGGCCCTGCCGGAGCGCCTCGGGCGGCCCTTCCGGTGGCTGCTCGGCTCGGCCTGGTCGTCGAACCTCGGCGACGGGCTCGTGCTCGCCGCCGGGCCGCTGCTCGTCGCGTCGCGCACGGACGAGGCGTTCCTCGTCGCGCTCGCCGCGCTGCTGGGGTGGCTGCCGCCGCTGCTGTTCGGGCTGGTGGCGGGCGTCGTCACCGACCGCGTCGACCGGCGGCGGCTCGTCATGGCGATGGACGCCGTCCGGGTCGTCGTGCTCGCCGTGCTCGCGGCGTGCGTGGCCGTGGAGGCCGCGCCGATCTGGCTCGTCCTCGTCGCGCTGTTCCTGCTGGGGACCGCCGAGACGTTCGCCGACAACGTCGGCGGCACGCTCATCCCGATGATCGTGCGGCGTGACGACCTCGCGGTCGCCAACTCCCGCGCGATGGCCGGGTACGTCGGCATGAACCAGCTCGCCGGACCGCCGCTGGGCGGTGCGCTGTTCCTGCTGGGCCAGTGGACGCCGTTCGCGGGTGCCGCCGTCCTCATGGCCGCCGGGGTCGTGCTGATCTCGCGCATCACGCTGCCGCCGCACGGCCGCGAGCAGCACGAGCGCGGCAGCGTCCGCGCCGATATCGCGGAGGGCGTGCGCTGGACGTGGCACCACCCGGCCGTGCGCACCCTGGTACTGACCATCCTCATCTTCAACGTGACGTTCGGCGCCGCGTGGTCCGTGCTGGTGCTGTACGCGCAGCAGCGGCTGGGCCTCGGCGAGGTCGGGTTCGGCATGGTGGCCACGACGCAGGCCGTCGGCGGGATCATCGGCGTCGCCGCCTTCGGGTGGCTGACGGCGCGTCTCACGCTGAGCAACCTGCTGCGCATCGGCCTGGTGGTGGAGACGCTCACGCACCTGGGCCTCGCGCTCGCGACGAGCCCGTGGGTCGCCATGCCCGTCTTCTTCGTGTTCGGCGCCCACGCGTTCGTGTGGGGGACGACGTCCGTGACGATCCGGCAGCGCGCCGTGCCGTCGGAGCTGCAGGGCCGCGTCAACAGCGTCAACCTCATCGGCACCTTCGGCGGGCTGGTCGTCGGTGCCGGGATCGGCGGGTGGCTCGCGCAGCACTGGGGCGTGACGGCGCCGTTCTGGTTCGCGTTCGTCGGGTCGGCCGTGTTCGTCGTGCTCATCTGGCACGAGCTGCGGCACGTCGCGCACACCGACGCGCAGCCGGCACCGGACGCGGCGGACGTCGGGCGTGACGACGTGCCCGTGCCCGACCCGTCCGCGGCGGACGCCCGCCCCTGACACGGGCGCGCCCGTCTGGCAGGCTCCCGGCCGTGGACGTCGACACCCCCCTGACCCCCGAGCGCACCGAGGCCCCGCACCACGCGGACGAGGCCACGACGCTGCTCGCGTTCCTCGACCTGCACCGCCGCACGCTGCTGCGCAAGGTCGACGGGCTCGACGCCGCGGGTCTGCGCCGCCCGCTGCCCCCGTCGACGATGACGCTCGCCGGGCTGCTCAAGCACCTGGCGATGGTGGAGGACAACTGGTTCTCCACCGTGTGGCTCGACGCGCCCGTCGAGCCGTGGGCGTCGGCACCGTGGGACCAGGACCGCGACTGGGAGTGGACGAGCGCGCTCGACGAGACGCCGGAGCAGCTGCGCGCGCAGTGGGACGCGTCGGTGGCGCGCTCGCGGCGCACGGTCGCGGCGGCGCTGGCCGCCGGGGGCCTGGACCAGGTGTCCGCGCGGCGGCACCACGGGACGGGCGCGCCGGTGTCCCTGCGCTGGGTCCTGGTCCACATGGTCGAGGAGTACGCGCGGCACAACGGCCACGCGGACCTGCTGCGCGAGGCCGTCGACGGCGCCACCGGGGAGTGAGTGTCGGCGGGGCACGGCAGGATGGCGTCGTGGCCGACGACCTGCCGGAGCTGCTGCTCCCCGACGCCGCCGCGTGGCGCGCGTGGCTGACCGAGCACCACACGCAGACCACGGGCGTGTGGCTCGTGCTGCACAAGAAGGGCGGCGACGTGACGAGCCTGACGTACGTCGAGGCCGTCGAGGAGGCCCTGTGCTTCGGGTGGATCGACGGGCAGGCGCGGCGGCGTGACGACGCGAGCAGCTTCCAGCGGATGACGCCACGGCGGGCGCGCAGCCCGTGGTCGGCGGTCAACGTCGCGCGCGTCGAGCGGCTGGAGGCGGAGGGCCGCATGCAGGACGCGGGACGCGCCCAGGTGGCCACGGCGAAGACGGACGGTCGGTGGGAGGCGGCGTACCCGGGCCCGGCGACCGCCGAGGTCCCCGACGACCTGGCCGCGGCGCTCGACGCCGTCCCCGCGGCACGCGCGTGGTTCGACGTGCTCACGTCGGGCAACCGGTTCGCGGTGCTCCACCGGGTGCGGGAGGCCAAGCGGCCCGAGACCCGTGCGCGCCGCATCGCGGGCTTCGTGGCCGACCTCGCCGAAGGGCGCACGCCGTACCCGCAGAAGCGTCGACCGGACTCTGTCTGACACGCGTCCAGGAAACCGCTCGCCACGCCCGTTTGCTCCCGTATCCTCCCGGTCATGGCTGTCCGGCTGCACTACCGCGCCACCCGCCCCCGTGCGCTCAGCGCCGACGAGGTCACGACCGCGCGCGCACTCGTCGCCGCGCACAACGCGGACTTCCCCTACGACGCCGAGCTCCTCACTCTCGCCGCCCCCGGCGACGAGGCCCTGGAGGGCACCACGACGCTCCCCGAGCAGGACCCCTTCTCGACGCTCCTCGGGCTCGCTCACTGGTGCCGCGCCCTCACCGAGGTCCGCCGCGCCCTGCCCGGCACGCAGTGGGAGGTCAGCGTCGACGACGAGCCCGTGCCGTGGGACGACGAGGGCGGCTTCGGCTGGCCCGAGCAGCGTGACCCGGCGACCCTCGACCTCATGCGCGACCTCCGCCCGTCCTCCTGACCCCCTCCCCCTCTCGGCGAGAGAGCAATCCAGCCCGGTGAGCGGGCCAGTGGTCAGGAGGTCGCGGTCGCCAACGCGTCCAGGACCGGCTGCTGGCCGGCGACGAGCAGCGGTCGGGCCCGCTCGAGCGGGAACCACACGGCCCGGTCGACCTCCGGGACGTCGACCCGGCGCCCCGAGCGCGGCGGCCACTCGACCTGCGCGGTGCTGATGCCGGCGCGCGCCGTGAGTTCGGGCGACGCGGGGTCGTCGGGCGAGCCGACGAGCCAGGCCGGCACCTCGACGGCCAGGACGTGCACGACCTTGCCCGACGAGTAGCGGAACGCGCCGAGGTCCACGACGGGCCCGTCGGGCGCGGGGACGCCGAGCTCCTCGGCGAACTCGCGGCGGGCGGCGGCCTCGACGTCCTCGCCCGGCTCGACGAGCCCCTTGGGGATCGACCACGCGCCCTCGTCCTTGCGCGCCCAGAACGGGCCGCCCATGTGCGCGATCAGCACGTGCGCGTCCGCGCCGCGGCCGTGGTGCAGCAGGAGGGCGGCGCTGGTGACGGGCACGACGTCATCCTGCCGCGTCCGGCGGCGCCCGGCACCGCGCACGCCGACGGGGTGGGCGGGCGCCGGGACCCGACCCACCCCGTCCGTGCGGTCAGCGTGCGTGCGCCGCGCGACCCCGACCCCGTGCGTGGAGCACGACGCCACCGGCGACGATGAGCAGCGTCGCCACGATCGCCAGGCCCGTGACCTTCGCACCCGTCGTGGCGAGGACGCCCGACGCAGCGGCCAGGACCTCGGAACGCTCGGACGCCGCAGCCGCGGTCGGCGCCGCCGTGGGAGCGACGCCCGCAGCGGCACCCGCCGGCGCGGTCGGAGCCACGGTCGGCTCGGCGGCGGGCGCGGTCACCACCGCGAACGTCAGCGCCGTCTCCTCGAGGAGGGTGTCCTGCACGGAGGGCCCGGGCACGACCGCGAGCGTGTGGTCACCCAGCACCTCGGGCGCCGTCAGCCCGACGCGGACCGTCCCCGTGGCCGGCAGGTCGGCGACCTGCGGGAGCTGCAGGTCCTGCGGGTCGACGACCTCGCCGTCGAGCACGACCGCCACGGCACCCGAGAGCAGCAGGTCACGCAGCACGACCGGCGCCAGACCGGGCGTGGGGGCGCCGAACTGGGTGCCCGTGCGGCCGATCTCCACGGTCAGCCCGCCACCGGGGGCCACCTCACGCGGCGCGTCGAGCACGGTCGCCACCTCCAGCGCCGGGACGTCGAGGTCGATGCGGCTCGAGGCCGTCACCTCGTCGTCGACGAGCACGGCGACGTCGAGCCACAGGTCCTCGAGGTGCTCCCCCGCGGGCACGGTGTACGGCACGCGCACCGTGCCGTCGTCGGCGACGGTGCCCCAGAGCGTCTCGCTCGCGACGGGGCCGCTGTCGACGGACACCCGCGCACCGACCGGCAGCCCCTCCAGGCTGAGGACGAGGTCGCGCGACTCGAGCTCACCGTCGACGACGCCGCCGGAGTCCGCTCCGCCGGCGTCGAGCACGACGGGCTCCAGAGTGGCCGTCGTCTGGTCCACCGCCCACTCGATCGCGACGAGTCCCTGGTCGCCCGCCGCCTCGACCGTGGCCGCCGGGACCTGCTGGGCCACCCGCCCCGGCGCGAGGTAGCCGGACCCGCCGCCACCGCCGGCCACCCAGCTGTCGGTGACGAAGGCCCCGGAGCCGCCGCCGTACCAGCCCATGCCACCCGGGGCGCCCTGCCACGTCTCGGTGACGATCCACCAGCTGACCCGCTGGGCGCCCGTGCTGCCGCCCACGCCGCGGCCCCCGGGCACGTGACCTGCGGGCCCGCTGCCGACGACGCCCGGCAGCGCCGCCTCGCCGTCGAACACGCCGCCGCCGGCCGTCGGCGTCGCACCGAGGCCCGCACCGTTCCCGCCACCGTCCTGACCACGCAGCACCTGCGTGGGGTCGGCGTGCCAGCCGCCGCCCGCACCACCGGCGCCGGTCGAGCCACCGGCCCCGCCCCCACCGGCCACCGCGATCGCCGTGGTCTGCGTGCCCGTCCCCCGGTAGAGCGCCGCGAGCTCACCACCCACGTGGTCCGCCGGCTCGGCGTCCGGGCGCGCGTCGGCCGGGACCTGCAGCCGGTCGCCCGAGCGCGGCACCTGGGCGGTGAGGGTCTCCCCGGGGCGCACCGGGACGCTCGTGCGCAGCGCGCCGCCGGCACCCCCGGGGTGCTCGGCCACCCGACCGCCTGCCCCACCGACGAGGTCGGCCGTGACACGGGTGACCCCCGGGGGCACCACGAACGTCTGCGGCGTGAACACGTCCGGCGCGAAGACGAACCGGCACGTCACGTCGTCGCAGGTCAGCCCTGTGGTGAGGGCCGCGGACGCGCCGGGGCCCGCGGCAGCCGCCGGCGCCACCAGGGCCAGGGACGTCAGGGCAGCGGTCAGGACGGCGGCGGCGGTTGCCACGGTGCGCGGCAAGGTCGTCATCGGGTTCCTCGATCTCGTGGATGCGGTCGTTCGGCCGCCTGCACCGTTCCAGGTCGGCGTCCGGATCGTCCACGTCCGAGGGGGTCCCGCGGGGCGGAAGATTCCGCCGCGTGGGTCAGGCCGCGAGCGCCGCGTCCACCTCGCGCAGGAACGCGTCCAGGTCGTCCGGGGTGCGCGACGTGACCAGCCGGAACCCGTGCACGTCGTCCGCGACGACCTCCTCGTCGACCCACGTGCCGCCGGCGTTGCGCACGTCCGTGGTGAGCGACGGGTACGACGTGAGCCGCTTGCCCTCGACCAGGCCGGCCTCCACCAGCAGCCACGGACCGTGGCAGATCGCCGCGACGGGCCGCCCGGAGCGCGCGAACGCCGTGACGAGGCGCACGGCATCGTCCTGCAGGCGCAGGCTGTCGGCGTTCAGCGTGCCGCCGGGCACCAGGAGCAGGTCGTACCCGTCGGCGTCGGCCTCGCCCAGCGTCGTGGTCGGCTGCACCGTGCGCCCCGGGTCCTTGTCGCCGACGAGCGTCTCGACGGGGGCGTCGTCGACCGCCGCGACGTCCACGTGCGCCCCCGCGCCGCGCAGGTGCTCGACGGGGACGACGAGCTCGTCCTGCTCGACGCCGTAGTTGGTGACCACGGCCAGGACACGGCGGCCGTTCAGGTCGGTGCTCATGGGTGCCTCCTCGGGGGTCGGGAGCCCGGGGTCGCCGGGCGACCGCCACCGTAGGCACGTCGCCGCGCACGCCGCACCCGCAGGGCTGTCGAAACGGCGGGGCCTCGCGCGTCGTGGAGGTGAGCGGGCACAGTGGGTGCCCCGAGCGCTGGAGGACGAGATGAGCACCACGACGACGTACATGCTGTTGCTGTGGGGCGACCCGGACGCGTGCGTCGACCTGGGGGCGGCGTACGCCGCGCACGGTACGTTCGCCGAGCAGTGCGCGCTCCAGGGCCACGAGATCGTCGGTGGTGAGGAGCTCGCGAGCCCGCGGGACGCGCGCCTGCTCACCGTCGCCGACGGCACGGCGCAGGTCACCGACGGGCCGTACGCGGAGACCACCGAGCAGCTCGGCGGGTTCTACCTGGTGCGCACCTCGGACCCCGACGGGCTGCTGCGCCTGGCGGCGCCGCTCGTGATGGACGACGAGGGCACGTTGGAGCTGCGGCCCGTCGCGGTGCACGAGGCGGCGCCCACCGGGACGTCCCCGGCTGCGGTGGCGCAGCCCGTGGCGTGAGGTTCGTCGTCCTCGTCTACGAGGACGAGGCGATCTGGCGTGCGGCGGACGAGGCCGGTCGCGCCCGGTACGACGAGGGCCACCGCGCGTTCGTCCAGGCCGCGCAGGCCGCCGGTGTGCGGGTCGAGGCCGGCGAGGCGCTCGCGGGCGTAGCGTCCGCGAGCACCGTGCGGCACGCGAGGGGCGCGACGACCGTCACCGACGGCCCGTTCGCGGAGACGACCGAGCAGCTCGGCGGGTTCTACCTGGTCGACGCCCCCGACCGGCAGACGCTGCTCGACCTGGTGGCGCTGCTGCCCGAGACGACGCACGAGGTCCGCGAGTGCGTGGAGCCGTGATCCCGTCGGCCGGGGCCCGCACCGACCCATGACGACCGGTCAGGGCGGGCCCCCGGCCGCCGGGGGCGAGGAGGACGTCGCGGCGGCGCTCGGCGACGCGTGGCGCGCGCACTGGTCGCGCGTCGTCGCGCTGCTCGTCGCGCAGTTCGCCAGCCCCGACCTCGCCGAGGACGCCGCGGGCGACGCGTTCGAGGCCGCCGCGCGCACCTGGCCGCGCGACGGTGTGCCCGCCAACCCGGGTGCGTGGCTGCTGACGGCCGGGCGTCGCCGCGTCCTCGACCGGTTGCGGGCGCAGTCCGTGCACCGGCGCAAGGAGCCGCTCATGGTGGTCGACGACGAGATGCGGGCGCTGGCCGCCGCGACGCAGGATCCCGGCGCGCACGTCGCGGACGAGCAGCTGCGCCTGGTCCTGGCGTGCTGCCACCCGGCGCTCGCCCCGGCGGACCGCGTCGCCATGACGCTGCGGTTCGTCGTGGGGCTCGGGACGGCGGAGATCGGGCGGCTGCTGCTGGTGCAGCACACCGCGATGTCGGCGCGCCTGACGCGTGCCAAGAAGCGGCTCGCCGCGGCCGGCGTGCCGTTCGTCGTGCCACCGGCCGACCGGCTCGACGAGCGTCTCGACGCCGTCGCGACGGTGCTGTACCTGCTGTTCACGGCCGGGTACCAGCCTGCGGACGCGCCCGGCGGGCTGCGGGTGGACCTCGCCGACGAGGCCGTGCGGCTCGCGCGTGAGCTCGACGGTCTGCTCGGCGGCTCGCCGCGCGTCCGCGCGCTGCTCGCGCTGATGCTGCTGCAGCACTCGCGGCGCGACGCGCGCGTGGACGACGACGGCCGTCTGGTGCTGCTGCCGGACCAGGACCGCTCGCGCTGGCACGCCTCGGAGATCGCGGAGGGCGTGGCCCTGCTGCGGGCGCTGCCGGCGCTCGACGGCCTCGCCGAGGACCACCGGCTGCAGGCGGTCGCGGCCGCCGAGCATGCGACCGCCCCGACCGCCGCCGACACCCGGTGGGACGTCGTCGCGAGCGTCTACGCCGTGCTGGAGGCGCGCACGGGCTCGCCGGTCGTGCGGCTCGCGCGGGCCGTCGCGGTCGCCGAGGCGGACGGCCCCGAGGCCGGTCTCGCGCTCCTCGACGGCCTGGACGAGGTGCTCGCGCACCACCACCGACTGCCCGCGGTGCGGGGCGAGCTGCTGCTGCGTGCCGGCCACGGCCCGCAGGCCGCCGCGGAGCTCGAGCGTGCCCTGACCCTCGTCCCCGACACGGCCGAGCGCCACCACCTCGAGTGCCGTCTCGCCGAGGCCCGCACCCTGCCCACGTGACCGCGCCCCTCCCACGCCGCCCTCGGCGGGAGAGCGATCCAGCACCCACCGAGGGTGACGGGATCGCTCGCGGCCGGGTGGGGCAGGGTCAGGCGCCCGTGAGGAGGAGGCCCAGGAGTGCGAGGTTGAGGACGACGACGAGGGCGACGACGACGCACAGCACGGCGTGCAGCACCGGGCCGTTGCGGTCGGCACCCATGAGGGTGCGGTCGCGGCCGAGCCGCACGAGCGGGACCAGCGCGAACGGGATGCCGAAGCTGAGGACGACCTGGCTGAGGACGAGGGTCCACGTGGGGTCGGCGCCGAGCGCGAGCAGCAGCACCGCCGGGATGATCGTCACGACGCGGCGCACGAGCAGCGGGATGCGCCGGTGCAGGAGGCCCTCCATGATCGTCGCCCCCGCGTAGGCGCCGACCGACGTCGACGCGAGACCCGACGCGAGCAGCCCGATCGCGAACGCCAGCCCGATGCCGGGTCCGAGCGCGCCGACGATCGCGGCGTGCGCACCCTCGATGGTGTCGGTGCCCTCGGTGCCCTGGAGCCCGGACGCGGCGAGCAGCAGCAGCCCGATGTTGACGGCGCCCGCGACGACGAGCGCGACCGCCACGTCCCAGCGGGTGGCGCGCAGCAGCAGCCGACGCCCCTCGCCCTCGGGGGCGCGGCCGTGGCGGTCGCGCACGAGCGCGGAGTGCACGTAGATCGCGTGCGGCATGACGGTGGCGCCGAGCATGCTCGCGGCGAGCAGCACGGTGTCGGTGCCGGCGAACCGCGGCACGAGCCCGCCGAGCACGCCGTCGGCGTCGGGGGGTGACACGACGAGCCCGACGAGGAACCCGACGGTGATGACGGCGAGCAGCGCGACGACGACGGCCTCGAACCGGCGCTGGCCGTACCGGTCCTGCGTCGCGAGCAGCACCAGCGACGCAGCACCCACGATCGCGCCGCCGACGGGGAGCGGCAGCCCGAGCAGCAGGTGCAGGGCGATCGCGCCGCCGACGACCTCGGCGACGTCGGTGGCCGCGGCGACGATCTCGGCCTGCGCCCAGTAGGCCAGCCGCGGGCCACGCCGCAGCCGGCTCCCGAGCAGGCCGGGCATGGACTCCCCCGTGACCAGGCCGAGCTTGGCCGACTGGTACTGCACGAGCACCGCCATGGCGTTGGCTGCGACGAGCACCCACAGCAGCAGGTAGCCGTAGCGGGCGCCCGCGGTGAGGTTGGCGGCCACGTTGCCGGGGTCGACGTACGCGACGGCGGCCACGAACGCGGGGCCGAGGAGCACCGGCACCCGCGGCTTCACGGGTGCCCCCTGGAAAGAAGTTCGCACAGCCGAACTCTACTCGTCGCCGAGCCCCACGCCAGCCCCTCCCGGGGACCGTCAGACCGCCCGCTCCCAGGCGCGGTCGTCGACCCGCCGGAAGCCGACCCGCTCGAGGTACGCCACCGCGCCCGTCGGCGCCGTCGGCACGACGAGACGGTGCAGCCCGTGCCGCGCGAACACGTCCGAGTCCCGGTACACGAACTCCCCCGGCGTGAAGTCGCGGAACCGCGGCGTCACCCAGTCCAGGAGCACCGTGCCCGTGCCGTCGCCCTCGTCGCGCACGAGCACCACGCCGACGGTCTCGTCACCGCGCACGACGAGGAACGCGAGCTCGCCGTGCGGGCCGTCCGCGAGCGCGTCGTCCACGACCTCGGCCGGCACCGTGCGGTGCCGCGCGACGTCGTCCGCGTGCACCGCCAGGACGTGCCGCAGGTACGCGTCGTCGGACGCGACCTCGACGACCGCGTACACGGCCGCGTCGGACCGCTCCCGGCGCAGCCGCCACAGCCAGTACACGTCGATGACGGCGATCGCACCGTTCATCGCGGCGAACGCCCAGATCCCGAACACGGCGTTGTACGCGGTCGCCAGCACGGCGCCCACGAGGTTCATCACCCGGAACCGCCAGACGCGCGCCTGCATGAGCGACACGACCACCAGCACGGACCCGGCCCACCCCACGACCTCCCACCACGGCATGACTCGCAGGCTAGGCGCCGGACGCGCGCACGGTCCGGAAAAGCGGTCGACGCGAGACCGCGTCGCGCGGATCGTGGACACCATGACGAGGTGGTCGATCCGCGAGCTGTCCGCACCGGCGTCGCTCGACGCCGACGACGCGTGGCTCCTGCACGGCATGGTGGACGCGCAGAACGCGTCGACCCTCGCCCTGTGGGGGTCCGACGACTTCGCGACGACGCCGCGTCGTGCCCTGTCGCAGCTGGCCGACCAGGAGTACGTCCGCCGGGCGCGGCTCGTGGCCGTCGACGAGTCCACCGATGCGCCCGACCCGGCGCGCGTCCTCGGCTTCGCGCGCCTGGACCTGCCGCTGGCCGACAACACCCACACCGGGTGGCTGGACCTGGGGGTGCGCCCCGAGCACCGCGGCCGGGGGGTCGGCGACGCGCTGCACGCGACCGCCTGCGACGTCGCCCGTTCCGCCGGACGCACTCACCTGCTGACGGAGACGGACCAGGCGGCCGAGCCGGCGCCGGGCCCCGACACGTTCGGTGCACCCACCGGCGAGGGGCTCGTGAGCCGCGCGGACCGGGACGTGCGGTTCGCGCTCGCGCGCGGCTGGCAGCTCGAGCAGGTCGCCCGGCACTCGAGGCTCACGCTGCCCGTCGACGCGGCCGCGCTCGAGGAGCACCGTGCCCGCGCGGCGGCGGCCGCAGGCCCCGACTACCGGCCGGTGACGTGGGACGACGCGACGCCCGACGAGCGCGTGGAGCAGATGTGCGCGCTGCACGTGGCGATGAGCACCGACGAGCCGACCGCGGGGCTCGACGTCGAGGAGGAGGTCTGGGACGCCGCCCGTGTGCGGCACGCCGACGCCCAGACGCTCGGACGCGGCGAGCACCTGCTCACCACGGCGATCGAGCACGTGCCGACGGGGCGGCTCGTGGCGTACTCCGCGTTCATGATCCCGCCGCACACGGACGAGTTCGTGTGGCAGGAGGACACGCTCGTGGCCGGCGACCACCGCGGACACCGGCTGGGCATGCTGGTCAAGGCCGTCCAGCTGCAGGCCCTGGTGGAGCGGCGGCCGTCCGTGCGGCGCATCAGCACGTGGAACGCCGAGGAAAACCGCTGGATGCTCGCCATCAACGTCGCCCTGGGCTTCCGGCCCGCGGGCGGCAGCGGGGTCTGGCAGCGCACCCTCTGAGTCGTCGGCGGGGTACGGGCCGGGGCTCAGGCGCGCGCGGATGCCCCCGCCCGCCACCAGCCCGCCCAGCGGCGTCGCGCCTCGTCGAGCACGTCGGCGTCCAGGCCGTACGTCGACAGCGTGGCGTCGACCGCGCCGTGCGGCGGTGCCTCCACGGCGGGGCGCACGACGAGCACGAGCAGCGACTCGGCGATGCCCTTGAGGTGGATGCCCACCTGGTGCTCGGTCTTGTAGCGGACCCGGCCGCCGACGCGGGAGCCGTCGGGGCGCGTGGCGTCGACGTGCGCCCCCACGGGCAGCCCGCGCACGCCGTGCAGCCCGGCGCGGAACAGCAGGGGGTCGCTGCGCCCGCCGGCGTCCAGGCGGTGCGCCGTGAGCGTGACCCGGTCCTTGCCGGGGTGGACCTCGAGGGCGAACGCCAGCTGGTGGACGAACTGCGTCCAGCCCTCGTCCATCTCGTCGAAGACTCCGTCGAACGTCGACAGGCCGTCGTGGCTGGGGCGGGTCACGGTGACGCGGGTGAGCGTCGGCCGGTCGTCGTGCGCGGTGACGGTGAGGTGGTCGTGGTTGCGCCACACCAGGGAGCGGGTCGTCAGCCCGTCGGCGTGGTCGTGCTCCTCGTGCACGCCGGTGGCGAAGATCTCCTGGATCTCGGCGTCCAGACCGTCGTGGTCCCACCCGAACCAGCGGCGCACGAGCCGCGGGTCGCGCAGGTGCTCCCAGACGGTCGCGACGGGTGCGTGGACGTCGACGGCGACGACCTCACGACGCTCGAGGGACATGGCCGATCACCTCACTGTGCTGGTCGACACCGTGCTGGTCGACGGGCCCCGGGGTGCCGGGCCCGTGCCTCGACGTTAGCCCGGGAGCCCCGCGACCGCAGCGGCATCGACCTGCAGGGCGACGCGCGCACCGGGGACGCACGTCCACCCGGCCGGCGCCAGCGCGCTCACGGTACCGACGCCGTCGACGTCCACCACCACCTCCGTCCGCCCGCGCCGCGACCGGACGGCCCGCACCACCCCGCTCACGTCGCCCCTCGCCGCCCCGCGCTCGCCGCCGCCCCCCACCACCCCGCCGACCGGAACACGGCTCACCGCTTCGACCCCGAGAAGGTGAGCAGGGTTCCGGTCGGCGGGTGGGGGGGCGGGGGTGGTGGTCGGGTCGACGACGAACGCGCCGGCCACCAGCGCGAGGACGCCCCCGGTGGGCACGGGCGCGACGCCCGCGGCACCCACCGCGTCGACGAGGGCACGGACCGCGGCGGGCACGACCGCGCCGGTCGCCGGCACGTCGACGAACGCCTCGTACCCGAGGAACTGCGCGACGCGGCGCGACGCGGGCCGCGCCCACAGCGCCGCGGGCGGCGCGACCTGCAGGAGCCGACCGGAGTCCATGACGGCGACGCGGTCGGCCACCGCGAACGCCTCGTCCTGGTCGTGCGTGACGAACAGCGCGGTGGTGCCGGTCGCGACGAGCACGTCGCGCAGGTCGAGCGCGAGACGCTCGCGCAGGGCGCGGTCGAGCGCGGACAGCGGCTCGTCGAGCAGCAGCAGCCGGGGGCGTGGCGCGAGTGCGCGGGCCAGCGCGACGCGCTGGCGCTCGCCGCCGGACAGCGTCGCGACGTCCCGGCGCTCGGTGCCCGGCAGCCCGACGAGGTCGAGCAGCTCCGCGACACGCGTGGTGCGCGCTGCCCGGTCGCGCCGCACGGCCGCGGGTAGCCCGTAGGCGACGTTGCCCGCGACGTCGCGGTGCGCGAAGAGCTGGCCGTCCTGGAACAGCAGCCCGAACCCGCGGCGGTGCACGGGCACCTCGGCGACGGACACCCCGTCCCACGCGACGTCACCACCGGTGAGCGGCTCGAGCCCCGCGACCGCCCGCAGCAGCGACGACTTGCCGCACCCGGACGGCCCGAGCAGCGCGAGCACCTCGCCGGTCGGCACGGCGAGGTCGACCCCGTCGACGGCCGCCGCCGCCGCGCCCGCGTACCGCACGACGACGTCGGCGACCTGCAGCCCGTCGCTCACCACGCACCTCCGATCCCCGGGCGGCGCAGCCGCTCGCACACGGCCACGACGCCGGCCGTCAGCGCGGCCAGCAGCACCGACGCCGCGAGCGCGGCGCCGTAGGACTCGGCGCCGGGGCGTCCCAGCAGCCGGAAGATCACGACGGGCAGGGTCGGTTCCTGCGGGCGCGCGAGGAACGACGTCGCGCCGAACTCCCCGAGCGACGCGGCGAACGCGAACCCGAGCGCGAGCCCGACGGCCCGCAGCGCGACCGCGACGTCGACGGTCCGCAGCACGCGCCCGGGCGCCGCCCCGAGGGTCGCGGCGACCTCGCGCTGCCGCGGGTCGATCGCGCGCAGCACGGGCAGCACGGTCCGCACGACGAGCGGCACCGCGACCACGGCCTGCGCGACGGCGACGAGCACGGGCGACGTCCGCAGGTCCACGGGCAGCCCGAGGGGTGCGTCCATCGACACGAGGAACCCGAAGCCGACGGTCACGGCCGACACCCCGAGCGGCAGCATGAACAGCGCGTCCAGCCCGGCGACGGCCCGGCGGGCGGCGGCGCGTCGGGGGCGGCGCGACACGACGAGCGCGACGAGCCCGCCGACGACGAGCGCGAGGACGGTCGCGTCGACAGCCGTGCGCACGGACGTGCCGGCGGCCTGCCACGCGGACACGGCGAGCGTGTCCTGGGGCACCGCGAGCGCACGGTAGTGGTCCAGGCCCCAGCCGTCGGGCGTGCGCAGCGACCTGACGACGAGGTTGACCAGCGGCGTCGCGAGCAGGCCGGCCACGGTGACGCCCGTGACGACGACGGTGACGAGGTCGAGCGGCTCGCGCAGGCGCACGCGACGGGCCGTCGCGGCCGGGGCCCCGAGCGTGAGCGCGCGCTCGGTGCGGGCCCGCGCCCGCCCGGCGACCGTGAGCGCCGCGGCGACGACCACGAGCTGGACGACCGAGAGCACGGCCGCGGCCCGCAGGTCGAGGAACTGGGTCGTCTGGATCCAGATCTCGGTCTCGACCGTGCCGTACCGCCGCCCCCCGAGCACGAGAACCGTGCCGAACGCGGTCGCGCAGAACAGGAACACCAGGGACGCCGCGGACGCGATCGCCGGGCCCAGCGCGGGGAGCGTCACCGTCCGCAGCACGCGCCACGGCGACGCGCCGAGCGCGCGGGCGGCCTGCTCGGTGCGCGGGTCCAGGCGCTCCCACATGCCGCCGACGGTCCGCACGACGACCGCGTAGTTGAAGAACACGAGCGCGAGGACGATCGCGGTGAAGGTGCCGTCCAGGCCGAGCCTGCCGAGCAGCCCGCCGTCGACGAGCAGCGAGCGGAACGCCACGCCGACCACGACCGTCGGCATCACGAACGGCACGGTGACGAACGCGCGCAGCGCACCGCGCCCGGGGAACCGGCAGCGGTACAGCAGGTACGCGCCGGGCACGCCGAGCAGCACGGCCGCAGCCGTCGCGACCCCGGCCTGCGCGAGGGTCTGCCCGACGACGCGCCACGTCCGCGGCCGGGAGAACACGTCCCCGAACCCGCCGAGGTCCACGCGCCCGTCGGCCACGAACCCGCGTCCGACGATCTCCGCGACGGGCCACACGAAGAACACCGCGAGGAACGCCAGCGGCACCCCGACGGCCAGGCCCCACCCCGTCCGCGCACCCCACCCCGACCGCGCACCCCACCGCGTCCCGCCACCCGACCCGCCGCCGACCGGAACACCGCTCCCCGACCGGCCCTCGGATCGGTGACCCGGGTTCCGGTCGGCGGGCGTGGGCGCGACCCCGTCCCCGCCGACCGTCACGTCGCTCACCGATACCGGGTCCGTTCGGGGAGCCAGGTTCCGGTGGGCGGGGGTGGGGGTGGGCATCGTCAGCCGATGACGGTGTCGGACCAGGTCTGCAGCCACTGCTCCCGGTGGGTCGAGATGTCGGCCGGCGCGACGTCGAACGGCTCGTCGGCCAGCGGGGCCCAGCGCGCCCACTCCTCGGGCAGCTCGACGGACGAGCTCACCGGGTACATGTACATCGACGTCGGGATGTCCGCCTGCACCTCGTCGGACAGCAGGAACTCGAGGAGCTGCGCGGCGCCCTCGGGGTTGGCGGCACCGGCCAGCACGCCCGCGTACTCGACCTGCCGGTAGCAGGTGTCGAGCAGCGCGCGCGTCGTCGGCTCGTCGCCGCCGTCGGGCACGGTGAACGGCGGGGACGACGCGTAGGACAGCACGACCGGCCGGGGCCCGTCGCCGCCGCCCGCGGTGAAGTCCGTGTAGTACGCCTCCGACCAGCCGTCGGCGACCTTCAGCCCGTTGTCGCGCAGGCCCGCCCAGTAGTCGACCCATCCGTCCTCGCCGAACGCACCCACCGTGGCCAGCAGGAACGCCAGGCCGGGCGACGAGGTCACGGGGTCCGGCACGACGACGAGGTCGCGGTACGCCGGGTCCAGCAGCGACTCCAGCGTCGTCGGCTCCGGCACGCCGCGCTCCGCGAACCAGCCGACGTCGACGTTGAGGCACACGTCGCCCAGGTCGACCGCGGTGAGCGCGCCCTCGTCGCCCGGCACGGCGTAGGCGGCGGCGTCCTGCGCGGCGGGCGCGTCGAGCTCGACGGGCACGACGACGCCCTCGTCGAGCGCGCGCGACGCGAACGCGTCGTCCACGCCGAACACCAGGTCCCCCAGCGGCGCGTCCTTGGTCAGCACGAGCTGGTTGACCAGCGCGCCGGCGTCCGCCTGCTGCACGACCTCGACCGTGAGGCCCGTGTCGGCCTCGAACTGCTCCAGCAGCCCCTCGGACAGCCCGAACGACTCGTGCGTCACCAGCGTCACGGTGCCCGCGGACGTCGCGTCGGCGGACTCGCCGGGCGTCGCGCCGCCCGTCGCGGAGCAGGAGGTCAGGGCGGCGACCGCGACGCCCGCGGTGAGGGCGCACGCCACGCGCCGGGGGCCGGTGGCGGGTCGGGGCCGGGGGGTGCTCATGCGGTGGTTCTCCTCCGTCGTTGTCGGAGGGGTCCCGCACCCTGCGTGCGACGCGCCGTCGCCGGCACGGGCACGACGAGGCGGGAGGAGAGAAAGCCCGACTCCCTACGCCGGTACCAACCGGATCAGGTTCGAGGGTCTGCGGTGGTCCGCACTCTCAGCGTCCTGGCGGCCGCACCCGGCCGGCGTCCGACGCTCCCCTGTCGTTCACGGGCGATCCTAACCCCGACCTGTGGGACGCCCCGATGCCGGGTAGCGTCCGTTGCGGTGCCGCACCGCGGGTGGTGCAGGGCGACGACGGGAGGACGTGCGGGATGTCGAGCGACGCGCAGAAGCAGTCGATGGCCGCCAAGGTCGTGGGGGCGGGCGTCGCGCTCGCCGCCGCGTGGGTGGTCCAGAAGCTCATCGACAGCGCCTGGGAGAAGACACGCGGCCACAAGCCGCCGGCGGCGGACTCCACCGCCGAGGACATCCGGTTCGGCGAGGTCGCGGCCGCCGCGGCCATCACGGGCGCGGCCGTCGCGCTGTCGCGCGTGCTCGCGACGCGCGGTGCGGCGAAGCTCGCCAAGCGCGTCGGCTGACGGTCGCGGCGGGGACGACGAGGGACGCGGGCCGGGCGCTCAGCCGACGGGCGCCCGGCCCGCCGTCCTCCCGCGCAGTGCGGCAGCAGCGGCCCGTGGCGCGGCGAGCAGCGGCACCCCCCGCGGGAGTCCCTGGGGCACCGCGACGGCCGCGGCCGTGAGCACCCACGCCGAGTAGTCCAGGCCGAGGAACGCCCAGATGCTCGTGTGCATGACGAGCACGGCGAGGGCGAACGGGATCCGCGTGACCCGCAGCGCGAGCAGCAGCGGGGCGCCGAGCTCGAGGCACAGCGCGCCGCCGGCGAGCAGCTGCGTCAGCCACGCCTGGTCGGCGACCGCCTGCGTGAGTCCGGGGCCGAACGGCGACTCGCCCCAGCGCAGCACCCACGCCATGTTGTCGCTCAGCACCCACTCGATCCCGCTGTGCCGCACCTTCTGCGCACCGGTGAGGAAGTAGACGCAAGCCAGCACCGCGAGCGCGGCACGCGGCGGCCAGCCCCACGCGACGCGCGCGTCCCGCGCCGGCACGTCGCGCCCGGGGACGCGCGCGAGCAGCAGCACCGCACCGACGCTCACCGTGAGCACGTCGTTGTGCATGACCTTGCCCGAGCTGCCCCACAGCCCGGTGAGCACCATGTACGCGACCCAGGCGAGCACGAACCCCACCTGCGGGCGGCGCCGGGCGACGACGAGCACGACACCCGCCAGCCCGGCGACCTGCAACGCGACCAGCACCCACGCGGGCGCGGGTGCGGGGAACCAGCCGACCGCCGTGCCGTGCCAGGTGAGCTCGGCAGGACGCGCCGCGATGCGGGTCCAGTCCCGCGTCGCCAGGCGCAGGCCGACGACGAGCGCGACCAGCGTGTGCACCTCGAGCAGCCGGAACGCCGGGCCGGGCGCGACGAGACGTGCGTCGAGCCGGGCGAGCGCCCGCGCGACGCCGCTCACGGCGCCTCTCCGGCGCCGGCCACCGGCCGGCGCTCGGCCGCCCGCATCGCGATCTGCACGACCACCCGGCGGTCGGTCACGCGCTCGTCGAGCGTCCGCGCGTCCATCGTCCGGCGCACGCGCTCGACCTCCACCGACTCGACGTCGGCCACGTCGATCCCCGCGAGGCCCAGCCACGCGGCGGCCATCTCCCGCTGCCGCGCCGGCGGGACCTCGCGCAGGAGGCGGTACTGGTGGCTCGTGGTGGCCAGGACCTGGTCGTGCTCGTCGAGCGGCACGGGTGCACGGGTGCCGTCGGCGCCGACGGCGACGAGCTCGAGGCTCACCTGCGACTCCGTGCGCACGCCGCTGAACAGCCGGTACGCGGTGAGCGGCCACAGCTCGGTCTCGTCGTCGTGGGCGACGCCGAGCAGCACGGCGACGACCACCACCGTGACCCACCGCGCCAGGTGCGCCTCCCGGCGGTCCAGGCGGTCCTGCGCGTCCCGGGCGCGCCCGGACCTGTCGCGTCCCCCTGCGGCCACGCGCGCGACCTCCTTCGGCGTCGATGTCCCGCACATCAGGGTATGCGGGCCTTCACCCGGCGTGCGCCGGTTCGCGCCGTACGCGTCCTCGACGGGATGATGGCCCGCATGGACGTCGTCGTCGTCGGATCCGGACCCAACGGGCTGGCCGCAGCCGTGACGATGGCGCGCGCCGGGCTCGCGGTCACCGTGCTCGAGGCCCAGCCCACCATCGGCGGGGGCGCGCGCACGCTCGACCTCGGCCTGGCCGACGGGCTGGTGCACGACGTCTGCTCGGCCGTGCACCCGATGGCGTGGGCGTCGCCGTTCATGCGGGCGTTCGGGCTCGAGCGGCGCGTGGACCTGCTGACGCCCGAGGTGTCGTTCGCGCAGCCGCTGCCCGGGGGGCGCGCCGGGATCGCGTGGCACGACCTGGAGCGGACGGTCGAGAGCCTGGAGGAGGACGGACCGGCGTGGCGCTCGCTGGTCGGCGAGCTCTCGCGGCACAGCGGCGACGTGGTGCGCGTCGCTCTCGGTGACAAGCGCAGCCTGCCGCCCGGCCTGCTGCCCGCCGGCCTCGTCGGCGCCGCGCGGTTCGGCCTGGGCGTGCTCGAGCAGGGCACGCCCGCGTGGGACGCGCGCTTCCGTGGTGATGTGGCCCCGGCGCTGCTCACGGGCGTCGCCGCGCACGCGATCTCCCCGCTGCCGAGCCTGGCCGGCGCGGGCACCGCCCTCCTGCTGGCGTCGCTCGCGCACGCCGGGAGCGGCTGGCCGATCCCCCGCGGCGGCTCGGGCGCGATCGTCGCGGCGCTGGTGGCGGACCTCGAGGCGCACGGCGGCACGGTCGTGGCCGACCACCCGGTGCGCTCGCGCGCCGACCTCCCGGACGCCCGCTGCTACCTGTTCGACACCACCCCGCGCACGCTCGTCGAGGTGCTGGGCGACGAGCTCCCGCCCGGGCGGCGCGCCGCGCTCGAGAGGTACGCGTACGGCGACGGCGCCGCCAAGGTCGACTTCGTCCTGTCGGGGCCCGTGCCGTGGGAGCACCCGGACGTCGCGCGGGCCGGCACCGTGCACGTCGGCGGGACGCGTGCGGAGATGGCCCGTGCGGAGGCCGACGTGCACGCCGGCCGGCACGCCGAGCTGCCGATGTGCCTGGTCAGCGACCCGTCGGTCGTCGACCCGGGGCGTCGCAGCGGTGACCTGCGCCCGCTGTGGGCGTACGCGCACGTGCCCGGCGGGTCCGACGTCGACGTCACCGAGGCTGTCGTCCGTCACGTCGAGCGCTACGCGCCGGGGTTCCGGGACGTCGTGATGACGTCCCGGTGCGTGCCCGCGTCGCAGATGTCGCACCACAACGCCAACTACGTGGGGGGCGACATCTCCGCGGGGGCGGTCAGCCTGCAGTCGATGTTCGCGCGGCCCACCGCTGCGCCCGACCCGTACGCCGCGGGCGTCGACGGCGTGTACCTGTGCTCGGCGTCGACACCGCCCGGGCCGGGCGTGCACGGGCTCGGCGGGTGGTTCGCCGCGAGCCGCGCGCTGCGCCGCGAGTTCGGGATCCGGGTGCGGTCGGTGTTCGCGGACCGGCGCGGCGGCGTCTGACGGCGGTCCTGCGGGCGGTGGACCGTCAGAGGTCCTCGCCCGCGCGCGTCGGGCTGCCCTGCGTCTCGTCGAGGTCACGCGTGAGCTCGTCCACCACGAGGAGGTCGCTGCGGACCTTGCCCGTGCGGAACCCCGCGCGCCCCACCATGTGCGCGGCGACGGGCGCGGTGATCATCTGGAAGACCGCGACGAGCAGCAGCGCCCACACCGCGCCGCCCTCGCGCAGCCGCAGCGCGAGGCCGATGAGCACCAGGATCAGGCCCAGCACCTGCGGCTTCGTCCCGGCGTGCATGCGGGCGAGCAGGTCGGGGAAGCGCAGCGCACCCACGCCGGCGGCGAACGCGAAGAACGCGCCCCCCAGCAGGCAGACGATCGACACGGCGTCGGCCATCGCGCCCCAGACGGTCATCGTGCCTCCTCGTCGGCCGGGCCCCCGTGGTGCTCGGGGTCGGGCTGGTCCTCGACGGTCTCGCGTGCGCTGGCGGGGACCTCCTCCTCGGCGACGAGCTCACCCTCGGCCCGCTCCTCGACCGCACGGCGTCGGCGGCGACGCGCCTCTTCCTCCTCCTGCTCGAGGCGGCGCTTCTCGGCCTCCTCGGCGGCGACCTCCTCGCGCGTGCGCACGCGGCCCTCGCCCTCCGGCTCGACGGCCGCGAACCGCGCGATGGTCACCGACCCGACGAACCCGACGAGCGAGAGCACCACGAGCAGCGGGACGACGTCGGCGCGGCGGAAGTAGGCGGCGTACAGCGCGACGGCGGCGATCATCGTCGTGACGACGATGTCGAGCGCGACGGTCCGGTCGAGCATGGACGGGCCCTTCTCGGCCCGGGCGATCGCGAACAAGGCGCCCAGCGTCAGCAGCACGCCACACACGACGACCACGACGTCGAACGCGCTCATGCGGTCACCTCCCCCGCGCGGGCGCTGCGGTGCAGGCCGGCGGCGGCGAGCTCGTCGGGCGACGCGAGCGCCCGCAGCACGCGCGCCTCCTGGTCGAGCACGTTCTGCCGCGCCTTCTCCACGCCGCCGCTGGTCGCGACGTCGAGGACGTGCACGTACAGCCGCCCGGTCAGCCGGTGGGCCTCGACGATGATCGAGCCGGGCACGAGCGAGACGAGCTCGGCCGTGAGCGTGAGGTACAGGTCGGAGTGGCTGCGCAGCTGCACGCAGATCACCGCCCCGCGCGGCGTGTGCCGCGGGCGCAGCGCGACCAGGCTGACCTCGAACGACGCGCGCACGAGGTCGACCGCGAAGCGCCCGAGCAGCACCACGAGCCCCACGGGGTGCACGCGCCCGCGGAAGTCGACGGGCGTCATGCGCAGTCCCGCGGTCACCAGCACCCCGAGCAGGGCGCCGTTGACGATGTTGCCCCAGGTGACGTCGCCCCACAGCAGCACCCACACGGCGGTGAGCCAGATGATGGTCGCCCACTGGAAGCTCCAGCCGGTCCGTCGGGGGTGCAGGCTCATCCGTCGGCCTCCGCGTCGTCCGTGGCGTCCTCGGCGTTCTCCTCGGCGGCACGCTGCGACTCGCCCTCGCCGCGCGCACCGTCGGGCAGCACGGCCGTGACGTACGGGTCGCGCTCCTTCAGGGCCAGCGCGGCCCGCTCCGTGTAGGCGTACAGCGGGCCCGCGAAGACGGTCAGCGCGAGGCTGAACACGACGAGCGCCGCGGTCGGCGCGACCATCATCGACGGCACGCGGTTGGCCGGCAGCTCCTCCGGCGGGCTCTGCCAGAACGCCTTGTTCCACGCCTTGATGAGCGCGTACAGCGTGAGCAGCGACGTCACGACGGACCCGACGACGAGCGTGTAGCCCAGCGGTGTGCCGAGCTGGACGCCCGCCTCCAGGAGCCCGACCTTGCCGAGGAAGCCGGAGAACGGCGGGATGCCTCCCAGGTTCATCGCGGGCACGAAGAACAGGATCGCGAGCACCGGCGTCATCTTCGCCAGACCGCCGAGGCGGTCGAGCGACGTCGTGCCGCCGAAGCGTTCGACGAGCCCGACGACGAGGAACAGCGCGGTCTGCACGGTGATGTGGTGCGCCACGTAGTAGACGGCCGCGGTCCAGCCCTCCGTGCTGCCGAGCGCGATGCCGAACACCATGTAGCCGATGTGGCTGACGAGCGTGAACGAGAGCAGTCGCTTCACGTCGTCCTGCGCGACCGCACCGAGGATGCCGACGACCATGGTGGCGAGCGCGACCCACAGCAGGATGTCGTCGAGCCGCCCCCCGGGGAACAGCAGCGACTGCGTGCGGATGATCGCGTACACACCGACCTTGGTGAGCAGGCCGGCGAACACCGCGGTGACGGGTGCGGGCGCGGTCGGGTAGGAGTCCGGCAGCCACGACGACAGCGGGAAGACGGCCGCCTTGATGCCGAACGCCAGCAGCAGCATGGTCTGCAGCACGAGCCGCACGCCGGGGTCGACCTCCGGCAGGCGGATCGCGAGCTGCGCGAGGTTCACCGTGCCCACCGCGGCGTACACGGCGGCGATGGCGACGAGGAACAGCACGGACGACAGGATCGCGACGACCACGTAGATCGTGCCCGCACGGATGCGCTCGGTGGTGCCCGACAGCGTGATGAGCACGTACGACGCGGCGAGCAGGATCTCGAAGCCCACGTAGATGTTGAACAGGTCCCCGGAGAGGAACGCGTTGGCGACGCCCGCGGACAGCACCAGGTACGTGGGGTGGAAGATCGAGATGGGCGCGAACTGCTCACCGTCCTCGCGGCCCTGCGCGAGCGAGTAGACCAGAACGCACAGGATCACGACGGACGACACCGTGAGCATGAGCGCCGAGAGCCGGTCGGCGACCAGGCTGATGCCCACGGGCGCGGCCCAGTCGCCGACCTCGACCACGACGGGCCCGGCGTCCGCGAGCACGAGCAGCGCCGCCGAGACGATCGCGACGATCGTGAGGGTCGCGAGCGACACGATGCGCTGCAGGCGCGGGCGCCGGTACAGCGCGAGCGCCAGGCCGGCGGCCGACAGCGGCAGCACGACGGGCAGCGGGACGAGCCAGCTCCAGTCGGTCATCGTCCCTCCTCCCTGTGCGTGGTGTCGCTGCCCGGCGGCGGCCGCTCGGCCGGTGCGCCGCCGAAGGCCTCGCCCAGGTCCGTCTCGTCGCGGGTGCTCGCGGCCTCCTCGTCGAGGGTCTCGCCCTCGTACTCGGTGTCGTCGTCCTCGAAGGCGCGTTCGTCGATCGCGGCGAGGCGCACGATGCGGCGGTCCTCGACGTCGTCCTGCACCTCGTCGTGGCGGTGCAGCTGCCACGACCGGTAGGCCATGGCCAGCAGGAACGCCGTCAGGCCGAGCGTGATGACGATGGCCGTGAGGATGAGCGCCTGCGGCAGCGGGTCGCTCATGGGCCGGTCGCTCGCGACGCCGATGATCGGGGGCGCACCGGCCGCCCCGCCCGCGACGAGGATCAGCAGGTTCGTGCCGTTGCTCAGCAGGACGATGCCCAGCAGGATGCGCGTCAGGCTGCGCTCCAGCACGAGGTAGACGCCGACGGTGAACATCACCGCGATCGTCACGACGAAGACGAGGTTGGGGCTCATGAGGACGCCGCTCACGGTGCCGTCCCCTCACCGGTCGACCCGGACCCGCGCGCGACGACGACGTGGTCGTAGCCGCTGACGGCGTGCTCCGCGACCTCGTCCTCCCCCGTCTCCGCACGGCGGTCGATCTCCGCGCCGACGCTGCGCAGGATGTCGAGCACGAGCCCGACGACCACGAGGTACACGCCCACGTCGAAGAACAGGCTGGTCACCAGCTTGACGTCGCCCCAGACCGGCAGCCGGAACTCCAGGATCCAGGACTCCAGCACGTTGCCACCCACGAACAGCGCCGCGAGCCCCACACCGGCGGACAGGAACAGACCCATCCCGAGCAGGACGCCCGGCTGGACGGGCGCGGCCTCGCCCAGCTCGTAGCGGCCGCCCGCGAGGTACCGCACCGCGAGCGCGATCCCCGTGACGAGCCCTGCGGCGAACCCGCCACCGGGCTGGTTGTGGCCGCTGAACAGCAGGAACGCGGAGTACACGATCATCGTGTGGAACAGCAGGCGCACGACGACCTCGAAGATCACCGAGCGGCGCTGCGGCGCGACCGTGCGCCCGGCGCGCAGCCACTCGCGCGCGCGGGACCCGACGGCGCGACCCGTGCCGCGCGAGGGCGTGGCCGGCGCGCCGCCGTCGATGGCCTGCGCGCCCGTCGGCGCGGTGGTCCCGGGCGCCGTGCCGGGACGCCGCAGGGCCGCCATCGGGTCGGGGGTGCCGCCCCACACCGCGCGGTCGGCGGGAGCCTCCCGCTCGCGGAAGATCCGTCCACCGCGTGCCGACAGGAAGACGAGCGACGCGACGCCCGTCGCGGCCACGAGCAGCACGGAGAGCTCGCCCATGGTGTCCCACGCGCGGATGTCGACGAGCGTGACGTTGACGATGTTCTTGCCGCCGCCGAACTCGTAGGCCTCGGTCGCGAAGTCCGTCGACACCGGCGCGTGCACGCGCGCCGACGGCGCGACGAGCGCGACCCCGGCGACGGTGAGGCCGACCGCGAGGCCCAGGCCGAGGCGCAGCCACCGCGACCCGGCGAGCGGGCGGTCGGAGAAGTACGGGGGGAGCCGGCGCAGCACGAGCACGAACACGACGAGCGTGATCGTCTCGACCAGCACCTGCGTGACCGCGAGGTCCGGCGCGCCGTACAGCAGGAACATCCCGGCCGTGGCGTAGCCGCTGATGCCGGCGAGGATGACGGCCTTGAGCCGGCGACGGGCGCGGGCGACGAGGATTGCGGCGACGATCGCGGCGGCCGCGAAGATCGTCTGCGCGGCGTAGTCCCAGGGGCGTGTCTCCACCTGGAGCGACGTGCCCGCCAGGAGCGCGGTGCCCACGGCGGCGACCCAGGTGAAGAGGATGACGCCGAGGTACAGGGGCAGCGAACCACGCTGGGTGACGGCGGTGACGTCGGCGGCGACGTCGTCGAGCTTGCGCATCGAACGGCGGTACGTGAGGTCGGCCTCGAAGACGTGCGGTGCGCGCGCCTGCCACCGCTCGGCCCTGTCCCGCACGAGGAACAGCAGGCCACCGACGCCGAGCACGCCGACCGTGAGCCACAGCACGAGCCCGAACCCGCCCCACAGCACGAGGTGCCCGGGCTCGCCGAGGGGGTACGTCGCGGCGTACGGCGCGAGCAGGTGCTCGCCGAGCTGCGGGAGCAGCGCGACCGCGACGCCGAGGAACGCCAGGACCAGCGCGGGAGCGGTGAGCAGGAACGACGGGCGGGAGACCGGGGCGGGCTCGACGGACTCGTCGCCGCCCGCGGCCAGCGACGTGGTCGTCGCGACGCCCTGCTCGTCCTGCGTCTGCGACTGCGGGACCAGCGCGGGCTTCGTCGCGAACGCGCCCCACCAGAAGCGCAGGCCGTACGCGACGGTCAGCGCCGAGCCGAGGACGACGACCGTGAGCACGACCGTCCCGATCGTGCCGTCCTCGAGGTGCACGAGGGCTTCGAGGCCCGCCTCCTTGGCGACGTACCCGGCGAACGGCGGCAGCCCGATCATCGACGCGGTCGCCAGGCCGCCCGCGAGCGCCGTCCACGGCAGGGCGCGGCCCACACCCGACAGCCGCCGCAGGTCACGCGTGCCGCAGGCCACGTCGACCGTGCCGACGACCAGGAACAGGGCCGCCTTGAACATCGCGTGCGCGCCGAGCATCGCCAGGCCCGCGAGCGCGGTGGCCTGCGTGCCGAGCCCGACCAGCAGGATGATCAGCCCGAGCTGGCTGACGGTGCCGAACGCGAGCACGAGCTTGAGGTCGTGCTGCCGCAGCGCGCGGTACCCACCGAGCAGCAGCGTCCCGCCGCCCAGGACGACGACCGTCCAGCGCCAGACGGGCAGCTCGGCGAACGCGGGCGCGAAGCGGGCGACCAGGTACACGCCGGCCTTCACCATCGCGGCGGCGTGCAGGTACGCGCTGACGGGTGTCGGCGCGGCCATGGCGGCGGGCAGCCAGAAGTGGAAGGGGATGAGCGCGGACTTCGTCGCCGCGCCCGCGAGCAGGCACGCCACGGCGGCGATGATCGCGGGGGACGCCGCGGGCGGGTCCGTCACGAGCGCGGACATCGAGTAGGTGCCGGCCGCGTGGCCCAGGATGACGACACCGACGAGCATCGCGAGGCCGCCCGCGGTGGTGACGATGATCGCCTGCATGGCGGCGCGCCGGCTCGCCTTGCGGTCGGCGTAGTGGCCGATGAGCAGGTACGACGTGACGGTCGTCAGCTCCCAGAACATGAACATCAGGAGCAGGTCGTCGGCCGTGACGAGGCCGAGCATCGAGCCGGCGAAGGCCGTGAAGACGCCGCCGAACCGCCCGAGGCCCGACGCGGTCGGCGAGAAGTACGCCGCGCAGTACACCAGCACGAGCGCGCCGACACCGCCGACGACCACCGTCATGAGCCACGAGAGCGTGTCGAGCCGGAAGCTCAGCTCGATGCCGAGCGCGGGGATCCACTCGACCACCTGGACCGGGCCGTCGCCGGCCTGCACCTCGGCGGTCTGCGTCAGCGCCCACACGGCCGCGGAGGCGGGCGCCAGCGCGAGCGTCCAGAACGCGCGCCGGCCGAGCCACGTGAACAGCAGGGGCGCGACGAGGGCTGCTGCGAGGTGGAGGATCAGCAGCAGCAGCACGTCCGGCTCCGTCCGTGTCGGGGGCGGGTGGTCGGTCGGTCAGGTGGTCCGTCCTGTCGGCGGCGACGGGACGGTGGCGCGTGCCCGACGCTGCGGGAGGACGCCTGTGTCGATGTGAAGGTGCGACCACGCACGGCGCTCGTCGACGTCGGGCCCCGGGCGGTGCCGAGCCGGGGCTCGCGCTGCGCGGGACGGGTCGTCGGGTGGCGTCGTGGTGGGTGCGGGGGGACGGCCCGATCCTACCAACGGAACGGCGTGCGCCCACGTCAGCGGCCTGCACGGCGCCTCCCCCGGGGGCAGGTCGGGGCATACCGGGCGGGCGAGCGGTCAGGTGGGTGCGCCGCGTCACGGACCGGGGCGCCGTGACCGCGACCTGTCCGGCTAGGTTGACCGCGTGGACGGACTCCAGGTGACGGCGCTCGTGCTCGCTGCGGTGGCGACGGTCGTGGGGGTGGCGGCGTTCGCGCGCGGCGTCGTCGTCATCGTGCGGACCGTGCGCACCGGGCGGCCGCTGCCCGGGCGCTGGTCGCCGGTCGGGCCCCGGCTGACGAACCTGGTCCGCGAGGTGCTCGGGCACGGGCGGTTCCAGCAGCGGCCCGTGGTGCGCGTCGCGCACTGGCTCGTCATGGTGTCGTTCCCCGTGCTCGTCGTCACGCTGCTGACCGGGTACGGGCAGCTCGTGGACCCCCGGTACGGGCTGCCCCTGGTGGGGCACTGGCTGCCGATGGAGTGGGCGGTCGAGGCGTTCGCGTGGCTGGGGTTGCTGGGCATCGGGGCGCTGATCGTGCTGCGGCAGCGGGTGCGGCCGCGGGCGTCGCAGCCGGAGGCGGAGCAGCGGCGGTCCCGGTTCTTCGGGTCGAACCAGGTGTGGGCGTACGTCGTCGAGGCGACCGTGCTGCTCGTCGTGCTGGCCGTGCTGGTGCTGCGCGGGCTGGAGTACGCGCTGGGCGTGCAGGACGGCGAGGCGTGGGCGACCGCGGCGCACTTCCCGCTCACCGCGTGGTTCGGGGCGTCGTGGGTGCCGGTGGCCGCGGGGACGCTGGAGACGGCCGTCGTCGTGGTGGCGCTGGTGAAGATCCTCGTGTCGATGACGTGGTTCGTGGTGGTCGGGCTGGCGCCGACCATGGGTGTCGCGTGGCACCGGTTCCTGGCGGTCGTCAACGTGTACGCGCGCCGGGAGGTCGACGGTTCCCCCGCGCTGGGGCCGCTGGTCCCGCTGCGTGACCCGGCGGGCGAAGCCCTGGACCTCACGGCCGTCGAGGACCTCCCCGACGACGCGGTGCTGGGCGTGCGGGCCGTCGAGGACCTGCCGTGGAAGGGCCTGCTCGACGTCGCGACGTGCACCGAGTGCGGCCGCTGCCAGGACCAGTGCCCGGCGTGGGCCACGGGCAAGCCGCTGAGCCCGAAGCTGCTGACGCTCGCGCTGCGCGACCAGGCGGCCGCGACGGCGCCGTACGTGCGGGCGGCACGGGCGGCGGGCGCCTCGCCGGAGGCGGCGGCGGACCCGCACCTGGGCGTGGACCTCGTCGCGTCGGGTGTCATCGACCCCGACGTGCTGTGGGCGTGCACCATGTGCGGCGCGTGCGTGCAGCAGTGCCCCGTCGACATCGAGCACGTCGACACCATCGTCGACATCCGCCGCTACCAGACCCTCATGGAGTCCGCGTTCCCCGCCGAGCTGGGCGGCACGTTCACCAAGCTCGAGCGGCGCGGCAACCCGTGGGGGCTGCCCGCGCGGCAGCGCCTCGAGTGGGCCAAGGGGCTGGAGTTCGACGTGCCGGTGGTCGGCGTCGACGTGGAGTCCGCGGCGGAGGTGGACTGGCTGTTCTGGGTGGGCTGCGCCGGTGCCTTCGAGGACCGCGCCAAGCGCACGACGCGCGCGGTGGCCGAGCTGCTGCACGCCGCGGGCGTGACGTTCGCGGTGCTGGGGGACGGCGAGACGTGCACCGGCGACCCCGCACGCCGCGCCGGCAACGAGCTGCTCTACCAGACGCTCGCCGTGCAGAACGTCGAGACCCTCACCGAGGCGGGCGCCACGCGCGTCGTCGTCACCTGCGCGCACTGCTTCAACACGCTCTCCCGCGAGTACCCGGCGATGGGCGGCCGGTACGAGGTGGTGCACCACACGCAGCTGCTCGACACGCTGGTGCGCGAGGGCCGGCTGCGGTTCGCGCCCGGGGTGGGCGAGGACGCCGACGGCGCCACCGTGACCTACCACGACCCCTGCTACCTGGGGCGTCACAACCAGGTGTACTCCCCGCCGCGTGACCTGCTCGCCGCCGCGGGCGTCACACTCGCCGAGATGCCGCGCAACCGCGAGACGTCGTTCTGCTGCGGCGCCGGCGGCGCGCGCATGTGGATGGAGGAGACGATCGGCGAGCGCATCGGGACCGTGCGCGCCGCCGAGGCCGTCGCGACGGGCGCGTCGGCGATCGCCACGGCGTGCCCGTTCTGCACGGTGATGCTCCACGACGGGGTGGCGGCACAGGCGCGGGCGTCGGCCGAGGCGGACGGCTCGGGTGCGCAGGGCTCCGGTGCCGGCCCCGCTGCGGACGGCTCCACGCCGGACGCCACCGGCACGCACCCCACCCCGGGCGCGGCGACGACCGGCGCGAACGCCCCGGCCGGGCCGGGCGCGCCCGCGGCTCGCGGGCAGGTGGGCGTCCCGGAGGTCGCCGACATCGCGGTCCTGCTCCGCGACCGCCTCACCACCGACTGACGACTCCGCTCGGAGCCTCTGCCGGAAAGTGGTCACACCTGCGGGTCCGACGCCGTGACGTGGTCACCGATGCGACCACTTTCCCCGACGGTGCACCGATGCCGCCCGGCTGCTTGTCCCGCACCGGAGTGCAAGGTAACTTGTTGACGTGGACAGCGAGCCGATCGTTCTCCACAGCGCCTACCGGCACGGCGTCTCCGAGGAGTCGATCAAGCACGCGTTGCGCAATCACGTCGACCTGTTCGACGTGGGAGACGGGATGACGATGGTCATCGGTCCGGACCGCAGCGGCGGTCTCATCGAGGTCGGCGTCGTCGAGCGCTATGACGACCTGTACGTCGTTCACGCCATGCCAGCACGACCGAAGTTCCTGAGGTGATGCCGATGCCCCGCTCGCTGGACGAGATCATGGCGCAGGCCGACGACCTGGCCGACCGCTTCGAGTCGTACGAGCCGGAACCCGGCGACCGTGACACCGTCTCGCCTCTCACGCAGCTGCGGCTCGCGGCCCTCAAGCGCGCCGAGGCTGAACGTGAGATCGCCGAGGCCGTCGCGAACGCCCGACGTTCGGACACGTCATGGAAGGTCATCGGCGCTGCGGTGGGGACGAGCGGCGAGGCGGCGCGCCAGCGGTACGGCAAGCGCGCGTCCTGACTGACAACCGCTACGGCCAACGCGGCTAGGGCGCGTCTCCCAAACTTCACGCCGCCCAGCGCGCTGGCCCAAGGCTGCGACGTGAAGCGGCGGCTCACTCATCGTCGTGTCCACGTCCTGAGGCGCCCTGCTTGAGGTCGTGCTCAGAGCGTGGCGCGCACAAGCTCCCGGAGGCGGCGTCAGGCGTTCATGGACGCCACAGACTCCAGCTCGTGCGCGGTCATGCCGCTTGCCTTCAGGACCTGCTGCAAGACCGCAGTCTTCCCGGCGACGTACTCCTCGACCGACGCGAGGTCGCGGCCCGCGAGGGCCTCCTTGACGGCGGCGTACTCGGCCCGCAGAAGCGGGTCATTGCGCAGCACATCGCGCACCGCCAGATGGTTACGCAGCGCCAGGCACCCCTCGACGCACACGTACACGTGCCGCGGCACACCGTGGGGAGGGGACTCGAAGGCGTGCCTCCCCGGGATGCCGCGCTCACCCCGGTGAACGTACCCGGCCGCGCACAGTGCCGCGATCACCCCTGCGAGCTGCGCCTCGTCGGCCACCACGTCGACGTCGATGACAGGCTTCGCCGGCAGCCCCGGCACTGCGGTGCTGCCCACGTGCTCGATCGCCGAGACGGTACCGGGTGCCAGGGCCGCTACGAGCTCGCGCCGGACGGACTCGAACGCGCTCGGCCAGCACTCGTCGTAGGGAACCACGAACACGCGCATGCCGACATTCTTGTGCAGCGGCAGCGCACAGCATCCCCGTCACCACAGCGGAGTTGGGAGACACGCCCTAGTTGTCGAACCACCCTGAAGGGACGCTCACCTCAACGAGTCCCGCACCGTGTCCAGCTGGACCAGCAGGTCGGGGATCACGTCGTGCGCCGTCGAGACCAGCACGTCGACGTCGGCGGACCAGTAGCCGTGGACGATCCTGTTCCGCAGTCCGGCGGCTCGCCGCCACGGGACCTGGGGGTGCTGCGCCCGGGTCTCCTGCGACACCTGGTTCGCCGCCTCGCCGAGCACGGTGAAGTTCCACAGCAGAGCGTCACGCACAGTGAGATCTCGCTCGACCGCGGCCGCGTCGAGGCCCGAGGTGAGCGCAGCAATCCGCGCAGCGGCGTCGATCATCTCGGCGACGAAGAGCAGGTCAGGCCGCATAGAGCGCCCGAGCCTCCGTCTCGATGCGCTCGCGCAGCAGCGGGTGCACTGCTCGGCGTGACACGAGATCGACGGGCCGCCCGAGGATCTCGGCCATCTCGTCGGCGGCGTCGACGACCTCCCAGGTCAGGTGTCGTCCGGGGAGCAGGTCGTAGAGCACGTCGATGTCGGAGTCAGCGCGGTCCTCACCGCGCGCGACCGACCCGAAGACCTCGAGCCTCGCGAACCCGTACCGTGCGCACAGCTCGACAAGCGCGTGGTGCTGGCGCTCGTCGACGCGGATCATGGCGAACAGGCTAGTCGTCGCCCAGCCGCGGCGGGAGGTGGTCGTCTCCTCACCCCACCGGCACCGCCAAGGCGACTCCGGTGGCGCCGGACGGCCCACCGACGGCTCCGTACGTGCTCCCGCTCCTGGTGTCAGAGCCCGTCGCTACCGTGAATCATGACCCTCGACGGCGCCCTCCTGGACTGGCTGCTCGACTCCGACCCGGCGCTGCGCTGGCAGGTCGAGCGTGATCTCGCGGGTGCGCCCGCGGCGGTGTGGCGGGCGACCCGGGCGCGGGTCGCCACCGAGGGGTTCGGGGCGCGGCTGCTCGCGCTGCAGGACGCCGACGGGCAGTGGGCCGGGGGCGCGTACTTTCCCGGTGGCTTCGACTTCGACGGGCCCGAGGCGCAGCCCGGTGCGGGGCAGCCATGGACGGCGACGACCTGGACCTTGAACACGCTGCGCGACTGGGGCCTCGACGCGGCCGCGCTCGCCGGCACGGCCGACAGGCTGCAGCAGCACAGCCGCTGGGAGTACAACGACGAGCCGTACTGGAACGGCGAGGTCGACTGCTGCATCAACGCGTTCACGCTCGCCAACGGGGCGTGGCTGGGAGCGGACGTCACGGCGCTCGCGGAGTGGTTCCCGGCCCACCGGCTGCCCGACGGCGGCTGGAACTGCGAGTGGGTCGAGGGGTCGACGCGGTCGTCCGTGCACTCGACCCTGAACACGGTCAAGGGCCTGCTCGCGTACGAGGCGATGACGGGCGGCACGGACGTGCTGCGCGACGCGCGGCACGCCGGTGAGGAGTACCTGCTGCAGCGGCGGCTGCTGCGTCGCGTGACGACCGGTGAACCCCTCGGCCCGTGGGTGACGGTGCTGAGCTACCCGTTCCGGTGGCGGTTCAGCACCCTGAACGCGCTCGACCACTTCCGGGCCGCCGCCCTGCACGACGGCACCCCGCCCGACCCCCGCCTCGCCGACGCCGTCGAGACCGTGCGCACCGCACGGCAGCCCGACGGCACGTGGCTGCAGCAGGACCGCCTGCCGGGGAAGGCGTGGTTCGAGGTCGACGTGCCGGCCGGTGAGCCGTCACGGTGGCTGACGTTCCACGCGGCCCGCGTCCTGGCGTGGTGGGACGCCGCCGCCTGAGCGGTGCGACCGGGCGCCCCGCCGCCGTCAGCCCGGCGTGCGCTCGCCGGCCCCGCGCACGCCCACCTGCGGCGGCAGCGGCTCCGGGCTCAGCGTCTCCCAGTCCGTGACGACCTCGACGGTCCCCGCCACCGCCCACGTGGCGTGCTGGTCCGCGAAGTGCGGGCTGCGCGGGTCGCCGGACGACCCAAAGGGCACGCCCCAGCGGCTGCGTGACCGGTCACCCAGGTCCCACACCCACCGGGCGACCGACCCGCGGAAGGCCCGGTCGGTGACCCCCGGAACGGTCCCGGTGCAGCGCACGGTGTCCTGGTCGCCCCCGAGCGGCAGCGCCGGGACTCCGGGGACGACGGCGCCCGGGACGTCGGCCAGCACGTGCGCGGGCAGCACCGTGTGCCGGTCACCCCACGTGCCGCCGACCCCACCCGCCGCGACCGACTCCAACGCCGCACGCACGTGCGCCGGCCCGTCGATCCCCAGGTCCGCCCGGCCCAGCAGCGCCGGCAGCGCCGCGCCGATGCGCCCCCGCAGGCTGAACCACGCGTCGAACGCCGGCCCGGCGTGGTGGGGCGCGTCGAGCGCGCGCAGCGCCGGCTCCTCGACGAGCCGGGCGACGAGTGCCGCACGCAGATCCGCGAGCAGCGCGGCCTCCGCCGAGTTGGCATCCATGTGCAGGTCCCACGCGAGCAGCCGGTCACGGACCGCGGCAGCCTCCGCGCTCAGCCCGTCGAGACCCGCGACGTGCCGCAGCAGGCGCGCCGCACCCCCCCAGTGCGTGTCCCCGTGCACCGCGGCCATGTCGGGCACGTCCCACGACGCACGTCCCGCCAGCAGCGACCGGATCCGCTCCCCCCGGTCCGGCGAGTACACCGCCCCGTGGTCGCGGTCGGCGGACAGCGGCCGGTCGTTCGCGTCGACGGCGAACCCGTCCACCACCACCGGCGCGGCCAGCCGCCGCCACGGCCGCGGCGCGTGCGTGGCGTCCCACGCGCGCAGCGACAGCCACCGGTCGTCCGGCGCACGGTCGGCCACGCGTCCCGCGTCGAACGTCAGCACGTCCCCGTCCGCGTCCGCGGCGACCACCCGGTTCACCGGGTCGATCCACCCCGCGAGCGCGTCCGCGACGTCCCGGGCGGTGCGGGCGCGCAGCAGCGGGCGCAGGCACGCGAAGCCGAGGTCCGCGTCCTCGGCGGCCTGCAGCCGCACCGACCGCCCCTCCTCCAGCCCGGCCAGCGGCACCGGTCCGGTCGCCACGCCGTCCTGGTCGACGGCACGCCCCGGCGGCATGCCCCGCACGACGACCGGCCCGCGCGCGGTCCGCAGCGCCTCGACCGTCAGCGCCTCACCACCGCGCACCCGCACCTGCACGGTCCGGACGTCGACGGGCTCGCTGCCGTCCGGGCCGATCGCCCGCCACGCGTCGCCGTCGTGCAGCAGCAGCTCGCGGTACGTCTCCGCGGAGTGCGCGACGGCGTTGGTGATGCCCCACGCGGCGGGGCCCGTGTGACCGAAGTGCGGCAGCCCGGGGACGCCGGGGAACGCGAGCCCCAGCACGTCGTACTCGCCGCACGCGAGGCGGATCTGCTGGTAGGGCCCGGGCAGCTCGAGCACGCGGTGCGGGTCGCCCGCGAGCAGCGGAGCGCCGGACGCGGTGCGCGACCCGTGCAGGGCCCACGCGTTCGACCCGCTCGTCGGCCCGTCCCCGGACGGGTCGAACAACCGCACCAGCTCCAGCGGGTCGACGTCGGCGAGCAGGTCGGACCCCCGCGCCGCCCGCACGACGTGGTCGTGCCACAGCACGCGCGGGAACGTCGAGAACAGCGCGTGGTTCACGAGGAACACCCCGAGCGGCGCCCACGCGGGCCACGGGTCGTCGGGGGTCGTGCCGCCCAGGACGCGGTCGAGCTCGTCGACCTCCACCGGCCGGTCCGCCGAGGCCAGCCCGGCGTTCACGCCGGCCGTGTAGGAGTCGACCCACGCCCGGTCGTCGTCCGCCAGCGCGTCGTACGCGCGCTGCGCGAGCCCCGGCAGGTCGAGCCGGTGCGCGACGACGTCCCACGCCACCCCGCCGGCCCCGATGTGCTCGGCCAGCCGTCCCTCGGCGCGCCACCGGTCGGTCTGCACCTGCCACGTCCGGTCCCGCGCGGTCACCCACCCCTGCCCGTGGGCGAGCGTGAGCTCGTCGTCCGCGCGCACGTGGGGCACACCCCACGTGTCGCGGAAGACCTCGAAGCGCACGTCGGGGCCGTGGGACACGTTCAGGACCGCGCGACGGGGTTGGCGAGCGTGCCCGCGTAGATCAGCGACCCCGACAGGTCGGTGAGGTCGACCATGTGCTCGGTGTTGCGCAGCTGCAGCCGGTTGAGGCACGAGTGCTTGAACCGCGGCGCACGCAGGTCCACGCCCGACGGCAGGTCCGGGTGGTCGGCCAGGTGCGCGTCGATGGTCTCGGCGACGAGGTCCCAGAACGCGTCCTCGGCCAGCACGCCGTCGGTCACGAGGACCGCCGCGAGGTGCCGCAGCACGCCGTCGAACACGTCGGTGAAGATCGCCAGCGCCTTCTCCTCGTCGTCCACCACGGTCCGCACCCGCTCGACGTCCTCGGGCAGCGGCCGGTCGGACAGCACGGCGATCTCCTCGCCGATGTCCTTGAGGAACGCGCCGACGGGCACATGGTCCTCCCAGACGAGGATGACGTTCTCGCCGTGCGGCATGAACGCCAGGTCGTACGCGCGCAGGCAGTGCACGAGCGGGCGCAGGTAGACCCGCAGGTAGGCGCGCAGCCAGTCGACGGGGTCGAGGCCGGACGCGCGGACGGCGGCCGTCGCGTACGCGTCGCCGGCGGCGTCGCGGTGCAGCAGCGCGGCCATCGTCGTGGCCCGCTGCCCGGGCGCGAGCACCGGCTGCTCGCGCCACAGCGCCGCGACCATGGCCCGGTGCTTCGAGGGCTCGGCGGTGCGGTGGTACGCGTCACCCGTGTACCCGATCGACGCGCGCTCGCGCAGCAGCCGCACACCGCACGCGGCGAGCTCGGTGTCCGTGTCGACGAGGCTCGCGACCCAGTCGTTGATCGCGGGCGTCGTGCGCATGTAGTACGGCGACAGCCCGCGCAGGAACCCCATGTTCTGGATCGCGACGGCCGTCTTCACGTAGTGCCGGTCGGGCCGGTCGACGTTCATGAGCGTGCGCACCGACTGCTGCGGGCGGTAGGTGTCGTCGGACTCCCCCAGCAGCACGAGGTCGCGCCGCGCGACGTCCGGCGCGAACGTGATCGCGAGGCGGTGCTCCCACTGCCACGGGTGCACCGGCAGGTACCGGTACTCCGCGGGGTCCAGCCCCAGGTCGCGCAGCCGTGCGGCGAACGCGTCGCGCGTCGCGTCGTCGAGCTCGTGCCGGTACAGCGTCTCCTCGCTCAGGCCCTCGCCCGTCGCGACGTGGCTGACGGCCCGCCGCACGCCCAGCCACAGCAGCCGCACGGGCTGCGCCGCCTCAGGCGCATAGGCGGCGTGCTCCGAGACCCCGAACCCGATGCGCCCGTTGTTCGCGACGAAGCACGGGTGCCCCTCGGTCATCGCGGACTCGACCGTCAGCAGGTCCGCGTCGAGCAGCTCCGCGACCGTCGGCTGCGGGCGCGCGCGCCGGTAGGCGTGGCTCGCGAGCGTCGAGGCGAGCTCCTCGAGGTACAGCGGCAGCATGTCGTCCGGCACCTGCAGCAGCGGCTGCAGCTCGAGCACGAGGTCCTGCACGTCGAGCGGCGCGGGGCTGCCGTCGACCTCGCGCTCGAGGGACGCGGCGTCGATCGCCCAGTGCTCGAGGGCGAGACGCCGGGCCCGGAAGCGGTAGACGGCCCGGTGCCCGTCGGGGGCGTCGAGCGTGAGGACGTAGGCGCGCACGTCGCCGTCGGCCGGCACGGTCCGGTCGAGTGCCGGGGCGATCAGGCGCTCGTGCGCGAACTCCGCGAGGGCCTTGGTCACCAGGTGCCGCTGGGCGGCGGCCATGTGCTCGGGGGTGAGGTGGTCGGCGGTGTGCGGCCGGACGGGGGCGGGTGCGACGGCGGTCAGGGTCATCGGGGGTCCTCGTGGATGGTCCGGGCGCCGAGTCGGCTGGCCGCGAAGTCCTCGCGGGTGCAGACGGACAGCGCCGCGCGCTTGCCGGGCAGGTCGATCTCGCGGACCACGCGGAAGCCGGCGGCGGCGTTCTTGGCGGCGATCGCGGTGTTGCGGACGTCGGGCTCGACGACGACGCGCTGGGCGCGCAGCGTGCGGAAGCAGAACCGCATGGTCGCGGCCATGACGGCGTCGGTGAGGCCGTGCAGGCGCGGGCCCTCGGCCGGGGCGGTGAGCAGGTGCATGCCGACGTCGCCGGTGCGGGCGCGGTAGAGGCCGGCGAGCAGGACGCGCGACGGGTCGTAGGTCTCGACCATGAACCGCGGGCGCCCGCCGATGCGGCCGATCCACGCGTGCTCGTCGGTCGCGTCGGCCACGCGCCGGGAGTACGCCAGCACCTCGTCGAGACCCAGCTCCGTCATCTGCCAGAACGCCGACGACGGGTGCGTGAGCCAGTGGTGCAGCGCCAGGGCGTCGCGCTCCGGGACGACGCGGTCGAGGCGGATCGGGCCGATGTGCTTCCATGCCTCGTCGCGGACCGTCTCGGCGGACAGCGGCTCGGTCGGCTGGCCGCGCCAGCCCGTCACCGCGGAGTCCCGTCGGCGGCGGTCGCGAGCGGCGCGGTCACCGTCCCGGCGGGCGCCGGGTGCGCCCCCGTCGGGACGCCGAACTCCTGGAACGCGATGCGCTGCTCGCGCGGGTACACCTCACGCCCGCACACGGCCGCGAGGATCGCGGACGAGCGCCACGCCCCGAAGCCGAGGTCGGGCGCGGTCAGGCCGTGCGTGTGCTCCTCGCCGTTCTGCACGAACACCCTCCTGCGGCCACCGTCGACGGAGTAGTCCCGCGCGACGTCGAGCCGACCGCGATCGTCCCACGCGAGGCGGTGCGCGATGCCCAGGACGACGTCGGGCACCTGGGCCGCGTAGCCCGTGGCCAGCACGAGCGCGTCGGTGGTGCGCTCGTGCTCGACGCCGAGCTGCGCGTGCCGCAGGCGCAGCGTGTACCGCTCACCGTCCCACGTGGCGCCGAGCACCTCGGTGTCCGACAGCAGCGTCGTCGGCACCGCGCCCGTCGCGCTCTTGCGGTAGAGCGTGTCGTAGATGTCGTCGACGAGGTCGCCGCTGATGCCCTTGTACAGGCCGCGCTGCTCGCGCGTGAGGCGGTCGCGCAGCTCCGCCGGCAGGGCGTGGAAGTGGTCGGTGTACTCCGGCGACGTCATCTCGAGCGTCAGCTTGGTGTACTCCATGGGGAAGAACCGCGGCGAGCGCGTCACCCAGTCCAGGCGCGGCCCGCCCGGGCCCGTCGCCTCGAGCAGGTCGCGGTAGACCTCCGCCGCCGACTGCCCCGAGCCGACGACCGTCACCGACCCCGCCGCCTGCAGCGCGTCGCGGTGCGTGAGGTAGTCGGCCGAGTGCACCGCCGGGCCCGGGAGGTCACGCAGGGCCGCCGGGACGACGGGCTGCGTGCCGACGCCCAGCACGACGTGCCGCGTGCGGTACGACTCGACGCCGCTCGCCGTGGCGGCGTGGACGACGTACAGGTCCGCGTCGTGCGGGTCGACCTCGACCGACGTCACCGTGCGCCCCCACCGCAGCGCCGGGAGCTGCTCGGCGACCCACCGGCAGTACGCGTCGTACTCGGCGCGCAGCGGGTAGAACGACTCGCGGATGTAGAACGCGTACAGCCGGCCGGTGGCCTTGAGCCACGCGAGGAACGAGTACGGGCTGGTCGGGTCGGCCATCGTCACGAGGTCTGCGAGGAACGGGACCTGGATGGTCGCGCCCTCGAGCATCATGCCCGGGTGCCAGCGGAACTCGTCGGCGCGGTCGAGGAAGACCGCGTCGAGGTCGAGCGGGGCGGCGAGCGCCGCGAGGCCCAGGTTGAACGGGCCGATGCCGACGCCCACGAGGTCGTGGACGGGCGCGTCGGGACGCACCTGCGCCGCGCTCACAGGGCCACCGCCGCGTCCGGGCGCAGCAGGTCGTCGCGCTCGACGAGCGCAGCGGCCGTCTGCCGGACGAGCTCGAGCACGTGCCGCACGTCCGCCACCGTCGTGGCCGGGTTGAGCAGCGTGAGCTTGAGGCACGGGCGGCCGTCGAGAGTCGTGCGGGCGACGAGCGCGCGGCCCGAGCCGAACAGCACTCGGCGCACCTCGCCGACGAGCGCGTCCGCGTGGGCGTCGTCCAGCCCGTCCGGCTGGTAGCGGAAGAGCACCGTCGACAGGTCGGTCGGCGCCAGCAGGCGCAGGTCCGGGTCGTCCGCGACGAGGTCGTGCACGGCCGCGGCCAGGTCGATGGTCGCGTCCACCATCTCGCCGAGGCGGTCGGCACCGAGCGCGCGCAGGGTCGCCCACAGCTTGAGCGCGTCGAACCGGCGCGTGGTCTGCAGGGACACGTCGACCTGGTTGGGCTCGTCCTCCCCCGCGGGGTTGAGGTAGTCGTGGTGGTGCGCGACCAGGCGCAGGTCCGCGGTGTGCCGCACGACGAGCGCGGACGACGACACCGGCTGGAAGAACGCCTTGTGGAAGTCGACCGTCACCGAGCGGGCGCGCTCGATGCCGTCGAGCAGGTGCCGGCGCGTGCGGCTGACGAGCAGCCCGCAGCCGTACGCGGCGTCGACGTGCAACCACACGTCGGCCGCGTCGCACATGTCCGCGACGTCCGCGAGCGGGTCGAGGCAGCCGCGGTCGGTGGTGCCGGCCGTCGCGACGACGGCGGCGGTGTACCGGCCGTCGTCGGCGACGTGCCGCAGCGCGATGCGCAGCGCGTCGGGGCGCATCCGCCCGCGCTCGTCGACGGGCACGAGCCGCACCGCGTCGGGCGCGAGGCCCAGCAGGTACGCGGCGCGCTGCACCGAGAAGTGGCTCGACGCGGTCGCGAGGACCACGAGGTCCGAGGCCCGCACCCCCGGTGCCGTGGCCAGCGCGTGCTCGCGGGCCAGCAGCAGCGCCTGCAGGTTGGACTGCGTGCCGCCGGACGTGAACACCCCGCCCCCGGCCAGGAACCCGATGCGCCGGGCCGTCCACGCGACCAGGCGGCGCTCCATGAGCGTGCCGACCGTCGACTGATCGTACGTGTCGACGCTCGGGTTGACCGCCGCGAGCACGGCCTCGGCCGCGACGGCCGGCAGCGCGACCGGGCAGTTGAGGTGCGCGGTGTACGCGGGGTCGTGGAACCACACGGCGTGCTGCGCGAACAGCTCGTCGATCTCGCGCAGGGCCGCGGGGGTGCCGCGGCCCGGGGCATCGAGGTCGACCGCGTCGACGAGGGCCTGGAGCTGCTCGCGGGACGCGCCCGAGAACGGCTGGGTGGTGGTGCGGAACCGGGTGGCGACCCGGTCGACGGTGCCGCGCATGGCGTCGACGTAGGCGTCGGCGCTCGCGGCGGACAGCAGCTCGTGCACGCGTTCTCCCCTGCGGTGTGGTGAGGCTCGCCTCACTAAGGCGCGCCTAACCTACGGCATGGAAGCCGGGACGCAACACCCGTCCCACCCCGGACCGGACACACGTCCGGTCCGGGGTGGGACGGGGCGTCACCGTCAGACCGAGCAGCTCACCCCCGCGGGCCGCGCAGGCTCACCTGGATCGAGCCGCCCACCGCCAGGTCGACGCGCGTGCACTGCACCTCCCCGTCCTCGATCACGACGGTCGGCCAGTGGTGCTCGTCGCCGATCGCCTCCGTCACGATCCGCTCGGCCTCGTCCAGCTCGACGCACGCGTCCGCGACCCGCTCCCGCAGCAGGTCACGCAGGTCGTACACGAACGGGACGCTGTGCTCGCGCAGGCTGTCGCGGGGCGCCCTGCTGTGCGGCAGGACCGCGAGCGTGCGCGGCACCTGGCCGTACGGCCACTCCAGGTCGCCCGCCGTGGGTGACGGCGCGGGTGCGGCCGACGCGGAGGTCGTCGACGCCGGCGTCTTCGGCCGGGCGCCGGACGGGACCGACTCCGGGTGCGCACTCGGCACGGGCGCGTCCGCCGGCTCGGCGACCGGGTCCGGAAGACCCGGGTCGACCACCTCCTCGTCCGCCGTGTCGTACGCGTAGGTGATGTCGGCGCACGACCCGGCACCGGGATCCGGCTCCTGGCCCGCCCCCACGGGGACCGACGCCTGCGTGCGGACGGACCAGTCGTCGAGCCCCAGCCGGTCCAGCTCGGCACGCGCCGCCGCGACGGCCGCGGACTCGTCGAGGCACAGCGACCCGAGACCGTCCACCCAGTCCATGAGGCTCGACTCGAGCTCCTGCAGCGCGAGGTCGTCCGGACCCGCCGCGACGAGCGTCGCGTCGGCGGGCACCTCACCGCGCGGCGCCACGTAGAGGACCCCCTGGTGCCGGAACGCGACCGCGTCCTCGATGGCCGCCAGCCCGGTCTCCTCCTGGTACCGCCGGCAGTCGGCCACGAGGTCGCCGCTGAGCACGGGCCCCCCGGACCGCTCGTCCTCGGGGCCGCCCCACTGCGTCAGGCAGGTGAGCCCGTCGTGCGCACCACCACCGCGGTACCAGTCGTTCACCACCCCGGCGTACGCGACCCCGCCGCCGACGAGCACCGTCGCCAGCCCTCCCGAGACCAGCCCGCGCCGCAGCCGGCGCCCTCGCGCCACCTGCGCCGCCCTGTCCGTCGTGACGTCCGTGGTCATGATCGCCTCCCGCATCGCGTCGTCCGCCCGCAGGTGCAGGCGCGCCGCCGGGTCCGCCGCCCGCAGGCGCCGCACCAGGTCGTCGTTCATCTCGCCTCCTGAGGTCCGGGACGGGCGCTCGCCCATCCGCTCCTGACGTGTCCGATGTCGTCCGTGCGTTGCACGGTGGGAGGTGGGTCCGGGTCCTCGCGCGCCTCGCCGAGCGCCGCGAGCTGCGCCATCAGCCGTCGCCGGGCGCGGTGCAGCCGGACGCGGACCGTGGCGCGCGGGACGCCGAGGACGAGCGCGATCTCGTCGCGCGCGAGCTCCTCCCACGCGACCAGACGCAGGAGCTCGCGGTCGTCGGGCGGCAGGGCGTCCATCGCACGGAGCAGCACGGGGTCGACGGGCTCGTGCGGCGCGACGGCCTCGACGACCTGCTCGCGCAGCCGGTCCGCGAGCGCCAGCCGTCGCCGCTCACCGCGGTAGTGGTTCGCCAGCACGCGGCGCGCGACGCCGTACAGCCAGGGCCGCGCCGCCTCGCCCGCCGGGACGTCGTCGAGGCGACGCCAGGCCACCAGGAACGTCTCGGCGACGACGTCGGCAGCGTCGGCCGGATCGGCGACGCGGCGGACGGCATACGCGAGCAGCGGCGCGTGGGTGCGGTCGAACAGGTCGGTGAACCGTACGCGGCGTGCGTCGGCGTCACCGGGCGGTGGCGGGCTCACGGGCCTCCCTCCGTGGCGGGACAGGGGTCACCCGCCACGTGTCCGGCACCCGCCCGGGCGTTACCGCGCCGCGGTCACACGCGGCGCGGGATCCGGTCCGCGTGTCCCGTCGTGAGGACGGTGATGCCGTGCCGTGCCGCCGCCTCCTCGAGGGGCTGCATCGTGAGCTTGTGGACGTAGCCGTCGGCGGAGAACGTCATCGACCCCGAGCGGGTGCTCACCACGTAGTGGAAGGTCGTCCTGCTCGCCTGGTCGGCGCTCAGCGTGACGGTCTCGCCGCGGTTCACCTGCAGGCCCTCGTGGCGGCGCCCCAGCCGGCCGACGAACAGCACGATCCCGTCGGGCCGCTCGACCATCTCGATCATCGACCAGCCGCGGTACCACGGCGCGCGACGGGCACGCTGAACGAGCATCCAGCCACCCAGCGCGACTCCCGCCGCCCACACGATCCACACGGGGAACTCCGAGCCGTACCGCTGCGCGGTGCCGGTGAACCCGTTGCCGACCTCCACGACGAGCCCCACCACACCGCCGACGAGCGCGCCGACGGCCACCACCATGTTGAGGGCAGCGCCCGCACGCGGGCCCGGCCCGGGCAGGTAGACGGCGGGGGACGGGTGGGTGGCGGTGTCGCCGAGCTGCGTGGTCACGCACGGAACGTAGCGGGCGCAGCGGGAGTCCCGTGGGGGTTCCAGGTCACGTCTCGGCGTCGACTCCCGGGCACGCGGCACCCGGACACACCGGACGTTTGACGCTCGTCACCCGATCGGCTGAGGTGGACCCGCCCACCCCTGCCGACCTGCACAGGAGTACCGCGTGCGACTGGCCGAGCGCCGCCCCGCCCCGTCCACCGCCGTCCGGGCCGCCCGGTGAAGGGCGCGCACCACGCCCTGTGCGGCGCCGCCGCGTGGGTCGCCGTCGCCTCGACCGCGCCGTGGACGCTCGGCTGGTACCCGACGTCGCCGCTCGGCGTCCTCACCGGCGCGCTCGTCTGCGCGGGCGCCGCGCTCGCCCCGGACGCGGACCACCACGACGCGACGGTCGCGAACTCCCTGCGCCCGGTGTCCCAGTGGGTGTGCGACGTGGTCGGCAAGGTGTCCGGCGGGCACCGCAACGGCACCCACTCGCTACTGGGCATCGCGGCGCTCACGGGCGTCGCCTGGGCAGCCGGGCAGGTCACCGTCGCGACGGAGGCGCTGGGCGACCTCGCCGTCGGCGCGGGCCTGATGTCGGTGCTGCTCGTCGCGTTCGCCGCCCAGGCGCTGCGCCTCACGCGCCGTCGTCGCGACTCGTGGCCGCTGGCGCTCGCGCTCGCCGCGTTCATCACCGTCGCCGCCCCCACCGAGTGGGACTGGCTGCCCGTCGCCGTCGGCCTGGGTGCCGCCGTGCACGTCGCCGGGGACATGCTCACCGACGCCGGCGTGCCGCTGCTGTGGCCGTGGGAGCCGCGGCCGCCGCGCTGGTGGCGCCGGACGCCCGTCCTCGACGAGGTGTGGAGCCGCGGCGGCCACTTCGCGGTGCCCGTCCTGGGGACCACCGGGTCGTGGCGCGAGCGCGCGCTCGTCGCCCCGCTCACCGCGTACGCCGCCTACGGGACGGGGGTGGCCGTGGTCGTCGGAGGGCTCACCGCGCTCGGTTACGACGCCGGGGCCGTGGTCGACCGCTGGTGGGACGCGGCGGAGGAGCTGGTGGGCGGCGCGACCGCCGTCGGTGCGGTGGCGCTGCAGGTGGTGGCACCGGGCTGAGGCGTCGGTGACAGCGCGGCGGACGTCACCGTGCGCGCGCCCAGGCGTCGGCGACGCGCGCCAACGCCTCGGACGCCGTCACCCTGAGGACCGTCTGGTGGGCCAGGTCGTGCTCCCACGAGGACTGTGTCGGACCGGACGAGAAGACCCAGTTCTCGGGTGCGCGCGCCGTCGGACCGACGCGCCTGAAGACGTCCACCGCTTCAGGGCCGATGTAGCCGCGCTCGGACAGCGCCCACATGTCGTACAGGTCACGCGACGCACCGCGGTCCATCCACGCCGCCAGCTTTGCGGCGGCGAAGCCCGGTGCCGTGAGCGTCCGGAGGCGTGCCGCCGGAGCATCCGCGTAGCGCTGCTCGATCGCCCTGACCTCCGTCGGCCAGAGATAACCGGACCCGGGCACGAGCTGCACCTGGACGCCGAGGGACTCCCCCGCGACGAGCACCGCAGGCCGGCTCCCCATCGTGGCCGTCAACGCCGGTCGCCAGGAGACACGTCCGTGCGTGCGTGCCAATCCTCGCGCCACGGCTACCTCGATCGCCCTGGCGACGTCCGTGCGTGGCGCGAGCGCGATGAGGTCGACGTCCTCGGACAGCCTCGCGTCCACCAGGAACGTCCGCGACAGCGCCGTACCCCCGAAGAACACGACGTCGTCGGTGGACAGAGAGCTCGCGAGCGCAGCGAGCACGTGGGAGATCAGGTGGTCGCGCCGCACCTGCTCGGTCCCGACACCGAACTGCGCCGCGACGCGGTGCCACTCCTCGATCTGCGTGCTCATCGATCCGCCGCGACGCGCTCGAACGTCGCCCGCATGCGATGCCGGGCCGCGATGCCCGCCAGCACCTGGACGTCGCAGGTGTCCCACATCGCGTCGATGGCCGCCTCGACGTCCGCCACGTCGCCGTGCGGATCGGACCTGGCCAGGTCGAGAACCGTCTGCTCCGGAGTGGTGACGAGGGCAGCGCCGAGCTCGGTGGGTACGGCGACGGCATCCAGCGTCTCGACGGCGCGGGTGACGAAACGGATCGCGCCCGGTCGGTCGGCGAGGCTCAAGGGGCGGTGCCGGGCCGGGACCGCCACGTACCCGTCGCTCACCGCTCGCGGCCACGCCTGGTGGACCCGCGCTGCCGACACCCCGGTCAGCACGGGCACCCGATCGCCGTAGAAGGCCGTCGCGACCGCCGCGGCCGCCGCCTCCACGGTCGGGAACCAGCCGGTGCCGACGTGCTCCGGCGGCACCGCACAGTAGACGCCGTGGGCCAGACGCCGGACGAGGTCGCGTCGAGCGAGATCGGCCAGCGCAGGTGCGGGGTACGCGTAGACGTCGGCAAGATCCCGCGCTCGGACGGTCCGCATGGGCGCCCGCGAGATCCGGGTCAGCGCATCCACACTCACAGTGCAGATGTTAGTCCTGTGGACTATTAAATGCACAGTCATAGGCACCCGGATGAACGCCTCCTCCGCGATTCCCCGGGCTGAGATCCGCCCACCGGGAAGTGGTCAGATCCGACTCGGCCGGACCGCGACGTGGTCACAGGTACGACCACGCGGGGCCGCTCTCACAGGAACAGGCAGAACGGGTGGCCGTCGGGGGCGAACAGGACCCGGACGTCGTCCTGCGGCTGGTGCTCGGCCAGACGGGCACCGCACGCGACCGCCCACGCGACCGCCGCGTCGAGGTCCCCGTCGCGCACGTGCACGTCGACGTGCTGCGTCGCCAGCTGCTCACCGGGGCGCGCGGGCCACACGGGAGGCCGCCACTGCCGCTCGTGCTCGAACGCGAGGGTCAGCCCGTCGACGCCCGCGGGTGGCGAGACCCGCGCCCACCCGCCCTCGGCCGGCTCGTCGGGGCCGGGCGGGTCGTCCGCGGTGATCCGGTGCCCCAACAGCTGCGCCCAGAACCGCGCGGAGGCGCGAGGGTCCGGTGACCCGACGGTCACCGAGGTCACGGACAGGCGAGGACGGTCGGCCATACGACGACGGTCGCACCGCCGCGCACGGCCCGCACGCGGACGACCCGCACGACGATCAGTCGCCCGGCGTCGCCCCCGCGACCCGGCGCAGCAGGTCGAGCAGCGTGCGCTGCTCGTCGGGGTCGAGCGCGTCGAGCCGGGCGCGGACGCCCGCGTGCCGCTGCCGGGCCGCGCGGTCGAGCAGGTCGTGGCCGGCGTCGGTGAGCTCGACGAGGGTCGCGCGCCGGTCGCGCGGGTCGGGGATCCGGCGGATCCACCCGTCGGCCTCCGCCTGGTCGACCTTCGTCGTCACCGACCGCGGCGCGACGTCGAGCGCCTCGGCGAGCTCACCGAGGCGGCAGGGGCGCTCGCAGCGGTCGAGCACCCGGAGCATGCGCAGCTGACCCGGCGCGGCGCCGGGCCCGAGCCGGTCGGCGGTGTCGCGACGGACGGCGCGCAGCACGTCGTGCAGGAGCTCGAGCAGCTCCTCGGCGGGCGGGAGCGGGCGCTCCGGGTCGCGCCCCGGGCGGAGGTGCCGCACCGTGGACGTCGCGGGGTCGGACGACGCGGTCCGGGACGTGGGCGCACCGTCGTGCCCGTCGTCGTGGTGGCCGTCCGTCCGCTGCTGCACGGTTCCGAGGTTACCGGGGAATACCCGAGAGGTGAATATTGCTCATCGTGAGGTAACCTCAGCATCAGACGCGGCTCGGCCCGCGCCCTCCGACCCCTGGAGGTCCCCCATGGCCCACCCCGGACCCCTCCCCGGCGGCAACCCCGGCATGCGCGGCTTCAGCCGCGACCGTGACGTCGCCCGGCAGCGCCTGGCCCCCGGCACCCTGCGCCGCATCCTCGCGTTCGCCCACCCGTACCGCGGCCGGCTCGCGGTGTTCCTCGTCCTCATCGCCCTGAGCGCCGCCGTCGGCGCCGTGACGCCCTGGCTGTTCCAGCGGCTCATCGACGACGGCATCACCGCCGGACGCACCGGCACCGTCGTCGGCATCGCCGCCGTCGTCGCCGGTCTCGCGGTCGTCTCCGCCGTCCTCGGCGTCGCCGAGCGCTGGGTGTCCGCGCGCATCGGCGAGGGCCTCATCCACGACCTGCGCACCGCCGTGTTCGACCACGTGCAGCGCATGCCGCTCGCGTTCTTCAGCCGCGCCAAGACCGGCGCGCTCGTCCAGCGGCTCAACGGCGACGTGCTCGGCGCCCAGCAGGCGTTCACGTCCACGCTGTCCAACGTGGTCAGCAACTCGCTGACCGTGGTGTTCGTGCTCGCCGCGATGCTCACGATGTCCTGGCAGCTCACGCTGCTCTCGCTCGTCCTCGTGCCCGTGTTCGTGCTGCCCGCGCGGTGGTTCGGGCGCCGGATCGCGGCGATCACGCGCGAGTCCTACGAGCTCAACGCCGACGCGTCCCAGACCATGACCGAGCGGTTCAACGTCGCCGGCGCCCACCTCGTCAAGATCTTCGGCGACCCGGTCCGCGAGTCCGCGGCCTACGCCGAGCAGACCGGCCGCGTCCGCGACATCGGCGTCAAGCGCGCCCTGTACTCGACATGGTTCCGCATCGGTCTCACCACCGTCGCGGCCGTCGCCACGGCCGTCGTCTACGGCGTCGGTGGCCTGCTGGCGATCCGAGGCGAGCTCACCGTCGGTGTCGTCGTCGCGCTCGCCGCGTACCTCGGCCGCCTCTACGGCCCGCTGACGGCCATGTCGAACGTGCAGGTCGACGTCATGACCGCGCTCGTGTCGTTCGAGCGCGTCCTCGAGGTCCTCGACCTCGAGCCGATGGTCGCCGAGAAGCCCGGCGCGACCGACCTGCGCACGGCCGTCGCCGCCCGCGGTGCGAGCCTCGACCTCGAGCGCGTCGGCTTCCGCTACCCGTCGGCCGACGAGGTCTCGCTGGCGTCCCTCGAGTCCGTCGCCGCGCTCGGCCGCGACGCCCACGCCGACACCCTGCGCGACGTGACGTTCCACGTCCCCGCGGGCGCGATGGTCGCGCTCGTCGGCCCGTCCGGCGCCGGCAAGACGACGATCTCCCAGCTCGTCACGCGCATGTACGACCCGACGCGCGGCGCCGTGCGCATCGCCGGGCAGGACCTGCGCGACGTCAGCGCCGCGTCCCTGCGCGACACCGTGGGCGTCGTCAGCCAGGAGGCGCACCTCTTCCACGACACCATCGCCGGCAACCTGCGCTTCGCCCGCCCCGACGCGACCGACGACGACATCGAGCGCGCCCTGCGCGCCGCGCACGTGTGGGACCTGGTCGCGTCCCTGCCCGACGGCATCCACACCGTCGTCGGCGACCGCGGCTACCGCCTGTCCGGCGGCGAGCGCCAGCGCCTGGCCATCGCCCGACTGCTGCTCAAGGCCCCCGACGTCGTCGTCCTCGACGAGGCGACGGCCCACCTCGACTCGGAGTCCGAGGCCGCGGTGCAGGCGGCACTCGACGAGGCGCTCGTCGGGCGGACGTCCCTGGTCATCGCGCACCGGCTGTCCACCGTGCGGCAGGCGGACCTCATCGTCGTCGTCGAGGCCGGACGCGTCGTCCAGACGGGCACGCACGTCGACCTGCTCGCGTCCGGCGGCCTCTATGCCGACCTGTACCGCACCCAGTTCGCCCCCACCGCCACAGCCGCCTGACCCCGACACCGCCCCCTTCTCCGCCGAGTGCGGGTCCCGCGTGCGAGCATGGGGCCGGACCCGACGTCAGCGCGGGTCCCCGGACGAGGGGCGCCGTACCCGGAGAGCGACAAGACGGCAGCCGACGGAGGTCATCCGTGTCCGCCACCTCTCTCGCGTGGGTCGTGCTCGTGCTGTCCGGTGTGCTGGAGGCCGTCTGGGCCTCGGCGCTCGGCCGCTCCGAGGGCTTCACGCGCCCCGGCCCGACCGTCCTGTTCGGCGTCGCGCTGATCGCGTCCATGGGCGGGCTCGCCTACGCGATGCGCACGCTCCCCACCGGCACGTCGTACGCCGTGTGGGTCGGCATCGGCGCCGCCCTCACCGTCACGTACGCGATGCTCACGGGCACCGAGCCCGCGAGCCTGGTGAAGATCCTGCTCATCCTCGGGATCGTCGGCTGCGTCATCGGCCTCAAGCTCACACACTGACCCGGTCGCCGGCTCCCCCCGAGGGCGCGAGAGAGCCGATTCGTCGCGCCCCGGCAGGGCCGGATCGACGGCTCACGCCCGGGTGGGGGCGGGGAGCCCCCGGCGAGTGGGGCTGGATCGACGGCTCGCGCCCGGGTGGGGGGTGGGGGGTGGGATCGCTGGCTCGCGTCCCAGGAGTGGGCTGGATCGACGGCTCGCGGGCGAGGGTGGGGTGGGGGTGGGGGAGCGGAGACGGGCGGGCGGTCCGGCCCCCGTCACCGAGGCCGGACCGCCCGTCGCGCCGGAGCGGGCGGTCGCGCGGTGCTCCCCTCACCGCCACGCGTGACCGCCCGCCCCTTCAGCAGCTCCCGCCTCCCCTGGCGGTGCCGTCGATCCCGGCGGAGCCCTCCCCAGGCTCCGCGGTCTCGTACCCGCGGATCGCGTCGACCTTGGCGGCGGACGCGGACGCGGGGTCGAACTCGTGCGCGAGCCACTCGCGCACGAGGGTCTTGGCGAGCTCCAGCCCGATGACGCGCTGACCGAGGCACAGCACCTGCGCGTCGTTGGACAGCACGGAGCGCTGCACGGAGAAAGTGTCGTGCGCGGTCACCGCGCGCACCCCGCGCACCTTGTTGGCGGCGATCGCCATGCCCAGGCCCGTGCCGCAGACGAGCAGCGCGCGGTCGGCCCCGCCCTCGGCGACGCGACGCGCCGCGGCGACGGCGACGTGCGGGTACGCGGTGTCGTCGTCCGCGTGCACGCCGACGTCCTCGACGACCTCGACGCGCGGGTCCGCGCGCAGCAGGTCCGCGAGCGCGTCCTTGTACGCCAGCCCTGCCTCGTCGGCCCCGACCACGATCCTCGCGACGCTCATGAGCCCTCCCCCGGGACGACGACGGACCGGACGGCACCGGCGACGGCGACGAACGACACCGCGCCCGGGTCCGGCGTGCCGACGCTGCGCTCGGCGAGCGGGCGCGCACGGCCCAGGCGCGGGCGCAGGTCGGCGGTGGCCTGTGCGGCGGTGAGGGCCGCGTCGAGCGCGGCGTCCCAGACGACGGCCGGGTCCTGGCCGGCGGCCGCACCCTGCTCGAGCGCGGCGGCGAACGGCTCGGCCGCGTCGACCATCGTCTTGTCGCCCGGCTGCGCACCGCCCAGCGCGACGACGGCCGCGATGCCCGCGCGGACGGCCGCGGCGAGCCGTGCCGACGGGTCCGCGACGGGCCGCGCAGCGAGCGCGTGCGCGACCGCGCCGATGCCCGCGCCCCACAGCACGCCCGACGTCCCGCCGGCCTTGTCGGCCCACGCCCGGCCCGCGTCGCGCAGGCACGCGACGGCACCGTGACCGGCCGCGGCGGCGGCCTGCGCGGCCGCGGCGGCGGCGCTCGAGCCGCGCACCATGCCGCGTCCGTGGTCGCCGTCGCCGGCGACGGCGTCCAGACGACCCAGCTCGGGCTCCAGGTCCCGCAGCGTCCCGGCGACCCGGTGCAGCGCGGCGACGACGAGCCGGGCCTCGGCAGCGTCCGCCTCGTCGACGACGCGCGCGGCCTGTGCGGCGCCCGACGCGGCGGGCGCCGACGACCCGTCGGCCGTCGCACCGGTGCCGACCGTCGCCGCACCCGGGGTCCCGGCGGCGGTCGGCGACGACGAGCCACCGACCGTCGTGCCCTCGTCACCCGCGGACCCGGCGCGACCCGACCCGGCCACCCCCACGACGCCCCGCCGGTACGCGGGCGTGTGCGCGGGCGCGCACCACCAGCGCTCCAGGTCGTCGTCGAGCCACACGAGCGTGAGCGAGCACCCGGACATGTCGAGGCTGGTCACGAGCTCGCCGACGTCGGGCTGCACGACCTGCAGGCCCGCGGCGTCGAGCAGCGGGCGCACGGCCCGCCACAGCACGAAGAGCTCCTCGTACTTGGTGCGGCCCAGGCCGTTGAGCACGACGCCCACGCGCGGGCCCGCACCGGCGGGACGCTCGGCGAGCAGCGGTTCGACCAGGGCGGCGGCGAGCTCGCTCGCGGTGCACGCGGGCATCTCGCCGATGCCGGGCTCGCCGTGGATGCCGACGCCCAGGCCGACGGTGCCCTCGGGCACGGTGAACAGCGGCGCGTCGGCGCCGGGCAGGGTGCAGCCGTCGAAGGCGACGCCGAGGGTGCGGGTGCGGTCGTTGGCGTGGCGAGCGGCGGCCACGACGTCGTCGAACGACCGGCCCTCGGCGGCGGCGGCCCCGGCGACCTTGAAGACGACGTGGTCGCCGGCGATGCCGCGGCGGCGCGCCTCGTCGCCGGCGGGTGCGGACGCGACGTCGTCGGTGACGACGAGGTACTCGGCCGTGACGCCGCGGGCCCGCAGCTCGTCGCGCGCGAGCGTGAAGTTCATGACGTCGCCGGCGTAGTTGCCGGTGAGCAGCAGCACGCCCGCGTCACCCGCGGCGGCAGCACCCACGGACACCGCGTCGGCCGTCGAGGGGGACGTGAACACGTTGCCGACGACGGCCCCGTGCGCGTACCCCGGGCCGACGAGCCCGCAGAACGCCGGGTAGTGCCCGGACCCGCCGCCCACCACCACGGCGACCTCGGAGCGCGGCGCGGCGACGGCTCGCACGACCCCGCCCGGCACGCGCCGCACCTGGTCGGCGTACAGGTCGACGAACCCGTCGAGCGCGTCGTCGACGAACCGTGCCGGGTCGTCGGCCAGCGGCCTCACCATGTCTCCTCCCGCAGCAGGCGCGTCGCGACGACCGAGTCGTCGGCCGCGTCGAGGCCGGCGGCGGACACCTGCCGGTAGAGCTGCTCGGCGGCCGCGGCGACGGGCGTCGCGACCTTGAGGCGGCGCGTGAGGTCCCCGACGATGCCCATGTCCTTGCCGATGACGTCGAGCCGCGAGCGCAGCGGCGGGGTCTCGCCGCGCAGCTGCTGCGCGATCCGCGGGCCGCGGTCGGCCAGCATGAACGACGCGGCGGCTCCCTGCCCGAGCACCTCGATGCACGCGTCGAGGTCCAGGCCCAGGCGGTGCGCGAGCGCAAGGGCCTCGGACGCCGCGGCGGTGTGGATGCCGCACAACAGCTGGTTGACGGTCTTGAGCTGCTGACCTGCACCGATGCCGCCGACGACGGTGAGGGACGACGAGAGCGCGTCGAGCACCGGGCGCGCGGCGGCCAGGGCGTCGTCGTCGGCACCGACCATGACGAGCAGGTCGCCGGTGCCGGCCCGCACGGGCCCGCCGGAGACGGGTGCGTCGACCGTGAGGATGCCGCGGGCCGCGAGCGCGGCGGCGGTCGAGCGCACGGCGTCCTCGCCGACCGTCGACGTCACGACGACCACGGCACCCGCCGGCAGGGACGCTGCGACGCCGCCGTCGCCGAGCACGAGCGCGTCGAGCTGCGCGCCGTCCCGCACACCGACGACCACGACGTCGGTGCCGGTGCACGCCTCGGCGACGCTCGCCGCGCCCGTCGCGCCGGCCTCGACCGCGAGCCCGACCCGCTCGTCGGCGATGTCGTACGCGACGACGTCGAACGTCCGCGCGAGCGCGGTGGCCATGGGCAGCCCCATGGCCCCCAGGCCGAGGACCGCGACGCGGGCGCTCATCGCTGCGCCGCCGCGGCCGCGAGGACGGACGCGCGGGCCTCGCCGGTGGCGACGGCCAGCATGCGGCGGATGTACCGCGCGTTGCGCGCGGAGACGGACAGGCCGTCGCCGCCGTAGTGCTCGACGCAGAACGGGCCGGTGAACCCGGACTCGACGGCCGTGCGGATCGCGGTCCGGTAGCTCACCGCGCCCATCTCCATGGGGGCGGGCAGCGCGACGTACGTACCGGTGGCGCGGTCCTCGTCACGGAAGTAGCTCTTGACGTGCCAGTAGTTGGAGACGGGGAGGCACGCGGCGACGGCGGCCTGGAAGTCCTCGATCGGGCGGTGCAGGCGGACGAGGTTGCCGAGGTCGGGGTTGAGGCCGACGTTCGCCTCCCCGATGTCGTGGACGAGCCGGACGGCGGACTCCGCCGTGCCGAGCAGCGTGTCCTCGTACATCTCGAGCGACAGCTCGACGCCCACCTCGGCGGCGTGCCGGCCGAGCTCGCGCAGCCGCGTCACCGCGCGGTCCCACGTCTCGGGGTCCGTCGGGTCGTGCGGGCCCTCCTCGGTCCAGAACCAGAACGCCTCGCGCTGGGCGGGCAGCAGGGGGCGGTGCAGCCCGACGCTGACGACGCGGACGCCGAGCGCTGCGGCCGCGTCGATGGTGCGGTGCGAGTAGGCGAGGTTCTCGTCGCCCGTCCGCGGGTCGATGACCGAGCGGCGGATCGCGGAGAGCGCGACGGGGTCGAGCCCGACCGTGACCAGTGCGTCACGCAGCTCCTCGAGCCGGGCCGGCGCCAGGTCGCCCGGCTGCACCCAGGAGTCCGTGAGGTCGACCTCGGTGAAACCCTCGTACGCGACCTCGGCGAGGTGGTCGACCCAGGTGTCCGCCGGCGCGTCCTGCGACGCGGGGAACGGGAGCATGGCGGCGGCGATCGGCCACTGCGCGCTGGTGGGACGGGTGGCGGGCGTGCTCATGCGGGCAAGACCTCTTCGTCGTCGGTGCGCGTCGTCGCGCGGTGCGGCGGCGGGCGCCCGGAGCCTCGACCTCGTCGGCAGAAAACTTTTCGGTCACCGTGCCGTGGTTTTCACGCTAGTTTTCGCCCTGTGTCCTGTCAACGGCAGGCCCGGAAGGCGCAACGGGGGCCGCCCGAGCGAGTGGAGTTTTCGGCTCCCGCGGACTAGTTTCGGCCCGAGGACGGAAGGACGCACCATGCCAGCACCCGAGCGCCGCCCCACGCTCACCGCCGTCGCGGAGCTCGCCGGGGTCTCCATCGCCACCGCCTCCAAGGTCCTCAACCGGCACGACGTCGCCCCCGCCACCCGCGAGCGCGTCGAGGCCGCCGTCGCGCAGCTCGGCTACCGCGCCCCCGGCGAGCGGCGCCCCGAGGTACGCCGCACGGTCGAGTTCCTCGTCGACAAGCTCGACAGCCCGTACGCGATGGAGGTGCTGCGCGGCGTCACCCTCGCCGCGGAGGACGCGGACGCGGACGTCGCCGTGTCCCGCCTGAGCCGCGGCGGCGGCGCACGCCCCACACCCCCGGCGACGTGGACGCGGCGGCTCGTGGCCGCGCGTCGGACCGGCGCGATCGTCGTCACGGCGCAGGTCACCGAGACGACCTACGCGGCCATCGCGCGGGCCCGCCTGCCCGTCGTCGTCATCGACCCGCTGCACCTGACGACGCCCGAGCTGGTGTCCGTCGGGTCCACGAACTGGAGCGGGGGCCGCACGGCCACCGAGCACCTGCTGGGTCTGGGGCACACGCGCATCGCCATGATCGGCGGACCCGAGGTGTCGATCAGCGCCGTCGCGCGCGTCGACGGCTACCGGTCCGCGTGCCAGCGCGCCGGCGTGCCCGTCGACCCCGCGCTCGTCCGGCACGTCGCGTTCGACCACGACGCCGCCCGGCAGACCGCCGACGAGCTGCTGCGCCTGCCCGACCCGCCCACCGCGGTCGTCGCGAGCAGCGACGCGCAGGCGCTCGGCGTGCTGGAGGCCGCACGCCTGCTGGGGCTGGCGGTGCCACGGGACCTGTCGGTCGTCGGGTACGACGACACGTACGTCGCCGCGTGGACCAACCCGCCGCTGACGTGCGTGCACCAGCCGCTCGACGACATCGGCCGCGTCGCGCTGCGCACGGTGCTGGCCATGGCCTCCGGCCGCGAGCCGGACTCGCACCACATCGAGCTCGCAACGTCGCTCGTCGTGCGGGACTCGACGGCGCCACCGTCCCGCTGACCGGAGCGGGCCGGCAGCGACCGCCGCGCCAGGGCGGGGACATGACCGTCGTCGTCGCCGCCCGTCGCCCTCAGGCCAGGCGGCCCAGGTGCAGCGCCGCGAGCGCCATCGCGGCGACGGTCTCGCCGTCGCGGATCCTGCCGGTCCTCATCATCTGCAGCACCTCGGCGAACGGGACGGTCCGCACGTCGGTGATGCCCTCGGCGGCCTGCTCGTGGCGCGTGGTGGCGGTGTCCACGGCGGGCGACAGGCCCCGCGCGACGAACACGTGCTCGACGGCCCGCGCGATCCCGTTGAGCGCGTCGACCGTGCCGACCCGCGTCCACTCGCGCGCGACGAGGCCGGTCTCCTCGGCGAGCTCGCGCTGCGCGGCGACCAGCGGCTCCTGGCCGTCGGTGCCGCCCGCCGGCACCTCGATCGAGTGCGGTCCGGTGGTGTAGCGGTCGGTCGTGACGAGCACGACCTCGTCGTCGTCGGTGAGCGCGACGACGAACACCGACGGCCGCAGCTCGACCACGCCGTACCGCGCCGGGCGCCCGTCGGGCGCGAGCGCGTCGTCCTCGCGCACCCGGATCCAGGGGTTCTCGTACACGACGCGCGAGGAGACGGTCCGCCAGCCCATGCGCGCGAACCTACCGTCCGCGCACGGCGCAGGTTCAGGCCGACGTGCAGGGGGTGCCGGCGACCGTGAAGGACGTCGGCGCCGGGGTGCTGCCCGTGTGGGTGCCGTTGAAGCCGATGTCGGCCGTCGCCCCGGGGGCGAGCGTGGCGTTCCACGACGCACCGCTCGCACGGACCGTCGTGCCGGTCTGGGCCCACGTCGCGCTCCAGCCCTGCGCCACGCGCTGACCGTCGGCGAGGTCGAACGTCAGCGTCCACGTCAGCGGGGCCGAGCCGGTGTTGGTGAGCCGCACCGATGCGGTGAACCCGTCGCCCCAGGAGGTCGCCGCGTACGCGACCGCGCACGTCGCCGCGGCCGGGAGCGTCGGGCTCGGCTCGACGGTCGGCGAGGGCGTCGGGCTCGGCGTCACGCTCGACGTCGGGCTCGGCGTTGGGCTCGGCATCGACGTCGGCGACGGCCGCACCCTCGCTGCCCGCGTCAGCACCGTCCCCGTCGCGTTCACCAGGTACGCCCGCACCTGCGTCTCCACGCGCACGTCGCGCAGCACGTGCGTCGAGCGCCCGTCGACGACGCGCTGGTTGCCGGCGTACTGCCAGGTGCGGCCGCCGTCGGCGGACGTCTGCCACACGGCGACGGGTGCCGGCGAGCCGGACGCACCCAGCGTGAGCGTCGTCGTGCCGCCGAGGCCGACGGACCCGTCGGCGGGCTGCGCGGTGACGGTGGCCGCGGCGGCACGCGTGTCCGCGACGGGCCAGCCCTCCACCCACCGCAGCTTCTGCAGGCCGAGGGTGGGCGTCCCGCCGTCGTTCGTCGCGTAGTAGTGGTACGCCAGGACGTCCTGCGAGACCGACTGCCCGCCGGGCCCGGCCTGCACGCCGTGCCGCTCGAGGAGCACGCTGCCGCCGCCGGCGACGAGGTCACGCCCGTTCCGGTCGACGTACGGGCCGGTCACGTCGCGCGAGCGCCCCACCGAGATCCGGTAGGTCGAGTCGGTCCCGCGGCAGCACGCACCCTCGGAGACGAACAGGTAGTACCAGCCGTCGCGGGCGTACAGGTAGGGCGCCTCGACGGCGTTCCCGTCGGGGCGGCCGGCGGCGAGGTGCCGGGCGGTCGTGCGCCAGGACGGCACGGGCTTGCCGCTGGGCCACGAGAGCTCGACGAGGAAGATCCCGTGCCAGAACGACCCGATCGCCATCCAGGGCCGGCCGTCGACGTCGACCACACCCGCGTCGATCGCGTTGAACGCCATGCCCCCGGGCAGCCCGGACTGCGGCGACGAGATCACCTCACCCTGGTCGACCCACCGGTACGCGGGGTCCGCCGGGTCGAGCGTGGTGTTCGTCGCCAGCGCCGTCACGGACGTGTTCGTGCCGAACCGCGACGCCGAGTAGTAGAGGTAGTACGTGCCGTCGTGCTCGACGACCTCGGGCGCCCAGAGGTTCTCCAGCCCGCTGATCCGCTGGTCGAGCCACGTCGGCACCGACGGCCAGATCGTCCGCGCGTAGTTCCAGGTCACGCCCGCGTCGCGGGACACCCAGTGCTGGATCGTGCCGCCGTTCTCGCGGTCGACGCGCCCCGTGCCGAGGACGTGCCAGGTGTCGCCCTCGACGACGAGCGCGGGGTCGTGCACGGGCGTGAGGTCGCCCACCGCCGCGAGCGCGCCGTCGGGCAGCGGCACGCCGGGCGGCGCGCCGGCGGTCGCGGTCACCGGCGCGAGCAGACCGACGACGAACGCGAGCGACGCCGCGACCGCGACGGGGAGCGTCGCCGGGCGGCGGGCGCGGGTCCGCCGCGACAGGGCACGGGCGACAGCACGACCGGTGACCACCATGGCCGGACGCTAGCCAGGCGGGCGCACCCCCGGACACCCGCCGAAACGTCTCGGACGCCCTCCGGCCACCCGTGACGACGCCCGCACGTGCGTCCCCCGGACGGCCCCGCGGCCGGGCGTTCGACGTGCGAGACCCCCCGGGTGGGACCAGACTCGGCCACCAGGTGGGTCACGGTGGCCCGCACCGAGGCACGACGAAGGAGCGACATGGGTATCGGTACCGGCATCGCACTCCTGGTGATCGGGGCGATCCTCTCGTTCGGCGTCTCCGACCGCATCGAGGGTGTCGACCTGACGGTCATCGGCTACATCTGCATGGGCGCGGGTGCCCTCGCGCTGATCCTCGCGATCGCGATGACCAACCAGCGTGCCAACACCTCGCACCGTGAGGTCATCGAGCGTCACGACAACCCGCCCGTCCCGCCGGCCTGACGCGCACGCCCGACCACGACGCCCCACCCCGGTCTCCCGGGTGGGGCGTCGCCGTTCCCGGCGCCGGACGGCGGGGACGAGGGGACGGTGCCGAGCGTCCGCAGGACGATCGCGGACGGCGCGTGTCGGACGCACCGGACACAATGGGCGCCCGCGCGCAGCAGGGGGCTGGTGGCGACGACGAAGGGGGACCCATGGACCACGACGAGGCACGCAAGGCGAAGGCGCACGCGGTGGCGGTGGCACGCACGCTCGTCGAGGGCGTGGTGCGGCCGTCGACGACCGAGGGTGAGGTCGCCGCGCCGCTGGCCGTCGGGCTCGCCCCCGCCCCGGACGGCGGCTTCGGGATCGCCCTGCGCTACCGGCTCGGCGCCCCGGACGTGCGCTCGATCGCCCACCAGGTGGCGGCTGAGATCGGCGAGGTCGGCAAGGTCGTGGACCTGCGCCGCACGGGCGAGATCCGGGCGCTGACGGGTGCCACCGGCGCGGGCACCGAGGTCGGCAGCGCGGCGGTCCCGGGCCCGCGGCCACCGGTCGTCACCGCGCAGGCCCTGGGCGAGACGGGACGCGTCCGGCCGCTGCGGCCGGGCGTCTCGATCGCGCACGTCGACGTCACGGCCGGCACGCTGGGCGCGTTCGTGCTCGTCGACGGCGTGGTGCACGCACTGTCGAACCACCACGTCCTCGCCGGCTCGCCGTCCGCGCGCCCGGGCGACCTGATCGTGCAGCCCGGCCCCGCCGACGGCGGCGGTGCCCCGGCCGACCGGGTGGGCACGCTGGCCGCCTTCGCGCCGCTCGTCGCCGGGACGACCGCCATGGTCGACGCCGCGATCGCGCTGCTCGACGACCCGGAGGTCGACCCGACGTACCCCGTCGGCCGCATCACGACCACCGCCCGCGCGCTCGGTGGCGAGCCGGTGGTGAAGATCGGCCGGACGACGTCCGTCACCCGCGGCCGCGTGACGGCGATCGAGCTCGACGACATCGTGGTCGGCTACGGCGACGAGCTGGGCGACCTGCGCTTCGACGACCAGATCGAGGTCGAGGGCCTGGGCACCGGTCCGTTCTCGCGCGGCGGGGACTCGGGGTCGCTGGTCTACCGCGAGGACGGGGTGGCACTCGGTCTGCTCTTTGCCGGTTCCGAGTACGGGGGCGACAATGGGCGTGGGCTGACGTACGTCAACCCCATCGATGCCGTCCTGACGGCGCTCGACGCGACGCTCCTCGCCTGACGCGGACGCGGCGCCGGCGCCCCGGGACGACGCGGGAGGTGCTGGCAGTGGCCGATCTGGACGAGGCACGACGCGCCAAGGACGAGCTGAAACGGACGCTCGCCGGGCGTCCCGACGTCGCGGGCATCGGCATCGCGCCCGAGGCCGGCGGCTACGGGGTGCTCGTGCGTGTCCGCGAGCCCGAGAAGGGGAGCGGGGTGCGTCCCCGGTTCGCCGACGTCCCGACGAGCGTGCGCGGCGTGAGCGTGCACGTGCGCATGTCAGGGCCCGTGACCGCCGGGGGCTGAGCCTCCCCCGCGGACCGCGTCCCGCCGGACGCACGACGCGCCCGCACCCGGGAGGGTACGAGCGCGTCGGTGGTGTCCGGGCGTCAGCGGACGATGCAGGGCTTGCCGTTGAGGGTCGCGTCGGTGACCGCCTTCGGCGTGCCCGACCCGATGAACCCGAAGTTCACGGCGTTGTGGTGCGCGATGGTGGAGTTCCAGTCGGCGTTCTTCACCGTCACGGTCGAGCCGGACTGCGAGGTCACGCCGCTCCACGACTGCGCGATGGTCTCGCCGTTGGTGAACTTCCAGCTCACCTGCCAGCCGTTCACGGGCTCCATCGTCGCGTTGAACACGGTGACGGTGCCCTGGAAGCCGCCGGGCCAGGCGCTGGACGTGTCGACCTCGAGCTCGCAGACCGAGTCGCCGGGGACGCTGGTGGGCGTCGGGGTCGGCGTGACGGTCAGCGTGGGCGTCGGCGACGGCGTCGGGGTCGGGGTCGGGGTCGGGGTCGGGGTGACCGACGGCGTCGGCGACGGGGTGACGGACGGCGTCGGCGACGGGGTGGGCGTCCGCGTCGGGGTGACCGACGGCGTCGGCGACGGCGTCACGGTGCCGCCACCACCGAAGTCCACGTCGACGCAGTTGTAGAACGACTCAGGGCTGTCCGTGCGCTCCCAGATGTTGAACAGGACGTGCTTGCCGCTCTTGTTCGACGGCAGCTTCACGTTCCACCAGTACTCCGGGCCCGCAGGGCCGCCCTCGCGCAGCGGCGGGTCGAGGACGCGGTCGAACGGCGCGGGCTCGAGGTCGTCCCAGCCGATCGGCTCGTTCTGGTTCCAGCCGTCCTTCGTGATCCACGTCGTGAACCAGCCGGGGTGGCGCGCGACGGCGGCGTACTGGAACGTCATCGTCTGGCCGGGCGTGACCTTGGTCGTCGGCCACGCGGACGACGGCGTGTTGTACGAGGCGAAGCGCGCGTCGGGCCCGCAGACCTTGCCGTCGGCGATGGTCTCGTGGCGCCCGGCGATGGTGCCGAGCAGGTTGCCGTACCAGTTGTAGAACGAGTAGTTGCCCTCGTTGTCGAACGCGTTGACGCAGGCGGCGTTGCGCGGGCGGATGTTGCCGGCCTCACCGGCGGCGGCACCGCCGGCCAGGCCGTCCTGGTAGCACGCGTAGGTGCGCGTCGGCGGGTTCGTCAGACCGCCGTGGGCCTGGGCGACCGTGGGGACGGTGACCAGGGCGGTCGTCACCACCGCGGTGGCGGCGAGACCCGCCAGGGCGCGGCGGGTGGAACGGTGTCGGGGCATGCGGGGGTTCCCTCTCACGCGAGCGGCGGGGGTCGCCGCTGGGGGCGGGCACTGTTCGTGCAGCGTGCTGCACAGAGTGCGGAGGCCCCGCAGGCCGGACAAGCCTCCGAAACGTTTCCAGCACGGCAGACATCGCTTGCCAAGTGACCAAGGGCCCGCCACGCGGACGAGTGATCTCACCGACCTCTCACGATCGGCACTCGGCGGATCGGGGGTGGAGGCCCGATGATGGGCTGCGTGACGCGCAGGGGCTCGACCGCCAAGGGTGCGCACCGAGGTGGTCTCTCGGCTGCGGACCTCGGTGGCGTGCGCGGACTCGCCGTCGCCGCGCACCGGTTCGACGCCTGCCGGCACGTCGACGAGGTCGTCGAGGCGGCCGCGCAGGCGGCGATGGACGTGCTCGGCGCCGACGCGTGCACGGTCGCCCGCATCACGCAGGAGACGTGCCGCGTCGTCCACCTCGAGTCCCCCGAGAACGACCCCCGCTGGCACCAGTTCCTGTCCAGCACGTACCGCGCCGACGAGCGTCCCGCGCTGCGCGCGCTGCTGCGCAACCGCGAGAGCTGGGTCGCGCACGCGTTCGACGCGCAGGGCCGCTCGGTGCGCCCCGGCGACACGTCGGCGGGCGACCGCGTGGAGGTCGAGATGCTGCGCGAGGTCGGCGCCGCGTCCGCGCTGACCTCGCCGGTCGTCGTCAACGACGCGGTCTGGGGCCAGCTCACCGTCGTCCGCGACTTCGACGCACCGCTGTTCCACGTCGACGAGGTCGCGACCGCCGAGGTGCTCGCCGCGCTCGCCGCGGGAGCGATCGCACGCGTCGACCTCGAGCAGCAGATGCGCCACATGATCGCCGACGACCCGCTCACGGGCCTGGCCAACCGCCGCACCGCCGACCAGGCGGCCGAGGCGGCGCTCGCGTCGGGCCGCGAGACGTGCGTCGTCATGTGCGACGTCGACGGCCTCAAGCGCGTCAACGACGAGCTCGGCCACGACGCCGGCGACGACCTGCTGCGCGCCGTCGCGGACGTGCTGCGCCGTGCCGCGGACGCGATCCCCGGCGCGACGGCCGCGCGCATCGGCGGTGACGAGTTCTGCCTCGTCACCGTCGACCAGCCGCGCGAGACCGTCGCGACCGCGATGTCCACGACGGTGGCCAAGTTCCCGCTGCCGCACGGCGCGGCGATCTCCTACGGCATCGCCTCGACCGCCGTCATGGGCTCGGTCGAGGCGCGCCACCTGTTCCGCCGCGCCGACCAGGCGCAGTACCAGGCCAAGCGCCGGCGGGCCCGCGCCCGTGCCCGCACGACCCCGCCCATCGCGGACCCGGTGCAGGCGGTCGAGCGGCTGACGTCGAGCAGTGCCGTCGCGATCGGCGCCGCCGCCCCGGCCGTCGTGCCGCGGCTGTGCGCGTTCGCCGCGGCGGCGACCGAGACCCTCGGCGGCGACTCGTGGGCGGTCCGCGAGCGCATGCCCGGCTCGCAGACGTTCACCACGGTGGCGCGCGGCGGCAGTGCGGCGGACTCCCCCGAGACCCGCACGCTGAGCATCGAGCGCGACGAGTGGGTCGTCGAGATCGCGGTGTCGGTCAACGCGTCGACGGGCCGTCAGGTGCAGACCGCGCTCAACGCCCTGGTCGCGATCGCCGTCCTGGACGTGACCCCGGTCTGACCGGGCTGTCCCGGACGCGTCGCGTGGGCTGCCGCCGTCCGAGCACGGAGCCTCAGCCGTGCAGCGGCAGGACGAGGGTCGCGTCGCCGCCGGTCGCGACCCGCACCGGCACACCCCAGTCCTGCGCGGCCAGGTGGCAGGCCGGGTGCTCGATCGCCGGGTCGGCGTCGCAGCTCGCCGCGCGCGCCGTCACGTGCAGGACCCCCTCGCCGACCGTCGGGTCGAGGCGGAGCGTGCGGGTGAGCGTGACGTCGTTCCCGCCGCCGCCGAGCAGCAGCTCCGGCGGCGTGGCCGAGACCTGCAGCGACGTCGACGGGCCCCAGCGGTCGTCGAGCTTCTGACCGGCGGCCGGGTGGAACACGACCTCGAGCGCGACGTCGGTGCCGATCTCGGTGACGGGCCGCTGCGTGCGGTGCGCGCCGCCGTCGACCTGCTCGCCCGCACCCGCGGGCAGCGGCACGCGCGTCAGGCGGTGCGCGGCGGACTCGACGACGAGCACGTGGTCGGTGTCACCGGACGGCAGCACGAGCCCGCTCGGCTCGGCCAGGTCGGTCGCCAGCGTGGTCACGGTGCCCGGTGCGTCACCCTCGCCCGGCTGCCAGCGGCGCAGCGCGCCGTTGTAGGTGTCGGCGACCAGCACGGAGCCGTCAGGCAGCGCGGCGACACCCAGGGGGTGCTGGAACAGCGCCTGGTCGGCGGCGCCGTCGCGGTGGCCGAAGTCGAACAGCCCGGTCCCGACGACGGAGTGCACGGACGCGTCGGCGGGGTCGACCCACCGCAGCGCTGACGTCTCGGCGTCGGCCAGCCACAGCCGTCCGGCGGCGTCGACCGACAGCCCGGAGGGCTGCGCGAACCACGCCTCCTGCGGCGTCCCGTCGACGAGACCCTCGTTCATCGTCCCGGCGAGGTGCGTGACCGTCCCACCGACGGGGTCGAACGCCCACAGCGTGTGGTTGCCGGCCATCGCGACGACGAACGCCGCGAGCTCGGTCGACCACGCCACGTCCCACGGCGAGGACAGCTTCACCTGCCGCGCCGCCCACCGGTCGCCGACGCCGGACCCGGCGGGGTTCGCGGTGTCCCCGTCGGCCGGCCGGACGTTGTCGACGGCCCCGACCATGTACTGCTCGCCCGTGCCGGCGAGGGTCGTCACGTGCCCGTCGGACAGGCGCACCCCGCGCAGCGCATGGTTGACCGTGTCGGCGACGAGCACGTCGTACCCGACGCGCCCACGCAGCTCGTCCGGCACGAGCCCCAGGCCGTTGGGCTCGGAGAACCGCGCGTCGTCGGGGCCGCCGTCCACCAGCCCGCGCTCGCCGGACCCGATGCGACGCACGAGCGTCTCGCCGTCGGCCGCGACCTCGGTGAGGGTGTGGTGCCCGGCGTCCGCCACCAGGAACGTGCCCCCCGGCAGCTCGACGGCCTTGGCGGGGAACCGCAGGGTGGTCGGCTGGGGCGTCGGCGCGACGTACGGGCCGTCGCCGCGGTGCAGCGTGCCCTTGGCCTCGTGCTCGGCGACGAGGTCGCGCACCAGCGTCTCGACGGCGTGCGCGTGCCCCTCGCCGGCCATCTGCGCCACGACGTACCCCTCGGGGTCGATGACGACGAGCGTCGGCCACGCGCGGGCGGTGAACGCCTGCCACGTCACGAGGTCCGGGTCGTCGAGCACCGGGTGGTGCACCTCGTACCGCTCGACGGCCGCCGCGAGCGCGACCGGGTCGGCCTCGTGGACGAACTTGGGCGAGTGCACGCCGACGATGACGAGGACGTCGCGGTGACGCTCCTCGATCTCCCGCAGCTCGTCGAGGACGTGCAGGCAGTTGATGCAGCAGAACGTCCAGAAGTCGAGGACGACGACCTTGCCGCGCAGGTCCGCGAGGGTCACGTCCTTGCCGCCGGTGTTGAGCCAGCCGCGACCGACGAGCTCGGACGCGCGGACACGGGGCAGGCGGGGCGCAGAGGTCGACGTCACCCCCGCATTCTCCCCGACACCCGGCCCCCACGACGACGTCGGGTGCGGGGGTTCCGCGCCGGGTGCGGGGGTCGTTCCCCCCGCACTCGGTCCGGATCCCCCGCACCCGGCGGGGAAGGTGACGGCCGGGCGCGGCCAGAGGGGTGGTCGCGCCCGGCCGTCGGGGCCGTGCTGCCGCGGGTCGTGCCCCCGCGGTGGTGCACCGCCGGCACGTGCGCCGGCGGGTCAGTGGTGCGTCAGGCCGCGGTGCAGGTGGCCGTCAGCGTGCCGGGCGTACCCGAGGCGATGAAGCCGGCCGTCGTCGAGGCACCTGCCGCGAGCTTGCCGTTCCACTCGGCGTTGGAGAACGTCCCACCGCTGTAGGAGCCGCTCCATGCCTGCGTGATCGACGCGCCACCGACGGTGACCTTCCAGCCGTTGATCGCGCTGGAGCCGGCCGTCACGGTGACCTCACCCTGCCAGCCGTTGCCCCACGTGCTGGCGGCCTTGACCGTCGCGGTGCAGGCACCGGTGCCCGGGTTCTGCGTGGGCTGCTGCGTGGGCTGCTGCGTCGGCTGCTGCGTCGGCTGCTGGGTGGGCTGCTGGGTGGGCTGCTGCGTCGGCTGCTGGGTGGGCTGCTGCGTCGGCTGCTGCGTCGGCTGCTGCGTCGGCGCGGTCCCGTTGATGTTGATGTCCGAGCAGATGTAGTACGGCTGGTCGAGGTGCGAGGCCTGCCAGATCGTGAACAGCACCGCGCGGCCCGTGCGGTTGGACGGGATGGAGACGTCCGCCTGGTAGAGACCGGTCGTGCCGTAGCGGCCCGTCTCCTTGATCAGCTCGATGTCGTCCCAGCCCAGCGGGTCGGTCGTCGGGTCGTAACCCGCCTTCGACACGTAGATGCGCATGTAGTCGGCACCGTGCATGGCGCCGTCCGTCAGCGTGAGCGTGAAGTTGTGCGGGACCGTCTTCATGATCCACGGGCCGGGGGTGTCGAGCGACGCGTACAGGCCGTTCTGCGTCTTGCCGGCCGAGCAGAGCTGGTCGTCGGGGATGACCTGCTCGTGGCGGCCGCCGACGCCCTCACGGAAGTTGCCGTTCCAGTTCCACATGGTGTTGGGGTTGGCCTGGAAGGCCTGCCAGCACATGGGGTCGCGCTGCGCCATGGCGGGGTCCATGTGCGTGCCGCCCTCGCGCTCCCAGCAGCCGTAGTTGCGCGACGGCGGGTCGGTGACGGAGCCGTGGGCGGAGGCGGACGTGGCGACGATGCCGGTGGCCGCGAGGGCGAGGGGGACGGCGAGGGCGAGCCGAGCGAGTCGGCCGAACCGGCTCCGGGTGGGGATGAACATGCATGTCTCCTGGTGTCGGTGACGTTCGGCGCCTGGTCCGCGCGAGTCCGGCGGGATCGGAACGATCCGATCCCGGGACGACAAGGCACCCGAGGGCCCGACCACCGTGGAGCCTCGACGCGCGCCACGCGAGTGTGCGAACCGTTTCACCCGGGACGACCGTCCCGGGTCGGAGCCGCGACCAGCACGTCGACGCGCCCGCTCCCGGGCGTCAGCGGCGGTCGAGGACGTGGATCCGCGGGTGGTGCCCCTTGGCGTAGACACGCGTCACCGAGCGCGGCACCCACAGGTCCGCGGTGTCACGCACCACGCGCTCCATCACCTTGACCTCGTGCGTGAGCACGACGAGCCGCGCACCCGGCGCGCTCACCGCGTGGGCGGCCCGCAGCAACCCGGCGTGCAGCCGCGGGGCGTCCGCGTGCGAGCCGTGCAGCGTGCCCCACGGCGGGTCGGCGAGCACCACGTCCGCGGTGCCGCCGAGCGGCTCGGTGACGGCCGCCTGCAGCGCGACGGGGTCGGTCGCGTCGCACGTCAGCAGCGCGGGGCGCGGCCGGCGCGTCAGCAGGCCGGCGGCCTCGAGGTTCAGACGCGCGGCGTCGTGCGCGGCGACGTCGAGATCGACCGCGACGGCCGCCGCCGCCGGGCCCGCGAGCAGCCGCTCGACGAGGAGCGTGCCGGAACCCGCCATGAGGTTGAGCACGCGGTCCTCGGCGCGCACGCCCGCCAGCCGGGCGACGGCCGCGGCGATCGTGGCGTTGGCCGCGCCCGGGAAGTCCGCGACGCGCCACGTCCGCGCGGACAGCGGGCGCGGCCCGACGCGCACGAGCACGTCCCAGCCCGGGTCACGGTCCTCGGCCGCACGGCCGGCCCCGGCGGGGGGCCGCGCCCCGCGACGCACGCGCACGACGAGGTCGCCCGCGGCGGGGTCGTGGATCAGGCCGGTCGCGTCGTGCAGGAGCCCGGCGAGGCGTGCGAACACGGCCGAGTCGGCCCCCGCCGCCTCGAACCGGAACGTCGACGAGCCCGCGACGCGGAGCGACGCGTACACCGCGTCGACCACACGACGCAGGTGCTCCGGGCTCGCGAAGGACTTCGGCCGCGGCACGTCGAGGTGGACCAGGACCCACGCGGCCACGGCGGTGCGCAGCCGTGCGACGTCCGCGAGCGCCCCGGCCAGCGTCAGGACGACGGCGTCATCGCGACCCGGCACGTCGCGCACGCCGCGCGCCGCAGGCAGCACCTCGGCGACCTCGGCGGCCAGGACGTCGCGCAGCCCGGGCAGGTACGTCAGCTCGACGCGCGTCGACGCGGGCGCCGGCCCGCGCTCGCGCGACGTGCCGGCCCGGCCGTGGCGGTCACGGCGCCCCCCGGGGGTCGCGACCGGGCGGCCCGTGCCCGTCGACCCGGACCGGTGACCGCTCGTCGCGCCGGCGCGGCCGCCTGCGGGGCGGCCGTCCGTCGCACCGCGCTCACCGCGTCCGCTGCTGCTCGCGCCGCGGCCGCCGCCCGTCGACCCGCGGCGGTCCTCGCCGCGCGGCACGCCGGGGCGTCCGCCGCGCCGCGCGCTCAGGCCGTCACCGGCACGCGGGCCCCGACCGCGCGCAGCACGAACGCCTCGGTCTGGGCGATCGCCTGCTCGCGCTCGTCGGCACCGTCGGGCAGGTTGCGCCCGGTGAGGCACGCGTTGACCAGCGGCACCGTGGTGGCGAGGTCCTGCTCGGGGAGCTCTCCGGAGGCGATACCGGCGGCGAGGATGCGCCGCAGGATCTGCTCGACGACGCCGACGTGCTCGCGGACCCGCTGCTGCGCGCCGCGCGAGAGCACCGAGCGCAGCTCGGGGCCGGGGGCGACGTGGTAGACCCGGGTGAGCGACGCCTGCGCGCGGACGTAGGCGCGCAGCTGCTCGACGGGGTCGTCGATGTCGTCGAGCGACGCCTGGAGCCCTGCGGCGTACTGCTCGGTCTCGTGGGTGATGAAGCCCAGGAGCAGCGACTCCTTGTCCGGGAAGTGGTTGTACACCGCGGTCCGGCCGACGCCCGCGGCGGCGGCGATGTCGGCGAGGGTGATGGCGTCGAAGCCGCGCTCGCTCATGAGCGTCGACAGGGCGCCGAACAGACGACGGCGCGTCTGCTCGCGGTGCTCGTGGAGCGACGCCCCGATGATCTTCGGCATGCTGACATCTTCGCACGGCGCGTCAGGAAAATCGCGACCGGCATCTGAGGGGCTGGTGAGAAATGTGACATTCCTCACGGCGGTTCGTCGCTTTCGCCTACAATGCGTCGCGTCACGTGAAACGACCCCGCACGAAGGCATCCCGCACGCTCATGAGCCGACACGCCCACCCCGCGCAGGACGGGCCCTTCACGGGCTCGGCGCCGGCCGGCGGCGTGCCCGCCCCGATCCCCGCGACGCGCCCCGGTGACTGGCAGGCCGACGACGCGGTGACCCGCCCCACCGCCCTCGTGCGCGCCGCCCACGAGCGGTTCGTGACGACGGGCGACGACCCCGGCCGGCTCGTCCGACCGATCGTGGCCGACTCCTGGCGCCGCAGCCGCCGGGTGGGCGTCGACCCCGAGCTCCCGACACCCCCGGTCGACATCAACGGCCCCGCCCTCGCCGAGCTGCGCAGCTCGCACCCGCTGTCCGGCGCCGTGCCGATCGTCCAGCGGCTGCTCGTCGACCCCGAGGCCGGGTGGGTCACCGCGCTGAGCGACGAGGCCGGGCGGCTGCTGTGGGTCGACGGCGACCACGCGCTGCGCCGCCCGCTCGACGACGTCGGCTTCGTCGAGGGCGCCGCGTGGCGGGAGGACGCCGTCGGCACCAACGCGCTCGGCACGGCACTGGCCACCCGGCGCGCGCTGCAGGTCGTCGGCACCGAGCACTGGGCGCGCGTCGTCCACCCGTGGAACTGCGCGGCCGTGCCCGTGCACGACCCCCACGGCCGCCTGCTGGGAGTCCTGGACGTGACGGGCCGGGACGATGCCGCGTCGTGGATGGCCCTGGCGCTGGTGCGGGCGACCGTCGCCGCGATCGAGGCGAGCCTCGCGACGTCCGCCGCGACCGCGCCCGGCGCGCGGCTGAGCGTGCTCGGCGCACACGGCGGCACGCTGCACCTGCCCTCCGGCCGGCGGCGCCTGACCTGCCGGCACGCCGAGATCCTGCTGCTGCTGGCCGAGCACCCCGCGGGCCTGCGCGGCGACGAGCTCGCCGTGCTGCTCTCCGAGTCCGAGCTGTCCGAGGTCACCGTGCGCGCCGAGATCTCCCGACTGCGCCGTCTCGTCGGCCCGCTGCTGTCGGAGTCACGGCCGTACCGGCTCACCGCACCCCTCGAGACCGACGTCGACACCGTGCGGACCTCCCTGGCGGTGGGGGACGTCGCCGGCGCGCTCAGCGCGTACGGCGGGTCCGTGCTGCCGCGCTCGGCGGCACCGGGCGTCGCGCGGCTGCGCGCGACCGTGCGCGACGAGGTCCGTGCGGCGACGCTCGCGTCGGGCGACCCGGAGCTCGTCGGCCGCTGGACGGCCAGCGAGCAGGGCGCCGACGACTGGCAGGCGTGGCAGACCCTCGCGCGCGTCGCGCCCATCGGGTCCGCCGCCCACCTGCGCGCGCACACGCGGCTCGCTCAGCTCGACCGCGCGCTGCGCTGACGAGCGCACGGGCACACCCACCCCTGGGTGCCCCCCAGGGCACGGTGCCCGACGCCCGGGCGCAGCGACGGATTTCGTCGTGGCCCGGGCGTGGCGTTCGCGCACGGCGCAGGTCGAAGCGCTTACGGACCCACCACCGCCACGTCCCCGACGCGCGCGCTGACCGGCGTCGCCGCCCCGCACCGACCTTCACCCGCTGCCCGCGTCACGGATCTCGTCGTGCAACGGTCGTGCAACGGTCCGCGGGCTACCGTCTGTGCCGATGGCATCGACGGCGACGCCTCTCGTGGGAGTCCGTCGCCCAGGTGCCCGGTCGGGCGGCGCGCGGGAGGGGGCGCGCCGCCCGACCATCACCCGGCGCCTGAGGTGCGGCCCCCCAAGGCACGCGGGGTTCTGCGTCGGCGTGCCCGCCGCTACGGTGGCCGCGTGGACACCGACCGCCATCCCGAGCCCGTGCCCGCGCCGCCCCCGGCCATCGAGCCGGACGCCAAGGACTGGACGTGGGTGGTCCAGCAGCGCTGCCCGGAGTGCGGCTTCGCCGCCTCCGACGTCGACCCGCCGGGCATCGGCGGCACGGTGCGCGACCTGGTGCCCCGCTGGGTGGCGGCGCTGCACCGCGACGACGCGCGCGAGCGCCCCGCCCCCGGCGTGTGGTCGCCCCTGGAGTACGGCGCGCACGTGCGCGACGTCATGCGGGTGTTCGACGAGCGCGTGCGCCTCATGACCGACCAGGACGACCCGCTGTTCGCCAACTGGGACCAGGACGCCACCGCCGTCACCGACCGGTACGACCTGCAGGATCCCGTGGTGGTCGCCGACGAGCTCGCGGCCGCCGCGGCGGTGACCGCCGACCGGTTCGACGCGGTCGCGGCCGACCAGTGGGAGCGCACCGGCCGGCGCAGCAACGGGTCGCTGTTCACCGTGCGGACCCTCGGCCAGTACTTCCTGCACGACGTCGTCCACCACCTGCACGACGTGCGAGCCTGAACCGCTTCGGATCTCGTCGCGGGGCCGTCGTGAAACATGGCGGCAGCAATCGGTGTGTACGTTCCGGCCCATGACCGGCTCGCCCGCGGCACCCGTCGCCCTGGACGGCAGCCACGTGCTCGCCGTCCCCCGCGGCACCCCCGTCCTGGAGTACGCCCGCGCGTGGTTCCCGGCCGCCGCCTGGTCCCGTGAGCCCGCCACGGCGGCCCAGGCCGCGACCGCGGCGCGGCCGACCGGCGCCCGCTTCCGTGGCATCGCGCTCGCGGCGCCGGACCCCGCGGGGGTCCTGAGCCTCGACGGCGTTGCGGAGGTCGTCGGCCCGCACCCCGTGGAGGCCGCGGAGGCCAGGGCGCTCGGCCTGCCCGCGCGGCCCAGCGACCTGTACGGCCTGCCCACCGGGCCCGTCGCGGGCGCCACCGTCGGCCCCGACCTGGTCGCCGGCTGGGCGACCGCCGTGGCCCGGCGCGCGGGCGGCGGCATCCTGCCCGCGGCACGCGACCGCGCCGTCGTCCCCGACCCGGCAGCGGCCGTCGACCTCACGCTGTGGTCCGCCGTGCCGCTGAGCCCCGACGACGCGCTGCCGCTCGTGCGGCCCTCGCTGTCCGGCAGCCGGCTGACCCTCGACGCCCCGCCCGGCGGCGCGATCGGCTTCATCGTGACCGCGTCGTACGAGTACGACGGTGCGGTCGAGGTCCGGTGCGGGCGCTCGCGCGAGGTGCCGGCGGTGCTCTCGACGCTCGACTGGCGCGAGCACGGCCCGTGGTCCTACCGGGTGACGTGGCGGCCGCCGGACCCGATGGAGCTCGAGGTGCCGCACCCGTCGCAGCTGCACGTCATCGCGCGGCAGCGCGTGGCACCGGGCATCGCGCGCGTCGTCGCGGCGCTGTGGCGCGCGGTCGGCGGGACGGTCGTCGACGCCGGCGGGTTCCTGGTGCCGCACGCGGAGGTCGAGGAGCGCGCGCGGCCCCGCTGACGCCGGGGACTAGACGAACGGCTCCGAGCCCGACGGCACCAGGTCCACCTCGACGCGCGGCGTCGCACCACCCCCCTCGGTGAAGATGACCCCGCGCAGCGGCGGGACGTCGTGGTAGTCCCGGCCCCAGCCGAGCACGACGTACCGGTCGTCGACGAGCTGGTCGTTGGTCGGGTCGGCGTCGAGCCAGCCGTGGCCGGGCAGCCACACCGACACCCACGCGTGCGACGCGTCGGCGCCGCGCAGCTTGGGGCGGCCGGGACGCGGCCGCGTCTCGATGTACCCCGACGCGTACCTGGCCGGCACGCCGTGCACGCGCAGCGCCGCGATCATGAGGTGCGCGAAGTCCTGGCACACGCCGGCACCCTGCGCGAGCAGCTGCGCCTGGGTGGTGTGGACCGTCGTCGACCCCGAGCGGTACGTCAGCTCGGTGCGGATGCGGTGCACCAGGTCCACGACGACGTCGGCCAGCGGGCGCTCCTCGGTGAACGACGGAGCCGCCCAGTCGCGGACCTCGTCGACGAACCGCACGTGCGCGGACGGCAGCACGGCCTCACGCAGCTCGACGACACCCGCGGCGTCGGTGCGCAGCACGCCCAGGTCCGCGGTCGTCACGCTGCGTGCGACGGCCCGCCAGCCGACGTCCGGCAGCGCGTCGCGCGGCGGGGCGACGCGGCTGACCTCGAGCGTCGAGCGGGACGTCACGACGAGCCGCGTGTGGGCGCGCGTCACGCCGAAGTACGTGGTCGTGTTGCCGAACCAGTCGACGTGCCGGCCCGTGTCGGCAGGCTCGGGGTCGATCGTCAGGGACGTGGCCACGACGCGCTGGTCGGGCAGGTCGCGCGGCGTCATCGTGGTGCGCCCGTAGGAGTCGGTGACGGGCTGGGCGTACTCGTAGGTGGTGCGGTGCACCAGGTCGTAGCTGCGTGCGCTCACCGCTCCTCCTCCCCGGTCCGGTCGTCCGTGCCCGCGCCCCACACGTCGTCGAGCGCCCGGCTCGGCGCGGGCCGCACGAAGTGCACGCGCTCGATCTCGTCGGACGCCTCGCGCAGCCGCCACAGCATCGAGTCCAGCGCGTCGGCGAGCCGTACGCGCCGCCCGTCGTCGGACACCTCGTTGCCGACGACGACGGTGTCGAGCTCGGCGACGAGCCCGGCGACGCCGTGCAGCAGGTGGTCGCGCTGCGTGGCGGACCGCGGCGCGGGCACCGCCTCGAGGTCCGCGAGCAGCCGGTCGAGCGCGAACGCCAGCGAGCGCGGGTTGGTGCGGTCGTGGACGAGGAGGTCGAGGACGCGCGCGACGTCGGTGCGCGACTGGTGCCGACGGCGGTAGGTGATCGCGGACTCGGTGGCCAGCAGCACGGACTCGAGCAGCAGGTCCTCGACCTCGGCGGGCCGGTGCTCGACGAGGGTCGCCCGGAGCATGGCCACGAGCCGCTGCGCGCGCTCGATGCGGCGGCCCGCGTCGAGCAGGTGCCACCCGACGTCCCGTGTGAGGCCCTCGGCGGCGATGCCGGAGATCGCGAGCAGGCTCTCCAGGACGCCGTCGAGCGTGGGGCGCAGACCCGCGGTGACGGACGCGGGCGCCGCGAGACCGGCGTCGGGCTGCCGGCGCGCCCGCAGCCGCGCGCGCTCGTCGCGCAGCGTGCTCTCGATGCGCGCGATCGGGCCGAACGTGTCGGTGGAGAGCTGGTCGCGCACGGTCGCGGCCGAGGTGCGCAGCCGGTGCACGGCACGTGCGACGGAGCCGGGGGTGCGGCGGTCGAGCAGCAGGTCGCGCAGCGCCGGCACGCGCGGTCCGACGTGCTCGGGCGCGGGGACCGCGGCCTCGCCGCCGTCGGGCAGGGCCGCGGGGGTGAGCGCCTGCAGGAGCACCGCCAGGGCCTGGCCGCCCGCCGTGCCGGGCGTGCGGTGGTAGTCGTCCCACCGGTCGGCGACGGCCCGCAGCACGCGCACACCGTCCTCGGCGCGCTCGGCGTAGCGGCCCATCCAGTAGAGGTTCTCGGCGGCGCGCGGCGAGATGCCGTAGGCGAGCGTGCGGCCACCGGCCGCGGCGTCGTCCTCCCGCAGCACCGCGCCCGTCGCGGCGGGCCGGGAGGTGAGCACCCAGACGTCCTTGGCCACCGCGCCCGGGGCGGACGACGTGACCACGGGGTCGTCGGCGACGCGCGCAAGCCCCCCGGACATCACGGTGTACGACCCGGCGTGCGCGACCGCGAAGGTCCGCAGGACCGCGGCGCGGGACCCGGGCTCCTCCGGTCCGACGCGCTCCTGGCCGACCCACCGCCACGGCTCGGCGGTGATGCGCGCCGCGAGGTCCTCGCGCTCGGCCGCGCTCAGCCGCTCGCCGACCACGGTCGTGCTCTCCGCACCGTGCACGACCGGCTTGAGCACGAGCCGGTCGAGGCGCCCGAGCACGTGCCGCAGCGCGCGCTCCTCGCCGCACCACCACGTGGGCGCGGACGCCAGCGTGAGGTCCTGGTCGAGCACGGCGCGCGCGAGCCGCGGCAGGTACGCGAGCAGCGCGGGGTTGTCCAGCACGGACGTGCCGAGCGGGTTGACGACGCTCACGGTGCCCTGCCGCACGGCGTGCACGAGCCCGGGCACGCCGAGGCGGGAGCCGGCGCGCAGGTCGAGCGGGTCGCACCAGTCGCCGTCGACGCGCCGCAGCACGACGTCGACGTGCTCGAGCCCGTCGATGCCCTGCAGGTACACGCGGCCCGCCCGCACCACGAGGTCGCTGCCCTCGACGAGCGGGAGACCGAGCATCGAGGCGAGGTACGCCTGGTCGAACGCCGTCTCGCTCGCGGGGCCGGGGGAGAGCAGGACCGCACGCGGCTCGTCGCCCGCGGTGGGCGGCGCGACCTCGCGCAGGGCCTTGCGCAGCGCGTGGAAGAACGGCCCGAGCCGCGCGATGGGCGCCTGCCGGTAGACGGGCGCGAGCACCTGCGCGGTGATGCGCCGGTCCTCCATCGCGTACCCGGCGCCCGACGGCGCCTGGGTGCGGTCGGCGACGACGCACCACTCCCCGGCGCGGTCGCGCACGAGGTCGGTGGCGGACAGGACCAGCTCGCGCCCCCCGGGCAGCCGCAGCCCGTCGACGGCGCGCAGGAACCCGGGGTGGGCGAGCACGGTCGTCGGCGGCAGGATGCGGTCGTCGAGCAGGCGACGCGGGCCGTACAGGTCGTGCAGGACCGCGTCGAGCAGCTCCGCACGCTGCGTGAGCGCGGCCTCGAGGCGCGTCCACTCGGGCTCGTCGACGACGACGGGCTCGGGGTCCAGGCGCCAGGGGTGGTCGCCGTCCACCGCCTCGGCACCGTAGGTGACCCCGTGCGCGGCGAGGAGCTGCTCGGCCTGGCGGGCGGCGCGCGCGAGGTCGGCCTCCGTGGGGGCCGTGCCGGGCGGCAGCCACGTCCAGTCCGGGCGGTGCACGACCGTCCCGTCGCCCACGGGGCGCGGCGACGAGAGCAGGTCGGTCATCCCGGAAGTCTGACGCACGCCGCGCCGACGTGCCGCGACGTGCCACCGACGGCGGCGCGTCGGGACCGCCCTGCGCACCCACGGCGTGCCGCGGTCGGTCCCGCCGTCGGGATCGTCGAGGCTGGCCCGGTGACGAGGACGGACGACGCGACACCGACGCAGGAGCGCGACGTGAGGACCGCGGACGGTCACGCCCACGCGCACGGCCCCCTCGTGCTGCGCCCCGCGTCCGCTCGCCGCGCCCGCACGCTCCTGGCCCTGCTGCTCGTGCCGGTGGCCGTGCTCACCGCCGTCGGCGCGTGGTGGCTCTGGCCCGACCCCGAGGCGCGCCCCCCGCAGTTCGCCACCGACGGGCCGGGCGTCACCTACGTCCGGGGCGAGGTCGTCGAGGTCCATCCGGCCTCCCCCGAGCAGGACCAGGCGACCGTGCGCCTGGCGGACGGGACCGAGGTCGGGCTGCAGGTGCCCACCGAGTACGTGCCGGAGCTGACGCCGGGTGACGTGGTGCGCGCCGCGCGCCTGCAGGTCGCGGCCATCGCGTTCGACCCGACCGCCGACCCCGACGCCATGACCACCCAGCACGTGTTCGTCGACCTCGTCCGCGGGCCGCCCATGGCGCTGCTCGCCGGGCTCTTCGTGCTGCTCGTCGTGGTCGTGGCCCGCTGGCGCGGTCTGGCCGCGCTCGTCGGCATGGGCCTCGGGCTCGGGGTCGTGGCCGGCTTCACGCTGCCGGCCCTGCTGACCGGCCGGCCTGCCGTCCCCGTCGCGCTCGTGACCAGCGTCGTCATCATGTTCGCCGTGCTGTACCTGGCGCACGGGGTGTCGGTGCGGACGTCCACCGCGCTGGCCGGGACGCTCGTGGGGCTCGTCGCGACCGCGGCGATCGCGGCGTGGGCCGGCGGCGCCGCGCACCTGACGGGCCTGTCCGGGGAGTACGCGCTCGACCTGATGTCGGTGGCCCCCGACGTGCGGCTGCGGTCGGTGCTCGTCTGCGGGATGGTCCTGGCCGGGCTCGGGGTGCTCAACGACGTGACGATCACGCAGGCGTCGGCGGTGTGGGAGCTGCACGCGGCGAGCCCGGGACGGCCGTGGCGCTCGCTGTTCTCGCAGGGGATGCGCATCGGGCGCGACCACATCGCGTCGACCGTCTACACGATCGTCTTCGCGTACGTCGGCGCGGCCCTGCCGCTGGTCCTCCTGGTCAGCCTGTCCGACCGGGACCTGCTGGGCCTGCTGACCAGCGGGGAGATCGCCGAGGAGGTGGTCCGCACACTGGTCGGGTCGATCGGGCTGGTGCTGGCGATCCCGGTGACGACGGCACTGGCAGCGACGTTCGTGCGGCTCAGCGCCGCCGCCCCGGACCAGGACGCGGCGACGGACGACCGGCTCACGGCGCCGGAGGCAGCCCCTGCGGGTCGATGAGCCCGCGCCGCAGCGCGGGTACCAGGCGCGGGGGCACGACGACGTCACGGCCGTCGACCCGCACGCGCGTCAGGGGGGTGGGCGTCGCGACCCACTGCGCGCGGCGCGAGCGGGTGCGCGAGCGCGACGTCCTGCGCTTGGGGACGGCCATCAGCCCTGCCTCGCCTTCCACCGCGGGTTGCGCTTGTTGATGACGAAGGTCTTGCCGTGCCGCCGCACGACGATCGACCCGTCCTTCTTCTTCAGCGACGCGAGCGACGCACGCACCTTCATCTGCTGTCCTCCTGATCCGACGGCTGCTTTCGCTGCGGGGTGCCGTAGCGCCGGTGGAACTTCTCGACGCGTCCGGCGGTGTCCATGACCGTGCGCTGCGGGTGTCCCCTCACCAGCTCGACGTGGTGACGCCGGGCAGCTCGCCGCGCAGCGCCATGTCACGGAACCGCACGCGGGAGAGCCCGAACCTGCGCAGGTGGCCGCGCGGGCGGCCGTCGGCCAGGTCACGGTTGCGCAGGCGCACGGGGCTCGCGTCGCGCGGCTGGGCGTGCAGCTCGGCGCGCGCGGCGATCCGCTCGTCCTCGGTGAGGTGCGGGTTCACCGAGGTGGCGCGCAGCTCGGCACGGCGGGCGGCGTACCGGGCGACGACCTCGCGGCGCTGGGCGTCGCGGGCGATCTTGGACGTCTTGGCCATGTCAGCGCTCCTCGCGGAAGTCGACGTGCCGGCGCAGCTGCGGGTCGTACTTGCGCAGGACGAGCCGGTCGGGGGTGGTGCGGCGGTTCTTGCGGGTCACGTAGGTGAACCCGGTGCCGCCGGTGGACCGCAGCTTGATGACGGGCCGCAGGTCCAGGCGCTTGGCCATCAGACCTTCTCCCCGCGGCGCAGGATGCCCGCGACGACGACGTCGATGCCGCGGCGGTCGATGACCTTGATGCCGTCCGTGGACACGCGCAGGCGCACGTGGCGCCCGAGCGAGGGCACCCAGTAGCGGCGGCGCTGGATGTTGGGCACGAAGCGCCGGGGTGTGCGGCGGCCCGAGTGGGACACGGTGCGCCCGAAGGTCGGCGCCTTGCCCAGGACCTGGCAGTGGTTGCTCATGGCGCACGACGCTAGTTATTGATTATGGTTCTCGTCCATACTGAGAACTGTTCGCACCTTGCAGGAGGAGCCCATGCCCCGCACCCCCGTCGTCGTCCTGTCGAGCGTCGACCCGGTCGAACGCGACGCGACCCTCATGTCGCTGCTGCTCGACGCACCGCGCACCGTCGCCGTCCGGCACGACATCCACGACGACGAGGAGGGCACGCTGCGGCGGGTGGTCGCCGACGCGACCGGCGTGCTGGAGGACGAGGTCCTGCCGCTCGAGCACGCCTGCCTGTCGTGCGCCGTGCGGGAGGACGCGGTGCCCACCCTGCACCGCCTCGCCGACGGCCCGTGGGACACCGTGGTCCTCGCGCTCCCGGTGAGCGCCGAGCCGCTGCCCGTCGTGCGCGCGCTCGGCTGGGCCATGCGCCCCGGCGACACCCTCGCCGCGCTGCGACTGGGCACCACGGTGACGACCGTGGACCTCGCGACCCTCGAGCACGACCTGCTCGGGGACGACCTGCTCGACGAGCGCGGCCTGGCGCTCACCCACGACGACCGCCGGTCCGTCGGCGAGGCGCTGGCGGCGCAGGTCGGGCACGCCGACGTCGTCCTCGTCGAGGGGTCGAGCAGCGTCCACGCCGTCGCGTCGGACCTGCTGGACCACGTCCGCGCCACCGACGGCCGGCGCGTCGACGGCCGCCACCGCGTGCGACTGCCGGACCTCACCGCGGTCGACCACGCGCCCACCACCGCGGAGCGCCGCCTGGACCCGGCGCACGTCGCGCCCGTGCCCGGCGCCCCGACCCGCAACGGCGTGTGGACCCTGGACCTGCACACGGACCGCCCGTTCCACCCCGAGCGCCTGCTGCACGGCGTCGAGCGCCTGGGGAGCCCGCGCGTGCGCAGCCGTGGGCGGTTCCACGTGCCCAGCCGCCCCGACACGATGTGCGTGTGGGAGGGCGCCGGCGGGCAGCTGAGCATCGGCGCCGCGGGGCCGTGGGGTCACCGCACGCCCGACACGCGGCTGGTCGTGACGGGGACGGGGGACGAGGCACCGGCGCTGCGCGAGGCGTTCGCGGAGCTGGTCCTCAGCGAGCCGGAGGTGCGGCGTGGCTACGAGCCGTGGCTCGGGCGGCCCGACGTCCTCGCGCCGTGGCTCGGCGACCGCGCCCCGGCCTGACAACCTGACGGCGGGTGCCGGGCTCCTCCTGCCCGGCACCCGCCGTCCTCACGCCGTGCTCGCGCCCCTCAACGCTGCACCACCGTGGGTCCGTAGCCGAACAGTGCCGGCGTGAGCTCGACCGTCACGTCACCCGGGTCGGCGACCGTGAACGCGAGGTTGAAGTGGAGGGAGGCCCCGGCCGGGATGGACACGTCCGGGCCGGTCAGGGCGATGCCCTGGTCCGGGTCCCAGATCGCGGTGCCCGGCTGCCCCGCCGATGTCGCGCTCACCTGCACGGTGTTCGGCCGGAACGCCGCGTCGGTCCGGTTCGTGACGACGACCTGCATCTTCACCGGGACGCCGCCCTCGACGCCCGTCGCGTTACCGCTCGGCTCGTACCGCTGCGGCGGGTTGACGGCGATCTCGAGCCCGTCGCCGTAGGTGTGCACCTGGCCGAACATCACGACGCTGCCGGGGCGCTCGCGCACCTCCTCGCGCGCGACGCTCGCTCCGGCCGCCTCGGCGCTGGGGATCGAGGGCACCATGATCCGGAAGGCCACGACCGCCGCGACGACGGCGGCCGCGGCGACGAGGGCACCGGCCACCAGGACGGCGCGGCTGCGCCGCTCGGGCTCCTCGACGGGACGGTCGAGCTCCGGGCGGGTGTTGATGGCCGACACACCGAAGCCGGTCGTCGGGACGCCGGAGCGCGGTGTGGGGACGGAGCTGAGGGTCGGGGCGAGCGCCCGCTTGCCGTGGGGGCTTTCGGTGGTCACGCGTAGGTCTCCCTGGGCTCGGCGGCAGCGGACGCGACCGGGTCACCCGGGCACGCCGCCATGACGGACCCTCCCGACGGCGGCGACACGCGGGCGCGACCGCGCGGCGCCGGATGGAGGGGGACGAGACGCTCCGCATGCGTCGTCGACACGGTGAAGTTATCGTCCGTTTTGTCCGATCCGACGTGCCTAAACGCTTCGCCGACGGCAATTCACATCAGGCTCTCACCTTGTGACCGGTGGGTTTGACTTCGCCGCCCGCCAGGGGCCCACGCACACGACGAGGGGTGGCACCGAAGCCGGTGCCACCCCTCGTGCCCACGTCGTCCACCGACGCCGATGGGCGTGCAGCAGTGACCGCCGCAGCCCCGCTCGGGCCGCCGTCTGCTGCCGACGACCGGGCCCGGCGGACCCCCGGCCCGGTCGTCGGCGCCCGCTCAGCCGATCGTGTAGACGACCGGGTCGTAGCCGCCGAGGGCGGGCGTCAGCGTGAGCGTGACGTCCTCGGGGTCCTCCACGACGAACGCGAGGTCGAACGCGACGACGTCCGCACGGCCCAGCGGCCGGCTGGGGCCCGTGAGCTCGATGCGCGAGCCCGGGTCGAGGATCTGCGTGGCCTCGACACCGCCGGACACGACGGTCACGCCGAGCTTGTCCGGGACGAACTCGTTGCTGGTGCCGTTGATGAGGTTGACGCGCACGCGCACGGCCTCGCCCTCGGCGCCGGCGACGTCGGCACCCTCGGAGGGGACGAACGCGGCGGGCGCCTTCACCTCGACCACGAGGCCGTTGGCGTACGTGTACGACTCGCCGAACGTGGTGGTGGTGCCGGCGTAGGTGGCGGCCTGGGCGGGCTCGTCGCTGCCCCCGGCGCTGGCGGTGGACGCGCAGCCGGCGGCGAGCAGGACGGCGGCCGCCGCGGCGGCGACGACAGCCGTGCGACGGGTGCGACGGACGGAGGTCGAGCGGGTCACGGGTGCTCCTCGGGTCGGTGCCGCGGCCGCGGCCCCGGACCCGGAGCACGTGCCCGCGCACCGGACGTCACGCAGTGCGTGACGCGACCACGACCCGGTGCGGCGGTGCGGGGGGGCCGCGACGTCGGACGGACATCGCCCCTCCCCCTGGGCCGCAGCCAACGTAGCAGCGGCCCAGGGGACCGCCCAGGTGGCGTAACCGATCCGAGACCAGGCCTCTGACCAGCGCCGACAGGGCGTCGACGCGCTTGCGAGCGTGCGCACCTGGGCCGCGTGGGTGACGTCCCGAAGGTCCCGGCTTCACATCATCCTCACATCTGCGTCCATATCGTGGGACGAATGTGGGGACGTGCTCACCCGGTCGGGCAGGTCAGGTGGTGGCCCGGTCCACGAGCTCCACGAGCTCCTGGACGGCCCGGTCGCCGTCGAGCACCCCGAGCAACGTGCGCGCCTCGGCGCGCACGTCCGCCGGGGCGATCTCCTGCGACCACGGACCGTCGGTGAGGTGGTCGGTGAGCAGCGCGACCACGAGGTCCTGCCGCAGCCGCGGCGAGGCCTCGCGGGGCGACGCCGCGCAGTCGTCACGGCTCAGCGACGCGTCACGCTCCACGGGCCGCCCGTCGTCGTCGAGGTAGCGGACGGTGGCCCGCACGAACGCCCCGTCCCCGGCCCCCTCGCGCATGGCGACCTCGTAGAGCGCGGTCGTGGAGCGACCGGCGAAGACCTCGCCGCCGTCGACCGCGTCGTTACGGAAGTCCTCGTCGGCCACCGCCCTGTTCTCGTAGCCCAGGAGCCGGTACCCGGCGACCTGCGCGGGGTCGAACTCGACCTGCGCGCGGGCGTCCGTCCCGGCCACGACGAGCGAGCCCGTCAGGCCGGTGGCGAACACCCGCTCGGCCTCCGCCTCGCCGTCGACGTACACGTGCCAGCCGTCGCCCTGGTCGGCGAGCTGCTCGAGCAGGTGGTCGTTGTACGTCGTGATGCCCACCCCCACCGAGATGAGGCTGATCCCGGCCTTCGCCTGCGACGAGATGCGCGCGAGGATGCCCTCGGGGTCCGTCTCGCCGACGTTCGCGACACCGTCGCTGACCAGGACGACGCGCGTGAGGCGCCCCTCGGTGCGCATCGACATCGCCAGGTCGTACCCGAGCGCCAGGCCGGCGGCGGCGTTCGTCGAGTCCCGCGGCGCCAGCCGGTCGATCGCGGCGAGCACGCCCTCACGCTCGGCGACGGGCGTGGGCTCGAGGTAGACGTCGGCCTCGGTGGAGTAGCAGACCATCGCGACGCGGTCGGTGCGCCGCAGCGACGACACCAGGGTGCGCAGCGCGTACTTCGTGGTCTCCATCTTCCCGGCCTCGTCCATCGAGCCGGAGCAGTCCACGACGAGCACGAGGTCCGCGTCGGCCCGCGACACCGCCGACGCCGGCGCGCTGCTGATGCCCACGCGCACGAGCCGGTGGTCGGGCCGGAACGGCAGCGCGGTCGCGTCGATGCTCACACCCAGCCCCTCGGCGGGCGGCTCGTAGTCCTGCGCGAAGTAGTTGACGAACTCCTCGGTCCGCACCCCGAACGGGTCCACGGAGAACCCCTGCCGCACCGCGTCGCGGAACCGGGTGTACGCGCCGGTGTCCACGTCGAGCGCGAACGTCGACAGCGCGTCGCGCGCCGGGTCGGTCATGCCGGCGGCGGTCGGCCCCGTGGGGCCGGGCTCGGGGTACGGCAGGTCCTCCTGGTACGGGCCGGGCTGGTACGCGCCGCTGCCCTCCCAGTCGGCCGTCCCGTCCGCGGAACCGCCGGCCGAGCACGCCCCCAGCGCGACCGCCACCCCGCACACCATGGCCACCAGACCCGTCACCCTGCCGTGCTCGCCCATCTCGGCCCTCCCCGTCCTGCTCGTCGTGGTGGGCGTGACGCTAGGGGCGGGGCGGGAGGCATATGGGTGACGTCATCCGGTCGTGACCGGACCGATGGACTTCCGTGTCCGGCGTGGCCGGTCCGTGACCTGGGGGTATGCGGTTCGTGACGTGGGAGGTACGCCCGACCGCCGCCACACGGTGCTCACCGGGCCGGACGCCACAAGCGAGAACAACGCCGAGTTTGTTCTCGCTTGTTGGGCACAACCGAGAATATGGTGCCAGTGTTCTCGCTTGACGGAGGTGCGACATGACGGACGCCGAGACCACGCGCACGTTCCCCGTCCACACCCGCGAGACGCTGCCCTGGGTCCCTGCGAGCGGACGGCGCGCGGAGATTCCGACGTACGACGCAGCCATCCCGCCTCTCATCGCCGACCTGCGCGTGACGGTCGGCGGCGACACGATCGAGCACGCCCGGGCTGCGGCCGTCGAGGTCGCGGTCCTCGAGCGGAACCACGCCGGTCAGGTCACCACGCTCGAGCCCTTCCTGCTGCGGACCGAGGCGATCGCCTCCTCGCGCATCGAGGAGGAGCTGACCACGGTCGACCAGCTCGCCCGCGCCCAGCTCGGCATCCGCGCGCCCCGGACCGCGCGTACCGTCAAGGGTGCCATCGACGGCCTCACGCTGATGATCGACCGCTCCGGGGACGGTGTGGACCTGGCCGACATCCTCGCCGCGCACCGGCCGCTGATGGCCGACGACCCCGAGGAGAAGTGGCACGCGGGCGAGCTGCGGACGGTGCAGAACTGGATCGGCGGCTCCCACCGCTCACCCCGCGGCGCCGTTCACGTCCCGCCCACCCCTGCACGCGTGCCGGGGTTGATGGACGACCTCGTGCGTTTCATGCGTCGCACGGACCTCGACCCGATCGTCCAGGCGGCGGTCGCGCACGCCCAGTTCGAGTCCATCCACCCGTTCACCGACGGCAACGGGCGCGTCGGACGATCCCTGATCAACGCGTTGTGGCGGTACCGCTCGCTGACCCGTCAGATGGCAGTGCCCGTCGCCTCGGCGATCGTCGCGGAGCGGGAACGGTACTTCGGGCTCGTCAACGACTACCGGGACGGACACGTCGAGCCCTTCGTGCTGTTCCTCGCGGACGCGACCCGCCGGTCGGCGCGCGAGGCGACGGTGTCCGCCGAGCGCCTGCGCGAGCTGCCGGACGTCTGGCAGGAACGGGTGCACGCCCGCGCCGGTTCCGCCGTGGAGACGCTGCTCCGGCTGCTGCCGCAGCACCCCGTCGTGGACGCCGGCGACGTGGCACGCCTGACGGGGGTGTCGACGGCCCGCGCCTACGCGGCGATCGGGCGCCTGGAGGAGGCGGGCGTCCTGCGGCGCATCACCGAGTCCCGGCGGGACATGGCGTGGGCTGCCGGCGACGTGCTGGACGAGGCCGACCTCATGATGGACCGGCTGAGGTTCGCGTGAGCCGGTCCGGAACGGCGCCGGACATGAGTGCAGGGAAAGGGGAGCGGGTGACGGGAATCGAACCCGCGCTCTCAGCTTGGGAAGCTGAAGTTCTACCATTGAACTACACCCGCGCGGCGCCCTGAGGCGCTGCGGCGACGATCCTACCCGCTGCGCGGTGTGCTCCTTCAACCCGGACGCGCCGGGGCGTGCCGTGCCGCGGGTGCCCGGCAGTGGCAGGGTCGTGCGCGTGACCGCGACGCTGCGTCCCTTCCACCCCAGCGACCTGCCGGGCATGTACCGCGTGTGCCTGCTGACGGGTGCGGCCGGCCGGGACGCGTCGTCGCTGTACCGCGACCCCGACCTGCTCGCGCACGTGTACTGCGGGCCGTACCCGACGGCCGACCCGGGTCTGACGTGGGTCGTCGTCGACGGCCGCGGCGTGGGCGGGTACGTCGTCGCGACGGCGGACACCTCGGCGTTCGACGAGTGGTGCGAGCGCGCGTGGTGGCCCGTGCTGCGCGAGCGGTACGCGCAGCGCGCGGACCCGGGCGACGGCACCGAGGACCACGTGCTCGTCGGGCGCGTCCACGACCCCCGTCCGTCGCGACCGCCGGACACCGCGCCGGCCCACCTGCACATCGACCTGCTGCCGCGACTGCAGGGGCAGGGCTGGGGGCGTCGGCTGATCGAGACGCTGGCCGGCGAGCTGCGGGCGCGCGGGGTGCCCGGGGTGCACCTGGGGGTGGACGTCCGCAACCGGCGGGCGATCGCGTTCTACGAGCACCTGGGGTTCGTCACCGACGCGTCGTACCCGTGGGGGCACCGGATGGTCCTCGACCTGCGCTGAAGGTCTCGCCGCCGGCCGGGCGGGCGCCCGTCCCGTCTTATTGATCTTGGGTCTCACTATTGCTAGGTTCGCGGCGCTCAAACCCCACCGAGAGGACAGGGCGCCACGCCCAGCCACGCCATGACCACTGCACCGCTCCCGCGCGCCCGCCGCGCTGCCGCCACCGCCACGCTGGCACTGACCACCACCCTCCTGGCAGCCTGCGCCGGCACCGCCGACGGCGCCCCCGCCGGCGCGACCCCCACCGCGCAGGCCACGACCCCCGCCGCCCAGGAGCGCGCGACGGCGGTCCCGCGCCTCGCCGTCTCCTACGACGGCGGCGTGCAGGTGCTCGACGCCACGACCCTCGAGGTCGTCGCCGACCTGCCCCTCGACGGCTACCTGCGCCTCAACCCGGCCGGTGACGGTCGCCACGTCGTCGTCAGCACCGCCGAGGGCTTCCGCCTGCTCGACGCGGGCACGTGGAGCGACGAGCACGGCGACCACGCGCACCACTTCACGGTCGACCCGCTGCTCACCGACGTCACGTACCCGGCCGTCACCCCCGGCCACGTCGTCGTGCACGACGGCCGCACGGTGCTGTTCGACGACGGCACCGGCACCGTCACCGCGCTCGACGCCGGCGACGTCGCCCACGGGCCCGACGACGCGGCCGGCGCCCGTACCCACACGACGCCGCACGCGCACCACGGCGTGGCCGTCGAGCTGCACGACGGCACGCTCGTCGTCTCGGACGGCACCGAGGACGCGCGCACCGGCGCCCGGGCGCTCGACGCCGACGGCCGCGAGATCGCCGCGTCCGACGAGTGCCCCGGCGTCCACGGCGAGTCGGTCGCCGCGGACGACGTCGTCGCCATCGGCTGCGAGAACGGCGTGCTGCTCTACCGCGACGGCACCTTCACGCACGTCACGAGCCCGGACCCGTACGGCCGCATCGGCAACCAGGCCGGCAGCGACGCCTCGCCCGTCGTGCTCGGCGACTACAAGTCCGACCCCGACGCCGACCTCGAGCGGCCCACCCGCGTGTCCCTCGTCGACACCCGCACCGCCACACTGCGGCTCGTCGACCTGCCCGCGTCCTACACGTTCCGCCCCCTGGCGCGCGGCGACGCCGGCGAGGCGCTCGTACTCGGCACCGACGGCGCGCTGCACGTCATCGACCCCGAGACCGGTGCGCTGGTCCGGTCCGTCCCCGTCGTCGCGCCGTGGGAGGAGCCGGCCGAGTGGCAGACGCCGCGTCCCGCGGTCCGCGTCCACGACGGCACCGCCTACGTCACCGAGCCCGCCACCCGCAGCATCCACGCCGTCGACGTCCTGACGGGCGAGGTCTACCGCTCGGCCCGCCTCGACGTCGTCCCCGACGAGCTCACCGTCGCCCCGGGCGGCACAGCCCCCACGCACTCCCACTGACCCACCCCCTGGGCCGAGAGAGCAATCCCGTCATCTCCTCGTGACCAGATTGCTCTCTCGCGGGCTGGGGTGGGGCTGGATGGCTCTCTCGCGGGCTGGGGTGGGGGCGTCGTGCCCCCGGCGGGGTGGCGGTCGGGGGAGGATCGGGGCGTGAGCTCGAACGAACCCACGCCGTCCCCACAGCCCGACTCGCCGTCCGCACAGCCCGACTCGCCGTCCGCACAGCCCGCCTCGCCGTCGGTGCCACCCACGAGCGCGCTCGGGCCAGGTGCGCGGCGGGAGCCGACGCGGCTCGTGCTCGCCGTGGTCGTGGTCGTCGCCGCCGTCGCGGCGGCGGTCGGGATGGTGCTGACCTGGCCCAGCGGCGACGGGCCGGAGACGGGCCTGGTCGACCCCGGCGTCCACTACGTCGGCGCGCAGGTCGTCGACTCCCGCATGCGGTCGTGCGACGGCACCATCGAGGACGTCCTGCCCGACGGGACCGTCCCGCCCACGGTCGACTGCCTGGAGGTCACCGCGCGCACCACCGGCGGGCGCGAGGTCGACGTCCTCGCCACGAGCGGCGTGACCTCGACGGACGTGCCGCCCGGCACGCGCGTGCTGCTCGAGCGCTACCCCGCGCAGGACGGCGAGCCCGAGGTGTGGGCGTGGCACGACATGGACCGCACCCTCCCCCTGGGGACGTTCGCGCTCGCGTTCGCGCTGGTCACGACGCTCGTCGCGGGCCTGCGGGGGCTCCGGGCGCTGGTCGGCCTCGCGCTGGCGTTCCTCGTGCTCGGGGCCTACGTCCTGCCCGCCCTGGTCGCGGGTCATGACGGGCTCGGGGTCGCGCTGTCCGGGTCGACCGTCATCGTCGTCGTCGTCCTGTACCTCGCGCACGGTGTCTCGGTGCGCACCACGACCGCCCTGGTCGGCACGCTCCTGGGCCTCGCCATGGTCACGGGGCTGGGGCTGCTGGGCGCGCACGCGGCACGGCTGCAGCCCGTGACGTCGGAGGACACCTTCGCCCTCGCCCGGGCGCTCGGCGCGGACGGTGTCGACGTGCTGCGCGGGGTGTTCCTCTGCGGCGTCGTGCTCGCCGGCATCGGCGTGCTCAACGACGTGACGATCACGCAGGCGTCGGCAGTGTGGGAGCTGCGCGCCGCCGACCCGTCCGCGTCGTGGCGCACGCTGACCGCGCGCGGCATGCGCATCGGCCGCGACCACATCGCGTCCACCGTCTACACGATCGCGTTCGCGTACGCGGGCGCGTCCCTGCCCCTGCTGCTGCTGCTCGAGCTGTACGACCAGCCGCTGCTCGTCACGCTGACCAGCGGCGCGTTCGCCGAGGAGATCGTCCGCACCCTCGCGGGGGCGACGGGCCTGGTGCTGGCGATCCCGCTGACGACCGTCGTGGCGGCCGTCGCGGCCGTCGGCGCACCGCCGAACCGGTCCGGGCACGGGCACGGGCACGGGCACGCGCACTGACCCGGGTCAGGTACCCGTGGGTGCGTCCGCTCGCTGCCACACCGCCGAGACGCCCGCCTGCCGGAACCCCAGGTCGACGTTGATCGCGAGCATGTGGGCGTTCTCCTGCGCGTTCCACGTGTGGATGCGCCGCACGGCGGGCCGCCAGACCGCCAGCTCCTCGAGGTTGACGGCCTTCACCAGCATCCCGAGACGGTGTCCTCGGTGCTCACGCAGCACGAGGGTGTCCTCCTGGAACGCGAACGGCACGTCGCCGTCCGGCACCTCCAGGACGCTGAAGGCCACGAGGCGCCCCGTCGCGACGTGCTCGGCGGCGGTGACGAGCAGGCGCAGCCCGGCGCCTGCGGCGTGCGCGACCATCTCCCGCACCCGGTCGGCGTCCCACGGGTCCTCCTGGAGGTCGAGCCCGCCGAGCGGGATGTCGGTGCTCATCCGGGTGTAGAGCTCGGCGATGTCGTCGAGTCGGTCCGCCGGGGGCTCGTACCGCCAGGTGTGGGTGCGGTACGTCGCGCCGGCGGCCTCACGCGCGGCCGCGAGGTGGGCGACGTGCTCGGGGGTCCCGGCGCCGTGCGCGTCGCCCAGCTCGAGCACCGAGTACCGCGCGACCTGCTCCAGCCGGAAGCCGTGCCGCAGCGCGAACTGCACGTGGGGGTCGTCGGCGGGGACGCGGCCCGTGCCGACGGGCGACTCGAGCGCCCCGGGACCGGCCGGGGGCTCCGGGCTGTGCGCGGTCGCAGCCTGGAGCGTGCCGCGGCCGTCGGCCGCCGCCTGCCCGCAGGCCGTCGCGGCCAGCCGGGTGCCGATGCCGCGGCCGCGGTGCGGGGGCCGGACGGCGACCGTCACGGACGCGGTGTGCTGGTTCGACGTCAGGGGCTCGCTCAGGAGTGCGTAGCCCACGACGTCCTGCGGGTCGCCGCCGTCGCCCTCGACCGCGACCCAGACGTGGTGCCGCACGTGCGGCTGGGGGCGTAGCAGCGCGAGTCGCACGTGCACGGGGGCCCACAGGTCGGACCAGCCCCACCGCTCGAGCTCGACGAGCCGGTCGATCTCACTGAGGCCGGCGTAGGCCCACGCGTCGGGGTCGTCAGGGGACGCCGGGAGCGCCGGCGCGGCGCGCACGCTCCACAACGTCGATGTCGTCATGACGGCACCGTCCACCCACCTGCGCACCGCACGCCAGGGGATTTCGCCCCGTGCAACGGACCGCACGGGGCGGCGCCGACCGCGACCACCGTCAGACGGTCACCACCGTCAGACGGTGACGGCCAGCCGGAACGCGCCCGTGCGCTCCTCGCCCGGCTCGAGCACGAAGACCCCGGTGCCCGGCACGCCCTGGTCGTGCAGGGTGAACCCGTCGTTGACGTTGGTGGCCGGCTCGACCGCGAAGTAGCAGCGCCGACGCGGCGCGTACAGCACGAGGTGCCGGTACACCGGGTCGACGGTGAGATCCACGCGGACGCCCTCGTCGGGGTACTCGATGCGCACCGGCTCGCACGGGTCGAGGTCGGTGAGCACGTCGTCGACGAACGCCGAGCCGAGCGGGCGCATCTGCCGGAAGTCCGCGCGCGGCGGCACCGCCCCCGCGGGGCCGTCGGCCAGCGCGGCGTCGAGCCGGTAGCCCGACCGCGCGGGCACCTGCAGGAGCGGTCCCGCCGTGGGCGGGTACTCGCGGATCGGTGCACCGACCGGCAGCAGCGCCCGGCTCAGGTACGGGTGGTGGCCGAAGCCCGCGGGGAACGGCTCGACGTCGGTGTTGCGGACGGACGTCGTCACGACGAGGTTCTGCCCCTCGACGGCGTACCGGACGGTCGCGCCGAACTGCCACGGGAAGTTGATGCCGATCTGCTCCGCGGTGTCGACCGCGAGGGTCACCGCGGTCGGCGTCTGCTCGACGACGTCCCAGTGCGCGTACCGGACGGCACCGTGGATCGCGGTGCCGTCGGCCGCGTTGCGCTGCAGCTGCCAGCGGCGCCCCTCGAACGGCAGCACGCCGTCGCGGATCCGGTTGGACCACGGCACCATCGGGAAGCTCGCGCACTTCTCCGGGTCACCCGACGACGTGCGGCGCGTGGGGCGCAGCAGGTCGCGCCACACGCCGTCGGACGTGCGGATGCGACCCGCACCGAGCGAGGCCCCCGTGCCGGGCAGCACGTCGACCTCCCACAGGTCGGTGCGCAGCGTGACGGCACCCGGCGGCGCCGCCACGGCCGGGGTGACCGGCGCGGCGGGCGCGGGGTGGGTGAGCGGTGCGGTGATGGTCATCGGCGGCAGCCCCCTGCTGTCGGCGCCGGGCGCGCGTGCGCCCCGGTCAGAGCGTGACCTCGACCCGGACGGTGCTCCCGGCCGGTGCGTAGGGCACGAGGTTGCCCTCGACGGGGGTCCCGTCGACGACGATCGAGGCGCGCGAGCCGCGCGCACCGGAGTTGGTCACCGAGATCTCGTACGTCGCACCGCGGGCGACGCGCGTGACCGTGAACGACGGGACGTCCGGGCCGATCTGGGGGTCGACCACGAGGCCGTCCCAGTCGGGCCGCACACCCAGCAGGTACTGCGAGACGGCCACGAAGTTCCAGGCCGCCGTGCCCGTGAGCCACGAGTTCTTCGCCTCGCCGGCGCGCGGCGCCTCCTTGCCCGCGATCATCTGGGCGTAGACGTACGGCTCGAGCTTGTGGACGTCGCTGATCTCCTCGCGGTACGCCGGGGTGATCCGCTTGTAGTAGTCGAACGCCTTGTCCCCGCGGCCCACGACCGTCTCGGCGATGATCACCCAGGGGTTGTTGTGGCAGAAGATGCCGCCGTTCTCCTTGTACCCGGGCGGGTAGGTGGAGACCTCGCCCAGCTCCAGCTGGTACGTGGTGTAGGCGGGGTACTGCAGCACGAGGCCGTGGGGCGTGCCGAGCATCTCCTCGACCGCGTCGAGCGCCTGGATGGCCGGGGCCTCGGTGTCGTCCGGGCCCTCGCCGACCCCGATGCCCGCCATGACGGCGAAGCCCTGCGGCTCGATCCAGATCTTGCCCTCGGGCTTGGCGTCGGTGCCGACGGGGTTGCCGTAGAAGTCGTACGCGCGCAGGAACCAGCGGCCGTCCCACGCGTGCTCGAGCACCGCCTCGCGGACCTCGCCGACGACCTTGCGGGCCTGCGACGCGACCTCGGTGAGCCCACGACGCTCGGCCAGCTCGGCGTACTGCTCGCCGTACAGGACGAACTGCGCCGCGATGAACACGGACTCCGCGTGGCCGCCGGCCTGGTTCTCGGTGGTCTGGAACGACTCGCCCGGCGTGGTGGAGAAGCAGTTGAGGTTGAGGCAGTCGTTCCAGTCGGCACGGCCGATGAGCGGCAGGCCGTGCGGGCCGCGGTGGTTGACCGTGAAGTCGAACGAGCGCGTGAGGTGCTCGAACAGCGGGACCTCGGAGCCGGGCTCGTTGTCGAAGGGCACGGGCTCGTCGAGGATCGAGAAGTCGCCCGTCTCCTTGACGTAGCCCGCGACGCCGGCGATGAGCCACAGCGGGTCGTCGTTGAAGCCCGACCCGATGTCGTTGTTCCCGCGCTTCGTCAGCGGCTGGTACTGGTGGTACGCGGAGCCGTCCTCGAACTGCGTCGACGCGATGTCGATGATCCGCTCGCGCGCCCGGTCCGGCACCAGGTGGACGAAGCCCAGCAGGTCCTGGTTGGAGTCGCGGAAGCCCATACCACGCCCGATGCCCGTCTCGAAGAACGACGCCGAGCGCGACATGTTGAACGTGACCATGCACTGGTACTGGTTCCAGATGTTGACCATCCGGTCGAGCTTCTCGTCGTCCGAGCGCACCGAGTACGTGGACAGCAGCTCGGTCCAGTAGACCTGCAGCGCCTCGACCGCGGCGTCGGCCTGCTCGGCCGTCGCGAAGCGGCCCAGCAGGCCGTGCGCCTTCTCCTTGTTGACGACCTGGTGGGCGTCGTCCGCCCACTTCTCGTCGTCCGCGTTCTCGAGGTAGCCCAGCACGTACACCAGGTCGCGCGTCTCACCGGGGGCGAGCGTCACGCGCACCGAGTGCGAGCCGATCGGGTACCAGCCCGACGCGACCGAGTCGGCCGACTGCCCGGCGCGCGGCACGGCCGCCTCGCCGAGCGAGTTGTACGCGCCGACGAACGTGTCGCGGTCGGTGTCGAACCCGTCGGCGTGCGTGTTGACGCCGAAGACGGCGTAGTGGTCGCGCCGCTCGCGGTACTCGGTCTTGTGGTAGATCGCCGAGCCGTGCGGACCGTCCTGCTCGACCTCGACCTCGCCGATCGACAGGTTGCGCTGGTAGTTCGTCTGGTCGTCCTGCGCGTTCCACAGGCAGAACTCGACGAACGAGAAGAGGGTGACCGTCTTCTCCGCGTCCGACGTGTTGGTGACCGCGACGCGCTGCACCTCGGCGTTCTCGCCGAGCGGCACGAAGAACGTGGTCGCCACGCGCAGGCCGCCCCGCTCACCGGTGATGCGCGAGTAGCCCAGGCCGTGGCGCGCCTCGAAGTGGTCGAGGTCCGCCTTCACCGGCAGCCACGACGGGGTCCACACGTCGCCGCCGTCGTTGACGTACAGGTAGCGGCCGCCCGCGTCGGCCGGGATGTTGTTGTAGCGGTACCGCGTGAGCCGGCGCATCTTGGCGTCGCGGTAGAACGAGTACCCACCGGCCTGGTGCGACAGCAGCGAGAAGAACTGCTCCGACCCGAGGTAGTTGATCCACGGGTAGGGGGTGTGGGGCGTGGTGACGACGTACTCACGTGCCTCGTCGTCGAAGTGGCCGAACCGCATCGCATGCCTCTCGTGCCTCGTCGCACGGCCGACGACCGAGGCGTCACCGGGAGGTGCACGCCAGGTGTCAGCGACCCTGCTCAGGTACCTGGTCGTCCTACGGAACTACATCGCGGGCCGCCCCGCGCGGGCTCGACCCGGAGGCGCCCCGCGATCATGCGGAGAGAGCGCTCCCACGACAAGCGGGGACAGCATAACCCGAGAGCGTCGGACCCCGGAACGGTGCGTGACCTTTCATCAGGACGACCGACCGGTTCGCCCCCCCCCGGGCGGTGCGGCCGCTCGCGTGCCCGCCGTCCGTGTGAGGAACCTGTGTCGGCCACCCGCGCGCGGTCGATTCGGACCGGTTCGGCACTACGGTGTCCTGCGTGCTGCTCTCCGACCGCGACATCCGTGCCGAGCTCGGGTCCGGGCGCGTGGCGCTCGACCCGTACGAGCCCGCGATGGTCCAGCCGTCGAGCGTCGACGTGCGCCTCGACCGGTACTTCCGGCTGTTCGACAACCACAAGTACCCGGTCATCGACCCGGCCGCCGAGCAGCCGGACCTCACGCGCCTGGTCGAGGTCGAGGGCGGCGAGCCGTTCGTGCTGCACCCGGGAGAGTTCGTCCTGGGGTCGACGTACGAGAACGTGACGCTGCCCGACGACATCGCGGCCCGCCTCGAGGGCAAGTCGTCGCTCGGACGTCTCGGCCTGCTGACGCACTCGACGGCCGGCTTCATCGACCCGGGCTTCACCGGCCACGTGACGCTCGAGCTCTCGAACGTCGCGACGCTGCCGATCCTGCTGTGGCCCGGCATGAAGATCGGGCAGCTCTGCTTCTTCCGCCTCACGTCGCCCACCGAGCACCCCTACGGGTCGTCGCAGTACGGGTCGCGGTACCAGGGGCAGCGCGGTCCGACCGCGTCGCGCTCCTGGCAGGGCTTCCACCGGACGGAGGTCTGATGACCTACCCGCCGCTCGTCGTCGACGACCCGACGCTGGCCGACCGCCACCTGCTGGCGCTGCCCGAGGGCGTCGAGCCCGACGAGATCGAGGTCCTCGCTGCCAGCAGGTTCCGCGGCGTGCGATGGGAGGACGCGCCCGAGACGCAGACTCGCACCGGCGTGCTGCCCGCCGTCACCGCGGCGTTCGGCATCCGCTCCGTCGGCCGCCAGGCGCCGCGCCCCGCGCGGGTGCTGCGGCTCGCGCGCCTCTCGACGATCGCCGGCCCGTACGCGGTCGACACGCAGGACGCGATCGCGCTGGGCCTGCCCGCGTCGACGGTGATGGTGTGGGTGCTCGACGCGCCGCGCGAACGCGGCGAGCGGCCGTGGCCCGGGGGCGACCGCGACGGCCTCAAGCGCGCGTTCCCCGACGGCCTGCCGGTCCGTGAGGAGGAACGGGTCCTCACGTGGCTCGTCGCCGCCGCACGGCGGCTCGGCGGGGCCGTGCGCACGCAGACCGGCGCGATCCTCACGCCCGACCCTGACGCGGCCACCGACCTCACCGTGCTGACCGACCGCTGGATCGAGCCCGAGGAGGTGCTCGCGATCGTCCAGGCCGTGCAGCCGCGGGCGTACCTGTCGGTCGCGACCCCGGGGTCGTGGACGGGCCCGACCGGTCTCGCCGGCCGCACGTCGCAGGGGGCGGTGGGCGGGGCCCCCGAGTCGGGCGGGTCCGGGCTGCGGACGGCGCTGGAGCTGCACGGGGTGCAGGACCCCGACGAGCGGCGCCGCCTCATGGCCGAGGCCGACGCGTACGACCGGCTCATGCTGGCCGAGCCGCCGCCCGCCGAGGCGTTCGGCGTGCTCGTCGACCTGGGCGTCGACGGCATGCTGGCCGCGGAGGTCGCCGCGTGCGAGCAGCTCCCTCCGCTCATGGACGACCTGCCCTGGACGAAGGCCGGCGTCGTGGCGTACCGCGTGCGCTGGGAGCCGTTCGAGATCGAGCAGATCGAGCTCGAGAAGCCGTCGTTCGAGCACCGTGTCGCACGGAGCCGCTCGGCCCCGCTCATCGCGCAGGTCGCCAAGGCGCTGCACGCCGTGGTCGGCGGTGAGGTCGCCGACGAGGCCGACTTCCTGGTGGACCCGGCCGACCTCTGACCTGTCGCGGGCGTCCTGCTCGCGGCTGGAGCGCGGCACCCGCAGGTGCGGCGCCCCAGCCGCGGTGGCCCCGTCAGCCCAACAGCTCCGGGTAGGGGACCGCGTCGTCGCCCGTGCGGCCGAGCACGTGCTCGGCGAGGAACGCGGCGACCGTGCCGTACCAGACCTTGGCGTGCTGCGGCTTGAGGACCCAGTGGTTCTCGTCCGGGTAGTAGAGGAACCGGTGCGGGCTGCGGCCGTGCTCGTCGGCGGGCAGGCCGGAGGCCGACAGCAGCTCGTACCACAGGCGCAGGCCCTCGCCGATGGGCACGCGGTAGTCCTTGTCCCCGTGGACGACGAGCATCGGCGTGACGATGTCGCCGACGAACCGGTGCGGCGAGTTCGACAGGGCCATCTCGGGCGTCATCTCGCGCTGCCAGTAGTAGGACGCGTCGGTGGTCGGCCCGAACTGGTCGAGGGCCCACAGGCTCGCGTGCGTGACGATCGCGCGGAACCGGTCGGTGTGCCCGGCGACCCAGTTGGCCATGTACCCGCCGAAGGACCCGCCCATCGCGGCGGTGCGCTCGGGGTCGACGTCGTCGCGCTCCAGGGCGGCGTCCGTGGCGGCCATGAGGTCGGTGTACGGCGCCGCACCCCAGGCGCCCCAGCCGCGCTGGACGAACTCCTGGCCGTAGCCGGTCGACAGGGCCGGGTCCGGCAGCAGCACGGCGTAGCCCTGCGCCACGAGCAGCCACGGGTTCCACCGCCACGACCACGCGTTCCACGACCCGAGCGGGCCGCCGTGGATCCACAGCAGCAGCGGCGCCTTCGCGTCCGGGCCGGCGCCGTCGGGCAGCGCGAGCCAGGCGCGCACGCGCGTGCCGTCCTCGGCGGTGGTGACGACCTCGTCGAGGCGGCCGGGCAGCGCGACCTCGGGTGCGGGCGAGCGCAGCGGCTCGGCGGCGACGGGCCCGCCGGCGAGGGCGGCAGCCAGGTCGATCCGGACGGGCGCGGCGGGGGCCGCGTACGACGAGCGCAGCGCGTACGCGGTGCGCCCGTCGGGGCTCACCCGGACGTCGGTGAACGCCGCGTCGTCGCTGGTCACGCGCGTGACGGTGTCGGTGGCCAGTTCCACGTGGAACACCGGGGAGCGGCCGTCGTCGTCGGCGACGACGAGCAGCGCGTCGGAGGTCGGCAGCCAGACGGGGTCGACGGCCCAGCGGTCCCAGTGCCCGGCGACGCGGCGCGGCTCACCACCGGCCAGCGGCACGACCCAGAGCTCGAGCGCGGGCGCCCGGTGCGGCGTCGAGATCGACTCGCGCAGGTAGACCACCTGCTGCCCGTCGGGGGAGACGACCGGGCGGCTGAGGTCGCCGTCGGCGTCCTCGACGAGCACGCGCCGGTCACCGGTCGCCACGTCGATCGCGACGAGGTGGGTCCGCACCTCGCCGCGCGCCACCGCACGGTTCCACGGCGTGACGACCGTGCGGCCGTCGGGGCTCAGCGCCGGCGACTGCTGGTGCAGCTCGTGCCGCGCGCCGGGCGTGACGTCGGACAGGTCGAGGCGGGGGTCGCGCTCGCCGGCGAGCGGCGCCGCGATGTTGTCGGAGACGGTCGCGACGAACGCGTGCGGCGCCCCGGGCCCGAGGTCGTGGTCCCAGTACCGCACCGGGTAGCCGGTGTGGAGGATCGCGGCGACCTTGGCCTCCTTGCGCTCCTTGCGGCGACGGTCGTCGTCGGACGGGTCGCTCGCCGACGGCAGCACGTCGGAGACGACGAGCACGGTCGGTGCGTCCTTCGCCGTCCGCACCCCGCCGATCCCCGCGCGCCGGTCCGCGACGACCCGCGCCTCGGCGCCGTCCGCGGGCAGCAACCACAGCGCCGCTGGCGGCTCGTCGTCCGGCTCGGTGGCGTCCGGGTCGGGCCGGGCGCTCGTGAACAGCAGGTCACCGGCGGGCGTGAAGGCCGCGGACGACTCGCTCTTCGCCGAGCGGGTCAGGCGGCGCGCCGGGCGCTCACCGGAGGGGTCGACCTCCCACAGCGCCGTGACGTACGCGGTGCGCTTGCGGTCGAGGGTCTGCACGGCGGTCACGAGGCGCGAGCCGTCGGGCGACAGCACGAGCCCGGACAGGCGCGGCAGCGCGACGTAGGCGTCGAGGTCGTGGAAGGGCGTGGCGGCCGGGGTGTCGCCGCCGGGCGGTGTCGTCATGCCCTCTGGTGTATCACCCGCGACCGACAGACGCGGCCGCCTGCTGCTCGCGCTCGCACGTGCACCACTGCCCGGCGGGCTCTCCGGGGTCGGACCCACCGGAGACGCGAGCCAGGGGCGGACAGGGTGTAGCGCAGATACAACGGTATGTAGTAGACCTACTACATGGACATCTCCGGGACTGCCGTCGTCAGCATGCGGGGTCTGCGTATGGCGTACGGCGGGCGCACCGTGCTCGACGGGATCGACCTCGAGGTGCACCACGGCGAGGTCGTCGCGCTGCTCGGACCCAACGGCGCCGGCAAGACCACCACCGTCGAGATCGTCGAGGGCTTCCGACGCCGCGCCGCGGGAGACGTCCGGGTGCTCGGCACCGACCCCGAGCGGGGCGACGACGCGTGGCGTGCGCGCATCGGCGTCGTCCTGCAGTCGTGGCGCGACCACCGCCGGTGGCGGGTCCGGGAGCTGCTCGGGCAGCTGGCCGACGGGTACCGCCCCTACGCGCGCGTCGGCCACGCGGGCGCCCACGACCCCGACGAGCTGCTCGCGCGCGTCGGCCTCGGCGAGGCGGCCGGCCAGCGCATGGACAAGCTCTCGGGCGGGCAGCGACGACGCCTCGACCTCGCGGTCGGGCTCGTCGGACGCCCCGACCTGCTCATCCTCGACGAGCCCACCGCCGGCCTCGACCCCGTCGCCCGGCGGGCGTTCCACGAGCTGGTCCACGACGTCGTGGACACCGACGGGACGACCGTCCTGATGACGACGCACGACCTCGCCGAGGCCGAGACGGTGGCCGACCGCATCCTGCTGCTCGTCGGCGGGCGCGTGGTCGCCGACGGCAGCCCCGCGGCCGTCGCGCGCCAGGTCGCCGGGGCGGCCGAGGTGCGGTGGCGAGCGCACGGCGAGCGGCACGTGCACAGCACCCACGACCCCGTGGCGTTCACCCGCGAGCTCCTGGCCGCGGGCGACGTCGACGACCTCGAGGTCGTGCACGCGAGCCTGGAGGACGCGTACCTCGAGATCGTCCGCCACCACGAGTCCCCCGTCGCCCTGGAGGTCACGCGATGAGCACGTCGGCACCGACCCGCTGGGCCGTCCGCCTCGGCGTCCGCCGCGGCCTGACGGAGTTCCGGCACATGCTGCGCAACCCTGAGGACGTCGGCTGGAACGCCGTCGTCGGCGTCGCGATCGTCGTCTACCTGGTGACGCAGCGCGACGTGGTGGTGCCGGGCAGCGGTGGACTGACCCTGCCGGACGTGGCCCTGCCCGGGCTGCTCGCCGCGACGATCGTGTTCGGCATGGTGATGGGCCCGGCGTTCACGCTCGCCGCCGACGTCGAGGACGGGACCGTCCTGCGGATGCGGGCGGTGCCCCGAGGCACGACGACATACACCGCCGGCACGGTCGTCGCGCAGTCGCTCGGCGCGCTGCCGATGCTGGCGATCCTGCTGGTGCCGTGGCCGTTCCTGCTGGGTGACCCGATGCACCAGGGCGCCGGCGGCTGGGTCGCGGTGGTCGGCTGGCTGCTGCTCGGCACTCTCGCGACGCTGCCCGTCGGCATCGTGGGCGGCGCGCTGGCCGGGCGGCCCACGCGCGTCATGCTGTGCGTCATGGCCCCTGTCGTCGCGCTCGCGTTCGTCTCGGGCGTGCTCGGTCCGCAGACCGTGCCGCCGTGGGCGTCCGGGGTGGTCCAGGCGTTCCCGTTGTACTGGCTCGCGCACGGGCTGCGGTCGACGACGCTGCCCGCGCCCGCGGAGGCCCTGGAGCTCGGCGGGGCGTGGCACCCGGGTGTCGCGGCGGCGGTGCTCATGACGTGGGCGGCCGTCGGTCTCGTCGCCGCACCGCTGGTGCTGCGCCGCGCGAACGCCCGTCAGGCGGCCGGGGCGTTGGCCCGCCGGGTGGAGTCGGTGCTGCATGGCTGAGGCGACGCAGGACGAGCGGCGGCGGGCACCCGGCGCGGACGCCGTGCACAACCGGATCTCCGTGCTGCGCGCGGAGCGCGGCGTCAGCCGGCGGCAGCTCGCGGACGCCCTCGGGGTGCACTACCAGACGGTCGGGTACCTGGAGCGCGGGGAGTACAGCCCGTCGTTGCACCTCGCGCTGCGCATCGCGGCGTTCTTCGACGTGCCGGTGGAGGTGCTGTTCTCCCTCGACCCGTTCCCGCGGATCGGTGGCGGCCCGACGTCCTGACGAGCGACGTTGGGCGCGAGGCTGGGCGGCCACCTCGGATCCTGCTCCTCCCTCACGCCCGCTGTCCCGGCCCGGTGAGAATCTTCACATTTTCCTCACAAGCCGACGTTTCAACGACCGCGCCTGCCCCCGTCTTGACGCTCGAGCGTCCACAGGTCAAGAAACGGTCACGAAGGGGCTTGGCAAGGGCCTCGCTCCGGGAGCAGGATGTCGCCCGTCTCCAGCGGGGCTGGGCGGCCACGCCAACGACGACGGACAGCACGACACCGCACCGCGACGCAGCGGGCGGTCTGCGACACCGCACCGCACGCACGTCACGGACGTCGGCACGACGCCCCGGGACGTGCAGCGGCCCGGGCCCCTCTGGGGAACCCGGGCCACCGCCTCACGCGTCAGGCGTAACGCGTCACGACGCCTTCAGCAGGCCTCCGTGCTCGTGCCCGTGGTGCGGCGCACGGCCCTTGCCGTGGTGCGACGGCCCGTGGTGGTGCCCCTGGTCGCCCGGGCCCGAGACCCCGTTGATCGCCGACGTGTCCGTCGCGAGGCTCGCCGTCGCGAACGCGACCGCCGGCGCCATGATCCCGATCGCCTCGCGGCTCACGTTGGACAGGTCGTCCGCCGGCGTGTGGTAGTTCGGGTCGTGCCGGATGCCGGCCGTGCCGCCGAACAGCGCGACCTCCTCGTCGGTCTTGATGTCGTCCGCGCCCGTGAAGAGGCCGGACGCGGGGACGCCGTTGAGGATGAACGCCTGGTAGTCGGACCGGCCGGAGAACTCGGTGTCGACCCACGCCTGGTCGCGGGAGTCGAAGTAGCCGGTGAAGACCGCCTCCGTCTCCGCCGAGCCCGGCGGGACGTCCACCGGCGCCTCGTACGTCGACTGGTCCGCGTCGTACACGCCGATGACGTAGTTCGGCGAGCCGACCATGTCGAAGTTGAGGTACGTGGCGATGCGGTCGAGCTCGCCCTCCTGGCCCGCGAGCTCCTCGACGTACGCGGTCGAGCCGATCAGCCCGAGCTCCTCGGCGCCCCACCACGCGAACCGCACGGTGTTGTTGAGCTTCTTCTGCTTCGCGAGCTGGACGGCGACCTCCAGCAGCACCGCCGAGCCCGACCCGTTGTCGTTGAGGCCGGGGCCGTCCTCCACGCCGTCGAGGTGCGCGCCCAGCACGACGACGTTGTCGTCGCGCCCGGCCTTCGTCTCCGCGATGACGTTGAAGCTCTCCTCCTCCTCGACGTGGTAGCGGACCTCGAGCGTCAGCGGCGTCCCGGCGGCGACGGCCGCGACGATCGCCGCCCCGTCGGCCTGGCCGGCGCCCGCGACGGGGATGTCGACGAGCCCCTCCTCGCCGAGCGTGCCGAACAGCATCTCCTCGACGTTGTTGTAGACGACGGCGCCGATCGCACCCGCGGCCTGCGCCGCGATCGCCTTCTCGGCGAACGAGCACGCGCCGCGGCTGATGACCGCGATCGTCCCGGTCGCCTCGACGCCCGCCCACGAGTCGGCCGTGCAGCCCGTGACGTCGTTCGGCACCGACCCGGGCGCCGTCACGCCGCCCTCCGCCGTGCTCGGCGCGTACTGCATCTGGTCGACCGCGAACGTCTCGCCCGTGCCCAGCGTGAGCGCCTCGGCGTCGATGACCTCGAAGCCGAACGTGAACGGGTCGCGCGTGACCTCGTAGCCGGCGCGCTTCAGCGTCCGCTCGACGTAGCGCGCACTCGCCTCGTAGCCCTCGGTGAGGGCAGCACGGTTGCCGTCGTGCCGGTCCGCGATGCGCTGGAGCTCCTCGAGGTGCCGCCAGACGCCGCGCGTCGTCACCTGCCGGGCGAACCTCTCCGCGTCGACCGCGTGGCCCGGGCCGTGCCCCGGCCCGGGCCTGCCACCGGGCCCGTGGGCGAGGGCGGGTGGGGCGAGCAGTGCACTGGTCCCGAGCACGAGGGTCGCGAGCGTGCCGGCGAGCACGGTGGTACGTCGAGCTGCCACGGTGGTGTCCCCTTCTCCGCGTGGGGCCGCCGGCCGGTCGGCCGGGGCCCGGGACGTCGCCCGGACGGGTGCACCGGACCGACGTCGGAGGCCAACGTAGGACGCAGGAGTCGGAAAAGTCACGACATCCCTGACAACGCGTCGGGCCCACGTCGGCACGCACGCACGGGACGCAGGTCCCCGGCGCCGCGCGGCGTCGACGGGTGGGCTGGAGGCATGCGCCCCACGCCCGTCTACTACTACTCGTCCACGAGCGGGCTCGTCCGCACCTTCGCCGAGCGCCTCGACCGGCCCGTGTTCAACCTGGCCGAGCGCGAGCACCGCCGCAGCGAGGTCGACGGCCCGTGGGTGCTCCTCACCCCGTCGTACAAGACGGGCAACGACGCGAACGACACCGTCCCCGAGGCTGTCCGGCGGTTCCTGCGCTCGGCGCACAACCGGCGGCTGCTCGTCGGCGTCATGGGGTCCGGCAACCGCAACTTCGGGCGGTACTACCAGAAGGCCGCACGGGAGATCGCGCAGCGGTCGGGCCGGCCGGTGCTGTTCGAGTTCGAGCTCGCGGGCACCCCGTGGGACGTCGAGGAGTGCGAGCGGATCCTGCGGGACCTCGACACGGAGCTCGCGCGCCGGCACTCGGCCTGACGCACGGCCGGCGACGCGACCCGGGACGCGCGACGGGCGCCCGGCGGTGGTGGTCACCGCCGGGCACCCGTCCTCAGCCGACCCGCGGCCGGCCCGGGGTCACCGGGCCGTGCAGGTCAGCGCTCCGGCCTCGGGGGCGGTGCCGGAACCGATCAGCCCGACGGAGACGGTGTCCCCGGCGGCGATCGCGCCGTTCCAGGCGGCGGGGGCGACCGTCAGCGTCGTCCCGGTCGCCTCGACCGTGCCGTTCCACGCCTGCATGACCGTCACGGCGGCCGGCAGGGTCGTCGTGGCCGTCCACCGGGTGAGGTCACGGTCGGCCGTGACGTGCACCTGGGCCTCGTACCCGCCCGGCCACGTGCTGCGGACCTCGAGGCGCGCGGTGCAGCCCGCCGCGGTGGTCGACGTGGGCGTCGGGGTGGGGGTCGCGGTCGGTGTGGTCGTCGGCGTCGCGGTGGGCGTCGGGGTCACGGTGGGCGTGGGCGTGGGCGTCGGGCCCGTGGTCCCGTCCGGCTCCTCGCCGAACACCAGCACGCCGTCCCGGTACACGGGCACCGCCGTCGTCAGGGCGAGGTCGTCGCCGATCCCCTGACGGCTCGGGTCGTTCGTCGGGTCCCAGGTGGTCGTCCACTGCGCGTTCTGGCCCGCGATGAGCCCGATCTGGACCTCGCGCGTGCCGTAGAACGGGATGCCGTCCCACGAGACCTCGACGTAGTACAGGCCGTCGCCGACGTGCACGGGCTCACCGATGCTCACGGCCTTGCCCGAGAGCGTCTTCGCCTCGTCGTAGTAGACGTCGACCCGCACGTCGTCGATGGTCTGAGCGTCGGCCTGGAGCTCGCTGATGTCGAAGAAGTAGCGCAGCGACAGGTCGTCGACCTCGGCCGGCGGGTGCACCGAGCGGTTCGAGATCTCCAGCGTCACCTGCGTGCGCGACGTGTTCTCCTGCTCCAGCTCGGCGCGCACGACGTACGCGTCGACCTCGGCCTCGGGTGCCGGCTCCCACGTCTCGACGGGCTGCCCGTCACCGAAGTACTCGACGAGCCCCGCGAGCGCGCCCACGAACCCGGCGTTGTAGTCGATCGCGACCTCGTTGTACACGTAGTCGGTCGTCTCGTCCTTGTGCTCGTCGGCCAGGTCCGGGCCGCCGACCAGCGCACCCCACAGCACGTGCCGGTGCTCGGCGGGCACGAGCATGCTGTTGGTGTCCGAGCCGTGCGCGGCACGATGGTGCGGGAAGCGCGCGTGGTGGTCGTCGTCGTTCGCCGTGAACCCGACGACGTACGAGCGGTGCAGCGGGTTGTCGCCCATGAGGTAGTTCATCTGCGACAGCGCCCACTGCGACAGCGCGACGCCCTCGCGCTCGTTGACCTCGGGGTCGCCCCAGTCGAGGTGCGAGTACTTGCGGTAGGTCAGCGCCTGGAGCTGCGCGGCCGTGTTGTACCGGGCCGAGCCCCATGTCGAGATGACCGACCAGCCCGACGGCGACGTCGCCACGTACGTGCCGTCGCCGGCCTCGCGGTGCTTCACCGCGCCACCCGTCCAGTACTCGGCGTTCCAGCGGAAGTAGTACCAGTACTTCTGGTTCTCGGAGTCCGGCACGACGCCCTTCGACAGCGGCGCGAGACGCGCGAACACGCCGCCCCAGACCGTGTCCCACGAGTGCACCCAGATGTTCTGCCAGGTGTCCTCCGCGCTGTTGATGATCTTGCGCAGGTAGCCGGTGTACCGCCCCGCGGAGTCCTTGGCGACGATGTGGTCGAGGTAGGTCTCGTCACCGGTCGCGTCGTACAGCCAGACCGCCGCCCACGCCAGCTCGTCGTCGTCGAAGCTCGACGGGTAGAACCCGTCACCGTTGCCGGTTCCGCGGTGGGCCCGCGCGAAGTCGTACAGCGCCTGCGCAGCGTCGAGGCACTCGGCGGCGTACTGCGGGTCGTCCTCGGCCGTGACCAGGGACACGGCCGTCAGCGCGGCCGCCGCCCCGGCGGCCTGGTCCGACGCGGGTGCGCCCTCGTACGCGAAGGTCGCCGACCGCGGGAACTTCGCGGGGTCCTGCAGCTCCGGCGGCCCCCAGTACGTGTGGTCGACCCCGCCGCGACCGACCATGTAGCTGAACGCCACCACGTCGCCGTCCGCGTCGCGGAACGTCGACCGCAGGAAGTAGTCGGCGAACCAGCGCAGGTGCGTCTCGATCGCCTCGGCCGCGCCGGCCTTCTCGTACGCGTCGGGGAACTCGTACAGCCCCCACGCGAGCGTCGCCGCCGCGTACGTCTGCGGCAGCCCGAACTTCACGTGGTCGCCGGCGTCGTGGTACCCCCCGGACAGGTCGACCGTGCCATCGCCGTCGGGGTCGAGGATGTCGCGGTACGCCTCGATCATCGCCGGCGTGAGGTTGGTGCCCTCGTCGGCGAGGTCGTCGGTGCCCGTGCCGCCGCTGGTCAGCGGGATGCGCGCGTCGGCGAGCTCGGAGTCGCCGCGCCACGGCAGACGCTGCACGCCCTGCGAGCGGGACGGGCCCGACATCTCGGCGTCGTAGAAGTACAGCGAGGTCTGCAGGGCCTGCGCGAGGTTGCCGTACGGCTCGTCGGTCAGGGTCGGGGCCGCCGCGACGGCGGGCTGCGCGACGGCTCCTGCGCACAGGGCTGCGGCGAGGCCTGCCACCACACCGAAGGCCGCCGACCGTGACGGCCGGCGACCTTCGGGGGTGCGACAGGCCGGGGAAGGACGTGTGTCTGCCATGGGTCCACTTCCGGGTCGCTCGCACGCCGTCTCGGTACGGCGTGGCACCGGCACCATCACCGGGCGGCCCGAACCTCGTCCCGGTCCCGTGGCTGGTCAAACAGCCGAATCGCTTCGCCGGACGCGCCCTCGGGGCCGTGCGCGGCGATCCGTCGACGTCGGGCGAGGCCCGTCCGCGCGGCAAGGGACCAACGGCACGGAGTCGCCCGCCCGCGGCCGTCGCAGGCGGAACCGCAGCCGTGTCAGTCGACCACGGGGACGTCGACGATCCGCAGGTCGTCCTCCCCACGTCCCGACCCGAACTGGAGCGTCACCGTGTCACCGTCCAGCCGGGGGAAGACGTACGAGAAGACGGCGCTCTGCCCGTCGTCCAGGGAGGCGCCGCCCCAGAGGTCCGCGACCGGGAGCCACAGGCCGGCCTCCGCGGTCTCGTGGTCCACGCGGTAGTCCAGCGCGTAGAGCCGCGTCGCGCCGGACAGGGCGGTCGCGTTGTTGCTCGTGGAGTGCGGGTTCCTGGCGCCGTCGCCCCGGTGCCCGAAGAGCGACGTGAGGAACGCGACCGATGTGAGGTGCGACGCGTCGTCGCGCGCCGTGACGCGCAGGTCGACGACGACGTGCCCTGCCACCCGGCGGGCGCTCGCCTCCACGTCCCAGGGCCGCAGACCGGAGACGATACGCACGGGCGCGCCCGCCTCGGCGACGACGCCGCGCTCGAAGGGCGGCAGCTCGCCCATGGTCGTCAGGTCGTGCGCGTCACGACCTGACGAGACGAGCGTCAGCGTGACGCGGCGGTTGAGCGCCCGGTTCTCCTCGCTGTCGTTCGCCACGAACGGCTCGGACTCGCCGCGGCCCTCGACGTCGGCCGGGTACCGCGCGGGGTCCACGAGGCCGGCCAGCGCGTCGGCGACGGCCCGCGCGCGACGCAGCGACAGGTCGCGGTTGTACGCGTCGTCCCCCTGGTCGTCGGTGTGCCCGACGACCAGGACCGTACCGGGCTCCCGCTCGCCGATGCGCGCGGCCGCGACCTCCAGGACCGTGACCGCCTCGGCGGTGGCGGAGGCGCATGTCGGGACGTCCTGTTCGTGAGTCAGTCGCGCGGACCGGGGGTGGCGACCTCGTCGCCCGGGGCGACCGGCACGTCGAGCAGCCGGACGTCGGTGTCGAACGCGATGCCCGTCCCGATCTGGAACGCCAGGGTGTCGACGTCCAGACGCGGGTAGACGAACGAGTACGTCCGGGTCTGGCCCCCGTCGACCCAGTGCCCGGCATGGAGGTCGGAGGCGGTGAACCACTCGCCGTCGGGGTACGCCTCGTTCTCGCCGACGCGGTAGTCCAGCGGGAACAGGCGCGTCGCGCCCTGGAGCACCGTCGCGCGGGCGGTGTTCTCGTGCGGGGCGATGGTGTCGCCGAGCCGGTGGGTGCCGAAGCCCCGCATGAACCCGATGGCCGTGTGGTTGCCGTCCTCCTCGTCGGCGCCGTGCACGGTGAGGTCGACGACGACGTGACCGTGCACGCGACGTGCGGTCGCGTCGGCCTCCCACACGCGCGAGCCGCTCTCCACGCGCACCGGGGTGCCCGCGGTGCCGACGACCCCGCCGAACGGCGGCAGCTCCCCGGTCGTCGTGACGTCGGTGCGGGTGACGACCTTCGACGTCAGCGACACCGTCACGCGGCGGTTGAGCGCGCGGTTCTCCTCGGAGTCGTTGGGCACGACAGGCTCCGACTCGCCGCGCCCGGCCACCCGCATGCGGTGACCCGAGCCGGCGACCTGGGCCTCGAGCGCGTCCGCGACGGCCTGCGCCCGGCGCCGCGACAGGTCGAGGTTGTAGGTGTCGTCCGCCTGGTCGTCGGTGTGGCCCACGACCTCGACGCTGCCGGCCTCCCGCTCGGCGAGCCGCTGCGCGACGAGCGCCACCGCGTCCGCGGACTCCGGGGTGAGGTCGGCCGAGTCGAACGCGAACAGCACGTCGGACCCGAGGGTGACCTCGACCTTCTCGGTCGACTCGATGGTCTGCACAGCGCCGTCGAGCTCGGCGGTCGTCGACTCGAGGGGGAAGACCGGCGCCTCGACGACCGCGTCGAGGTCGAGCTCCTCCGGCGGTGCGGTCTCCTCGACGTCCGGCGTCGCGGACGGGCTCGCGGACGCACGGGCGGCAGCCGTCGCGGCGGCGGCCTCCGCCGCGGCCACGTCGTCGGGGTGGACCGCCGACGGCAGCTCGCCGTCGATGATCGGTACCTGCGCGAACAGCGGCGCACCGGGGAAGAAGAGGGACAGCGCGTCGACGTCGTCGGCCGGGGCCGCGAACGGCATCTGGAGCCGCGTGCCACGCTCCGTCCGGAACCTGCTCCAGTCCTCCGGGGCGACGACCGGCTCCCCGTCGCTGTCGGCCCCGACGTGGAGGACCACGTCGCGTGCGAGGTCCATGAGGCGGACGTTGACGGGCGGCCACGAGCTCGCGATGAACGACGTCACGCCGAAGCCACGAAGGTGCACGAGGTCCTCAGGCGCCTCGGGCGGCACGACGTCGACGGTGAGCACGACGTGCTCACCGGCCCGCACGAGCGGGTGGACGCGCACCTCGAGGTCCATCCCGGCCTCGGGGATCACCGCCGTCGCGACGACGTCCTCGGGCTGCGGCCCCGGGTCGACGGTCGGCGTGGGCGTGGCGTCGGGGTCCGTCGACCCACCGGTGCACGCGGCGAGCCCGAGTGCCGACGCGACGACCAGTGTCGTCAGGTGCTTCGCGGGACGGGTGCGGGACGGACGCATGCAGGAACCTTCCGAGGGGGGCGGGGGTCCATCGTGCCCGATTTGTCCGCGTCACCTGCTACCGGCGTCCCCAGGTCACCCGATCGCCACCCGCCCGTAGGGGCGATCCGGCACCGCACCCACGTCCGCGAGAGGCCGGGCCGGCACTCCTCGTCGGCCGACGCAGGCGGCTGGGACAGCTGGGGGCGGCGGAGGTTTCCGGTCGCGCACCTCGGGGGTGGGGTGCTCTGCTGGCACCGGCGGGACGCCCGGTGAGCCGGACCCGCGGGCCCGGCCGACCGGTCACGGCCCTGGCGACCCGGACGACGGAGGTGGATCACATGAACGCACGGAGCGAGGCGTGGAACGGTCGGCTGCGAGCGATGCTCGCGCTGGTGGCGCTGTGCGCCGGGCTGGTCGTCGTGGCCACCGCCGGCGCGGCGACGGCGCTGCTCGTCGCCGGCTGACGACGGGCCGCCGGGCCCGCTCTCCGCGGGCCCGGCGCGGCTCCCACGGCGAGCACCGCGCCGACCCGACGTTCAGCGCCGACCCGGCGTTCAGCCCTGCGTCTCGACCGGGTCGATCGGGCTCGCGCGCCGCGGCCGGGGTGCGCGTCCCGCGGCCGCGGGACACAGTGGACGCCCTGGCGTCCGACAGCACAGGAGGGCCTTCCGGTGGACGACGAACGACGCACCCGTCGGACCGCGCGGCTGCTCGTGTGGACGGGCGTCGTCATCGCCCTGGGCGCCGTCGTCGGGCTGGTGTACGCGATCCACCCGCTGGTGACGTAGCGGACCCGGGTGCGACGTGGGAGGCGTCAGCGCGAGGTGACCGTCCAGCGGCCGGCGGTGAGGTCGGCGAGGCGCGGGAGGATCGTGTCGCCCGCGACGCGCAGGCCGTCGTGGAGGAACTCGTTGGTGACCCACACCTGGCTGTTGCCCAGGTCGGTCGCCAGCGCGAGGTCGAGGTCGACGTACGGGTCGTCGTAGTACTGCACGGCGGCGACGGGGACCTCGTTGGCGGCGAGGCGGTCGACGTCGTACAGCTCGGGCCACGACGTGCGCGACGCGAGCGCCTCGGCGGCGGCGGCGAACGGCCGCAGCGCGCTGACCTGCGAGAACATCCAGGGGTACGCCGCCTCGCCGGTGAGCTGCAGCGGCCGCGCGGCGGCGGCGAACGCCGGGTGCCGCGCGTGCTCGGTGGCCGCGGCCCACCCGGGCTCGCGGGGGCCGGAGTGGTAGATGGCCTCCTGGAGCACGAGGTACAGGGGGTTGGTGTCGAACCCGGTGCGGGCGGCGACCTGCGCGAGGAATCCGGGTGCGGGCTCGCCGCGGCGGTCCAGCGCGGTGTCGAGCAGCCAGTGCAGGCCGTCGGCCCCGGTGCTCATGCCCAGGTCCATCCCGAGGGTCTGCAGGCGTTCGACGGTGAGCACGTCACGGTTCGGCAGCACGACGTCCCCGGCGGCGACGCGGTCCGCCAGGCGGCCCAGCAGGTCGACGTCGTCGGGGAACGCCCGCGCCAGCGCGCGGTTACGGGCGGCCTGCCGCGGGTACGTCGCCGCGTAGACGTCCTCGGCCGTGGCGCCGACCGGCGGCAGCCCCCCGGTGACCCAGCACGCGTCGAGCGCCTCGGGGTGCCGCGAGAGGTACGTGAGCGTGAGGAACCCGCCGTACGACTGCCCGAGCGTCGTCCACCGCCGCCCGCCGTACACGGTGCGGCGCAGGTGCTCGGCGTCGGCGACGACCGCGTCGGCACGGAAGCACGCGAGGTGGTCCCCCGCCGCGTCGCCCAGGGCCGCGACGTCCGTGCCGTCGACGCGCGACGAGCGACCCGTGCCGCGCTGGTCGAGCAGCACGACGCGGTGGGTGCGCAGCGCCGTGGCGAGCCAGCCACCGGGCGCCGGCCGCGGGGACATGCCGCCCGGGCCACCCTGCAGGAACAGCAGCAGCGGCAGGTCGTCGGCGGCACGCTGGGGGTCCACGACCTCGCGCGCGAACACCTCGATCGAGCCGAAGCGGGTCGGGTCCGACCAGTCCACCGGCACCTCGACCCGGTGCTCGCGGACCCGGAACCCGGTCATCGCGTACTCCTCCACGCCGCCCACCCTAGGTGGCCGCGCGAGTCAGGCCGACGCCCGCGCCAGCACGACCTCCTCGACCGCCGCGCGCAGCGACGCCGGCACGTCGAGCGCCGCGAGGTGCGCCAGACGCACGTGCAGCGGGCGGTCGGACGTCAGCACCTCCAGCACGCGCCGCTTGAGCTCGAACCCCACCTGCGCCGCGTCGAGCAGTCGGTGCAGCCGACCCGCGACGTCGTTCGGGCGCAGCTCCGGGGCCTCGCCCAGGCCCACGCGCAGCACCGCACCGACGGGCACGTCGGCCACCGTGACACGCAGGTGCCCGTCGGCGGTGCGGACCACGCCCGGCTCGACGGCTCCGCCCTCGATGGTCGCGACCGGCGCGACCCCGCCGGCCACCGACACGAACGTCGCCGTCCACGTCCGCACGGCCGGCAGCACGCCCGTCGCCCCCGCCGCCGGGCCGACCGTCAGCACACCGGCGGCCTGGTCCCAGGTCAGCGGCGTGCGGACCACGCGCGCCTCGTCGAGCCCGTCGCCCGTGCCGTCGTCCTCCACCAGCGTGAGGCCGCCGTCCGCACCGACGACGACCAGCACCTCCAGGGCGTCCGGCTCGACCGGGTCGTCGGCCGGCACGTCGGCCGCGTCGAGCGGGACCAGCGCACCCGCGGGCGCGAGCACCGGGACGGACGTCAGGTCGCGGTGCAGCACCAGCTCCCGGCCCCCGTCGTAGACCAGACCCGTCAGCACGTCGACCCACACGCCGTCCGGGAGCCACGCGCGCACGGCCGCCGTCGCGGACTCCCGGTCCCGCGGCCCCGTCACCGGCGCCACCAGCAGCTGCGAGCCGAACGCGACCTGGCCCGGGACCTCGTACGCCTCGGGGTGGCGAGGCCAGCGGTGGTACATCGGCGTCACGAGCGGCACGCCCTCGCGCGCCGCCCGGTGGTTCATCGTGTGCAGGTACGGCACCAGGCGGTGCCGCAGCCGCAGCGCGGCCGTCTGGGCGGCCTCGTGCTCCGGGCCGAACGACCACGGCTCCTTGGTGAGGAACGGGTTGTTCGACGAGTGCAGCCGCAGGATCGGCGAGAACACCCCGAGCTGCACCCAGCGCGTCGCGAGCTCGTCGTCCTTCGCGCCGAACATGTGCCCGCCGACGTCGTGGCTCCACCAGCCGTACCCGATGTTCGCGGCCGCGGCGGTGAAGTGCGGCTGGAACGCCAGCGACGCCCACGACACCACCGCGTCCCCCGAGAAACCCACCGGGTACCGGTGCGAGCCGGGGCCCGCGTAGCGCGAGAAGGTCAGGGGCCGCCGGCCGCCGCGCGCGTTGTCGAGGAAGTGGAAGTGGTTGAGCATCCACAGCGGGTCGATCCCCGCGACCCGCGAGTGCGAGCCCTGCTGCCAGTCGATCCACCAGAAGTCGACGCCGTCGTCCTCCAGGCCCCGGTGCAGCACGTCGAGGTACGCGGTGAGGAACGCCTCGTCGGTGACGTCGAACGCGACGGGGTCACGGTCCGTGGGGTCGAGGCCGAGCGCGGCGCACATCGCGACGTACGCGTCCTCGTGCGGGCCGACCCCGTCCGCCGGGTGCACGTTGAGCGTCACGCGCAGGCCACGACGGTGGACCTCGGCGAGGAACGCGCGCGGGTCCGGGAAGACCTCGCGGTCCCACGAGTAGCCCGTCCAGCCGCTCGAGATCGCGGGGTCGACGTCGGTGACGTGCCAGTCCATGTCGAGGACCGCGACGGAGAACGGCAGGCCGGCCGCGCGGAACCTCGTCAGGAGCGCCAGGTACTCGTCGGCCGCGTAGCGGTGGTAGCGGCTCCACCAGTTGCCCAGCGCCCAGCGCGGGAGCACCGGCTGCGCACCCGAGACCGCGTACAGCGCGCGCACCGCCTCGGCGTGGTCGTGGCCGTACGCGAAGACGTACAGGTCGGTGCGGCCGTCGTCACGCGGCGCGACCCAGCCGTCGTCGGTGAGCAGCAGGGACGACGAGTCGTCGATCACCGCGTAGCCGTTGCGCCCCACCACGCCGGGCTCCAGGGGGACGGCACCGTCGGCCTCGTCGAGGGTGCGGGCCGTTCCGCCCAGGTTGCGGCCGTCGTCGTCCTGGCCGTACCGCCACACCGAGTGCCACGTCGTCACCGCCCCCAGCACCGCGACCGACAGGCCGCTGGTGGTGAACGGGCCCTTGTCGTACGTCAGCCGCATGCGCCGCGTGACCACCTCCAGGTGCGTGCCCTGGTCGACGACGCGGAACTCCGGCACCGGCTGCTGCCGGTGGAGCGCGAACGTGGACGGCCGGTCCTCGAAGGTCCCGTCGGGCGAGTGCTCGAGACGCAGCAGGCCCTCGGTGAGGACCGTGATGCGGTACCGGTCGCCCTGCACGACAGCGGCGGGGTCCGCGACGGGACGGGTGGGCAGCGTCGGGAGGGCCATGCCCACCATCCTTCGTCGCCCCCGCCCACCCCGCACCAGGACACCCGCACCCACCCCCTCCCCCGCCGAGCGGAACCTGGGTCACCGTTCGGGCGCCCTGTCGGGGAGTCAGGTTCCGGTCGGCGCACCCGCCTCCCCGCCGAGCGGAACCTCGGTCACCGTTCGGGCGCCCTGTCGGGGAGTCAGGTTCCGGTCGGCGCACCCGCCTCCCCGCCGAGCGGAACCTCGGTCACCGTTCGGGCGCCCTGTCGGGGAGTCAGGTTCCGGTCGGCGCACCCGCCTCCCCGCCGAGCGGAACCTGGGTCACCGTTCGGGCGCCCTGTCGGGGAGTCAGGTTCCGGTCGGCGCACCCGCCTCCCCGCCGAGCGGGGCGACTGGCGGTCGCCCGTTCGGCATCCAGGACGACGCCGCCGCGACGCCGGGCTGAGTGCGCTCATCAGCACCCGTGAGCGACGTGCGCCCGGTGTCGCACGCCCCGCGTCCCAGGAGCCGGACGCACGGACGCGCCCGGTCCCTCGCGGGAACCGGGCGCGTCGACGTGGTACGGAGCTCAGCCCTGAGGCGGCGTCCCGTTGCCGGCGACCGGCCTGCCCGCGACGGCCTTGTCGGCGATGCTCGCGACGAGGGTGTTGAGGTCGAGGCCCGTGAGGGACTTGATGACCTCCTGACCCTCGCCGAGCACCTGCCCGACGGTCCGGGTGAGGCCGGACGCACCGTCCGTCGAGACGACCGTGAGCTGGTCGATCGCGCCGATCGGCTCGGCCGCGGCGCGCACGATCTCGGGCAGCAGGGCGATGACCTGCTGCGCGAGGACCGCCTCACCCTGCTCGCGCAGGGCCTCGGCCTGCGCACGCGTGGCCTCCGCCTGCGCGAGACCCTCGGCCTTGGCGGCCGCGGCGCGGGCCAGACCCAGCGCCTCGAGCGCCTTGGCCTCGGCGAGCTGGCGGTCACGCTCGGCGTTACCGGCACGGATCGTGGCCTCGGCGGCAGCCTCGGCGTCCTGGACCGTCGCGATCTTGTTGGCCTCGGCGACCTTCATGCGGCGGTAGGCGTCGGCCTCGGCGGCCGCGTTGGCCGCGTCGCGCTCGGCGGTGGCCTGCTGGACCGCGGCGTACGCGCGCGCCTCCGCCGGCTTGCGGACGTCGATGTCGAGCTGCTCCTCGGTCACCCGGGCCTTCTCGACCAGGGCCTCGCGCTCCTGCGCGGCGACGAGCTTGTCCTGCTCGGCGCGCGCGAGCTGCCCGGAGGCGTTCGCCTCGGCGTTGGCGCGGTCGGTCTCCGCCTTGATGGCGGCCTGCTTGAGCGCGAGGTCGCGCTGACGCTCGGCGATGGCCTCCATCGCGACGATCTTGGCGAACTCGGAGACCTGCTGCGCCTCGGCCTCCTTGACCTCGGCGACCTGGCGCGCACGCGCGGCCTCGGCACGGCCGAGGTTGGCGAGGTAGTCCGAGCCCGGGGTCGAGATGTCGGAGATGTTGAGCAGGTCGACCTGCAGACCCTGCTCGGCCAGGTCGGTCTTGGTGGAGTTGACGACCGCGTCCTGCAGCGACTTCCGGTCGCTGATGATCTGCTCGATCGTCATGTCGCCGATGATCGAGCGCAGCGAGCCCTCGAGGGACTCCTTGATGACGTCGGTCAGCGTCGCCTGCTGCGAGAGGAAGCGCTGCGCGGCGCGGCGCACACCCTCCTCGTCCCCACGGACCTTGAAGTTGATGGACGCCTTGATGGCGAGCTTGATGCGGTTCTTGTCGACACCCTCGACCGTGATGCCGATCTGGCGCTGCTCGAGGGAGATCGGGAAGCCCTGCTGCAGGACCGGCCACACGAACACCCGCCCGCCGACGACCACGCGCTGCCCGGCATCGGCCGCCGCACCCCGACCGGCACCGCGGCCGACGATGATCAGCGCCTCGTTGGGCGGCACCCGGCGGATGCGCTTGGTGATGAGCGCAATCACCGCGACGAACGCGATGATCAGCGCGGCGACGGCCAGGATGGTGGCCCCGTCCTCCACGACGTTGAACATGATGGTCCCGGCCGGGCCGGGCTCCTTCCTCTGGGTCCTGCGCGGTGCTGCTGATCAGGGGTGGACGCGGGTGCCGCGTCGCCTCCACGACGCGGTCCGGCGCTGCTGCGGGGGGCGTCAGGCGCGCGTCACCTGCACGCGCGACCCGGAGACCCCGACGACGACGACGCGCGTGCCGGCGGGAATCTCCTCCTCGGCCCACGCGAGCCGGGCCTCGAGGTCACGCACGCCCTCGAGGCGGACCTCGCCGCCGCCCGGGCCCGTGGTCGACGTCGTCATGCCGAACGCGCCGTCGAGCGGCGGCGGCGGGGCGTCCTCGGTGTCCGAGAGCCGCTTCACAAGCTGCTGCGCGACGAGGAACGCGACCACCGCGAAGGCGACGCCGATGACGTAGGCCCACACCAGGTCCAGGTCCTGCGCGAGCGCGATGACCCCGCTCGATCCGAACACGACCGCCCCGACCCCGGCCGCGATGCCGGAGAAGCCGCCCTCGCCGATGTCGAACGACTCGAAGACGTCACCGAACACCAGCGACGCGAGCAGGACGACGAGGCCGATGCCCCCGATGACGAGGAAGACGGTCACGGACGGGTCCCTTCGGGTGGGGTGAGCGGCCAGTATGCCGCAGCGCACCACTCCCCGGACGGGCCCCTGGACCCGGCTGTGGACGCGATCGGGTGAACCGGCTCCTGTGGTCGGCCCACGGCGGTCAGTGGGTGACCGTGGGCTCCCCCGCAGCCTCGTCGTCCGTCGTCGCCGCGACCCCGCGCCCCAGCAGCGAGCGGCGGTACGAGTAGGAGAAGTAGATGACCGCGCCCACGACCACCCACACGAGGAACCGCAGCCACGTCAGCGTCGTGAGGTTGAGCATCAGCCAGATGCACGCCAGACCGGCGACCACCGGCAGCACCGGCGAGAACGGCACCCGGAACCCCCGCGGCAGGTCGGGACGCGAGCGGCGCAGCAGCGGGATGCCGAAGCACACCAGCACGAACGCCGACAGCGTCCCGATGTTGATCATCTCCTCCAGCAGCTCGACCTCCGACAGCCCGGCGATCAGCGCGACCACGACACCCACGCCGACCTGCAGCCGCAGCGGCGTGCCGAATCGCGGCGACGTGCGCGACACCCCGCGCGGCAGCAGACCGTCGCGGCTCATCGCGAACACCACGCGCGTCAGCCCCAGCAGCAGCACCATGAGCACGCTGGTCAGACCGACGAGGATGCCGACGGAGATGACGCGGCCGGCCCAGTCCGCGCCGACCAGCACGAACGCCGTCGTCAGCGAGGGCGCGTCCGACGCCGCCAGCTCGGTGTAGCTCACCATGCCCGTGACCACGACCGTCACCAGCACGTACAGCACCGTCACCAGCGCGAGCCCGCCGAGGATGCCACGCGGCACGGCACGCTGCGGGTCCTTGGTCTCCTCGGCCGTCGTCGCGACCACGTCGAACCCGATGAACGCGAAGAACACGAGCGCCGCGCCGGACAGGATGCCCATGATCCCGTACGTGCTGGGCTCGAGGCCGAGCAGGAACCCGGTCAGCGGCTGCTCGAGGGCCGAGGTGCCCGGCTCCGCGGGCTGCGACGGCGGCACGAACGGCGACCAGTTCTCGGCCTTCACGTAGAAGAACCCGACGACGATGACGAACAGCGTGATGCCGACCTTGATGATCGTGAAGACGGAGTTCACCCGCGCGCTCAGCCGCGTCCCGACCGCCAGCAGCGTGGTGAACAGCGCGACGATGACGACGGGTCCCCAGCTCACGTCCGCCCCCGCGACCACGACCGTCGGCGGCACGTCGAACCCGAACAGCCCCAGCGCGTCCGCCAGGTAGACGCCCCAGAACTTCGCGATCACGGCGCCCGCCAGGAGCATCTCGAGGATGAGGTCCCAGCCGATGATCCACGCGATGAACTCGCCCATCGTCGTGTAGGAGTACGTGTACGCCGACCCCGCGACGGGCATCGTCGACGCGAACTCCGCGTAGCACATGATCGCCAGCGAGCAGACGACCGCGGCGATGAGGAACGAGACGATCACCGAGGGCCCCGCGTACCGCGCGGCCGCCGTCGCCCCCACCGAGAAGATGCCGGCGCCCACCGCGACGGCCACCCCCATGACCGCCAGGTCCCACGCGCCGAGCGTGCGACGCAGCCTGCGGTCCGGGTCGTCGACCGCCCTCATCGCGGTCTCGACCGACCTCCGGCGCAGGATGCTCCGGGGCCCCGGCTGGTGCGCGTCCGTCGCGGTCATGCTCTCTCCCTCGTGCCCTGCGCGCGGCTGCGCCCGTCCGGTGCGAGCATTCCGCGCCGCAGCCCCGGGGGCCACCGGACGTTCGTCCTGACGGGCCCCTCGGCGTGCGGGACCGCGGGGCGGTCGGCAGGGTGGACGGATGGACGACGCGACGCCCCGGCCCACGCAGCGCACCGCCGACGACGGCCCCGACGACCGGCACGTCCCACCCGCGGGCGTCGACGACGCGACGATCGCCGCCGTGGGCGGGGTGACGGCGGCGTTCGAGGTCGTCGAGCACGCGCGCGGCATGCTGTACGCGTTCCACCGGCTCGTCGGGCGCGCCGATCTCGAGCTGCAGGAGGCGCTCGACGACCTCGAGAAGGCCGGGCACGCCGAGCTCGCGGACCGGGTACGCGCCGACGTCGTGGGGCGCAACGTGCTGGCGGGGCGCTGGACGTTCCAGGTCGTGGAGGACTTCGACTCCGGCTACCACCGCGCGTTCGCCGAGGCCGAGCAGCGCGTCCGCGACGAGCTGACCGCGGGGCGACGTCACGTCTACGAGGCGCAGCTCAAGGAACGCGAGCGCACCCACGGCCGGCCGGGTCACGAGGCCCTCCCGGTCGACGTCCCCGACGCCTGACCCTCCCCCGCGGGCGGGGGCCGGTGGGGACGGGTCGATGTGCACAGGGGCGGCGAGCCGTGCGGACGCGTGAGGGCGGGAACCGGCATGCTTCCGCCCGTGGCCGACCTCCTCACCGCTGAGCGCACCACCCACCCGGCCGGACGCGGCGGGGACGGCGGACGGCGCCGGGGCGGTCTGCCGCCGCTGCGGCGTCGGTCGCGGTGGCACTGGGTGCTGGTGCTCATGCTGGCGGTCGCCGCCGGGCTCGGGGTGCCCGTGGTGGCCGAGGCGCAGGCCGCGGCGCGGTACCCCGTGACGGTCGAGGACCTCGCGGCCGGCCGTGCGGCGCTCGCCGCGCTGGACGTCAAGGGACGGGCGCCGCGGACGGGCTACGACCGCGAGGCGTTCGGTCAGGCGTGGGCCGACGTCGACCGCAACGGCTGCGACACCCGCAACGACGTGCTGCGCCGGGACCTCGTCGACGTCGTCGTCGACCCCGCGACGCGCGACTGCGTGGTGCTGCGCGGCACGCTCGCGGACCCGTACACCGGCTCGACCATCGCGTTCGAGCGCGGACCGCGGTCGGCCGAGGTGCAGATCGACCACGTCGTCGCCCTGGCGGACGCCTGGCAGAAGGGCGCCCACCGCTGGTCGAGGACGAAGCGGGCGCAGTTCGCGAACGATCCCGCGAACCTGCTGGCCGTCGACGGGAGCACGAACCAGAGCAAGGGCGCCGGCGACGCGGCGACATGGCTGCCGCCCAACAAGGGTTACCGCTGCGCGTACGCGCTGCGGCAGGCGACCGTCAAGGCGGCCTACGGCCTGTGGGTCACGCCCGCGGAGCACGACGCGCTGACCCGTGCGGTCGGGCGGTGCGTCGTCGTCGGGTCCGAGCCCACGGCGTGGTGGCCGTCGGAGTGGCTGCCGGCGCAGTGGTCGCCGTCCGACTGGCTGCCGGCCACGTGGCTGCGGGCAGGCTGAGGCTCAGGCGCCGCGACGGGCGCGCAGGTCCTCCGCCGCCCCGCCGGCCGCCGCGCTAGGGCCCAGTCCCGCACCGCCGAGCCGACGCGTGACGGTCCGTGCCGCGAGGACGACCGACCGTGCGTGCTCCTGCACCGCGGCGGCGGACATGCGCGCCGCGGGCCCGACGACTGCCAGGGCGGCGACCACGTCGCCGGTGTGGTCGAGCACCGGGGCGGCGACGGCTCGCACGTCGGGGTCGAACTCACGGTCGTCCACGGCGAACCCGCGGCGGCGCGTGCGCAGCACCTCGGCGCGGAGCTCACCCGGGTCGGTGATCGAGCGGGGCGTGACGGGGCGCAGCCCGCCGGCGACGGCGCGCTCGAGCAGCGCGGTGCCGGCGACCGAGAGGATGGCCTTGCCGGGTGCGGTGCAGTGCAGCGGCACGACGCTCGGCAGGCGCGGCACGGCGCGGCCGGCGGTCCCGGGGGCGGGCCGGTGGCCGGCGATCCGCGACTGCAGTCCGTCGGGCACCGTGAGCACGGTGAGGCAGCCGGTGGTGCGTGCGAGCTCGTCGAGGGAGGGGGCGGCGACGGACTCGACGTCGAGCGTCGACAGGTAGGCGTGACCGAGGCGCAGCGCACCGGGACCGAGGCGGAACCGTCCGCTGGTGGTGTCGCGGCGCAGCAGCTCGGACTCGAGCAGGGGCGCGGCCAGCCGCAGCACGGTCGACTTGTGGACGCCGAGCCGGCGCCCGATCTCGGCGGCCGTCAGGCCTGTCGGGTCCGTCTCCCGGGCGCAGACGTCGAGCAGGGCGAGCGCGCGCCGCAGGGAGAGCGACTCGTTGCGGCCCGAGTGCGGCTCGATCTCGGGAGGTGTGCTCACCGCTTCACTATCGCAGACGCTGAACGGCAGTCCGGGAGCTGTGGCGGACGCCGCCGAAGGGCACATCGGGTCACACGTGGGCACATCGGCCCAAGGCGGGTACGTGATTCCGGTCACAGGCCAGGCGGCGAGCAACCACGCACCGCCCGCGGCGAGCAGCACACCGCAGACCGCCAGGAACGCACCCACCCAGACGATCGCGGGCACGTGCGTCAGACCCGCGAGCAGGCCCGCGTCGGACTCGTCCCGCCCGCCGCGGCGCCGCACCCGGCGCCGCTGGACCTGCATCTCGACGACCGCGCGCGGCGCACCGAGCAGGAAGAACCACGTCAGGCCGGCAGCGACGACCGTCTGCACCTGCGCGGGCGCCCACAGGGTGACGGCGACGAGCGCGACCCCGCTGACCAGCACCGCCCACAGCCCGTACCAGTTGCGGATCTGCAGCAGCACGAGCACCACGACCAGCAGCAGCAGCCACAGCACACCGAGCGCGTACCCGCGCGACAGCAGCCAGGCCGCGGCCGCACCCAGCAGGGCAGGGCCGGGGTAGCCCGCGGCGACGGTCGCCACCATGCCGGGTCCGCGGGCACGACCGCGGGAGACCGTCAGGCCCGAGGTGTCGGAGTGCACGCGGATCCCCGAGAGCCGCCGCCCGACCAGCACGGCGACACCGGCGTGCGCGGCCTCGTGCACGATCGTCAGGCCGTGCCGCAGCAGGTGCCAGACGCCCGGGAGCATGAGCGCGGCGAGCACGACGGCGCCGACCACGAGCACCGCGGTGCGACCGGGTGCGGGCTGCGGCGTCGTGACCTGCTCCCACAGCCCGGCGAGGCCCTCGGTGGCCCCGGACGGCGCGGCAGCGAGCACCGCGGGGGTCGGCGCAGCGTGGCCGAGCGTGGCCGGGGTCACGGGACGACCTCCAGGGCGACGTCGGTGCCGGTCGCGGTGAAGCGGACGCCGTCGGGCACGACGACCGCGTCCTCGAGCCGGACCCCGTCGGGCAGGCCGTCGAGCGGCACCTCGATGCCGACGAGCCGCTCGGCGACGTCTCCGGGGAGCTCTTCGAGGCGCAGCGTGCCGGCGCCGAGGGTGACCTCCTGGACGTCGACGAGCATGCGGCCGTCGGCGACGCGCGGGACCAGCGCGACGGTGAGCGGGATGCCGAACAGGTCCCCGGCGGCGCGCAGGACGTCGCCGTCCACGGCGACCTCGAGATCGGCGCGGGCCTCGACGACCTGCTGCACGGACGACGCGGGCACGGTCGCCTGGAGCCGGGCCGTGCCGGCCCGGTGGGGCGGGTCGAGCGTGACGTCGGTGGCGTCGACGACGACATCGGTCACCGCCAGACCCTCGAGCGTCACGCGGGTCGCCGTCGCGTGGACGTCGTCGAGCGAGCGCGCAGCGAGCTGCGTGAGGAACGGGAAGCCGTCGATGCGGACCTGCGGGGTGCCCTCCACGTCGAGCTGCTGCGCGAGGAGCGCCGCGGCGTCGTCCTCGGCGCTGCTGCGCGCGAACCCGTCGGCGACGACCGCGCCCACCGCGACGAGCCCGAGCGCGACGACGCCCGTCACCACTGCCTTGACGCCCATGTGCTCCCCTCGTGCCGTGCCTCGTCAGGGGCCCACCGTAGGGCCAGTGCCCGCGTCGCGCTCGCACGCGCTCGACCGCCGTCGCTGACGCCCGATCGTGTGGCGTGCGTCACAGCGCACATCTACGCTCGTCGTAGGGACGACGGAGGACGCGCGATGACCTGGGCTCTCCTCGGGGCGATGTCGGTGATCCCGACGCTGCTGCTCTGCGCCCTCTGGTCCCTGATCCCCTCCGACGACGAGACGCCGCCGTGGCGGGTGGCGCTGGCGCAGCGGCTCGAGCACGCCGCGCAGCACCTGCGCCGGCACCACCCGAAGCCGTACGACCCGTTCCTCACGCTGCGCGTGCAGCAGCGGCTGGGTGCGGTCGCGAACCACGTGCAACGCCTCGAGGCCGACGACCGGACGTTCGCCCGTGCGGAACGGATCATCGCCTCGCAGCTCGCCTACGACCAGCTCCTCGCCGAGGCGTGCCGACTGGCGGGGGTCGAGGTGCGGCCCGCAGCCAGGGGGGACGCGCAGGAGCGGTTCCGCGAGGAGGTCGAGCTGGCCGCGCGGGGCTGGACGTGGTGAGGACGGTCAGCCTGCGAGCACGGTGAGCGTGCTCGGACCGGCGGGCGTCGGCCGCACCTCGATCCGGTCGGCGACCGCCTGCTTGAGGGTCTCCACGTGGGAGACGATGCCGACGACGCGCCCGCCGTGCCGCAGCCGGCCGAGCTCGGCCAGCACCTGGTCGAGGACGTGCGGGTCGAGCGCACCGAAGCCCTCGTCCACGAACAGGGTGCCGAGCTCGACGCCTCCCGCCTCGGCCGTGACGACGTCGGCCATGCCGAGCGCGAGGCACAGCGACACGTAGAACGTCTCGCCGCCGGACAGGGTCCGCGGGTCACGCGCACGCTCGGTGCGGTGGTCGACGACGCGCATCGCCAGTCCGACCGCCCGGGTACGCACGTCCTCCTTCTCGTCGGACCGGACGAGCTCGAACCGCCCGTCGGACATCACGGCGAGACGCTCGTTGGCGGCGGCGACGACGTCCTCGAAGCGACGCCCGAGCACGTAGGTGGCCAGCGACAGGGCGTGCGGGTTGTCGGCGCCCGTCCCGGACGCGAGGTTCGCCATGCGGGTCACGGGCGCCGCTGCGGCTGCCGCGGCGTCGAGCGCCTCGGCCGCGGCGCGCACGCGTGCTGCGGCGTCCGCGGCGGCCTCGGCGCGCGCCGCGGCGACGCGGGCGCGGCCCTCGAGGTCGTCGGCGCTGCGCCGCGCCGCACGCTCGGCACCCTCGGTCCCGGCGAGGTCGGGTGCGACGTCCTCGGGCAGCGCGACGAGCGCGGGGTCGGCCAGGCCGGCGTCGACGCGTGCCTCGTCGGCGGTGCGGGCGACGACGCGACGCTCGAGGTCGGCCAGCTCCGTCGCGGGGCACCAGGCGCCGCGGGCGTCGGCGACGTCCGCGAACCCGTGCTCGGCCAGCGCGGCGTCGAGCTCGGCGTGACGACGCTGCTCGTCGGCGGCCGCGGCACGCTCGGTGTCGAGGGCGTCGAGCAGCGCCACCGCCTGGCGCGCCCGCGCGTCGAGGGCGGCGTGCCGGGCGGCGACGGTCGGGTGGTCGGCGCGCGCGTCCGCGACCTCGGCCTCGGCCCGCCCGAGAGCGTCGCGCTCGGTCTCGAGCGTGAGCTCGGCGGCGCGGACCTGGCCGAGGACCTCCTCGCGCACCTGCGCACGGTCCCGGGTGGCCGCGTCGTGCGCCGTGAGGTCGGCCTCGAGGGTGGCGACCCGGGCGTGGGCGGCGGCAGCAGCGGCGACGTCGTCCTCGGCCGCCCGCAGCAGCGCCGCGGCCGCACCGGCGTCGTGCTCCCCGACGCGCGCGGCCAGCCCGGCGACGCGCTCGGCGAGCGCCGCCCGACGCGCCCCGAGCGCGGCGAGCTGCGACTCGGCAGCGGCGCGCGCCTCCTCGGCGGCCCGCACCTGCTCGGCGGTCACGTGGTCGGCGCCCACCGACGCCGGCGCAGGGTGCTCACAGGCACCGCACACCGGGCAGGGGTCGCCGGCGACGAGACCGGCCGCGAGCTCGCCGGCCAGGCCGGCGACGCGTGCGGCACGCAGCGACGCCTCGGCGGCGACCGCGGCCCGTGCGGCGTCCGCACCACCGGCGACGGCGTCCTGCGCGGCTGCGAGGTCGGCGCGCGCCGCCGTCAGGGCGGCGACGTCCGCGACGAGAGCCCGCGCGGCCGTCCGGGCCTGCTCGGCGGCGTCGGACCGGCCCGCGAGCGCGCGCGCGGCGTCCCGCTCCTGCTCGAGGGCCGCTCGGCTCCCCGGGCGTCCGGCGAGCCACGTGGTCGCGGCGTCGACCTCCGACCGCAGCTCCTCGAGCACCGCCGCGAGCTCGCGCACCGCGCGGCGGCGCTCGGTGAGCCCGGCCTCGACCTCGACCGTGCGACGCAACGCGGCGGCGGCGTCCGCGGCCGCGTCACGCTCGGCACGCAGGTGGGGCCGCCACGCGTCGAGCACACCGTCGAGACGCTCGGTGCCGCCGGCGTCGGGTCCCGGACCGCCGTCGCGCCCGCCGACGACGAGGACCGCCGCGCCGCCGGGCGGCAGCAGGTCCGCCGGGGCCGTGTCGCACGCAGCGACCAGCGACTTGGTCCCGGCCTCGTGCGCCGTCCTCGCGTCCTGCCACCCGGTGAGCAGCGGACGCACCGCGGCAGCCGCGCGCGCCCGTGCGAGGCGCTGCACGTCGTCCTCGTGCTGCCCGGCCGCGGCGTCGAGCGCGCGACGCTCCGCGCGCAGCGCGTCCCGCCGGGCGGCGAGAGCCGCGGTCGCGCGCGCCGCCTCGTGCGCGGCCCGTGCCGCGTCCCATGACGTGCGGGCGGAGGCAGCCTCCTGCGCGAGCGTGCCGGCGGCGGCGTCCAGCGCGCGCGTCGTGGCCACGACGACGCCCGCGACGCGCACCGCGACGCCCGGGCCGCCCGCGACGGCCTCGTCGAGCGCGACGCGTGCCGCCGCGTGCTCCTCCGGGCCGAGCGCGCAGGCGCCGAGCAGGTGGGCGACCGCCTCCCCGAGTCCGGCACGCGCCGCCTCGACGGTCCGCGCCGCCTCGGCCCGCAGCGCGGCGAGCCGCTGCTGCAGCTGCTCGTACACCTGGGTGCCGAAGATCTTCTGCAGCAGCACCCGGCGCTCCTCGCCGGTGGCCCGCAGGAACCGCGCGAACTCGCCCTGGGGCAGCACGACCGTCTGGACGAACTGCGTGCGGTCCAGCCCGACGATCCGCTGCAGCTCGTGGCCCACCTCGTCCAGGCGCGTGCCGAGCAGCACGCCGACGCCGTCGAGCTCCTCGGGGTCCTCGCCCAGCTCCACGTCGGCCGGCAGGCGCCAGGCCTTGACGCTCGCCTGCGCCGTCGTCGTGCCCTCGCCACGGCGCTTGGCCCGGCGGTACGCGGGGGTGCGCCGCACGCGGTAGACGCCCGACGGCACCTCGAAGACCAGGTCGACGACGCTCTCCACGTCGTCCGCCGCGTACGCCGAGCGCAGGCGCTCGTCGGACGCGTCGGTGCCTGCGACCTTCCCGTACAGCGCGAACACGACGGCGTCGATGAGCGTCGACTTGCCCGACCCGGTCGGCCCCTCCAGCAGGAACAGCCCGGACTGCCCGAGCGCGTCGAGGTCGACCGTGTGCCGGCCTGCGAACGGGCCGATCGCCTGGACGGTGAGCGAGCGCAGCCGCATCAGGCGCTCCGCTCCGCGGCGGCGACGTGCTCGTGCGCGGCCCGCAGCACCGCGAGCTCGGCGGCGGTGGGCCGCGCGCCGGTGACGTGCGCGACGAAGTCGGCGGCGACCACGACGGGGTCGGCGGCCGCGTTGACGAGGACGGTCCGCTCGCGCCCGGCGTCGGGGTGCTCGGGCCGGTGCTGCACGACGAGGGCGTGCGGGAACCGCTGCCGGACGCGCCGGAACAGGTCGGCGGGTCGCGCCGTGTCGGTGACGGTGACGCGCACCCAGTCGTCGACGTGCGGCTCGCCCGCGGCACCGAGCAGGTCGTCGAGCGTGCCCGTCACGTCGGCCAGACGACGCGGGACGGGCGCGGCCACGAGGGTCGTCACCGGCGCGTCACCGGACAGGTCCACGAGCACCGACGACTTGGCGTGGTGCTGCTCGGAGAACGAGTACGCGAGCGGGGACCCGGAGTAGCGCAGCACGGTGCCGGCGGGGCCGTCGACGACCTGCGGGCCGTGCAGGTGCCCCAGGGCGACGTAGTCGGCCCCCGCGAACACGTCGGCCGGGACGTGGTCGACCCCGCCGACGCGGATGTCGCGCTCCGACTCGCTGGCCCGGCCGCCGACGACGAACGCGTGCGCCGCGACGACGACCCGCGGCCGCGTGCCGCCGCGCCGGGTGGCCACGTCGGCCTGCACGCGTGCCAACGCGGCCCGCGTCACCGCCTCGTGCGACCGCGGGAGCAGCGTGCGCGCGCCGTCGCCGGCCACGGGCGCGAGCTCCGCGCGGCACACGTCCGGGTCGAGGTACGGCAGCCCGTAGACCAGCGCTCCGGCGACCTCCACGGGCTCGCCGAGCGACGCCACGCGCGTGCGCAGCCGCACACGCTCCCGCATGAGCGCCGAGCCGAACCCCAGGCGCGTCGCCGAGTCGTGGTTGCCGGACGTCACGACGACCGTCGTGTGCTCCGCGAGCCGCGCGAGCGTGTCGGACAGGAGCGTCACGGCCTCGACCGGCGGGATCGCCCGGTCGTACACGTCGCCGGCGACCACGACCGCGGCGACGCGCTCGGAGCGCACGACGTCGACCAGGTGGTCCAGGAAGGACGCCTGGTGGTCCAGCAGGTCGACCCCGTGCAGGGTCCGGCCCAGGTGCCAGTCCGACGTGTGCAGCAACCGCATGCCGGGAACGTAACCGAGCCCTCCGACATCGCCGCGACCGACCCGCGGCGGGCGTCACGGTCCGCCACGCGTCACACGTCGTCGGGGATGACCGCGCCCAGGCCGACCATGTCGAGCAGGTCGCGCAGCACGCGGTTCGGGTCCTGCAGGGTCAGCGGGACGCCCGCCTCGGTGGCGGCCAGGTGCAGCTGCAGCACGAACGCGACGCCCGAGGAGTCGACGAACGTCGCCTCGCTGGCGTCCACGACGAGCGGCAGACCGCTCATGAGGGCGATCCCCATGGACGCCGACGCCGACTCGCGCAACGACGCGTCGATCTCACCGACCAGACAGACGACGGCGCGTCCCGCGCGGTGCTCGATGCGGATCTCGTGGTCCGCCGGCTCCGGGGTGCGCTCGATCGCGGCTGTCAGCTCGGTCATGTGGCGTTCGTGCTCCTCGTGCTCTGGTCCGGTACGTCGTCGTACCGGGGTGCGACGGGCGGGACGACGGTACAGACCGGCGCCCACATCGGCGCGGCGAACGTCGTCCTGCCTGCCTCACAACGCGTGCGCCGGCGCACGTGTTCCCGGCACGCTACGCCTGGTCGACCGCCACTTGACCAGGGCTTGACGCTCTCGGGTGGGTGAGGTGGGCTCCCTCAGCCCGGCTCGCTCACGTCCGCGACCGTCGCCCCCAACGCGCGCACCAGGTCGTCCGTCGCGAGCTCGACGCCCACGCCGTGCCCCCCGCCACCGATCGACACGCGCCGCCCGGCAGCCCGCTCGTCCACCACGACCGGCCACGCGCGCGTCGTCCCGAACGGCGTGATCGTGCCGCGCTCGAACCCGGTGACGTCCTTCGCCACCGCCGCGTCCGGCATCGACAGCCGGCTCACGCCGAGCAGCGCCCGCAGCTTCGGCCACGAGATCGTGCGGTCCCCCGGCAGGAGCACGAGCAGGAAGTCGTCGTCGCCGCGCCGCACGACGATCGTCTTGACGAGGTCCGCCGGCTCGATGCCGCGCGCGGCCGCCGCCTCCGCGAGCGAGCCCACGCGCCCGTGACGGGTGCGGACGTACGCGACGCCCGCGGCGTCGAGCGCCTCGACCGTGCGCCGCTCACCGTCGGTGCGCAGCTCGGCGTCGGGGACGGCCGTGGGTCCGGCTGGCGTGTCGCTCACGTCGCCACGATAGGCGACGCGCGGCCGGGGACGCCGGGGCCGAGAGACGCTCAGCGCAGGACGACGACGAGCGCGACGACCGCCGCGAGCGGCAGGACCACCGCGAGGGCGAGGCCGACCCAGCGGCCCCAGCGGCGCGGTGCGGGCGGGTCGAGCAGGAGCACGCCGGCGGGACGATCGGCGAACGCGGTGAGCCAGTCCTGCTCGGGGGTCCAGCGCTGCTCGGGCGGCGGGACGGGGTCGGGGATCCACTCCTCCTGGGGCACCCAGCTCGCCGGCAGGCCGCGGCGCGCCCCACGGTCGGGACGGGAGCCCGTCCCGCGCACCTCGGGCACGTCGTGCGGGTGGCCGTCCGCGGCGTCGGCCGTCCATGCGTCGTCGGTCGCCCGGCGTCGCTCGGCGTGCTCGTGCCGCAGCAGGTCGGCCCACAGGTCGTCGTCCGACACCGCGCCGGCGGACGTGCCACCGAACCTGCGCCGCACGTCGTTGCCCCAGTGCGCGGCGTGCGCGTCGCGCGGCTGGTGGGGCCCCGGGAAGGGCGGCGGCCACAGCTCGTCCAGCACTGCCTCTCCCGTCGTCGGTGTCGGGTGGATACGGACGAATCGCCCAGGCACCCATCCTGCACTGCCGGGCGCCGCTCGGCGCAGCGGGTTCATGCGAAAGGGTGAGGTGGGCGCGGCCGCTGCGCCGGACGGGTGCGCCCGCCGCCCCGGGGCCGCGCGTCCCGTCACGCGTGGTGCCGACGCGGCCCGCGGAGCCCCGGGTACGTTCGAGGCATGGCGCGCGGAGGCCGGTGGACGTGGGCGCGCCAGGTGCTCCTCGCCGTGTCGGTGCTCGCGGTGCCCGTCGGCGCGCTGCTCGCGCTGCGCCCCTTCGTGTCGCTGGCGGTGCTCGTGGTGGGTGTCGCCGCGGGGCTCGTCGCGCTGGGCGTCGTGCGGCTCGCCGCCGACCGGCCGGGTGTCGACGCGCCCGACGTCGACGAGCCCGGTGACCAGCAGCCGGGCGTGCTCGCCGGCCCCGGTTCCCGCACCTGGTGGCTGCCGGGAGCCGCCGCGCTCACCGCGGCCCTGGTGGTCGTCGTGTGGCCGGGGCCGACGATCCGGGTGCTCGCGGTCGCCGCGGGCGTCACGCTCGTCGTCGACGGCGCGCTCGACCTCCTCGCCGCCCGGCGCTCCCCGGGCGTGCGCGGCTGGCGGGTCGCGCGTGGCACGGGCCGGGCGAACGCCCTGCTGTCGGGTGCGACGTCGCTGCTGCTGGGCGGGCTCGCCCTCGCGTGGCCCGACGTCACGGTGCTCGTCGTCGCCGTGCTGGTGGGCGTGCGGGTGCTGGTCGCGGGACTGCGGGGCGTCGGGACGGCGGTGCGCGGGCGGCCGCCGACGCGCGACGACCGACGTCCACGGTGCGCCGACCGTCGCGTCCGGCCTGGTCGTCGCGCCCGCGAGCGCGGCGGGGGCAGGCGGGGGGCCCGCGGACGTCGTCGCGTGGGCGCACGGCACGACGGGGGTCACGCCCGGCTGCGCACCGTCGGTGCTGCCGGGCGGGCTGGCCGCAGGCGCGATGTTCCTGCCGGACGAGGTGGTCGGCCGCGGCTGGGCGCTCGTCGCGCCGGACGTCGAGCTGGCCGGTGTCGCGGCCCTCGCGCCCGCGTCGAACCCGTCGGCGCTGCTCGCGCACCTGCCGGACGTGTCGGTGGGCGCGCTGTTCGGCGCCTACCTGGCCGAGGGCTACGCGGCGACGTACGACGACGAGCGGCTCGCGGACGCCGTGCGACCGGGCGCGCGCGTCGTCGTGCAGGAGATGGCACAGCGGTGTCTGGCCGAGCGGGGGGTCGTCGTGTCCGTGCTGACCGCGCTGCTGCTCGACCAGCCGGTGTGGGCGCAGGCGGACCCGTACACGGGGGCGTTCGGGGCGCGGCTCGACGAGAACGTGCCGTCGGGGCCGATCGGCGCGCCGCTGCTGGTGGCGCAGGGGTCCGCGGACTCGATCGTCGTCGCGTCCGCGCAGGACGAGTACGTCGCCGCGCGCTGCGCCGCCGGGTACGCGGTCGACCACCGTGAGTACCCGGGGCTGGACCACGTGGCGCTGGTGGAGGCGGACTCCCCGCTGGTGCCGGAGCTACTGGCGTGGACGGCGGAACCTCTGGCGGGCGCGGAGGCGAGGAACTCGTGCGCGTGACGCCCCCGACGTGGTCGCGGATGGGGGTGCGCCGACGGCATGTGGTCACACCTGTGACCACATCTGGGCGGAGTCGGCCGGTGAGCCGCGGTGTCGGGTCGGCAGCCGGGTGTGCGTGTGCCATCGTCGACCCACCGGGCGGCGAGCGGAGGGAGGGCGGGTGCTGAACAGCCTGATCGTCGGGGTCGTGCTGCTCAACGTGCTCGCGGCGGCGCTGGTCGTCGCGCGGGCGCCGGTGTACCGCACGCGGCTCTACCGGCCGATGCTGCTCAACCTCGTGCTCTCCGCGGCGCCGCTCGTCGTCCTGGGCCTCGCGGTGGTCGTGCTGCTGCCGCTGCTCGTCGTCGGCACGCCGCGGCCCGTGGTGTGGGGGATCGCCGGCGCCCTCGGGCTGGTATGGCTGCTGCTGCTGCCCAACTCCGGCTACCTCATCACCGAGCTCAACCTCAACCACCGGCGCGCGGGGGAGCGCGTGCCCGAGTGGTACGACGTGCTGCTCGTGCTGTCCCTCGCGATGGCCGGGGTCGCCACGACGGTGCTCAACGTGTTCCTCGTCGTGCTGCTGGGGCTGCTGGCGACGGGTGACGACTCCGCGGCCGCGCTCGCGCAGCCGTGGGCGCGCGCCGTCGAGACGGTGCTGCTCGTGCTCGTCGCGTTCGGCATCTACCTGGGCCGCCACGTGCGCCTCAACTCCTGGGACGTGCGGCACCCCCGGCACCTCGTCCGCAAGGTCGTCGGTCACCTGCGCTCACGCGGGGCGATGGGCAACGCCCTCGGGTTCACCCTGGTCGGCGCGCTCTTCCTCGGGTTGATGTACCTCGTGATGATCGGCCCCGTGGTGACCGGGCTCGTCGAGGTGGAGCGGCTGCGCGGCTGACGTGCGAGGTCGCGCTCCCGGGCTTCTCATGGGGGGATGACGACGACCCGACGACGACCCGCGCACGCAGCGCTGCCGCTCGTCGTCCTCATCCTCGCGGCATGCGGGGTCACCGTGCCCACCGACCCCGACGGCACCCTCGACACCGTCCGCGGTGGCGAGCTGCGCGCCGGCGTCTCGCCGCACGAGCCCTGGACGCAGATCGGGCCCGACGGCGCCCCGACCGGTCTCGAGGTCGACCTCGTCGAGGCCTTCGCCCGCACGCTCGACGCCGAGGTCGTCTGGACCGACGGCGGTGAGGAGGAGCTCGTCGCGGACATGGAGCGCGGCGACCTCGACCTCGTCGTCGGGGGCTTCAGCGCGTCGACGCCGTGGACGTCGAAGGCCGCCGTGACCGTCGCCTACGTGACGGTCACCGACCCCGACGGCAAGCCCGAGGGGCACGTGATGCTCACGCCGATGGGCGAGAACGCGTTCCTCGTCGAGCTCGAGCGGTTCCTGCTCGAGCAGGAGGTGGAGGCACCGTGACCCAGGGCGCCGTCGAGCAGTCGTTCCGCTTCGGCAACACCGAGCTCCCGCCGGAGGCGAGCGAGGCCACCCGCAAGGCGAAGCGCCTGGCGTGGCTGACCATCGCGTTCCTCGTCACCGCCGTCACGCTCGTGTACCTCGTCATGGGCAGCTCGCAGGCCATGAAGGCCGCGTGGGCGGAGGACCTGCTGTCGTTCATCCCGCCGATCGCGTTCCTGGTCGCGATGCGCGTCACGGGCCGCGTGCCCAGCGAGCAGCACCCGTACGGCTACCACCGCTCCGTGGGCATCGGGCACCTGGTGGCCGCGACCGCGCTGCTGACGATGGGCGCGTTCCTGGTGTTCGACTCGGTGTCCGGGCTCGTCGCCGGGGAGCACCCGCCCGTGGGGCTGATCGTCGTGCTCGGGTGGGAGGTGTGGTCCGGGTGGCTGATGATCGCGGTGCTCGCGTACACGTGCGTGCCGGCCGTGCTGCTGGGGCGGGCCAAGATGCCGCTCGCCGAGACCCTGCACGACCGCGTGCTGCACGCCGACGCCGACATGAACAAGGCCGACTGGATGACGGCGGTCGGCGGCATCGTCGGCGTGCTGGGCATCGGCGTCGGGTTGTGGTGGGCGGACTCGGCAGCGGCGCTGTTCATCTCCGCGAGCATCCTGCGCGACGGGCTCACCAACCTGCGCGTCGCCGTCACCGCCCTCATGGACGCACGCGCCACGACCGTCGACGGCTCCGCGCCGCACCCCCTGGACGACCGCATCGACGAGGTGCTGCGCGGCCTGCCGTGGGTGCGCGAGGCCGGCTCGCGCGTGCGCGACGAGGGGCACGTGTTCCACGTCGAGTCGTTCGTCGTCGCGCGCGACGGCATGCCCACCCCGGAGCAGCTGCAGGAGGCGTGGACGGTCGTCACCGACCTGGACTGGAAGGTCGAGGACCTCGTCGTCGTGCCCGTCGACGAGCTCCCGGAGGAGCTGCTGCCGGGGCTGCGGGGTCGCTGACAGGCGTGCTTCGTGACGACGCATGCCGTGACACCGGACGGCTGACGGGCGCGCCTCTCACCGGTCGCGGTCCACCACTCCCCGCGGCGCCGACCGACATGCCGTCGCCCTCACGCCTGCGACGCGCCACCCCCGTCGACGAACGCCGCCTCGAGCTCCCGCTCGACCTCGTCAGCCGGGGCGGGCCGCACCCCCCACCTGATGTCACCGAGCACGTAGGTGAGGCCGTACGTGGCGGTCGCGAGCGTGAGCACGAGCAGCGACGTCACCCGGCCCACCGCCGACAGCCCGTACCCGAGGGCCACGACGACGGCCAGGACCGTCAGGGCGTGGGCGCGGGACCCGCGCCGGCGGGCGGCCGCGGCGGCGAGCGCCGTCAGCAGCCCTGCGGCCATGGCCGCGCCGAGCACCAGCAGCTCCATGACCCACCTCCGCGAAGCGGACAACCCGGACACCTGTCCTGGACGCTACCTGCGGTCGCACGCCGCGCGCGTCACCTGGAAGGGCGTCATGAGCAACCCTGCCGGCTCATCGCTGCGCGAGGAGGACCAGCGCCTCCTGCCCACGCCATCCGCGCACGTCGGCTCCTCGTCGGCCGGCGTCGCGGGCGCGCCACCTCTACGTCACGTCGCAGACGACGAACGTCACGACGTAGACCACGGCGGCGGCCGTGAAGGCGGTCAGAGCGGTCCCACGGTCCACGAGCGACAGCGCGAACGCCGCGGCGGGGACGCCGAGCACGGCCGCGCTCACCAACCCGCGGGAGCCTCGCCGGCGAGCGGCCACCACCGCGAGCGCGGTGAGCACGCCCGCAGCCACAGCGATGGAGACCACCAGCAGCGTCATCGCTGCACCTCCCGGACAACCCGGCACGACGGACCGTGCCGACGACGGTAGCGCCGGGCCGCGGGAGCGCGCGTCACCCCGACGGGCGTCGGACGAGTCATCGCACCCGACCCCTCCCCGTGACACCGCTGGCCGGGGGCGCGAGGCCGGGAATGCGCCGTCCACGTCGTGGGACGTTCGGCCCGCGAGACCGGCCTGGGCTCGCGGAAGACGAACGGTGGGCCACCTGAGCCCGGTCTCGCGGGGGGCACGTCCCGAGGTGTGGGACGGGCCGCGGCCGGATTCGACGTGAGGTGGGGCGGGGGTGCCTGAGAGGATGGACGGTCGTGAGCACGTCCGACCCCACCCCCGCCGCCGCCGAGGGCTCCCGCCGGGCGGACGCCGCGTCGCAGCCCGGCACGGGGTCGCCCCGTGCGGGGGCCGCCGGCGGCGACGGGCCCCGGGGCCGGCGACGTGGGGGCCGCGGCCGCGGTCCCGGCCGCAGTGGCGGCGCGCGCCGGGACGAGGGGACGGCGGACGACACCCGACGCACCAAGGGTGCGGACGACACCCGACGCACCGAGGGTGCGGACGACACCCGACGCGCCGGGGGGGCGGCCGACGACGCCGGGCAGCGCCCGCGACGCGACGACCGCCGCCGCCGCGACGACCGCACCCGCCCCGACCGCACGCGCGCCGACGCCCGCCTCGCGCGCGCCGCGGAGGCCCGCGCGCAGGTCGTCCTCCCCGCGATCGTCTACCCCGAGCAGCTCCCGGTCTCGGCCCGCCGGCAGGAGATCGCCGACGCGATCCGCGACCACCAGGTCGTCGTCGTCGCGGGCGAGACGGGCTCGGGCAAGACGACGCAGCTGCCGAAGATCGCGCTGGAGCTGGGCCGGGGCCGTGCGGGGCAGATCGGCCACACGCAGCCGCGGCGGATCGCGGCGCGCACCGTCGCCGAGCGCATCGCCGACGAGCTCGGCGTCCCGCTGGGCGGGGTCGTGGGCTACCAGGTGCGGTTCACGGACGAGTCGAGCGACTCCACGCTCGTCAAGGTGATGACCGACGGCATCCTGCTCGCGCAGATCCAGCGCGACCCGATGCTGCGGATGTACGACACGCTGATCATCGACGAGGCGCACGAGCGCAGCCTCAACATCGACTTCATCCTGGGCTACCTGACGCGGCTGCTGCCGCAGCGCCCGGACCTCAAGCTCGTCATCACGTCGGCGACGATCGACTCCGACCGGTTCGCGCGGCACTTCGGCTCCCCGGCGACGGCCGCCGCGGAGGACCGCACCCCGGCCCCCGTCGTCGAGGTCTCCGGCCGCACCTACCCGGTCGAGATCCGCTACCAGCCGCTGTCGCCCGACGACGGCCCGGACCGCGACCTCGTCACGGGCATCACCGAGGCCGTCGACGAGCTCATGGCCGCCGGCCCCGGCGACGTGCTGGTGTTCCTGTCCGGCGAGCGGGAGATCCGCGACGCCGAGGACGCGCTGCGCGGCTCGCTCGGCCCGCGCGTCACGGACCCGCGGCACCCGGACGGCGTCGAGATCGTGCCGCTGTACGCGCGGCTGTCCGCGGCCGAGCAGCGCCGGGTGTTCGAGGCGCACACGACGCGCCGCGTCATCCTCGCCACCAACGTCGCCGAGACGTCCCTGACGGTCCCGGGCGTGCGGTACGTCGTCGACCCGGGCACCGCGCGCATCTCGCGGTACTCCAAGGCGACGAAGGTGCAGCGGCTGCCGATCGAGCCGGTCTCGCAGGCGTCGGCCAACCAGCGCTCGGGCCGTTCCGGCCGGGTGGCGCCGGGCATCGCGATCCGCCTGTACAGCGAGGAGGACTTCGAGTCCCGCCCGGAGTACACCGAGCCGGAGATCCTGCGCACGTCGCTGGCGTCGGTGATCCTGCAGATGATCGCGGTGGGCGTCGTGACGTCGCCCGACGAGGTCGTGGACTTCCCGTTCGTCGACCCCCCGGACGTGCGGGCGGTACGCGACGGCGTTGCGCTGCTGACCGAGCTGCACGCGCTCGAGGTGCAGGGCGGCCGCACGCGCCTCACCGAGACGGGCCGCGCGCTGGCCCAGCTGCCGATCGACCCGCGCCTGGCGCGCATGGTCGTCGAGGCCGGGCGCCGGGGCGTCGCGCGCGAGGTCCTCGTCATCGCCGCCGCCCTGTCGATCCAGGACCCGCGCGAGCGCCCGGCGGAGTCCCGCGAGACGGCCGACGCGCTGCACCGGCGCTTCGCCGACCCGTCGTCGGACCTGCTCACCTACCTCAACCTGTGGACCTACCTGCGCGACCGGCAGCGCGAGCTGTCCGGCTCGGCGTTCCGGCGGCTGTGCAAGGCCGAGCACCTGCACTTCCTGCGGGTGCGCGAGTGGCAGGACGTGGTCACGCAGCTGCGGCAGATGGCCAAGGACCTGGGCTTCGAGGCCAAGGGCGCACCGACGCCCGCGTCCGACGAGGTCCCCGCCGCCGCCGGGCACGGGCGCGACGGGCGCCGCGACGGCGGGCGCCACACCCCCACGGGCGCGCCGACGCAGGACGCGGGGAGCGTCGAGCGGCCCGACGCGCTGCAGACCCGCTGGACGTGGGACGGCGACGCGATCCACCGCGCACTGCTGCCCGGTCTGCTGTCGCAGATCGGCATGCAGGTCGTCACCGACGTCGCCGCGGGCGCGCCCGCGAAGGGCCGCGACGGCAAACCGCGGCGCCCCGACTCCCGCGCGCGCAACGAGTACCTGGGCGCGCGCGGCGCCAGGTTCGCGATCTTTCCCGGCTCGGGGCTCTCGCGCCGGCCCCCGTCGTGGGTCATGGCCGCCGAGCTCGTCGAGACGTCCCGGCTGTGGGCGAGGGACGTGGCGAAGGTCGACCCGGCATGGGTCGAGGAGGCCGCCGCGCACCTCGTGAAGCGCACGTACGCCGACCCGGCGTGGTCGACGCGGCAGGGCGCGGCCATGGTCAACGAGAAGGTGCTGCTCTACGGCGTGCCCGTCGTCGCGCAGCGGCGCGTGCTGCTGGCGAGGATCGACCCCGAGCACGCGCGCGAGCTGTTCGTCCGGCACGCGCTGGTGCAGGGCGAGTGGACCACGCACCACACGTTCTTCCACGAGAACCGCCGCCTGCTCGCCGAGGCCGAGGCCCTGGCGGCCCGCGCGCGGCGCCGCGACCTCGTCGTCGACGACGACGCGCTGTTCGACTTCTACGACGCCCGCGTCCCGCCCGAGGTCGTCTCCGCCCGGCACTTCGACCGCTGGTGGAAGGACGCGCGCCGCGCCGACCCGGACCTGCTGTCGTTCACGCGCGAGCTGCTCGTCGGGGACGACGCCGCTGAGATCGACGAGGGCGCGTTCCCGTCGCGCTGGCCGCAGGGCGAGCTGTCGTTCCCGTTGACCTACCAGTTCGAGCCGGGTACCGAGGCCGACGGCGTGACCGTGCACGTCCCGATCTCGCAGCTGCCGCGCGTGCGGCCCGAGGGCTTCGACTGGATGGTCCCCGGCATGCGCGCCGAGCTGCTGACCGCCACGATCCGCGCGCTGCCCAAGCCGGTGCGCGTGCAGCTCGTGCCCGCACCCGACGTCGCCCGGGCCGTCGACGCGTGGCTCACCGAGCACGCCGCGTCGTGGGTCGACACCGTGCGCGCGGCCGACGCCGCGCCCTCGTTCCGCGAGATGTTCGCCCGCGCCGTGCGGGCGCTGCGCGACGTCGACGTGCCCGCGGACGCCGTCGACGAGGAGCGGCTGCCCGCGCACCTGCGCATGACGTTCCGCGTGGTCGGCGACCGCGGGGGCGTCGTCGACGAGGGCAAGGACCTGCTCGCGCTGCAGCGTCGCAACGCCGACCGCGCGCAGGACGCGGTCGCGTCCGCGGTGCGCACCGCCGTGCGCGCGGCGATGCAGGAGGCCGCGGCCCAGGCGGGGGTCACGGCGCCGGGCACGTCGTCCGCCGCGAGGAGCGCCAGCGCGTCCTCCACCCCGGGCACCCCCACCCCCGACGCCCCCACCCCCCCGGGCGCCACCACCCCCCCTGGCGCGAGACGTCATTCCAGCCCCACCCCGGCCACCCCCGGCACCCCCACCCCCGGCGCGAGCCGTCGATCCAGCCCCGAGGACGTCCCCGACCTCGAGCGCACCGGCCTCACCACGTGGCCCGACCTGCCCGGCGCCCTGCCGGACGTCGTCGAGGCCCGCTCGGCCGCCGGCGGCGTCGTCCGCGCGTACCCGACGCTCGTCGAGGAGGGCACGACGGTCGCGCTGCGCGTCCTCGCCGACGCGGGCACGGCGGACGCCGGTGCCCGTCGCGGCCTGCGGCGCCTGCTGCTGCTCGACGTGGGGCTCGCGACGGCCCGCATCACGACCCGCTGGACGGGCGCGCAGGCGCTCGCGCTCGCCGCGTCCCCCTATCGCAGCACCGACGCCCTGGTGACGGACGTGCAGCTCGCCGCGATCGACCGGATCGTGAGCCGGCACCTGGGCGGGCGCTCGCCGCGCGAGGTCCGCGACGCCGACGCGTACGCCACGGTGCGCACCCACGTCCGCACGCACCTGGAGGACGACGTGCACCGCGTCGTCGGCGACCTCGTCGGCGTCCTGGGTGCGTGGCGTGAGCTGGACGCCGACGTGCGCGGCGTCAGCAGCCTCGCGCTGCTCGCGACCGCGCAGGACGTGCGCGAGCAGGCCGCGGCGCTCGTGCACGACGGGTTCGTCCGCCGCGTCGGCGCGGACCGCCTGCCGCAGCTCGTCCGGTACCTGCGCGCCGCGCGCCACCGGCTCGCCAAGGCCGCGGAGAACCCGACGCGCGACGCCGACCTCGCGTGGCAGGTGCACGACGTCGAGCAGCAGCTCGACGCCGCCCGCGAGCGCGCCGCGAGCGCCGCACCGGACCCGGCCCGCGACGCCGCGCTCGACGACGTGCGCTGGCTGGTCGAGGAGCTGCGCGTGAGCCTGTTCGCGCAGCAGCTCGGCACGCCGGTGCCGGTGTCGCCGACGCGCATCCGCAAGGCGCTGGCGGCGATCGGGGCCTGAGACGGCGGGCCACGCCCCGGCTGCCTAGGCTGCGCAGATGGCCACCGTCCTGCTCGTCCGCCACGGCCGCACCGACGCCAACGTCCGCGGCGTCCTGGCCGGACGCCTGCCCGGGGTGCACCTCGACGACGTCGGACGCGAGCAGGCCGGGCGGACGGCCGAACGCCTCGCCGCGGTGCCGCTCGTGGCCGTCGTCACCAGCCCGCTGGAGCGCTGCCGCGAGACCACGGACCTGCTGCTCGACCGCCAGGGCGGTTCCCCGGGGCTCACGGTCGACGAGGCGCTGACGGAGTGCGGCTACGGCGACTGGCAGGGCCGGCCGCTGACGGAGCTCGCGGCGGAACCCCTGTGGGCCACCGTCCAGGCGCACCCCGCGGCCGTGACGTTCCCCGGCGGGGAGTCCCTGCCCGCGATGCAGGCCCGGGCCGTGGCGGCCGTGCGGCGGTGCGACGCCGAGGTGGAGGCCGCGCACGGCCCGGCTGCCGTGTGGGCGGCGGTCAGCCACGGCGACGTCATCAAGTCCGTCCTCGCGGACGCGCTCGGCATGCACCTCGATCTGTTCCAGCGCCTCGAGGTCGGGCCGGCGTCGGTCTCCGTGGTCCGCTACGGCGCGCGACGGCCGCACGTCGTCGCCACCAACACCGACGCCGGCGACCTGGGGTGGCTCGCGACCGCCCGCCCCGCCGACGACGAGCCGGTGGGCGGCGGGGCCGGCCACGGCTCGACCGCCGTTCGCGACTGAGCGTTCGTAGACTCGCCCCATGACCGTCCACGAGTTCGACTGGCCCGACCGCGTCGTCGTCGGCACGGTCGGACGCCCGGGAGAGCGCACCTTCTACCTGCAGGTGCGCACCGGCGGGCGGGCCACGAGCGTCGTCCTGGAGAAGCAGCAGTCCGCGGCCCTGGCCGACCTCCTCGAGGAGCTGCTCGACGACCTCTCGACCGACGCCGACCACCCCGTCAACGTCCCCCTGGACACCCCGCTCGAGCTCGTCGACGAGGACCCGCTCGACCCGCCGGTCGACCCGCTGTTCCGCACCGGCGCGATGCGCCTGGGCTGGGACCCGCGGACGCTGCAGGTGGTGGTCGAGGCGTTCCCGCTGGAGGAGGCCGAGGACGAGCGGCTCGGCGAGCCGGACGAGCCCGGCCAGGTGCTGCGCGTGCGGATGCCGGTGGGCACGGCGCGGGCGTTCGTGCAGCGCACGCGCGGCGTGGTGACCGCGGGGCGTCCGGAGTGCCCTCGCTGCGGCCTCCCGGTCGACCCGGACGGGCACGTCTGCGGACCGCCCGACGAGGCGTGACGGCACCGGGCGGCGCAGCCGCGGCCCAGGACCCCGACGACGGCGGGCTGCGGATCGTCGGGCGGCTCACCGCCGCGTCCAACGCGACGTTCGTCGGCACGCTCGGCGACGTGGCGGTCGTCTACAAGCCGGTGGCCGGCGAGCGGCCGCTGTGGGACTTCCCCGACGGCACGCTCGCGTCGCGCGAGGTCGCGACGTACCTCGTCTCGCAGGCACTGGGCTGGGACGTCGTGCCGCGCACCTGGTGGGGTGACGGGCCGCTGGGCCCCGGGATGCTGCAGCTCTGGCAGGAGCCGGACACCGGGCAGGACCCCGTCGACGTGGTCCCGGCGGCGGCCGTCCCCGCGCCCGGGTGGCGCACGGTGCTGGAGGGGACCGACGAGCACGGCAGCCCGGTGGCGGTGGTCCACGAGGACTCCGCCGCGCTGCGCCGCATGGCCGTGCTCGACGTGCTGGTGAACAACGCCGACCGCAAGGGCGGGCACGTGCTGCCCGTCGCCGGCGGGCACCGCTACGGGGTCGACCACGGCGTCACGTTCCACACCGAGCCCAAGCTGCGGACCGTGCTGTGGGGCTGGGTGGGCGAGGCGCTCGACGCGGACGAGACGGCCGGGGTGCGGCGCGTGCGCGTGGCCGTGGACGGCGACCTCGGCGCCGCGCTGTCGGCGCTGCTGGCCGCCGACGAGGTCGAGGCGTTCGCCGAGCGCTGCGACCGGCTGCTGACGACGGCCGTGTTCCCCGGGCCCACCGGCGGCGCGCCGCCCGTGCCCTGGCCGCTGTTCTGAGGGACCGGTCCCGGCCAACCCTGCGGCACGGGACGCACCCGGGGTCGCCCGGCGCCGGGTGAACGTTCGCACCGCGGCCTGGGCGGCGGCAGACCTGCCGGCGCCGGCGCGGAAGGTTCCGCACCGGCGCCGGCCGACCGTCGGGGCGGACCGTCAGGAGAGGTCGACCGCCTTCGCCTTGTCGCTGACCGTGGTCCACGGCGCCCCGAGACCACCCTCCTTGACCGCCAGCGCCCCGCCGCTGACCATCGCGACGCGGTCCTGCGTCACGGCGACGTCGGTGATCCCCCCGGTCGCGACCGTCACCCACATCGCATCCAGGGAACCCTCCTTGACCACCAGCGTGTCGGCCGTGCGCACCGCGACGCGGTTGCCCCCGAGCTCGACGTCGACGGGCTGGCCCGTGAAGACGGTCGACCAGACGGCGTTGAGGGCACCCTCCTTCACGTGCACCGCGCCCGCCTTGCGGATCGCGACCCGGCTGCCGTCGAGCTCGAGCTCCTCGACGCTGCCGCTGAGCGTCACCCACGGCGCGTCCCAGGCACCCTCCTTGACGAGCGCGGCGCCGTTGACGAGCGCACCGATGCGGGTACCGGCGACCTCGACGTCCGTGGCCCCGCCCGCGACGATGGTCACCCACTGGGCGGAGAGCGGGCCTTCCTTGAGCTGGGCCGCACCGCTGCGCAGCGCGACGACGACGCGGTCGTCGGTGACGTCGAAGTCCGCGACGTCGCGCGCCACCAGGGCCCACGGGGCGTTGACCGCGCCGGCCTTGACGTAGAGCTCACCGGACGTCGACAGTGCCGCGATCCGCGTCGGGGTGGTGACGGTGGTGGCGAGCTCCATGCCGTCGAGCACGGTCAGCCAGACGGCGTTCACCGGACCTTCCTTGACCGCCAGGGAGCTGCTCGACGTGAGGGCGCTGATCCGCGCGGCGTAGGTCGGCGTCTCGGGCGCCGCGTCCGGCTGGGACGTCACGCCCGAGCCCGGGAACTCCCAGTGCCACGGCTCGGGGAGCGACCCGTCCTGCCGTGCCCAGCGCGGCGCCACCCAGCCGTAGGCCGACGCGTTGGCGAGCATCCAGCGGTACTGGTCGGTCCCGAAGCGGTTGATCCCGCCGCCGAGGTCGACGGCCCGGCCCCAGCCGTGGTTGGAGCAGCCGGGCGTCGCCGCCCACTTGCCCTTCGCCTCCTTGAGCGCGACCTGGGCGGCGTACGACCGGTAGGAGTCGGTGACGGAGATGTTCGTCCCGAAGCGCGCGCGGTACGCCTGGTTGAGCGCCTCGAACCGCTCGGCCGCCGCCGGCTGGAGCCGGTGACCCGACGCCCATGTGATCGACGTCATAGCGCTCGTCGGTACGTAACCGTTCTGGTGACCCCCCCACTGCAGGGGCTGTGCGCAGGCAGCAGCGGCCGGTGTGGCGGCGACGACCGGTGCGAGAGCACCGAACGCGAGGACGGCGGCGACGGCGAGCGCGCTGGTGCGGCCACGCAGCGGGCTCGTGCGGCTGAACGACAAGAGGGTTCCTCCTTGCTGAGGACGACCGCCCGGGCGCGGCCGACTGCGGGAAACGTACAAGCGGAGCGTCCGTTGTGTCCCTTTTGTGGTGCTTTTTCGCCCGCAGACATGGCGGACTGCTCGTCCACCGGTGACGTCGTGACGCCGAGGTCGTGGCAGCGCCGGCCGTCCCCAGCCCCGGCGACGGACGAGGGTTTCCACAGACGGCGCCGCGACGACCCCGACGTCGGCACCGCGCGCGAGACTCGGCGCATGACCACGACGCCCCCGCCGTTCCGCTGCTTCGGCGGCACCGACCCCCTCTACGCCGCCTACCACGACGACGAGTGGGCCGTGCCCGTGCACGACGAGCACGCCCTGTACGAGCGCATCTCCCTCGAGGCGTTCCAGTCGGGCCTGTCCTGGATCACGATCCTGCGCAAGCGGCCCGCGTTCCGGGCGGCCTTCGCCGGCTTCGACCCCGAGGCCGTCGCGGAGTACGGCGAGGACGACGTCGCGCGGCTGCTCGCGGACGAGGGCATCGTGCGCAACCGCGCCAAGATCGAGGCGACGGTCGCCAACGCCCGCGCGCTGCTCGACCTGCACGCGACGGGCCGTACGCTCGACGAGGTGCTGTGGTCGTACGCGCCCGAGCCGAGGCCGCGGCCGCGCACGTGGGCCGAGGTACCGGGGCGGACCGCGCAGTCGGCAGCGCTGGCCAAGGAGCTCAAGCGCCTCGGGTTCCGGTTCGTCGGGCCCACGACGGCGTACGCGGCGATGCAGGCGTGCGGCGTGGTCGACGACCACCTGGCGGACTGCCTGGTCGCACTGGGGTCACCCACGGCCCGTGCTACTCCCGCGGAGTGATACAAGCGTCCAGCACTCGGCAGACGAGCCGCGACGGGCTAGGGTGCCCGCATGACCAACCACGTGGAGCACGACGGACGGCGCGACGCCGTGCGTGCGGCGCACGCCGCGTGGCTGTCGCCGGGCGAGTCCGACCCGTACGTCCTGGAGGCCGTCCAGGACGGCCTGCTCGCGGTGCCGGTCGCGGCTCCGACGACGTCGTGGTTCGGCCTCCCGCACCAGCGGACGTCGCGCGAGTCGACGCCGACACTGCAGCGCCGGCGCCGCTGACGCAGCCGGCGGGGCTCTCGCACGCAGCGCGGACGCCCCCGTCTCATCCAGCGATCCCCCCTGTCCGCCATCCGGGCAGCCGGGCTACGATCCTTGCGACCATCCAGAGCGGCTGAGAGACCTGGCTCGACGACGCCGCAGCAACCCCCCTCCGCGCGAGGGTGTGGGTGCTTCCGCCAGGAACGATGGAGTGACGATGAACGTGCGCACCGCCGACCCCTCGTGCCGAGCGGCCGGTCCCGTGACCACCCGCCCCACCACCGCGCGTCCGGTCGCGCGCACGGCGCGATGAGCGTCGTGGCCGAGACCGGGACCGTCCCCGCCGCACCGAGCGCGCCGGGTCGCGCACGCGCCGCGCGCCGTCGTGCCGAGCAGGCCGGCGCCCTGGACCGTCCGACCGTCTCCTTCGAGTTCTTCCCCCCGCGCAACCCCGACGCGGCGCCGCGCCTGTGGGAGACCGTGCGCGCCGTCGAGACCGTCGAGCCCGACTTCGTCTCGGTGACGTACGGCGCCTCCGGCAAGACGCGCGAGACCACGCGCGCGTTCGTGCGCCGGCTGCTGCGCGAGACCTCGCTCAACCCGATCGCCCACCTCACCTGCGTCGGGACGTCGCGGACCGAGGTCTCCACGATCGTCGAGGAGTTCCTCGACGAGGGCGTGCGCTCCTTCCTCGCGCTGCGCGGCGACCCGCCCGTGGGCCAGCCGGACTGGCGACCCCACCCCGAGGGTGTCCACACCGCCGCCGAGCTCGTCGAGCTCCTGCGCGACCTCGAGCAGCGCCGGTGCGGCCGCAGCCCTGCGCAGGCCGTCCGCGCCCGGGTGCGCCCCCTGTCGGTGGCCGTCGCCGCGTTCCCGCGCGGCAACCACGCCACCGGCGGCACGCGCGCCCAGGACGTCCAGGCCCTGCTCGCCAAGCAGGAGGCCGGGGCCGACTTCGCGATCTCGCAGCTCTTCTACGACGCCGAGGCGTACCTGGGTCTCGTCGCCGAGGCCCGGCAGGCGGGCGTGACGATCCCGATCGTGCCGGGCATCATCCCGACCACCGACCCTGCACGGCTGCTGCGCGTCCAGGAGCTCTCCGGCGTCCCCGTGCCGCGGCACCTGCTCGACCTGCTGGGCTCCACCGACGACCCGGTCGAGCGCCACCGCCGCGGCACGCAGGCAGGCGTCGACCTGGTCAACGCCGTCCTCGACGGCGGCGCCCCCGGCGTCCACGTCTACACCTTCAACAAGCACGAGGCGGCGCTCGACCTGCTCGACGGCGCCGACCTGCTCGACGGCCGCCGCTGTGCCGTCACCCCGCACGACCCGTCCGGCGGCACCCCCGCCGGAGCGACCGCCACGACACCGCGAGGAAACCTGTCATGACCGACACCACGCCCGCCGCGCCGGCGACCCCGGCCTTCCCCGCCGGCTCCGTCCTCGGCTACCCGCGGATCGGCCCGCGCCGCGAGCTCAAGAAGGCCCTCGAGGCGTTCTGGGCCGGCCGCACGTCGGCCGACGAGGTCGAGGCCGTCGCCGCCGACCTGCGCCGCCGCACGCGCACGCGCCTCGCCGAGCTCGGCCTGGCGACCGACGCCGCGGCCATCCCGAGCGCCTTCTCCTTCTACGACCAGGTCCTCGACGCCACCGCGCTCGTCGGCGCCGTCCCGGAGCGCTTCGCGGACCTGCAGGACGCCGACGGCCGCCTCGACCTCGCCGGCTACTCGACGGTGGCCCGCGGCCGCGGCGACGACCTGCCCCTCGAGATGACCAAGTGGTTCGACACCAACTACCACTACCTCGTCCCCGAGATCGGCCCCGGCACCACGTTCCGCTACGCGTCCGACCGCCCGGTCGCCGAGTTCACCGAGGCGCTCGCCGACGGTGTGCTCACGCGGCCCGTCGTCGTCGGCCCCGTCACGTACCTCGCGCTGGCCAAGCCCACCGAGGACGCCCCGGCGGGCTTCTCGCCGCTCGACCGCCTCGACGACATCCTCCCGGTCTACGTGCGCCTGCTCACCGAGCTCGCCGCCGCCGGCGCCACGTGGGTGCAGCTCGACGAGCCCGCGCTCGTCGCCGACACCGTCGGGGTCCCGGCCGAGGTCCTCGCCGAGGCGACGGCCCGCGCGTACCGCGTCCTGGCCACCGAGCTCGCGCGCCCGTCGCGCCCCGCGATCCTGCTCGCCGCCCCGTACGGCGACCTCGGCGCGGCGCTGCCCGTCGTCGCAGCCACCGACGTCGAGGGCGTCGCGCTCGACCTCGTGCGCGGCGACGTCCCGTCGGTGCCCGTCGCGGGCCTGGCCGGCAAGACGGTCGTCGGTGGCGTGATCGACGGCCACAACATCTGGCGCGCGGACCTCGAGCAGAAGCTCGCGCTGCTCGAGCAGCTCGGAGCACTCGGCGCCGCCGCGGTCGCCGTCGGCACCTCGACGTCGCTGTTCCACGTCCCGCACACGCTCGAGGACGAGCCCGCGCTCGACCGCACGCTCGTGGACTGGCTCGCGTTCGCCGACGAGAAGGTGCGCGAGGTCGCGACCCTCGCCGAGGGCCTCACCGCGGGCCGCGACGCGATCTCCGAGCAGCTCGCCGCCGCGTCCCAGGCCGTCGCGTCGCGCGCGACCGCACCCGGCGTCGTGCGCCCCGAGGTCCGCGAGCGCGTCGCCGCGCTGACCGACGAGCAGTTCCGCCGCGGCCCGTTCGCCGAGCGCAAGGCCGCCCAGGCCGCGCGCCTCGGCCTGCCGGCCCTGCCGACCACGACCATCGGCTCGTTCCCGCAGACGCCGGAGATCCGCAAGGCCCGTGCGGCGTTCGGAAAGGGCGAGCTCACGGCGGAGCAGTACGAGGACGAGATGAAGGCGGAGGTCCGCCGCGTCGTCGAGCTGCAGGAGCAGATCGGCCTGGACGTCCTCGTGCACGGCGAGCCCGAGCGCAACGACATGGTCCAGTACTTCGCCGAGAACCTCGACGGGTTCTCCGTGACGCAGAACGGCTGGGTCCAGTCGTACGGCTCGCGCTGCACCCGCCCGTCGATCCTCTGGGGCGACGTCTCGCGCCCGGCGCCGATCACGGTCGCGTGGGCGCAGTACGCGCAGTCGCTGACCTCGAAGCCGATGAAGGGCATGCTCACCGGCCCGGTGACGATCCTCGCGTGGTCGTTCGTCCGCGACGACCAGCCGCTCGGCGACACGGCCAACCAGGTCGCGCTCGCGCTGCGCGACGAGATCGCCGACCTCGAGGCCGCCGGCATCGGCATCGTCCAGGTCGACGAACCCGCGATCCGCGAGCTCCTCCCGCTGCGCGAGAAGGACCACGCCGCGTACCTCGACTGGTCGGTGCGCTCGTTCCGGCTCTCGACCGCCGGCGTGCGGCCCGAGACCCAGATCCACACGCACCTGTGCTACTCGGAGTTCGGCGAGATCATGGAGGCGATCGACGGGCTCGACGCCGACGTGACGAGCATCGAGGCGGCGCGTTCGAAGATGGAGATCCTCGGCGACATCGCCGCGGCGGGCTACCCGCGTGCCGTCGGACCGGGCGTCTACGACATCCACTCCCCGCGCGTCCCGTCGCAGGACGAGGTGACGGAGCTCCTCACCGAGGCCGTGCGCACCATCGACGTCGACCAGCTCTGGGTCAACCCCGACTGCGGCCTCAAGACGCGCCGCTACGAGGAGGTCACGCCCTCCCTCGAGCACCTGGTCACCGCGACCCGCACGGTCCGCGCGACCCTCTGACGCCTCCCCGACGAGGACGCCGCACGACCACGGACGCCGGTCGCCGCACCCGCGGCGCCGGGGTCTCGTCGTGCCACCGGCGCGTCCCGTCCCCGCCTGCGACCACGCAGGGGCGACGAAGTCATGGCTCGGCGTCACGGATGTTACACCCTGCATGTCGCTCCTGCGCCGGAAGAAGGTCCGGGGGGATGCCGGATTCGTCCACCACACTGTGCGAGGCGGCGAACCCGCCGGTCACGGGCCCGCACATGCGTCTCATCAGCGCGTCGACGGACGTCGACGCCTCAGCAGGGGGAGAAGAAGTGAGCACTGCAGCACGTTCATGGAAGCACGCGACCGTGTCCCGGATCGCCGTCCTCGCGCTCGCGCTGGCCGCGCTCGGAACGGCCGTCCAGGCGCAGCCGGCCGAGGCCGCCGGGTGCACCTACAGCAACCTGACCTCGACCCGGGTCTACAACAAGACGTGCGCGCTGGGCGCGTACGCCTACCGGTCGGGCAACACCTGGTACCAGGCCGGGGACTGGGTGGGCACGGGGAAGTACTCGTACAACTGGTCGACCGTCTGCTACCAGTACCCCGGAATGCTCGGGATCGTCTGACGTGACGAACCTGCACCACTGGTGTCGCGTCGTGGGTGCGGCGGCTCTCGGCCTCGTGTCGGCCGCCGCGCTCACGGCGTGCGCCGGACCAGCGAGCAGCGATGACGAGCCGGCACCCACGGGCCGGTTCACGGGGCCCTGGGCCGCGGAGTTCGCCGCCATGAACGAGCGCTTCCCGAGCGAGTTCGCCGACGCGGCCCTCGCGGACAGCGTCATCACCGAGCAGGAGATGCTCGAGGGGCGCGGGCTCGTCGAGAGCTGCTACACGGCCGCCGGGTACACCGTGACGTTCGACGAGTACGGCCGCGCCGCAGTCACCGACCCGGACGGGGCGGGCGACTCGGCGCCCCAGGCCATGGGCGGGTGCAGCTCGGCCGACGGCGGCGTCATGATCCTGTACTACATGGTCGCCGCGAACCCCGAGAACGAGGACGAGATGGCGATCCGGGCCGAGTGCCTGGTGGAGGCCGGAGTCGTGGAGCAGGGGTTCACCGGGGAGGACCTGCAGAAGGCCTACGACAGCGCTGAGCTGCCGTGGCCCACCGGCGACGAGGTCGCGCAGCGCTGTCTGCTCGACCCGAAGGGCATGATCAGCACGACGGGCACTGACGAGCAGTGACCGCAGGACGGGCGGGGAACGGGTGTGGCTAGGTCGGGTCCGGTCGCGGCGGCGAGCCTCGCGGTGCTCGTCGCACTCGGCGCGGGACTGGGCGTCGGCGTCTGGCTGGCCCGGCCCCCCGTGCCGACCGCGCTCGAGAACGGGGGGACGCTGTCCGTCAGCCCGGTCGGCGAGCGCGCCTGGGACGACGCGCGCACGGTGACGCTCACCGTGACGAGCCAGGCCGAGCAGTCGCTCACGAGCCTGCTGTCCGGGCGCGTCACCAGCTCCTCGTGCAGCCCGGGCGCCGCAGTGACGTCCGGGACGAGCGTCATGGGCGTCGACGGTGCGGGCCTCCTGGCGCTGGCCACGTCCGTGCCGCTGTGGCGGGACCTCACGACGGGGGACAAGGGTGCGGACGCGGCCGCGCTCAACGCCGAGCTCACCCGTCTGGGCCATGCCGCACCGCACTCCGACCGCGTGACCCGGGCGACCGTCGCCGCCTACCGTGCCCTCGCGGCCGCGGCGGGCACCGCGGCCCCCACCGACGGGGTGGTGCGGGCGGCGTCCGTCATGTGGCTCCCGGCCCCGAGCATCACCGTCGCGACGTGCCCGGTGCGGACCGGCGACGTCGTCGCGCAGGGCGACCCGCTCGTCACCCTCCACGCCGGTCAGGTCGCGACGATCGGCGCCCTCCCCGCCGACGCCCTGGCGGGGGACCGGGTGCTGGTCGTCGACGGCGAGCGCGTGCCCGTCGGCACCGACGGCCAGGTGACCGAGACGGAGGCCCTGGCCGCCGTGCTCGCCTCGAGCGCGTACGCCGGAGCCACCCCGGACGACCAGGGCACGCGGCAGCTGTCGCTGACGTGGGCGCTGCGCGACCCCGCGTCGGTACGCGTCGTCCCTCCGAGCGCGGTCGCCGGCGCCGGGGCCGGCAGCACGTGCCTGGTGGCGACCGACGGGACACCGCTGCCCGTGCAGGTCGTCGGCTCGGAGCTCGGGCAGACGTTCGTCCTGCCGGCCGGGGACGGTGACCCGCCGGTGCTGCCGGCGCAGGTCCAGGCCGCGCCCGCCGCGACGACGACCTGCGGGTGACGCGTGCGTGTCGTCGTCCAGGACCTCGGGCACCGGTTCCCCGGTCAGCCGTTCCTGTTCCGGCACCTCGACGTCGTGCTCGAGCCCGACGGGGTCTACGCGCTGACCGGGCCGTCCGGCAGCGGCAAGAGCACGCTGATGTCGCTGCTCGCGGGGTGGCACGAGCCGACGGAGGGGCAGGTCCGGCGGACCGGCGTCGAGCGCACCGGGTGGGTGTTCCAGAACCCGCACGGGGTGGCGCGGCGCACCGCGGTCGACCACGTGGTCCTGCCGCTGCTGACCCAGGGCATGACCCGGGCCGACGCGACGGCCCGGGCGCACCGGCTGCTCGCGGACTTCGAGCTGGCCGCCGTCGCCCGGCGTGACTTCGCCGCTCTGTCCGGCGGGGAGGCCCAGCGGCTCATGCTGGCGCGGGGCGTCGCGGCCCGGCCCGACCTGCTCCTCGTCGACGAGCCCACCGCCCAGCTCGACCCCGCAACCGCGGCGGCCGTCAATGCCACGCTGCGCACGCTGGCGGACCGCGGCACGATCGTCGTCGTCGCGACGCACGATCCCGCGACGCGTGCCGCGTGCACGACGACCGTCGACCTGACCGCGTGGGCCGACCACGGCACCGCGGACGGGAGGGCGTCGTGAGGTGGGTCGGCGGGGAGGCCGCGCGCAACCTCCTCAGCGGCACGACCCACGCGCTGCGGTACGCGCTCGTGCTGGCCCTGGTGCTCGGCGCGCTGGTGGCCGCGGAGGTCGCCACCGTCGACGAGCTCCTCACGCGGGCCGCCGCCTACCGGGCGTCGGGCGGGTCCGTGCTGACGCTCGAGGCCGTCGGCCAGGTCGACGGTCGCGCGTGCGAGGCCATCGGCGAGCTGCCCGGCGTGCGTGCCGCCGGCGCGCTGCGCACCCGCACCGAGCCGCTCGTCTCGACGCTGCTGCCCCGCGGGCCCGTCGCGGCGTACAGTGTCACCCCCGGGCTGCTCGAGGTCGTCGGGGCACGTCAGGTCGCGACACCGGGCGTCGTGCTCGCCGACGACGTCGCCGAGAGCCTGGGCCTGTCCGCGCGCTCGACCCTGGTCACGACCGCGGGGACCACCACGGTGCGCGGCACCTACGCCTGGCCGGACGACGGCCGGCGGGCCGGGTTCGGGTACGCCGCGCTCGTCCCCGACGACACGGGCGTCCCCTACGACCAGTGCTGGGTGGAGGCCTGGCCCGTGCCGACCGACCTGGCGAACGTGCTGCGGAGCACGCTGCTGCCCGCGCCGGACGGCATGAGCGAGGTCAGGTCGTCGCGTCTCAACACGAGCCTCGGCGCGCACTTCGACGGTGAGGCGCTCTACACCGGCCGCGTGACCCGGTACGCCGCGGTCGCCGGCCTGGTCGCCGGCCTGCTCGTCGGCCTGGCCTCCGCTCTGGGCCGGCGGCTCGAGCTCGCGTCCGCGCGGCACGTCGGCGTCACCCGCCGCGCGCAGCACGCGCAAGTGCTCGTCGAGTCGTCGGTGTGGGTGCTGGCCGGTGGTGTCCTCGCCGGTGCGGCGGCGGCCGCGACGATCGCCCGGGCGGGTGGTCACGACGACGGTGCGCTGGTCCTCGCGGCCGCCCACGTCGTCGTCCCCGGGCTGCTCGGCGCCCTGCTCGGACCGCAGCTCGCGGTCGCGGTCACCCAGGAGTCGCACCTCTTCCGGTACTTCAAGAGCCGGTGACCCGCCGGCCCGGGCAGCAGGTCGGCTAGCGTGCCGCAATGGGCTCCCCGTTCGACGTCACCCCTGCCGAGCTCCGGCGGCGCACCTCGCTGAAGTGGCACACGTACCCCGAGGACGTCCTGCCGGCGTTCGTCGCGGAGATGGACGTGCAGCCCCTCGAGGCCGTGGTCACCGCCGTCACGAAGGCGATGCGCGACGGCGACACCGGCTACGAGGTGGGCCCGACGAGCCCGCGAGGCACCGCCTACGCGGAGGCGTTCGCGCAGTTCGCCGCCCGGCGGCACGGCTGGGACGTGCCGGTCGAGCGGACCCGGATGGTGCCCGACGTGATGCTCGGGATCGTCGAGGTCGTCGCCCTGCTGACCCGCCCGGGCGACCGCGTCGTCATCAACCCCCCCGTGTACCCGCCGTTCCGGTCGTTCCTCGAGCACGCCGGACGACGGGTCGTGACGGCACCGCTCACCCCGACCGGGCGGCTCGACCTCGACGCGCTCGACCGGGCGTTCGCCGGCGCGTCGGTCCACCTCCTCTGCCACCCGCACAACCCGACCGGCACCCTGCACACGGCGGACGAGCTCGGGGCGGTCCGCGACCTCGCGGCACGCCACGACGTGCGCGTCGTCGCGGACGAGATCCACGCGCCCCTGACCCTCGGCGACGAGCCGTTCGTGCCGACCACCACGATCATCCCCGACGCGATCGCGCTGCACTCCGCGTCCAAGGCGTTCAACCTCGCGGGTCTCAAGGCGGCTCTCGCCGTCCCCGGCCCGGCCGCGGACGAGCTGCGCGACATGCCGGAGATCGTCGGCCACGGCGTGAGCCATGTCGCGTCGATCGCCCACCAGGCCGCGTACCGGGAGGGCGACGCATGGCTCGACGACGTGCGGCAGACGATCCGCGCCCACGGGGACCTCGTCGCGCAGACACTGGTCGAGCGCCTCCCTCAGGCGCGCTGGCACCGCCCGGCCGCGACGTACTTCGCCTGGCTCGACGTGCGGGAGACACCCGCCGTCGTCGCCACGGGAACGGACCCCGCGCGGCTCCTGCTGCACGAGGGCAGGCTCGCGGTGAACGCCGGTCCGACGTTCGGCGACGAGGGCGCCGGCCACGTCCGGCTCAACCTCGCCACGCCGACCCCGATCCTGCGAGACGCCCTCGACCGCCTCGTGACGACGCTCGCCGCACCGGTCTGAGGAGCGCGACGGGGGGGTCGCGCGCCGCGCCGGGTCGGCTCGGTCACACCCGTCGCAGCAGGCCGCGGGGCCGGATCGACGTCTCGCGGTGAGACGACGACCCGGCCCGACAGGGCGCGGGGCCGGCCCGGCCGTCCGGGGGTGACGGGTCGATCCAGCCCCGCGCCGGGTCGACGCGCGGGGGCGACGCGCCGTGGGGTCAGCCCGCCGTCGCGGGCTCGTCGGCGCGCTGCTCGAGCGACGGCCCGTCGGCGGACGGCTGCTCGAGGGTCTGCGTGTCGCGCGACGTGATCGTCGACGGCGCGGAGGCGCCGTGCTGGATCTCGATGCGGCGCGGCTTGGCCTCCTCGGCCACGGGGACCGAGAGCGTCAGCACGCCGTCGTCGTAGGTCGCGCTGATCCGGTCGAGCGCGAGGCCGCGGCCGACCGTGAGCTGCCGGGCGTAGGTGCCGACGGGCCGCTCCTTGGCGAGCCACTGCACGTCGTGCTCGGTGCGCGGGCTGCGCTGGGCCCGGATGGTCAGGGTCCGGTCGTCCACGCTGACGTCGATCGTGCCCGGGTCGGCGCCCGGCAGGTCGACGTGCAGGACGTAGTGGTCGCCGTCACGGTAGAGGTCCATCGGCATCGTGGCCGCGGCGCGGTCGGACGCGAGGACCTGCGCGAGCACGCGGTCCATCTCCTGGAACGGGTCGAAACGAGTAGCCACGCCCCATCACCTCCTCGACATGGGGTCCGGTCGGTCCGGATCCCGGTGCTGTCCCGGCGGGACGGTCCGCCGGGCGGCTACACCTCAAGGATTAGCACTCCGACCCGGAGAGTGCCAACTGATGGCGCGGCAGATTTCGCCCAGAGCGAACGCGCTCGAGGACGTGGCCCCGGTCCCCTCGACCGGATGGCGGGCCGGCGTCGTGACGCGTCAGCCCGAGCGGCCCACCGACCGGCGCTCACCGCGCGAGAACGTCGCGACGAACTCCGTGAGCCGCTCGACGATCCGGACGTCGGCGTCCAGCCACGGCACGTCGAGCCACTGCCCGGCAGGCAACCACCGGAGCTCGTCGTGCTCGACGAGCGGCTCGGGGCCCCCCTCCAGCACCTCGGCGAACCACAGGCGCATGACGTACCTGTCCGACAGCTGCCAGGCGCCGCCGTCGGGACCGAGGAGCTCGACCCCGAGACCCACGCTGACGCCCAGCTCCTCGCGGAGCTCACGGTGCAGCGCCTCCTCCGGTGTCTCCCCCGGCTCGACCTTGCCGCCGGGGAACTCCCACCGGCCCGCGAGGCTGGCCGGCGTGGCGCGGCGCGCCGCGAGCAGGAGGCGCGGATCGTCGAGGTCGTCGACCACGGCCGCGGCCACGACGAGCACAGGAGTCATGGAGCGAGTGTGCCAGCCGTCTGTCACAGCCGGGTCACGACGTTGTGGCCGGCTGCACGAGCGTCACGCGAACGGCCGGGGAGGACCGGCCGGTCGGACGTGCGCTCCGGGTGCTGCGTGCGCGGAGGGATCCCTCCCGCCCCTCCGCGAGGGGTGGGGAACTCAGCGGATACCGTGCGCCTCGGCCCACGCGACCGCCTCGGCGCGCGTCGACACGCCGATCTTGCGGTAGACGCTTCGCACCTGGGACTTCACCGTGTTCCGGGTGACGAAGAGGCGCGTCGCGATCTCCTCGAGCGTCACGTCCTCCGTCAGCTCGGCCAGCACGACCCGCTCGCGACGGGTCAGCGAGTGCGTACCCAGGATGTGGGGGTTCAGGCTCGTGTCCAGCATGGTCATGGTGTCCTCCGGGTGGCGGCGGGTCCGGACCTTCCGGCCCCGCGTGGGCTGCGTACCGGATGAGAGCGGCCCGCGCCGGAGCTATGACGCGACTTTCGCCGAATTCTCTGAATCACCGTGAGATCCCCCCCGCGGTGCCGAACGCTGCACCTGTCAGACGACGTCCGGGCCCCCCTGATACACCATGGGTGAAACGTCGTCACCAGCACTGTGCGCCACTTCACCCGTTCGGGCAAGCACCCGGACGCATGGACAAGCGTCCAACACGTCATTCGTTCGGCCCAGTGCTGGGTGTCACTCCTCTCCCGGACGGCCCAGCGGGCTGCCCGGGACGTCACGGGTTGAGGGCGCCGTACTCCTCGGCCGACAGCAGCGGACCGTGCGTCGTCACCTCGACACGGAACAGCCATCCGTCGCCGTACGGGTCGGAGTTGACGACCGACGGGTCGTCGACCGCGGCCTGGTTGACCTCGACGACCGTGCCGGAGACGGGCGAGTACAGCTCGGAGACCGACTTGGTGGACTCGATCTCGCCGACCACCGCACCCGCCTCGACGTCGGAGCCGACGGCCGGGAGCTCGACGAAGACGATGTCCCCCAGCGCGTCGGCAGCGACCGCGGTGATGCCCACGGTCACGGGCGACGCGGCGTCGACCCACTCGTGCTCGGCGGTGTACTGCAGGGTCGTGGGCAGCTCGGCAGCCATGGATGCTCCTGTCGGGTGAGGCGGTGCGGGTGGGTCAGGGGTGGGCGGGCGCGGTGCGACCGTCACCGAGGACGACGGTAGAAGGGGAGCGGGACGACGCGCACCGGTTCGCGCCGGCCGCGGACGTCCACCGCGAGCTCGGCGCCCTCGGCACCGACCTCCGGGGTCACGTACGCCATGGCCACGGGGTACCCCAGGGTGGGTGACGGTGCGCCCGACGTGACGGTCCCGACCACGGGCGCGTCCTGCTGCGTGGACGCGAGCACGTCGTACCCGTGCCGGGCGGCGCGACGGCTCAGGCCCTGCAGCCCGACGAGCACGCGGGCAGGTGCGGAGTGGGCCCGCGCGTCGAGGGCGTCACGTCCCACGAACGGCAGCGGCACACCGTCGGCGTCGACCTTGTCGAGCCGCACGATGCGGCCCAGGCCCGCGTCGTACGGGGTGGTCGTGCGGTCGAGCTCGTTGCCGTACAGGGGCATGCCGGCCTCGAGGCGCAGCGAGTCGCGTGCCGACAGGCCGGCCGGGACGAGCCCGTGCTCGGCGCCGGCCGCCAGCAGCGCGCGCCACAGGGCGGGGGCGCCGTCGGCGTCGAGGAAGAACTCGAACCCGTCCTCGCCCGTGTAGCCCGTGCGCGCGACCAGCACGGGCGCACCGTCGAACCGCATCGGCAGGCACGCGTAGTACTTCAGCGTCGCGGGCGTGACGTCGGCCGGGCCGGCGGGGTCCGCGGTCAGGAGGTCCAGTGCCTCCACGACCGCCAGGGCTCGCGGGCCCTGCACGGCCACGAGCGCTGTCGCGGCGGACCGGTCGGTGACCGTCAGGCCCAGCCCGGTGGCGGCGGCCCGCTCCTGCAGCTCGGCGAGCACCACCTCGTGGTTCGACGCGTTCGCGACGACGAGGTACGTGTCGTCGCCCGTCCGGTAGACGACGAGGTCGTCGATGACGCCGCCGTCGGGCTGGACGATCATCGTGTACCGCGCCCCGAGGACCCGCAGCGCCGTGAGATTGCCGACGAGCGCGCGGTCGAGGAACGCGCCGGCGTCGGGGCCGGTGACCTCGATCTCGCCCATGTGGGACAGGTCGAACAGACCTGCGGCGTTGCGCACGGCCGTGTGCTCCGCCAGGTCGGACGTGTACCGCAGCGGCATCTGCCACCCGGCGAACTCGGTGAGCGACGCCCCGAGGGCGACGTGCTCGTCGTGCAGCGGTGAGCGCAGCTCGGTCATCGGGGCTCCGGGGTCGGTGGTGGGCGTGGTCGGGCCGGTCATCGCACGTCGTCCGCGTACGCCTCGACGGGCGGGCACGAGCAGACGAGGTTGCGGTCGCCGCGCGCGCCGTCGATCCGGCGCACGGGCGGCCAGTACTTGCCGGTGCGCAGCGAGGCGACGGGGAACGCGGCCTGCTCGCGCCCGTAGGGGTGCTCCCACACGTCGGCGCTGACCGCGGCCGCGGTGTGCGGGGCCTGCCGCAGCGGCGAGCTCTCGAGCGGCCAGCGCCCCTCGGCGACGCCCTCGATCTCGGCGCGGATCGCGACCATCGCGTCCACGAAGCGGTCGAGCTCGGCGAGGTCCTCGCTCTCGGTGGGCTCGACCATGAGCGTGCCGGCGACGGGGAACGACAGCGTGGGGGCGTGGAAGCCGTAGTCCATGAGTCGCTTGGCGACGTCCTCGGCCGTGACGCCCGTGGCCTTGGTGAGCGGACGCAGGTCGAGGATGCACTCGTGCGCGACGAGCCCGGCCGGGCCCGTGTACAGCACGGGGTAGTGCTCGCGCAGGCGCGCGGCCACGTAGTTGGCGGCCAGCACCGCGGTCTCGGTGGCGCGGCGCAACCCGTCGGGGCCCATGAGCGCGACGTACGCCCAGGAGATCGGCAGGATCCCGGCCGAGCCCCAGGGGGCCGCGGAGACAGGGGCGACGGCGGTGGTCCCGGGCGACCCGGCGGGCGTCGGGTCGCCCGGGAGGTAGGGCGCGAGGTGCGCGGCGACGGCGACCGGACCGACGCCGGGGCCGCCTCCACCGTGCGGGATGCAGAACGTCTTGTGCAGGTTGAGGTGCGAGACGTCGCCGCCGAGCTCCGCGGGGCGCGCGAGCCCGACGAGCGCGTTGAGGTTCGCGCCGTCGATGTAGACCTGGCCGCCGGCGGCGTGGACGAGGTCGCAGACCTCGCGCACGTGCTCCTCGTAGACGCCGTGCGTCGAGGGGTAGGTGATCATGATCGCCGCGACCCGGGGGCCGTGCTGGTCGAGCTTGGCCCGCAGGTCCGCGAGGTCGACCTCACCGTCCTCGGCCGTCGCGACCACGACGACCTTCAGGCCGGCGAGCGCCGCCGACGCCGCGTTGGTGCCGTGCGCCGAGGCCGGGATGAGGCAGATGTCGCGGTGCTCCGCGCCCTCGGCGCGCGTGGCCTCGTGGTACGCGTGGATCGCGAGCAGGCCCGCGAGCTCGCCCTGCGAGCCGGCGTTGGGCTGCACGCTGACGGCGGCGTAGCCGGTGATCTCGGCGAGCCAGTCCTGCAGCTCGGTGACCAGGGCGGCGTAGCCCTGCGTCTGGTCGGCCGGGGCGTACGGGTGGATGTCGGCGAACTCGGGCCAGGAGATGGGCTCCATCTCGGCGGTCGCGTTGAGCTTCATGGTGCACGAGCCCAGCGGGATCATCGTGCGGTCGAGCGCGAGGTCCTTGTCGGACAGCCGGCGCAGGTAGCGCAGCATCGCGGTCTCGGAACGATTCACGTGGAACACGGGGTGCGTGAGGTAGTCGGTGGTGCGCGCCAGGTGCTCGGGCACGCGCGAGCGACGGTGGGCGACGAACCCGACGTCGTACGAGCCGTCGGGGTTCGCCGCGAGGTCGGTCGCGCCGGCGTCGGCGACCGCGAGGACGACCGCGAGCAGGTCCTCGTCCGTCGTCGTCTCGTCGCACGCGACCTGGACGTGGTCGTCGTCCGGTGCCCACAGGTTGACACCGCGCGCGACCGCGGCCGCCTGCACGGCCCGGGCGCGCCCGGGGACCCGCAGCCGTACGGTGTCGAAGAGGTCCGCGTGGACGACCTCGACGCCCAGCTCCCGCAGCACGTCGGCCAGGCACCGCGCGGCGCCGTTCACCCGCTGCGCGATCGCCCGCAGCCCGTCGGGACCGTGGTACACCGCGTACATCGACGCGACGATCGCGAGCAGCGCCTGCGCGGTGCAGATGTTGCTCGTCGCCTTCTCGCGGCGGATGTGCTGCTCGCGGGTCTGCAGCGCGAGGCGGTACGCGGGGGCGCCGTCGGCGTCGACCGACACCCCGACCAGCCGCCCGGGCAACGTCCGCTCGAGGCCCTGACGGACCGCCATGAAGGCTGCGTGCGGACCGCCGCCGAACAGCGGCACGCCGAGGCGCTGCGCCGAGCCGACCGCGACGTCCGCGCCGAGCTCGCCCGGGGAGGTCACGAGGGTCAGGGCGAGCAGGTCGGCGGCCACCGTGACGAGCGCGCCGCGCTCCTTGGCCGCGGCGACGAGGGGCCGCAGGTCGCGCAGCGCGCCGGACGCGCCGACCTGCTGCACGACGACTCCCACGAGCGGCCCGTCGACGTCCGGCAGCCCGTCGGTGAGGTCGGCGACCACGACCGGCAGGCCGACGGCCTGCGCGCGGCCGAGGGTCACCGCGAGCGACTGACCGAACAGGTCGGCGTCCAGCACGACCGTGCCCGTCGCCGCGCGCGATGCGCGCCACATGAGCGCCACCGCCTCCGCGACGGCGGTCGCCTCGTCGAGCAGCGACGCGTTGGCGACGTCGAGGCCCGTGAGGTCGGAGACGACGGTCTGGAAGTTCAGCAGCGCCTCGAGGCGGCCCTGCGAGATCTCCGGCTGGTACGGCGTGTACGCGGTGTACCAGGCGGGCGACTCCAGCACGTTGCGGCGGATGACGGCCGGGGTGGTCGTGCCGTAATAGCCCTGGCCGATCATCGGGCGCAGCACGCGGTTGCGCGACGCGACGGCCCGCAGGTCGGCCAGCACCCGCTCCTCGGAGCGGGCCGCGGGCAGGTCCAGCGGTCGACCGCTGCGGATCGTGGCGGGCACCGCGGCGTCGACGAGCGCGTCGAGGTCCGCGAACCCGAGTGTCGCGAGCATGCGGTCCGTGTCGTCACCGCGCGGACCGACGTGCCGGTCGGCGAAGCCCTCGGCAGCGGGCGTGCGCGACGCGGGCGGCGCGGACACGGGGACGGCCGCCGGTGCGTGCCGGGACTGCGTGGGCTCGGTCGGCATGGGCTCGGACTGCGCGGGAACGCTCACGGGCTGCTCCAGGGGGTCGCCCGGGCGTGGCTCCACGCACGGGACGGGCAGGGGCTCCCCGCTCTGTCATCCACCCCGCACGGGGTGACCTGAGAGTTTTGCCGGTCCGCCATGAGCGCCGTCCTCGGGGGACGTGCTCCGGGGCGCGCCGACTTGCACCGTCGGTGGGCACCGGACCTGGCCGGCGCCACTTTCCAGAGTTGCCTCGCCGTGACGGTACGGGTGCCTGAGAGATTCCCGGGGAGGGTTGCTCCTTCGGCGCCCCGCGCTGCCGCCCTCCCGGTGTGGACCGAGGGCGGCCGACGGGAGCTCTCCCGCCGCGGTTCGAGCAGCGTGTTCAGTTTGATGATCTCCGGGCCAGCGTACGGCACCCACCTCGTCCGTGGTCCGGCTTCCCACCATGCCTCCCCTCCCGTCCAGCGCTCCCCACCGCCGACGCGCCGGGCACGAGCACGGACGGGGTGCCCACCGCCGACGCACCGTGGGGGGATGCCCCGGGGTGGGGGGCGGCGCGTCGGCGGCGGGCGGCTCGAGCACGACGCGACGGGCGTCGCGGAGGACCCGTGCCGGGCCGCGCCCTCCGCGGCGCGTCCGCCGTCGTCGCGTGCTCCACCCTGGCAGCGCGCACCGTCGTCGAAGCGGTTCTCCACAGCCTGGGCCCGTCGTCGCGCCGCTGCGCCGACCCTCCGCACGTCTCGCCATGCGGGACCGACCCGTTCGGCGGGCACATGCGATGACGTTCACCTGATCGGGTGAGAGGCCTCAGGGCCCACACCCCCCAGGCCCGGGCCCCCGTGCGGGTGGTGACCGCGACCCGCTGCGCTGACGGGACCCACCCGGACGTCGGCGGACCTTCAGGAGAAACCGGAGGGTTGACGTTAAACCTCGGAGCCGACAGCATCGGGGACGCCCGCTCCTGCAGCGTTGCAGACCGGTGGGCAAGGCCGTGGACGCAGCGACGCCCGCGGCTCCGTCAGGGGGCAAGCACCAGGGGTCATCCCACGGCCGTCGCCGCGGGGCAGGGGCCTGTGACTCCCCTGCCGGTCGGCGCCGAGAAGGGGTAATCGATGGTGATGACTCGCAAGGCGCCACGTGACGCACGTGGCGCGTACCGCAGGACGACAGCCGTGGTCACGGGGACCGCGCTCGCACTGGGAACGGCGGCAGTGATGGCACCACCCGCAGCGGCCGACGGGGTCGCCGCAGACCCGTGGGTGTCGGTGACGCCCGAGGGCTACTACCGGTTCGTGGCGCCGCAGGCCACGGTCCACGAGCTCGTCGGCGGCCAGCCGAAGGTCGTCGAGCTGCAGGGCAACATCGGCCCTGCGGGCACGTGGTCCGACCTGGCCATGGACCCCAGCGGCACCGACTACCCGACGCAGGTCGGCATCCTCGACCCGGGCCTGTACTACTACCAGTACACGGCGACGTTCGAGGACCGCACCAAGGTCTCCTTCCGCAACCCGGACACGCCCGTCGCGATCGCGTCGAAGCCGACCTGGAACACGTTCTTCGTGCCCGGTCCGCAGGTGGCCTGGATGGCGGACATCCCGAACGCGGGCGCCGTCGAGGAGCTCGCCCACGACACCGCGTCCGGCGACGAGGCCACCTCGCTCGTCTGGACGCCGCCCGGCTACGACGCCGACCGCGCCGACGCCTACCCGGTCCTGTACCTGCTGGCCGACGACGACCAGTCCGTCGACGAGTGGACCGAGCTGGGCCGCGCGCGGCAGGTGCTCGACAACCTCGCGGCCGAGGGCCGGCTCGCGGACATGGTCGTCGTCATGGCCTCGGTCACCGGCGACGACGCGCGCGCCGAGCTGCTCGACGGCATCCTCCCGGCCGTGCAGGACGCCTACCACGTCGCCGACGAGGCGGCCTCGCAGGCCGTGGCCGGCATCGGCACGGGCGCCGCGCACGCGCTCGAGCTGCTGCGCACCGACCCGGGCGTCTTCAGCGAGGTCGGCGCGTTCTCGGTCGAGTTCCCCTCGCGTCCGGCCGACCCGGACCGCTCGCAGGTGGCCGCCATCAACGAGGGCACCGACCGCCTGCGCATCTACGTCGGCAACGTGCTCGACCCGTCCTACAACGCGACCCACGACCTGCTGCGCACGCTCGAGCGCACCGGGGTCGAGCACGAGTTCGACGGCGTCGACCCGGACACGGGCGGCACGTGGGACACGTGGCGCGAGGGTCTGCGCGACTTCGCGTCGCGCGTGTTCCAGGACGGCGCCCACGGCCCGCGTGAGGGCCACCGACCGCTCGACGCCAAGTACACCGCCCCGGCACCGGGCTCGATCACGCTGCCGCACGTCGACGAGAACGGCATCGTGACGTTCGAGACGGGCACGCAGTTCAAGGACGCGAAGGACGTCACCGTGTGGGCCAACTGGGCGCCCAACGGTGCGTGGTTCCGCGTGCCGATGACGAAGGTCGGCGACCGCTGGCGCGTGCAGGCCGGCCCGCTCGACGGCTTCTACTACTACCGGTACGTCGTCGACGGCGTGGACGTGAAGGACCCGGAGGACAAGGTCAACACGCTCACCGGCGTCAGCCCGCTGTTCGTCCCCGGCGAGACGGACCGCCTGCTGGGCGACGTCCCCGCCGAGGACCGCGGCGAGCTGACCACGCTGACGTACCAGAGCCAGGTCGCGAACGAGGAGCGCAAGGCGTACGTCTGGACGCCGAAGGGCTACGACCCGGACCGCGCCGAGGAGTACCCCGTGCTCTACCTCAACCACGGCGGTGGTCAGAACTACGGCGACTGGGTCGAGGTGGGCCGCGCGACGCAGATCCTCGACCACTACATCAAGGAGGACGCGATCGTCCCCATGGTGGTCGTCATGGGCAACGGCAACTCGTCCAACTACCCGGCCGAGCTCATGGACAACCTCGTGCCCGCGGCCGAGGCGGCGTACAACATCTCGTCCGAGCCGGGGCAGCGGGCCATCGCGGGCCTGTCGATGGGCGCCATGAACACGCTCAACGCGTGGCTGACCCGCCCGGGCCAGTTCGGCTGGGTCGGGTCGTTCTCCGGCGGCCTGTTCTGGAACACGCCCGTCTTCGACCCGGACGCCGTCAACGCCGAGACCCGCCTCGCGCGGATCTACAACGGTGACCGGACGGACTTCACCTACGACGCCACGATGAACCTCCTCACACTGCTCGAGGAGAACGGCATCCGTCACGAGTTCGCCGGTCTGACGGTCGGCCCGCACGGGTTCGACGTGTGGTCGAAGAACCTCATCGACTTCCTGCCGCGGATCTTCCGCGACCAGGACAAGGTGACGGGGATCGACCTGACGGCCGTCGTGCCCGAGGGCCAGGACGGCGTGCTCGCGCTGTCGGTCGCCGGCAACGCGGTCACGCTGGACGGGCCGCAGAACACCGGCACCGCGCTGCGGTTCACCGGCGCGCTGCCCGCCGTCACGGTCACCGACTCGCGGACCGCCGCCCAGGCGGGGGTCTCGGGGTGGGCCGTCACGGGCCAGGCGTACTCGTTCACCAACGGGACGCGTCTGCTCGACGCGAAGCACCTGGGCTGGACCCCGCGCGTCGAGAGCCCGCGCCCGGGCCTCGCCGCGGGCGACGCCCGGGCCACCGCGCTCGGCGGTGGCGAGGGCCTGACGGTGCCGGGACGCCTGGCGTCCGCGACGCCCGAGGGTCGCGTCGGCTCGGCGACGATCGGGGCGGACCTCGTCCTCGACGTGCCGGTCGACACCGCGCCCGGTGAGTACACGGGCACGCTGTCGCTGTCGCTGTTCCCCGTCGACTGAGTCGACGGGCCGGATCACCCGACGCGCGGTGGGGCACCCGCCCCACCGCGCGTCGGTGCGAGGAGACCCCCATGCACCGCACGCGCCCCGTCATCCCGCTGCCCGTGCGGCCCGCCGCCGCCGGTGCGCTGGTCGCCGCGCTGCTGGCCCTAGCCGGGCCCGCGGCCGCCGCGGCCCCCGTCGCCACGGCAGCCGCCGAGGGGACGACCACCTGGACGGTGCAGCCGGCGACCGCCGACGGGCCCGACGACCGCATCTCGCTGCGGCACGTCCTGGACCCGGGCGAGAGCGTCGCCGAGCACGTCACCGTCACCAACTTCAGCACCGCGCCCGCGACGTTCGACGTCTACGCGGCCGACGGCGTCGTCGGCGACTCCGGCCACTTCGACGTCCCCGGTGCCGGCGCGACGAAGGACGGCGGCGGCTGGGTCACCCTGGGGGACGCGCCCGGGGCCGAGCGGACCGAGACCGGCCTGCGCCTGACGATCGACCCCGGCGCGGCCGTCACGGTGCCCCTGACCATCGAGGTGCCCGGCGACGCGACGCCCGGCGACCACCCGGCCGGCGTCGTCGCGGAGCTCGTCACCGACGACGCCGTGCGGCTCGCCGCGCGCGTCGGGACGCGCCTGCACCTGCGCGTCACCGGCGACTACGTCGCGGCGCTCGAGCCGCAGGACGTGGTGGCGCGGTGGGAGCCGTCGTGGAACCCGTTCGCGCCCGGGACCGTGCACGTCAGCTACCGCGTGGCCAACACCGGTGACGTGCGGCTCGCCGCGCACGCGGCCACCGAGCTCGCCGGACCGTTCGGTGCCGGCGGCGCGGAGCACCGCACCGAGCTGCGGGAGGTGCTGCCCGGGCAGTCCGGGACCGTCGAGGCCGAGCTGCGGGTGTGGCCGCTCGTGCGCGCCACCGGGCAGGTCGCCACCCGGCCGTGGGTGGTCGGCGAGGACGTCGTCGACGCCGCGCTGCGCACCGGGACCGCGCCGGTCACCGTGTGGACCGTGCCGTGGGCGCAGCTCGCGCTCGTCGCGCTCGTCGCGGGCGGGGTGCTGGGCGTGCGGTGGCAGCGCCGGCGGGCCGCGCGCGTGCTGCAGGAGCGGGTGGACGCGGCGCTCGCCGCGGCCGGTGCGGCGCCGACGTCGGACGACGCGCCGACGTCGGGCGACGGCGGCGACCCGAGCGCGAGCGACCCGGCCACGGAGCGCGCGACGCTCCCCTGACCTGGTGCGTCAGACCGGCCGCGGCGCCGTCACGTCGCGCACGACGAGCTCGACCGTGGCCGGGTCCCGCAGGATGCGCTGGTGACCGAGCCCGTCCGTCGTGACGAGCGTCGCGGTCGGCCACGCCTCGGCGACGCGCCGCCCGACCTCGAACGCCGTCTCCTTGTCGCGCAGGTCGTGCACGACGAGCGTGTCGGGCATCCCACCGGCGGCGCCCAGCGGGCCGAGGTCGAAGTCGCTCAGCGGGCGCTGCACGAAGTCCTCGAGCGCCGCGTGCAGGAGGCGCCGGACCCGCGGGGTCAGGCGGAACGTGCGTGCGAAGTCGGCGCGCAGGTCCGCGAAGTCGGGGTTGGGCGCCACGAGCACCAGCCGCCCGGTGCGCACGGCGCCCTCGTGCACGGCCATCGAGGCGACCGTGCTGCCCATCGAGTGCGCGACGACCGCCGCGGCGTCACCGTGGTGCGCGGCGACGACCTCGAGCGCCTCCATCGCCTCGACCAGCGTGCCCCGGCCGGGGCCGAGCACCCCGGGGTCGGAGTCGCCGTGGCCGGGGGCGTCGAACGCGACGACGCGGTGACCTGCGGCGACGAGCGGCGCGACGAACGCGCCGAGCTGCCCCCGCCAGCCGCCCCAGCCGTGCACGAGGTAGACGACCGGCCCCTCACCCCACGTCTCGACGACCACCCGGCCGCCGCGCGGCGCGGTCAGCGTGGTGACCTCACCGGGGTGCGGGCGGTGGTCCTTGCGGCGGCCCGGCCCGCCCGGGAGCGTGCACCAGATCCGGAACGCCGCCGCGCCGGCCGCGCGCGGGGCGACGACGCCGAGGACACGCAGCCGGCCGCGGACGACGGCGAGGCGCACCCGCTGGGAGATCGGCAGGCGGCGCGGCGCCGGTGGCTGCGTGGCGGCGACCGTGCGGGTGGTGGACGTGTCGACTGCGCTCATGCGGGGTCCTTCGTCGGTGGGGCGTGGAGTCCGGCCGGGCGTGGAGGCCGGCCGGGGCGGGGTGCGAGGCGGGCGCGCGTCGTCAGGGCGCGCCGGCGCGCGGGGACGAGCGCACCGCGGCGAGCAGCCGGTCGATCGCGGTGCGGGCGTGCTGCTCGGCCGCCGGGTCCTCGAGCAGCCGGTGGCCGTGGTAGAGCCCGAGCATCACGCCGTGCAGGTCGGTGGCGAACTGCGCGGTGTCGGTGTCGGCCCTGAACTGCCCCTCGGTGACGCCGCCGGCGACGATGCGCGCGATGCTGTCGGCGAGCTGCCGGTGCTGGTCGCGCAGGCGGTCGCGGACCGGCCCGTCCTGCTCGTCGAGCTCGGTGCTGGCCTTGACGAACAGGCACCCGCCGGGGCGCCGCTCGATGCCGCAGGCGATCCACCGCTCCGCGAGCGCGCGCACCCGGGGCTCGCCGCGCGGCGCGCGCAGCGCGGGGAGGACGACGGTGGTGGCGAAGTCCTCGGCCGCCGCGTCGAGCACCGCCAGCTGCAGCGCGACCTTGGAGCCGAAGTGCGCGTACATCCCGCTCTTCGACATCCCGACCTCGTCGGCCAGGCCGCCGATGGTCAGGCCGCCGAGCCCCACGCGGCACGCGAGCTCGACACCGCGCGCCAGCACGGCCTCCCGCGTCCGTCGGCCCTTGGGCAGAGTGTGCTCGACCACCCGGAGAAATTAGCACGATCGTTCGCAAAAAACAGCACGGTCGTTCGGAAACCGTGAGGTGGACCGGGTGCGCCAGCCCCGTCCCCGTGACCGGATCGCCCTCTCGCCGCAGGACGCGGGCACCCCCGGGCGCGAGAGAGCGATCCGGTCACCCCCGGGCGCGAGAGAGCAATCCAGTCACGTCCGCGCAGGTCAGAAGTCGAAGAGGTCCTCCAGCCAGGACTCGCGCTTCTTGCGCTTGCGGCCGTCGTACCCCCGCTCGTACCCGCGGTGGTCGTCGCGGCGGCGATCGTCGTACCCGCGCTCGTACCCACGGTCGTCGCGCTCGACGTACCGCGGGCGGTCGTCGCGGACCTCGTAGCCCCGCGGGTCGGGCGTCCCGTAGGCCGGGACCCCGGGCGCCGCCGGCGCGGGCCGCTCGCCCGCGACCGTCGCGCCCGCGCGGTCGATGATCTTGTCGAGCTCGCCGCGGTCGAGCCAGATACCCCGGCACGACGGGCAGTAGTCGATCTCGACGCCCTGACGCTCGGTCATGACGAGCTGGTTCTGGTCCACGGGACACTGCATGGCGCACTCCTGTCAGTCGCGGCAGGACGAACCTACGTCAACGGGACGCCTGCGTTCACCCGCGCCGCGAGCGCCATGGCGTCGAACGGGGCGCGGACCTTCACGTCGTTGTCGAAGTAGACGTGCACGTCGCGCGGGTGGTCGTCGGCCGGAGCGGCCACGCGAGGGCCGTCCGGTGGCGGCGCGCCGGTCGACCACGCACGCACCTTGGCGGCCCACGCGTCGAGCGCGTCGTCGTCGTACCCCGAGACGTACAGCTCGCTGTCCCCGTGCAGGCGGACGTAGACGACGTCGCTGGTGAGGTCCTCGAGGTGCGGCCAGCGACCGGCGGTGTCGGCGACGACGAGGCCGACGTCGTGCGCGCGCAGCAGCTCCGGGAAGGCCGGGTCGACGAACGACGCGTGCCGGACCTCCAGGACGTGCCGCAGCGGGCGGTCGACCTCGACGCTCGTCAGGGCGCGACCCTCCGGGACCTTGTCGTCGTGCCGGCCGGCGAGCTCCGCGGCGGCGCCCGTCGAACGTGGCAGCAGGTCGAAGAAGCGTGCGAGACGCTCGGGGTCGAACCCGAGGTTCGGCGGAAGCTGCCACAGGACGGGCCCGGTGCGGTCCTCGAGCGCCAGCACGCCGGACGCGAAGAAGTTCGCCAGCGGCGTCTCGACGCCCGCGAGCTTCTTCATGTGCGTGACGAAGCGCGGTCGCTTGACCGCGAACACGAAGCCCTCGGGCGTCGCGTCCCGCCACGCGCGGTAGCTGTCGGGGCGCTGCAGCGAGTAGAACGAGCCGTTGATCTCGATCGACCCGAGCAGCTGCGCCGCGTGCTCGAGCTCGCGGCGCTGCGGCAGGCCCGGCGGGTAGAACACACCCCGCCAGGGCGCGTACCGCCACCCGGAGATGCCGATCCGCACGGCGCCGACACCCGTCACCCCAGCGACTCTAGGAGCGACCGACGACCGGCGCCCTGCGAGCGCCCGGTCGGCGCGACAGATGCCCCCCTGCTCGTGCCAGAGAATGGGCCGGATCGACGACCGGATCCGTCAATCCGTGGAATCTCCAGGTCTCGGTGGCGCCAAGACGGTGGCACGTCGTGCTCCACCACCTCGGCGCCACCGATCGTCGATCAGGGGTACACGTTGTGGCACTGCTCGCCGCGGAACGTCCCGTTGACATACAACCTGGCGCAGAGCAGACCGGTCTTCATGGTCCGCTTGTGGCTGGCGGTGTACCTAGCGTCGAAGTTTCCCTTGAAGCCCAGCGTCGTCCAGCAGCCCTCCTGCAGCGGCTGAATCAGTGTGCTGTAGTGACGAGACCCGTAGCGGTTCTGAAACTGCCACTGATAGTTACAGATCTGTGCCGGAGTCCCTGTGAGAGTGGGACCCCAGTTGGCCGATTCGGAAGTGACGGTCAATCCAGACCCATACACCTGGTGGCCGATGATGCCGGTCGGGATGCCGAGCATGAGACCGTGGAACTCGTACTGGAACGGCGACGTGTAGCCGACTCCAGATGCGTCCATGGGGACACTTCCGGCAGTGCCGAACGACCTCGTCGGCTCCACGTAGTTCCAGGCAGTCGGATCCTTCGACTGGGTCCTTCCGCCCGTGACGAGGACGCTGCCGTCAGCCTCGGTGACCGAGGCCTGCGGCGCGTCGGATCCACCCGGGAGGCTCGGATTCGCCGCCGCCGGTATCGCGAGAACGCTGATGGCGACCACCGCTGCAGCACTTGCGATGATCCCGGCACCGTGATTCTTCATGACATCTCCTCGCCCGCGGGGGTCCTCCAACGCCTCGAGAACACCAGCGCTGCCAGAGCAGCCATCACCAGGGCACCTGTCACGATGATCCACAGCCAGGCGACAGACATGCTGTCCATCGCCTCCGGCACATACCCAGCGTCCGCGAAGTTTCGAGCGGTGTTGAGGTGGTTCAGCGAAGCGATGACGGATGCAAGGGAGAGCAAGCAGAATGCACCACAGGCAACCTCCAGACTGAGCCGTGCGCTACGCAAGGAACCCCGCTCTCTCATGTTGTCGAACTTCAGCGGCAGGCTTTGCCGTCTCGGAAAACCTAGCACCCACGAGTTCGGGTTCCAGGACCACATGACCCTGGATATTCTCGTTGTCACACGATATCGGCGGCACGCACCCTCCACCAGGAGCGATCGGACAGCCGAGCCCGACCGACCGCGCGACGACGGCGGTGCGGAGCGAAGCCGCGTCGCTCGCGAACAGGAAAGTGAGACCCCTACCGAACACCCAGGCCCGGACCAGCACTCACGGCCGCCTGGCGCGGCAGGGCAGTGGAGGACCCGCCCCCGCAGCGCTTGCGCGTGCCCTCGCCACCCGTTTCACTTGGCGATCCAGGAGGGGAGTACCCCCCAGACGCTGCGTCGTCACGACGGCCGCCCCGACGGCGGCCCGGTGCAGCGGGCCCCGTGCGGGCCGGGAGAGACCTCCGGTCGACGACCGGAGGTGTGTCCGTGGACGTTCCCGTGTGGGTGTGGCTGGCGGTGCTGGCCGCGATCCTCGTGATGCTGACGATCGACCTGGTCGCGCACCGGCGCGCCCACGTCATCGACGTGCGCGAGGCGGCGGTGTGGTCGGGCGTGTGGGTGGCCCTGGGCGTCGGGTTCGGCGCCCTCGTGTGGCAGGTGTACGGCAGCACCGCCGGCCAGCAGTACTTCGCCGGCTACCTCATCGAGAAGTCGCTCGCGGTGGACAACGTCTTCGTCTGGGCGATCATCTTCACGTACTTCGCCGTGCCCCGGGAGCTGCAGCACCGCGTCCTGTTCCTCGGGGTGCTCGGCGCGCTCGTGTTCCGCGGGGCGTTCATCGCCGGCGGCGCGGCCCTCATCGAGAGCTTCGGCTGGGTCCTGTACCTGTTCGCCGCGTTCCTGCTGTGGACGGGCTACCGCATGCTGCGGCAGCGCGACGAGCACCTCGACCCCACCCGGTCGCGGGCGTGGCTGCTGTTCCGCCGGCACGTGCCCATGACCGACGCGTTCCACGGGCAGCGGCTGCTCGTGCGGCGCGACGGCGCCCTGCTCGCGACCCCGTTGCTCGCCGTGCTCGTGCTCGTCGAGGTCACCGACGTCGTGTTCGCCGTCGACTCGATCCCCGCGATCTTCGCCGTCACCGACGACGTGTTCCTCGTGTTCACGGCCAACGCCTTCGCGATCCTCGGGCTGCGCGCCATGTACTTCCTGCTGGCGGACCTCATGCACCGGTTCGTGTACCTCAAGACGGGCCTCGCGCTCGTCCTGGTGTGGGTGGGGATCAAGATGCTGCTGAAGATCGACGTGCTGTACATCCCGACGACGTTGTCGCTGGCCGTGGTCGTGACGATCCTCGCCGTCAGCGTCGCTGCGTCCCTGCACGCCACGCGCGGGCAGGGTCGGCGCGCCGTCACCGCCCCGACGGACCCGCCGTTCCGAGTCGCCGACGAGGCCGAGACGCGTGCGCTCGAACCGCTGCTGCGGCGGCGACCGGCGGGTGCGGGCGGCCGACGGCCGTAGGCTGACGGGGCCCCGAGCGACTGGAGGACCCCGTGCGTGCACGCACCCGCCGCGCCCGCGTCGTCGCCGTCGTCGTGGTCGCGGGACTCGTCGGCAGCACCCTGCTCGGAGCGATCGCCGCTCTGGGCGGCGGCGGCGTGAGCATCGACATCCCGGCGCAGGGACCGTGGACCGTCGGCGTCGCCGGCGACCTGGGACGTGTGCCGGAGTGCGTGCGGGACCCGGCGGTCGCCGAGTCGTACATGTCGGCCGACATGCCGTCGTCCGGCGGCAGCCTCGTGCTGGACGTCGACGCGGACGCGGCCGACGTCGAGCGGGTGGTGCGGTGCCTCGCGCGGGTCATCGATCCCGCGCGGATCGGCGTCATGACGACCCCGACGCCACGCGACGCCGCCTGACGCCGACCGTGCCGGCGCGCTCGCCGCGCGCGCGGCGCCCGGGGTCGTGACGATGGACCGATGAGCTCACCCTCCCGCCGCCCCTCGTCCACGCCGCACCGCACCGGACGGCTCGCGTGAGCGCCGGCCTCGTCGTCCTCGGCGCCACCGGCGACCTGAGCGCGCGGTACGTCCTGCCCGGCCTGGCACGCATCGAGGCCCTGGTGGACGGCGGGCTGCGCGTGGTCGGCGTCGCGAACGACGACCTCGACGACGACGGGTTCCGGCGGCTCGTCCACGAGAAGGTCGCACGCCACGCGGGCGGAGAACCTGCCGCCGAGGTCACGGCCCTCGTCGACCGCGTGACCTGGGTGCGGGGCGACGTCACCGAGCCCGCGACACTGCAGCGCGCGCTCGGCGCGTGCGAGGTGGGGGACGCCGACCCGCTCGTGCTCTACCTCGCGCTGCCGCACGTGCTCTTCCTGCCGGTGGTGCGCGCGCTGCGCGACGTCGACCTCCCCGACGGGCTGCGGGTCGTCGTCGAGAAGCCCTTCGGCGAGGACCTCGCGGGGGCGGCCGAGCTCAACGCCGCCCTGGGCGACCTGCTGCCCGAGGAGCAGATCTTCCGCGTCGACCACTTCCTCGCCAAGCAGACGGTGCTCAACCTGCTGGGCCTGCGGTTCGCCAACCGCATCCTCGAGCCGCTGTGGAGCAGCACGCACGTGGCGTCGGTCGACATCGTCTTCGACGAGACGGTCGACGCGCAGGGCCGCGCGTCGTACTACGACCGCTCCGGCGCCCTGCGCGACATGGTGCAGAACCACCTCCTGCAGCTCCTCACGTACGTCGCGATGGAGCCGCCCACGACGGTCGCGCCCGCCGACCTGGCAGCGCGCAAGGCCGACGTCCTGCGGGCCGTGCGGCCGCTGGACCGCGAGGGCGTGGCCCGCTGGACGCGCCGCGGGCGGTACACCGCCGGCGAGGTCGCCGGGCGGCACGTCGACGCGTACGCCGACGCACCCGGCGTCGACCCCGCACGCGCGACGGAGACGTACGCCGAGGTCACCTTGCACGTCGACACGTGGCGGTGGTCGGGCGTGCCGTTCCGGCTGCGCACCGGCAAGGCCCTGGCGGCGGACCGGCGCGAGATCGTCGTACGGTTCCGCGACGTGCCGCTGCGGGTGTTCGACGGCCCGGCGCCCGTGCGCAACGAGCTGCGCCTGCAGCTCGACCCCGACCGCATGTCGCTCGACCTCAACGTCAACGGCATCGACGACCCGTTCCGGCTCGAGACCGTCACGCTCGACACCGAGCTGGCCCGGCAGGACCCGACGCCCTACGGGCAGCTGCTGCTCGCCGTGATCGACGGGGACACGCGGCTGTCGGCACGCGCGGCGGAGGCCGAGGAGGGGTGGCGGATCGTCGAGCCGGTCCTCGCCGCGTGGGCGGACGGCGCGGTGCCGCTGGAGGAGTACGCGGCGGGCAGCGACGGACCACGGCGGCGCTGAGCGTCCGGTCCGCGCGTCACAGACCCCGCTGCCACGCCACGATCCGCTCCGCCGCCTCCGCGACCACGGCTGCCGACGACGCGAACGACAGCCGCACCCACGACCCGCCGCCGACGGGGTCGAAGTCGGTGCCCGGCGTGATCGCGACACCCGCCTCGTCGAGCAGCCGCGCGCAGTACGTCACGGCGTCCAGGCCCGTCGCGGACACGTCGCCGTACAGGTAGAACGCGCCGTCGGCGGGCGCGACGGGGTCCCAGCCGAGGTCGGGCAGGCGGTCGAGGAGCAGGCGACGCGAGTCGGCGTACCGCTCGACGTTGGCGCGGGCCGCCGCCATGCCGTCGGGGCTGAACGCCGCGACGCCCGCGTGCTGCGCGAGCGCCGGCGGGCACAGCGCGACGTTGCCCGCGAGCGCGTCGACGGGCCCGACCAGGTCGTCGGGCAGGACGAGCCAGCCCAGCCGCCAGCCGGTCATGGCCCAGTACTTGGAGAACGAGTTCACGACGACGGCGCCCGTGGCGAGGTACCGGGCCGCCGTGGCCGTCTCCGGTGCCGTCCCGCCCGCGTCGGCGTACGTGATGCCGTGGTAGATCTCGTCGCTGACCAGCCGCACCCCGTGCTCGCCGCACCACGCGGCGAGGGCCGCGAGCTCGGCGGGCTCGATCATCGTGCCCGTCGGGTTGGCGGGGGACGCGACGACGAGCCCCTCGACCGGCTCGTCCAGGGCCTCGAGCTGCGCGACCGTCGGCTGGTAGCGCTGCTCGGGCCCGCAGGCCAGGTCGACGACCTCGCACCCCAGCGCCGTGAGGATGTTCGCGTACGCGGGGTAGCCGGGACGGGCCAGGGCGACCCGGTCGCCCACGTCGAACGCCGCGAGGAACGCGAGCATGAACCCGCCCGACGAGCCGGTCGTCACCGCGACCCGCGCCGGGTCGACGTCGACGCCGTACGTGTCGCCGTAGTGCGCCGCGATGGCCGCGCGCAGCCCCGGGGCGCCGAGCGACTCGGTGTACCCGAGGTCGCCGGACGTCAGCAGCTCGACCGCGCGCTGCCGCACCACGTCCGACGCGCCCGTCGACGGCTCCCCCGCGCACAGGTTGAGCACGTGCTCCCCGGCGGCGCGGCGCGCGTTGGCGGCGGCCAGGATCTCCATGACGGCGAACGGCGGGACGTGCGCGCGGGCGGCGACCTTCATGGGGCCAGTCTGCCGCGCGGACGCACGACGACGCTCAGGACGTCGGCGCCGTCACCACCACCGCTGCCGCGCACCCGCCGGCGGCAGCCCGAGTCGTTCCCGCGCCTCGTCGAGCACCGTCTCGCCGAGCGGCCCGGACGCGGCCGCGTCGATCGCTCCCGGCCTCGCGGACCCGGCGCGGCGAGAGCGTGGAGCGTTGCTGCCGGACTCCGGCAACAACGCTTCACGCTCCGTGCGAGGTCACGCCAGCGGGCGACGCGCGACCGTGAGGACGTGCGTGTCCGGCCACGGCACCCGCTCGCCCGTCGCCGGGTCGTGCAGCGCAGCGCCCACGCGCAGCCGGTTCTCGACGAGCCACTCGTTGCGCCACGGCCCGCTGCCGGGGTCGAGCTCGAACCCGACGCCCTCGAGCAGGTCGCGCCAGTCGTCGCCGGTCATGTCGCAGAACCGCTCGTGGCACTCCGAGAGCCACGAGTCCGTGTAGTCGCGCGTGTACAGGTACTCCATCGCGGTGCGCAGGGAGGTGCGCGCGACGCTGACGCCCGGTTCGGCGGCGACCCACTCGACGTCCACGTCGGCGCCGGACAGCGCCGGGAAGTCCTGCGCGAACTGCACGAACCGCGCGGCGGGTGCCAGACCGGCGACGTACGCGGCGGCCTCGTCGCGCGCCAGGCCGCTCAGGTCCCGCGGCGGGACGTCCCCGTCGCCCTCGAGCACGAGGTCGACGACGCGGTCCGGGTCGCCCGGACCGAGCACGTCAGAGTTGATCCACACGCCCCCGGGGCGGGTGTGCGCGAAGACCCGCCGGGCCAGCAGCTCGAGGTCGGCACGCCCGTTGCCGTAGCTCGCGATCTCGTGGGTCAGCGCGATGGTCGTCGTCGTGTCGACCGACCGGTCCGGGAACACCGGCCCCAGCAGCAGGTTGCGCTGCGCGAAGAACACGTTCGGGTTGGCGAACACGCCCTGCGCGCGGCGGTGCTCGGCCTCCGCGACGAGGTGCCGGGACACGTCGACGCCGTACAGGTCGGACTCCGCCAGGCGAGGGTCGCGCGCGGCGCGCTCCAGCAGACCACCGGCCGCGCAGCCCAGGTCGACGACGCGCCCGGGCACGACGTGCGGCGCGACCTGCGCCCACTTGCGGTCCGACGCGTCGTCGAACGCCGCGGTGTACGTGGCGTAGTCGCGGGTCTCGGTGAGGTCGCCGTCGTCCTGCACGGTCGGGTCGGTGTGGACGAGCCGGACGTGCGCATCGAGCCGGTACCGCTCGTAGTACGCGACGGCGTCGGGGTGCGCGAGCGTGCGCCACGTCTGGTCGCCCGCGACCATGCGCTCGAGGACGTCCCACGGCCGCGGCGGGTCACCCGGGGCGCCGTCCTCGACGGGCGCGACGCGGAAGCCCTCGGCCGTGTAGAGGGCGGCGACCGACGGGGTGGAGCAGGCGACGACCGTGTCGGCCGGGGTCAGCGGTGCGCCGAGCACCAGCTCGGCGGTGGCGAGCACGGTGTGCGCGAACCGCGGGCTCGGCGGCACGTCGGCCACGGGCACGACGAGGGACGGCAGGCCCGCCCGGGCAGTCACGGCCTCGATCATCGCCTCGCGGCGGTGCGCGGGGACGGGGTTGCGACGCGTGCCGCTGTGCGTCGCGGACGTCACCGCCCACACGACGCGCGCGTCGGGCGCGCACGTCACCGGCTCGCCCGCGGCGTCCCGCACGCGGCCGGCGAGAAGGTCCGCCAGGTACGCGGCCTGGAACGCGGTGACGAGGTGGTGGCGGCCGGGGAACAGGACGTGACGGATGTCGGGCACGGCGAGCACGCTGCCACACGACGGGCCGGAGGCGCGCCCCGCGCGCGGGTCCGCGTCGGGAGCGCGTCGGGTGCGCCGGGTGTCCGACGGGTCGACGTCAGGTGGGGGCCGACGTCAGGTGCGGGCCGACGTCATTCGGCGGGCGCGCCCGCCCGGTCCAGCGCCGCGCGGACGTACGCGACGATCCCGTCGGCGGCCGCCTCGACCTCCGCGAGCGTCACCTCGAAGCCGTCCTCGGGGCCGTACCAGGGGTCGTCCACGTCGAGGACGTGCTCGGGCTGACCGGGCTCCGCGGGTGCCGCGGGGTCGAAGCTGCGGAACATGCGGATCCGCCCGGTGACCATCGAGTCGCCGTCCGCGAGCCGGCGCAGCGCGCGGGCGTGCACGGCGGTCATGGGCAGCAGCAGGTCGCGCTCACGCAGCTCGGTGGGACGCACCTGGCGGGCGCGGTGCCCCTCGCCCGTCGGGTAGCCGTGGCGTCGCAGCACGGACCGTGCCCGCCAGTCGACGGGGTTGCCGTGCTCCTCGTCGCTGATGCCCGTGGAGTCGACCTCGACCGCATCGCCGAGGCCCGCGTCCGCGAGCCGCTCGCGCAGCACGATCTCGGCCATGGGAGAGCGGCAGATGTTGCCGGTGCAGACGGTCATGACGCGGTAGAGACGGGGCACGGGGCCATCCTCCCAGGTCACCGCGCATCCGTTACCGTTCCGTGACACACGTCACCGGCACCCTCCGCCTGGTCACCCGTCCGTGTGGACCTCGGGCACGCGTCCGGTTTGCCAGGTTACGGTGGCCGCGTGCCGACCACGACGCGTCCGAGCCGGGGGGTCCTCCTCGCTTGCGCCGTCGTGCTCGCCGGCTGCCGCACCGACGCGACCGTCCCCGGGCCGGACCCGGGCGCCGTCGGGCCTGCCGCGACGGTGCCTGCGACCACGTCGTCCGCCGCGCCCGCCACGCCGGCCCCGGCCTCCACGGCCACCGACACCCCCGCCCCCGTGACGACGGTGACGACGCCCCCACCCAGCCCCACGGCCGGCCCGACGCCCGCACCCGTCGACACCCCCACCGCGCGCGCCGTGACGCTGCCCGAGCCCGGCGCGCGGTTCGAGTACCAGATCGGCGGGCCCGACGCGCCCGCCGACGACACCGTCGTCGTCGTGCGCGACTCGACGGCGGCCCCGACCGGCCGGTACGACGTCTGCTACGTCAACGGCTTCCAGACCCAGCCGTCCGAGACCGACCGCCTGCTGCGCACCGAACCCGAGCTCGTCCTGCACCACGCCGGCGAGCCTGTGCGCGACGACGGCTGGCCCGACGAGGTCCTCTACGACCTCACGCGCGCCGACCTGCGCGCCCGCGTCCTCGAACGCGTCGGCAAGGTCGTCGACGGCTGCGCGGCCGCCGGGTTCGACGCCGTCGAGGTCGACAACCTCGACTCCTACACCCGCTCGTTGGGCCTGATCGCTCCGGCGGACACCCTCGCGTACGTCGCGCTGCTCGTCGAGCGCGCGCACGCCGCGGGCCTGGCCTTCGCGCAGAAGAACACCGCCGAGCTCACCACCGAGGTGCGCGCACTGGGCGCCGACCTCGTCGTCGCCGAGGAGTGCCGCGAGTGGGAGGAGTGCGACGTCTACACGTCGGTCTACCCCGTGGTGCTCGACGTGGAGTACGACCGCGCCTCGTTCGACGCCGCGTGCGCCGAGCAGTCCGACGCCGTGACGCGGCTGCCGGGCCTGACGGTGGTCCTCCGCGACCGTGACGTCTCCCCTCGCTCCGCCCCGGGCTCGGTGCACGCCGCCTGCTGACGCCTCCCGTCCACCTCGCGAGACGCGTGCGCCACGAGACCGGGCTGAGAGCGCCCATGACCGCCCCGCAGCGACGTGAGCCCGGTCTCGCAGGCGGCCCCTTCCGGCTGCCGGACCGCGGGCGCGTCGGCGGGTGTCGCCGGTGCGACGGAGGATAGGGGGGTGGAGCGGGGAGGTGACCGGGCGCAGCGACTCGTCGACGCGGTGCGCGTGCGCGACGCCGCGACGGTGCTGCACCTCGACGCCGACGCGTTCTTCGCGGCCGTCGAGCAGCGCGACAAGCCGTCGCTGCGGGGCAGGCCCGTGCTCGTCGGGGGCACCGGCGGGCGGGGCGTCGTGTCGACCGCGTCCTACGAGGCCCGACGCGACGGCGCGCGCTCCGCGATGCCGATGTCCCGCGCACGACGGCTCAGCCCCGCCGCGGCGGTGCTGTTCCCCCGCTTCGCCGCGTACGCCGCGTACTCGCAGGTCATCATGGGCGTCCTGCGCGACCTGACACCCGCGGTCGAGCCGCTGTCGATCGACGAGGCATTCGCCGACCTCACGCTCGCCCCCGGCGGCACCCCCGAGCCCGAGGAGGCCGCCGCGCAGGTCCAGGCACGCGTCACCGAGCTCACCGGGCTGACCGTGTCCGTCGGCGTGGGGCGGTCCAAGCTCGTCGCCAAGATCGCCTCCGACCTGCGCAAGCCCGGCGGCGTGGTCGTCGTGCGGCCCGAGGACGAGGACGACGTGCTGCTCCCGCTCGACGTGCGAAAGGTCCCCGGCGTCGGCCCCGCCACGCAGGGCGCGCTCGAGCGCCTCGGCGTCCGCACCGTCGCCGACCTGCGCCGACAGCCCCTCGACACCCTGACGATGACCCTCGGCGAGGCGCACGGCACCGGGCTGTACCTCATGTCCCGCGGGCTCGACGACCGGCCCGTCGTCACGACGAGCGAGCGCAAGTCCGCCGGCGCCGAGCGCACCTTCGCGGTCGACCTGCGCGGGCGGGACGTCGTGCTGTCCGCCGTCGACGACGTCGTCGACGAGGCCTTGCAGCGGCTCGAGCGTCACGGCGGCGCCGCGCGGACCGTCGTCGCGAAGGTCCGCTACGCCGACTTCTCCACCGTCACCCGGTCGGTGACGTTCCCGCACCCGACCGCGTCGGGGTCCGAGCTGCGCGACGCCGCGCGGCGGGCCGTGCTCGCCGCGGGGGTCGTGGAGCCCGTGCGGCTGCTCGGTGTCGCGTTCCACTCCCTGTCGTCGCACGCGCAGCTCGCGCTCGACCTCGACGCGCACCTGTTCGACGCGCCGCGGCGCGCCGTCGTCGGCGAGCACGACCACGTGAGCGGACGGCTGGTGGACGACGTGGCGAGCTCCCCGGAGGGCATGGACACGGCCGACGGCGAGGTCACGGGGGTGCTCGAGGACGGCGAGGTCACAGGGGTGCTCGAGGACGGCGAGGGCACAGGGGTGCTCGAGGACGGCGAGGGCGCACCGACGCTCGGCCACGACGCGACCGGCTCCGGCGGCGACACGTCGTCGAGCACGGCACCGGCCGTCGCACAGGCCGGGGCGGGCGACGTGCCGGAAGTCGACGCGACGGTCGCGCGCCTCGTCGCGGACGACGCGCGGCTCGTCGGCGCGGAGAAGGCCGTGGTCGGGCGGCCGCTCGGCGCCCCCGTCACCGGCCGCCCGCTCGACGAGGCCAACGCCCGGCCCGGCCTCGACGTCGAGCACGCGACCCTCGGGCGCGGGTGGGTCGTGCACGTGCGTGGCCGCGAGGCGACGGTCCGCTTCGAGACGGCGCTCACAGCGCCGGCGCGCTCGCGCGTGCTCGACCTGGACGAGGACCCGCTCGTGCTCGTCGAACCGGTGGGTGTCACACCCCCGAGCGTGGTCCCGGCCCACCTCCGCTGACCCGCCACACCCCTCGCCGAACGGAACACCGCTCACCGTCGGGCACCCCGTTCGAGGACCGGTGTTCCGGTCGGCGGGGGGTGGGTACAGAGGTGGAGGCGACGGTCAGTCGCGGGACGTCAGGACCACCGGGCCGCGCCTGGTGATGGCGACCGTGTGCTCGGCGTGGGCCGTGAGCGCACCGTCGGCGGAGCGGATCGTCCAGCCGTCGTCGTCGATGACGTAGTCGCTGCTGCCGGCCATGAACCACGGCTCGATCGCGATCACCGTGCCGGGCTTGAGCTTGACGCCGGTGCCCGCGCGGCCGTCGTTGGGGACGTGCGGGTCCTCGTGCATCGTCCGGCCGACGCCGTGCCCGCCGAAGTCGGTGTTGAGCGAGAAGCCGGTCTGCCGGGCGACCTTGCCGATCGCGGCCGAGATGTCGCCCATGCGGCCGTTGGGCTGGGCGGCGGCGATGCCGGCGGCGAGCGCCTGCTCGGTCGCCGTGATGAGACGCTGCGCCTCGGGCGTCGTGGTGCCGAGCTGAAACGTCAGAGCGGAGTCGGCGACCCAGCCCTCGACCTCGCACGCGAAGTCGATGCTCAGGACGTCGCCGTCGGCCAGCACGCGTTGCGACGGCAGGCCGTGCAGCGCGTGGTCGTTGACCGACGTGCACAGGACACCCGGGTACGGCATCGCGCCAAAGCTCGGGTGGTACCCGAGGTAGACCGACCGCGCACCGGCCTTCGCGATCATCTCGCGCGCGTGGGCGTCGAGGTCGTCGGTCGTCATGCCGACCTTCGCGTGCTCGCGCAACGACGTGAGGACGTCAGCCACGAACCGGCCGGCGGGGCGCATCTGCTCGATCTCCGCAGGGGACTTGAGTGCCACGCCCCCACCCTCTCACCCCCGCCGAGTGCGGACGGGCGGGGCGTGGCAGAAGTGGTCACATCTGCAGTGCCCCGCGCAGAAGGTGGTCACACCTGTGACCAGCATTGCGGTGGGGGTGGGCGTGGGGGTGGGGAGCGGGGGTGCGTGTGGGGGGTGTCGGGGTCGTCCCGGCAGGGGACAGCCCGTGGGCCGGGACTCCGGGTGGAGACCCTGCCGCGAACGACGAGGTCGCGGCTCCCACGGGCTGCGGTGACTGCCGGGTATTCGCCTGCCACCCTGCCGGCCGTCGCCGGCGGAGCAGTCGAGCGGATCGACAGTCCGTCCGAGTGTCTCGGGCGGCTAGCGGGCAGCCACCTCACGCGTCCGGAAAGACTTCATGTCGCGGACCACCTCCCTTCAGTGTGGGAACGACGCTACGTCGCGCACGGACGCCCGCCAACCCCTTTATTTCCGCGAGCGCGGCAGACACGCGTCGAGCGCGCCACACGCGTGTGGCGCGCTCGACGGTGGAGTGCCGCGGTCGGCGTGGGGCGGGCCGGCGCGGAGGTGGCGACGGGCCGGTCAGGCCGGCGTCACCAGGTGCTGGGTGTAGGCGGGGATCGTGAGGAACGTCGGGAAGTCCTCCGACAGCGACACCTCGCGGAACAGGGTCGCCGCGGCGTCGTACCGGTCGCCCTCGCGTCGCTCGAGGCTGCCGAGCACGTCCGCCAGCACCTTCTCGACGGTCGTCGCGTCGATGCGGGTGCCCTCGGCCGTCACCGTGCCCTGGTGCACCCACTGCCACACCTGCGAGCGCGAGATCTCGGCCGTCGCCGCGTCCTCCATGAGGTTGTCGATCGCCACGGCGCCCGACCCGCGCAGCCACGCCTCGAGGTACCGGACGGCCACGGACACGTTCTGCCGCAGACCGGCGTCGGTGACGGCACCCGGCTCGCCGCCGCCCGCGGACGGCACGTTCAGCAGGTCGGCGGCGGTCACGCGGACGTCCTCGCGCAGGCGGTGCCGCTGGTCGGTGCGGTCGCCGAACGCCGCGTCGAACACCTCGCGCGCCACCGGCACCAGGTCGGGGTGCGCGACCCACGTCCCGTCGTAGCCCTGGCCGGCCTCGCGCTCCTTGTCCGCGCGCACCTGCTCCAGCGCCCGCGCGGTCACCTCGGGCTCACGGCGGTTGGGGATGAACGCGCTCATGCCGCCGATCGCCTGCGCGCCGCGCTTGTGGCACGTCTGCACGAGCAGCTCGGTGTACGCCTTCATGAACGGCACCGTCATGGTCACCTTGCCGCGGTCCGGCATGACGAACCGGGGACCGCGGGCGCGGAAGTTCTTGATGACGCTGAAGATGTAGTCCCAGCGCCCGGCGTTGAGGCCCGCGCAGTGGTCGCGCAGCTCGTAGAGGATCTCCTCCATCTCGAACGCGGCCGTGATGGTCTCGATGAGGACCGTCGCGCGGATCGTGCCGTGCCGCAGGTTGAGATAGGTCTCGGTGAACCGGAAGACGTCGTCCCACAGCCGCGCCTCCAGGTGCCCCTCGATCTTGGGCAGGTAGAGGTACGGGCCGCGGCCGGCGTCGATCAGCGCCTGCGCGTTGTGGAACAGGTACAGGCCCGCGTCCACGAGCGACGCTGACGCCGCGCAGGACTGCCCGGCGCGGTCCGTGAAGCGCAGGTGCTTCTCGGTGAGGTGCCAGCCGCGTGGGCGGAACACGATCGTGGGCGTCGTCTCACCGACCTTGTACTCCTTGCCCTCGGGCGACGTGAAGTCGATCTGCCCGCGGATCGCGTCGTACAGGTTGACCTGGCCGGAGATCGCGTTGGACCACGTGGGGCTCATGGCGTCCTCGTGGTCGGCGAGCCACACCTTGGCGCCGGAGTTCAGGGCGTTGACGGTCATCTTGCGGTCGGTGGGGCCGGTGATCTCGACGCGGCGGTCCTCCAGGCCCGGTCCGGGGCCGGCGACGCGCCACGTCGGGTCCGCGCGGATGTGCGCGGTCAGCGGCAGGAAGTCCGGGTCGGCGCCGTTGCCGAAGCGGTCCCGGCGGCGCTGGCGGGCCAGCAGCAGCTCGTGCCGACGGCCCGAGAAGCGCTGGTGCAGGTCGGTGAGGAAGTCCATGGCCTCCGGCGTGAGCACGTGGTCGATGCCGTCGACGCGCGGGCCGGTGATCGTCAGGCGGGGGTGGGAGAAGGCGGGGGTCAGGTTCGCCGCCACGGGCGAGGTGTCGATGATGGTCATGACGTGCTCCTGAAGGGCTGGGCCGGCGGGGCTGGATCGACGTCTCGCCGGGAAGGAAGGGGGCGGCGGGGCTGGATCGACGTCCCGCCGGGAGGGGGTTCCCCTCCTCGGGCGTGAGGCGTCGATCCAGCCCCGGGTGTCCGCAGGTCAGTGCTGGAACTGGGCGGTCTCCGTGGAGCCGGCCAGCGCGAGGGTGGCGCTGTCGGGGCTGATCGCGGTGGCGACCTGGTCGAAGTAGCCCGTGCCGACCTCCCGCTGGTGACGGGTGGCGGTGTAGCCGTCGGCCTCGGCGGCGAACTCGGCCGTCTGCAGGTCGACGTACGCGCTCATGCCGCGCTCGGCGTAGCCCTTGGCGAGCGTGAACATCGACTCGTTGAGGGCGTGGAACCCGGCGAGGGTGATGAACTGGAACGCGTACCCGTGGCCCGCGAGCTCACGCTGGAAGCGCGCGATCTGGGCGTCGTCGAGGTGCGCGCGCCAGTTGAACGACGGCGAGCAGTTGTACGCCAGGAGCTTGCCGGGGAACGCCTCGTGGATCCGCTCGGCGAACTCGACGGCCAGCGCGACGTCCGGCGTCGACGTCTCGACCCAGATGAGGTCGGAGTACGGCGCGTACGCCGTGGCGCGGGAGACGACCGCGTCGAGGCCCGGACGGACCCGGAAGTACCCCTCGGCGGTGCGCTCGCCCGTGAGGAACTCCTGGTCGCGCTCATCGACGTCGGACGTCAGCAGGTCCGCGCCCAGGGAGTCCGTGCGGGCGATGACGACCGTCGGGGCGCCCGCGACGTCGGCCGCGAGCCGCGCCGCCGACAGCGTGCGGACGTGCTGCGACGTCGGGACGAGCACCTTGCCGCCCAGGTGGCCGCACTTCTTCTCCGCCGCGAGCTGGTCCTCCCAGTGCACACCGGCGGCGCCCGCCTGGATCATCGCGTGCATGAGCTCGTACGCGTTGAGCGGGCCACCGAAGCCGGCCTCGGCGTCCGCGACGATCGGTGCGAGCCACTCGCGCGTCGCCCGCCCGTTCTCCGCGACGTCGATCTGGTCGGCGCGCATGAGCGCGTTGTTGATGCGCCGGACGACGGCCGGCACGGAGTTGGCCGGGTAGAGCGACTGGTCCGGGTACGTCTGGCCCGACAGGTTGGCGTCGGCCGCGACCTGCCAGCCCGACAGGTAGATCGCCTCGAGCCCCGCGCGGACCTGCTGCACCGCCTGGTTGCCCGTCAGCGCGCCGAGCGCGGGGACGTGGGTGCGGGTGTGCAGGAGCTCCCAGAGACGCTGCGCGCCGCGACGGGCGAGCGTCGGGTCCTCGCGGACCGAGCCGCGCAGGCGGACGACGTCGGCGCCGGTGTGCCGCCGCTCGATGCCGGACCACCGGGGGTCGGTGGCCCAGTCGTGCTCGAGCTGCTCGGCGGTGCGGGTCTGGTCGCCCGGGCGGGCGGGGACCGCACCCGCGACGGCGGCGGGGGTGCCCTGCAGGTCGTCGATCTGGGTGGTGGGAGCGGTCATGGTCGTGCCTCTCGCGTCGTCGCGTGGCCCCGGGGGGCCGGCTGTCGTGGGCTGCCGGTGCGGCGTCCCACGACCAAGGTGCCGTCTGCGCAAGCCCGGGTGACCACCCCCGACGACGAAAGATCGGCAGTTCTTCCGCGTGCCGCAACAGGGTCCCGTCGTCACCGTCTGCGACGGGCGGATCGTGAAGTACCGGGGTTCTTCACGGAGCAGGAGGTGATTCGTACGAGAAGGGGGGCGCATCTGCCCACGTCAGCGCATTCTGCGCCGAAGGAAACGAATACTTCTCCTGGACGGGATCGTTCCCACGGGGCGACCCTGGAGCGGTGACGACGACGACGCCCCGAACTCCCGACCCCCGACGCGCGGGCGCGGCCCCCGCGGTCCGCGCCGGGGCCGGATCGACGGCTCGCGAGAGGGTGGTGGCGCGCGCCGGGGCTGGATTGACGGCTCGCGGGCAGGTGGGGGCTGGATCGACGGCTCGCGGGCAGGTGGGGGCCGGATCGACGGCTCGCGGGCAGGTGGGGGCCGGATCGACGGCTCGCGGGCAGGGGGTGGAGGGCGGGGCGACGGGCGCCGCCTCCGGGACGGGCGTCGACACGCTCGTGCTCGGGCGGCGCGTGCGGCACCTGCGCACGGCACGCGGCATGACGCTCGACGACCTCGGCCGCGCGATCGGGCGCGCGCCCTCGCAGGTCTCGATGCTCGAGAACGGCCACCGCGAGCCCAAGCTGTCGCTGCTCGCGCAGGTGGCCGAGGCCCTCGGCGTGGAGCTCGGCGACCTGCTGAGCACCGAGCCGCCCACGCGGCGCGCGGCGCTCGAGGTCGAGCTCGAGCGGGCGCAACGCGGGCCGCTGTTCGCGAGCCTCGGCGTGCCGCAGGTCAAGGTGGGGCGGTCCCTGCCGTCCGACGCGCTCGAGGCGCTCGTCGCGCTGCAGGAGCAGGTGCAGCGGCTGCTCACCGAGAACGCCGCCACCCCGGAGGAGGCCCGCCGGGCCAACGCCGAGCTGCGGGCACGGATGCGCGCGCAGGACAACTACTTCCCCGAGCTCGAGCAGCACGCCCGCACGCTGCTCGACGCGGTCGGCCACCACGGCGGGCCGCTGTCGCAGCGCGCGACGTCGGAGATCGCGGCGCACCTGGGCTTCTCGCTCCACTACGTCGCGGACCTGCCGCACTCGACACGCACGGTGACGGACCTCGCGCACGGGCGCATCTACCTGCCGCAGCGCGGCGCCGCGCACAACGACTCGCGCTCGCCCCTGCTGCAGGCGATCGCGTCGCACGTGCTGGGGCACACCGAGCCGGTGGACTACGCGGACTTCCTGCGCCAGCGTGTCGAGGCGAACTACCTGGCGGCGGCGCTGATGATCCCCGAGGCGTCGGCGGTGGCGTTCCTCGGCGAGGCGAAGGCCGAGCGACGCGTGTCCGTGGAGGACCTGCGCGACACGTACGCCGTGCCGTACGAGACGGCGGCGCACCGGTTCACCAACCTCGCGACGCAGCACCTGCAGATCCCTGTGCACTTCATGAAGGTCCACGAGGGCGGCACGCTGCACAAGGCGTACGAGAACGACGGCGTGGTGTTCCCGTCCGACCCGCTGGGGGCGATCGAGGGGCAGCCGGTGTGCCGCGAGTGGACCGCCCGCACCGTCTTCGAGCTCCCCGACCGGTTCAGCCCGTACTACCAGTACACCGACACGTCGTCGGGCACGTTCTGGTGCACGTCGCGCGTGCAGTCGTCGTCGCAGGGTGCGTTCTCGGTCAGCGTGGGCACGCCGTTCGCGCACGTGCGGTGGTTCCGTGGGCGGGAGACGACGGTGCGCTCCGCCTCGCGCTGCCCGGACCCGTCGTGCTGCCGCGAGGCGCCGCGCGCGCTGGCGAGCCGGTGGGCGGACCAGGCGTTCCCGAGCGCGCGGCCGCACGCGTCGCTGCTGGCGGCGCTGCCGGTGGGCGTGTTCCCGGGCGTGGACCAGACCGAGGTCTACGAGTTCCTCGAGCGGCACGCGCCCCAGGACTGACGACGGTCAGACGCGCCGGGCGGACGGCCGCCGCCCGGCGCCGGCCTCGCCGGGCGGCGTCGTGGTCTCGCCGTCCCGCGCGGCGGCCTCGCGCTCGGACCGCGGGGCGCGCCACATCGCCATGGGCTCCCCCGCGACACCGGTGAGCAGCATGGTCTCGGCGAACCCGTGGCGCAGGTACAGCCGACGGTTGCGCGCGGTGGACGACTCCAGGTAGGCGGGCGCGTCCGCTGCGTCGACGTCCGCGAGGCGTGCGGCGAGCAGGAGCCCGCCGACGCCCTGGCCGCGGGCGGCCGCGGCCACGCCGATCTCCTGCAGGTACCAGTGCGGACGGCGCGGGCGGTACCGGTCGATCGCCGCCTTGGCGCCGACGCCGCGGCGCAGCCCACCGAGGCCGAAGGCGCGCCAGAACGACGGCAGCTGGCGCGCGAGGCGCAGCAGCCCGCCCGAGGCGTCGGGAGCCTCCCAGATCGCAGCCCCGAGGACCTGCGGGTCGCCGGCGCGCCGGGCGACGTCGACGGTGCCGTCCGCGATCGCCAGGCGGAGGAAGGCGACGAACAGGTGACGCATCCGCGCGAGCCGGTCGTGGTCCGCGCCACCGACGATGGCGCTGGTCACGGGGTCGTCGAGGAAGGCCTCGGCGAGCACGTCGGCGGCGGCGTCCAGATCGCCCGGGACCGCACGGGTGACGACGATCACGAGCTCCTCCTCCGGGGCGTCACGGGTGGTGTGACTTCCACGGTAGGTCAAGTTGGCCATCTGTCCAAGTCGCGCGGCCAACTTCGCCCGTACGATGACCGGGTGAATCTTCCCGAGGGCGGGGGGCACCGCTCGGTCGACGAGCGCCGCGCGCAGCTGCTCGACGCAGCGCTGGCCGTGCTGCGTGAGCAGGGACTCGCGGGCCTGACGACGCGCGCCGTGACCGCACGCGCCGGCGCGCCGCACGGGATCTTCCACTACGCCTTCGGCTCCAAGGCCGCCCTCGTGCGCGCGCTCATCGAGCGCGAGCTGCGCGGCGCCACCGACGCGTGGGCGCCCGCACTGGCCACGGACGACCTGGAGGCCGCGCTGCGTCACGCGCTGCGCGCCCAGCTCGACCTCGTCCGCGCCGATCCCGCGCACCAGGCCGCGATGTTCGAGCTCATCCGCGCCGCCCGCGACGACGGGGACGTCAGCACGGTCGCCTTCGAGCGCCAGCGGTACCACGCCGCGATCACCGAGCGCCTCACCACCTGGTCGCAGCGCAGCGGAGCTGTGTGGGCCGGGTCCGCCGAGCAGGTCGCGGCGCTGATCCTCTCGGCCACCGACGGCGTGATCCAGGCCTGGGTGACCGACCACGACGACACGCTCGCCGAGGCGTCGATCGACCTGCTGGCCCGCGCGATCACCTCGCTCGCCTCGCCGGCCTGATCCCGACGGCGGACGCCGTCGGGACCGCCGGACGCGTCGCGGACGCGGTGGGTGGATCACCATCCGCGCGCTGAGCACCCACCCCGTGGCGCTGCCGGCCGCAGCGTGGGCACCCGGCGCCGGCACCGCGCCGGACGTGCGGCCAGGGCGCGCGTCGCCGCCGGGCGTGCGTCACCCCCCGGCCGGGGGGGTGGGCCGGGGGGTGACGGTGAGGGTCACCCCCCGGGCCGGGGGGGAGGACCCGGGGGGTGACTGTCAGGGGGTGCCGAGGCACCGGGCGCGGCGCGCCCCGCAGGTCAGCCCTGCGTGCGGCGGCGCCGTGCGAGGACGAGGGCGGAACCGCCCGCGATCGCGGCGATCGCGGCCAGCAGGCCGACGGCCGTCTGCGCACCGGTCGCCGCGAGCGTGCGGTCGTCGGTCGCGGAGAGCACCTCGGCGCGCTCGGTCGGCGTCGGGGACGGGGCCGCGGCCGGCGTGGGCGAGGCGGACGGCGTCGGCGTCTCGGCCGGAGCCGGCAGCACCTCGCTCCGCTCGGTCGGCGACGGGCTGGGCTCGGGCGTGGGCGCGACCGTCGGCTCCGCGGTGGGCGCGACCGTCGGCTCGGGCGTCGGCGCGACCGTCGGCTGCGGCGTCGGTGCGACCGTCGGCTCCGGGGTCGGCTCCGGGGTCGGGGTCGGCGCCGGCGCGCACAGCGCCGACAGGTCGACGAGCTGCTTGACCTCGTAGTGGCCGTAGTACGCGAGCGTGTGCGGGATCGGGAAGCCGCCGCTGTCACGCCCGGGCGTGATGGTGGTCGGGACGAGCGCCGGGACGTCGAGCCCGCGGCCGGCGACGCCGTCGCCGACCAGGTCGACCTGCAGGCCGTAGGCGGACGGTGCGGCGCACACGGCGGCGGCGTCGGCCGCGTCCAGCACGAGCGGGATGGTGTCGGCGTCACGCGGCAGCGTGGAGGAGGCCTCCTTGCGGGCCTCCGCGTCGCCCGTGGGCCACGCCCACGTGTGGTGCAGCGCCACGCGGTGCTGCGGCCCGCTGTTCCAGTAGCCCGCGGACCTGCGCTTGTCGAGCTTCTCGTAGAGGAAGTACCCCGTGGCCTTGTCGCACGTGTACGCGTCCCACGCGATGATCTCGTCGGCGCGCTTGCCGCCGCACAGCTCACCGGCGGGCGCCGAGGGCGTCGGCTTGGGCTTGCCCGGCCTGGGCTTGTCGTAGCCCGGGCCGTAGCCCGAGGAGTACCCCGGCGTGGAGGCGCCGTGGTGGCCGCCGCCGGTGGCGGTCGAGGTGGTGGCCGGCAGGATCACGAGCGCGGCGACGGACAGCAGGACGAGGGGGAGACGGCGCTTCACGGTGGGACTCCTCGGCCGTGGACGCGTGGACGGTTGCCCGGCGACGACGGCCACGCCATCGGGCGTAACGGACAATAGACGCAAACAGCCGCCCGCTGGTGAACTTGTGTCCAAGTCGTGTCCGAATCATCCTTTCGGACCTGTTCCACGCCCGCACCGTCCGGTGGAGCACCCGGTGCGCCTCGTGCCCGGGCCTGCGTTAGCCGAGACCTGGTCCATGACCGTGATGGGCTGACGGGCCACGAACGCCGCCCCTTGGGGCAGCGTCCTGCGCCGAGCACGTCCGGGGTCGCGCGGTGTGGTCGGGTGTGAGGGCCACCGTCGTCGAGAGGTCCGAGATGCTCACCAGAACTGCGCCGAGGCTGCTGCTCGTCGGCGTGCTCGCCTGCACGCTCGCGGCGGTGCCCGTCACCGCGGATCCACCCGCCGCGGCCCGCGCGGGCTCGGGGATCACCGTCCGTGACCTGGGGACCCTCCCCGGTGACAGCTGGAGCGTCGCGGTGGACGTCAACGAGCACGGCCAGGTCATCGGGTTCAGCCAGGCGGGGAACGGTGACACGCGCGGGTTCCTCTGGGACCGCGGGGTGATGCGTGACCTGGGGACGTTCTCCGCGGTGGCGATCAACGACAGCGGGCAGGTCGTGGGGACGGCCCTCAACGGCTCCGGCGCCCAGCAGGCGGCCATGTGGGACGGTGGCCGGCTCCGGTACCTCACCACCCCGGACGGCGCCCCCAGCCGGGCGGTCCTCCTCAACGAGCACGGCCAGGTCGTCGTGCAGACACGGGAGTACGGCGGCGACGAGCCGGACCGGCTGCGCAACTACGTCTGGGACGACGGGGCCGTGACCGAGATCCCGCCCCTGCCGGGCAGCCCCTACATGCACCCGTTGGACATCAACGACCAGGGCTGGGTGACCGGCTACAGCCCCGGCCCCGGGTCCCTCCGCCACGGGTTCCTGTGGCGGGACGGCGTCGTCACCGACCTCGGCTCGGCCGCGTCCGGGGACGTCGCCTCCACGATGGGCCTGGCCGTGAACGAGGCCGGTCAGGTGGCGGGCCAGGCGAGCGCATCGGACACCGAGCACGCCGCCGCAGTCTGGCAGGACGGCGAGTGGATGCGGCTCGGCCACCGCGAGGGCTGGAGCGGCGCGACCGACATCAACGAGCACGGCACCGTCGTGGGGTGGGCGAGCGACGGCGGCCCGCACGAGCACGCCGTGCTCTACCGCGACGGCGAGTGGACCGACCTCGCCCCGGCCGGCTCGCGTGCGATCGAGCTGAACGACCGGGACCAGGTCATCGGCTCCGTCGACGGCTACACCCTCACCGCCGTGCTGTGGCAGGACGGCGAGACGCACCTCCTGCCGCCCCTCTACCCCGGCAGCGCGACCACGGCGTACGACATCAGCGAGCGCGGCCAGGTCGCCGGCTCCGCCCGCGTGCTGTCCGGCGTGGAGCACGCCGTGCTCTGGACGACGGCGCGGGGCTCCTGACCATCGTGCTCGGCGAGCGCTGCCGCCCCGTCGTCGAGAGGGACACACCATGCCCACCAGGACCACACCGAGGCTGCTGCCCGTCAGCCTGCTCGCCTGCACGCTCGCGGTGAGTCCCATCGCAGCAGCGCCCGCCGGCGCCGGCCCGGGGATCACCGTCCAGGACCTCGGCACGCTCGGCGGCGTGTCGAGCGGCGCGACCGACGTCAACGAGCGCGGCCAGGTGGTCGGGACGAGCCTCGTGGCGAACGGTGACCGGCACGCGTTCCTGTGGGAGCGCGGCGTGATGCGTGACCTCGGGACGCTCGACGGGCTCGACAGCTACGCGGAGGCGGTCAACGACCGGGGCCAGGTGGTGGGCGGCGCCACCGACGGCACCGGGGTGCTGCGCCCGTTCCTCTGGGAGCGCGGCGTGATGCGTGAGCTCCCCGCCCCCGCGGGTGCGTGGAGCAGCGCCGTCCTGGTCAACCAGCGCGGGCAGGTCGTGATCTGGGCGGCCCTCGGCGACCAGAGCCACCACTACCTGTGGGACCGCGGACGGATCACGGAGCTCCGGGTGCCCGGCACCGACGCGTGGATCAGCCCGACCGACATCAACGACAAGGGCTGGGTCACCGGCAGCGTCGTGCTCGCCCCGGACCCCGTCGGCCGTGCCGTGCTGTGGCGCGACGGCGAGGTGGTCCTGCTCGGCTCGCCCGTGCCGCCGGGCGACGGGTCGTACGCCCGGGGCGCGGCGCTGAACGAGGCGGGGCAGGTGGCCGCCACGCTCCCGGCGGTGGGCGACTCCGAGGTCGCCGCGCTCTGGCAGGACGGCGGGTGGACGCTGCTCGGGAGCCTCGGCGGCTCGAGCGACGCGCGTGACGTCAACGAGCACGGCACCGTCGTGGGTCGGTCCTTCGTCGACGGCCTCTCCCACGCCGTGCTCCACCGCGACGGGGAGGTCGAGGACCTGGGGGCTCTCGACACGCAGTGGGACGGCTCCGTGGCGCACCGCCTCAACGACCGCGAGCAGGTGATCGGCACGGTGTGGCCATCCCGGCGGGAGGGACTGCCGCGGGACGTGCTGTGGCAGGACGGCGAGCTCCACGTGCTGCCCCCGCTCGTCACCGACGGCGTCACCCACGCGCTGGACATCAACGAGCGTGGCCAGGTCGTCGGCCACGCCGCGACGGGCGTCCCCGGCGTCGACCACGCCGTGCTCTGGACGACCCGCCGCGGCTCCTGACGTCCGCGCGCGGCTCCAGCGGCCCGGGTCCCCGGCCGAGCGGGCGCACGCGCTAGCCTGCCCGCGTGGCACGCCGCGGCGCGAGGACGCACGTCGAGCTCGTCGACGACGACGTCGACGGGGGCAGCGGCGACGGCACGGACGCCGGCGCACCCGGACCGGCCGACCCACCCCAGCCGCTCCGGGGCCGACGCCGCGCGATCACCCTCGCCGCCGTGCTCGTCGTCGTGCTCGCCACGGTCGCGGTGGTCGGCGAGGTGCGCCAGGACGCCCGCGAGCGCGAGCGCCTCGCGGTCCTGGCCGCGTCGCGGACCGCCCTCGCGCCGCTCGACGGTCCGCCGCAGGTCCTGTGGACGTCCGACCGCGAGGAGGTCCTGTGGGCGTCGGCGCGCACGCCCGACGGCCTGCTCGTCGTGCCCGGCACGCAGGGCGAGCGCGTCGTGCGGGCGCTGGACCCGGCGACCGGTGACGTGGTGTGGGAGCGCGAGCTGCTGCCGCCTCGCGACACCGCCCCCGCACCGAACGAGGACGTGGCGGGCGCGTCCTGCGTGGGCCATGGCGCCGCGGGTGACCTCCTCGCGTGTCTCGCGTCGGACGCGATGACGGTCTTCGACGAGCGGACGACCGACATCCGGTACGTCGCGCCGACCGTCGTGCGGCTGGTCCTGCTCGACCCGCAGGACGGCACGGTCGTCGCGGACCTGTCCGACGCCGTCGCCGGGACGGGGACGGCGCCCGCGTACGTCGCCCTGGGCGATCTCGTGGTGGTGAGCAGCGTGGTCGACGACGCGACGCGGGTGGTGGCCGTCGCGCCGGACGGGTCCGTGGCGTGGCGGACCGAGGTGCCGCCGTCGACGCGGCCCGCGCCGGGGCTGCCCGGTCTCCGGCGCGCCGACGTCCTCGCCCTGGGTGACCACCTGGTGGTCGCCACGGCGGAGGAGATGCGCCTGCTCGACGCGACGGGCGCGACGGTGCGCACCGTGCCGCTGGCGGACGACGAGAGCCTCGGGGGAGCCGAGGGCACGACCGCGTTCGCCCGCACGGGCCTCGACCGGGTGACGCTCATGCAGGTCGGGTCGGAGGTCGTCGCGCGGGGCGAGGGCACGAAGGTCGTGCGTGCGGACCACGTGGGCGAGCTACCCGGGGGGCGGGTGCGCGCGGACGTGGACGACGGCAGCGACCCGCGGCTGGTGCTGACCAGCGACGCCGAGGGCCTGCACGGCTGGGACGCCGAGGGCGTGCGCCGGTGGTCCGCGGACGTGCAGGTGACGCGGTCGGCCATGGTCCTGGCCGGGCGCGTCCACGCCACCACCAGGGCCGACGCGCTGGTGACGTTCGACGCGCGCACGGGCGCCGAGCTGTGGCGCCGCGACGGCCTCGTCCTCGACCAGGCGCCGCTCGCCGACGGGCGCGTGCTGCTGGTGCGGGAGCGGGGCGCCGACGGGGCCGCACTCGACCTCGTCGCGCTGGACGTCGCGGACGGTGAGGTCGCCTGGCGGACGCCGTGGCCCGAGGGCGTCGACCAGCTGCAGGCGGTGTTCGGCGTGATCGTCGGGCTGTCGTACGACGTCGAGGGCGAGGACTGGAGCGTCACGGCCCTGGGCTGAACGTGCGACGGCCCGTCGTGCGGGTGGGCGCGGCGCTAGCCTGCCCCCGTGGCGCGCGACCGTGCGAGGCGGGACGTCGAGCTCGTCGAGGACGACGGCTCCCCCGCGGGCGCGCCGCCGGCCGGCGGGCCCGGACGGGGGGACGCGCACGACGGGCCCGGCCGCACCCGCCGGCGCGCGTGGGTGGTGGGCGCGGCGCTGGTCGCGGCGCTGGTGGCCGCCGGCGCCGTCGCGCAGGGCGTCGTGACGTCCCGCGAGCGTGAGCGCATCGCCGCCGTCGCGGGCCGGCCGGGGGTCGTCGGCCTGCTCGACGGGCCCGTGCGCGTGCTGGACGAGCGGCGCGACGACACGCTGCTGTACGACAGCGCCGCGGCGTCGGGGGGCCTCGTGGTGGCGGTGCAGGAGCAGCTCGACGGCCGCGAGGTGGCCCGGGCCGTCGACCCCGTGACGGGGACGACGGCGTGGGAGACCGAGCTCGTCACCGGGCGCGGCCTCACCGAGGTGCCCGGGGGCGAGGTGCTGACGAGCCGCGGGGCGTGCCGGGCGCTCGGGGCCGGGGCGGCGCAGGTGGTCTGCCTGGCGGACGACGCCGTCTCGCTCGTCGGCCGCGGGACACTCACGCAGCAGGCCCCCACGACGACGCGTGTCGTGGTCCTCGACGCGCGTGACGGGTCGGTCGTCACCGACCTGTCCGACGCGGCCGGCGAACCGCTGACGTCCCGCGCGCTCGCCGTGCTCGACGACCTCGTGGTGCTGGCCGGCACGGGCGGCGGCGAGGCCCGCGTGCGGGCGCTGACCGCGGACGGCACGGTCGCGTGGGACGTGGCGTTCCCGGTGACGACGACCACGGCGTTCGGGTCCACGGTCGAGCTGCACGTGACGACGGACGCCGTCGCGCTCATCTCGTCCGGCCCGCTGCGGCTGCTCGACGCGACGGGCACGGTCCGGCGCGAGGTCCCCCTGGCGTCCGCCGACGGCGTCGTCGGCACGGCGGGTGACGCGGTCGTCGTCAGCACGGCGGACGGTGGCACGCTCCTGGCCCGGCCGGCGGGGGTCGAGCGCGTCCCCGGGGCGTTCCTGCGCCCCACGGTGGACGCCCCGGCCGCGCCCGGTCTGGTGCTCACCGCGCAGGACGCGACGCTGCACGCGTGGCGCCCGGACGGCACCGCGGTGTGGAGCGTGGAGCAGCGCGTCACCGACGGTGGTGCGGCGCTCCTGCCCGGCCACGTGCTGGTCGGGTCCGGCACGCAGGTGCTCGCGCTCGACGCCGCGACGGGCGGCGAGCTGTGGCGCACGTCCGGCCTGCTGCCGCAGAGCGGCCTGGTGACCGACGGGCGGCACCTGCTGGCGCTCGCACCACTGCGGGACGACAGCCGGCCGCAGGTCGTCGCGGCACTCGACCTCGCCGACGGCGACGTGGCGTGGCGGGTCGAGCTGCCGGCGGTGGTCACGGGGATCCGCGGGTTCCACGGCGTGCTCGCCACGTACACCTTCGGTGCGTCGGTGAGCGGGCGCGGCCCGCTCGTCACCGTGCTCGGCTGAGCGGGCCGGCCGCCGCACCGGACGTCGGCGCCGCGGGTTACCGTGCGCGCATGCCACGCGCACGCCGGGTCGACGTCGAGCTGGGCGACCTCACGCCCGTGGGCGCCACCGACCCGGCCGACGCCCCGCACCCCGGCGGCCGGCGCAGGTGGTGGTGGTGGCTGGCCGTCCCGGTGGCCGCGGTGCTCGCGCTCGTCGGGGGCCAGCTCGTCACGGACCAGCGCGAGCGCACGCGGCTCGGCGCCCTGGCGGCGCTGCCGGGGGTCGTCGCACCCCTCGACGGGCCGCCCGAGGTCGCGTGGCAGCCGGACCGCGGCACGCTCGTGGGCGGCGCGGTGCGCGTCGGGCCCGTGCTCGTCGCACGGCACGTCGCCGACGACGGCGGGGCCCTGCTGGTGGGCCTCGACGCCACGACCGGCGAGCGGCGGTGGGAGCTCGACGTCGTCGGGGAGCCAGCGCCCGCGCCGCCGTGGTGGCCGGACACCGGGGGCTGCGCGGCCGTGCCCGACGGGTCGGGGCACGTGGCGTGCCTCCTCACGGCCGACGACGCGGGCACCGACCGGCCGCCGGCGCCGCGCCTCGTCGTCGTCGACGCCGCCGACGGCACCGTGCAGGTCGACCGCGAGCTCCCCGCGTGGGTGCAGTGGCCGACGCTCCGCGGTGACGACGTGCTGCTCGTCGGCGACGTCGACGGCACGCTGCACGTCGCGTCGCAGGGCCTGCGCGACGGGACGGAGCACTGGAGCACGACGGCCGAGGGCAGTGGCGCGGGGACGACAGCGGCCGCCGCGCTGCTCGACGACGGCACGCTCGCCGTCGCGCGCGGTGGTGCCGTCACGCTCGTCTCGACCGACGGCGCGGTGCTGCGCACCGTGGGCGACGCGCCGCAGGGCGGGCTCACGGGTCAGGTGGCCACGCGGGGCGTCGTGGTGTCCCGCACGCTGGGTGCCGTGCTGGTGGGCAGCGGGTCCACGACGACCGTCGTGACGCCCACGGGCGAGGTGCGGCTCGACGGCTCCGCGGCCCCGGTGGTGGTGGACGACGGCAGCGTGCCCGGCCTCGTCCTCACGCGCACCCCGGGGCTGCAGGCGTGGGACGCGCGCGACGGGTCGCCGCGGTGGGGCGCGCCGGTCGTCGACGCCCAGGACGTCACGGTGCTCGAGGGCCGGGTGCACGTGGGCACGTCCGCCGCGGTGGTGACGTTCGACGGCGCGACCGGTGAGGAGCTGTGGCGCGTCGCGCGGCCGACGGCGTCGGGAACGCCCCTGACCGACGGGCGGCACCTGCTCGTGCTGGCGCGGCAGGGCGGCCGGCACACCACGCCGTACGACCTGGTCGCGCTGCACGTCGCCGACGGCAGCGAGGCGTGGCGCGTGCCGCTGCCGCCGCAGACGTGGCTCACGGCGGCCGCGGGGCTGCTGGTGGCGGTCTCGTACGACACGGACGCGCTGACCGAGACGCACCGCGTCCTGCGCTGACGATCCACCCGCTGACGATCCACCCGTGCGCGCCACCCCGGCCCGGCCGGCTCCGGCTACCGTGCGCGCATGGCACGCGCACGCAGGGTCGACGTCGATCTGGGGGACGGTTCCCCGGACGCGGACGCTCGCGACGGCGACGGACCGGAGCAGCGCGGCCCCGCGGGCCGTCGCCGGTGGTGGCTCGCCGTGCCCGTCGTCGCGGTGCTCGCGCTGGTCGTCGGGCAGGTGGTGACGGACACGCGTGAGCGCACCGACCTCGCGGACCTCGCGCGGCAGCCCCTCGTGGTCGACCCCGTCGAGGGTCCGGTCGAGGTGGCGTGGCAGGTGCCGCGGGGGACGCAGATCGCCAGCGCGGCGCGTGCGGGGTCCGTGCTGGTGGCGGCCCGCGTGACGCCCGACCTCGCCGTCGCGCTCGAGGGGGTGGACGTCGCGACCGGCGCGGGGCTGTGGTCGTCCGAGGTGGTCGCCGCCCGCCCGGACCTGGGCGAGGACGCCGTCGCCGACCCGGTGGTGTGCGTGCCCGCGCCGGACGACGAGCGGCAGGTGGCGTGCCTCGTGCCGGACAGCGCGTGGAGCGTCGTCGACGGCGCGCCGGTCACGGTCGCCGCGACGACGACGCGGCTGCTCGTGCTCGACGCGGCCGACGGCACCGTCCGGGTGGACCGGGAGGTGCCGACGTGGGCGCAGTGGCTGACGCCGGTCGGTGACGACGTGCTGCTCGTCGGGGACCTCCACGGCACGCTCACGGCCGAGCTGCAGGCGTTGCGCGACGGTGCGACGCGCTGGCGCACGACGTCCGAGAGGAAGGCCGGCGGCCCGTCGTCCCGGGTCCTGCCCGTCACCACGGTGCTCGACGAGGAGACGATCGCCGTCGACCGCCTGGGCGAGGTGGTCTTCCTGTCGGCCACCAACGGCGAGGAGCTGGGGTCGGTGGTGTCCGGCCTCGACGTGGGCGGCGACGGGCAGCTCGTCACCTTCACGGCGACGATGTCGATCGCCCTCGGGGCCGCCCTGGTGTTCTCCGACGCGGGCACGCAGGTCGCCACGCCCGGCCGTGCCGTCAGCGTCGAGGGCGTCCTGCCGCAGGTGCTCGTCGACGACGGCAGCGTGCCGGGCCTGGTGCTCACCCGCACGCCGCGGCTGACGGCGTGGGACGCCGACGACGGGACCGAGCGCTGGGCGACGGACGTCGTCGACGCCGAGGACGTCACGGTGTTCGACGGCCGGGTGCACGTCGGCACGTCCACGGACCTCGTGACCTTCGACGGTGCGACGGGCGACGAGCTGTGGCGGTTCGACCGGCCGAGCGCCGAGGGCACTCCCGTGACCGACGGCCGCTACCTGTACACCACGGCTCGCCGGGGCGAGCGGCACAGCGCACCGTACGACCTCGTCGCGCTGCACCCGGCCGACGGCAGCGAGGCGTGGCGCGCCCCGTTGCCCGAGCGGTCGTGGCCGCAGTCCGTCGCGGGGCTGCTGGTGGCGACGTCGTTCGGCCCCAACATCGACGACTACGAGGAGATCCACCAGGTGCTGCGCGGACGCGGGTGAACGCCCGCGAACCGACCGCGGCGGCCCGTGGCCGGCACTAGCCTACGACGATGGCCCGCCGTGCGACGCTCCACGACGTCGAGCTCGTCGACGACGACTCCGACGACGGCACGGGCGCGCCGCCGCCCACCGACGGGTCCACGACGGCCGCCGCGCCGCGCCGCCGGTGGCCGCTCGTGCTCGGGGCCGCGGTGCTGGCCGTGCTCGTCGTCGTGGGCGTGACCGGCCAGGTGCTCCAGGACCGTCGTGAGCGCGCACGCCTGGCCGCGGTCGCCGCGAGCCCGCAGAGCGTCCCGCTGCTCGACGGGCCACCGGTCCCGCGGTGGGAGACCCACAGCGAGACGTTCTACGAGGCCACGCAGGTCCGCACCCCGGAGGGGCTGCTCGTGGGCCTGCGGTCGGCCGTCGAGGGGCCGGTGGCCGCGGCCGCGCTCGACGTGGCCACGGGGCGCGAGGTGTGGCGCGTCGAGCTCGTCGACGGCTCGACGCGCCCGGCCGTCGACCCCGGGTTCGAGGCGTACCCCGACTCGGGCTACTGCACCGCGCACGGCGACCGGGCCGACCTCGCCGTCTGCCTCGCGCACGACGGCGCCCGGGTGATCGGTCGCGAGTCCGCCGGGTACGTCGCCCCGACCACGTCCCGCCTCGTGGTGCTCGACACCCGCGACGGCACGGTGGTCACGGACCTCACCGCCTCCCTCGAGCCCGGCACCCACCCCACGTCCGTCGCCACGCTGGGCGACCTCGTCGTCGCCGTGGTCGAGGCGTCGGACGGCACCACCGTGCGGGCGTCGACCACCGACGGCACCGCGCGGTGGTCGGTGCCGGTGACGACGACGGCCGACCCGGAGGCCGGCGGAACGCGGGTCGAGCGGGTGGGCGACCTCGTCGCCGTCCTGGGCGAGACCGAGGTGGTGCTGCTCGACGAGGACGGCGCCACGGTCCGCACGCACCCGCTCGCGGGGGGCTACGCGTACAGCGCCGACGGCGGCGTCCACGTGCGGCCGCGGAGCCAGGCGGCGGACGCGCCGACGACGATCGTGCGGCAGGACGGCGTCGTCGAGGTACGGGGCGACGTCCTGACGCCGCTGGTCGACGACGGCAGCGCACCCGGGCTGGCGCTCACCTCGGACGGCCGGCACCTCGTCGCGTGGGTCGACGGCGAGCAGAGCTGGACCGCCGACGACCCCGGGTGGTGGAACCTGCTCGTCCTCGGCGGCCGCGTGGTGGTCGACGACGGCGGGGGTCTCACGGCCCTGGACGCACGGGACGGCACGCGGGCGTGGCGGTCCGAGGTGGTCCGAGGGCTGCCGGTGACGGACGGACGCGTGCTGCTGGGGGTCGCCCGGGTCGCCGAGCGTGGCGAGCAGGCGCAGATGGTCGCGCTCGACCCCGCCGACGGCACCGAGCTGTGGCGCGCCCCGCTGCCGGACGGCACCACCGAGCTCGTCGCGTGGCGGCACCTGCTCCTCGCCGGGAGGGACGACGGCCACGAGACCCACCTGACCGTCCTCGGCTGAACCCCTCCCGCGCCCGGCCGGCCCCGCTACCCTGCCCCGATGGCGCGCCGCCCCACGCTGCACGAGGTCGAGGTCGTCGACGACGAGAGCGACCCCGGCCCGTCGCCGCCCGCGGCGCGCCCGGCCGTCCCCCGGCGCGGGTGGGTCCTCGGCGGCGCCGTGCTCGCGGTGCTCCTCGCCGTCGGCGTCACCGCTCAGGTGCTCCAGACCCGTCGCGACCGCGCGCAGGTCGCCGCAGTGGCCGCGCACGCGGGCGGCGTCGCGCTGCTCGACGGCCCGCCGGCGGCCCTGTGGCAGCTGCCCACGCGCGACCTGTACGGCGTCGCGGAGGTCCGGACGCCCGAGGGGCTCCTCGTCGGCGTGCGAGACAGCGACTCCGGGCCGGTGGAGGTCGCGGCGGTCGACGCCGTGACCGGCGCGCAGCGGTGGCACGTCGAGCTGGTCGACGGGGCCACACGCCCGCAGGCCCGTCCGGGGTTCTCGACGTACGCGGACTCCGGCCGCTGCGCCGCGCACGGCACGCAGGAGCACCTCGTGGTGTGCCTCGCGCACGACGGCACGTACGTCGTCGGGCAGGGCGCCACGCTGCCGCTGCCGCCGTCGACCACGCGTCTGGTCGTGCTGGACACCCGCGCCGGCACGCTCGTCGCCGACCTCGGGACGGCCGTCGCCGACGACGAGCGACCGACGTCGTTCGCCGCCGTCGGGGACCTGGTCGTCGTCACGGTCGCGTCGCAGCGCGGCACGACCGTCCGGGCGACGACCCTCGACGGCGCGGTGGTCTGGGAACGGCCCGTGACGTCCGCGCCCGACGCGGGCGGCGACCCCTACGTCCTGCGGCTCGGTGAGCTGGTCGCGCTGCTGACGGCGCGCGAGATGACCCTCCTCGACGCCGACGGGCGCACGGTCCGCACCCGTCCGCTCGGCGACGAGTACGCGGTCGCCGACGCCGAGACGATCCGGCTCGTCCCGTCGGACGCGGCGGCCGGCGACGCGCGCACCACGGTCGTGCGGCCCGCGGGCGACCTCGACGTGCCGGGCGACGTCCTGCACCTCACCGTGGACGACGGCAGCGTCCCGGGCCTGGTGCTCACCACCGCCGGCGGTGAGCTCACGGCCCTGGTCCACGGCGAGGAGCTGTGGTCGGTGCCCGACCCGCAGGGCTGGAACGCGCTGGTCGTGGGCGGGCGCGTGCACCTCGACGCGGGGCTGGAGCTGCTGACGCTCGACGCGCGCACGGGCGCCGAGCTGTGGACGACGACCGTGGCGACGACGCTGCCGGTGACGGACGGGCGCCACCTGCTGGCCGTCGCGCGGCCCGTGGAGGCCGACGACCCGCCGGAGCTGGTCGCCCTCGACCCCGCCGACGGGTCGGTGTCGTGGCGGTCGCCGCTGCCGCCGGGCAGCATCGAGCTCACGTCGCACCTGGGCCTGCTCCTGGTGAGCTCGGGCGAGGGGGCCCAGCTGCTCACCGTCCTGGGCTGACGCTCCCCTGCGGCGTAACGTGCACGGGGTGCGAGACCCGGTGCTGGTCGAGCTCGACGACGACCCCGGAACGCCTGCGCCACAGGGTCGCACCGGCCGCGCCCGGCGCCGGTGGCCTGCGGCGCTGCCGCTCGTCGTCGTCCTCGCGCTGGTGGTCGCGCAGCTCGTCGCGGACGCCCGCGAGCGCGTCCGCCTGGCCGCGCTGGCGGACGTGCCGGGCGTCCTGGCGCCGCTCCCGGAGCCGCCCGCGGTGGCCTGGTACCTGGCGGGCGACGCGACGGACGACGTGCTGGTCGACCGGGACGTGCTGCTCGAGGAGCGGGTCACCGACCGGGGCGCGATGTCGCTCGTGGCGCACGCCGTGGCGACCGGCGACGTCCGCTGGAGCGTCCCGCTGGCCGACGCGCCCGACGCGCCGGAGCCCGGTCGCTACGGGCTGCAGTGCGTCCGGGGCCCCGGCGACGCGGTCACGTGCCTGGTGCACGACGCGACGGACGGTGACCCGACGAACGCGGCGCGACCCCCGGGGCACGCGGCGACGGCCGCGTCGGTGGCGGTCGTGGAGGCCGGCGAGGTGGCCGCGCGGTACCCCGCGGGGGCCGGCGACGAGGTCGCCGCGGCCGTCGGCGTGGTGGGTGACGCGCTGGTGCTCGCGGCACCGCTCGACGACGGCACCGCCGTGTGGGCGCTCGACGCGCGCACCGGTGACGAGCGGTGGCGGGTGCACGCCGCGACGGGGCTCGGCGGGGGCGTGCTGCGGTGGGGTGCCACGACGCGCGTGGTGCCCGTGGGCGACGACGCGGTGGGTGTGCTGGGCGCCGGCACGGTGCTGCTCGACGCGGCCGACGGCGCCACGCTCGCGTCGGCGGGCACGCTGGCGACCGTCGTCGGGGCGCGGCAGGACGGCACGGCCCTCGTCGTGGGCAGCGAGGGGTTCACGCGGCTGGTGGGTCCGGCCGGCGAGGTGCGGCTCGACGGCGTCCCGGTCCGCGTCACGGTCGACGACGGCAGCGTGCCCGGGCTGGCCCTGACGACGGGCGGCGGGCTGCGCGCGTGGGACGCGCGCAGCGGTGAGCAGCGCTGGCGGACCGACGCGCCGGCGCAGGGGGCGCTCCTGCTCGGCGGGCTGCTGCACGCGCACGACGGGTTCCGCGTCGCCACGCTCGACGCCGGCACGGGCGAGGTGCGGTGGGAGGCGACGGCGCCCGAGCTGTTCCACGACGAGCTCGCGCTGGTCACGCACCTGGCGACGGACGGCCGTCGCCTGCTGGTCGCCGGGTCGAGCCCGACCACGGCGCGTGCGCTGCTCGTCGCGCTCGACCCGGGCGACGGGCTGGTGACGTGGCGCGCGGACCTGGCGGCGCTGGGCGCACCGAGCCACGTCGAGGTCGGCGGCGGTGCCCTGCTCGGCGTGGGTGCGCAGGGCAACGCGGTGCTGGCGCCGCGCGGCCGGCGGCCGGGTCACGCGGGCGGCAGACGCACCAGCCAGCGGGCCTCGCGGCGCAGCAGCGCGGCGCGGGCGGGCGTGCGGTAGGACCCGAGGTCGTGCCCGAGCCCGTCGTACACGGCGCGTCGGCTCGGCGCGAGCCAGACCACCGGGTGCGTGGTCCCGCCCTCGTCGTGCGTGACGAGGGGGCGCACGGCGGGCGCGACGACGAGGTCGGTGTACCGCTCGTCGTCCACGACGAGCGGGCCGAGGCCCTCGGTCACCGGGTGGCTCGGTGCGACGTCGAAGGTGTGCTCCGCCTGCGGGGGGTGCCACGACGTGCCGTCGACCCAGTGCCCGCCGATCACGTCGGACCACCAGGGGCTGTCGCGGAACGTCATGGTCGACTGGTGCAGGGCGAGGACCGGCCCGTCGGCCGCCGCGTGGTCGCGCACCGCCTCGTGCAGCGGGCGCCAGGGCGCGTCGTCGTCCTCCGCCGGACCGAGGCCGGAGTTGACGACGAGCAGGTCGTCGGGCGTCAGGCCCGCCAGCGCGTCCGGGAACGTGCTGCGCACGTCGACCGTGAAGCCCGCGGACTGCAGCTCGAGCGCGACCCCGTGTGACGTCGCCGCGTGGTCGTGCCACGGGTCGCCGTAGCGGGCGCGGCCCGCCAGGACGAGGGCGCGTGGCGTCGCTCGGGGCACGTGACCCACGCTAGACGAGCCGGCGCGCACCGCACGCGGACGCGCCCGCACGCGCCACGGACGGCCCGGACGGGCATGATCGGCCCCGTGAGCGACACCAGGTGCCCCTGCGGGACAGGCCTGCCGCTGGCCGGGTGCTGCGGCCCGCTGCACGCCGGCGAGCGCACCGCCGGCACGGCCGAGCAGCTCATGCGCTCGCGCTACAGCGCGTTCGCGGTCGGCGACGCGGCGTACCTGCAGCGTTCGTGGCACCCGTCGACCCGCCCGGCGGACCTCGTGCTCGACGCCGGCGTGCGCTGGTACCGGCTCGACGTGCTCGCGACCACCGGCGGCGGCGTGTTCGACACCACCGGGACCGTGGAGTTCGAGGCCTTCTGGCGGGGACCCGACGGGCGCGGGTCGCTGCGCGAGGTCAGCCGGTTCCGCCGCGGCCCCGACGGGTGGCAGTACGTCGCCGGGGACGTCGCGCGCTGAGACGCGGGCGGCCGTGTCCGTGGTCGACGGCGGGCCACGACCGCGGCGCTACCGCAGGCCGTCCCACCGCATCGGGTTGGCCCCGGCGGACGCGAGCAGGAACCACGACGTCGCGCCCACGTGCTGCACCTGGAAGTACCCGAACCCGAAGCCCGTGTCGATGAGGCTCGACGCGGCCACGACGCCGCCGTCGACCTCGGCACCACCCAGGTGCTGCCCGGCGCCGACGGTGTCCTGCGCGCGCCGCACCTGGGACAGCAGCCACTCGGCGCGCTGCTTGTCGCCGCGGTGGTTGCGGTCCAGCAGGGACGTCGCGAGCTGTGCGGTGCCCTCGAGCCACACACCCTGCGGGTGCACGGTGAGGCCGTTGTACTGCGCGGTCGACGTGAGGGACGCGGTGCTGAACGTGACACCGGAGACCTGCTGGGCGTCGTCGGGCAGCTGGGACGTCGGCGCGGTGGGCTCGTCGGTGACGGCGAGCGCCTCGCCCGCCCAGTCCAGCGCGCGGTCGTAGCGCTTCTCGCGGATCGCCAGCCGGCTCCAGGTGGCGGGGTCCAGCGGGACGGGGTCGCGGTTGATCTCGACACCGTCGTTCGTGCCCGTCCAGAACCAGCCGTTGCCCGAGTCCCACATGCGGTCGACGAAAGCGAGCGCGTGCTCGGACGCGGCCGTCCAGCGCCGGTCGCCGGTCGCCTTGCGCAGCATGGAGAAGAACGCGACGCAGTCGACGTTGTGCTCCGTCGACCCGTTGGGCACGGGCTGGTTGCCGCCGTCGACGCCGAACGAGAAGCCGCCCAGCGGCGCCGTGGACCACGTGGTCGAGGTGATCCACTCCCCGATCGCCACGGCCGCCCGCAGGTACGTGCGGTCCCGCGTCACGCGGAACAGCTGCAGCAGCGCCAGCCCCGGCCAGGCCATGTCCCCCACCGCGGTGCCGAGGAACCCGAACTGCCGGCCGATGTTCGCGTACCCGTCGGCTCGCACGAACCCGTCGGGCTGCGGCGAGCCGTCGTAGAACGTGTACGGGCCGACGTTGTAGCCCTGGCGCAGCCGGCCGTCGGCGTGGTCCGGGTCGTTCTCCTGGGCGAACACCAGGCCGTCGCCGATGACGCGGGCGCTGTCGACGCTGCTGCGGCGGCCGTCGGCGAGCAGCGCGCAGATCGCGAGGGCGTTGTCGTAGACGAACGCCGTGGAGAACAGCCCGAGCTCGTCGGTGTAGCTCTGCGCCAGGCGGGGGCCGGTGTTGAGCTGCGGGTACGCGTCCGCCGCGGCGCGGACGAACGCGACGGCCGCACGCTCGGACCCGGCACGGCCGCCGTGGTGCCGGCCAGGACGGTGCGGCAGCACGGGGCGCGGGCCCCACGCACGCCCGTCGAGCGCGCCCGCGGAGGTCGCGCCCGCGACGACGGCGGCGGTGCCGCCGGCGAGCGCGAGGAACGCCCGGCGGCCCAGCCCGGAGCGGTGCTGCGGACCGTCGGCGGCGGACGTGGTGCGGTCCTTCGGGTTCTCCGGCATCGCACGCTCCCCTGCTGCGGTGGCTGCCGCGGCGCCGCGGCGGTCCAGCCAGGCTAGGGAAGGACGCGGCCTGTGGGAAGTGGGCGTCTCATCGGACGTCCGACGACATCTCGCCCCGCGGTGTCAGGCGGCGTCCGCCGGGTGCTCGACGCACCACCGGAACGTCTCGCGGACGGCCGCGCGCACGTCGTCGGGCTCGATGCCCAGCTCGCTCGCGGTCGGCTCCCAGTCGCTGACGGCGTCCCGGTCCTGGAAGCGCAGCGAGTCGACGACGTGGATGCCGTGCTCGGTGCCCGCCGCGGCCGCGGCCGCGTCGGCCTGCTCGCCGTACGGCAGCATCGCGTCGAGTGGGACCTGGACGACGTCGTCCGGGTCGCGGCCCACGGCCTCGCACGCCAGGCGGTACAGCTCGACGTACGTCAGGTCGTACGCGTTGATCGCGTACCGCGCGCCGTGCGTGCCACGCTCCATCGCCCCCACGGCCGCCTGCGCGACCTGGCGGACCGTCACGGACGACGTCGAGCCGCCCAGCACCGCCACCGGACCGGGCCCCTGCACGCGGTCCACGACGAACTGCCACAGCGGCCTGCGCTCCCCGACGAGCCCGAAGATGTACGGCAGCCGCAGCACCATGACGTCCATGGCACCGTCGCCCTCGAGGTGCGCGACCTCCTCCTGCGCCAGCCGCGTGCGCGGGTAGCCGTGGCGCGCGCGGTACCCCAGCTCGGGCCAGCGCTCGGCGAACTCGGCCGTGTAGGAGCCGAGGAGCACGAACCGCGTGGCACCCGCCGCGCGCGCGAGCCGGGCCAGCCGCTGCGTCGGCAGGACGTTGGCCTCGTAGAAGAAGTGCGCGGCGGGCGCGGGCGGCACCGTGCGCTCGTCGGCGCCGGCGGCGTACACGACCGCGTCCATGCCGTCGAGGGCGGCCGTGAGCTCGTCGTCCGTGGCCGTGGTGACGTCCTCCCACAGCGCGCGGACCCCCGCGGGGAACTCGACGTCGGTCGCCGCGGGCGGCAGCGACAGGCTCGTGACCCGGTGCCCGCGCGCGACGAGCTCGACCACCGTGTGGAACCCGAGGAGGCCGGAGCCCCCGACGACCAGGACGTTGCTCATGACGATCCCTCCGCCGGCCGCCCGCTCTGGCGGCTGTGGGACGAGTCTGCGCCGCGTCGACGGCCCTTCCCCTGGGCCCTGGGTCCCGTCCGCGGCAGCGACCTGCGACGCCGTACCGGTGCAGGTCAGGACGGGTCGGGCGTACCGGACCGGGCTGCGTCGGGGTCCGGGATCAGGCCCAGGAGCAGGCTGAGACCACCGAGGACGAGCGCCGTGCGCGTGTGCGGGTAGCGGACGCCCGCGGCGGCGCGGGCCTCGCCGCGACGGTAGACCCAACGCTCGGCGGCCACGGCGGCGGCCGTGGAGGCCGCGAGCAGCGCGAGACCGGCTGCGACGACGACAGGGCCCGGGACGGACGTCGAGGACTCGTCGGACGTCGTCGGGTGGTCGGACGCCGTCGGGTCGTCGGACGCCGTCGGGTCGTCGGACGCCGTCGGGTCGTCGGATGCGCGGGCGGCACGGGCGCGCATCGCGTCCTGCCACGAGGCGCGCAGCTCTGCCCGCTCCTCGCGGTTCGGCAGCGTCGTGACGGCCCCGGCGGCCAGCAGCCCGGCCTTGATCCACCCGCGGGCGGTCCGGCTGGGCACGAAGTCGGGGACGGCGTAGTACGCGGTGGCGGTCGCGCCGGCGACGAGGGCGGTCAGGGCGCGCTTGCGGGTGGTGGGCGGCATGTCGGGCCTCCGTCTCGTGGGTCCCGCCACGCTACGGAGCGCGGCGCCGCCCGGGCATCGGTCCCGAGGACGACCGGGGCCGTGCGCAGGACGGAGGGGCCGCGTGGCAAGGTGGAGGGCGCCATGCGCACCTACCTGACCATCGCCCGCGACGGCGAGGCGACCCTCGAGATCAAGCGGTCGCGCTTCCTGTGCACGCTGCGGCGGGTCGAGCAGGAGGCCGACGCGCGGGCGCTGGTGGAGCAGATGCGGCGCACGCACTGGGACGCGCGGCACCACTGCTCGGCGTTCGTGCTGGGCGCGGACGGCATGCTGCAGCGCTCGTCGGACGACGGCGAGCCCGCCGGCACGGCCGGCGCTCCCATGCTGGAGGTGCTGCGCGGGCACGGCGTCAGCGACGTGGTCGCGGTGGTGACGCGGTGGTTCGGGGGCATCCTGCTCGGTGCCGGGGGGCTGGTGCGGGCCTACGGCGACGCGGTGTCCGCCGGGCTGGCCGAGGTCGGGACGCTCGAGCGGCAGCTCCTCGAGGAGTGGGAGGTGCGCCTCGACCACGCCGAGGCCGGACGTGTCGAGGGCGAGCTGCGCGCCCGGGGCGTCGAGGTGCTCGAGGCCGCGTACACCCACGACGTGCGCCTGCTGCTGGGCGTGCGGGACGCGGACGCGCTGCGGGCGGGCGTCGCGGCGCTGACCGCGGGGCGCGTCGAGGCCGTCCGCGTCGGGGAGCGCTGGGTCGACGTGCGCTGAGGTGCCGGCGTGTCAGTCCGGCCGGACCTCCGTGACCTGCCCGTCCTCGACGTGCCAGCGGCGCGTCAGCCGCACGGTGTCGAGCATCCGGCGATCGTGCGTGACCAGCAGGATCGTGCCGTCGAAGGACTCCATCGCCTGCTCGAGCTGCTCGATCGCCGGCAGGTCGAGGTGGTTGGTCGGCTCGTCGAGGACCAGCAGGTTGACGCCGCGGGCCTGCAGCAGCGCGAGGGCCGCCCGCGTGCGCTCCCCCGGGGACAGCGACGCCGCCGGGCGGCCCACCTGGTGGCCGGCGAGGCCGAACTTCGCCAGCAGCGTGCGCACGTCGGCCGTCGTCCACTCCGGGACCTCGCGCGCGAACGCGTCGCCCAGCGGCTCGTCGCGCTCGAACGCTGCCCGTGCCTGGTCGACCTCCCCCACGAGCACGCCCGACCCGAGGGCCGCGGTGCCCTCGTCGGCCGCCAGGCGCCCCAGCAGCAGGGCGAGCAGCGTCGACTTGCCCGAGCCGTTGGGCCCGGTGACGGCGATGCGGTCCTGCCAGTCGAGCTGCAGGTCCACCGGGCCGAGGACGAAGTCCCCGCGGCGGACGACGGCGGCCCGCGCGGTCGCGACCACGGACCCCGAGCGCGGTGCGGTGGCGATGCTCATGCGCAGCTGCCACTCCTTGCGCGGCTCCTCGACGACCACGAGCCGCTCGATCATGCGGTCGGTCTGCCGCGCCTTCGACGCCTGCTTCTCGGACGACTCGCGGCGGCCCTGCTTGACGTTCTTGTCGCCGTCCGTGGCCTTGCGCATCGCGTTGCGCACGCCCTTCTCCATCCACGCGCGCTGCATGCGGGCGCGGGCCGCGAGCGCGTCCCGGCGGCCCGCGTAGTCCTCGTACGCCTCGCGCGCCTGCCGGCGGGCCGTCGAGCGCTCCTCGAGGTACGCGTCGTAGGAGCCGCCGTAGGTGGCGACACGCTGCAGGCTGCGGTCGATCTCGACGACCGTGGTGACGGTCCGCGCCAGGAACTCCCGGTCGTGGCTGACGACCACGACCGGCGCCGACGCCTGCGCGACGAACTCCTCCAGGCGGTCGAGCCCGTCGGCGTCGAGGTCGTTGGTCGGCTCGTCGAGCAGGTACAGGTCGAAGCGCGAGAGCAGCAGCGCCGCGAGCCCGACGCGCGCGGCCTGCCCGCCGGACAGCGCCGTCATGGGCAGGTCGAGGTCGACGGCGAGCCCGAGGTCGTCGGCGACGCCGCCGAGCCGCGCGTCGAGGTCCGCGCCACCCAGGGCCATCCACCGCTCGAGCGCGTGCGTGAACGCGTCGCCCGCCCCCGGCGCGTCGGCCGCGAGCGCGTCGGACGCCGCGTCCATCGCGGCCTGCGCGTCGGCCACGCCCGTCCGTCGCTCGAGGAACGTCCGCACCGACTCGTCCGCCCGGCGCTCGACCTCCTGCACCAGGTAGCCGACCTGCGCCGTCGGCGGTGACAGCGCCACCACCCCCGCCTCCGGAGCCCGCTGACCTGCAAGGATGCGCAGCAACGTCGTCTTGCCGGCGCCGTTGGGGCCGACGAGCCCGACGACGTCGCCGGGCGCGACGACGAGGTCGAGGCCGGAGAACAGCTCGCGGTCACCGAACGCCGCGGCCACGGACCGGGCCTGGAGGGTCGCACTCATGGGGGCCATCCTGCCGTCGGGACGGCCCGCGCCCGCACGCCATATCGCCCGCCGGGAGCCGCCCGCACGACGCGATCCGCAGCCTGCGGCACCCCCAGGTCTACGCTGGACCCCACCTGCCGAGGCGAGGAGGCCGGAACGTGGCGCGGGTGACCAGTGCCGACGTGGCACGTGAGAGCGGGGTCTCGCGCACGACGGTGTCGTACGTGCTCAACGCCCGCAAGGACGTCGTCCTCACCGAGGCGACCCGGCAGCGGGTCCTCGATGCGGCCGCGCGGCTCGGCTACACCCCGTCCGCCGCGGCACGCGCCCTGCGGGCCGGGCGCAGCGACCTCGTGCTCCTCGTGCTGCCCGACTGGACCCTCGGCCCGGCCATCGACACCCTCATCGAGCACCTCAGCACCGCGCTGGCCACGCACGGCCTGTCCGTGCTCGTGCACATCCGCCACGGCGGCCGCCCCCTCGACGAGCTGTGGCGGGCCGTGACGCCGTGCGTCGTACTGAGCCTGTCCCCGTTCCCCGCGGCGGACACGCGCGCGATGCAGCAGGCCGGCATCCCCGTCGTCGGCACCGCGCTGGACGACGACCCGCAGCCCGACGTCTTCGCCGTCCCGCAGGCGAGCATCGGCGCCCTGCAGGCCGACCACCTGGTCGCGCGCGGCCACCGCGTGCTGGCGTACGCGGCGCCGCACGACGACCGGCTCGCGGCGTTCGCGGACCGCCGCCTCGCGGGCGTCCGCGCCGCGTGCGAGCGCCACCGCGTGCCGGCGCCGGAGGTGGCGTCGGTCGACCTCGACGTCGCGTCGGCGCGCGCCGCGGTCGACGCCTGGCGGGCCGCGGGGGTCACCGCGGTGGCGGCCTACAACGACGAGGTCGCCCTCGCGGTCCTCGCCGGGCTGCGCGACGCGGGTCTCGACGTGCCGGGCGACGTCGCGGTCATCGGCGTCGACGACATCCCCGCCGCACGCGTCGCCGCTCCCGCCCTCACCACGGTGTGGCAGGCGATCGACGCGCAGGCCGAGCACCTCGCGGCCGCGGTCCTCGCGGCCCTGGGGCTGGCGGAGAGCACGCCCGAGCGTCCCGACGACGTGTTCCACCTCGTGCAGCGCGCGTCGACCTGACCCCGGGCGGCCGCGGTCAGCGGCGCCTCAACGCTGCTGCCAGACCGCTGCCTGGGGGTCGACGTCCGCGGGCGCGGGCTTCGCCGGCTGCGGCGCGGGACCTGCCGCGGCGAGGTCGCGCACGTTCTTCTGCACGGCGATGACGGCGAACAGCGCCATCGTGTACCCGAGCCCGTAGAAGCCCTTCTCCGACAGCGTGAGCGTGGAGTTGGCCAGGCCGATCGCGACGAGCAGCAACGAGACCAGCACCATGCTCCACGACAGCCCCAGGAAGATGCCCGTGACCGGGATGCCCTCGGCCCGGTCACGCACCGACTTCTGCAGCGCGATCGCGGAGTACAGGCCCAGCAGCAGCAGCGTGCCGTAGAAGCCCTTCTCCGACAGCAGCATGTCCGCGTTCCACAGCCCGACGGCGAAGGCCGTGATCGCGATGACGAGGGCCACCCACGACGCCCCGACGAACGCGGCGGTCGGACGGGCGGGCACGGGGTGCTGCGACATGAGGGGGCTCCGGGGCTCGACCCGTCGGCACCGTGCCGACGGAGGCACGATGCTCCCGGTCCCCAGGGCGGGGCGCAAGGACCTCGCCGGTGCAGCACCCGGACGCCGCGTCAGACGACGGCCCGGACGGCGAGCGCGGGCACGACCAGCCGCGCCCACGTCGTCCCTGGCGCGTCCGCCATGACCTCCACCCCCCGCTCCCCGCCGAGGGCGGCTGCGCGGTCCGCGTCGTCGGGGCGCGCGACGACGTGCACCGCGACCTCCTCGCCGGCCGGCTGCGCGCTCAGCACCAGCTCGGTCGGCAGCGTGCCGTGGGACAACGCGGCGACGAGCAGCCCGCGGACGGCGTCCAGGTCCCCCGCGGACGCGACGGCGGGCTGGATGCGGACCTGGCACCCCGCGGCCCGGACCTGCCGCAGCAGCTCGCGCGTGCTGGCGTCGAGCAGCCCCGGCGCACGCAGCTCGTCCCTCGCCGCGGCCTCGAGCACGCGCGCCGACGCCGCGGCGTCCTCGGTCGCCGCAGGCGTCGTCCCGGTCGCGACGTCGCGCAGGAACGGCACGACCTGGTCGCGGAGATCGGCGAAGCGCCGGTCACGCACCGCCCTCGCAGCGCGCCGTGCCGCGTCGGCGACGGCGAGGTCGCGGTAGGCGTCGTGGGCGTCCGTCACCACCGTGCCGAGCGTGAGGATCCCGCGCGCGATCGCCAGGCCCAGGCCCACGGGCAGCACCATCGACAGCGCGGGGGTGACGACCGTCGCCAGCTGCTCCTGCCACGGCCCAGGGCCGAAGCGTCCCGTGAACGCCGCGGTGAGGAGCGCCGCCTGCACGATCACGAGCGTGACGACGGACTCCACGCGCGGACGGACGATCGCGACGACCGCGAGCAGCGGCGCCCCGGCGCCGAGCGCCCACGAGCTGTAGTCGCGCAGCGAGCTCCCTGGCAGCACGTCGATGGCTGCCAGCGTCCCCACGACCACGTAGGTCAGGGCCGCCGTCGACCCTGCTCGGGACAGGCCCGTGTGCGCGCGCAGGAGCACGGCGGCGGTCACCGCCGCCAGTCCGACGAACCACGCGGTCAGCCACCACGGGTGGGCGCCCTGCGCGACACCCTGCGCGGCGAAGACCGCGTACATCGCGAGGTACGGCACGCACGCGTACGTCAGCGGCCTGCGGACGTCGATCATGACAGCGGCGATCCGCTCGTGCCGCTGCATCGGCCGGGGCGGCTCGAGGACGGGTGCGCGCCAGGCCAGACGCACCACGGTGGCGTGACCCGGGGCGCTGTCGACCTCGGCGCTCCCACCGACGTCGCGCATCCGCTGCACCACCGAGCCACGCAGCCCGTCGGACCGGCTCATCGCCTCGGTCGGGTCGAATCCCGGCCCGTCGTCGCGGACCTCCACGGCGACCCCTCCAGGGTCGGTCCGCACGCTCACGTCAGCCGTGACCCGCGTGTGCCGCTCGACGTTGCGCAGGGCCTCCTGGACGGCCGCGACGACGATGTCGGCGACCTCCGCCGGCACGGGCGACGCCGCCCCGGTGCTCGTGAAGGACGCCTTGGCGGCGTCCGCGACGGGAGCGAGGACCTCCGCGACGTCGCACGGCGGTCGGACGTCGTCCTCCGCGAAGGATCTCTCGATCGCGGAGACCGCGACCGCCGCGGCGGCCCGCACCTCGGCTCGGTCCAGGCCGGGAACCGTCACCGCGCGCAGCGCGGACACGACGTGGTCGTGCACGACCCGCTCGGCCTCGCGCCGAGCCTGCTCCGCCGCCTCGCGCTCCGCCTGCGCCGCCTGCGCCCGGCTCCGCTCGGCCGCCGCCGCGTCCGCCCGGTCCGCCGCCGCCCGCATCTGCGGGGCGCACAGTGCGACCACGACGCCGGCGGCGACCGCGGGGAGCAGCAGACCGACGTCCCAGCCGTGCATGGAGTCGACGACCACCTGCGTGACCAGCGCGGTCGCGATCGCCGTCACGCGCGCCCGGGTGCGAGCGAAGAGGAACCCGCAGAGCACGACCGCCGCGGTGCCCATGACCCGGGCACCGGGTGTGAACTCCGGTGACGGCTCGAGCGCCCAGGCGACCTGCCAGGCCACGGCCGCGAGGCACAGCACCGCCAGGTAGCGGTCCGACAGCCGGTGGCGGGCGGCACGGACCGCGCCGACGCCGGCGACGAGCACGTAGGCCACGGTGGCCGCCGCCAGCCCGGGGCCGAGGGTGCCGGACGCGCTCAGGCCGATGACCGCCCAGCAGCCGGCCGTGATCGCCACACCCAGGGCGTAGGCCCAGCGCAGGCAGGCGTCGACGCTCTCGCGGTAGCTGCGCCGCGTCACGGCGACCGCCGGGTGCGCGGGGCGTGCTCCGGGGCGTCGATGTGGCCGTCCGCCACGACGCGGGCCAGGAGGTCGGCAGGGCCGTCGACCCGTCCGACCGCCTGCTGGTACTTCGCGAGGGCATGCTTCACGTGGTCGTAGGCGGTGTCCTTCGTGATGCCCAGCTGGGCGCCGATGACCTTCCACGCGAGCCCGGTGGCCCGCAGCCGCAGCACCTCCAGCTCGCGCGGCGTGAACCTCACCGCACCCGCAGGGTCGGAGACGAGGTGCTCCGCGAGGTCGCTCGAGACGTAGGTGCGCCCCTCGTGGACCTCGCGGACGGCGGCCACCAGGTGGGCGTCCTCGTCCTCCTTGAGGATCAGGCCCGAGGCACCCGCCTGCATCGCGCGCACGATCACCGCCGAGCGGTGCTCGGTGGTGAACAGCACCACGCGGGAACCCGTGGCGCGGATCCTGCGCACGTTGTCCTCGACCGTGCTGCCGTCCAGGAGCCGGACGTCGAGCAGCACGACGTCCACGGGCGCGTCCGCGAGCAGCTCGTCGACGGTCGCGGCGATCACCGTGAGGCGCATGCACGCGACGTTCTTCTCGAGGTGCGCGCTGATGCCGTGGAGCAGCAGAGGGTGGTCGTCGACCGCGGCCACCGTGATGGTCTCGCACGTCGAGCCCTGGGCTGTGCATCGATCGCAACCGGACACGGTGTCCCTGCTCTCCTTCTCGCACTCCGCTCCTCCCGGAGCGTAGTGGTGGGTCAGTGCGGCGCCGGTGGGCGGGCACGCAGTCGGCGTACCAGCCGGTCGGCCATGACGAGGTGGAGCCCCACGGCGACGACGACGGCCACACCCACCCCGTGCGGGCCGACCCGCGTCACGTCGAGGAACGTGTAGGCGGGTGCGACGCCGCGGGCGGCGTGGAGCAGGAGCGTCAGGGCGAGGTACGCCGCCGGCAGCAGGGTCCAGCTGAGCACGACGGCGCGTGCGGGCGGCGCGGCGCGTGGCACCCGCACGGCGTCGACGACGGCCAGGACCGGCAGCGTGACGTGCAGCAGGAGCGGTGCGAGCCAGGTGAGCCCGCCACCGGCGGCGCCGAGGCGCTCCGCGGGCAGCAGGACGCCGGCGTACACCGCACCCGCGAGCATCGCGCCCGTGCAGGACGCGTCGCGCACCCACGCGACGGCGGTGCCCGCCCGCCCGACCAGGCCGGCCGCGGCGGTGAGCCCGCTGAGCAGTGCGCACCAGACGCTGAAGTACCGCAGGAACCACGTCGGGTCCGTGGACCCCGCCTGCACCGCCACCGACCCGCACGCGCACACCAGCAGCGCCAGCCGCCGCCGGCGGTCGACCCGCCGTGCCATCGCGCCCATCGTGCCCTCGCCATCCTGCCCCCCGCCTCGTCGGTACGGCGGCGGCCCACGGTGCCGGCCGTGGACCGCCGCCGGTCGTCCCGGTCAGCGCGGGGCGAGGATGAAGGACATCCCCACCACGTCCTTCACCCACCGCGTGTGCCACGTGTGGCCCTGGTTGGCGTAGTTCATCTCGACGACGTGCACGTACAGGCCGTCCGCCCGCCGCTCGATCGCGTCCACCCAGCCGACGTGGCCGTACGTGGCGTCGGCCCCGTGCACGCCGGGCTGGAACACGACGATCGAGCTCACCTGGGCGTCCAGCACGGTCGTCCACCCGTTGGCCCGCGCCGAGTCGTACCACTGCCGCGCGTTGCCCGTGATGTTCGGGTACACGCCCGAGTACTCGCGGAACTTCTCCTTGGCGCCCCAGGTGCACTGGTCCCAGACCCCCGTGTTTGTCGAGGTGGTCTGGCCCCACGACCGCCCGCTCGTGCTGCAGGGGCCGGTGACGGTGCTGTTCGATCCCGTCTCCAGGAGGGAGTCGGTCACCCAGCCGCCGCCCACCAGGCGGTACCAGATGGTCGAGGTGCCGTACGGTCCGGTGATGGCCTGGCCGTAGGCGTAGCAGTCGAGGCTGACCGCCGCGCCTGCCGGGATGGTCCGCACGACGGGGCCGGCAGTGCTGGCCTGGTTGCGGACGTTGACGTACGAGACGCCGTGGCCGCTGATGACGCGGGCCGTGAACGCCGCCGCCGCGGATGTCGCGCCGAGCGTGACCGCGAGCGCGACGGCGATCGCCGTGGCGGCGCCACGGCGCGCGCGTGCCGTCACGCGCCGGTCGCTGTCCGGTGACGTGGTCACCGGGTCGAGGACGGACGAGCCGTACCTGTCCATGGGAGTGCTCCTTCGCCGAGAGGGTGTGTGCTGGCACTCACCATTCGAGCGAAGTGCGACCCTGCCCCGATATCCCCGGTTGTCGGGGGGTCATGGCCGAGGTCGACCTCCAGCGACCGTGCGAGATCCTCGATCTCGCACTCGACGTCGTCGCGCGCTGCTGCGGTGTCGTCCCGCGTCCCGCGGCAGGACAGGGTCGGACACCTCCGGGCTGCCCGCGTGCTCAGCCCACGGCCGCTGCCGGGGCCCGCAGGTCCAGCCGGTGGTCCGCCACCGCGGTGGCGAGCTCGTCGTCGTGCGTGACCAGCAGCAGCGCGCAGCCGGTCTGCGCGAGCTCACGCACCAGCAGGTCGGTGGTGACCTCCTGGGTGGCCAGGTCGAGCCGGGACGTGGCCTCGTCCGCGAACACCAGGACGGGCCGCGGCAGCATGGCCCGCACGATCGCGATGCGCTGGAGCTCCCCGCCGGACACCTGGCCGGGGCGGCGGCGCAGCATGTCCTGCGGGATGCCGACCTCGTCGAGCAGCGTGCGCAGGCGCGCCTCCTCGACGCGGTGGCGCCGCACGACGTCCCGCAGCGCCGCGCCGAGCGGGACCCGGCGCGGGAACGACAGCCCTGGGTCCTGGTACAGCTTCTGGACGCGTCCGTCGCGCGTGGCGGGGGCGTGCGAGACGGTCCCGGCGTCGACGGGCGTCAGGCGCAGCAGCGCGTTGCCGAGGGTCGTCTTGCCGACGCCGCTCGGGCCGGTCAGCGCCCAGCGCTCGTCGGCGTGGATCCGGAACGACAGGTCACGGAAGAGCTCGCTGCTGCCGTAGGACTTCGCGATCCCGTCGGCGGCGACGAGCGGGTCGCCGGTCGGCACCGGCGGGGTGCCGTGCCGCATCCACCCGAACGTCCACCGGCTCGGCTCCGCCCCGAGCAGCCGCTGCGTGTACGCGTGGGCAGGCGTCGCGAGGACCTGCTCGACCGGGCCCGCCTCGACGACCGAGGCGTCGCGCATGACGAGCACGTCGCCGCCGAGCGCCCGCGCCAGGCGCAGGTCGTGCGTGATGGTGAGCAGCAGCCCGCCGCCGTCGACCGCCCACCCGCCGAGAACGCGCGGTCGTCCTGGACCGTCGCCCATGTGGAGGGCATTTCGGAACATTGCGAGGTAATCGCCCGTGCGGTACCTCTCGTGGCAAATGTCTGATTCCGCCGCGCACCATCACCCCGGGTTTGACAGAAAGTCACGACGTGACGGAAGATCAGTGAGAAGTCCAATTGACCATGCGTTCCGGGGGGGGCGCGGGTGAAATTCGGCTCCACCGGTCGCGGGCGCGCAAAAATGCGGTCGTACGTCGGCACGGCCGCGACGGCGTGGGTCATTGTCGTCCTGCTGGCACTGGGCACCGCACCCGGCGCGTCCGCGGGACCCGCTCCTCTCGCGGAGACGACCGAGCGCGCGACGTCGGCGTCGCCGGACCCGTCCGCCGCGACTCCCTCGGTGGCGCCGTCACCCGAGCCGTCGCCCGACGTGTCCTCGGCGTCCGCCGAGCCGGCGGGCGAGATGACGGCCGAGCCGCCCCCGGCACCCGGGCCGGAGGACGAGCGACCGCCACCGGCCGCGACAGGGCCGACGCCCGACACGTCCGCTCCCGCACCGTCGGCACCCGCACCGTCCGCACCCGCACCGTCCGCACCCGCACCGTCCGCACCCGGGACCTCGGCACCGGACGAGCCCGCACCACCGACGTCGTCCCGCCTCGCGGCGACCACCGGCGTCTCGATCCTCGCGGCAGGTGTGCCCGAGGCACCCGTGCAGCTCTGGCTCGAGGACTTCGAGGCCGCCACGCCACCCGCGCAGCTCGGCACCTACGCGTCCAACCGGTACACGGCGGCCGCCTTCTGGCTGAACTACGCCAACTGCAACGGCGTGATCGTCAGCTACACCACGACCTTCCCCGCGACCGGCTTCTGCGGCGCCTCGACCGACGTCGTCCCCCGCAACCAGGTGCGCCGCATGGCCGACGTCCTCGGTCAGCTCCGCCTCGGCGTCGTCGGCAGCACCAGCAACACGGCGCCGGTCAACGGCTCGACCACGGGCACCGGCGGCTCCCAGGCGAACCGAGCCGTCGCCGCCCTGACGATGACGGGCGGCACGACCACCGCGAACCAGACGGTCGTCGAGTCCGCCGCACCGGTCGGCCTCACCGCCACGGCCGACCGCTACTACGCGGTCTCCCTCGACGTCGCGGAGGACTCGTGCTCCGCCCGGCCGGGCGGCGTCAACAACAACTCACGGCTCGACGTCGCGCTCGTCGCCGGCGCGACCGTGGCACCGCTCACCGCCGCACCGATCATCGCCTGCAACGTCACCGGCGGCCGCTACACCTCACCCGCCCTGTCGAGCGGGTTCGGCACCGAGACCGCGGTGCGCGCGGGCCGGTTCTTCACCGACACCGCCGTGCGGCTCACCGCGACGCAGGCCGCGCAGGCGCGCGTCCGCGTCACGAACCAGATCTCGGCGTCCTCCGGCAACGACTTCGCCCTCGACAACCTGCGGATCGTCGACGCGACGCCGAGTCTCGACAAGGCGTTCGCCACCGACGTGGGCACCGCCGGCACCCCGACGACCCTGACGTTCACGGTGACGAACACCTCCGAGCTGGCCGCCAAGACCGACTGGGGCTTCACCGACACCCTGCCGCAGGGTCTCGTGGTCGCGCCGACACCGGCGGTCGGGGGCACGTGCACGAACGTCACGGGCGCGGCGTTCGTCGTGCAGGCGCCGGCCGGCGCCGGCTCGGTCGTCGTGACGGGCGGCGACCTCGCGGCCAACGCGGTGAGCTGCACCGTCACCGTCAACGTCGTGGCGGCCGCCCCCGGCACGTACGTCAACGGCCCGGCCAACGTCACGACCGTGCTCAACGCTCCCGAGAGCGCGACCTTCGTGGCCGAGCCGCCGGCGCGGATCACGATCCGCAAGAACGTGGTGGGACGCGCCGCGGTCGGTGACCAGTTCCGCCTGGCGCTGAGCCTCGGCGCGACCGAGGTCGCGACCGCGACGACGACGGGCGCCACCACGGGACTGCAGACCGCGCAGGTGGGGCCGGTCGACGTCACGCGCGGCAGCGTGTACACGATCTCCGAGTCGATCGTCTCGACGTCGACCCTGAACACCTACACGACGACCTACCAGTGCCTGCGCGGCACCACGACGATCGCCACCGGCACCTCGATCTCCGGGCCGATCACCATCTCGGACGAGGCCGGCGCCGAGATCGTCTGCACGTTCACCAACACCCCGCAGGCGGCGAGCCTGTTCTGCGACGGCACGTTCTACTACGCCGTGCGGACGGACGGCTCGATCGCCCAGGTCAACGCCACCAGCACGGCCGCGCCCACACCGCTCGTCGGCGCCGTGCCCGGTGCGACGGACGTCAACGCCCTCGGCGTCAACGGCAACGGCACGAGCGCCGTCGCCATCGACCGCACGGGGACGAACGCGGTCAACGCCGGGGGCGTCATCACCTACACCGTCGTCGGCGGCTCGCTGCAGGCCACGCGCACCGCCCTCACCGGGACCCAGGGTGCGTTCCTCGACCGCACGGGCGTGGCGCTCGACGGCACGATCATCGCCGGCGCGGTGGACCCGATCAACGGGCGGCTGCTGGTGGGCAAGTCGGCCGCGGGCTCGGTCCGGCTGTGGGAGTACACGCCGACCGCGCTCACCAACGGCAGCCGGTTCCTCTACCTCGGGCAGGTGGCGACGGGGACCACCGCGGGCGAGAACGGCGACATCTCCTTCGACGCCCAGGGCAACCTGCACGTCGTGCAGGCCGCGGCCGACTCCAGCAGCGTCGGCATGTTCAGCGTCACCCGGGAGGCGCTGCTCGCCGCGTCCGGCGGCACGATCCCCGCGAGCGCCACCGTCCGCCGTGCGCTGAGCGGCATGGACGCCGGGGCCACCCTGACGGCGGTCAACGGCATGGCCTTCTCCCCGGCCGGGACCGTCTACCTGAGCAACGCGACCTCGGGCTACCAGTTCGACCCGGTGACCTGGGTGCGGGTGCCGAACAGCCCGCGGGCCGTCCTCGGCACCACCACGCCGAACACCACCACCGACCTCGCGGGCTGCGCCACCACGTCGACGATCTCCGTCGAGAAGAACGTGGTCGGCAGGATCAACGCCGCCGACCAGTTCCGCCTCGCCCTGTCGGCCGGGTCGCCCCTGGTCGAGACGTCCGTGGCGACCACGAGCGGATCCGCCACAGGCGTCCAGACCGCGCGCGTCGGGCCCACGCCCGTGCAGATCAACACGTCCGTCACCATCTCCGAGACGATGGCCGCCGGCTCCGTGTCGGCGCTGGCCTCCTACACCACGGTCCACGAGTGCTGGGCGGACGGGGTGCGCATCCTCACGGGGACGAGCAGGACGGTGGCCGTCACGATCCCGAACCGGTTGAGCGTCGGCGTCGCCTGCACGTTCACCAACTCGCCGGCGCCCTTCGCGACGGTACGGGTGACGAAGGTCGTCGAGGACTGGAGCGGCGGCAACCGCACGCCCACCGCCGGCTGGACGATGACGACGACGGCCACGGCCACCACCGGCAGCACCGTGAGCATCCTCCCGTCGCGCGACCCTGCGCAGCAGACCGCGGCGGACGGCACCGCCACGTGGCAGGTGCTCTTCGGTGCGGCGTCGCACCGCGGACGCGTGACCGTGGCCGAGACGACGCAGCCGGGCTTCCGCTTCCAGAGCCTGGTGTGCACGGTCAACGGCACCGCGGCGGCCACCACCGTCACGACCGTGGGCACCCAGGTGCGGGGCGCCGTCAACGTGGACGTCGCGCCGGGCGGCGTCGTGGAGTGCGTCTACGCCAACCGGCCGACCGCCACCCTCACGCTCGTCAAGAACGTCTCCTTCGGTACGGCGGCGCCGTCGCTGTGGCAGCTCGCTGCCACGCGCAGCCTGGGCACGGCGCTCGCCGGTCCCAGCGGCGCCGCCGGCAGCGGCGCCGTCACGGCGGTGACCGTGTCGGCGCAGACCCCGTACCGGTTGTCGGAGACGAGCGGGCCCGCCACCTACGTGCAGGTCGGCGGCTGGTCCTGCGCGACCGCCACCGGGAGCGCGGTGCCGGTCACCCCGGCGGGCGACGTGAGCCTGGCCCGCGCGACGGACGTGACCTGCACGGTCACGAACGCGACGGCCGCGCTGACCCTGCTGAAGAACGTGCAGAACCCGTCTACGGGGTTCCAGCCCGCCACGTGGGACCTGACGGCGACGCCGGCCGCACTGGCCGGGTTGACTGCGACCACCGTGCGCGGTGCGGACGTCTCGCCCCTCGGCAACCCGTCCAGCACGTTCGACGTCCGTCCCGGGCACACCTACACGCTGAGCGAGGCGCTCGCGCAGAGCGGCACGCGCCTGGCGTACCAGCAGCTGCGCCTCGAGGTGCGCGGGCCGGACGGCAGCTGGACGCCGGTGGCCTCACCGACCATCACCGCCCCGGCGGCCGGGCAGAGCGCGGTATACCGCTTCGTCAACGCCCCCGTCGCCCCTCCCGTGCTGCCGCTGACCGGCGGGCCGAGCCGCGACGCGTTCCTCCTCGGCGGAGGTGCGCTGCTGGCACTCGCGCTCACGGTCGCGGTGTGGCACCGGCGTCGTCAGGCGTCGACGTCGTCGCATTCGAAGGATGGTGATGTGAAAAGTTGACCACCACCCCCTTGTTGTTCACCGGCGACATATCGCGACCACCGCACGGCAGCAATTCCGACCCCATGACAGCAGCAGAGAATTCTGATCCCATGACAGGAGCCATCATGTCCACGTCCATCATCCGGCGGGTCACCGCCGCGATCGGCGGCCTCGTCCTGGCCGCCGGCGCGGCGATGGTCGCCGCCGCCCCGGCGCAGGCGGTCACCCTGCCCGGCAACATCGACCCCGCCCAGCCCCGCAGCCTCACGGTGCACAAGTTCGCGCTCGGCCCGGCCAACGGCCAGGTCGCCGGGACCGGTCAGCAGCTCCCCTCCACCGCCGGCCTCGGCACGCCGCTCCCGGGCGCCGTGTTCACCGCGACGCTCGTCGCCGGCGTCGACCTCACGACGCCCGAGGGCTGGACGATCGCCAACAGCCTGACCCCGCAGTCGGCGTCGAACCGCCTGACCGGCACGCCGTACACGTCGACCCCGTCGGCGGCGGACGGCACCGCGACCTTCCCGACCGGCATGCCGCTGGGCCTGTACTACGTGCAGGAGACGGTGCTGCCGGCCGACGCGACCAACCCGTCCGCACCCTTCCTCGTGTCGTTGCCGCTGCCGACGGGCCCGTCGGGCGCCCCGGCGAACCAGTGGATCTACGACGTGCACGTGTACCCGAAGAACGCCGTCACCGAGACCACCAAGACGCGGATCCCGGCCCCCGCGAACTCGGCGGAGGCACGCAACCCCGACCTCATCCGCTGGTCGATCTCGGCCAGCATCCCGACGCTCGCCGCGGGTGACACGATCTCCACGTTCACCCTCACCGACATCGTCCCGGGTGCGCTGGTGTTCCCCGCCACCCCGCCCGTGGGCGTCTCGCCGTCGACCGTGACGGTGACGAACGCGGGAGGTGTCGCGCAGAGCTTCGCCGAGGGCGACGACTACACCATCACCACCACGGACGCGACGGGCACGACCGACGCGACGTCCGTGCTGAGCTTCACCACGACGGGCCTGACCCGGCTCACCGCCCTGCAGGGCGGGCTGGTGTCGTTCGACGTGCTGACCCGTGCCGTGTCGATCCCGCCCACCGGGGTCATCACCAACACGGCGACCGCCAACATCAACGGCGCGACGGAGACCGTGACCGGCTCCACCCCGATCGGCCAGCTGACGGTCTTCGCGTTCGAGAGCAGCGGCGGCGGCCCGCGCACCCCGCTCGCCGGAGCGGTCTACCAGGTGTACCTGACCCAGAACGACGCGAACAACCAGCAGAACCCGATCTCGATCAACGGCACCACCAGCTGGACGACCGGCGCCGACGGGTTCGTCGCCATCCCGATCATGACGCCCGGCAACTACTACGTGCGTGAGATCACCCCGCCGGCCGGCTACAACCTGCCGCAGAGCAACCCGGTCCAGACCGTGGTCGTCGCGGGTCCGACGTCGACCACCGCCCCGGTGCAGAACTACGTCGAGTTCAACCACACCCAGGTGTCCGCGGCGAACTTCCTGCTGCCGCTGACGGGTGGCGACGCCGGCCGGTGGTTCGCGCTCGCCGGCAGTGCGCTCCTGGCGATCGCCGTCGGTGCGGCGGTCGTCGTGACCCGCCGGCGTGCGCTCTCCGCGCCCGCGTCGGCCTGACGTGACGAGGACGGAGGCGGGGCGCCCCGCGGGGCCCCCGCCTTCGTCGTCCCCGGACGACCCCGGGACGACGGGCACGCAGCCGACGCGCCGCCGTGGCGGGTGGCGCATGCCGTGGACCTCCCTGGGCATCGCGCTGACCGCGGTCCTGGGGGCCGGCCTCCTGCTGTTCCCCACCGTCGTGTCGTGGTTCAGCCAGTACGAGCAGTCGCAGCGCATCGACGACCTCACCGCCGACGTCGCGGACCTCGGCTCCGCGACCCTGCAGGAGGAGCTCGCCCGCGCCCGCGCGTACAACGAGGGCCTCGTCGGCGGCGGGGCCGACGTCGTGGCGAACGGACGCCTGCCGGTGGCGGACGAACCCGACCAGGCCGGAGGGTACGACGAGCTCCTGCGCGCCGACAGGACGGGCCTGATGGCGCGCCTCAAGATCCCCGCGATCCACGTGGACCTGCCCGTCTCCCACGGCACGAGCGACGCCGTGCTCGAGCACGGCGTCGGCCACCTCGAGGGCACCGCCCTGCCGGTGGGCGGGCCGTCCACCCGGGCGGTCCTGACGGCCCACCGCGGCCTCGCGACCGCCGAGCTGTTCACGCACCTCGACCGCGTGGAGATCGAGGACACGATCGTCCTCGAGGTGTTCGGCGAGGTCCTGACGTACCGCGTCATCGACACCCGCGTCGTCGAGCCCACCGACGGGCAGAGCGTCCTGCCGGTCGACGGGCGGGACCTCCTCACGCTCGTCACCTGCACTCCCCTCGGCGTCAACAGCCACCGCATCCTCGTCACCGGCGAGCGCGTCATCCCCACGCCGCAGGCCGACCTGGAGGACGCGGGTCGGTCCCCGGAGATCCCGACCTTCCCGTGGTGGATCCTCATCAGCATCGGCGTGCTGGCGACGGCCGGCGGGTACGTCTGGCTGTCGGGGCGGCCGACGGGCCGAGCCGACGTGACCACGCGGCATCCGGAGGCACGTCGGCGCTGAGCCGTCCGGGTGCGACTGCGGACCGGCTGCCTGTCCCGGGGACCGGTGCCACTAGGGTGCGGCAACCAGGGCAAGGTCGCCGCCGCGATAGGCCGACCACTCCGAGGACGCATGGTCCCGGTGGTTCCTCCCCAGAACGTGCGGCAGGAGATCGTCGAGTTCGCCGCCGGGCACGGCGTCATCCTCCGAGAGCTCGGGCCGCAGTTCGCAACGAAGGGACCATGATGTCCGAGGTCTTGTACACGACCCGCTGGAACGACCTGACGCGTCGTCCTCTCGCTGGACACAGCTGGATCACCCCCGACGAGGCGCGACGCCGGTACGACGAGGCGCAGGGTCTCGAGATCGTCGACGCGAGCACCCGTGACGAGGACGGCACACAACGCCCGCTGTGGGTGGTCGGCGCCCACGGGCGGTTCCGCGTCGAGCTGCTCACCCCCGGTGGTGCGGTCGCCCGCTCCGTCGACTGGGACCTCGTCGACGGTCGCCTGTGGCGATGGGTCACCGTGGAGTACGTCTACCTCGACGACGACACCGCGCACGTGGACTCCGACGCGACGCTGGAGCTCACGACCACCGCGCGCCCTGACGGCACAGCCTCGTTCTCGATGCGTGACGAGTCGGGAGAGAGTCACGTCACGCAGTTCGACGATGTCGCCACCGACGGCTACTGGCTCGACGTCCCCGCCTTCGGCGAGTGGGGGCCGCTCGTGAACGCCACCCTTGGTGCCGCGACGGGGCCGCCGGCTGACTAGGACGTCAGCCCTCGGTGTATCCCGGGTAGTTCGAGATGTCCTTCCAGCCTGCCGCGACGGACTCCGGCGTCGACCCGAACGGCACGTCCGCGTAGCCTGCGCCGGTGTCGTCGAGGAGCACGAGGGCTGGGCTGCCCTCCGGGAGTGCCCTCCGGACCACCGCCGCGATCTCCGCGCCCTCCTCCCAGCTGCCCTGGATCGCGAGACCGGTCATCGTGTCGGACAGGTTGAGGATCGGGAGGAAGGACCCCGCCAGGACGCCGACGTTCAGGGCCGTTCCTCGCGCCGTGGTCTCGCGGACGACGTGGAGCTCGTCGCCGTAGCGCTCGCGCAGCGCCGCCTCGAGCGCGTCCGGCGTGATCACCACACCCGCGCCTTCACGGGTCATGAGAATCATGGGGTGCCCTCCAGAGGTTGCAGAACGACTTCCCAGTCGACCTCGACGCCCGGCTCGCCGAGGATGGATCGTACGCGGCCCGACAGGTAGTCCACGGCCTCCTGGGTGGTCGTCGGGATGCGGAGTCTGCCGACCGGGTTGCCCGAGTCACGGATCACGGCGGCGTACCTCCGGACCTCGTCGTCGAAGGTCCTGCGGTGGATCTCCTCGAGCTTGGAGATGACCTCGCCGTCGACCTCCACCTGCAGGTTCCTGAGGAAGCTCGTCCCCTCGTAGATCGAGGCGCCGGGCTTGTCGACGTTCTTGGTGTCGAGCACGGCCACGACCGTGTCGCGGTCGATCGTGAGCCCGTCCGCCCAGATCACCTTGCCGTCCGGTGCGACCAGGCGGATCTCGCGCGGCCCTGCGAACTGCTTCTGGTAGGCCAGCGACGGATCACGACCCTGCGCCGCTCTGGACATCTGCGGGTTCGTGTCGGCGTACCTCGCCGCCACCCACTCCTCGACGACCTTCGGGTCCTCGAAGGACGCGGGGTCCATACGGAACGGCGCGGCGTCGAGGCCGCGCCTCTCGAGAGCGCGCGCGAGCGCGGGGCCGATCAGCGTCTCCACCGTCGCCTCACCCGCGTCGTCGCCGGAACGCAGAACCACGTGCGCACGGTCGAGCAGCGCGCGCGGGTCGGCTGTGATCTCGTCCGCCAGGACACGCACGCCCCGGCCCGCCGCGGCCCCGGCGAAGTTGCCGGGGGCGAACGTCAGGAGGAAGTCGCCGACGTCGAGCACCGCCTCCAGCGGGGTCGTCGTCGTCAGGTAGCCGAGCGTCGCGGCCCGCGGGTCACGGACGAACGTCGCGGCACCGTGCGCGTGCGACAGTCCGTAGGTGGCGACCCCGGAGATCCCGAGCGCCAGGCCGAACGACCCGCCGGACACCACCACGAGTGCGGCGACACCGGCACCGACCGCCACCTGCTGCCAGCCGCTGAGCGAGTTCCACCAGTCGCCGACGCGGTCGAGCAGGCCGGCCAGATAGACCTCGTCGCCGCTGATCGCGAGATAGGGGCCGATGGCCGACGCCATCGCGGCGCCCCACACCACGCAGAGGGCGACCGCTGCCACGCCCACGACGGCGGCGACGGCGGCGTGCCGCCTGCGGGTCGTGGGCTCCGGACCGGGCGTGGTCAGCTCCATCGCCTCGCAGCGGATCTGGCGGACCCGCACGGCGATCGTGCGCCCCCGCACCATCGCGTCGCGCCGCGGCTCCCCCGGCAGCGGCGCGTGCGCCGCGACGACCACCGCGACATCGGCGACCCACTGGGCGAGCCCGCGGATCAGCAGAGTGCCGAACCCTCGCAGGAGCTGGACGGCCCGCGCACGCGGCCCGGTCGCGGCGCGCACGTGCGGCGCCAGCGTCGCGGCCCACCACCGCAGCGCCGTCCCACCGGGCTCGTCGTCGTCCACCGCCCCACCAGGACGTCGTCGCGCAGACCCGGCCGGTGCCGCCACGGCGGCGGCCAGGTGACGACGGTGCGCGTCGACGAGCAGGCACGCGACCAGGAGCAGGACCGACACCGCGTTGACGAGACGCCCGTGCCCGCCCAGCGACCACAGCCCGGACAGCACGGCGGGGAACCCGGGGGCAGGCTCGGCCGGCCAGGACGACATGTGGTTGCGCGCGTTGAACGACGCGTGGTCGGCGATCTGCCACAGGACGAGCACCGCCGGCAGCACGAACGCCAGGATCCGCAGGTCGAGCCGGCACGTGCGCCACAGTGCGATCCCGAGACCGATGCCCATGGCGCCGACAGCGGTCCAGATGTGGTGGCCCGGGCTCACCGCGACGCCGTCGAGGGTCACGAACTGCCCGGACGCCCACGGGTTCCACGAGTAGTCGCGGGACGGGTCCACCAGCAGGAGCCACGTCTGCCGCGCGGCGATCTGCCGCACGGCGTCCTCGTAGGCGTTGAAGGCGACCCCCGACGCGAACCCGAGCAGCGCCCAGTCCCCGGCACCGAAGCGGCGCACGCGTCCCGGCGCCAGGACGGCGAGCACGAGCAGCGGGACCAGCTTCCCGGACTCCTCGAGGAAGCCCGCGAGCGCGGTGCCGGACCCGTGCGAGGAGGCCGAGAGCCCGAGCTGGTCGGCGACGCGCAGCGTGACCCACCCGATGGCGGCGGACCACGCGACGCACGCGGAGAACCACCGCAGCACCCCGCCCCACGACAACGTCTTCGTCCGGACGAGGACGAACCACACGACGAGCATGACGAAGCTCCAGGCGTACGCCCGGAGGGACTCACGTGTGGACGGGACGAGGACGAGCACGGCCCCGATCAGCGGGATCGCCACCCACGCCGCCAGCACTCGTGCGCGGCGCAGCCGCACCGCCGCCCGTGGGTAGTCGGCGAACCAGCCGGCCGCCGCGCCCACCACCCGCTCCCACCACTCCGGAGGCGCGCTCGAGCCGACCTTCTGCGCCGTGGTGGACCGCACGTATGCTCCGTTTCTGTCGCACACCGGACACACGGTAGCGGGTCGCGTCGCCGGAGGTCCGCGTGCCTGACCGCCACCACCGGGCGTCGAGCCGGGGCCGACACCGGGCGCGTGCGGCGCACGGCCCGCGCGGTGACGTCCGACGGTGAACGACGTGGGACGTCGACGGACAGCGCTGGTCGACGACGTCCTGCGCCCGTGGCCGTCGAGCCCCTGCTCCGCCGAGACGGCGTGGACGACACGTCGGACACCCGCGCCGGCTCACCGGGCTGCGGGAAGAGCGTTCGCCGGCGACGACGTCGGGCTCGCCACATCGGGGACGAGTCGGAGATCCCGCCCCGATCCGATGAGCTGTGGTCGTGGGCCTCATGCACCTCCAGGGGCCGGGGCCGTCTCACCGCCCCGATGCCACGAAACTCCCGGCCAGAGAACCCTGACCGGGAGTTTCGGTACCACCTGAGCGGTTCCATCCGGAACCACCCCTGTGTGGGTGGTTCCCGAAACTCGCCGGCCAGCGGCGACGTGGGGACTCACGCGGGCGCCGGCACACCCCTGGGACGGGTACAGGCACACCGCGATCTGCTCGGAAGCGCAGCGCTCCGCAGTCGGCTCGCGCTTGTCGCTGGTCCGTCTCAGCAGCAGGTTGAGGTCAGCGGAACGCGGGGACACGCAACCGCAAGTGCACCTGCCTCACACGTACCGGATCGCCCCGTACGACCCTCTCCTCCGTGGCCGCCGCGCCCGCACATCGGTTCCGGCGACAGCCTTCAGCAGCGAGTGACCCAAGACCGACCAATTCGACGCCGCCGAGCATTCGCGCGTGATGTCGACCCGAACCATCCGACCGCCGAACTCCCAACCTCTCGCAGAACCGGACAACACTTCCTCCGGGTCGACCTGGCGTGCCATAGAAGGCGGAATAACGCACGGCGAACAAGTACGAACGGCGACAAACGCTGCAATCACGCACCGCGTACCGTTGTCCACCACACGCGACCTAAGCCCAAAGAGCGTCCTGCATCGGCAACGCCGACTCGCACTCGCCTAAAGGCTCACTAGACGAGGTGAGCGTCAGGAAATACGGCGCCACGAGGCGCGCGCGGAACGCGACGCGATAGGGCCTACCACCACCAAGCTCCGGTACCCGACGAACTATGGAAGTGACCTGGGAGGATCCCACCTGAGCACCTGTCCTAAGATTCACAACCGAACTCGATGTAAACCCCTCGTAGTCGAGGTCCACATCCAGCCGATCCTCCGAGTGGCATACAAGAGCAAAATGCCGCCGCGCGCGATTTACCACAGGGCTCTTACTTGTCACGACACCGGTTCGTAGAGCGTGCGGCACCCCGTCCAATCCCACCCCGAACCGCCAAGAGGCTACGCTCGCCGGATTGACGTCGAGATATGCTGGCCGCGACAGCATCGGCGTGAACAACACCTCCGGCTCGCGCACCTGACTGACGAGAAGTCGCAGCGACGGACCGACACTGTTTCCAATACCCCAATAGAAGAGCCCACCGCCGCTCCGCCGCTCGCTCTCTTTTCGCGCACGGATCGCGTCGACCTCGTCGCCGGCCTCAGTGCCGAACTTCGTCCAGCAGAACTGCGATGGCAAGGTGTCGATCGGCGGCATGAGGTCTATGCTACTGGCCGCGGGGAGCCGCTACAGCCTACACGCACAGGAATCGGAGGTGTCGCTGGTGGACGAGGGGATCCAACTCCGGCATCAGCTCCGCTCCGCGGGCTATTCGGGCCTCGCGATCGATGCCGCCTGGCCCGAATGGTGGGGCACCGAAGCCTCGACCTCACTCTCGGCGGTCACCGAGCTCAAGCTCACTGTGGCGAGGCGTCTCGGCATCACACCATCGTCGCTCTTCGGCGACCAGGGACCAACGTTCTCGTGGGCCGACTCCGCGAGATTTAAGAACCTCGGGACAACCTCTCTTCGTGAACAGGGAATTCTGAGCTCGTTCGGCGTATCGCTCGCGGGACTCCTGACGAGAGGAGCGCCCGAAGCGACGGTAGACGTCCCCGAGAACATCGGCGCGGCTTGGTTTCGCGAGCGCCTCGAGGAGCTGGGCGGCTACACGCTCCGGCACTTGGTTGCGCTCTGTTGGGCGGTGGGCATCCCAGTGGTCCAAACGCACGTCTTCCCGCTGCCGCAAAAGAGGATGCACGCCGTTACCGCTTCCGTTCGCGGGCGTAGCGCCATTATCCTAGGCGAATCAACATTCTACCCCGCCAAGGCGGCTTTCACGATCGCGCACGAGTTGGGACACGTGTTCCTGGGCCACACCACGGGCGCCCCCACATTTATAGACGTCGCTGACCCTGTGAGCGAGGATCTGGACGCCGAGGAGTCGGCGGCAAATACCTTTGCTCTCCGACTCCTCACCGGACGCGCGGAATTCGAGATACGCGCTGGCGAAGCCGCCTATACGGCGCCACAACTTGCAGATGCCGCGATGAGCGCTTCTGCGGCGAGTGGGATCGACGCCGGGCTCATCGTCCTGATGCTCGCGAGGCAGGTAGATGACTGGCCACGAGCGATCGCCGCATTGAATCTGCTAGGGCGCGAGCCCGTCGCGCAGCGAATCAACCAGCTAGCGCGCACGATGCTCCGGATGGACGCCTTTAACGCCGACGAGATCGCATATCTCGAGAACGTCCTAACGGGCCGGTCCACCAGTGCGTAGCGCCGTCGACAATGATGTTCTAATAAAGCTCGCCAGGTACCAGCTCTTGAGCCACCTGGCGTTCACGAAGGTGGCCGGCGAAGAGCCGCCTCTCGTTTTAGGCGCAGCGCGCTTCGTCGCCCGGAAGCGTATTGAGCGGCACGCCCCTCCGGACGTGAAGGACGCGGCACTGGCGGACCTCACGGCCTTCCTCGATGGCGTAGCCCTAGATGAACCGTCAGGCGCGGAGCTATCCCTGGCGCTTCGATTGGAGGATGCCGCCCAGGCCACTGGCCTCCAACTCGACGCGGGAGAGAGCCAGCTCGTCGCGATGCAAGTGCTACGGGGACTGGATCGGCTGCTGACCGGCGACAAGCGCGCCCTTGGCGCGCTCGAGGATCTCTTCGGTGGACATCAGGAACTGCGGGCGCTTGCCGGGTCTGCTGTGTGCTTCGAGCAAGTCCTCGCACTACTGATTGAGCATGCAGGGTTCGACGAGTGCCGCCGACGCGTGTGCACTGATCCGACCGCCGACAGAGCGGCGTCTATCTGCCTTGGTTTCGCCGGAGCGGACCGGGATGAATCAACCGCACGAGCCGCACTGCAGTCCTATATACAGCACCTTCGAGGCCGCTGCCCTCGGATTCTTTCACCCTTATGACCGGGGCTATCGCAGGAACACGGCGTACGGCGCCACTACGTCCGCTACGAGTCCGATAGTGGTGACTCGCCCGTCCTCCTGAAGCTGACCCGGCTCGAACTCTAGACACGCCTTATCTACACGGCCTCGGATGTACTTCTCCCCTGGCCGTCCCGCGCTTGGCCCATACCCCACCCGTGTCTGCGCGAGAGGAAGTGAAAGGTGCACAGGCTCCAGGTTCTCGATCCAAAGCGCGTGCCGCGATCCGAGCGCGTTGACGGCGCTCGGAATATCTTCCCAGGCTAGACCATCCGCGGAATATTGGCGGGCACGTACGGGGTCAGCGAAATGTTTGGACTCCATAGGCTGCATAGCAAGGACGAGTTTCGCCCCGCGTCGCTGGACCTGCTCCGCGAACGGCTGCACCATCCGGCTCGGATGGCACGTACTCCCGCCATAGCCCCAGAGCGCGAACCCCGCCTGGTCTATCTCGCGCTGCTTACGCTCAATAATTTCTTCCAACTGCTCGTTCGCGTGAGTTCCGACCTTCATAAACAATATGCCTGTGCCAGGAGGTGCAAACTCCTCCCAGGGCTCATTCTCCACCATCGAGCAACTCCAATTCGTACTCGTCGTCGTGCGCCATCCCGTAGTCGAGACGCTTACGCTCACGTACGAAGCGTACCCGAGGGGATTTGTCTGCGCCGTAGAAGTTCTTGAGTAGTTCCTCATCCACGCGCAGTTCGTGGACCTTCGGTGCCATGTCAGCCGGGAGCGACCGGAGCAGTAGGTTGCACGAGAGCAGGTCCGGCGCGTCATCTAGGTGGTACGAGTGCAGCCGTGGTGTCATGCGCTTGACGTAGAACCCGTGGCTTGCCGCAAACGCTTGCGTGCTATGCAGCACGCCCTGGGCCCATGGCAGAGCGTCGTCGTCCGCGATCACAACCAGGCCCTCCCCACTGAATTTGACGGCCTCCATTCCCCTGTAGGCGAAGAGCTTGACGCTGGCCCCTCCATTGCTCGCCCCCCAAGGCGGGTTGGTGTAGAAGGAGTCGAACCCGCTAAGTTCAGGAAGGTCGTCTAGGCAGTTGTATAGCTGCCCCTCCAGGCTAGGTATGCGCTCTTTATCGGCAAACCGGTTTACGGCGCTCACGACACGCTCGTCGAAGTCGAGCACCAGGATCCTCGCCGGTCCGTAAGGCAGGATGCCGCGCGATTGGAGGTAAGCAACACAGACGCTGATTGCGTCGCCGTCGCCTACAAAGACGAGGTACTTGGCGTCAGCCCAACGGGCGACATGCTCGGCTTGCATGACCATGTCGCCAGCCTTCATGTGGATCTGATCAAACTCCCGCAGGGGACGGGGACGGTTCATTATTACGTCCGAGATGGCGTTTACTGCCGCCTTTAGGTCGATGTCTGGCTGACCGTTCATTTAGTGCTCCGTTCAACTCCGCCGGGCTGTTCCGCCGGGCTGTAGGGCGCGCACGTTGAGCTCGCCAAGCGGGTCGCGGTCCCTGCCCGCAACAGCGATGGATCGCCGTACTGGGCCTGGCACACAGGGCACCCCGCCGCCGTTGGCGTTGCGCCGACGATAGCACCGGCAGGTGATGCACGGGAAGGGCTTGCCAGTATTGGACGGGTGTATTTTGTACTCGCGCCTCAATGCTACTTCCATCGGCTTCACTCGGGTGCGCCTGCGCAACGGACGCACGTATCGGGCGATCTGACACGCGCTTCCTGGTGGCGATCGACGCCGCATCCAGACCCCACGTCCCAGCCCGGTGAAAGGGTAAGCCGTTTGACCCAACTCAGGTCTCTTGCCTCACCCTGGTCAAGAGATCTGTCCATCCAGGCGGGTTTGGCCGCGTGGCAGGTGGAGATGCCTTCACTACGACGATGGCTCGGCCCTGCCCAGGCGCTATACTCACCAGTTAATTCGGTATGCCGTAGCGGTCGCGACCTCTACGCCCGCCGGCGGGTCGGCCGGGTCGCCCTCGGTCTGCGCCTCGTCGAGGACCGCGTGCAGCGACAGCTTGCCGCGCGGGTCGATCTCGCCGATCTCGACCTGGACCTTCTGGCCGACGGCCAGGACGTCCTCGACGTTCTCGACGCGCTTGCCGCCGACGAGCTTGCGGATCTGCGAGATGTGCAGCAGACCGTCCTTGCCCGGGGACAGCGAGATGAACGCGCCGAACGTCGTCGTCTTGACGACGGTGCCGACGAAGCGCTCGCCGATCTCGGGCATGTGCGGGTTCGCGATCGCGTTGATCGCGGCCCGCGCGGCCTCCGCCGACGGTCCGTCGGTGGCGCCGATGTAGACCGTGCCGTCGTCCTCGATGGAGATGTCGGCGCCGGTCTCCTCCTGGATCTGGTTGATCATCTTGCCCTTCGGGCCGATGACCTCGCCGATCTTGTCGACCGGGACCTTCACCGAGATGACGCGCGGGGCGAACGGGCTCATCTCGTCCGGGACGTCGATCGCCTCGGCGATGACGTCGAGGATCGCCAGGCGCGCCTCCTTGGCCTGCGTCAGCGCGCCGGCCAGGACCGAGGCGGGGATGCCGTCGAGCTTGGTGTCGAGCTGGATCGCGGTGACGAACTCGCGCGTGCCGGCGACCTTGAAGTCCATGTCGCCGAACGCGTCCTCGGCGCCCAGGATGTCGGTGAGGGCCGCGTAGCGGGTCTCACCGTCGACCGTGTCGGACACCAGGCCCATCGCGATGCCCGCGACGGGCGCGCGCAGCGGGACACCGGCGTTGAGCAGCGACAGCGTCGCGGCGCAGACGGAGCCCATGGACGTCGAGCCGTTGGAGCCCAGCGCCTCGGAGACCTGCCGGATCGCGTACGGGAACTCCTCGCGCGCGGGCAGCACGGGCACGATCGCCCGCTCGGCGAGCGCACCGTGGCCGATCTCGCGGCGCTTCGGCGACCCGACGCGGCCGGTCTCACCGGTCGAGTAGGGCGGGAAGTTGTAGTGGTGCATGTACCGCTTGCGCGTCTCGGGCGACAGCGAGTCGATCTGCTGCTCCATCCGCAGCATGTTCAGCGTCGTGACGCCGAGGATCTGCGTCTCACCGCGCTCGAACAGCGCCGAGCCGTGCGTGCGGGGCAGCACCTCGACCTCGGCCGAGAGCGTCCGGATGTCACGCAGGCCGCGACCGTCGATCCGGAAGCCGTCCGTGAGGATCCGCTGGCGGATGAGCTGCTTCTGCAGCGAGCGGTACGCGGCGGAGATCTCCTTCTCGCGGCCCTCGAACTGCGCCGCGAGCTCGCCGGCGACCTCGCCCTTGATCTCGTCCAGGCGGTTCTCGCGCTCCTGCTTGCCGGCGATCTGCAGCGCGGCGGACAGGCGCTCGGACGCGGCCTGCTCGACGGCGGCGAACGCGTCGGGCTGGTAGTCCGGGAACGTCGGGAAGGTCTGCGTCTCCTTCGCGGCCTGGGCCGCGAGCTGCTGCTGCGCCTCGACGAGGACCTTGATGAACGGCTTCGACGCCTCGAGGCCCTGCGCCACGACCTCCTCGGTCGGCGCGGTGCCGCCGCCGCCGTGGATGAGGTTCCAGGCGTTCTCGGGGGCGTCGGCCTCGATCATGGCGATCGCGACGTCATCCCCGACCACGCGGCCGGCCACGACGATGTCGAACGTCGAGCGCTCGCGCTCGGAGTAGCGCGGGAACGCGACCCACTGGCCGTCGACGAGCGCGAGACGCGTCGCGGCCACCGGGCCGGAGAACGGCAGGCCGGACAGCTGTGTCGAGATCGACGCGGCGTTGATGGCGAGCACGTCGTACGCGTCGTCGGGGTTGATCGACAGCACCGTCACGACGACCTGGACCTCGTTGCGCAGGCCCTTGACGAACAGGGGGCGCAGCGGGCGGTCGATCAGGCGGCAGGCGAGGATCGCGTCGGTCGAGGGGCGGCCCTCGCGGCGGAAGAACGCGCCGGGGATCTTGCCGGCGGCGTACTGCCGCTCCTCGACGTCGACCGTCAGGGGGAAGAAGTCGAACGCCTCACGGGGGTGCTTACCGGCCGTCGTGGCCGACAGCAGCATGGTGTCGTCGTCGAGGTAGGCGACGGCCGACCCTGCGGCCTGCTTGGCCAGGCGGCCCGTCTCGAAGCGGACGGTGCGGGTGCCGAAGCGACCGTTGTCGATCGTGGCCTCGGCGAACTGGACTGGGACGTGCGCACGCAATGCTTGGGCGACTTCTTCGCGAATTCTTTCGGACTCGGCCTCAGAGACCTGCGATGGGCCCGTCGAGAGGAGTTCTATCCGTGATCCTGCGAATAGGTCGGCGCGCGTCATCCTTAGTAGGCCAGCAGTGCTCCCCTCGGTGTCGAGCAGTCGCCGGACCGCCAGCGTGGGCTCGAGCGCACGACCGAGGCCAACTCGGACCATTCCGAGAGAGTCGATCAAGAGACCTAGCGCAAGATCCTTATCGGTTCCATTCAAGAGCTCATACCAGTGCCGCCGGACTTCAGTGCTGTCACTAGACATCGGAGGTCGCCACCTCCATCTTGAGAACCCAATCTCGGTCCTGAAAGTGCGACGAGAGCAGAGGGTTGCCGCTGTCAGGCGGGCCCTCTGCATTGAATACCGCAACACTCACTCTGCGCCCAAGGATTGCGCTCTGCTCGTCGGCCCAAAAATCCAGCACCGGCGCCACTTCACGAATAATATCCTTGCGAACAAACCCGTATTGAAGAGACTCAACATGCAACTTCTCGGCGACCAATCCGTGACCCAAGATCAACGAGCGTGCACGCTCGTAGAGCATGGCGGAGGAGAGTTGTACATCGATATCGCTCGGCTGCGCGTCGATGCCCAAACGATAAACGAGGTCAAACATTCGTACCCGGGGTTTGGCTTCCTGACGGGGCCATAGCCTATCTATCGTCTCGTTGATCTTGCGCATTTCGAATGCTTTTGGAAGACGTCCGCGAAGCGACCGGAAGAGTTCGAATATCTCGGCGTACTGCCAGACGGTCGGCTTGTGGGACCCGGAGAAGAAGTGGGCGCTGCTGCCCTGAAGTCGGACATCGCAGTCGGCTAATCCAGCCGCCTCGAGCGCGAGCGTGAGGCTCTCGACAAAGTAGTTGAAGGCAGCTTCATCTGTGCCAAGTGGTCTGATACGCGAGAGTGCCCGTGCGACATCTTCTTTCGTCAGGCCGAGAAAGGCCAAGTCGGCGTCGGTCACCTCGTAGCCGTGGCAATCGGACAGCTCCATCCACACCCCTGGCATCGACGATCGGAGGCTGACTGATACAGACGCTAGTGGACCCGGGCCTCGGCCGGAAGGGGCGCGGCAACTGAGCCCTGACCCGCCAGCGGCCCGACAAGGTCGGGTTCACACCAGGTCATGAGCGGTTCGGCCGGTCTGTTGACGTCGCGAGCGTGATGCCGGGTGGCCCAGGCCAAATCGGATGGCCCGCTCAGGCGTCGAAGGTTGATCGCCGTCGAGCGAGGCGTGGCCATGACAGGTGGCGCGCTGCCGGTGGGCATGGCCAGCGGTCGTCGTCCGTGGAGGACGTCGCGGACCCAGTGACGTTCATTGTCGATGCCCGGTTTGAGACCCTGGATCCAGGACGCGACTTGGGTCAGTGCAGCCTGGGTGCAGCGAGACCGGGCGACCTGGATAGTTGCACCGCACTCGCCGCCGTCACATACGTGAGCACTGGATGTCTCACGGATTAGGGGCCAAGAGGTAGGGCTGGTTGCCCTTGACGGTCACCACGCAGTGCCAGGGGGCGGTGATGCGGGTCGCGGTCCCGCTCTGGGTAGGCACCGCATCTGCCGTCACGGCCTCTGTGCTCATCGACCGCAGGTGCGCCAAGGTCTTCCTCGACACTCACGTCCCCTCTTCGGGCACCAGCGTCATGAACGGCGTGCAACTCGGCCACCATCCGCGGCGTGGCGCCCTCATGGCGCCTGCGCTGCGCGCTAGCGTGCCAGCACGGCCCCGTACCGCGGTGCGGCAAGCCGAGTCACTTCTTGGGCGATCTGCCTGTGGCGCGGAGGGACAACTACATAGCTCCACACCGATTGCAGAGCTCCACACCGAACTTCTGACGGTCTGACCAGCCGTGCGACCCCTGACCAGGGCTTAAGCAGTACCTCGCACACAGGCCAGGCCGACATCAGAAGTAGGTGACATGAACGATCCAGGCATCGCAGTCCACGTAGCCCCGGCCCGATCCGGCCGACCGCCGTCGCGCTCCCGTGACCTGAAGCCCCATGAGCTCGTGCGGGTGGAGATCCGCATGCCCGCCGCCGTGGCCGGCCCGCTGTTCGCGCGCGCCCGCGCCGCGGAGCGTCCCGTCAGCGCCGTCGCCTCAGACCTCCTGGCTGCCGCCCTCGCCGACGCCGCCGGGGACGCCATGGCCTGAGCCGCTCGGCGCAGGGCGCCGATCCTCTGACACGCGAAAGGCCGGGAGTGGGATCCCGGCCCGATCGCCTTCACAGCGGTTGCAGCCGCTGATCGAAAGACCGTCACACGACATGAGGAGCTTTCGTGCGCCCATCTTCAGATTCCAGAACCCGTTCCGTCTACCGACACGCCGCCGGACCGCTCACCCCTGAGCAGGCCGTGGCCGGCTACATCCCCAAGGCGCTGCGCCCCGAGGACTGGGCACCGGTCGCCGCGTTCACACGCGCCGTGGCCGTCGAGGTGCACCCCGCCGATGACCGCAGGGCCGTCGAGACGATGCGGACGCTGTCGCAGTTCCTCGTGTGGGCGCACCGCGAAGGCCTACCGCTGGACCGCGAGCAGATCTTCACCCCGGACGTCGTCAGCCGGTACATCCAGGTCGGCTGCACCCACCTCGCCGAACCCTCGCGAGCCACACGCCGCTCGGACCTGCGCCGCTTCGGCGCAGCCGTGACGACGAAGGCGCCATGGGAACCGCCCGAGGAGCGGCTGCGCGCAAACCAGCGGATCGTCCCCTACACCGCGGCCGAAGTGGTCCGGCTCCTGGAGGTCGCCAGCCAGCAGCGCACGCCCCTGCAGCAGCGTCGGATGCAGGCGTTCCTCGCACTGGGCCTCGGCGCCGGGCTCTACCCGCGCGAGATCTGGCACGTCACGACCGAGAACCTGGTCGAGCGCCACGGCCACCTCTGCCTGACCGTGCCCGGCAAGTTGGCCCGCACCATCCCGATCAGCCCGCCCCACGACGGCCCGCTGCAGCGCATCAGGGAGGAGGACCCGGGCTCGTTGCTGCTGAGCTTCTTCGCCGCGGACTGGGACCGCTCGCGCCTGTCCAGACTCATGCAGTACCTCGAGCTCCCACCCGACTGCCCGCCGCTGCGCCTGAGCCGCCTGCGCGTCACCTGGGTCAAGGAGCACCTCGAGCACGGCGTGCACCTCGGCGCGCTCGCCCAGCTCGCCGGCGTCACCTCGTCGAAGATCTTCGGCTACGTCATGCCGTTCATGGCCCCGCTGCCCGAGCACGAGGTGTTCGCCTCGATGGTGCGGCGATGAAGGCGCGCCGCGCCGGGCAGTCCCGGCCCTTGATGTCGTCCACCGGCCTCAGCCGCATCATCTACAAGCCGCCGCCGCTCACCTCCGCGCAGAAGGTCCGACGCGCTCGAGCCTGGGCCGAGAGCGACGTCGTCTCCCGGCTCGTCACGGCTCGGACGCACAATGTCGGCCGCCACCGCGCCTACCCGCTGGACGCCATCGCCGCAGGGATATTCCTGCATGCTCTGAGTAGCCCGACGGCGTTCACCCTCGCGGGGGTCACCCGCACCCTGCTGTCAGCGTCGCCCAGCGACAGGTTCGCGCTGGGCTTCCCGCCAAGGACCGTGATCCGGTACCGGCCCATCCTGTCCGGGTTCCACGCCCTGGAGGACGCCTTGGGCGTGGGCTTCTTGGTCCCCCACGACCACGAGCTGACCGCGGACCCGGAGACCGGCGAGGTCGACGAGTGCCCCGAGGGCTGCCCCTTCGCGCCGGCGAGCCTCGACGAGGTCGCCACCGGACTGGTCCAGGCCAGCATTCCGTCCACGTGGACGCCGCCGAGCGTCGTGGCGATCGACGGGACCGACGTCGAGTCCGCTTACAGGGCTCGCACCGCGAACACCGGGACCGACGCTGGCGATCGGCCGGCCGCTGACCCCGATGCACGGTGGGCCAAGCGCACCGGGACCGACCGTCGGCCAAACGAGCTGTACTTCGGGTACGAGGCGCACATCGCGACCTACGCACCCGAGCCCGCAGGTGAACCGCTGCCCCAGCTGGCCGCCGGCCTGGCCATGCGCCCCGGGGTCAAGGACAGAGCAGGAGCAGCCCTCGGGATCCTCGACGCGTTGCGGCACGTCAAGGAGGTCCTGCTCGACCGCGGCTACACCACCTCCCGTGCGGAGAAGCTCGCACGCCCACTACGGGAGCGTGGGATCGCAGTGACGATGGACCTGCACTCCACCCAGCGCGGCGTTCGCCCCGGTCCGATCACCGGGTCACTGTGGATCGACGGCGCTTTGTACTCCGACGCGCTACCGGATCCCCTGAGGCAGCTCGAGCCTCCGAAGATCGGCGACACCGCCACTCAGAAGGCACGCGCCCGCGAGCTGTTCGACAAGCGCGAGGCCTACCGGTTCACCGCGCTGGCGCGTCGTCGCGACGAGCTCGGCAGCCAGCGGTGGAAGGGTCCGGCCCTCGCCGGGCACCTGCGCTGCCCGAACACGCCGGCCTCGATGCGCCTGGGACGCCACCTTCCGACCGCCCAGTGCCTGCGCGGCGGGAACTGCGCATGCGGCAAGACCGTCACCGTGCGCGACACCGACCTCGAGCGCGACCGGCAGCCGTTGCCCTGGCAGTCCACGCGGTGGGCGCTGTCGTTCAACCGCCGCAGCCTGATCGAGGGACTCAACGCCCAGCTGCGCTACCAGGTCCGCAACGTCAACCGCGGGTACTTCCGCGTCGCCGGTCTCGTCGCGACCACCCTCCTGATGGCGGTGACGCTCGCCGCGCACAACATCGAACGGCTCCGCGGCTGGCACCTCGCCCGGCACCAGCCCGACCCGTGGCAGGTGAAGCTCGGCGAAGAGCCGTCCGACGAACCGATGGACCGCCACACCTGGACGAAAGGCCGGCGCCGCCCGTACCGCGGGTAGCCGCCTGAGCGTCCACACCTGATCGCCCGGTCGCCGCCGGGACGCACGCCGCGCCACCTCGTCGGCGTCAGCCTGCCCGGAAACCGCTTCGCAGCGCCGAATCCGGCCCGAGAAGCCCTCCCGAGACCCCTCGGCAGGGCTTCTCGGCGCCCGCGAGCGCCCCCAGACCGCGCCGAGCACCCCCAGAACCACGAAACTCCCGGCCAGAGAACCCTGACCGGGAGTTTCGGTACCACCTGAGCAGTTCCATCCGGAACCACCCCTGTGTGCGCGAGGCGGGATTTGAACCCGCACGCCCTTTCGGACACTGGCACCTGAAGCCAGCGCGTCTGCCGTTCCGCCACTCGCGCGCGCTGGAGAACGCTAGCACGGCGAGCGCCCCACCCACGAACCGGTCCGCGACGACGGGCCACCCGACACCGACGAGCACCCCCGGAAGTGGTCGCTCCTCCACGAGTCGGCACACGGAGCTGTCGCCGATGTGACCACCTCCGAGGGGAGGAGGGGCGGGCCCGACCAGTTTCCGGAGATCCACCGCCCGGCGGGTGCGTCGTCGAGCCGTCCACAGACCGCCGACGGACGCACCTCGTGCACAGTGCACCCCCAGGGGGACCCGTGCAGCCCATCGCACGGATACCATCGACGCGGACCGTCGTCGCACCGCGTCGGACGAGCCGACGAGCAGCGGAGCGATGGGACGGGCCACCCGGCCCGCCCGACCGCGGGAGGAGGTGGACGTGGGATTCCTCGACAAGTTCGAGAACGGCGTGGAGCGCGTCGTGAACAACGCGTTCGCGCGCGCCTTCCGGAGCGATGTGAAGCCCATCGAGCTCGCGGACGCCCTGCGGCGTGAGCTCGACGACCGTGCCGCCGTGGTGGGGCGCGACCGCACGGTCGTGCCCAACGAGTTCACCATCGAGCTGTCGACGCCCGACTACGACCAGGTCGAGGCCTGGGGTGCGGAGGCCCTCGCCGAGGAGCTGGCCGCCAACGTCACCGAGCACGCGTCGAGCCAGCACTACGCCTTCGTCGGCCCGGTGACGGTCTCGTTCTCCGAGAACACGGACCAGGAGGCCGGCCGGTTCGCCGTCCACAGCGCGACGGTGCGCGGCCCCGTGGCCCCGGCGACCAACGCCGCGCCCAGCCCGCGGCACCCGCTCATCGACATCGACGGCCAGCGGTACATCCTCACCGGCCCGGTCACGGTCATCGGCCGTGGCTCGGAGGCCGACATCATCGTCGACGACCCCGGCGTCTCCCGGCGCCACCTGGAGATCCGCGTGACGCCCGACGGCGTGATCGCGAGCGACATGGGGTCCACCAACGGCGTCTTCGTCGAGGGGCACCAGGTGCCGGCGGCGACGCTGCTCGACGGGAACACCCTGACGATCGGTCGCACGCGCATCCTGTTCTGGACGGGTGGCGACGCGGACGTGGACGAGTGATGCCCCGGCATGAGTGAGCTCACCGTCACCCTGCTGCGCCTGGGGTACCTCGCGCTGCTGTGGTTCCTCGTGCTGTCCGCGATCACGGTCCTGCGGCGCGACCTGTACGGCACGCGGATCATCGACCGCCGCCGCACCCCCGGCAGGGCCACACCCGCATCCTCGGCCGACTCGCCCGTGCCCGTCGGCGAGTCGCCGCGCGCGCCCCGGCGCCCGCGCGGCACGACGGGCCCCACGCGGCTCGTCGTCACCGAGGGTCCGCTGCGCGGTACGACGCTCCCCCTCGGCACGTCCGCGGTGCTCGTCGGCCGCGCCCCGAGCTGCACTCTCGTGCTCGACGACGACTACTCGTCCTCCCGCCACGCGCGGATCTTCCCGCAGGGCGAGCAGTGGTTCGTCGAGGACCTCGGCTCCACCAACGGCACGTTCGTCGGCGAGACGCGCGTCGAGCAGCCCACGCCCGTCCCCACCGGCACCGCGGTACGGATCGGCCAGAGCCTGCTCGAGCTGCAGAGGTAGTCGCGTGACGGTCGCCCTGCGCTACGCCGCGCGCTCCGACGTGGGCCTGGTCCGCTCGGACAACCAGGACTCCGCGTACGCCGGACCGCACCTGCTCGTCGTCGCCGACGGCATGGGCGGGCACGCGGGCGGCGACGTCGCGTCGTCGGTCGCGGTCGCCGCGCTCGCCCCCCTCGACGGGGAGTCGCACGGCCCGGACGACGCCCTCGACGAGCTCGAGACGGCCCTGGACGACGCACGTGCCGAGATCATCGCGCGCAGCGACGCGGAGCCCGACCTCGCCGGGATGGGCACGACCGTCACCGCGATCCTGCGCGCGGGCAACAAGCTCGCGATGGTCCACCTCGGCGACTCCCGCGGCTACCTGTTCCGCGACGGCACGCTCACGCAGGTCACGACCGACCACACGTTCGTGCAGCACCTCGTCGACACCGGCCGCATCACACCGGAGGAGGCGGAGCACCACCCGCAGCGCTCGGTCGTCATGCGGGTCCTGGGGGACTTCGACAGCGACGTGACGGCCGACCTGTCGGTGCGCGAGGCACGCCCGGGCGACCGCTGGCTGCTGTGCTCCGACGGCCTGTCCGGTTACGTCTCCGCCGAGACGATCGCCGAGACCCTCGGAGAGATCGAGGACGTCGACGCGTGCGCCGACCGCCTCGTGCAGCTCGCGCTACGCGCCGGCGGCCCGGACAACGTCACCGTCGTCATCGCCGACGTCGTCGAGCTCGACGAGCTCCCCGACGGCGCGATGCCGTCCACCACCAGCGCCGTCGTCGGGGCAGCCGCCTCGACGCGCAACCGCCCGTCCGCCGCGGCCGACGGGCCCGCGGCGCGTGCCGCATCGCTCTCGCGCAAGGCACGCGCGGACGCCGCGGCCGCCGGTAGCGGGCCCGACGGGGACGACGAGAAGCCCGGGGACGGCGGTGACGACGCATCCGCGACGGGTGCCGACCGCCCGCGGGACGAGGACGACGACGAGGACCTGGCCCCCGCGCCGCGCCGCCGCGGCCTCGCGCTGACCTGGCTGGCCGTGGGCCTCGCGCTCGTCGCCGCCCTGGCCGGCGGCTACCTGTGGACGCAGAGCCAGTACTTCGTCGGCGCGCACGAGGGGACGGTCGCGATCTACCGCGGCATCGCCCAGACGCTCGGCCCGGTCGAGCTCGCGGACATCGTCGAGACCTCGGACGTGCAGGTCGACGACCTGCCTGCCTACCTGCGCGAACGCGTCGAGCAGACCATCTCGGCCGGCTCGCTGGAGGAGGCGCGCCGCCTGGTCGAGATGCTCGAGGAGGGCGTCGTCGAGACGCGCCCGACGCCCACGCCGAGCCCGACGCCGTCGCCGACCACGTCCCCGACCCCCGAGCCGACGACCACGACCGCGCCGCCGCCGAACGCCGGCGCCCCGACCCCCGGCCACCCGACGGTCGCCGCCACGCTGTGATGGCCAGCGTCCAGCCCCACCGGGTCCGGCCCGGGCGCGGGACCGAGCTGCTGCTGCTCGTGCCCGCCCTCGGCATCGGCATCGCCGGGTACGTCCTGGCCGGCCTCGGCGCGACCGGGGCGGTGCCGCCGCACGTCATCGCGTACGCCGCGGGCACCACCGTGCTCGCGGTCGCCGTGCACCTCGTGCTGCGCCTGCGCGCGCCCTACGCGGACCCGGTGATCCTGCCCGTGGTCGTCGCGCTCAACGGCATCGGGCTGGCGATGATCTACCGGATCTCCATCGCGTACGCCGCGCGGGGACGCGCGGACGCGAACATCGCCGACCGGCAGCTCGCGTGGACCGCGATCTCGGTCGCCCTGGCCGTCGCCGTGCTGTGGCTGCTGCGCGACCACCGCACGCTGCGCCGGTACACGTACACGGCCATGGTCGCCGGTCTCGTGCTCATCCTGCTGCCGCTCGTGCCGGTCCTCGGGCAGACGATCAACGGCGCCCGCATCTGGGTGCGGGTCGGCCCGGTCGGCATGCAGCCCGCGGAGTTCGGCAAGATCGCCCTGGCGGTGTTCTTCGCCGGGTACCTCGTCACGCACCGCGACACGCTCGCGCTGGCGGGCAAGCGCGTGCTCGCCCTGCAGCTGCCGCGCGCCCGGGACCTCGGGCCGATCCTCCTGGTCTGGGCCGCGTCGCTCGTCGTGCTGGTGCTGCAGCGCGACCTCGGCACGTCGCTGCTGTTCTTCGGCCTGTTCGTCGCCGTGCTCTACCTGGCGACCGAGCGGACCTCGTGGATCGTCATCGGGCTCGTGCTGTTCGTGGGTGGCGCCGCCGTAGCGGCCGCGACGTTCGGGCACGTCGGCGCCCGCTTCGACGTGTGGCTGCACGCGCTGGACGACGAGATCTTCCGCCGCGACCCGGGCGGGTCCGGGCAGCTCGTGTACGGCCTGTTCGGCATGGCCAGCGGCGGGCTGTTCGGCACGGGCCTGGGCCAGGGACGGCCCGACCTCGTCCCCTTCGCCTACTCCGACTTCATCGTCGCCGCCCTCGGCGAGGAGCTGGGCCTGACGGGTCTCATCGCGATCCTGCTGCTCTACACGATCCTCGTCTCGCGCGGTCTGCGCACGGCCATCGGCGTGCGGGACGGCTTCGGCAAGCTGCTCGCCGGCGGTCTGTCGTTCGTCATGGCGTTCCAGCTCTTCGTGGTCGTCGGCGGCGTCACGCGCCTCATCCCCCTGACGGGCCTCACCACGCCCTTCCTCGCGTACGGCGGGTCGTCCCTCGTGGCCAACTGGGTCATCGCGGCGCTCCTGCTGCGCATCTCCGACGAGGCGCGCCGACCCGTGCCGACCGTGCGCGCCGTCGCCACGCCGGACATCGGCGTGCCCGTGTCGGCCCCGGGCCGCTCCCGGCCTGTCGGCGGTGGTCGCAGCACGGGCCGCACCGGCACGCCCGCGGTCGGCACGCCCGTCGTCGTCGGCAGCGCCCCCGTCCGCACGTCGACCGTGACCCCACCGGACGGCCCGGAGCGCGGACCGGCCTCCGACGACAGCCCCACCGAGCACCTCGACCACGCATCGGACACCGACGAGCGGGGGGAGACGCGATGAACACGCCGCTGCGTCGCCTCGCGACCATCACCCTCGTCATGTTCGTGGCCCTCATGGGCTCCGCGACGTGGGTCCAGTTCTTCCAGGCGGAGTCGCTCAACACCGACGGCCGCAACGTGCGCACGCTCTACCGCGAGCACGGCAACGCGCGCGGGCCGATCGTCGCCGGCGGCGAGGCGATCGCGACGTCCGTGCCCGTGGACGACCCGTTCGGCTACCAGCGCACCTACTCCCAGGGTGACCTGTACTCCGCGGTGACGGGCTTCTACTCGATCGCCAACAGCCGCAGCCAGCTCGAGCTCGCGGAGAACGACCAGCTCACGGGCCGCTCCGACCAGCTGTTCTTCACGCGCATCCGCGACCTGCTCACCGGCAAGCGGCCCGAGGGCGCGGCCGTCGAGACGACGATCCTGCCCGCCGCGCAGCAGGCCGCGCGCAACGGCCTCGGCGCCCAGCACGGTGCCGTCGTGGCCCTCGAGCCCGCCACCGGCCGGATCCTCGCGCTCGTCTCCACCCCCGGGTTCGACCCCAACGTGCTCGCCGTGCACTCCACGAGCGAGGCCGCGGCGCAGTACCGCGCGCTCGACCAGGCCGACGGCAACCCGCTGCGCCCCAACACCCACCAGGAGCGGTACGCGCCCGGGTCCACGTTCAAGCTCGTCACCGCCGCGGCGGCGCTGGAGTCCGGCGACTACCAGGCGGACACGCCCGTGCCGTCGCCCGACCAGCTCACGCTGCCGCAGACGTCGGCCACGATCGGCAACTTCGGTGGCGGCAGCTGCGGCGGCGAGCAGGTCAGCCTCGCCGACGCCCTGCGCACGTCGTGCAACACCGCCTTCGCGAGCCTGGGCATGACGCTCGGCGAGGACGTGCTGCGCGAGCAGTCCGAACGCTTCGGCTTCCTCGACCCCGACCTGGCGGTGCCGATGCCCGTCGTGGAGTCCGTGTTCCCCTCCGACCTCGACCAGGCGGTCCTCGCCCAGTCGGCGATCGGGCAGCGCGACGTGCAGGCCTCGCCCCTGCAGATGGCGATGGTCGCGTCCGCGATCGCCAACGGCGGGCGGCTCATGACGCCCTACCTCGTGGAGACCGTGCGCGCCGCCGACCTGACGATCGTGTCCCAGACGGATCCCGAGCCGTACTCCGACGCCGTGTCGTCGGCCACCGCGAGCGCGCTCACGCAGATGATGGTCGGTGTGGTCGACTCCGGCACCGGGAAGGCCGCCCGCATCGCCGGCGTGCAGGTCGCGGGCAAGACCGGCACGGCCCAGACCGTCGAGGGACAGCCGCCGCACGCGTGGTTCACCGCGTTCGCGCCGGCCGACGCCCCACGCGTGGCCGTCGCCGTCATCGTCGAGAACGGCGGCAACCTGGGCAACGAGGCGACGGGCGGCGCAGTCGCGGCACCGATCGCCCGTGCCGTGATCGAGGCGGTGCTGGCGTCATGAGGACCGCACCCGGGGTCGCGCTCGGCGGAGGCCGCTACCGCCTGCTGCGCCGCATCGCCGTCGGCGGCATGGGCGAGGTGTGGGAGGCCAACGACGACGCGCTCGCGCGTGCGGTGGCCGTGAAGGTCCTGCGCGACGAGTTCGCGGGCGACCCCGGTTTCCTCGAGCGCTTCCGCACCGAGGCGCGCAACTCGGCCGCGCTGCACCACCCGCACATCGCGGCGCTGTTCGACTACGGCGAGCAGGACGGTTCGGCGTACCTCGTCATGGAGCTCGTCGTCGGCGAGCCGCTGTCCGACCTGCTCGAGCGTGAGCCCGTGCTGCCTGCGCGACGGCTGCTGCCGATGCTCGCGCAGACGGCCCGTGGTCTGCACGCCGCGCACCTGGCCGGGGTCGTGCACCGTGACGTGAAGCCGGGCAACATCCTCATCGCCCGCTCCGGCAAGGTGAAGATCACCGACTTCGGCGTCTCGCTGGCTGCCGACCAGAAGACGATGACGGCCACCGGCATGGTCATGGGTACCGCCCAGTACCTGTCCCCCGAGCAGGCCGTCGGCCGCCCGGCGACCCCGCTGTCCGACCTGTACTCGCTCGGTGTCGTCGCCTACGAGGGACTGGCCGGCAAGCGGCCGTTCACGGGGCCGACCGCCGTGGACATCGCGGTCGCGCACGTCAACGACCCGGTGCCGCCGCTGCCGGCGTCCGTCGACCGCAAGCTCGCGGCGCTCGTGATGCGGCTGCTCTCGAAGGAGCCGACCGACCGTCCCGCGTCGGGCGAGGAGCTCGCGGGCCTGTTCGACCGCCTCATGCCGCAGACCCCGCCGTCGGGCGTCGCGGTGCTCGTCGGCAAGCCGACGCGGGCGCGCGAGGCCCGCCGGTCGACGCCGCCGCCCGCGGCGCCGGAGCAGACGCCGGACGGTCACGACGGGCCCCCGTCCTACCCGCCGTCGCGGCGCGAGCGCGCCGGGCGCGGACCGCGTGACGCCACCCTGCAGGACGGTACGCGCCGCAACCGGCACGCCGTCGACGAAGGCCCGTTGGACGGTGTCCTGGCGACGGCGATGGGCTGGGTGCGGCGGCTGCGCCTGCCGCTGGTGGCGCTCGTGCTCGTGCTCGTCGCGCTGCTCGGCGCCGCGCTGGCCGACCGGCTCCTGGGCTCCGCGCCCGTGGAACCCACCGGCGGCGTCCTCGTCGTCGCCGAGTACCCTCGTGGCGGCCCACCAGGTGGGATGATCGCCGCAGAACCGACCCGGGACGGCGCACCCGCCCGGGCAGACGCGGTGCCGGCACGCAACGGTGACCCGCGACCGACGGAAGTGAAGGACTCCTAGTGGTGGACGACGGATCCCGCATCCTCGCCGGCAGGTATCAGGTCGGCGAGCTCATCGGGCGCGGCGGCATGGCCGAGGTGCACATCGGGCACGACACGCGCCTCGGGCGCACCGTCGCCATCAAGATCCTGCGCTCCGACCTTGCGCGCGACCCGTCCTTCCAGGCACGGTTCCGCCGCGAGGCGCAGTCCGCGGCGGCGCTCAACCACCCGGCGATCGTGGCGGTGTACGACACCGGCGAGGACGTCTTCACCGAGCCCAACGGCCAGGTCGCACACGTGCCGTTCATCGTCATGGAGTACGTCGAGGGCCACACCGTGCGGGACATCCTGCGCGACGGCCACGCCGTGCCGATCGACGAGGGCATCGAGATCGCCGCGGGCGTGCTCTCGGCGCTCGAGTACTCGCACCACGCGGGCATCGTGCACCGCGACATCAAGCCTGCGAACGTCATGATCACGCCCACGGGCGCGGTCAAGGTCATGGACTTCGGCATCGCGCGCGCGGTCGCGGACTCCGCGGCGACGATGACGCAGACGCAGGCCGTGATCGGCACCGCGCAGTACCTCTCCCCCGAGCAGGCGCGCGGCGAGCAGGTCGACGCCCGCTCCGACCTGTACTCCACGGGCTGCCTGCTGTTCGAGCTGCTCACGGGCCGTCCGCCGTTCGTCGGGGACTCCCCCGTGGCCGTGGCCTACCAGCACGTGCGCGAGGTCCCGCCGGTGCCGAGCGCGATCGCGTCGGACCTGCCCGAGACGCTCGACCGCATCACGCTCAAGGCGCTGGCCAAGGAGCGCGACGCGCGCTACTCGACGGCGGCGGAGTTCCGTGCCGACCTCGAGGCCGTGCTGCGCGGCGGGCACGTCAACGCACCCGCCGTCGGTGCCGCGCTGGCGACCCTGCCCACGGGTGACGCGACGCAGGTCATGGCGCCGCCGGTCGCGACGACGCAGGCGATGCCGCCGGCGACCGCCCCGTGGGGCGCGACGGGCCTGGCGGCGACGATGACCGGGACCCCGCCCGACGGCGACGAGGACGAGAAGCGCCCCTGGCTCATCTGGGTGCTCGTGGCCGTGGCCGTGCTGGCCGTGGGCGGCATCGTGTGGGCGATCCTGGCGAACCAGGACCCGCCCGAGGACCCCACCGTGGAGATCCCCCCCGTGGCGGGCATGACGCAGGAGGAGGCGTTCGCGGCGCTGCGCGAGGTCGACCTGCGACCGGTCCCCGCGCAGGAGCCCAGCACCGAGTTCGAGGCGAACCTCGCGACCCGCACCGACCCGCCCGAGGGCACGCCGGTGGACAAGGAGGCGGAGGTCCGGGTGTACATCTCGTCCGGCCCGTCCGAGGTGACGGTGCCCGACGTCACGGACCTGACCGAGGCGGAGGCCGTCGACGCGCTCGAGGCCGCCGGTCTCACGGTGTCGCCGACGCGGCAGAGCGAGGACCACCCGACGATCGCGAAGGGCCGGGTCGTCAGGACCGAGCCCGCCGCGAACGCGCCCGTCAAGGCCGGTGCCGAGGTCACGCTGATCGTGGGCTCCGGCACCGTGACCGTCCCCGACGTGCGCGGCAAGCACCAGGAGGACGCCATCCCCGAGCTCGAGGCGCTCGGCCTGCGCGTCAGCACGTCGCGCGAGGAGTCGAACGAGCCCGAGGGCACGGTCGTCACCCAGGACCGCGTCGACGCGATCGTGCCGCAGGGCACCACGGTGAACCTCGGCATCGCCGAGCCCTCCAGCACGGCGACCGTGCCGACCAACCTGCGCAGCATGACGTACGACGACGCGGTGGCAGCCCTGGCGGCCGTCGGCCTGACGAACGTCACCCGCGAGGAGGTGCAGTCCGACGAGCCGCAGGGCACGGTCGTCTCGACCGAGCCGAGCGGTGGGACGAAGATCGCCAAGGAGCAGCAGGTCAAGATCCGGGTGTCGCGGGGTCCCGGTGGCGGCAACAACGGCGGGGGCGGCGGGGGCGGCAACACCCCGACGCCGACACCGACCAACTGACGCCTCGACGCGCACGAACGCCCCCGGCCGACAGCCGGGGGCGTTCTGCGTTCCAGGGACGAGGCCCGCGCCGGGCCCGCGCGTCAGAGCCGCACGAGCGGGTGCAGCCCCTGCGAGCGCTCGACGGCGTCCGCCGCGCCGCACACCTGCAGCCAGTTGGCGAGCAGGCGGTGACCGCCCTCGGTGAGCACGGACTCGGGGTGGAACTGCACGCCGTGCAGCGGCAGCTCGCGGTGCTGCAGGCCCATGACGATGCCGTTGGTGCGCGCGGTGACCTCGAGCTCGTCGGAGAACGTGCCGTCGACGACGGCGAGCGAGTGGTAGCGCGTCGCGGTGAACGGCGACGGCAGGCCGGCCAGCACGCCCTGCCCGCCGTGCTCGACCGGGCTGGTCTTGCCGTGCATGAGCTCCGGCGCGTGCGTCACGGTGCCGCCGAAGACCTCGCCGAGCGCCTGGTGCCCCAGGCAGACCCCGAGCATGGGGGTGCCGGCGGCGGCGCAGTCGCGGATGACCTGCATGCTCTGGCCCGCGTCGGACGGTGTGCCGGGCCCGGGCGAGATCAGCACACCGTCGTACCCGGCGCGCTCGGCGGCGGGCGGCACGGCGTCGTTGCGCACGACCTCGGTCTTCGCGCCGAGCTGGTCGAGGTAGCCGACGATCGTGTAGACGAACGAGTCGTAGTTGTCGACGACGAGGATCCGCGTCATCCCTCACCCACCGTGGTCTCGTTGAACGGCATGTACGGCGCGATCGCCGGGTACACCCAGAGGAAGCACGCCGCCAGCACCCCGGCGGCGAGCACGGCCGCGAGGAGCACGCGCACGATCACCGGGCCCGGCAGGTGCCGCCACAACCATCCGTACATCATGAGCCTCCCGTGTCCCGTCGCCCAGCCCGGTCCCGCCTGCCGGTCACGCGGTGCCGCCCGACAGGTCGAGCTGCCCGGACTCGACCATCTCGGCGAGCTCGGCGGGGACGCCGTCCGCGGTGGGCGCCCAGTAGTCGAGCACGCCGTGCACGACGTACCGCTCGCGTGCGGAGAACATCGGGTGGCAGGTCGTCAGCGTGATGTAGCGCTCGGTGGGCTCGACGCCCTCCTGGTTGGGCACCGGCCAGATGACCCGCACGTCGCGCGGCAGCACGACCTCCGTCGCCGTCGCCTTGTAGACGTACCAGGTGTCCTTGGTGCGCACGACCAGCGCGTCGCCGATCTGCAGCTCCTCGATGCGGTTGAACGGCTTCCCGAAGGTCACGCGGTGGCCCGCGAGGGCGAAGTTCCCGAGGCCGCCCGGCATCGCCGTGCCCTCGTAGTGGCCGATGCCGAGCACGTCGAGCACGGTCGGGCGGTCGGTGCCCTGCGAGATGGGGCGCAGCTGCTCGCCGGCCCACCGGGGTGTGACGAACTGCGCGATCTGCTCGGCGTGGCCCGGCTCGTCCGGGACGGGCGGCTCGTCGCGGCGGGGCTCGGCGATCCGGATCCCGCCGTCGTCGGCCGGGGGCGGAGGCGTGTAGTTCATCTCGCGCACGATCTCGGCCTGCGCGGCGTTGCCCTCGACGTCGGTCCACCACAGCTGCCACACCAGGAAGCCGAGGAGCAGCACGCCGACGGTGATGAGCAGCTCGCCCACCACCCCGACGAGGCCGTAGACGAACGACGCCCCGCCGGCCGCGCGGGGGGTGCGGGCGTGCGCGGGCGGGCGCACGCTCGTCGCGCTCACAGGAGCCCTCCCTCGGCAGCCGGGGCGGCGGCCACGGGTGGGGCTGCGTCGGCGGGCTCGGTGGCGGGGTAGCCGGGCAGCACCTCGACGTCGTCCGGCACGCGCGCCCAGGTCAGCTCCGTGGCGCCGGAGTACGCGGGCAGGTCGACCGTGTCTCGGTCCTGGACGTCCCAGCCCAGGCCCAGGTCACCCGCGTCGCGGACGTACACGCTCACGGCGCCGTCGGCGTCGAGGGCGGCGCGCAGGCGCTCGGGGTCCCCGACGACCGAGATGACGAACGGCGGCGAGTACATGCGGCCGTGCAGCCGCAGGACGTTGCCCTGGCACTGCACTCCCGTCGTCGACACGACACGCTGGTCCATGAGGCCCATCGCCTCGGCTCCGCCGGCCCACAGGGCGTTCATCACGGCCTGGATGTCCTGCTGGTGGACGACGAGCAGGTCGGGGCTGAGGGCCTCGCGGCGGGCGTCGACGGGCGCGTCGTCCATCGTGACGGTCAGCCCGCGCCCGCTCACGGGCACCGAGCCGCTCGCGACGACGTCGCCGGCGCGCGGCTGCACCGCAGGCCGTCCGGCGAGCGCGTTCTGCTCGGCGGTGAGCTGCTCGACCTCCGCGCGCAGCAGGTCGACCTCGGACGAGAGGCGTTCCACGGTGGCCGACTGCTTCTGGGTGAGCTCGCGCAGGTCCTGCGGGTGGCGGTCGTCGGTGCCGGCGCTGCTGCGCGCGTTCACCGTGAACATCAGCCCGGACAGGCCCAGCACGAGACCGACGGAGACCGCGCCCCTTCCCAGGCCCCGGCGTCGCGTGCGAGGCGCGCGGACGTCGGCGGTCGGCGTCATACCGCCTCCTTCCGCGCAGGACCCGCACGGGTTGCGGGACGACGGCACTACGCTAGGTCACGTTCGGCGCATGCCGACACCGGTCCGCAGGACGTCGGCACCCCGGGCACCCGGACGGCCCACCGTCCCTGCGGGCCCCGGTGACGACGATGCCCCGCCTGCTCACCGCACCGTTGCAGACAGGAGCCACCCCAGTGCCCGAGTCGAAGTCGCGCAAGAAGGCGACGTACACCCCGCCGCCCGTCAAGGCGTCCGCGCCGAAGCCGCTCCCGCGCTGGTACCTGCCGCTGTCCCTGGGCCTGATGATCCTGGGCCTGGTGTCGCTGGTCGTCACGTACCTGTCCAGCGGTGCCGCGCTCCCCGTGCCCGGCATCGGCCAGTGGAACCTCGCGGTCGGCTTCTCGATCATCATCGTCGGCTTCGGGATGCTCACCCGCTGGCGCTGACGCCACCCGGTGCACCGGCTGTGGGCACGCGGTGCCCACAGCTACGTCCACAAGGTCGACCGCTCGTCGTCCACAGGCCTCACCCACACCTGTGGAGAACTACACCGGTGTAGTTCCCCAGGTGTGAGCAACCCTGAGGACGTCTCCCCGGTCGCGCAGACCGGGCAGCGACCGGTACGGACGCACGGACGTCGAGCGCGGCCGTCAGACCAGGCCGTTGGCCCCGTACATCACCCACGTGACGACGACCAGGACGCTGACCAGCGTCGCGGGCGCGACCCAGCCGACGGCTGCCCGTCGCTCCCGCGGGGCGTACGCGTAGGCGGCACCGAGCAACGCTCCCGTCACCAGGCCGCCCAGGTGCGCCTGCCACGCGATGTTGGGCAGCACGAAGCCCAGGACGCCGTTGAGCACGAGGATGCCGATGATCGGGCCCGCGTCGCGGCCCATGCGCCGCAGCACGACGAGCACTGCGCCGAACATGCCGAACACGGCGCCCGAGGCACCGACGATCGGCGTGAGCCACGAGCCCGTCGCCGGCGCCAGGAGCACCGCCCCGACCGACCCACCGAGCGCGCTCACCAGGTACAGCGTCGCGAAGCGCGCCCGTCCGAGGGTCTGCTCGAGGGACGGGCCGACCATCCACAGCGCGACCATGTTGAACAGGATGTGGAACACGCCCGTGGAGTGCAGGAACGCCGCGGTGAGGAAGCGCCAGGGCTCGAACGCCCCGGCGACGGGGCTGAACGCCCAGCGTGAGGTCCACCCGGGCACCGCGAGCTGCAGCACGTAGGACGCGACGCACAGGCCGATGATCGTCAGGGTGACGATCGGTCGCCCATCACGTACCCGCCCGCCGAAGACGGTGCGGCCCTCCCGGGACGTGCGCGCGGCCTCGGCGACGCAGTCGACGCAGTGCACGCCGACGGCAGCGGGCCGCTGGCAGTCCGGGCAGGCCGGCCGACCGCAGCGCTGGCAGCGGACGTACGCGATCCGGTCCGGGTGGCGCGGACAGACGGGCGGCTCCCCGGTGCCACCGCCGGGAGCGCCGGGCGGGCCCGCGACGGGACCGCCCGGCGCACCGAAGCTGCTGATGTCAGGCCTCCACCGTGACGGACGTGATCGTCACGTCCTGCACCGGGCGGTCGCCGGGCCGCGTGGGCGTCGTCGCGATCGCGTCGACGACCTTGCGGCTCTCGTCGTCCACGACCTTGCCGAAGATCGTGTGCTTGCCGTTGAGCCACGTGGTGGCGGCCACCGAGATGAAGAACTGCGAGCCGTTGGTGCCGCCGACGCGGCCCGTCACGGGGTCGAGGCGCTTGCCCGCGTTGGCCATCGCCAGCAGGTAGGGCTCCGAGAACGTGAGCTCGGGGTGGATCTCGTCGTCGAAGTTGTACCCCGGTCCCCCGCGGCCGTTCCCGAGCGGGTCGCCGCCCTGGATCATGAAGTCGGGGATGACGCGGTGGAAGACCACGTCCTTGTACAGGGGGTCGGTGCGGGGCGCGCCGGTGGACGGGTCGGTCCACTCCTTGGTGCCCTGCGCGAGGCCGACGAAGTTCTCGACGGTGCGCGGCGCGTGGTTCTCGAAGAGCTCGACCCGGATGTCACCGGCGGACGTGTGGATGGTCGCGAACATGGGGCCAGTCTGGCACCCGCGGCCGTTCGGGTGCCCTGCGACGGACGGGGGATTCGCCGCGGGCGAACCACCGCCGTGCACCGGGCGCGTCGCGGCGGACAGTGGCAGAGTGTCAGGTCAGGACGTCACGATCACCCCACCAGCACACCAGCCGACACACCAGACAGCTCGGGAGTGGCACATGACCCATCGGCCGAAGATCGACGTGGACACCGAACGCCTCAAGGGGCAGGCAGCCGAGCTGGGCGCCACCCTCGCGGACGGCGCCAAGGACGCGGCAGCGAGGGCGGGTGACGCGGCCGGCCACGCGAAGGACTGGACGGCGCCGAAGGTCGAGGCGTTCGTCGCCTGGCTCCTGCCGCGCCTGGACCACCTCTACAAGGAGAGCGTGAAGAACGCCGCTCCCCGGGTCGAGGAGGCCGCCAAGAGGGCGACGCCCGCGATCGACACCGCGCACGACAAGCTGGTCGACGAGCTCATCCCCAAGCTCGTCACGGCCCTCAACGAGGCCGCCGTGAAGGCGGGCGCGCAGGTCGAGCACGCGGCCGACGTCGCCGCCGTGACGGCCGGCAAGCAGTCGAAGAAGCTCGCGAAGGCGGCGCAGAAGGCTGCCCGGGAGGCCGCGAAGGCCGAGCGCAAGCACTCCGGTGCCAAGACGTTCTGGCTGGTCGCGGGCGTGCTGGGAGCCGGGGCCGCGCTCTTCGCGTGGCTGCGCGGCCGCTCGACGACGGACCCGTGGGCCGAACCGTGGGAGCCCGCGGACGGTGGCGACTCGCTCAAGGCGCGTGCGCAGACCGTCGTCGGCGACGCGGCGGACGCGGTCGGCGAGGTCGCCGGTGCTGCGGTCGCCAAGGGCCGTGAGGCGGCCGAGGCGGTGGCCCACGCGACCGAGGAGCTGACCGACAAGGCCAAGCACGCGACCGAGGAGCTGACCGACAAGGCCAAGGAGGCCGCGGAGGCCGCGCAGGACACGGCCCGCAAGGCGACGCGTCGGTCCGCGACGAAGAAGCCCGACACGCCGGCGGCCGGTGCGACCCCCGAGGCTCCCGAGTCCACCGCCACGACCACGGACGGCCCCGGCACCGCCTCCTGACGCGCGTCGGCGCACCTCGTCCGGCCCCGGGTCGTCCACGCGACGACCCGGGGCCGTCGTGCGTCCACGCACGAAACGGTTCAGGGATGGACAGCCGCCCCCACGCGTCAGCACGATCAGCGCGGGCCCCCCGCCACCTCGACGACGTCGCCGTCGTCCCGCGCCCGGCGCCCGTGGGAGCGCTCCACCAGCGCTCGATCCCCGAACGAAGGGACGTGCCATGCCGAGCACCTCCGCCCACCGCGCGCGCCGCCGCTCGCTGTGGGCCCGCACCGCCGCCGTCGCGCTCGTCGTCAGCGGCACCGTGCTGCCCCTCCAGGGCGCGCAGGCGGCGCCGGCGTACAACTACGCCGAGGCGCTGCAGAAGTCGATGTTCTTCTACCAGGCGCAGCGCTCGGGCGACCTCCCGGCGAACTACCCGGTCTCGTGGCGCGGCGACTCCGGGCTCGACGACGGCAAGGACGTCGGCAAGGACCTCACGGGCGGCTGGTACGACGCCGGTGACCACGTGAAGTTCGGGCTGCCGATGGCGTTCACCGCCACGATGCTGGCGTGGGGCGCGCTCGAGAGCCCCGACGGGTACGCGGCGGCCGGCCAGACCGACGAGCTGCGCGACAACCTGCGCGCCGTCAACGACTACTTCGTCAAGGCACACACCGCGCCCAACGAGCTGTACGTGCAGGTCGGCAAGGGCGACGACGACCACAAGTGGTGGGGCCCCGCCGAGGTCATGACCATGGCCCGCCCCGCCTACAAGATCACGGCCGCCTGCCCGGGCTCGGACGCCGCAGCCGAGACGGCCGCCGCCATGGCGTCCGCCTCGCTCGTCTTCCAGGGCAGCGACCCCTCCTACGCGGCGACGCTGCTGACCCACGCCAAGCAGCTCTACTCGTTCGCCGACACCTACCGCGGCAAGTACTCCGACTGCGTCACCGACGCGCAGTCGTTCTACAAGTCGTGGTCCGGCTACCAGGACGAGCTGGTCTGGGGCGCGTACTGGCTCTACAAGGCCACGGGCGACGCCACCTACCTGGCGAAGGCCGAGGCGGAGTACGACAAGCTGAGCAACGAGAACCAGACGACGACGAAGTCGTACAAGTGGACCGTCGCGTGGGACGACAAGTCGTACGCGGCGTACGCGCTGCTCGCCATGGAGACGGGCAAGCAGAAGTACGTCGACGACGCGAACCGCTGGCTCGACTACTGGACCGTCGGCGTCAACGGCGCCAAGGTGACCTACTCCCCCGGCGGCATGGCCGTGCTCGACTCGTGGGGCGCGCTGCGGTACGCGGCGAACACCTCGTTCGTCGCCCTGGTGTACTCCGACTGGCTGACCGACAGCACCCGGAAGGCGCGGTACCACGACTTCGGCGTCCGCCAGATCAACTACGCGCTGGGCGACAACCCCCGCAAGTCGTCGTACGTCGTGGGCTTCGGGGCGAACCCGCCGAAGAACCCGCACCACCGCACGGCGCACGGCTCGTGGCTGGACTCCCTCAAGGACCCGGCCGAGACGCGGCACGTGCTGTACGGCGCGCTCGTCGGCGGCCCCGGGTCGGCCAACGACGCGTACACCGACGACCGCGGCGACTACGTCGCCAACGAGGTCGCCACGGACTACAACGCCGGGTTCACGAGCGCGCTGGCGTACCTGACGGCCCAGTACGGCGGAACACCGCTGGCGTCGTTCCCGCGGCCCGAGACGCCGGACCAGGACGAGTTCTTCGTCGAGGCCAAGCTCAACCAGCCTGCCGGTGGCACGTTCACCGAGGTCAAGGCCGTCGTGCGCAACCGGTCGGCGTTCCCGGCCCGGTCCCTGACCAACGCCTCGATCCGTTACTGGTTCACGCTCGACGCGGGCGTCGACGCGTCCGCGGTCACGGTCTCGACCAACTACAGCGAGTGCGGCACGACGCCCTCGAAGGTCGTCCACGCCGGCGGCAGCCTGTACTACGCCGAGCTGAGCTGCGCCGGGCAGAACATCCACCCGGGCGGGCAGTCGCAGCACCGGCGGGAGATCCAGTTCCGCGTCGCCGGGACCACCGGGTGGGACGCCACGAACGACCCGTCGTTCGCCGGCCTGCCGGCGTCCGGCGACCCCGTCAGGACGAAGGGCATCACGCTGCACGAAGGCAGCACCCTGCTGTGGGGGACGGTGCCGGGCGGGACCACGCCGACGCCCACCCCCACGCCCACCCCGACGCCGACGCCCACCCCGACGCCGACGCCCACGCCGACGCCCACGCCGACGCCCTCGCCGTCCCCGACGATGCACCCGATCATCGCGAGCCCGCAGGACGTGCGGCTGGTCGCCGCGGGTGACGAGCTGCGCCTGACGTGGACCGCGCCGACGATCGGCGCGGCCGTCACGGGCTACCAGACGCAGCTCGACGACGAGCCGCTCCAGAGCACGCGCAACACCTGGTACAACCGGCTGGACCTGGCACCGGGCGAGCACACGATCCGCGTCCGTTCGCAGGCGGCCGAGGGCACGTCGGCGTGGGTCGAGCGGACCGTCAGCATCCCGGCCGACGGCGAGTGGCCGACGACCGTGCCGGTGCCGGCGAACTTCGAGGCCAAGGGCGGCTCGCACGGCTTCTCGTTCACCTGGGAGACGCCCACCGGCGGACCGGAGGTCGTGGCGTTCGAGACGATCATGACGTGGTCCGGGAGCACGGGCAGCCCGACGATCTCGCGGGACACCGCGCACGCGATCATGGGGTACGACTTCCCGCGCGGTGACTACACGGTGTCCGTCCGGTCGGTCGCCGCGGACAACTCCGTGTCGCCGTGGGTCACGGGGACGGCCACGATCACCGAGGGCGGGATCCCCGGGATCACCCCGCCCCCGACCCCGCCCCCGACCACGCCGCCGGCCGCGTCCTGCGCCGTCACGTACACCGCGAACAGCTGGAACAGCGGCTTCACGGCCTCGATCCGACTGACGAACACCGGTGCGACGGCCGTGACCTGGAAGCTCGCGTTCGACCTGGCGGCCGGGCAGAAGGTCCAGCAGGGCTGGAGCGCCACGTGGGCCCAGTCGGGCACCACGGTGACGGCCACCGGTGCCGCCTGGAACGCGACCCTGGCGCCCGGCGGGACCATCGACCTGGGCTTCAACGGGTCGCACACCGGCCAGAACCCCGACCCGACGTCGTTCACGCTGAACGGCGCGACCTGCACGGCCGGGTAGCACAGACGGGTCCCGGTCCGGCTCGACCCCCGACGTCGCCGGACCGGGACCGATCCACCACCGGGCGGGTGGCCCGTTCCACCAGCCCGGGGCGTCCGACGCGGGGGCAGTCGGACGCCGCACGGGGGCGTCGCGCGTTGCGTGCGGCGCCCCCGTCGCGTCCCTGCGCGCACCCGGCGCCGTTTCCGGTTGACCGGACCCGCCCCGACCACGACGCTTCCGGGATGAGCGACACACCCCGCGCACCGACGGCCGAGCTGACCGACGTCGAGATCTGGCCCCTGACGGGACTGCGGGTCGTCAGCGGGGACCTCGAGCTGCGCGCCCCGGACGACCGCATGCTGCTCGACCTGGCCCGGGTCGCGGCGCAGGGGGTGCACCGCGAGGACTACATGCCCTTCCTGGTGCCCTGGACGCGCGGCACGCCCACGCAGGTCGCCCGCAGCGTCATGACGTACCAGTGGGGCCTGCGGCAGCGCACGACGCCGGCCGACTGGGCGATCGAGCTCGCGGTGGTGCGCGACGGCGAGCCGATGGGCACGCAGGGCTTCTACGCCAAGGACTTCCCGGTCACGCGGACGGTGGAGACCGGCTCGTGGCTCGGCCTGCGCTACCAGCACGGCGGCATCGGCACGCGGATGCGCCTGATGGTCCTGCACCTGCTCTTCGAGGGCTTCGGCGCACGGCACGCGACCAGCTCGGCGTTCACCGACAACCCGGGCTCGGCCGGCGTCAGCCGCAAGATCGGCTACCGCGAGAACGGCGTGCTGCACCAGGCACGCGAGGGCGGGCCGGTCGACAGCCAGCTCTTCGTGCTGGACCGCGCCGACTGGGACGCGCGACGGGACGACCTGCGGATCGACGTGACGATCGAGGGCCTGGAGCCCGTGAAGGAGCAGCTCGGGATCGCGTGACGGTTCCCGGAGGTCCTGGGCGTGGCAGGTCAAGCGGGAGTAACGTCCGGCCATGCTTCTCGCCGACCTGCAGGCCCGGGTGCGCATCTCGCTGACCACGACGCTCGTCGACGAGTGGACGTTGTTCGCGCCGTCGGCGGGGACGAGCCGACCCTCCGAGCGGACGATCTCGTCGCACCTCGGGTGGGCCCTGCGGGGGTGCGTCGAGAGGTCGTGGGACGTCGACGTGGACTACGACCGGTCCGGCATGGTGCTGGAGGCCTCCGTGCGGCTCGACGGGGCCACGTCGCGACCGCCGCACCTCATCGTCCACCAGCGCGGGCGCCTCGGCCCGGAGCACAACCTGCTGCTGGTCGAGCTCACCACGGACGCCGCGGACCCCGGGACGCCGCAGCTCGCGGTGGCACGGGCCATCCAGCAACGGTTCGGCTACCGGTACGCCGTCCTGCTGGACCTGCGGCTCGACGAGGACGGGACCACGGCGCACGTCCACCCGCACTGGCAGTGGGCGACGCTCGAGGACGGCCTGGTCACCGACGAGCCCGTGCCCGTGTACGCCGAGGAGGTGCTGGCGGGCATCCTGCAGCGCGCACGGCGGACGACGGGCCGCTGACGGCGGCCGACGGGGGCGGAGCCGGCTGCGGACACGGCTGCGGACACGGCTGCGGACACGACGAGGGCCGCGCAGCGTGACGCTGCGCGGCCCTCGGGTGCTCGTGGCGAGCCGCTGCCCGGACGGGCGCGCTCGGTGGAGCGTGCGCTCCTGACGGAGCGGGAGGCTCAGGTCAGAGCGGGCGGATGTCCGACGCCTGCAGGCCCTTGGGGCCCTGCGTGACCTCGAACTCGACCTGCTGGTTCTCCTCGAGCGTGCGGAACCCGGACGAGGCGATCGCGCTGTAGTGCGCGAACACGTCGGCGGAGCCGTCGGAGGGGGCGATGAAGCCGAACCCCTTCTCGGCGTTGAACCACTTCACGGTGCCGGTGGCCATGGTGTCTTCTTTCGTCGTGCCTGCCGGCACGCTGCTGCGGAGCCGGTTGCCACGCCCGGACGGGCGCGGACGATGGAGGGTCGACGTGCGTCGTGCACGCCGGTGGGCGGGTGCGGCCGGTGCCAGGAGGCACGTCGCACGGTCGAACGTCGGGGCGACGCCCACCGGCCGCGTCAGGCGGTCGTGGGCGTGGTAGCCGTCGGGGTGGCGGGCGATCAGGCCGGCGTACTCGCCGTCGACCGTGCCGACCCACAGGTCGTCGTCGGCGGCACGCCAGACAGGTGCCGCGGGGGAGGTCGCGCTCGCCGCAGGTGCGGTCGAGGGACTCTCGAGATGCGTGGTGGTGATGGGTGACTCTCTGCTTCCGCTCCGCCGCTGCGGCGGAGATCCTGGTCGGCGGTGGTCCGCCGGTGCGTGCTGTCCTGCGCTCCGATGCGCGGGACCGAAGTGCGCCGCGGTCGTGTTCTCGCGGCATGACGCGGTGACGACTGTACACGAGTCGCGGCCAGGCGCCAGGCCCACTCTCGGCCGGCCCGCGGGAGCGGGCCGGCCGAGGGTGCTGTCCGTGCAGGTCAGGGGCGTGTCAGCCCTTGACGCAGACGATCGTCCGCAGGCGCGCGACGACCTCCACGAGGTCGGCCTGCGCCGCGATGACCTCGTCGAGGTCCTTGTACGCGCCGGGGATCTCGTCGAGCACCCCGGCGTCCTTGCGGCACTCGACGCCCGCGGTCTGCGCCGCGAGGTCGTCGAGCGTGAACGTCCGCTTGGCCGCGGCCCGCGACATCCGCCGGCCCGCGCCGTGCGACGCGGACCAGTACGACGCCGGGTTGCCCAGGCCCCGCACGATGTACGAGCCGGTGCCCATGGACCCCGGGATCAGGCCCAGGTCGCCGGCGCCGGCCCGGATCGCGCCCTTGCGGGTCACGACGAGGTCGGCACCGTCGATGTGCTCGGTCGCGACGTAGTTGTGGTGGACGTTCGCGACCTCCTCGAAGGTCACGTCACGGTCGGCGAACGTGGCGCGTACGGCGTCGACGAACAGCGTCATCATCACCGCCCGGGACCGCGCCGCGTACTCCTGCGCCCACCACAGGTCGTTGAGGTACGCGTCCATCTCCGGTGTCCCGGCGAGCAGGACCGCGAGGTCCCGGTCGACGAGGCCCTGGTTGTGCGGCTGGCCCTTCGCGACCGCGACGTGCACCTCCGCGAGGGACTTGCCGATGTTCCGGGACCCCGAGTGCAGCTGCAGCCACACCTGGTCGTCCTGGTCGAGGCACACCTCGAGGAAGTGGTTGCCGCCGCCGAGCGACCCGAGCTGCTTGCGCGCCCGGGACTCCAGCTGCTGCACCCGCGGCGTCAGCGTCTCGAACCGCGCCCAGAAGGCGTCCGCACCCCGCAGCGCCTCGGCCGTGCGGGCCGTGGCCCCGATGGGCCGCAGCCGGCGCAGGTCGACCGGGTCGTCGTGCGCGTGGAACCCGACGGGGATCCGGGACTCGACGGCCGTGCGCAGCGCGTGCAGGTCGTCCGGGAGGTCCGCGGCCGTCAGGGACGTGCGGACGCCGATCATGCCGCAGCCGATGTCGACGCCGACGGCGTTGGGGGAGACCGCGTCGCGCATCGCGATGACCGACCCGACGGTCGCTCCCTTGCCGAGGTGGACGTCCGGCATGACACGCACGCCGTGCACCCAGGGGAGCGCCGCGATGTTGCGCAGCTGCTGCAGCGCTGCCTGCTCGACGTCGTGCTCGTGGGCCCACATCAGCGTCGGCGCCGCGGTGCCGCGCAGCTCGACCGGGAACGTGGTGGTGGTCATGTCATCCCTCCTCGCAGCAGGTCGTCGGCGGTGGCGTCGGACCGGCCGCACGCCGGTGCGTGGGCCGCGCAGGAGGATGCCCGGTGCGGGTGCGTGCTGTCGTGGTGAATACGGCGGCGTCAGCGCCCGCCGACCCCGACGGACGACGCGCAGCGCACGAGGTGCGCCTCCCAGTCGAGGCACGCGCCGTCGTCCTCGGGCAGCGCCGCGACGGCGCGTTCCAGCAGTTCGGCCGCCGCGCGGCCCCGCCGGTGCGCCTCGGAGCCGGCGGTGAACGACTCGAGCGTGCCCAGCGAGCAGCTCACCGGCAGGCCGTAGGCGAAGGGGAGGACCGCGCCGTCCTCGCGCACGACCAGCGGGTTGACGGTGTCGGCCAGCGCGGCGCGGTCCGAGCCCGCGCGGCGCGCTGCTGCGTCCCGCGCGAGCGCCCGCAGCTCGCCGGCCAGCGGGGCGTCGGCCACGACGACCGGGCCGCCCATCGTGCTCAGCATCTCCGCGACGACCCGGAGCCGCAGCAGCTGCGCCGCGTCGAGCCCCAGACCGCCGCCCGGCTCGTCGACGAGCTCGGTCCCACGGCCCACCCGCGCCAGCGGGTGCAGCCGGAGCAGGTCGACGCCCTCCGCCGCGCACACCTCGTAGAGGTCGGGCACGTCGGGCAGGGACGCACGCGTCACGCACGACACGACGGCCGTCCGGACCCCGTGCGCACGCAGCCGCCGGAGCGTGCCGAGGGCCCGGTCGAAGGCGCCCGCGCGGCGGCGCAGCTCGTCGTGCCGGGATGCCGTGCCGTCGAGGCTGACGGCGACCACGTCGAGGGACGCCGGGTCGTCGAGGACCCAGGACGGGACGCGGACCGTGCCGTTGGTGACGAGGTTGACGCGCATGCCGGCCGCGTGTGCCGCCCTCGCGACGCGTTGCAGGTGCGGGTAGAGGAACGGCTCGCCACCGGACACGCTGACCACCCGGTAGCCCTCCGCGGCGAGCTCCGGCAGCGCGCGCTCGAGCGCGGCGGGGTCCGTCCCGCCGCGCTCGTGCGGCGACGACGAGCTGTAGCAGTGGGCGCAGGTCAGGTTGCAGGCGAGCGTCGGGTGGAGCTGGACGACGGTCTGCGCCCGTGCGCCCGCGGCGTCGGCCATCACTCAGACGGGGATCGGGTCCTGGGGCAGACGCAGGCCGGTGAACCGCGGCTGCACCTTCGCCGCGAGCTCGTCGACGCGGTACTCCACGCGCACCCTGGCGACCTCCGGGCGCTCGAGCCCCACGGCCTCGAACCCGAGGCGGTGGACGGGGAGCCCGTCGTCGAAGATCTCGTCGAAGACCCCGTGCTGCCAGATGTCCCACGGGAAGTCCAGGTCGATGCAGATCCCGTACATGCAGATGTCGAGCCACTTGATGTACTTGCTGACGCGCAGGTCACCGAGCCGACGTCCGACGTCCGTCAGGACGTCGTCCGGCAGGTCGCCGCACGCGACGGCGCGTGCGGCCTGCAGGCGGACGGTCTCGGTCAGCACATCGCTCTTCTCGCGCTCCACGGCAAGCCCCCTGATCGCGGTGAACCGGAAGGGCGGAGGGCACCCGACGCACGCGGCGCCGGTGCGGTCAGCCCTGTGATCGCGTCAGGCTAGAACCACCCCGCTGCCGGAGGGCACGTCCGAAAGGGCAGGCGAAGGTGCACAGGCGCACGAACGGCGCAGGACGTGAGGTCCTGCGCCGTCCGGCTCGGGTGGAGCCAAGGGGACTCGAACCCCTAACCCCCTGCTTGCAAAGCAGGTGCGCTACCAATTGCGCCATGGCCCCCGGGCGGGCCGGGACCTCACTCGAAGGTGTCGGTGACCTCGGCCCAGAGGTCCCGCTCGTCACGGTCCTCCGCGTACTTCTGCCAGGCGACGTAGCCGACGGCCGCGAGAGCGGCAAGAACCAGGAGCTTCTTCATCGGATCCCCCGTCTCGGGTGGTGCCGGCAGACCGCGGTACGACGTGCGTACCGGCAGCGTGGGCCTAACAGGACTTGAACCTGTGACCTCTTCCTTATCAGGGAAGCGCTCTAACCGTCTGAGCTATAGGCCCGTGACACGTCCGCCGGAACCGATCCCTGGCCGGGGATCCGCACCGGTGGGCGCGACGGTCGAGACTACCCCAGGCAGGCCGCCGCGCCCAAACCGGCGGGAGCGGTGCTGCCGGGTCGTCCCGGAAGGTGCGGCGGCAGGCTCACTCGTCCGTCATCGTGACGTTCACGCCGCCGACCAGCGCCGCCACGATGTTGTAGAGGAACGCGCCGATCGTCGCGAGCGCCGTCAGCAGGAAGACGTCGATGACACCCACGAGCGTGGCCGCCGACACCGTCTTCTGGAACGACACGTACGACAGGATGTCCAGCGGGCTCTCCTTGCCGACGACCTGGCGGACCAGCCCGTCGATCTGGGTGAACACCTGCAGGCTGTCGAGCGTGAACCACACGACCACGGCCGCGACGACGATCATGATGCCGATCGCCACCGAGAGCAGGAACGCGAGCTTCATGACCGACCACGGGTCGACCCGCGAGATCGCCAGGCGCACGCGGCGCGGACCGCCGCCCACCGTGGGGATGCGACCGGTCGCCGGGCGCGGGGTCGCGCCGGTCACGGGCGCCGTGGTCCGTGCGGCCGGGCGCTGCGCGGCACCGGCGGTCGGCGTGGTGGTCATCGGGTCGTCCTCGCTGCGGGGCTTGGTCAGCTGAGAGTACGCCCTCGACAGGCCCGAACCCGTGACACCGGCGGCCTTCTTCAGCCAGACGGTCGTCGCGTCGACCGCCGTGACCAGCGGCGACGGGGGCTCGTCGCCGCCGTGCTCTTCACCCGCCGTCGGCGTCCGGTGCGGGGCCGTCGAGCCGGACCGCGGCCGGTCGTCGGGCCGGGGGCCCGACGGGGCCGACGTGCGCCCCGTGGAGGTCGACGCCGGGGGCAGTGCGCTGCTGCGCACGTCGACCGTGTACGTCGGCGGGGTCGAGTCGTCCCCGAGGGACGCCCACGAGGAGCCACCGTGGTCGGCGGCCTGCACACCGCCGCCCTGGTCGGGGCGGCTCGAGCTCGTCGTCGGCGACGTGGGTCGCCGACGTGGGGGGATCGAGGGGGGCGTCTCGCTCATGCGTCCTCCGCGGGTCGGTCGCCGTCGGGCACCGACCCGTCAGTCACCGAACCCGCGGGGTCGGGCTGGTCAGGGTCCGGTACGTCGTGATTGGGCACGTTCTCGCTCACGGTACCGCCATCGTCCTCGAGGTGTCGCTCACTGTTCCGGGCGACAGCGATGATCCGGTCACCGGTGTCCGGCTTGGCGAAGATGACGCCCTGCGTCGTGCGACCGGTCGCGTTGACCTCCGACGTGGCCGAACGCACGATCTTGCCGCGCTCCATGATGACGAGCACCTCGTCGTCCGCGTCCGTCACCAGGGCGCCGACCAGGTCGCCGTTCGCCTCCGGCAGGTTGGCGACCTTGATGCCCAGGCCGCCGCGGCCCTGCTGCCGGTAGTTCTCCACCGTGAGCGCCGTGCGCTTGGCGATGCCGCCCTCGGTGACCGTGAAGAGGAACGCGTCCTCGCGCACCACGTCCATCGCGAGCAGGTCGTCGTCGCCGCGGAACTTCATGCCGGTGACGCCGCTGGTGGCGCGGCCCATCGGCCGCAGCGCCTCGTCGGACGCCGTGAAGCGCACCGACTGGCCCTGCCGCGAGACGAGGATGACGTCCTGGTCGGAGTCGACCAGACGGGCCGCGACGAGCTCGTCGGGCCGGCCGTCCTCGTCCTCACGCAGGTTGATGGCGATGACCCCGCCGCTGCGGTTGGAGTCGTACTCCGTCAGGCGCGTCTTCTTCACCAGGCCGCGCTTGGTGGCCAGGACCAGGTGCTCGGCCTGCTCGTAGTCCCTGAGGTCCAGCACCTGCGCGATCTTCTCGCCCGGCTGGAACGCCAGCAGGTTCGCGACGTGCTGACCCTTGGCGTCACGGCCGGCCTCGGGCAGCTCGTAGGCCTTGGCGCGGTAGACGCGGCCGAGGTTGGTGAAGAACAGCAGCCACCGGTGCGTCGTCGTGACGAAGAAGTGGTCGACCAGGTCGTCCTCGCGCAGCTGCGCGCCCCGCACGCCCTTGCCGCCACGGCGCTGTGCGCGGTACGCGTCGACGCGTGTGCGCTTGGCGTACCCGCCGCGCGTGATCGTGACGACCACGTCCTCCTCGGCGATGAGGTCCTCGATGGAGACCTCGCCGTCGAACGGCAGGATGTGCGTGCGGCGCTCGTCGCCGAACTTGTCGACGACCGTCGCGAGCTCCTCGCTGACGATCGTGCGCTGGCGCTCCGGCGAGCCGAGGATCGCGTTGAGCTCGGTGATGTCCGCCTCGAGCGCGTCGTGGCGGTCCATGATCTCCTGGCGCTGCAGCGCCGCCAGCCGGCGCAGCTGCAGGTTGAGGATGGCCTGCGCCTGCAGCTCGTCGATGCCGAGGAGCTCCATCAGGCCGTTGCGGGCCTCCTCGGCGTCGGGGGAGCGCCGGATCAGCGCGATGACCTCGTCGAGCGCGTCGAGCGCCTTGAGGTAGCCGCGGTAGATGTGGATGTCCTCCTCCGCCTTGCGCAGGCGGAAGCGGGTGCGGCGCTGGATGACGTCGATCTGGTGCGACACCCAGTGCCGCACGAACGCGTCGATGCTCAGCGTGCGCGGGACCCCGTCGACGAGCGCCAGCATGTTGGCGCCGAACGTGTCCTGCAGCTGCGTGTGCTTGTAGAGGTTGTTGAGCACGACCTTGGCGACGGCGTCGCGCTTGAGGACGATGACCAGGCGCTGACCCGCGCGACCCGACGTCTCGTCGCGGATGTCCGCGATGCCCTGCACGCGGTTGTCCTTGACGAGGTCCGCGATCTTCTTCGCCAGCGTGTCCGGGTTCACCTGGTACGGCAGCTCGGTGACCACCAGGCACTGCCGGCCCTGGATCTCCTCGACCTCGACGACCGCGCGCATCGTGATCGACCCGCGGCCCGTGCGGTACGCCTCCTCGATGCCCTTGCGACCCAGGATCGTCGCCGCGGTGGGGAAGTCCGGGCCCTTGATGCGCGCCATCAGCGCCTCGAGGAGCTCCTCCTTCGACGCGTCCGGGTGCTCCAGGTGCCACTGGACGCCCGCCGCGACCTCGCGGAGGTTGTGCGGCGGGATGTTGGTCGCCATGCCGACGGCGATGCCGGCCGAGCCGTTGACCAGCAGGTTCGGGAACCGCGACGGCAGGACCGCCGGTTCCTGCGTGTGCCCGTCGTAGTTGTCCTGGAAGTCGACGGCGTCCTCGTCGATGTCCCGGACCATCTCCATGGCCAGCGGCGCCATCTTGCACTCGGTGTACCGCGGGGCAGCTGCGGGGTCGTCGCCCGGGGAGCCGAAGTTGCCCTGCCCCGCGACGAGCGGGTACCGCAGCGACCAGTCCTGCACGAGGCGCACGAGCGCGTCGTAGATCGCCGAGTCGCCGTGCGGGTGGTACTTGCCCATGACGTCGCCGACGACGCGGCTGCACTTGGAGAACTGCCGGTCGGGGCGGTAGCCGCCGTCGTACATCGCGTACAGGACGCGGCGGTGGACGGGCTTGAGCCCGTCGCGCACGTCCGGCAGCGCGCGCCCGACGATGACCGCCATCGCGTAGTCCAGGTAGGACCGCTGCATCTCGAGCTGCAGGTCCACCTGGTCGATGCGGCCGTGCTCGATCTCGCCCGGGGTCTCGGTCACGTGCGGGTCACTCCAGTCGTCGGTACCACGTCGGGGTCACGGTGCGCCGGCACGCCGGCGCCCGCATCAGATGTCGAGGAAGCGCACGTCCTTGGCGTTGCGCTGGATGAAGCCGCGCCGCGCCTCGACGTCCTCGCCCATGAGGACGGAGAAGATCTCGTCCGCCGCGGCGGCCTCGTCCAGCGTCACCTGCAGCAGCGTGCGGTGCTCGGGCGACATCGTGGTCTCCCACAGCTCGGTGTAGTCCATCTCGCCCAGGCCCTTGTACCGCTGGACACCGTTCTCCTTGGGCAGCCGGCGGCCGTTGGCGCGACCGTCTGTGATCACCGCGTCCCGCTCCCGGTCGGAGTACACGTAGTCGTGCGGCGCGTTGCTCCACTTGATGCGGTACAGCGGCGGCTGCGCCATGTAGACGAACCCGCCCGTGATGAGCTGCGGCATGTAGCGGAACAGCAGCGTGAGCAGCAGCGTGCGGATGTGCTGGCCGTCGACGTCGGCGTCGGCCATGAGCACGATCTTGTGGTACCGCAGCTTGCTGACGTCGAAGTCCTCGCCGATGCCGGTGCCGAACGCCGTGATGAGCGCCTGCACCTCCTGGTTGCCCAGGGCCTTGTCGAGGCGCGCACGCTCGACGTTGAGGATCTTGCCGCGGATCGGCATGATCGCCTGCGTCCGCGGATTGCGCCCGCGCACCGCGGAGCCGCCTGCCGAGTCACCCTCGACGATGAAGACCTCGCACTCGGCCGGGTTGTTCGACTGGCAGTCGCGGAGCTTGCCGGGCATCGAGTTCGACTCGAGCAGGCCCTTGCGCCGCGTCGCCTCGCGCGCCTTGCGGGCCGCCATGCGGGCCGCCGCGGCCTGGATGGACTTGCGGATGACGTCCTTGGCCTCGCTGGGGTGGGCGTCGAGCCACGCCCCGAGCTGGTCGTTGACCACCGTCTGCACGAAGCGCTTGGCCTCGGTGTTGCCGAGCTTGGTCTTGGTCTGGCCCTCGAACTGCGGCTCGCCGAGCTTGACCGAGATGACAGCCGTGAGGCCCTCGCGGATGTCGTCACCCGTGAGGTTCTCGTCCTTCTCCTTGAGGATGCCCTTGTCGCGCGCGTAGCGGTTCATCAGCGAGGTCATCGCCGCCCGGAACCCCTCCTCGTGCGTGCCGCCCTCGGTGGTCGAGATCGTGTTGGCGAAGGTGTGCACCGACTCGGAGTACGCGGTCGTCCACTGCAGCGCGATCTCCACCGAGATGCGGCGGGTGGTGTCCTCCGCCTCGAAGTCGATGACGTCGGGGTGCACGTGGTCGACCTTCTTGGCCGAGTTCAGGTGCTTGACGTAGTCGACGAGGCCGCCGTCGTACTTGTACGTGACGTTCCGTGCCGTCGTGGCCGGTGCTTCCGACGGGGTCTCGCCCGTGACCTCGTCCTCGGTCCCCGTGTGCTGCGGGCGCTCGTCGGTCAGCGAGATCTTCAGGCCCTTGTTGAGGAACGCGTACTGCTGGAACCGCGCGCGCAGCGTCTCGAAGTCGTACTCGGTGGTCTCGAAGATCGTGCCGTCCGCCCAGAAGGTCTGCGACGTCCCCGTCTCGTCGGTCGCCGGCCCCTGGCGCAGCTCGCCGACCGGCTTGCCGCCGTCGGCGAAGCTCTGGCTCCACGCGTACCCGTCACGCTTCACCACGGTCTCGACGCGCGACGAGAGCGCGTTGACCACGGAGATGCCGACACCGTGCAGACCGCCCGAGACCGCGTAACCGCCGCCGCCGAACTTGCCGCCCGCGTGCAGGATCGTCATGACGACCTCGACCGTGGGCCGCCCCTCGGTCGGGTGGATCGCGACGGGGATACCACGCCCGTTGTCGGTCACGCGCACACCGCCGTCGGCCAGCAGCGTCACCTCGATCGTGTCGCAGTACCCGGCGAGGGCCTCGTCGACGGAGTTGTCGACGACCTCGTAGACCAGGTGGTGCAGACCGCGCGCACCGGTCGAGCCGATGTACATGCCGGGCCGCTTGCGAACGGCCTCGAGGCCCTCGAGGACGGTGATGTTGCTCGCGTCGTACGTGCTGCCCGACGGCTTCGCCGCCGGGGGCGCGTCGGGGGTCGGGGCCCCGCCCGGGTCCTGACCCTCCGCGGTCTCGTCCTGCGGGTCGCGGGGGGTGCTCTGGTCGGCCACGGGCAGCGGTTCTCCTCGAGAGCTCGGTACGCGCCAGGCGCGTCGTGGACGGCTGCGAACCGCCGACGAGTCCGGATCACCCCACGACGGTGAAGTTCTCGGCTCTCGGGGGCGCGCAGGCGCCTCTGATGACCTCTTCAGTCTACCTGGTGGAGTCCTGATCACGGGCAGGACGGGCGGGTCGTCGGCGTCGGCGCCCCTGCGCGGGCGTCAGCCGTACGTGTCGCGCGGGCCCCGGCCCGCCACGCGGCGCGGGCCGCGGCCGAAGCCGTGGCCGACCGGACCGAGCACGTCGACCTGCACGACGACACCTGCCCCCAGCGCCTCGTCGAACCGCGCGAGCATCGCCGGCGCCAGCAACCGCAGGTTCGCCGCCCACGCCGTCGACGACGCCCGCACCGTCAGCAGACCGGACGCGAACGACACGTACTCGCAGTGGTCCGCGACCTGCGGCCCGACGATCTGTGCCCACCGGTGCACCAGGTCGCCCACCACGAGGCCCGGCTCCCAGCCCAGGTCACGCGCCAGCAGGCCCGCGGACACGGCCAGTGGCTGCGGGTCGCGCGGTCCGGGCGCCGCACCGCTCGTCGTCGCCGTGCCGCGCACCACGCCGGGACGCAGGCCGCGCGCTCGCGCCGCAGCCTTGGCGCGCGCGAGGGCCGCGCGCGCCACCTGCTCCGGCGGCGTGAGCGTCACCAGCTCCGAGACGGGCAGGCCGTCCGGCACCGCCGTCGGGGCGGGCAGGAGGGCGTCGTCGCCCGCGTCCGCCGGGGGCGCGTCCGCCCGGCGGGCCGCCGCGGGGGACGCCGGGCGCGGACCCGGCCTAGAGGACACGGGCGACCTCCCCACCCAGCACGTCGACGCGCGCACCCGCGAGCGGCTCCGGCACGTCCTGCGGGACCGCAGCGGTCACCAGCACCTGCCGCGCGGGCGCGACCAGCTCCGCGAGCCGCTCGCGGCGGCGTGCGTCCAGCTCGGCGAACACGTCGTCCAGGATGAGCACGGGCTCACCGTCCGGCCCCCAGTCCGCCGACCACGCACCGGCGTCGTCCACGCCGTGCGTCAGCAACCCGTACGACGCGAGCCGCAGCGCGAGGGCCACGGACCACGACTCGCCGTGGCTCGCGTACCCCTTGGCCGGCAGCCCGCCGAGCTCGAGCACCAGGTCGTCGCGGTGCGGGCCGACCAGGCACACGCCCCGCTCGATCTCCTTGCCGCGCAGCCGGCCCATCGCGTCGAGCAGGCGCGCCTCGACGAGCTCGACGCCCACGTCCGGCGCACCCGTCAGGGCGTCCGGAGCCTCGTCCAGGGCGGCGTCGAGAGACGATCGGTACGTCAGCACCAGCTCGCCCTGGCCTGCGCTGACCTGGCGGTACGCGTCGGCAGCACGCGGCTGCAGCGCCCGCACCAGGGCCTGACGTGCGACGACGACCTGGGCGCCGGTCTGCGCGAGCTTGGCGTCCCACACGTCGAGCGTGCGCAGGTCCGCACCCGCGCGCGCACGCGTCGCGGCCGCCGCGGACTTCAGGAGTGCCGAGCGCTGCCGCAGCACCCGTTCGTAGTCCCCCAGGACGCCCGCGATCCGCGGCGTGAGCTGGACCAGCAGCTCGTCGAGGAACCGGCGCCGACCGTCCGGGTCACCCTTGACCAGGGCGAGGTCCTCCGGGGCGAACAGCACCGTGCGCAGGATGCCGAGGACGTCGCGCGCCCGACCGGGGGAGCCGCCGTTGACGCGCGACCGGTTGGCCTTCCCGGGCGTGATCTCGACCTCGACGAGCGTCGACCGCTCCTCACGCACCACCTTGGCGCGCACGACCGCGCGGCTCGTGCCGGCCCTGACGAGGGCCGCGTCCGAGGGCACCCGGTGACTTCCGAGCGTCGCGACGTACCCGACGGCCTCGACGAGGTTCGTCTTGCCCTGCCCGTTGGGGCCGACGAGCGCGGTGATGCCCGGCTCGAGCGGCAGCTCGACCTGCGGGTACGACCGGAAGTCGGTGAGGGACAGGTGCGCGACGTACACGCGACTCAGGCCTCCGACGTGGGCGGGGCCGACGGCGTGACGGTCTCCGCGCCCGCCGCGCGCACGGCATGACCGCCGAACTGCTGGCGCAGCGCGGCCACGGCCTTCATCGCCGGCGACTCGCCCTGCCGCGAGGCGAACCGCGCGAACAACGCCGCCGAGATCACCGGCGCCGGCACGGCCAGGTCGATCGCCTCGTCGACCGTCCAGCGACCCTCGCCGGAGTCCTCGACCCAGTCGTCGATCGCCCCGAACCGCGGGTCCTCGGTGAGCGCCTGCACCAGCAGGTCGAGCAGCCACGAGCGCACGACCGTGCCCTGCGTCCACGCACGCATCGTGGCCTGCACGTCCGTGACCAGGTCCTTCGCGGCCAGGAGCTCGTAGCCCTCGGCGTAGGCCTGCATGAGGCCGTACTCGATGCCGTTGTGGACCATCTTCGCGTAGTGCCCCGCGCCGACCGGGCCGACGTGCACGAAGCCGTCGGCGCGCTCCCCCGGAGGACGCAGCGCGTCGAAGACGGGCATCGCGCGCTCGACGTCCTGCGGCGAGCCGCCGACCATCAGGCCGTAGCCGTTCTCCAGGCCCCAGATGCCGCCGGAGACACCCGCGTCGACGAACCCGACGCCGTGCTCGGCGAGGGCTGCCGCGTGGGGCTCATCGTCCTGGTAGTACGAGTTGCCGCCGTCGATCACCAGGTCACCGGGGGAGAGGAGCCGCGCCAGGTCCTGCACGACCGCGTCGGTGATCGGGCCCGAGGGCACCATCACCCACACGATGCGCTCGCCCGCCGGCAGTGCCTCGACCAGCGCCTCCAGGCTCGGGACGTCGGTCACCTCGGGGTTCCGGTCGAAGCCCGTGACCTCGATCCCGGCCTCCCGGATCCGGCGGCGCATGTTCGCGCCCATCTTGCCCAGGCCCACCAGACCGATGTGCATCGTCGTCCAGCCCCTCTCACCGCGCGTCGTGGTCGCCGGTCGTCCCGCGACCGTCCCCGGCCACTGTGCCGCACCTGCCGCGCGAACGCGCGGGGGTGAGGTCAGGTCGCGAAGCGGATCGGGACCAGCAGGTAGCGGTAGTCCTTGCGGTCGTCGCCCTCGAGCGACTCCTGCCCGGTGAACTCCACCGGCTTGTTCGGGTGCGTGAAGGACATCCGCACGAAGGTCGTGTCCAGCGCGCCCAGGCCGTCGGCGAGGAACTGCGGGTTGAATGCGACCGAGATGTCGTCGCCGACCAGCGACGCCTCGAGGGCCTCCGAGGCCTGCGCGTCGTCGCCCTGCCCCGCGTCGAGGACGACCTGGCCGTCGCTGAACGACAGGCGGATCGGGGTGTTGCGCTCCGCGACGAGGGCGACGCGCTTGGCGGCCTCGGCGAGGGCCTGGCGGTGGACGATCGCGTGGATCGGCGTCTCGTCCGGGAACAGGCGGCGCACGGGCGGGTAGTCGCCGTCGACGAGCAGGCTGGTGGTCTGACGTCCGCCGGCCTCGAAGCCGATGAGGTCGACACCGCCGCCGTCCGACAGCGCGACGGAGACCGAGCCGGCACCGCCCAGCGACTTGGCCGCGTCGGACAGCGTGCGGGCGCGGACCAGCGCGACGGCCTCGACGGTGGGGCTCGCCGGCTTCCACGTCATCTCGCGCAGCGCGAGGCGGTACCGGTCGGTCGCCAGGAGGGTCACGCGCTCGCCCTCGATCTCGACACGCACGCCCGTGAGCAGCGGCAGGGTGTCGTCGCGGCTCGCGGCCACGGAGACCTGCGCGACGGCGTGCGTCAGCTCGTCCCCGTCGACCGTGCCCGTGACCTCGGGCATGACCGGCAGGCTGGGGTAGTCCTCGACCGGCATCGTCAGCAGCGTGAAGCGGCTGGCACCGCAGGTGACCTGCACCTTCGTGCCGTCCAGGACGACGTCGACGGGCTTGGCCGGCAGGGCGCGGGAGATCTCGGCGAGCAGCCGCCCGGACACCAGGACCGTGCCGGGCTCGCTCACGTCGGCGGGGAGCTGCGCGCGTGCCGAGACCTCGTAGTCGAAGCTCGAGAGCTGAACCGTGCCGGTGGTGTCCGCCTCGATGCGCACACCTGCCAGGACGGGCACCGGCGGTCGGGTCGGCAGGCTGCGTGCGGTCCACGTGACGGCATCGGCGAGCACGTCTCGATCGACGCGGAACCTCATGCATCACCTTCTCGTCGTCCGGCCCGGGTGCGCTCGGCCGTGCGGGCGGACGCGAGCACGGCGAGGCGCGTCAGCGGGTGCTGGCGGGCTGCTTCGAAGACTACGCGACAGGTCCGACGGTCGGTACACGGCTCACGGCCTCGTCGTCGGCTCGTCCTGCAGGTGCACGGCTCGGGCCGGTCGGCACGTCCCTCACGCCGGTGTGTGGATCCCCCTCTGATGAATGGTTCGTCATCGTCATCGGGGGTGTTGACGATGGGGAAAACCGGTCGAGCCGCAGGTCGCACCGCGTGTCGGGGTGTGGGGAGCTTGGGGACGCCACGCCGGGCGACCCGTGGACGGTGGTGGACGGAGCCGGAAGCATCCTCCGGTGTCCACCGGTGAGGCACCTGCCGTCCACAGCTCTCACCCGCGTCGTCCACCGTCGTCCACAGCTCTGTACACAGGTGTGCACATTCGTCCCATGCATGTTTCACCCGTCCCCGACAGGGGACAGAGCTGTGGATGTGTCCGGTATCGCCACGCTCGTCCACAGGTGTCCACATCGTCTCACCCGGGGGACGGCCGATGCGGGGCCGCACCGCGATGCTGCGTCGTCGCAGGTCAGGGGGTTGCGAAGGACGGTCGGCCCAGCCGGGAACGCCCGGTTGGACCGATAGGGTGAAGGAGTTCACAAGTGTCCCCAGCCGGTGGGCAAACCTGTGGACAACCGTTGCGTCTGCCCGAGGCAGGTGGAAGGGGAGGGGACGGCGATCAGCCGCGGTGCTGCTGCTTGATGCGGTTCGTCAGCTCCGTGACCTGGTTGTAGATCGACCGGCGCTCCGCCATGAGCTCGCGGATCTTGCGGTTCGCGTGCATCACCGTCGTGTGGTCACGACCGCCGAACGCCTGCCCGATCTTCGGCAACGACAGGTCGGTGAGCTCGCGGCACAGGTACATCGCGATCTGCCGGGCGGTGACGAGCACGCGCGAGCGGCTCGAGCCGCACAGGTCCTCGATCGACAGGCCGAAGTACGCGGCCGTCTGCCCGATGACGGTCGTCGCGGTGATCTCCTGAGTCTGGTCGTCGGAGATGAGGTCCTTGAGGACGATCTCCGCGAGCGACACGTCGACCAGCTGACGGTTGAGGTTGGCGAACGCCGTCACACGGATCAGCGCACCCTCGAGCTCACGGATGTTGGTCGAGATGCGCGACGCGATGTACTCCAGCACGTCGTCGGGCGCCTGGAGCCGTTCGCTCGCCGCCTTCTTGCGCAGGATCGCGATGCGGGTCTCGAGGTCCGGCGGCTGCACGTCCGTGATGAGCCCCCACTCGAAGCGCGAGCGCATCCGGTCCTCGAACCCGTTGAGCTGCTTCGGCGGGACGTCGGACGTGATGACGACCTGCTTGCTGGCGTTGTGGAGCGTGTTGAACGTGTGGAAGAACTCCTCCATCGTCTGTTCCTTGCCCTGCAGGAACTGGATGTCGTCGATGAGCAGGACGTCGACCTCGCGGTAGCGGCGCTGGAACGCGCCCGCCTTGCCCTCACCGATGGAGTTGATGAAGTCGTTGGTGAACTCCTCGGAGTTCACGTAGCGCACGCGCACCGTCGGGTACAGGTTCTGCGCGTAGTGGCCGATCGCGTGGAGCAGGTGCGTCTTGCCGAGTCCCGAGTCGCCGTAGATGAACAGCGGGTTGTACGCCTTGGCCGGCGCTTCCGCGACCGCGACGGCCGCGGCGTGCGCGAAGCGGTTGGATGATCCGATGACGAAGGTCTCGAAGCGGTACTTCGGGTTCAGCCGCGCCGGCTCGGACAGTCCGCGCCGAGGGGCGGGGGCGTCGTACGAGGAGCCGTCGACCGCACGCAGAGAAGGTCGGGCCTCGACCGGCTGCTCGGCGGGAGTGACAAGGGCGGCGTCCTCGTCGGCCCCCTGGTCGCGCAGGAACCCGGGGTGCGACGTGACGAGGGCGAGGTCCGGGCGCTGCTCGGCGCTGCGCTCGTACCCGGGGGGCTCGTAGGCGTTGCCGTCGTACGCGGGGGAGTCGTACGACGGCCCCGCGGGAGCGGACGGTGCCGGCGGGACGACCCGCAGCGCAGGCGGCACGTCGTCGGCCACCTCGGCATCGACCGTGATCGCGAAGCGGGCCTCACGACCCAGTGCCTCCGTCAGCGCCTGCGTCACCTCGGCGCGGACACGCGTCTCGAGGTACTCCTTGGTGAGGTCGTTGCCGACGGCGAGCAGCATCGTGCCGTCCAGCAGACCCAGAGGGTGCGCGAGGCGGACGAACGCGAGCTGCCGCGGCGTGATGTCGGGGCTCGCCTCGAGGCTCGTGACGACGTGGCCCCACACGCGGGTCGGCTCTTCGTCCTGTGACAACGTCTACCTCGATGGTCGGGTCGTGCGGCTGCCTGAGTGTGGCACGGGCGACCGTCGTCCACATAGT